>CAWELF010000001.1:0-4383817 GCA_963809855.1 uncultured Bacteroidales bacterium | reverse complement strand
GATAGGTTCCTACTGCGCTTGATGCCGTAGCTGTCGTACTTATCGTCGGAGGCGTGGTCATGCTAGCCGGTGTATCGCTATTGACAAAGCCTGCATAGGTAACGGTAAGGGCCGGTAACGCTGCACCATAGACCTTGGACTTATCATCTGCCGTGATGGTAAGTGCTGCAGGGGTTACTGTCAGCGTGCCTGCTACATAAGTAATTGTATAGTTCGTATTGACTGCGCCTGAGGCTGTGATCGGATAGGTTCCTACTGCGCTTGATGCCGTAGCTGTCGTACTTATCGTCGGAGGCGTGGTCATGCTAGCCGGTGTATCGCTATTGACAAAGCCTGCATAGGTAACGGTAAGGGCCGGTAACGCTGCACCATAGACCTTGGTCTTATCATCTGCCGTGATGGTAAGTGCTGCAGGGGTTACTGTCAGCGTGCCTGCTACATAAGTAATTGTATAGTTCGTATTGACTGCGCCTGCGGCTGTGATCGGATAGGTTCCTACTGCGCTTGATGCCGTAGCTGTCGTACTTATCGTCGGAGGCGTGGTCATGCTAGCCGGTGTATCGCTATTGACAAAGCCTGCATAGGTAACGGTAAGGGCCGGTAACGCTGCACCATAGACCTTGGACTTATCATCTGCCGTGATGGTAAGTGCTGCAGGGGTTACTGTCAGCGTGCCTGCTACATAAGTAATTGTATAGTTCGTATTGACTGCGCCTGAGGCTGTGATCGGATAGGTTCCTACTGCGCTTGATGCCGTAGCTGTCGTACTTATCGTCGGAGGCGTGGTCATGCTAGCCGGTGTATCGCTATTGACAAAGCCTGCATAGGTAACGGTAAGGGCCGGTAACGCTGCACCATAGACCTTGGTCTTATCATCTGCCGTGATGGTAAGTGCTGCAGGGGTTACTGTCAGCGTGCCTGCTACATAAGTAATTGTATAGTTCGTATTGACTGCGCCTGCGGCTGTGATCGGATAGGTTCCTACTGCGCTTGATGCCGTAGCTGTCGTACTTATCGTCGGAGGCGTGGTCATGCTAGCCGGTGTATCGCTATTGACAAAGCCTGCATAGGTAACGGTAAGGGCCGGTAACGCTGCACCATAGACCTTGGTCTTATCATCTGCCGTGATGGTAAGTGCTGCAGGGGTTACTGTCAGCGTGCCTGCTACATAAGTAATTGTATAGTTCGTATTGACTGCGCCTGCGGCTGTGATCGGATAGGTTCCTACTGCGCTTGATGCCGTAGCTGTCGTACTTATCGTCGGAGGCGTGGTCATGCTAGCCGGTGTATCGCTATTGACAAAGCCTGCATAGGTAACGGTAAGGGCCGGTAACGCTGCACCATAGACCTTGGACTTATCATCTGCCGTGATGGTAAGTGCTGCAGGGGTTACTGTCAGCGTGCCTGCTACATAAGTAATTGTATAGTTCGTATTGACTGCGCCTGCGGCTGTGATCGGATAGGTTCCTACTGCGCTTGATGCCGTAGCTGTCGTACTTATCGTCGGAGGCGTGGTCATGCTAGCCGGTGTATCGCTATTGACAAAGCCTGCATAGGTAACGGTAAGGGCCGGTAACGCTGCACCATAGACCTTGGTCTTATTATCTGCCGTGATGGTAAGTGCTGCAGGGGTTACTGTCAGCGTGCCTGCTACATAAGTAATTGTATAGTTCGTATTGACTGCGCCTGCGGCTGTGATCGGATAGGTTCCTACTGCGCTTGATGCCGTAGCTGTCGTACTTATCGTCGGAGGCGTGGTCATGCTAGCCGGTGTATCGCTATTGACAAAGCCTGCATAGGTAACGGTAAGGGCCGGTAACGCTGCACCATAGACCTTGGTCTTATCATCTGCCGTGATGGTAAGTGCTGCAGGGGTTACTGTCAGCGTGCCTGCTACATAAGTAATTGTATAGTTCGTATTGACTGCGCCTGCGGCTGTGATCGGATAGGTTCCTACTGCGCTTGATGCCGTAGCTGTCGTACTTATCGTCGGAGGCGTGGTCATGCTAGCCGGTGTATCGCTATTGACAAAGCCTGCATAGGTAACGGTAAGGGCCGGTAACGCTGCACCATAGACCTTGGACTTATCATCTGCCGTGATGGTAAGTGCTGCAGGGGTTACTGTCAGCGTGCCTGCTACATAAGTAATTGTATAGTTCGTATTGACTGCGCCTGCGGCTGTGATCGGATAGGTTCCTACTGCGCTTGATGCCGTAGCTGTCGTACTTATCGTCGGAGGCGTGGTCATGCTAGCCGGTGTATCGCTATTGACAAAGCCTGCATAGGTAACGGTAAGGGCCGGTAACGCTGCACCATAGACCTTGGTCTTATCATCTGCCGTGATGGTAAGTGCTGCAGGGGTTACTGTCAGCGTGCCTGCTACATAAGTAATTGTATAGTTCGTATTGACTGCGCCTGCGGCTGTGATCGGATAGGTTCCTACTGCGCTTGATGCCGTAGCTGTCGTACTTATCGTCGGAGGCGTGGTCATGCTAGCCGGTGTATCGCTATTGACAAAGCCTGCATAGGTAACGGTAAGGGCCGGTAACGCTGCACCATAGACCTTGGACTTATCATCTGCCGTGATGGTAAGTGCTGCAGGGGTTACTGTCAGCGTGCCTGCTACATAAGTAATTGTATAGTTCGTATTGACTGCGCCTGCGGCTGTGATCGGATAGGTTCCTACTGCGCTTGATGCCGTAGCTGTCGTACTTATCGTCGGAGGCGTGGTCATGCTAGCCGGTGTATCGCTATTGACAAAGCCTGCATAGGTAACGGTAAGGGCCGGTAACGCTGCACCATAGACCTTGGACTTATTATCTGCCGTGATGGTAAGTGCTGCAGGGGTTACTGTCAGCGTGCCTGCTACATAAGTAATTGTATAGTTCGTATTGACTGCGCCTGCGGCTGTGATCGGATAGGTTCCTACTGCGCTTGATGCCGTAGCTGTCGTACTTATCGTCGGAGGCGTGGTCATGCTAGCCGGTGTATCGCTATTGACAAAGCCTGCATAGGTAACGGTAAGGGCCGGTAACGCTGCACCATAGACCTTGGTCTTATCATCTGCCGTGATGGTAAGTGCTGCAGGGGTTACTGTCAGCGTGCCTGCTACATAAGTAATTGTATAGTTCGTATTGACTGCGCCTGCGGCTGTGATCGGATAGGTTCCTACTGCGCTTGATGCCGTAGCTGTCGTACTTATCGTCGGAGGCGTGGTCATGCTAGCCGGTGTATCGCTATTGACAAAGCCTGCATAGGTAACGGTAAGGGCCGGTAACGCTGCACCATAGACCTTGGACTTATCATCTGCCGTGATGGTAAGTGCTGCAGGGGTTACTGTCAGCGTGCCTGCTACATAAGTAATTGTATAGTTCGTATTGACTGCGCCTGAGGCTGTGATCGGATAGGTTCCTACTGCGCTTGATGCCGTAGCTGTCGTACTTATCGTCGGAGGCGTGGTCATGCTAGCCGGTGTATCGCTATTGACAAAGCCTGCATAGGTAACGGTAAGGGCCGGTAACGCTGCACCATAGACCTTGGACTTATCATCTGCCGTGATGGTAAGTGCTGCAGGGGTTACTGTCAGCGTGCCTGCTACATAAGTAATTGTATAGTTCGTATTGACTGCGCCTGCGGCTGTGATCGGATAGGTTCCTACTGCGCTTGATGCCGTAGCTGTCGTACTTATCGTCGGAGGCGTGGTCATGCTAGCCGGTGTATCGCTATTGACAAAGCCTGCATAGGTAACGGTAAGGGCCGGTAACGCTGCACCATAGACCTTGGTCTTATCATCTGCCGTGATGGTAAGTGCTGCAGGGGTTACTGTCAGCGTGCCTGCTACATAAGTAATTGTATAGTTCGTATTGACTGCGCCTGCGGCTGTGATCGGATAGGTTCCTACTGCGCTTGATGCCGTAGCTGTCGTACTTATCGTCGGAGGCGTGGTCATGCTAGCCGGTGTATCGCTATTGACAAAGCCTGCATAGGTAACGGTAAGGGCCGGTAACGCTGCACCATAGACCTTGGTCTTATTATCTGCCGTGATGGTAAGTGCTGCAGGGGTTACTGTCAGCGTGCCTGCTACATAAGTAATTGTATAGTTCGTATTGACTGCGCCTGAGGCTGTGATCGGATAGGTTCCTACTGCGCTTGATGCCGTAGCTGTCGTACTTATCGTCGGAGGCGTGGTCATGCTAGCCGGTGTATCGCTATTGACAAAGCCTGCATAGGTAACGGTAAGGGCCGGTAACGCTGCACCATAGACCTTGGTCTTATCATCTGCCGTGATGGTAAGTGCTGCAGGGGTTACTGTCAGCGTGCCTGCTACATAAGTAATTGTATAGTTCGTATTGACTGCGCCTGCGGCTGTGATCGGATAGGTTCCTACTGCGCTTGATGCCGTAGCTGTCGTACTTATCGTCGGAGGCGTGGTCATGCTAGCCGGTGTATCGCTATTGACAAAGCCTGCATAGGTAACGGTAAGGGCCGGTAACGCTGCACCATAGACCTTGGACTTATCATCTGCCGTGATGGTAAGTGCTGCAGGGGTTACTGTCAGCGTGCCTGCTACATAAGTAATTGTATAGTTCGTATTGACTGCGCCTGCGGCTGTGATCGGATAGGTTCCTACTGCGCTTGATGCCGTAGCTGTCGTACTTATCGTCGGAGGCGTGGTCATGCTAGCCGGTGTATCGCTATTGACAAAGCCTGTATAGGTAACGGTAAGGGCCGGTAACGCTGCACCATAGACCTTGGACTTATCATCTGCCGTGATGGTAAGTGCTGCAGGGGTTACTGTCAGCGTGCCTGCTACATAAGTAATTGTATAGTTCGTATTGACTGCGCCTGCGGCTGTGATCGGATAGGTTCCTACTGCGCTTGATGCCGTAGCTGTCGTACTTATCGTCGGAGGCGTGGTCATGCTAGCCGGTGTATCGCTATTGACAAAGCCTGCATAGGTAACGGTAAGGGCCGGTAACGCTGCACCATAGACCTTGGACTTATTATCTGCCGTGATGGTAAGTGCTGCAGGGGTTACTGTCAGCGTGCCTGCTACATAAGTAATTGTATAGTTCGTATTGACTGCGCCTGCGGCTGTGATCGGATAGGTTCCTACTGCGCTTGATGCCGTAGCTGTCGTACTTATCGTCGGAGGCGTGGTCATGCTAGCCGGTGTATCGCTATTGACAAAGCCTGTATAGGTAACGGTAAGGGCCGGTAACGCTGCACCATAGACCTTGGTCTTATTATCTGCCGTGATGGTAAGTGCTGCAGGGGTTACTGTCAGCGTGCCTGCTACATAAGTAATTGTATAGTTCGTATTGACTGCGCCTGAGGCTGTGATCGGATAGGTTCCTACTGCGCTTGATGCCGTAGCTGTCGTACTTATCGTCGGAGGCGTGGTCATGCTAGCCGGTGTATCGCTATTGACAAAGCCTGCATAGGTAACGGTAAGGGCCGGTAACGCTGCACCATAGACCTTGGTCTTATTATCTGCCGTGATGGTAAGTGCTGCAGGGGTTACTGTCAGCGTGCCTGCTACATAAGTAATTGTATAGTTCGTATTGACTGCGCCTGCGGCTGTGATCGGATAGGTTCCTACTGCGCTTGATGCCGTAGCTGTCGTACTTATCGTCGGAGGCGTGGTCATGCTAGCCGGTGTATCGCTATTGACAAAGCCTGCATAGGTAACGGTAAGGGCCGGTAACGCTGCACCATAGACCTTGGTCTTATTATCTGCCGTGATGGTAAGTGCTGCAGGGGTTACTGTCAGCGTGCCTGCTACATAAGTAATTGTATAGTTCGTATTGACTGCGCCTGCGGCTGTGATCGGATAGGTTCCTACTGCGCTTGATGCCGTAGCTGTCGTACTTATCGTCGGAGGCGTGGTCATGCTAGCCGGTGTATCGCTATTGACAAAGCCTGCATAGGTAACGGTAAGGGCCGGTAACGCTGCACCATAGACCTTGGACTTATCATCTGCCGTGATGGTAAGTGCTGCAGGGGTTACTGTCAGCGTGCCTGCTACATAAGTAATTGTATAGTTCGTATTGACTGCGCCTGCGGCTGTGATCGGATAGGTTCCTACTGCGCTTGATGCCGTAGCTGTCGTACTTATCGTCGGAGGCGTGGTCATGCTAGCCGGTGTATCGCTATTGACAAAGCCTGCATAGGTAACGGTAAGGGCCGGTAACGCTGCACCATAGACCTTGGACTTATCATCTGCCGTGATGGTAAGTGCTGCAGGGGTTACTGTCAGCGTGCCTGCTACATAAGTAATTGTATAGTTCGTATTGACTGCGCCTGAGGCTGTGATCGGATAGGTTCCTACTGCGCTTGATGCCGTAGCTGTCGTACTTATCGTCGGAGGCGTGGTCATGCTAGCCGGTGTATCGCTATTGACAAAGCCTGCATAGGTAACGGTAAGGGCCGGTAACGCTGCACCATAGACCTTGGACTTATCATCTGCCGTGATGGTAAGTGCTGCAGGGGTTACTGTCAGCGTGCCTGCTACATAAGTAATTGTATAGTTCGTATTGACTGCGCCTGCGGCTGTGATCGGATAGGTTCCTACTGCGCTTGATGCCGTAGCTGTCGTACTTATCGTCGGAGGCGTGGTCATGCTAGCCGGTGTATCGCTATTGACAAAGCCTGCATAGGTAACGGTAAGGGCCGGTAACGCTGCACCATAGACCTTGGACTTATCATCTGCCGTGATGGTAAGTGCTGCAGGGGTTACTGTCAGCGTGCCTGCTACATAAGTAATTGTATAGTTCGTATTGACTGCGCCTGCGGCTGTGATCGGATAGGTTCCTACTGCGCTTGATGCCGTAGCTGTCGTACTTATCGTCGGAGGCGTGGTCATGCTAGCCGGTGTATCGCTATTGACAAAGCCTGCATAGGTAACGGTAAGGGCCGGTAACGCTGCACCATAGACCTTGGTCTTATTATCTGCCGTGATGGTAAGTGCTGCAGGGGTTACTGTCAGCGTGCCTGCTACATAAGTAATTGTATAGTTCGTATTGACTGCGCCTGCGGCTGTGATCGGATAGGTTCCTACTGCGCTTGATGCCGTAGCTGTCGTACTTATCGTCGGAGGCGTGGTCATGCTAGCCGGTGTATCGCTATTGACAAAGCCTGCATAGGTAACGGTAAGGGCCGGTAACGCTGCACCATAGACCTTGGTCTTATCATCTGCCGTGATGGTAAGTGCTGCAGGGGTTACTGTCAGCGTGCCTGCTACATAAGTAATTGTATAGTTCGTATTGACTGCGCCTGCGGCTGTGATCGGATAGGTTCCTACTGCGCTTGATGCCGTAGCTGTCGTACTTATCGTCGGAGGCGTGGTCATGCTAGCCGGTGTATCGCTATTGACAAAGCCTGCATAGGTAACGGTAAGGGCCGGTAACGCTGCACCATAGACCTTGGACTTATTATCTGCCGTGATGGTAAGTGCTGCAGGGGTTACTGTCAGCGTGCCTGCTACATAAGTAATTGTATAGTTCGTATTGACTGCGCCTGCGGCTGTGATCGGATAGGTTCCTACTGCGCTTGATGCCGTAGCTGTCGTACTTATCGTCGGAGGCGTGGTCATGCTAGCCGGTGTATCGCTATTGACAAAGCCTGCATAGGTAACGGTAAGGGCCGGTAACGCTGCACCATAGACCTTGGTCTTATTATCTGCCGTGATGGTAAGTGCTGCAGGGGTTACTGTCAGCGTGCCTGCTACATAAGTAATTGTATAGTTCGTATTGACTGCGCCTGAGGCTGTGATCGGATAGGTTCCTACTGCGCTTGATGCCGTAGCTGTCGTACTTATCGTCGGAGGCGTGGTCATGCTAGCCGGTGTATCGCTATTGACAAAGCCTGCATAGGTAACGGTAAGGGCCGGTAACGCTGCACCATAGACCTTGGTCTTATCATCTGCCGTGATGGTAAGTGCTGCAGGGGTTACTGTCAGCGTGCCTGCTACATAAGTAATTGTATAGTTCGTATTGACTGCGCCTGCGGCTGTGATCGGATAGGTTCCTACTGCGCTTGATGCCGTAGCTGTCGTACTTATCGTCGGAGGCGTGGTCATGCTAGCCGGTGTATCGCTATTGACAAAGCCTGCATAGGTAACGGTAAGGGCCGGTAACGCTGCACCATAGACCTTGGACTTATCATCTGCCGTGATGGTAAGTGCTGCAGGGGTTACTGTCAGCGTGCCTGCTACATAAGTAATTGTATAGTTCGTATTGACTGCGCCTGCGGCTGTGATCGGATAGGTTCCTACTGCGCTTGATGCCGTAGCTGTCGTACTTATCGTCGGAGGCGTGGTCATGCTAGCCGGTGTATCGCTATTGACAAAGCCTGCATAGGTAACGGTAAGGGCCGGTAACGCTGCACCATAGACCTTGGACTTATTATCTGCCGTGATGGTAAGTGCTGCAGGGGTTACTGTCAGCGTGCCTGCTACATAAGTAATTGTATAGTTCGTATTGACTGCGCCTGAGGCTGTGATCGGATAGGTTCCTACTGCGCTTGATGCCGTAGCTGTCGTACTTATCGTCGGAGGCGTGGTCATGCTAGCCGGTGTATCGCTATTGACAAAGCCTGCATAGGTAACGGTAAGGGCCGGTAACGCTGCACCATAGACCTTGGTCTTATCATCTGCCGTGATGGTAAGTGCTGCAGGGGTTACTGTCAGCGTGCCTGCTACATAAGTAATTGTATAGTTCGTATTGACTGCGCCTGCGGCTGTGATCGGATAGGTTCCTACTGCGCTTGATGCCGTAGCTGTCGTACTTATCGTCGGAGGCGTGGTCATGCTAGCTGGTGTATCGCTATTGACAAAGCCTGCATAGGTAACGGTAAGGGCCGGTAACGCTGCACCATAGACCTTGGTCTTATTATCTGCCGTGATGGTAAGTGCTGCAGGGGTTACTGTCAGCGTGCCTGCTACATAAGTAATTGTATAGTTCGTATTGACTGCGCCTGCGGCTGTGATCGGATAGGTTCCTACTGCGCTTGATGCCGTAGCTGTCGTACTTATCGTCGGAGGCGTGGTCATGCTAGCCGGTGTATCGCTATTGACAAAGCCTGCATAGGTAACGGTAAGGGCCGGTAACGCTGCACCATAGACCTTGGTCTTATCATCTGCCGTGATGGTAAGTGCTGCAGGGGTTACTGTCAGCGAACCATTCACATAGCTGATGGTATAGTTAGCCAGGCCGCTACCTGCTGCTGCACTCGGTATGATACTATATGGGGACCCGCCTACTGTCGCTGTTGCAACGGATCCGGCACTAGTTATCGTGGCGGAGGTTACTGCATCGGTACCTACAAGTCCTGATGTGCTAAATTCTGTCCCTGCAAAGGTAAATGTCGTGCCGTAAACCTTAGTCTGGTTACTTGCCGTGATGGTGAGCGGGGCTTTATTAATTGTAAGGGTCACTAATGTGCGTGTAGCACTAACACACCCTGTTGTAGTATTTCTAGCTTCTGCATAACCTGTATAAGTACCAACATTGATACTTGAAGGAGCAGCTATCGGCACTCCTCCGGCAGCTGCTGCATACCAGTCAACAGTTTCACCTGCACCTGCTGTCGCTGAAGCAGTCTTTAACAACCCGTCATAAGGAAAGGTATTTACTCCAGCTACTGGTACAGCTGGCAAAGAATTTACTGTAACTGTGGTGGGTAACGAAGAAGCACTTAAACAACCGGCAACATTAGATACCTGGACTGTATAACTTCCAGCCAATGTAGCATTTATGCTCGCTGTTGTTGCACCTGTTGACCATAGATATCCTGATCCTGCACTGGATGTCAAATTAACACTACCTCCTGCACAGAAAGTAGTCGGTCCGCCTGGAGTAATAGTTGGAATTCCAGGTAAGGCATTAACTGTAACAACAGTCGGAGCTGAAGCCGGACTCTGACAACCATTCACATCTATAACTCTTACAGTATAGCTACCTGATGTAGTGACTGATATACTCGGTGTGTTTTCACCTGTCGACCATAAATATGTTGAACCTGCACTTGATGTCAAAGTAACACTTCCTCCTAAACAGAAGGAAATGGAACCTCCAGCCGTAATGGTCGGTGCTGCAGGAAGTGAATTAACAGTCACAACTGTAGGAATAGAAGCAAGACTCTGACAACCAGCATTTGTTATCTGAACTGAATAGCTTCCTGAAGAATTTACAGTTATAGTTTGTGTGGTTGCCCCAGTTGACCATAGATAACTAGCACCTGCGGTTGAGACCAGGTCTACACTTCCTCCAAAACAAAAAGTTGTAGGTCCTGATGGAGTAATAGATGGTGTTAGAGGATAAGCATTCACAGTTATACTACCATTAGCAGTAGGTGATACACAACCTCCTGTTGGAGTAACTGTATAATTAAATATTCCTGAAACACTCGGTGTTCCCGATATGGTAAAAATACCTGCTGCATATGCTCCAGTCACGCCTGTTGGCAATCCGGTTACTGTAGCTCCAGGAGAATTCGTTATAGTATAGGTAATGTTCGTAAGTAAAGTACCAACACACAGTGATTGTGCGTCAGTACCAGCTGCGGAACTCCTTGATATTGTTGCATCTGGGATAACTGTAATAGTACCCAGTTCAGTAGGTGAAGTGCATCCTCCTGTTGGGGTTACAGAATAGTTAAATGGACTGCCAACGGCTGTCGTTGGAGTTCCTAAGATTGTAAGCGTCCCGGATGAATAAATACTAGATACTCCCGTTGGCAAACCAGTCACAGTTGCTCCTGTCGCACCTGTTATAGAATAGACTATATTCGTAAGTGGTGTATTAATGCATATCGATTGTCCGGTTGTGGAAAATGCTGAAGTCAATGTAATTGTCGTAACAGGATTGACTGTTATAGTTCCTGTTGCAGGTGGAGGAATACAAGTTCCTGTTGGTGTTACAGTGTAATTAAAAGTACCAGAAACCGTTGGCGTTCCGCTGATAGTGAAAACACCACCTGAATAATTTCCAACGACACCGGTTGGTAACCCTGTTACTCCCGCTCCAGTACCACCACCACCAATAGCATATGTTATGTTTATTAGAGGTGTATTAATGCAAAGTGTCTGTGTATTAGTACCTCCTGCAGATGTCAATGATATCGTAGTAGCAGGATTAAACGTTACTGCAACTGTCCTTGGCGCACTTGGCCCACAACCATTTGTTGCTGTGACTCCTAATATTCCCGGTGTTGCCGTTAACAAATCATAATCAACACTTGCTGAATTACCGGCAAGATTAGGTGTAATGGTAGCACCAATTCCTGAATAGCTCCAGCTATAAGATAATACAGAAGCATCTAACGGTACGGTATATATATTTCCGACAGAACCCTTACATACAGGAGTTGGAGCGGATGTAAATGCAGAAGGCACCGCTGCAATAACAGGGAATGAAATTACAACATCATCAAATGAAGAACAAGCCCCATTACTTACCGTCCAGCGTAAAGTATACGTATTACCGAGAGTGCCATTGAAAACAGTATTATAAGTAGTATTTGAAATAAAAGCACCACCGAATCCACTTACTTTGGTCCATAATCCTGAAAAAGATCCAGGATTATTTCCTGCCAGTGTAGTACCTGAAAAACCACATAAGGATTGACCGGGTCCGGCTGAAGCAGTAGGTGGTGGAATCAATACTACAACTGGTGTTGGATCTACCAGGCCTGATATAGTACTATTATTGTATTTAAATGCTGTGAGTTGATAAGTGCCATCTACAGGTGTTGGTAATGTATAAGGCAAAGTACTGAATACAACACTTGTGGGGTTAATTCCATCTACCGTATAAGTAAGTGTATAATTAGGTGTTATTGCTATAAAAGCTGAGATATTCACAGGTATTCCTGCAGACCCACATACTGGTCCGGCTGTGCCAAATGATGCACGAGGAGTTGTGGTAGTAACACTTGCGGTTGTGTAATCTTTATTAGTTGTTGTAATATTTACATTATTGGTTGTTGCAACATCACCAACACTGGCATTCCCAGTTGTTGTGGCAGGTGCTTGTTCACTCCAGTAAGTTGTTCCGGAATTATATTCAGCTACCCGCATATCTGGTAATCCATTTACAGTCATTGTTGGATTTAATGAACTGTATGTATCCCATCCAATCTTAATCTTTGCAGTTGCAGCAACAGTTGTCTTTACACTCCATGATTCCGTAGTATTAGATGACAGTAATGGAGAATTCAGATTTGTTGGATTAAGTGTTGATGTTTTAAATTCAGCAGTCCAATATAACGAACTTGCTGTTGTTGAAGTTAGAGTAAAAGGATGGCCTTTGGTTGTCCCCATACCTATAGGGAAAACAAAGCTATTCCCTGAAGAAATCCGTTTTACCAATGGCCCATTCACAAATGATGTTGAAGTACCTCCTGCAGGGGAAACGGCTGTTGGCGCTGTGTTTACAATTGTCAAAGTACCATTAGCAGTATTAATAATCCCTGATGTAAGCTTAAGTATACCTGTAATATCAATAGCTCCAGGTGTTGCTAAAGTTCCAATCTTCAATCCGTTTATATTGTTTATTTCCAGATTATTAAAACTGTTAGCCCCAACGAAATCACCCAAAGCACCTCCAACAGATTGAAGAGCAGAGCCATTAAAAGACACAGTTGCATTTGCTCCGGTTCCAGATAAGAACGAACCGCTCAGCAGCTCCATTTTACCTTTTATCGTAAGTGTTCTGTTATTCACACTGTTATTTAAGGTCGGACCATTTATAAGTAAACGATTACAAATGGTAAGATCTTTATTAGGAAGAGTTCTTGTACCTGTACCAGTGAAATATAAGTTGGGTAATGAACTATAGAGACTTGCAATAATGGTGTAGTTTGTGCTGCCTCCATATTCAAGAATTCCATTTCCTGAGCAATCAAAGAATGCGTCATAATTTCCTGCAGGTAGATTAGGGCTTTGCATTGACAAAGTCCCGTCACCGTTAATAGTTCCGAGATTGTGTCCAAATGTTGATACTCCAATGCTCAATGTTCCAGAAATAGTCGTTTTATACGCAAAACAATAGTTAGTGGTTGTAGTTACATTGTCTCCTGAAGCAATTGTTACATTAAATCCGTTAGGACCACCAACGGGACAATCTGGCGATGAACCAACTGCATCCCATATCGTATTATCAGACCAGTTTCCGCTTTTATTTGATATATATGTTGGCACTTCTATAGGGAGAGCCGTATCATCACCTGCGGTATAATCTCCGGTAAGATTATTTGTACCGGAAGCCATTGTAAATGTAATCTGGTGGGTCAATTCATCAACATTATCCGCCGCAGGACTCGCTTTACTCCAGTAATTGCCTGGTAAGAGAAGTTCAGCAGCAACGTAACTGCTTTCTGTTCCAAAGACATCAACAGGAAGATATTGTAGAATTGCATTTCCGGAAAGATTCGACAAGCCAGAGCTTTCAATATGCCAGTAATATTTAAGAACTTTCGTAGCATCAGTCACCGCCGGGTGATGTTCATTAATCGGATTGACTGTTATTGATCCAACACTATTATTTGTATTTAAGGTGTAAGCGGCAGGACTATATTTACCAGTTACACCAACAGGAAATGTAAAGTTGGTTGGTGCTGCTATTATTCCAAAGAATTTAGATACTCCTGAACTTGTAGCAACTCCATCGGTGATAATCATCTTCGTTGAGCTGAAAGGAGTACCTAAGATATTGGTGTTTTGGCCAAGCACAAACAAATATTGATTAACATCGAGTATTCCCGAAGTCATTACCAAATCATTTTGTAAAGAAACATCAGAAGCCAGTTTTGCACCGGCACTATTATTCAGTTCAATTCTTCCAAATGATCCAGATCCAGAAACTTGTTGTTGCGATGAACCTTTAAGAAGAATTCCTCCAAGAAGAGCATTACTATCGGTAATTGAACCGTTATTTAAAACATTTCCTAATACAGTTGCCCCGAAGTTATTAAGGATAAGTGAACCACTCCCAACACTTAGGTTTCTGTTTATATTAAAACTACTATTGGGCGTTAGTGAGGTAGTTGATGAAACATCCAGATCCCAGAAATTAGTTACTGAAGTCCCACTTATAGTCTGGGTTCCTCCATTAAAGGTTGTCAGGTTTGTTCCATAGGTGTAGGTCCCATTATTCGCAAAATTTCCTTTCAATGACACATTTCGATTATTTGAAACCAAGGTGCTGAAGAGGTTACTAAGTGTAAGGTTTCCATTTAAAATTAGCGGGCTGATATTTAATGTAAGCGTTGCAGTTTTTGATGTAGCAGCAGTTTTCCCGGTTACAATAAGGTTATTAAGTGGTATTGTACTTTCAAGAGTATAAGATTGAGTTGCATCATTTATTGGTCCTACTGCAGGAACCTGAGTGAATATTATAGTTCCACCTGTAACACTTCCGGTTTCAGGGCGTAAATAGAGATCTCCAAAGGTTGTTCCACCCCCGCTTACGATAGTCAGAGTCCCATTAGACATATTAAATGTAGATCCGGCATTTAGGACTTCCAGTTTGGCACGCAAACTGGTTGAATTATTACCATTAATCGTAACTGTACCACCAGTTTGATTGTATTTAAGAACCCCAACTACAGATGAGAGGTTTCTTCTTATCTGACCGTTTACAACAAGCTGACCTCCGCTTATATCAATAGCCGAGGCACCTCCACCTGAATATTCAATATCATTATCAAAAGCTAGAGCACTTATAGATCCAACATATAAATTACCATTTTTTAATGTAAGTTTTCCATTTAAGAAAAGATCATTGGTTCCACTCGCTGCATTAGCAATCAGGATATTCTTGTTGCCGGAATTGGTATAATCAATATAAAGACCAGCCGAGGAAGGAATTGTAAAGGCGGTGCCCTGGCTAATGGTAAAATCAGTATTTGGATTTGATCTGACATACTTCAGGGTTCCATTTTGCAACGATAGCCAATCATCAGATGGCGTAGTAAGTGTTCCTCCAATATCTAAGGTTAAAGTTGTTGCCTGAGAAGTTCCCTTATTAACTGTAACTTTATTAAAAATGGTGGAAGGACTTGTTCCTGTTATGCTTGTATTTCCAGAACCTTGAAAAGTAACATTGCAGTAATAAGTACCAGATTTAAGTCTTATTCCCGGCTGTCCTGCAAGTGCAAGTGAATTATTAATTAAACTGCCTCCAATAGAAAATGTATTTGCCTGAGGTGGTCCTCCAGGAGTGTTTCCACTAGGAGTCATAACATCTATCCATCCATTTGGCCCAACAGTCACATTCCCATCCACAATAAGATGCTGAGGTGCATATTCATCCATAAATTCAAAGGTTCCGGCATTGACCAAAAAATTCCCTTTTATATGGACAGTTTTTTCTATAATCGGGTCATAATTATCAACTAGGAATCCATTATGGCCAGTGCTCCAACTCATGCATATCCATGCTATATTACTATTTCCAGAGCAGGTTAGGTCACCGTAAATTGTTAGTAGATTGATATTCGGAAGTATAATATTATCACCATTAAATGCAGTTAGAATAAGATTTCCATATGAATTAACTCCATTTGGGAGTATATATAATATTCCATCTCTTCCATCAATATCATAAAATTCAGTAGTCCCGCTATTTACGTTAAAATCAGAAAAATCACCACCAGGAAATGTAAAGAACTTAGGATATCTCCAGTCTATAGTAGTAGTAGTAGTAACACGGATAAGCCCATTACCCCCAGTATGATTTAGTACCATACTAAATACACTACCTGTATATGTATAAACATCTAAGACTGATGCAGCTTCAATTTGAAGGCTTGCGCAAAAAGCATTTGCTGTAAGAGTTACAGTATTCCCATTTCCAATATCAACTATATCATTTAAACCAGGAAAACCAGCTGCGGCGCCACCTAAATGTTTTAATCCTGCGTCTGTCGACCAGGTTGAATTTACATTCCATGCACCGTTAGCCCTGCTATAATAGACTGTGGGAGTTCCAAATGGGTTGGTAGCAACATCATCACCAGCAGTATAATCACCATCAATAAACCCAACATTTTCAAGGAAGGTGCCTGCGCCAGGTTCACCGATTATTTTTCCCGTTTTATCAACATCATTTACTGTTCCTCTTGTCCAGGTTGAAGTTGAACTATTGAATCGTGCGGCAACATAGCCAGCTTCTGTAACATCCCCTCCTGTAACAACATCAGCAATAGCATATTTAAACCCTTGAGTAACTGTTGCAGAACCGAGTGTAAATGAATCCGATTTTACACGCCAGAAATATGTCAGGCTTCGGTTATTGTTAGTGGTAGCCGGATGTTCATATCCGACAGGATTTACTGTAATAGATCCATAAGCAGTAGGAGCACCATTTATATTAATAGTTGCAGGTGTATAGGCCGGGGTAGCATGACTTGTAGAAGAAGTCCCTATTGGGAACAAAAAACTTGGTGCAGTGGCTGAAAATACTCTTGTAAGTCCCCCATCACCAAGGGTTCCTGCTGTTTGGATATAATGAGTGGCATCTGCACCTGTAATAAATGCAGAACTGTTCAATTTTAGGTTATATGTATTTATATTGAAAAGTTTGGCCTGTGAAAAAGTTAGTTCACCATTCAAAGTAATATTCGCTGCTAAAGAAACAGGTGCTGCAAGTACATCTGTATTATTAAAGTCAAGGTTTTGAAATACCCCACTGCCATTTCCGTCAATTACCTGAGGATCGTTATCGCTAAGTCTGATTCTTCCTGTTCCTGAATGAATTCCACTATTATATAAGTAAGAGATAGCTGTAGTACCAGAGGCAACGAAATCTATTAATTTTCCTCCATCATTAATATTTCCACTTACAATCATAACTGAGTCACAAACTGAAATAGTTGACTGAGATCCAGCTAATGTGAGTGTTGTTCCTGAAGGTTTATCTACCTTAAACTTTTTTAATGCCAGAGTTGCAGCAGTATTTACTGTAAATGATTGTGACCCTGAACCATTAAAAATTGTCCAGTTGTTGCCAGGAGTGTAGGATGAGTTTGAGGACACAGAAAAATTGCCTCCTACCTTTACATTTATATTGTTTGCATTGAAACCAGCATTGTTCAATGTAAAGTCATTTATCACAGACAAAGCCGGATATCCGGTGTTGAGTTGTACTACTGAAGTATTACCAATCTCCCTGTCAATTAAAATGTTATTAAATGGTGCATTTGATGATACTAACCAGGGTGTTATATCCCCTAATACTAAACCTGTAGTTGGAATAAGTTCTAATAAGCCGCCAGTAACATTAATATTACCCGCAGATGAATATACATCGAATACCTTGTTTCCAATAACATCATAAATCCGTATAGACCCACCAGTCATTGAGAACACATTGGCCGGATCAGTTAAACTAAACGCTCCAAATGTTGCATCTGCAGTGCTTAAAACTCTGTTCTTATTTAAAGTGGAAATAGTATAATCAGAAAGATCGGTTGGTACTAAGTAAGCAGTTGGGGTTCTTTGAAACCTTCCCCTGAGAAGGAACAAGCCTCCGCTTTGTAAATATGATGCTTTGCCTGGGCCTCCGCTGCCTGATCTAATCTGCTTGGTATCAATCACTCCACCATTCAAAATAACTTGTCCTGCCGCATAATTCCAGGTAACAATACCAGTCGATTCCTTCGTAGAGATATACCCGTCGTTTACCTGAAGTGTGCCCAAAATAGAAAGGGCTTGTAAACTTCCTGAATTTAAAACACCATTTACTAATCCGCTTCCTCCACTTACACCATAAGCTGCATTTACCTCTTTGTAGTCATCAGCAGTTACCTGAACAATAACATTTGCATTATCCAGAACCAAAGCACCATTCGCAGGAATAAAATAATCTCCATTTGGTGTTCCACCTCCCGTACCTTCTGTTAATGTAGGAATCACAGTAAATCCAGTTAAAACAAGTGATCCGTTCCTTATCCATAATGCCTTATAAATATTCGGATTTTCCGGTGTTGCTCCTACCTGATCGCCTCCGGAATAGTTTGCACCAAATAATCTGAAATTTCCATATGATGATGGATTTATTGTCAATTTAAAAGTCTGATCTATTCCTTTATCAAGTATTAAATTGTAAAAATCAGTCTGTCCATTTAAGGTAAGTGTATTACTCGACGAACCTCTAAAGTAAACAGTAGCATACCCAAGAGTGGAACGAACATTATAGATAGGAAAAACCTCATTGGTAAATCTTACTTTCCCGTTATTTGTAAAGTCACCATAAATAATTACCCTGTGTGAAAACTGATCATAATAATTCTTAATCGGTGGTGAATCAGGTGATGCCTGATTTGTATTACCAGCTCCAATCGCAATTTCACCATTAGCATCAACATTTACATTACCACTAATTGTAATCTCTCTTCTGTTAGTTGAACCATTATTAATCCTGAAGATACCCTGTTTAATTAAGAGATTCCCGTTAATAGTAAGATTATTGTTCTGTGTGGAATATATCCCAACGTTTGTATTGATTATCAGGTTATTGTAAGAGGTTTGAGTTAATGGAAGAATATAATCAGCTGTATTATTATATTCGACTGTTCCTCCTCCCGCAAGTACAAGAAAATTATTACCTGCAGGTGTAACAGAAGGAAAGTTTATAGTAGCCAGCTGTAAAGTTCCCTGCCCCTGAAGAAATGAAAGTGAATTTGAGAATTTTGAATTTGAAAGATCTAGAAATCCCCCGGAATTAATTGTAATATCTAATCCAGTTGTTGTAATATCGGAGGAAAGAGAAACTGTACGTCCGGATAATATCACAACTTTGTCGTTGGTACCAGGCAATGTATTACCAATCTGAAGTGTACCACTAGGATCCGATGTCCATGTACTGAAGGTATTCCAGTCACCCGCCTGATATGAATAATAAGTTCTTGTCGTACCTGCAGTCCAATATGTACTGCTGGTGGTTATTTTATCTGTTCCGGTAATTGTAAAAGAATTAATACCAAACGATGATGAACCTGATGGCGCCAGCCAGTTGCCTACTCCTGTTTTGTAATAAATAGTTGTTGGAGTTATTGATATTTCTGCAGGGTCATATGTAAAAGTTGCGGTTATTACCTGGCTGGCAGTAGCGGTTTTAACATCCCAGTATTTATTAACGAAATTAGACCCAAGTGACGGATCAGACACTGCAATAACATTTAGCATGCCTCCTGAGGTTCCGCTTATTGAACTAATACTCATTGGAGAATAAAGACCCACGGATCCAACCGGAAAGGAGATTGGCAGACTGGTATTATCAGGTCTTATGAGTGATCCTGTTCCATCCGTCAAAATCATATTTGAGGAATTAAATGCCCCCTGAATTGCATTTGATGCAGTGCTGGAAACTGTCAGATTGAAATTCCCTAGCTTCAATACGCCACCTGCAAGATTAACTAGATTGTTGACAATTGAACTGTTTTGCAATGTTTTAATACCACCACCTGAAAGCTTTAAAATCTCGTAGAAATTACTCCTAAAGACATTCTGATCACCAGATCTATTATATTCAACAGTACTTCCCGATAAAGCTGTAGTACTAAAAGTGGAAATTGCATTATTTACTCCTCCAAGTTTTAAAGTATGAGCTGCACCTGTCATTGTAATTGTCCCAGTAACATCGATTAAATCACCGCTCAGAAAAAAGTTTTTCGAATTAACAGTTCCAAAATCGAGAGTTCCATCAATTGTTGCATTTCCCAATACGTTGATAGTTTTTGCCGATGTACCCAAATTAAGAGTTACTCCGCTATTTATCCCAAGTGTACCATTTACATCAAAAGGAAGATTAAAAGTTTTTGTATTGTTCCCGCCTGTAACTAAATTAAAAAATGAAAACGAAGCTCCCACTGCTCCATTAACGAACTGAGCACCAGACAAAGCGAAAGTAAATGTCCCTGCGGTAGCATTAAAAGCATTCGCTGTAGTATTGTTATTTGTTAAGTTGGTCCCGCTGAAACTTATATCGGAGGAGACACTTAATGAGGCACTGTTGCTGATAATAATATCACCTCCACTGAATGTCAGAATTGAAGATCCACTAATGGGTTGTAATAAGTTTGTGTTGAAAGTTACAGATCCTGTACCTGATTTCGTAAATGTTCCGTTATTTGTTATACCACCTCTGAATTCGTAAACAGGATTATTGGAATTTATAAACTGGCCATTAGAATTTATGGTTAAAACCTGATCAAATCGATTTAACCCGGCGTTATTATTATCATTAAATATTCCATATGCATTAATGGTAGTTTGTCCATTTACTGTTAAATTTGACCCTGCGGGATTCAACGTTTTTGTATTCCCGGCACCAGTACCGACTACGGTTAAATCTCCGGCAACTGTAACAGCATTACACAATGTCGCTGTGGTAGAACCTGAACCTGAAATTACAAGGTTTGAGTAGGTACCAGCAATAATATTTTGTGCAACAGCAGAATTATAAGTAACAGTACCACTCGTGGCATTAATTAAACCGCCACAGACAGAACTTCCATTAAATGTAATATCATAGGCTGAGTTTAGTTGTCCAGCAGTAAAGGTTGCCGATCCAATTATTACCAGACTACCACCTAATGTAGCAGAATTATTGGAACCGGTTTTATTCAGGGTAATATTAAGCAGTCCTCCTGTAATATTAGGCAGAACCATAACCGGAGTATTATTTCCGCTTATTGAAAGTGAGGATGTTGGGCTGCCAGTAATTGTTCCACTTCCAACAATTGTGGTGTTTGTAAGATTTAAAGTATTTCCGTTAAGGGCAAGTGAACCATTGGCAAAATTTGCCGACCCGGAAACTGTAACATTTCCCTGCAATGTTTTTGCACCAGAACCTGATAGTGTTAAATTATTATATTGAAATCCATGAACCGTCTGTGCCCCATTTGCATTATATTCTACAGTACAACCAGCTGCTAATGTCAAAGTTCCACCTATATTTGTTGTAGTTAATAGTCCAACGCCAACTTTTAATAGTCCAGCACCAGAAAATGCAATTGTTGGACTAGTATCAGCAACATCAGTAGTTATATCACCGGAAACAGTAACAGTCCCTGTAGAAATTGTAATCTGATGTCTGTTTGTCCCACCTCCGTTTGTAAAACTAACACTACCAGCATTTAGAATACCTGACCCTACCGCAATTGAGTTCATACGACCCGCTCCATTTGATGCTCTAGGGATTGTTATTATTCCAGACACTGCAAGAGTAACTCCTGAGTTGATATTCAAATTATTTGTATTGTTATTGTTTGTTGGAAAGGAAATTGAGGAACAAGCAGCATCAACAGTCACGGTAACAGTAAAACCTCCCTCAATAGTGACCACATCCCCTGCTACAGGAACACTTGCTCCGGAAGCTCCTCCTGAAGTTGCTGACCATGTGGACGTTGCATTCCAGTTGCCTGTTGCTACCGAAAAGCGATTAGCCGCATCTACCCCAACAAATAAGAATAGTGCAAAGAATATACTCAAAAGTGCCTTTTGCAATGCATTCAGTCCAAAAAGTGAAAAAGGAATTTTCAAGAATGAGAAAACTGGATTTTTACGTTCCATATATATCAGGTTCAAATATTATCTAATCAATTATAATCAACAATATATCAATACAATACGACTCGCAAGGCTATAGTCCACCCTGCTGAGTCTTAGTTTAGGTAACTCAACTACTTAATCTAGCGAATGTAATCATTTTTTAATAAGTTGTATCATACCATTTTTTGGGTGTTTTCAACATATTAACATGACTTATTATCAGTCAACTTGGTTGCTTTAAAATTTCCCTTTCACATTTGTACTCAAAAAAGCTGAAAAGGTTGCAGTTTGAAAGAAGTAATAAATCTGATTTTGACTAATACCGGTATTTCCCAATTGAACAACTGAATTATTTTGATGAAAAAAATCAAATCTTTTTATTGAAAATAGAAATATTTGGATAAGGAGATATTTTCTTTCCTTACAATTATTTCACATTTCTTTGTAAAAATGAAAATGTAGTCTATATTTGCACTCGCTTTTTGGGGGTTTAGCTCAGCTGGTTCAGAGCATCTGCCTTACAAGCAGAGGGTCGGCGGTTCGAACCCGTCAACCCCCACAATACAAAAACCAGTCGCTTTCGCGACTGGTTTTTCTTTTTTATGGACGTTCCCGACTCGTCGGGATAAGGACATAAAAAATAAAAACCAGAGCTCCGCTGCAGCGGAGCACGGTTTTTGTGTTGTAAGGTCCGCCTTGACGGCTCGGCGAAGCGAAGCGGAGCCAACCCATCAACCCACTGCGTCTTAAAAGGACAGCCTCATTCTTTTTTTGAATAATATTCCTTTCTTTTGCCCCTCCAAAAGAAAGGAACCAAAGAAAAAGAGTCCGGAAAAGACAACCCCACCCAGTTTGTCCGCCCGCTACACAAGCCATATAGGCGCCACCAAACAGGGTGTGGTTCGCACCTTTTCCGGTTTGCCATCGCACCTCCTAAAGCCTTAAGCTGTTGTTGAATAATAGAATAGATGGTTCCTCAAAAGACTATAATTAACGGTGAGAACGCAAAGAAATAATATTCAATGTATTAACTCTGCGGTCCTCAGCGTCTCCTCTACGCACCCTGCGTTATCTATGAATCTTACTCAAAGCTACCAGCAGCCCACCTGTTATATAAGCTATGATCCACCAGGTATATGCAATCCTTGAATACAGATGCAGATTCTTATTCACTTTAATGGCAGGTCCTTCTTTTAAATTATGCCTCCAAAGAAGAAATGTGTCAGTAAGCATGCCCAGCAACGACGAGTAACCAATAAATCCGTGAACCGTAAGCATCCCTTTGCTCGATCCAATTATCATAAGGATTGTTGCAGAGATATCTAAAGTAACTCCAATTGTATAAAACAATAAGACTCCCGATGACACAATCTGTTTTCTGCGCTCCTTGGCAAATCCTATTGAATAGAAAACCAATGCGATGGTTACGATCATTGAACCAATTATTGAAGCTGTTTTCATTTATTATTCTTTTGATGTTTTTTGCGGAAAAATAACTGAAGCAAGAATTGAAAACACAAGAATCCCGACTATAATTAATAACGACAATACTATAGGAATTTCAAATTTAAAGAATGCCAGAAGCATTTTTAGACCTACAAAGGCAAGAACAAAGGCCAACCCTACTTTCAGATACCTGAAAAGTCCCATTATCCCTGCAATTGCAAAATATAGTGAACGGAGACCAAGTATCGCAAAGATATTTGAGGTGTAAACAATGAACCTGTCCTGACTGATAGCAAGTATAGCAGGTATGCTGTCGACAGCAAACAAAAGATCGGAGGTTTCAATTATTATCAGAACAAGAAACAACGGAGTAGCGAAAAACTTTCTATCCTGCCTTATGAAAAGCTTGCCATCAGTTACTGCATGGGTAACCGGAAGAAACCTCTTAAAAAATCTTACAATCGGATTCTTTTCCGGGTCTGGTTCAGATTCATCCTGAAACAACATTTTTATACCGGTGAAAACAAGGAAACCGCCAAAAAGGAGAACTATCCAATGAAAACGGTTAATTAACGCTACTCCTGCAAAAATAAACGTTCCTCTCATTATCAATGCCCCCAGGATGCCCCAGAATAAAATTTTGTGCTGGTATTGAGCCTTAACGGCAAAATATGAAAAAATTAAGATGAAGACAAAAATATTATCAACACTCAGTGAATACTCAATCACATAACCAGTAAGAAACTCAAGAGCTTTTATTTTGCCGAATTCAAAATAAATAAACAGGTTGAAAATCAAAGCCAGCGATATCCAGACAAGAGTCCACACTACGGCTTCTTTAACAGGAACTTTATGAGAGCGCTTGTTAAACACACCAAGATCAAGTGCCAGCATTATGAAAACGAATACATGAAAACCTAACCAGAAATAAATACTTGTTCCCATAATTTTAAAGTAGGGTGCAAACTTATTAAATTTATTCCTGAAATCTTCCTTAACTTTGCGCAAATGCAATTAAAAGAATGAATTAAAGGACCTATGCGGAATATATTTATATCTCTGATTTTTATTTTTTTGGTTGAATTGTTACCCGGTTCAGTATACTCCCAGGGTCCAAACGGCTCAGTAAACCAGATAACTTCTTCAGATTTAGAAAGTTATATTGCTTTTCTTGCTTCTCCCCTTCTTAAAGGAAGGATGAATGGCGAGGATGGGCTCGAAATAGCTGCACAATACATAGTGTCGCAGGCAAAACTGCTGGGGCTCAAACCTGCTAATGGGAACAGCTATTTTCAATCCTACCTGATTTCCAGGAAGAAGAAGGACCCGGGAAAACCACCTATACAGATAGTACTTAACAATAAAGATACCATTATAATAAATGAAGCAAGGTATCATTTGGACAAGTCAACTACTTCCGATCGCTCCGGAGAAAAGGAAGAAGTAAAAGTGCTTAACAACATCGCAGCTTACATTGAAGGCAGTGATTCTTTGCTTAAGAAGGAAGTGGTTATCTATACAAGCCACTACGATCATATCGGGATTTCACATGGCCAGATAAATTCCGGAGCCGATGATGATGCCTCTGGTTGCGCAGCGCTTCTCTCCATTGCAAAGGCATTTCAAAGCCTCAAAAAGAAACCGGAAAGATCAGTTCTGTTTCTCTGGGTTTCAGGAGAAGAAATCGGTCTTTTTGGCTCAGAATTCTATGTCGAAAATCCACTTTTCCCACTCCAAAACACTATTGTGGATCTCAACCTGGATATGATTGGCAGAGAGAAAATGGCAGCAGATTCAACTTCAGACACCCCTATGACCGGACCAAATTCAGTCTTTGTAATTACTGATAATCAGAGTACTGATCTGGCTGTAATCGCAAAAGAAGTCGACGACAGCACTTCTCTTGACTTCGATTATAGTCTAAGCGGGAGGTATCATCCCCTGCAGCTTTTTGCCCGAAGCGACCACTATAATTTTGTAAAAAAAGATATCCCGATTTTATGCTTTACAACAGGTATTCATACAGATTACCATACTTCCGGGGATGTGGTATCCAAACTTGATTTTAAGAAAATGGAAATGGTGGTAAGATCAGTCTATGAAATTGGGTTTATTGTCGCAAACAGAAAGTCGAGACTGGTAATTGATAACCCTTACAGCAAATGGGGGAAAAATAAATAAGTCTTAAAGGTTGAGGTTAAGGTTGAGGTTAAGGTTAAGATGGGAAGGATTAAAACACAGGGTTAGTTCATTGGGATTTTACATCGAAAAAACATTTTACCGCATTCTTATATTTTTTGTCAATATCTGGAATTCCATTGCCATTTGTATCAGGCATTCTATTAAGGTACTGTATTAACGCAAGCCACTCCTTCCCTTCCTGGATTCCCTCCTTCTTTTCATCCATATCTATAACTGCTTTCTGGATATCAGTTACCCTATTTCCTTTGAAGTCTTTTGGCACTACATTTATTAAGCCGAAACTCATTTTCTTTATAATCCCAATAAATTCAAGCATATATGAATTAGCAGTAACCGAGTATAACGATTTATCCTTTTTTGAAAAGCTTACATTTGCGGAGGATCCGTCAGCATGAATAATCTGAATCTTTTTAATCTTATTGAGCAGTTTTTTTTCAGGATTATACTCAACTCTTATTCCTGAATAATAGCAATAGTTATCAGGACTCGACTTATACGCTATCTGCAGAATTTCAAGAATACTCTTCAGCTCCTTTCCTGTAATATATAATCTTGAAAGAGGATAACCCGGAATTCCATCTTTCCCTGATCCAAGCGGAACTACCCTGAAAATGTCCGGAGCGGTCTGAATACCTGGCAATATTTTGTCGAACAATACCCCTGCTGCAACCATACTAACATCGGTACCTTTCCCCCCTGCGTTGTTTACGTAAGACTGAATCGCATCAGCGACAAGAGGTCCCAGATTGCTATTCAGATAATCACCTACTTCATTGCCTTCAAGTACAAAATCGGTTTCAGCAACAGGTCTGTTATATTCCAATCCCTGAGGATTAAGTATATCTGCAGTAATCCTGGTTTTTTCTCCTTCAATAAGTTCATTAATTTCTTTATCCCCTAATATCTTATCATCTACCGGTATTAACCTGTAATTATCTACCCTCAGCTTCCTTTCCGAATATGTAAAAGAAAGAGAGCCTACAAACTGTCCGAATTCTCCGGCCTGCACAATTGGGATACCGTTAACAACAAGAGGTTGATCAAGTTTTGTATGTGAATGTCCTCCGATTATGAGATCGATTCCGTTAACTTTCGTGGCGAGGTCAACATCTTCTCCCACCCATTTACCATTATTATCCAGAGAAATACCTGAATGCGAAATACATATAATAATATCACATCCTTTCGACTTTAACTCCTTAACACTTCTCTTTGAATAGGAAACCTGTTTTTCGAAGCTTACCGGCGCTGATTTCGGGGCAACACCGGCAGCATCCTTACCTAAAATTGAAAATACCCCAATTCTGAGTCCATCTTTTTCAAGAATTATATCTCTTGAAATAATCTTATCTGAGGATAATTTTTCAAGAGCATCATCCCTGGTATCTTTTTTATCAAAAATTGCATTGCCATAAAGAATCTGTGGAATTTTCCCATTCTGAGCTGATGTGCTGATTACCGATGCCAGCCATTCCGGACCATATTCATATTCATGATTCCCGAGCCCAATAGCGTCGTATCCCATTAATTTCATTAATCTTAACTGGAAACCCGTTTTACTTTCCAGCTCTGGGAAAAGAGTGCCCATAAGAAAATCACCAGCATCAAAAACAAGAGTCGTCCCACTATTCTTTGATTTTTCAGATTTTAGAATTGTGGCAATCCTTGCAAAACCACCAACAGTTTTATCATCATTTATCGTCAGAGGAGAATACTCTGATTCCGGAGCGTAACCGATGAGACGCGAATGGAGATCATTTGTATGCAGAATGAAAATTTTCTTTTCAGTTTGTCCTTCAATCCTGCAAATTATGAATAAGAATAGAAAAAACAATAACCCTTTTTTCATGAATTATATAGTATAGGTATAGGTATATACAAATCTAATTAAATTAAATGAGTTTATATTGTCAATAAAAATCTTAGAACATCTGATAAGGAGATTCCTCGCTAACGCTCGGAATAACAGTATTTTATGTGGTATTTGTGAAAGCAGAGGCGATTCGCAGTGCGAATCGCCTCTGCTTTCACCTTATAAAACAACCTCGTCGTGTCATTCCGAGCGTTAGCGAGGAATCCCCCTCACCTATCTTGATATTTTGATTAACTTCAGTTCCAATTATTATTAATTCATGATACTCATTATAAAATAATTTTACAGATCATACTACCTCAGCAACAATAAAAGTACTTCCTCCGATAAAGATCACATCTTCAGTGTCAGCATGTTTCCTGGCATCGGCTAATGCGGAACTGACATCCGGATAACTTTTGCCTTTAAGTCCATAATTTGCAGCTTCAAGTCTCAGCTTCTCTTCATCTAACGCCCTGGGAATCGATGCCCTTGTAAAATAATAGTTTGCACTTTGAGGAAAAAGCGGTAGCACCAATTTCAGATCTTTGTCATTAACAAAACCGATAATCATATGCAAAGCGGTTGCTGAAAGACTTTGCAACTGATTAACAACATATTCCAAGCCTTCTTTGTTATGGCCTGTATCACAGATAGTTAATGGAGAAGAGTTTAAAATCTGCCATCGACCCATTAGTCCGGTATTTCTGACCACATTCCTGATCCCGTTAAGAATATTGAGTTGGGAGCAGGTAAATCTCTTCCCAAGTAGATCAAATGCACTAAATACTGCCTGAATATTTTTTGACTGGTAATTACCTCCAAGAACTGTCTCTCCCTCAATTTTATTGTTAGTCGAAAGATCTGTTAAAGTAAATTTTCTGACACCAATTATGCTATATGATTGGGAAAGAATGCACGAAAATCTCTCGTCGGCAAAAAATATTGGTGAATCAGATAACAATGCATTTCTTATGAACGCCGGTTTTGTTAAAGAGCTGCTTTCGCTTATCACAACGGGTATATTCTTCTTGATTATTCCGGCTTTTTCAACAGCTATGGTTTCGATAGAATTCCCAAGAAGATCCATATGGTCGTGTCCGATATTTGTAATAACAGACAAAACAGGCCTGATTATATTTGTTGAATCAAGTCTTCCTCCTAATCCAACTTCAATTATCGCTACCTCAACATTCTTATTAGCAAAATGATCGAATGCCATTGCTACAGTTAATTCAAAAAATGAAGGCATCAGCGAGCTGATAATCTCTTTATGATCCGAAACAAATGCAACCACATCTTCTTCTGCAATCATTTCACCATTAACTTTTATTCTTTCCCTGAAATCCTTTAGATGTGGCGAAGTGTATAACCCTGTTTTGTAACCAGCTTCCTGTAAAACAGATGCAATCATGTGAGATACTGATCCTTTTCCGTTTGTACCGGCTATATGTATTGTGTGGTATTTGAGGTGCGGATGATCGAAGTAGTCGTCGAGGGCTATCGTATTATTAAGGTCATTCTTATAAGCCGCCTTCCCTATCCGGTGATAAGCAGGAAGTTGCGAGTATAAAAAATCCAATGTTTGTTTGTAAGTCATTTTGTTCAAAGTGAAGAATAGTCTGAATCGTCTTTTTTAGATTATAACTCATTTTAGTTTTCCCTGCAAATTAACAAACTTAACAATTAAGTAACAATTTGTGCCTGAAATTAGTTACTTTTACAAAAAATAAACTGTCTGCCTATTGTAATGTAATGCGTTGATTATAAATCACTTACTATGAAAAGAAAGAACCACAAGAAACTTTTTATTATAGATACAAACGTCTTACTTCACGATTACAAGTGCATATATAATTTTGAAGAAAATGATATAATCATTCCTATTGTAGTTCTTGAGGAACTTGATAAATTCAAACGGGGCAACGACCTGATCAATTTTCATGCACGTGAGTTTACCCGGGAGCTTGATAAACTGTCGGGCGACATGCTTCTTACTGCAAACATTCCGCTTGGTGAAGGTCTTGGCAATATGCATATTGAAACGGGAAAGGATTTTTCAGAAAAAGTAAGCCAGTCATTCCCCGAAAGAACTGCCGATCACCGGATTCTGGCAATTGCCGAATATGTCTGCAACTCAAATAAAGATAAAACAGTTGTACTAATCACTAAAGATATTAACCTCAGAATGAAGGCTAAGTCGCTGGGTATCATTGCCCAGGACTATGAGAACGATAAGGTTGCTAATATTGACGATCTATATAAGGGAATAAGGGTACTGGATACTGTAAATCAAGAACTTATAAGCAAGTTGTACGAACTTCCCGATGGTGTAAGCGCTACAGAATTCAGTCTCGATACCAATATGATAGGGCACCAGTTTTTCATCATGAAAAATAATGGGGCAAGTGCCCTCGCCCACTATAACCCTGTAAATAAGATGTTAAAAAGGGTTATAAAGCAGACCACTTATGGTATCGATCCGCGTAATGCAGAACAGACATTTGCACTTGAAGCTCTTTCAAATCCTGATATCCAGCTGGTATCCTTAACCGGGAAAGCAGGCACCGGGAAGACATTACTTGCCCTTGCCGCAGCCCTGCAACAACAGAAAAGATACAAGCAGATTTTTCTTGCCCGGCCGATTGTTCCGCTAGCAAACCGCGATCTTGGTTTTCTGCCCGGTGATGTAAAGGAGAAAATGGATCCATATATGCAGCCATTGTACGATAATCTTACTGTTATTAAGCATAAATTCAGTCATCAGAGTCCGGAATTCATTCGAATAAACGACATGATGAAGGAAGATAAACTTGTAATTACACCGCTCGCATATATAAGAGGACGAAGCCTGTCAAGTATTTTCTTCATTGTTGATGAAGCCCAGAACCTCACCCCTCACGAAATTAAAACAATTATTACAAGAGCCGGAGAAGGCACAAAAATGGTTTTCACAGGAGATATTGAACAGATAGATTCACCTTATCTCGACACCGCATCAAACGGGCTAAGCTACCTCTCCGACAAAATGAAGGATCAGGATATTTTTGCCCATGTTAACCTCGTTAAAGGTGAAAGAAGTTTCCTGGCCGAGCTCGCAAGTAAGTTGTTGTAATCTCCTATCTATCTTAGCCTTCGTGACAGAAAATTATATGGAAATTAAAAAGAAAAAAGTAGCATTCCATACTCTCGGCTGTAAACTTAACTTTGCCGAAACTTCAACTATTGCCAGATCGTTCCCCGAGGATTTATATGAAAGAGTATCCTCAAGCTCGGTAGCCGACATTTATGTTATAAACACTTGTTCGGTTACAGATATTGCCGATAAGAAATGCAGACAGGCTATAAAGAAATTCATCTCGCTGTCGCCTGGAGCATTTATCGCTGCTGTTGGTTGCTACGCTCAGGTAAAACCTGAGGAAATATCTGCTATTCACGGTGTTGATCTTGTACTCGGGACAAATGAGAAGTTCAATATCATCGAATATCTTGAACACCATAAAAAAACTGAGGCAGCCGAAGTTTTTACCTGCGGTCTCACTTCTTCTTTTGACTATTGCCCATCTTTTTCAATTGGCGACAGAACCCGTGCATTTTTGAAAGTTCAGGATGGATGTGACTATGGATGTTCCTATTGCACAGTTCCGCTGGCCCGTGGACGAAGCAGAAATCCTGAAGTTTCCTCAATCATTGCTGAAGTGGAAGAGATTGCAAAAGCAGGCATTAAAGAAATTGTTTTAACAGGTGTCAACATCGGTGATTTTGGAAAATCAACAGACGATTCTTTTTTTTCACTTCTCAAAGAACTGGTGAAAGTGGATGGTATTGAACGCTTTAGAATATCTTCCATTGAACCAAACCTACTTACTGATAAAGTGATCGATCTGGCCGGAGCCAACCCTAAGATACTTCCGCATTTTCATATCCCCTTGCAAAGTGGTAATGACAAGGTACTTGGACTGATGCGCAGGCGGTATACCAGAGATGTTTTTGCGGAGAGGGTAAAGACCATACTAAAAAGATTCCCGTTTGCAGGCATTGGAGCTGATGTAATTGCCGGATTTCCCGGAGAAAATGCTGCAGATTTTGAGGACACCTATTCTTTCCTGTCAGAAACAAGTGTTTCGTACCTTCATGCTTTCACCTTTTCAGAACGGCCCGGGACAATAGCTGAAAAACTGCCAGGGAAAGTTGAACCCAGGGAAAAAGAACTGCGGCGAAAAAGGCTTAGCCAGCTTTCCGAATCTAAAATGAACGGTTTCATGAATGCAAATATTGGGATGGAGACCGAGGTCTTATTTGAGAGAACCCGGAGTGAAGGATTAATATCGGGATTCACTTCGAATTATATCAGGGTAGAACATCCCTGGCAATCAAAACTGGCAAGTCAGGTAAAAAAAGTACTATTAACCGGCATAGCACACTCAGGTAAAATGAATATTGAACTAATTGGAAAAAAATGATAAATCTGAAGGATATAACATTCGAAATTGAAAATATAGCAACGGAAACAGCGGCATTTATCCGAAAGGAATCAATAGACTTTGATCTTAGGAGGACCGAAACGAAAGGGCCAAATGATTTTGTGAGTTATGTTGATACAACAGCTGAAAAGATGATCGTTGAAAGGCTAAGCATTTTACTCCCGGAAGCAGGGTTTAACACTGAGGAAGGAACAATTCTCAAGAGTGGAATTAAATACTGCTGGGTAATAGATCCTCTCGATGGGACAACTAATTTCCTGCATGGTCTCCGTCCCTATGCAATAAGTATTGCCCTGATGGAATTAGAGGAAATTGTAGCTGGGGTGGTTTACGAAGTAGGTGGTAATGAAATATTTACAGCATGGAAAGATGGAGGTGCCTGGCTCAATGGCAAACCTATTTATGTTTCAAAAGCTGTGAGCCTCGCAAACAGTCTGGTTGCAACAGGGTTTCCTTACTATGATTTTACTTATATGGAGGAATATATGAAATGCCTTGCTCATTTTTGCAAGCATTCACAAGGAATTAGACGAATCGGATCTGCCGCCATTGACCTCGCATATGTTGCCTGTGGAAAGTTCGAAGCATTTTATGAGTACGGCCTTCACCCATGGGATGTTGCTGCTGGTATTCTTCTGGTAAGAGAAGCAGGAGGCCGGGTAAGCGATTTTTCCGGCGCAGAGAATAATGTTTCGGGAAAAGAAATTATAGCTGCAAATAAACTTGTTTATAAGGAAGTTCAGGAAATTGTAAGTAAATTTATGAAGAATTAGACTTCTTGATCAAATGGCTGCTGTAGGATACTATATCTTTTTCATTATAAACTGGTTCTTAACTCTATTGCCACTACGTGTTCTCTATGTGTTTTCTGATATAATGTTCTTCTTTCTTTACTATTTTCCTGCTTACCGCAAAAATGTTGTTGAGACAAATCTCAGAAACGCATTTCCCGAAAAATCTGCAGAAGAGCTTAAGGATATCGAAAAGAAATATTACCGGCATCTTTCAGATATGTTTGTAGAGGTATTTAAGCTGACACATATGTCTGATAAAGAGCAGAAAAGACGATTCACTTACAGTAATCTGGAAATTATCGACAAGCTTCGGGAAGAAAAGCGCGATATAGTTGCCGTGCTGGGCCATTATAATAATTGGGAATGGCCAACTATGCTTCCATTCTATCTTAAATACAAGACTTTAATAATATATAAACCTTTGCAGAACAAATATTTCGACAGGTATATTTATAATCATCGTTCCAAACACGGAATTATACTCACGCCGATGTCGCTAATAATCAGAGAAATAGTTAAAAACAAAGAGAATAACGTTAATACTTTTTCTATTTTCCTTGCTGATCAGACTCCGGTAAGGAGTGAAATAAAATACTGGACCAGATTCTTAAATCAGGATACCCCTGTATATATCGGAACTGAAAAAATTGCAATGAAATATGATATGGCTGTTTTATATCTGGATATTCAAAAGATAAAACGGGGATATTATAACTTGAATATTGAACTTCTTTTTGATCATACAAAAGGGCTTGCGGAGCACGTAATTACGGATGCTCATGTACGACGGCTGGAAGAGATCATAAAAGAAAAGCCTGAATATTGGCTTTGGAGCCATCGCCGCTGGAAACACAAAAAGCCTGTTGCGGATGCATAAGACAATAATTGTAATATTAAACTGGAATGGTCTCGATTTTCTGAAGCGATTTCTTGAGATTGTTATTAAGTATTCCGTTGACAATGAGACATCTGTCTGTGTTACTGATAATGGATCAACTGACGGATCGGTGGAATGGGTGTCTGAAAATTTCAAGGATGTTATCCTTATCAGACTTGACAGAAACTACGGATTTGCAGGAGGTTATAATCTGGCTATAGACAAACTGGATGCAAAATATTATGTTCTGCTAAATTCAGACATAGAGGTTACAGAAGGATGGCTAAGGCCAATTGTGAGTTTCATGGATAATCACAACGATGTGGCATCCTGCCAGCCTAAGATTTTATCGTACCATCGGAAAGACTATTTTGAACATGCAGGAGCTGCAGGTTGCTATATTGATAAATATGGATACCCCTTCTGCCGTGGCAGGATCTTTGATAAGATCGAAAAAGATAGCGGACAGTATAACGATCAAATTGATATTTTTTGGTCCACAGGAGCATGTATGATTGTCAGAAGTGACGCCTGGAAAAAATGTGGCGGATTCGATCCGATGTTTTTCGCACACATGGAGGAAATCGATTTGTGCTGGCGGTTTAACAAAGCAGGGTATCGGGTAAGTTATGTTCCCGATTCGGCTGTGTATCATGTAGGAGGAGGATCATTAAGTTACAATTCTCCCTTCAAAACATATCTCAATTTCCGCAACAGCCTGTTCCTGCTTTATAAAAACCTGCCTGACAATAAGTTACATTTATTTATGTTCTACAGATTACTTCTTGACGGGTTAGCTGCATTAAGGTTTCTGTTGAAAGCTGATTTTAAAAGTATAAAATCAGTATGGAACGCACACATGAACTTCTATAAAAAGTTAGGTGAACTGAAAATCAAAAGATCTGGGGTGAAAAGTCTGGAAGTAAATAAAAATCCAGGATATATATTGAACAAGAGTATAGTTTTTGAGTTTTATATTAAAGGCAACAAAACCTTCAGTAGCCTTAAAATCGAAAACCAATTAAAATGAAACGATATCAAATGTTAGTATTCTTTATAATAGTACTGTGCGTTTATTCCCTTGCAAATTATTACATTTTCAGTAAGGGTTATAATGCGTTGCCTGTTCTTCAAAATAATAAACTGGTATATTCCCTTACCTTTATTTTTATATCGGTAATATTTATCGCAGCCAAAATAATTGAATCTAAACATTCCTCTGTACTTACTGATATCCTTAATATTACAGGAGGTTTCTGGCTGGCTTATATGTTGTATGGATTCCTGTTTTTGCTTTTTTCTGATATCCTTCTGCTGGGCTTAAGAATCCCGGGAATTTTGAGCGGTCCCGATATTTTAATCTATCGTAAGTGGGCCTTCATTATAACAGTTGGTCTGTCAACTTTATTAATTGCCGGAGGATTTATCAATGCAATTATTCCTGTAGTGAAACAATATGATATTACGATAAACAAGTCTGCCGGAGATGTTAAAAATCTAAGGATTGCAGCTGTTTCTGATATTCATATCGGAAGCATTATAAGAAAAAGAAGTCTGAGAAAAATGTCGGCTCTCATGAAAGAGGTAAAGCCTGATCTTGTCCTTCTTTTGGGAGACATTGTTGATGGTGAGATTGGCCCGGTAATGCGAGGTGACCTGCTTCAGTATTTTGTTAGTCCCGAATCTGCAGACGGACTTTATGCAATTACCGGTAACCATGAATTTATCGGAGGGGCGGCTCGTACCATACCTTATATAGAAAGTAAAGGAATCAGGATTTTAAAAGACGAGGTTATTACATTACCTGGTGGCATTCAATTGATTGGAAGGATAGATAGAGATTCCAGGAGATTTTATGGGAAGGAAAGGCTTCCTCTCAGGGAATTAATAAAACAAACGGATCCTTCAAAACCTATTATTCTTCTCGATCATCAACCTTTTCATCTGGAAGAGTCTGCAAATTACGGAGTTGATCTTTCGCTTTCGGGACATACACATAACGGGCAAATGTGGCCTCTGAATTATGTCACCGCAATGATATATGAATTAAGCTATGGTTATCTGAAGAAAGATAAGACTCAATTTATAGTTTCTTCAGGCTATGGCCTATGGGGCCCTCGTGTAAGGTCGGCAAGCAGATCTGAAGTTCTGCTTATAAACATTTCATTTAAGGATGCAGGGACTTCTATAAATTACAATCAAAGAAGTTCATATAGTTTCTCGAGCCTTATTCCTCTTGAACCTTTTATTAGAACTGTACTACCGGTAACCGGCTCCTTTTTAAGAAAATCTATTAGCTTATTTATATCGGCAAAGGATCTGATACCAAATTCAGGTGATAACTTCTGGAACATCGGACCAACCAGCAACAGCTTTTCATTTTTATATGATTGCAAATCCTTTAATAGTTTCAGATGCTCCTCCTCGCTCTTATCTCCAAGTTCAAGCATATCGCCAAGTATAACGAGTTTATTTCCAGCCTGGATTCCTGAAAATGATTCCAGTGCCAGATGCATACTAGTCGGGTTTGCATTGTACGAATCGCAAATGAGAGTATTACTCTTTGAAACTTTTATTTGGGATCTGTTATTAGCTGGTTGATAGCTTTCTAAAGCCTCAATTATCTCTTTCATTTCTATCTCAAAGAACAAGCCTATACAGATTGAAGCTTTAATGTTCTGAATATTAAAGGCACCAAAAAGGTTAGTGGCAATATTATATGTATGATGCTGATAAGTGGCTTTAAGAATAAGATTTAGGTCGGATGGTACTATTTCGAGCAGAAGCTCAACACCTGTTGGGTCAGAATAAGGAACGGCCCTATTGATAATCCTGAATATTTTTTCAGTAAGAAGCGGATTTTTGTCATCATAGAAGGCCACACCATTTACTTTTCTCAGGTGTTCATAGAGTTCTGTTTTTGCTTTAACAACCCCGTCAAAAGAACCAAAACCTTCAATATGAGATGTTCCAATATTTGTAATTACTCCATATTCAGGTTTGGCTATGAGGCATAAAGTTCTTATTTCACCTATGTGACTGGCTCCCATTTCGATAATCATCATCTCAGTATCTGCGGGTGCAGATAATATCGTTAGCGGAACTCCAATATGATTATTTAGATTGCCTTTTGTATAATGAATTTTAAACTTCTTAGCCAGGATGGCAGCGAGCAACTCTTTAGTTGTAGTTTTTCCGTTGGTACCAGTTATGGCCAGTACAGGAACTTTCAATTCTTTGCGGTAATAAGAAGCCAGTGCCTGTAGCTCAAAAAGGCAGTCATCAACCAGTATTGTTTTATCAGTTTCAAAGAGAGGGTCATCAATCACGGCCCAGGATGCGCCTTTCTCCAATGCCTCAACGGCAAACTGATTCCCGTTATAGTTCTCACCCCAAAGCGCAAAAAAGATTTCTCCCTTCTTCACGTTTCGCGTGTCGGTTGTAATTCCTGCTGATTCCCTGAAGAGCTTATAAAGAAGTTCTGTTTTCATGTTTTCAAAAAAATGCCTCATTATTTTATCATAATGAGGCTAATATTATCAATTGTGGATCTTTTAATTCCCTGCAGGGCTGCCCACTCTTATCATGGCACACCTGAAGCCAATATCATCGCGCGATTCATCCTGATCCAGAAATCTTCTGGTTGAAGGATTCAGCCAATATGCTCTGTCTTTCCATGAACCACCTTTGTAAACTCTGGCATTGTCATTAATCAGAGTCGTGTAGTCGGTTGTCCCATCCTGAGCATACATCCTGAGAGAACCCTTTTTTCCATCCTCAACTGTCCAATCTGATGCATTTGGAATAGCTGACTGAAGGTCGCCATCGTTGAAGTTCCTGTAATCAGCTTTCTGATAGTTAGCCCTGTTTGCAACGTTTACATCTTTTACAGTATCAATATAAAGTCTCCCAAGTTTGTCTTTTCCAACTATTGCACCATTTGCATCTCTGCGTGTGTCAGTATAAACGTTACCTCTGAAGGGGTTAAAGCCATCAACATCATCTGATGAGAGAGGACGATAGACATCCTGTACCCATTCATTAACATTCCCAGCCATACAATAAAGTCCATAGTCATTTGGCCAATAAGATTTCACGTCTACAGTGATAGATCCATTATCGTTCAGGTTTCCGGCAACTCCCATCAGGTCGCCTCTACCCCTTACAAAGTTAGCCATCATCTCCCCACGATTTTTCTCGTTTGAGTTCCTTACGTTATGGCCGCTCCATGGGTATATTTTTCTTTCGTATATTCTTTCTTCAAATGTATTTCCTCTAAGTGCATAAGCTGCAAACTCCCATTCAGCTTCGGTTGGAAGTCGGTAACTGGGAAGAAGAACACCATCTTCGAAGTTTGTCCGGCGCTCGGTCTGATTTGGATTTACACTTTCACGCAGCTGATTTACAACTCCTTCATAAAGCCCTGCAAGATAAGCATCGGTATTAAAGTTCTTGTCGTTTAGCTGGTCCGGATCGGGATTCAGTTCTCCTTCATTTATAAGAATCTGTTCATTTACCCTGTCGGTTCTCCAGAGACAAAAATTATTAGCTTTTACCCAACTTACTCCAACAACAGGATAATTATTATATGAAGGGTGTCTGAAATAATATTGTACATACGGATCATTAAAACCCATTGGGCTTCTCCATACAAGCGTATCAGGAAGTGCGTTTCTGAAAACTTCAGGATAATCTACATAAACTCTGCGAAGCCAGTATAAATACTCACGGTAATCAACATTCTTAACTTCTGTTTCATCCATATAAAAAGATGATACAGTAACAGTTCTGGGCTTATTATTCCAATCGAACATAACGTCCTGGACAACCTGTCCCATCGTGAAACGCCCTCCTTCTATCAGTACAAGCCCGGGACCGGTTTTCTGATCGGCCCCCAGAGTAACTTCAAATCCTCCATTGTCAGGATTATTATATTCCCATCCTGTTGAAGTGGAAACACCTTCTGCGCCACTCTTTTTCTTGAATATACAGGACGTGAACAACAAAACAGAAATTAGAACAACTGTTAAGATTCTGAATTTAGACATAACTCCAATAGTTTTATAGCTTGTAATAACACCCAAATATAATAATTTATTTTAAACAACATGTTTTTTGCAACTTCAAAAATAACTACAATTTAGGAAACTTTATTGCTTTGATTATATATTTTTTATCAACACTATTTAAACTGAAAGCAAGACCTGTCTGATGAAGAAGCGAGAAAGGCATCAATTTGTTTTCCGATCGAATATTAAATCGGTAGTTATAAAAAATATTCAGTCGTCCGGTATTTATTGAAAAACCTGTCTGAATATTCATATTTCCCCCATTATCTCCAAGTATTATTCCATTTACAGACAGATAATTACTTTCAATAGCGGCCCCTGCTCCAGTCGAAAGAAATCCATTTTGAAGAGTTAATAATGTTACCGGTTGCACTTTCAAACTGCTCTTTTTAAGAATATCAAAGTCTCCGGTAAGATGTAATAGAAGCTTCCGTTTTAGTCTCTCATCCGGAAGTCCTGTTCCCGAAAGATCCGGTTCAGTCAGATGAGTTAAAGAAAATCCACCAATAAATTTGCCGGAAATTATCAGAAACCCTGCACCTATATCAAAGATGTTTTGTCCGGAATTTGTTAAAACCTCTGAAGAGGGATTTACAACCCCACCAAGAGGATCAATCTGATCGGGTAGTACAGCGTTGTCAAAATTATATCCCCGGTGATAGATTGAAGCTGATAATCCGGCATTTACAAAAAGGTTTCTGCCTGCCTGCAGAAAATATGCATACGATAATCCAGCCCTGACATCGTTTATAACGCCACCTAAATAATCATCTGACAGATAGACACCTGCCCCACCATGCAATACAGGAAAATAGGAATCGTACGAAAAATATACAGAATGAAGATTATAACTATTACCGGGATAAAAGTTAAGGTACGACAATCGCAATACACCATCACCTTCACTGCCTGACAATGCCGGATTACTGATCATCAACATCTGATACCCCGGTCCGGGTTCTAACCCTTGTCCAATACAATCAATATTAATTATAGTACTTAATAAAACTATTCCGGCAATTCGTCCCAACATATTATAAATTACTGCAATATCAACGTAATGATATCGTTATTATTTTAATTTGTAATAATATTCAAAAAAACAAAATAAGTTAGTAAACAGAAAGCACATTTCTATCTTTGTCGGGAAGAATGAGAAGAATACTCCAAATATTGTGGTTTTTCCTGTTATTTCTGTCTTTAGAGCTGAACGGACAGACGTCTAAAGATAGTTACTCATCTTCTTCTGTTCTGGCAACCGGCGATTGGTTCAAAATTGCAGTAACAAATGATGGCATATACAGAATTGATTATTCAAAGCTTAAACAGCTTGGCCTTAAGAATCCTGCAAACCCCAGAATATTTGGCAATAATCAGGGGCAGTTATCCTATTACAACGATGACCCAAAACCCGACGATCTAAAAGAATTATCAATTTATATTTCAGGATCAGACAGTATTCTTCACGAAGGGGAATATATTTTGTTCTTTGGCCAGAATCCCAACAGGTGGAAATATAATAAGATAACAGGTGATTATGATTTCCTCAGACATAACTATTCAGATACTACATATTACTTCATCACATCCGGCACCTCTCCCGGGAAACATATCAAAAATTCTGTAAATCCCTCTTCCCCTGCAAATTATTCTTCATCAAAATCTGATGCTTATTTCATTCATGAAGTGGAGAGTGAAAATCTGATTAAATCAGGAAGAGAATGGTTTGAGCCCATCTCCACAATTAAAGGTGTAAGTATACTTCCGGGATTCACAGACATAATATTGTCGGAGAAAATAAAGTACAGTATAAGAGTAGCTGCAAGGGCGTCTGTTCCAACTATTTTCAGATTGTATGAAGGTGAAACAATGAGGAAAGCCATTCAGACAGAGAGTGTTAACCTTTATAACTATACTGGCACTTATGCACAGATCGCGTCTGATACGGGATCGTTCTTACCAGGCTCGTCGTCTCCTTCATTTGAGATGAGGTTTTACAATAACGGTGAGTCGAGCGCCAAAGGATGGATTGACTGGGTAAAACTTCAGGGTAGGAAGTCAAATGCATTTACCGGCTCTGTAATGCAATATACTGATTTTAAATCTGTTGCACCAGCCAGGGTAACGAGATTCAGTGTACGGGGACAAATTAATGATGCAATTGTATGGGATATATCCGACCCATTGAATGTAAGACAAATGCAGGTAACCCGGTCAGCTGACAGTTTAACATTTTTAACATCAACCGATTCAATTAAATCTTTTATTGCCTTTACTTTAGCCAACACATTATCGCCTTCTATAAAAACAACAGCCATCCCAAATCAAAACATCCACTCATCGGAAGCGGCTGACATGATTATTATTACACATCCGTTATTCATTACTTATGCCGAAAAACTGGCAAATTTCCATCTGAATAACAGCGGGCTTGTTACTGAAATATTTACTCCTGAACAGGTATATAATGAGTTCTCAGGCGGGATACCTGACATTGCAGCCATACGGAATTTTATGAGAATGAAGTATCTGAAACAGAAGGGATCAAGCCATCCGCTTAAATACCTCTTGCTCTTTGGTGACGGGTCGTATGAAAATAAAACACTTCCCCCAAATAATCCGAATTTTATCCCCACATGGCAATCGCAGAATTCGAATGTGTTTGTTTCCTCATTTACCTCGGATGATTTTTACGGTTTACTGGAAAACGGCGAAGGAGAAGCAGACGGAACCGAAGATATCGGGATTGGACGCCTACCTGTTTCAGACACAATTCAGGCTGGTCTAGTCCTTTCCAAGATAAAGAAGTACCTCAATCCTGCAAATACCGGCGATTGGAAAAATGTTATCTGTTTAACAGCTGATGACGAGGATGGTAATGTACATATGACTGATGCGGAAGGACTTGCCGCCTTATTGCAGGATACTGTTCCTGCTCTCAACGTACAAAAGATCTATCTTGATGCTTTCAGGCAAACGACTTCTGTAAACGGACAGTCTTATCCTGAAGTGTCAAAAGCTATTAACGACCGGATAAATGCAGGATGTCTGATCTTTAATTACACGGGACATGGAAATGAAAACGGACTAACCGCTGAAAGAGTTGTTAAGACAGAGGATATAAATTCCTGGAATAATGGCGACAAACTTCCGCTTTTCATAACTGCCACCTGTGAATTCAGCCGCTTCGACGACATTGAAATCAACATTATGACACGGGAGATGACCGGAAAGCCTTCTGCCGGAGAAATGGTATTACTGAACCCATCGGGAGGCGGAATAGCATTAATGTCCACTACCAGGGTAGTGTATTCGGCACCGAATTATTTTCTCAATAAAAATATTTTAAATACCGCTTTTGACCTCGACGAGAATGGAAACACGATGGCTCTGGGTGATATTATCAGAATAGCAAAGAACAATTCGGGAAGCAGCTCAAATAAAAGGAATTTTACCCTCTTGGGCGATCCGGCCCTGAAACTTGCCTATCCTACTCATGGCAAAGTTATTACAGACTCTATTAATAAAGTTTCAGTTATAAATAAAACTGACACGATAAAAGCGCTTTCGGTAATAACAGTTTCGGGGCACATTAATTCACAAAATGGTACTCTGGCGAACTCCTTTAACGGTGTTGTCTCCCCTTTGGTTTTTGATAAAGCCAGCAAAATAAAAACACTGGCAAACGACGGCGGACAGACAATGGAATTCGAGCTGAGGAATAACATACTCTTCAGCGGGAAGACTATGGCGAAAAATGGCAGATTCACTTTCACTTTTATGGTTCCCCGGGATATTGATTATTCTTTCGGGACGGGAAAAATAAGTTATTATGCTAATGACTCTGAGATAGATATGAATGGTTACTTCTCCGATCTGGTAGTTGGAGGTTTTTCAAATGCTACTGCTTCTGATACTTCAGGTCCTGTTATACGACTTTTTCTAAACGACACACTATTCAAAAGTGGGGGGATAACTGATAATAGTCCAAACCTGTTGGCAATAATTGAAGATAATGGAGGAATAAACACAACAGGATCAGGAATTGGTCACGACCTGACGGCTTTTCTTGATAATGATCGCAACAAGTCGTTTGTCCTCAATGACTATTTCGAAAATGATTTTGACAACTACAGAACAGGACGTGTTTTTTATGGGTTGTCGGGCCTTACCCAGGGAAGTCATAATCTGACAGTTAAGGCATGGGATAATTTTAATAATTCATCTGAAAAAACAATACAATTCTATATTGAAGCCGGGAATAAGTTTGTTCTTAAAAACCTTATTAACTATCCGAACCCTTTCTTTAGTGAAACAAAAATTACAGCAGAACACAACAAACCGGAAAATGAATTTAGCGTTACTGTAACTATTTATGGTCTGAATGGAAAAGTAATAAGGATTCTGAAAACAAGAGTTCCGACTACCGGTTATACCATCCCTCCGATAGTATGGGATGGTTACAGTGAAAACGGTACGAAGGCCGGAAAAGGCATCTTCCCATATACGATTACCGTTACTACTGATGATGGAGAAACTGCAAGTGCATCAGGGCGTATGATCATTTTATAATGCTAACACAATATTGGTGCAGATTTTTTGTTTTATCTTTGTAAACCTATAAGAACGAATACTATTTATGAAAAAAAAGGCGTCCATATTACTTATCTTTATATTAGCGCTGGGTACAGGCACAGAGCTTTTTTCGCAGCTAAACCCGATTCAGACAGTTGTACCGTTTCTTACAATTGCTCCGGATTCAAGAGCCGGAGGAATGGGTGATGCAGGAGTTGCAACATCTCCCGATGTTTTCAGTATGCATTGGAATCCGGCAAAATTTGCATTTATCGACGGTGAAAGCGGAATCGGAATATCTTATGCTCCATGGCTTAGAAATATTGTACCAGATATAAATATTGCCTACATATCTGGTTTTAAAAGACTCGACAGCAAGCAGGTATTAGCCGCCGGACTTATCTATTCGTCACTGGGACGAGTTCCACTTACAGATGAAACCGGCCAATGGATAAGGGATATCAACCCAAATGAATTTGCATTTGATGCTGCCTACTCAAGATTATTCACTGAAAATCTTTCAGGTGGAATTGCCTTCCGTTTCATTTACTCAAATCTTACCAGCGGTGCATACGCTGGTGGAACTGAAACAAAACCAGGAACATCATTTGCAGCTGATATTTCAAGCTATTATCAGAAAGATATCACTATTTTAAATAAGGATGCTCAGATGGCTTTTGGGATTGACTTTTCGAATATTGGATCAAAAATGAGCTACTCCGATTCTCAGGTAGCCGATTTTATCCCGATGAATATGAGGCTCGGCGGTTCAACTACAATAAAACTTGACACTTACAATAAAATTACTGCAACTATTGACCTGAATAAGCTTCTCGTTCCTACCCCTCCAATAAGAGATATAAATACCGGGGAAATAATAGCCGGGAAAGATCCGAACGTCAGTGTGCCGGTAGCAATATTCCAATCTTTTTATGATGCCCCCGGCGGTTTTAAAGAAGAACTGCATGAAATTACATATTCTTATGGCGTTGAATATTGGTACAACAATCAGTTTGCTCTCAGGGGGGGATATTTTCATGAGAACGACACTAAAGGAAACCGGAAATATTTCACCGCTGGCGCAGGCTTCAGACTAAAAGTCTTTACACTCGATTTTTCGTACCTTATGCCCCAGGCTCAAAATAATCCTTTGGCACACACCCTCAGGTTCTCCATTTCGTTTGATTTCAATGCTTTAAGAAATGCCAATAAGTCGCAGGTATGAACATAAGGATTGGCCAGGGTATCGATTTTCACCGGCTCGAAAAAGGACTTAATCTTTGGCTCGGAGGCGTTAAAATCCCATCAGAAAAAGGTTGTGTGGCTCACTCCGACGGAGATGTTCTCCTCCACGCTATTTGCGATTCACTTCTTGGTGCTGCAGGACTCAGAGACATTGGCAACCAATTTCCTGATAACAGTTCTGAATTTAAGGATATTGACAGTAAAATTCTCCTGAAAAAAACATTTCAACTTATAAAGGAAAAAGGCTTCAGGGTGATAAATATTGACAGTACGGTATGCCTTGAAACCCCAAAAATATCATCATTTATTCCGGAAATGAGCAATATCATTGCTGTAATTGTTGAAACTGAACCCGGCAATATATCCATTAAAGCTACAACCACAGAAAAGCTGGGTTTTCCTGGAAGAGAAGAAGGTATAGTTGCTAGTTCTGTTGTACTCCTTTCGTAATAAGGAATTCATCCAACTTTTTGCTGATTTTGACGTTATTTTTGAGACATTCCTTAGGAAGGGGTTAAATACCCGGAAGGAATCGATCACTTTAAATAAAAGTCCTAGCCTAAAGCATCTTCAATTAATTTATCGTCAGCGATGTTGGGAATGGTAACTTTCAGGCCTGGTGTTCTTTCCATTTCCCTTTTCAAAGTAGAGATAGCTTCCTTATTTCGTGCCCAGCTTCTGCGCGCAATGCCATTGTTAACATCCCAGTGGAGCATCATACGAAGTTTATCGCTTGTTTCATATCTCCCGTCGAGCACCATCCCAAATCCACCATTGATAACTTCCCCCCATCCTACTCCACCTCCATTATGGATTGAAATCCATGTTGCTCCACGAAATGAATCTCCAATTACATTCTGAACAGACATGTCTGCAGTATATTTCGAACCGTCATAAATATTTGAAGTTTCTCTGTAAGGTGAATCAGTACCGGAAACGTCATGATGGTCCCGGCCTATGACGACAGGTGCAGAAATTTTTCCTTTAGCAATGGCTTTATTAAAGGCCTCAGCAATAGCAATTCTTCCCTCAGCATCAGCATATAAAATTCTTGACTGGGAACCAACAACCAGTTTGTTTTTTCCTGCCTCTTTAATCCATTTTATATTATCAACCATTTGCATTTTAATACTTTCAGGTGATTTTACCAATAGCTTTTCCAACACTCCTATGGCTATATTATCAGTTGTAACCAGATCTTTGGCATCATTTGAACAGCAAACCCACCTGAATGGTCCGAAACCATAGTCGAAACAAATTGGTCCCATAATATCCTGAACATAGGAAGGGTATCTGAATTCTCCCTTTGAATTCATTATATCGGCCCCTGATCTTGAAGCTTCAAGCAGAAATGCATTACCATAATCGAAAAAATATGTGCCGTTCGCGGTGTGTCGGTTTATTGCTTTTACCTGCCTGACAAGAGATTTTCGTACAGCAATCTTAAACTGTTCAGGATTTTGGGACATCATAAGGTTCGATTTATCAAAACTTAATCCTGCCGGGTAATACCCCCCCGACCAGGGATTATGAAGTGATGTCTGATCAGATCCTATATCTACTTTAATGTTCTCATCTGCCAGCTTTTCCCAAACATCTACAATATTACCTTCGTAGGCGAGGGAGACTACTTCTCGGGTTGATTTAGCTTTTCTGATCCTTTCAACAAGATTATCCGGATCTGAAATGATCTCATCTACCCAACCCTGAGAGTGTCTTGTCTTAATCGCTTTCGGGTTAACCTCGGCAATTACAGAAATAATGCCTGCAATTCCTGCTGCTTTAGGCTGGGCACCAGACATCCCGCCTAATCCTGAAGAAACGAAGAGTTTACCTTCTAATCCTTCTCCCTGTTTGCTAATGATCCTTCCCGCATTAAGTAATGTGATAGTTGTTCCATGCACAATTCCCTGAGGACCAATGTACATATACGATCCGGCAGTCATCTGACCATATTGCGAAACACCAAGTGCATTAAATTTTTCAAGGTTATCCTGTGAAGAATAATTTGGGACCACCATTCCGTTTGTAACAACTACCCTTGGGGAATCGCGATGCGAAGGAAAGAGACCAAGCGGGTGACCAGAATATATTACCAGAGTTTGTTCATCAGTCATTTCAGAGAGATACTTCATCACCAGACGGTACTGGGCCCAGTTTTGAAATACTGCTCCATTACCGCCGTATGTTATCAGTTCATGAGGATGTTGAGCAACATCATTGTCAAGATTGTTCGATATCATCATCATGATCGCCGCACACGATCGCGAGTGGTAAGGATATGCATCGATATTACGTGCTTTTATCTCATAATCGGGCCTGAACCTGTACATATAAATCCGTCCCCAGGCAGCCAGCTCTTCTGCAAATTCTTTTACCAGAACGGAGTGAAATTTTGTTGGAAAATATCTGAGAGCATTTTTAAGCGCAAGTGCTTTCTCATCCTTGCTTAAAATATCTTTTCTACAGGGAGCGTGGTTTACATTTGTATCATATGCTTTAAGAACCGGAAGTTCATCAGGTATACCCTGAGCAATCAATCTCTTAAAATCTGAATTTTTCATAAGTATTGGATTCTAAGGAACAAATGTAAAGGTAATTAAAAAGAAAAAGTCGACCCTTACGGAAGTCGACTTTATTAAATCCTATTTATAGGGTCTCTACAAGTGACCTTCCCTGATTATCTCGTCGTCAACAAGTATCCGGCCGCAATATTCGCAGACAATAATCTTTTTTCTCGATTTGATGTCGAGTTGTCTCTGCGGAGGAATCTGATTAAAGCAACCACCACATGCATCTCTTTGTACCGGAACAACGGCGAGGCCATTATGAGCGTTTTGCCTTATCCTTTTATAAGCTGTTAGCAACCTTTCTTCTATAATCGCCTCAACTTTTTCGGATTTTTTATAAAGACCTTCTTCTTCCTTCTGAGTATCAGAAATTATCTCATCAAGTTCCGACTTTTTATTTTCAAGATCAGTCTTACGATCGGCAAGGGTAACCTCTGAATCGGCAATTACAATTCTTTTTTCCTCAATAAGAAAATTAAACTCCTTAATTTTTTTGTTGAACAATTCAATTTCCAGATTTTGATATTCAATCTCTTTAGAGAGAGAATCAAATTCCCTGTTGTTTCTTACATTTTTCTGCTGCTCGTCGTATTTTTTTATCAGTAATTCAGCGTCGGATATCTCATTATTCTTCTTAGCAACCGATTTTTCAAGGTTGACAACCTCATCTTTCAGATTCCCAAGCCTGGTCTCAAGACCTGCTATCTCATCCTCCAAATCCTGTACCTCGAGAGGTAGTTCACCCCTAAGTGTTTGAATCTTATCTATTTCTGAATCAACTAATTGCAAGCTATATAAAGCCTTTAATCTTTCTTCTACAGAAATTTCTGATTCGTGAGTTTTTGCTTTTTCCATCTTTAAAAATAATTTATCGGATTCGTATTTGATTCTGAAAACCGGACTGCAAATTTAGGGAATTTTTTAATAATTAAGTCCTTTAAAATTTCTGTTGAGAATTTTTCGCTCTCAAAATGACCAATATCGACAAGAAGAATCCTGTTATCAGCCTCAAAAAAATTATGATACTTTATGTCAGCTGTAATATAAACATCAGCTCCCGAAGAAATTACATTGTTAAGAAGTGATATACCGGAGCCCGCACATAGCGAAATCTTTCTGACTGGTTTGCCTGTTAGTTTCGTGAATCTGATTCCCTTTGCATCAAAGACTTTTGATAAGTGATTTAAAAAATCCAATTCGCTAATCTCTTCAGAAAGATAACCGGTACATCCAAGTCCTATTTCAATATTATCGTTTTCCAGGGAATAGATATCATATGCTACTTCTTCATAAGGATGAACTTCAAGAAGAGCCTTGATAACCTTTTCCTTTAAATGTGAATAAAGTATTGTCTCAAATCTTATTTCTTTTTCAAAACTTACTGTTCCTTTCTCTCCAAGGAATGGTTTAGTCTTTTCGTTTCCCCTGAAACTTCCCGTTCCTGTTGAAGAGAATCCGCAGCGATCATAATTCCCAATAACTCCAGCACCTGCTTCGAAGAGAGCACTTTGCACCTTATCCACATGACTCTCAGGAACATAGGTTACAAGTTTTAACAATCTGTTCTTCAGTGGCGAAAGAACCCTTACATCCTTAAGGTTGAGTTTTTCGGCCATCTTCCGGCTCACGCTATTATTGAAAATGTCAAGGTTTGTGTGGGCAGAATAAATCGCTATATCGTTTTTCACTGCTTTATAGAGAATCCTTTCAGTAAAGGTTTTGCCGGAGATCCGCTTTATCCCGTTAAATATCAGGGGATGATGTGAAACGATAACATCGCATTTTTCAGATATCGCCTCATCAATGACCTCTTCTGTTACGTCGAGAGTGATCAATGCGGATGAAATCTCCCTTTCAGGCAAGCCAACCTGAAGACCTGAATTGTCATAACTTTCCTGGAACGACAACGGAACGATAGTATCGAGATATGAACAAAGATCTTTTAACTTCATATGTGTCTTAGATATTAAAAGCTCTAAATATTATTAACCGCAAAGGTCGCAAAGTAAAGAATTCGCAAAGATCGCAAAGAATTTTAAGTAAAGATTTCCTTTGCGCACTTTGCGACATCTTAGCGTCCTTAGCGGTTAATGGATTTTTATGTTTTATAAACAAAGGTTTATTAGATATTATCACGGATATCGAGCAGAATAGTCCTGATTTTTTGCAGAGACTCATTGATCTCAAACTTGTAATCTGTTTCTTCCCATTTCCCGGTAAGTTTTTTCTTTACCCCGGAGAGTGTCATTCCTTCTTCTTTAAGCAAGTGATGAATTATCTTCAGGTTCTTAATATCTGCCGGAGTGAATAATCTGTTTCCCTTTTTATTCTTCATGGGCTTCAGAATATTGAATTCATTTTCCCAGAAACGGACAGTTGATACCGGAACCTCCAGCATTTCAGCCACCTCTCCAATTGAATAATAGAGCTTTTCTACTTTTTGTTCTTTGTAGGGCATATTATAAAAGGTTAGTCAAAAGACTGCCCGGTTTTTGAAGCGATTTCAATCATTCTTACATATTCCTCAGCTGAAAGGTCTTCGAAATAGTAATTAACCGGGTCGATATTCACACCATTTAACTTTATCTCGTAATGAAGATGATTCGCTACAGAAGTCCCGGAATTCCCAACATATCCTATAACATCTCCTCTTTTGACTTTCTGACCGGTTTTCACATTAAACTCGCTGAGATGTGCATAGATACTCACATATCCGAAACCGTGATCTATTATAAGGTGATTGCCCAGGCCTCTTTTTGAAGAAATTTTACCAATGATAACGCCATCGCCTGTTGCATAAATATCAGTTCCGGCAGGTGCAGTAAAATCCATTCCATAATGGAATTTTGAAATCTTATAGATAGGGTGAATCCTTAATCCAAAACCTGAGGCAGTGCGGGTAAGATCTTTGTTTGAAATCGGAAGAATTGCCGGAACCGACCTGAGCATCTCCTCTTTATTTTTTGCAAGCTTGATAAGGTCGTCGAACGATTTTGACTGTACATATACCCTTTTCCTTATTTTATCGAGCCTCATCGCAGTCTCAACGACAAGGTTTGAGTTTGAATATCCCTCTAAATCTCTATACCGGTTAACTCCGCCTGTTCCGCCTTCGCGTAAAGTTCCAGGTATGGGTTCAGCTTCAAAGATTGTTCTGTATAGATTTTCGTCGGTTTTTTCAAGCCCGTCTATAACACTTTCAATGTTACCCATCTCTCTTTGAATCAGCTCGTACTGAATTGTCATCTGTTCAACTTCCCTCTGAAGCGCTTTTTCTTTTGGTGAATCAAAGAATGTTGCGAAAACGATCCAATATGCAATTGCAATAATAACTGATCCCATAAAATAGGCCAGAAGCCTGAAAAACAATGCCCTAGCTCCTAGTCTTACTTTATCAAAACTAAGTGAGTCGGGATTAAACTTATATTTTGTTGGTGGCATAATTGTGCAAAGATAATCAATTCTCAAAAAAGGAATCCAATGCCGGAGGAAAGAATAATATTAGAAAGGAATCAATACAGAATAAAGCTATCTGAATTTCGTTCTTGAGCCGAATGCCTGTATCATTTCAGTATACTCTTCCGCGCTCAAATCGTTCGGGAAGAAGTTTACAGGATTCATATGCTGGCCGTATTGCTCCACCTGATAATGCAGATGAGGACCTGTTGATTGACCGGTACTTCCGCTGATACCAATCAGATCTCCTCTTTTAACATTCAATCCCTTGGGCACTTTAATGTTGCTAAGATGACCATATACAGTCTGCAGACCATAACCATGATCTATAACAATACAATTACCAAAACCGCCTTCCCAACCCGACTCAACAACGGTGCCGTCGCCAGTCGCATATACCTCTGTACCATAAGGAACCTCAAAATCCTGTCCGTTATGCATACGGGGAGTTCCAAGCACAGGGTGAATGGGCCGGAACTTATAACCATCTCCCAGTCTGAAAATCACATTTACAGGACTAATACCCGGGAAATGGTCATTCTCCCTTTTCCACTCAACAGATCTTTCTGCAATTGATTTAAACGATTCGAGCTGAACATTGGCCCTGTTTTTGGTATCTTCAATTTTAGACATATAGGCAATAAGAAGATCGGAATTCTGGTAACCTTTCAGATCGCTGAACCTGTCAACTCCTCCATAACCAGCCTGACGATAAGATTCGGAAATTGTATCCATATCAAGAATAGGCCGGTAACGCATATCATCCGAGAGTTTAAAGCTGTTCAGGGCTTTTACGGAGTTATCAAGCTGTCTGCCCATAAGAGAGTACTGAAGTTTCAGATTTTCAATCTGCTGAGTCAGCATCTTCTCTTTAGGTGAACCGAAAAGATTTTCGAAAATGGCGCCATAAAATACAGCTATCAGAATTGATCCGGAAATAACCAGAATTGAGCGGAAAAGCTTCATCTTCCATGGCAGCCGAATCTGCTTAAATTGCAGATCCGTCAAATCAAGAAAATATTTTCTATTTCTCGCCAATAGCCAATTGTTTTTAGAAATATTACTATGCTAATTGACAAATCTAACCCAAATAAATTAATTTTACAAACCAAATTTCAGATAAAAATATACAAAACGATGATAATTGAGATGAAGGCACAGGAACTTAGACAGTTATTTTTCGAATTCTTTAAGGCGAAGAATCATATTATTGTGCCTTCAGCGCCAATGGTGGTCAAAAATGACCCTACACTTATGTTTACCAACGCAGGAATGAACCAGTTCAAAGATATTTTTCTGGGAAATGAACCTCCTGTAAATAAGAGGGTTGCCAACTCACAGAAATGTCTCAGGGTTTCGGGCAAACACAATGATCTTGAGGAAGTTGGCCATGACACTTACCATCACACAATGTTCGAAATGCTCGGGAACTGGTCGTTCGGAGACTATTTTAAAAAAGAAGCTATTGAGTGGAGTTGGGAGTTTCTGGTGAAGAAGCTCGGTATTCCGGAAGACAGACTTTATACTACAATCTTCGAGGGTAATGAGCAGGACAAAGTTACAAGAGATGAAGAATCGTTCAGGTATTGGGAGAACTGTTTTACAAACCCGGAGGGTCGGATTATAAACGGGTCCAAAAAAGATAATTTCTGGGAAATGGGCGAAGTTGGTCCATGCGGCCCCTGCTCAGAAATACATATAGATATAAGGGATGATCAGGAACGTGAAAAAATTCCCGGAAGGGATCTTGTTAATAAGGGACATCCTCATGTAATCGAAATATGGAATCTTGTTTTTATCCAGTATAACCGCAAATCCGACGGAGTACTCGAACAGCTTCCCTCAAGGCACGTGGATACCGGAATGGGATTTGAAAGGCTTTGCATGGTTGTACAAGGGAAAAAATCGAATTATGATACCGATATTTTCCAGGAAGTAATAAAGAAGATCTCCTCCATAACCGGTAAGCCTTATGGTGAAAATGAAAAATGGGATGTTGCTTTACGGGTAATTTCAGATCATCTAAGGGCAGTTTCTTTTTCTATTGCCGATGGTCAGCTTCCTTCAAACAATAAAGCCGGCTATGTTATCCGGAGAATACTCCGCAGGGCCGTGAGATATGGCTATAATAATTTAGGTATAGAGGAACCATTTATGTATCAGCTTGTTCCCGTCCTTGCTCAGTCTATGGGCCAACACTATCCTGAACTGGTCTCAGGAAAGGAACAGATTGCTAAAATAATTTATGAAGAAGAAGCCGCATTCCTGAAAACACTTGGAAAAGGACTGAAGATGATCGAAAAAATGATCTCAGACCTTAGAAAAGAGCATAAAAACATACTACCCGGGAAGGTTGCCTTCGAAATGTACGATACCTTTGGCTTCCCTGTCGACCTCACTCAGCTTATACTCAGAGAGAACGATATGCATCTAGATCATAAGGGATTTGAGGATGAGATGAAGAATCAGAAGGACCGCTCAAGGGAAGATGCATCGGCAGGTACAGTTGACTGGACCATTGTAAAAGAAATAGATGGTACTGAATTCACCGGATATGAAAAAACTGAAGATGAAGTACATATCACAAAATATCGTACTGGAAAGATAAAAGGGAAAGAGTTCTGTCATCTGGTATTTGATAAAACGCCATTTTATGCTGAGTCGGGTGGTCAGGCCGGCGATACAGGAGAAATAATAGTATCGGGAAAGACCATTGCAATCCTGAATACAATAAAAGAAAATAACCTGATTATACACGTTTCCGAGAGGCTACCTGAAGATCCATCCGCTCCTGTCAAAGCTGTAGTAAATCTTGAAAAGAGACTGATGACAGCAAATAACCATACTGCTACTCACCTGATACATTTTGCTTTGCGATCAGTACTGGGGAAACATGTTGAACAGAAAGGTTCCCTGGTAAATGCAGATCGCCTTCGGTTCGATTTCAGCCATTTCAGTAAACTGAGTAAAGAGGAACTGGAGAGCGTGGAAGAGATGGTAAATAAAATGGTAAGAGAAAACTACCCTGGGAAAATTACTACCGGGGTATCGATGGAAAAAGCAAAATCTATGGGTGCCATGGCGCTTTTCGGAGAGAAGTATGGCGACACAGTAAGAGTAGTGGAGTTTGGAGACTCTGTGGAATTATGCGGAGGTACGCATGTTACATCAACCGGCAATATCGGTATCGTTAAGATAGTATCTGAGGGGGCAATAGCTGCCGGAATAAGAAGGATTGAAGCAGTAACTGCCCAAAAAGCTGAGGAATATATTAACAGCAAACTAAAAACTGTTGATGAGATAGCTTCAATGCTTAAGAGTACAGGAAGTATTACTGAAAGTGTTGAGAAGCTTATTGCTGAAAATTCAGCTATGAAAAAGAATATTGAAAAATTTCAGACTCAATCGGTTACCACTGCGCTGAAAAATTTCGTCGATAAAGCTTCAGAAATAAATAATATAAGATTTGTTTCCGGACAGCTCGAGACTGATTCCTCAGAAGTTTTGAAAAACATTGCTTACCAATTGCGTAACTCCTCTGACAATATTGTTCTTGTTCTTGGGTATACATCTGCCGGAAAGGCCAATCTTATGGTTCTCGTAAGCGATAAGCTGGTAGCAGAAAGAAATATAAATGCTGTTTCCATTATAAAGGAGATTTCGATGGAGATTAACGGTGGCGGCGGCGGACAACCTTTCCTTGCCACTGCCGGCGGGAAAAATCCAGATGGAATTCCCAATGCTATTCACAAAGCTGCAGAATATCTGAAGAAAAGTCATTAGGCTTTGGCGTCAAATAATTTTAAGTCAGAAGTCGGAAGACCGAAGACCGAAGTAGGTAGAGAGTTTCATACTCCCGTCTTCCGTCTTCTAAACTTCCCTGACAATTGAATATTTTTCTGCATTCGAAATTTATTGAAATTTCGTATTTTGTATAACTCTTATTTATAGATACTTACGAGCCAAGACAAAATTACAGGTAAGTATGGAGATAATTTGTTCGAAAATAATTATTAGAATTGCTTATTAATTAATTCCGAACAATCATGGATGTTACCAGGACCTTTGACATTATTCAGCTCAATCTCGAAAAATACCCCCGGAAGGACATGTACGGCGGGAAAAAAGACGGTGAATGGAAGACCTATTCTACTGAAGAAGTAAGTCAATACGTTAATTGGGTAAGTTATGGTCTTATGGCCCTGGGGTATAAGAAGGGCGATAAAATTGCAACGATCAGCGGAAATAAACCGGAGTGGAACTTCGTTGATATGGGGGTTGCACAGGCGGGACTGATTCATGTTCCGATCTACCCGACCATAGGGACCGATGAGTACGAATATATCCTTGAACACTCAGATGTTAAGATTATCATCCTTGGCAATAAAACAATCTATAACAAGGTTAGTCCGATTGCCAATAAAATTCATGGCTTAAAGGAAATATATTCATTCGACCAGATTGAAGGTGTAAAATCGTTCGACGAAATAATTGAAGCCGGAAAAGCAAATTCCATTAAATTCCACGATGAGCTCGAAAGCATAAAAGCGAGTATTAAACCGGAAGATCTTGTAACAATTATCTATACCTCAGGAACTACTGGAAATTCCAAAGGTGTAATGTTATCTCATAACAACCTGGTTAAGAACGCAATAACCACATCAAAAGCTCATCACCTGTGTTATGGTCACAGGGCAATAAGCTTTTTGCCACTTTGCCATGTCTACGAACGAATGGTAAACTACCATTTCCAGTATAAAGGCATAAGCATCTATTATGTGGAAAACATGGGCACGGTTTCGGAAACAGTTAAGGAGATAAAGCCTCACATATTCAATACCGTTCCCCGACTCCTGGAGAAAATTTATGATAATATAATCAGCAAGGGACGGAACCTGCCCTGGGTAAAAAGAAAAATATTTTTCTGGGCCCTTAACCTCGGCCTTAAGTTCAGATTAAAAGGGAACTCACAGTTTTATAAGTTTCGTCTTAAGATAGCCCGGAAACTGATATTCAGTAAATGGCAGGAAGCGCTCGGGGGCGAGCTTCAGGTGCTTGTCTCGGGTGGAGCCGCACTACAATCACGTCTTGAAAAAGTCTTCTGGGCTGCTGGTATTCCTGTCATTCAGGGTTATGGCCTCACAGAAACTTCTCCGGTTATATCTGTAAATCCATTCCGGATTGATGAGATCGGATTTGGTACCTGCGGACCGGTTATCGAAGGTTGTGAGGTTATGATTGCCGATGATGGTGAGATTCTGTGTAAAGGGGTAAATGTTATGATGGGTTATTACAAGGCGCCCGATCTTACAGCTGATATGATCGACAAGGATGGATGGCTTCATACAGGTGATATAGGTATACTTGAACAGGGCAAATTCCTGAAAATAACCGACAGGAAGAAAGAGATGTTTAAATTGTCGGCAGGAAAATATATTGCGCCACAGGTTATTGAGAATAAGCTAAAAGAATCTGTTTTTATTGAACAGGCAATGGTGATAGGCGAGAACCAGAAATTTGCCAGTTCCATCTTATCACCAGATTTTACATTCCTGCACGACTGGTGCTCATTACACAAGATTCAGTTCAGGGACAATCAGGAACTTATAGAGATGCCGGAAGTTATAGAACGTTTTTCAAGAGAGGTAAAAGAAGTTAACAAATCGCTAGGAGAGCACGAACAGATTAAACGATTCAGGCTGGTTAATGAGGAATGGACCCCGCAGACAGGAGCATTATCCCCTACCCTAAAACTCAAAAGAGGCTATTTATCAAAACAATACAAGGATATAATTGCTGAGATCTATTTCAACGGAGAAAAAGAAAATAATGTTTTATCGAGAATCAAAAACGGTATTAACGGGGTTTTGAAAAACCTTCCGAAATTCTAGGAAATATTTTCGTACTTTTGAGGCTTTCAAAAGAATAATGAGAATAATTATCCGGGTAAAACTATATATCATATCAGCAGGGTTATCCGTGTTATTATTTTCCTGTGCTCCTCAATCGTGCTTTGAGCCGACCGATTCGACCTTAAATGCTTCCTTTTACTTTAAACAAACCTTTAAGCTCTTAGCGCCAGACAGCCTTACTATCTACGGATCGGGGCTCAGTAACAATAAACTTTATGATAAAGCGAAATCCATCACAGTAGCAAAGTTTCCAATGAACTCCTCCTCATTACAGTGTGCTTTTCTTGTTAAAATAAACGGTGTTGCCGATACAATTCAATTCAAATACACAAATTACCCTCATCTCATCTCGAAAGAATGCGGATATACCTTCTATCACAGCCTCAACGATACTCTCACCTACTCAAGAAATATAATCGATTCCATTTCCATAAAAAACCGTAATATTACAACTCTTAATGAGGAGAACATTCGTATATATTATAAGTCTCCTGCTAAGTAGTATAAGCAGTCTGTTGCATCTTAATGCACAGGACACTATCCTGGTTCCTCTTAAAATCAAAGCAGGATTCGAGGTATCTGGTCCCGTCATTCATTACTTCGATAAGAAAATCCTTAACACGGAAGCATTTGTTTCAATAGATCTTAATGAAAAAATTGCTGCAGTTCTTGGTGCAGGCTATCTTAATTACTCATATTCACAATACAATTACGATTTTCTGAGTAAAGGTATGTTTGCCCGCGCAGGCATTGATATTAATCTGCTTAAACCTGAAAAATCGCAAGGTAAATATTGGGCCGGGATAGGACTCCGTTATGGTGTAAGTGTTTTTACATCTGAAACACCAACTTTTCAGCAGGAGAACTACTGGGGACCAGCCACTTCATCAATAGCACAGGAAACAAGGTGGGCCCATTTTATCGAGGTAACTCCCGGAGTAAGAACTGAAATATTCAGGAATTTCACCATGGGCTGGACAATCAGTCTCAGAATGATGGTGCATAATGGAGCCGGAAAAGACATCAGGTCAATTTATCTTCCCGGTTTTGGAAATGCTGCTAATCCTGTGAGTGCCGGAATCGGCTATTTCTTTGTATGGAATATTCCATATAAAAAGATTAAAGTAATTCAGAAGAAGGAGGAGCCTGAGGAAACAGAGGATACAGGAAATGCCACAAATCAGGGACTTCAACCGATAAGACCATAGGAGTTATAAGGATTTAGAGGCTGTAAAGGCTGTAAAGGCTATAAGGCTATAGAGGCTATAAAAGGAATGAATAGATTGAAATACAATGATATAGCGAGAAGTGAAGAATTTTTATTTTTCCTGCTTGCTGAAAATCAGTAGCCCAAGGAACATCAACAATCCGTTTAGCAGGAGCAATTCGAATCCAAATTTATAGCCATTTAATAATTCCACTGAATAAGAACTCAAGAAGAAGCAGAAAAGAGGGCATAATATCGCGATAAAGGGAGTCAGCCTGTCATTAACTTTCCTCCTTGTAAATAGTCCGAATGAATACAATCCTAACAATGGCCCATATGTATAACCGGCAATTGTGAAAAGTTTATCTATAACAGCCTGATCGTTTAATTTGCTAAATATCAGTATGCTTATAAAAAATACTACCGCTATCAGAAGATGAACGGAATACCTGATGCGGGTTCTTGTTTGTTCCGAAATACCTTCCCTTTTGTCGAGCCCAAGAAAATCTATACTCACCGAGGTTGTAAGGGAAGTGAGAGCTCCATCGGCGCTTGGGAATGCAGCTGAAATTAGTCCTATAAGGAATACCACTCCGGCAACAGGACCAAGATACCTCAGCGCAACTGTCGGGAATATTTCATCACTTGACGTAACAACTACGCCATTTTTCTGAACATAAATAAGTAAAAGAGCGCCAAGAAAGAGGAATAACAGGTTTACGAAAATAAGTATCCCGCTAAAAGTAAACATATTTTTCTGGGCTTCCTTTATATTCTTGCAACTCAGGTTCTTCTGCATCATTTCCTGATCGAGTCCCGTCATAGCAATTGTAATAAAAATACCGCTCAGGAATTGTTTAACAAAGAATCGCTCGCTATGCCAGTCGGTGATAAACATTTTCGAAATGTCGCTCTCCCTCACAGTTGTAAACAATGTACCAATTGTGGTGTGCAGATCCTTGCTTATGTAAATTACCGAAAGCACAACTGCAAGAAGCATAAAAGTCGTTTGAAGTGTATCTGTCCATACAATTGTCCTGATTCCGCCTTTCAGAGTGTAAATAATTATTAATATTATGAATATCAATACATTCACCCAGAAGGGTACGTTCCAGGCATCAAAAACAAAAACCTGTAATACCTTTATAACCAAATACATACGCAATGACGCCCCCAGTGTTCTGGAGAGCAGGAAGAAACCTGCACCGGTTTTATACGACCAATATCCAAACCGTTGATTAAGATAAGAGTAGATAGAGGTTAATTTAAGCCTGTAATAAAGAGGAAGAAGTACAAGTGCAATCACAAAATAACCAAACAGATAGCCCAAAACGACTACCATATAACTAAACTGAGTGTCTTTAACCCAGCCCGGGACTGACATAAATGTAACTCCCGAAAGAGATGCTCCTATCATTCCGTATGCAACAACAAACCATGGAGAGATTTTATTACCAAGAAAAAAAGACTGGCTGTCAGCTTTTCGGGCAGTGAACCATGTAACGGAAAAAAGAGTAACCGTGTATAGCAGGAATATTGCAAGAATTAACAATGGCGACATAAAGGGTATAATTTATATACAAGTGTAGCAAAAAGAACGGAAGGGGAAAAATTATGTGCAGGATTATAACACCGGAAATTTGAACTATTTTTGTATTAAATATTTAATTATGAGTTTCACTGAGTTTCCTTCGAAGTTGCTTGAAAGTGCTGTAAATGAATTTGCCTCTCTTCCCGGTATAGGAAGAAAAACAGCCTTTCGCTTGGTAATGAATCTCTTGAGGAGAAATACAGAAGATGTGACCCGATTTGGGGAAAGCATAATCAGGTTAAGGTCGGAGATTCACTATTGTAAAATCTGCAACAATATATCCGATACGGAGATCTGCAATATCTGCAACGATGAGAAAAGAGAAAAGACTGTTTTATGCGTTGTTGAGAGTATTCAGGATGTAATGGCTATTGAAAACACCCGCCAGTTCAAAGGCTTGTATCATGTTCTGGGTGGCATTATTTCGCCGATAGATGGTATCGGACCTACCGATCTGAAAATAGACGACCTTGAGGAAAAGGTTAAAGCCGGAGGGGTAAAAGAGATAATCTTTGCACTTAGCACAACAATGGAAGGCGATACAACAAATTACTACCTGTATAAGAGACTTAATAAATATAATGTAAGTTTAACAACGCTGGCACGTGGTGTTGCTGTTGGTGATGAACTTGAATATACCGACGAGATAACCCTGGGCAGAGCCATCAACAACAGAAATCCTTACCAGCAATAGCAAGGATGAAGCTAATGGATCTCAAACTGATAATAATTTAACAGAAAATGGAACTTTCTGTAATAATTGTCAGTTTCAACGTCAGGGAGTATCTGAAACAATGCCTGATCTCAGCCAATAAAGCTTCTGAAAATATTGATTGTGAGATATTTGTTGTTGATAATAATTCGCAGGATTATTCCGTAGAAATGGTAGAAAAAGATTTTCCCGGAATTATTCTGATAAAAAATGAGACCAATAAAGGCTTTTCAGCTGCAAATAATCAGGCAATAAAACAATCAAAAGGACGATTTGTACTGTTGCTAAATCCGGATACAATCGTTGAACCTGATACTTTCTCAAAATGTATCAGCTTTATGGAAAAAAATCAAAATACCGGCGCACTGGGAGTAAGAATGGTTAATGGTGCAGGGAAATTCCTGCCTGAATCAAAAAGATCTCTGCCCACTCCGAAAACTACTTTTTTTAAAGCATTTGGATTTTCATCCATTTTCCCTGAGTCGGAGTTTTTTAACAACTATTATCTTCCCGGGTGCAGCAGCTTTGAAACCTCCCCGGCTGAAGTCATATCAGGTGCTTTTATGTTTATCCGTAGAGCAGCAATTAATAAAACGGGGTTACTCGATGAAGATTTTTTCATGTATGGTGAAGATATTGATCTGAGTTACAGATTAATACAAGCAGGTTATATTAACTACTACTTCGCTGAAACCCAGATCGTTCATTACAAAGGCAAGAGTACATCCAATAGAAATTATACCGATATCCGTCATTTTTACGATGCGATGAGAATATATTTCAGGAAACGGGTCGGGGAAGGAAAATTAGCAGGATGGCAATATATAATCCTCCCCGGAATATATTTAAGAGAGGCGATAGCTGTACTAAATAGGTTCTTTAAAATTACCTTCAGAAAGTAACTATCTCCCGGGAATTTTTAAAGTCCTGTTTGTTTCAGCATTCAATAATTAACTGAAACATTTCTACTTTTTGATTGTTAAAGAAGTAAGAATAATTATTGAATTGGAATCATATCAAAATATCGTAATAGGTGAGTGGGATTCCGAGCGTTAGCGAGGAATCTCAAGCTCGTATGTTTTAAGATTAATATTGATAACATATGTTATTTAACATAAAATAAGAACTTATGGCAAGAATGAATATAGTGCTACCAGCAATGGGCGAAGGAGTTATAGAAGCCACAATTAACAAATGGCTTGTAAATGAAGGTTCTGTTGTAAAACAGGATGACCCGCTCGTTGAAGTAGCAACCGATAAGGTGGATACCGAAATACCGGCTCCTGCATCAGGGATTCTTCTTTCGATTGTTGCAAAAGAAGGTAGTATAGCAAAAGTTGGTGAAGTTCTTGCTTTTATAGAAAGTGAAGTAATCCAGACAAAAGATGAAGCAAAAAAGGTTGAAAAGGAAGTAGAGAGAATACGCGATACCATTGAATCCATTAAGACCGAAAAGAAGGAAGCAGAGGAATTGTCGAGTGAAATGAAGAGCCGTACACCATCCGGAAAGTTCATCTCACCTCTGGTACGGAGTATTGCAGCCCGTGAAGGAATATCTTACTCGGATCTCGACAAAGTGACCGGTACAGGTATGGATGGCAGAATTACCAAAGATGACATCTTACATATTCTTGAAAACAGGAGAATGGCAAATGAAGCAGTAGAGGCTGTAGAGGCTGCAGAAGCTATAGAGGTGGTAAAAGGAGGAGCGGTAGAAAAATCCGGAATATCTTCTGTTACAAATTCTCCTGGTGAGGAAATAATTCCGATGGACAGGATACGGAAGCTGATTGCCGAGCATATGGTAATGTCTAAGAGAACATCAGCTCATGTTACGTCTTTCATTGACGCTGATGTAACCCGACTGGTTAACTGGAGAAATGCAAATAAGGATAAATTTCTGGCCACAGAAGGGCAGAAACTAACATTGACACCAATCTTCATTGATGCTCTTGCCAGAGCGCTGGGTGAGTACCCTATGTTAAACGTTTCGGTTGAAGGCAGTAACATTATCAGAAAGAAAAACATTAATATCGGAATGGCCACTGCTCTTCCTGATGGTAATCTTATTGTCCCTGTCATTAAAAATGCAAATGAAAAAAACCTGACCGGGTTAACCAAAGCAGTAAACGACCTCGCGGAAAGAGCAAGAACCAACAAGCTTAAACCTGAAGAGATAAGCGGTGGGACTTTTACAATAACAAACTTCGGCAGCTATAAGAATATAGCAGGAACTCCTATTATAAATCAACCCCAGGTAGCTATACTTGGAACTGGTTTTGTCAGAAAAACACCTGTGGTAATTGAGACCCCCGAAGGTGACGTAATAGGAATTCGCCAGATAATGATCCTCTCACTCAGCTATGACCACAGAGTGATTGATGGCGCACTCGCCGGTAAGTTTTTACATAAAGTTAAGGAGATCCTAGAAAATTATTCTCCCGAAAATGCTTAAACAGTCAATTATTCTCAAAATCAGAGAAATTTTTGTCATCGGTAATCCTGCTTTTAAAAAATAAATCTGACAATTAGTAAAAAGGAGTACTGTAAATTGACCTTTTTACTAATATTTCTATTATATTAGTAGCTTTGAGTTTAGATTTACCAATTGCTGATTCTAATCCGCTATTAATGGTGGATCAGGAAGACAAAATTCATAAATGAGTGATATGCCATCATTTCAATAAGATCAACTATAATATGATGAAAAGGTTATTTTTATTATCGTGTCTGCTAGCGACATTACTTAATTCCAATTTATATGCTCAGTCGAGAGTAGAGATTAAAAATAATTTTTACGATGCTGAAAGCTGGATCTTATTCGAAGACTATACAGAAGCACTGGCTTTATACCTGCCACTCCTGAAGATTTACCCAAACAATGCGAATCTGAAGTACCGAATCGGTCAGTGTTATATAAATACTCCGGGGGAAAAAGAAAAAGCAATGACATACCTTGAAGATGCTGTTAAAAATATAAATCCAAAATACAAAGAAGGCAATTTCAGGGAGACAGGGGCTCCTTATGATGCCCTTTACTATCTTGCCAATGCTTACAGGATAAATAATATGCTCGATAAAGCGCTGGAAACCTATGAGCTGTTTAAGAAAAATCTTAACACAGAGGTTTATAACGCTGCGGTTGTGGATTTACAGATACAATCGTGCCAATATGCAAAACGACTAATATCGATGCCTCTTTTCGTTAAAGAAAAAAATCTCGGACCTCTGATTAATGAAGAGAGGTCGGAATATTATCCCGTTGTATCCGATAATGAAGATCTGCTTGTTTTTGCACGTAGCACTGCATTCTATAATGCAATCCTTTATTCCACAAAAGTTAACGGGGAATGGACCGCTCCGATAAATATGAATGAGCTTCTGAAATCAGATATTCCCGGGTTAGTCGATAAAGACCTCTACCCTACTTCGCTTTCGAAAGATGGAAAAGATCTGTATGTGTATAGTTCTGCCGACTACGATGGCGCTATTTATACCACTCGTTTTGAAAAGGGAGTATGGTCGCCTTTAGTGAAACTGAATGACAATATAAACACCAAGTATTGGGAGTCGCATGCAACCATATCGCACGATAATAAGAAACTATACTTCACAAGTAACAGAAAAGGCACTCTTGGAGGTCTCGACATTTGGGTTTCAAAACGCGACAGTACAGGTGATTGGGGGCCTGCAGCTAATCTCGGACCGGTTATCAACACTCCGTACAATGAGGAATCTCCTTTTCTGAGTCAGGATGATAAAACTTTATTTTTTAGCTCAGTTGGTCATCTGAATATGGGAGGGTACGATATCTTTTATTCCACTCTTCTCGACAATGGAGAATGGTCTGTTCCATTAAATGTCGGCTATCCCATAAATACTACTGACGATGATGTCTTCTTTAAGCCCATAAAAGATGGTTATGAGGGTTATATAGCTAAAGATCTTCCGGGAGGATTCGGGAAACAGGATATTTACCGGATTGAGATATTTTCAGATGATCATCCCAGGAAGTTCTTTGTAAGAGGAATGGTAAAAGTAGCCGACCTGCTTAGTAATATTAAAGACAGCGTGAAGATATCAGCAATGAATATCAAGGATCGGAATCAGATCGTCGTTGTCTACTCAAATCCCAATACAGGGGAATATGAATTCCAGGTACCACAGGGTGATTATGAGCTTACATTTGAAGGCCAGGGTGTAGAAAAAACAGTGAAAAAAATTAACCTTCCTATTTCAACTCCGTCAGACAGTTTTGTACTCCCGGGTACTATCCTTCCAAAATCTGACTTTGTTGCTGAATTGGAGGTGGAAACCAATAAAACAATTTCTGTTGAGAAGGGAGATTCGATTCTTTTCCCTCTGAAAGTTGAACCTAAGTCGTTTCTGACTGTGGAACATTGGGTAGGTGACTCGCTGGTCTCTGTTGAAAAGTATTTTATAACAGATTCTGTCTTTAATTATAAAATGGCTCCAAATCCCGGAGATAATAAAGTAGTTTTTAAACTGACCGACAGGTTCAATAACACAACTACAACCGATGTTTTCATCTCCAGGGAAAAAGATATCACAAAACAACCAGTTATCAGACCAGAATATAACAGGGTAATTGCCAAAAAACAGGTTTCTGCCCTTACCGGAATGCTAAAGACCCGTACCAGCGGGAAGTTATTAAGTGTAATAAATGGAGCCGATCCCGACAACCAAAAGTTTGGAAAAGTTGATGACCTGATCTCGTACCTCAAGGATGAAGCTGCGAAGAAGAGCATAAGTCCCGAAGAATTAGACAGACTTGCTCTCCGTGTTGCTGTAATGGATAACGTCCTTACACAGGCAGCAGTTAACCTTATGGCTAAATACACCACCGACGACCTTAAACAAATACTTACGGATCTGGATATTTATAAATCAGATCTTAAAACCTGGACAGACTTACAGAAATATATTCAAGCAAAAACTAATGGCAGGATCACACCTGAGGAACTGAATAAAATTGCAGCATCCGTTCTGGCAGATGTCGATCCGGCTATACCAATACTTAGAGAAAAGATACTTGCTTATAGTGAAAACAGTGAAAATTCTGAGATTGGCGGAATAATCAGGCAGTCAGTTGCTGCGGTTGATATCAGTAATATCAAACTGAAGGAAAAATGGTTGCTGGCTTTCTATAATGAGTCTTCAAAACTTGGACTTACAAATACTCAGATATCTGAAATCCTGGTACATGTAAGCTCATCACCTGGTACTGAGGTTGAGCAATTCCTCCGCGATATGATTGAGCACTCAGAAGAACCACTTAAGTCTGCCCTGAAATTGATCGATCTGAAGAAAGAAAAAATAAAGTCTTCAAATGAACTGATCCTGTTCCTGATGAAGCATAATGATAAATATCCTGAAGAAGCTGTTTCCAGGGTTATTGCCGACCTCATTGAATCCAATAATATTCCGGATAACCTGCTGAAATCGCAACCAATAACTGCAAAAGGTAATAAGAGAATGTTCCTGTGGTTTACAGTCGGGCTGTCTTTCTTCTTTATCGTGGTAATTCTTGTGAGGAAAAGAAGGAAGGGTGGTAAATCGGATAATTAATCAAAGAGCTTATGCACATCATTCTTCAACCAGATATTTTTAATAAATTTGTTTATCAAAATCATCCGATATGATCAAAAGATCAGCATGGCTGTTTGTTACTTTGTTTTATTGTATTTCAATTTATGCTCAGGATAACAAAGCCCTCCAGGAAACATTTCTTGAGGCAGAATATTTTCTTTTAAATGAAGACTATACCGATGCACTTTCGGATTATATGCAACTGTACGATAAAATGCCTGAGAATTCGAATCTTGCTTACCGCATTGGTGTCTGTTATCTCAATATCCCGGGTAAGAAAAATCTTTCCATTAAATATCTTGAATCTGCGGTAAGCAATATGTCTGCGAAACAGAAAGAGGGAACTCTCACCCAGGTTGCTGCCCCATACGACGCTTTATATAATCTCGGAAAAGCATATCGTATCAATTTTATGTTCGATAAAGCTAAAGACGTTTTTGTAAAATATGCAGGTACACTTCTTCCCGACGATCGTCAGAATATAGACTTTATAAATCATGAGATCAAAACCTGTGATATGGCAAAGGACCTGATAAAAAAGCCCGTTGCCTATACAGAAGAAAATCTCGGAGAGCCCTTCAATGACGAAAAATCAAATTATAATCCTTTGATCTCTGCCGATGGTAAGACATTTGTATACATGGTTTCTCTCAAATTTTACAACGCTGTAATGTTTTCCCGTCTTATCGATGGTAAATGGTCGGCCCCAATAAATATTTCTCCCGACCTTCAGACAGACGGAGAAGTTTTCATTTCTTGTCTTTCTGCAGATGGTAAACAACTCTTTCTTTCGATAAATGATAATTTCAACAGCGATATTTATTCCAGCTCGTTTACAGGAGATTCCTGGACAAAATGTGTAAAGCTAAACAAGAATATAAACACAAAGTACTGGGAATCACATGCATTCATCTCCGACAAAGGCGATCAGCTTGTTTTTGCATCAGACAGACCAGGTGGTCTCGGAGGACTCGATTTGTATATATCTAATAAAGTGGCCGGGGACTGGGGACCACCGGTTAACCTTGGATCGGTTATTAATACTGAGTTTAACGAAGATCGTCCATTCCTGATTAATAACGGAAAAACTCTGTTTTTTAGTTCCCAGGGACATGAAAACATGGGAGGTTATGACATTTTCAGATCTGATCTGCAGGCCAATGGTGTATGGACAGAACCCAAAAATCTGGGATATCCGCTTAATTCGCCAGATGATGATTTCTTTTTCATGCCAACAGGTGATGGTAAATCTGGATATTATTCAATCTTCAAAACATCAGGCGGATTTGGAAAAGAAGATATTTACAAGATTACCCTGAAATAAAAATTGGCTGAACTTAAACAGTTAGTATAGAAAAATAACTACATTTGTTCTAATGGGAAAATTCAGAGTAAGAAATATCATCATTTTGTCACAGTTTTTAGCTCTGTTTCTATTTTCAGTTACGGCCTCAGCCCAGTCTTCCGATGAGATGAAAAAAATATTTGCACAGGCCGAGTCATATTATCTCTTTGAAGAATATGACCTTGCAAATCAGCTTTATCTCCTTTTGGATTCTCCTGATAATCTGAATATTAAATATAAAATTGGCATATGCTACCTTAATATCCCTGGTGAAAAGGAGAAATCCATTCCATACCTTGAGGCAGCTGTAAAGACTGCCAGCTACGATTCTAAAACCGAGTCATTTAAGGAACTGAGAGCTCCTCTCGATGCATTTTTCTTCCTTGGGAGAGCTTATATGATTAATAATGAACTTGAAAAATCTCTTGCTACCTTTCAAACATTCAATAAGCTGGCAGGGGAAACAAAAAGTAAAGGTGGTATGCAGAATCTGGAATATATTGAACAACAGATTCAGGCCTGCAAAAATGCAATTCAATTTAAGGAAAACCCTGTTGTCTTTCGAAAAACCGACCTCGGAGCCGACTTTAAACAAGGTTCGATAAACGACAATCCTGTTGTTAGTTACGATGGCAATACCTTGGCATACACCGAACGCAGAGGTTCGATAAATGTTATCTTTTTTTCTAAAAAGGAAAATGGAAAATGGCAACCCCCAATAGAAATTACTGCAGAAATAAAAGCAGGAGAGGATTGTTCCACGTCGTCCTTAAACAGTAATGGAACTGAAATGTTTCTGTATAAAAATGATAATTTCGACGGTGCAATATATTCAACTCAATATATTAATGGAGCCTGGACGCCTATTGCAAAACTCAACAAAAACATAAATACCAAATACTACGAATCGCACGCTTCCATATCGGCTGATGGTAAAAAACTCTACTTTACGAGCAACAGGCCGGGAGGTCAGGGCAATCTCGATATCTATGTTTCAGAAAAAAACGCAGCTGGCGATTGGGGACCTGCCTCTAATATTGGAGCGGCTATCAATACACCCTATAACGAAGATACTCCGTTTATTACCCAGAACGATTCAGCGCTCTATTTCTCTTCGGAAGGACATAGTACGATGGGCGGATTTGATAATTTTATGAGCAAACGTATCGATGGCGTTTGGAAAACTCCTGTTAACCTGGGTTACCCGATAAACTCCACCGACGATGATAAATTCTTTGAACCTGTTAACAACGGCAAAAACGCATATTACACAATAACAACCGATTATAAAAAGAGGGACATTTTTTACCTCGATATGGGAGTAAGTGATGTTGTTCAGATCTACGAAATTATCGGTAAATTCAGTCTGAAGGACACAACACCAAACATTGTAAAAAACAGTTCCATTCACCTTCTGAACAAGACTAACGGTGATACCCTCGATATTGGTTACCCGAATAAGTATACAGGGCTTTATAGATTCTCTGTTGTTCCCGGGCAGTTCAAAATAGTATATTCAAGTATCGGTTACTTAACCCAGACTATAGATACAGCAATCCGTCCGGATAATCCCACTCTGTTATTAAACTTAGATGTTGCCCTGGACAGAGACACGAGTTACAAAGAGAAAATAGTTACTGCACCAATAGTTTATGAAAAGATAAACCTTAGCATAATTCCTACGGTGGCTTCCATAGACACTAATATCCTCATCAGAAATATGAGCGTAAGTGACGTGGGTGATAAAAATATTAAAGATGCTGACATCCTGTACTATACAGTGCAGGTGATTGCTCTCCATAATCCTATCGATGTCAGTTATTTCAAGCACATAACTGATATGAAGGTTCTTTATAATGATACCGATAAGTTTTACAGGTATACTACAGGAAGGTTTTCTAACAGAGAAGAAGCCTATTCCCATAGGTTGGAATTGATAACCAAAGGATATCCTGAAGAGATTTTTATCAAGAAAGTTTCAAAAGAATGAAATCTATTTTCAGGAAAAGTATCATTATTTTTCTTCTCCTCTTTTGTTCACATTCACTATTTTCTCAGGTAAATTCTAATAAAATTTTCATCAAAGCAGTGAAAGATGCTGATGCTTCATTTTATTATGATGAAGACTACGAGAAAGCATCAACTCTCTATGAATCACTTCTGAATCGCTATCCTGATAACTATAACCTGGCAGCAAAACTGGGTATCTGTTATCTTAATATAGATGGGAAAAAAACCGAAGCTCTGAGACTTTTAAACAAAGCTTCTCATAAGGTGGTAAATAATGACAGGGATTATATTGAATATGGTGAAAAAGCGCCACTCGATACTTACCTCTACCTCGCAATCGCGTATCACCAGAACGACAGCCTAAAGAAAGCAATCGACCTTTATAATAATGCTAAAAAGAAGCTTGCTGGAAGTAAATTGTTCCGCAGGGAATATATCGATAAACAGATTAGGGATTGCATGTATGCTATGGAAATGGAAAAGAAACCACAACCATTTACAGCCGATCTCTATATTTCCTGGCTTGCAGATTACCCTGGTGCAAGCAACCCTGTTCTTTCAAAAAATGATTCTGTTTTTGTTTTCACAATAAAAAAAGATGGAAAAACACATATCCTATGTTCAATTAAATCAGATATATGGAATACTCCGGTCGATATTACCCGACAGCTTGGTGGTAACAACATGCTTTATTCCAATTCAATAACCGGCGACGGAAAACTGTTGATGATCTATATGGAAGAAGGTGGTGACGGGAATATCTATTACAGCCAGAGAAAGGGTACAACATGGACAAAAATAAAAAGCGTTGGCAAAAACATAAACACAATATACTGGGAGTCTCACGCCTTTATTACTCCGGATGGTAAAACATTATATTTTGCCAGCAACCGGCCAGGGGGGCTGGGGGAACTTGATATCTGGGTTTCACAAAAAGATAATGACGGAAACTGGATGACTCCTGTAAATTGCGGCAATGTGATAAATACCCCCTATAATGAAAATACTCCTTTTTACGATCCGTCCTCAAAAACTCTGATATTCAGCTCAGTAGGTCATCCAAGTATGGGTGGCTACGATGTCTTCCAATCGGTTAACAAGAACGGGAAATGGACCACTCCTGTTGGTTTGCCCTTTGGATTAAATAATACCACTGAGAACACTTTTTTTATTCAGAACAACAATAGTACAGGTTACATCACCAGTCTTTATAATGAAAAAGCGCAAACCCGTAATATTTATTCTATAATTACCAATGCCCCGCCTGACAAGCCAATTCTTACTCACGGAACAATTTCTCTTCAGGACGGGATGCCTGTCGATCCGGAACAATCTCAAATCCAGCTGTCTGACCTGAAGACGGGTATCACAAAAATAATTTCACTGAATGATACTTCATCCTTTAAATTTGAGATTAATCCAGGCAACCTCAGGCTTCTTATAAGCCGGATTGGATATAAAACAGATACCATAAGCGTTAAGGTAAAAACAGATACTCTGGTAAAAAATAAATCGCTGCTCGATACAGCAATCTTTAAATTTGAGGTAAAACCTGGTGAATATCAGCTTCTTGTTGGTCATAAAGGGTATAAAACTGATACAGTTAACCTTATGCTGCCTCAAAATTTATCAGGTGGGTACGTTTCTGTTACCGCTTCCCTAACACCCGATAAAGTCTCTACCGGTAACTTCCTGGCAATTAAGAATATTCTATTCGAGTACAATAGCTATAAACTTAACGATCAGGCAATTGCAACAACCGAGATAATTAAATACATACTTGTCAACTACCCCGAACTAAAAATCGAGGTAGCCGGCTATACAGATGCAATAGGTAGTACAGATTATAATAAAACACTTGCTGATTATCGGGCACAGGCAGTAATCGATAAAATTTCTGAATCGGGGATATTAAGGACAAGGTTTGTAAAGAAAGCTTTTGGAGCGTCAGATTTTGCTGCAGTAAATACAAATCCTGATGGTTCAGATAATCCGGAAGGCAGGAAATATAACAGGAGAGCTACAATTGGTATCGTGGATCCACATACCGGGGTGGTACTCCTTCAGGAGACATATACTCCGGAGCATTTAAGGTCTTCAAATTCATTAAAGTACTGCATCATCCTCCTGAAAACGAAAAAAAGTATACCTGAAGAATATTTCAGCAGTCTGGATTTAACAGGAAAGCAATTCATCAGATCAATTTTAATAGATTCTGTTTCAGTACATTATCTTGGTATGTTTTATACTAAAAATGATGCACAAAACTATGTGGAATATGCGAGGAGTAAAGGTTTTAATGAAGCCGTTGTTGTAACTCAATACCAGGTTGCTAACTCACAGAATATATCAGGTAGTGATGTTACGACACCTGTAAAAGCAGCTAAAAGAAGCACCTACACAATTCAGCTAAGAGCCTCACTAAAGCCATTAGATATGAAGCTCTTTAAAAATATCCCAGGGGTAAGTGAAGTAGCTTCCGAGGATGGGTATTACCGATATGTGTATGGTGATTATAACTCATTTACCAAAGCGAAAACTGAGCTTATAACTGTTCAGGAATCTGGTTTCAAAAGCGCATTCATCCGTGAAGCAGATGCCCTTATTAAAAAGTAGACATTATAAATTCTACTCTTATGAAATACGATAAAATCAGGCTGAGGGCTCTCGAACCGGAAGACCTGGAGCTTTTATATGAATGGGAAAATAATATTTCCTTCTGGACTATAAGCAATACCATTTCTCCATTTTCAAAATACACACTCAGACTGTATCTTGAAAAGTCGCACAAGAGTATATATGAAACAGGTCAGCTAAGATTAATGATTGATCTGATTGAAGAAAAGACAACTATTGGGACTATAGATATTTTTGATTTCGACCCGTTTCATAAAAGGGCTGGTTTGGGTATCCTCATTGCAGATGAAGCATACAGAAAAAAAGGTTATGCTTCAATGGCACTGAAATGTCTCGTTGATTATTGCTTCAAAACTCTTCAATTACATCAGTTGTATTGTAACATAATAGCCAACAATACCGAAAGTATAGATCTTTTTAAAAAGCAGGGATTTGTTCAGGCCGGAGTTAAAAAGGACTGGATAAAGACTTCCGACGGGTATCTTGATGAATACCTTTTTCAGCTGATAAATCTCTAGCCAGGAGACCACAGGCCGCAGAAATATCGACTCCCCTCGATCTGCGTATAGAAGCAGAAATTCCGGAAATGACAAGATTGTGTTTAAAAAATTGCATCTTCTCGGGTGATGATGGAATAGTATCGTCATCGTTTACAGGATGGTAATTTAGCAGATTAACTCTGATTTTTGATCCTTTCAGCAGTAGTTTCAATTCCTCAAGATGCCTGTCGCTATCATTCAAATCCTTTATCATTACATATGCGATACTTAATCTTCTCTGCTTTCTCACCGGATAGTTCCTCATCAGCTGAATAATCTCCCTGGCCGGATTATGCTTTTCCGAGGGGATCATGGTTTGTCTTTCTTCTGAAAATGGAGAAAAAAGGCTTAACGTGAGGTTGCATTCCGACTCTTTCAGATACTTCTCTATCCCCTGCATAATTCCAACAGTTGAAACTGTGACATTTCGCGGACTAATTGAGAGTCCCCATTCTGCAGTTAATATTTCACATGCTTTTAAAACATTACCGAGATTATCCATTGGTTCTCCCATTCCCATAAATACTATATGTGTTACATTATGGGCAAATGGAATACTGATTATCTGGTTCACTATCTCTCCGGGTGAAAGGTTTCCCCTGAAGCCATAGCCGGCGGTAGCGCAGAAAGGACATCCCATTCTGCAGCCACTCTGTGTGGAGACGCATACCGTACCTCTCTTCTTATCAGTAATGTATACAGTTTCAAAAGCTAACCCCGACTCAGTTTTAAAGAGATACTTAATTGCTCCGTCTTTGGATACTGCCTCAAAAACAGGATCAAAAATGCCACTGCAATACTCTGAATCGAGTTTATTTTTTAGGTCTTTCGGAATTTTTTCAATCTGTGAAATGCTCCTTTTTCTTTTTTTATAAATTCCATTCGCGATAGAAATTGCATTGGAAACATTAAAGCCCGATGGGCCAATAGCAGAAAATATCTCATGTGAATCTAAACCGCAAATACTTTTCTTATTCATTGTTAACTGATATCTGCAAAAATAAGCCGATTATGAATATCTTAGTAATGAATTTCAATATGAAGCAGATATTAATTTATAATATTAGATGGTACCGGGCAACTGGAAATCGTTATACATTTATTATATCTCCGGAACAGGCAATGCACGAATCTCATCTCAATGGATAGCTGACGAGGCGGGTAAGATGGGATTAAAAACCGTTGTTCAACAGATTGACCGGTTAGAAAACATCGTTATGCCCTCCCTTTCTGAACAGCCATTGATAGGATTTGCATTTCCTACACATGGCTTTAATACGGCTCCAATAATGTTAAGATTTATTGCCGGCTTTCCTGGAGGTCTAGGAAGGAACGTCTTTCTTCTAAATACCCGGGCCGGTATGAAACTCTCTAAATTGTTTATTCCGGGACTTAGTGGGATGGCACTTTTGTTGCCGGCATTTATACTTTGGTTAAAAGGATACTCGTGTATTGGATTCAGACCAGTTGATCTGCCGTCTAACTGGATTCCTGTACACCCCGGACTGAAGAAAGAAGTCATTGAGTCGATATTTGTAAGATGCGAGGGAATAGTACGATTATTTGCTCAAAAAATGCTTTCAGGGAAGAAAATCTACCGGGGTCTTTACAGCATACCGGTCGATCTTCTGGTTAGTCCCTTAGCTTTAGCCTACTATATCGGAGGAAGGTTTTTCCTTTCCAAGACATTCATTGCTAATTACAATTGCAATAATTGCGGCCTCTGCATAAATGAGTGCCCGACTTCATCAATAAGATATGTTGCAAACAGGCCTTACTGGAAACTATCGTGCGAAAGCTGTATGAGGTGTCTTAACAACTGCCCGCAAAAAGCAATTGAGGCAACGCATGGAATGGCAGTAGTATTCTGGATTATTTTCACTTCAATAAATGCACAGATTATACTTCTCCTTATAAGCATCCTGAATATCCAACCGGGAGCCTGGTGGTGGGTAATTGTAGTAAATATAATAGGTATAGGAGGAATGGTTTTTATAACCACCCTCCTATACAGTATTATGCACTATTTTTTACGATTTAGACCGGTAGGATACTTTGTCCGTTTCACCTCATTGACATCATTACACTTTTGGAGAAGATACAACCGAAATAAAAGGAAACCTCTTAAAGACAAATGAGACTTCCCCCTTGCTTTTGATCATTAGCATGAGAAAGTCTCATTCGTCTTAAGTATTATCAGATTCTTATTTTAATCCTCTGTTTTTAAGCAGTGCATCAATTTTAGGATCACGTCCGCGGAATTTGATGAAACTCTCTTTTGCGTCTGTTATACCCATAGGCTCAAGAATGTTTTTACGGAACGAATCAGCAGTTGCCTTGTCGAAAATACCTTTTTCTTTAAATGCCTCAAAGGCGTCATTATCAAGTACTGCGGCCCATGTATAGCAATAATAGCCGGCATCGTAGCCACCTACAATATGAAGAAAGTAGGTACTCCTGTAACGGGGCTCTATCTCTTTTATCAGTCCGATCTTTTGAAGATGCTCTTTCTCAAATTTTTCTACATCTATTTTAGCGGGTGCTTCAAGAGTATAATAATCCATGTCAAGGAATGAGGCTGCAAGAAGTTCAACATTATCAAATCCTGTGTTGAAATAGCTGCTTTTCTGAATTTTATTTATCAGGTCATCAGGAATAATCTCACCCGTCTTGTAGTTTTTTGCATACATTTTTAAAACAACTGGTTCGGTAGCCCAATGTTCCATTATCTGAGAAGGCAGCTCAACTATATCCTGAGCGGTATTTGTCATACTATATTTATTAATAGAGAACAAAGCCTGCAGGCTGTGTCCGAATTCGTGAAAAAGAGTCTGAACATCATCAAGGCTGAGTAATGAAGGAGTATCTCCTGACGGGTTGGTGAAATTGCAAACTACCGTAACAATTGGGCTTACCTCTTTTCCATCCATCCATTTGTGGTCCTGATAAGTTCCACACCATGCACCTTGTCCTTTACTAGCTCTGGTATAGAAATCCATATAAAGGATTCCCACATGTTTGCCGTCTGCTTCTTTCACCTCAAAAGCCATGGCGTCGGGATGAGGAAGAGGCATATTGGGTAAACGCGTAAACGTAATACCGTAAAGCTTGTTTGCAACTGAGAATGCTCCTTCTCTTACATTATCGAGTTTAAAGTATGGACGAAGTTCATTGTCGTCGAGGTTATATTTTTGTTTGCGTAATTTCTCAGCATAATACCACCAATCGGATGGTTCAATTTTAATATTAGAACCCTCCTTCGTAGCAATGTTCTGCATTTCTTTTAATTCCTCTCCGGCAACCCTCAGCGCAGGTTTCCACAGCTGATCAAGAAGCGCATAAACATTTGCAGGGGTCTTTGCCATTCTGTTCTCAAGGTTAAGATCGGCATGCGATTTATAGCCAAGGAGTTTTGCTCTTTGAGCACGTAAACTTACAATGTCGGCAAGAATCTTCTTATTATCGAGGTTATCATTATGGTTGCCCTTATTAAGATATCCATCGTATATTTTTTTTCTGAGATCACGATTATTATCATATGTCAGGAAAGGGAGCATACTGGGCTTCTGGATTGTAAAAACCCATTTCCCTTTGAGACTGTCTTTTTCAGCGAGTTGTGCAGCACCGTCAATCGCAGTTTGAGGCAGGTCCCGGAGGTCTGCTTCGTTATCGATAACCAGCTTGAATTTATTGTTCTCAGCCAGAACATTCTGACTAAAGTTAACCGAAAGTACAGATATTTGCTGGTTAAGCTTTTTCAGGCTGTCCTGATCCGCTCCTTTCAGGAGGGCGCCATTTCTTACAAAACTCTTATAAAGATTCTCAAGAAGGTATGTTTGTTCGGGATTAAGATTAAAATCTTTCTGTTTCTCATAAATTGTTTTCACCCTCTGGAAAAGAACGGGATTAAGAAGGATCTCATCCCTGTATGTTGAAAGTTTTGGCGATACTTCCATTTCAATTTTCTGAAGAGTGTCGTTCGTATTTGCTGAAGTCTGGGCAAAAAACACAGCTGAAACTTTTGTCAAAAGTTTTCCCATTGTATCGAGAGGATAAATGGTATTCTGAAAGGTTGCCTCTTCTTTGCTCTGCAATATTTTTTCGAGGTCTCTCCTACCCTCAGCCATACCCTGGTCAAATGCCGGTGTATAATGCCCGGCCATTATTTTTTCAAATGGTGGAACATCGAAAGGTGTATTATACGGAACAAAAAATGGATTGTTCGCTTCTACCACCTTAGGTTGATTTTTACAACCACTGATAAAAATGCCAAACAATCCGCTGAATAATAACATTTTATAAATACTTTTCATATTAATTCATTTTATGATAATTATACTTGATTAATTTTTTTACAAATTACGGGTATTCAATACTGTAATCAAAAGAACTCAACCACTTATTTAATCCCGTTAGCTTTATTTTTTATTAAGTATGACTAGTGATGCATTAACTTTTTGATTTATTTTGAAAATTATTGATATCTATTTAATTATAAGAGTTCTCTGATTTTTTAATCTGAATTGATAGGTTTACCCCGAAGGGGTCTAATTTGAATAACCGTGGGTGCAACCCACGGTAAGACAAAAAAACCTCTGTCAACCCCGCAGGGGTTGAATAACAAACTCAATATATCTATCTTATATTCAGCCCTTTCAGGGCTGGAAATTTAGTTTATCGTTAACCGTGGGTTGAACCCACGGTTATTCAGATTAAGCCACTTCGTGGCAAAATTTAATATTAAATCAAAAGTATCAGTAGTAATGAAGTATACCTAATTTCCTTACTATGTCAACAAGAAGATAATAATTTACTATTTTTGTCAACCTTTAATGAATTTCTGGAATAGCTGAAATAAGTTGAAGTAGTTTGATTTTCTGGAGAGATGGTCCCGCGAGGCGGGATAGACGCCGTGGTTGAATGCGGCTAATTATATTGGAGAGATGGTCCCGCGAGGCGGGATAGACGCCGTGGTGAATGCGGCTAATTATATTGGAGAGATGGTCCCGCGAGGCGGGATAGACGCCGTGGTTGAATGCGGCTAATTATATTGGAGAGATGGCAGAGTGGTCGAATGCGGCGGTCTCGAAAACCGTTGTTCGCTTTACAGTGAACCGGGGGTTCGAATCCCCCTCTCTCCGCAAAGTCTGAATAAACCCCGCGCCAGCGGGGTTGTTTATTTCAATGAAGATCCGAAGAAAGCTTGCTTTCTGAAGGAGCTTCGTTGAAATAAACAAAACCCGACAGGGTTTATTCAGACTTTGCAGGGTTCTCCCCTGGGGATCACGACCGACCGAAGAGAGGTCGTAATCCCTAAAACTTGGAAATTTACTAAGACTTTGCAGGGTTCTCCCCTGGGGATCACGACCGACCGAAGAGAGGTCGTAATCCCACTCTTACGTAAAAATATCTTTTCGGGTATATAACCTGTAAGAGATTCCGGTCAGAATCAAAGAAAGGCCAACAAAATAGATGAATCTTAATATTTCAAACCCATATTCCGGTTTAATAACATCAGTATTAACATACTTAAATGGACTCAGATAGCCAATTCGGACAGCACTTTCAGTAATTTTTGAGAGGGTGAAGATAAAATAGAGTATTAACACCAATCCGATGCTGAATGTGGTTATTGGTTTTGGTCTTCTAATCAGAGTCGACATGAAAATCCCTAATGTACCAAACAGGATATTGAGCAACATCGTATACAGTGAAAGGATCAGGAATGCTCTAATGCTGAATGGTTCTGTGTGAACTAGTTCGAGACAAATGAATCCCGCAAGTGATGTAATAAGATTCAATATAAAAACATAAAGGATGACAACTCCCAGCTTACTAAAGAAAATTCCACTGCGGGTTATCGGACGGGTAAGAAGATATTCAGCAGTTTTGCCGTATTCTTCTTTAAGCAGAATATTAGATCCCAGAACAATTGCAAAAATACTTCCAAGTACCATCATATAAATAACATTGTTGGCAGCATAAAATCCGAGAACAGAAAGTAAGTCGCTGAAATTAGAAATTCCTTTAAATTGAAGTGCACCCTTAGGGATAAGACTCATCATTCCCATGACCTTTGACTGGTTATCCAAAAATGTTCGGTATACCGACATGGTAATTGTTATCAAGAGAGTTATTACCAGCGTCCAAAGAATAAGGCTGACGGCATTTGATTTCAATTCTTTTATAAACAGATTCCTGTTCATATTTATTCCCGGATTATTTGTAATAATGCATAAATATCTCGTCGAGTGATGGCTCTTCTATCATAAGGTTGCTTACGTTTACTCCGGACAGAGAAGCGATGAGCTTGTTGATTTCACCGGAGTAAGTAAATGACATCATGTTGCCTGGCCCTTTTATTATATCTTCTACTCCTGAAATGGTTAGGTTAATGGTGGCAGCTGCCTCTGCAAACTCAATGCGAACCTTTTTTAGTTGTTTCTTCCTCATGTTCTCAATATCCTCCAACTGAATGATTCTACCCTCCTTAATTATTGCCACTCTTTTACAAACAAGCTGGATTTCGCTTAGGATGTGACTTGAAAAGAAAATAGTCATTCCTTTCTGATTTTCTAAACGAAGCACCTCAAAAAACCTCGACTGCATTAATGGATCCAGACCGGTTGTTGGCTCATCGAGAATAAGGAGTTTAGGATTATGCATTAAACTTTGAACTATTGATACCTTTTTACGGTTTCCCATTGATAGTTCAGCAATTTTCCGGCTCAGGTCGAGTTCGAAAAATTCAGACAATTCATACAGTCTGCTCTTATTAATATCTGTCTTGTAAAACCTTAGACAATAGCTCAGAAACTCTTTCACATCCATTGATGAATATGCATTGGCATCCGAAGGAACATAACCGATGAATTGTTTAATCTCCTTTGTCTCCTTTATGACATCATAATCCAGTATTCTTGCACTGCCGGAAGAAGGAAAAATCAGGTTTAATAATATCCTGATAGTGGTTGATTTTCCTGCTCCGTTCGGACCTATAAAACCAAAAATCTCCCCCTCCTCTATTGCCAGATTTACATGTTCTATTCCTCTGGCAGATCCATAGAATTTTGTAAGGTCAGTAATATCGATAATTGGCTTGCTCATTTCAGGTTATTAAAAAGCAATTATATGAATTGCAAATTCCATTTAGGGCATCTGCGCACCCTGGGTATTCAGGAAAATAGAATATAGCGATTGACTGGCCGTCATGAACAACCTGTTATGTTTTTCCCCACCAAAGGACAGATTTGAGCAGACTTCCGGTAAACAGATCTTGCCAATCAGCTTTCCTTCCGGAGAAAAAACATGAACTCCATCATAACCTTCACCTCCATTGCCTGCAGCAGCCCATAAATTTCCATAGGTATCGCAGCGGACCCCATCTGAATTACCTTTTCCCATGTCGCAAAACAACCTGCCATTTGATAATGTTTTGCCATCTATAACATCATATACCCTGATTGGTTGGGGTTTGTCCTTTGGCTGACCTGTATCGACAATATAGAGTAATTTTTCATCGGGAGAAAAACAGAGTCCGTTAGGCCGTAGGAAATCAGTACATACCACTGTCATTTCACTGGTAGATGGGTTTAGTCTGTAAACATTTGTAGGAAGTTCAAATTTATCAATATGTCCTTCGTAGATGGAAAGAATACCATAACCTGGGTCTGTAAACCAGATAGTTCCGTTCGAGTGTACAACAACATCGTTTGGGGCATTTAACCGTTTACCCTGGTATTTATCAACAAGTACTGTAATCGTTCCATCGGGTTCTGTCCTTGTAACACGGCGACTATCGTGCTCGCAGGTTATCAATCGTCCCTGCTTGTCTCTCGTATTCCCATTTGAGTAATTAGATGGTGCCCTGAAAACACTTACCTCCTCTGTCTCTTCTGTCCATCTGAGAATCCGGTTATTTGGAATGTCGCTGAAAAGTAAAAATCTCCCGTCGCCAAACCACATCGGTCCTTCCAGCCATCGGCCACCGGTCCAGAGCCGCTCTACAGCTGCATTAAATACAAAATACTTTTCAAAACTTTTATCAAGAACTACTATAGCCGGATCCGGATAGTGTTGCTGAGGTGGAGCTGCATTGTCTGAGGCATGAGTAAGCAGAGATGGTGCAATAAATGCTCCGACAACAGTAGCTGCTGTGGTTTTCAAAAATTTTCTACGATCACTTAATTTAACCGTACTTTCCTTAGAAGCTGGTTCCGTCGATTTCTTATTATTTGTTTTCATTGTTATAAAAGATTTTTCGTTCTGAAGACCATTCTGTATAGTTTCTCGTAATGAGTTTTACTAAGATACTGTTTTTTCAGACCTGCGCCCGCACTACTCTTTTCTTTTTATTGGGATCCATATATCTTCTTCTGAATCAGGATCTTCATTTTTATACTTCTCACCCAGTATCTCAAAGTGTGGTCTTTTATCCAACGAATATTCAGAATTTGGTAACCAGGTTCCAAATATATACCCGAATGTTGCAGGTCCAGTACTTGCAGCTCCGCGATGAAGAAAAACAGCGTATAGCCCGCCAGAAAGTGTAAATGATGCCATACCTGAGGGGATATTATTAAAATCCGTGACTTCAACGGCAGCCCATTTTTCAAAAACCGTATCCTGATTAAAATTCTCAAAATTCAGCGACTTATCATATACCTGCATGGAAAACAGATCAGCAGTAAGGTTGTTTTTAATCTCATTACGTCTTTGCATAAAGCTTTTCCATAAATCACCTGTCTTATCGTCCGACAAACTCATCTTCATCCGTTTACCGACTAGTTTCTTTTCAGGAAGTATTTCAATTCTTGGAGTCATTTATCTCAGTGTTTATCTAATTCTCTATCTCAATATCATACTTATTTAAAAGCCCGGCCAGTCCGGATACGCTAAATCTTGCTTTTTTAATCCGGTTTGCTTCCGGGTCGATCGAATAGTTAAATGCAGAACGGAAGTCAGCTTTTTCGAGATTTGAACTTTCGAATGTTGCACCGGTAAGATCGCAATTGTCAAAAAGTGATCCGGATAAGTCACAGTGAGAAAAGTCTGCCTCGTTAAGTTTTACATTTTTAAACAGAGTCTTCTTAATCTTAGTCTGATAGAATGAAGAATGATTAAGATTGCAATTGTCGAAACTGAAAGACAAACCAAATTTATTACAGTGGTCAAAGTGCAGACCGAGCATCTTGCAATTTCTAAACTTAACATCTCTTAACGCAGTCTTAAACAATTTAGCCAGGCTGAGGTTACAGTTATCAAATATGCAATCTGCAAATTGTATATCCGAAAGGTCCGAATTTGAAAAATCGCAATTCATAAAAGAGCATTCTTCATATTCACCCGTTGAAAGCGGTTTCTGGGTGAAATCGGCTTTGCTAAAAGTCTGTTGTTCAATTAATTTAAGTTCCATATTCCAGTCATTCTACCAGTAAAAACCTGATTTCAATATCTTATAAAGGTCAGATTTATTTTGAAATAAACCATCTGCTCTGTTTGCAAAGATATTATATGATGTTGCAGTGCTTAAAAGCTTTCCCTGCAGGCTGGAAGTAAATGACAAATCCTAATTAAGGCCATTGCTCCTGATCATTGAAATCAGTAGATTTTTATTTATGGGCTTTGAGATATAATCATTGCACCCTGCTTCAATCGATTTTTCCCTGTCTCCGGTAAGAGCGAATGCAGTTTGTGCAATTATAATAACACTCTCATTAAACTGCCTGATTTTGCGGGTTGCTTCATATCCATCAACCCCCGGTAATTGGATATCCATAAGAATTAAATCTATGTCGGTGTTATTTCTACATATTTCGATAGCCTTATCTCCGTTTCCTGCAATAAGGATATCAGACGACAATTTTCCAACAATATTTTTCAGAAGATCAACAGATGTTTTATCATCATCAACGATAAGAACCTTTAGTTTTTTGACGTTTCCCTTGAAATCCGGAGATGATTCAGCTCCCCTTGCAGCAGTTTCCTTACCCGGTGCAACCTTGTACGGTACCGTGAAATAGAATGAAGAACCTTTTTCGGGTTCACTTTCCACCCAAATTTCTCCCCCAAGCATTTCTACAAACGCTTTTGATATAGATAAGCCCAAACCAGCTCCTTGGTAAGCATCCTTATTACTGATATCGGCTTGAATAAATCTTTCAAATATAGCCTTTTGCCTGTCCCGGGGTATTCCAACGCCTGAGTCTTTTACATAAAATTCAAGGATTGCTTTGTCTGGCATTTCTATTTTGTTATAACCGAATTCTATATAACCTTCCCTGGTAAATTTGATTGCGTTTTTGACAAGATTAATAAGTATTGCATATAGCTTTTCACGATCAACTAATATGTTTGTTTCGTGTGTTAAAGCTGCTTTATTTATAGAAAATTCAAGGCCTTTTTTTTCAACTTCCGGCTTAAAAAAAGTATAAATGAAGTCTATTTGTTCATCGATATCAGATTCTTTATAATCAAGATTCATCAGTCCTGATTCAATTTTTGAAATATCTATAATATCATTTAAGATACTAAGCATTCGTGTCCCACTATTCTGAATTATGTTTAGGAATTCCTCCTTTTCTTTACCGTTAAGATCTGGATCTTTAAGCAATTCTGCAAACCCAATAATTCCATTCATCGGAGTTCTGATTTCATGACTCATATTCGCTAGAAAAGATGATTTAAGCTTATCTGATTGTTCCGCTTTTTGTTTCTGGTTTATATAATATTTAAAGGCAATATTAAATAATAATATGCTCAGGAACATGTATATCAACAAACTAAAAAACAAGTCTAACAGGCGAACAAGATTACTGGAATACGCACCAATTGTTTGGGGATAATAGTATTCAATCAAAAACAGTGTGGTTACATTTATAAATATGATCAGAGTAAAAATAAACTTTTCAAGTTTTACGAAAAATATGATTACAAAGAATTCGAGGACTACATATAGATAGAGAATCGGACCAGTAGTGCCATAATTGCTAAACCATTGGAAATTAAGGAGCAATAATGAAAGCAGAATAACAACGTATTTAGAGAATAAATATTTTTGCTTTATTCTTGAATAGAAATAAACGGAAGAAAAAAAAACGGAAGCAATGATGGTGGAGATAGTCGTTGTAAATCCAAGATTCAGAACAACGTTAATTAATGTGCCCAAGATCCCTAAAAGACCCCCTATAAAACAAAAAACAAGGACCAGATAACTATCTAATCCAATTTCATCTAGACTTCTGAACAATAACTGACTTATCCTTTTTAGCATTTAAAAATTAGTTTAATGACGTAAAACAAATCTCTGATATTCAATTAATAAAAATAAAAATCGTTACATCTCTGAGACCTTTTTACAAAATAAAATAGTGTCAGAATATCGAACAGCTAAAAATACTCAATATTAATCTTTAAGCACCCATGTACTAAATAATTTGAATTTTAAAACCATTAGCGTTTTGTATCAAAGAGTTATTAATTCTCTTTTTCTATTTCTAATTGCTTGTTCAAAAAAAGTGCTATTATTTCAGCTTTTTTGACAATCAACTTTCTTTCATCCTTAGTGATTTGTTCGAATAGTGCAAGCCCGATATTGACTTTATCTTTATTTATTGAACGCTTCCAGACACCCTTTACCTGACCATTTATTAGAATAGCAGGATAAAAAATACCATTATTGGATATTGCATTTTTATTAAAATTCACTGATATAGACGCACTTCTGTCCTTATAACTGATTAAGAATTCATCGTAGGCAGGCAACAGATATACCAACGGTTTGATCTTTTTGGGAATAACTGATGCTATTGGGAATAAATATTCGTCATAACCGATTATCTCTTTAACAAAACCTGATTTCACTGACTCAAATGCTTCTCTGGCATCTTTGATCCGTAAACCAGACCACCAGATAAAATCGTTTAAAGTGGCAGGACCATGACTATTATAATATCTTTTTGCGAGTTCATACAATGACTCCTCTTTGGTGAGTACTTTTTTCTGAGGCACTCTTTCGCGGAGCAAACAATAGGTTTGCTTTTTCATTTTTACCGGCCCGCTGCATATCAAACCATCCAGTTCAGCACAGACTAGAAGGTGCGATAGCCGGTTGTCATCGGTCCTTATAGCAGCTTCATTAAATTTTTTTTTCAATTCGTCGCGCGTTAAACTGATGCCAGAAGCAAGTGCTTCCTCAATTATACTGTTACTTTTAATAAGAACTTTGTCATTAAGTTCCAGTGTTTTATTTCGCGATTTAATAGAGGTTTTTATATGGGGTGCCGTAAGATCGAGCATCCAGTAAATATCCTCAGCACAAATGAAATGCCAGGTTGGTCTCATAAGGTGAGTTCTAAGAATTTCACCTTTATTAAAGGACTCCTCAATATTTTTATCAGTTGAATCAGACAACCTCAGACCAATAGCCCATTTTGCCATCGGAAAGTCCTGAGCCTGAATCGCACCCATCCAGCTAACAATGTCCCTTGCTGAATTAAATTCCGTTGCTGAAATCTTCTGATTACTTAACCTGAGAAGGGAAATTTCTTTTAATGTCATCCAGTTTAGCAAAATTTATTCTTTCTGATCGGATTTAAAATCAAAAGATCCTTTTCTTATGTTAATCCCATATTCAAGATAAGCCTTGAGGCACGCCAGAAAGTTTGCCCAACCCTCTGTATTGCCCATAAGCCATTTAATCCCCTCCTCATCATTATTTCTGCTTTTCTCGGTAACTGTAACAACGGTTGCGTTTCCTTTCCCCAGTGTTAATGTCATCTCAACCAAAAGTTCAAGATTATCGATATCCCAGTAGAATGAAATAAATTTGTTCTTAATTATCTTCCCGACACGAACAGGAAATTCCATTTTAAATTCAGGAAACTTCCATGTTATAATCTTACCTTCTTCCATTCTTCCGCTACTTTTGGAAATAAAGTAATTTGTCATTTTTACCGGATCGACAATAGCTTCAAATACCTCAGCAGCAGGTTTAAGAATCTGAATACCAGCTTCAATTGACAGAGTCTTGTTTTTCATTTGATCTAATAAAAATTGGTTACAGATATGAAACGAATAACAACTGCTAAAGTTCACCAGGATCGGTGTGCTGGACAATCTTATCTCAGGCCAAGTTTCTCATTATTCTTTAGTAATTCAACCGATTCCTTCAACCTTTTTTGAATCGTCTCCTCCTTCTTTGCACTTGTTATCCAGAGTACATAATGCCTTTTATAGGTATTGGTGAGTTTTTCAAAATTTATTAATGCCGGCTCATGGTTTGAAAATTCATCGAGTATAAAATCTGGTACTCCGATACTGCCTTTTTTTCTTGTTTCTGATTTACTTATTTCCCATTCAACACGTTCGGTTCTGATATAGACATCTATTTTATTTAAGCCAGCCAGGGTCATTTTTTTGGTCTTTATTAATTCAACAACCTTTTTCTTATTTAATTCCGACCACTTTTTTGTATCCGTCCTGGGGGTAACTTTCCTCGCATATGTGTCATCATCTATTTTTTTAATAAGACTATCGATCCACCCAAAACACAATGCTTCCTCAAGCACCTCATTATAAGTTATATTCTCAATCTTAATATGCTTCCGATAAAATAATATCCAAATACCATTACTTATTTCATGATTTATTGTCAACCATTCCCGAAACTCATTTCTGTCTCTGAATCGGATATATTCAAGTTCCTTCAATTAACTTAATTATTGATGATTATGTGATGTTCTGATTCAAATTTACTCGTTTTTGATTTAGGTGCTGATATGCATCCGGCAAGTTCAAGTTAAAAAGTTTTTATCGACATATTCCTGAAACTTTACTTTATACTGATCGCTAACAGGGATGTAAATCTTATCGTTGAAGACAATTCTGTTTCTTTCTATAACTGAGATCTTTGAAAGGTTTACGATAAAAGAGCGGTGAATCCTCATAAATCTGTCGGCCGGCAACTGTTCCTCCATAAATTTCATGCTCAGTAATGTCATTACAGATTTTGAATCAGAGAGATGAATTTTAATGTACTCACTCATTCCTTCAATGTAAATTATTTCAGAGAAGTTTATTCTGAGAACTTTATAATCCGACTTAATAAAAAGGAAGTCTTTATCGGGCCTGGCTTCATCTGGTTTCTCTGGATGGCTATCAAACCACGATTTCACCTTGTTTGCCGATTTTAAAAAATCAATATAGCTGATTGGCTTAAGCAGATAGTCAAGGGCATCAACCCTGAATCCCTCAAGCGCATATTCGCTATAAGCAGTTACAAACACAATACGGGGAGGGATTTCCAAAGTCCTGACAAAATCCAATCCATTCAGATCGGGCATATTTATATCAACAAACATCAGCTCAATTTGAGTATTTCCCATTATACCCGTTGCCTGCAGTGCGCTGGAGTATTCGCCAACGAGTTCAAGGAAAGGTGTTTTTTTGATATAACCGGCAATCTGCGTAAGAGCCAAAGGCTCGTCATCTATTGCAATGCACCTGATCATAACGGAAATTATATGTTTTCCGTAAAGATACTTATTAAATGAAGTTACATTCAATGAACCAATACAAAAAAGTTATTCCTCCCGAATGCACCAGATGAAATGCAACGGAAGAAATAACTATTAGACGAACCTTGAAATCTACCCTGATCTAACCTAATCCTAAACTGATCAAAATATGAAAAATGAAGGTTTTGATTATGTTAATTTCTCTGGTAATAAATATCATAAGCAATCCAGTCCACAACGTTAGCTGCGAAGTAAACCGAGTGCAGAGAATCGAACAATGTTTTTATGTTATTAATAGAACTTCCAATCAGTGCTGAAATTGTTGTTGTGGTACCGTCATCAAATGTAATCTGGATATCGCGCCCTTTGCAGGCCGACGCTTCTGAATCAGCAACTTTATCAACAATTGAAACTACGGCCTTTGTCTGCAAAACACCTCCTACATATACTGCAACTGTCTTTGTTCCGGATTTCCTTACAATCTGAACATCTCCAATTGTAAGAGTGTATTCGTGTTCGCGGCCAAACCTGCCAGTATCTGGTTTAATTGTGAGGCGTTCTTCCGAATACAGAACTTTACCAGCAGAGGAGATGGCAAAGCTTGAAACGGTAGTGTCGCCTGAGGCATACTTATAATCGGCAGTATATCCACCTGAAAATGCATACTGCGAAGCATAATCAATACCAGAAGCCGGACTCACAATATATTTGATATTTAAATCACCTGCCACTGCTTTATCAATACTTATCTCCGATTTAAGGAGGTAATCAAAATCCCTGTAGCTATTGTAATTATTATGATAATCTGACACCAAAATTGTGAAATTGTTTGTCAGCAAAGTATCGGCTGGCTTGTATATTCTTAAAGTCCAGGGACTAGTAACCTTTGATAATGGCATATTAACTATCATATTACTGTTATCGGCAGATTTGCTAAAGTACCTGATCAACGACTGGCCCCATCTGTCAGTTTTCTGCGTTGGCTTATAATTATATACTCCTTTTATTGTATCGAGAGTAATGTAAACCTTATATCCTGTCTCTGTAGTTAGATTCTTTGTTACAGGACCAGATACTGTTAAAACAGAAAAAGCTTTTGAAGAGGCAATAGTATTCATTGCATCGTTTAAACTCTGAGCGCTCTGACTGACAGACTCCTTCAGAGAATTGGTCCCATTTAATCCACTCTTTGTACAACTGACAACAATGGAAGTAAAGAGAACCGCCCCTAAAATGATTTTACCTTGCATTTTCATAATAGCTAATTTTTGGTTAATGCGACAAATAAATATTCTTTGTGGTAAAAGTATAACATACAAATACCGGCTGCAAAAATCTTCAACGAACACCGGGTAAAATTAACCGAAACGACTTTTCATCTAATTAAAAACCGGCCTTCTGAAAACAAACGAAATAAAGATTTTGTTTATTGTACCGAATGTGATCTGATATATTTCTGAAACGATTCTTTGTACAGTTCACTTACAGGGATATTTGTTTTATCTTCCATAACAATACCTGAATTGTCAAATACTGCTATCTTAGTGAGGTTGATGATGTAGGAACGATGGATCCTCATGAACTTATCGGTGGGAAGCTGCTCTTCAAGAGATTTCAAACTGATCAGTGGCATGTGAGATTTACCATTTATCATATGTATGCTGACATATTCCCGTTTCCCTTCAATATAAACAATATCGGAAAGGTTTATCCTTACAGTCTTATAACCTGACTTAACAAACAGATATTCTAAAGTTGTATCTGGCTTTTTCATTTGAAAAGGGACCGCTTCCAATATTCTTCTCGCTTTATTGGCTGACTTTAAAAAATCCTTGTAGCCCAGTGGCTTAAGAAGATAGTCAATAGCATTTACACTGAAACCGTCTATTGCATACTCACTATATGCCGTAACAAAAACAACCAAAGGAGGGTTCGCGAGTGTTTTGACGAAGCTTATACCATTCAGATCCGGCATGTCTATATCGATATACATCAGGTCGATTTTTGTACTACCCAATATTTCAATAGCCTGGAGAGAGCTTTCATACTGACCTGCCAGCTCAAGAAAGGGTGTTCTGGCTATATAGGCGGAAATTTGCCGGAGCGCCAGAGGTTCATCATCTATGGTAATACACCTGATCATATGGGAACAGAAAGGTTAACAACAAAAAAATCTTCATTGTCGGTAATTTCGAAACTATAATTCGTACCATAAAGAAGTGCGAGTCTTTTACGTGTGTTTTCGATTCCTATTCCAGAAAGTTCGTCATTACGATTGTTTTCGGTCTTGCTGTTTTTGACAACCAGTACCAGAAGCTGATCGCTAATTACCAGGTCGATGTAAATAAACGATTTATCCCTATAGCTAATGCCATGCTTAAAGGCATTCTCAATAAGCGAGGTAAATATAAACGGGGGCATAGTTTTATCAGGAATGACTTCAGGTATATTCAGAACAATTTTAACTTTCTCGTTAAACCTGAGCTTCATTAGATTTATATAACTTTCAAGAAATTCTACTTCCTTTTTCAAAGTGGTTTTTTCAGTTTCAGTTTCATAAAGCAAATAGCGCATCATTTTCGACAGCTTAATTATTGCTTCTTTGGCTTCTTCAGTGTTTATGTCAACCAGCGAATGAATATTATTTAAAGTATTCATCAGGAAATGAGGACTCACCTGATTTCTAAGGAGAACAAGCTGAGAAGCAACGTTTTCCTTCTCGAGTCTTACTTTTTCATTTTCAATATTAATCCCTCTTAACCCTGATCGCAAACCCGTATCGAATCCGACAAAAAGGACTGAAAGGATAAGAAAATTGGCATAGGGAGGTATCGGTTTTGATGGTCTTGACTGGGCAGGTCGCAGATTCCCAAACGTATCTACTCCTCCTGGGAATGCATAAGGCGGAGTCCTGACTTCTTCCGTTAATTGAGGTACTTCGGGGGGCGGAACAATTTTGATTTTTGTGTCATACACATAAGAACCAACTGTAAAGAGAATTATAATTCCTACCACAGATATTATAAATGAAGCCTGACTTCCTTTAAAAAGCAGAAACGGAACCAAAAGGAATCTGTTAATAAGAAATACGACCAGCAAAGGAATGAGTATCTGCAACTGCAAAAGCACACTTCTCCGAATTGGACTATAAATATCCTCCCTGAAGAGTATCGGAGTAAATAGCAGCACCAACCACACAAGAATAATCAGTACTATTTCTGTATACTTCATTCGTCTATTCTGCATATTCTCTCTATACGTTATCCATTTAGTTCCTGACTCACACCTCACTCCTCACTCCTTTAATTCTTCCTTGTGCCGTGCGCCGTTCGCCGTGAGCCGTACGCCGTTCGTCTTTATTTTATCAAACCCAATCCTTCCTTTGCACTTGCATCATCTGGTGAGTATAGAAGCGCTTTATTGAAAAGGATTTTTGCTTCACGGGTTTTTCCAAGCCTTAAATTTGTCCAGGCAAGCATAAGTACACTCTGATAATCGAATGGGTACAGATTAACCACTTTTTCGAAAAGCTTATAAGCCTGGGTATAATCCTTTCTGTCGTATAAAATAAGTCCTAATCGGTAAAGAGTAACTGTATTGTTGGGATCTATGGCAAGTATTTTGTTATAGTGAGTAATAACCATATCCCAGTTCCCAAGAGAAGAAGCAGGCAGCACAACCCCTAGGCGGGGTTCAATAGCGTAGGGCATCAGATCGATAGCTTTATTATAGTAACCCAGCGATTCGGTGAATTGTCCCTGCAAATAGCTTAACCAGCCCAGCCTTAAATTGATTTCATAAGAGTCGGGATCGTACACTGCTTTCAAAGCTGCTACTGCTTCACCATACTTCCCAGATTTTTCTTTTACATAACTATCACTGAATGCTGCTGTTAATTTAGCATAGTCCTGTGCACTTAAGACTAATACCCACAGAGCAAGAATTATCATCAACCCAGTTTTCTTCATAATCATCTGTATTTATATGTTAACTTAATTTGACCTCCGAATGAATTAACAATCAGCTTATCGGTTCGTGAATAAGCCGTTAGATTCCAGGAGTATATCTGATTCACACTATAAAACGGCATAATAGAGAATTTAAGGTGTTCCCCAGATAAAATAATTAAGTTGCTGTAGATTGTAGTAACCGGAATCTGAAATGAGTTATTGATTATTAATCCCTGGGTACGACCATACAAAAACGAGTTTCCCCTTACAAGGCCTGATTCAAGCCATAACGACTTGGAAATTTTAAATCCAATCTCCTGGCTAAGCTGATATGTTCCTCCCCAGTTATTATCGCTCTGGCCCATCCATCCTGATGTAAGATAAAGATTTAGATTCCCTGAGGGAAGCCATGTAAAATAACCCTCATTTCTTATCTGTTTTGAATTGCTGAAATTGCTAATTGAGATATTTGCCCCGGCATGTATTCTCCATAGATTTTTTGAAACTCCAATTCCCATCAGGCATTCAGTAAAATGCTGGTTTGACGAGATCCTGTTCATCGGTGTTCCCTTAATAACACTTTCTGTATAAGATACGATATTACTAAACCCGGAAAGTTCCCAACCCGGAAAAAAGAATGCTGAAAGTTTAGTATAAACCTGGTTCTGCGTGAAATTAAGATCTTTACCGGTGATATTTACCGGGGTAAATTTTGTTCCTGACTTGTGAAAATCAGTAAAGGCAATAGTTCCTTTAAATCTTTTTAAGAAATATGCCTCAACCCCCGCATTGATACTTAGATTGTTCTTAACTGCTTCGTAATCAAGATTATTTGTTTGATATGAAAATACATCAAACACTGCACCTGACGAACCCAGAAAGAATTCCGCTGAACACGGCATATCCATCGCTTTTAAGGAAGTATTTCGATTTCCTTCAGGTATAGATTTAAGATATAGAATTGCATCAGCTTTTCTGCCGGAAAAGATATAGCTTTTGTATATGTATTCACGGGAAACTGTATCGAGGGAGTTAAACTCAATTGCTTTTGAAAAATCCTTTACAGCGTTTGGATAATCCTGCTTGCTAAAACCAGTCAGTCCCAATCGCTCCCTCAGATAGTAATAATCTATTCCCATCAGCAGCATAGTGTCTGCTGTTCGTTTCAGGTTTTTATAATCACCCTTAATAAAATAGTCGTAAGTCTTGCGATCGAGTGTTCTGAAATCGCTCTGTGCGCAAGCTTCTTTGGAGAAGAGCAATAGTATGACGGATATTATCAATACGATTCGCATACAGCTTCTAATTGTGACTGTTCATCTTCAAATCTCAGACTGTTATCTCTGTTGATATCGAGGTGGAATCTCCTGTTCCAGACAACCTTGCTGAATGAGTAACCTGTTAGTTCAGAGCTAAACTTGATCTTTTCCGGGTCAAATTCTGAACCAAGTATGCTCATTTTTACACTAAAATCAGATTTCAGATATAGAAAGAATGGCGCTGTAAAATCGTGAAGAAATAATCTCCAGCCTTTGAAGGTTTGATTTACAGGAAGAGAATCGGATGATATATAACCATCAATATTAACAAGAGGTATTCTAAAAGCCGCCAGGTAAAATAAGTAGAGTAAGGAGTTCCTGTTTCCCTCAAAATGAGTAAAATAAAAGTGAATACCATCGTACTGGAACCAGGCAACAGATTTTGTCGAGTGACAGAAAATATAAGATTTATTGTAAGTGCTTGTGAATACCTCCCAGGTTACTTTCTCTGTTCCTTTAGATGAATTAACATTCCAGTTTAATTTTGTACCAGGCATCAGATTAAAGGCCTTTTTCAGCAATAAATTCTCCTGGACAGACTTAATGCATTTTGCTTTCGTCGGGTAACTAAAAGACCTCAGCTCTTTTCCATCCTCAAGATACGCAAAGAGTGGGTATTTGATCGTCTTCGAGCCTATATACGGGGTTGACTGAAGCTGAAAATGAAGATGTGGGTATGGCGAGCGCCCGGAGTTGCCAACCTTCCCCAGAAACTGACCATAATGTACATTATCACCAACCTTTACCGAAAGAGATCCTTTCTGAAGATGGCAAAGCTTGGTGAATAATCCTTCAAAATGCTTTATTATTACAGTATTTCCCCAATTCCTGAAAGTATTTACGTCGCCGATCTTGTTGTCGTCAATTCCATCTTCTGCTACAACCACAGATCCATCGGCAGGAGCAATAACATTCTGACCCCAGCAATAATAATCTTTCAGGCTATTCCCATCATTTTCATACTGCGACAAATCGCTGTTTACAATTACAAAATCCCATGCATTTCCCCATTCACCTTTGTGAGTATCATCACTGTATTGTCCCTGGTTAACATACCATTCTCCCAGGAACGGCAACTTAATATGAAACCATCCGAAGTTCGGAAATCTTTTTGTAAAGCTCTGATAAGAGTAGAGGTTACGCTCCGGAGTACCTTCCTGAATAAGAACCTCCCTGAATTTGCCCTGAACAGTTCTGAACCTTAAGGCGTAGATAAAAGTCAGGAGGATCAGGTTGAAAGGCAGAGAAAATAAAGAAAGATTAAAAGGTTTGAGCATAACGAAAAGTCCTGCAGAAATCAGGGCGGTTATTGGTGTGATGGCAAATGCCCAGAAGAAAGATTGCCGGGATGGGATGTAAAAGTATCCGCCAACAGCTATAGCACTCAAAATAAAATTATAACCTATATAGCTGTATCCTAACTGGGTCATATCAGTTCCGAAGAAAGAGTACGCCAGCCAGGCTACGGAATAACCCAAAAGAGATAAAATAAACGCTACCCTGGAATAAAAAAGCAAAGCAACAGCAACAACAAATCCGGCGAATGCGTTATACTGAAAAAAGATTGCTCCCAGGGAAAGAAAGTAACTGTTTATGAAGTTGGAAGTAACATTACCTACCAACCATTGATGGAGATTTACAAGAGGATGTCCGCCAATTATAAAAAGTTTGTTAAGAATATAGACACCGCTCTGATTATCTGCTGTTCCGCTTAACATTCCTCCGGCGCTTAAAACTATCCAGATGCAAAGAACAAAAGGAATTGATAAGTATGGAAGAAAGTATTTACCAAGAATGCCCTGAAGAGTAACCGTGATCAGCAATGTCAGAAATCCTGATAAGATGGCAATTACAACTATTACAAATGTTAGCTGGTAGAAATAACCTAAGCCCAGACCAACCAGTAAACTGTTAAATCCGTAAAATCCTTTGGATATTGTAGTCTTATCGAACTTTAATAATGATGCTGCACTGTTGGCTGTCAGAACCGAGAGTAAACCGGCAAAGCCGGCTGAAATATCGAGAAAAGAAACAAGAACCAGAGGAACTGCGAACCAGCAACTCTCAGAGAAGAATATCTGTGAGTAAGATCGGAGGACTCCCTGTGCGAAAACTGATATAGTTGTGTTTTTAAACATGATAAGAGGATGTTTCGCGTTTCGCGTTTACTTTTATCTTTTTACTTTTGTCTTTTGTCTTCAAATCAGATGATCTGGTATTTCCTCATTCACAACAATGTCCTCAAGTTTTTCAGCCCGTCGAATAACATGTACATCTCGGTTCAGATCTATTAACACAATATTCGGACGTGTGGTTATAAATTGCAGCCATTGGGTATTATTATAGGCTCCCGTTCTGGTAATTACAAATCTGTCGCCATGCTTCATGGCTGGGAACATTAATGATGGTCTCAGAACATCTATATTCATGCATAGCGGGCCATAGATTGTTGTTTCTTCAGCTAAACCTGTGTGACTTGTAACAGGATAAATCTTATGATCGTACCAAAATGCAGTAAAAAGAAGGTTTACTCCAACATCTACGATAGTTGCCCGCCTACTATCAGAAAGGCGTTTATTGGCGATAACCGAACCAGCAATATATCCTGAGTTATCGATTAGCGCACGTCCTGTTTCGAGGATTAACGTTGGCAGTTTATCGGGTTTTATCTGAGAATTTATTATTGCTGTTGTAATAGCATCTGCATATTCATCGAATGAAGGAGTAGTATCTTCACCTGAAAGATATGCGCCCCTGAGAGTATTCTTTGAAGCAAATCCTCCTCCCATATCGATATATGAAATATGATAATCAAATTTATGAGCAATATTGGCAGCCAGATCTGACAGCTTAGTTGCTGCAATCCTGTATGCATCTGTGCTGATAATATATGTCCCGATATGGGTATGCAAACCCATCAGTTTCAATTTTGGATTAAGCATTATACGGTTTATTGCATCCCATGCCTCCCCGTTCTCATAATTCAACCCGAATCTGTCCCATTTAGGGTAAATACCAATATCCATATTTACCCTGACAGCAACACGGGCCTCTGAATTTAATCTCTTGCAGACATCTGATAACAGGAATAGTTCATCTAAGTGATCTATATGTATAAAGGATCCGTTTCTAACTGCTTTTTCAAGTTCGGCACTGGTTTTTGCCGGTCCGTTAAAAATGATGTTTTCACCTTTAACACCATTTCGCACTGCCTTATCATACTCAAAGCCTGAAACTACCTCTGCCCACGATCCCTCCTGATGAAAAATTCTGCAAACAGCATCAAGATAATTTGTTTTATAACTCCATGCCATTTGAAATTTAGGATACCTCAGACTGAATGCCCTGTTAATATCCTCAATCCCTTTTCTTATCGATCTTTCAGAAAAGACGTATAGGGGTGACCCATACTTGTCCATCAGATCATCTACCAGCACTCCATCGATAAGTGGCATTGGTGAAACTACCGTTCCAACACCATGCTTCGATGGAACTCCTGGATTTAAACGTGTAATTGTCGGACGTTCAAAAATTAGCTTTGACATATTTTACCTTTCAATCATTTAAAATAAATTATTCTCCTCCTCTCCCATTCTCTCTTTCTCCCCATCATTTCTCTTTTTACCACGGAGTTACACAGAGTTATCACGGAGTTACACAGGTTGTTTTAGAACGTCTCTTAGTCTCTCGGTCTCTCAGTCACCCCTTCCGCTGTCGCGGAATCTCCGCTTCGCTCCGATCTCCCCTTCTCCCCCTCTCCCCTTCTTTTTTATAGTTCCCCTGTCGTTGCCAGTCTTGAGAAAAGTTCCAGATCAACAATCATATCGTATGAGTACCTAATAAACATTTTGCCAACATCATAACGGGTGAATGGTTTAACATCTATCCCCAATGTTAGTTTGAGCAAGGCTTCCGGAATATTTTGTCCAGCCCCGACTGCCAGATAAACCCAGGCAGGAATTCTTGGATTGATTTCCAGAAGAAAAAGTTTATTTTCAGGAGTCCTGATCAGCTCCAGTTCCATTCCACCCTTCCATTTAGTCTTGGAAATGATTTTCCTGGCCAGCTCCAATAATGAGGAGTCCTCAATAGTAATACCTCCCCAGGCTTTACCCTTCTCGGTAATATATTGTTTACGCATTGGAACAGCTGCAATCAGATTCCCTTTGCCATCGCCAAGAGCAATAATATTTACCTCTGTTCCCTTTATGTATTCCTGAACAATTACCGGAAGCCCCCATTTTGCAGACATTTTTGTGAAATAGCTAACCGCCTGTTCGAGTGAAAAAGCCTGATAAGCATCATAATATTTCCCTTTAATCATAATCGGGTAATTCACCGATTTAAGGGTGTTGTCGAGATCTGAAATGCTGAATACTTCAGTGCCTCCCGGAACATTTACTCCATACTTCTCACCATAAGCAGGAAGGTTTGACTTATTTCTTTCTTCAAACTGCTCAAGAGAAGGAAGATAGGTCTTAATTCCGATATCTGCCAGTTGTTTTTCGAGTTTAATAAATGAAAAAAGCTCTGCGTCGAAATTTGGTATTATAACATCCAGCTTCTCTTTTGAGTGTATATCGACCAATCTTTTAAACAAAGTGTCCTTACCTTCTGCCGGATAAGGAATCATATATGTCTTATCGACCAGCTCACTCATATAAATACCTGGTTCAAGGTGCTCATATGCCAGACCTATAATTCTGACGTCGAAATCCTTCGACTCCCTGATACCGCGTATTACCGGAATTCCGGGTCCAGGACTATCAATGTTATTCAGCCCGGTTACTGCAAGAGTTATTTTGTGTCGTTTCATTTTAATCCTCAAGGAGGTTATTTACACTCAGGTCGTTCATAAAATCAGTCAGATACCTTTCAATGGTTGTACTGTCAGCATCATATTTTGTTATCAAAATATCTGATATCTCGTTTATACTCTTCCCTTCCTTAATCAGCAATAGAACTTCCTTCCCTGTGTTGTTCATTGTAAAGGAATCACCTGTTGAAGGATTGAAAACGAAACCGTTATCACTGATTGCTATATTTCCTTTTATCAGCATAATTACTCTATTAAATTTTGCTCAAAATGCCTTTCAACTAACCCCAACAGTGGTGAATAAAAAGTTCTTTTTTAAACGCAGAGTGCGCTGAGAACCGCAGAGTTAATTTGTTAAATATTACATCTTTGCGTTCTTTGCGCATTTCCTTTGCGTTCTTTGCGGTTAATATACTATAGACAAATTTAATTGCAAATAGCTTCACAACAAAGAAAGTTCAGTGGATTAGGAGGTTATCTAAGTGTAATCCGGTATTTTATCAGTGAAAAACATTTCATTACCTGACGCATAAAACATTTTCCTTAACGGTCTTGTCATTATATGATATAATCCCGTAGTCAACATTTATATCCCATGCTTTTACCGTAGCATTTATCATGGTGGTGGATGTCCAGTAATTTCCTGATTGTGTATTTGTAAAATAGTATTTATTAAAGGAGGGTTTCAATAGTTTTTCATCGTTAAGCGACTGAATCTCTTTCACATTAGGAAGCCTCCAGTCTGACTTTCCCGCTAATGTCAACCCTGAAGCATAAGTTAAAGCTTCTTCCCATGTGAATGAACCCTGAGGTTGGATCTTCTGCCAGATTAATCCTGTATAATTGTCTGTGATTGTTCCATCACCGTTATCAACAAGATGAACATCACCTTGTGAACCGATATTCGGTTTTCTTACTGCGCGTACATGAAAGCGTTTTGATCCTCCGGCGCTTAAAGTTTCACTTTTAGGATGGGCTCCGATACCGCCTCCCGCATTTACAACCCACACGGCCAAAGCATCATCAGCACGGGTTATGCTTGTCCACCAGTATTCTGCGGGAGTTTTAGTGAAATAAGTTGTGTTTAAAGCCGGATTAAGTTTGTCATAGCTATTAATGTCGAATAACTCAATACATACTGGAAGGCGCCAATCGTTGTAACCTCCCAATCGCAATCCTGCGCAATAGGCTATGGCATTTTCAAATGTCATCTCACCGCCATCAGTCTGCTGCCACATCAGCCCGGTAACATTGTCTGTTACGGTTCCATTGTTATTATCTGTGTAAGACGGAGTATTTATTGAAATGTCAGCATCCTCTCCAATTGTAGTTGTGTAGCTTGTTGTTTGCCCGGTATCGGGAAGTAAAACATCTGTTCTTGGACTTTCTCCTGTATTTTCCTGATTATCATTGCTTTTATTGCATCCAAGAGATATTAACAAGACTATCAGGAATGATGAAATAGTTTTAATAAAGAGTGCCTTCATTGTTGCTTTTGTCTTTGATATTCGGGATTAGAAGGAAATGATTTCTTTCATTGTCTATTTTATGGTATAAGTGGCTTTGACTCCCATGTTTTTCTGTGAAGCGTTTTCTTCGGATGGAAGATAGGTACCAATATACTCCACCTTAGCATCTATTCCTGAGACAGTAACCTTAATATAACCCCTACCAGGCATCAAAACTCCCTCAACATACCCATAATCTGTGGCTGAAATATTTGTCAGACTCCTGTTAGATGGCTGAGGAACTTCCTGATATACGACTCCATCCTTGTCCTGTTTCCCGTAAAAATGGTCGTGCCCATGAAAGAAGATAGTGACATTGTTTTCTTTCATAAGGGTATGAATTGGTTTTCCCCAGCCAGGGCGAAATGTATCAAATCCCCAGGTTCCATCAGTGTTGTACCCACCCATTTCGAATAAGTTTGCAAATTCAGTACCTCCCCTGGCGTCGTTTCCATTCCCCCCAACAAGATTATGGCAAAAAACGAATTTGTACGTAGCTTTACTTGTTGTTAAAACACTTTTAAACCAGTTATACTGTTCAACTCCGAGTGTCCATCCCCAGCCTGGTTTGACTGTTGTGTACCAGAAGGGGTCAAGAACAACAAATAGTGCATTTCCCCATTCCCATGCATAGTAATTTCCACGGAGCCCAACATAGTTTTCTGCTTTTGTATCGCCTGAATAAAATGAATTCGGGAATGGGTTTGGATAGTACAATTTTCTTGTGTTAGAGGCCATTACAGGCAGGCTGTTCGCAGTCCCGTCTAAAAGCCATCCCAATTCTCCTTCATGGTTACCCAAAACAAGATAAAGAGGAACCGAAGGACAAACCTTATCGAAAAACGATCTGTAAAGGATGTGCCGGTCCGTAATTGTCTGCTGATTAATAACAGGTTGTTTTTCAGACATGAAAATATCACCCAGATCGATTAGAAAATCAGGATTTGCCAACCGGATATTTTTGAGTGACAGTGAAAATGCAGCTGTGTCTGAGTTAGAGTCAAGGTGAGGATCTGCCTCAACAGCAAAGGTGAAAGTGTTTCCGGAAGCCCGTGGAGTATGAAAAGTATGCTCAGGACCAGCTGAAAACAAAGATGTTCCTGCAGACCGGTATCTTGTTCTGTAATAGTATTGGGTATTTGAAACGAGATTTACGAGATCTGCTTCAAGAGGCATATCTTTTGTTGCAGAAAAAGTAGGGCTACTCATGTTATAAGCTCCTGTGGTTGTACCATATTCCCAATAGAAATCAGTCTGCAGATCAACGAGAACGTTTATAGTGACGGAAGTATTGGTTGGTCTTCCCAGGATTTCAGTATAATGTATAGTTCCGGGAAAATCCTGAATTAAAGTGTCCCCGCTCCTTTTGCATGAAGCTATACAGGAAACCACTAAAAGTAATCCTGTGCAAATATTAAATAATAGATTTAAATCCCTCTCCCTTTTCATCCTCTTTTTCTATCTCGAATAAATCATCTTCTTGCTAATTTTCTGATTATCAGCTAACAGTACATAAAAATATAATCCGCTTCTCACATTTGATCCGCCATCATTAGTACCATCCCAGGTGATTGAATAATTCCCTGAAGGATATGTTTCATTCACCATTGTTTTGATGGGGTTTCCTGACATATCATAAATTTTCAGACTTACCCGTTTACTGCTTGATAAGTTAAACTCAATTGTAGTACTGTAAGTAAAAGGATTAGGATAATTCTGTTTTAGTGTACTTCCCGATACAGGATTTACATCAATGTCTTTTAAAGAGGTAAGTTCACTATGAGTAATATAGTCCGGATCGAAACCAGTTATAGGCTCTCCGGGAGTTAAATCGTGGCCAAGGAGCGCCGGGTGAGTACTTGTATATCTGTAGGCTCTGAAAACTCCGTTATAAGTCGGGTAGTTATCTTTCTTAATTTTCTTTACCCCATCCCTCGTCATTGGATTTATATATTCCCACACAATGCTGGTATCGTCGGGTGCTACTTCAAAAAAGTGACCATCATTCATTGAACATATAAGTGTGTTTCCATTTGGAAGCCTTTGTGCGCTAGATCCTATTGTACTATAAAAAGAAGTATTGTTTTTACTGGAATATGTCCACACCACCTGTTTTGAAAGGTTTTTCTTTTCCTTCATAAGATTTCCATCAGGTGAGCTGACAATATTATATCCGGCAGCAGGAGGATTTACATATTTCGTTGTATTTGTGCCTGTTGCATTCAGATATGGATTTATCTCAAAAATGTAGGATTGAGGAGTGAGTTCAAACAGATTCTCAGCATTATTGAAGATCAAAAAATTTCCTTCTCCCGGAAGACCGGGTTTTATCCACTGGATATCATGGGCACCTCCTATCTGTTTATGACCTGAAGTTGCTTTTTCCCAGTTATCGAGGATGGATGGCGGATCACCCTGGTTGTATTTTGCCGGATCGCCAAATCGGTATAAAAAATCACCTTTGGAAGAGGCTGCAAGGGCAAGTGAACCTGTAACATCACCTTTTGTAAATGTATTGCCATGATCTATAACATAAAACTCACCATGAACAGAATTAATAACAATTAAATCAAGCGACTGGTTATAGTCGAGTGAGTTACAATGAAGCCAGTCACTTTTCACCGGATTACCTCTTAGATTCAGGTTTATTCTGCCCGGGGTTTCCTTTATTACTCCATAAGTTGATTTGGTTGCATCGATGTCCTGAACGACATGATCAAAAAACGACCATTCCCATATCAAATTACCGTTCCTATCGACTTCAACAATTACATCCATTTGGGCGCCCGTATAGTTGTTCGACGGGCTGCAGCCGGCAGCAAGACATTGAGCTGATGTTAAGTCTTTGTTAGCTATATAGATAAACGTTGAATCGCCGAATTTAGGATTATAGATTTTTGCAAAATCGTGGTGTGCATGATAGTTGGTTCGTGTTTCAGTGTATTGCCAAACCGTTTTCCCACTCCAGTCAAGCTCTCGCCATACGTTCGAGTTACTTGGGTTTCCACCGACAGCATCCAGCAGGGTACCATTATCAGTAAAACGGGGATTCGTACCGATATTCCAGGTGTGTATTACTCTCCCCTCCATATCAATTAAATAGGTAATCCCCCGTGTTCCGAATAAAGTGTACCCGTTATATGCTTTTACAGGATACCAATACCTGGTTTCAGTAAAGGTCATAAAGTTTTCCTGAGCAGCAGCAACGAAAAAACACAAAAACAAAGCAGTTGAAACTATTTCTTTTTTCATACATCTTTTTTATCCAAAGCGTTATCTGAAAAATGGGAAGCTATTATTGGGTTGATAGTTTAAACTCAGTCTAGGGGTACAATTCTATAAAATCACCCGGTGTGAGAGTTCTACCTGTAAACGCTGCATAATCAACCGGATACTTATAGACTCTGAATACTGAATTCATTGTCTCTCCAGTGCGTGCTGCATCTTCAGAAGGCTTATTTCCCTGAGTTATAACACCTTTAAGTTCAACCGGGCATATATACTCCCAAACAATCTCACCTGTGTTTGTTACTTCAAGAAATCTCCCAATAGTACCTGAACAGATTATTGTGTTTCCATTTGGCAAACGGTATGCTCCGGATATGTTTTCCGAATACATCGGATCTGTTGCTGTGCCCTTGTATGTCCATGTATAGTTAGCCGGACTTAGCGCAGAACCCGCAATCATAGTATAACTCCCCTCGGTGTTTATAGCAGGAGTAAATTCATCAACAGTTGAATAATCACCCCGTCCCAGTCCGTTATTAAAGCAAGTTAAATTTCCAGCACCAGGAAAACCCGGTTTCACCCACTCAACATCATGCTGCTGAAAATATCTCTGATCGCTTACTGTTCCAGATCTGTAAGCCATCGGATTACCCCACCGATAGAGCAGGTCTCCTCCTTTACCCCTTTTTCCTCCTACGTGCGATTTTGCCTCAGCAGTAGTAGTGCTATGGTCGATGATCCATACTTCACTATTTCCTCTTACACTTAAAGCAATCTGATCCAGTGCAGCATTATAATCAATAGAATTCATGTGGTTCCAGAATGCCGGGAGTGCTTTCTGATCACCAGCAGCATCTATAAGCTGCGGATTAGATTTTACTACGCCATAATTTGCTTTTGCTGCATCATAATCCTGAATTAGATGATCCCATGTATGCCATTCCCATACTACGGTTCCCCCAATCGGTTTAGTAGGTTGTATCTCCGCAACATAATCGGGAAGCATCATTCCTTTTGATACTATATCCGGCTGGAATTTTGAGGGATTAAAACCTGCAGCAATACATTCTGCGTAGGTTTTCTTCTCGATCACAAGCATAAGTATATTCCCGTTTGGCAACATCTTTATATCGTGATGTTGCATATAGGTGTCTGTCGAAAAATCGAGTTGCCATACCATGTTGTCATCCCAGTCATATTCTTCAACTCTACCTCCCTCGCCGCCACCACTGCTAAGTCTTCCGGGGGTCATACATGAACGGAGCAGGTGCCCATTCTCCAGAAGATATACAGATTGTCCGGGAGGATAAGCACTCTTTGTCCACTGATGCACGATACGGCCCTCATTATTAATAAGGTATGTCATAGTGTTTTGTTTTGGAGCAAAAAGAGTGTATCCGTTGTATACCTTGGCTGTATTGTTTACAAACAGGCCAACAGTTCTTACTCCGGTATAGGTATCACCAGTAGTCGTTTCTTCACTTTTCTTACAAGACAATAGTAAAAGAGAAAATAAAAGCATAATAATGCTATATCTGATTTTGGAGTAAATTCTGAATGCTGTTTTCATAATTATGCGGATTTATGAATTGTTACTTATTGAAATATGTTGCAGTCCTATTTAAAGGTTTCGCGCAATTCTGAAGCCCAGATGATAATAAGGATGGTTTGGATCCTGGGGGCCGCGATAGTAAGATGGATTACGGTTAGAAACTCTTGAATGGCCATCATTTATTCCATTGACATCAAGGCCATTATACCAATTCCCGCCGCGCATTCCCCTGTAAGGTTTTCCATCTGGCATAATGAAACCGGAGTCCGGGCCTTTTGGATTATCAGAAGGACTTGTGCTATAATAATTCTGACCATACCAGTCATTCACAAATTCCCAAACATTGCCTTCCATATCGTACAAGCCGAAACCATTTACTCCATTTGAAGTCTGATAAGATGATGCATTTCCCGGCCAGTTATAATCTGATTTCATTTTCAGCTTTCCGTCATAAAAACCAACCGGGGTTGTATTCGGAAATGCATCTGTCTCGTAAGGATCTCCCGATTTAGGAAGGTTAACACCAGTAATATCAATGGTATTACCATTTGGATAATTGTAATAAGGATTTGTGTGCCCACCCCTGCCGGCATATTCCCATTCTGCCTCTGTAGGAAGACGATAGCCGTTTTTTGCAAAATCACAAACGCCGGTGCTTAGGTTGTAACATGGCTGTAGCCCTTTCTGTAAGCTCAGCCAGTTGCAATATGCAGCTGCTCCGGTCCACATTACTCCTACAACAGGATGTTTAGCCCTGAAATCTGTAATGGAAAAATAATTTGCAGAAAAACCTATGCTATAATATGATGCATATTGATTTGTAAGATAATAAGGTTCAGTTCCTCCCTTTGCATACACAATATTGTTACGGACTTCAATTAATCCGTCAGCAAGAGCGCTCTTTAAAAAGTCAAGAAATTGTTGGTTAGATGTTTCAGTTGAAGCAATATAGAATGAATTGATCTTGACCAGGTGAATTGGCAGCTCATCGCTTGGATGGGCAGGGTCGACAAATCCAAAATGGTCACCCATTTCGTACTCTCCACCGGGTATTCTAACATCAACACCTATTGCCGCTGAGTCAATTGTCTGATTGTTATTTTCCTGGCTTTTAGTGCATGAAGAAAATTGAAATAACAATAGTGAAAAAGCAATCAGGTCTATCGCAATTATAAATGATGCCAATCCTGCCTTTCTTTTCCTTGCTATTTCAGATACTAATTTCATTTTAATAGTCTTTAGTTCGTTTTTTCCAATAAAATACCTGACTAAAACATTTTTAATCAACTGGGAGATTAATAATGCTTTTTGTAAGTTATTTAAAATTAACACTTTGCGCCTTTGCGACTTTGCGAGCAGTTATAATAATAATTAGCTAAGTCATAAGCCAGGTTTCTTTTGGGGTTTATCATCTGTCCTAAAATAGTCTCTGATCTCTAAAACCAAGTCTTCAAATTTTTCCTGTTGTGAAGCAGTGCATATTGATTTTAGTTTCTGAGCCTGTTCGTAACGTATTAACTCCATTTTATAATCATTCTCTGCCACACGTCTGGCTAAAGACTTAACTATCTCATCATTTGTTTCTTTGTTAAACATAAAAATATTCATGGAGTCTTTTTCGCTTTTAATTGCATCCGAAAGCATTTTTTCAGTTTCAGAAAAACCTGATCTAAGATTCCTGATTTCATCAACCTGCTCCTTAGAAAGATTCAGTTCTCTTTTCAATATTTCAAATATATCGCGTGAGTTACGTGGGTCGCTACCATTATTTGGATTATTTGGATTATTTGGATTATTCCGGTTGTTTTCCCTGGGAGGTTTCCTGATAAAATCTTTCCAGACAAAAAGACCTATAAAAGAAAGATTCAGAACAGTTAATAATATTACTATTCTGACCAGAAATTTCTTTTGCATTAAAATATCCATAACCTAATTGTTTATCGAAACCGGGTTAATAAGAAATTCATTTACCACAACATGTAGTTCATTATCGCTAAGCCGAGATTGTTTTGGCTCACTTATTACAGCGTTTAAAATGATCCCTATATCAACAATGATCAGCAGCATAGCAATAAAACTGATTGCTGAAGTTCTCAGACCTGAATAACGATGAGATGAATCGATTTTGTTCATCAAAGTCAGACCCCATTCTTCTGTTGGCTGAATGTCTGCAATTGATTCAAACTCATGCAGCTTAAGGTTTACCTGATTATTTAATTCTGATTCTTTCATTATAGTTATTTGTTATTTAGACGATAATAAATTTATTTTCCGGCGGCGGTTGTGATTATTTTTTTAGAATTTTCTCCAACTCAAGGCTTATTGTCTTTTTTGCCCTGTAAACTAGAGACTCAACAGCCTCAGTTGTAGTACTAATTATATCCGCAATTTCTGTATTAGAATATCCTTCAATTTTGCTTAATGTGAAGGCTGCTCTCTGGTTCTCAGGCAGTTTATCAAGTGCATGCATTACCTCCTTCATTCTCTCCTTTTCGTTTATTGATGCATCAGGCATTTGTCCACCGCCAATCCAATGAACTACATCATCAAGGTGAAGTATTTTGCCAAAAGAGGAAATGCGTTTTTTTCTTTTTTTCATTTTTATCTCGTCAAGACTTTTTGTTACAGCTATCCTGAAAATCCAGGTAGAAAGTTTTGAATCGCCTTTGAAAGATTTAATGGATTGAAATACCTCGATAAAAACCTCTTGTGAAATATCTTCCGCATCTTCCTTATCAAGCAGAAAACGGTAACACGTGTTCAAGACCTTGTCTGAATGGAGCTGGACAAGCTCATTGAAAGCAGATCTGTCAGCTGCCTTAAGTCGTTTTATAAGGTCTGTATCGTCAGTCAATGGCAGATGCGTTTTGAGTCAGATGAATTAAAAGGTACTATTAAATCCTTTACCAAAATAGGCAAAGAAACCCTTACTGGCAAGAAAGTTCAGTGGATTAGGAGGTTATCTAAGTGTAACCTTGAATTTTATCAGTGAAAAACCTTATAAGAGAATCCCAGCAAGAGAAGCCGAAATATAGGAAGCCATAGTTCCGCAGAGCATTGCTTTAAATCCTAAACTGGCAAGGTCAGCTTTACGGCTGGGGACGAGCACTCCTATTCCTCCAAGCTGTATTGCTATTGAGCTGAAATTAGCGAAACCACAAAGTGCAAAACTGGCAATAACAACTGATTTAGCACTTAGAAGACCCTGATGTATCATTGGTGTAAGATCGGAATAGGCAACAAACTCATTTATAACCATTTTGGTTCCCATAAGTGAACCAACATGAAGAGATTCGGAAGGAGGTACACCCATAACTATTGCAAAGAGACTAAAGAATGCACCTACTACATCTTTCAGACGAAGATTATCAACATCAAGACCGAGAGCGTTCAATGAAACACCTATCCATGAGAGAAGATGTCCGAAGTAACCCAGAAGTGCATCAACGAGAGCAATGAGCGCAATTACACCAATCAGCATTGCAATTACGTTCAGGGAGATCTTCATCCCGTCGCTGGCACCAGCTGAAATAGCATCCATAATATTGGAATGCTCCTTTTTCACTTCCAGTTTCACCACTCCCTGTGTTTCCGATTCTTCCGTTTCGGGGAAAACTATTTTGGAAATTACCAGGGCTCCCGGGGCAGCCATGAGACTTGCTGCTAGAAGATAGGAAGCCGGAACTCCCATTGAAATATAGACAGCCATAACACCTCCTGCAATACAAGCCATACTGCCTGTCATTGATGCGAGAAGCTCAGACATTGTCATACCGGAGAGATATGGACGAATCATAATCTGTGCCTCCACCTGTCCCACAAAAGCACTGGCCACGTTTGACAAAGCTTCGCTGCCGCTTACCCTCATTGCCCAATGAACAAACCGTGCAATAACAGCAACAAATCTTTGCATAAGGCCAATATGATACGCTATTGCAACAAGCACACAAACAAAGATAATGGTAGGAAGAAGGATGAACAGGAAGATTCCGCTTTTCACAATACCTTCCGGCAGTATCTGAGTGACTTTTGTAAGATCACCGAAGACAAATAGTCCACCTTCTTTGGAAAAATCGAGAAGCTTGTTAATTGCTTTTCCAAGCCAGAAAAAGATTTCCTGACCAATAGGGATTTTAAGGATGAAAATTGCAAGTGCTATCTGTAAACCTAACCCTGTAAGCACCAGGCGATAGTTAATTCTTTTGCGGTTATTTGACCATAAGAAGGCGAGCGCAAGAATAACAATAATCCCTATAACACCAGTAAATCTTCCCATGAAAGTATCGGTTAATTAAAATTGTCTTCTTCAAACCTACATTTTTTTTTGATATGTAACTCAGGTTTAAAGAAAAAAGGAAGAATTTATTATTTGGGGAGTTATCGGCACTTTGCGGTTCAATTATTTATGTTTTACCGATCCCGCTTCAGCGGGAGAGGGATCTCCTTCTCGCAGCTGGAACTTAATAAAAAAGATGTTTATAATGAGTAGTCTCAGAGGGAGAAGGTGTTAGACCTCACTCCTAAGTAGGATTAGAAAGGGGGTAATAATCAACAAAGAGGACTGATTATTTTGTTAACGAAATTCTTAAGAAATACACCTCTATTTGAAAGATTCAGACCATCTTTTAATAGTTTCGATCTGTTCAGCGGTAGGAATTTTTTCAGGACTTTTTTCCCTTGCAGCCTTTGGTGGCATATCACCTTTATTCAATTCGGAATACATCTTTGCAGCTCTTTCTTTCTGCTTTGCAGGGGTATATTCAGTCCATTTCTCAAAGTTCAGTTTTGGTCTTGAGAAGATACCACCATCGTTTGAATGACATGGCATGCACGAAACAGATACAATTTTGTTAATACTGTCAGGAAGTACAGGTGATGCTGTTGTCTTATCCTGACCTGAAACTGAAAAGCAGAGACACAGAAGGCCGCCAGCAAAAAGATGGCGTGCATACGACATTGAGAAACTAAGTTTTTTCATGATTTCAGATTTATATTAATCGGATTGCTACAGAAAAACTGCTATTTGTCCGTGCTTAGGAATAGCTCTGTATATGATCTTTGCTTCAGCACTTGGTATCTTAATTTTGATAAAAGGCTGATATTCAGGCACTTTAAATGCAAGAATGTCTTTCAAGGCAGCCTTCGTACTGATTAACCTGTGAAGAAGATCGAACAGAAAACGATCTTTGCTGTCTCCCTGTTTAATTTCCTCGCTCTGGTATACCATTATTTTTATTCCTCTGTCGGTCTCAAAGATGTAGTTAACAGGTTCATAAAATGCTGTGTCGGGTATTGCATCGGGTTTAAATTCAGAGGTATCCTTTGGTGCAACTTTCATTATAAAAGGCACTTTTGCTATTGAAGAAGTGTCGCTTACAATGGTAAGTGGCGCGGATAATAAAGAGGTAATAGTAAATTTATCCCCATCGGTTATTAATTTGCTTGCTTCAAATTCGGTAATCGGGGTGGAATGTACAACGACGCCGGATATTTCTATATTGATAACTCTTTCTGACAGGTTCAGAGTAAGATAAACTGAATCGGTTTCTGCCATCAGAACTCTTGATTGCAAATAGGCCTGCTCTTTTAACAATGCCAGAAAAGTTGAATCAGTGGTGATATTCTTTGGCAGTTTGCGTTTATCGTTATTAGCGTTACCGTATTTAGCTGATATTTCAGCCATCTTCATGGCTGGACCTCTCATTTCCATTATGCTGTAATAGACAACAAATGACAGAACAGCAATAGCTATAATGATAATGACTATTAATAAATAACGGGGCTTTCCCCTGGTTTCTTCTTTCATAAAAAGTACCTCTGTATCAGAAAATATAAACTTTTGAGCCGATATTAAGAGTGTTAAATACTACCTCAAGGTCTTCATCCAGCAGCCTTACGCATCCGTGTGTAACAGGCATGCCCATAAGTCGCTTATAGATTGTCCCATGAATCATGTACCCATCAACCAGATCGAGGGCATAATCACCAAGCACTCCCTCTTCCCATCTGGAAGGATCGTCTTTTGGTGGTACCGGAAGACCCTGCTCAATAAAGTCCCAATCAGACCGGTGCCAATAGGGATGCTTTCTTTTTCCTGTAATTGAAAATTTCCCTTTAGGTGTCTTAAATAAATAAGTTTTTTTCTCAGTCTGAAGAATTTTATTAGCCCCTGAACTACAAATACCTTCACGTACGAGTACCTTATTCTTATAAAGTGAAAATCTGTTATCGGTGGTATTAATAACTATATACGATTGTCCTGTGGTATAAGTATTGTATTTTCTTGACAGGCGCTGAATATCTTTCGACATCAGGCTTATCTGATTTTTGTATCCTGCATCTTTTTTTAAATCAGAGTTGGTTGAAATATTTGATTTCCCAACAGATGAGACTTCCTGAAGTCCGGGAGCCAGGTAGAGTACAAAAACGACCAAAAGAATAACCGCAAGGAGCAACCCAAAAACAATCATAAGATATCGAAAAAAATTCATTGAACCTTTTTTCTTCCCGACGATATCAGCAGACTTTATTTCCTGATCGTTTTCATTTTTTTCATTTGAAAACTGATCAGAACCAGTTTTTTTGTCCTCTGGCACTTCCTTCTGATTCAAATTCTCTTCATTTTCCATATCAGACAATCATCTTCTTACAATATATTGAATATCAACCATTGAGCCAATTATTGTTACCGGAGTACCCACCCTAACCAGTTTAAATATAATATCCATTTCCCTATCGGTAAGCGCTACGCACCCTTCAGTCCAGTCAATACCTTTTCCCCCATTCCCATGGATTTCAATTAAGCCCCCAATCTTAGCAGAAGCTGGAAGGATACCCCTAGCGATATCCGATCTGAAATGCACTAAATCCTCTTCATTTGGGTAATCTAACAACAAAGCTTTATAGTATTTGGTTTTACCACTATCAATTTTTTTTGTTATTTTATACATCCCTTCGGGAGTAGCATTATCTCCTTTTACTCTTTTATCTCCTACCCAGTTTTTTCCTAACTCAGTATCAAACTCGTGTTTTTTGGAACCATTTTGGTACACAAAACATTTTCGTGAAAATTTATCAATAATTATTGAATAATCCTTGTTTTTCTTTGATTCACTTATTGTTTTGTCTGCCCAATTTTTCCAGACCGAGTATGACTTGAAATAATTTTTAAGATTCGCATTTGCATTTTCGTATGATGCTGTGAGCAGATATTCCGAATCTGTAATTTTTCTGTTAGCCTGAAGGAACTGACTCTTATTGTAAGCTACAATAGCTTCCTCAAGCAACATCTTACCATTCGATATCCTGTTTCTTATCTCAGATGATAAAGGATATGTAGTGAATAACTTATTGATCTCTAAGACCAGGTTGCTAAGTGATTCAATCTTTTGCTTTACTTTAATTTTCAGGTTCGAGGTGCTACTTATAGAATTGTCAGTGGCCTGAATTGCTTTTTGCGCAGAGAGCTCCGCAAAAAATGTAACCTTCTCGTAATCCCTTAAATACAAAAACCTTTTGTTTTCCCGTTCCCAGTTAACCATGGCAGAATCGTAGTAGATCTTTGCCTGGGTATATAATTTCTTAGAATAGGTGTCGGCATTTTTTGTGCCGGCTTTCGAAAGAGCCTCCCTGGCATAGTCCATCTCGTTTACAGGAGGCCGGGGCGTAAAATGAATTAATAATAAGACAGTCAATGAAATAGACACTGCAATAGCAATGAAAACCAACACATCTCTCCAAACCTTTCTCATGTTTTCCTGCGACTACTTTAAAAAAAACCCCGGGAATCTCCCGGGGATTTCATAAAATAAGCTAATACTTATTCAACTATTTCTTTGCAGCTGGTTTTGCAGCTGGTTTTGCTTTTCCTTTTACTTTTGCGATAGCATCTTTAAGTTCGGTGTTAATGCCGTCAGCGCTTACTTTAGCAGCTTTAACTTTATTCAGTGCATCAAGGTAGGTACCTTTGTCGTACAAAGCCTGAGCTTCAGCAACAGAAGCTTCGATGGTAGCCATTTCAGTTTTCATTTGCTCAAGAACAGCAGCACCTTCTTTTCCTTTTGGAGCTTTTTTCATAAGGTCAGTGTTCTCAGTAATTACAGCTTTAATGTCTGTAAGAGTAGTTTCAACTTCCTTTTTAACTTCAGCTTTTTTGGCTGCAGCATCAGCAGCAACTTTATTAGCAGCAGCTAATGTTTCATCAAGTTTAAGTTCAGCAGGGCCAAATTTCTTGAATAATTTCGATTTCTGAACTTCGATATCAGCCATGATAACTTTCATAGAATCCTGTACAGCTGCAAATGCAGAAGGTACATAAACTGCTGCTTCGGCAGTCTGCGCTGTAGCGATAGCTGCATTGGTAGCATCAATTTTAGCCTGTGGAACTTTGCCACAACTTGAAAGGAAAGCAACCATAGTAATAGCGGCTAATCCCATTAAAACTTTGTTCTTCATTTTTTTAACCTTTTTAATACTTTTTTTGTTTAACAACATTTCGATCTATTTAATAAATCGGTTTCGTTTAAAAATAACGGTGCGAATATACTAAATTTATGGAACATAGCAATATAATATTCAAATAATATCAATCACAATTAAAAAAAACTATTGATAACAATATATTTTTATGTATTTATCTCAAAGCGAAATTTATATCTCACGCTTTTCTTCCCCGATGTAAAGATTGTGTTTTCGATTATAATTATAGTGTTTTAGGGATTACGACCTTCCCTCGGTCGGTCATGATCCCCGGGGGAGAACCTTGCAACATCTGAATAAACCCTGTCGGGTTTTGTTTATTTCAACGAAGCTCCTTCAGAAAGCGGGCTTTCTTCGGATCTTCATTGAAATAAACAACCCCGCTGGCGCGGGGTTTATTCAGATGTTGCGGAGAGAGGGGGATTCGAACCCCCGGTAAAGTTTCCCCTACGGCAGTTTAGCAAACTGCTGGTTTAAGCCACTCACCCATCTCTCCAATACAATTAAGAACATTTTTGTGATACGGCAGTTTAGTCCCGATGCCTCGGGACTGGTTTAAGCCACTCACCCATCTCTCCAGTATTTTAAGCTCCGTAATTCTTCACCTTCTGTGGCTTAAGCGAAGAAAGGTAACCCATGGTCGTTTAATGAGTCAATCTGTTTTACAGAGTGCGACAAAAGTAGGAAAACAAGTATAAAGTGCAAAATTAATTATCTTTTTATTTACAAACCTGCTTTCCTTTCCAGAAGAACAACATTTTCAACGTGATGCGTATGAGGAAACATGTCAACGGGTTGCACTGCCGACACTGTATAATCTTCCGACAATAGCAGGATATCCCTTGCCTGGGTAGCAGGATTACAGCTGACATAGACAATTTTCTGGGCGGCAGCCTTAAGAATTACCTTTATTACATCTTCATGCATACCAGCTCTTGGAGGGTCGGTAATAATAACATCCGGACTTCCGTTGTTTTCAATAAATTTTTCGGAAAGAACATCTTTCATATCTCCGGAGAAAAAATATGTATTATGAATATTATTAATTTCCGAATTAATTTTTGCGTCCTTAACCGCTTCATCAACATACTCAATACCAATTACTTTAGCAGCTGATTTGGCAACGAAATTAGCAATGGTACCGGTACCCGTATAGAGATCATACACTATTTCATTTCCAGATAAAGCTGCAAAATTCCTCGCCACACTATACAGTTCGAAAGCTTGTTTTGTATTAGTTTGATAAAATGATTTTGGACCTATCCTGAATTTCAGACCTTCCATTTCCTCAACCAGATAAGCATCTCCCTTGTAAAGAATCGGATCCTGATCGTTCAGGGAATCATTTCTCTTCGAATTTATAACATACATCAGAGATGTTATCTGCGGATATGAAGTCTCAAGAAAATCAAGTAATGCTTCTCTTTTTTCATAATCTTCATGAAAAAAGACCGCAATTACCATTACATCGCCTTTAAGAGTGTTCCTTACAATAAGGTTCCTCAGAAGTCCTGTTTGCTCCCGAAGATCGAAGAATTCGAGGTTATTCCTGAGAGAGTATTCTTTTACCGAATTTCTGATTGCATTTGAAGGTTCAGGCTGAAGATGGCACTCCTGAATGTCGAGCACCTTGTCAAATAAACCGGGGATATGAAATCCCAGAGCACCCTCCCTTTCAAAACGGGTTTCAGTACCCACTTCCTCTTTTGTAAGCCACCTTTTATCTGAAAAGGTAAATTCTAGCTTATTCCGGTAGAGATATTCTTCAGACGAAGCAATAATTGGTTTGATTTCAGGCAATTCAACTTTGCCTATTCTGCTAAGATTGTCTCTTACCTGCTTCTCCTTGTATTTTAACTGAAGCTTGTAAGGAAGGTGCTGCCATTTGCAACCGCCGCACACTCCGAAATGGATGCATCTTGGTTTTATCCGGTCTGAAGAATACTCATGAAACTTTATAACCTTCCCCTCCAGATACTTTTTCCTTTTCCTGATAACCTGGATATCAACCACATCGCCAGGTATCAGCATCGGAACAAAAACAACCAGGTTATCCACTCTGGCTAAAGCATTTCCTTCAGCGCCTATATCAGTAATTGTCACTTTTTCAAGCGAAGGCAGTCCTTTTCTTCTTCCCACTTATTTAATATTTTGATAATCAGGAAACAGTTTTTTAGCAATTGTTACCCGGCTGCAAATATAGTGGTTCTGGGGAGAAGTCTTGTATAAGAATCCTGATGTTGCATGTTACGGATTGCTTCGTCGTACCTCCTCGCAATGACTCGACCGTTTAGGGAAGGTATGGTCATTGCGAGCGCAGCGAAGCAATCTGCCACGGGAGACCACTAAACTAGCGTACTTCGTATTGCATGTTATGGATTGCTTCGTCGCTCCGCTCCTCCCAATGACAGACTAATGATGCGAATATCAATTTGAAAAAGATTTGGTTTTTTAACGGAATTGGCGGATATTAGCAATAGAAATTTGTCTCGCAACAAATTTATTTCTTATACCTATTATTAATACTCACTTTTATGAAAAGAGGGATATTCTTCGTGCTGTGCTGTGTTTTTTGGACAGCAGTGTCTGCCCAGAACCTTGTTGTAAACCCGGGGTTGGAGATATGGGGTAGTACAGGAAAACCTTCAGATTGGGCAAATACACAGAATTGTTTAAAAGATTCCGATTTTGTAAAATCAGGGGTGTATGCATGCCGGCAAGATGGAGTGACTACATCGAGGGATCTTGGGCAAAGAGTCATTGTCAGTCCCGGAAAACATTACAGGTTCTCCTTTTTCTTTAAGACAGGGAGCACAACAACTGGCAATGGATGCCGCTTATGGTGTGAGTGGCTGGATGGGGCAAAGACTTCGATAAACGATCCTTCAAGTCTTGTTGTTCTTCATTCAGTGTATATGAAAAGTGAAGTATGGCAACAATTCTCATGTGATCTTACCTCCCCCGAAAACGCCGCTTACTTTTATTTGCTTGTACGTACTTTACCAAGTAGTGTAACATATTGGGATGATTTTGTCTTTGAAGAGAGCTTCCCTACTAGTAATAATGAAATACAATCCTCAGAAATTAAGGTTTATCCAAACCCGGCCCATAATTTCCTGAATATCAGTAATTTAAACAATATTCAACGTATTGAAATCCAAAGCCTTGCAGGGGTCGCAATATGGTCATCAAACTACAACTCTGAAGAGAATGTGGTAATTCCTGTCTCTGGATTTCCAAAAGGAATTTATTTTATTAGGGTTCAGACATCGGATGGAATGAGTACAAAGAAGATAATCATAGAATAAAAAATGTTTATTATGGTGGAAAATGAAATATCTGAAAAAATAATCGGGTGTGCGATTGAAGTTCATAAATCGCTTGGACCGGGGTTACTGGAAAGTGCATATCTGGAGTGCTTATATTATGAATTACAAAATTCTGGGCTATTTGTTGAGAAGCAAAAACCTTTACCATTAGTTTATAAGGAAGTAAAACTTGATGCAGGGTACAGGTTAGATCTCATTGTTGAAAAAAAAGTAGTTATTGAAATTAAATCTGTCGATTGTCTGAATGATGTGCATATAGCTCAGGTTCTAACCTATCTTAAACTTTCAGGTTGCAAGGTAGGATTACTAATGAACTTCAATGTATTAAGGATTACCGATGGATTAAAGAGATTGGTGAATAAATTTTGAACCAATATCCAATTTTAAACCGCTGAGAACCGCAGAGTTTTACGCAGAGGGCCGCAGAGGTTAGTCGCGTACAACTTTGTTTTGAACTGCCATCTTGTTGATCGCAGATGCTCTGGGGAATTCAGAGTAAAAAAGCCTGAAGTGGTAAAAATTGTAACCAAATAACATAATATCCTTCATGGTTCTTCTCTGCGGTACTCTGCGTTTTTTGCTCTGCGGTTCTCTGCGGTTTATTTTTTTCTATAAGTGAAAGGACTCACTTTTATCTTGAGGTGGTCAATTACCCTCTTTCCTCGACTCACTTACTTTTCCTATATTTGCACTCAATTTATTTTTATTTATGGTTTCGGTTCAGGATATCTCAGTTTCTTTCGGCAGTTTTGACTTATTAACTAATATCTCATTTCTGATAAATGATCAGGACCGGATCGGTCTGGCAGGCAAAAACGGAGCAGGCAAATCAACTCTTCTAAAGATTATTTCAGGTCTTCAGAGTCCTTCTTCCGGACTGATAGACATGTCGAAAGATGTCACAATAGGCTACCTTCCCCAGCAAATGAAGGTCGACGATACCACAACTGTAATTAACGAAACAATAACTGCATTTTCGGAACTTATCGGTCTCTCTGAAGAGATAGAATTCTGCAGTTCAGAGGTTTTAAGACGCGACGACTATGAATCGCCCGAGTATCTGAAGCTTTGCGATCATCTTACTGTTGTTGAGGAAAGATACAGAATGCTGGGTGGAACAAACTATATGGCAGAAGCCGAACAGACGCTGCTGGGACTGGGTTTTGAGAGAAAAGACTTCGACAGATATACAAGCGAGCTAAGTGGTGGATGGAGAATGCGAATTGAACTTGCGAAGATCCTTCTCAGAAAGCCTTCGCTGTTTCTTCTCGACGAACCGACAAACCATCTCGATATTGAATCGATTCAGTGGCTGGAGACTTTTCTTGCAAGTTACTCTGGTGCGGTACTTATGGTTTCTCACGACCGTGCTTTCCTGGATGCTGTAACCAAAAGAACAATTGAGATCTCGCTTGGGAAAATATATGATTACAAAGCCTCATGGTCGAAGTATCTTATCCTCCGCGAGGAAAGAAGAGATCAACAGATAGCTGCCTTCAGAAACCAGCAGAAGAAAATTGAAGATACAGAAAAGTTCATAGAACGGTTCAGGTCGAAGGCAACAAAGGCCATACAGGTGCAATCGAAGATAAAACAACTCGATAAGGTTGAGCGGCTAGAGGTTGACGAGGAAGATAAAAGCGCTGTCCACCTCCGGTTTCCTCCTGCCCCGCGTTCGGGCACCGTTGTTGTTGAAGCTGTGGAACTCTCTAAAAATTATGGGTCACTTAACGTATTAAATAAGATCGACATCAAAATAATAAGAGGGGAGAAAGTAGCGTTTGTTGGTAGAAACGGTGAGGGAAAAACCACATTGTCGAAGATCATAAAAGGTGATCTTGATTATACTGGTAGCCTCACTCTCGGACATAATGTCAAGATCGGGTATTTTGCGCAGAACCAGGATGAGCTGCTCGATGAAGAAAAAACTGTGTTACAGACAATCGACGATGTGGCAAAAGGAGATGTAAGGGCCAAAATCCGTAACATGCTGGGAGCGTTTCTTTTCAAAGGAGATGATGTTGAAAAAAAGGTTAAAGTCCTTTCGGGAGGTGAGAGATCGAGACTTGCAATGGTAAAACTGCTTCTGGAGCCAAGCAATCTTCTGGTGCTCGATGAGCCTACAAATCATCTCGACATGCGAACAAAAGACATTCTGAAACAGGCTCTTATTAAGTATGATGGCACACTAATTGTTGTATCGCACGACAGGGATTTCCTGGATGGAATTGTCGGAAAGGTTTTTGAATTCAAACATAACAGGATTAAAGAAAGCATAGGTGGTATTTATGATTTCCTCAGGAAGAAAAAGATTGAAAATCTGAAAGATATTGAGAAAAAGGATAAGATAAAAAGTGAATCGGTAAAGACCGATGTCTCAAGTAATAAACAAAAATATCTTGAAAGGAAGGAATACGATCGTAACCTCAGAAAGCTGAGAAAGAGACTTGAAGAATCCGAAACAACGATAGAGAAAATAGAAGCCGAGATTATTGCTGTTGATAAATCCTTTATGGAGCCGGGTAATACATCTCTGTCGCACGAGGACGATTATCAAAAATACCAGGATTTAAAGGAGCAGCTTAACGAAGAAATGAATAAGTGGACCCTCTACAGCAATGAGGTTGAAGAATTTCTAAAAAATAACAGTTGATCATGGAATCGCTTCAGTTTGAAAAAGAATACCGAATCCACGTTTACGAAACTGGTCCTGACGGTAAACTTAACCTCTATTCACTCTATAATTATATGCAGGACATAGCTTCCGATCATGCAGTAAAACTGGGATTCGGAAGAGATGACCTTATGAAGGATAACCGGTTCTGGGTACTCTCACGGATGTACGCGGTTATAACAGAATGGCCCTTATGGGAAGAAACTATTATTATTAAAACCTGGCCCAACGGGACAGATAAACTATTTGCACTCAGGAACTACGACGTAAAATATTCCGACGGAAGACACATCGCCTCAGGCACTTCATCATGGCTCATTCTCGACAGGACAACTAAAAAGGTACAAAGACCTGATTCAATATTATCAACCTATAATCCCAATCTTCATACTGAAAATTCTCCTCTCAGATATGCTACTAAAATTGAACCCTCAGCTGAAACTGGAGCACTTTCCAGTCCTTATAAAGTAAAAGTGAGCGACATTGATGTAAATATGCATACAAATAATGTGCAATATCTGAAATGGGTCAGCGATACATACAATCTTGAATTTGTGATGAAGAATGTTCCGCTTTCGGCTGAAATAAACTATCTTGCTGAATCTATTTTCGACGACGAGATTATTATAAGGACATCTTTTGAAGAAGGTAATCAAACCTTTTTCAATCATTCAATTGTGCGCCTCAGCGACAATAAAGAGCTTACAAGGATCAGGATTGAATGGACAGAGAATAAAGTTACTGATGCTAAAGATTTTAGAAATGGCGAATAGTATTAAAACCATAAGCTTTTCTTTGCTGTTTACTGTTATTATCTCGCAGGTAATTTTTATATCCTGTAAAACAACCCAGCCTAATGTTGATACTAAGGACCTGTCTTACCTTTATAATCCTACAAAAAATATTCTTAATCCCAGGTATAATATTTATAATCTATCAGATGAATCCTCAGTCCTGTCAGTAAAGTTTGCGGCTAACGATCTCTTCTTCTCTCAGGCTAATCCGGAAGGGGTTCCTGCCTCAATGTTGCTTATAACGGTTAAACTATTTAATGTAAATCAGGGAAAAATACTCGCTGATACTGCAGTTGTCAACCTGAGAATTGTAAAAGAGACAGGTAAAACAGAGTATGTTTATACGATTCCACTTAAAGTTGAAAAGGGCAATTCATACGTTGCAGAGGTAAGAGTCCTTGACAGGTTAAGGTTAGGTGTTACACAAGCCTTCGTTTCATTTGATACGAGGTCGGAGAATAACAGGTACAACTTCAGGGCTCAGGGGCATTTCCAAAAAAACGAATTATTTATTCCGGTTCTCAGAGTAAATGAGTACGTTAATCTTGTTTACCTCAGGGGGCAGATTGATAGTCTGTATATTTCATATTTTAAGCCGATTACAGTTGTTCCAGATCCGCCGTCAATGATCCTGCCTGAAAAAACACTCGATTATGAACCAGAAAAGGTTGCTGCAATCCGCTATTCCGACACGCTTCCGATTATGTTCCCAAGAAAAGGGGTTTACCTGTTTACAACGGGAAGAAACATAAAAGAAGGATATACATTTTTAAACCTTGGCGATACCTACCCGACTCTTACAACACCTGAGGTTATGATTGAACCGCTTGCATATCTTGCTTCCGGTAATGAAATGGCTGACTTAAGAAGTGCAACAAAACCAAAGCTTGCTGTTGATGAATTTTGGATAAAATGCGGGGGGAATATCGAAAAAGCCCGTGAGCTCATCAGGATATATTATACAAGAGTACTTTATTCTAATTACTACTTCACCTCCTTCAAAGAGGGATGGATGACAGAAAGGGGAATGATATATATTGTGTATGGCCCGCCTGATAAAATATATAAAACAGATGAAGGTGAAAGCTGGGGATATAAGAAACCCATAATAAAATCGAGATGGGGAGGCCGATACACGGTAAGCGAAGATTATGTTTTCTTCAACTTCAAAAAAAGAGAAAGCCGGTTTACTGATAATGACTACTTCCTCAGCAGGAGCGAAACACTTGTTACTAAGTGGGATCAGGCAGTTGCCAGCTGGAGAAAAGGAATCGTTTTCCGGCTTGATAATCCGACAGAATTTTAATAGGGGGCTGTTGAAAAAGTCAAAATCCATTAACCGCAAAGGGGCCCAAGCGTTAAGAAATAGCCCGGTGGGCTATTTTAGCGAAGGAGCCAGCCTGAAGGGGTGGTTTATCGCAAAGATCGCAAAGAGATTTGCTACAATGGTTTAGCTTTGCGCACTTTGCGCCAACTTTGCGTACTTTGCGGTTAGAAAAGACTTTTTAGTTAGCCCTATAATAATAAATAATCACCATGCAGAAAGAAACAGATTGCATCTTTGGATTAAGAGCAGTAATAGAGGCCATTAAAGCCGGAAAACAGATCGACAGGTTGCTTATTAAACAGGGACTTCAGGGCGAATTGTACCATGAGCTCATGACTGAAGTTAAGGAAAACAATATTGTCTATCAGATTGTGCCGGTGGAGCGAATTGAACTTGTAACAAGAAAAAATCATCAGGGTGTGCTTGCATGGTTGTCTGTAATTGAATATCAACATATTGCGAATCTGCTTCCAATGATATTCGAAAAGGGTGAAGATCCTTTGATTATCGCTCTCGACGGTGTCTCGGATGTGAGAAACTTTGGGGCAATCGTGAGAACAGCAGAATGTCTTGGAGCTCACGCCATAATAATACCTGAAAAAGGATCAGCCAGGGTTACTGCCGATGCAGTTAAAACATCTGCCGGAGCTTTGCATACATTCCCGGTTTGCAGGGAAAAAAGTATTGTCAGGGCTATAGAGTATCTTAAAGAATCGGGATTAAAAGTAATCTGTGCAGGGGAAAAATCCGGTACACTGGCTTCAGAAGCTGTCTTAACCGGACCAACCGTATTAATACTCGGTTCAGAAGATAAGGGAGTTAGCCGTGAACTAATATCACTCTCCGATGAACAGGTACGCATACCAATGACTGGAAAGATCGGTTCGCTGAATGTATCTGTTGCAGCGGGAATTCTTCTTTATGAGATGGTACGGCAGCGCGGCTAAAGCTAAGGCTAAGGTTTAGGCTAAGAAGATCTCAACCTCAACCTTAACCTCAACCTTAATCTTATTCTATAATCCCTCTAATTCTTTGATCGAGAGCCTGCTGATCGGCAGTAAATGAAGCCAATCCTGCTAATGTTAGCAGCGTGTCGGGAGCAATTTTGCCTTCACTGATCTTCGTTGCCCACCTGCTGTGTACCGGTATCTTTCCGTCTGAAATTAGGAATCCCTTCTCCTCTTTTGACAAAACCGGAAACATATCCTCACAACCTTCATCATGAGCAATGTGAACCAGTTCTGAACCGGTTACCGGAAGTTTCGAGGCCAGCCTTTCTGCAAGCTTAAGCACTTTATTATCTACTGTCCAGAATTTTTCAACGTGGGCATCTTTTGCTGAATCAAAAATGCTAATATCATAGTTTTCATGTAAACGCGATGTAAACTTTCCGCTTAACTCTTTATGTCCGGCAGCAGCTACTTTAGGCGGCATTGTAAACACGTCAGTTCCAGCAAGAAGCCCAAGCTGATTATAAGTTCTTAAGCTTGCAGCTATCTGTTTGGTCTGCCATGGGTTTTCAGCGGATTGACCTGTAACCCAGTTCTGAGAGGCTATTACAGCCATCTCGCCTGCCCCCGATCCGTCACCAAGCTTATTGTTAATCATGTATGCACTTATTCTCCCCAGGAAAACATTAACATAATCAGGTCGTGCCACCCTTGTCGCCAGAACGTTCTGACGTGCACTGAACCCCAGAGTAAAATTAACCTTTACTCCGGAATCTTTCAGAAGCTTCGCCCCTATCAACCCTTCTGCAGTGTAAGGAACTTTTACGATGAACTGTTCAGGACATAATTCGTGATAACGTTTGCCAAAAGATAAAATGGCTTTAATATCGTGAGCTGTATCGGTATGTAGTTCCACGCTAACTAAACCTCCGAATTTCTGAGCCAGTCTTAATCCATGACGTGCATTTAAAATGAATGCAATCTCTTTCACCCTCTCTTCCTGTGGAAGATCCCGAACAACACTTTTCGACTCAGAGATAAATACATCATAGATACCTTTCTGAATCTCATTATTGAGCAGGGTATTATTTGTTGTCAACGCGCTCATTTCGGCCGTCCAGTTAGCCTCCGCCTCATCCATATCACCTGTATCAAGCCAAAGTTCAGTCCCGGTGCTTATTAGTGATTCCCAAAAAGGATCTTTCTTGCCCATTACGTGTTTTTCGCCCAGATTCTTCCAAACGTAATCGCTAATTCTGGTATTAATGTCAGCCATATTCCTATATATTAAGTACTATTAACTTTTTGTTAGTTTTCCTGACAACGTAAGCAAATCATCTCCTGATGGCTCCTGAAATAGATTAAGTCCGAATTGATTCATTATTGCAATAAGATGTTCAAAGATCTCCGATTGCAGATTCTCATACGGGGTCATCTGATAGCTCTTCGTAAAAGCATAAACCTGCAACGGCAAGCCATGCCCTTCTGTCGACCTGTGTCTGACAATGAGGGTCTGATTTGCATCTATCAGCGGATGCTGCCTGAGGTACGCTTCTGCATAAAACCTGAAGAGACCAAGGTTGGTAAGATGAGATCGGTTTAGAAACGGTGACTCAGAATCAGATCCGGGGGTTATCTTCCCTGATCTTTCCACAGACGATTTAATGTATTCTTTTAACAAAGGAAACCTGGAAAGTTCCTCTTTCATTTCATCGTCAAGAAACCGAATACTCTTCATGTCAATGAAAAGAGATCTTTTAATTTGACGTACTCCAGCCTCTTCCATACCCTTCCAGTTCTGAAATGACTCATTTACAAGAGAATAGGTTGGAATAGTAATTATCGTCTTATCGAAGTTCTGAATCTTTACGGTGTTTAGAGTGATATCAGACACAGTACCATCAATATCGCGTTTGGGAATTGTGATCCAGTCGCCGACTTTAAGCATCTTGTCGGCAGAAAGCTGAATACTGGCTACCAATCCCAATAAAGTATCTTTAAACACGAGTATCAGAACAGCCGCCATTGCGCCCAATCCGGCAAGAATCTTTGATATGTCCTTCCCGAAAACTACCGATATAACAACAAGAATTGAAATCAGGATCATGAATATTTTCAGAAGCTGAACATATCCTTTTATATGACGGTGTTGAGCAATAGGGAGAGTGTTATATATTATGTGCCACGATTCAATAAAGGCAATAATCACAATTGTACCTACAACAACCATATAGATGTAGGCCACCTTATGGATTGCAACCAGATATGTAGGATAATCCTTAAGCGCCCAGCCTGCCATGAACCAGATTACCAGAGCCGGTGCAAGATGTGATAAACGGGTAAAGACTTTTTGTTCAAGAAAAACATCATCCCAGGTGTTTGTTGTTTTCTCAACAATTGTTGTTACGATCTTAAGAATGAATACTTTTGCCACCAAATTTGACAACCATCCTAAGACCACGACAATTAATACCAGAGATACTGTGCTCAGGAATGATGAGAAACTAACACTTAAACCTGCATCAATAAACACCTCTTTCAACCATACTGCAGGATCAATCATTGTCAGCATAAAATATGTCTTTAATAATTTTCTGCAAAAGTAAAGAAATTATCAATCGGTCTGACTTAAAATATTTGCCTTTAGCTTATGGCAAAAAAAATATCATAATCGACTCAATTATGATATTCCTCCTGAGTAGCTATTTACCCTAAAAAAGAAATCCATTAACCGCAAAGGTCGCAAAGAATTTCGCAAAGATCGCAAAGAACTGAATTACATGGTTTTTGCTTTGCGGCCTTTGCGATTACTTTGCGTGCTTTGCGGTTAATTTGATCTGACTGATTGGCCCTGAGTTATTTGCTATTTCTGTCAATTATATAAAATAACACAAGGCTGAGACCACCGAAAAAGAAGATCATTGCTCCATAGCCGGGTTCCTGAGGCATCCATCCACTAGCCTCATTAAGAGCTCCGCCGATTATACCTGCAGCAATTCCCATAGCTAACATTCCAATCTTAAGAGTGAACTTACTCCAGTTAAAATTAAACATCGGACCAGTTTTTCCTGTATTAAAAAGGCTTGCCTCAGCTCCCTTATCAATGAGAGCCATCCTCTCTTTGTTTCTTGTAGTGTAATGAATGTACGCTATTCCAAATACCATAGCGAAAAATGCGATAAAGCCTACTAATCCTTCCATAATATAAATTTTTGGTTAAAAACTCTTTTCTAACCTTAGACTCAGATTCGTATTGTATGGTTACAAAAAACAGCAAGAATTTGTTTTAAATAATTTTAACATTAGATAAAATAAAAGATGTCATTTATCATAAGTTAGATTCTAATAAATGTTGTTAATTTCGCATCTGTTAAAAAATTAACACAATGATAGATCTTTCTTGTAAATATTTGGGATTAGAATTAAGGAACCCAGTTATCGTTGGCAGCTCCGGATTAACCTCAACAATAGATAATCTTAAAACTATTGCTAAAAAGGGAGCCGGTGCCGTTGTCCTTAAATCTATTTTTGAAGAACAGATTAAATTCGAAGCCGACAAATTCCTGAAGTCAGATAATCCACAGATGAAATCATGGCAGGAAGCTTTTCAGGGTATTGTCAGTAAAACAGAGTTTTATTACGATGAAGCCTTCGAATACCTTACAAGTTATGCTAAAGAACATACTCTTAATCAGTACCTGTCGTTGATCTCCGAAGCAAAAAAAGCTATCGACATACCAATTATTGCAAGTATAAATTGCAGTACTCAGTACGACTGGCAGTACTTTGCTAAGAAGATCGAAGAGGCCGGAGCTGATGCGCTGGAACTTAATGTATATCTCTTACCTTCTAATTTTGAAAAGAACGGTATTGAAAATGAGCAGGTGTACTTTGATATAATTAAAGAAGTAAAGAAGTACATCAAAATCCCGTTTTCACTAAAAATTGGTTATTACTTTTCAAGTCTTGCCCAGACAGCACTCAGATTATCTGAAACAGGTATCGCAGGATTAACTCTTTTCAACAGGCCCTATAATCCTGACATAGATATAAATACCCTTCAGACAAATGCGTCGAATATGTTCAGCAACGATACTGAATATTCCCATACTCTGCGCTGGGTTGCGTTGTTATCAGGAAAGCTTAACTGCGACATAGCTGCGTCTACAGGCATTCATAATGAGGAAACAGTTATCAAACAATTGCTGGCAGGTGCCGATGCTGTTCAGCTGGTATCCGTATTTTATAAAGACCATACTCATCATTTTGATGTACTGCCTCAGATCGTCAGTGGTATTGAAGACTGGATGAAGCAGCACAAATTCAACAAGATATCCGATTTTAAAGGATTGTTAAGCAGGAAGAACGCAGAGAATCCTGCTGTATATGAACGTGTACAATTTTTACGTCTCTTTTCAAGTATTTCATAATAATATATTGAAGTAAAATGTCCCATTCCGAACATCATACAGAAAGAAATTCACTGGCATACAACATTGAAAAAAATGTTGAAGTTCATGCGCAGAAATGTTACCAGTGCGGCAAATGTTCAGCAGGATGTCCAGTAGCAGATGAGATGGACCTTCCTCCCAGTATGGTTATGCGTCTGCTGCAGACAGAAGATCCTATGAATGACGACAAGATTCTCAGATCGCATTCAATATGGCTTTGCCTTACCTGCGAAATGTGTCTCAGTCGTTGTCCTATGGAGATCGATATCCCGTCGATGATGGATTTTCTCCGTCAAAAATCTCGCAGCGAGAAGAAGGTTAATAAGAAAGCAAAGAATATCATCGCCTTTCACAAATCATTCCTTCATTCAATTCGGTTCACAGGACGTCTCTATGAACTCGGTCTTATTCTCGATTACAAACGTCAATCGCTGAATCTGACACAGGATATAACTCTTGCTCCAAAGATGATTTCAAGAGGCAAGTTACACCTATTTCCCTTTATGATTAAAGGTACTGCTCAGATGGCAAGAATATTTAAAAAAACAAGCAATTAAGGAGGCATATATGAAATTTGGTATTTATCCCGGATGCTCATTAACCGGATCTGCACGAGACTATAATGAATCAGTATTTGCACTGGCAGAAGCATTCGGTCTGGAATTTACACAGGTTCCCGACTGGAACTGCTGCGGGGCCACTGCGGCACATAATCTGAACAAGGAGTTGTCACTGGCTCTTCCTGCTCGTATTCTGGCTTTAGCTGAGAAAAATGGCCTCGATGAAATTATTGTACCATGTGCCGCCTGCTATAGCCGGCTTGTTGTTACCCAGCACGAACTGAAAAAAGATCCGGAACTGAAAAATCGTATCAGTGAAGTAATTGAAATGGACTATCGGGGAACTTCAAAGATTCTGAATGTGATCGAATGGATTGATAAATATATTATTCCGAAACTCGATGAAAAAACAGTAAAACCTTTTAATTATAAGGTAGCCTGTTATTATGGATGCCTGCTTGTAAGACCAAACAAGATCTTAAATTACGATCGCGTTGAAGATCCTCAGACATTGGATATTGTGATGAATAAAATCGGAGCAACAGCGATAGAATATCCATTATAAAACAGAATGCTGCGGAGCAGGTCTGTCAATTTCAAGAACAGATATCGTTTCAAAACTTTCGGGCAATATTATTGAAGATGCCGAACATCGCGGTGCAGACGCAATAATTGTTGCCTGCCCGATGTGCCACTCAAATCTCGATATGAGACGTCCGGATATTAATAAATACTGGAAAACAGAATTTAAGATACCCGTCATTTTTGTCACTCAGGCTATTGGATTAGCAATCGGACTATCTCCGGAAAAAGTTGGATTAAAACGACATTTTGTTGATGTTACAATCAGTTAAAGCGGAAAATATAAAATAAGATGGCCAGAATAGGAGTTTTTATTTGTCATTGTGGTGAAAATATAAGTGCAACCGTCGACTGCGGAAAAGTTGCTGAATACTATCGGCAAACTTAAAGCATGTCGCATTAAGCACCGATTATAAATATATGTGTTCTGATCCGGGGCAGACTCTAATCAAGGATGCCATTAAAGAGCATAAGCTTACAGGAGTTGTTGTATCTGCCTGTTCGCCGCGTATGCACGAACCAACCTTCAGGAAAGCATGTGCTGAAGGCAGGATTGAATCCTTTCTTATGCGAGATGGCAAATCTTCGTGAACATTGTTCATGGGTTCATGAGAAAAATGATCTTACTACTGAAAAAGCAATTGATATTGTCAGAACTCAGGTTGAAAAAGTAAAACTGAACTCTGCACTTCAACCGATCAAAGTTCCTGTTACTAAAACAGCAATGGTTATCGGTGGCGGTATAGCAGGAATTCAATCGGCTCTTGATATAGCCAATACCGGTCATAAAGTTATAATGATCGAACGGTCACCTTCAATCGGCGGACATATGTCGCAGTTATCCGAAACCTTCCCAACACTCGACTGCTCACAGTGTATTCTTACTCCAAGAATGGTGGAGGTTGCACAACATCCCAATATTACTCTTTATACTTATGCTGAAGTTGAAAGTGTTGAGGGATTCATTGGGAATTTTAAAGTTAAAATCCGTAAAAAAGCAAAAAGTCTCGATGAAAAAATATGTACAGGTTGCGGTTTATGTACAACTAAATGTCCTCAGAAGAAAATTCCTAACGAATTTGAACAGGGAATGGGCATGCGGCCTGCAATTTATGTCCCGTTTCCACAGGCAGTACCAAACAGACCGGTTATCGACAAAGAACATTGCACTTATTATATTAAAAGGTAAGTGTAAAATATGCGAAGTTGTATGCCCTACAAAAGCAATCCGATTCGATCAGCCCGATGAGATACTTGAATCTTGAAATCGGTGCAATCGTAGTAGCTACCGGGTTTGATATTAAACATGCCGATTTCTTCCCTGAATATGGCTATGGGAAATACAAGGATATTATAGACGGATTGCAGTTTGAACGGCTTGCCTCTGCTTCCGGTCCTACAGCCGGTGAAATAAGAAGACCATCTGATGGTGAGGTTCCGAAAAATATTGTATTTATTTCATGCGCTGGTTCACGCGATCCCGCGAAAGGCATTGCCTACTGCTCTAAAATATGCTGCATGTACACTGCAAAACATGCGATGCTCTATAAACATAAGGTTCACGAAGGAAAAGCGAATGTTTTCTATATGGACATACGGTCGGGCGGTAAAAATTATGATGAGTTTGTTCGTCGTGCCATTGAAGAAGATCATGTAAATTATATCCGTGGAAGAGTTTCAACAGTCTATGAAAGAGATGGTAAACTGATAGTTAAAGGTGTTGACACTCTTCTTGGAGGGCAACCTGTTGAAATAGTTGCAGATATGGTAGTACTGGCAACCGCTGGTGTAGCAAACGCCGGAGCTGAGGAACTTGCACAAAAGCTGCATGTATCATACGATCAGCATAAGTTTTTTGCAGAAGCTCATCCTAAATTGAAGCCTGTTGAGACCAACACTGCCGGGATATTCCTGGCAGGAGCATGCCAGAACCCGAAAGATATTCCCGATGCAGTGTCCCAGGCATCTGGTTCTGCTGTAAAAGTTGCAGCTCTCTTCTCATCCGACGAGCTTACCCGCGAGCCTCTGGTAGCCGTTGTTAATCGCTTCGGCCCTCCGATGTATTCGACATGCGTTGGCTGTTTCCTTTGCCAGTCGGTATGTCCTTACCAGGCAATTGAGCGCGAAGATTTCAAAACCCGCGATGGGAAAATTATTAAAACTGTAGCAAAAATAAATGAAGGTCTTTGCCAGGGATGCGGAACATGTGTAGCATTATGCCGCTCAAAATCAATTGATTTACTGGGATACTCCAATAATCAGGTCTATGCCGAAGTTGTGGCTTTACTGAATGAATATTAATGAGTTATAACGTAAGTTTTTAAAAGAGTAATATATGTCAGATTTTGAACCAAAAGTTGTCGCCTTCGTATGTAACTGGTGTACATATGCCGGCGCCGATTTAACAGGAACAAGCCGTATCAAGTATGCCTCGAACGTAAAAATTATCCGGTTCCCCTGTACCGGGCGAATAGATTTTATGCTTCTGCTTAAAGTCGTTTGCCAACGGTGCCGACGGGATTATAGTTTCGGGTTGTCATCCAAATGATTGTCATTACACTTCAGGTAACTTTCATGCAAAACGCCGGTGGATAATGTTTAAAGAGCTGATGGATTTTATGGGCATTGATATGAACAGGGTTACATTTTCATGGGTTTCCGCTGCTGAAGGAGCAAAATGGGCCGAAGTCGTAAACAGTACTGTAACCAGGATCAGGGAACTCGGACCTTACGTATCGTACAAGGAAATGGTTAATAAATCTGTTGAGGAGGAGGTGAAAAATGGATAATCTGACAAACAGAGCTAAAGAACTTCTGGAAAGCAAAACCGTACAGGTTGTTATTGGCTACGAAGCCGGATCTAAAGGAACAGCTCGTCCCGCATTTATTACCGACCCTGCCAAAGCAGACAAGCTCATTTATGATAAAAGTTGTGTCCAAAACCTGGCAGTCTATCTTACGAAACACGAGGTGAAACACCTTGGGAAGATGGCCATTGTTGCTACCCTGCCGGTAATGAGGAGCATTATGATGCTGATCTCTGAACAACAGCTGGCTGCAGAAAACGTAGTCGTTTTAGGGATTTCTCCTGAAGGAACCTTACTTGACATTGCCGATATTAAGGTGATGCAGGCATATATCGAAAAATCAGATCTCAGCAATCCTCCTGAATATAAGGACCTTCTTGCCAAATTGAATAAACTTACTCCTGAAGAGAAGTTTGCTTACTGGCAGAATGAACTTTCAAAATGTATTAAATGCTATGCCTGTCGTCAGGCCTGCCCTATGTGCTATTGCACCCGTTGTACGGTTGAAGTCAATCAGCCTCAGTGGATACCTGTTCAGTCAAACACACAAGGTAATATGGACTGGCATGTATTAAGAGCCATGCACCTTGCAGGCAGATGTATCAGTTGCGGTGAATGTGGACGGGCTTGTCCGGTCGGAATACCATGTCATCTGCTAACAATGCACCTGACCGATCAGGTTTACAACTATTTTAAAGTTTATGCCGGTACTTCGGAAAAGATGAGTTCGGTACTGTCGACTTATGAACCTAATGATAAAGAAAGCTTTATAATATAAAATGGAAACTACCAGAAAATTAATCAGAAAGCAATCCCTGGAAAAGCTTTATAATCAGCTTTCAGCAAGCCGGAAAGTATATGCACCCGTTGTTGCGGCTGATAAAAAGACAGAGTATAAATATAATCCGGCTTTTGCTGACGTAACTTTTGATCACATAAGGTCTACCCTGTCGGTTAAAAATATTGTTTTTCCAAAGGTGGAAAATCTGTTTTTCTATTCAAATGCAAAGACCGAAAGTACAATTACTGATGTAAATACAGATAAAATAGCTGAAGTGGTTTTGTGGGGAGCGCATCCTTGTGATACTGCAGCTTTCGATACCCTCCGTTCCATTTTCTGCTGGGATATTACCGATAGCTTCTTCTCAAAAAGGCTTGAAAAACTTACAGTTATCGGACTTAGTTGTCATACAAGTGATGAATATTGTTTCTGCACTTCAGTTGGACTTTCACCGGATTCCTCTAAAGGAAGCGATATCTTACTTACTCCCTTGAAAAATGGTGATTATCTTGCAGTTATTCTCACCGAAAAAGGTAATAGTGTTGTTCTTTCTTCGCCAGAGCTGTTCGAGGCTGCCAATGATGAAAAAGGCAATATTACAGAAGTGAAGACTAAATTCAGTCATAGTAAAGTAACAGAAAAACTAGCCACTGCTTTCGAACACCCCTTCTGGGTTGAAAACTCCTTACGATGCATTGGATGCGGGGCTTGTGCTTATGTATGTCCTACATGTGCCTGTTTTGATATCCAGGATGAAACCAGGGGCAAAGAAGGGGTAAGATACAGGAGCTGGGATTCATGTGGATTCGGACTGTTCACGCTTCATACTTCAGGACACAACCCGCGTGAGGTTCAGAGTCAGAGATGGAGGCAGCGCATAATGCATAAATTCTCCTACATGCCCGATCGTAACGAAACTCTTGGATGCGTCGGTTGTGGCAGATGCTCGAGCGGATGCCCGGTAGATATGAACATTGCAGAACAGTTGGAAGCATTACAAAACATTTAATCAGAATTTAATTATGAGCGACAATATCTATAAGCCCTACCTGATGCAGATCGAAAATATTATCGAGGAGACTTCAGACGTCAGGACCTTCCGCTTAAAATTTAAAAATGCAGAAGATGCAGAGAAATTCTCTTTTAAAGCAGGGCAATTTGGTGAGTATTCGGTTTTTGGAGAAGGTGAGTCAACATTTTGTATAGCCTCCGCTCCTACCCGCAAAGAATACATCGAATGTACCTTCCGTAAGGCAGGCCGAGTAACAAATGGCCTGGCTAATCTTGAAGTTGGAGATACAGTTGGGTTCAGAGGTCCTTATGGCAACACATTCCCTATTGAAGAGTGGGAAGGGAAAAACCTGTTATATATTGCCGGAGGAATTGCATTGCCTCCAATGCGTTGCGTGATATGGAACACCATCGACCTTCGCGAGAAATATAAAGATATTACCATTGTGTATGGTGCACGTTCAGTTGGCGACCTGGTATATAAACAGGAATTAAAAGAATGGGAAGACAGACCAGATATAAAACTAATAACAACCGTAGACCCGGGTGGTCAGACAGCCGACTGGAAAGGAGAGATAGGATTTGTACCAATGGTTCTTGAGAAAGTTGCCCCATCTTCTGCAAATACGATTGCTATTTTATGCGGTCCTCCGGTTATGATAAAATTCACTATGCCTGTGCTTAAAAAACTAGGCTTTCAGGATAAAGATATCTACACAACACTCGAGAACAGGATGAAATGCGGGTTTGGGAAATGCGGCCGCTGCAATGTCGGAAAGGTTTTTGTATGTAAAGACGGACCGGTTTTCAGCTACGAACAGATTTTAGCGTTACCTGCTGAATACTAACACTTACTGTTTTTCAAAGTATTTTACCTTTTCCGGTAACCAATACCTAACTTTGCTCGTCAAAGAGGCAAAGTGGATTATAAAGGCGACATATCATATATTGAACAAGTCCTTTCGGGTAAGGCGAATGCCTTTAGCTATATAGTTGACCGGCACAAAGACAAGGCTTTTAACCTTGCTTTCAGGATATGCGGGAACTACGAGGAAGCGGAAGAGATTGCGCAGGATTCATTCTTAAAAGCATTTAATTCCCTGCGGTCGTTTAAAATGAAAAGCAGTTTTGCAACATGGCTTTACAGAATTGTCTATAATACATCGATCTCGCATGTACGAATTAAAAAAATCAGAGTTCTTTCAATTGATGATTTCCCTGCAGATGCAACTGATTTTTTGTCTAATAATACCAGCGAGGAGGAGGCAGAAACAGAATATCGTAAATCGCTGTTGAACTTTGCACTACAAAAAATTACGGAAGAAGAGAGAGGTCTGATAACTCTTTACTATTTTGACGAAATGAGCACTGAAGAGATTTCGGAGATCACCGGGATTAGTAAATCGAACATTAAGGTTAAACTTTTCAGGGCACGACAGAAGATGTTTGATATAATTGAAAATGTTGAAAAGAGACAATTAGTATATCATGAATAACCAGGAAAAACACATTGACGATAATCTGAAGAAGTTTGTTGGTCCTGAAATGAGCGAAAAAGCTCCGGAAGGATTTACTTCTAAAGTTATGACTCGTATTCAGATGATGCCTGTTTCTGAGAAAACAGACAGGGTAGTTCTGAAAAGAAGTCTTGTTCCATATGTATCAGCAGCTGTTATTCTGATTCTTATAACAGCTTCTTACATTCTTCAGGGAGTTGATACAAGTCCTCAGTCACCCACTATTTTTACAAATATGTTAAATAACATAAATCTTTCTCTTCCAAAAGTTAATCTTTCATCCCTCTTCAGAATAAAATTTCCGGAATTTCTGAGCTATATTTTCTTTGGTCTTTTTTTTCTCGCACTTTTCGACAGAGGACTTTACAAGTTGTTTCACAGACGAAAAAGTCACTAGGGAAGAAAGACGGAAGATAAAAGGAAAAAGGAAAAAGACAAAAGTCGAAGCGACGTGTGGAAGAAAATGACTTTATAGCCTTTAAAGCCTCTGCAGCCTCTATCGCTTTTAAAGGCTTTCTACCTTAGAATTGAGTCCTTTCAGATTAAGAGATCTGCTCATTGCAGTAAGGACTTCGACCATCCCGATTTTTATATCACAGCTGCCTTTTAAATGAACAATCATGGCGCACTGCTCTGCCTGAACCGGATCGTGACCACATACTTCCACCAACGATTTTATAACATGATCAAAGGTGTTAATATCGTCGTTATAGAGAATCAATGTACTTGATTCATTTCTGCTCTTAAGCTTGTCATCCCTATGTAATATCTTTTCCTTCATTTCACACTCTCTAAAAGCTGTTTTGCAGTTTCAACAGGTATTTCCTTTTTCCCAAGAAATGCTACCACCCGCGCTTCGCGATAACCATTTCTGGTGAGGAGGTCGGCGTACTCTCCGGCGCTGTCAAAAGTAATAAAATTCCCAATCAAATATGCAAATTTCCCGTCACTAAGTGGTTGAATATCGAACTGGCGGCCTCCTGCCATCTTTTCAATTCCCGCAACAATATCAGATTTAAGCGGTTTATCCGACCTTATCACCTCTACTCTGAATGAAAGGGCAGGTGGTATTGTATCGAGGGTAGTCTCAGGAACTTTCCCCGCAGGAGTTCTGAAAGGTATCTTTCCCCATTCTTTCTCCAAAACTGCAGCCCTGTCAGCCGAGACAGTTTTCCCTGCTAAGAAAGCCACAATAAAAGCATCTTTGAAACCCTTTGCTTTTACAACCCCAAGAGCTTTGGCAGCATCAACAGATCTTCTGAACATTCCAATACAGTAACTTGTCTTATCAGTCCCGGCAATTTTAAATCCGTACACCGGCTCTATGCCTTTAAAATACGAGGGAGCAACCGGATTTCTGAATACTGCTACCTGAATTCTGTAAATTAGTCCAGCAGGAACTTCAGGATCGATGGTGATCTTCTCCTTAGGATCAGATACCGGTTTCGGAAGAACCTCAAAAAGCTCGAATGCCTCCGAAAGTTCGTCCATTTTACGGAGTATCTTTGAAAGGGTATCAGGCTTACTTGCAGAGGCTGCTACAGTCTTTCTTTCTGATAACTTCGCAGTGTCTTTTGTGACTGGTATTTCTGCTGTTTTTACAGGTACCACGACTTTTTGATCAGCCACTTGTTTCGGGGTTGTTTGCTGAGCTGTATTTGCCGCATTTGGGTTTAGAGCAAGCTCCGCCTCTTTGTATCTCCGGTCGGCTGATTTCTGTAACGAGGCCGCAAGCATCTCATTATCCGCAATCTCCTTCTTTTTGATAAGTTTATCTGAATCGGGTAATTTATCTAATTCAGCTTTTAGTTTTGTTACAATTGTGGAAACAGAATCTGATTTATACTGAAGACTAATGGCTTCTGCCATAATCCTGTCGGGATTCTGAGGAATTTCCCGTGACTGAGAGGTTCCTGGTTCTGCAGTTGGCAAAACGACTGCTGTTTTTACAGGTTTCGCTACATCAGTTTTTATTTCAGCTTCTACCTGGTTTACTTTATTGTCTGGTTTAATAACAGGTTCATCAACAGCTCCCTGTTTCGAGCTACACTGCTTAATGAACTCAGGTACACCAAGTTCCTTAGCAGCTTTCTTTCCGGCTCTGTCGGTAAACTGATCATAGGTATCTAAAGCATCAGCGAAGTACCCGGCCATTTGCTGTGCTCTGCCCATGTAGAAGAAAGCATCAGATGGCAAAGTCTTAACAACTGAAGTTCCGTTAATTGCCTGTTTTAAAAACGCGACAGCGTCTTTTGGTGATCTTTCCAGCTTAACAAGGCACACACCCGAATAGTAGTTGTACATAGGGTCCTTGGAATAGGTCTGCAAAAGCACTCCGAATTCCCTGTATGCTTCTTCATAATTGCCTTTAGAAAAAGCTTCAAGCGAACTCTGTCGGCTTGGTTTAATCTGAGCATTCTGTGAAAAAAGGTAACCAGATTCCGAACTGCTGACCAATATCAGGAAAAACAGGATTAGCGGTCGGAGCGCTTTAAATTCATTTTTACTTTTCACTTTCACAAATAGCTAATTTTCAATACCTACAAATATAACCACAAAATAAGTTTCAAGACATAAATTGCCTCTTCTTTACAATAAATTCCATTTCCTGATATTATTACCAAATTATCAAAACTGATTTACAAAGGCCCTGAATCAAGGTTTTTGTCTATGTTATCTATTTGTCATAAATCTCATATTTAGTGAATAAGATTTTATATCTTGCTTTTTTCATATCAGGCAATAGAAGACCGGTTATCGACAAATAATCTATTAATATCAACAGACAGGGTCAGGGAACGAATCCATACATTCAACCAATACCATTGCACATAAGCTAAGAAAGATAAAACCAATGAAGAGATCCTGAAAGAGATAGTAAGATTGAAACAGGATGTAATAATTATATCTCTTAACGAATTAATAAGGCCTTTCAGTTGGATGTAATCAAAAAGCATATTAAAAAAAGAAAATGATAAAAAAAAGCATCAAAGAGTTTCTAAGTTACATATACGCCGATAAAGAAAATCTTTCATTAGAGCATCGTCTTTTTTTATCTGCAATTATTATCGGAATATTAATTTGTATAATAGGTGCCGTAATCAACTTTATCTTAACTACCTCTCCAATAGCAGCAATAATTCCATTACTGTTATCCATTTTGGTGATATTACTCTATTATTTAGTCAGGTTTAAAAAAATAGTTAAACCAATTATTACACCCATCATAATACTCGGAATATTTGCAATATCGGTGATTTGGATTTTTAATGGCGGGATAAATGGTGCTAACATAATGCCAGCATTTGTAATTCTGATTCTTGGATTAATAATTGTTCCCGATAAAACCAAGAAATATGTTTTCATTCTTTTCCTGATAACAAATATATTTATTCTTCTCATTCAGCTCGTTAGGCCTGATTTAATCACAAACTTTCCGACAGAAACTGACCGATGGATCGACAACCTTGTTACAGTGATTTACACTTCAATCTTAATCTTTTATATTACCAAATTTGTTCACAATAACTATACTTATGAAAGACTGAAAGCAGAAAAGAGCGAAATAAGGCTTCATCAACTAAATGCCGACAAAGACCGGTTTATTTCTATCCTCGGACACGATTTAAAGAATCCGTTTAATAACATTCTTGGATTTTCTGAAATACTAACTAATGAGATTGATAGTCTTAATAAAGGTGAAATAAAAGATATCGCATTGAATATTAATAAATCTGCGCAAATCACAAGTAAGTTACTGGAAGACATATTGATGTGGGCCAGAACGCAGCAAGGCAGTATCCTTTTTAACCCACAGAAATTGAACCTGGAAGATATCTGCATAAATTTGATTGAAGTTCATAGCCCGGGAGCTTATGCAAAAGGAATAACAATATCTTATACAAAGAAAGAAAAGATATATGTTTCTGCTGATAAAGACATGTTGAATACCATACTGATTAACCTTGTTTCGAATGCAATAAAATTTACGCGAAATGGAGGAGTTGTCAATATTTCTATTGAAAGAAAAGACTCAAGTGCAGTAGTCTCAGTATCAGACAATGGTATTGGAATACAATCAAAAAATATCGCAAAACTTTTCGATATATCAGAGGTTCTCACTACAAAAGGCACCGAAGGAGAATCAGGGACAGGACTGGGGTTATTGCTTTGCAAAGAATTTGTAAAAAAGCATGGCGGGGAAATTTGGGTTGAGAGTGAAGTTGGAATCGGAAGCAATTTTAAATTTACTTTGCCAGCTTTTAAAATTATGGAATCCTAGGTTTACTCACAAACTATTCATCAACAACAGTTTCAAATAATAATGTTTTGGGTGAAATAATATGAAATTATGAATAAGACTGCCCTTGGAAACAGAATTAAAGAGTTAGAACTCGAGTTGAGTAATCTAAAGTCGGGTGTCGTAAAAACCGAAAGTACAACACGCCATCCACCTGAGGACTGTGATATCATTGAACGTAAGCAGGCTGAGATTATCCTTCAAAAAACTGATGAACATTACAAAATAATGTTTGAGTCGTCACCTGTTGCAATAAACATCACTCGTGGAACGGATATCATTTATGCCAATCCAAGTTATCTGAAAATGTTCAGATACTTAACAATTGAAGACCTTAAAAAAGTTGCTCCTCTTGATATGTTCACTCCTGAGTGGCGTCCTAAAATCATGGAAAACATTCAAAGACGTGCCAAGGATTTACCAGTTCCCGACTCTTACGATGCAGAATGCTTTCGCAGCGACGGGAGTAAATTCCCAATACTTATGTACCTGACAAAAACAATGTTCTCAGATGGTATGGCAACTGTAGCTTTTATAATTGACATGACTCAGCGTAAGAAGCTTGAAGGAATTCTTCATGAAAGTGAAAAAAAGTTTAGAGATATTTTTGAAGCAAACATGGATGGAATAACAATTCTTTCAATTAGTCAAGACCCGAAAAAAGTATCTTTTCTTGATATGAACGAAAATTCAGCCAAAATGGTTGGGTATACAAAAGAAGAACTGCTTAAAATAAACCCTACATCTCTTGAAAAACATGTGACAAAAAGGGAAATAGAAAAACGAATTGGAGAACTTGAATTAAAAGGTTTTTCTGATTTTGAAACATATTTCAGTCATAAAAACGGTGATGAGATTATTGTTGAAATAAAAGCAAGGGTAATTATGTACAATAATCAGCCTGTTGTAATGAATATAGTTAGAGATATCACCAATCGCAAGCAAACAGAATTAGCTCTAATAAAAGCCAAAGAAAAAGCCGAAGAAAGCGAAGCTTCATTGTTAAAACATAACGAAATGTTTTCAATTATACTAGAAAACCTTACACAAGGTGTTTTTATGGTTGAAGCTCCTGGTGGCAAACCTATTTTAGCGAATATGGCAGCAAAAAAAATTCTTGGAAGGGGCATATTACCTGATGCTACTGTGAACAATTTGGGTGAAGTTTATAAGGCTTATAAGGCTGACTCTATGCTTCCATATCCTCCGGAAGAGATGCCAATTCTACAAGGTATGTTGGGCAATAAGAAATACATTGATGATCTGGTTATCGAACAACCTGATGGATCATTGGTAAATCTTGAAATATATGGTACACCGGTCGCTGATAGTACTGGAAGAATTTGGGCAAGCCTGGTCAGTTTTTCAGATATCACTGAGAGAATAAAAGCACAGCATGAAATACTTAAAGCCAAAGAAAAAGCTGAAGAAAGCGACCGTCTAAAATCTGCCTTCCTGGCCAATATGAGCCATGAGATACGGACGCCGATGAATGGTATTATAGGGTTTACAGAACTTCTGAAAGAACCAAACCTATCAACTGATGACCAACAGGACTTTATTCAGACCATCCAGATTAGTGGTGAACGTATGCTTAACACCATCAATAATATTGTTGATGTTTCAAAGATTGAAGCCGGACTTATGAATGTTGTTATCGATGAAACCAATATTAACAAAAAAATTGAATTCACTTATAAGTTTTTCAAACCCGAGACAGAAAAAAAAGGATTACAGTTTATGTTTAAAAATGGTTTGTCAACAGAGGATGCCATAATTAGAACTGATAATGAAAAGGTCTACGGAGTCCTGACTAACCTTATAAAAAATGCCATTAAGTTTACGTATGAAGGCTCAATTGAATTTGGCTATGTATTAAAATCAGACAGTGAGCCTGGCTCTACTGAGCGAAGTCGAAGTGAGCGAAGTCGAAGTGCGTCTTTACAATTCTACGTTAAAGATACAGGAGTAGGTATTCCAAAGAATCTGCACCAAGCTATTTTTGAGAGATTCAGACAAGGAAGTAACGAACTGAATAGATTGTATGAAGGCAGTGGTCTTGGCTTAGCAATATCAAAATCTTATATAGAAATGCTTGGCGGGAAAATCTGGTTGGATAGCGAAGTGGGCAAGGGTTCAACATTTTATTTTACTATACCTTTCCATGCCGTAGAGAAAATAAAAACAGAAATTAAGGGTATTGACCCATCAGAGATTAAAAAGGTTCAGATGAAAAATCTGAAGATTCTGATAGTTGAGGATGATGAAGTGTCATATTCACTACTTAAAAGAACTATCCAGAAAATCGGAAAAGAAGTTTTGCACTCAATAACAGGAGTTGAAGCCGTTGAGACTTGTCGTGCTAATCCTGACCTGGATTTAGTGCTTATGGATATCAGGATGCCCATAATGGATGGAAATGAAGCTACACGTCAAATCCGAAAGTTTAACAAAAATGTAATTATAATCGCACAAACCGCCTACGCGTTTGCCGGTGACAGTGAAAAGGCATTAGAAGCAGGTTGTAATGACTATATAACTAAACCAATAAAGATGCCCGTACTCTTTGAGTTAATTAAAAAACACGTGAGAAATATATAATGAATACATCAAAATTAACATTAATTCGAATCTTAAGAAGAAGAGAATCCCCATTATACCTTATTCTTTGTGTAGGGGGAATTAGCTTGCTGGGCTGGCTATCAGGCAAAATGGGATTAGCAGCAATCTCATCGGCCTACATCCCTATTGCACCGCTAACAGCAATGATTTTTATTATTTTATGCATACTTTCATTTATAGACCTTAATCCGGGACAATCACGGCGAATAAACTCATTTGTAACATTTTTTGTAGTAGCTATTGCATTATTCTGTATTCTAATGTTTTTCAACCACACCTTAAACTTCACTTGGGATATTGAAAATATTTTAATTAAAAATCCTAAAACAATAGGGTCTGTACCGGTAGGCCATATGTCGCCAATAACATCTTTATTACTGATATTTATCTGCATAACCCTGTTATTGAAAAGATATAATAATTCAAACATATTCAAATATATAGGGGGTAGTTTATCGTTGTTGGTCCTGCTTTTTTCTTCTGTTATTATATTAGGATATCTTTATAAAGCTCCGCTTCTTTATGGAAGTACATTAATTCCGGTTTCACTGCTCGCCGCCGTTTGTTTATTATTATTCAGTACAACCTTAATCAGGGCATACGACTTAAAGTTCTGGACATTTAATCTGGTAAAAGTAAATCAGGTATCCATTCAATTATTGAAATGGTTTTTACCAATAGTTATTCTCTCAATAATATTGTTCGGATATTTAGTAATTAGTTTATCATCCAGGGTAATGAATCTTACGCTGTTAGTTGCAATCATTGCATTAATGGTTACAATCATCATTGTTTTTATAGTAATAAAAGTATCAGGAAATATTGGAGAACAATTGCACAGAGCAGAGCAGGCATTAAAAGAGAGTGAGAAACAATTAACCAGGTTAAATGCCGATAAGAACTTATTCATTTCGATTCTCGGGCACGATTTGAAAAATCCTTTTAATAACATCCTTGGATTCACTGAAATACTGGCAAGTGAGATTGAAGGCTTAAACATGGAGGAAATTAAAGATATTGCCGGAAATATTAACAAATCAGCACAAATTACAAATGACCTGCTAGAAGATATATTGCTGTGGTCAAGAACTCAACAAGGTAGTATCCTCTACAATCCGAATAAACTAAATTTAAAGGATATTTGTTACGAAGCCACTGAAGTTCTCATCCCGAATGCAAAAGCAAAAAACATCTCAATCAATTTTTCTTTACCAGGTGAGATAACTGTTTCTGCTGACATCGACATGATGAAATCAGTACTAAGAAATCTTGTCTCGAATGCAATAAAATTTACAAACAACGGTGGTAAAGTCAGCATTTCAGCAGAACTAACAGATTCAAAAATTACAGTATCAGTTTCGGACAATGGAACCGGGATTCCACTTCAAGATCAATTAAAACTATTTGATATTTCTCAGGTAGTTACTACAAGAGGAACTGCAGGAGAAACGGGTACAGGCCTGGGATTATTAGTATGCAAAGAATTTGTAGAAAAGCACGGAGGCAAAATATGGGTGGAGAGTGAGGTTGGGAAAGGAAGTGAGTTTAAATTTACTTTGCCGGTATCAGAAGAGATGGCTGTTTAAGAGGTGGTTTTTCAGTTTAATAATACTGCAAGTATCTTTACTTTTCTTTACTGGGAGCAACAAAATTGACGGTAAACTTTCGTATCTTCATAACATTAAATTTTAATGGGTTTTAGATATACTGTTTTAAGCCATTATGATTATTACTACGGTGATTACTAATGATTTAAAATTCAAACAAAAAATACTGATACGCTGGTTAAAACTTCGTATATTTACTTTTACTAACAAAATAAACGGTCTATGTTACATTTAAAAGAGGGAATGAAAGCCCCTTTATTTGAGGGTATCGATCAGAATGGCAAGCTTATAAAATTAGCTGACTATTCAGGGAAAAAAGTAATCTTATATTTCTATCCTAAAGACAATACTCCAGGATGCACTGCCGAGGCCTGTAATCTGCGTGATAATTACGATTCTCTGCTTAAAAAAGGTTATATCGTAATTGGAGTAAGTGCCGACACTGAAAAATCGCATAAAAGCTTCGCTGACAAATACTCTCTTCCTTTTCCATTGATTGCCGATACTTCAAAAAAGATATTAAATGATTACGGCACATGGGGCGAAAAGAAGTTGTATGGCAAGAATTATATGGGTGTCCTGAGGACAACATTTGTTATTGATGAAAAAGGAATTATCGAAAAGATAGTCGAAAAAGTAAACACAGCTGATCATACCGACCAGATATTCAAGATGTACAATTAATAAATCAATGATATGAGTAAAGAAAGAAAAGAAATAAATAAGGAAAAACTAAAAGCACTCGAGATAACCCTGGGGAAAATTGAAAAAGATTTCGGCAAGGGTACAATAATGAAACTGGGCGACCATGCCATTGACAATGTACAGGTTATATCAACCGGATCGATCGGACTTGATGCAGCCCTGGGTATCGGGGGAATTCCAAGAGGAAGAGTAATTGAGATCTATGGTCCGGAGGCATCGGGAAAAACGACTCTTGCAATTCACTGCATTGCAGAGGCACAGAAAAACGGTGGAATTGCAGCAATAATTGATGCTGAACATACATTCGATCGTAATTATGCCGAGAAACTTGGTGTTGATGTTGAAAACCTTCTCATATCACAGCCCGATAACGGCGAACAGGCGCTCGAGATTACTGATAATCTTATCCGTTCCGGAGCTCTTGATATAGTTGTTATCGACTCTGTAGCTGCGCTCACGCCAAAGGCTGAGATCGAAGGTGAAATGGGCGATTCAAAAATGGGTTTGCAGGCAAGGTTAATGTCGCAGGCTCTGAGAAAGCTTACTGCCAATATCAATAAAACAAATACTTCCTGTGTCTTTATAAATCAGCTTAGAGATAAAATAGGTATTGTGTTTGGTAATCCTGAAACAACTACCGGGGGAAATGCCCTGAAATTTTATGCATCAGTTCGTCTGGATATCAGAAGAACAAGTCAGCTGAAAGAAGGAGAAGAGATCATTGGCAGCAGAACAAGAGTTAAAATTGTGAAGAACAAACTTGCTCCTCCCTTTAAAAAAGCTGATTTCGATATTCTGTACGGTGAAGGCATTTCACAGCTTGGTGAGATCGTCGACCTTGGTGTTGACTTCGAAATAATCAAGAAAAGCGGTTCATGGTTTAGTTATGGTGATACAAAACTGGGACAGGGACGCGACTCTGTTAAGCAGATTCTTAAAGATAATCCCGAATTGTACGATGAACTAAGGGCAAAGGTATCTGATGCTCTTATGAAAAAATAAAGATCTTCTGCGAACTCTGCGTTAAAAAAAATTACAATATGAAAAGATATCAGTTTTTGGTTTTTGGCTTAGCCTTACTTCTGGTTTTATCATGCAAACAAAAAGCTCCGGTTGCCGTTCAGGAAGCATCTCCTCAAATCAATAACCAGCTAACTCCACAGGAGAAAGCAGGGGGTGTAATGACCCCGGAGATAATGTGGAAATTCGGAAGGCTTGGAGCGTTTGCCCTGTCACCCGACGGACAAACTGTTGTCTACACAGTCACAGATATTGACCTTCAGAGTGAAGCAAGAAGAACGAATATCTATAAACTTTCTGTTACCGGAGGAGAACCTGTTCAGCTTACAACTAACGGAGGCTCCTCTCCGCAATGGATAAACAATGGCAAAGCGATTGCCTACGTAAATAAAGGAAACCTTTGCACGATGAATGCTGATGGCAGCGACCAGAAGACAGTGACCGGATTAAGTGAGTTTGAGTCGTATAGTATTTCTCCTGTCGGCAATAAAATCTATTTCACAAAAAGAGTAAAACTTGATCAGACAGCCAATGAGAAGTATAACCTTCCTAAAGCTAAAGTAAGGATTATAGACGACCTTATGTACAGGCACTGGAACTATTGGAGCGACTACTCCTACAGTCACATATTCGTTGCCTCATTTGACGGCAGTTCAGTGGCCGGGGAAAAAGACATTATGACAGGTCAAAAGTTTGAATCGCCACTGGCCCCTTACTTCGATGAGGGCGAGATAACCTGGAGTCCGGATGGCAATTCTATTGCATATACTTCAAAAAGACTATCGGGCAAAGCTGATGCCTTAAGTACAAATTCTGATATCTGGTTATATAATCTTGAAACAGGTAAAGAGATTAATATCACGGAGGGGAATATGGGTTATGACAAATCACCTGTCTTTTCACCCGACGGTTCAAAAATAGCCTACCAGAGTATGGAAAGAGACGGTTATGAATCTGATCTCAACCGGCTGTTTGTTTACAATATTAAGGATGGGACAAGAACCTGGGTATCAAAAGGATGGGTTTTTGATGTAGCAGATATTTCCTGGCAGGATGAAAAAACAATGTACTTTACCTGTTCACATCTCGGTACAACCCAGATTTTCAAAACAACACTTGATGAGAAAGTTGTTACAAAATTGACTGAAGGAAAACATAATCTCGGACCCTTCAACCTGAAATCTGGCGTGCTGGTATCAGAACAGTACTCGATGTCGATGGCTCCGGAGTTATCAGTTATTGACATGAAAACCTGGTCAATAAAATCTTTAACTGCCATTAATAAAGGTATCTACGATAACATCAGGATGGGGAAGGTCGAGGAGAAATATATTAAAACAAAAGATAAGAAAGACCTTCAGATGTGGGTGATATATCCTCCTGATTTTGATCAGTCAAAAAAATATCCTGCTTTGCTGTTCTGCGAAGGAGGGCCACAGTCAGCAATTGATCAGTTCTGGTCGTACAGGTGGAATATGCAGATGATAGCTGCAAAAGGGTACATTGTGTTTGCTCCGAACCGTCGTGGCGTATCAGGGTTTGGGCAGGAGTGGAAAGAAGAGATCTCAGGAGACTACGGAGGAAAAAACATGCAGGATTATCTTGATGCCACAGATGCAATGGCCAAAGAATCTTACGTAGATGCTAAAAGACTCGGGGCAGTTGGAGCAAGTTACGGAGGATATTCTATATTCTACCTTGCAGGGATTCATGAGGGGCGATTTAAAGCATTCATCTCACACTGCGGCATGTTCGATTTTACCAGCTGGTATGGGTCAACTGAAGAGTTGTGGTTCCCTGATAAAGATATTGAAGGACCTTACTGGAAAAACCCAAAGAGTTATAAGTTTTCTCCTCATCTTCTTGTAGAAAAGTGGGATACACCAATACTTATAATAACAAGTGCAAACGACTTCAGAATACCTTATACCCAAAGCATGGAAGCCTTCCAGGCTGCTCAGCTTCGGGGTATTCCAAGCAGATTGCTATTCTTCGAAGATGAAAACCACTGGGTCTCAAAGCCTCAGAATTCAGTGATATGGCAAAATGAGTTTTTCAGGTGGCTGGATACTTACCTTAAGTAGGTAGTAAGAAGTAAGAAGTAGGCAGAAAAAAGCAGGTAGTAAATTATCTCTGCGGCCCTCTGCGTTTAGCTCTGCGAACTCTGCGTTAAATTTTAAACTTCAGGTTGTACCAGTGAAACAGCAGGTTTGGATAAAAGCAATTCAAGAACCTTTTCAATCTTCTCTTCCATTGGCAACTCCCCATCTATCCAGTGGATCTTTATGCCCCGTTTTTCCATGCCTCTGAACCAGGTCATTTGTCGTTTTGCAAACTGATGGATAGCTATTTCAAGAGCTTTCAGCATTTCGTCATATCCAAGTTTTCCCAGTAGGAACAGGGTTATGTACTTATACTCAAGTCCATAATACATAAGTGTTTCCGTACTTACTCCCCTGTCGATAAGTAGTTTCACCTCATCTACCATTCCGGCATCAATTCTTTGGGTGAGCCGCTCCGAAATTCTCTTACGTCGCAAATCCCTGTCTAACTTAACACCGACAACCAACGATTTGATTTTAAGGTTTTCGCTTTGAGGAGCTCCTTTGTTATTGTTGAAATGTGCAATTTCAATAGCCCTTATTACCCGCTTTTTAGAATCAAGATCAGACGTATTATGCTGATTCTTATAACTTGACAAAATAGCTTTCAGCTCCTCCATTGACTTTTTTTCAAGCTCAACCCTTAGTCCGCTATCGGGAGGAACTTCGAACATCTTGTACCCGGTTATTATACTATCGGCATACATACCGGAACCTCCACAAACAACCGGAAATACTTTTCGTTTCTTTAGTTCAGAGTATATATTTATAAAATCGCGCTGATACTCAAATACGTTATATTTATAACCAGGTTCGGCAATATCAATCAGATGGTAAGGCACTCGCGTACCATCTATCAGATAATCATCGTAATCCTTACCTGTCCCAAGATTCATACCTTTATAGACCTGCCTCGAATCGGCGCTGATTATTTCACCCCTCAGCTTTTTAGCAATATTAACAGCAAATGAAGTCTTACCTGAAGCCGTCGGTCCTGTAATTACTAATAAATCGTACCCGGTTAGCAATTCCACTGTAACAGTATTAATGATTTGGGATGAGAAAGCAATTTACCATAAATTTATTTAATTTTGCGGACATTCAATTTTGATTTTCTATGAATTACATGTTTTTCCTCAGGGGGATAAAAAATATTATTTCGAATCCAATAAGTATCTGGAATACAGTTGATTCAAAAAACATTCCTGTGAAGCTGCTTAGGGGGAGTCTTCTATTTCCAATGATAATTATTGTTTCCATTTCTGCTGCTGTTGGCTCCCTTATATTTACAAACCCCGAGTTATCTACGGCTTATTCAATTTTTACCGGAGCTAAATGTCTGATTGTATTGTTATTTACAGTCTACGCAACAACCTATATCTTAACCGGGACCACCTACCCTCTCGACCTTGGAAAAGACTTCAATGTCTCCTTCAGCCTTATCGTATATTCAATTGTTCCTTTCCTCTTATGCCAGATTGTAAGTCGTCTCCTTGAATCTTTGTTATTTATCAATGTTCTTGGTCTCTATGGTCTTTACATCTTTTGGACAGGAGCAGAAAAGATATTGAAACCGCCTCATTACAAGAAGATGCCATTGCTTATTGCAACTACAGTAACCATGATTGGAATATATGTAGCATCAAATCTGGTACTGACAATGTTGATCGACAGAGTCTATTTTTCATATTTCGCTTAACAGAAAAATATGAAAGGAGGCACTGCTAATATTATAATAAGGAATAAGAAGGCCTCTCACGATTATGAGTTCCTTGAGAAATTTATTGCAGGTATTAAACTTACCGGGACCGAAATTAAATCAATCAGACTGGGGAAAGCCACTATTCCCGACTCTTATTGCTTATTTGAAAACGGAGAGCTCTATCTGAGGGGAATGCATATCTCGGAATACTGGTGGGGAAATCTCAACAACCACGATCCTATCCGCGACCGGAAGCTGCTTCTCAAACGTCAGGAACTAAGAAAAATACAAAGAAAAGTTAAAGAGACAGGACTTACTATTATCGTGATTAAAATCTTTATAAACGACAGAGGTCTGGCTAAAGCTGAAATTGCCATTTCTAAAGGAAAAAAAGAATACGATAAACGCGAAACCCTTAAACGCAAAGACGCTGGCAGGGAAATGGATCGTATGAGAAAAGTCTGAAAAATCAGAAATTCGGACTAAGCAGATACCTTGAATAGAATTTCACTATATAATCCACTGCCTCATCTGCCGTATCAACAACGGTAAACAGATTAAGGTCGTCGGGAGAAACGGTGTGCTGTTCTTCAATCATCTCCTCTTTAATCCAATCTACCAGTCCGCTCCAGTATTTCTTGCCCACCAGAATTATCGGGAACTTACCTATTTTCTTTGTCTGGATAAGTGTAATAGCCTCAAACAGCTCATCGAATGTTCCAAACCCGCCGGGAAGCGCAATGAAACCCTGGGCATACTTCATGAACATCAGTTTTCTGATAAAGAAATAATCGAATGTGATCAGTTTATCTGCATCGATATAGGGGTTTGGACGTTGTTCAAAAGGCAGGTCTATATTAATCCCGACAGATTTCCCTTTACCACGAGCAGCACCCTTATTAGCTGCTTCCATAATACCCGGACCACCACCTGTTATCACACCATAACCGTTCTGCGTAAGTTTATAAGCAATGTCCTCTGCAAGTATGTAGTACTTATCATCCCTATGAGTTCTGGCAGAACCGAAAATTGAAACACATGGACCAATTCGTGCCAGTTTTTCAAAACCCTCAACGATTTCAGAGATTATCTTGAATACTCTCCATGAATCTGTTGTATGGATCTCCTGCCAGGTTTTCTGTTCAAAGGCATCCTTTACCAGATCAACCGGTTTATCTGCTTTTCCCATAGATTATGATTTATTCTTCCAAATATAATTAAATTCTTAAGCCTTAAGTTCAGCCTCAAGATATTTTCCGGTATAACTATCTTTACATTTAACAAGTTTTTCAGGGGTTCCTGAAAAAATTATATCCCCCCCGGCCCTACCACCTTCTTTTCCCAGATCTACCACATAATCAGCCATTTTAACAACATCAAGATTGTGCTCAATAACAATTACCGTATTTCCTCTCACCACCAGTTTATCAAGCACATCAAGTAATACTCTGACGTCCTCAAAGTGCAATCCTGTTGTCGGTTCATCCAGAATATAGAGTGTCTTCCCGGTATCCTTTCTCGCCAGTTCTGTAGCAAGCTTCACCCTTTGAGCTTCTCCTCCCGAAAGAGTGGTTGACTGCTGCCCGAGTTTGATGTAACCAAGTCCGACATCCTGAAGAGTTTTTATTTTATGATATATCGATGGGACATTAGCAAAGCATTCAACGGCCATGTTTATAGTCATTTCCAGTACATCACTGATGGAATAACCCTTATATTTTACCTCAAGAGTCTCTCGATTATAGCGCTTCCCGTTGCATTCAGTGCAGTGCACGTAGACATCCGGTAAAAAATTCATTTCGATGGTTTTCATTCCGGCGCCTTCACAACCTTCACAACGTCCGCCTTTTACATTAAACGAGAATCTGCCGGCACCAAAACCACGGATCTTTGCTTCGGTTGTCTGCTCAAAAAGTTTTCGTATATCTGTGAATACTCCGGTATATGTAGCAGGATTGGACCGGGGTGTTTTCCCTATAGGTGACTGGCTCACCTCTATCACTTTGTCGAGGTGTTCAAGTCCGATAATTTCTTTGTATGGCAAGGGCGCTTTACCCGAATTATGAAATTCTTTCGCAAGAGCAGGATGAAGCGTCTGATTTATAAGTGATGATTTCCCGCTTCCCGATACACCAGTTACACAAATCAGGGTACCGAGAGGTAAAACAACATCGACATTATTCAGGTTATGCCCTGATGCACCTTTTAGCATGAGGAAATTACCATTTCCTTTTCTTCGTTCAGATGGAATATTGAACTTCTTTCTATCATTAAGGTAGGATGCAGTGATGGTATTGGCTTTCATCATCTCCTCCGGCGTTCCGGCAGCAACTACCAGTCCGCCATACCTGCCTGCCCCTGGACCCATATCTATTACATAATCAGCCGACATGATCATCTCCTTGTCGTGTTCGACAACTATAACTGAGTTTCCGGCATCCCTGAGCTGTTTTAAAGCTGCAATCAGTCGGCGGTTATCTCTCTGGTGCAGGCCGATACTTGGCTCATCGAGAATATATAAAACATTCACAAGCCGCGATCCAATCTGAGTCGCTAGTCTGATTCTCTGACTCTCACCTCCCGATAACGTTCTGGCTCCCCTGTTGATTGAAAGATATTCGAGCCCTACTTCCAAGAGAAAGCCTAGTCTTGCCCTTATCTCCTTAAGAATTTCTGCAGCTATCAATTTCTGCTTCCCTGTCATCTTTTCCTCAATGTTTGAAAGGAACAGAGATAACTCCTTAATATCCATTGCAGAGATCTCTCCGATATTTTTATCTGCAATTCTGAAGTATAACGACTCTTTTTTCAGGCGGGTACCCTGGCAATCCGGACAAACCTCATATTGAACATACTGGTCTTTTATTCTGGGTCCGTTTTTCTTCCCGTTTATCGTTTCTATATTCCCAACAAAGTTCACTACTCCCTCAAACGTCAGAAAATAGTTCGAGGACATACCAAGAGGAGTGTTGGATAGCTTCAGAACTTCATCAGATCCATACAATACTTTGTTCAGGGCATCCTCAGGAATTTCTTTTATCGGTGTATCAAGAGTAAACCCGTTTTTCTCAGCAATAGCTTCAATCTGCCAGAAAATCCATATATTTCTGTACTTCCCAAGAGGTTCAATACCACCTTTTCTTATGCTAAGGTCACCATCAGGAATAAGTTTCTTTTCATCAATTTTCGAAATCTCTCCAAGGCCGTTGCAATGAGGGCATGCACCTTGTGGTGAATTGAAGGAGAAAGTATGAGGTGCAGGTTCATTATACGATAAGCCGGTAACCGGACACATCAGATGGCGACTGAAATACCTTGGTTCGTTGTTATCCGGATCAATAACCATCATAACACCGTCGCCATGATCGAGCGACATTATTATTGCATCATATAGCCTTTTGTCGGTTGTATCGCCAACCCTGAATTTATCAATAACAAGCTCTATATAATGAGTTTTGTAACGATCGAGTTTCATGCCCGGAGCAAGCTCCTTTATTTCATTGTTGATACGAACATTGAGGAATCCCTTCCTTCTCAGCTGTTCAAATAACTCTTTATAGTGGCCCTTTCTTCCTTTTACAAGTGGAGCCAGAAAGAAAGCCTTTTTACCTTCAAAACGGGTTTTAATAAGTTCAAGTATCTGATCGTCTGTATACTTAACCATCTTCTCTCCTGACAGATAAGAATATGCCTCACCGGCTCTTGCATATAAAAGTCGGAGAAAATCGTAAATCTCTGTTATTGTACCAACTGTCGATCGCGGGTTTTTATTTGTAGTCTTCTGTTCAATGGATATGACCGGACTTAGGCCGGTAATTTTATCAACATCAGGTCGTTCCATCCCCCCCAGAAACTGACGGGCATATGCTGAAAGAGTCTCCATATAGCGACGTTGTCCTTCGGCATAAATTGTATCGAAAGCAAGTGAAGACTTCCCGCTTCCACTCAGGCCGGTAATCACTACCAGCTTGTTCCGTGGAATTGTCACATCGATGTTCTGTAAATTATGTACTCTGGCGCCTAGTACCCTTATCTCCTCGTTCATCTCATCACTCCCCTATCATTAGATCATTTTGCATTCTAATTTTTTTCGTTAATACGCATTCCAGGAGTCGGAATTTTAATTGTGTAAGCCTTGTTGGGTTTTGGGGTCAGATAAGGCTTTCGAAGCCATGGATTTAGCAACTTGAGAATTTTGTAGTTTGTCCCGAATTTCTCCGCAAATCTGGATATATCTGTAATGGCACTGTCAACCTTTACTTCATAAAAATCAAATTCAGGATAAAGATCATCCTTGAAAATGTTTAGTCCGTAATTAACAGGGTCGGTAATAACCAATTTATATGCAACAGCTCTGAAAATATATCTTGCCGTTTCTTCCGACAGAAGCAGATCGTAATAATTGTTCTGATGCTGAATGTCAATCTGTTCATCAATACCTGCCCTGCCTCCATTATATGAAGCTGCAGCCAATGTCCAGTTACCGTATTTTTCATAAGATTTACGGAAATATTCACATGCAAACTGAGTGGATCTCTCAATGCTATACCGTTCATCAATAACACTATTGATCTCCATGCCTTCTTCCTTGCCTGTTTCAGGCATTATCTGCCAGAAGCCTGTTGCTCCTACGGGAGAGATCATGTTGCTATATTCACTCTCAGCAGCTGCCAGATATTTAAAATCATCCGGAATATTGTTTTTCGCCAGAATTTTTTCAATAATAGGAAGATACCTGTTTGCCCTCTTTATGATCAGAATTGTAGAAGAGTGCCTGTAGGCGCTTGTCAGGATCTCGCGTTCAAGACTCTCCCTTGTATCAAAGTTGTCGAGAGGCATCTTCTCTCCAGCGAAAGTAACAGTGTCGGGCAGCTTGAATGATTGAATAGTATAGGCGGTCTCAGGTTTTGAATGAATACCTTCACCACCACTATTAACCCCTCTGAACCCTTGTACGACCGACAATACGATGATAACCGCGCTGATCAGAACAAAAGTTGTTAGTACCGTTCTCCTGCCTGGAACCGTCATAATTTTTTAGCTAAAAGAAATAATGTGCAAAGGTAATCTTTTTATGGCTGAAAAAAAGATTAGGGGCAGGCAAATTCAGGGAAAGGCTTAAAGGCTATAGAGGCTATCGAGGCTGTATGACCGCATGACCGCATGACCGCAAGACTTGATTTTAGAACTTGTACGAGAATCCGGAGAAAATACCAAATGAGTATGGATGAATATTCGAGCTGGCTGATCCGGTTGTCGGATTAAGGAAATATCTTAATGTCGGTTCAAGGTTCATAGAAAACTTCTGAGAGAAATTGTACTCCATTCCCATTCCAATCGTACTACTTATACTTAGAGGGTTAAGCTTTTCTGTCTCTCCAATAGGATATTTTTTCCCGTCAATCATAGTATAAACTGAATTGTTCACAAGGAGATTATAAGATAAACCACCGATGAGATTAAAGTCGATCACATTATCAATCAATTTATATCTGACCATAAACGGCAATTCAAGATAGCTGAAGTTCTGTCGGATTGTATTGTTCGCATACTGAAGATTCGCTTTCGCAGGATCAAAAACATCACTTGTATAATTTGTTGTAATCCTGTTATTAGGTCCGGTTGCGGACAAAAAGACATCTGAATTCCGGCTATAAATTGTTCCGTTCGAAGTGAGTACTTCAAAATTATGATCTCCCTTAGAATAAGAATACTTCTGAAAACCGGTAAATGAATTAATTCCATCAACAACCTGTCCCAGTGAGGAATAATATAATCCCGACTGAACACTTATTCTCTTACTTATCTTGTATGAAACAGAAACTCCACCGGAATATGAAATCAGAGGTTGTTCAGTGGCCATGAGTTGTTTCTCAATCTCATTTACACCGGTACTCGAATGTGAATAATATGTCGGAGAAGCCATAGCTGCTATTGACCACCGTTCAGGAGCTTTTACCGGTGTAGTGATTGCCGGATATTGCAGATTAAGCGGATTTACTACTGTAAAATTCTTCTGAGATCTTTTTGATGATGCCTCCGTAATCAGATTCTCAGGTCGTTTGAATCTAAAAAGCTGACTATTAGCTTCCTGGACGAAAACGATATCAGGCGCACTGCTCATCTCACTTTCAATAACTTCAGCTATATTGTTCTTCAAAAGATTTTCAGGTACCACTGTCGATCGAACAGATGGCATGCTTGCTCCATCGGAAATAGCCGGAACCAATACAGCTCCTGATATTACCGGATTAGACAGGGGAATATTAAATGCAACAGTATTATCTGCAGTATTGTTAAGAATCTGTCTGCTCCAACGGTATGCAAATAAGCTAAGAGTTAATAATACTGCAAGAGAGGCAGCAGCGCTGAGAAGCATAACCGGTCTTCGTCTTGATTTTATCGCAGGTCTGATATTGTCCCAGGCATCCAAAGGAGGAATTACCTCAAAATCTTTAAGGCCATTTCTGAAGACAAGATCAATATTTGCGTCACGCTTATCCATTTACAACTTTACTCTTAATGCCTGTGTATGAACTTACTCTTCTCTGAAGTATCACTCTTGCACGCGACAGGTTCGACTTTGAAGTTCCCTCCGAAATATTCACCATCTTGCTTATCTCTTTATGGGAATAACCTTCTAAGGCGTAAAGATTAAATACCATTCTGTATTTCGGTGGTAATTCCCTTATGATGCAGAGAAGATCGTTTGCCTCCAGACCTGCATAATCATTATTGTCCGGGTCAGCATCCTGTTCCTTTATATTATCTATATCATCAACGCGATATAGATTATGTTTGCTCCTGAATTTCTCCAGTGCAGTGTTGACAGTGATCCTCCGCATCCATCCTTCAAAAGAACCTTCGTGCTTGTAACTATCGAGGTTTTCAAAAATTTTTATGAACCCTTCCTGTAAAATATCCCTTGCCTCTTCATCATTACCTGAATACTGAAGACACACAGCATATAGCTTTGCTGCGTGACGTCTGTACAGAAGTTCCTGGTCCCTTCTGTTACCGGCAAGACAACCATTAATTATTTTTTTTATCTCCGACAAGATATTTTATCTGTTTGGGAACATAAAAATATTAAATAATTGACATATAAGCCAGTAATTCTTTAAAAGAATGATGATCATTTATAACAAAAGGTTGCGTATAAAGAATTAATAAGCTCCTTTTATCAGGTTTGGGGTTCGGGAAGGCAAAGTCGGAATTAAAATCCTAAGTTTTAAAGATGTATCACTTCGCCATAAGCAGCGGCAGCAGCTTCCATAATTGCTTCAGACATCGTAGGATGCGGATGAACCGACTTAATGATTTCATGTGCTGTTGTTTCAAGATTTCTTGCCACAACTATCTCACCGATCATCTCTGTAACATTAGCTCCGATCATATGTGCACCGAGTAACTCACCATAGGTGGCATCAAAGATTAATTTGACAAAACCATCCTTTGCTCCTGCAGCACTGGCTTTACCTGATGCAGTAAATGGAAATTTTCCAACTTTAATATCATAACCAGCTTCACGTGCAGCCGCTTCTGTGAGACCGCATGATGCAATTTCGGGATTAGTATATGTACAGCCTGGCAGGTTGTTGTAATTGAGTGGTTCGACTTCCAGTCCTGCAATCTTCTCAACACAAATAATCCCTTCAGCGGAAGCAACATGAGCCAGAGCCGGGCCATGAACAATATCTCCGATTGCAAATATGCCTTCTACCGATGTCTGGTAGAAATCATCTACGGTTACTTTCCCCTTTTCTATCCTTATCCCAACTTTTTCAATACCTATACCCTCCAAATTCGGAGTAATACCAACAGCCGACAGAACTATATCTGCTTCAATGGTTTCCATTCCTTTTGAGGTTTTGACTATCGCAACGCACTTCTCATTTGTAGTGTCTACCGACTCCACTGATGAATCGGTCATTATTTTCATCCTCATCTTTTTGAACGATCTCTCAAGCTGCTTCGAAACTTCTTCATCTTCGTTTGGAACAAGCCGGGGGAGAAATTCAATAAGTGTTACACTGGTTCCGATTGACTGGTAGAAATTGGCAAATTCACTACCAATAGCTCCCGATCCAACGACGATCATCGATTGCGGTTGATTTTCAAGGGTCATAGCTTCCCTGTAGCCAATGATTTTCCTGCCATCCTGTTTTAGGTTAGGCAGTTCTTTTGACCTTGCCCCGGTAGCTAGTATTATGTGTTTCGAGTAGTAGCTTTTTTTGTTCCCTTCACTGTCAATAACCTCGATTGTGTTATTTCCGGCTAAACTACCGGTTCCCTTTATATGATCGATATTATTTTTCTTGAAAAGGAACTGAATGCCCTTGCTCATACCTTCTGCCACAGCCCTGCTTCTCGATACAATGGCTTTAAAATCGGGTTTTACTTCTCCTGTTATTGCAATTCCGTAATCCGAGGCGTGTGTGAGGTAATCAAAAACCTGAGCGCTTTTAAGAAGCGATTTCGTGGGAATGCACCCCCAGTTAAGACATATCCCTCCGAGTTCGGCCCTTTCTATGACGGCCACTTTCATTTTCAATTGCGATGCTCTTATGGCAGCTACGTAGCCACCCGGGCCACTTCCAATTATGATAAGATCGTAGTCCATTTCTTATAGTTTTTTGATTTTGAATAGTATATATCTTTTAAACTAACATCTTTTTTTGTCATCTAGAACCCCCTTCCCAACCTTCCCCAAGGTGGAAGGAGTAGAAGCCTTTCCCCTTTGGGGGAAACAGGAAATGGGGTTAAGTTTTTATAAATGAGCTTTTCTTGATAATAATTTAATCAAATAAATTATACCCTTCACAATTACCCAGAGAATTACAAGTGTAAATATGATGGTTGCGCCAACCGGTATTCCTGCAAAGTAGGAAATTGTATAACCAATTGAAGTACCTATAAATCCTGCTACAATTGACCAGATAATTATCCTGAAATACACTTTGGTAAACAGCATTGCTATGTTGGGCGGAATTGTAAGAAGGGAAATAACAAGAACGACACCAGCCATCCTGATATTCAGGACAATAGTGAGAGCAATCAGAGAAGTTGTAATATATTTGAATATATCCACATAGGATGAATAAGTTCTTGCAAATACCTCATCGAAAGAGATATACAGAATTGTCCGGTAGAAGAACCCGAAGTAAAAAATTAGTATTAAAGACATTATTCCCAAAGCAATAATGTCAGCATTTGTAACTGTGAGAATACTTCCGAAGAGATAACTCATCAGGTTTGGAGTGTACCCGGGAGTAAGGTAAATGAAGATTATTCCTATAGCCATTCCAAAGGCCCATAATATACCAATTGCAGAATCTTCCCTGATTCTCTGTTTTACAGACAGATATTCCACTCCCAGTGCAGACAGGATACCAAATACAGCTGCTCCGACTACAGGGTTTATCCCAATAAAGTATCCAATACCAATACCTCCGAATGAAGCATGTGTGATTCCTCCGCTGAGAAATACCATCCGTTTTGAAACAACATACGTTCCTGCCAAACCTGCTGTTATACTTGCAAAGATTGCACCTAACAGTCCCTTGATTACAAAATCATATTGAAAAATATTGGGCTCCACTATTCATGATGTTTTAGTACTGTGTGCGGGATATCTCCATGTGTAATCAGCTGAATAGGACAGCCATATGCAAGGAGATCTTCGTTTGTTATCTCATTTGAGGGATGATAATGCAAGTATCTGTTAATACATGCAAAAGATTTAATATGCGATGAAATTGTTCCGACATCATGCGACACCATTAAAATTGCCATTCTATTATTAAGGATTCTCAACTTTTCATAAAAATCATTTTCGAAGGTTGCGTCTACAAAGTTGCCCGGTTCATCTAGCAGAAGCAATTTAGGATCTCCAATAATTGCACGTCCCAGAAATACCCTTTGCATTTGTCCGCCCGACAATTCATTCAGAGTTGCTTTAGCCAATCCAGAAAGACCAAGTTCAGAAATAACCTTTTCAGCCTTCGTTCTGTCTTCATCAGACATTTTTGAGATAATCCCCTTCCTGATCATCAGACCAGATAATATGATGTCTGTAACCGTAACAGGGTAATTAATATCACCCGTAGACATTTGCGGGAGATAACCGATACTTTTACCGTTCAGAAGTTCATTATTAAATGTCATCTTCCCATTTAGTGGAGTTATCAAACCAAGTATTATCCTTAAAAGAGTTGTTTTACCTCCCCCGTTTGGACCGATAACACCTATAAAGTCATGCTCATTAACTTTAAAATTGATATCTTTTAACACTATGTTTTTCCCATAGGCTGCAGATAAAGAATTCATTTCGAATAACCAGGCCATAACTAACGACTATTTCTTACTTTCAATCATGCTGTCATGCAAAACATTAATGATATCAATGGTTTCTTTTTGCCAGTCAGCAGATAAAGGGTCGATAATCTCTATTCTTGCTCCTATTTCACTGGCAATAGCTTTTGCATTTTTAGTGTCATATTCCCGTTGCACAAATATTACCTTGATATTATCTTTTCTTGCACGGTCAATAAGTTCTCTGATTCTTGAGGGAGGAGGCTCTTTTCCTTCATATTCAACAGGGATCTCTTCCAAATTGTAATCTCTGGCAAGATAAGCCAGATTAGGATGGTAGATCATAAAAGATCTGTTTGTGATGCCTGAAAACAGTGTTTGAGCTTTAGTATCTATATCCTTGATCTTGAGGATAAGAGCATCGTAGTTGGTTTCATATTTTGTTTTTTCCGCGGGGTTTAAAGCGCAGAGCAGGTTTTTGATGGAGGTGGCCATAATAACAGCTGATTGCGGCGACACCCAATAGTGAGGGTCTGCAACTTCAACGTGCCCTCCTTCATGAACATGCGCCGAACCAAGAGGATCAATCTTATCTCCAAGTGATAATCTTTTCATCGATGAATTTATCTCGTAAAAACGATCGAGCCAGTTCATCTCAAAACCAAGATAACCATTACTGACATAAGCGATTGATTTTCTAAGCTGGATAATCTGTTCAGGGAAAGGCTCATAAGTGTGCGGGTCGGCTCCCGCGGGTACCATCACGTTTACCTTAAAATCGGTACCTCCTATTTCATCTATAAAGTACTTGAAAGGCGCGATACTTACAGTAATAATCTTCTCAGAAGAATTGCTGACGCCCCTTCCACATGAAATAAGGGTTACCAAAATCAGAAAATGTAAAATTCTTCTCATAGTATGTTCAATTTAACACCGGATACAAATTTAACATATAACATTACAAACGGGTTAAGTGTTGTAAATAAAATAATATAAGCTATTTTTGAAGTAGATATGACAAAAAATCTACTTCACGACGAATGAAGAATAAAGGTGAGATACTTGCTGGAATATTGTCGAATTTTAAAGACTGTTATTTTTTCCTCCATAACACCAAAGAATTGAATGTCGTCGAGAGTATTATGAATGAAGGGTTTGTTTTCGAAAGCCAACTTCCAAACTCAACCGACAGGGTTAATCCGAATGAACCTATTGAAGTTACCTATTTCCTCTTTCAGCGAAAAGACTATGGCCTCTACACAATTATAATTGCTATACCCAGAATTATTTACGAAATTTATACCGGTGTTTCAAATAATGCCGATGTTTCTATAGAGGATGTACTTACTATTACTGAGCCTTTTTTAAACGAAAACGATGAAATGGTGTACACGGTATCGCCAAAACATATTCTCGGATATTTTAACATCAAAACTTCTGAGTTTCATCAAAACAGGAAATGGGATCCCTTCTTCAATAACTGTCAAACCGGTGCAGGTAACGAAAATAGGGGAAGAGCTGATAATTGAGTTCTAACTTTGTTGATTATTTATATTCAATGTTGTCCGGTTTATTTCTATTTCGTCCCCAAGGGACTTCAGTACTTACCATAACTCGCTTTCTACCAATATTTTGTCCCTACGGGACGATCCCGTCAGGGATCAAATATTGGTAGAAAATACAAAAATCCCTGGCTGCCTAAAGTCCCGTAGGGACGAAATTTAATCAGGGTTTGCATAAGATCTTGTCTTTATTTATCCAAATAAAAAAGGAGACTGGCCCGCATTCCAGTCTCCATCCTACTTAAAAAAATGAAAATCAGTATGTTTGAAGTGATATTTTGAAATAACCCGAAGCTTTCGTTGATGCTATTTGAAATTTCCACTCACCAGTCTTATCCTGGTTTTCTGTTTCAGAAACTGCAAACGACTTTCTCCAGTTTAGATTACCAGATTCGTCAATAAGTATATCGGAGTAACTTTTACCGTTTGGCATCAGGATTTTTATCCGGATTTCACCGCTTTTACAGTCTCCCATTACAGACATTACAACATTCTTTGAAGTTTTGTCAACATCAAAGGTATAATCGCGTGAGAATGTTTTTTCCTTAACTGTTTTTGAAAAATCCCAAGTTGTTCTTTCAGCCTCGCTTCCCATGCCATGTGCGTAAAATGGATCACCACCGGCCATTGAGAAAGAAAATTGGTCGACATTGAAGTTTCTGTTACCTGAGGATCTAAGGACGGCAGGGCCATTGCCATATCTGGCAAAAGTGTCAAGCCTGATTCTGTAATTTCTGTTGCTTTCATCAAGGGCAGCTTTCTGATCTTTCAATGCTGCTGCGGCATCATTGAGGGCCTTTTGCTGCTCTGCCATTTCTTTTTTCTGCTGATCGATAGCTTGTTGTATCTGTGCTTCCTTTTCAGCGTCAGCTTTTGACTTTGGTTGTGTTGTTGCCTGTCCAAGAGCAGATCCAAACGAGAAGAGCATTATTGCGAATAAAATTAAACTGTACTTTTTCATAACAATTGCTTTTAAGGTTTACGGTGTAAAGATACGGCGCTCTAAATCATCATTTTGTTAACACCGGGTTAACACTGGGTTAATGTGAATCTGATTTAAGGGATGTGTCAATTAAATGAATACTTTTGAGAAAGTAAATCTTTAAAAATGAAAAAGAGAAATACAGTTCTCCTTCTTGGTATTGCAGCAATCGTTATTCTTATTTCCGTTCAGGTAATGATCGTTAAAGGATTATGGCAACAAAAGGATGAGATGTTTAATCTCCAATACAGGGTGTACTCTCAGGATGCTCTTTCCAATTTGAGCAGAAGAATGGGTACGGATGGTTTTGATACAGTCAGAAGTATGATAAGCTGGTACTCAGCTAACGTAATTAAAGATCTGGGGGCAATAAAAAACGATTCATTACCTGCAATAAAGAAGGAGGAAATATTTACTTATGTATCGAATGTTATAACCAAGGAACAGGATCTATCTGAATATTTATCAAGATATTTTGAAAGAGCGGGGGTTGACAAGAATTTTAACTTTAAGATCGTCATTAACAGGTTCGAACTTATTGATAATGAAAAACGGATACCAATTTATGTAAGCGAAGAATATTCGAACCGCAGACCACCTCAACCAGGAGGTCCGCCACCCACTTTCAGAAGCAGACCTTCAAATGAGATTCTGGTGAAAGGTGATCGTTCTGAGACCAACACCTACCGGCTTGACTTTGATTGTTTCATAGATTTCTCCGATAAACAAAAAATTATTTTAAAGGAGACTGCTACTTCTCTGGGATTGAGCGCTTTCAGTATCATATTTGTTCTCATAATCTTTATGACAACATACCGGAATCTCATGGAAGAGAAAAGGCTTTCTAACCTGAAAACGGATTTCATAAATAATATGACCCATGAACTAAAAACACCTCTGTCGACGATCACTGTAGCAGGGAAAACTCTTGAGATGGCGCAGATAAGGACCAACGAGGCCAAAATCCTTGAAACTGCAAAACTTATCGGGAAACAGAGTGTGCATCTTAACCAGCTTATCAACATGATTCTTGAGATAAGTATGTGGGAAAGGACCCAATTTCAGCTTGACAAAAAAACAGTTGATATTGAGGAATTTTTAAATGATGTTGTTAGTTGTTTCAAATCGGGCGGAGGGAATAATGCAACAATAACCCAGAAATATAATTTCCATGAGACCAGGATTGATCTGGATGTTGTCTATTTCACAACACTCATGAACAACCTGCTGGCAAATGCAGTAAAATATTCCGATAAGGTTCCGGTGATTGATATTGAAGGATTCACTACTGAAAATGATATATGTATCAGGATTGAAGATAATGGAATCGGGATAGGCAAAAATGACCAGAAACATATTTTTGATAAATTCTATCGGGCCTCAACCGGCAATATTCATAAATTCAAGGGACTTGGGCTAGGCCTCTACTATGTGAAAAAAATTGCAGAAGCTCACGGAGGTGATGTAACAGTTAGCAGTAAACCGGGAAAAGGTAGTATCTTTACTGTAACAATACCTTTTAATCAATAATATTTTGATCATGAAAGTTTTAATTGCAGAGGACGACAGAGATTTTGGAAACATTCTGACTCAGTATGTCACTATCAGTGGATTTGAAGTAACTCTTGGCCGCGATGGAAAAGAAGCCTGGGAGCTTTTTAATAAGGATAAATTTGATATTTGTGTATTTGATGTTATGATGCCTGAAATGGATGGTTTCACTCTTGCAGAAAAAATTAAAGAGGTTCAACCGACAATGCCAATAATTTTCCTTACTGCAAAAAGCCTGAAGGAAGATATTGTAAGGGGATTAAAAATAGGCGCCGATGATTATATAACAAAACCATTCGACCCGGAGGTACTTATCTTACGAATTAACAACATCCTGAAGAGAGCCTACTCATCCTCAAACGATGAATTTAAGGTATCTGACACTGTTCTAAAATATAACTCCCTCGAACTTATCTGCGGAGATACAAAAGAAAAACTTACCCTTAAAGAGGCACAGTTATTGAAATATTTCATTGTTAACAAGAATAAGGTCCTTGCTCGCGAAGACATTCTTACTGAGATCTGGGGCGAGGATGATTATTTCCTCGGAAGAAGTATGGATGTATTTATCAGCCGGCTCAGAAAATATGTATCGGAGGATAAAAATATCGATATAAGAACCGTAAGGGGTACCGGGTTTATACTCGAGGAGGTAAATAAGGAGGCGTAAGGGGCGCGAGGCACAGGGCTCAGGGCTCATTACTTCTTACTACTTACTTCTCACTTCCTACTTCTTTGTTTCCAGAATTCCTTCACCTTATTGTACAGATCTTCACCTCTCAGGTTACGGCCAATAATAATTCCCTTTTCATCAAGAAGGAAGTTTGCAGGAATTGAGTTAACGGCATAAAGTCTGGCAGCCGCATTATTCCAGTACTGTAGATCAGATACATGCGTCCAGGTGAGTTTGTCATCTGCAATCGCCTTTACCCATTCCTCTTTAGTTTTATCGAGAGAAACCCCAAATACATCAAAACCCATTTTGTGAAATTCATTATAGACTTTTACAACATTTGGATTTTCACGGCGGCAGGGACCGCACCAACCAGCCCAGAAATCGATAAGAAGCAGTTTTGAACCTACTTTGGATGAAAGAGCTACCGGGTTCCCTTCTACATTATTAAGAGTAAAGTCAGGCGCTTTCTGACCAATAGCTACAACTTTCATTACAGCCACCCTTTCCTTAAGCAATAGCATCTGGGGAACAGCAGCAACTTTTGGATCCAGAGCATTTATCGCTGACTCTATCTCTGCAGGATCCATATCATAGCTGAGGCTCGTCAGTATAGAAGGAGTTACAAAAGAAGCAGGATTGTTTTTTACAAAATTTTTCTGAAGATTGGTTATTTCAGTCTGAAGCGAGTCAGCAAGTTTTTCGAGAGATGCAACTTTTAGTGCTTCCCCATTTCTGTTTGCCATTTGATAATCAAGATAAACCTTTGAATATTCGTCGCTAAGAGGCTTGTTCGATTGTACATATGAGGTATACTCATCCTGGGTTTTTGACCCCGAAATTTTTGCAACAGCCATTGAATCAAGAGATCCTGTTATAGTAATATCAGAGTTTTCCAGATAGAAAGAAGTGCCCTTACCTGTTTTACCGGCTAACAGCTGAACCATCTGAGGATAAGCTACTTCACCACCTTTTATTGTAAATGACCCATTCCGTGAAACTGCGGAATCAATGGTTATGTATTGACCGGCATCTCTCTTTTGAAGCAGAAACACAAGTTTATCAGAACCTTCTATTTTTCCTTTAAGAACAAAGTGCGGTTTTGAAGTACATGCAGCCATAAGAATGGTGGCAATAAGTAGATAACTAAACTTTTTCATCTGATATAAATTTGAATTTGTTAAAATTTTTATGCCCATATAACTCGCGCAAAGATAAGGATTTTTGTTAATGGAGTTACCTTTTAAAGTATTTGTCAAGCAAATTTAGAGCTGCCTTATAAGAAGTAATTTTGCCGTCAGTGAGCCTTTTTTCAAGCTCCGGAAGCAGAAGCTTAACCTCCTCATTATTATAGAATGAGTTATTCAGATGCTCCAAAATTGTATCATGCATTCTTACCACAGCCTGTTGTTTCCTGAACGATTCGAAGTATCCCGATCTGGTTGTGAATTCAAAATATTCCAATAGTATTTCCCATAGTTCGGAGATTCCCTTGTTTGTACGGGCAGAACTAACGAGAGCTCTGGGTTTCCATCCCGATGAAGAAGCAGGGAACAGATGAATTGCATTCTGGAACAAGATTCTTGCCTGCTCTGCATTTAGTTCATTTGCGCCATCTGCTTTTGTGATTGCTATAAGATCGGCCATCTCCATTATTCCGCGTTTTATTCCCTGAATTTCATCACCTGCCCCTGCAAGCATAAGCAAAAGGAAAAAATCAACCATGGAGTGGACGGCGGTTTCAGACTGACCTACTCCTACTGTCTCCACAATAATTGTGTCAAAGCCTGCAGCTTCACATAAAATTATGGCTTCCCTGGTTTTCCTGGCAACACCTCCCAGCGTACCTGCTGAAGGTGATGGTCTGATATAAGCGTTGGGATGAACACTCAGCTGCTCCATTCTTGTCTTGTCGCCCAGAATACTACCCCTGGTCTGGTCACTGCTCGGATCAATAGTAAGCACAGCAAGTTTTCTGCCAAGTCCGGTAACATGCAATCCTAGAGCTTCGATAAATGTACTTTTTCCTACACCGGGAGCTCCTGTTATGCCAATTCTCAACGATTGTGAACTATATGGGAGACATTTCTCGATTATTAATTGAGCAGTATCGAAATGTTCTGATAAAGAACTTTCAACCAATGTTATGGCCTGACTCAGAATTATCCTGTTTCCCGAAATTATGCCTTCTGAATATTCCTCTGCCGATAGGATCTTACGCCTTTTAAAAATTATTTTCTTATTCATCTGCTTAAACAATATACACCAAAAATAGCAAAAGGGTGTCAGATTTTGTCAAACACCCTTTTAAAAGCTATAATAAACTAATCGTTCTGAAACCTACTTTGCTGCCTGTGTTGGTTGTTCTACATCAGCATTAAGCAACAGTGTAACTTCCGAATTTTTAGGATCGTTGGTATAGACATAAATAGCCTTTGTAACTTTTCCGCTGTAACCACCTGAATTAAAGGTAGCTTTTATTGAACTGGAGGCACCGGCTTTAATACCTACTCCCACATTTCCCTGCTCTGCTACAGTACACCCACAGGTTGATTTTACATTTCGTATAATCAGATCATTCTTACCGGCATTTGTAAATTTAAACTCAACATCATTCTGAGTGGAACCCTTTATTTTCCCGAGATCAATTGTTGCTGCAGCCACTTTAAAAACCGGAGCATTATCGATATCGGCTTTAGTCCAGGAAGAGAAGTCTTCAACAAGATTTGCTGATACATAATAATACATGTTTTCCTGAACTACACCATTCAGTTTAACCTTTACCATGTCGCTTACGTTACCCCATGCAGCATTTTTAGTAGCATCATAAGTACCTTCTACAAGACCTTTCTGATTTGGCTTGAGAGTTTCTGGATTAACTTTAAGGACAAGATGTGCAGGAAGTCCGTCAAATTCAACCTTTACGGGAGCTGCAGATGTATTGATAATCTGCATGACCCTTATTTTTTTCTCATTCTTTTTAACATTTGTAAAAGAAAGTTGCTGATTTTCAAACCTTACTGCCCCAACAGGGAATGTAAATAGTTCCTCAACCGTCTTTTCGTGCGGAGTAACCTCACCTTTTATGGTAAGAATTGTTGTTCCCGGTTGAGTGTTTGTGTATACCGTAAGTGTTTTATTGAAAGCTCCCGGACGGTCTTTCGGATCATAAATTGCAGTAACTTTTCCCTTTGCTCCGGCAGGAATTGGTTGTTTTGTCCATTCAGGAGTGGTGCAACCACATGATGCCACAACATTCTGAATAATAAGTGGCTGGGTACCTGTATTAGTTATTACAAAATCATAAGTCTGTCTTCCGGCTTCTTCTTTAAAAATTCCGAAATCATGCTCTTTCTCAGTCATTTTCATTTGTGTAACTGCTACTTGTGCACATACGGTAAATCCGAGCATCAACAACGAAAATAATAGTACTCTGCTTTTCATATCCTTTTCTGTTTTAAGTATTTTAAGTAGTCTTAGTAATTAATTGCAAAGATACAACAATTTTAAAATCAAACTCCCCAATATAACAACAGGAATTGAATTTTGGTTGCATGAGATTTTAAAAAAATCGTTGAAATCAATTTAAGTACATTTAAGTTATCCAGAAGCCTTAATAAAGTTTAGTCTTTTAAGATGGATTAAAACAGATTATAATTAGTTTTGCTCCCTGATCCGGATTATTTGGAATAATATTTGATGCATAAAATCCGGTTTGCCACATGAATATAATAAAGAAGAATTATATTAAAAATCTGATTATAACTGCAATCGCCTGCATTTTTTATCTTAATGCCAGCGGTCAGTTTTATAATGGCCATCAGATGAACTTTGGTAAAAACAAACTTCAGTATTTCGACTACTACTGGCAATTTTACAGGTTTGACAATTTCGATTGTTATTTTAACGAATACGGCCGTGATCTGGCACAGTTTACAGCAGATTATGCCAAAAAGAAGCTTGCTGAAATCGAGGACTACTTCGACTATACCCTCGAAAAACGAATGATTTTCATCATTTATAATAATAGCGCAGAATACAAACAATCGAATATTGGTCTTACCACTTTCGATGAGGATACTTATAACACAGGCGGGTTCTCCAGAATAATAAAGAATAAGGTGAACCTTTTTTATGAAAACGACCATGTGGCGTACCAAAAACAAATTGCAGCCTCCATTACTCAGGTTATTATTAATGAAATGCTTTATAATGCCGAACAAAAAGACAGAGTAGCAAGCTCATCTGAGATATACATGCCCGACTGGTATCTGAAAGGGCTTGTTAATTATGTGGCATATGGCTGGGGACTGGAGGCAGAAAACAGGGTAAAAGATGGCTTAAAATCCGGCAAATTCAAAAATATTAACCATCTGGAATACGATGATGCTATCGATGCAGGCCAGTCGTTCTGGAGATTTATTGGAAAAGAGTATGGGGATGGACTAATCCCTAATATCATCTATCTGACAAAAATTTATAAAAATGTCGATGATGGGTTTTTATACGTAATCGGAAAAGATCTCAAAGAACTTCTTAAAGAATGGTCAAAATTTTATCTAGAAGAGTATAAGGAAGATACTAAACTACCTGCTGACGACTCGAACATTATTAATAAATCGAAGAAAGAACAGATATACACTCAGGTAAAAGCGAGCCCTGGCGGAGAATATATTGCATATGTGACAAATGACTGGGGCAGAAAACGGATCTGGCTTTATAACCAGGCAACAGGGAAACAGAAAATTATTTTCAGGAAGGAACCAAAATTCGAGCAGGTAACAGATAATACCTATCCGGTAATTGCATGGCACCCGGGAGGTAAGATTCTTACTTTTATCAATGAAGAAAAAGCACAATTAAAGATCTATTTTTATCGTGTAGCTGAAAAAACTACGGAGAAGAGGAATCTCCTGTATTTTGATAAGGTACTCGATTTTTCTTATTCACCGGAAGGATCAAGACTCGCCTTCTCTGCTGTAAAAGATGGGGTTACCGATATCTATATTCACACTATTGCTTCAGGAACAAATGAACAGATAACTCACGATGTTGCAGATGATCTTAATCCGTCTTTTTTGAAAGACTCACCCGGTGAGATTATATTTTCTTCCAACCGATTATCAGACACTCTTACCAATACAGGAAGTCCCTTTGAAAAACTATCACTTACATTCGATCTTTTTAGCTACGACCTTACGAAGAAGGGCAATCTGCTCGTACGTCTTTCAGAAGGCAAGTATGCCGACCGGTTTATGCCATCAGGAACTGGACGAAACAAGTTAAGCTATATTGGCGATCAGAATGGAATTTTGAACAGGTATACTGCCAGTTTCGACAGCTCAATAAGCTATATCGACACAGCTACTCACTTCAGATATTACATAAAATCGCAGCCAGTAACTAATTACAACAGGAATATTATCAACGGGTCGGTCTCAAACGGCTCCGATTCATACGGAGAAATTCTATTCAGAAAAAGAAGATATAATTTAAGGAAAGGTCTACTGAGCGGGTTGAAAGCAATCCCAACAGGGGAAATGATAAATACCACCTACAGGCAGGAAAGAAATCAATTTCTCCAGAAAGCCGATAGTATCAATCAACTGAGACAACTGCTTCTTGCGGAAGACAAAAAGAGAAGGGATACTCTTACTAAGCCGCTTTATGAGTATTATGCCTCAAACGAACCGATAGATGTGAACCACTATATTTTTGAGAAAGAAAAACAAAACTATTATGAGCAGCTTTGGCGCAAGAAATATATGGACATCGACCTTGATACAGGAAGACTGGAACTTCCGCAGATGCAGATCTATCAAACATCATTTTATAATAACTACATAGCTACCCAGATCGACTTCACCTTCCTTAATAATTCGTATCAGGTATATAGTGGTGGAGCGCCCTATTTTAATCCAGGGATAAACATGCTGACGAAGTTCGGTACCATAGATCTTTTCGAGAACTACAGAATTACCGGGGGCTTCAGGTTTTCAGGAAATTTCGACAGCAACGAGTATCTGCTCAGTTTTGAAAACCTCAAAGGTTCATTCGATAAACAATTTATCTTCCATCGCCAGGTTTATCTCAGTTCAGACGATTCCAGCTATTTTAAAACATATTCACACGATTTATATCTGTCATATTCTTTACCGCTTACTCCGGTTCTGGCTGTGAAGGGAACTCTCAGTTATAGAAACGACCGCCATGTCTATCTTTCTACCGATCTGCCCACACTTAACTACAAAAACTTTACTCAGCAATGGGCAAGCCTGAAGGGTGAAATAATTTATGACAACACCCGAAAAAGAACAATCAACATCTACTTTGGGACAAGGTTTAAGATATTCGGGGAGTATTATAAAGAACTTAACCAGAAGAAATCCGACATGGTTGTGCTTGGAATTGATTACAGAAAGTACATACGTATCCACAGGGAACTGATATGGGCCAACAGATTTGCTGCAAGCACATCATTCGGTCCGACAAAACTTATATATTACCTTGGAGGGGTCGATAATTGGATGGGGTACATCTTTAACAAATACCCCATGTTCGATAATACCACCCCTGTTACACCTAATGTAAATTACGGGTTTCAGGCGCTTGCCACAAATCTGAGGGGATTCTCCCAGAATGTAAGGAACGGTAACAATTTTGCACTGATAAACAGCGAATTACGATGGCCAATTGTACGATATTTAGCTGGTCATCCACTCCGTTCAAATTTCCTGAACAGCCTTCAGATTGTAGGTTTCGGTGATATAGGTACTGCCTGGTCAGGACGGTCACCCTGGTCTGGCAAAAACGGATACGATACAGAGAAAATCTCAAACGGACCAATATCGGTTACCCTCGATTCTAACAGGGAGCCAATTGTTGCAGGTTATGGGGCCGGGGCAAGGGCCCAGGTGTTTGGCTATTTTATCAGAGCCGATTGGGCCTGGGGGATAGAAAATCACTACCTTATGCCAAGAATTTTCTATCTTTCTTTCAGCCTCGATTTCTAAAGAGACCTGAGATATTTATCATGTTTCTTTATGAATTGAATAATTTAAGGTATTTTTGTGCACTAATAGAATTTAAACAATCAAAAAATAATTGAAATGGCTTACAAAATTAATCAAGATTGCACTGCTTGCGGAACATGTATAGATGAATGTCCTGTTGAAGCAATATCTGAAGGCGATATTTATAAAATTGATCCGGACGTATGCACCGACTGTGGTGCTTGTGCAGATGTTTGTCCTGTTGAGGCAATTCATCCTGAATAGTCCCAACTTAAGAAATTATAGGCTGTACCGAAAGATACAGCCTTTTTTATTTTAGTAAATCTCTGGTCAGTTTTAAATCCTCCGGTTTTCACCTCCCGGAAAGGTTTAACTTAGGCTTTTCAATCAGGTAAACGATAACTAAGAAGATTATTATCAGCATTGTACGGAATGCGACTCGTATCAAAAAAGTATCGGGACTGATAATTAAACTGACAAAATAAAGCGCTACAGATAGTCCCAGATATCCGAAGAATTTTAAGAGATTATATTGCACCGGGAAATATTTTTGACCTATCAAATAGGAAAGAATCATCATAGCTCCGTAACAGATAAAGGTTGCCCATGCTGAACCATAATAACCGTAAATTGCATGATCGGGGCTCAGAGGAATCCACCAGAAATTTAAAACAAGGGTTATAGCGGCTCCGATAACCGAAAGCCATGCTCCCCACGAGGTTTTTCCTGTTAGTTTATACCAGATTGAAAGATTGTAATAAACACCGAGAAAAAGGTTTGCCATAAGCAGAACAGGAATTACACCTCTCCCAACCCAATATTCTTTATGTCTCACAAGAAGGGGCAGAATGAAATCGTCGAGGTAGAGCATTGTCCCCAGGAAAATCAGTGAGACAATTATGATAAAATAGTCCATTATCCTGGCATACACCACTTTGGCATCTTTCTCTTTCGCCTGGGCAAAGAAGAACGGCTCCGCTGCATACTTATAAGCCTGAATGAAGATTGTCATCAGTATAGAAATCTTGTAGAGGGCTGAGTATATTCCAACCTCATAGACAGAGATACCTTCGGGTAGAAGATAACGAAGTAACAAGCGGTCGAAAGTTTCATTAACTATTCCAGCCATGCCAGCAAAAAGCAGAGGGAAGGTGTAAAACAACATCTTCTTCCAGAGCCTCCGGTTTATCTTCCACCGCACCTGGTAAATCTGAGGCAGTAACATTATAAGTGTAATGCTGCTCGCTGCCAGATTTGAAACAAAAATATATTCAATCCCCCAATGCGGAATATAGATTGATGTAATCAAGTGTCCCAGGAAACTGTCACTATAATTCTTAAGGATAAACGGACAAAAAACAAGAAAGAACAGGTTTAGCAGAATATTCAGGGTTATATTGGTCATTTTTACCCAGGCGAACCGGGCTGGTCTGTTTTGAGCCCTGAGGCGTGCAAAAGGAATAGCGGAAAGGGCATCGAGGGTAAGGATCAGTCCAAACCATCTTACATATTCCGGATGGTCAGCATAATCAATCCATCGGGCTATGTCTGTCGAATAATAGAGTACTAAAAAAAGAAACAGAACTGATGTGATGATAATCGAGATCATCCCGGAGCTGAAAACACTTTCCTTATCTTCTTCCTGCTGATTGAACCGGAAAAAGGTCGTTTCCATTCCATATGTAAGTACTACCATCAGGAAGGATGTGTATGCATAAAATACTCCCACGGTCCCATATTCTCCGGGTAGAAATACTGCCGTGTAAAGAGGAACCAGCAGGTAGCTGAGAACCCTTCCCAGTACACTTGGTATTCCATAAATGGCTGTCTGACCTGCGAGACGTCTGATGGCTGTCATGCTACAAATGTAATAATCATTATCTATTTCGGATTATATTTCGCCCCCTCAAGAATAGCCTGAACATCAGTGTTATCCATAAGCTCTTCATGTTTCACATTCTTATTCTTAATCATATAAGATTCAACTATCCTGAATCCAATCCAGGTGGCTGCCCTTCCTGGAGATTGGTTTGTAAAATAGCTTGTAAAAGGAGCTTCTCCTGTGAGTTTTCTTATTGTTAACTGATCGGTACTGAATAACAGGTTGTTTTCCACAAGATATTGCCACATCTGACTTTCATTCTTTTTGCAGAATATCAGCTGGTTCGGGGAAAATCCGAAGATTAGTTCATCGGCAGCATCGGGCAACATACATTTTTCGAAGTATTTGAGTTTACCATTATGAATTATTTCAGCCAGTACATTGTCATTCTTATATTTGAGAGCCGAAAAATCCCATAACGAGGCAGCAAGTCCAAACATACAATCCGGGACAATATTCTCCGGGGTCATTCTCACTGCCAAATAGTCGTATATTTCCAACTCCTTATAATACTTGCAGTTTGCTCCAAGGTACCTGTCGAGACCAATCCCCAAAACAGAATCACCAGTAATGATGCTATTATTAAACCCTGTTATACAGGTAAATACAGCCGGAATTTTCCTTTCAGGGAAATAATAACGGTAATGGCGGAAAGCATCCTGAAGCCCTGATTCAATGTTCTTAACATCAGGGAAAATATTTAATGTCGCGGCATAAACCTCATTATTCTGCTTATCAGTACAGAAAGCTGTAAGTTTTTCACCAAAAGAGCTGTCGGTTAGTTCGCCTGCCTTGATTACATAGCCGAAAAACTGAAGAAATCCGTTATATTTTTGCTTTAGGAAAGGTATTTTTGTGACAATTTCATCAGGATTTGATGAGAAAAGGTCTTTTTCAAGTCTTTTTATCTCAACCTTTACGTTAATTGATGAAACATCGACTTTATAATGATTCTTTTTGCAGGAAATCATTACCGGAACAATTAATAAAATAAAAAGAATGGCAGCAAACCTGGTTTTCATAAAGTTCTCATTTTTAGAAACTCAAAAATAAACACTTTTTCGATCATTGGATAACTATTCAGAAGCGTACAATAACTTCGCTTAATATTTGTTATTTTTGTAAGCAATCAGAAAATAAACTCAAAATGGAATATCCTAAAAATTTAACCTCAGTTATTAAAAAAACCTCACTTGTTTTTTTATTAATCTCTTCCCCATTCATATTAATGGCTCAGTCGCAGCAAAGGATAAGTTTCGGGTTGCACGTCGATCCGATAATCAGCTGGTTCAGTTCTGATGTTCCAGTAACTCAGAATAGCGGAGCAAGAGCAGGATTCAACTTTGGCTTAACATTCAACAAATATTTCACCTCAAACTATGCTTTTTCGACAGGAATCAGTCTGCTTAACGCGGGTGGAAGACTTATAAACAGTAGTACTAATCCTATTATTCTGAACCTTTCAACTCAAGCAATAGTAGCTCCTGGAGAATCGGTTGTATATAAGATTCAATATCTTACTGTGCCAGTGGGGCTGAAGCTTCAGACAAACCAGATTGGATATATGACCTTCTTTTCAGATATTGGTCTCGATCCTAAGGTTGTCACTGGCGGGAAAGTGGATATTCCATCACTGAAGATTACAAATGAAAAGGCTACAAATGAATTAAATATGTTTAACCTTTCCTACCATGTAACTATAGGAATTGAATATTCTATGGGAGGAAATACGGCATTGGTAACAGGACTGAGTTTCGAAAATAACTTTCTCGATATTACTAAAGATAATTCAACTCAGCCGGACGATAATATCTCTCATAAAATACTGAGTTTCAAATTTGGTATTAATTTTTAACCGATCCTGATGAAAATTACTGTAGCTCAGCTTAATTATCATATCGGAAACTTTGAAAGGAACAAAGATCTCATCTGCGATGCCATAAACAGAGCAAAAGATGCAGGGTCGGATCTGATAGTTTTTTCTGAGCTGAGTATATGCGGATACCCGCCACTCGACCTTCTCGACCGTCTTGACTTTATTGAAAAGTGCAATCTTACGGTAAGTGAAATAGCTAAAGAGTGTACTTCAATTACAGCCATAGTGGGTTCACCTACCCTGAACAAGTATCACGAGGGTAAAAAGCTTTATAACTCAGCGCTCGTTTTGTCGGAGGGAGAAGTAATCTTCTCTGTCAATAAAGCTCTGTTGCCCACATATGATATTTTTGATGAATACAGATACTTCGAACCGGAAAACCATTTTTCAATATTCTCCTTTAGAGGAGTGAGGATTGCTTTAACTGTATGTGAAGATCTGTGGGACGATCAGCCATTCGAGAACGAGTTTGAGAAGTCAAGGCTCTACACCGTTTCGCCCATGGAAGAGCTGTCAAAACTAAATCCGGATATAATTATTAATATTTCAGCATCGCCCTTTTCCTATACAAAAATTGAATCAAAAGAGAATATCTTCCGTTCCAAAGCCCTGAAATACAAGATACCTGTTATAATGGTTAACCAAACGGGAGGAAATACAGAGCTGATATTTGATGGAGCATCACTTATTCTGAATAAGGAAGGGGAGATAATTAAGCGACTTCCTTTTTTTGAGGAGAAGATTGAAACCATTTCTTTTGATGATCTCAAATCAGATCTTCGTATAAAAAGTGAAGCAAACCCTCATCCCATATCACTTATACACAAGGCACTGGTAATGGGAATTCGTGATTATTTTAACAAAACCGGTTTCAAAAGCAGTATTCTGGGGCTTTCAGGAGGAATAGATTCAGCAGTATGTCTTTGTCTGGCTGTTGAAGCCCTTGGAAATGAAAATGTAAGGGTATTACTTATGCCATCGCGCTATTCGTCAGATCATTCTGTAAAGGATGCCATTGAACTGTCGGAGATTCTCAAAGTGAAGTACGACATTGTCAGCATCGAAAAACCATTCAATACTTTTGAAACAGAACTCGCTCCGCTTTTCAGGGGTAGGGATGCAGATGTAACAGAAGAGAACATCCAGGCCCGGATAAGAGCGCTGCTGCTCATGGCTGTTTCTAACAAGTGCGGGCCCATATTGTTGAACACCTCAAATAAAAGTGAGGCAGCCGTTGGTTATGGAACTCTTTATGGAGATATGGCAGGAGGATTATCTGTTATCGGAGATGTCTACAAAACTGATGTATACCGGCTTGCGGCTTATATTAACAGGGAAAGAAAAATCATTCCAGAAAATATTATTAAGAAGTTTCCGTCAGCAGAACTGAGACCTGATCAGATGGACAGTGATTCACTACCCGATTATAATATCCTCGATAATATACTTCACCAATATATTGAATTGCAGAAACCTGCCGAAAGAATTATTCGCGAGGGCGCTGACAAAGAAACAGTCTGCAAAGTGATCAGGATGATCAACCTCAATGAATACAAGAGATACCAGGCGCCTCCTGTTCTTCGAATTTCATCAAAGGCTTTCGGAGCCGGAAGAAGAATGCCGCTTGTTGCAAGGTATTAAAAAACCTCTTGTTTTTTAAACGCAGAGTTCGCAGAGAAGTCGCAGAGAGCCGCAGAGGGAATAACACATCAGGAAAGCTCTGCGGTCCTCTGCGTTTTTTCTCAGCGTTCTCTGCGTTTAAATAATACTTTGAGATTGTCCCAAGTCAACAACATGGAAGCCATTTGGTAATTTTAAGCGAATCTTCCAGTTATCCTGAAATTTGAAACAAATGATAATTCATATTTGGTGAGAAACTTAAGCTAACCAAAACACAACTCCCTGAAAATGTATTTGTTAAAAAATATTAAATTTCAATTTATTCATTTCTTTTATTATCTTTGATATGTTATTTAACATATTTGATCTATGAAGTATATTAATCCATATATCGAGTTATGCCTTGAAGATCCTGCTTCAATATTTAAAGGATTAAATCAGAAAGAAAAGGAATCTATTACCCGGCATCATAAAATTACAAATGTTAAAAAGGGAGGATTTCTATTCTCAGAAGGTGAGAAGATCCGTGGACTGATATTCCTGGTTTCAGGGAAAGTAAAGGTGTTTAAGACAGGGGTCGGTGGAAGGGAACAGATTCTAAGGATGTTAAAACGTCAGGATTTCATCGGTTACAACGCTGTCTTGCCCGATCAAAAATGGTCAGCCTCTGCTGTAGCCATTGAGGATTCGGTACTCTGTGTTATCGACAAAAATTCACTCTCAGTTCTACTAAGGAATAACGGTAATCTCGGTTTGAAGTTATTACGATTAATTACCGATGAACTTGAATTCTCGTATAACAGAACAGTATCTCTTACACAGAAACATGTGAAAGGTAGGGTTGCTGAGTCACTTTTATTACTGATCGATTCTTACGGTTATGAAGCGGATGGTAAAACAATCGCAGCAGCTCTTACAAGGGAAGATACAGCACATCTCTCGAGCATGACAACTTCAAATGCCATAAGGACGTTATCGACAATGGCATCAGAGGGCATAATTAAAATTAAAGGGCGTAAGATAACGATAACCGATAAAGCCGGGCTCGATCAGATAAGCTCAGTTGGTTAAGCCAAATTATTGTAAGTTGAACACGATTTATTCTCTGAAGAATACCCTCTTTACACGACCTGGTATTGAAGTAAGTACTTCATAGGGAATTGTCTGACATTTTTCAGCAATCTCCTCAATTTTTATATTGTCTCCAAAAATCTCCGCCTCATCTCCTTCAAGTGCGTTTAGTCCGGTTATATCTGCCATGCACATATCCATGCAGACATTTCCGATAATCAGAACCTTTTTTCCTCCGATAAACAAATTACCGTTGCTGTTTCCCAGCTTTCTATTCAACCCGTCAGCATAACCTACGGGTAATATTGCGATTACTCTGTCACATGAAGAAACATCGGCACACCCGTATCCAACAGGTTCTCCGGCCGGAATATTCTTTATCTGCGATATCCTTGTTTTAAAACGACCTGCAACCTTAAGACTTAACCCCTTAAAGTGGCCAACTCCATATATTCCAATACCTGGACGCACCATCTCAAACTGATACTGAGGCATTCGTGAAATACCTGCAGAATTAAGGATATGCCGGATAAAGGTATATCCGGTTACTGCCCTTATCTGCTCAGCTGCCTTCAGGAAGACAGCTACCTGCTGATGGGTGAATTTGTCAAAAGAAGGATCTTCACTGGCTGCAAGGTGCGAGAATACTGAAATGATTTTAATACAATCTTTTCCGGGGATCAATTTAGTGAGTGTATCGATATCACCGGGCATAAATCCCAGCCGGTGCATTCCTGTATCTATTTTAATATGAACAGGATAATTTATAAGACCATGTCGCGAAGCCGCTTCAGTAAACTTTTCAAGTGAGGAGAAACTGTAGATCTCGGGTTCGAGATTATATTTGATAATAATATCGGATGCAGATGGTTCGGGGTTCATAACCATTATTGGCAGCGCAACCCCTGCGTTTCTCAGCTCTACCCCTTCATCGGCATACGCAACACCCAGATAACTTACACGGTGGTATTCCAACAATGCTGAGATCTCAGCCGGGCCTGCTCCGTAGGCAAAAGCCTTTACCATAGCCATGATACGGGTATCGGGATTCAGATGGCTCCTGAACTCGTTTAAGTTATGAGAAATTGCATCCAGATTAACTTCAAGAACGGTCTGATGGACATGTTGTTCAAGCAACTTACCTATATTTTCAAACTCGTAGATCCTCGCACCTTTCAGAAGGATTATTTCATTCCGGAACTCAGCTCCGTTAAAAAGACGAATAAATTCCTCTGTGGAAGTAAAAAACTTTGAGTTAGCCTCAAAACAATCACTATTCTTTGAAAGGGCAACACCTATTCCGATAAACCTGTCTATACCTGTCTTTTTTACCTGTCGGGCCACTTCACCATAAAGTTCCTTCTCTGCTCTGCCGCTTTGGACAAAATCGGAAAGTATCAGGGTGGTCTTTCTTCCGTTTTGCGATTTCAGGTATTCCAAAGCCATCCCAAGGGAACCGGGATCGGAGTTATAGTAATCCTCAATAAGCTGGCAGTTATTTATACCACTCTTCATTTCCATCCTCATTGCAACCGAAACAAGTCCCGCCAACCCCGTTCTGATAATATCTTTGTCAATATCCAGTGCAAGGCAAACAGAAGCAACTGTTATGGCATTTTCTATGGATGCCCGGTCGCTGAATGGGATCCTGAAATCATTCTCAATACCCTTAAAACGCATTTTAATTCCGGTACCCCCATCAGGTAAAGAATTCTTCTCAACCCTTATTTTAGAATCAGGATTATTATAGGACCAGTCGATCAATTGTTTTGATTTAAGGTTATCCGTACTCAGAATCAACTGATTAATAATTTTTTGATCGCTGCAATAAATTATAACTGAGGCATTTGTGAAAAGCTTCAGCTTCTCTCCTGCCTTTTCAACATTATCGCTGAAATTTTCACTATGAGCATCACCAATATTTGTAATTACCCCGATATCCGGATTAATTATCTTTCGCAGTTTATCCATCTCTCCTGGAAATGAAATTCCTGCTTCAAAAATCCCCAACTTATATTTTTCATCCAGTTTCCAAACCGAAAGAGGAACCCCGATCTGGGAATTAAAACTTTTGGGGCTTCTGATTACCGGAGTGGTGCGACCCACCAATTCTGCGAGCCATTCCTTAACAACTGTTTTTCCGGCGCTACCTGTAACAGCTATTACAGGCGATTTAAATGCTTTTCTCTTAAAAGAAGCCATCAATTGCAGGGCTTCAATGGTGTTTTGTGTCAGGATGAATGCTGCATCATTATATTTATCAGGTAACACCGGAAGTGACTCCACAACAAAGATTCTGATTCCTTTTTTATAAAGATTGTCAATGTAAATATGACCATCGTGATTCCGGCCTCTGATCGCTATGAAAGCCAGTCCTTCAGTATAGCTTAACTGTCTGCTGTCGGTTACAATTTCAGTAACAGGAAGGTCAGGAGGACCAATTAATCTTCCGTTTGTTATTTTAGCAATATCTGAGGAAATCAATTTCACAATCGAAATATTGATTTTTGTTACTTGTTTTGCTTTCTTCCCTTTGTGTTACTTTGGGTTCTTTGTAGTTCAATTTTCTTCTTCATTTCTTTTGAGCTTCATTATAACAAGTTCTGCAAAGCGGTTCATAAAGATTCTTCTCGCCCAGGAGAACGACCTGCGAATCTTCAGATTTTCTGAATGAATATTGGGCCAGGTTGCCACACCTCATACAGATTGCATGAACTTTTGTTACATATTCGGCAATCGAAATAAGTGCAGGCATCGGACCGAATGGTTTTCCCATAAAATCCATGTCAAGGCCGGCTACAATTACTCTTACCCCGCTGTCGGCGAGGCTGTTGCAGACAGCTACTATCGAATTATCAAAGAATTGAGCTTCATCAATTGCTACGACATCTACTTCACCCGAAAGCAGCAAAATTGCAGAAGAATTGTCAACAGGTGTTGATACAATTGATTTTTCATCGTGCGAAACAACCCTGGTCTCAGAATATCTGTTATCGAGAGAGGGTTTAAATATTTCGACTTTTAATCCTGCATATTGCGCCCTCCTGAGACGTCTTATCAGCTCCTCAGTCTTACCCGAAAACATAGATCCTGTAATAACCTCTATAGATCCGCGTTTACCAGTTGACCGTGTTGAATATTCGGGAAAGTCCATTTCCTGTCTAAGTCTAAATTCAATGGGTAAATTGTAATTTTATTCCGTGTCGACTTGTAGAATAATACTTACTTTTGCAAAATAAGGAAAATGGTTTGTTAAATTAACATCAAAACGTATGGATTTCAATGCAACCATTGATTTAATTATTAAAGACCTCGATGAAGCGAGGGAAATTATTGATGATCTCAAAAGATACCCAGGTGTTCCTGCCTTTCAGGTCGAATTTGCGAAATCGAAATGCAAGAGTGCATCTGAGGTTATTCTCCATTCTTAAAACTATGAGCGGAAATCTTTATGTTCCTCAGGAAATACCATCCCGCCCTGAACCTCAACAGATACCTCAACCAATACTTCAGCCTATACCTGAACCTGAATCCGATCCTAAACCAAAAACTAAACCTCAGCCTCAACCTCAACCTAAACCTGAGCCTCCCTTACAGGATTCTTATATAGTGGCTGACAAATTCATAAACCGGACAACCAGTTTCCACGAACAGCTCGGAGAATTGATTAGGGACAACGACGGGGTGGATCTCAACAAGAAAATACAGTTGGAACATTTAACTGAAGCTATTGGGGTGAATGACAGGTTTTTGTTTATCAGGGAGATTTTTAATGATAACCAGGAAGCTTATGCACAGGCAATTTCAAGGCTGGAAGATGCAGAGAACATAGCTGATGCAAAAGCAATTATCATGAGTTATACCGGGGTAAATAACGAAAATGAAGCTGTAAATCAGCTCCTCGAACTGGTAAAACGTAAAATCTCCTCAGATGAGTAAGCTGTTTCTGGTCCCTACTCCCATCGGCAATTTGAAAGACATTACTTTCAGGGCGGTTGAGATACTTGGAAGTGTTGATCTGATTCTTGCTGAAGATACCCGGCAGGCCAGAAAGCTTCTTAATCATTATGAAATTAAAACACCTCTGCAGTCGCATCACATGTATAATGAGCATAAAAGCATTGAGTCTGTATGCTCTAAGATTCTCGACGGGCAGACAATAGCTCTTATTTCAGATGCAGGCACACCGGGTATTTCCGATCCCGGCTTTCTGCTTGTGAGGGCATGTGTTGAAAAGGAGATACCTGTTGAGACTCTTCCCGGACCAACAGCATTGATACCGGCACTGGTAAACTCAGGCCTGCCATGCGACCGTTTCTGTTTTGAAGGTTTCCTTCCGCCAAAAAAGGGAAGAAACAAGAGGTTAACCGGGTTGGCTGAAGAGACCAGGACGATTGTATTTTACGAATCTCCCTACCGTCTTGTGAAAACCCTGGATGAACTGGCTCTGCATTTTGGTACCGATCGCGAAGCATGTGTTTCGAGGGAATTGAGTAAGATCTACGAGGAAAACATAAGAGGAAAATTATCATTTCTTTCAGAACATTATACAAACAAACCACCAAAAGGAGAAATAGTTATTATCGTTGCAGGTAAAAAAGGTTAAATGTAACTTTACGAAGCAATATACGTTATCCTGAAAATAAAGAGTTTGTATGAGAAATTTCCTCCTCCTGCTTCTGATCCTTTTATCAGTATCAGTTGTTTCCACAGCGCAGGTACTGAAAGGTAAGATAACAAATCAGTCGGGGGAACCTGTTCAATATGCTACTGTGTATATCCAGCAACTCCGGCAAGGAACAACAACAAATACCAAAGGCGATTACGAGATAAAAATTCCAGCGGGGAAATATGTTGTAACATTTCAGAGCCTTGGCTTCTCTCCGGTAATTTCTGAAATTGAGTTTACAGGTCAGAAAACGATCGTAAGAAATGTTATTCTTCAGATGCAGTATTATCAGATTCCGGAAGTCAGGATTTCAGCAACAGGAGAAGATCCGGCTTATTCCGTTATGCGAAAGGCAATCGGAATGGCCCCATATTATCTCAACAATGTAAGTTACTATAAAGCAGAAGTGTACTTAAAGGGGAACCTTCTGATAAACAAGATACCCAGGTTATTGCAGAAGTCACTGAAAATGGAGCAAAACAATCATGGCACCTCTGTTTCTGCCGGCGGAAAAGCAACAGGAAAAGAGAGGATACTAAAAGCCGGAGATTCATTCCTTATGGAGTCTTATAATGAAATTGAATTCACTGCACCTGAAAAATACTTTCAAAAAATAATCTCCTTTAACAGTACATTCCCTGAACAGGGGAATAGTATCTCACCAATGAGCTTCATTCAGGCAAGCTTTTACCAGCCAATACTTGCCGAAGTTGCAATATCACCTCTTTCACCACAGGCATTTTCATATTATACCTTTAAATATCTGGGATCGACACTTCAAGGTAATTTTAATATTAATAAGATTCAGGTTATTCCAAAGCGTAAAAGCCAGCAGGTATTCGAAGGTACTATCTATATCATCGACGATCTGTGGTGTCTTCAGAGTGTTGATCTCACTAATGAGAACCTTCTTGGAAAGATCAGGATACAACAGCTGTATGTGCCTGTGCAGGATGACATTTGGTTGCCTATGAGTCATAAATTTGAGATCAACATAGGAATTATGGGTTTGAAAGCTGATGCCGGCTATGGGGCTTCTGTTAAATATCTGGAGGTAAAACCAAACCTTGCTCTTCAACGACCAATTAACATTACTACTGATTATACCGGCAAAACACAGATTGTCGCCAGTAAAACGGAAGCTGAACCCACAAAAGAGAAAAAACAGATCGAAAAAATCCTTGAGAAAAACGAATTATCGAATCGCGATATGGTTAAGCTTTCAAGACTCATGGATAAAGAATCTGAAAAAAGCCGTCCCGACAGTGTTCGTAAAAACCTGGAAATAAAAGATAACACAACCATTGTAGTTGAAAAAGATGCCAAAAAGAAGGATAGTACTTACTGGGCGGAGATTCGTCCCATTCCTCTGTCTGACATAGAGATACGGGCCATACACACCAGCGACAGCATAAAATTATCATCACGGGCTGAAGATAATAAATCGGATACCACAGCTTCTTCAAAAGAAATCAAAAATAAATTCGTAAGAACGGTAAGGAATATCGGGTTTGGCCACACATGGTCGGATTCTATCGGTCTTAGTTTCACGAACGGGGGATTGATAAATTTGAAAAACTTCAGTTTCAACCCGGTAGATGGATTTATTTATGGGGTGAATTTCCGCCTTTCCAAATCGTGGAAAGAAACCAGGTCCTTTTCTATTACTCCGGATTTTCGCTACGCTTTCAGCAGGGAACAACTTATGTGGCGTGTTAGTGCCAATTACATGTTTGATGGTCTCAAACAAAAACAGATATTTATCAGGACAGGCTCTACAAGTAAGGATATAAGCAATGGAGGAAGTATCAACTTGCTTTTAAATACAGAAGCTTCATTGTTACTGAAAAAAAACTATCTGAAATTGTATGATTCGAGGTATTTAACAATTGCTTACAGGAGTGAAATTATAAACGGTTTATATCTGGAATTCAACGCGAATTTAGAAAAACGGACATTATTGCAGAATAATACCAACTTCTCATTCTTCAAGACATCAAATGTTTATTCAGGAAACATTCCGGATAACAGGTATCTAAATATCCTGTCAAATCCTTACAATGCGTTGCGCGATCAGAGGCATGCTGACTTTGTAACAAAAGTAACATTTACTCCCTACCAGAAATACAGAATACGCGGTGGACGAAAGAGTGCAAGAGGATCCGACTGGCCCACGTTTAGTCTTGCCTGGCAACATGGAATAAATGAATTCACAGACATGACAGATAAGATAAAACAGTATGATATGTTCAGGTTTGAAGCCAGCAAAACCAGGAATACCGGAGCATTCAGCGAATTCTCGTGGAGATTACGGGCAGGAGGATTTCTTGATAACAGAACCCTGCCTTACTATGACTTTTTCCATTTCAACTCACAACCAATAATTTACCTCCTCGATAACTACCAGGATGCTTTTATGTTGCCGGCATATTACTCTCTCAGCACACCGGAGCTTTTTGGAGAGCTCCATGTGAAATATACTACCCCCTATCTTCTTGTAAAGCTACTGCCCGGACTGAGCAATACATTAATGCGGGAGAATCTGAGTTTTTCCTATCTGGGATCACGATATCACAAAAACTACACCGAATTCGGGTATAGTATCAGTGAAATTTTTCTTGTTGCAGAGGTCGGCGTATGGGTTGGTTTTGAGGATATTAAGTATAAAAGTGTCGGAGCAAAACTTATCTTCCCTTTTAATTAACCCGATCAGGCGAACGGTGGCTCGTCCTGTATACCCGATTCTTTATCAAATCCGCCTCCCAGATGCCTTAGGTTATCGTGATTCATTTTCGATCCGAGAGTAATGCTCTGCGATCCGTCTCTTATATCTGAGCCTCCATCCAGGTCAAAATCATCAATATCAGCAAATTGAGCCTTCTCTTCACGAAAACGTAGCCGGACATCATCAGTAGGACCATTACGGTTTTTGGCAAGGATGATCTCTGCAATACCTTTGGTGGAGGAACCGTCTTCGAAAGCTGGTATTCCGAACTTTTCCTGCCTGTGAATGAATAATACCATATCGGCATCCTGCTCAATTGCTCCTGATTCGCGAAGGTCGGAAAGCAAAGGCCGTTTGGAGCCGCCTCTCATTTCAACGGAACGGTTAAGCTGTGAAAGAGCAATTATAGGAATATTAAGCTCCTTGGCAATACTCTTAAGCGACCTCGATATATTACTTACCTCCTGTTCCCTGCTACCCGCATTTTCGGGACCCGACATAAGCTGCAGGTAGTCAACTATTACTATATCAAGTTTATGCTGGGCGGTAAGACGCCTGCATTTAGCCCTCAGTTCGAAGATTGAGATTGCTGGAGTATCGTCAATAAAGATTGGGGCCTGAACAAGGTTTTTAATCCTTGTATCGAGTTGTTTCCATTCCTCCTCTGAAAGACGCCCGTTTTTGATCTTATCTCCGGGAATATCAGTTTCAGCTATTATCAATCTGTTTACAAGTTGAATGGAGGACATTTCACAGGAAAATATTGCAACACTCTTCCCGTGATCGATGGCCATGTTCCGTGCCATTGAAAGGGCAAATGCCGTTTTACCCATGGAAGGACGGGCAGCAATAATTACTAGTTCAGATTTTTGCCATCCCGATGTTAGTCTGTCGAGTTTTGTAAATCCCGATGGTGTACCCACCAAAGCATCTTCTCTCTTGCCTGCCTCTTCAATTTCCCTGATTGCTTCCTTAATAACAACATTTATTGGAGCAACCTCACGTTTAATATTACCCTCTGCAATCTGGAAAAGGGCATTCTCGGAATAATCGAGAAGCTCTGTGACGTCATACGTATCATCGAATGAGCGTGTCTGAATTTCTGTCGACACTCTGATAAGCTCACGCTGTATGTATTTCTGAGCTACAATTCTCGCATGAAAATCGACATTGGCAGCCGAAACAACCTTTGAAGTAAGCTGGGTGAGATAAACCGGTCCGCCAACACTACCCAGTTCGTTGTGCGCTCTCAACTCCTCAGTAACTGTGTACAAATCAACAGGAAATTCTTTAATCGACAGATCGGATATTGCCTTAAATATTTTCTGGTGTGCCTCTTTATAAAAACTCTCGGGCTTCAGAATATCCAGAACCGTAATAACAGCTTCTTTTTCGAGCATAACAGCGCCAAGTACGGCCTCCTCCATATCATTAGCCTGCGGGGGTACTTTTCCAAAATCAGGCAGAGCCATTGCTGAGGGTCTTGGGTTGGTTCTTTGTTTTGCCATTAATGCTATATTATTTATTATTAAATACTTAGGCGATGAATATTATGTTTATGAAGCCTTTTTCAAAGGTATGATAACCACATACATTAATTGAAATGCTTTAGTTTTTGTTACAAACAAACTTGTGTTCAAAACTTGTTGAAAAGCTAATGGATCAGCTGATGACAAAATATTCAAATCCATATGGTACATTTACACAAAATAATTAAGGATGATAGTTTTTCCAAAGGCCAAAATAAATCTGGGACTGCGAATAACAGCCAGACGTCCTGATGGATATCATGATATTGAAACAATTTTTTATCCGGTCGGACTATGTGACGCCCTTGAGTTTGTAATTTCTGATTCCATAGAAAAAGAGGATAAACTGAACGTTACAGGAATTGCTACCGGAAGTTCAAATAGTGACAACCTCGTGATAAAAACTCTTAGAAAACTGCGCGAAAAACATTCATTCCCCTTTCTCAGAATTCATCTTCATAAAGTTATTCCCATCGGTGCCGGATTAGGAGGCGGATCATCAGATGCGGCATACATTCTGAAGGCTGTAAACAGGTATTTCGAACTTGGTATTGATGAACAAAAATTGAAGAGCCTGTCGCTGGAAATTGGAAGCGACTGTCCTTTCTTTATAGATAGTCTTCCTTCCTTCGCTTCCGGAAGAGGAGAAATTCTTGAACCGATTGAAGCCGTACTTGCTGGTTTACACTTACTTATACTTAATCCCGGTGTGAGCATAAATACAAGAGAGGCCTACAGAAAGTGCCGGCCTGTATCACCCGTGACCAGTCTCCGAAAGCTGATCGGTCTTCCGGTTAATAGTTGGAAAGGTCAGGTTGTGAATGATTTCGAAGAATATGCTATTAAAAATTATCCTGTAATTGGAAAATTAAAAAGTGAACTTTACAACGCCGGTGCATCATTCAGTCTGATGTCGGGAAGCGGATCGAGTGTATATGGCATATTTTCTGAAAAGCCTGATCTCCCCGATCAGATAAAAAGCTTTTTAATATGGGAGGGAGTCGTGTAATTACTCTAACACCACCAACACTGTTCCTTTCGATACTTTGTCGCCTTTCTTTGCTTCAATAGATTTTACTCTGCCATCCATTGGGCTCCTCAATTTGTTCTGCATCTTCATGGCATCGAGGATCATCAGTATATCACCCTGCTTTACATCATCTCCCGGTTTCACAAAAATATCGAGAACCGTACCGGGGATGAAGCTTAATATTGTTCTGGGATCGGCAGGTTTGTAACTCTTCCTGTTTTCAAATTTGCCGCTTATCCTTGTCTGATACAAAGTGGTATTTATATTCAAAAATCCAAGCTTATCTTTTTCAATCATGATTTTTCCGTTTTGTGTTATAGTTGAGTATGCTGAGTCCCGCATTAAGCCTCATTGATTTTCTTCGTTTACCCCGACCCCAAGGGGAGCGAAGAAAATCAATTTACTCCCCTTGGGGCTGGGGTAAATAAATTGATTTTCAAGCGATTCTATTATATTTTCATGCTTACCGATGGTAATTACATTATTATTGCTATCAATTAAAAAGGTGGCAGTCCATGCTTTTTATATGGCATTGGAACATCTTTATTTTCAGATACTTCAATTGCATGCATCAGGAACTTACGAGTTTCTGAAGGTTCAATCACTGCATCGACATACCCTTTTGATGCGGCAACATATGGATTTGCAAATTTTATTTTGTATTCTTCTACCATCTTCTTTCTCATTGCATCCGGATCGGCAGCCGACGAAATCTCTTTTTTGAAGATGATATTTGCGGCACCTTCAGGACCCATAACGGCAATCTCGGCAGTAGGCCATGCAAAAACAAAATCAGCGCGAAGATGTCTTGAGCTCATTGCTATATAACCTCCACCGTATGCTTTTCTAAGTATGACAGTAAGTTTTGGTACAGTTGCTTCACTGTATGCATAAAGGACCTTTGCCCCATGCCTTATAACACCAGCATGTTCCTGATCTACACCGGGAAGATAACCCGGGAGGTCGACCAGTGTAATTATAGGGACATTAAAAGCGTCACAGTACCTGATGAACCGGGCAGCTTTATCGGACGAATCAACATCCAGAACACCGGCCATTTCGAGTGGCTGGTTAGCTACAAAACCGGTTGTCCTTCCACCCATGCGTCCGAAGCCTATAACTATATTTTTGGCATACAGTTCCATGATCTCAAAGAAGTCTGAATTATCAACTATGGATCTGATCACATCTTTAACGTCGTACGGAAGGGTTGGATCTCCCGGAACGATCTTGTTGATATTATATTCCGCTTTGGGTTCTGCCGGCTCAAACATCATGGCTTTCTTTCCATTGTTCCAGGGAATGAAGGTGATGAGTTTTTTAATCTGCTCGAAGCACTCTTCTTCACTTAAGGCAAAGAAATGAGCATTACCGGTTACCTCGCTATGTACCCTGGCCCCACCAAGGTCTTCCATAGATATCTCTTCGCCAAGAACCGTTTTTATTACTTCTGGTCCGGTAATAAACATTTTCGAAATTTTGTCGACGACAAAAACAAAATCCGTAAGAGCAGGAGAATAAACTGCTCCCCCTGCACATGGTCCCAGGATAACTGAAATCTGTGGAATTACACCGCTCGATATAGTATTCCGAAAGAATATTTCTCCATACCCTGCCAGCGAATTTACACCTTCCTGAATTCTTGCACCACCGGAGTCATTAATACCAATAAGAGGCATTCTCATCTTCAGTGCATGATCCATTATCTTAGTAATCTTGCGCGAATGCATCAAACCAAGCGATCCGCCGGCAACAGTGAAGTCCTGGGCAAAAATTGCGACCGGAGCGCCATAGATTGTCCCTGAACCAATAATTACACCATCGCTGGGTAAAGATTTTTTGTCCATATCGAAATCGCGGGCATCATGCTCAACAAACATGTCATATTCGTTAAAGGAATTTTCGTCCAGCAGAGCCATTATACGCTCCCGGGCAGTACGTTTTCCCATTGCTTTCTGCTTTTCAATTGCCTGTTCTCCACCGCCGAGCAAAACCTTCTCGCGTTTCTCCTGTAGTTCCTGTATCTTCTTATTAACTGCCATATAATTTTGTTTTAATAATATTTATTTGGGGGCCATTTTATAAAGTACGAGTGCAATTATTGAGTAAAGGATATTTGGTATCCACATTGCCAGCATTGGGTTCAGGTCGCCTTTCAGAGAGAATTGAGAGGCGAACTGAAGAAAAAGAATATAGGAGAAACTAAATATGAGACCAATACCAATATTCATGCCGATACCTCCCCGTATCTTTTGCGACGATAGTGAGACACCTATCAGTGTAAGAATAAAAACAGCAAACGGGTTTGCAAATCTTTTATGTTTCTCTATAAGGAATAGTTTCAACTCTTCAGATCCCTGAAGTTGAAGAAGGCTGATATAGTCGTTAAGTTCCCGGTAAGTCATAGTTCCTACACGCCCAGGATCGGTCGAAAAGCTTTTTTCGTCTATTGTAAGAGTGGTGTCAATCCTTTCACCTTTAGAAAAGATCTCTTTGTTATTTTTTATTTCCCTTATATAATAATTGATGGCAGTCCACTTCTTTATAGTAGTATCATAAACAACTGTGTTTGATGATAATTTCGATACAATTCTTCCGCTGTCAATTTTTTCAATAGTGAAGTTCTGTCCTCTGTGGTTAAGCGGATTGTAGGAGCCCATGTAGACATAATAGTTTTTAAATACCTGCCTGTGGATATTCTCTACAGTTATAAACCTGGCCGAATTACGGACATACTTATCCTCAAAAACCATCCGCGTGAGATTCGCTTTCGGAAGAATAAAATTGGTCAGGAAAAAGGTGAAAGACGCAATTACCAGCGCCGAGAGGAAGTAAGGCCACATCATTCTTCTAAAACTCATTCCGCTGTTCAGGATAGCAACAATCTCAGTATGTATTGCCATTTTGGAAGTAAAGAAAATGACTGAAATAAATACAAAAAGCGGGGCAAAGAGAATAGCGAAATATGGAACGAAGTTCATGTAATAATCAAAAATTATTGCATGTGCCGGGGCATGCTTCCCCATGAAGTTATCTATTTTTTCAGCAAAATCGAATACAACAGCTATAGTAAGTATCAGGGCAAGACAGAAAAAGAAAGTGCCCAGAAATTTCTTAATAATATATTTATCAATAAGTTTAATCCTCAGATTAGCTAAAGCCGATCCGAGAGTTTTTTTACCATCGACTCTTTCCATATTTTGAAATTACCCTCTTCAATTTTTGTTCTTGCTTCATTTACAAGTTTCAAATAAAAAGCCAGGTTGTGTATGCTGGCTATCTGAGCTCCAAGATTTTCGCCCGATATTACGAGATGTCGCAAATATGCCTTTGAATAAGTCCGGCTTACTATTGATGTTCCATTAGCATCTATTGGACTGAAATCGTCCATCCATTTTCTGTTTCTGATGTTTATTGTACCCTCGCTGGTGAATAGCATACCGTTTCTACCATTCCTGGTCGGCATAACGCAATCGAACATATCTATTCCTCTTTCAATTGCTTCAAGAAGGTTTGCAGGGGTACCAACTCCCATCAGATATCGCGGTTTATCATCTGGTAATATCTCGTTAACTATTTCGATAATCCTGTACATCTCCTCAGCCGGTTCACCAACAGATAATCCTCCGATAGCATTTCCTGCCATGTTAGCTGATGCAATTTTCTCTGCAGATAATCGTCTCAGATCGTCAAACACCCCTCCCTGCACTATAGGAAAGAGAAACTGTTCATTTCCCCATAATGGATCTGATTCACTGAAACGTACTACAGCCCTGTCGAGCCAGTGATGAGTAAGAGCTACCGATCTTTTGGCATAGGCGTAATCGCACGGCCACGGTGCACACTCATCAAAAACCATCATTATATCCGCACCAATTATTCTTTGAATATCAACAGTATTCTCGGGTGTAAACACATGTCTCGATCCATCAATGTGCGACTTAAAGATAGCACCTTCGTCGGTAAGTTTACGGTTGCCTGTAAGAGAGAAGACCTGGTAGCCTCCACTGTCGGTAAGTATCGGGCGGTCCCACGACATAAATTTATGCAGACCACCGGCAGCTTTAAGAATTTCTGTTCCCGGCCGAAGGTACAGATGGTATGTATTGCCAAGAATAATTTTGGCATTAATATCTTCTGAAAGATCGCGTTGAAGTATTCCTTTTACAGTGCCTCCTGTTCCAACAGGCATGAAGATCGGAGTCGGAATATTACCATGAGCAGTTTTCAACATACCCGTTCTCGCTCTTGATTGCTTATCCCTACTCTCTATTTTAAACATGCTTTATTAACTCGTTTTCAGAAGCACAAATGTAATTCTTCCACACGGCCTTAGAAAATTATCATGAATTATTTTTTTCATCATTCCGATTATCTTATTAATATTGCTGATATAAATGAAAGTCTGATGGCAGAGTATTATAATGTTATTTTTTTGACTGTTTTTTTAATTTTTTCTTCTGTTGCAGCCATTCAGTTATTTTATTATCTCTTCTTTTATCTTGCAGTTCATCAGTATAAACCAGGTCTTCTCAAACCTTCGAAACAACCTGTTTCTATTATTATCTGTGCACGTAATGAAGCAGAAAACCTGGCAAATTTTTTGCCTTCGGTTCTGGAACAGGACTATCCCGATTTTGAGGTAATAGTTGTTAACGACTGCTCCGAAGACAATTCATACGATATTCTGGGCAAGTTTATGATGAAGTATCCAAATCTGAGGATCTCCACTGTAAACAAAGATCCTAAATTCACGCATAATAAAAAATTTGCACAGTTTATAGGTATTAAAGCGGCAAAAAATGAACTTCTGCTCTTTACAGATGCCGACTGCCGCCCGAGTCAGAAAAGTGGCTTGAGGGGATGACTTCTAACTTCGATGAGTCAGTTTCATTTGTATTAGGTTATGGAGGTTATACTAAAGGAAAAGGGCTGCTCAACAAATTCATCCGTTACGACAGTATGGTAATTGCGATGCAATATTTAGGCATGGCGCTCAGGGGTATTCCTTATATGGGAGTCGGACGCAATCTTGCTTACCGTCGATCCGTATTCTTCGCCAACAAAGGTTATGGCGCTCATAATCATGTTATCTCAGGAGATGATGATCTTTTTGTAAATACAAATGCTACAAGAAAAAATACCCGAGTTGAATTCAGGGAGGGAACTCATACATACTCAATACCTTGCACAGGATTAAAAGAATGGACAACACAAAAGAAAAGACATCTTACAACTGCTCCATATTACAGATTCAGGGATAAACTGCTTTTGTTCACTGAAAATTTTACCAGGGTATTTTTCTATGCCCTGTTCATTGTGCTTCTGTCTTTCACTTTTCTCTGGCCCTATGTTCTGGGTATTTTTGCTGTAAGGCTGATAGTACAAACAACTGTTTTAGCCCTGGTTCAAAAGAAATTAGGAGAATCCAAACTAGTGGTTTATTCACTCCTTTTTGACATTATTTCACCTATAATATACACCCTGCTGTTTGTAAGTAACCGGTTCAACAGACCTGGCAAGAACATATGGAAGTAAACCACGATCTATCGGAAAAAGCTAAGGGCGATCTGATTATTGTTGCGGAAGCCAGGGAAGGCAATGAGAAAGCATATGCCAAACTGATGAACCGCTACCGTGATTCTATCTATTTTATGCTGCTTAAAATGGTCAATAACCCTTCGGATGCAGAAGATCTGACTATTGAAGCATTTGGGAAAGCCTTCAGAAATCTTGATTCCTATACACCAAAGTTTGCATTCAGCACCTGGCTTTTTAAAATTGCAACCAATAATTGTGTGGATTTTATCAGAAAGAAGCAACTCTCTCCGGCGCTCTTTGATAATCAGCAGGATGATTTGGATAATCTTACTGTTAATCTCCAGTCTGATACACCTGATCCGGAGGAATCATTAATTAATCTGCAGGAGATAGCTGCATTGAAAGATGTAGTTAACCAGCTGAAACCCAGGTACAAATCGCTAATAGAGCTTCGCTATTATAAAGAATATTCCTATGAAGAGATCGCTTCAGAACTTAATATGCCGATAGGAACGGTAAAAGCACAACTTTACAGAGCCAAGACACTGATGTACAACATACTAACCAAAACTGAAAAAAGGTAGTGCCAGAACTGATTTTACAGTATTTCCCTTCGCTGACTGACTTGCAGAAAGACCGGTTGTTCAGCTTAAAAGAGATTTACACCCGGTGGAATTCAATGATAAATCTGGTATCCCGGAAGGATATGGAAAATTTTATGACCCACCATGTACTTCATTCAATGTCAATTGCCAAAGTAATCTCTTTTTCTCCGGGAACAAAGATTCTGGATGTAGGCACAGGGGGCGGATTTCCCGGGGTCCCTATGGCGATATTGTTTCCCGATACGGAATTTACTCTTCTCGACTCAATCGACAAGAAGATAAAGGTTGTAAATGCCGTAAAAGAAGAGCTGAAACTAGAAAATGTTATAGCTTCAAGAAAACGCGCTGAGGATGAAAAAGAAAAATACGATTTTGTAATTAGCAGGGCCGTTACAGCATTCCCTGAGTTTGTAAATCTCACGAAAAAAAACATCAGTATCGAAGGAAAAAACAGTCTGAGGAATGGAATCATTTACCTGAAAGGTGGTGATTTTGAAGAGGAACTTGTACCATTTAAAAAGCGTGTTAACGTGTGGAATATTAAGGACTTTTATAATGAGCCGTTCTTTGAAACCAAGAAGATTATTTACCTCTCCGTTTGATTTTTTTGAAAAAAAACATCATACCGGTTCTTATATATCAAAAAAGTACTACATTTGCATTCTCAAATTTGAATGTTAGTCAACAAATATAAGTGAAAAGATGAAAAGGACATTTCAGCCATCAAGAAGGAAGAGGTCAAATAAGCATGGTTTCAGGGAAAGGATGTCAACTCCTAACGGAAGAAGAGTCCTTGCTGCCCGCAGAGCTAAAGGAAGAAAGAAACTTACAGTCTCTGAAGAGCTGAAATTAAAAGGCTAATACACATTACACTATATCTTCTACCAGGTGTCTGTAACAAGACGCCTTTTTTGTTATTAATACCCAGCGAACTCACCTCCTTAATTCTTACCTTTACCAGCCGTTAACGAAAAATCATGCTTGATCTTTTAAACCAAACCGAAAATTCAGAATTAAAACTCATCGCCGGGAAAGTGGTCTCAGGCACCAGAATCAGTGTTGAAGACGGTGCTATACTTTTTAAAGAGGCTGACCTCTCTCTGCTGGGTCTTCTGGCCAGTATCGTCAGAAGAAAGCATAATGACAATTTTGCATATTTCAACCGTAATTTTCACATTGAACCAACCAACAAATGCATTTATAATTGCCGGTTCTGTTCATACCACAAGCCGGAAGGAGATCCGGATAGCTGGGAATATAGTCATGATGATATGCTAGAAATGGTTAGGCGGTTTGATAATAAAGAGGTAACCGAGGTACATATTGTGGGTGGTGTTCACCCATCTTATGACCTTCATTATTGGGGTTCACTTATTAAAAAGATTAAAGAACATCGTCCGGCACTTCATGTGAAAGCGTTCTCTGCAATCGAGCTCGACTATATGATAAACAAAGCAGGCTTTTCAATTGAAGAAGGTCTGAAGCTTTTAAAAGGTTATGGACTTGATTCTATTCCAGGTGGTGGCGCTGAGATATTCGATGAAGAACTCCGAAAACTTATATGCGATGAAAAGGCATCCTCAAATCTATGGCTTACAATTCACGAAACAGCACACAGAGTTGGCTTATCATCTAATGCCACAATGCTTTATGGTCACTTGGAAACCTATAATCAGCGCATCGACCATCTCAACCGGCTTCGTATTCTTCAGGATAAAACAAAGGGGTTCAATGCCTTTATTCCTTTAAAATACAAAAAAGCGAACAACAGCATGTCGTACCTTGGAGAAGTTAATCTCATAGAAGATCTTCGTAACTATGCCGTTTCCAGAATCTTCCTCGACAACTTCGACCACATTAAAGCTTACTGGCCAATGATTGGAAAAGAAGGGGCCCAACTTTCGCTTGCTTTTGGAGCGGACGATATGGACGGAACCATTGACGACACAACAAGAATATACTCGATGGCCGGGTCTAAAGAGGAGAAACCTGTTATGTCAACTGATGAGATATGTAAAATAATACGGGAAGCCGGATTCGTACCTGTTGAGAGAGATTCTGTCTATAAACCCATAATATAATTTTATAAGTACCTTTACGTTATTATTAATATTCAATTTTTCAGTATGAGCTTAAAAAAATTCCTCTTAAGCAAAGTATTTTTTAAAAACCTTGGCCTGGCAGCAGCTATTGTGGTAGGATCATTAATGATTCTGCTGATTGTTCTGAATTTTTATACCAGACATGGGCAGGCCCGACCCGTTCCCGACTTTCATGGACTCAATCTCGAACAGACCGCCAAACTTGCAAAAAAGAGTAAACTCAATTACCAGATTCTTGATTCTGTGTATACAACAACTGTTCCACGAGGTTGTGTTGCAGAGCAGAACCCCAAACCTGGTTTCAAGGTAAAGAAATGGAGAAACATAGCTCTCACAATTAATGCATTCAGTCCGGAAATGGTGGCCGTTCCAAATCTGGTAAATCTTTCAAAAAGGCAGGCAACACTGCTGATCGAAAGTTCCGGCCTGCAGCTTGGACTTCTTAAGTACAGGCCCGACCAATCAATAGACTATGTTCTCGACCAACAATATAGTGGTAAAAGCATTCGTCCAGGAGATTCACTCCAGAAAGGTTCGGTACTCGATCTTGTTCTTGGCAAAGGATTAAGCAATCAACATACCCCTATTCCCGATTTAATAGGAATGAATCTTGAACCTGCGAAAAGAAGGATACTGGGGGCATCCCTTAATCTGGGAACTTATTCGTACGATAAATCAATAAAAAACAGTCAGGACACTCTCAAAGCAATTGTGTACAAGCAGAACCCTGAGTATAGTGCAGATGTCAACCTTCAGCTCGGTTCTGCCATATACCTTTGGCTCACAGTCGATTCAACAAAGATCCCTGTAGATTCAACTCTAATAATAAGATCCGATTCAATTCCGGTTGCCGATACTACCGGTTTGACATCTAATTGATTCTAATGACAAGAAAGATTATTCTATATTTTATTTTTCTTAGTGTTTATCTGCCTTTCACTTTTGCACAGGAAGTTGTCACAGGTCTGCAATCGAACTACCTGATTACCAAAGCAAGGAAAAATCTGGTGGAAAACAAAGGGATTTCTGCACCAGATACACTTGAACTGCCGTTTTTTGATGATTTTTCGGGGCAATCAATATTTCCCGACCAAAGAAAATGGCTCGATAATTTTGTATTTATTAATAATAATTACTCCGATAAACAAATCACTGTCGGAATTGCCACTTTCGATGCACTTGATAGTTCAGGACGATTGTATGTAACAGCTTCCACATCGGTTTTTAAAGCAGATGTCCTTACTTCAAAACCATTAAATCTCAAATACACAGCTTCAGATAATATATGGCTTAGCTTTTTTTATCAGGCAGGCGGACTGAGCGATCCGCCCGAGGCAAACGACAGCCTTACACTTCAGTTCCTTGCTCCGGATGAGAACAAATGGTACTCAGTTTGGAGTGTGGGAGGCAATACCGATCTACGCTTTAAACCTGTAATATTGAAGATTGATAATGACCGCTTTCTTAAAAAGGGATTTCAGTTCCGGTTCACTAACTATGCAAGTCTTAGTTCAAATCCAAACGATCCCTCAATGGTTGGTAATTGCGATATCTGGAACCTTGATTATGTTCTGCTAAACAAAAACCGGAATGCTGCAGACACAGTTTTTCACGACGTTGCATTCACCTTACCCCTTCGTTCCCTGTTAAAGACCAATGAGTCTATGCCATGGAATCAGTTCAAAAAAATAGAGCTTCAGGAGATGGGCTCTAATATTCCAATTACTTATCGAAATAACGATATCATTACACGAAACATAACACGTAATTTCGAGATATGGGATATGTACAAAAATTCTCAATCCGATTTTTTTTCGGCAGGTGCTGCAAACATAGATCCCTTAACCAATGTTACTTATAAGGCTAACCTTATTTATACCTATGATACATCTGGCAATGATTCTGCTTTATTCAGAATTACAGCTTCATTAAAAACTGATGAGTTCGATCCGAAGGAAAACGACACTTTAGTATACTACCAGATCTTTAATGACTATTTTTCATTCGATGATGGATCTGCTGAAGGTGGCTATGGAATAAACGGACTTGGATCAAGAAATGCAATGGCGGCGTACAGATTTGTTTCCTATATACCCGACACCCTGAGAGCTGTACGTATATGCTTCAACGACAGCTACCTGGATGCTAATAAGAGAACATTCGACCTGATGGTCTGGGATGATAATAATGGTATCCCCGGAAATGTTCTGTATACCAAAGAAGAAGTGCAGGTTACACAGGGCAATGTTATCAACGGTTATTATACTTATACCATTCCTGACGGGGTTATGTTAAATAACATATTTTATGTCGGATGGAGACAGCGATCTGAAACATTTCTGAACGCGGGACTTGACATTAATACTCCAAATGCAGGCCGACAGTTTTATTGGCTTAACGGTGAATGGAATCAGTCGCAGGTACAGGGTAGTATTATGATCAGGCCGGTAGTGGGCGGTCCATTGAAGGTTACTGCAATAAGGGACATACCCAAAGACCCTAAAAACCCGATAAATGTATGGCCTAACCCTGCCACCGACTATATTAACATAAGCGGCGGTGATCTGCAGTTGTCGGGAGATTCAAATGTTACAATCATTGATCTTTCGGGCCGTGAATTAATACGAACCGGATATGCCGAAAGAATCGATATCTCATCGCTCCCACACGGTATTTACATCATAATCACAAGTTTGAACGGAAAGCCGGTGAGTTATAACCGGATAATAAAAACGAGGTAAAACTAAAAATGACAGAAGAAGAATTAGTCGATCAGCAGGAGCTTTTTGAACATTTCAGGTTTATAGCCGATCCGGGACAAACGATACTAAGGATTGACAAATTCCTTACCGACAGAATCCAGAATGCTTCAAGGACACGTATTCAGAATGCTGCAAATGCAGGAAATATACTGGTAAATAATATTCCTGTTAAGCCGAACCATAAAGTTAAACCGGGAGACCTTGTACAGGTTGTGCTTCCTACCCCTCCAAGGGAAGTTGAGCTTATTCCGGAGGACATTCCATTAAATATTGTTTACGAAGATGACGATGTGCTGGTTGTAAATAAAGCAGCAGGAATGGTAGTTCATCCTGCCCATGGTAATTATACAGGTACGCTCGTTAATGCATTGATGTGGCACTTCAAAGATCTTCCTCTGTTCAATACGGGAGAGGCCAGACCTGGTCTTGTTCACAGGCTCGACAAGAACACTTCCGGGATCCTTGTTATTGCCAAGAATGAATATGCTCTTAACAGACTGTCGAAACAATTCTACGATCGTACTACCGACAGAAGATACAATGCCCTGGTGTGGGGAGTTCCGGATCCCAGGGAAGGAACAATTCAGGGTAATGTAGGAAGAAGTGTAAAAGACAGGAAGGTGATGCAGGTATTCAAGGACGGGGAAGAAGGAAAACATGCGGTAACGCACTATAAAGTACTCGAAGACCTTGGATACATCTCACTTATTGAATGTAAACTCGAAACAGGACGTACGCATCAGATAAGGGTACATTTCAGTAACATAAAACACCCCTTGTTTAACGACAGTGAATATGGTGGAGATCAGATAATTAAAGGTACAACATTTACTAAATATCAGCAATTTATTAAAAATTGTTTCAAGATTCTCCCCAGGCAGGCATTGCATGCAAAATCGCTGGCTTTCGATCATCCGGTTACAGGAAAAAGACTTTCCTTCGACTCGGCTATGCCTGATGATATGCAGCAGGTTATTGAAAAATGGAGAAAATACACTTCGGGGAGAGAAGAAGAATGAAAAAAAGAATAACTTAAACGGATTAGGATATACACCCTAATTTTAAATAATTAATAAGATCAGCTTAATTTCCTTTGAAGCAGATATCTGAAATAAGAACATTTGAACATTTGAACAACCGAATTTAGAAATAAGATAAACTTCTTAATTCGTCTTTCGCTTGTTCTTCATTCTTAATTTTATTAGATGATTGGGTTGTTACCAGCTTCCTCCAGCACCACCGCCGCCAAAGCTGCCACCGCCGAATCCACCGAAGCCTCCTCCGCTGCTACCGCCACCTGAGAATCCGCCCCAGCTACCGCTATGCGATCCTCTGCCGGAGCCCATCATACTCATAAGCAACCAGAAGGGCAAACCACCTGTGCTGATATTTTTGCTGTTCGATCCTCCTGATTTTCTGGATATTATCGAGATAACGATAAAAATAATAAATATGATGAATCCCAATGGCAAGCCTTTTCCGGTGCTCTTGCTTCCTCTTTGACTATATTCCGAAGCAGTGTACTCACCACGTATGAGCGCCATAAGAGTACCTACAGCATTGTTAAGGCCAGAGTAGTAATCTCCTTTTCGGAATTCCGGAAGGATTTCCTTATTAACAATATCGATGCAAGCCAGATCAGGAACGGGTCCTTCGGCTCCATAACCTGTAGCAATCTGCACTTCGCCCCTGGTGTCAGATTTTGGTTTTACGAGAATAAGTATTCCATTATTGCGACCTTTTTGACCAATACCCCATTTTTCACCTAATCGCTGAGCATAGTCTGCCGGAGCGTAACCATTGAGATCTTTTACAATCACAATTGCAATCTGGGTAGATGTTGAGTCGTTGAAAGAAACAAGTTTCCTTTCCAGTAGATTTGCCTCGGTTCCGCTCAGTAGTCCTGCAAAGTCGTTCACAAGTCTGGGAGGATTTGGTTTTTCAGGGATGTCCTGTGCGTATGCATTCAGAGATGCAAATGCATAAAGTACAACAAAAAGGAAATGTATATAATGTCTGTTTTTTTTCATAATTATTTCTCCCCTGTTATTTATCGAATGAGATTTCATCAGGAAGTTCATTTACATCATCTATCGCATGTGGGAAATGAGTTTTCAGATGTTTGCCGGCAAGTAAAATTCCTTCAGACAGCCCTTCGGTAAACTTACCTTCCCTGAAGTTTTTCTTAAGCAGCTCGCTTACATCATCCCAGAATCCTGCCGGGACTTTAGCATTAATCCCCGCATCGCCAATGATGGCAAACTTTCTGTCATTAACAGCCAGGTAGAACAGAACTCCGTTACGGTCGGCAGTTTTATACATACCAAGTTTTTTGAATAGCCATGCTGCCCTGTCGAGGACATCCCCTTTTAGTGAGCTTTCGATGTGAACCCTTATCTCACCTGAAGTTTCCAGCTCTGCCTCTTTCACAGAAGCAAGAATCTGAGCCTGTTGTTCCTTTGTAAAGAACTTTGAAGCTTTCATTTGGTATTCGGAGTATTAGTTAAAACTTAACCTCTGGCGCTTTTTCAGAACCAGATGCTGCTTCAAAATATGGCTTGGTCTGGAAGCCAAACATTCCCGCCAGGAAGTTTTTGGGGAATTTCCTGATATAAGTATTGTACACCAATGCTATCTCATTGAATTTTCTTCTTTCCACAGAGATCCTGTTCTCGGTACCTTCAAGCTCAGTCTGCAGATCTCTGAAGTTCTGAGTGGCTTTAAGTTCGGGATATTGCTCCATAACAACCATCAACCTTCCCAGGGCAGATGTAACCTGTCCCTGTGCCTGCTGAAACTGTTGCATATTTTCTGCTGTCATCTTTGTCGGATCGATTGTTACAGAAGTGGCTTTAGCCCTGGCTTCAATAACCTGTGTTAATGTAGTCTGCTCAAAATTAGCCGCGCCTTTTACAGTATTGACGAAATTTGGAATAAGGTCGGCCCTGCGCTGGTATGAGGTCTCAACGTTACCCCATTGACTGGTAACAGACTCCTGCATAGTAACCATACCATTATAAATTTTCGTTCCCCATATCACAAAAGACAAAACAACAAGAGCAAGGAAACCGGCAACTATAATTGAAATCAAACAACCTTTTTTCATTTTTACTTATTTTTAGAATTTCACCAAAGGTAATAATTCTGGCTGTCAAAAAACTCATACACCATGATTAAAATTTTATTAACAGGAAAGATTTGTACAAATTAACCCATTGATTTTCTTCGTTTACCCCGGCCCCAAGGGGAGCGAAGAAAATCAATTTACTCCCCCTGGGGCTGGGGTAAATAAATTGATTTTCAAGCGATATATATTGACTCAAATTACTAAATTTGACCAAATTTTTACAAATTTATGAAGACCATCGCAATTGTAGCCGGGGGAAACTCCTCAGAATTTGAAATTTCAGTAAAGAGTGCGAAAAATGTATGTAACGCTCTTCAATTCAAGTATATAATTTATGTCATTTTAATAAAAGGGAGCAAATGGTATTGGGAGGATAGTGAAGGTCGCTACCACAACATCGACAAGAATGATTTCAGCCTTGTAACAGACGAATTACATGTCCGTTTCGATGCTGTGTTCATTGCTATACATGGGACTCCCGGGGAAGATGGATTGCTACAGGGCTATTTCGATATGCTTAAAATTCCATACTCAAGCTGCAGTTCATTTTGTTCAGCTCTTACTTTCAATAAACAGGCCTGTAAACTTTTCCTGAAGGAATATAAGCTCGATATGGCTGAGGCCATTCTGATCAGAAAAGGTGAAAAATCAGATCTCAATGCCATCGCCACCAGGCTCGGACTCCCCTGTTTTGTAAAACCAAATGCCAGCGGCTCAAGTTTTGGAGTGAGTAAAGTTAAAAAAACTGAAGATTTAACAGTGGCTATCGAGTCGGCTTTCAGGGAAAGCAATGAGGTTCTGATTGAGGCTTTCATGTCGGGAAGAGAGGTAGCCTGCGGTGTTGTTAAAACGAAGACCAAAACTATAATTCTTCCTGTAACTGAAATAATCAGTAAAAACGAATTTTTCGATTACGAAGCAAAATATACTCCCGGCAGATCCGATGAGGTTACACCTGCCGATATGCCGCCCGCTATAACCAATGAAGTTCAGAGATTAAGTTCTCTTGTTTACGATCTTCTTGGCTGTAAAGGGATAGTAAGGGTAGACTTTATCATTATTGGCCAGAAGCCATATTTTCTTGAGATAAATACTGTTCCCGGAATGACTGAAGAGAGTCTAGTTCCAAAAGCGATTGCGGCTGCAGGTATTACACCGGATGACTTTTACTCGATGATTGTTGATGATATGCTAAAGTAGGGGCGCACCCTTCGGCAAGCTCCGGGTAGGGCGCAAAGGGAAGAAAGGGAGAAGAGGTGAAGGGGAGAAAGGGAGAAAGGGGGATGAAATTTACTCCGTGAAACTTCGTGTAATTCCGTGAACGGCGAAGCCCTCAACGAAGTCAAACACCGTGGTTCAGGAATTGGTTTAGTGGAATAAAATAATAATAAAAAGAGGTCGCAAATTTTGCAACCTCTTCCTATTTAATACAAGATTCTTAATTTATAGTTTGCTCTTCAGTGCCCGTTTTAATGATCTGCGTCTTAGCCTCATAACGTTCCGGGAGTAAATCACAAAGTACATTACAGGTATCAGAACAAGAGTAAGGAAAGTAGCGAAGCTTAACCCGAAAATAATGGTCCACGAAAGTGGTCCGAAGAACATTACATTATCACCTCCAAAATGTAACTGTGGGTTAAGATCGGAAAGTAATGTTGCAAAGTTTATATTCATTCCGATAGCCAAGGGGATAAGTCCAAGTATAGTTGCAGTTGCAGTCAGAACAACAGGCGTGATACGAGTTAATCCTGCCTGTATAATGGCCTTCCGTGTTTTGACTCCCTGGGCTTTTAGTCTGTCGGTAAACTCAACGAGCAATATTCCATTTCTTACAACAATTCCCGCCAGGGCAACAATTCCCATTCCTGTCATGATGATTGAAATTGTCATACCGAATAACATGTAACCCAATAAGACACCAATAAGACTGAAGATAACTTCAGAAATGATTATCAGAGCTTTCGACATTGAGCTAAACTGGGTAATTAAGATAAACATTATCAGGAACAAACATAAGATCATTGCCTTCGACAGGAATGCCATCGACTCTGCCTGATCTTCCTGTTCACCGGTTATACGGATTTCGATATTCGAAGCTTTATTAAATTCAGGAATTAGCTTTGTAAGCCGGGCATTAATGCTGTTTGCATTAAACCCCTCAAGAACGTTCGACGAAAGAGTAATAACCCGTTTAAGGTTTAATCGGTTAATCTGTCCAAAACTGTTTACATAATCAACATGTGCTACAACCGATAATGGGATCTGACGTAAAAGTCCTGAGACCATATCGCGGTAAGTTATTGTAAGATTGAGCAGTTGTTCAATATCTTTTCGTTCGTTATCCTCAAAGCGAAGAATAATTGAATATTGATCCTCCCCCTCTCTGTACTTCGAAATCTCTTTCCCCAGCTGACCTGTTCTTATAGCATCTCCGACCACAGCTGCACTAATACCTTCAGCATTAGCACGTTCACGATCGAGGCTGATAATCAACTCTGGTTTTGTATCGGCAAAGTCGGATTTTAATTCTTCTATTCCACCAATCTGGAGTGAATCGACAAATCGTTTAAACCTGTTCGCCGTTGTGGAGAGTTCCAATAAATCGTCGCCTGAAATTTCAATATTAACCGGCTTCCCGGTTGGCGGACCCATTTTTGTTTTATCAACCACAATCTCAGCTCCCGGAATATCCCTGAGAGCTTCCCTCATTCCATTCATATAAGCGCCGGTGCTTTGGCCTTTCCGGTATTTATATTCAACAAAATTTATAGCAATCTTGGCGAGGTTAGATGATTTGCTTGAGTTATCGAAATTGTTATCTGAAGCAAGAAATGCGACATTGGTAACCACCGATTCAACGATAGGATTATCACGTCCCAGGACCCCCATAATCCGATTCTCTGCAACACGGGCAACTGAGTCCGTAACATTTATCTCTGTGCCAACAGGCATTTTGATGAAAGTGTTTATCGTATTCGGTTCACTATCGGGAAAGAAAATAACCTTAGGTTTAAGAACAGAAGTCAGTGTCATGGTAAATACAAAAAGAGCCACCATTGCACTGAGGATGTATACGGGTCTTTTTCCTTTTAAAACCCAGACAAGTGTATTCTCATATTTCCTTAGTAATGCAGGAATAAAGTGCGATTGAAATCTTCTTAATACTTTGTATCCGAATAATTCATGTCCAAGAAATGAAAGTGCAATGAATATTACGAAGTTACCGGCTCCCCGTATACCCAGCAGATAAAATGGTAATGAAATCAATACAATCAGGGCAGTAGTTTTGTATACATTTCGCTTGTTTACAGGTTCATCCTCATCGTCGAGCTTCATGAAATCGACTGCAAAGACCGGGTTGAAAATGTATGCTACAAAGAGAGACGCAAAAAGCGTTATAATCAGTGTAACAGGAATAAACACCATAAACTCACCTACCATCCCTGGCCAGAAAGCAAGCGGGAAGAATGGGGCCAAGGTTGTAAGAGTTCCTGAAAGAATTGGCAGAAACACTTCTCCGGCAGCTGCCTTTGCAGATGAAGTAATATCCATCCTGGTCTTTTTATGGATACGATGTGTGTTTTCTATTACCACAATGGCATCGTCAACTACAATACCTAGAGCAAAAATAAATGAGAACATCACAAGCATGTTCATTGTAAACCCTATAAAAGGGAGGAATATGAAAGCAATAGCCATTGATAATGGTACCGATAATGCGACAAACATGGCATTTACCAGCCCCATAAAGAACATCAGGACTATTGTTACCAGTATAAACCCGATTATTATGGTGTTATTTAGTTCATTTACAGTATTTCTGGTATTACGCGACTGATCGCCCGTTACCTGAATAATCAGGTTTGAGGGAAGAATTGACTTCTTCATGTCGGTAATAATAGCTTTAATCTTATCAGACGCATCGAGAAGGTTTTGGCCACTTTTCTTAATTACATTCAGTGTAACCACATTTTTGCCATCATACCTTGCATAGTTTTCAGCCTGATGAAAGCCATCGCGGACAACAGCTATATCCCTTAGTTTAACCTGTGCTCCGCTAGATGTATTTATAATAATATTTTTTATCTGATCTATATTGGTTACTTCACCAACAACCCTGATAGAACGGCTCATTCCCTGGAGATCAATATTTCCTCCGGAGACAGTCATGTTATTTAGACTAACTGCCTGTTCCACATCTCTGAAAACCAGACTTGCGGCTTTCATCTTATACATATCAATATCGATCTGAATTTCACGGGTAAGAGCGCCGCCTATCTCAACCCTGGTAATTTCATTCAGACTTTCGATCTTGTCCTGCAATAAATCGGCATACTTTTTTAATCTGTCCAGAGGAATATCACCAGAGAGGTTGATATATTGTATCGGCAACTCAGAGAGGTCGATCTCCATAACAGAGGGTTCGATAAAAGAGGGATCAGTTGGTAAGTCTTTTTTAGTTTTGTCAACAGCGTCTTTTACTTTCTGTTTAGCATCTTTTATCTCTATTCCTGTATTGAACTCAACGATTATCGCCGAAAAGTCCTGTACGGACCTTGATGTAATTTTTTTAACTCCGCTGATAGATTTAATGTTCTTTTCCAATGGCCTGGTAACAAGGTTTTCCATATCGGAGGGAGAAGTACCGGGATAAATTGAGTTAACATTAATCATCGGGATTATAATCTCGGGGATCTGTTCTTTCGGGATAGTGTAATAATTCATTATACCAAAAACCGAAATTATAAACACCAGAACATAAACACTTAATTTGTTATTAATTGCCCAGCTGGTAGCAAAGAATTCTTTATACTTTTTTTCCATGAAAATAATTTTTTCTCAAATCAATTCAATTACAGAATAAGATTTAAAATCTTACATATTCACCATCTACCAATTCCTGATAGCCTACTGAGATCACCTTATCGCCAACTGCCAAACCCTGAAGAATTTCTGCAACTCCATTATAACTGTTACCAATAACTACAGGTTGTTTTACAGCAGCAGAGTATTTATCTTTCGGACGTACTACATAAACATAGCTTCCGGTTGCATCAGTTTGTATTACATTCATCGGAACCTGAAGCGCTTTGTCTGCATGGTAGTCATTTATCTGGATAATGGCTATCATATTAGCTTTAAGCTCCTTAATGCCGTCAAGGATTTTTGTTTCAATTATAAATGTTCTGTTTGTAGGATTGATGTATTTGCTTACAAAATCAACTTTTGTTTCGATTTGCTTTTTAATATCCGGAAAATTGACAACCAGTTTATCACCTGTCTGAACCCTTGAAGAATAGGCTTCAGATACTTCGGCACTTATTTTCAGATTTTTAAATGCGACAACCCTGTATGCAGCAAGGCGGGGATCGGGGGAGACAACTCCTCCAACTTTTATGTTGCACTCTTCGATGGTACCATCAATCGGAGATTTGATTTTAAAATGGTCAATCTGCTGCTTTAATGAGGCTATCTGAAGCTCGAGCGATTCTTTGGTGGTCTTTGATTGAAGATATTGCACTTCGCTCCCGATTTTCTGATCCCAAAGATTCTTTTGCTTGTCGTACATATCTGAGGCAAATTTGTACTGAGTTTCAAGACCATCGAGCTGACTGCGATACTGCTCATCATCAATCTGAGCTAAGACCTGACCTTTAACAACCGTTTGTCCTACATCAGCAAGCTTTTTAGATATTGTTCCCGGAACTTCGGCAAAAACCCCTGCGTTAAGATCCCCGTCGAGTTTACCCTGAACCCTGATGAAGTGATCGAATACACCTGTTTGGACTTCTGATACCCCTACAACTTTAAAATCCTCAGGATTAACTCCTTTTTGTGTGGCCTTAAGTTCTGTCTCCAGATTTCTGATCTTTTCACTTAAATCAGTCTGCTGCTGTTTTAATTTTGATAATTGTACCTGTTTGTCACTGCTGCAGGAGAACATGATGAACAAAACTGCAATACCTGTTATACTTAAATTAATGGTTTTCATATATGATCTGATTTGTATTATTATTCCGGTTAAATGTTTTATATGTCTTATTTACTTGAGTTTAATATTCGGTCGAGCTTTGCCTTGGCATTCAGCAATGACAAAACAGAGGTGTAATAGGCAGATTCTGAAGTCAAAAACTGGTTCTGGATCTGAGTCAGCTCTAAGCTCGATGATACTCCTTCTCTGTATTTGATTACAGTTTTGTTAAATACCTTTTTGCTGAGAATCATACTTTCCTTGTTTGTAGAAAAGTTACTGAATGCAGTCTGGTAGCTGCTGAGCGCCGTTTCAAACTCCATCGTTAATCCCTGAGCTGTAGACTCTTTATTCAATCTCGACTTTTCAAGGTTGAACCTGGCTTCGCTTACTTTAGCGCTATGCTGGCCACTTGTTAGGATTGGCAGGGATAATGATACTCCAACTAAATCCTTCACATTAAAGTTAAAAGAAGGTGTGTTCAGCTGTTCATGATGGCGGTAAAAAGCTGAAAGTGTAGGCAGGGCTTTTGACTGCTCACGTTTTAAGGATAAAGCTGAGACCTTCTCCAGATTGCTGATCATTTGATAATCCACACTGTTGTTCAAATTAAATTGTGTTGAAGAAAGATACTGAATATTTCCATTATTGATTATTGAGGGCAGACTGTCTGATAAAACCACAGACTGGCTGAAATCAACCCCGAGCTGAAACTTAAGCAGCTTCATTGATATCTCCTTTTGAGATTCAAGTGATGTAATAAGTGTCCTTATATTCGATCTGGTTATTCTGATCTGATCAACATCAGTTTCCTCATTGAACCCCTGCTTATTCATACTGGACATTTCGTTAAAAGTCTTATCTATTGCCGTATAGCTTTCGTTCAGTACTCTTAAACTTTCACCCAGAACTAGTACAAGATAATAACTGTCTGCTACAGATTCTTTTGTTAATTCTTCCGTTTTGACCAGCGTTTTTTCGGAGATCTCTTTGAATACTTTTGTAGCCTGAAGACCAATAAGGTACTCACCACTAAAGATCAGCTGGGAAAGAGTAAAATCAAAAGTTGTATTGTTTTTAACACCAAGTGTTACAGGTGGAGCCAGAACATAGGCGTTTAAAATATCATTTTTCGTCAGAAAGCCTGTTTCAGGAAGGTTCCTCACGTCGAGTGCCGGTCCGAAACTTAATTCAGGGATTACAAACTGATGCTGATAGTTGGCTGCCAGATTCAGTTGTGGAAGACCTACCGCGATAGTTTCCCAAACCTGTTTAGCTGCAATCTCGACATCAATTTGTGCGGACCGGATTGAACGGTTGTTCTGTAGAGCATAGGTCTGAGCCTCAGAAATTGAGAGCTTAAGTGCTTCTTTGTTATCCTGGCCAAATCCTTTACTGAGCAATCCAAGAATAACAAACGTTAAAAAACATTTACGTATCAAATACATACTTCAAATTATTTATTGTTATTTTCCAATTCCTTTAATTTTTTCTCTAAAATAATGATTCCTTTCTCTGAGGCAATTCCGCGCACATGGTAAGCCAGGAGCTCCAGAAAAAGTTTAGGTGATGCAAATTCTTCGGCAGTAAAAAGCCCATTAAAGTGGTCGCCTTCAGACCGTGAGAGGTACAGTTTTGCAATTATGTCTACATCAAGATCATCACGGTACAGACCTTCCTCCTTACCTTTTTTAAGGTTTATAAGAATGTAATTATACATCCCCTCCCGGCGGGCTTTTACTGTTTTCTCGTAATGCGTAGGGTAGTACTTACGGAGGTCATATTCAGTTGTAGGGTTTTGGTGTTTAACCATCCAGTTCATGAACACAGATATTTCAAATAGTTCTTCAATAGCATTAATACCTTTCTTAAAACATTTCATGAATTCTTCGAACCGTGTGGCAATTTCATATTCAACGAATTTTCCTACCAGGTCATCTTTGTCAGTAACATACTGATAAAGAGTCTTTTTAGAGATACCAAGCTCCCTGGCAACATCATCCATTGTAATGCTCTTGATCCCATACTTCATGTACAGGTCCCGAACTTTCAGCAGAATATTTTTGAGATCATCATTCACGGCGCAAAAGTAATACCCTTAAATTTAGGAAACAAATATTATATAAAATGTTTCCGTAGTTTCTGTTAAATTATTGTTACAAAAATTTGGTGACCCGGAAGCAATGTGCATGAAGTTCAAAGAATATCTGTATTGAGCTTTGGGTATTTTGAAACAGGTTTTAACGGTGAAGCCGGGCTAATGAAGCCGTTTTTTATTTTACTTAAAATCTGTTTCTGATTATTGATAACAGCAAATCCTTATTAATTGGCTTGCTTATATAATCATTACATCCCGCATCAATTGCCCTTTCTTTGTCGCCGGTGAGTGCATAAGCAGTTTGTGCAATGATGATCACGTTTTTATTAAACCGGCGGATCTGCCTGGTTGCCTCATATCCGTCGAGCAAGGGTAACTGAATATCAATAAGGATCAGATCGATATCAGGAAACTTGCGGCAGGTTTCAACAGCGTCGAAGCCGCTGTGAACATTTATGACTTCCTTGCTGACTGTCTTAACGGCTCTGGAAATTATTATTTCAGAAACAGGATCATCCTCTACAATAAGTATTTTAAGGTCAGGGATCTGATTCATATAATCAAAGTGTTAAGAAATGTTTTGTTTACAGAAGATGATTCTTTCTTTCACAAAATGCAAATAATAAATAGTTGAAAATTCGTTGCTAAAGATATTAAATAAATTTTTATACAAGCGTAATGCAAATTAGTAAAAATATTATTAATTGATAATGTGTTAAATACCTTTTACTTTTCAGTAAGGATCAGTCCCTGTCGTTGCCACAGTCCGGTTAAATTTCCCCATCTTACTATTAATCTTTTTGCTTCGGTGGTATTCCAGTCCTTTGCGATTTCCAGGTGGCATTTCTTGCCTGAGCCCATTCTCATATGATGACAAAAGTGGCATTCAATGGGCTGGAGGCCTGTACCAAACAGATCACATAATCCATTATTCAGAAACGTACATCCGTTTTTTGAAAAGATCTGGAAGGCATAATTACACTCATTTCCCTTGAAAGAAGGAGACAGCACTGCAAAATCCCGTTCGGGGGATATCTCCAGCATCATCCGGTTAGCAAAGCCGGAATCAATGACTCTTGATGCTTCTTCAACCGTCCACCAACCCGGACGTTTACAGAAATTCACGCAAATGGAACACGAACATGGTTCCGACGGGGGATACTTTTCATAAAGATTCATATCGATAATGTTTTCGATTGATGCTAAATGAACACCTGAAATTAATAAAAATATTTATTACAAAATTCCAATGGTTGTCAATTTTAATTATTGGGGACTGGAGTTGTAGAGACGTAAAATTTTGCGTCTCTACAATTATCGGTTACATCAAATAATTAACAAAACCTATCCCCGTACAGCTGGAGAATCCAGTTCAAATCACTCAAGTTTAAAAATATATGTAGCATTATCTGGCTCGAAACGTGCTATCTTGGTTTTAATATTATTTAAGATTACTGTTTCTTTACTTGGAGGAGAGGAGGGCTGACTAGTACCTGATGAATTAAAATTTGTTGAGGAATAAGGCATTCGGCTTGTCTCTAAATCTATCCAAAGTTCGTTACCGACAATGAAAAGGTGTAAGATATTAAAAGAAGAGAGAAGAGGTGAATTTTTTTCATTATAGGTTATATATTCTCCGGTATTTTTTCTGCAAACAATTGACCTTTCACAATTTATCCATAAATTATCCATCTTATCGAATACCATATTGGTTAAGGTAAGTAAATCTGGGAGTGGTTCCGATTTCATCACACCATCTTCTATAAAATAGAGTGATTTTGCACTGCTATTGAAATTAGTTACCCCAAAGTATACTTTCCCCTTGCTATCTTCAGCAATGGCCATAACCCTTTCCTGACCCATACCAGTCTTTTTATTATATGTGGTTTGATTAACTCCGTCAAAACACACAACTCCATCGGGTGTACCAACCCATACCTTATTGTTTTTATCAACAAGCAAGCTTAGAATCCAATTATTGGTCAATTTTAAATTCTTTTTGTTGTAATAGGTAAAAACACTCCCATCATATTTTGCAAGCCCTTTAGTAGACCCGATCCAAATATTCCCATCCTTATCAGTTACCATTGCCCCTATGTCATCTGATATTTGCTTTTTATCGAGTCCCTCAATGAGAGAACAAAGGTTATCATACTTATAGATCGAATTAGTCGTACCCAGATAGAGATCTCCTTTCTTATCTTTTGCTACCGATTGAATAATATGACCTGATGATAGCAATCCTGTCGATTCATTTGCCAAACGGAAGTTTGTAGATTCCCAACTTCCGTTTCGGTAAACGTTTAAGCTCCTTTCTCTGCTATCGGATGCAATTCCGTAAAAGTTCCCATCAGCATCATTAAGACCAGAAGATATATCATATTTAAGGTAGTATTCATACCCGCATATATAATAATCTTTGATTTGCCAATTCGGAAATTTGTTCTCAACCTGATCCTCCAAAATGTACAGACCATCAGAAGATTCTTTAAAATCGGATGAAATGATAAAATATTTTACATTGTTCTCATCCGTGTATACCTTATTTACTGAGTTTGTTAATGGCGAATTATTCTTTGTAAAGTTGAGTGAAGATTTGCTACCGATATTATACCTGTTTAAGAGGGTGTCTGGTTCGAGTTTATGTTTTGGGCTCCACCATAAATTATTGTAACTATCAAAAGTTATCTTAGTTGGTACAATTTTAGGTTCAAAAGCAAGATAATTGTTACCAGGACCAATTAAGATAAGACCCTTTTCTGTGGCTACATGAATAACTCCATTTTTATTTGATGAAATATCAGCAACTTTGTTCGAAGGGAAGTTGCCCTTTTCAGGGCTAAAGAGTGTAAAAATCCCATTACTAAATTCGCATAATTCTCTATTATCATACCTCCCAATACTCATCCAAATGTTCCCGGACTTGTCAAAAGTCAAATTTTTAAATAGTAAATTAATGTCTGGTTGTTCTTCGGACAACAGGTCTTTGCCACTAAGCAATTTAATGCCTTTTTCTTCTGAAGGTTTAGCCTTTTTTGTTATTTCGGAAATCATTTCAGCAGGAGTCATGTAATATTGCCAGACACTATTATCAAGTTTAGCCAGCCCGCAAGTATTGCTTTTTGTGATAACACCTGAAACCCACAGGTTTCCCAAAGAATCGACAGCCATGTCGCCAAATAAATCAAAATCCAAAACCGGAATAGAACTTTCCGTTTTTGCATTGGGAGATTTGGTATTATATCCCTCCCATTCAGTACCTGAGTTCTTAAGGTGTAATAGATTTTGAGCCGTAACCATCCACACATCTCCATTTGGAAGGACAGAAAACTTTGATGTCGGTGAAGGAACAAACTTTACAGATGAAAAAGCCTTAGAATTAGATATTCCAGTTGTGTATTCCGGAGTGTTAATTCCCTTTATGAAAATCGGATAATTGTCCGCACAAGCTAGCCATATCGTTCCATCCTTGGTTTTGATTATGTCTGTTATTGATCTGGTTTTTATCACTTTACTCAAGTTAACACTTCCCTTGTTATAAGAATAACCTGAGGTAAAAATCTTCCACTCAATTCCTGATGAAATGAAATTAATATTTGTCAGTAGGATGACCGTGAGAAGAATTGGCAAAAAAGGCAACCCAATTTTATGACTTTTAAAATTTCCTGAAGTTTTTCGTAAATCCCTAACACCAGGGAAAATGTTTCCAGCTGTGCTGAACGAGACAACAGTTAGTTCCAACCTGTTACTCTCTAGTTTTAGATTTTTCATGTTTTAGAATTTTTAAGTATTGTTTAGGTTTAGTTACTGATATTACATAGTTAAATTTTCAGGACAAGTAATCTTAGCATAATACAGTTATCGCATAAGTGGATAATAATTCCATCTTATGGGAATAACCCTTAACAACTTTATATATTTATATTAATCAGTCAGCGAGACTGTAATCAAATATACAAGAATTTTGGGATATGATCAATAGTCTATATAAAATTGTTGTGGCTGTTACAAAATATTGTGCAACCATAAATTGATTAGGTTTCTCGTGAAAATTGTTACGTCCGATTTGAATCCGCGGATGATGGATGGCAGGTTTTCTGATTGCGGACCGAATTTGTTTTTTGGGTTTATTCGATAGGTTATCGGGCATTTGAGATGTGATCGGAATTGGCGTGGTATCGGATTCATCAATGGGAATAGAATTACATCCACCGATTGATGTCCAGTTTTTGCCAACAGGTGGTTGGTCGATTGATATTTTTACCTGTGAAAATCATCAATCCCAATTCGCCGGATTATCAATGATGTAATTCCTGATATTATCGTACGATTTTTTATCCTGAATTATAATGTCATAATAACGTGGTTGCCAGGCGAAACCGGCATTTATTTTTCGTGCGTTTATGGTCACCGCCGATTTGAATCCGCGGATGATTGATGGCAGGTTTTCCGATTGCGGACCGAATTTGTTTTTTGGTTGGTTTGATTGGTTATCGGTTATTTGTGTTGTGATTGGAATTTGCTTGGTATCGTGTTGTAGAGACGCAAAATTTTGCGTCTCTACGGTACAAACGTAATTTGATTGATCCCAGGGAATGGAATTGCATCCATTGATTGATTTCCAATTTTTGCCAACGTATGGTTTTTCGATAATAATTATCCCGTGTACATGATTTGGCATTACCACAAATGCATCCAATTTGACAAACGGAAAATGGGATGGGATTTCCGACCAGAATTGCCATGCAATTTCACCAATTGCCGACAAAAACATTTCCCCGCACCCAACATTCCCAAAATAATATTCCCCATTTTTTGTTTTGATGGTTACAAAATACAGGCCATTCCATCCATAATCCCATTTCTGCAGGCGGGTTGATGATGTGCGGTATTTGTGGTGGAATCTGAGCATACTTTGGTCACAGAAAAATATAATTATTGAAGGTCCAATAGACAATTATCAATTACACAATCCATTTAATATATCACTTAGGAGGCAGTTTAATGGTCAATACAGACACTACTCCAGATAAAATTAGTGATTGTAAGATTTAATAATGGCTATTTATTTAAAAATTCACATTTATTATTTTTATAAGAAAATTCTTCTGGGGAACACTTAGAATACTTCTTCTCGCTTTTAATTAAATTGATTTTACCCGAAATTGAATCTATTCTATATTCTGAGAGCGTAATAATGGATCTCGGAAAATCAGGGTTCTCCTTTCTTCTTTGACTTGAAAATTCGGAATTTAGTATATATGCTTTTGTTTTCAAGGTATAATCCTTCACAATTTCGCCTTCTGTGTATTTTATTATTTCAGTATCCCCCTCTGAATAGCCAAAGACTAGCTGGTCAATTAATTGACTTTTTATGAAGGTTGCAATAATATATTGATTAGTAAAATCCCAATACCTACTATAAACCAAAACCTTTATATTTCCATAATCACCTTTGCAAATTGCAGAGTAATTATATGTGGCTTTCTCCACCATATTCTTTTGTTTATCATTATCGAAATACTGATAATCATATATTAATCGACTAGAATCATTCTGTAAAAGGTATCTAATAATAAAAGATTTCGGAATCACCATCGTTCTTTCATCTTCTATTGTCTTTGTATTACAAGGTAATTTATTATTAGAGACTAAAGATAAAAAACTCTCAAATTCATAAATAGAGTCAACTTGAGAAGATGTGAAACGACATCCAAAAAGAAAAAACAAAAAGACTATGTTTTTCATATGTGAAAAATTATTAAAAATCCTTAGTAATAAATATCATAACATTCTAAACTCTAAATTAATAATTTCTTCTTATTTCTGTTACTTTATATGTTAGCCCCCTGTAACTGGTTGTAGTTATTTCCTTTAAAGTAGTATCAATATAAAGCTTATTACTTGGATTAGCACCATCTGTAGAATCGCTTCTCCCTGGATCATAAAATAGAAGATAAAATTTCCCCTTTGACTTATCATATCCATAACCAACAATTACCATAAAGTGGGTAGTGGGACTATTCTTTGATCCTGGAGGCTTGCTATTAAATGCTTTAGGGTTTTTATTCGAGTATTTTTCTTTTTTTCTACTATCCCAAGTACCAAATAAAACAGACTTATCTGACCTAATGGATTTCTTAATATATTCTATTGTTTCATTAAAATCAATATCATTTAATGTCTGTGTAACTCCCTGAGTTAAATCTTCTGCATTTACCACATCTTCAAAATATACTCGTGAATTATGGTTTACTATTGTATTATTCTTCTGATTTATCATCCAAGAGCTAGCTGCTTGACAGCAACCTGAACTACAACCTGTAGCATTAGCTGTAGCTATAGAATCCAACTGACTTAAATAAGGTATTCCTTTCATTGAAATCTCAAAATTAGGAAACAAATATTCTTCCAACTTCTCTAGATCTTTTTTCAACACCACAAATTCAAAAAGAAAATTCTCCGTCATTTCTTCTATTAAAGGTACGGGTTTTTCTTTTACTTCATGGAATTTTATGTATACTGCATCCCCCTTTGTTGTTTCTGAAAACACTTTCGATTTTTCACTTGGTTTTATCATTATTTTTGATCCAGGAGTTAAACTCCAATCAATTAATTTAATTAAATTATTTTCATTAATTACCTTATTCTCAAATTCTTTAGAACAGTTTATTTGTAAATAGCTGATAATAGATGTTCCAAGTTTTAAGTCTTGATAACATACTTGTGGACATTGATCTTGAGTAATTTTTAGAGTCCTATAATCCTGAATATTTGCTTCCCTTATCTGACTTAGAATAGTTGGAATGTTGATCATCATCCCCTCCTCATCCCTCTCGAACATTCCAAGAACTAGTCCTGGATCGTGGATGGCATCCCACTGGTGTTTTACAAGATCGGTGCCAGAAGTATAGTCCATGAGGTTATTGGTACTGGCTTGTGGAATTTGGTACTGGGTATCAAAGGTATGTTTTAGATTGAATATCCCGTGTGCCAACTCGTGAGCTATTGTACGATAAATAGCATCTTCGCCTCCATCAAGAGCAGTTTTAGTAAAAAGGTAACCGAACTGTTTGCTTCGCGGCATATCGCCTGTGGCGCCCTGTCTGTCGCTATATTGTAATACAAAAAGATAAAGTGTTGAAGGATCATATTTAGCTCCTTTATGAATAATGAATTCAGTATTTAGCCTTTTCATTCCGGGGGTGTACTGGCTGAAAAGTCCACTGCCCGTAACATCAAGACTATCAGCGGAAGCGCTGAAGTTACTGTCGTCAACGCTTACCTGCCAATCGACTGCCATGGGAAGATAAACCTTGTCGAGTTCTTTTTTTACTTTGCCGGCATCGAGGTTGTTACCGTTCACCGGGACCAATACCACTTTTGGACGTACAGTGGAATAACTCATTATAGTAATCTTACCTAGAAGATATGGCTGGTTGTTCTGACGGGGATACAAGGCAAAAACATCTATGCCGTCGTTATCCTTGCCCGAAGGCAGGGTTAGCTGATACTGCCCTTTGGTACCTGAAGCTTGCCTTGAGTATTGTGTTCCTGTGCCACTCTGGAAAATAATGCTGTCTGGATCGAGTGTTTTATCCATTATATCAACTTTGGCCAATACTATATCTGTTTCTCCTGCAGGGATTAGTTTAAATGGGATATCATAAGGACTACCATCAGACATTGGCATAGTTTTGTATTTCTCTGTAAACAAACTGCTTTTAGCATAATCCTTGTTCCGTTTATCAAAGGCATATTTTGTCTTACCTGGCATTGGCTCAAAAGAAACTATTGCTCTGCCTGAATTGATTGTGGAAGGGAGAGAGACCTGTTGCCGGGAACCTTCTGCTGGCGCTTTTCCTATTGATGTTGCCTTGCCTGACTGGGTATCGACACTGTAAAGGTTACCCCCGGAATCCTTCACCGTGATAGTCTTTGGATCGTCTTTCAACTGTTCCGAAATACTGACACGTTCCGTTATCCCTGCAGTGGTTACAATTACCAGCTCCTGTTTCACTGTATCGATTGTGATTGAGGCTTCCCCAGGTATGGTTATTGTGGGAAGTGTAACTGCAACACCATCGGTTCCATCCTTCACCATACCATTATTGGCCCCTCCCTCAAATACTTCATCAACATCCCATATCGCATTATCCCCTCCTTCACTCTTATCGACCATAAGATGTATTATCCCTTCTGCCATTTGGTAATCGGTGTTAACAAATATGTTGCTAAACTCACACCTGACTTTCTTATGAGAAAATAAAGGCACCTGTACGAAACCTCTGCCTGTAAACATTCCCGGTACTCCGTTAACGATCTGGGCATCAATAATTGTGACCACAAAGCCTCCTGCCTCAATTTCCTGCATTTTCATTAACGTATTTATTGGTTCACGATTACTGATCGCCGCTGTCTGATATTGCGATCCGCATACAATTACAGCGGGCACCGGCATCAGTACTGTATCAATTTCACTGAATCCACCCCATATTGAGTTCTTCTTTCCCTGCACCCTGCAGTCGTAAATATTTCCCGGAGATAGTCCTTTCAACTCAAAAGTATTCTGAATTGTCTCATCTTCATACCATCTGGTATCACCTCCCTGTTTCCGGTAAAATACTTTATAACTGTCAAAGTCGGAAGAGGCATCCCACTTCAATTTTGCATTGCGTGGAGACAATGCGGTAGCTGTGAAATTTTCGACTTTTTCAGAAGGTAGTTCTATATTCTCTGCAACTCCATATACAAAACTGAATACTTCACTGTACCCATCATTGCGTATATAATCTCGTCCATTGGTATCGAATGCCCTTATTCGCCATGCATAACGCAACCCTGCTTCCAGAACCGGATCATTTATTGAGTATAAATAGGTTGTCCTATCTGTTTCGGTTGTAAAAAACGGTCGCATGCTTTGTACTATTTCGGCAGGATTCCGGCCATCAAGACGTATCTCAAACAGGTCTAATCTGTAACGCGTCGATTGAGCTGAATTTGGAGAAGCTGTGTTTCGTGAAAGCCATTGAAAATTTATGAATTGTGAAGGTGAAGAAGGTACACCAGTATTATTTAGAGGGAAATTGAGCAGAGGAGGATCTGTTTTAGCCAGATAGCAGAACATCGACCCTCCATTGCTGAGCGCTACATCGCGACGGGTAAAGTCGTAAGCTGTAAATGAAATTATATATGCTCCTTCCGGTAATATCCTTGTTCTTAAATAAGTATCACGAATTTCTTCCACTGAAAATTCCATGTTGACAGGGTCGAAGAAGGGGTAAAGGTCGGATCCCGATATTACAGTTGGAATGCCGGGATCGAGAGTTAACGGGGGAGGAATATATTGAGGTGATGTGCGGATGATAACCCTTCCATTTAACGTAATCTCCATTTTCAAATAAAGCATATATGGCGCCTGGGTAAGATCGCGTTGTACAACGATCAGTTTTAGTTGCTCACACCCCGGTGAAACGTAGTCGGCAAGATTTACAGAATACGGTGGTGTAAGTTGTGTGGTAAGACTAACAGGGTAAACCTTAATCTGTGCATTTAAAGAGGATGGATTGAATACCATGAAAATCGTAATCAAACCACAAAGAAGTTTCAGGGAAGATGTAGCCTTTCCTGAAATCTGATTTTTTTGCCACAAAGGCGCTAAGGCGCTAAGTGATGGGCTCATAACTTAAAATGTAAAAGCATAATTAAGGTTTCCGGTTAATTCACTTCTTTTTTGCTTTTGGATTTCTGAGGGAAATCTTTGAACAATTGTTAAATTGAAATTTATGCTGTGTTTCCCTTCTTCTGTTTTCTTTGGGGAATAACCAAGGTTAATGCCGGTCGATAATACCGGCGATCCTTTCTTCCCGTTTAAAGTGTTCTGGCTATATGTGGAATTCAATCCAGCCCGCAGGGTTTTATTCATGAGCATTTTACTGAGATTAATCCCCGGACCTTGATATACCGTCTTCATCTCCGGAGCTGTACTTGCGCTAAAATTATACGAAAGGGCTATAGATAATCCTGAGTTCGACATTATCTGGGAATACGAAGTGTTAGCAGTGATAAAGCCTGAAGTGGATTTACTTTGCTCGCCGGCAGATGTTTCGGTGGCTTTCTGGTATGAGGTATTAATCATTAAATAGCATGGGGCCTCCTTTTTCCCGAAACTGTACATTACAGAACCACCTATTTGATTTGTTACCTGGTAAAAATTCAGGCTGTCCATACTATTATTAAAGAATGGATCGGTTTGCGGTCTTATGTTTGAATAGGTAGAAAAATTGGAATAGTTGAATGTGAGGTTCCATTTTTCAGCCGGTGTGAAAACAATATTCCCCGCTCCTACCCACCTTTTGGTTGTCGATTCTCGGCTTTTATCCAAATTATTTCTTTGAATACCCGCATTGCCGGATATTGCTAGACGACCTTCATGCAGGCGAACGGTTGGTACCATGGTGATATTCTCCATATCATTATTAAAATAATAAGCTCCAAGTGTCTGATAATCGGGAGCCACTCTCTCATAGCGTAACATAAGTCCGAATGGGGAAGTCTGGTATCCTATTCCGAAGGAGTATGCGTCAAATCTTCTTGTTATACCTGCTTGTGAGTCGATGGTGTTGTTTTCAGATTCAGCTTTAGTTGAATCCGCCTCAACCAAACCAGGAATAATATTACTGGTAAGTATTGACAATGCATACTCACCTTCAAGTGAAATGTGATCAATAAGAGTAGTGCGCCCTGAAACACCAACTACTATGTTCTCTTTGGGTTGAGGGAAATTATTACCTGTGAAATGCTGAATTGATTTTTCATCATCTTTAGCAGTAAAAACATTGGCAGATATTGAACTTTTACTTTTTTCATAACCTACTTTTATCCCATAGCCCATTCTTTTGTACGAAGCGCCTGATGATGATTCATTCAGAGGATCATATTCTATTGCTTTTTTCAGCTGACCAGCCATTAATGCCAATCGCCAGCTTCCGGGAGTTAGTTCAACGCCGCCTCCCTTAAAGCTATGACCCGATAAAGTGTAAGGTGAAAAACTCATACTCGTGTAACCTATGTAGGCCTTAATCCATTTATACTGCGGAGTAAAGCTCAGCCTGTTAAAAGGCTGGGTATAGCTTCGCTGCGAATTGCTGTAAGTGAACGAAAATGGTGTGGAATATCCGAAGAGGTTAAGATTAAGATTGCCCGTAAGGATATACTGATACGGATCACGCCTTGAAATCGTATCGCTCGTGTGGTAAAAAATATTCGAGATGTTAATCCCTCCGGTAGCTTTAATACCCTTTTTAAATCCCATACTACTAAGATCCTGCGCATCAGCATAATAAAAAATAGCTAATCCGGAGATTATACAAATTATATTTATTCTGAATCTTGCCAATTATTTCTATATCATTGCTTTATTGTGAAATAATAAAAATTAGTGCTTTGTAATCATTATCGGTAATTACCCAAAGCACATACGTTCCCGGTAGTGCGCCCTGAATATTTAAATCCTGCTCAAGCTCAACGGTCTCAGGATATCTTGCAGAAAAATGGATCTTGGAATAATAATCCAACACCTTAAGTTGTATCTGTTGTTTGTTATACAATTTGACTTTTACCTTAAACTGCCCGTTATTTGGGTTAGGAGAAATTTGTACCTTTTCGATTCCTGTTTGCAGCTTATCTTTAGGTATCACCAAAGGATCAAAAGGGGCAATATTTATCAGTTTTTCCAGGGAATATTCACATGTTCCGAAATATCCGGTCATTTTAACAGGATAAATGCCTGCCATGCTATATTTAACCTTAGTCTCAAGTGTAGAGGTAGATATTACTGTTGCTTCCGGTGAGAATGACCACAAAACTCGATCAGGGCCAGGAACACTTACATCCTTAATCACAAGCGTATCAAACTCATACCGGCTTGTGGCAACCATAAAGTTAACAAGAGGCATTGTATTCCGCTCTCCTACCTGAATTGTCGCTTCTGCTCTGCAATTGAATGCATCAGCTGTATAGATCCGATGAAGTCCGCTGTAAACCTGGAATGAAGGGTCTGTCTGCATCTTCAACTGATCGACACTGTACAGATAAGGCGGTGTACCTCCTGCCGCAACACTTAATATGCTACCGTTTGAAAGTTGAACACATGCGGGTTTAGATGTAGCGGTAACGTTTAAAGGAGTAACTTTTTGATATATTATTATGCTGTCGTACAAAGAAGGACAGTTTGCACGATCGCTTACCTCAACCTTGTAATCTCCCGGAGCAAGAGCAGTAATTATGCTACTGTCAGACCTGAGAAATTGCCAGGTACTCCCGGATTTATTATACCAGTTCAAACCGAAACTGCCTGAACCTCCGGTTATCGATACCTGAACCTGACCATCATTTTTTTGGTAGCATCTTATATCGCGGGGAAGAAGTTTAATTGATGGTTTTGGATAAATATTCCCAACAATCTGGTTTATACTATCCAGGCACCCGTTTTTATCTTTCACCATAAAATGATACTTACCCGTTGGGAGTTTATTGAACTCACTGGAAGTTATAAAGTTTCCTTTGCCAATCAGGAATTCATAGGGTTGGACTCCTCCTGAAGCTTTAAGATTTATAATGCCCGTGGAGTCATTGAAGCATTTTGTATCAGTAAGCTTTGAAACCATTAATCCGACAGGAGCAGCTGGTTGAACAAGTGATATTGGAATAATCTTCGAGCAACCTCTGCCATCAGTAATTTTAACAGAGTAACTACCAGCTTTCAGATCAGAAAACACGGTATCGGTCTGAACAGATCTTCCAGGCAATAGGTAGGAATACCCCTGATATCCAGGGCCATTTCCTCCATAGGGTTTTACACGTAACTGTCCGTTGCTGTCGCCGAAACACAGAACATCAGAGCCATTATAATCTTTTGTCATCCATGTAATACCAAGTGCACCAGGCGGTTGTGTAATTGCCATAGATTCCGGCCATTCGGTAATACATCCTTTTAAATCTATTACTCTGAGTTTATATGATGCAAACGGTAATGGAGCTCCTGTTGAATAGTTTTCAAACGGCTGGTTGTTTCTGGAGTATTGATAAGTGTATCCCCCATTGCTACCGGAAGCCTGTATCTGGATACTTCCACTGTCGCCATAACAGATTATATCTTTAAGCTTTACACTATTTATCACAAGTGGCTGGAGTGGCTCCTTTACCCCGAATATCTTATCTTCAACACAACCAGCTGAATCTGTGACAGTAAGTTTATAATCTCCTTTATATAGATTCCCAACATTTGGTGACGTGATTGGAAAATCCTTCCATCGATATAAAAAAGGTTTAGCTCCTCCTGAAATACTAACACTTATCTTTCCGCTGTTTTGTCCAAAACAATTTGCATCCGAAATCATACCAGTAATGTTCATCTCAGGAACTATATTGAAAATGGCAGTGTCGAATATCTGGGTACATCCGTTGGCGTCCCTGACGGTAAAACGATAGGGACGGACTTTTAGATTTCTTAATTCGCTTTGCGTAATAAACTCATCATCACCAGCTGAATAGGTATATGGCAGAACGCCTCCTGAGGCAGCCAGCGATATACTGCCGTCTGATCCTTCAATACAGGTAGTCATTTTAATCCGGGTAGGCCATAACCCTAACTTCGACGCAGCCTGAGTAAGTGCTATCTGCTTGTTTAAAGTACAGCCCCTGCCATCAGTTACTTTAAGAAGATAATCTCCTGCATAAAGTCTTTCGAACAAGGTGTCTGTCTGTAAAGTCCGGCCTGATAACAAAAAGGAGTAGCCCTGATAACCTGATCCATTGCCTCCTGTTGGAGCTAAGGTGAGTCGGCCGTCATTATTACCAAAACAAGACACATTATAACCGGCATAGTCTTTTGCTAACCAGGTAAGACCGAGGGGTTTATCAGGGCGTGTAATGACCATATTTTCAGGCCAAAGAGTCTCACAACCTTTAGCGTCCTTAACTTTTAACCTGTACTCTGAAAATGGCAGGGGTGCTCCTGGAGAATAAGCTGAATAAGAACTATTGTTCCGGGAGTATTGATATATATATCCGCCATTTCCGCCTGAAGCCTGAATATCAACACTTCCGCTATCGCCAAAACAAATAACGTCCTGCAATATTAAGCGGCTGATTTCTAGTGGCGTAACTCTTTGAATTACAGATGTACTGTCATAAAAAGGTGGGCATCCGGCCAGATCGGTCAGCTGAATACGATAATCTCCGGGCGATAGCCTGGTAATAGTACTACTGTCCGACTTTAAATAGTTCCATGAGCTACCGGTTTTCATGAACCATTTCAGACCAAAGCCGCCAGATCCTCCTGTTAATGATGATTGTATTACACCGTCGTTTTTCTGATAGCAGCTTATCTCCTGCGGAATGAGCTCTAATGAAGGTTGTGGAAATATATTATTGATAGTTGAATTTATTCCGCTTGTACATCCATTTTTATCCTTCACTGTGAAATAGTAATCGCCAACGGGTAGCCTTTCAAACCTGGTTGCCAAAACAAAATTTTGCAGTCCGATTTTGTACTGATATGGATAAATCCCACCTGAAGCCTCAAGTGTTATAACCCCTGAGGAGTCATTGAAACACTTTGTATCCTCCAGTCTGGAAACGACCAGACCTAATGGAGCTGATGGTTGTATAAGCGAAACAGACCTGGTTGTTGTACAACCTCTTCCATCGGTTACCCTAAGATTATAAGTACCCGCTGTTAGATTGGAAAACACTGAATCTGGCTGTTCATCTCTGCCTGACAACAGGTAAGAATACCCCTGATATCCCGCACTATTTCCACCGGAAGGTTTCACAGATATTGCGCCATCGTTTTTCCCGTAGCAAGAAACATTCGATCCATTAAAATCTTTCGAAATCCATGTAAAATCGAGAGGTTTATCGGGATGGGTGATAACAATTTTTTCGGGCCAATCCGTTACACATCCTTTGGAATCCAAAGCTCTCATTCTGTATTCAGCTGAAGTCAAAGATGCTCCCGGTGAATAATTTACAAAACTCTGATTATTCTGAGAATACTGATAAATATACCCGCCATTACTTCCTGATGCCTGTATGTCAATGCTTCCACTGCCCGAATAACACACTATATCTTTAAGAGTAACATATGAAATAACTAATGGCGTGACTCTATGATAAACTGTTGTACTATCGTAGATTGCAGGACAACCTGCAAGATCTGTCGCCTGAATCCGGTATTCTCCCGGAGCCAGGGAAGTAATTATTGTACTATCCGATTTAATGTACTGCCAGTTATTGTCCGATCTCATATACCATTTCAAACCGAAGACTCCAGAGCCTCCCGACAATAAAACCTGAACAGAGCCATCGTTTTTTTGAAAACATTTAATGTCCTGAGGAAGAAGTGTAATGGCAGGTTTTGGATAAATACTGGTTATAACAGAACTTAAAGTGTTGGTACATCCGTTTTTATCCTTAACTGTAAAGAGATAATCGCCTGTTGGCAGATTGCCAAATTCATTTGAAGCAATATAACTCCCCTCTCCGATCATGTACTCATAAGGTGGCGCCCCTCCTGAGGGTGAAAGAGTTATTACGCCTGACGAATCGTTAAAGCATTTTGTGTCCAACAGTTTTGAGGCCTGGACGTTAACCGGGGTAAGAGATTGTGTCAGAGTAACTGGTTTCAGGACCTGGCACCCCCTGCCGTCTGTTACCTTGATGTTATAGGTACCAGCTGAGAGATTGTCATACACACTTGTCTGGTTTGGAGTAGCACCCTCAAAAGAATAGGTATAACCACTATAACCGGAACCGTTTCCCCCGGAAGGATTTACTGTGATACTGCCATCTGCCCTTCCATAACATGATATATTAAATCCATTGTATTCAGACAAACCAGTTGTGAAATTCAAAGCATCTTCAGGTCCGGTAATTTTTACATCACTGTTCCATTTTGTTTCACAACCGTTTAGGTCGTTTACTTTAACCTTGTATGTGGCAGCCGCCATCGGAGAAATGGATGTAAATTGAGTATAAGAAGCTCCCTCATTTACAGAATAGAAATACTGGTATGCACCTTTTCCACCAGTAGCAGAAATATCAATGTTTCCTGTATTTCCGAAACAGACAATATCGTGTGGAACAACTCCGGATATTGAAAGAAGGGCAGGTTGATTGATTATTGTACTATCATAAACGGAACAATTTTCCGAATCAGTTGTCTTAAGCCGGTATTTTCCGGGATCGAGATTGCTGATGCTGAAAGTTGCTGTAGCTTTTATCTGCCAGTTTCCATTCACAAACTTCTGCCACACAGTATTATAGCCTCCTGATCCGCCAGCTATTGTTGCCGCAATTTGTCCATTGCCCTCACCATAGCATAATACATCCTGAGGTAAAAGTATTGAGCTGATCTTAGAATTCTCATCTATAATTGTAACAGATATATTTTTTTCAATACCGTTTCGGTCTTTAACATAAAACTGATATGTTCCTGCATGTAAACCGCCAAAAAAAGGATTTGAATCATAATTGGCACCGTTTAATTTATAGTTATAAGGCCCTACTCCACCGGTAGCCGAGAGTGTGATTTCACCAGTTTTCGCTCCAAAGCATTTTACATTTTTAACGGAGGTTGTTGTAGGAATAAGTTCATCTGGTTGTGTAAGAGTAACCGACTTTGTAACGAAACAACCTCTTCCATCACTAACTTTTATTTCATAGGTGCCGACCTTAATGGCAGGAAATATACTATCAGCCTGATAATCACCTCCAGATAAAGAGTATCTATAACCAGAATATTTCTCTCCTTTTCCGTTTGCACCGTTCCCCCCAGTTGGAGTAACAGTTATCTCGCCGTCTGCATTTCCATAACCTAAAATGTTGTATCCGTTGTAACTCTTCAAAACAGTGATAAAATCCAATTTTTTAGAAGGTTCAGTTATGATGACCTCAATCTCCTTTTTGTTTATATCCCGGGTTGCCTCACAACCTTTGGAATCCCTTACTTTCAATAAATAAGTACCTGCTGAAAATTGTGACCCTGAACTAAAGACCGCAGATGAAGTCCAATCATTATCAGAGTAGAAAAATGAGTTACCACCATTTCCCCCCGTAGCTTCAATGCTAATTTGTCCTTTGCCCCCAAAGCATTTAACATCTGTGGAGGTAACATTGCTTAAATATAATTGTTGCGGCTGGTTTACTACTGCCGTCGTGAAAGCAAAACATTGTTCTGTATCAGTGACTTTGACCTGATACTCCCCGGCGTAAAAGTTGGTTGGAGAAGCACCAGATGCAGGATAATAATACCAGTCCTCATAAATTTTTTGTTTCCATTCATAAGTACTGTAACTTCCTGAACCTCCAGTAACAACAGTATTTATTTGACCATCCTGATTATCATAGCAATTTGCATCTTTGGTGGTCATGGCAATTTCTATAGGGGGATTTGTGCCTACCGTTACAACTTTAGAGGCAATATCAGCACAAGTTGCATCGCGGTTACGAACTGAAACTGTATAAGAAAGTGCTTGAAGTGATTCGAACTTCGCAGTATTTGATGTAAAAACATCACCCCCGATACTGAACTTATATGATCCGGAGCCACCCCCGGCAGAAACATCTATCTCCCCTGAATTCCCTCCATAGCATTTAACTTTATAGACAATATCTATTCTTAGATCAAGAGGAGCAATTGGGGTCAAACTAAAAGAAGCAACAGCGCCCGGACACCCTGGATTTTGATTATCCCGTACGTTAACAATGTATGAGCCTCCCGGAAGAGAGTAATCCGACCATGTCTCTCCTTTTTCATGAGCTTCTAATATCCTGGGGCCTGAAGGATAGTCCCCTTCCTTATACACAAAGTAATCATATTTACCATTAGAAATTCCTGAGGCATGAACTTCGAAACCACCGTTAGGGCTTGAGATACAAGTTGGGTTTGATGTGCTTATTGGTGCAATTACGACTGTTTGAGGCTGATCGATTGTATAAGTAAACGGTCCCAAGTTGTAACAAAAATCACTCAGTTTTACATTATACGTTTTGGAAGTAAGATCTGTAAATGTTTTATCTGATATATTACTAGCCGTCCATTCATCAACCCCAGAGCTAAAATCTCCTACCTTTTCCAGAATCTCAATTCTGATGGAGCCATCAGATCCTCCTGGACATGAAACATCTTGTTTAGAAACCCGGTAGGCGAGTTCTGGAAGTGAAGGTACAGTAATTTGCGCTTCCGAAACACAACCTGTTATTGTCACATCAGAATAAGTAAGACAGAGTTTATATAAGCCACTGGCGGCATCCTGAATAATACTATTACTATTAATCTCTTTTGAGTTGGTAGTCAAATCACCGCAGGAATAAATGTCATCTATGATTTTATATGTAAATAAACTTGTATTCACGGCACCAGCAATACCTGCAATGTTGATTGCTCCGGTGGGTTTTTCTATACATGAAGGGTCCGTTTTTATTGACCCTGCAGCAGGTGGGGAAGGCAGAATATCCTTCTGCTGTTCATCTGACCACGGACCTGATTTACCTGTTCCCGCATTTATCGCTCTTGCTCTAAATCCAAATTTAGCCTTGTCTGTAAGTTCAGGAAGCTGTAAAAATTTGGGATCAAATTTGACAGAATCCGTTGCTTGTTTTCCTGATCCAAGGGGGTTCCAATTTTTTACCGAAATATCATGCAGGTATGGAGTTGGACATTCTGAATGATCAAGTATTTCATACAGTAAATTATCTTGAATAAAAGATTTTTCATCATCTGTAAAGTCGTAACCCGGCTGATATGAAATCCTATAAGATAATTGCGCAGCAATATTTGACTTATTCCCTTCCAGATCATTGTACAGATAGAGATAGTCTTTCATGAAATTATAATTAAGATTGACTATCGCTGAGTAAATATTATCATAGTTCGTCCCACCCGAGGACAGACAATTTTCCCTTAAATGTGCAGCTATATGATCGATGTATGTGTGGAAATTCGTGTTGTTGACCAGATCGTCTGTGACCAATCCATATTCCCAATCATAGACTGAACCTGAGTTGTCGTATAAATCATCAGGAGAATTCGCAGTCATCCTCACCCAGAATGGCACATTATAACATTTTTTCCCATCGATTTTAACGACATCTGGTTTGAAAGGAGATATCTCAACTTTATAGTCAAGGCTCCAGTTAACCGAAATGTTTTCGAGTTCACCAAATGAATTAAAGTTATTAGTTCCGGAAACTCCCTGTCTGTCTATTTGTAGAGAACTGGCCGTAAACCATTTGGCTAGGTACTGGGAAGCCGATCCTAAAAGGTTCCATTCATGGTGTATGTAAGAGACAACAATCTTTACAGTTAATTCTGAACTCGAAATGCCAATGTTTAAGGTTTTAACAATATCCTCAGGACTTGTTAGTTGATAGCTGGAGAAATAGCAAGAGTATTTATCATTAATATATACAGATATTCCGTCAATTTTCACATTACTGCCAACCCAGTTACCACCAGTGGATGCATCGGGAAACGATTTACTGGAAATAGTTAATGTTGCATTGGTTTCCTGTGCCTCTGCCACAGCCAATGTTAATAACACTAACGGAAGGATTAAACAATATTTATTGAACAATAACTTCATTTAATACTTTTTTGTTTCTGACCGGAACCCGATAATGCGTAAATAGTTGCCTGTGGTGAAGTGACTATTCCACTTCCATTTTTACCAATAATCTTTATCATGTACTTATAAGCCGTATTGATTTCAATATCAGTATCTGTAAATATTTTATCTTCACCTTCTAATGTTGAATAAATACTCATTGGTGAAGTATCCCTGCCTCGGTAAAGAATGGTTCTTGATGGTTTATAACCTGAGGGTACTTCCCACGAAAGCAAAACACTTCTGCCATTCCCCGCTTGTTCAGCCCTTAGTTTGATTGTCTTCTTCGCTGTAACAGGGAAATAAACTACCCTCTCATATTTCGAGCTGTTTCCTGCAAAATCGGAGGTTCTGATTTTGTAGTAGAAACTCTTACCCTGTTCTTCAGGGATGTCTTCGTAAGCTTCAGGAAGATTGGCCTTCCATGTTTTAAGATTCTCATATGTACTGTCTTTTTCCTGAGTTCTGAAAAGCTCATATTGCGCTACATCCAATGAGGGACTGCCTTCAAACTGAAGTATTGCTTTACCATTTTTAATGTCAATTCTTTTAATAATTGCTGGAGCCGGACTAATCGTATCGGGACGGGATAACGTAAGTATAGATGAATATTCAGAACTGTTATATTGTTTATCCAATGCAACAACCTGATAGCAGATTTTTGAGGTAAGTGTATTCAGATTGACTGTATCATTACAAATGTTTTTAGAACTTATTTCGCGGTTCAGGGCTATAAATTCTTCATCAGCGCTGTTAGCCCGGAACACCTTGTAACCCAAAAGATCCGGTTCATTGTTTGCCCTCCAGACTATTGTGGCAATACCTGAAGAATCGATTGTACCAGTAAGCATTTGCGGGGCAGATGGTGGGTTATTATCTTCAGTCTGAACAAAATATGGAAAAGATGATGAAGTTATATTGTCCTTTCCTGTCAGTATTATTTTGTAATAATTAGATAATTTGGGCCGTGTATCAGTATACATTCTTTTGTCAGAACTGATTGGCCTTGCAGAGAGATTTTCGAATACCCCATCATACTTATCTGACCGCAGAATACTTATAGACTTTACCGGAGCCGATTCACTCTCGGTAACACGCCAGCGAACAATAATCTTTTTATTATCAATCACTTCCGCAGTATCAATGACAGCGTATGCAGTAAATTCTGGAGCACCCTTCCCTGTAACAATCTCGGAAACAGGGCCTTCTTCACCAAACGGACTGATACCCTTAACTCTGTACGCGGTTTGTTCGTTATTGCTAATGAGCGAATCTGTATAAAAAAAGTAATCAGGATTATCATTTTCCGTGACGTTGACAAGAGGCAAATCAGAAATAGGTACAAATGACTTTCCATCAGTGCTCTTCTCAAGAATATATGCTGTGTAGGTACCCTTGAAAAGTGATATTGGCCATTGGAACTTAACTGCTTTATCCAGAAATACTGCCTGAATATCCGATACCACGGGTAGTTTGGTTACTATTCCTGCATCCAGCACCACAACAGCTGGATCGACCTGCATTCCATCAGGTATATTTGCCAGAGAAATACTATAAGCATACCGTTCATCCGGAACAACATTCTTATCGGTAAACCGCAGGCCGGCTGCCCGGGAAATTGCTGAAGATAAATCACATATAAACAGTGCAAAACCAAAACGTACTTCCAGGTCATCGTAGGCTTTCATGAAGCCAACAAAATTATCCGGACCTTGTGGCGGTTGAAATTCTGTCCCAAAAATTGCCTCTTCCACAACAGCAGACCTGGGATCCTGCAATGCTATCTTCTGAAACAGATCTCTCCCAAATGGTCTTACCGGGACAGGTGTAAGAATCTCGCCCTTACTCAGACCATCTGGTATAAAAACTCCTCCTTTCGAAATGGTATAACGCTTTACTATATAACCATACTTTATCCCTACCTGCCAAACAGGAATTGAAGCAGGGACCCATCGGAGAACAACCGAATCCTTCTTAACAAGTGCAGTACAGACTAATCTACTATCCAATTGCGCCATCGCCTGGTTTCCGATAGCTAAAAGTATCAGAAGCAATAAGATGCCATTGCGTATAGTTTTCATAATTAGTTATTTATGCTATTTACATCCTGGTTCTATCAGTAGTTAATATTCATTTCCTTAGTTGTAGTTGTGATATTTAACCCGGGTAAACTATAATTAATCTTAAACGGATAGCTGCCCCGCGAGAGATCATTAATATATCCTGCGAGCAGTCGATAAGCCTGTTGTGGCAAATTTGCATTTCCTAAATATTTTGCAGCTACCTTGTTACGTAATTCACAAAAATCAGTATAGACATAATGGCCAACATCATACCGGATGAGTACATCACCTTGTTTGGGTGATGTTTGAGAACCAGTAAATAGATAACCCTTTTCTCCGGTATTATAAACAGACATAGCTTTTAGAGGAAGCAACCCTAAAATATTTGTATTACGGTTAAGTATAATATCAGGGATAGTACCATATAACTCATATAACTGAGGATTCACATGCGAGTCGATCCAGAAAGTACCCCTTTGTGCCTCAACTGTGACTAAAGGATTAAAGTAATTCTCCCTTCCTTCAATCTCGTATTTATCGAATGTTTCATTTAGTGTGGTCTTAATACCAATTATACTCATAAGTGTTACATCAATTCCAGATTGAACATTCAGATTTGACATACTATTGAGCTTATCCGTGAATGTCGAATAGGTACTCGTACGGAAAGAATAGGAATGAAGCGCAGTCTCCGTATCGGAGCTTATTGACCCAGTTAACTGGTTCTTAGCAATACTTAGTGAGTCGAAAGCATTAGCAGTTGTAATATTTATCTCGCTGCGCTGAAGATTCCTGTCAATAGCCCCTGCAGAAACAGGTTTTTTTAAAATAGTTAACTCATAAGCCAAAGATAAGCCAAGTGCTTTTGGAATATCGAAAGAGACCGTCGTTTCTTCATCGTTATAAGTAACTGGTGTTTCCACTACACCTCCGGTACTATTCTTAAACCGGGCAATATAATCCCAACGATTTCCTTCGCTTTCAGATCTGAACAGATTAGGTTGCCCTATTCCAAGCTTTATGTATCCTCTCGGATATTCATTTTTATAGAAATTGTATTGATTTTTAATGGGATAGCTGAATAGGACATTGTTCTCTGGAATTGACTTTGGCTCTTCACCAGTAACGAAGCTCGATTCACTTAATTCAGAATTGGCTGCAAGGATTTCCCATGATCCGGAATTTGATTTTTTTTCAACATGCACTTTTACAATAGTGGTCAATTTTTGCTTGCCGGGTAAAATATTTTTTAGTTTCAAAGTGGCCAGATCCTGAGAACTATTCCACTGAACCGTTCCTGTAATTGTTTGATTATCTGAAGTTGTAATATTAAACTGATCCAGCTTTACCCGGTACACTTCGTATTGATCGGTAATATTGACCATTCCAAATTCTTTATCAACATTTGTATTGAACGAAACCTGGGGTGCTGCAAAAACATCGACATCAGTGCTGCTTGCAGCAGGCTTAATATCTCCAATCAGTTTAATTCCGGCAAGTTCATTGCCATTTGTAATAAGAACACATTCTTCACCAAGTGTGACTCCAACATTTACTTTTCCTTTTACAAGTCCGCCAAGAATACTGTACCTGGCTGCGATATTGCCCTGGAACCATGTAGGATTGGGCATTTTAGCCTGAAGAAGTAATGCGGCAGCCACACTCATAATATCGAACTTTGAACTTCTTACCCTTACACCAATATTGCCAGTCAGGTAAGCATAACCCTGACCGGAGGCATACCATCCGTCAATACCAATTGGTCCGGAACGACCTGCACACTGAACTGTACCATAATTTTTAAGGAGGATATCAGCGCCCGCCCCAGCTTTGAAATAAGCATAGACAAATCCTCCATTCTCCCCAAAACCAGCAGTCGCTTTAAGCCGTATCCCGAAAGCAACGCCTTTCCCGGATGCAATACCACTTTCGTTCTTCATAAAATCCATGTCAATATTCTGGATGATTGCAGCCACTTCAGATGGAGGTAAAGGCATTTTTTCTATAACAGTCCCTGCCATGAAATATGATTGTGATTCAAACACTCCCATAACATTCACACCCATCGGAGCTGATGGTCGTCCTATATATATGTACCAGTCTTTCCGATCGCAATGAATAACCGATTCTCCGAGTAATCCACCGGGACCAATACCCTTAATGGCATTAGCAATATTCATGTAAACTTTCAGATTAGCATGAAAGACATCATTCACGTTATCGAACACCATTTTAATGGATGCTGAAACCGAGGCATCGGCTCCTTCTTTTACGTCACTTGAAAAAAACTGTCCGTTTCCTGTGAACCCGATATATCTTACTCCATTGCTTTCATTAAATGCCATTTCGAACAATGCGTTGGCCGAAAATAGCTTCTTATCCTTAACGAAAAGTCCAACACCAGCCATGAATCCAAGACCTGTATTCTCTTTTGGAATGTATTCCGAATTATCGGAATATAGGTCTTTTCGCTCCATATTACTATATGCCCCACCAACCAGTTTACTTAGCGTTACCGTTCCCATCGGGATATTGGTGGGGATATCAATTTTTGCACACCAGTATTTGTAATTAACTTTTGTGCCAAAATAGACTTCAACTTTCGCTGTGTCTTGCAGAATTTTGTTAATCATCAGTCCGACTTGTCCATGGAACCCGTTACCATATACAGGGTCATCTTTCAGAAGATCAATGCCGCCATTAATAGAGAAGATCGATACACTTCCCTTTATAAATACCCTTTGAACAAGAGTTCCGTCGTATCTCCATCTTTGCCGTGAATTGTATGAACCTGAAGCGTCAGGGTTTACTTCAACAAAAGCATTTACAAAAAATCTAGTGTTGGCGCCTATCCCCTTATCATTCTTGTTCATAAGAGCTAATTTGACATCAAACCCTAAAGATGATCTGCCCGATAGAAAACTTAAAGAAATATTGTTTACTGCCACATCAAACCCGGAGAGTTTTATGCCGGCTGAAGCAGTACATGAAAATGTGCCTCCTGAGATGAAAGGACTTTCTGCGCTTAAACGCAGCCCTTCAAATCGTAGTTTATCTAATGTAACAAGATCATTTTGTATTGTAAGAGTTCCGTTGAGAACTGCAGAAGGAATAAATTTTCCACTCCCTGCTTTCATCTCAAATTGACAGCCTTTGTCGAGCATGACTGTCCCGCCAAAAGGAACATTAAAATTTTTGACAGTATTGGTTATTACTGAGAAGTTGTACTGCAGTCCAGTGGTTGTGCTTTCAATCTGGGCCAAATATCCCAGAGTATCGCTCCCGAGGAATGGAACACCAATGGCACCTGCTATTGCACCGCCTGTCAATTTGTTTTGTGCGATCCCAATGTCTATCCTGTCGATAGAAAAGGGCCAGCCCGAGGCATCACCCATGCTAATTGGCAAAACATTGGTAGCAGAGAAATACCCTGAAATTCCTGATTCATCAATCAATAAATTGGAAGCGCTTATTGACTTCCTCTCCGAAGACCCGCTTATTTCAGGAGGAAGAAGGACGGTTAGTTCTTTAAGGAAGAATCCTCGCCATAATTGCGGCGCTTCAGAAAAGGTATTTTGATAACCGGCTGGCACCATAAAGCCCTCGCAGTTTACAAAATCGCTCATGTCGACAGAAGCCTGCTTTACAATAAAAGTCATTTCACCTAATCCCTTGATTTTGAATGGGTCTATTGATGTGGATATGAGGATGTTGTTAAAATCGGTGGTATTAACTTCAAAACTGGCGGTAACATTTTTTTTGTTACTGCTTAATATTGGATCAGGGATAAAATAGTCGCTTGAAAACTCAAACAGACCTCTCAGGTTCACTGAACGAAAACCGTTACAGTCCCATTCAATATAATTACTTCCATCAGCCGGGAGAATAAGTTTAACCTGATCGCTTATCGGGATTACAACTTCACTTATTACAACAAGCCTGCTGGAAGCGGTAAGAGAAATACCGGCAGGTGTTATCAGAATGTTACGTGCTGCAAGGGAGATGGGTTTTGTAGTGCTTGGGAGTTTCACCTGGGTATAGGCGTTTATAAACATCCCTTCCGGAGTGAGGACGGCGCTATCGATTGCGATGACAATCTTAGTACCGCTAATTGTCTTTTTAATACCTACAGGAAGGTTTGTGAGATTATTGGCTATAAGTTCATCAACAGTACGGTTTTCGCTCTCCACTTTTGCCAATAGAGATGAAATCCGTGTTTCCTCCTGTTTAGCATCCTGTGCACAAAGATTTAGTGACAAGACTAAACAGAAAACACAGACCAAAGGTCGATACGATGTTCCAGATACTTTTAGCACAGTACTGAAAGTTTATGCAGCAATTGTGAGACAGTAACAAATATAAAAAATATTTTAGAAATAACTTTTACAAAGAGTAAAATTTTATTGGTTTAGGAAAAGGGGGCACTATTCGACAAGCACAGGGTAAGGCGCAATGACACAATGGCACAAAGGCACAACGGCAGGAATGATAGTAAAGAAATTTGCCACAATATTTAAGAAAATGAAGTTTCAAAATCAGTTATCCTTAATGCAACGAACAGAATGTGCATCCCGGTCAGCTGATGACGATGACAAAATACCGGCATAATTGTAGTCCAAAGATTTACACGCTCTACTAGATTCCCACCAGTTTCCTGATTCTGTAATTTCTGAAAAAATACCAGTCGCGTACCGGCTGCCTCCGGGTAATGCTGTAAAACCACTTTCATTGGTTCCATCATTATTCGGACTCTTCCAATGTGTTGTACCTGCTTCTTTAAGTTTGCTGCCATCCATTGGAAAAACTTCCAGAAAGTCTCTAAAATTAACCCAGTCAGTGGCTCCTGACACATGCCACCCTGACGGGCAAATATTCCTTGTATCAGTAACAGCATAAAAAGTATATAATCGGCCATAAGTTGAAACATTGCTTTCGTTTCCATCATAAGCCCATTGATACTTTGGTGTCACTTCACCTGAAATATCTAAAGTTGCCGGGCTTGTTGTGCCAATCAGATCACCATTGTTGTATTTTGTTGTTTTAAGGTTTTCAGTAAACCATACCTGAGTTCCGATTTTAACTGAATGATATGTATTTCCATCAATATCTGTAACATCGGGACCAGGAAAATTAAACAAACTTGTAAATGAAACCTCATTCCCATAGCCGGTCCCTGCACTGTTTGTTGCAAAAGCTCTGACATAATATGTTATATTTGAGCTAAACCCTGTCAATGTACTGGAAATAGTCGTACTCCCAATGTCAGTTGAAGTCAAATTACTATTTATTGTCGGATTAGGTGATGAACTCCAGCAAATACCACATGCAGTTATAACGCCTCCCATCTCATCTGTAATAGAACCGCCACTGCGCGCTGTAGTTTGATATACAGATTTAACATCGTGGGTTTTAACAACCGGTACCTGAACGGGGCTTGTTGTGAAGCTTATCTCATTCCCATAAGCTGTACCCACACTATTCTTTGCATAAGCTCTGACATAATATTTTGTTCCAGCGGTTAACCCGTTTAATGAACTCGAAAATGACCCAATTTTTGTACTATTTATGGTCTTACCATTAAGTATTGTTGGATTTTCTGAGGTGTTCCAACATATCCCACAGGTTGTTACAGATGCTCCGCTATTGGATGTAATTTCTCCACCACTTTTTGCTGAACTCCTTGAAATCCCAGTAATGGCCGTTGTTGTCAATAGTGGCAAGGATGCCGGATTTGTTGTAAAACTTATTTCATTACCATAAGCTATCCCGAGGTAAGTTATTGCAAATGCCCTTAGATAATAAAGAGTACCTCCCTCTAATCCGATTATTGAACAAGAGAATTCCCCGGTTCCTTCACCGCTAAATGTAACATTTTCATTCCCTGTCGGATTTGGATTTTTACCCCAATACACTCCTCGTCGAGGCAGGTTTATTCCTCCATCAGCTAAAACATTTCCCCCACTTATTACAGAAGTTTGAGTAATCTCTGTAACTTCTGACGTAGTCACAATTGGTACTGCGTTTTTTATGCACCTTACCGAGTAGCCTTCCTGTGATTTATAACTACTGCTGAAGAGTATAGTACTGCCACCCTGCAAATAACAGTTCAATGCGTAGTTTGTGCCATCTTCACTGGATGACCACCAGTGACCGTCGTTGTTGATTCCCAGAAAAGATCCCTCAGATGTTCGATAGCCTCCGGGAATAGCAGTAAACCCACTTTGATTATCAGCCCCATCATTTGGGAAATACCAATGTGTAAGCCCGGTTTCTTTCATTTTACCCCCCGCAACAGATGATCCGCCAAGAAATGTTTCCAGGGTTTCCCATTCAACATCTGCAGGTACATGCCAACCATCAGGACAGATCCGACGGCTGTCCGTAACAGCATACCAGGTATATAGTCTTCCATAAATATCTGATTCAGTTTCGTTACCATTATAGGCCCACTGGTATTTAGGAGTGCTTTCACTGGATATGTTTAATTCTACCGGGATGGTAGTCAAAATTGTTTCTCCATTCTGGTATCTCTTTGTTCTTAGATTTTCAGCCATCCATGTCTGGTTACCGATAACAATAGTTTTATATACGTTGCCATCTCTGTCAGAAACAGTACCATAAGTAAGTCCCGAATTAAAAATCAACTCATATCTCAATGTTTTGAAAGAAAGTTCATTGCCATAAGCTGTACCAACCCTGTTAGTTGCAAAAGCCCGTAAATAATAAGTTGTGTTTGGAATGAGCCCCGACATTATACTTGAATATTCACCAGTTTCACTGCCCGCATATTTTACAAAATCACTTATGACCGGATGTTGTGATGTACTCCAGCAAACCCCTCGTGCACTGATAACAGATGCACCATCACTCGTTACTTTTCCTCCGCTTGTTGCCTGTATCTGAGTTATTTCCGAAACTAAAGTAGTGGTAATTATAGGTATAGTTGCAGGATTTGTCGTGAAACTACGTTCAGAAGAATACGCTGTTCCTGCAGTGTTGGTTGCATAAGCCCTGAAATAATATGTGGTACCTGCTGCCAAACCCGTAAGGGAACATGAATAACTCCCGGTTCCAGTACCGTTAGTGATTTTACTATTATCTACTGTTACATTATCAGATATGTTCCAGCACAACCCTCTTGCTGTAACAGCGGCTCCTCCATCTTTTGAGATAGAACAATCTATCTTCGCAGAGGTTTGCGTCACAGATCCCCATGCGTAACAATAGACTTCTGGAATCGTGGCCGGTACTGAAGTAAAACTTACCTCTGCTCCATAGGAAGTTCCTACTCCGTTGGTGGCATAGGCTCTTACATAGTATACTGTACCGACTGCCAGTCCGGTTAATGAAGCTGTAAAAGATGCACTTCCGGTGCCATTATTTGTTTTAGTACTAAAAGATATATCGGGATTTTTTGTTACACCCCAGCAAATACCTTTGTCAGTGATAACTGCACCCCCATCAGACGATACAGAGCCACCGCATGTAGCAGTGGTTTGCGTTATTGAAGTGACCATTTCGGTTTTGACAACCGGTGCTAAAGCAGGATTAGTTGTAAAACTAATTTCATTACCATAGGATGTCCCGACACTGTTTACAGCATATGACCTGACGTAATACTTTGTCCCTACAGCTAATCCGGAAATAGAAGAGGTAAAAAGACCATTACCTGTTCCACAGTTGGTTTTAGCATTTAAGAAAGTTGTAGGATGTTCAAGTACGCTCCAGCAAATTCCTCTTTCCGTTACAGGGCTGCCATTCTCATTGGTAATTGTCCCTCCGGAAAGAGCTCCTGTTTGTGTGATTGACATAACTTCTATTGTCGTTAAATCAGGCAGAGCTGGTTTAAGGGTTGAAAATGAGATATCCTCTCCATATCCGGCCCCTGCGCTGTTTGTTGCATATGCCCTCACATAGTATTTGGTATCAGGTTTAAGGCCGGAAAAAGTGGATTTGAAGGTACCTCCCTTCCCTGTCCCTGGCTTGAAGTAGACCGTATTATCCGGTTCGGGAGAAGTGTTCCAGCATATACCTTGTGAAAAAATACTTGTACCTCCATCATCCGTTATTGTACCTCCTGAAGAGGCAGTCGTATAAGATATTTCAGAAATTTCGGTAGTAGTAACAACCGGGAGCGTGGGCTTTTTCTTACAAGAATAAACAAGAAATAATGAGAAAACCAGACAGGTTAACGCTGAAAATCTAAAATACCTTTCCATTTAGCACAATATTTGATCAGACTTAATACGAATACGAGACACAATAAAATTAGAAATTGTTTTATTAAAATGCAACACTTCCTAAAAAATTGGGTTAATTGGATGGAAAAAGTTTAACTTTCCTTTCCAATAATCACATAAATATCAGATTATGGATTCCTATAAAAAAGTGAACACTTCCCGAAGAAAGTTTATTAAAGGGGTAGTCGGTGTAGCTGTTTATAGCTATGCATGTATTTCATTTGAGGGTCTTGCTTTCTCACAAGAGGATAAAATCAAAGATGGCAAGGGCAAAGAATACCTGGCAGCCGCCTGCGGAACATATTGCGGAGCCTGCCCGGCCTATATCGCTAAACACAGCGATGATGAGCAAATAAAAATGAGATTGCAAAAGAGATCTTCATCCGTTCCACAGAAGGCGCAGAAGGGGATTCCCGATCCGGGTTGGATGGATGGGCTTCTATGCGACGGCTGTCTCAGCGGCGGCATACTTGCTGCTCATTGCCAGAGTTGTGCAATAAGGAAATGTGCAGCAAATAAACAGAACGATTCCCGTTGTACTGACTGTAATGAGTTACCCTGCAACCGAATTATAAGTTTAACTAATATGGGCGGCTATCTGCACCGTAAAGAGTACCTGCCTAACCTTAAAAAAATTCGTGAGATGGGCGCTCAGGAATGGGTTAAATATGAAGAAGCGCGCTGGTGCTGTCCACAGTGTGGCCTACCCATGAGCTGGTATGACGCCGAATGCGTCAGATGCGGGGAACCAAGATCCAGACAGCTGTTTCCGTTAACTGAGAATAAAATATAAATTAATAAGTGGCATCATAAGTAATATCAAATCGTACTCATAAGATCTTGTTTTAATAGATTTGCCGGCTTGCATTTATTCGAAGCTAAATAATAATCCAAATTTCAGGTCGAAGCTTTCCAGTTCATCAAATCCCCCCAAAAAATAATATCCATAAAACTGTGATGCGAATACCCCAATGTTTTTATAAATCCTTATATTTTCAGTTATCCCAAAATCTAATGCCGTACTCAAATCTGTGTCTGTGAACTTCATTTCCTTACCATTAAAATCGGGATTGCCATTATACTTTAAATTATTAATAGTCTCTTTAGGGCCCGCTGAGATCAGGATGCTAAAAGGCTTAGTATTAAGTATTTTATAGTTCAGGTGCAGTGGTATGTCGAAAAAGAGCTCTCTATTCTCTACGTGAATTTTACCTGAATATCCTCCAAAATCTGAAATTATAAAGCTATCTGTAATCCGATTCCCTGTTGTTCTATATTCCAGACCAAGCCCAAGAGAAAGTTTTTTACCAAGAGAATAGTTCGTTTCAAAAGCGATGCCAAAAGGAATTCTTGACTCGTCTTTTACAAAGTGATCTCCTCCTGCGCTCATAGATGAAAGGGCATAAGATAGTTTCATATCAGATAATCCTGTTGCCTTCTCCGATGTCTGAGATACTGCAGTTTTAGAAACTATAACCAGAAAGATAATGATAAGCAATCTTGTTTTCATGGCGAGAGTTTTAGGATTTCAAAACATAGTGTTTAGCAGTTTAAAATGAAAAGTGCCAAATAGGTATTAGGTAATCAGAGAGTTACAATAATCATGCCATTATTAGCCTATTCACTGAAGATTGGTAAAAACCAAGACAACTCTGGCGTCAATTTATTAAACCGACCGTTTTACAGTACGTTTTTTAGTCAACTTACACAACGATTTGTTAAGTCAGATATAATGCTAAGTACCGTTAGTTTTTTTGTCAAGGTTTAAATTCAGGGCAGCTTTTCTGGAGTTTATTCCAAGCTTTGAGTAAATACTGGTAACATGCGATTTAACGGTGCTCAGACCAATCAAAAGATTATCGGAGATTTCTTTATTTGACTTACCGTCCATTATCAATGCAAAAATTTTCCTCTCTTGTACACTTAATTCGCGAAGTGGATTTTGATCCTTATTAAGAAATTTAAAATATCCAAAGCAGGAAAGGAAACCGATAATTATACCTGCTCCCCCAATAAAAAAAATAAAAAAGCGGTTATTGTTTTGAGATATAGGGATCTTTTTTCTGAATTCAACAAAATATGCCGACTTCTCATTTTCCCATTTTTTGAGGAACTTATGGTAAAACTCTTGATTTACTGTATAATTTTTATCAAACTGACTTTTATAAAGTGCATATAATGAGACTAGTGGATTGGAGCAGGTATCCGCATAATAACGAAGCTTCTCATTAATAGCATTTCTGATTAAGTCAATTTTAACAATAGAACTGGTAAACCCTGTAGAGTCAATAAAACTGGATATTTCATTAATCTCTCTAAAGTTACTATTTGGAGAATATCCGTTAACGGTTACATCCTTAAGGAAGTCGTCCGTACCTGCATCATTTAATATGATTTTTGACTTTCTGTTTGCGATGAAAAAAACATGATTTTCATCTTTGCCTCCAATTGTTAATGTTGCCGGAGGATCATTTCTTCTTGCAATATGAATTCTGAAGAGGTGGTCGTCATCAGGAAGATATTGAGTGCTGATATTAAAGTTCCCCTGACAATCGATAGAAGCCTTATCAATAATCATTTCGTTTGTCATGGAATTCATCTGGTCAAAATTATCGATGAGAGACATATAAACCACAGGTGTCCAAATTGCGGTATCAATATTTATATGTCCACTTATTCCTGATTGGGACTTACCAATCTGGCTAAATATGCTAATTAAAATAAGTGGCAATAACTTCTTATGGATGCTCATGTATTAAGATCATTGGATGGTAGTTTAATATAATAAAATTTGAATTACTGCTTAGAATATTGGCTAGAGTTTATTTCAAGAAAGCCTCCGGCATTTTTTGGAATTATTTTTACTGCCCACTCCCCTTTAACCGGATTGTCAAATTTCTTTGAAATTTCTCCCTTCACGGCTTCACTGATTGGTTTCTTTATCGTATCTGGTTTAGCCAGCAGTGACTGATTTGCAATAAAAAAGTTAGCTTGTTTTTCACCTTTGGCATCGTAGAGTTCAATTGTAAGCTCTCCCTCGAAGATAGTTGCCCTGATCAATAATGTGATGGATCCTTGTTGAAAAACGGGAAATTTTATTTCGCTGTTTTCTGATTGTACCTGAAATTGAACTCTTGTACTAATATCAAACCTTTTAGGAGGTTGTCCCTTGACAAAATTTAAGCCTGAAAACAGTATTATTGACAATGCTGTTAAGACGCCTTTCAAATTTCTCATAGATTTTAAGTTTGAATTACTTTAAAATGGACTAAAAAAGATTTAAAAAATACTTTAAAGACAACATTTAAGGAAAGATACATAACAGAATCTATTATCATTTCATTTTTCATGGAATTCATCTTGTTGAAATCATCGATGGGAGACAAATAAACTTCAAGTGCCCAAATTGTAGCATCTACTGATCTGAACTCTGACTGGAGTTTATTTCAAGGAAGCCCCCGGCATTTTTTGGAATTATTTTTATTGTCCACTCCCCTTTAGCCGGGTTGTCAAATTTCTTTGAAATTTCTCTCTTTACGGACCAAGTGATTGGCCTTTCAATTGTATCTGGTTTGATCTGCATTACTTGATAGGGAATAAAGAGGCTGCCTTGTTTCTCCCCTTTTGCATCGTAGAGCTCAAGAGTAAGCTCTCCTTCCATAATATTTGCTGTAATCATTACCGTGAAGGATCCTTGTTGAAAAACGGGAAGCTTTATTTCGCTGTTTTCTGTCTGTACCTGAAATTTAACTCTCGAACTTATCTCAAATCTTTTCGGAGGTTGTCCGTTCGCATGATTTAAGCTGGATAACAGTAATATTGACAACACAACTAATACACCCTTTAAATTTCTCATAGATTTTAAGTTTAGTTTATTTATAAATACATTGACAACAAATGTATTGGTAGCAGTAAAAATAAGCCCATAAATGGAGTATGAAAAACAGGCTAAAAAAGATTTAAAAATATCTAATACACTCACATGTTGTTAAGGATAAAACAAATGAGTTATCATTATTCCAATAAAACCACAATTTGTATATGAAATTTATTGATTGGGGATAAAGGACAAAATCCTGACTGAAAGGATTAATAAAATATGTCAATAATGGATTACGCCCCATTCCGTAACATAAAATCCGTTCCTTTCAAATTGAAGATTTTCAGTTGGGATATTTATCTTATTGTTAGAATCACCACTGACCCCTTTAATCAAATAGTACAATCTCAAGACATTATCAGGTGTTTTGGAAATATCGAGCTTTACTACTTTTTCGATAATATTCGACTCCTGAGGATAAATTTCATAATGTTCAAAATCTGTCAGACGTGGAATCCAATAATCTGTAAAGTCTTTTATTTCTCTCCCATAGAATCCATGTTTCAACATATTCTCTTTGAAAAAAGTCTTTAATTCAGATCTCTTAATAATCCACCCTTCATTAAGTTGCCATACATTCGGTTGTTTGCTTTCATAAAACAAGTACTCATAGCGATTATTTATAATTCCGTAAGTATCCACATAAACAGTCCAGCCATTTTCATAAGAAGGAATTGAAGTAATAATTTTACCTCCTATGGGGAAGCTTAGCTTTACACTTAATTGTGATCCCTCCGTGGGATACAGGTAAATATTTGGTTTATAAGAGACCGGGCCACAAGTATCGCATTTCTGGTCATCTGGCTCATCTGGTTCACAACTTTGAAAAGGAATAGTAAGGGATAGAAATAAAGCACCTATTAAAAAATGAAATGTGACCAGGTTTAAGAGGGTCTTTTTCATAAGTTTAGAATTTGTTGTGGATGAACAAATTTAATGCCAGAATAAATCCCGAATTTTAAATTAACTCTCTAACCATTTTTTGAAATCCTGCACCTTTTCACGACTAACTAATAAATCATCGGATTTGTTTGAATTGAGTTTAACCAGCAAACGGCTATTTGAATAACTAACTATATCAGAAATTGCTGTTAGGGAAACAATGAACTTACGGTTTATCCTGAAAAATATGGCAGGATCCAATAAATCTTCCAGCTGATCAAGGGAATAGTTTATTGCATAATCGCGACCTGAAATATTCTGAAGGAAGGTGTATTTTTCCATACTATAGAAGCATTGTACATCACCGGTTGAAAATACCTTAATGTGATCACCTACTTTTAAAACAAATTTATTCTTGTATTTACTTGTTAATGAAACCATTATGCTGTCGAACACCTGTGCCGGAATCTCCTTTTGTGAATTGTTTTTTTTAAATTTAATTATAGCACTATTCAATTCATTCTGGTCAATTGGCTTTAATAAGTAATCAATACTGTTTACTTTAAACGCTTTAAGAGCATATTCATCATATGCAGTAGTGAATATTACAGGCGTTTTCACAATTGTTTGTTCAAATATTTCGAAGCCTAAGCCATCGGCTAATTGTATATCCATAAAAATTAAATCGGGTGGCTGATGGCTATTCAACCACTGAACGGCATTCTTAACCGATTGTACGATTTCTGAAATATCTATTGACGGGTCGTATTTTTTAATTAAACCGGATAGTCTCTCAGCGGCTACTTTCTCATCTTCTACAATAAGGCAATGCATATCTTAAGGTTCAATAACAGGCAACTTTACAATAAACTTGCCATCCGATTCAAAAACTTCCACCGCTTTTCCGGAAAGATACGAATATCTTTTTTTAAGAGTTTCCAGTCCCATTGGTTCAATGCCCGGATTTATTGCTTTTTTCTTTTGAAAGTTGTTTTTCACGATAACAAAACCATCTGCAATCTCCATTTCTATTTTCAATGGCATTTCGTCTGATATAATGTTGTGTTTGATAGCATTTTCAACCAGCATCTGTATGCCCAAAGGGACAACTTGAATATTTTGATAATTAGCTATATTTGAGCTGAATACAAGCCCTTTCCCAAACCTCATTTTTGAAAGAAAAATATAGTCCTCAACAAATTTTAACTCGTCAGTTATTGAAACCACTTCTTTATCGTTCTGCTCCAATACATACCTGTAAATATCTGATAGTTTCTTGATAAAGTCAATGGCCAGTTCAGGCTTTTGTTCTACCATTCCGCTAAGCGTATTCAAATTATTGAAGAGAAAATGCGGATTTACCTGGCTTTTTAACGCTTCATATCTGGCCAGCAGGTTTTCCCTTTTTAACTCTTCGTTAGCTTCAATAGATTTCTTCCAATATTTTGTAAGATAGGTTGAATAATAAACGGCTATAAAAGTCATTTCAAGGGAAATACCGATTAAAGCCTTTATAGCTACATCAGTAGAAAGGCTCTCTCCTGTCATATGCCAATAAAAACGGTCATACAGGTATGGCACCATTATACAAACGATCATCCCATAAATTATGTACATCGATAAGCTGATCACATTTGCCTTTTTAAGATTTTTTCTCCAGTTAAGTTTTTTGGTATAGTTGCTGATCATCTTATTCCCCACCATAAATACCAGCCCGTATGCAACACCAAGCGGTGTATAATCTAAATAATAGGATAATGATGAGAAAAGTTTAGGGCCATGAATGAAAAAACTAATTAATGTTGCTACAGCAATTATAAATAAGGTCCACATTATAAAGACAAAGAATGCCTTCCATTTTTTGTTCAATTCTTTTTTCATGATATCGAATTTAAATTTAAATTTTAAACCTGAGAAGTATTTATGTTTTATATATCCTTAACAATATGTTGAGTACTGCCCTGGGTGATTACTTTTGATTTACAACCATTTATGATGTTTGTAGAAATAATTAATGATTTTAAATCTTAAGACAAAGCTTCCTATTTTCAAAACCTTATCATAATTAAACATGACGGACAGTAGAATTTTGAAGATGAGATGTAAAAATGAAGGAATTAAGACAGATCTGGAATCAGTCTGCCGGATTACTTAAGGTATATTTTGTCTGCTTTGGGAATTCAAAATGTATAAGAAAATCTTCATTCCCCTGAAAAGTCAGGCTATTCACTTTGGCAAATCGTAGTAAAGAGCTACTGCACCACTACCAAATGTTTTTGTTTTTATGAGTTTAAGGTTAACTCTATCCCTGATATTTTTAAATAGTGGTAACCCATTTCCTAAAACAATCGGGTGAACACAAAGCTGGTATTCATCAATTAAGGCGAGCTGTGTTAAGCTTACAATTAAACCCGGACTGCCAACTAATATGTTTTTGCCTTCTTGTTGTTTTAATTCCAGGATTTCCTCTTTAATGACATCCTTTCTCAATTGTGTATGTTGCCACTCAACATTTTTCAGCGTTCGGGAAAAAACAATCTTTGAAATATTGTCAATTAACACTGCAAAATCATCCTCTGGTTTGTTTCCTGTGGGGTTTTTTACGACAGATGGCCAATAACTTTCCATAAGTTGATAGGTTGTTCTTCCGAATAAAAGCGTATCAGCATTGCTTAATATATCATTGTAATGCTGATGTAATTCATCATCTGCAATCACTGCATCGTGGTTGCAAAACCCATCAAGTGTCATATTGATTGCTGCAATTACTTTTCTCATAAGGAGGTATTTATTGTTTGATAGAATCAGATAGTGGAGAACGACCCTGTTTTAACCTCCCCATCCCTTTTATAATTAGCAAATAACACACCGGATGGTGAAGCTTTAAATTCCAGAAGAGTGAAGTTGGCAGGAATGGCGCCATTCTCAAACAGTCGCTTGCCCTTACCCAGAGTAATCGGGAAAATTTTCAGCCAAAATTCGTCAACAAGATCGTACTTAAGAAGTGTCTGGATTAAGTTGCCACTTCCGTGCACCTGAAGGTCAGTACCATCATGCTTCTTTAATTCTTTAATCTTATCTTCAATATTTCCCTTCAGGAATATTGTATTACTCCAGTAATGAGCAGAAAGCGTGTTTGATGCCACATACTTTGTAACCTTGTTGATACCGGGCCACTCCTTTTCATGATCAGGCCAGTATGATGCAAATATTTCAAATGTCTTTCTACCTAGCAACAGGTCTGCATTATTACTCATCTGCTCACCCATCATTTTGCCGGCAAATTCATCGAAAAAAGGAAATGACCAACCTCCATATTTAAACCCGCCGGAAGTATCTTCTTCCGGTCCACCCGGGGCTTGAATAACACCGTCGAGTGACATAAAGGAGAGAACTACTATTTTTCTCATTTTACTACACTTATTTAGCTGTCTGTATAATTTTAAAAACAGTTTAATGGCATATTTGTTTGAAGAGATTCGTGATTATTTGGTACCAGAGCTGTATTTCGTGGTGAGATGAAACAGAGAGAGTGGGACTAAGAGACTTAGAGGCGAAGAGACTCAGAGACTCAGAGACTTAGAGACTTAGAGACTGAAAGACTTCGATTATGAAAGAAATTTTAAAATAGCCCCATTTGTCAGTTCCGGTACTGAGGCGGCGGTAATATGATTCGCTCCGGGGATGATAACAGTTTTGATATTCTGAAGATGTTTTTCTGCCCTTTGGACTGCAAGGTTACAATCATAGATCACCTCCTTTTCGCCATAGATAAGTAAGACAGGGGTTTTGATGCTTTTCAGCTGTTCATCTGTAAAAACTGCAGGAAAAACCTGGTTTGCCGATTTTCCATGTTTCATTACAAGATAAAATAGTTTGTGAAAGGTTGGATCAAATGGGGCTCCATTTTCAATCCACTTAACAGAATGCCGTACTAAGTGTTCCCAGCCTGTCATACCTCCCGGGAAGGTATGAAGATAAAACCCGGGCATCTTCAGAAAAGTAGCTGCAGGTCCGATAAGCACCATTTTCTTAACACGGTGCGGTGCGTGAAGGGTAAAATTTGCAGTATGAAAAGCACCAACCGAATTGCCTATAAAATCAGCTTGCTTAAGACTCAGCCCGTCCATCAGTTCATTGAACCAGATTACAAAGTCTGCGAGTTGCCGGATAAGTTTTACCGGTTTGCTCTTATTCGGATCGCCTATTATATCGACACAATAAACCCTGAAACTATTGCTCAGAACCTTAACATTCTTGTACCAGGAGACAGCACTCGCATAAAATGCATGAATAAGGATAAGCGGCGGAGCATCTTTCTGTCCGGAGATAATAACATGAGTGCTGCCAAGACCAGTTTGTATGTATAATTCTTCATATGGCGCTGGCCACGATTTCATGATTTCATCGTATGCCTCCAGGACCCGGGCTTCTCCTTCGCCGCTTCTGAAAACAGATAAATAATCATTCATTAAAGATCGTTTATATTGCTGCAGCTGGCAATCTGTATGCTACCATCTCATTGCTGTTACGCACTACCAGAATATTGCCGGCAAGTGCAGGGACATTCCATGTTTTTGCATTCAATGCTTTAATCTTACCAAGCTCCCTGAATTGGTCGGGTTTTGCTTCTGCCAGAGCCAGGTCGCCTTTCTCGGAAAGAACCAGCAGAAGATCCTGATCGGCCAGAAGGATTGTAAAGCCTCTGTAAGGGGCACCTCTCCAGATACGTCTGCCATCTTTAATGTCCATGCACACTAATGAAGCGCCATCGAAACCGTAAGCATAGCCCTTATTGATTATAACATCGTTGAAGTAGAGCTTCATGGCCTGCGACGCCCAGATCTCCTTAACGGGCCAGGTGTCGGCCACATGCGAAACATTTACTCGGCGAACCTCACTTGCTACTCCGGGGAGGAGCAGATCTCCGCCTTCGATAACTGAGGGCTGAACTATGCGATCGCTTATTGGCCAGCTGTAGTTCCAGAGTTGCTTCCCGCTTTGTGGATCAACACTCAGGGCACCTGATTTGCTCAAAAACAACACCTGCGTCACTCCTTCTATTGTAACAAGATGCGGAGAGCTGTAACTGTTGCCTCCATCAGCTACCGACCATAACAATTTGCCGTTAGTTGCATCATAACCTGCAAGTGCCCCGGACAGAGAAACAATTACTGTTTTATCAATAACCAGAGGGGAACCTGTAAAACCCCAGGTAAGCACTTTGACACCTGCTGCAGCGGCTGCATCGCACGACCAGATAAGCGATCCGCTAAAGGCATCCAGCACATTAAGTATTCCTGTTGCACCCATGGTATACACGCGGCCATTATATAATGTAGGTGTTGAACGCGGACCGGCACCTGCATGTGAGTCCCAGAAACGGACTTTATCGCTATGCTTCCAAACCATCTCACCGGAATTGATATCATAACATGTAACCATCTCATATTCACCACGCTGTTCCTGGGTATACAGATAAGGGCCATGCACGGCAAAGGATGAACACCCCGGTCCAACAGGACGGCGCCACATTTCCGCAGGAGGTGTCTTTTTCCAGTCGGTACCAATGCGCAAACCATGTACAATATCATCGCGGTTTACACCCCGGAAGCCCGGCCATTCAGGCAAGGACGCCATTAATGCTGAATCTGCAGGCATCGATTTCATCTTAATGTCGGTATGGGCAAGCAACCGCTCCTCAGGCGATTTCGCCCACCTCCATACTATCACCTGGTGGGTCTCTGCGTCCATTCCCTCAGTACGCAGTAACGCCCAGACTCCTGTTGAAAGAATAATAGTTGCTGCCATTGTTAGCCGTCGAATTCCTGTCGAAAGATCTCTGGTAAGAAATGCCCAGATAATAAATGCAAGGCAGATTATCGGTACAGAATAAACAGGAAACATCAATCCCATCATTGAAGTGGTGATGGATTTATCCAGAAACAGTGATGTTATAACGATTGCAGCTATCATCAGAACAACAGCTTCAATCCGCTCAAACCATTTTACCCTGCTGAAAAAGACCCACCATATTAACAGAACAATCCCACAGAATAGTCCTCCGATTACCGCTAATTGAGTTATAATATCTCCGTGAAAAAACATGGGGATAACAAACCTGAGCAACCATTGAATAATAACGATTATCAGTCCTGGTAATAACTTCACTGGCTTTTTCTGAATCTGCGCACTGGCATTATTATTAGTATCCATATAATTAGTTTATAAACGATTTACTAAAATTATTAAAATTGGAGCTACTGAAATCTAAAATTATAGAAATATTTTCAGATTTCTGTATGATGTGTAAAAATTGAAGGCGGAAGAGGCACAAGGGGCTCAAAGGGCGCAAAGGGCACAAAGGGAAGAAGGGGAAAGGAGTATGGTTAAACCTTTGAAGAATCGATTAGTCTAAGAAATATAATAAGTAAAAATTAAACAAATGAAAACGATTATTAAATCAACATTATCAATCCTGCTGGGGATTTTTATTATGAGCGGTGTAGCGGTTGCGCAGGATCAATCTCAGACAAATGCACCTTTACAACGAAAAAATATGAGGACTCCTATTCTTACTGAAAGTCAGAAGTCGATGCAAAAGGCTAATCAACAGAAAAGAAAGGAGATGAGGGAAGCTTTTAAGGCTACTATTTCCCAGAATCAGAAAGATATTCTGTCGGATCCACGACTTGTCAAAGCCGACAGAATTAAAAAGTTCAGGGCTTCTCTTACCGACAGCCAGGTTAGCATGATAAAGGCAAGGCAGCAGGAGGTTAAGACTGAAAAGGAACAGTTCAGGGCTACTCTTACCGATCAGCAGAAAATGCTGTTAAAAAGAAGGGCGATGACAAGAAACAAAACAAACGGAGCTCAGTCCAACAGACCTCGAACACCACAATTGTCGAGCGGAATCTGAAAATTACTTGAACATTTTATTAAAGTGCTTCCAATCGGAGGCACTTTTTTTATGCATTTTGATAACTGAATTATTATATTTGTATAGTCGAAGATGTCTGTAATATTCTGAATGTTGAACATTTGAACAAGTGACCATTCGAACATTTGAATATTGAACATTTGAACTTCAAACCACTACTTATATGAACATCCAGTCTATTGTCTCCATTCGTAACCTCAAGAAGAATTATGATGAAAAGGAAGTGCTTAAGGGCATTAATCTTGAAATCACGCCAGGACAAATAATTGGTTATATCGGACCCAACGGAGCCGGAAAATCAACAACAGTCAAGATTCTGTGCGGTCTGATTTCCGAATTCAAAGGTGAAATAGAGATTTTCGGAAAAGACTTGAGGAAACAGACTCTTGAGATAAAGAAACAGGTTGGATATATTCCAGAGAATGCTGTGCTGTACGAATCGCTTACACCAATGGAATTTATGGGATTTATTGGTGAGATGCGCAACCTCAATCCGGAACTTACACGAAAAAAAGCTGAAGCTCTGATGAGCATCTTCGAGATGAAACCCAATATCAACCAGAGGATATCTACATTTTCAAAAGGGATGCGCCAGAAAGTGCTGATCTGTTCAAGTCTGCTCCATAATCCCGACCTTATATTTATGGATGAACCACTTTCTGGTCTCGATGCCAATTCGGTTATAATGGTAAAGGAGATGTTAACCCACCTTGCACACGACGGAAAAACAATTTTTTATAGTTCGCACCTCATGGATGTGGTGGAAAAAATATCCGATCGTATTATTCTTATTGATCAGGGGACAGTTATTGCAGACGGTTCGTTCAGCGAGCTTAATAAGCTTACCAACGATGCTAACCTCGAGAAGATGTTCACCCGCCTCACCGGGAATACCAATCACGAAGAGAGGGCAGAGGCATTTATAAACGCATTTGAAAAGTAACAGCATGATACGCTTTCTACTTTCCCTCTTTGCCCCTTTCCGATGGTTTATCGAAAAAATGGGTGCCGACTACAATCAGTTTATACATATCCTGAAGCTTAAACTTACTCTCGACACGCGCAGAGTAAGAAGCATGTCGCGGCAACCACAGGACGATCAGAAGAATATGCTGTTATGGCAAACCCTTTTACAGGTATTCATGGGGGGTGTCTTTGGTTTGTTTCTGGGTATGATAAAAACGCCATTCACTTTCTTTTACTTCTCGCATTTGTTTATAATGGTTATGATGGCCATGACTATCATTTCGGAATTTACTTCTATCCTTTTCGACACTTCTGAAAATGCTATTATTCAGCCTTTACCGGTTAAAGGAAACACAATAAGCCTGGCAAGGAATGCTCACGTGTTTATCTACCTGTCGCTTATGGCTTTTAGCTTGTCGTTTGTTTCCATTATAATAGCATTTGTAAAATTTGGGACGGTTTCAGGAGTGATATTTGTTTTTACAATTTTCATGAATGTCTTATTCACTCTGTTTCTGGCAAACATACTTTATCTGGGGATCTTCAGGATTGCAAGCGGAGAAAAGCTCAAAAACCTGTTAATGTATTTTCAGGTATTCATTGCGATCATCTTTATGGCCGGTTATCAGATCGGAATCAGGCTGGTTGATAAAAGTAATATCATGAATATGGAATTACAGGTTCACTGGTACACGCATCTCATACCCCCTGCATTTTTTTCCGGATTCATTGAAGGTCTCTCTATGGCAAAATGGGATCTTACGCACCTTCTTTTCATTGCTGAAGCCCTTATAATCCCTGTAGTTGCCATCTATATAACGGGTAGATTCCTCACCCCAGTCTTCAACAGAAAACTTGCTGATCTGGAACTTGGTGACCGTGCGTCGAAAGTGCAGACAGAATCATCGGGGAAGAGCATATTATTCAGATTGATGTCTTTAATTTTTGTTCATGAAAAAGATGAAAAAGCAGCTTTTGGTCTGATGTGGAAAATGACCGGACGCGAAAGGCTCTTTAAACAAACCCTCCTTCCTGCATTTGGTTACTTCCTGATAATGATGCTGTTGCCGTTTCTCAACAATTCGGGAGGGCTGATTAAGTTGGCTCAAGGCGATAATTACCTTTTCATCCTTTACTTCACTGCATTTATCATTGCCTCACTCCCCCGTTCACTACTCATTGGAACCAATCGTAACGCTGCATGGATATTCAAATCTTTACCAATGCAATCACCTGCCGGTTTCTTTAAAGGAACCATAAAAGCAGCCTTTTCAAAATTCTTTATGCCTTTTTATATCCTGGTAGTAACAGGGTTATCCATAATCTGGGGAATACGAATTCTGCCCGATGCCATTATTGCTTTGATGTTAATTTACCTGTTTGCCTTGCTAATCTATTATGCTCAGAATCCGCTCTTTCCATTTGCATCAGATAAAGCTGCCGCTCAGGCAGGGGGAAATAACCTTAAATCGTTCGTGTTTTTGATAATCGCAGCTGCTTTTGGCTTTCTGCATAAATTCTTACTACACTGGTTCCCCTTCGCTAATCTGATTCTCATTCCTGTTTATGCCGGAATAATTTATTATGTAAACAGGGTTATGGTTTACGATAGAATCAGGTGGAAGATAGTCGACAGGGTTAATGTGTACTAAACGGCGCAACGGCGCAAGGGCACAAAGGGCACAACGGCGCAATGGCAGGAGGAATGAGGGGGAGACTTAGAGACTTAGAGACTTAGAGACTTAGAGACTCCTGAAGGGTTCATTTAGATAAGATTTACGGAACCACAATTCAAAAGCCGGATCCATGAAACAATAGTTCCCCAGTGATTCTCCGATAATGTCCTTATTCATAAGCTGGATAATATTCTTACTCACATTATGAGGTGTTCCCAATCTGTATTCAGACATTACCCTTCCTGAAGTCATCTGTTTTTCACCTCTTGCTACCGCTTTAAGAAGATTATGTTGAGTCGTACTGAGGATTTCCATTTCTTTCTGATAGAGGGGCATGTTTGTGTTTACAAGTTCATTTAACGCCCTGAAGACTTCAGGTGAACCTGCAGTTTTCCGGGTTATGTTCCAGGTGTAATGAGAAAGTTGTTGCACATACCAGGAATGACGCTGCATTAAATCAGAAATAATACCTGCATCTTCAGCACCTATGAATTTACCGCTTTTTGAGAAACTGTCGCATATATATAACACCCATTTCTCTCTCTCAATCTTTGGAAGCATTATGATATCACCAAACCTGTAAAATGGTTTCGAAGAGTTATTAAATATATCCGTCATCATATGGCGTTTACTCCCGTAAATACAGTAAGTAACCTCCTTCTGTTTTTGCCAGACTGCTCTTAATCTTTTTTCAAATTTTTCATAACCAGGAAAGCCTGCAATGCTCTGAAACTCATCAATACACACGATCATCTTGATAGCTTTTTGCAAAGCTATTGTCTCAGGCAGATTCAGGATCTCATCGCCGTGTTTACTTATTTCTGCCCAGTTAAAACTTATGTTGAAAGTATTTAACTGGTCTACATTAAACTGGATTACCGGGATAATATTTTTAAAGAATTTTTTCGAATTTTTTACCCAATCCTGCCACCTGGAAGAAGAGGCTTTTAATATCTCAGTTGCAAATTTTTCGAGAAATTCCTCCTCCGTATTTACAGTAAACATATCAATTGATGCAATGCGAACCTTCGGATGTTCTGACCTTATTACATCTGTTACTCTTTCAACCAAGGATGATTTGCCCCAACGCCGAGGCGATATAATCATAGTGTTTATACCTCCTAACAAATTGTCAGTCAATCTTCTGATCTCACTATCCCTGTTGGCAAAAGATTGCCTGTTTACAATAGACCCGTAAATAAAAGGCGAGTTTTTCATTATACATGGTATTATTATACCACATGGTATTATACACAAAGGTATAATATTTTACTTAAGGAAGAGATTTTAGAAAAAATTTTATGCACTGATCTGAACGATTGCAATACTTGCGGACTTTTTCAGTGAAACTCCGTGTATTCCCTGTAGTTAAAAATCCTAATGGTAGAAAGTATTTATTGTGATGAGTTCAATGATACCGTTCACGGAGATCACATGGAGTTGTTACTTCTTCTTACCGTTGTGCCTTACCCTGAGCCTGCCGAAGAGTGAGCCGTTGCGCCGTTGCGCCATTTATTTCCCCTTTGCCATCTTCAGAGCACTCGTTGTTACATAATACTTTGTTATCATTCCCGGGACTTCCCATTCAGGTAGCTTTCCTTCTTTCAGATATCCGAGAAATTTGGAAGTTACCTGTGCAAAATGATCTTCATGGGTTACTCTGTACATGGCCGGAATATTTATTTTAAAGGAATTCTTATTTACAGTTTCAATACTCAGACTATCGTAGGGTAAAGAACCCAATGCTTTCTTAAGGTTAATACTGAACTCATTAACCGATTGCCCTTTAAGGTTCTCGATATATAATGTAGGAATGAATTTCTCCCCGGCACCCTGCTTAATTACCAGATCGCATCTGGTTCCATGCATAACGGAATAGTGGGTGTCGCCACCTCCCGGGGGCGCTGTATATTTCCACTCAACTGATACTTTTGCAAATACTCCTTTTATGCTGTAAACCATTTCGCCGTTTGAAAATACATTCAGCTTTCCGTCTTTTACATCTTTCTGAAGATAATCGGGAAAATCAGTAGTACCCGTAACGCCTTTGAATTCATCCTTCGAGATCTGTGTTGGCCATCTTCTTGCGGAGATCATATTAATATCAGACGGGGTCAATATCTGTTCAGGAAAACATTCCCATTGAACAAGGTCTACCAGGTGTGTTGTCACATCGACTATCCCCTCCCCCTGCTGATCAACATCGAAATACCATGCGGGACGAAGGAGAGGAGTGCCAGATACAATTTTGGAGAAGTGATGAACACTTAATTTAGTTACTGCAGGTTCTTCTTTGGTTCCGGTTGTTAATGTTCCAAAGATCTCATTGTTTTGAGAAAGGAGCTTCTGAAGAATTGTTGTCACTTCATATCGCTCAGTCATAATATCATACAACAGGATTCCTTTTTCCTTTGCAGTTGAAAAAGCAGATTCGAGCACCGGGAAGTCTTCCGGTGAGATGATCATGGGTTTGTCGGAGAGAACATTCAGTCCGGCATTAACCGACCGGGATATGTATTCGGCTTTCTTCCTGTTATTGCCTGAAAGAACAACCACATTACCTGCTTTTTCGGAAAGCATTCTCTCAAAGAAATCACCTCCTGTGTATACAATTTCATTCCATGCAGTAGGATTTAAAGCCCGGGTATTATAAGATTTTATTCTATCGAGATGCTGCTTATAATCAGGACCTTCAGGAGCATAAACATGCACATCGGGGGAAACCTGTTCGTACATCGACTTTTGTACCAGTGCAGCATGAAAATGGCCGGGATCGACGGTGATCAATTTTATCTGAGAGCTATTTCCCATTGAAGTATCGGTTTTGGCAGGTTGCTGCTTTGAGCCGCCCGATCCGCAGGATGTTATTATCAATCCGGAGACTAGTAAAAACAATAGTCTTTTCATTGCTTCCTATTTTGAATTTTCTTTTACTGATGCCAGGAATGCATTGATATTCTCATTTTTGACATCAGGGGCCATACCGCCACCCACCGACCAGATAATATTTGAATGATCTTTTATCTCTCCCATTGCTTTCTTAACAGCATCTTTTACCTGCTGGGGTGTTCCTGCGGCCATCACATCCCTGGGAGGAATGTTTCCAACCAGGATTACTTCCGGACCAGCCAGTTCCCTGATTTCACCCATCGTATGTTCGAACGAAAAATTGAACATATTAATTCCCATTTCCTTAAGGAACCTGGCCGTAATCAGACCCTGTGCGTCGTTATGCAGAAATTTTGCCTTAGCATCTATTGAACTGAATATCTTTTGGAACGATGGGATTACATACTGCCTGAATTCTTCCTCACCTATAAAACCAATAATATCATCGAGTACAAATATCCCTTCAATAGATGGAAAACACTCTTTCTGATAAGCGATCCATTCACAGATGAAGGTGGTTATTTTATCAATAAGCTGTTGGGTTTCCTCAGGATTCATAACCAAGCTCATCATGAATTCAGTAGTGCCCATAAGGAAACTGGCAATATTCAAAGGACCCCGGGAAATAGCAAACCGAATCTGATGATCAGATTTTTTTATTTCCTCTTCACTTATTCTAAGGCGGTTAATAATAAATGGAAGAAGCCCGTCCGTTTTGACATTTGGATGAGGCATGCGGGCGATATCTTCGATTGAGGAAATTGTTTTTTCGGCATGTGGCAGATTCTTATCGAGCCAGATCATTCTAGCTCCAAATGCTGAAGGTTCAGTACACATTCCATACTCCGACCAGAAGCCCGGAAGAAACCATGCATCGGGAAAAAGACTGATGGCTTTCTTGTTTGCCTCAACCCAAAGTTTGTCAGATGTATAGTAGTCGATATTTGATATTCCGTACCATCCTGGTATCCAGGGACTGTCGATAACAAAACCTGATGGCTGGTAATTTAACTTTTTACCCTCAATCATCATTACCAAATCATTCCATGCACTGTTCTTCATATCGTATTTGTCTACTGTTGTGAGGGTCTATTTCATTGTCTCCTGACGGTAAGTATCAACCGAATCGCAGGTACAAACAAGGTTCCTGTCGCCGTAACCGTCGTCGATACGTCCTACTGCCGGCCAGAACTTATTCTCAGCAACCCAATTCATTGGGAAAGCTGCCTTCTGTCTGTTATACTGATGCTTCCATTCATCAGCTGTTACAACTTTAACAGTATGCGGAGCATTGTGAAGCACATTGTCGTCTCTGTCTGCTTTTCCATCTTTTACTTCCTGTATTTCATCCCAGATCGATTTCAGGGCGCTTACAAATTTATCAAGCTCCTGCAGAGATTCCGATTCTGTCGGTTCAACCATCAGTGTTCCGTGAACAGGAAACGACAGAGTCGGTGCATGGAAACCATAATCCATTAACCTCTTTGCAATATCTGCTTCAGTAATTCCGGTTTCATTCTTAAAGTTTCTGCAATCAAGTATCATTTCATGTGCAACGAATCCTTCAGTACCAGTATAAAGTGTTTTAAACCAGCCTTTTAATGATGCTGCAATATAATTCGCATTTAAGATAGCGTATTTGGTTGCCAGGGTGAGTCCATCAGCCCCCATCATCATTACATAAGCATGCGAAATTGTCAGTACCTGACCACTTCCGAATGGTGCACCGGCAACAGCTGTTGTACCATGACTTCCTCCGGTTTGTACCAATGGATGTGAAGGAAGAAATTCAGCCAGCTTATCGCTAACAAGTATCGGGCCCATTCCAGGTCCGCCACCACCATGAGGAATGGCAAAAGTTTTATGAAGATTCAGATGGCAAACATCGGCTCCGATATGTCCGGGGTTTGTAAGTCCCACCTGGGCATTCATATTTGCACCATCCATATAAACCAGTCCGCCATTTTTGTGTATTATTTCCGACATCTCCTTTACAGCAGCTTCAAATACACCATGAGTTGAAGGATAAGTTATCATGAAACAGGCAAGGTCGTCTTTATGTATTTCAGCTTTATTCCGGAGATCTTCAACACTTATGTTTCCTTTTTCATCACACTCAACAACAACGATCTGCATACCTGCGATGGCCGCACTTGCAGGATTTGTTCCATGAGCCGATGAAGGAATCAGGGTAACATTTCTATGACCCTCTCCCCTGGTTTTATGGTATTCGCGGATAACCATCAAACCAGTATATTCGCCTGCAGCACCGGAATTTGGCTGGAACGATATTGCTGAAAATCCTGTGATTTCCTTGAGAGCTTCTCCCAACTCATCCATAATCTGATAATATCCGAGCGCCTGATCTTTTGGAACAAAGGGATGTATGTTCCCAAACTCTGGCCAGCTCATAGCGAATAGCGAACTGGCAGGATTAAGTTTCATTGTACATGAGCCAAGCGAGATCATACAATGTGTGAGGGAAATATCTTTTCTCTCCAGCATCTTGATGTATCTCATCATCTCAGTTTCGCTCTGATACCTGTTAAAAGTACCCTGCTTCAGGTAAGTTGACTGTCTTAAATATTTATCATCAATAACTTTACAATTGCAGGAACCACTTACTCTGAAAAACTCCTTTCCTGCAGCTTTAGAGAAGATCTCAATAATTGTATTGATCTCATTTATTGTCGTTATTTCATCAGTGCTGATAATCACTGTATTATCGCCCGGATAGAAGAAGTTTATCTCTGCTTCCAGGGCAAGATTTCTGATGACATCGATTGATATTCCTGAAGCTGGTTCTATCTTCAGGGTATCGAAAAACATGGAGTTAAGCTGTTTATATCCGAGATTCTTTATATGATAACTAAGAGTGCATGCCGAGCTGTGCATTTTTTCTGCTATTCGTTTCAAGCCAACTGGTCCATGATATTGAGCATACAATCCAGACATCGTTGCCAGAAGCGCCTGGGCTGTACAAATATTTGAGGTTGCTCTCTCGCGTTTAATATGTTGCTCACGTGTTTGGAGCGCCATCCTGAGCGCCTGATTGCCCTGTGCATCAACCGAGACGCCAATTATTCTCCCTGGCATACTTCTTTTAAGTTCGTCTTTGGTTGCGAAATATCCGGCATGTGGACCTCCGAAACTCATGGGAAGTCCCATTCTCTGATTTGAGCCTACAACTACATCAGCGCCCCACTCTCCAGGAGGAACAAGCATTGCAAGACTCATCAGATCGGCAGCTACACCTACAAGTACCCCTGCCTGGTGAGCCATATCGGTGAATGATTTGTAATCTCTTACCTGTCCCGATGCTGAAGGATACTGAATAATTGAGCCGAAGAAAGATTCATTGAAGTTTGCCTCTGTATATTTTCCAAATACCAATTCTATTCCAAGTGGTTTTGAACGGGTTTTTAAAACATCAAGTGTCTGTATGAATATGTCGTTATCGACAAAGAACTTATTTGCACCAGCTTTCACTGAAGCTCTTGAACGGGCATTGAACATCATTATCATTGCCTCAGCGGCAGCAGTCGACTCATCAAGAAGTGAAGCATTAGCAATCTCCATACCAGTCAATTCAACTACCATAGTCTGGAAATTCAGAAGAGCTTCGAGCCTACCCTGTGAAATTTCAGCCTGGTAAGGAGTGTAGGAGGTATACCATGCTGGATTTTCAAGAACATTCCGGGTAATGACAGATAAAACAGCAACACCATAGTATCCCTGCCCGATGAACGAACGGAACAGTTTATTCTTCTTTCCGATTGATCGGATATGGTTAAGATATTCGAACTCGCTCATTGCTGCCGGTAATCTGAGAGGCTTTTCGAGCATGATAGATTTCGGCACAGTTTTTTCAATTAACTGGTCGAGCGAACTAACGCCAATTGTCTTAAGCATTGAGGGTAACTCAGATTCACGCGGCCCATTATGACGATTTACAAACTTATCTATTGACATATAATTTACTTTCTTATTAATAAAGACTAATAATTCGAATACATTCAAAATCCGAAGGATAATGATAAGAATTTCCCTGCAAAATTAACATGATTTTTATTATGCGAAATAGGGATTCGATTTCAGCTCCTCTTCAATGGTTGTCTCTCTTCCATGTCCCGGATAGACGACGGTCGCAGGAGGCAAAACAAATAACTTGCTTTTAATACTGATTATCAGGGTATCGTAATCTCCCCCCTGCAAGTCAGTTCTTCCAATACTTCCTGCAAAAAGTGCATCACCGGCAAAGACAACGTTGTTCTTTTCGCTGTAGAAAGCAAAACTACCGGGTGAATGCCCGGGAACATGAAGCGCAAGCAGTTCGGTAGTGCCAAAAGAAAATTTCTGGTTGTCTTTGATAAACCCTGCCGGCTCAGGCGGTTCATTCATTGAAAGACCAAAAATTGCAGAATGTTGCAGAGATCTTGTCCGGTTCATTTCGTCGCCTTCCCCTGAATAAGCCTTCAGATTATATTTTTCAAGAACGAATTTATTCCCGAAAAGATGATCGAAATGGCAATGAGTATTAAGCAACAATACCGGTTTGAGATTTTTGGATTCGATAAATTTTACCAGTTGCGAAAACTCTTCAGCATCGTAGCAACCACAGTCAAGAATTGCACAGTCTCCTGATTTATCTGCAAGTATAAAGCTATTTACATTTATTGGGTTAAAGACAAACCTAAATATTTCCATAATTATTTTTACCCGTTTACAGTACCTTTCAGCATTGGCACAAATACAAAAGCGCCGTGTGTTGTGTTCTCAAAAGTATCAGGTCCGGTCCGTTCCACAACAGTCATTACCTGCGAACCGGAATTCCCGATGGGAACAACAAGCCTCCCTCCGATTTTAAGTTGTTGAAGAAGAGCTGGTGGGGCTTCGGGAGCTGCTGCCGTGATGATTATACTATCAAAAGGACCATACTGAGGTTTACCCTCGTATCCATCGCCATAGAAGAAATCGGCTGAATATCCAAGTGATGTCAATGTTCTCTGAGCTTTTATGAAAAGTTCCCTGTGCCTTTCAATGGTATATACCTTTGCCCCCATCTCGATAAGAATTGCTGCCTGGTATCCCGAACCTGTTCCGATTTCCAGGATCTTATCTCTCTTCTTCACTTTCAGAAGGGAACTTTGAACAGCAACAGTGTATGGTTGGGAAATTGTCTGACCTGAGGATAAGGGGAAAGCTTTATCTACATAAGCATGACTCAGAAATGCCGGATCCATAAAGAGATGCCGGGGAACCGTATCGATAGCTTTCAATACCTCTTCATCTGTGATTCCCTTTTGCCTGAGTTCAGCCACAAGCTTTTTTCGCTTGCCTTTCGCCTCAAATGTATCTGTCATTTGATATAGAGATGTTGTAGTTTTAATTCCGACAAAAATATAAAAAATGTAAGAAAGACACCCAAAGAATCGCACTCAAATCTTTTGTATATTTATGACATGAATTTGCCAGGTCAGACAACCCTGCCGGTTGGCAGAATATTATTAGATTATTTGATTTCAATAATAAGCCTGGTAATCCTTCTTCCGGTTATCATATTCCTGGCTATTGCTATCATGGTTTCAGGTAAAGGTCCGATATTCTATGCACAAACTAGGGTCGGAAGGTTTGGCAAAACATTTTCCATTTACAAATTCAGGTCGTTATACTCTGAAAATGATGAAGGGATTCATCTGTTGTCATCCAGAGATGATCCACGAATTACACCAGTTGGACGCTTTATGAGGAAGCATAAACTGGATGAGATCCCAAACTTTATTAATGTATTGAAAGGACAAATGTCAATAATCGGACCCAGACCAGAGCAACAATTTTATGTCGATCAGATTTTAAGCAGGGTTCAGGAATACAAATTACTTCAGTCAGTTAACCCTGGTATAACATCGTGGGGACAGGTTAAATACGGGTATGCCTCTAATGTTGATGAGATGGTAGAACGACTGGAATATGATCTTTTTTACCTTAGAAATAAATCGGTCTGGTTCGATCTGAAGATCATAATTTATACTTTCTCATTCGTTTTAAAGGGGAAGGGTGTTTAATGGTTCAGATTACTTCACAGTGAGTATTTACCAATAACAGTATATAAAGGTCCTGTACTGAGCAGTGTGCTTTCAAATAGAATAACATCTGATACGTGCACTTTCTGAATTGTTGTTGAACTGTATCTGGCAATAATATCCTTTAAAGCAATGTCTGATTTCAGATGTCTTATCCTGCCTAATGTTAAATGAGGCCTGAAAGTCCGGTTTTCAATTTCAATACCTACCTCCCCTAATCCCTTCAATATTTGGCCATTAAGCAACCCTAATTTCTCAGACCCCTCAATTCCGGCCCATATGACCCGGGGATCGTTCATGTTTCTAAATACGCCTGAACCTTTTACAATTAACTCAAAGTCTCCGAATCCCTCACATTTTTCCTTTAACATTGAATCGAGGGAAGCTATTTTTTCTTCACTTGTATCACCCAGAAACGCCAGGGTAATATGCACATTCTTCGGATCGATCCATTTTATGCTTTCGTTTTTCAAACTGGCTATAAAAGAGGACATTACCTCCAGGAGTGTTTTACCTGCCTCAATTTTTATTGCTATAAAAATACGTTTCACGAAAATATGTTATTTAGCATAATCATTACAATAATCCTGCATCGACATCCCTGATGATCAGCTCTATAAGGACATCATCTCCATAGCCATCATATTCTTCTTTAAGGTTTGTTCCGAATATCCGGGCTATACCCTGCCAGAAGGCAGCGGTAAATTTACCACGGTATTCACGGATTAATTCGTAAGAAGTGTTCCTTGTTTCCCGGTCGATTAACTTAATTAAAAGTCTTCCCTGGGTTATTGTTAACTGCTCAATATCTCCCTGGTAATTTGCGAACACATCCTTTTCAACTTTTTTAAGATATTCCTTACGTTCTCTTTCACTTGAAATATTCTTAAGATCATCATTTACTTTTTCGAGACGATGCCTAACCATCAGGGCATAAGGATATACCCTTTTTATATTAGTAACAAGACGGTCGTATTTTCGCAATTCACTTCTCTTTTCCAGTCTGGGAGGAGCCAGAACAGTTACCTCCTTAATCTCTACCTCAGGTAACGATACCCCGTCTCTGTTCACTTTTTGCAGGAGGTAAAATCGTTCCTGCAGAGTATCATTTTTCTGTTTAAGAGTATCGCCCTGGCCAGAAATGTCAGTTGCGAAGAGAAAAAATCCAATAATTATAATAAATAGTCTCACAAATGGATTATTTCTGCAAAGATATCAAATAATAGGCCAGAATTTAGCAGCCAAAAAGCTGTTGCCCGACACAGCATTACCAACCCGTGCAACGGGTGCACTGCTAACTCAAAAGAATAACATTAAGAATAGAAGGCCTTTCTTTAAAACAGGTCCCTTTCAAATGCTGCTTTGTCGAATTTAAATTTGTTACCGAGAAAATCAATAACCATTGAGACATCTGAATAGGCATTTCCAAGACAGGTTGATGCACCCGGGGAAGGTGTTATATTAAATATTATATTATCACCTGAAAGTTTAGCTTCACCCATCTCAAGCTTTCTGGTTGTATTATTTACAATTTGCGGCCGGGTGCCTCCAATACCTTTGGCAAATGTAAGTTCGCTCAGCTTAATTTTTGGTACAATTTTTCTTATTTGCCTTATAAAAAGTCTTTTCCCGATAAATGGCAGGTCGTAAAGGAAATTCACAACAATATAGCTGAAGAGTACTTTATCGAATATAATTTTCAATAAGCTAATAATTGGATTTATCCCAAGACCAAATGTTTTCCAGTATTCCAGAAACGTCGACATATTATGACGTTCGAGTTGGAAAATTGGTTTTGCAGTCGGACCGAAGCGTGTAATATTGTCATTATGCACTTCAGGGTCGCCATGTATTGCAGCAAAAGGCAGTTTGTCAACCTGCATAGTATACACCTTGCCGTTAAGTACTTTTGGAGCAGTGTAAAAACTTCCGGCCATCGATAAGATAGCCAGATTCTTTCCATATCCCAGCGACTTGGCAATCATAAGGCTGTGACCACCGGCTGCGATAAGCACTACTGTAGACTTCAACTCGCCTTTATTAGTAAGAACGGTATATTGGTCGCCTGTCTTTGATATTTGAAGAAGCTTGGTGTTTAGCAGAATGTCAAGAGTAGGATTTTTCTTCAGTGCATTGTCAACGAAGGAATGACATAATCTCTTATAATCAATAGTATAGCCATCTTCTGTAACAAGCGCCAGAATTTCTTGTCCGGGAGCCCTTCCTTCAAGTACGCGTGGTTCAATTTTTCCAATTTCATCGCGCCCGATCATTTTCAGTTTCGGGAACAACTCGCTGAAAGCAGGAAATCTCGCCTTTAGCACCTTTACCTGATTTTCTCCAACAGCAAGAACCATTTTCGAATATTTACTGAATATTTTCTTGTCGGTGGGATACTCACTCTTCCCGTTCTCGACATACTTCATCACCATGTCGGCCATCCTTTTAACACTTCTGGCCTTGTCGATCGAGTAGTTTGTTTCAATATCTCCGAAATGAAGAGTCTGGCTGTTGTTATAAGATGCGGAGTTTACGAGTCCGAAGTCGGAATATTTCTCTAATAAACAAATCTTTTTAATATCAGTATAGTTACTAAGGGTGTAAAGAAGAGCTGTGCCCACTACTCCACCCCCGACAATAAGAACATCATAATTCGTATTTGTATCGTTCATTTGCTTTGTTTGGTTATCGGTGGTTTAACGGAATATATTCTCTTCTCCCATATACATTTTTAAATGCCGGCCTTATTATCCTTTTTGCGGAAAAGGTCAGCTCTTCAATACGATGCGTACACCATCCTGAAACTCTCGCAATTGCAAACAGAGGAGTATAAAGCTCTTTGGATATATTAAGGCATGCATAGACAAATCCCGAATAGAAATCAACATTAATACATACAACCTTAGTCGATTTTTCTCCTTTAAAAACTCTGAATACTTCAGGAGTCAATTTTTCAACCAGGGAATATAGTTCAAACTCATCAAGTCGCCCTTTTTCTATTGCAAGTTCCCTGGCCTTTGCTTTGAGGATAGAAGCTCTAGGATCGGAGATAGTATAAACGGCATGTCCGATTCCATAGATTTTGCCTGAAAAATCATTTGCCTTTTTGTTAAGAATCTTCAAAAGATGTTCCTTTACCTCTTCCTCATCGGTCCAATCCTTAACATGAGTCTTCATATTTTCCATCATTTCAAGGACCCTTACATTGGCGCCCCCGTGCAACGGACCTTTCAAAGAACCTATTGCAGAGGTTATCGATGAGTAAATATCTGTTTCAGAAGAACTTGTAACCCTCATTGTAAATGTGGAGTTATTACCTCCTCCGTGTTCGGCATGAAGAACAAGCATAAGATCAAGCAGGTCGGATTCAAGTCTTGTAAACCCTTTGCAATCGCCTTTAATTAAATAAAGAAAATTTTCCGCAGTGCTGAGATTGGTTTGTGGATGCCTGATTGATAACGTTTTCCCCTTGTACAGATGCCTCAGCGCCTGATAAGAATATGCAACAATGGTAGGGAATTTTGCTATGATATTCAATGACTGTTTGATCATATTATCAAGAGCAATACTATCAGGATGCTCATCGAGGGTATAGAGGCCCAGCACCGACCTGGCGAGAATATTAAGTACATCTTTACCCTTCATTGATAATATCATATCTTTTGTGAAATCATCAGGTAAGGCCCGCAATGAGGCCATGTGTTCCGAAAATTCTTTAAGTTCTTCAGGTTGAGGCAGGTGGCCTGTCAATAAGAGATATACAGTTTCATCAAAACCATGCCGGCCCTCTTTCTGAAATCCCTTGGTGATTTCACCTATCTCGATTCCTCTGTATAATAATTCTCCGGGGATAGCTACAACTTTGTCTCCCTCTTTTCTATATCCTACCACATCGCCAATATTTGTCAATCCGACCAATACTCCCGTTCCATCCTTATTTCTAAGACCACGCTTCACTTCGAACTGCTCAAATAGGTCATTATCAATCTGACATGATTTTCTAACAGAGTCCTCTAATTTTAAAACGTAATTTTTTTCTTCCATTTATTCTGCTTTTATGAGTTTACCTAAAAGTTAAATATTTGAGACAATTGCTTCAGCAAATTCTGAAGTCTTCAGTAAAGTTGCGTGGTCCATCAGCCGGTGAAAGTCGTATGTTACCTTTTTACTTTGAATTGTCTTTTCCAAACCGTTATATATGCTGTTTGTGACTTCGTTCCATCCCATATAATCGAACATAAGTGCCCCTGACAAAATAACTGAACCGGGATTTACCTTATCGAGATTTGCATATTTAGGTGCGGTACCGTGTGTCGCTTCAAAAATTGCATGGCCACTCTCAAAATTGATATTTGCCCCCGGAGCAATTCCAATTCCTCCGACAATAGCAGCAAGTGCGTCGGAAATATAATCACCATTCAGATTAAGTGTGGCAATAACAGAATATTCCGCAGGTCTTGTAAGTATCTGTTGAAGAAAGGCATCAGCAATAACATCCTTTATAATTACTTTACCGGAATCTTCAGCCTGTTTCAGCAATCTGTCGGCAGTTTCTGCACCCTGTATTTGCGATATTGTCTTATGTTGAGTCCACGTAAAAACACTATCTCCGAATTCTCTTTCAGCAAGGGCATATCCCCACTTCATAAAAGATCCTTCCGTGAATTTCATAATATTCCCTTTATGAACAAGTGTAACAGATGGCAGCTTTTTTTCAATTGCGTACTTAACAGCCTGCCTTACGAGACGCTCTGTACCCTCCAATGAAACAGGTTTAATCCCTATTGATGAGGTGTTAGGAAACCTGATCGATTTCACCCCCATTTCGTCAACAAGAAACCTTTTTATCTTATCAGTTTCAGGCTTGCCATTCATAAATTCAATACCCGCATAAATATCTTCAGTATTTTCCCTGAAAATATGCATATCAACCAGTTCAGGGTGTTTTACAGGACTTGGCACTCCATCGAAATACCTTACAGGTCTGTAGCATGTGTAAAGATCCAGAACCTGTCGGAGGGCTACATTTAAGGAGCGCATTCCCTCTCCCACAGGTGTGGTGAGAGGACCTTTTATGCCAACAAGGAATTCTCTGAATGCTCCGAGAGTCTCCTCGGGCATCCAATTACCTGTCTGGTTAAATGCCTTTTCTCCTGCAAGAACCTCTCTCCATTCAACCTTTCTTTTTCCTTTGTAGGCTTTCTTAACAGCTTCATCAAAAACATGAACAGAGGCTCTCCATATATCGGGACCCGTTCCGTCGCCTTCAATAAAAGGAATTATGGGATTTTCAGGTACAATTAATTTCCCGTTTACAAGTCTGATTTTTTCCGGTGTCATAGATAAATTTATAGGTTTGATTTTCTGATCAGATTCAGTGCACTCCCAGCCTTGAACCATTCTATTTGTGCAGCATTGTATGAGTGGTTTGCAATAATAACCTCCCTTTTCCCATCTGAATGATTTAAGACTAATTCTATTTGCTTTCCCGGAGCCAGTCCTTTTAACCCTATGATATCAATTTTGTCGTTTTCAAGGATTTTATCATAATCCGATTTATCAGAGAAAGTTAAAGTCAGGACGCCTTGCTTTTTGAGATTGGTTTCATGTATGCGCGCAAATGATTTTACGATAACCGCTTTAACTCCAAGAAATCTTGGTTCCATAGCAGCATGTTCTCGTGAGGAACCTTCACCAAAATTCTCTTCTCCTGCAACGATAGAACCGGAACCGGCAGCTTTATATGCTTTAGCTACAGATGGTACAGTATCGTACAGACATGTTAACTGATTCAGAATCAGGTTAATTTTATCATTAAAATAATTTACAGCACCTATCATATAGTTATTGGAGATGTTCTCCAGATGTCCTCTGTACTTTAACCAGAATCCGGCCATTGAAATATGATCGGTTGTACATTTTCCTTTGGCTTTAATCAATATGGGAATATTAGAAAAATCCTCACCATCCCATTCTTTAAAAGGAGTTAAAGGCTGTAGTCGCTCTGAATCCGGAGCAATCGTTACAGCCCCTTGTTTTCCCTTTTCGGGTTTCTGATATCCGCTTTCGATGTTACCGAAACCCAAAGGGGGAAGATCACTTCCACGAGGCTCTGAAAGCTTTACCTCCTTACCCTGACTATTTATTAAAGCATCAGTTATTGGATTAAATGTTAGTTTTCCTGAAATAGCAATTGCTGTGACAATTTCTGGTGACGCTACAAATGCGTAGGTATTAGGATTGCCATCGGTACGTTTTGAAAAGTTACGGTTAAAAGAGTGAATTACAGTATTTACCGGACTTTTATCAGCGTCTTTGCGATCCCACTGGCCGATGCAGGGACCGCATGCATTAGCAAAAATTTCACCGCCAATTTTTTCGAAAAGGTCCAGATAACCATCCCGTTCGGAGATGAATCTTATCTGTTCCGATCCGGGAGTAACTTTAAATTCAGCTTTGGTCTCCAGATTTAAATCGAGGGCATTTTTTGCAACTGAAGCCGCTCTCGAAATATCTTCGTAAGAGGAGTTTGTACACGACCCGATAAGTCCGACTTCAACATTTACCGGCCACTTATTTCTTTCAGCAACATCTTTCATTTGTGAGATAGGAGTTGCAAGGTCGGGGGTGAACGGACCATTAATATATGGTTCGAGTTCAGATAAATTTATTTCAAGGAACTGATCATAATATTTTGCCGGATCATCCTGCACCTCCTTATCAGCTGTAAGATGCTCTCTGTTTCGGGCAGCAAGGTCAGCTACTGCCTCTCTTCCTGTGGCCTTCAGATATTTTTCCATTGCATCATCATATCCGAAGATCGAGCATGTGGCGCCTATCTCAGCACCCATATTACAAATCGTTGCTTTTCCTGTACAGGAGAGCGACCGGGCGCCTTCGCCTGAGTATTCAACTACACATCCCGTTCCTCCGCTTACCGTGAGCATCCCTGCCACTTTAAGTATGATGTCTTTTGGTGATGCCCAACCATTTAACTTCCCGTTGAGTTTTATGCCTATTATTTTCGGGAGCTTGAGTTCCCAGGCCATGCCGGTCATGACGTCCACTGCATCTGCTCCCCCTACTCCGATCGCAATCATCCCAAGGCCCCCTGCGTTTGGAGTATGAGAATCTGTTCCAATCATCATACCCCCCGGAAATGCATAATTCTCTAAAACAATCTGATGAATGATCCCTGCTCCCGGCTTCCAAAAACCTATATCATATTTACTACATACAGAACTTAAAAAGTCATATACCTCCTTATTGGTCTGCACGGCAGATCTCATATCTTCAGCTGCTCCTGATCGGGCCATTATCAGATGATCGCAATGTACTGATGCCGGCACAGAGGTATCGGCTTTCCCCGCCATCATAAATTGCAGCAGAGCCATCTGTGCAGTTGCATCCTGCATCGCAACCCTGTCCGGTGCAAAATCGACATAATCGACGCCCCTTGAGAATGTTCCTTTTTCTGATTTATTATAAAGGTGGTTAAACAATATTTTCTCGGTAAGTGTTAAGGGATGATGCACATTCTTCCGGATTTCGCTAATACTTGATGCTAACCCTTTATAAAATGCATCAATCATCTTAAAATCAAAAATCATATTCAATACTATTAATGAGATTATAATCTAATTTGTCCATTACCCTCTACAATCCACTTATAAGTTGTAAGCGCCTCCAATGCCATTGGCCCCCGTGCATGTAATTTCTGAGTTGAGATGCCTATTTCAGCTCCAAGGCCGAACTGAGCTCCGTCGGTAAACGCGGTAGAAGCATTTGCATATACCGATGATGCATCTATTAACTTATAGAACAATTGAATTCTTGAATTGTTTTCAGAAATTATGGCCTCGCTATGCTTCGATCCATATCTGTTTATATGCCAAACAGCTTCATCAAATGACGATACAGTTTTTACAGACATTTTATATGAGAGAAACTCTGTACCAAAAGAATCTTCTGTAGCCCTTTGGAGCAACTCGGCAGGGTATTTTCCAGTCAAAGCTGAATATGCTTTTTCATCAGCATAAATTATAACAGATGAATCAGAACAAAGCCCAACCAGCCAATCCAGATCCTTAAGGCGTTTCTCATGTACGATCACACAATCCAGAGCATTACATACACTTACCCTCCGTGTCTTGGCATTGTAAATAATTTTGCGCCCTATCTCCCTGTTGCCGAATTCATCAAAATAGGTATGACAAATGCCAGCGCCTGTTTCAATAACCGGTATCGAGGCATTTTCCCTGACAAAATCAATCAGGCTCCGGCTACCTCTTGGAATTATCAGATCAACATATTCCCGCGCATTCAATAACTCAGTAGTTTCTTCACGTCCGGAAGAAAGCAGGGTTATTACATTCTTATCAATCCCAAATTTCTCAAGAACATTTTTAATAATACCAACAATAGCTTTGTTTGAATTTACTGCATCACTTCCTCCTTTAAGAATACAGACATTTCCCGATTTAAGACAAAGAGAAAACACATCAAATGTAACATTAGGCCTCGATTCATAAATAACACCAATCACACCAAATGGCACTGATATTTTCGAAATTATCAAACCATTGGGCCTTTCATTCTTTGACAGCAATTTCCCCAACGGACCTGGCATGGCAGCAACACCTCTTATATCTGAAGCAATGGAACTAATTCTTTCGGCACTTAATAATAACCTGTCGTACTTCGGATCTGATTTATCCATACGAGACAGGTCTTTCGCATTTACATCAATTATCAGCTTTGAGTTTTCAACAGCTGCATCAGCAATCTCAAGAAGGCATGCATTAATGATATTCGGATCGATAACACTTAATCTCAGGCTTGCCTCTACTGCATTTTTAAATATTTGAGTAATCTCCATTCTAATATTGTTACTGTTCCTCGTTGCTGGTTACTGGTTCTTTTTGCTCTGAGCTTTTACCTTTTGTCTTTTTACTTTTGTCTTTTATCTTCAGATTTAAACCTGGATACTGTTTTTGTTCTTCTCGTTAATTATCAGATAATCATAATGTATTAAAGGTTTGCTAAACTTTTCCCCTGCATTCTGTTCAACTTTTTTGGAATCGTACTGTGATTTTCCCAAACCGATATTGTTACCTTTTTTATCAATTATCCTGATAACGTCTCCGGCTTTAAAAAACCCTTCTACTTTAAGAACTCCTATCATTAACAGACTCGTTGCTTTTTCTCCAATCAGGGCATCTTTAGCTCCATCGTTCACAATAACTGCTCCTTTGGCAAAAGTGTCGGAGTGGGAAAGCCATTTCTTAACTCCCGTTTCCTTTTTCTTGTTTGCTATAAAGTGTGTATAAGGAACATCCTTTTTTCTGACGATATCCGTAATTATTGCATCGCGTGTACCGTTAGCAATAAATACATCTATTCCCTGTGCAGCAATTTTTCTGGCAATAGTGCATTTGGTAAGCATTCCGCCTCTGCCAAAACCAGACTTTTCTGATGAGATGTATTGTTCCAGGTCTTCAAATTCCACATCAATTTTATTGATCAGAATAGTTCCTATATCGCCCGGGATGCCATTATAAACTCCATCCACATTTGAAAGGATTATGAGAGAATTGCAATCCATCATTGAAGAAATCAGTCCTGACAACTCATCATTATCCGTAAACATAAGCTCATTAACAGATATAGCATCATTCTCATTTACAATAGGCAATACCTTATTTTCAAGCATTGCTGAAATGCAGTTTTTCATATTCAGGTAATGCTGCCTGTCCCTGAAGCTCTCTTTTGTTGCAAGTAACTGACCTGCCTGAATACCATATTTCCCGAAGAGAAACTGGTAACTCGACATCAGTTTTACCTGCCCGATCGCTGCCCATATCTGTTTGGCTGCAATTATGTTTGTCTTCTTTGATGGTAATACTTCGCTACGTCCTGCAGCAACTGCTCCTGAAGTTATTAAAACAACCTCAACACCCTGTTTAAAAAGTATGGCTAAATCCTCAACGAGACGCAATATTCTTCCGTCGTTAAGAGATCCATCACTCTGAGTGATCACATTGCTTCCTACCTTGATAGCAATTCTGTTAAATTTTGGCTTAGTACTTTTCAATTTATTACAATTTATGCCTGATAAAATTTAATTTGTTGCAAAATTAACAGAAATCGTGAATATATTATAGCTAAAACGAATAATTTACTGTAAACAATAAATAACAGAAAGCGCAATCTTCAGGAGATATCTGATAATTATCCCTACTGTGCGCGTAGTTTTACAAAATAAATCAGATTGTCAGACTGGGATCGAAAATATGACAATTATCATGAATATGGGACTCAAATGCTTCACAACACAGAGAATCGCAGTAATACTCAGCCTGAAGGTCAGTTACTGGTTCTGCATCTGTAATACATCTGTCTTATATTTTCTGTTTTCAAGGATCCTCACATATCTCAATGCAAGCTTGTTATTATAATCTTCGTACGATTTCTGGGCCCATTTTAAGGCTTTCTCCAGGTCTCCGTTTATTTCATTTATTATGGCAAAGTTATAGCAAGCTCTACTGGCGATTTTTGTGCTTGAATTATTGGTCTCTTTTTCCCAGAGAGCTCCAGCTTCATCCCATTTTCCAACCTGTGCTTTTCGTCGTGCAATTTTAAAATTATTGGTGCCCTTTACATAATAATCCCTCATTACTCTTACCCTTATCGGAAGAAGTCTGATTGCATACCCGTGACCTGCCTTATTACTGACCTGATTTACAGCTTCTTTTCTTCCGGTTAATGCGGAAGCTGCTAAAATAGGATTTACTCCTCTTCCCGAAAAGACAATGGATTCATTATACACATATTCATCAAGAATCATCCGGGAAACAGGATCATAAATCCGCCAGCCGGTCTTTACAATTGTCTCCATATCAGCCTGGTGTTCAATACCCGGAATTGTTCCTATAATAGTTTTTATCTCCACCTTACGATTAGAGTAATTCAGGCGGGTATCTGTATCAAATTTTTCAAGCGAAAAGAGTGCATCAGTCTTGGTCTCTTTACAAATCTTATCCACAATTTCCCACGATAGCGGCGCAGGAAACAGTCCTAATTTAGGGGTCCTGAAATCAATATCATTCAGTGTCTTAACTTCCAGAAACCTGTTGTTGTTCAGAAGCTCATCGGATAGACCCTTAACGCTTTGTTGCGCTCCATCTTTGTCCAGATTTACACCTTCGAGCGATAAAACCTTGTCTAATACATCAATCGCCTTTGTCTCATCAGTTGGCATACTCCTGTTTATTACTCCAACTACTTTTACATAAGGAGGTATTGTTACCGGTGCCGGTTCAACTACATTCAGGTAAAGTTGCTGGGTCTTGCACGATGCTGATAATATTGTTACGATCAGAAGGATAGAAAATTTATTCATAGACAAGATTTAACAGGTTAGTAATTTCACAAATTCATAATAGCGATTGTGGTTCAGAAGATTCATTCCTCTGAACTTTTCAATTCTCTGATAGGTTTATCAATAACTTCAAATGTCGGCAATACGTTTTTATTATCAGTGGCTTTTAGCTGTTCCAGCTTCCTGCCAGCGGGCAAAACCCGACTTTCCCACGACCCGATTGCATCGTTAAATCCCTTGAGCGCAGATTTTAAACCGCTTCCCACCTTGTCGAAATGATCGGCAAAAACACTCAATCTGCCGTGCAGCTCTGTGGCAGCATCCATTATTTGAATGGCGTTCTCAGTAATATTATGCTGCTGCCACGACATTGCCACAGATTTCAGGATAACAATAAGTGTTGTCGGAGTGGCTAAAATAATTTTGTTGTTCATGGCATCCTGAAGGAGAGTCTTGTCTGTCATCAAAGCAACGTTTAATGCGGATTCCACTTCCATGTATAATACAACAAAATCGGGGGTGTTCTCAAACTGCGACCAGTATTGCTTTTTGCTAAGTTTATTTACATGATCTCTCAGATCTTTTGCATGCTTGGCAAATAAAATATTTCGCTGGGTCTCATCGTCTGTTTCAAGTGCCTGAAGATATGCATCGAGGGGTAATTTTGAATCAACGACAACATGGCTGTTTCCCGGAAGATTAATTATCATATCAGGTTTATATACCAGGTCTTCGCCTTCAACATACACCTGTTCAAAGAAGTCGCAATGACCCGATAAACCGGAAAACTCAACTACACGTTTTAATCCAATCTCTCCCCACTTACCTCTAACCCGGGGGTTTCTCAGAGCGTTAACCAAAGCAGTCGTTTCCTTTTGTAAACTGGTGTTTGTATTTTGGATATTCGAAAGCATTTCGGTAACCTGACCAAAAGTTTTTTCCGAACCCTTTTCCAGTTCCTCAATTCTCTTTTTATAACTATCAATCGATTCTTTCACAGGCTTAAGCATCTCTGCAATAGCCGATTTGCGCTCATCCAGATTTCCCTCTGCCTCTTTAACATGAGTTCCAAGCTGGGTCGTGGCAAGATCTAAAAACTGCTTATTATTTTGCGATAGTGCATCAGATGCAGCCGATTTGAAAGTGTCGACCATAGCTTTCCTAACCTCATCGAGACTATTTGCCTGAGCCTCAATTCTGGCTGTCAATGTACTTATCAGTTTATTAAGTTCATTTATCTCTCCAATTTTCAGGAGCAACTCTTTCTGATGATGATCGGTAAGTCGCGACCTGGTAATCAGAGAAGCAATTAAACCGCCGGTTACCAGGGCAGCTACAACATATAAAATGATTTCCATATTGTAAGAATCTAATAATCTTCAAATTTATATGTTTTAAAGGTAAATGAGCTGATAAAAATTTCATTTTGGCATTTTTACTATCTTCGTAGGATATAAACCCTAAATATGAAAAGATTTGTTTTAATAGCCGTTTGTGCATTGTTCTTAATGAACTTCTGGTCGTGCACCTCAAAACAGGAAAAAATGGAAACCAGGATGAAAGCTTTTATAACTTCCTATGAATCAAAAGCTATCCCTCTTTATCGCGAGTCCGCTCTTACATCATGGAATGCGAATGTAACCGGTTCTAATGAAGACTATGCAAAAAGTGAAAAAGCCTCATTTGAGTATGCAAAGATCTTTACCGACAGCAAAGCATTCGCCGAGCTTAAGGAGATTAAAGAATCGAATGCTATGAAAGATCCAATCCTTATCAGAGAGGTGGAGATTCTTTACAACGGATATCTTGGTGGCCAGGTCGACACTGCACTTATTGCTCAACAGATAAGTATGGAGACCGAGATAAGTAAATTGTATTCGAACTTCAGGGTAAATCTTAACGGGAAACAAATTTCCGATAATGAGGTTGAGAGTATACTCAGGAACTCATCTGACAGCAAAGAACTCGAGGCTGTATGGGAAGGATCGAAGACAATCGGACCGGTTGTTGCTGAAAAAATAATTAAACTGGTAAAACACCGGAATCTGATAGCTCAGAAAATTGGTTTTAATAATTACCACGAGATGAGTCTTAAACTTTCCGGTCAGGATCCAGCTGAAGTAACTAAGATATTTGATGAACTGGATAGTCTCACAAAAGGTAATTTCGCCGAGCTTAAAGACGAGATTGACTCTTATTTTTCTAAACGATATAAAATTGCATCCACAGAGTTGCGGCCATGGCATTACCAGAATCGCTATTTCCAGGAGGCGCCACAGATCTATAAAGTTGATTTCGATAAATATTATGAAAAACAGGATCCTGTAAAACTTGCCTCAACTTTCTATTCGGGAATTGGACTCAATGTGGAACCCATTCTTGCAAAAAGCGACCTATACGAGAAGCCGGGTAAAAATCAGCATGCATTCAGTACAGACATAGACAGATCGGGCGACGTCCGTACACTCGACAATATACGCCCGGATTCGTATTGGATGAATACCATTTTACATGAACTTGGACATGGTGTTTATTCTTATTATAATGACAGATCTCTTCCTTTTACATTGAGGGATGCAGCTCATACCTTTACTACTGAGGCAATTGCCAATATGTTTGGAAGATTGGCAACAGATCCGCAATGGATGCTTAATATGGGAATAATAGATGAAAAAGAGAGCACTAAAATTGCTGACGAAAGTTACAAGGCACTTCGTTTACAAATGCTTGTCTTCAGTCGCTGGGCCCAGGTGATGTATCGTTTTGAAAAAAGCATGTACGAAAATCCTGATCAGAATCTAAACCAGCTCTGGTGGACCACTGTTCAAAAATACCAGTTGCTTGCAAAACCTGAAGGTCGCGATATGCCTGACTGGGCAACAAAAATACATGTTGCACTTTACCCGTGTTATTACCATAACTATCTTCTGGGCGACCTTTTGGCTTCACAGTTATATAGTTACATAACAACAAACATTACGAAAAATCCATCTTTTGTTGGTGAAAAAGCTGTTGGAACCTATCTGAAGGAAAAAGTCTTTATACCGGGCGCCAGATACGAATGGAATGATATGATTGAAAAAGCTACCGGAGAAAAGCTCACTGCAAAATACTACGCAAAACAGTTTGTAAAATAAGGCAGCACTTAACTCGAAACGCGAAACACGAAACGATAAACAAGTAACCAGCAACTATCTACAGAACTCATAACACTCAAATTATGAAAAACCTTATTGTTCTTCTTTCAATTGCTCTTCTTTCAGCCTGCACCACCACTGAACCCAAAAAAGAGGTAAAAAGTGATGCGGGACTAATTAATGAAACTACTGTCACGAGCACTATTGACTCTGTTAAAATCGGACAACCCAAAGCGGATCTAACACTTCTTACGAAAGGTGTGAAACATGCTGCATCACTCTGGAGAAAAGAGGACGGATCCGCAGCTGATTTCACAAAATTTGTGAAATCGAATTACATTTCCGACCCTGCAAAAAGGAAGGTAGTTTTCAACAAGATCAGCGGTTACATAGAATCACTGAATGGAAATTTCAATGAAATAACCCTCGATCTGCGAAAGATCCTGGATGAGGCACTGGGAGAAATTGATGATGTAGATCGTATGTTCGGTAATTACTCAGTGGGGTCACACTTGCAGAATGATTTTTATTCCAACAAAATAGCTTTTACCGTTGCTTTGAATTTTCCATATTTTACTTTGGCTGAGAAGGAAGCTCTTGGTCCAAAATGGAGCCGAGAAGACTGGGCGATGGCTCGTCTCGGCGATATGTTTATTTCTCGGGTTCCTGCGGAGCTCGATCAGGCAGTTACCGAGGCAACAGGCAATTCAGAGATGTATATTGCTGAATATAATATTCATATGGGTCACCTACGAACAGATGATGGTCGCCAGATTTTTCCACAGGATATGGTACTTCTCTCACACTGGAATTTACGTGATGAGCTAAAAGCTGATTATGCCGACAAAAAAACCGGATCTGAGAAGCAGGAAATGATCTACAAAGTAATGGAACGAATTATCCGTCAGGAGATACCACAGGTTGTAATTAACAGCCCAGCATATGAATGGGAGCCCTACTCAAATAAAGTTACAAAGGGAGGTACTCCAATTGAGGCAATAGCCGAACCGAATACCCGTTACTCTCACATAATCAATAACTTTTTAACAAGAAAAAAAATTGATGCTTTCAATCCTGAAATGAACACCTTCATCCTTCGGAGATTTTCACTAGAGATGGAGATTTCGCAGGACGAGGTTGAGACGCTTTTCGATTCATATCTCAGTTCACCCCAACTAAAAAATGTAGCGGCAATAATAAAAACCAGATTGGGACGCGACCTTCGCCCTTATGATATCTGGTACGACGGATTTAAGACACGAAGCAGTATACCCGAAGATCTTCTCACTTCAAAAACCTCAACTCTCTATCCTAATCCTTCTGCATTTCACGCAGGCATGCCGTTGATGCTTAAAAAACTGGGATGGTCACCTGAAAGAGCAAACTATATTGCTGAAAAGATTGTTGTTGATCCTGCCCGAGGCTCAGGACATGCATGGGGTGCCGCAAAGAAAGGTTCACTATCTCATCTGAGAACACGTATATCAGAAAAGGGTATGGATTACAAAGGTTATAACATTGCTGTTCATGAGTTTGGGCATAATGTTGAGCAGACGATTTCTCTTTATGATGTAGACAATTATATGATGTCGGGCGTACCAAACACTGCCTTCACTGAAGCAAATGCCTTTATCTTCCAGAATCGTGACCTTTTTCTCCTTGGAATGAAAGATGATAATCCTGATAAAGAGAAGTTGTCGACACTTGATGCAGGCTGGTCTTTAATGGAGATAATGGGTGTTGGAATGGTCGACATGAAGGTCTGGAAATGGCTTTATGCTAATCCAGGAGCTACTCCTGGCCAGCTGAAAGAAAGCACAATTGCAATCGCTGTCGATGTCTGGAACAAATACTTTGCACCTGTTATCGGTGTGAAAGATTCCCCGCTTCTGGCTGTCTATTCACATATGATTGACTCTCCTCTATACCTGGCAAACTATTCGTATGGTCAAATCATTCAGTTCCAGCTCGAGGAATATCTTAAAGGGAAAAACTTTTCAGCAGAGATTGATCGTATTTTCAGTCAGGGCAGACTCACTCCCCAGCAGTGGATGATGAAAGCTACCGGCTCTAAGATTTCAACTCAGCCTATATTAAATGCACTCGATAAGGCGCTGAAATAGATTGAATAACCATAGATCGTTCAACTATTTCAACCAGGTCATCAACCGATAATTTAACCGGATTGTTTTTCATTTCGGTATAGGTACAGATAGGTCTTATTTCTTTCTCCTCCATACCAAATGCTTTTAATCCCTTAAATTTAAGCTCACGAGTAAGAACCTGAAGAAATTGTAAAAATCCGTCGACGTAATAATCATCTGATTTTCCTGTCTCTCCGCTGAAAAGTTTCCCCAACAAGGTATATTTTTTAAGGGCAAGTGAGCTTGGATCATTCTTACGTAATATTCTTACATTTAAATCATTAGCAGCTGCCATCAACGTTCCGCATACTATGCCATGAGAAATATTATACCTGCCTCCGATTGATGTAGCGAAACCATGAACAGCGCCTAACCCGGCGTTAGCCAGACATATACCTGATGCGAGAGCAGCAAGCGACATCCCCGATCTTGCTTCAATATCACTACCGTTCTCAAAAGCTCGTACCAAAGATTTATTTATCGATTTAATACCTTCGATCGCTATTGCATCAATAATTTTGTTCGATTTATTTGAAAGATAAGCTTCCGTTAGCTGCGTAAAACAGTCCATTCCACTTGCAGCTGTAATTTCAGGCGGACAATTCAATGTAAGTTCCGGATCAATGAGGGCTATGTCGGGTACCAGATTATCGTGCCTTAACGACCTTTTGAATCCGTTCACACCAGTTCTTGAAATAACTGCATTTTTAGTAGCCTCGCTTCCTGTTCCTGAGGTCGTCGGAACTGCTATAAAAGGAATCTTGGTACCCGGATGTTCTTTATTCCCGACTTCTTCAAGAAATTCAATGAGAGATTCAGTTTTATACATCATTGCAGAGATTGACTTCCCTGCATCAAGAACGCTGCCTCCGCCAATTCCGACAATAAGGTTGAATTCCTCTTTACTCAAATCAGATACTGCCTTATCAACAACCTCTGGGGATGGTTCTCCGGAAATGACAATATGAGAATACTCTACTCCTGATTTATTAAATTCAACGCTCAGTTTTTTGCCATAGTCCGAGTTAATGAAGGAATTTTTTCCTGTAACAAGAATTAATTTTTTTCCATAAGTCTTAACGATTCCCGGGAGTTCTGTAATTGCGCCAGCCCTGAATATTATTTTCGGAATTCTTGCCAGTTGAAATGGTTCTACCATATTATATGTATTTCAAATAATCAGACACAAGAAGGTGTACTGGCTTTTCATCCTCAACTATTGTAAAAGGGCCTGTTGGCTCAATAAAATGATTGTCGGAGGCGTCATCATGCGCTGCACTTACCTCCCCTGCAAGAACTTTGCCTTTATTTTTCTCACCATAAAATCTATGATATACATTATGTTCAAGACAAATACTTTCACCCGGTTTGAGTATAATGCTGCCGCCGGCTTTTACAGTTTGGAAAATACCATCAATCGCAACAATTACCGGCTCAGAAGAAAATTTTTCTTCTTTATCGGAGTTATAAAGGTCGATCACAAGATTTCCACCGCCCCGATTAACGATATCTTCCATCTTGCCCCAGTGAAAATGCATGGGAGTAACCTGCAGCTCTTCAATAATCAGAACTTTCTCCGCATAGGGTTTTTTATCCTTTTTATTGCCATTTCTTATTGTAAAAATTACTAATCCAGATTTATGAAACTCGCCACCTCCAAAGTCGGTCAGGTTCCATCCGAGCATATTATCAATTATCTGGGAGCAGTTCCGATATTGCCCTTTCCATTCCTCAGGTTTGCGGAATGCCCACGGAGGAAGGCTAAAATTCATCTTCTCCATGAATTCTATAGAACTAACAATCAGCGAATTGATTTCACTTCTTTTCATTATCGACGGTTATTTTAATATTTATGGATGAGAAATATCAATATTCGAGAGTCCCGAATTCTGAATTTATAGTCAGTTTTTTGCTGTCGGAAGCTTCACAATAACCAATAATCTTAGCTTCCAGATTGAAAGAGGAAGCGATTTTTATTATCCCCTCCGCAGCTTCCTTCGTAGTGAAGATCTCGAACCTGTGTCCCATGTTGAATACTTTGTACATTTCTTTCCATGGAGTTTCCGACTGTTCCTGAATTATTCTGAATAATGGAGGTAAAGGCAACAGGTTGTTTTTTACAACATGAAGATTATCAATAAAATGCATCACTTTGGTTTGACCACCTCCTGAACAATGTATCATCCCATGAATTTCCGACCGCAATTGTTCCAAAACCTTTATTATTACCGGAGCATATGTGCGGGTAGGTGAAAGAACCAACTTGCCTGCATTTATGTCTAAACCTTCAATCGGATCTGTAAGCCGGTACTTACCTGAATAAATCAGATCATATGCCAGGGTTGTATCGAGGCTTTCGGGATATCTTGAAGCCAAATACGGGGCAAATATATCGTGCCTTGCAGAAGTAAGTCCGTTGCTCCCCATACCACTATTATATTCCGACTCGTAAGTAGTTTTTCCGGAAGATGACAATCCGACTATTACATCACCTGCTTTTATCTTATGATTTGAAATAATGTCTGCCCTCTTCATCCTTGCGATAACTGTCGAATCTACCACAATAGTTCTTACCAAATCGCCTAAATCTGCCGTTTCCCCACCGGTTGACCAGATTCCCACACCAAGGTATCTGAGTTCCTGAAGCACCTCCTCTGTCCCATTTATAATTGCAGATAACACCTCCCCCGGAATATGGTTTTTATTTCTCCCGATTGTTGAGGATAAAAGGATATTCTCATAGGCGCCAATGCAGAGAAGATCATCAATGTTCATGATAATGGCATCCTGGGCTATTCCTTTCCAGACAGAGATATCGCCTGTTTCTTTCCAGTAAATGTATGCGAGAGAAGACTTCGTCCCTGCGCCATCAGAATGCATTATATTACAGTATTCAGCATCTCCTCCAAGTATGTCGGGCACTATCTTGCAGAACGCTTTGGGATACAACCCCTTATCGATTTTCTCGATTGCTTTATGTACATCTTCTTTTGAGGAAGAGGCTCCTCTCTTACTATATTTCGACTCGCTTGACATATTTTCGGATATGGGGATAAAGATAGAAAAAAAGTCTACAGAGTAAACGATAATGGCCTACTTCCTTGTATACCTTAGTTTGGACTAAAGTCCCTTGTGTAGTAAAATCCCGTAATCCGTCGGTTAAAACCGACGGTAATTGAACCAATATTATTATTATGCCAGATGGATTACAATCAATTGCCGTTGGCTTCAGCCAACGGATAGAAAGTCTTCTTCAGAAACGGGCTTTAGCCCAATATCTTCCTACTTTTTAGTCGGTACAAAATCTGTTCTGAGTACCATGAATTCTGTCCTCCTGTTTATCTGATGTGCTATCTCTTTCTGCTCATCATTAGCAAGGGCATTGATATATTGGTCGTTAAGAGTTGCACCTGCTTTCAGGAAAGGATTAAGTTTTGCTATATCAGTGTCAACGACTTTCGGAGTAGATTCACCATATCCTTTTGCTGTCAACCTCTGTGGATCAATACCTTTATCAATAAGATACTGAACAACTACCTGTGCTCTTTTTTGCGAGAGAGTCATGTTATATTCTTCAGTATCGCGGGAGTCGGTATGTGACATGAGTTCTATAGTAACGCCCTCATTATCGTTCAATGTTTCAACAAGTTTATCGAGAGAAACCATCGATTCCGGTCTCAGATCCCACTTGCCGAAGTCGTAAAGAATGTTCGGAAGTTCTATTGGACGGTCGATTGGAGTTAGCGGAATCGTTACCATAAATTCGCGGCTCTTCTCCTGTCCTTTTGTTGTTTCTCTCTCCTTACCGTTAAGATAGCCACTTTTTGATGCCAGCAAAATATAGTCAACACCTGCCTTCAGAGCAAACTTGAAATCGCCACTAGTACCAGTCTCAGCCTGAAGACTGTTTCCGTCGCTGGCAATCAGCTTAACGAGAGAACTTTTAATCGGAGCACCCGTTTTTTCGTCCTTAACTAATCCGGTTAAATTGAACTTAAGAGGAGGAAGTTCAAATGAATATAAGTCATCATTTCCTTTCCCTTTTCTGGTGGAACTGAAGATGCCTTTTTCCTCCGATCCCTGGAATGCAATTCCAAAATCGTCTGCAAAGCTGTTTATGGGTGATTTCATGTTCTGAACAAGCCAGCTACCATCGGGCTGCGGTTTGGCTTTAAAAATGTCGAGACCTCCCATTCCAATCAGGCCATCTGATGAAAAATATAATGTCCCGTCTTCTCTTACATAAGGAAATAGTTCGTCGCCCGGGGTATTGATGTCTGGTCCAAGATTTACGGGTTTCGACCAGCTACTGCCTGCCTTTTCCCTTGTAGTTTTCCAAATATCTTTTTTGCCGAAACCTCCGGGCATATCTGATACAAAATACAAAGTAAAGCCATCAGGAGATATTGCTGGATGAGCAGCTACAAGAGAATCCGGCAATATTTGCAGGTTCTTTGGATCGCTCCAGGCGTCACCATTCCTTCTCGAATACATTATGACACACCCTTTTTTTTCGCGTTTGCCCGATTCGCAACGGGTAAAATAGAGTTCTTTATAATCGGATGAGAGAGAAGGAGTGCCTTCTTCGAACTCTGTGTTGATCACACCCACTGGCACCGGAGTACTCCACTTCGATTTTTTATCTATGCGGCTTTCGAAGATATCTGTATAGTTTTGTCCGGTAGCTCCATGCGTTTTGTTCCCGGTAGCTCCATCGCGCGACGATGTAAAATAGATTAGACCAAAATCCTCGCGGGCATAAGCAGGGCTAAAATCAGATTCTTTGGAATTTAAGTCTTTAATTTCCTCCACCTTGTATGCTTCAGGAGTTTTTTGCCATTCGAGGGCAAGTTCACAAGCTCTTATTTCCTGATCGGCTTTTGCATCCGAAGGAGCAACCTGTTTGTATTTTTTAAATTCATCTATTGCTAGCTGATATTTGTTGTTCTTCTTTAGCGATTCGGCGAGCCAATATTCAGCTTCAGGTTTCGAATAAGCCGATTTAACTGCAAGTTTGTACCATGTCTCGGCATTCTTGGGATCATTTATCAGACGGTAACATTCGCCAATCATATATACCAGTTCTGTTCTGGCGCTCTTGTCGGATTTCTTTGTTTTTGAGTATGCATTTTTAAACTGATCGATAGCATCGAAATATTCGCCGGCATTAAAAGCAGAATAAGCTCTCTCCGTCTTTCGCTTCTGGGCTGTAATCTCCACAGAAGTTACTGTTAATAATACTATGATAAGCACTAAAATTCGTCTCATAATTCCGTCTTCAATTTGATCTCAAAAGTAATCAATTTAACCAATTCAGATTATTGTTAACGCTGCGACTTGTCAATTATTATAAATAAAAAAGGATTCCTGAATTTGGAATCCCTTTTATCTGAACTATGAACAAAAAACGGATAATTATCTGGTAAACAGTAATTCTCTGTATTTAGGAAGCGGCCACATCTCATTATCTACAATAAGCTCAAGTTTATCGATATGTGAGCGGATCTCATCCATAAAAGGTTTGACATTCTTTTCGTAAGCAATTGCCATCTCATATGCTCCCTGAATTACATTAGCCTTTTTTCTTGCTTCGACCATTTCGTTAACAAGTTTCTTAATACTTGAAATATGATCTGAAATGGTAACAATCACCTCTTTTCTGGCTCCAGCAAGTCTTTCGTACTCAGCTTCAGGAAAGACATCTTTTAATGCTTTCACATTATCTAAAAGAGAGGTCATGTATTTAATTCCGGTTGGCACAATGTGGTTAATCGCGAGATCACCTAAAACACGGGCTTCAATCTGAACCTTTTTAGTGAATTTCTCATACTCTACTTCCACCCTGCTTTCCAGTTCTTTATCTGTGAATATACCTGTTCCAACAAGTACTTCTCTTGCCTGTTTGTTAAGATAGAGGCTAATTGATTCCGGAACGCTTGAAAGATTACAAAGTCCTCTTTTCTTGGCTTCTTTGTGCCACTCTTTACTATAGTTGTCGCCTTCAAATAAAACTCTTTCCGACTCTAAAATATATTTCTTCAGAACCTGAAAAATAGCTTCATCCTTGGTTCTTCCCTTTTTAATAATAAGATCCACATCTTTCTTAAACTGTGTAAGCTGATAAGCAACAGCTGCATTAAGAACAATCATTGCAGAGCTGCAGTTGGCGGATGATCCTACCGCCCTGAATTCAAACCTGTTTCCCGTGAATGCAAATGGTGATGTGCGGTTTCTGTCGGTATTATCGAGCAATATTTCAGGTATTTTACCTATCCCAAGTTTTAACTCGGTTTTTTGAGCAGGTGTCATCTTAGTATCAGTTACCTTTCTTGCAATGCTTTCAAGCATATTAATAAGGTAAGTGCCAAGGAATATTGAAATAATAGCAGGTGGTGCTTCATGACCGCCAAGTCTGTATGAGTTTGTTTCATTCATAACCGACGCTCTGAGGACATCGTTGCTATCGTTAACAGCTTTGATAACGTTAACAAGGAAAGTAAGGAACTGAAGGTTAGTTTTTGGATTTTTGCCGGGAGATAAGAGATTTACTCCTGTGTTAGTAGCCATCGACCAGTTATTATGTTTTCCGGAACCGTTTATTCCTGCAAAAGGTTTTTCGTGAAATAAAACCCTGAAGTTGTGCTTACGGGCAACCTTTCTCATGATATCCATCAGAATCTGATTGTGATCAACGGCAAGGTTTACCTCTTCAAATATTGGAGCGCATTCGAACTGATTTGGGGCTACCTCGTTATGGCGGGTTTTAACAGGAATTCCAAGTCTGTATGCTTCGCATTCAAAATCTTCCATGAAAGCCATTACCCTTTCCGGAATTGATCCAAAGTAATGATCTGAAAGCTGCTGATCTTTGGATGACTGATGCCCCATCATTGTCCTTTCGGCCAGCACGAGGTCGGGACGGGCATAATATAATGCTTCGTCAATGAGAAAGTATTCCTGCTCACAACCAAGAGTAGCAATAACTTTATTAACGTCTTTATCAAAATACTGGCAAACATCAACTGCTGCTCTGTCGAGTTCTGAAAGAGCCTTCAAAAGTGGAGCCTTATAATCCAATGCCTCACCTGTATAGGATACAAATATTGTTGGAATACAAAGAGTTGTACCAACAATAAATACCGGAGATGAAACATCCCAGGCAGTATAACCTCTTGCTTCAAAGGTATTTCTAATACCTCCACTCGGGAAACTTGATGCATCAGGTTCTGACTGGACAAGAACTTCTCCAGAAAATTTTTCAACGATCTGTCCATGATCCCCAAATTCAATAAAACCGTCATGCTTCTCAGCGGTTCCGTCTGTAAGAGGATGAAACCAGTGAGTATAATGAGTTGCACCTTTGCTTATTGCCCAGGCTTTTAACCCTGTTGCAACCTGATCAGCTTCTTGTCTTGTTAATGATTTTCCTTCATTTATTGCGCGTTTCACTACCTTATATGAGTCCTTCGACAGATAGTGTTCCATTTTTGGAAGATCAAAAACATTCTCTCCGTAGTATTCGGAAACGATTTTCGAGGGTGTAATAACTTCAACAGGCTCTCTGTTGAAAACTTCTCTTAATGCACTAAATCTGAGTTCTGCCATTTTTATAAGTATTTTTTACAAAAATAGATATTTTTTGATTATACCCTAATTTTTCGTGTGTTTTTTTAACTTTTTTATATTTTTTTCACTAACACCCCCCTTTTTTTGAGCTGTATTTATTTTTTTATGCATTTTTTAAAATCTTCTTTTTGTTTCAGAATGGTTCTAATATTTAAATGATAGTATTTTCACCCTTCAATAATAAAGTCCTGGATATCGGTAAAAATAAGAGAGCCAGATGAGCACATCAATACGAATGAAGGTTGTTTTGCAGAAATGGAACCTCAGAATTCATTGATTTGGAGGTGCACAATCCCTGGTTAAGTACATATTTTTATAATCTACTCTGTTACTATCGATTATATAACAGCTAACAATTTATTATCTGGCCAGAGTTTTAATGAAATTTTGTTATATTTGTCGCCTATATTAAAAAGGTATACTAAATTATTTATTAAAGAAGATTCTACATGTCAACACTTCAATTTTTAAGGGAGAAAGCAGGAGTATTAGTTGCGGCAGTTATTGGACTTTCACTTTTTCTTTTTGTGGTCAGTGATTTTTTTGGAAGAGGAAGAGGTCAGAGACTTAAGCAAAAGAAATATTATGAGCTAGGTCAGATAAGCGGAGAATATATTTCTTATCAGGATTATGAGTCGAGATTACAGAATCTTTTGGAGATATATAAATTATCGGGCAAAACGAATATTGATGAAGCTACCAATGAAACAATGAGGGAGCAGACCTGGCAACAGATGGTACGTGAAAAAATTCTTGATTCCCAATACAAAAAACTTGGCATTGGGGTAAGTACTGAAGAAGTTGACGAACTTGTTCTGGGAAACAACCCTCATCAAATTGTTCAGCAGTTATTCACAGACCAGAATACAGGCACTTTCAATAAGTCATTCCTTGTCAATTTCCTTAAACAGACTGAAGTTGATGAACAGGCAAAAAAATACTGGTTATTTTTTGAAAATGAAATTGTAAATGACCGGATGAACACAAAATATAATGATCTTGTTTCAAAAGGATTATACGTTACATCAAAACAAGCTGAATTTGACAAAATTCTTAATAATGCAACCGTCGACTTCAGTTATATCCTAAAGAATTACTCTTCAGTTCCTGATTCTTCGGTTAAAATAACTGAAAGCGACATTCAGGCATACTACGCAAAACACAAGGAAAGCTACAAAAGAACAGCTCTTAGAGATATTGAGTATGTTACATTTGATGTAGTTCCTTCTGAAGAGGATACTAAAGTGGCGGAAGAATGGATTAACAAAACAAAAGCGGAATTTGCAACTTCTCCTGACCCTGTTCAGTTCATAAATCTTAGCGCCGACACAAGATATGTTGGATTTTTCACTCCATTAAGCGGCGTTCCGGAAAATCTTAGGGATTTTGCCAAGAAAGAAGATCTGTCAACTGTTTTTGGTCCATATATTGAAGACGGGTCGTTTAAAATAGCAAAATTAATTGCAGTTGCAGACAGACCCGATTCAGTGCATGTTCGTCATATTCTTCTGTCACCGAATCAAACCACATCCCTGGAAATGGTCAAACAAAAGGCAGACAGTCTGATCAAATTAATTAAGTCAGGTGCACGGTTTGAGGCACTAGCCTTAGCGAATTCAGATGACAAAGGAACTGCTCAGCTTGGTGGTGACCTGGGTTGGTTTCCCGAAGGAAGGATGGTTGTACCTTTTAATAACGGTTGCTTTTCAGGGAAAAAAGGTGATATAAAAACTGTTGAAACCACATATGGTATTCATATTATTGAGATTCTTGACCAATCGAAGAGTTCAAGAAAATACAACATCGGGATTATTGACAGGAAAATTATGCCAGGCTCCATTACAAACCAGAAGGCATATGCTGAAGCAAGTAAATTTGCCGGTCAAAATGACACCTATGATAAATTCATTAAAGCTATTGCAGCTGAAAAGCTGACTAAGAGGGTTGCAAATGATATTACACCTTTGCAAAAAACATTACCCGGGCTTGACAATCCAAGATCACTTATCATGGCGTTATATCAGGCGGAGAAAGGTAAAATTATTCTTGACAATAATCAGCAGGCAGTTTTTGAAATCGGAAACAAATATGTTGTAGCATATTGTACAAAAGCACAGGAAGATGGAATCGCACCTGTTAAGGATGTTGAAAATGATATCAGGTTTGCATTGATAAAAGACAAAAAAGCGGACATTCTTTCAGCAGAATTTGTTAAGAATAACGGTGCCGGAAAAACCCTGAATGATATTGCCCGTATAATGGGATTAACAGTTCAGGAAGCAACACAAGTAAGTTTTAAGTCATATACAATTCAGGGTGCCGGAACAGAACCTTCACTGATTGCTGCAGCCTCTGTCTCCAAACAAGGTGTTGTATCCGGTCCTGTTAAAGGCACCAGTGGAGTTTATATGCTTACGGCCAACAATGTTACCTCAGCTCCATCTGAAGACCCTAAATTGCTAAGAGAAAGATTAACAGCAGCATACCAGATGAGAGGAAGTTATGAAGCTTATGAAGCTTTGCGCAAAGATGCCAAGATAATCGATAAAAGGTATAAGTTCTACTAGTAGATCATTAACTCATAAAAAAAGGGTAATCGTTAAAAAACGATTACCCTTTTTTATTTCCTGAAAAGGATTGCTTCGTCGCTTCACTCCTCGCAATGACGGTACATTAGAGAGATGGACGTGTCATTGCGAGCGAAGCGAAGCAATCTGTCACGGGATACAGCAAGGCTAATAAGCGGACGTGTCATTGCGAGCGAAGCGAAGCAATCCGTCACGGGAGACACCAAGGCTAATAAGCGGACGTGTCATTGCGAGCGAAGCGAAGCAATCCGTCACGGGAGACAGCAAGGCTAATAAGCGGACGCGTCATTGCGAGCGAAGCGAAGCAATCCGTCACGGGTGACCAGCATGTAACTATACTTCGTTTTGCATGCATGGGATTGCTTCGCTTCGCTCGCAATGACGGTGTACGGAAGTGAACTGGGGCTGGGTATATAACAAAAAAAGCCCCGGATAAAATCCAGGGCTTAATTAAAGTCGGCGACGACCTACTCTCCCACAATTGCAGTACCATTGGCGCTGTCGGGCTTAACTTCTCTGTTCGGAATGGGAAGAGGTGGAACCCCGACGCTATAGTCACCTAAAGATCATCTCGGATTTCGGATTTCGGATTTGTGATTTCGGATTTATTCATTCCGTTTAATCAATTTCCGCCTTCCTTTCGAACTGTGTTGAGGATTTTTTCAATCCGCAATCTCCAATCCGCAATCCGCAATCATTATGACTTAGACATATCGGAAAAAGTTAATAAAATTGTACCCCGAAAGTTTACGGGTAATTAGTATTGCTCGGCTTTGACGTTACCGCCTTTACACCTGCAACCTATCAACGTCGTAGTCTTCAACGACCCTTAAAGGAGATCTCATCTTGAGATGAGCTTCGTACTTAGATGCTTTCAGTGCTTATCTCTTCCAAACATAGCTACCCTGCGATGCAGCTGGCGCCACAACAGGTACACTAGAGGTCTGTCCAACACGGTCCTCTCGTACTAGTGTCAGGTTCTCTCAAATCTCCTACGCCCACAACAGATAGGGACCGAACTGTCTCACGACGTTCTGAACCCAGCTCGCGTGCCACTTTAATCGGCGAACAGCCGAACCCTTGGGACCTTCTCCAGCCCCAGGATGTGACGAGCCGACATCGAGGTGCCAAACCGCCGCGTCGATATGAGCTCTTGGCGGCGATCAGCCTGTTATCCCCGGAGTACCTTTTATCCTTTGAGCGATGGCCCTTCCATGCGGAACCACCGGATCACTATGCTCTACTTTCGTACCTGATCGACTTGTCGGTCTCACAGTCAAGCGCCCTTATGCCATTGCACTCTGCGCACGGTTACCAATCGTGCTGAGGGCACCTTGAGAAGCCTCCGTTACTCTTTTGGAGGCGACCACCCCAGTCAAACTACCCACCAAACAATGTCTCCCTTGCGGGGTTAGGTTCCAGATAAATAAAGGGTCGTATTTCAAGGATGACTCCCCGATTCCTGGCGAAACCGGTTCGTAGTCTCCGACCTATCCTACACATTATTTACCCAAAATCAATGTTAAGCTATAGTAAAGGTTCACGGGGTCTTTCCGTCCCGTTGCGGGTACCCGGCATCTTCACCGGGACTACAATTTCACCGAGCTCGTGGCTGAGACAGTGCCCAGATCGTTACACCATTCGTGCAGGTCGGAACTTACCCGACAAGGAATTTCGCTACCTTAGGACCGTTATAGTTACGGCCGCCGTTTACTGGGGCTTCAATTCAGAGCTTCTCATCCCGAAGGACAATAACCCCCCCTCTTAACCTTCCAGCACCGGGCAGGTGTCAGGCCTTATACTTCATCTTTCGATTTCGCAAAGCCATGTGTTTTTGCTAAACAGTCGCCTGGGCCATTTATCTGCGTCCCGCTTGCGCGGGAGACCTTTTTCCCGAAGTTACAGGTCTAATTTGCCTAGTTCCTTAGCCACGGATCACTCGAGCACCTTAGGATTCTCTCCTCGACTACCTGTGTCGGTTTGTGGTACGGGCACCATGTACCTGAAGCTTAGAGGTTTTTCTTGGAAGTCTGTTTAGGATCACTATCCACTTGCCCGAAGGCTCATGGTACTGTCAGGTTCATCATCTCTACGCTATTAACATAAAAATATAACTACACCCTTTAACGTACTATTCCGTCAGTACGCGGATCTTTCACTACTCCGTCACCCCTTCGCAGTACACGGTGGTACTGGAATATTAACCAGTTGTCCATCGAGATCGCCGTTCGGCTTACCCTTAGGACCCGACTAACCCTGATCCGATTAGCGTTGATCAGGAAACCTTAGTCTTTCGGTGGGCCGGTTTCTCACCGGCCTTATCGTTACTTATGCCTACATCTTCTTTTCCAGCCGCTCCAACATACTTTACAATACATCTTCTGCGCTGACTGGAATGCTCCCCTACCAATCATGACTTATGCCATGAGTCCATAGCTTCGGTAATATGCTTATGCCCGATTATTATCCACGCACAACCGCTCGACTAGTGAGCTGTTACGCACTCTTTAAATGAATGGCTGCTTCCAAGCCAACATCCTAGCTGTCAAAGCAGTCGCACCTCGTTAATTCAACTTAGCATATATTTTGGGACCTTAGCTGATGGTCTGGGTTCTTTCCCTTTCGTCCACGGACCTTAGCACCCGCAGGCTCACTCCCGTGTATATCTTGCAGCATTCGGAGTTTGTCAGGGGTTGATAGGCGGTGAAGCCCTCTAGCCCTATCAGTAGCTCTACCTCTGCAAGACTCACCACGAGGCTGCACCTAAATGCATTTCGGGGAGTACGAGCTATTTCTCAGTTTGATTAGCCTTTCACCCCTATCCTCAGTTCATCCAAAGACTTTTCAACGTCAACTAGTTCGGCCCTCCATCCCGTGTTACCGGAACTTCAGCCTGACCAAGGATAGATCACAAAGTTTCGCGTCTACCCCCACTAACTATACGCCCTTTTCAGACTCGCTTTCGCTTCGGCTCCAACTCTTAAAGTCTTAACCTTGCTAGTGAGGAGTAACTCGTAGGCTCATTATGCAAAAGGCACGCCGTCATCCCACCTAAGCAGGACTCCGACAGGTTGTAAGCGCACGGTTTCAGGTACTATTTCACTCCCCTGTTCGGGGTACTTTTCACCTTTCCCTCACGGTACTGGTTCACTATCGGTCTCTCAGAAGTATTTAGCCTTACCGGATGGTCCCGGCAGTTTCAATCAGGATTTCTCGTGTCCCGACCTACTCAGGATACCAATTATACGTAATAAACTTACATGTACGGGACTTTCACCTTCTATGGTCTGACTTTCCAGACATATTCCATTTCATTTATTACATAATCTCACTGGTCCTTCAACCCCGATAACGCCAAAACGTCATCGGTTTGGGCTATTCCCCGTTCGATCGCCACTACTAAGGGAATCACTTTTGTTTTCTTTTCCTCCGGGTACTAAGATGTTTCAGTTCTCCGGGTTTGCCTCCCGATTGCTCGGGATACTACATCTTCATTGTAGTGGGTTGCCCCATTCGGAAATCAACGGATATATCGGATATTTGCTCCTCCCCGTTGCTTATCGCAGCTTGTCACGTCCTTCTTCGCCTCTGAGAGCCAAGGCATTCACCATGCGCTCTTATTTACTTTCTTGAGTTAATCAATTTTACTAACTTTCTTACCAATATGTCAAAGAACTTTCCGCCAGTTGGCGGATTGTGAAATTAAGGGTGATGAAACCCTTGAATCCCATTTTCCATCGGGACTCTGGCCAAAGCCAAATTTCGAAATGAGTCGAAAGTCTTAAAGTTTAAAGTCCGTAAAGTCACTTTTGACTTTAAAGACTTTATAGACTATTTGACTCATCTATATAATAATGAAGTAAAAACCAGGCGGATAAGTAACTACTTTCTACAAGAGATTTCGTTAACGTTTTGATTTTCTCCAGAAAGGAGGTGTTCCAGCCGCACCTTCCGGTACGGCTACCTTGTTACGACTTAGCCCCAGTCACTAGTTTTACCCTAGGCCGCTCCTTACGGTTACGGACTTCAGGTACCCCCAACTTCCATGGCTTGACGGGCGGTGTGTACAAGGCCCGGGAACGTATTCACCGCGCCATGGCTGATGCGCGATTACTAGCGAATCCAGCTTCACGGAGTCGAGTTGCAGACTCCGATCCGAACTGAGACCGGCTTTGGAGATTCGCATCCTGTCTCCAGGTAGCTGCCCTCTGTACCGGCCATTGTAACACGTGTGTAGCCCTGGACATAAGGGCCGTGCTGATTTGACGTCATCCCCACCTTCCTCACGGTTTACACCGGCAGTTTCGTTAGAGTTCCCGGCATTACCCGCTGGCAACTAACGATAAGGGTTGCGCTCGTTATGGGACTTAACCCGACACCTCACGGCACGAGCTGACGACAACCATGCAGCACCTTGCAAAGAGTCCCGAAGGAAAGAAGTATTTCTACCTCATGCACTCTACATTTAAGCCCAGGTAAGGTTCCTCGCGTATCATCGAATTAAACCACATGTTCCTCCGCTTGTGCGGGCCCCCGTCAATTCCTTTGAGTTTCAGTCTTGCGACCGTACTCCCCAGGTGGATCACTTAATGCTTTTGCTTAGCCGCTAACTGTGTATCGCTAACAGCGAGTGATCATCGTTTACGGCGTGGACTACCAGGGTATCTAATCCTGTTCGCTCCCCACGCTTTCGTGCATCAGCGTCAGTAATGGCCCAGTAAGCTGCCTTCGCAATCGGTGTTCTGTGTAATATCTAAGCATTTCACCGCTACATTACACATTCCGCCTACCTTGACCGTACTCAAGACTAACAGTATCAATGGCAAGTCTCCAGTTAAGCTGAAGGTTTTCACCACTGACTTATTAATCCGCCTACGCACCCTTTAAACCCAATAAATCCGGATAACGCTCGCATCCTCCGTATTACCGCGGCTGCTGGCACGGAGTTAGCCGATGCTTATTCCCAGAGTACCGGCAAGCCCCGACACGTCGGGGGTTTTCTTCCTCTGGAAAAGAAGTTTACGACGCATAGCGCCTTCTTCCTTCACGCGGGATGGCTGGTTCAGGCTTGCGCCCATTGACCAATATTCCTCACTGCTGCCTCCCGTAGGAGTCTGGTCCGTGTCTCAGTACCAGTGTGGGGGATCACCCTCTCAGGTCCCCTAAACATCGTAGCCTTGGTAGGCCGTTACCCTACCAACTAGCTAATGTTGCGCATGCCCATCCCGTACCGCCGAAGCTTTAAATATTAAAAGATGCCTTCTAATATTATTATGGGGTATTAATCCGAATTTCTCCGGGCTATCCCCCAGTATAGGGTAGGTTGCATACGTGTTACTCACCCGTGCGCCGGTCGCCACCAAAGTATTGCTACCTCTATGCTGCCCCTCGACTTGCATGTGTTAAGCCTCCCGCTAGCGTTCATCCTGAGCCAGGATCAAACTCTTCATTGTAAAAATTTTATTATGTCTCTTTACAAAAACCAATCCGTGAACTCTTTTCAAAAATACTAACAAGTTATTATCTTAGACGAGATTTCCATATCTCGCCTGGTTGTTTACTTCAAAATTTCAAAGAACTGTCGCCCTCCTTCGCCTTCGCTCCAGAGGGTCTTCTTTTTTATTCTTTCTTCTTATGTCAAGAACTTTTTGCTTTTGGGACGACAAAGTTAATATTCATTCCCGTCAGTTCCAAATTAAAAATGAGATATTTTTTCCGGCCTCTCTCCCCCTCGTATTGCCATTCTTCACTAAGCCGGAATACTATCTCTCTAACCCTTCAATCAACTCTTTGTCTTTAAGCGGGTGCAAATGTATGAAACTATATTTACAATCCAAATAAATTGCAAGATATTTTCAATATTATTTATGCGAAAAATCTTTTGTTCTTAATTCACAAGTATATACATAATAAATAAAATCTGAATAATTATTCTGTCCGCGATTACAGCCATAAAATCTGATCGAATAACCAACTTGCCTAACCTTTTCCGGCACACTAATCTTTGTTCAGATAATTTTGAAATTAGTTTGAACTATACCAAAATTCAATACAATTACTCCGTACAATCTTAAAATTAACTATCCAAAAGCAAACTCTATAATATAATAGTATACCTTATATAAAAGAATATAATAAACGGTATACCTTATTATATATAGTTGACCGTGGAAAGAAATCTTACAAGAACTTAACCATGATGTCAGGGGAAAAATGTGGTATCAGTACCTGAAATGAACATGAGTATGGTGCCATTCGGCTATTAAGCATGTTCAAATCATGAAGAGCATATAATAAATCTGTGATAAGATTTCAAAACCACAGGCAACACTGTATCTCTTCATCCTAAAAAAGTTTCGTTTGATCATTGGAATAACACAATTCATCAAACAAAAAAGGAAATTCAAGAAAAACAAGCTAAATGTTTTCAAAAATTTAGTAAAAACATTAAATTTGATATACAATGTGATGGATGCTCTGAGTAAGGAACTTAGTTCCGTTTTTGACTATATATTTATTCAATATTCCGATAAATAAAATGATCACCTATTAATTAATACTAATCATCTAATCTTATGAAAAAAAATCTATCAATTTTTGTATTCCTGTTTATAGGGATACTGGCGTTTGTCAGTTCGTGTGTGAAAGACACATTTACTGAAAAGGATGCTTTCACCGAGCAGCAAAAGCTTGCCATTCTTAATGATTCAATTCAGAAGAGTCAGGCTTTGCTTCTCGACTCACTCAAGAAAGAGGGAGGAGTAATCAATTATACTGTTACAGCTGTTTTGGCCAGCGATGCAAACTGGCTTAGTGCCTCGAGTAAATTTAAAGGTGCAGAGCAACTAGACCAGGTAGTTATCACAATAAGCCAGTATGGGAAGACACAATCTGTAACAACAGGCCCATCCGGAATGGCTTCCTTTAAAGATTTACGTGTTGGTACAGTTAACGTAAACATAAGCAAATCAGGTTACACAGAGGTTGATTTTGTTGCATTGTTACCCGCCCTTCCTGATTCTACAACAATTTATGCATATGGACTGGTTCGCAATGTAGGTACAATGGTGCCGGTATTTTCTACTACAACCAATCTGTCAACTATTAATGGGATTGCAACCTTCGAATCTGATTTAACTAATGATGCTCCGGAAGTAGCTGCTGCTGTTGACATTATTGCAGATATTGATGTAAGCAGTTCAATATTCACAGACAGGTACTTCTACCATTCAAGCCCGGATATCTTATCAGAAGAATATGACGGGGATGGCTATTTGACAAAATATTGGGGCTTTGACTATTATGGGGTTATCAAACAAATCGCTTACCATAGCACTGTTTCTAAAGCTACTACTGCTGCTGATGGTTCATTCTCTCTGAAAGCTCCTTCAACTCCAGATGGTCTGCCAATAAGGATATATGTTTCAGAATTTGCCGTAAGCCAGAAATTGTTGCAGCCAACTCTTAATAATATTCCTGTATGGGGAGTACAATCAATAAGAACTTTGTTCGGGCCTCCTGTTACTTTTACATATAGTGACATTCCTGCTATTGGGATAGCAGCAAATAATGTTCAGTCTGCTTATGTCACAATTTCAGCACCAACAGGAACTCCTGCTGCACAGCCAACAACTGAAGCACTCGCAACTGCTGTTCTTACAAATTCGGGCATTATTTCAGTAAATATTACTAATCCTGGACAGGGTTATACTCAACCTCCATTAGTAAAATTTTCAGCTGGAACTGCATTTAATTCTGTTCAGGCTGAAGGAACGGCTGTTTTAACCGGTGGTAAAGTTTCAAGCGTAACAATTACAGCACCAGGTTCAGGCTATAAACCTGGCGATTCACCTACTGTTACTTTTGTAGAAGATCTTGCTTTTGCAGCAACTGCAACACCAAAAATTGGATTTTCCATTTCTGCAATTGCTTTAGGAACTGCTGGTACAGGCTATACATCTGCTCCTGCTATTACGATCACTTCAAACACCGGAACAGGCGCAGCAGCTACCGCAAATATGACCGGTTATGTTTCTGGACTGACTCTTACAAACCCAGGAGCAGGTTACACAGCTGCACCTACAGTTACAATTGCAGCAGGAACGGGTACTCTTGCAACAGCCACTGCTAACATGACAACTGCCAACCCTATTCTATCAGTCACTCCCCCGACCACAACTACCTGGTATACAAAAAGACACGGTACTAGAATAGTAGGTGCTGGTAGTGGTGCTGTAACTGACTCTACTACCCTTGGTGCAGGTGGTAGAATATCATCCATTACTGTAACAGCTAATGGGTTAGGCTATCTAGTCTCACCAACAGTTACAATAACCGGCGGTGGTGGATCAGGAGCTGTAGCTCATGCAAACATGGCAGGAACTACAGTAGGAACTATTACTGTAGACAATCCGGGGTCTGGCTATACTTCTAACCCTACAATTTCATTAACCCCGGCTCCTTCTGGAGGAACAAATGCCACAGCGGGTGCAACAAGAGAATTCCCGGTTACGGGGGTTACTGTTCTGGCAGGCGGAAATGGATATGGAGCTGGAACTACTGTTGAGTTTGAAAATGCTGCCGGATCAGGAGTATATGTTGCTGCACCAGCAGGTGTTACAGCAGTTCTTAGTCAGAGTATCGCCAGTTTTACTCTTGTAAATGGAGATGGTTATACATCAGCCCCGACTGTTACTATTACTCCATCTAATACTACAGTACCAACTACAGCTGCAACTGCAACCTCAGCAATATTGTACAAAGTAAAAGACATTACAGTTACTGCCCAGGGTAGTGGTTATGAAGGAACTGATGTTGTTGTTACTTTTGCTGCGCCTCCATCGGGAACTACTGCCACAGCCGGCGTGATCTCGAGGATCAATGGTCTGCTTAAAAGGGTAATTCTTACGAGTGCGGGCTCTGGCTATACTGCTGCTCCAAATGTATATCTTACAGTTACTGCTCCTGGTCTGATACCAGTCCGTCAGGCTGAAATGACAGCTACCGTTAGCGGTGGACAGGTTACAGCCATAACAGTTGCAGATCCAGGTCAGGGCTATGATTATGCGACGGATGCAGCTGGAAGGTATATTGCTACCATTTCTACTTACTCTTCTTCAGCAGCTGCAACTGCCAATCCAAATCCAAAATCTGGTCAGATTGATTTTATTCAGATATCGAATCCCGGTGCCGGATATGTTGTGGTCCCAACCGTTGAGATTGTAAATACCCTTAATCCAGCTGATGCCAATCATTTTGGGACAGGGGCTGTAGCTACCGCAGTCGTTACAGATGGAAGAGTTTCTGCGATCACCGTAACGAATGCCGGTTCAGGATATTACATTGCACCTACGATTAAGATTACTGTTGCTTCATCATTATTAACGGCAGTTGCTCAATGTAATGTAAACGCTGATGGAACAATTGCAGGTGTTACATTCCCAGCATTCTATCCCTATACAAAAGGTTATGGCTACAATGCGGTTCCGACTGTAACATTTACTCCTTCGGTTCCCGGAAAAGGAACTGGTGCTACTGGAGTTGCTATCCTGAAAAATGGTCAGGTTGATAATATAATTATGACTAACCAGGGGAGCGGATATGTTGGGAAAAACAATCCTTCAAGTGCTCATTCCCTTGAAATTACTCCCAGCTTTACACCAATTGTACTTTTTGCAGGGAAAACCTATGTTCGCGATTTCTATTTTGGAACAGGTAAACGTACTATAGAACAGTAGTATTTATGGTTATAAGCGAGAGGAGATAAAAACCCCCTCGCTTATTAAACAAATACATAAAATATGAAAAAAATAATACTATTATTATTGATAGTAGTTTCATTCAGTACTTTAAAGGCACAGGAAAGTACGGTATCCGGGTCCTCATCCGGAGGGTTCTATATCGGAGGAAAGGTAGGTTATGGCATTTCAGATTTTGAAGCTATTTCCAACGCGAATGTCAAGTTCGCAGAAACTGCCTTTGACAACGTATCCTATGGACTTTTAGCCGGCTATAAACTTAACAGTCTTTTAAGCGTCCAGCTGGAAGGAAACTATGCGCAATATGGTGCCCACAAAATAGCCACATCTTATATTTATTCTCCAGGAAGTCCTGTTCTGGCCAATATTGGATCGAACTCGGTTATTGATCATGTCGATATGGATTTATATAATGTCGATGTACCTCTCACAGTTAAACTTTCCTTTGGTGAAGGTAGTTTTGCTCCTTATATATATGGGGGGGTTAATCTTGGCATCAATGTTTCAGCAAGAACTGCCATTGTTCGTAAGGTCACCTTTAATGATGTAATTTCTTACAGGACTTCTACGGACGATATCACACCGCGCATTATTCAGAATGAATTTGCTCCTGTGGTTGGCGGTGGTGTGTTGATTAAGATGTTTAATTTAACATTTTGCGGAGACGTTCGTTATAAACGCGGCTATACAAACTTAAGCAATATTGATAACCATTTAGGGTATACCAACAATGCTTTATGGGTTAGTGCCGGAGTAATATTCAGTTTGTAATACATTTTAACCAAGTTTTTCGAGCCCTCTTCTTTTTGCCGGAAGAGGGCTTTTTTTAGGTGGACGTGTCATTGCGAGCGAAGTCCAAATCCCAATAGGTGGACGCGTCATTGCGAGCGAAGCGAAGCAATCCGTCACGGGAGACAGCAAGACTAATAAGCGGACGTGTCATTGCGAGCGAAGCGAAGCAATCCGTCACGGGTGACCACCATGTAACTATACTTCGTTTTGCATGCATGGGATTGCTTCGCTTCGCTCGCAATGACGGTGTACGGAAGTGAACTGGGGCTGGGTATATAACAAAAAAAGCCCCGGATAAAATCCAGGACTTAATTAAAGTCGGCGACGACCTACTCTCCCACAATTGCAGTACCATTGGCGCTGTCGGGCTTAACTTCTCTGTTCGGAATGGGAAGAGGTGGAACCCCGACGCTATAGTCACCTAAAGATCATCTCGGATTTCGGATTTCGGATTTGTGATTTCGGATTTATTCATTCCGTTTAATCAATTTCCGCCTTCCTTTCGAACTGTGTTGAGGATTTTTTCAATCCGCAATCTCCAATCCGCAATCCGCAATCATTATGACTTAGACATATCGGAAAAAGTTAATAAAATTGTACCCCGAAAGTTTACGGGTAATTAGTATTGCTCGGCTTTGACGTTACCGCCTTTACACCTGCAACCTATCAACGTCGTAGTCTTCAACGACCCTTAAAGGAGATCTCATCTTGAGATGAGCTTCGTACTTAGATGCTTTCAGTGCTTATCTCTTCCAAACATAGCTACCCTGCGATGCAGCTGGCGCCACAACAGGTACACTAGAGGTCTGTCCAACACGGTCCTCTCGTACTAGTGTCAGGTTCTCTCAAATCTCCTACGCCCACAACAGATAGGGACCGAACTGTCTCACGACGTTCTGAACCCAGCTCGCGTGCCACTTTAATCGGCGAACAGCCGAACCCTTGGGACCTTCTCCAGCCCCAGGATGTGACGAGCCGACATCGAGGTGCCAAACCGCCGCGTCGATATGAGCTCTTGGCGGCGATCAGCCTGTTATCCCCGGAGTACCTTTTATCCTTTGAGCGATGGCCCTTCCATGCGGAACCACCGGATCACTATGCCCTACTTTCGTACCTGATCGACTTGTCGGTCTCACAGTCAAGCGCCCTTATGCCATTGCACTCTGCGCACGGTTACCAATCGTGCTGAGGGCACCTTGAGAAGCCTCCGTTACTCTTTTGGAGGCGACCACCCCAGTCAAACTACCCACCAAACAATGTCTCCCTTGCGGGGTTAGGTTCCAGATAAATAAAGGGTCGTATTTCAAGGATGACTCCACGATTCCTGGCGAAACCGCTTCATAGTCTCCGACCTATCCTACACATTATTTACCCAAAATCAATGTTAAGCTATAGTAAAGGTTCACGGGGTCTTTCCGTCCCGTTGCGGGTACCCGGCATCTTCACCGGGACTACAATTTCACCGAGCTCATGGCTGAGACAGTGCCCAGATCGTTACACCATTCGTGCAGGTCGGAACTTACCCGACAAGGAATTTCGCTACCTTAGGACCGTTATAGTTACGGCCGCCGTTTACTGGGGCTTCAATTCAGTGCTTCTCATCCCGAAGGACAATAACCCCCCCTCTTAACCTTCCAGCACCGGGCAGGTGTCAGGCCTTATACTTCATCTTTCGATTTCGCAAAGCCATGTGTTTTTGCTAAACAGTCGCCTGGGCCATTTATCTGCGTCCCGCTTGCGCGGGAGACCTTTTTCCCGAAGTTACAGGTCTAATTTGCCTAGTTCCTTAGCCACGGATCACTCGAGCACCTTAGGATTCTCTCCTTGACTACCTGTGTCGGTTTGTGGTACGGGCACCATGTACCTGAAGCTTAGAGGTTTTTCTTGGAAGTCTGTTTAGGATCACTATCCACTTGCCCGAAGGCTCATGGTACTGTCAGGTTCATCATCTCAACGCTATTAACCTAACAATATAACTACACCCTTTAACGTACTATTCCGTCAGTACGCGGATCTTTCACTACTCCGTCACCCCTTCGCAGTACACGGTAGTACTGGAATATTAACCAGTTGTCCATCGAGATCGCCGTTCGGCTTACCCTTAGGACCCGACTAACCCTGATCCGATTAGCGTTGATCAGGAAACCTTAGTCTTTCGGCGGGGCGGTTTCTCACCCCCCTTATCGTTACTTATGCCTACATCTTCTTTTCCAGCCGCTCCAACATACCTTACAATACATCTTCTGCGCTGACTGGAATGCTCCCCTACCAATCATGACTTATGCCATGAGTCCATAGCTTCGGTAATATGCTTATGCCCGATTATTATCCACGCACAACCGCTCGACTAGTGAGCTGTTACGCACTCTTTAAATGAATGGCTGCTTCCAAGCCAACATCCTAGCTGTCAATGCAGTCGCACCTCGTTAATTCAACTTAGCATATATTTGGGGACCTTAGCTGATGGTCTGGGTTCTTTCCCTTTCGGCCACGGACCTTAGCACCCGCAGGCTCACTCCCGTGTATATCTTGCAGCATTCGGAGTTTGTCAGGAGTTGATAGGCGGTGAAGCCCTCTAGCCCAATCAGTAGCTCTACCTCTGCAAGACTCACCACGAGGCTGCACCTAAATGCATTTCGGGGAGTACGAGCTATTTCCCAGTTTGATTAGCCTTTCACCCCTATCCTCAGTTCATCCAAAGACTTTTCAACGTCAACTAGTTCGGTCCTCCATCCCGTGTTACCGGAACTTCAGCCTGACCAAGGATAGATCACAAAGTTTCGCGTCTACCCCCACTAACTATACGCCCTATTCAGACTCGCTTTCGCTTCGGCTCCGACTCTTAAAGTCTTAACCTTGCTAGTGAGGAGTAACTCGTAGGCTCATTATGCAAAAGGCACGCCGTCATCCCACCTAAGCAGGACTCCGACAGCTTGTAAGCGCACGGTTTCAGGTACTATTTCACTCCCCTGTTCGGGGTACTTTTCACCTTTCCCTCACGGTACTGGTTCACTATCGGTCTCTCAGAAGTATTTAGCCTTACCGGATGGTCCCGGCAGTTTCAATCAGGATTTCTCGTGTCCCGCCCTACTCAGGATACCAATTATACGTAATAAACTTACATGTACGGGACTTTCACCTTCTATGGTCTGACTTTCCAGACATATTCCATTTCATTTATTACATAATCTCACTGGTCCTTCAACCCCGATAACGCCAAAACGTCATCGGTTTGGGCTGTTCCCCGTTCGATCGCCACTACTAAGGGAATCACTTTTGTTTTCTTTTCCTCCGGGTACTTAGATGTTTCAGTTCTCCGGGTTTGCCTCCCGATTGCTCGGGATACTACATCTTCAGGTAGTGGGTTGCCCCATTCGGAAATCAACGGATATATCGGTTATTTGCTCCTCCCCGTTGCTTATCGCAGCTTGTCACGTCCTTCTTCGCCTCTGAGAGCCAAGGCATTCACCATTCGCTCTTATTTACTTTCTTGAGTTAATCAATTTTACTAACTTTCTTACCAATATGTCAAAGAACTTTTCTGAGGTTACCCCTAAATCCCCTAAAAGGGACTTTTTTGCCCCCTTTTAGGGAGGATGGGGGGTAAGCCCAAATTGTGGAGAATAAGGGAGTCGAACCCTTGACCCCCTGCGTGCAAGGCAGGTGCTCTGACCAACTGAGCTAATTCCCCCATTGTCCGGAAGCTTAGCATAGGCGGATAATGCTTAAGCTATGCACTTCTTAGGAACAGATCACCTTTGCCAAGGCTTCGGTGGTCGAGGTAGTCCCGCGCAGAGTTGAACTGCGGACCCCTACATTATCAGTGTAGTGCTCTAACCAACTGAGCTACGGGACTGAATAATACTTCCGTAAACTTAGGATGGTTGTATATTCTCCTTAATTAGTCGAAAGTCTGTAAAGTTTAAAGTCTGTAAAGTCGATTATGGACTTTATGGACTTTTGACTTTATAAACTTTTGACTTTATATAATAATGAAGTAAAAACCAGGCGGATAAGTAACTACTTTCTACAAGAGATTTCGTTAACGTTTTGATTTTCTCCAGAAAGGAGGTGTTCCAGCCGCACCTTCCGGTACGGCTACCTTGTTACGACTTAGCCCCAGTCACTAGTTTTACCCTAGGCCGCTCCTTACGGTTACGGACTTCAGGTACCCCCAACTTCCATGGCTTGACGGGCGGTGTGTACAAGGCCCGGGAACGTATTCACCGCGCCATGGCTGATGCGCGATTACTAGCGAATCCAGCTTCACGAAGTCGAGTTGCAGACTTCGATCCGAACTGAGACCGGCTTTGGAGATTCGCATCCTGTCTCCAGGTAGCTGCCCTCTGTACCGGCCATTGTAACACGTGTGTAGCCCTGGACATAAGGGCCGTGCTGATTTGACGTCATCCCCACCTTCCTCACGGTTTACGCCGGCAGTTTCGTTAGAGTTCCCGGCATTACCCGCTGGCAACTAACGATAAGGGTTGCGCTCGTTATGGGACTTAACCCGACACCTCACGGCACGAGCTGACGACAACCATGCAGCACCTTGCAAAGAGTCCCGAAGGAAAGAAGTATTTCTACCTCATGCACTCTACATTTAAGCCCAGGTAAGGTTCCTCGCGTATCATCGAATTAAACCACATGTTCCTCCGCTTGTGCGGGCCCCCGTCAATTCCTTTGAGTTTCAGTCTTGCGACCGTACTCCCCAGGTGGATCACTTAATGCTTTTGCTTAGCCGCTAACTGTGTATCGCAAACAGCGAGTGATCATCGTTTACGGCGTGGACTACCAGGGTATCTAATCCTGTTCGCTCCCCACGCTTTCGTGCATCAGCGTCAGTAATGGCCCAGTAAGCTGCCTTCGCAATCGGTGTTCTGTGTAATATCTAAGCATTTCACCGCTACATTACACATTCCGCCTACCTTGACCGTACTCAAGACTAACAGTATCAATGGCAATTCTACAGTTAAGCTGAAGGTTTTCACCACTGACTTATTAATCCGCCTACGCACCCTTTAAACCCAATAAATCCGGATAACGCTCGCATCCTCCGTATTACCGCGGCTGCTGGCACGGAGTTAGCCGATGCTTATTCCCAGAGTACCGGCAAGCCCCGACACGTCGGGGGTTTTCTTCCTCTGGAAAAGAAGTTTACGACCCATAGCGCCTTCTTCCTTCACGCGGGATGGCTGGTTCAGGCTTGCGCCCATTGACCAATATTCCTCACTGCTGCCTCCCGTAGGAGTCTGGTCCGTGTCTCAGTACCAGTGTGGGGGATCACCCTCTCAGGTCCCCTAAACATCGTAGCCTTGGTAAGCCGTTACCCTACCAACTAGCTAATGTTACGCATGCCCATCCTGTACCGCCGAAGCTTTAAATATTAAAAGATGCCTTCTAATATTATTATGGGGTATTAATCCGAATTTCTCCGGGCTATCCCCCAGTATAGGGTAGGTTGCATACGTGTTACTCACCCGTGCGCCGGTCGCCATCAAAGTATTGCTACTCTATGCTGCCCCTCGACTTGCATGTGTTAAGCCTCCCGCTAGCGTTCATCCTGAGCCAGGATCAAACTCTTCATTGTAAAAATTTTATTATGTCTCTTTACAAAAACCAATCCGTGAACTCTTTTCAAAAATACTAACAAGTTATTATCTTAGACGAGATTTCCATATCTCGCCTGGTTGTTTACTCCAAAATTTCAAAGAACTGTCGCCCTCCTTCGCCTTCGCTCCAGAGGGTCTTCTTTTTTATTCTTTCTTCTTATGTCAAGAACTTTTTGCTTTTGGGACGACAAAGTTAATATTCATTCCCGTCAGTTCCAAATTAAAAATGAGATATTTTTTCCGGCCTCTCTCCCCCTCTTTTTCCCATCAATTCAAACCAGGAGAACTCTCATTATTCATCACCCAATTAACATGTCATTCAAAAGAGGGTGCAAAGATATAAATTGATTCTTTTCCTCCAAGAGATGAAATGAAAAAAATGCACATTTTTAAGAATTATTTTTGAAGGTATTAAATAACTATCGAATTTCCAGCTTCTTAAGATCTGTTCAAACCGGTGCTTTTTTTTACCCCGGATAAAACCCTGAAAATAATAGTGTTTAGCCTGAGTTCTAGCGTATTGCTGCTTTCCAGTGAATAAATAATCCACTCTCCCCCAGCGCATTAAATGAATAATCGAACCGCAATACTTTATCATAGTAGGTCACAAAATCGACCCCGATACCTGTGCTGTACATCAGTTTATTTACCAAAGTGTTGTTATTCTCTTTATAGATTCTGAAACTGTCGTGCACATAACCTGCGTCGAAAAACACATTTGTATAGATCTCGAAAGGAATGCGGTTTAACTGGTAGACTTTACGTATCGGCCAAATTTTCAAGTTTATCACCTGCATTGGTAAAAGTTCAAATTTAAGAAGACTCTTAAAAAGGAGAGTCTGGTCGCCATTTACCGAGTAATACTCATAACCTCTTACGAACTGTAACGATCCTAATCCAGCCTGATCATAAAAGATCGGGTTCTGATTTGATGAGGATGTGACCTGGATTGATGAGGCTCCATAGAACCTGTTTATGAATTTGCGGTAACCAAATAATTTGAAAGCAACATCTATCCTGTTATATTCGCCTCGCAGAAAGCCCAGGCCTGCTTTATTAATACCCGCAACTATGAGATATCCGGTTTTAGGATAAAAATGCGAGTCACGTGTGTCACGAGAGAACTCATAACCCAGATTAAAATATCGTTGCTGTTGGTTATTTAGTCCCAGGAAATAAAGATTAAGTTTAAGAACTGTGTCTGCAACATTATTTTCAGTGTAACCAAAACTTAAAGAATGAGAGTTAAAGTACTCTTTCCTGTATGTATACTTAAATGCAACTTTGGCAGAAGAAAGTAAATTTTGATCCGTTTTTAGAGTCAGATAGTTGTTATCCATTATTACCCAGGGAAGAACCTTCTGTTCTGAAATCAATAGCTTTACAGAAAGTGAATGCTTCTCCTCTTTATCCAGATGAAACCCATCATACTCTAATTCGTACTTTGTGAAATTTCCGAAACGAAAATTCAATATTAAAGACTCCCCCATGCCCCTGAAATTGTTCACTTTCAGACCAATACCATATTCCAGTTTGTTCAGATCTTTTGTACGCCACCATTCGCTAAAATTTGTGTCGGTATGATTAAGGTAGGCTGTGGGCCAAATGAACCAACGTTCTGTTAACTTAATCGTAAGGCTCAGGCTTCCAGGCTTAATCTCAATTAGTTCTATTTCAACAAAATTAAAAAGGGCTGTCTTTGTAAGATTATTAATGCTGATCCGTTTCAGGTACTCAAGCTGGTCGCGGGCAACTGTCTCATTGATTTTAAAAACCAGTTCACGATTAATTACTCTTTTACTCGAAACAAAATTCCCTTCAATATTAATTTCACTTATAATAAGGCTATCCGATTGAACCATCTCCTGCCCGTTCAATTTTAATTGCAGACAACATAAGGCAACTAGTATAATCAGTTTCAAACGCATTAATCAACACGGGGTCAAATAAATTATTACCTGAATGTAATAAGGTAGTTCAAAACGAAATTCCACACAGTAACCACTCCGATAGCAATAAGTTTTGAAAAGTAGAAATTGAATTTCATTTTATCGGAGAGCAGATAAATCAGAAAGTTATTAATGGCCAGACCAATCAGCGAGATTATTATAAATGAGAAGTATTCTGTTACCACGTGGCTGTTCTCACTTTGGAATGTCCAGAAGCGGTTCCATATGTAATTAGATGTCGCAGCAAGAACAAAGCCAGTTGAATTGGCAATATACTTATTGACTTTTACCTTTTCCTTTAATAACCAGGTTGTTCCAAAATCAATCACCATGCCGGAGAAGCCGACAACACAAAACTTTATAAACTTATGTATCAGAACATCATTTATCATTTTTTGTAATCTTAATCTTAACAAAAGTGCTGTTTAATGTTGTGCCGAGGAAAGTATTCAGAGAAACACCAATCTTGTACTCACCAGCCGGAAGATTCGGTATAACGGTTTTGATGGTCCTATTTATGGATTCTCCCTGATGAAGAATAGAAATTGGCGCCGATAATTTAACAGGATTAAGAATGATATCTTTCCCTTTAAGTAAAACAGCGATTATCTGAACCGGAAAATCGAAATGATTAAAATCAACATCATATCCTCCCGGGTTGCTTAACTTAATTGATATTGAAATGGAATCACCTCCGGTCAAAACCTCTGGTAATGAATCAAATAGTATTCTAATCCTGTTTGTTGTCTGAAGACTGCTGGTTACATATCCTGTGAACTGGATTTTGTCTTTTTCGAAGAGTTTTGAACGTCCTTCCCTTGTTGATGCGATAAATGCCGGTTTGTTCTGGTAAGTTTTTTCGAGTTGCCAGATGTCGTACTGTGTCTGACGCGTATAGAGGCTGCTTACGGGAAAGGATACTTTTCCTGTGAAGAAAGTAAACAAAGAAGGGCTTTGATATGAGGAAGAGAAAACAACAGGCAGATTATCTGCTACTGACTCAACAAATTTAAATTGTTCCTCTTTACCGTTAATATCCAGAGATTTTACCAGAGGAAGATTGGTAAGGATGAGGATACGAAATACAAGGAGCAATAGCAAAGCCGGGAAGACAATTGTCCTGATATATTTTTTTAATAATTGACTCTCCCATATCCTGTTAAACAAAATTAAGATAATTGGCGCTGAACAGGCCAATGTCCATTGTGGTTCCACATGTCCCCTGAAGGCGGTTATCCAGAAGAATCCAATAAATCCAATAATCAGAAAATAAAGCGCTCTGGTGAATAAATCTCCCGACCGGAATTTCACTAACACATAAAAAACAAGTCCTAGAATTAATGGATTAAATACAACCATCTGGTTTGGAATATATTCAAATATAAATTTCCATTTGAACCCATCAGACCTGTCGACGAGATGATATTTAAAACTAGGAAAATTGTTTACGAACTGCCAATGTATATGAGGAGAAAGCAACAATAAAGCAACTATACCTGCAAGCCAGAACCTGTATGTTTTCAGAAGCTTTAAATTTGAGAGTACAACAAAACCAATAATAAGCACTGCCTGATATTTGCTGTAAACCATGCCGGCCATCGCTAACGAAAGAAGTACCGTTGTACTCCATCTCTGGTTGTCAAGGAAATTTTTGTAGGAAAAAAGAAATAATGCTGTAAAGAAGAGCAATGGCGCATCGGGTGTAGAAATAAATCCATATGCTGAAAACATCCATAAAGAAGCAGCAAGTATGAAGAAGAGATACACCTGAGAAGGATCCGGTTCCTTTAGCTTAAGCGTTTTCCATATTAAAGTTATTGTACCCAGCTGAACAAGAACAGTTATTAATCTGACCCCAAGCGTTCCGTTGAAAATGAGGGTACCCAGCCTGATCATCAGTGCAATCATTGGCGGATGGTCGAAATACCCCCAGGCAAGATATTTCCCATACATATAATAATATGCCTCATCAGAAAATATTTCAGTAAATATTGCCTGCAGTAAGTTTATAATAAACCAGACCGCGAGAAGTGCAATAAATACTTTTTTATAATCCCATTTTCTCATTTTATGAGGATTGAAACACTAATTACTAAAAGATTGTATTTCCAACTGACTAGAAATTATTCATATTAAGAGAGACCTTAAGCGCTTGTTCGTGGTACACTGTACTTTCAAGAAAATGAAGTGAGTAAATGAATTTTACATTCACAAACTTGTTATGAATGAAATTAACAAATATATCTGAACGATTATATGTAGTAGCCCTGTAAACAGGATCACCCCAATATAGGTCATTTCCATGGTCACTATAAAAATTCATCTGTTTATGACCAGTATAAAAACTATTGAACAGGCCTATTCCCTTATATTCAATTTTTGTTTCCATCAGGAATCCCTTTCCGACAATCCATCCTGTATGTTCTGACCTTGCACGGTCGAGACCAACCACCCAACCGAAATTTGTTTCAAGTATATTAAAAATTGATTTTTGGGAAATATCAATTCCAATTGATGTAAGAAACATTCCACTATCGTGTAAAGCATCCACTATAGTCGTATCCATTGTGCCGGCAAAATGGTACATATATCCAAAATGCTGGGCATAGAATACTCCTGTGGTGTATCTTCCTGAAAAACCCATAAAGAAGGCTTCATGCTTAGTAAAAGACTGACGGCTGGTCCAATCGAGCCACACGTTAGCATAGTAATTATTTTGACGTCTCTCCCAGAAGAGCCCATTTATATTTGGCCTGTAGTAATAAATTGAATCCTGAAAAAATATCCGCGGGTATTTTTCAAGTGCATATTTTCTGGGGAATGCACCCATATAGAACTTATAAGGCTTTTTGTCGAACTCATAATAGGCTGTAGGATAGAAATAATCGACTGATCGTGAACTTCCAAATTCGTGTAAAGCGTCGAAACCAATATTTACGGAATGAACAGAATCGATGCCTAAACCAACTTCCGGTAAAAAGTGGACTCCAGCCATTGTCTGCGGGATTTGGACTTTTGAACTACCGAATTCAGTATTATCAAAGAAGGAGGATAAACCGACCTGCCACTTTTTTTCCTGAGAATAGCCGGGAACAGTGAGGATGGAACAAAACAAAAGAACCAAGAATGACATTTTCATAGGGAAGTATTCACTGATCTGCAAAAGTAAAATAATATAAATAATTAAAAAGTGTCTGTAGTCAAATGTTTTTAAATTATCAGTGAAGGGATTAGTGTTATCTGCGTGTAAGTGATAAATCATCCGATTATGGACAAAATATTACTCCTGGATAACGCTCTGTTGATGAAAATCAGTATTTTCGCGTATAATTTAAGGATATGTCTAATATAGTAATCATACCCACCTATAAAGAGAAAGAAAATATTGAAGCAATAATAAAATCTATTTCTTCCCTTAAAACCTCTTTCGACATTCTCATAATTGACGATAACTCGCCAGATGGGACCGCAGCAATTGTTAAAAACCTTCAACTTTCGCTACCAAACCTTCACCTGGTTGAAAGACCCGGTAAAATGGGACTCGGTACTGCCTATATTGCAGGTTTCAAATGGGCCCTTGAGCATGGTTATGACTATGTATATGAGATGGATGCAGATTTTTCACACGACCCAAAAGACCTTGAGCGGCTTTTCATAGCCTGCCACGAAGATGGCGCTGACATAGCGATAGGTTCAAGATATGTAAGCGGTGTAAATGTTGTAAACTGGCCCCTTGGTCGTGTAATCATGTCATATGCAGCATCTATTTATGTACGGATAATCACAGGGATGAGAGTGATGGATACAACAGCCGGATTCATTTGCTACAGGAAGGAAGTTCTTGAAAATATTAAACCTGAACACATCAGGGCAGTTGGCTATGGGTTCCAGATTGAAATGAAATTTACGGCATGGAAGCTCGGCTATAAAATAGTTGAGGTCCCTATAATATTTACCGACAGGAAACTGGGAGCTTCAAAAATGACCGGAGGAATATTTAACGAGGCGTTGTGGGGAGTGCTGAAGATGAAAGGGAGAAGTCTTTTTACTAAATATCATAGGAACTAACCCCCCATGGGCGCTGTTGAAAAGGTGATTCTCTTTGGCTTTTCCCTTTGTGTTACTTAGTGCTGAAGGTTCACAAAGGACTTTCTCAACAACCCCATTAAGACATGAAGAGCGACAACCAAAAGTAAAAATGAGCAGTATACTTATTAAGAATGCCACAATCGTTAACGAAGGAAAATCTTTTCGGGGTGATCTTCTTATTATTAATGAACTTATTGCGGCAATTGGCTCCGTAGATCAGCCTGCTATTCCTCAGGGAACCAGAATAATAGATGCAAACGGGTTATTACTTCTGCCCGGAATTATTGATGACCAGGTTCATTTCAGAGACCCGGGACTTACATATAAAGGAGACATACACAGTGAGTCGCGTGCAGCAGTTGCAGGTGGTATTACCTCTTTTATGGATATGCCAAATACGAATCCACAAACTGTTACACTCGATATTCTTAAGGATAAATACCTGATAGGGGCTGAGAATTCCCTGACAAATTTCTCTTTTTACATTGGGGCTACAAACACGAACATTAATGAGGTCATGAGTGTTGATCCCCGTGAAGTATGTGGAATTAAGCTTTTTATGGGTTCCTCTACAGGAAATATGCTGGTTGATAATGAAGGCGCTTTGAGGGAGTTGTTCTCGAAAGCAATTTTGCCTGTAACAGCTCATTGTGAAGATGAGCCAACAATAAGAAAAAACAGTGAGGAATACCGTAAAAAGTATGGTGAAGAAGTACCAATAAATATGCACCCACTTATCCGTAGCAGGGATGCTTGTTTTAAGTCATCCTCCTTCGCTGTCCGTCTGGCAAAAGAATTCAACACTAGATTACATATTCTTCACCTCTCAACGGCCGACGAAATGAAACTTTTCAGTAACGAACGCCCATTACGTGAAAAGAGGATTACCAGTGAAGTTTGTGTTCACCATTTATGGTTTGAGGAATCATCGTACAATGAACTTGGGACTCTCATTAAATGGAATCCTGCCATAAAGACCAGGTTCGACCGAGACGCTCTTATCGCTGCTTTAAATAACGATCTTATCGATATTATTGCAACCGATCATGCCCCCCATACTCTTGAAGAAAAGAAGAATACATATTTTAAAGCACCTTCGGGCGGGCCGCTGGTTCAGCATTCGCTGGTTATAATGCTGGAACTATGGCACCGCAAATTGATCAGTCTGGAAAAGATAATCGAAAAAATGTGTCACAATCCTGCAATCCTGTTTAATATTAAAGACAGGGGATTTCTCAGGGAAGGTTATAAAGCAGATCTGTGCATGGTCGATCCTCACAATTCATGGATAGTATCAAAAGAAAATATACTTTATAAATGCGGGTGGTCGCCTTTTGAAGGAGAGGAGTTCAGATCGAAAGTCGTAAAGACAATTGTTAATGGTACAATTGTTTATGATGATGGGGTGATTAATGAAGATTACAGGGGACAGAGATTGACGTTTGACAGATAGAAAATACCACTGATCTAATTTACCGTTGGGATTGAAGGGTTGCTTCGTCGCTTCACTCCTCGCAATGACTCGTTTTTTCATCAATTTCGTATAACCGTAATCTTATAAGTGGGATCGTCATTGCGAGGACGACGAAGGAGGACGAAGCAAACTTTTGGAGTAAGATCAGAATTCAATAAGTCAATGTCTTACAAGTGTTTAAAAGGTTTTCTTACAACAAACCTTACTGTACTCCTTGTTCTCTGTTCAAGAAGGATTTCCCTGCCTGTTGTCATCCTGTTTATGGCTTCTGTATTGTAATGCCGTATCGACAACATCTCAACATTTTCATTATAGACTGCAGAATATTCCTTTTTCAGATCTTCAATAAGCAAATCGACCTTAGTTCTTTCATCATCAACGCAAACATCAATAATTATAGCGCTGGCTTCCACGAGGTTAACTTTGATCCCGTGCGATGTGAAAGATTGGAAAATAAGGCCCAGGTTATCTCCCATCACAAATGAAAAATTCTTAGGCTGAACTGAAATAAGAATCTGATCTTCTTTCCTTACGAAAACAGGAAGAATCTTTTTCAATGTAGCATCAGCTTTTATAACTGTGCCTTCATTTAATGGTTCCAGAAATGACTTTACATACAAAGGAATATTCTTGTTCTGCAACGGTTTAATAGTTTTTGGATGAATTACTTTTGCCCCGGAGAAACTCATTTCAACCGCTTCTTTATAGGATATTTCATCAAGTTTCTGTGCCTCATGAAGCCATTTTGGGTCAGCATTAAGTATTCCGGGGACATCTTTCCAGACAACCACCTCCTCTGCATCCAGAATATTGGCAAGTATTGCTGCTGTGTAATCAGATCCTTCTCTTCCAAGTGTAGTCGTTAAACCATCCAGGGTCCCACCGATAAATCCCTGGGTTATAAATATCTTGTTCTTTTTAAAATTCGCAATAGCACTGATTCTGGCTGACGATTCTTCCCACAAAACACCGGCATCCCTAAAACGGTTATCGGTAATAAGATGTCTTCTTATGTCGATCCATTCTGTATTCATTCCCGATGCTCTCAAAAAGCCCTCTACAATTATTGTGGACCAGATTTCACCATAAGATACTATCTGATCGTACTCAAAATCTACTGACCCCTTTGCTTCCTTCAATAAATATTTTTTAAGGTAAGAAAAGGAGTTATCAAGTTTGTGGATTATTTCATGATCTGTACCAAACAGATCATTTGTTATTGTTCTGTGCGACCGGTATATTTCATCAAGAAGTACATTGTAGTTTGCATCGTTACTGAACCATGTTTTCAGGACTTTCTCCAATGCATTGGTCGTTTTTCCAAAGGCTGATACAACAATGACAAGGTTTTCTTTCTCATGAGATATAATGTCTTTGAGATTTTGTATTCCGGAAGCATCTTTTACAGAGGCTCCTCCAAATTTATAGACCTTCATAATACAAATTTTGTGATAAAAGGATTCTTCCCATTTCCATTCGCTTCCGAATAAATAGATATTTTAAAATTTTGATCATGAGGATATTTACTAATTTTGTGATTATTTATTAATCTGCTGAACAATGAAGAGTTATAAAATAACTACGCTTAATGACTTTATTATACTCAAGCAGAAAGATTTTCCTTATGCAAAAGGAGAACTCTCAAGCCTTTTAAGCCACATCGGAACTGCAGCAAAAATAGTAAATAAAAAAATTAATAAAGCAGGCCTTGTCGACATAGTAGGTCTTGCTGGAGACGTTAATATTCAGGGAGAGAATCAGCAAAAGCTTGATATTTTTGCTGATGAAGTATTTATCAGCGCTCTGCTCTCAAGCGGGGAGTGTTGCGGAGTTGCTACCGAGGAGAACGAAAATGAAATAGTATTTTCCGATGAGTATGCTTCCAAGGGAAAATATATCGTATGTATTGACCCTCTCGATGGATCATCAAATATTGATTATAACGTATCAGTAGGAACAATTTTTTCAATCTACAGGCGAATAACACCCAGAGGAGAAAAAGTAAAAAATGAAGACTTTTTGCAGCAGGGGTCCAGACAGGTAGCTGCAGGATATATTGTTTACGGTTCTTCCACAATGCTCGTATATTCTACGGGTAACGGGGTAAATGGATTTACTCTCGATCCTTCCATTGGTGAATTTTGTCTTTCACATCCTGAAATTAAGACTCCGGAGGACGGACATATTTACTCTGTGAATGAAGGTAATTATGTTCATTTCCCGTTGGGAGTAAAAAAGTATATAAAATATTGCCAGGAAAAAGACGATGCATCCGACAGACCTTATACCTCACGATATATCGGGTCGCTGGTCTCCGATTTTCACAGGAATCTTCTTAAAGGCGGGATTTTCCTTTATCCTGAAAATGCAGCTGCCCCAAAGGGAAAATTAAGGCTGGTATATGAGTGTAATCCAATAGCATTTATTGCTGAACAGGCAGGGGGTATGGCCTCTGACGGAAAACTGAGTATTCTTGAGATTATTCCTTTGTCACTTCATCAAAGAACTCCTTTTTATGCCGGCTCAAAAAACATGGTAAAGAAGACTGAGGAGTTTCTAAGTTAGGTTTCTGCATCAGACTTCAAACTTCCATAATTAATTTGATTACTTAATATCTTTGTTAAACCCCCATTCGTTACTAAATTTGCCGCTCGATTTATTCAAATGAAAGAAAACCAGATTACTGAACATTTCAACAAACACCCTGTTCTGCCAGGTCTGATAGATTCGATAAATTCAGGTAGCCACGACAATATCAGGATTGAGGGACTTTCAGGTTCATCAAAGGCAATCGTGCTGTCGAATATTTTTCAAAAGACACAAACCACTCATCTGGTGATTATTCCGGAAAAAGAAGATGCCGCATACTTTTATAACGACCTGGTATCTCTTCTTGGTGAAGATTCTGTTTTCTTCTTTCCTTCCACATATAAAAGATCTGTTCAGTACGAACAGACAGAACCTGCAAATATCGTTCTTCGCACAGAAGTTCTAAACCATCTCGCGTCAGGAAAAAGGAAAGGGATTGTTGTTACCTATCCTGAATCGGCTATGGAAAAGGTAGTAAGCAGAAAAAATCTCAAAAAGAACACCTTCAATATAGGCAAAGGGGATAAGCTGTCACTTGAGTTCCTCGAAGAAATGCTTCGGGAGTACAATTTTGAAAGAAATGATTTTGTATACGAACCAGGTCAATATGCAATGAGGGGAAGTATTGTGGATGTGTTTTCATATTCTGCTGACCTGCCTTACCGAATTGACTTTTTTGGCGAGGAAGTTGAGACCATCAGATCTTTTAACACAGATGATCAGCTTTCGGTGAGTATCCATAAGCAGATTTCTATTATTCCTAATATTCAGGATATTTCAATTGAAGAGATAAATGATTCATTTACTGATTTTTTGCCTCCCTCATCACTTATCTGGATTGAAGATGCTGAATACATAAAGGATAAGATAAATAGCATCTTCACCCAAACACTTATAAGGGAAGAATCAGGCCAGATATCTGACAAGAAAGATATTGTGATGACTGGTAATCACTTTATTGAAGGTTGTCAAAAATTTAGAATTCTCGAATTTGGCCGGCAAAATATGTTCGGGACTGAAACAATGTTTAAATTCAACACTGAAGTTCAGCCTGTATTTAACAAAAACTTTGAATTGCTGTTAGAAAAGCTTCTGTCGAACACTGCTGAAGGCTACCTTACATATATTATTTCAGAGAGTGAATCTCAGATCGAACGATTGAAAGAAATTTTTTCAGAAATAAACCCTGAAGTTCAATTTAATCCCATCTTAATTAATCTGCATAGCGGATTTACTGACAACGATCTCAGGATATCTGTTTTTACCGATCATCAGATTTTTGACAGGTATCACAAGTTTAAAATCAGAGGATACTTTACAAAAAAAGAGAGTATTTCTGTAAAAGAGCTTACAGGACTAAATCCGGGAGATTATGTCGTACACATCGATCATGGAATCGGAAGGTTTGGCGGGTTGGAGAAAATTGAAGTAAACGGTAAGATCCAGGAGGCGATAAAGCTTGTTTACAGGGACAACGATATTCTCTATGTTGGCATTCACTCTCTCTATCGGATATCAAAGTATAAAGGGAAGGATAGTTCTGAACCAAAAATATACAAACTTGGATCAGGAGCATGGCAAAAACTTAAACAGACAACCAAATCGAGAGTAAAGGATATCGCAAAGGACCTTATAGTTCTTTATGCAAAGCGAATGGACTCACCCGGGTATTCATTTTCTCCTGACTCCTACCTTCAGCGGGAACTGGAGGCCTCATTTATTTACGAAGATACACCAGATCAGCTTACTGCATCTGTTGCTGTTAAGGCAGATATGGAAGCTTCTCATCCTATGGATCGGCTGGTTTGCGGTGATGTTGGATTCGGTAAAACCGAAATAGCCATTAGAGCCGCATTCAAATCTGCTGCCGACAGCAAACAAACTGCTGTTCTTGTGCCTACTACAATCCTCGCGCTGCAGCATTATAAAACATTTTCTTCCAGGCTTAAAGGATTTCCCTGTAATATTGAATACATAAGCAGATACAAAAAACCTGCAGAACAAAAACAGATTCTATCTCAACTTGCTGAGGGGAAAATTGATATAATTATTGGAACGCATAAGCTTGTCGGACAAGATGTTAAGTTCAAAGATCTTGGATTGCTTATTATCGATGAAGAACAGAGATTCGGCGTTTCGGTGAAAGAGAAACTAAAGAAAATAAAGGCAAACGTCGATACCTTAACTCTTACTGCAACGCCCATTCCTCGCACATTACAGTTCTCATTAATGGGCGCCCGCGACCTTTCTATAATAAATACCCCACCACCAAACAGGATGCCAATAGTTACTGAGCTACACGGGTTCAATGAGGAGATTGTTAAAGAAGGGATTGAGTATGAAATTTCTCGTGGAGGGCAGGTGTTTTTTATTCACAACAGGGTTGAAAATATAAAGCAGATTCAGGCACAGATAAACAGGATATGTCCCAACGTTAAAACTGCCATCGTTCATGGACAGATGGACGGTACACATGTTGAGAATGTGATGTACGGATTCATCCAGGGCGATTATGATGTACTACTGGCAACAACGATAATTGAGTCAGGACTAGACATCCCTAATGCCAATACAATATTCATAAACGACGCCCACCATTTCGGGTTGTCCGAATTACATCAGCTTCGGGGAAGGGTCGGCCGCTCAAACAAAAAGGCATTTTGTTACCTGCTCTCCCCTCCTCTTAGTACTCTTACCCATGAAGCAAGACGCCGGCTGAAAGCCATTGAGGAATTTTCAGAACTGGGAAGTGGGTTTAATATAGCCATGCAAGACCTTGATATCAGAGGTTCGGGAAATCTACTGGGAGGTGAACAGAGTGGGTTCATCGCTGATGTAGGCTTTGAGACTTATCAGAGAATATTAAATGAAGCTCTTATCGAACTAAAAGAGGCTCAGTACCGGGAACCATCAGGTGAAGATGAATCGGCAAGAGCACCCTCAATGCCTGAGCCGTCGAAACCATATGTGCCCGATTTTCAAATCGATACCGATCTGGAAATAATGTTTCCCGATGAATATATTTCTAATATTTCGGAGAGGATAAGATTATATAAGGAGCTGAACGAGATTAATTCAGAGGATTCGTTGTTATTGTTTGAAAAGAACCTTATTGACAGATTTGGAGAGATCCCCGCTCCCGCACAGGCGCTTCTTGATATTGTGAGGATTAAATGGATCTCGATTAAACTTGGTATCGAGAAAGTATTGCTGAAAAATAACCTCCTGATAGCCAACTTTGTATCAGACCATAACTCTAAATTCTACCGAAGCTCTCTTTTTGTTTCCATTATGAATTATGTGAACAGGAAGCAGAAACAAATGAATATGAAACAAAAAGGAACGAAGCTGAGTCTAACAATTAGTGAAGTAAGGTCGGTAAAATCAGCCATCAGGGTACTGGGTGAAATACTCAAGGATGCAAATGGTACGGATTGAGAATCTGCGCCAGCGCAGTCCCGCCTAGGCGGGATTGGGGAGCAAAAAAAACGAGGAAGGAAGCAAAAAAATATTTCTTAACTTTGTGTTATGAACCTCATTGTTGACATCGGAAATACCAGTACAAAATTGGCTGTTTATGAGAATAGCAGGAAGGTTTCGAGTGCACGGATTGCCGATCTTAGCTGCGAGGAACTGGAAAGAGAATTATCCGGTTTCACGATACGAAGGGCTATCTTATCCTCAGTGAAAAAGCTACCTCCATATATTTCAGATCTTTTGTTTTCGAAGATTCCGATGGTTCATTTTCTTTCATACAAATCAAAACTCCCTTTCGAAATTGAATATGAAACTCCGGAAACACTTGGTTCAGACAGAATTGCTGCAGTGGCCGGAGCATTTTATCTTTTTCCAGGAGCCGATATATTGGTAATTGACGCTGGTACAGCAATAACTTTTGATTATCTTTTAACTAACAAGTTCCGTGGGGGAAACATCTCGCCCGGATTAATGACAAGATTTAAAGCTTTGAACACTTTAACGGATAATCTGCCGTTAGTAACACTAACAGAAAAGTATTCTTTTCCTGGACAAAATACCCGGGATGCTATCCTTGCGGGTGTTATTACCGGGGTGACATATGAAATAAATGAGTATATTCGCACGTTTAAAAAAAAGTATACAGACTCAAAAATAATTCTCACAGGTGGTGATGGAAATTTCATTAAAGACAAAATCAACCTTCAAATCACGTATTCACCTGATATTGTGATTGATGGTTTAAATTATATTTTAGATTACAATGCGACATAAACTTCTACCAGCCATTCTAATTCTGCTGATATTTATATCATATACCGCTCAGGGTCAGAAACTTATTAATTCACCTTATTCCAGATTCAATATAGGATCAATTAGTCCTGCAGGTTCGTTCAGAAGCTTAGGTATGGGTGGTACCGGAATTTCGATGAGAGATAACAGTTCGGTAAACTTTTCTAACCCGGCTTCTTACAGCAGTTTTGATACTATCTCTTTTAATTTTGATTTTGGTTTGGATTATGGAATGAGCTACCTGTCGGACAGTATTTCAAAATCATCATCAGATGACATCAATTTCAATCATCTCCTGATGGGATTCCCATTAGCACGAGGGTGGGGATTTGCTCTGGGTGTAGTTCCGGTAAGTAATGGCTACTACAAAATTTCCAACTTTCAACAGGCGAGCAATTTGAATGCAAGTACAGCTTACGAAAGTCATACCGGAAGTGGAGGTTTAACCAACTTTTTCCTTGGGTCGGGGATCAATATTAACAAACATTTCTCTGTTGGTGCAAATATGACAGTGATGTTCGGAAAACTTGTGAGGAGTGATACTATTCAGTTTAACGACTTAAATGTTTTTCATGATGCCAAATCGGAGAGACTTCAACTGGGTGGGGTAAATCTTGTCTATGGGATGCAGTACACAACCACATTTAAGAATAGTTACTATTTTAATGCAGGTGTTTCGTTAAGTTCTGATAAAAAGTATAAGTCAGATTACGAAAACCTTTCCACCAGATTTACTCTTTATGGTACCATTGATACAATTTCTTATGTGTCTGATAACTCGACCAAGGCGTTAATTCCCGGCACTTTAAATCTTGGTATAACTTTTGGTAAGAAAAACAAATTCACAACTGAACTTGATTTGGTAATGACTAAATGGTCTAAAGCAAGCATTCCGGGCGCCTCAGGTTATCTTGCCGATACAAAATCTTTACTTTTCGGTGCTGAATTTATTCCGGATAAATATTCCAATTACAGCTTTTTAAAGAGAATGGAATATCGTATCGGTGGGCATATCGGAAATGATTACCTGGTAGTTAAAGGAGAGCAGCTAAAAGAATATGGTGCCAGCTTCGGAATTGGTATTCCTCTAAGAAAATCTTTTTCAAAGACAAACCTGTACTTTGATTTTACAAGAAAGGCTGGCTCCTCCGGCAGTCTTCTTCCTGTTGAAAATGTATATACGATGGGGATAAGTTTGAATATATACGATAACTGGTTTGTTAAGCGTAAATATGATTAATGAGTTAGAGAATAAACTATAATCATAGACCATAAACATAAAACTGTATTGGGTTAACCAACAAGTATTGTGAAGGAAATATTTTTAAAATATTTAACCCGTTACCCGGTAATTGCATTTTTTGCACTCCTTGCAATATTAGAATCGTGCGAAAATAAGCTTCCTACGGTCCCAAAATCAGATATATTGTCACTTCCTTCCCTTACTGCCAGAGACTTTAAAACTGTTTTTAATGATTCTGGCAGGTTGCAACTGATATTGACAGCTCCTATTGTTGAACAATATGACAGCAAAGAAAATCCATACTCTGAGTTCAGATCTGGCATAAAGGTTCTCTATTTCGACATGAAGGGAGATACAATAGCAAGGGCCACATCAAAATACGCAAAATACACCAAAAAAGACAATATCTGGGAGCTCAGAGACAGTGTTGTTGTAATAAACGAGGATGGAAACAGGCTTGAAACGGAAGTATTGAACTGGGACCAGGCACACGACAGGATTTACACCGATCGGTTTGTAAAAATAACTAAGGAGGATGAGATTACGATGGGTACCGGATTGGAGTCGGATTCAAGAATGAGGGTAGTAAAAATCAAAAAGGTAAGTGCGATAATCCCTTTGAAAGATGAACAGTAAATTACGTTTGGCAATAGAGATTATCTGGGTAATAACCGGCCTATTATGCATAGCAGCAGGGATCAGATATTCAGTTACAACCGGTGGTTCCAAAACTTATCTGTTTGCACTAATGGCTCTTGTCTCTTTTGCATTTGCCTGGTACAGGCATAACCTCCGAAAAAAGAATTAACTTTGGTGCATGAGCGGAATTCTTATAATCCTTCTCGCAATCATTCTGTCTGCGTTCTTCTCCGGTATGGAGATAGCCTTTGTTACATCCAACAGGCTTCGCATTGAGCTTGACAGGAAACAAGGGGTTTTCGGCTCGAAAATAATAAAATTGTTTACTGATAATCCCGGCCAATATATTGCTACCATGCTTATTGGCAACAATATCTCCCTTGTTGTTTATGGATTAGTCTTTTCAAGTATCCTTGGCCCGGTTCTCATTCCACTTATTGATTCCGATCTTCTTGTCCTGATAGTAAATACCATAATTTCCACCGCAATTATTCTGTTTGTTGCCGAATTTCTTCCAAAGACCATTTTTATTATTTCCCCAAACTTTTTTTTAAAGTTTTTAAGTATCCCCACACTATTTTTCTTTTTTCTTTTTTACCCGATAAGCAAATTTACTCTCTCAGTGTCGAATCTGTTTATCAGAATATTCTTCCGGCTAAGACATGGAGAGAAGAAACAGGAGAATCTTGTTTTCAGCAAAGTCGATCTCGATCATTTCGTTGATATAAGTAAACAAAGCCGTGAGGAGTCGGAACCGGACCATCACAATATCAAGATCTTTCAGAATGCTCTCGATTTTTCAAATGTGAAACTACGTGAATGTATGGTTCCCCGTACCGAAATTGAGGCTGTTGAAGTTTCAAGTCCCATTGAGACGCTCCGGGGGAAATTTATTGAAACGAGACTTTCGAGGATATTGGTTTACCAAAAAACTATTGACAATATAATCGGGTACATTGAGTTGAAGGACATTTTTAATAAACCTCCGGATATAAAGTCATTATTACGGAAACTCGCTATTGTACCTGAAACGATGCCGGCTAATAAACTACTTAAATTATTTGTTGAAGAGAAGAAGAACATTGCTCTTGTTGTGGACGAGTTTGGCGGCACATCCGGAATGGTAACAATTGAAGATGTACTGGAAGAAATTGTGGGCGACATTGAGGATGAACACGACACAAATGATCTCATTGAAAAGGCAGTTTCAAATAAGGAATATATACTTTCTGGTCGTATTGAGATTGATTATCTAAATGAAAAATACCATCTTCACCTTCCGGAGGAAGATGATTATGAAACGCTTGCAGGGATGATACTATTTTACCACGGAAGTATCCCGGGGAACAATGATGTTATAAGGATCCGGAATCTTGTAATTAAAGTACTGAAAGCTACAACCACGAAACTCGAGTTGGTTAATCTTAAGATTGAATAAGGGCCAATCCGGAATGCCAGGCTCCATTGGAGCTATCTGTTTTTTACATAAATAACAGAATTCTGCCTCAGAACTTCACCTCTTGAATCTAGCCCATTTAGAATTATCTGATATCTGCCAGGAGTGTCCGGTGTAGTAAATGAAATTTTTACTGAATTGGATTTGTTAAACTCCAATTGGGGCTCCCATAATAAAGTATTTCGTGCGTCAGGGTAATGTTCCTTTTTTCTGAAGACCGGCGAATTATAACTGGTATCGGCCAGAAAACCATAATTTATAAATAATCCGGATGATGGCAAATCTATTCCTGCAAAATCGCCACGATTAGAAATTATATTGATAATACCGCCATAGGTCTGATCTCCTTTAACATAGAGCTGATTTACAACTTCTATTCGTGAAATATTCATTGGTGAAATTGCCAGCACCAGAGATGGGTTTTCAATAGCAACAAGGTCAACCAGGGTAAGTGGATCAGGATCTGCAATCCCGGATTGTAACCCATATACTTTGAAATATTTTTTCCCCTGACGTGTTCTGACTTTAGCTGTGTTTAGAAGTTCAGTAAAATAGTCTTCAAGAGAAGGCATCAGGACATACTTGTTAAGATAAAGAATTTCATCAGGCTTGCCATAAAATGATTGATCCTCAAGATGTTTATTAACAATATCTGGAATTGAGTCGTCTTTAAAATATGAGTCTAGCTGTACATTTACAGCCATATTATAAGCAGCTATACGTTCGTTGGGAGTTAATAGAAACTCTTTTGATGGTAAATGAACCGGTATTGTGCAATAATCATTGTCCACCAGTATTTTGGGCTCGGAGTTCGGAGCGTTATCGGTTGAAAGAAACAAGTCCCGGAAGCCCGTATAATCAGGCAGAGGAATGTAAAATCGTCCAGCTGAATCTGTTTGCATAGCAACAAAGTCCCTCCCCTTTCCCAGGATTGATAAGTTAATACGTCTGCCTGGTAATGGATGATTACTCTTATTATCAATTAGTTTCCCTGTAATCGACAGACCTCTGGTTTCAGGATAAAAGAATTCGTTTTTCTCATATCTTTCTGACTCTGGAAGTATTGATTCATATTCCGAAATAGAAAATTCAGGGACCACCGATAGGCTTAACAATTTCCATACCGATTCAGGTGAATCCGTTTTGCTAACAGACAATAGCACATTATCGCGGGTTGTATATTGAGATTTGTCGGTCGAAACAAGAAAAGAAGTATCTTCATTTGCATTACTTATAACACCTATGGTGCCTACAGAAGAATTGTTTTGATTTGTTGCGACCTGATATTCACTCCTGCCTGCATTTATAATCTTAATGGCGGTATAGAGATAGGATTCCGGACCAGAATTCCGCATTAATTTGGTATAAGCCCTTAAAAAGTACCATCCTGTTATAACATCATTCGGAATAGAGATATTACCTGAGGTTGTATTATTGTTAATGAGATATTTATTCCCAGATATCTTCTTACCATCCTGCGAGATTATTTCACAATAAAGAACACGGGTTGTATCGACTGCCCTGGTTTTATTTTTATTTTGAATAAAAGCTGAGAAGAGAATTTTTTCACCTGCTATGTATAAAGTCCGGTCAGAAAACAGAACAACTTTTTCGTCAGCCTGACCTTTAGCTGGTTGGTTTCCGTAAAGCATTAATGACCCTGTAAAATGCAGTAAAAGAAGCAAATATTTTATGCTATTTATCTTTTTCATCTTAGTAAGGCCAATAATCGGGTTTAATATTCGTTCCTCCAAGGGTCAGGCAATCAACACAATAGTCACTGAGAACTACATAAAAAAATGTAACGCTATTTCCTGCCAGATAAACAGGATATGCTGACGGTGATATTTCTTTTAATCCCCCTCCTCTCGATCCCAAAGTATCAGTAATACAAAAAGTAGTGAAGTCTACCGGGAAGTTCTCCAAATCTCTAAGAAATATCCGTTTCGATTTTACGGACGAGGCGCTAAAAAACCCAAGTACTTTCTCACCAGGATTTGTTTTGTTATGAAGATTACCTTCAATTGAAAGTGGTTGTTTTTCGTATAAGCCACCCTGTTCGCTACTGTTAATGCTTAACTGGTTCCAATAAGAGTAAGCCTCTTTACTCAGAGCATATTGTTTAATCAGGAGACTATAGCCATACTTAAGTTTCGGTGAGTGATTGTCAAAATAATTAAGAGAAATCCTGCTAAATTTGTTTTCAACAAGATTTTCTGTAGATAAAGTGTATATGCCTTTTGCAAGCTGAGTTGACCAACATACCTTTCTAGAATCATCAGGAGGAATAATTCGATGTACTGTTCCATCGTACCACCATTCTCTTGGATAGTCCACACGGTATTCCCAAGTCTCTATTGCTTCCCATCTGAAAAAATGACTGTTCAGGTTTACTACATTGAGATCTATATAAAATTGTAACCCCATTGTTATCTGCTCGGGTTTATCTGAAGGAAGCCCAACTCTGCTAAAATAAACAGAATCAACAGGCGGACAATCGCTTATCTTGTCATAATCCGATTCAATATTTACCCCGTCAGCTGTAAATATCTCAGCTTTAAATGAAGCGCCCACTGTAATGTAGCTTGCCGGAATTTTCGCTTTATATGTACCTGCTTCTGCTTCCTGCAATGTAAACTGATTTCCCTTATCATCAATAATATGGACAAGACATCCCGAAACAGGTAAATATTTAGGAGCCCCTATTGAAGAACTCTTTGATATTGAAACTATCTGATAATCTGAATCGTCTGAGATCTGGCCGGTTACAACAAATTTATTCAGATTTTTGCTTTCTATATGAGGTTCATAAGGCATTATGCATGATTGGAGCATAATGACAAGCATGAGGAATATTATACAATTGTTATTCTGTCGCATAATTCCCTAGTTTAAAAAGCCATGTTGCCGTGAAAATTGGTACACCTATAACTGAATACATATAGCTTTTAATTGTTCCCTCTTCCGTTTTATAATATACAGAATAGGGGTTCCTTCTACCAGCTGCATTATAGAGATTCAGTATAAGTGAACTGTGCATGAATTTACTTTTTCTGAGATTTCCCTCAAATGTGAGTGAAAAATCGGCTCTGAAATAGTCAGGAATCCGATAGGCATTGCGTTTTGAATAATCGAGATAGGGCGAATTATTGACAAAATAAACTGCTTCGGGGTATGTAATTGGTTTACCTGTCTGGTAAGTTAATATTGAAGACAGTACAATTCGCCGGGTATGGTAATAGTTTAATACCATGTTAAAAGAATGTGGAATATCGTAATTAGCCGGATAAACTTCTCCATTATTAATTTTATTCCATGAATGCTCTCCGTTAATCTGAATCAAGGATCTCGAATATGTATATGAAAGCCATCCTTCGAGCTTACGACTGCTTCTTTTTACATAAACTTCTATACCATAAGCTTTTTGATTTCCCTGAAGTACAGAAGTTTCCACCAGGGGGTTTTTCACAAAGTCAGCTCCATCCTTAAATTCGGGGTTATTATCCGAACGCTTGTAGAAAACCTCAGCCGATGTCTCCAGACCATTTTTTGGAAGATTTCTAAAAATTCCAAGTGAAATCTGGTTGCTTTTGGATGGAAGCAGATGGTAATCAGCAAGTTTCCATAGAGTGTTAGGCGCTAACGTGGTATTTGTGTTAAGCATAAAAAGATTCTGATGTGTTTGATTGAACGCCAGCTTAACTGATCCATCTTCGTCAGTTTCCAGTTTTATAGCTATCCTGATATCCGGTTCGTGGTACCAGCGTATAACCTTGTTTTTTCCATATGTCAGTGTATCATTAATATATCTGGCGTCTATTGGTGTGCCTTCGTTATAGGTATATGTTGTAGAAGGGCCTATCGGAGTAAATAATGCATACCTCAATCCAAGGTTGAGATTCAGCCACGGTTTTATATCGTAAGAGTCTGAAATAAACAAGGTACTTTCAATTCCGGTATCTTTTCCCAGAACCACCTTACTTATCAGTGATTTTTCTCCATAAGGTAACAGGGTTCCCCGGTCAAGCTTATAGAGTATTACGTCTGTACCATATTCAAGTGAATTCTTCTCATTCAGAAGGTGTTTGAAGTTTAACCGAGTCTCATAATGGTCCATTTTATAGGAATGTTGAGAAGCAGACGAAATCTCCAGGTTATCTATGGTTGAGAAAGAGTACCTCGATGCAATAAAGGCCAGTTCAGCTCTCAAAGAGTTAGTATAATTATGTCCAATTATAAAGGAAGCACCTGAATTGGAATAACTATAACTATTTATGTTTGAAAGACCAAGATGATCATAGCTGTGATACAAAAACAATGATAATTGAGTTTTTTTAAAATCCCAGTTCACACCTCCAGCCAAATCATTAAAGTTTGCTTTACTCTTATTCAGAGTTGTGTCTCTAAGCTTCGATAGTATCCAATCGGAGTAGGTTGATCGGGCGCTTATCAGAAACGAACTAGTATCTTTTTTAATCGGGCCTTCCAAAACTACATTGCCGGCTACCGGACTAATACCACCTCTGGCCGAAAATCGCTTCCTGTTTCCCTGACGTGTGGTGATATTAAAAACTGATGCGAGCCTCCCTCCATATTGTACAGGAATATGTCCTTTGTATATTGAAAAGTCTTTAATGATATCAGAATTAAAAGAAGGAAAAAAACCAAACAAATGGGAAGTATTATATACAGGTATCCTGTTAATATAAAATGCATTTTGGTCGTATCCTCCACCGCGGACATTCAGCCCGGCACTACCTTCGCCCACGCTTACAATACCCGGGAGAGTACCTGAAACTTTGATAATATCACGTTCTCCCATCATCATTGGCAATGATCTTATCGACTTTACAGAGATCTGCTCCAATCCTGCTTCTTTGACTCTGATGTTCGACAGACGTTCCCCGCTTATGACTACTTCTTTCATCTGAAAAGCGGTTTTTTTCATTCCAACTGTAAAGCTTCCATCTGAAAGTACTTCGAGAAAGTACTTTTCCTTTTCATACCCCATGTATTCTAACTGAGCACTATATTTACCCGGGGAAAGAGCAATTGTGAAGAAACCATTTTTATCAGTAATGGCCCCGGTTTTTGTCTGGGTTATATATATGGTAACAAAGCTCATAGGCTCTCCGGTTTCTTCATCTAAAACCCTTCCAAGCACCTTAGCTTTTGCGTTACCAGAACCTGCTCCGGAACGACCTATGGATATTGTCTGGATTACACCGGGTGTTCGTCCGGTCATATATCGTTCTTCACTTACTGTAATTGGCTGTTCTTTTTGAATTACCGTATCCTTCTGTTTTGAAATCTGTTGGTATGAAGGAAGGCCTGACAAGAGTCTGGCATTTTGAAGAATCACAAGATTGTCATGCCAGGCAGAAGTTTCAAGACCGGATTCGCCCAGGATTCTTTTCAGAGCAGATTTAACAGTTATGCTATCAGTATCGAGTGTAACTCTCTGATTTTCAACCCATTTTTCCTGATAATAGATGATTACTCCGGTCTCGCGTAATACCAGATCACTAAAATCCGAAAATGGGGCATCTTTAATGTGACAAGAGAACATTTTTTCGGGTCCCTGAGCCTGCAGAGGCATCCCGAATAACAGCAAACATATGAGTAAAACTCCTGATTTCATATTCTTTACAGTGAGTTACACCAGGAAATTAATTCTTTCATAGTTTTGTCTGTTGCCTTTTTGACATTAATTTTATTCTTCCTGATATAATCTTTTATAAAAGGTTTCTTTTCTGAGCCAAACAGGGAATAAAATATTTTATTATTTCTGAATTTAAAAATATTGGCCCCATGATAAAGATACATCTCTTTCTTAGCAGGTGTAAATGTATATTTTTTGGATCCCTGTACATTATCAAGTTCCAGATCTTTTTTCCAGAAATAAAGTATTCGATTGGGTCCAGTTCCGATTACCTGGTACATTCTTTTAACTGTATCCCGGGAAGTTATCACTTCAAAATCCATATTCTTTAAACTGAACGATTCGAGCCAGGCATCTGATACAATAATGACCCTGAGCCCGGCAAGATTTGTATTATACTTTAAAATTAGTTCCTGATTAAAAATGTCATAATTCAGCGCCAGATTATTGAAAGTTACACCACGAATTGTAACAGAGCCGTTTTCAAACTGGTTATCAATTAAATACTGGCTTCCACCTGTGGTTGCAGGAAGAAAATAAGAATAAGTTCTTCCATTATAAAGCAATGGGTCCAAACCATAAATATTGTCTTCATTGTTACCGGATTGCTGGGCAGTAACAACTAAAAAACTAAATAACAGAGAAATAGAAATTAATATCCGGAACAATAATGTCATCCTTGTTTGGAGAAGTTTCGTTGTAAATAATTTCCTGATCAACGTTTCATTTTTTGTTGAAATTTAGTTAATTATTCCGGGTTTTCCGGATACAGATATTCAAAATGGCTTAGAAAAAAACAGAGGTTGATCTCTTGCGAGTCAGCATTCGCCTCTGGTTATCATCTTTGTGATACTCAAATAACAAAAAGAAAGCCGCCCCATAACAGGAGCGGCTTTTATTTAAACTAAATTCTTTAATAAAATCAAGGCTAGTGGAAGCTTGAATCGTAGTTTTCAGGACCTTTATCCCAGAATAACCGAATCTCAGCTTTATCACTGCCAATAGCAGCAGCAGCAGTAGTATAATTAGCACCATTTAATGTCTGTTCAGAAACAGGGTAAATATAGCGTACTGGTATACCATTAACTGCGAGTACATGTTTTGGAGAAGCTATTAAATGTGGATAATCCAATCTTCTCCAGGTTGTCCATGCTTCAAATCCACGGAAATAATAACTTAACCATTGCTGAGTACCTAATTTTTGACGCCATGTGCCAGCAGCAGTTGAGTAAGCAACAGCTGGTTGAGCAAGATAAGTCGTTGCATCTGTACTGGTGCCACCCCAATATAAAATAGAAGAAGTTATTGCATTATTATAATGCGATTCAGCAGTTCCGGTAATAGTAAAACCTCTCTCCTTTGCTTCAGCTAAAAGAAATTCAGCTTCAGTGTAGTCTAACAAAACAACTTCACGAGTTGGATCTAACAAAGCATTGTTAACATGAGTAAATGAGTTGTAACTATTCGGCATACCTTGTGCACCGCCAAAATAATTCAAAACACTATCATTCCCCGCGATATCTTTGTGTTGAATCTTAGTCCACATAAAACCATCACGCCTTGGATCATTCAACTTATTTAATGTATCAACATAAACACTTGTAAGAACGTAATCTTTCCTGCCGCTTAAAACCAATTCTGTGTACATTGGAGTTGTATTTGGCGAATCTTTTAGATAAGTCATTGCAAACTTATCTCCTGTTGTAGGAGAAGTAATGGGTACATTGAAAACATTAGGCGCTGCTGCTTCAACAGTTGTCTTAGCCAAAGCGGTCTCAGTTGAAATATCGGAAATCATCAAACCCATCCTTAGTTTTAAGGTGTTAGCAAAGCGGATCCATTTTACAGTACCGGCAGCAGTTCCGCCAAATACATTATCATACCCGGCACCCATACCTGCAGTAGTAGGATCGAGTTTTGCAATAGCGGCATTTAGCCTGGTTATCAAATCCTTATAAATTGTCAGACCGTCATCATACTTTGGAGTAGGTTTATTTGCAAAATCCAATGCATCCGTATACGGTATATTGCCAAATGTTTCTACAAGATTGCTCCAGGCAAATACCGACATAATTTCAATTATAGCAAGTTGATTATCTCTCTGTGCCTGAGTAATGGTAGTTGCCCCAACGAGTGGAGTTGCATTTAAAACCCTTGCAGCTTCCTTGTAATTCATGAGAGCATTCCTATACAACGTATTCATGTGATTAGCAGGAATAGTACGGGTAACCATATCGTAACGGCTTTCGTCGGGATATGTAGTTTCTGCAAAATGCTGAACAAATAACATTGTGTTGTTATTGTTCACGTTAGGTGTAAACATCTGATTAAGTAATGCCCTTGTAGCTCCATTATATATGGCCTCGCCGGGAACACTGGTAAAATCCTTTAAGTTAGCATTCAGGTAATCCAGCTTCTTACAAGCTGTTACTGACATGAATACCAATAAAATTATTAATATTTTTCTCATAGCTCTTAAGTTTAGAAATTTAGCTTAATATTAAAACCATAGTCGTGGGTACTGGGCAACGACCCAATTGAATACCCCTGCACGTTACCGGCAGCTAATCCAGATTCCGGATCTGCATAAGGCAAGTGCTTGGAAATGATCCAAAGGTTGGATCCAACAGCGCTTACGGTTAAACCTTTAATACCAGTTCTCCCAAACCATGAAGTAGGTAAGGAATAAGATAATGCAACTTCCCTGAGTTTTACAAAACCTGCATCATATACAAAAGCTTTATTAGGCTCAACAGCATAACCCCAGCCGGCATAACTTGTTGCATCAACACGAGTGGTATTTGGTGTACTGCTTGTAATGTTTCCAGAGGCATCTCTTACTACGTTAACACCACTGATAATGTAACCACCACTTTTTGAGTCAGCTGTAACCGGATCTCTTACCGGATTACCTAAATCATTTGTTCCGGCAGTTTCAGGATATAAGCCACTTGACAGACCATAATACATGTCAAGACTATAAATACTACCACCTTTTTGAATATCTAAAAGGCAGCTCAAAGTGATATTTTTGTAAGTAAGGGAGTTGTATATTCCACCAGTCCAATCAGGTGCCACTTTTCCTAATACATTATCTGCTGTTGCTGTAATTACCGGAGCACCTGTTGCTGCATCAATTATTTTATTTCCATTTGCATCATAAGTATAATCCGTTCCTTTTAGTACACCATATTCTTGTCCAACATAAGCATTGTCTGTAACCCCACCCTGGAATGAACCTATCAACAAATTTTCAATTCCCGGATAAAGTGAAACAACTTTGTTGGTGTTTTTGGCAAAGTTGATGTTCATATCCCATTTAAAAGAAGCGGTTTGAACAGGAACAAGGTTTATTGAAAGTTCAATACCTTTATTCTCAAGTTCTCCTGCATTTACCATTTCATATTGATAGCCTGCTGTCTGACTTAAAGTTACTGGCATGATCTGGTCTTTGGAATTTGTTTTATATAAAGCAAGATCGAAGCCTGCACGGTTATTGAAAAACTTCATTTCAAGACCTGCTTCAAGACTTTTTGTGGACTCCGATTTCAAATTTGGATTATTCTTTGTGTTGGAAAGTAAGTAAAGTGGCTTATTAAATGGAGTACCGGCAACATATTTATCAATTAATTGATCATATCCCGCCAGGTTACCAACCTGCGCGTAGTTCAGACGAACCTTTCCAAATGATAACCAAGCTGGTTTAAATACTTCAGAGAAAATAAAAGCACCGGTAACAGAAGGATAATAATACTTACTATTTTTAACAGGTAAGGTGGATGCATAATCTTGTCTGAAGGTAGCATCGAGATATAACATGCTTTTGTAGCTTAAAGATCCAGAGGCATAAAGACCTCTTACACCTATTTTTGAATTAGATTCTACAGGAAAGGTTAAAGCACCAAGACTATTCTGAAGAGAATAAATTCCCGCAACAGCCAGTCCGCCATTTGTAGATTGCGTTTCAATTGCATAATTGGTTCTTCTTTCTGTAGCACCTAAAATCCCTTTCAGGTTAAAATTCTCGCCAAAATTTTTATTAATGTTCAACATGAAATCAAAGTTGTATTCACTAAAAACAATATCTCTTCTCAGATACCCTGATCCCACTGTTGCTCTGCTTATACCAAAGGTAGTTGGAACGCTTCCAACTGCTCTTCTTTCTTCCTGATACTCATTATAACTATCAGCTGATACTCTTCCATATGCTGATAACCAATCTGTTATCTTATAATTCAGAGCCATATTCCCTATAAACCGGCTTCTGCCATCATCCTCATAATTTTGAAAACGTGTAAAATAAGGATTATCCCAATAAATAGGAACACCAGTAAGAGAAGGACCATAGTTCCATGAAATATTCCTCCCTGTAAGATTATAAATAGTCTTCTGATCTTTTAGATCGGTGTTTACTTCCCACCACTGGCGCATACCAGATAAAATATTATCGTTATATCCGGTTGAATTTCGACCTACTGCAGCTTGTTGGGAGTAATTAGCAGAAGCAGTTGCTGTGAGTTCATGTGTAATATTCCACGAACCATTTAACAAGAAATTATTTTTCTTTAACTTACTGTTTGGCATTAAACCGTTAGAATTGTAGTTTGTATAAGATAATCTTGCCGAACCTTTATCAGTCGCATTATCTATAGATATCGTATTAGTAGTCGCAACCGGTGTTTCAAAAAATGTAATCGGTCCATTTGAAGCTGCAGTCCATGGCTTCGTTTGTCCGTACCAGGGGGACTGGGGGTCAACTGAATACCATCCGTAAACAGGATGTCCGTCAAATATTGCTCCATAAGAAGCATCTTCAGTTGTTGGAACCCAATCATACAAAGTACCTGTAGATCCTCCTGTAGGGTTTCTGTCTTCAAACCAACCACCACTACCATAATATTGGCCATAACCAGCACCATATTTATTTTGATATGTCGGGAAGGTTGATTTATCAATTGAGCTAATTGACACGTTACTATTAATAGTTACTCCAATTCCCTTATTCTTTGAATCACTCCCTTTCTTTGTTGTAATCATTATTACGCCACCTGAGGCACGTGAACCATATAATGCTGTGGCAGCTGAACCTTTCAACACGTTAATTGATTCTATATCATCAGAGTTAATGTCAGAAGCAGCATTACCATAGTCATATCCGACCGAACCCTGATTCTGTGTACCTGCACTTCCAATCTCATTATTAATTGGAACACCATCAATTACATAAAGAACCTGGTTGCTATTTGTTAACGATTTACTACCACGCATCACTACGTTTGTAGATCCTCCCATGTTAGTGTTCTTTTTAATCTGAACACCAGATACTTTTCCAGATAATGAGTTTATAAAGTTGCTTGTCTTAACCGTTGAAATCTCATCGCCTTTAACCTCCTGACTCGCATAACCTAATGATTTCTTTTCACGGGAAATACCTAGTGCGGTTACAACAACCTCATTCAAACCAACTAGGTCGGATTGTAAGATACCATCAATTACTTTACGTCCTCCAATCACTACTTCCTGCGATTTCATCCCAATATAGGTGAAAACCAAAGATGTCACATTCGCGGGAATAGTAATAGAATACTTCCCGTTCATATCAGTTACAGCACCAATTGTAGTTCCTTTTGCTACAACAGTAACTCCAGGAATCGGACCCTCGCCTGGTACAGCAGAGGTAACCGTACCTGTAATCACAATTGTCTGTGCCAAAAGAGTGTAGCCACTCACAAACACAGACAAAACAATCAGCAGAAATAGTTTCTTCATACAAATTAGTTTTAGGTTTAATTTAAGCTGTGAAATTAGTGAATAATCAGTTAGTTCCAGCAAAAAGTGGCTATTTTTTTGTTAAAAATAGATAAATTGATCAGGTTGATTTCAAAATGTAAGCTTCCCTGCCTTAGAACTTAATAAAATTATGCTGATAGGAAATGAAACCTTATATCTCAGAAACGGAAAACTCTGAAGTGTTTATTATTGTTCTTTTAGATTCAGGTTCTAGTCATTTATGCTTATTTACCATAAAATTTGTATTTGCAGATTCTTTATGTTTCCCGATATGAATCATGTTCACAACATTCCGGAGCTCTGCACCTTTGAGCTCTGTATCAGTTATTTTCTACTTTCGGGAATCAAGCATATAAGTTTATTGATTTTGACTTCGTCGGCGCAGCTTCGCTTCGGTTCTTAGTTTACCCCTACCCAATGGGGAGAGAAGAAAATCAATATACTCTCCATTAAAATAATATAGCACAAGTTAATAGATCTGAAACTATTTTATATACCATTGAATATTAAATAGCAAAAGAGGCTGACTTAATAAAGCCAGCCTCTTTAATTTATTGGAATTCAAAGCTATTAATCTTCTCTGTTCCTTTTTATTTGGCAAGAATCGCTACAAATGTTGGATAGGCAGAACCATATTGATCCAAAGGTAATTTAAAACCATTTGACTTATAATATATCACATAATTAATTGTAAGTGTCGGTTTGACACCACAGTTACTAAAAATCCCGGTTCCTGTTATCCAGTAAACAGAGGGAAGGCCAGTATCTGTACCGGGAGCAGTTTCAACATAATCTGTAGTAAAACAATACTGATCAGGAATGACTGTTGTTCCATTTGGATTAATTGTCATAGTGACTGTACCACCATCTGTAATAGTTTCACCCCATTTGGCTGAGATCCATCCAAAATTTAAACCAGTAACTTTTACTGTAGTGGCTGTCGGAGTGCCAATAACTACCTGACTGACACGCCGATGAGACCCGGTTCCAAAACCGTCAGTACCCGGCCAGCTTCCAAGGAAATCATTGATAACAAACGGACAAAATTTTTGAATCTTAAGAGTGATGACATCAGTTCCTATGACTATATCCTTGTCGCTGCTTGAAATTTTTAGCATTAAATTTACCGGAGCTTCTCCAAGATTATTATCAATGGCAGTTACAGTTATCGTCCCTTTGTTTGAATTTGCGGGAATAGTTAATGTTGCAGGAACAGTATAACTCTGAGTATTAGCTGTAGTACTATCAGCAACAACTGCAACATCAAAAGTCTTTGCAGTTCCCGTAATCTGGGTTGCATATACGTTAACGTCCACATTTGTTGAAGCACCTTTTACCACAATAATAGTAGGGACGTTCGTATCAAAAGCGGCATAATTAAGGAACTCAGTTCCCGCAATTTGGTCCTTGCAACTATTGAACCCAAATGCGGAAAGTATTAGTAAAGTAAAAAACGCAATTCTTTTCATAATTTATAATATTTGTTTTTTATATTTCTATCAGTAAAGTTTAAATCACATCTACTGTATTCAAAAAGGTTATAATAATAAACCGTTAACTGAGTTGGGAACCACCCAAAAGGAATGGTTCCCTGAAATACAGGTTATTTAATAAAAGGATTATTTTGTATTTCACTTTGTGGTATCGAAAACGTTAATCTTGGATCATTATAAGGAATCGATATTCCTACAAATGACAAGTGATTAGCTCCGCGTACGATGGTTGCTTGATCACGTTTCATTGCCAGATAACTTTTACCTTCGCCAAACAGTTCGATACGGGTTTGAAGATAAATTTCATTCAGTAAAGCTTGTCCGGTCAATGCATCAACGTAACTTGTACTGGGAACTCTAAGACTTAACAGTGCTTTCAAGCTTGTTCTTGCAGTTGGTTCGTCTCCACTTTTTGCAGCAGTTTCTGCATTCAGCAGATACATTTCGTCAACTCTCATGTAAAGATAGTCGGTAGTAACATTTCTTTGTCCTCCATCTACTCTTCCTGGATCATAAAACTTATTTTGAGCTACCAAATAATAACTATCTGAAGTATTAGAGTTGAACTGAGCTTTTCTTACATCATTTGCTGGAATTGCATTATACAGTCCCTTGTCGATAGCTTTCCTATCGCCAGCCCATTGATAACTGTAGGTATATCTATCCATTTGTCCCCACCATGATACCAGATCGAGACCGTTATCGAGCGTAATATCCTGACCCCACATCCAACTTGGTGTGTTTACATTGTTAAAACCACCAATAGCTGCGTTGCCACTGTAAACTACCTGGGCTGCAGTCGTCAGGGGAAAACCACCATTCGCAATAATGTCAGCAGTTAAATTTTTAGCCAGAGTGTTATTGGCGTTTCCGCCCATCGCTGCATACGTATAGGCAAGTAACCCTTCAGCTACGTATTTATTTACCTGGTTCTTTGATGTTCTTGTAAAATTGTCCAGCAATGAGATTGCATCAGTCAAATCTTTCACAATCAGATCATATACCTTTTGTGTTGAACTTTTCGGTTGGTTCTGTTGAGCCGGATCGGTATAAATCGGCAATATATCAGCAGTAGGATCGTAGGAAGTGGCATAAAATTGTGCCAAATAATAGTAACCATAAGCTCTCAGAGCTTTTGCCTGTCCCAGAAGATGTTTATTTTCGTCCAGCGCTGGTACGGCATCATTTCCACCAAGTGCAGAAATAACAAGATTGGCCGAACGAATAATACGATAGTAGTATCTCCATGGTATGTAGTTTTCATTTCGTGTGAAGTCGACTGTAGCCGTTAATTCAGTTAAAGCACGATACCAACCATAGGTAGTTACCGACAGAGCAAGATCGCTACTTAAAAAGTCGCTGTAAATGTCATACCCTTTTTGACCAAAGTCATCGTGTCCTGTTGTTCCTCCTGTACCGGTTTGGAACATCAGAGTATATATACCACTTACACTACCTGCAACTACACCAGGATTGTTTTTGGCAGCTTCAGCCACTTGTTGTTCGGTGAGGAACTCCGTAGGCTGAACTTCTAAGAAATCTTTTTTACACCCTGTAAAGCTGACGACCAAGAGGGTTACAAAAGATATTATATATATTTTTTTCATAATAAAATATTTATAAAAATGAAATTTACATTGTTTAAAATTTAACATTTAACCCCATTGTAAATGTACTTAAAGGCGAGTATCTGTACATATCAGAAGTACCAGCTTCAGATGTTGAAGGATTAAATCCATTTCTTGCACTTAAGAGGAATAAATTATCACCTGATACAAATACATTTAAACTTGAAACTTTGATTCTCTCTGTTAAATTTGACGGGAATGTATATCCAATACGAACATTGTTTAATGCAAGAAAATTAGAACTCGTAATGAATCTTGTAGAACTACTGTTAACATTAGTGTCATAGTTATTCGACAACCTGGGTACGTTTGTTATATCGCCCGGTTTCTGCCATCTATTAAGGATGTCGGTTGACCAGTTGTTTCCACCAATATTATCATTGCTCATCAGGTTTGCATATGCAGCATCGTAAGCATAGCCGCCCAAGCTGTAGATAAACTGAGCTGATGCTTCAATGCCTTTATAATGGCCGTTTAACCTGAAAGCACCACGATATTTTGGAATTGCTGATTTGCCTATAAATTTCTGCGTAGCATTAGCATATGTTTTTGTGACTGTTTTGCTGATAGTGTAGTTTGGATTCTCTTTCTGGTATTCAAACAAAGAGCTAATTCCTTCACCGGCATCAAGTGCCCCATTTCCATTTGCATCATAATAATACTCGTACCACATTGCTCTTCCGTCAGCAGGATCAACGCCAGCCCAGTCTCTAACATAAAAATCATATAAAGAATGACCTTTAGCTCTACCAAAGTTTCCCTGAATATCCAATACTTTTGGCAAACCGGTTGCCGGGTCAACAGGCATGGTAACAAGCTCGTTCCAAAGTCTGTCTCCATTGAAGGTGATATCCAGACCATAATCACTCTTATTGAGAATATGAGCTGTCAGACTGAATTCTACCCCGCTGTTACGCAAAACACCGTCGTTAACCGTAAGAAGTGCATAACCTACAGAAGGTCCGACGCGTCTGTCAAAAAGAAGATTATTGGTATTTTTCATATAATAGTCCAGCGAACCTTCAAGGTATTTTCCTAATCCAAATTCTATACCGGTTTGGAACATTTTTGATTTTTCCCAGGTTAAATTAGGGTTACCTATATCACGCGCAGAAATCGAAATCTGATCATTAAGGTTACTAACATCGAATGTATTGTAAGCTGGATAATAGCCAACACCTGCCTGCTCACCTGTTATACCATAACTAACTTTATATTTCAGGAAGCTCAGGAAATTTAAACTTTTCATAAAAGGTTCTTCTGTAACCACCCAGGATAAGCCTGCTGAACCGAAATTATCCCATTTATTAGCTCCTATAAACCTTGACGTTCCGTCTCGTCTTGCAGAAAGCGTCAGATAATATTTATTCTGGTAATCGTAGTTAAATTGTCCGAAATAACTTTCCAATTTTACTTTATCAGTAAAAGAAGTTGGAGGTGCTGCTACTATTACAAAGTTAGCTAAATCATCTATATTCGGGTGTACCATTTTTGATTTTTGGGCATCTGAATATTTCTGTTCCCATGAATTACTTTCGTGGGCTACTAGTGCTTCTACATTATGGTTTCCAAATCCTTTCTTGAAGCGAAGCAAATTTAAGATGTTATATGAGAATGTTTGTGTATCAGTTCTGTATACATATCCACCCTGCCCTGCAGCAGAGCCATAAAAAGGATTATTAAGGCTAATATATTTACGATCAGAGAACTGACCACCAAATGTATTTTCCAATCTCAGGCTCTCGGTAAATTTGATATTTGCTGAAAAATTTCCCGATCCCTGATTTTGTTTCCCATTACTCTTATCAAAGTGCGCATCGGCAATTGAGTTGGTTAAAGCACCAAATGAACGTCCTATACCATAATCATACTGGTTACCACCAAAAATAGGGTCTGATACAATAGCACCATTAGTATCTCTCAGGAATAAGGGGAAAATTGGAGGAAGGTTATCCACAAACCAAAAAATACTACCAGAGTCGCTTGATTGACCATTGTTATTTGTTTCTGTTCCCGCAAAATTCAGTTTTGCATTGGTAGTTAACCAGGGCCGTATGATATTTTGCACATTCATATTAAGAGTGTACCTTTTAAAGTCTGAATTAATAATGTAGCCTATATCATCTAAATAACCGAATGATGTATAATATTTCATTGTTTCAGTACCTCCACGTAATGAAAGATTGGCTTCTGTACGTGATGATGTCTGAAAACCATAGTCTTCCCAGTTTTCAGGATTATATTTACGGGTTACGCCGTCTCTTAAGCTACGAGTAGCCGGATCGATAAGATTGGCTCCGGTAGCATTCCATAAATTATATTTAGGATCAATTCCTGAACTCCCAAACAGATTAGTATTTGCATAGTCCCCAGGAGAAGCTACTCCAGAAGCCACACCTTTATTATACATTGCTTCCCAGCTTAAATTAATATACTGTTCAGGTGATTTAATAGTGCTGTAACGAGGAATCAAACTCACGTTTACTCCTCTTTTTACATCAGCTTCAATAACCGACTGACCAGCTTTACCCGCTTTTGTGGTTATAAGTATAACCCCGTTGGCGCCTCTGGAACCGTAAATTGCGGTTGCAGTTGCATCCTTAAGAATAGTTGTAGACTCAATATCATTAGGGTTAATTGCGTTAATCGAGCCATCGTATGGCACTCCGTCAACAACATACAAAGGATCTCTGTTACCGTTTACGGAACCAAACCCCCTGATACGGATAGTTGCTGAAGTTCCAGGTTGTCCCGAAGTATTAATTACCTGAACACCGGCAGCCTCACCCGCCAGCGACTGTGAAATATTTGACACCGATTTATTTTGGATACTTTTAGCATCAACCGTGGTAACTGTACCTACAAAAGATTGTTTGGTAGCAGTACCATAACCGACAACAACAACTTCATCAAGGTTAAGGACATCAGATTCCATTACAACATTTATTGTTGTTTGAGTACCAATCACAATCTCCTGAGATTTCATCCCAATATAGGAGAAACCAAGAGTGGTTGCACCTTTAGGGACCGAAATTGAAAATTTTCCATTTACATCAGTCATTGTACCAACTGTAGTACCCTTAACGGATACCGTTACTCCAGGGATCGCTCCTTCCCCTTGAACGGCGGAGGTAACGTTACCTGTAATGATTATTGTTTGCGCTAATAAAGTGTAGCCACTTACAAACACAAACAAAACAATCAGCAGAAATAGTTTCTTCATACGAATTAGTTTTAGGTTTAGTTTAGGCTGTGAAAATAACATATATTAAAATTAATAACAAAATTATACCGAAAAACTTGGCAGATATATGCATTTAAGTAATGATTTTGTACAAAAGTCTGTCTTTATTCATCAAAAGATTGTTAATAAAGTAATGTAACTATCAAAAAACAGAAGAGGTTGGCACAAACAGTACCAACCTCTCTCAAAAATACTTATTAATAAGACTATGGATTCCGTGTAAAAGTGAATTTATTCAAACCAAAGGATCCTTCATCAACAGTAATTTCAAAGACCATTGCATATGATCCATCACAGGAGTTATAAGTTCCTGTTCCCGAATAGGCAATATTATGATACCCGAATGCATTGGAACCTATAACTTTTTTGGGAGCTGTAACAGCATATGTATTGGGGTCTATATGCATTACCAAAGGACCTTTGTCTTCAACAACACCTTCCAATGCTTCCAGTCCTACAACATAAATGGTATAAGGATCGCTCAGATCGCCGGTAAGTGTTATGTTACCATTAGTGCCCCAGTCGGTGGATACGGAATGATAACTTCCTACAGCCTGAGTTTTGTCAAACGCACATGCCACACTTACACTTATAATTGCATTTGAACGAGTAGTGACTCCATTTAATGTAGTTAGTACTTCAATTGTAAAAACATCACCATTTTGAACATTGGCGGGGTTGATACCCAGGCTATTAATGACAGCGCCTGAAATTAATTTGACAGTTGAAGGGAACGTGGTTATATCAGCAACCTTCTTTCTTTCAGAATCACTATTATAAGAAGCTTCAACAAAAGCGGCATCCACTTGTGTACCGGAAGGCAAGCTAATAGTAAACTGAACGTAGGAATTTACAAGATCCTTTGAATCAAATATTCCCGGCTGGACGTTCGAAATAGCTGGGACTATCGCAACACCTCTCTGACCGGCAGGATCACTAAGTTTTTTACAACCGAATATAGTAATCATCAAAATGACTACCAGTTGTATTGATTTTATCTTTTTCATCTTAATTTTTTTAGTAGTTTGAATATGAAAAATATTTTCTCTTACCTGTTACCACCTGCCCACCAGACATTCTCGGAATAGACATAAGTACCATCGCCATAAGCAGACCTGATGTTAGCATTTGTTGTTACATCCGATGCCCCATAAGTATATCGGAGAGGAAACTGAGTTGCATTTTTCGGATTTGCCAGCACAACATAATTTTGTCCCATGGCCTTTATTCGCCTGTAGTCGTGATATGCTTCCAGGGCTTCTTCTTCAAAAAAGCCAATATACTTCTGATTCATAATTTCTGATAATGGAGAAATAGTGAATAAGGGACGAACACTTGTATTAAAGTAATTAACAGCTGTAGTAGCAGATAAACCTATATTAACTTTTCCGAATGCGGCAGTAACTGCCATCCGGAGAGAGCTATCAGCGCTTGGAAGATTATTTAATCGTGCATACGCCTCAGCTTTCAGAAACTGAATTTCATGATAGCTTAGCAGATAAGTAGGTGCAGTTTTGTTGCTGATTGCAGAGATAGAATATTTTCCCTGAACCTGATCCGGAGTTCCATTTGGTGCAAAAACGATAGCACTGCTTCCTGCATCAGGGTGTGGTTTGAAGAACACCGCGTCGCGCGGATCATTTCTTGCTACCAGTTTGTTGTGCAGACTCTGGCTTGCTCCATAATAATTTCTATCTGTAAATATCAGGTAGAATGGACTTTGAGATGAAGTTCCGTTATAATTAAATTGAGCCTGTTCTGCGGGTGAAGCAAAAGACTGGTTAGCAAAAGTAATAACATCGTTGTACGCAGGTGTTCTGAAGGACAATCTCATTGTATATCTTGCCTTTAAGCCATATGCAAATTTTATCCACAGAGCTGTATTTCCGCCATAGATAAAATCCTGCGCACCAAGAGATGGATAAATTGTTGTTTTGTTCAGGTTCGCAATCCCATCATCGAGGAATTTAAATATAGCAGTATAAATGTCCTGCTGCTTGTCAAGAACCGGAGTAAATATTACTCCCGGTTGAAGCGCCTGAGTCCAGGGTATATCTCCCATAACATCTGTCAGTGTTGCAAGATTAATAGCAGAAAGTACCTGGGCAATACCAAGGGTTTGGTAATTACCCGCTTCTGAGCCACCATCAGAACATTTCTGAATTACACCTTTGAGGTTGAAAAGGTTCTGATAAACAGAGGTCCATGAATTATCATAAGTTGTGGAACTTGTCGGTTCTCCGCTTCGTATTTCAGCATTATAAAACTGATTATAAACACCAACATTGTGTTCAATATATACCGAAGCGTAAAAGGCCAGATCGCTTCCAATAGTAGAGAAAGCTGTACTGGTCATAGCATCCGTTATTGTCAGCTTCGTAACCATATCAGTCGGGTCATTCACATCTCTGTTAATTCTATCCATGAGATTTTCCGAACATGACCAGAGTCCCAAAGCTATAACTACCGAAAGAAATATATAATTTAATTTTCTCATTGTATTAATTATTAAAAGGTTATATCGATACTAAATCCAAGACTTTTTGTCTGCGGTACTGAGAACCTTTCAAACGATCCTCCGATATTGGTATTTCCCTGGCTCGATTCCGGATCGAAGTTCGGGAGTTTGGTCCAAAGCAGATAATTGCGTGCAAAAACAGATATCCCGGCATTGACCGTTTTGAAGAGTTTTTTTGCCGGTTTATATTTCAGCGAAAGTTCACGAAGCTTTACAAACGAGTTGTCATAAATATAATACTCATCAATATTGCTCAGCACGTTTGTATAAAGATCCTGAACTGCTTTTGTATCGTTCGGCCCTCCCCGCACAATGTCGTTGGGAGTACCGTCTGGTTTAACTCCGTCGAAGATAAAAGTTGATGTCCGGTCCTGGGTTCTGGCAGACATTCCATAGAGATCAAGCAATCCATTGCTCCCTGAGTACATCTGTCCACCATTTTTCCATTCGATTACGCCGCTCAGTGACCAACCTTTATAGCTAAATGTGGTTGTTCCACCGAGAATAAATTTAGGAGAGACAATGCCTATAACAGCCGGATCGCCAATTTTTGGCATACCATGGTTATAGGCTCCTGGACTATCTTCAACAACTATTTTGTTTGTGGCCGGATCGCGGACAAATGAGGTTCCATAAATTACAGGATAAGTAGTTCCGATACCAGCCCTGACCTGAGGTGTGGTAAAACCACCGAGAAAAATGCTTTCAACACCAGGTGCCAGAGCATCAACCATATTATTGATCTTGGTGTAGTTCAGGTTAATATCCCACTGAAAACCGTTGGAGCTTACCGGAGTTACATAAAAAACGACTTCATGACTTATAGTATGAACTTTCCCACCGTTCATCAGGAGCTGAGCTGCACCTGTTGATCCGGCAAGAGGTACCGTAAATATTTGGTTTACTACATTCTGACGAGAGAAGGTATAATCAACTCCCAGCCGGTTTTTAAAGAACTTCAACTCGCCCCCTACCTCGTATGATTTAGTGTTTTGAGGTTTCAGGTTCGGGTCGTATTCAATATTATTTGGAATGTATGAGTTTATTCCGCCTATAGGGTACGAAATTGGGACACCTGACCAGAATCCGCCACTATATACTGGTTTAGTGTAGAAATTCTTGATGTAGTTCCCAGCCTGTCCGACCTGCGCATAGGAGAATCTTACTTTTGTGAATGAAATCCAGTTGATATTTTTTATTGATTCCAGTTCAGAAGCTACAAAACCCAGTGATACTGATGGATAGAAGAAGGTCCTGTTATTTCTTGGCATTGTTGACACAATGTCGTTTCTACCTGTAGCATTAAGAAACAAGATAGATTTCCAGTCTAACGACAAGCTTCCGAAAAAGCCGACTGTCCGATTCCAGTTTTTAGCCTCGTTAGCTGTAACAGTATTAGCATTCTGAATGTGTGCCCATCCACCAAAGTTAAAACTCTCTCCATGCTCAGCATAAGTTTTTGAGTATCCGGAGTTTAACTCATTCCCTATAAGCGCGGTAAATGCCAGGTCAGCGCTTATGTTCCAGTTGTAATTAACTGTAATGAGCGAGTTTAGAGTTGAAGAGGTAATACCATAGTTATCAATAATTCCAGTTTTTCCTGCATGTCCGTATTCAAAGATATCCTGAAATTGAGAAGAATATGAATCCATACCCAGCTGGTAATGAGCTTTAATGTTCATTTTATCATTCAGGTTCTTTTGATAATCGATATAGCCATTACCAAAAAATCTGTCGGTTTTTTCGTTGAAGACATTGTGTTGAGCAGCCCAATATGGATTGTCGAAGGTTAATGATCGGTAATAGATCTGTGTATAAGGGTCTCCCGGAACAAAAACAGGGTACCCTTTAAGGTTATAACTTGAAGGGGCTGAATAAGCACCTGCAAGTGCTGCATCGTTTGCTGAAGATAGCTTGTCGATGCTGTTTTTTGAAAAATTTGAATTTAATCCGACCTTAAAACTGGAATTTAGCTTTCTTTCAACAGAACCTTTTGCGTTCCAGCGTTCCATTCCTGTTGATGGTGCGATTCCGCTCTGCGAGGTATTGCTCATACCAAGAGCAAAACTCCCGGATTCTGTGGCCTGACTTACATTTATATTAGTAGCAGCGGTGTAACCTGTTTTGAAATAATCTTTAAAATTATTAAAAACCTGAGGAGCAACCCAGCCGTCCCCTGCATTTCCTTTAACAATCTGAGGTACATAATACAGTCCGGGATGGCCATTTGCATTTCCGCCATTTGTTGGATCATCAGGCAGATTAGCGATTTGCGGTCCCCACGAAAATGACGTCGTTGGTACATAACTCCCATAACTGCCCTGGGCATAGGTTGTCTGATAATCAGGTATACGTGAAACCTGAGCAAAACTACTTGTGTGAGTGAAAGATACAATTGGTTTTCCAATTGAATTTCCCCTACCGCTTTTTGTTGTTATAACCACTACCCCGTTAGAAGCCCTGATACCGTAAAGAGCAGCTGCAGCCTGACCTTTTAAAACGTCAATGCTCTCAATATCAGATGGATTTATATCCACAGCCCTATCTGCCACATCAGACCCGGTTACGCTGTTTCCTGTTGAGAAATCTGCGGTTGAGGCAATTGGCATGCCGTCGACAATGTATAGAGGAGTGTTATTTCCGGTAAAAGAGCGTGCGCCCCTAATTGTTATCTGCGCCGAAGCACCTGGCATACCGCTCGAAGGTTTAATATCAATACCTGCCAGTTTACCCTGAATTGCACCCGCAAAATCGGAGTTCCCTGTTCGGGCGATAACGTCCTCCTTTACATCCTGAACTGCATATCCCAATGCTTTTTTCTCTCGCGATATTCCCAATGCTGTAACTACCACTTCATTTAACCCATGAATTTCAGGTATCATTACCGCATCAATTATTGTTCGACCCTTAATTTCAACATCCTGAGTCGCCATCCCCAGAAATGTAAATTCCAGGATTGTTGTCTTTTGTGGTACGGTAATGGAATATTTTCCATTTACGTCAGTCAAGGTACCGATGGTAGTACCTTTTACAGATACTGCCACACCCGGGATAGCCCCTTCTCCGGGTACTGAAGATGTTACCGTACCTGTTATAACACTTGTTTGTGCCAAGAGTGAAGATATACCTATTACAAACAAGACCATTAAACAAATTAGTTTCTTCATACGAGTTTTATTTAGTTTATATAGTAAAAGTGGATCGAAAGATCCTATCATCCTGCAAAATTATTGTAAGAATATAACCCTGAGATTAAGATTTGCTTAACATTACATTAACAATACATTAAGAATGCATGAAAAACCAGATGTGACAGGTGAAAGGGGTCACTTTCGAAGTTACTGTAATTATTCCTGTACCTCAATTTTGAATAATGAGTCACAATCTGATCGTTTCTTTTCAGACTGAATTGCGAAAAGGAAGAATTTATTTATTAAGAAATGAATGTGGATTCAGCGAATCGGCGTGCTTTACTTTCTTAATTCAATGGCCGCTATACATAATTCATCATATAGCTCTTTGCCCAAAGCCCTGATAAGCGGTTCCTTTAGAAATTCATACACATAGATCCCTTCTTCATTACCAGTCTTGCGGGCAGGAGAACAGATAGCCAGCTCCTCATAATTCACCGCCATGAAATCGGAATAATATTTTATCCTAATAGGAAACAGATGACAGGATAGAGGCTTTCTAAAGGTTATCTTACCATCAGACCATGCTTTCTCAATTCCGCACAGGATTATTTTACCATCAAAGATTGTATAAGCGCATTCCTCATTCCCGATTAGGGGAGTAACTTTTTCATTTTCGAAATCCGTGATACTTCTGCCTTTCTCCTCAATAGCAGCAACTCCTTCAGAACGGAGATACGGTTTAACTACGGGCCAGATTTCATCAAGTATATGAGCCTCATTAGTGCTTAATGGCGCACCTGAATCTCCATATCGGCAGCAGTTACCCAGACAAGCTGGCAGATTACACCTGAATTTTTTTTCCAGGACGTCGAAACTGAATATGGTGTTGTTGATTCTGAGCATTTGTAAGTATTGCGGATTACGGATTGCGGATTACGGATTGTTATAAAAAATCCGCAATCGAAAATCCGAAATCCAAAATTCTATTTAGACAAGAACTTTCCCGGTCATTTCCTTAGGTATCGCGATACCCATGATAGTAAGAAGGGTCGGCGCTACATCAGCGAGAATGCCTTCTTTAATTGATTTGTAGTTGTCGCTGATAAGAAGGCAGGGAACTGGATTAAGTGAATGGGCAGTGTTGGGCGATCCATCCTCATTAATTGCTTTATCAGCGTTTCCATGATCTGCAATTACCATCACATCAAAACCTGCATCATGAGCCGACTTAATAACAGCCCCTGCACATTCATCAACAGTTGCTACAGCCTTCTGGATAGCGGAATACACGCCTGTATGACCAACCATATCGCAGTTCGCAAAGTTCAGACATATGAAATCGAACTTATTGGAATCTATGGCTTTTATTACGGCATCTTTTACTTCGTATGCACTCATCTCGGGTTTAAGGTCGTATGTTGCAACTCTGGGAGAAGGGATCATGATCCTTTCTTCATTAGGAAATTTCTCTTCCCTTCCTCCGGAAAAAAAGAAGGTTACATGAGCATATTTTTCCGTTTCAGCAATTCTTAGCTGATGTTTTCCTGCTGCTGCGAGTACCTCCCCTATTGTGTTTTCAGCATTCTCTTTATCGTAAATAATATGCAGACCTTTAAAAGTTGCATCGTAGGGAGTCATGGTACAATAATATAATGGAATGGTCTTCATTCCACATTCCGGCATATCTTTCTGAGTGAGAGCTATTGTCAGTTCCTTTGTTCTGTCGTTCCTGAAGTTAAAGAAAACGATTACATCTCCCTCCTGAACTTTACCAAGTGGTTTTCCGGTATTATCAGTAACAACTATTGGTTTAATGAACTCATCTGTAACTCCTTCCTTATAAGATTCCTTTAATGCTTCAATGATGTCGGTTGTAGGTGCACCAACACCGTTTACAAGAAGATCGAATGCTTCTTTAATTCTTTCCCATCTCTTATCCCTGTCCATTGCATAAAACCGCCCGATAAATGATGCGACCTTCCCATTTGAATTTTTAAGATGATCCTGAAGGCTCTTTACATAACCAACTCCGCTTCGCGGATCAGTATCACGTCCGTCACCGAAGGCATGAATAAATACTTTTTTTAGTCCGTAATCTTTAGTCATGTCGCAAAGTGCATAAAGATGTTTATCGAGCGAGTGAACACCTCCATCCGACATCAACCCCAGAAAATGAACCTGTTTATCGTTGTCTCTTGCATAAGAAAAAGCATCAGTTAATGTCTTATTATGCTTTATACCTCCGGTTTTGCAGTCTTTGTTTATCTTGACAAGGTCCTGATAGATAACTCTGCCGGCACCTATATTCAGGTGGCCAACCTCTGAGTTACCCATTTGTCCTTCAGGTAAACCTACATCTTCTCCTGATGCATGAAGACGTGAATTCGGATAATTATTTTTATAGTAAGTAAGTCTGGGAGTGGACACCTGGCTAATCACGTCTGATTTAGAACCATCTCCGATTCCCCAACCGTCGAGTATCATCAGGAAAGTTTTCTTATTCTTCATTTAGGATGAAAGCTTAATATTGTTATGTTAACAAATTATCCGGCTGCCCGGTTCAAATACGGTGCAAATTTAGTGAAAATTGGGTGAATTGAAAATTCAATGATTAAGAAATCCATTAACCGCAGAGAACGCAAAGGGAAAACGCAGAGAACCGCAGAGTCTAATATCTCGGAATATTATCTCTGCGGTCCTCCGCGCGTCCTCAGCGCTCTCTGCGGTAAAAGAGTTTTTAATCTCCTGAAACTATAAGTTTTTTGAATCCAAGATTAACGCCATCCTTCGATACGCGAATCAAATAGATTCCACCCTTCAGCCCAACGTTTTCAATAGAATACTCTGTTATTCCGGAACCTGCTTTATATGTTTTTATTACAGTACCCTGAATATCATAAATACTTATATCTGCGTCTCTAACCAGAGGTTCCTCAAAGGTTATTGTAAGCCTGTTAACAGCAGGATTTGGATAGAGTGCAAAGCTTTCAGCGTTAGCATTTTTCAAGTTTTCTATTCCTACTACAATATTAGTACTAACCTGTGACGCGGTCTGATAAACCTCCTTCGTAATGCTGTTTTGTACGAATGCAACAACCTCAATGTCGGCTAAATTCAACGTTTTCTCTATAACCCAGGTTTTCTCAGACAGAACGAAAGACTCGCCTTTTAACCAGTTTTTATTAAGGCTTATTCCACCTGCATCGGGGATAAGCTTTCTGAATACATTATAGAAAGTGGTCTCACCGTTTGCTGCAGTATGATTTGTATTTTTCTTTTCAGTTACAGCAAGGTAGAGTGTAAGGTTTTCAGTATTCAAAGGTTCGAGGGTGGTAAGCTTGCCGCTTACAGTTAATATGCCTCCTGTGACAGTGGAAGTAAGTGATATATCAAACTTTGGATTGATAAGACTCCTCCTGGTAACATCGTTGCTATCGAGACTTGCAAGCTTGTAATCATAGATTTTTGCATAAAGTGAGTCGATGTTTCCGCCGTCGATAAATGAATAAGGCACTTTGGTCAAACCATAAAATAGTATCCTTGCACTGGCGTCACCCGGATTTTCATTATAGAATGGGTCGGTTCCGGGGAAGTTTGTATGATACTGAATATTGATAACATCTCCTGCTTTCCTCGAAACAATTGTATTTACCAATGCCGTAGCATCTTTTCCGGGTATTGAGGAGGTATTTGTAAAATGTTCAAGCAACACCTTTCTGCTTCTCTCGCCGATCCAAATATTGTCGAATGCAATTCCATCGTTGTTAGTCGCAGTACCATCTGAGCCATAAGCAATTCTGAACTTGACATCTTTTTTGTTCTTTAGCTCGTCAAGAGTATGGCGCGACTCAATCCATTTAGAATCTTTTGTTGTCCAACCTAAGGGTTCGCCGCCGGGTTTACCCTTTATCACAGCTGAGTTGTACCATTTTATGCCATCATCGAGTGTACCAACATAATGCCAGTTCTTTTCATCCTTTACTTTATACTGTAATGCTGCCCCATCTCTATCCTGATCGAACTGTCTCCATAATTCTAGACTGATCATCGGACGCTGGGTTGAGGTGAAGTCGAAACAAGGCGATACAATTGATGAGGATTCAACTTTCTGATTAACCAGAGGAAAATTTGTATACCATGCATTATTGCCGGAATAAGCCTTATTTATTATTTTCCTGTCGGGCTTTCCAAATGACCAGCTACTAGCAGTATCTGCATAATACGTCACCCATCCACCGTTACCTGTTTCGAAATCCTGGAAATAGCTATCTGTGGCTAGAGTTACGGACGGGCGAATATAAATGTCCTTGGTAACGGTGTCTGCGCAATTTGCATAATAAGTGTTTACAATGTACTGAACCTTCTGGTATCCTGCAGCCTTTTTAGGATAGGTGGGATTCAGACCTGTAAGAAGAGGTCCTCCATCAAAGAAGTTCCATGTTCGGGATGCAATCGCCGACGTTGAATACGTTGTGTCGAACAATTGTAATGATTCTCCGGTATGGTAACACTCATTCTTCCAATAGAAATCAGCAACTGGCTTTATTCCAAGATCGACTGTCAGATCTTTTTTAACAAAACAGCCATTTATTGTTGTTGCTGTTAATGTAACAAGGTGCTGACCTCCTGTTTTGAAAATATATGCCGGTGTCTTATTAGTGCTAAAGCCTGTTCCACTTGCATCGGAGAAGGACCATAACCACCCCTTAACATTATCAGCAGATACCGTATTATTAATGAAACGGATACTATCGGTACTGTTCTGGATGCAATCGTCAGAAGCAAGAAATGAAACAGAGGGAGCAGGGTTTATCCTAAATGGCACCCTCCCTGTTATTGAACAGCCTGTTTTGACGTTCAGATAGGTATATGTTACAGCAGTATCACCGATAGCTTTTGACGGATTAAGTGAACCGGATACAACTGGACCAGTGAAGACACCTCCTTTAGGAGTTGTAAACAACTCAAAAGGAGTATCGTTATTACAGTACTTATCGCCTGCAAGGAGGTTCTGAATTGCAACCTTCCCCAGAGAATCAACATTTATTGTTGCTTTAATATCGAAAACTGTTCCGAAAAGGTCGGAATAGGTGAAGGCGATTTCATGATCTCCCTTTCCCGCTGCAGCCGGATCGAATTCAGCCTGGGCAGAACCTGTGTTCGTAATCCCTGCACCTGAGAAAGATCCGGCAGTCCATGGCTTTGATGATGTATATGTCAATTGATCCTTCGGCCCGTCATAGCAGTACTGGTTATTCGCATTGAGACCAACGATCGATCCTGAAGCCTCAGCTACAGTGAGAGTATTCTTTTTAGTTGCAAGACAACCTTTCGAATCAGTGTAAGCCAATGCAAACTCAATATCTCCAAGGCCTGCAACAACAGGGTCGAATACATAGCTGGTTCCTGATTTGTAAACACCTTTCCCTGAGAAGATCCCATCCACGGGAGAACCGCTTAGTACTATCGGAGTCTCTTTAATGTTAACTGTGGTCCTGGTATTAAAGATGCTTACATCAGGCGATTTATTAACAGTTACCGGTAAGGCTTCCATCTTGGTACAGCCTGAGTTATTGACAGATGAAACATGTGTATAACTAACAGTGTAAGGAGTACCTGTAGGTGTTTTAGAAGGGTAGAAATCACCAAGCAGACCATAATTTGTAAAAGCTACAGCTGGACCGGAGAATGAGAAGTTCCCAGTTCCGGTCGAGTTTTCAACAAGAACCCTTAATGTTGCTGTTCCATCATAATCGCAATAATTATCTTTAAGACCGGATATTTGTATATTGCCTATTGAGTCAATAAAAATTCCTTGCCTTAGAGTAAAATTAATCCCTCTTCTCGTGTAAGTAAACAAGAGTGTATCATAACCTGCCTTGGCATCTGCTACACTGTATTGCGCGTTAATAGAACCAGCTGTCCATATAAGACTCTTCTTTTTATTTTCGAATTTAAAGACAGTATACCCAACTGGCAAATCAGACATTAAAACATTGTATGTCACGTTGGAGTAACATATCTTCAAAGGATCTAAAGGAAGGTTGTTGAATTTTCCTGTTGGTTTATCTACTTCTGTAGTATTCGTTTCACTATTGGTACATCCCTCGGCAGTTTTTACCTTATATTCAATATCGAAACTACCAACTCCAGCGATTGCCGGATAGAATTTATTACCACTGACACCAGCACCGATAAAGGTGGCGGTAGCACCAATTCCTGTTGGAGGAGCTACAGCCGGAACAAGATCTACTGTACCTCCCTCAATGTTATTATAAGGAGCAACCGTGAAGCCGGCATCCGGTACCGGATTAATTGTCACATTATAATTAAGAATATTGCTGTAACAGTTGTTTGTAGTTTTGTATTTATAAGTTATAGGATAGGAAGTCCCCGGTGTTCCCAGAGAGGGATCTATTTTAGCAATAAGATTATTCTTTGTCAAATCTGTTATAACATCTCCGGTCCAGGTAGCAGAGCCTCCTGTTGGGTATAGGCCATAGACTGTAATATCCTGTATTGGGTCTTGCTTGCAATAAGCCGGATTGAGATTACTTATTTCACTGATCGCTGCTACTTCCTCAACATTTAAAGTTATCTGTATCAAGTTGTAATACCCATAAATATCCTGATAATATAAATTGAGATTATTAGCACCGGCACCAACATTCAGCTGACTCGGATCAATTTGAACCCTCCATGGTGGTGTATAGTCGGGTAGCGCATTATTAGGCTGGTATGGCATAGAACTAATGTCTTCGACAAGAATACCTTTATTGCTTGTATTATTACCCACACCATAATAAAATGGGTCGTTGATATAGAAACCATAATCATACCCAAAACCATAAGAAGTATAATAGTACGAATAAATATATGGAGTTGCTCCGGTAGGAATTGCATCAATAGTAATCCAGAATGGAGCATCACTCTTACAGATCACACTCTTGACATCAGCTGCATGAAACTTTGTTGAACTTTCAACTACATAAATGTATTTCGAATCCTGTTGCGAACAGGTTGTGTTTGTGTTTACAACATTATATAAATATTGAATCAGGTATGGACTTCCGGTCGTGCCGACTGCCTTTGGAGAAAATATTCCGTTTGTGACCCCAGGACCTGAAAAAGCACCTCCCTTTGGAATTACTGTTAACTTAACGGTATCCACTAGATTATCATAATGGTCTTGTTCAAGTGTTATTCTGGCAATACGAGTGCTTATTACCGGGTCTCCAATCTTAGCTGGGCTGGAAGAGACCGGTGTTACTTCAAAATAGATATTATTTCCGCTTGAAATATCGCTTCCGGTAAGCTGGTATGTATCCGATACTGCACCGGATATTGGAGTAGCACTCAGACTATCTGTACCAATTAACCATCTGTAAGTAGAAACGCCTTCGACTTTACTGCCAAAAGTGAACTTGTACTTTCCTGTCAACCACTCATTTTCTGCTCTTATTCCCTGTATACAGACTTCTGAAGCCTGTGGCTTCAGACCGGAAGCCGGTACAGGGCCTACCGGATCGCTTAATACTACTGCTCCTGTGTTTGGATAGCCTGTGGCTGATACCGGGGTAACCTCAAACCTGATCGAGTAACCCTCATCATCAAGGTCAACCGTATAAGTTGTGGAGGTTGCTCCAGGAATTGGTGATCCATTTCTCAACCATCTGAAGGTACTGGTACCCTCAGCATTCCCATCACCATCGTGATATGCATAATGTCCGGTAAGAACCTGTCCTACTGCAACAGTGGTTGGATAAGTGACAGGTAATTTTACAGCATAAGGAGGAGTATTAACACGTCCTGATACTAAAGAAGGTACCTGGGTGATAGAGTTGTTTCCTGTTGCAGCGTTCGGTATTACTTTGAAAAACATATATTTACCTGTATCTGCAAGGGTAAGGTTATATGCTAAGGTATGAACACCGGTTGTCACAGCGCTTCCAACTGTGTTATCTGGCGATCTGAACCATTCGTAAAGCGATGTGCCCTGGATATCACCTTCAGCATCAGAGTAAATATAACTTCCTGTAAGAATATCATTTACATTGAATGTCCCCGGGCCGGTAATAGCTACTCCCGAAGCGACTGGTGCATCGTTAGTCACGGAACCAACAAATGTGGATGTTGTTACTTTAGTGCCAGGTGACGGAGGTGAAGCTGCTCCGGGCGTGACTGAAAAACCAATATATTTAGATAAGTAAGTATCAGGGATTTTGTATGATATCGATGTGGCTAAAGGTATAGTGTTCTTATTTGTGAGTCCTGCAGCATCGTCGGCATAATACCATTCATATGTCGACCCGCTTTCCGCGTCATTTTCAGCATCATAGTAAGAATAAGAACCAAAAACTGTCATGCCAGAGTGTGGTGTTCCCAGAATTTTAACATTTGTGGCTACAGGGGCATTCGCAACTATCGCCCCAAACCATGGTGGAGCCATTGTTGCCTGTAATCCAGGTGTTCCTCCATGTGCGGCTTTTGGTGTTACTTTAAGACCGATAAACTTACCAGCGTCAGCAGCTACTAGTTTATATGTTGAAGAATTGGTGCCAATATTAATTGGGGTATTTGTACCATCATCGCTATTTGCCCGAACCCATTGGTAATCAGGTGTTGCAGCAGCATCGCTCTCTGCATCGGTGTAAATATATATGCCTGAGAGAGTCTCATTCACCAAAGGTGTACCAACGATATCTACATTGCTTGCAACAGGAATACTGTTAGCAGCGACTTTGCTACCAGTCCAGGTGCTTCCAACTTCGTCTTTATAAGTTGAGCTATTATTATCCCATATCGCAACACGTACCTGGATATATCTGCCATCCTCATTGGATGACAGAATCAATGTTGAATCTCCTGTCTTTGTAGTAAAATTATATGGACTTGCTCCACCACCTGCAACTGTTGATCTGTACCAGATATATTTTGTTTGGGTTCTATCGTTTGTAAAGCAATGCGGGGAATAAAATTTATAAGTAGCTGTTAGTTTGCCCCCAACAGTTAGTGAACCTGTAAAGGCAATGTTTGCTGGAAGGTTTGGTTCAACTGTAACATTATAAACAGTAGGAGAAGCAGCCGGACAACTAAGCGAAGAATAGGTCACACCAGCAGTCTGTGCCCCATCTGTATTCCAAGTTACAGTAATAGTATTATTTCCATCACCTCCTCCTGTTATAGTACCTCCAGCTGAAATAGTCCAGTCATAACTGGTTTTTCCTGATTCAGTAGTATAAATAGTTCCTGTTGTTCCAGCACAAACTGCATTTAGACCACTTACACCAGGGACAGGAATAGGATTGACTGTTACAGTTGTTGTGTTGGTACAACCGTTTATATCCATATATGTTATAACACTACTACCTGCTGAAACGCCACTTACATCTCCTCCGCTTGTAATTGTTGCAATGCCTGTAGAGGCCGAAGACCATGGAGTAGTTGCATGAGCTGTGCCTGAACCAGATAATGTCGTTGTTGTACCGACACATACCGATAATGTCCCGGTTATTGTTGGTATTGGATTGATTGTTACCTCAACTTTATCGGAATTCGATTCATAGCATGATCCGCTCTTTACGACAGCCCTGTACCACATGTCAGCAGTTAGAGTCCCCATTGTGGCACTTGATAGTGTTGCAGATGTTTCTGTAATTGAAATAACTGATGAAAAGAAGTCATCCGTTGATTTTTCCCATCTTTGAATAATCCCAACATAACCTGCTCCTAAAGTAAGATCTATGGGTGATGTACCTGAACAAATTGCCTGAGCCGAGGAAACAGTTCCCCCGAAGGAAGTTGCATCAACGGTTAACGTAACTGTAAATGTACCTACGGCACAACTTCCTTTAGTTGCTGTTACAGTATAGGTTGCTGTTGCTGAAGATGTTGTAATATTTGTTAACGTTTGGCTGATACTTACTTGTCCAGTTGCCTGAGCGGAACCTCCTGTTATAGCAAGCAAAGGATCTATTACAGGATCGCCCCATGTATAGGTTGTCGAAGCTGGAACTACACCATCTGCACCATTAACCGGACTAACCGTAAATGCAGCACCACTGCATATTTCTGCTGTTAAATTATTAATTTGTGGTGTCGCATTTACTGATATCGTTATGGAACTTGAAGCTGTGCATGTTTTGCTGTCGGTTACTGTATACATTAGCCCATAGGAACCATCGGATGCTAAATAAGGAGCCACAAAGTTAGGTGTCTGAATGGTATTGCCACTTAAATATGTTGCACCTGTTCCCGTCCAGGAATGTGTGTAGCCTCCAGTCCCTCCTGAAGGGGTGCCGTCTAAACTAGTTGTAGATCCTCCACATACGGATGGTGCTGCAGGAGATATTGCTGCTGATGGATTCGGATTTACTGTTACTGTTACTGTAAATGTGCCAACAGAACAACTTCCTTTAGTTGCTGTTACAGTATAGGTTGCTGTTGCTGAAGATGTTGTAATATTTGTTAACGTCTGGCTGATACTTACTTGTCCAGTTGCCTGAGCGGAACCTCCTGTTATAGCAAGCAAAGGATCTATTACAGGATCGCCCCATGTATAGGCTGTCGAAGCTGGAACTACACCATCTGCACCATTAACCGGACTAACCGTAAATGCAGCACCACTGCATATTTCTGCTGTTAAATTATTAATTTGTGGTGTCGCATTTACTGATATCGTTATGGAACTTGAAGCTGTGCATGTTTTGCTGTCGGTTACTGTATACATTAGCCCATAGGAACCATCGGATGCTAAATAAGGAGCCACAAAGTTAGGTGTCTGAATGGTACTGCCACTTAAATATGTTGCACCTGTTCCCGTCCAGGAATGTGTGTAGCCTCCAGTCCCTCCTGAAGGGGTGCCGTCTAAACTAGTTGTAGATCCCCCACATACGGATGGTGATGCAGGAGATATTGTTGCTGATGGATTCGGATTTACTGTTACTGTAGCTTCACTTGAGAAGACAGCAGAGCAAGTTGGTTCTGTTACTGTTGCCCGGAAATAGGTTGTCTGGGTTAAAGTACCTGTGCTAAATGTCGTACTGGTTTGCCCTGATATATCCACATAAGAACCAGTGGTTTTTGACTGCCACTGGATCGATCCATGGTAACCGGTCAGAGTGATTGTGGTTGCCGATCCGGAGCAAACCTCTAACGCTGTTGCAGTAGCAGTTCCGCCTATTGATGGACACTGACCCAAAACCTTCCCTGCAAATAACGACAGAGTAAATATTAGTAATAAAGCTTGTTTTTTCATTTTGATTGATTTTCTCTGGTTTTTCCTGGCTTCACGTAGTATTCCATCTCTTAAAACCTGAACTTAAGCAGGCTGATCATAGAATTATTCTCATAGGTATCTTTTCCAACAGCAACTATATTATCGTTCGCATCAGAAATTACATCATATGCAGACTGAGCTCCGGATCCGCCAAAGATCTTTTCTCTACCTTCAACCTGATTCCCGTTTGCATCCAGGACGAAGATCAGCATTTTAGTAGCTGTTCCGGTACCTGCCTGACCCGCAATAACATATGAATTTGATTTATACGGTGAAATGGCTTTAAGGGAATATGACAGAATGTTTGCATCCGCACTAAACTTAATATCAGGTCCATAAGTAGGAGTTGCAGAGATATTTATCGGAATTTTTAAAATATATCCCTTTTGAGTGACAGACTCAGTACCTATTGTTACTGGAATAAGGTAACCGTCGGTTTGCACCTCCATACCTGCAGCATACTCATCGCTTACACCGCCAGCAACTCTATATCCTCCAAACTTTCCACTAGAATTAACCTTTATGATCAGGATATTATGGAGCGCCTGTTGTTCGAGTTTCATCGATCTTTCGGTAGTACCTACAACAATGTATCCACCTGGATTCTTATTATCATTATCATTTTTAATAGCCACTCCGATATCATCTCCCGGAAACCCGGTCACATCAGGAATATCAACCTGGTCGAGGTTATTATTGAGCCGGAGCAAAAGAATGTCGGCCTTACCGGAAATATTGCCTGTTGAATCGGTTTGCGGTTGTCTCTCTGCATCAGTTGTTCCAAGAAGCAAAAATCCTTCCGGCGTTTTAAGAATATCTGTTCCGGATTGATTTCCTATACCTCCATATATTTTCTGAACTGGATTAGTCCCATCTGAAGCTACCTTAACTACGAAAATATCTTTCCTGAGAGTCACAGTATCGTCTATAGATCCGACGCAGATTATGGAACCATCATCAAGAACTAAAACTTTTTTCCCAACAGCGGTTAATTTATTTCCGAAACTTTTCTTCCATACAATATTGCCACCATTGTCGGTTTTAATAATAGCCATTTTCTTATTGTTGACAGACTTTTCAACTTCGATGTAATTTCCTCCGGTACGAAGTATATCGGTAAACTGGCCACCTATGACATACTCATCACCTGCTTTTGCAACGCTGTTTCCAATATCTTCATAAACGTCTCCATAAAACTTGAGAATAAGATCTTCATAATCATTGCTTTTCTGGCAGGATGAAAGTAGTATGGCTAATAAAATTATTGCAGATTTCCAGTTCATATCCTACTCCTTTCTTTTTGAAGGTTTATAAAAGATTCGCGTATACCCAATGCTGAAATTCAAGGAATTAAGATGAAAATCATCGTCAACATATTTATAAGTATCAGAAAGATCTGCTTCTGTAGCCGGGTCTCCACCTCTAATAGTCTGATTTAGAAATCCTACATTAGATCTAATCTCTCCGGTAAGATATCCTCCCCTTGTTTTGAATTTTAACCCTCCTCCGATCTGACCGAATATTTCAATGAATATACGGGAAGCCTTTCTGTCGATATCGGGGCCAGCTTGTTTATCAGGGTTATTAATATCCGTTGGGTCGAATGAAACCTTTGCTGAAGAACTTAACAATACAGCTGCCCCTACACCCAATCTTGCATATGGAGTGAATTTTCCAAAACTCCGGAAATTATATGTGCCACTTAGAGGAATCTCAATCCTTTTCTGAGTTTCAGTATAATTTGATCTGGCAAACCCAAGGTAATCCTCAACGCTTGTAAATGCTAATTGCGAGTACCCTGCTTCAAAATTAAGATCCAGCCTTTTCGTTAGCTCAAATTTTGCTTCAAGAGAGGCAAAGAGATTTATTGCTTTCGTGCTGTACACTTTCTTACCCGGATCGCCGCTTGTAAATTTTTGATCAACGAAAGTCAGAAATGGTTTATTTGTTCCGACATGTAATGCGATCTGCACTACAGGTTTAACTTTGAATTCGTTGAACAGATTTACAAAGCTGGAGTGATCGGTGGGACTAATCTTGTATTCGGGATTTATTTTCAGAAAAGCCATCATAGTTGAGTCAGCCATTTCCAGCTTTTCTTCAAGAAGATAAGACTGAATAAGGACCTTATATGCAGCCAGTGATTCCTCGCGATTGAATCCAGATTTCATACACTCACTAATCATGGAAGGAACCATTTCCACATGACCCTCCTGAAAAAGTGTCTGTGCATTTTTTAATTTTTCGGCACAACTGCCAGCTTCCTGTGAGTAAACACTCATTGATGATAACACAAATATTGTTACAATGAGAAAGCTAAGTCGCATAAGAGGCGGATGGGTGGTTTTCATTTTCTTAGTGACTTTATTTTATTGGGTTTACGCTTATGTTATAACCTTTTTCGCCTATCGTTTTCTCAAGCGGAATGTCTTTCCCAACATATGTGTTCCACTCTTCCTGTGTCATGTTTCTTGGAATCAGATTATAGATATCCTTCGACATATAATCCACATGTGTTGGACGGCCAACCAGATTCTCATTTCCTTCATACGCTCCCGAGATTATCAGTTGACCATCGGGACTGAACTGCATAACAAGAATAAATCCGTCTTTATCGGTGAAAGTTATTGGAGGATCTGTAAGGTTAGTCGGGTCTTTGATATTGAATATTTTAAGTGTTTTATCATAACTGGCAGTTGCCATCTGATTCAGCTTATTATTAAATTGTATATCATTTACCTGGGCGTTGTGGGCTTTCACATCTGAAATCTTCTTATTAAGAGTAACATCCCACAATTCTACATTTCCGTTTACATCGCCGATAGCAAGCAGGTTATTAGCAGGGTTAAATCTTATTACTTTGATGTTTTTGCCTGCTGTTTCAAGTCTGAAATTTTCTGATTTATTTTCGGGATTCCAGACAATTACGTTTCCATCATTACTCAAACCGGCAATGTATTTACCATTGGAAGAAATGTCTATTGATGTAATTAATGTTGTACCATCTGATACATTGGTACTCGTTCTGGCTGCAATATCCCACCTCAAAACTTTCCCGTCGAGTGATGCGGAGTAGAGGTATTTTCCATCGTAGGAGAAAATCAGGGATTTTATTTTGCCTTTATGTCCTGTCATATCGTAGCCCATTCCACTGCCTTTAAGAGGAATCATTTTTATAGTGGAATTACCACTTCCCAGGGCAAGCCATGAAGCATCGGGACTAACTGCCAGAACTTCAATTATATCTGGTCCGGAATAGACTATCTGAAGAGTCTGGTCTTTATTGTCGAGTGACCACTTTAGTACTTTACCATCGTCGGCGGAGGTAAAGAATTCATTTTTGCCGGGAACAAATGCAACACTTCTTATTGCACCGGTATGTCCCTTGAACGACTTGTAATTAATACTTCCGTAAAGCCTTGCAACATTATACAGACCAGCATATATATCGGCATCATTCTCAACTCCACCGTTATTCTTATTAAACAGGTAAGCCTGGTAAGCGAGGAGAGATTGAAGATCTTTCTGTCCTGATGCCTGTAATGACTTTATTGACATTGCCTTACCAATAGACAGCATTCTCAGGTGTGTAGCTTTTTCTCTTTCAGTATTAGCTGTTTTCTCATTCCTGAGGGCAACCTCTCTTGCAGCCGTTGCTGAATCTTTCTGAATATTCGCCAAGATTGCATTCTTCTTAGCAAGATCGGCGCTGACAACAGCGTTCTGTTTCTGTCTGTCTGCTTCTTCTTTCTGCAACCTGGCTTCTTCTGCCTTTTGAACGGCGACAATTGATGTTGAATCGGCAATTGTACGTTGTTGTGTTGCAACTACTGCCGTTGAATCGGCCTTATTCCTTTGCAGGTCAGCCTCAAGCTTTCTTTCGATTGCTAATAGAGTCTGTCTGTCGGCAGCTATCTTCTGTACAAAAGCAAAAAGCATAAATCCCATTGAGATAATTGCCGCAACACCGAGAATTGTAGCCACTATCTTTGTTCTTTTCATCTGCCGCTTCTGCATTCTTATTTTGGTCTCCTCTTCTTCGAGGTATTCCTTTTCGCTGGTACGGAGATAAACCATTGCACGTTCAAAGGCAGGATTGTAGCGTACTGCCCATGTAAGAGTCGGCTTATGCTGATCGCGCCAGTTAATCGCAAGCTGAAGGTCGGGTGGTCGCCACAAGCTCGTTTTCCCCTGCTGGTACATAGCAGAAGCTTCTGAGAGACGCTGATACATCTGTACCGATGAGGCTTCGTCATCAACCCATTCCCTGAGCCTGTCCCACAAACGCATAAGACTTTCGTGCGAGAGATCGATGATTGACTCGTCACTTAAGGGTACATTCTGCCTTGGAGTAATAAACGAACGTGAAGGAACCCTGAATTTTTCAACTACATCAAATAATTCTTCACTGGTACATCCGGCAATAGATTTAACTGTATTAACACCAGACGGATGTCGGATGCCTTTGTTATCGGGACCTTTTTCAGTGATGGTCTTAAACATCTTCTCGCAAATCTCTTTCCCTCTCAGGCTTAGCTCCTCGTATGCTTCGTTGGCATGCAAAGACATAGCATCGCTCATTGTACCTACGGAATCATAATCGGATTTTGAGATAGTACTGGTTGTTTCATCGAGTTCGCGCCAGTGATTCCAGGTACGCATCATAGCATGCTGTAGTACAGGAAGCTGATCTGTTCTGTCACCAATATCGCTAAGGAGAATCTCAACCAGTTTAGGGTCGATAGTTGCTCCTGCATATCTTACAGGACCTTCAATAGCCTCTTTGTAGTTATCCCTTCCCATGTGAGGAACGAGATAGTTGCTGTTATTTATTAATTGCGTAAGACCCTGATAATGTGCACATTCTCCTATAAAATCGGAGCGCATTGTAACAATTGTGAAAACATTTACTGCGGTCTGATTTACGGCATTAACCATAAAGTCGACGAACCTGGCAGCCGGAGTGATCATTGCATCAGCTTTCCCCAGGGAACTATATCTGAACAATTCTTCGAACTGGTCAACTACAATAAGAACCCTTTCGTCAGATATAATTAGAAATTTCTTTACTGCGGCAGCAATACCTGCAGGATTATCCCTTAGCTCGGAAATAATGTGTTTTTTATCTACCTCTTTGCGACCACTGGATTTGATATCATCTGAGATTGCTTCAGCAAGGTTTCCAAATGGATCGTTGCCTGGTCTGAAGGAGATAATTCTCCATGAAGAGGATTCAGTAATTTTATGATTTCTTACTTTAGGTAATACCCCGCAATAGATAAGCGACGACTTACCGCTGCCAGAAGCACCAATTACAGTAACAAACCTGTTTTTCAGCAACTTCCCGAGAACCTCCTCACTTTCACTTTCCCGACCGAAGAACAGATCGCTCTCATCAGGAGCAAAGGGTCTGAGTCCGGGAAAAGGATTGAAATTTTTGTTGTTTATCTTTGGTTCCATAGCATTAATTTACCCGACAATACCGGTTACTAAATAAGTGACTAAAGTGACTAGAGTGACTAGAGTGACTAAAGTGACTAAAGTGCCTAGAGTACTTAGAGTTAACATATATTTACTATTATTCATCTTCTTCAATTTTAGGCACTCCAAACTTTTCTTATACTCTGATACCTATTACCAGAATATCATCAACCTGGTCGTTGACACCCATCCATTCATAAAGTCTTTTATGGAGCATCTCTTTCTGTTCTTCCATTGGAAGAGAATTAATCTGAAGAAGCAACTCCTCGAACTTTCTGAACATAAATTTCTTATTGTCAGGGCCTCCAAACTGATCAGCATAACCATCTGAAGCAAGATAGAGACAATCTCCATCCATCAGATCAACTACATTATTCTTGAACCGCTGAGGATTACTTCCCTCGAAGGCGCCAACAGGGAAGCGATCACCCCTGTATTTAATGACTTTATTATCTCTTATAAGGACAAGAGGATTATTTGCACCAGCAAATTCGACTTTTTTAGCTGCAAAGTCGAAAACGCAAAGTGCTATATCCATTCCATCTTTAATTGAATTGTCGCTTTTATTTTCATTGAGCGTGGAAATTACACCTTTGTTAAGCTCATCCAAAACGTCGCCGGCCGACCTGGCTTTCTTAACCGTAACTGCATGGTTAAGCTGATTATACCCTACTATCGACATAAACGCTCCTGGTACACCATGGCCGGTACAATCAACAGCCGCAATCATGAACAGGCCATCCGTTTCATTTACCCAATAAAAGTCGCCGCTAACGATATCCTTTGGCATATAAAGGATAAAATAATTTTTCAGGTTTGCTTCAATTATGCTGAAAGCAGGAAGAATGGCATTCTGTATCCGCCTGGCATAATATATGCTGTCCATTATATGCTTTTTCTGCTCTTCAATCTCCTCTTTCTGTTTTTCGATACGTAGAGTCCTTTCTTTCACTTTCTCCTCAAGCTCATAATAGTAGCTTTCGAGTTGGGCGATCATCATGTTGAACTTTTCGGAAAGCCTTGTAATCTCATTATTTCCTGATACCTCTGCCCGTTCCCTTAAGTCGCCATTTGATATTCTGTCGACATTTTCAACAAGCTTAATTATCGGGAGGGTTATAACTTTTGTTTTTCTATAGATTACCAAAGTAAGTATCAGCATCGTAATCCCAAAAACAAGAATAAAACGTTTTGCCTCAACCCGGAATAGTGCCTGCTGAGCTGTTCGGTCGGAGATTATTCTAATTACGGAACCTTTGTATAGGCCCGAGGAAGCTGAACCGGAACGTTCCATATACATGTACTGATAGTGATACCAGGAATCGCCTACATGCTCCATGAAGCTTATAGTATCTTTGTTCTGGAATGTTTTTAAAAGAGTATCCTTTTGACTTTCTATTTCCAAAGCATTCTTATTCATACTAAATGGAGCATCAGCCATAAGGAACAACTCAACATCCTTTATTCCTTCCGTTTCATTTTTCAGCTCATTCTTTGTCTCCTCAATAGCCATTATCACGTCTTCGACCTGTTTTGAATAAGCCCCAATTTCAATTATATACTTTCCATCCTTTGTTGTCTGATAAGTATATTTCTTAGGCCTCTTGGTTGAATGTTCGATAGCGATCAGGTCCGTTACAAAGTCGCGGGTTTTAAATATTCCCTGAAGATATTCTTTCATCTTTTCACCAAGACCAAAAAGATTCAGACCAAGATCCTGTTTAAAGGTTGTATTCACAATAATCCCATCTGTCGATATTACATAGATATCCTCGTTTGCGGGATCCATTCCAATTTCGTTTGCGATATCTCTTAGGTTGAGATTTTTAATATTACTGGTATTTGAGAAAAAGTTGTTGACAAGCTGAGAACTGAATCCTTTAAACCTGTTATTTAGTTCACCATCAATAAGGTTAAAGGCGATATCCTGAAACTTCAGGATCTTGGTAACTTCATTTGAGATAAGCTTATTTTTTTCATCTGTCCCGGAGGCCAGTATAGAACGTGTCCGCCTGAAATTGATTCCTGCAAATACAAGCAAAACAAGCAATGTGGGGATTGCAATGTTAAAAATCAGCTGCCGGAAGATTGTGGTCTTTCTTGAAGCCATTACTACTCTGTTATTCCTCGTTAATGTCTATATATTTAAGTATTTCAAAAGATTTTTCAGGGTTTTGATAATGAAACCCCTCCACCGAAGAAAAAGGTAAAATGTAAAATGCAGCCCCCACAATTTCCCCCGTCATATCTTCATTTCCAGCAGTCTGATCATTATAATTTATTGATGTTTTTACAACCAATCCTTCATCCGACAACGACCATACGATGAATCCATCAGATATGTAAGGAAATCCTTTATCACGATTTTTTATGTATGTAAGGTCTCCTGCCAGTTGCATAAGATCTTCACCGGGGATACCAGGAAATCGGTTTGCGAGGAAGTTGACTTTTTCGAAAAGCAGATCCTCCACGTTTGTTTCGCCATCTACTATTCTGTCCAACCGGCTTTTTACCGGGTGAGATATCCTGGCGGATGCAGACCGGTAAAGTTCCCGGCTCGACCGGGCAATCAGTTTTGCCGATTCCTCCTGTATAAGAACTTCGGGACTAAAAAGCAGGGCAACAACTGATTCCGCAAGATCGTCACCCTCAATTTCATTAATATTTCTTAGCGTGCAAGCTTTGGTCCATAAACTGACAAGGTTGTAATCGCGGTTAATAATGCTTTCCAGAAGTTTCTGGTATTGCGGAATTTCACCAGGGAAAAACTGATGGAGATTCTTAAGTTTCTCTTCATCAGGTAGGACATCGAGCAATGAGATAAGTTTAGGTTTTATCGAGTCGTCAATTACGATATCAATCATTTCGAGAGCGTAATTAACACTTTCAACCGTTTCTTTCTCAAGGTTTTCACGAATCTTGTTAATAGATCCTGATTCGTAGGTTATTGAAAGCAGATTAAAAAGGAATTTTGTCCATCGTCCAACTTCTTTATTAATTGCCTCAAGAAGAACAGTATCGTTGTTTTTAGCGAGACAAATCTTAGCCTGAAGATTCCACGTCATCACCCCGACAATTTCCGAAATATATTGATGAAGCCGGTCTTTCTCCTCACCGGAAGGTTTGAATTCACATTGAACAAGGCAATCGAGTGCAACCTCTTTGAGTTGTCTGGAGTTTGACCATAACCTGGAAAACAGGAAACTTGTGCTTTCTTTAGTTCCAGATTTAGCCAAAAGCCTGAGAATTGTTTTACTGGTGTTTACATTTCCGGAGGAGACAAGATAAAATCTTATCAACTCGGGTACCGATTCACTGCCAAAGGCCTGAAGGACTGAAGTTGCATCTGTTTCAAGTCCTGCAATATTAAGGCACTCGCATACTTCAGGTAACATATCGGTTAATTTGAATTTCCCGATCATGAATATTCCCAATCTTTTGGATTCAATGGAGTTGTCACGCAGAAGCCTGAGAATCTCAGTTGTCTGTGGTAAACGTGTCCCCGAGAGAATAGAATAAGCATATATGATCTTATTATCTTCCTGTTTAGTAGCAGATAAATATCTCTCAACGGTTTTGACAGTCTCAGATGATTTGTTTCTTATCTGATCATCAAGCTTGTTATTCGAAGCAATCTTTTTCAAAACAGGAATCAGGTTTATGTCATTCTTTGTACTGGAATAAGTAATAATCCTGTTGAAATAGCTGCTGTTAAAGTTCTTTTCCAATGTCTCATAATTTCCGGTAATCAGATTAAAATAGTCCGATTTGAACACTCTTTCTGTGGAGTATCTTTTATTAGAAACATTATATTCAGAAAATTCAGAAGTTAACTCATCTGAGGCTGTTTCCAGAGCTTTTCTGATAGACTTTCGGTATTCGGTATATAGTCTGAATGCGACAAAGATCCAGGCTAAAATTATAAAAAACAGGACCAGCGAAAAATGTATAAGTTTAATAAAACTAAGTACACCTAACCCGGCGAGAAATAATCCAGATGATAAAGCAGCAATTTCGTTTACAGTACCATCCATCCCGGATTGGATTTCGTACCTTATCTTTTCATCAATAGTCTGATAAATAACCTTGAATGAGGGTGACTCAATTGAATCTTTTAATGATTTTGAGAAAAGTCTGCTAAGGGCCAGCAGCATGAAGAATATGAGAAAACCACTTGCAGCTTCCGGAGTGTATCCCATAAAGATTCCTATAGCAATGGCAACTGCTGTAAAGAACACAACAAGAATGGGTGAAATAGCCAGACAAACTCGAAGTCCGTAGTTTCTTATGAGATAGGAAAATACAAGCAGTTTTACCAGTAGGGTGAATATCATCATGCTACCTGTAAAGATGCCTAGGAATCTTGCCATATCTTCTTCAGCAGGGTATTGTTCCCTGGTTACTGCCATAAAGGAGTATTGAACGAAAAATGCTGTTACCACAGATAGTGCGATGAAGATTGCCATAGTTCTTGTATATGGGTCTTCGCGGAAAACAGAAAGGATTGATTTTTTCTCTTTCTTTTCAGTTTGGGGCTGACTACCTGCTGAAACCATTCTGAACTTAGAGCCTATCAGTATCTGAATAAAAGTAGCTACAAAAACTGCTAATGCACTTATTAACAGGATGTTATGGGACTGAAATTTAAATGACAGAAGAACAGGTATTGTATAGCAACTGATGATTATTCCAATAATCATTCCAACATCGACAAGTCCAAATAATCTTTTACCCTGCCGAAGTGAAAACAAACGTCCTGTTGTTCCCCAAAATCCAAGCATTGCAAGAATATTTAACGGACCAAGCATAATGAAGACGAAGAAGATAATCCATTTAGCCGGATTTAACAGCAGGGCAATCCATAAAAGAAGGGTGAGCGAAGTTACAGTAATGAGGTTCAGAATTGCGAAATTCTTGAATTGCATTCTTGTTTGAAACCAGGTATAAAGAGATGTTAAAATAATGCCGGCAATCCCGGAAACAACGTATCCGCGCGCCATCATCTTTTCGTCGAAGATTGCCAGAAACAGGGAGTGGGCACTAATATCAAAAGATCCAAAAAAAACACCCAAAAATACCGATTGAGTCAAAAGCATCGATACCATTGATTCTTCTCCCGATTCAACTCCAAGGAGAGAAAACAACTTATCTCTCATAAATTTTTTGTTACAAATTACAATATACTAAATTAGTACATTATTTTAAATAGAGAAATACTTGGTTGAAAATTTTAGTCAGTGGATAAAACTGCGGTTAGTGGCTATCTACGGAAGGTTAAGACAGGTAATCCAATTCGCAACCAGTTAATCTAAGTGTTCATCTCGTCTATAACAAGAGACTTTAATGAATTAATGTCTAAATTGATGCCAGCAACCGTTAAATAAGCCCGGTTATACCACTTTTCCCGAAAAGCCAGCTTTTCTTCAATAAATCCGATAAGTTGATCCGAATTTAAATCCTTTATCAAAGGTCTGATTGTTTTAGATCCGGTGAGCCGCGACTGTAATTGCTGAGGTGTAAGTTTAAGATATATTGTCAATCCTGATTTAAGCATATAATCCATATTGACTCCATAACAGGGAGTACCCCCTCCAGTTGAAACCACAGTGTTTTTATTCTCTTTAAGGCTTCTGAGCACTTCTGTCTCAATGTTACGGAAATACTCTTCCCCGAATTGGGAAAAAAGGTCAGGGATAGTCTTGCCGGTATGCTCTTCAATTCTTTTGTCTAGGTCTATAAACGACCATTCAAGTGCAGCTGCCAGCTTTTTTCCTGCTGTAGATTTACCACTGCCCATAAAACCTATGATATATACCAGTTGGTTGTCCTTCATCACAACTCAAGCTTCATCTGTGCAGGATCTTCGTGTATTGAAGGATGTTGTGGTTCTTCTTCTTTGGCTTTTTCTTCCAGGGGAGGAGAAACTTCTTTTTTAACTACAGGCTCAATCTCCTGAATATTCTCCACCATATAACTGGTAATCCTTTTACCTTTAGCTTTATAACTCTTCACTCCAATAAACTCCGAGACCTCAATAATCTCAATATCCCGGTCTTTATGCTTTCCGCCGAAACGAATTTCGAAACGTGGATATTCAACTTCTGTTAAGCTTATTAGTTTGGAGTCAGGATCCTCATTAATGAAACACTGAAGTTTTTCCGACTCTTCTATCACGAATCGTTTTACATAATAGAATTTCTGCTCGGCATCCCAGTAAATAACGGAATAAACTTTGCCAGGTCTGAATTTCTCAATAATCAGGATGTTATCCTCATAATGATTTGAGAGATCAAATCCGGAATTTCTGAAATAGCCATTCTTTGTAATTACCAGAATCTTATCGTCAGCGCTGAACTCCCCAAGGAAGATGCCTCTCCCATCGACATTAAGTCTGAATACTGCATCGTCGAACCAGATTTTTCTACCGCCCAGTGTCGACAGTCCTTTTTCTTTAAGGCTTATTTTATGGACCGCATTCTTGGTGAGTATGTTTCCCATCGATGATTTTCCTTTAATGCTCATCTGCCCGAAATCGAATTCGAACACCAGCTTTTTAAGCCTCGCTTTGGGTTTATGGTGTACTTTAATTACCTCAGCTTCTCCGTTAGGGTTTGCACTGAAATATACAATTTTTGATCCTGCTGTTCCCCGTGTCAGATTATACTCCTTATCTCGGGTCAGTCCTGAAATGGCACATCTTTTTGCAAGCAGTGGACCATCTTTCCCATCCTGATATACAATGTTATAAATTGTGCGTTCGTCATTTTTAAGGAAGATCTGAGCATAGAGAATGTCGTTCCCGACAAAAACTTTGTCTGCTACTTTTGTTATAAGATATACTCCATCCTTCCTGATAACTATTACATCGTCAATATCAGAGCAATCGCAGATAAACTCATCTTTTTTCAGTCCGGTACCTATAAATCCTTCTTTATAATTGATATACAGCTTGGCATTGTTAGCTACCACCTTGGTTGCCTCGATCGTATCGAAACTTCTTATCTCGGTTTTTCTTTCTTTTCCTTTACCATATTTTTTCTTGATCTGTCTGAAATAATTTATGGCGAAAGGAATAATATTTTTAAGATGATTTTTTACTTCTTCCAGCTCAGTCTCAATACCTTTAATATGCTCATCCGCCTTCTTTACATCAAATCTCGAGATACGTTTTATCTTTATTTCTGTAAGCTGAATAATATCTTCTCTGGTGACTTCCCTAATAAGAAGTTTCTTAAATGGATCGAGCCCTTTGTCTATCGCAATAATTACATCTTCCCAGGTTTCGCTTTCTTCAATGTCGCGATAAATTCTCTCCTCGATAAAGATTTTTTCGAGCGACGACATATGCCATTCTTCCTTAAGTTCATTCAGTCTGATCTCAAGCTCAGCTTTAAGCAACTCCACTGTTTTATCGGCTGAATGTTTCAGAATTGTGCTAACCCCCATAAACGATGGTTTATTATCGGTTATCACACAGGTATTTGGAGATATCGAATATTCACAATCGGTAAGTGCGTATAAAGCATCTATTGTTTTGTCGGGAGATACTCCGGGAACCAGATGAACGACTATTTCAACATTTGAAGATGTATTATCGTCTATCTTTTTGATCTTAATCTTTCCCTTTTCATTAGCCTTAATAATTGACTCTATTAGAGTGGTAGTAGTTTTTCCAAAAGGTATCTCAGTTATTATCAGGGCTTTCTTATCCGATTTCTCAATTTTTGCCCGAACCTTTATTACACCGCCTCTCTGACCATCATTATATTTAGAAACATCTACCATTCCTCCGGTTGGAAAATCGGGATAAAGAACAAATTCATTTCCCTGGAGGTAATCTATAGTAGCGTCGATAAGCTCATTAAAATTATGAGGCAGAATTTTGGAAGCCAGTCCGACTGCAATTCCTTCAACCCCAAGAGCGAGGAGCAATGGGAACTTTACAGGAAGCGTAACAGGTTCTTTGTTCCTGCCATCGTAAGATAATTTCCATTCAGTGGTTTTGTGGTTAAATACAACTTCGAGAGCGAATTTTGATAATCTGGCCTCAATATATCTTGGGGCAGCAGCTCCATCTCCAGTAAGCAGATTACCCCAGTTTCCCTGAGCATCAACAAGAAGGTCTTTCTGTCCGAGCTGAACAAGAGCATCACCAATGGAAGCATCTCCATGCGGGTGGAACTGCATGGTATGGCCAATAATATTAGCAACTTTGTTGTATCGTCCATCATCCATTCTCTTCATTGAATGCAGAATACGACGCTGAACGGGTTTCAGACCATCGTTCAGATGAGGAACAGCTCTTTCAAGAATGACATATGAAGCATAATCAAGAAACCAGTCCTGGTACATGCCAGATAAAGCAGTAACTGAATGGAGTGCAGCAGGTCCCTGCGGCAACACTTCATTACCTTCCGGATTGGTTATATTGAAATCTATTTCGTCCATATATCAATTAGCCCTTACTGGAAAGAGCTATTGTGCTTTTTCCTCGTCTATAATATCTTCTTCAATTCTCAGGTTTTCAATTATAAAATCCTGTCTGTCAGGAGTATTCTTTCCCATAAAAAATTCAAGGAATCCATTTACCGAATCGTTCTTTTTCATTCTCACGGGCTCCAGACGCATATCTTTTCCTATAAAATTCTTGAATTCGTCAGGAGATATCTCCCCTAATCCTTTAAATCGTGTTATCTCAGGAGTTGGGCCGAGAGCGCTGATTGCTTTAGCCTTCTCTTCGGGTGAATAACAGTACCGTGTTTCTTTTTTATTTCTGACCCTGAATAGTGGTGTCTGCAGAATATAAACATGACCCTTTCTTACCAGATCGGGAAAGAACTGAAGGAAAAACGTAAGCAACAGCAGCCTTATATGCATTCCGTCGACATCGGCATCGGTAGAAACAACCACATTATTGTACCGGAGGTTTTCTATGCCGTCTTCAATATTAAGCGCAGCCTGAAGAAGATTGAACTCCTCATTTTCATAAACGATCTTTTTTGTCAGACCAAAAGAGTTGAGAGGTTTCCCACGAAGGCTAAAGACTGCCTGTGTCTCCACATTTCTTGATTTCGTGATTGAACCACTCGCTGAATCGCCCTCAGTTATAAAAATTGTAGAGTCGAGTTTGTTAGAATCGTTGGAATTATAGTGAACCCTGCAATCGCGCAGTTTTTTATTATGAAGGCTGACTTTCTTTGCCCTGTCTTTAGCCAGCTTCTGAATTGAAGATATAGCTTTTCTCTCTTTCTCAGAATCCTGTATATTTTTAAGTATTATCCTTGCTGTTTCAGGGTTCTTATGAAGATAATCGTCGAGATGTTTCTTTATGAACTCCATAATGAAATTCCGAACTGATGGACCGTCGGGATACATATCTTTTGACCCCAGCTTGGTTTTAGTCTGAGATTCAAAGATCGGCTCTACTACCTTTATACTTATGGCAGCAATTATTGAAGAGCGGATATCGGAAGGATCAAAATCTTTTTTATAGAATTCTCTTATCGTTTTAACAATTGCTTCCCTGAAGGCGAGCAGATGGGTACCACCTTGTGTTGTATTCTGTCCGTTAACAAAACTGTAATAATCTTCACCGTATTGTAAGCCATGGGTAAAAGCAATTTCGATATCGTCCCCTGTAAGATGTATAATTGGATAAAGACCCTCCTTGCTCATGTTTTCATTCAACAGGTCGACAAGACCGTTTTTTGAAAAGAACTTATTCCCATTAAAATTTATTACCAGTCCTGTATTCAGGTATACGTAGTTCTTCAGCATTGTATCTACGTACTCTGAAATGAAATAGTAATTCCCGAACATTGTTTCATCGGGCTGGAAAATAACCTCAACCCCGTTCTCTTCGTCAGTTGCAACCAGCGGATTATCTGCGATAGTTACACCATGTTCAAATTCGCTTACCTTCAGCTGACCTTCACGTATTGACCTGATTATAAATTTACTAGACAAGGCGTTTACTGCTTTGACCCCGACGCCATTTAAACCAACAGATTTTTTGAAAGCCTCAGAATCATATTTTGCCCCGGTATTCATTTTAGAAACAACATCCAGAACTTTTCCTAACGGGATACCGCGTCCAAAGTCACGAATCCTGACCTCCTTGCCAACAATGGAGACATCAATTTTTTTGCCATACCCCATCATGTATTCGTCAATGGCATTGTCCATTACCTCTTTGAGAAGAACGTATACGCCATCGTCCTGGGAAGAACCGTCTCCCAGCTTCCCGATGTACATACCGGGTCTGAGACGGATGTGTTCCCGCCATTCGAGCGTTTTAATATGTTCTTCTGAATAGCCTGTTGACATTTTGCAGAATTTTGGCCAAAGATAACTAATTACAGCATCTCTCCCGATGTCAATTTTTCAACAATCGCTAATGATTTTTTCACAGTGAAAAATCAATGAGCAAAATATCTAAAATATTTAGCTGATTTGTTGATGATTAGAAGGAAAAACTCTTTACTTATTCGAGTATCCCCATCTGTTTCATTAGAAGAGCAGCATTCATTTTTTGGGTAACACCTTCATGAAGCTTATAATCAAAAATTATTATTTCGCCGTCAATTTCTATTTCAAAACATTTGTTGATCACTTTTCCGGGATTCAATTTTTCCATCTCTCCAAGTGATGTGTCGTGGGTAGCAATTAATCCGGTTGCGTTCAGCTCCACCAATTTCTTAAGAAAAAGTCCCGAACCCAGGCTTTTATCGGCGGAATTTGTTCCTTTAAGTATTTCATCGAGAATGAAAAAAAATAATTCGCCACTTTCAATCCTCGACTTCAACAACTTAAGTCGTTTCAGTTCGGCATAAAAATAAGATTCGTTATGTGAAAGGGAATCTGTCGTTCTCATACTGGTAAATAATTTCAAGGGTGTGAATTCCAACTCCTTTGCACATACAGGAGCCCCGATCATAGCTAAGATATAATTAAGGGCAATGGTTCTTAAAAAAGTACTTTTGCCAGCCATGTTCGCACCTGTTATAATACAGACAGTACCTGATTTTACCAGGGTGAAATCATTGCAGATTCTTTTTGATTCATCGATAAGCTGGTGTCCCAGGTCACGGGCTAAAAAAACGGATCCCGTATCAGATATCACGGGGAAAATAAAATTGGGATTATTGTAACTGTAATTTCCGAGGCTGATATAAGCATCAATCTCTCCTAACATCTCAAGCCAAACCGCAAACCGCTCTTTATATTCAGCCTTCCATTTTTCAAGTCTCCGAATACTATGATAGTCCCACAATAATAACCCATTAAGTGTAAAACTTATAAGGATGTTCAACCTGCTGTCGAATGTTTGAATCAGATTTGCGAGTTTCTTTACGGCGATGTTTGCTGAGATTTTATCACTCGAAATATTAGCTTTGATTTCATTTAGAATACTTGATGTAAATACCTCATTATCAAACGTTTTCAGTAGATTATCAATAGAAGACAGAAATTTATACTTTTTTGACAGGACAAGATGAACCCCGTTTATTTTTTTTAAACCAACAGTAATATAAAGAAGATTGATTAGAAAAGCGCATGTAAAAACCTGGTAAGGCAAAATTCCTATAACAAACAGGAACAGAGAGACTATTGCTGCAACCGGGAGAACATAAATCAGAACTTTTCCCGTTGGAGATGAAGTTATATTATCTCTCTCCGTCATCCACTGGAGGATACCTGAAATGTGGCTTTTCTCAAGTTCCTTGTTCATCCCTTTGGCGAGAAATTCATGTCGCCATTGCATTTTAGAAGCAAGCTCCATTATAACCTCCTGTCTTATATCCAGCTCATGGGAGAGAGGAAAAGGATCGGATATCCAGCCGGCAAGAATATCCCTTCCATAACCCGTTACCGTTCTATTGAGGTATTGAAAAAGTGACATCTTCCCAAAAAGATCCACATCATTTGAAAAATCGTGATCGGTATCAATAAACGATTCTCCGGCTTCAAAGGGTGACAGATTCCCGGAGACAGCTTCTGCTTCATTACTGTTGATTAAAACAAGGTTCCGGAAAAAGACCTTCTTCTCCAAATGAAAGGAATATAATTTCAACAGGTATAGGAAAAAGGAAATGAAAGCCAGCGAAAGAAGAATTCCTGAAAGAAGATTGAAAGAAAATGCAAACCATATCAGAATCAATCCTCCCACAAAAAAAACTAGTCTCAATACAGATAGAGTTACCAGAAGTCTTTCTTCCTTTGCCTCATCAAGGCGGAACTTTTCAGCTGCAATCAGATATTTTTCTCTAATCTGGTCTCTGGCCATCTGGTCATAATGTTAATGCTACAACTTTTAACACAGTGCTACTGGTATAATTGTCTGACCCGGCTTTGTCGAAACTCCAGGTCCATTCCTCCTTTAAATCAGAAGTTGGGAGGTTTGTTGCCAAAGTAGGAAAAATATCTGTTTGTCCTGATCTTTTAGTGATAGTCTCATTAATATCACTAATTAGTGATAGTCTCATTAATATCACTAATAAGAACTGAGTGATGCCTCTTCAGAAAATCCAGGTGCTTTGTCTGTATATCCGATTTGAACAGAGAAAGCTCTGACTCACTTATTTTAGCTTGCTTTTTAAGGAAGAGAACAAGGAGGTATTCAAGCTGAGTAAGGAGGTTAAGGGAGAGGACCAGGCCCGGATCAAATACGGGTTTATACTCAGGAATTGTAATATCATTAAGCGATTTGAGCTTCCTATAAAAAGGATGTTTTGCCACCTCTTTCCAAACAATTTCAATTAACCCGCCGGTAATATCAGCCTCAATAAGTTCTACATTTTTAAGGTTCTCTGCCTGACTTATGACATCCGGGGGATGCACTATGTCGACAAGTCTTATTTTTATATTCTTTTCAATTATCTCGGCGATAGGCAAATCGAGAAGCCAACCGCTTCCCAGCACGGTTACCACATCTGGTTTATATAACTCCAGCGCTCTCATAATAAAGTCTCTTGACCTTACAAGATGACTGTCCCAACCACCAGCCTGATTTATATGACGATTTATCAGAGCATTATGATAGTTATAATAACCCATTTTATTAAGAATTCTTCTGTATGACAGGTCGTGCGTCATAAAGCAAGGTTATCTGCTCTGAGTTTTTTTAACTCAATTGTATACATTGAACTAATTTTTCCGGAAAGCTCATCCGGATTTTTAGTATTGAAAGTATCCGGGTGAATTGGATCGAGTATCCTGAAACTTAGCCCATGGCTTGTTTCAAGTATCAATTTATTTTTTGGCAGCAGATTTCCTGTTCCGTCGATCAATACCGGAAGGATAGGAACATTAGCCTCTATAGCAAGCTGAAAGGCCCCCCGTTTAAATAAACCTATCTCACTATTCTTCGACCGGGTACCCTCAGGGAAGATCATTATTGAAATCCCTTTTTTGAGACATCTGTATGATTTGTCAAGCATTTCAATCTTGCTCTCCTCATTCCCCCTGTCGACGATAATATAGTCGGCCAGCTTCAAATACCACCCAAGAATCGGAACCTTTACATTTTCAATTTTTGATATCCATTTGAATTTGTGCTTCAGTGAGAACAATAATAAAGTATCGAGTATGGATTGATGGTTTGAAATTATTACATATGTTGTACCGGGTACCACCTTATCCCTGCCCTCTGTTTTAATACCCGATAATGAAAGCAGTCTCATCAACAGCATTCCCTGAAATGTTAATATCCAGTGAATTACAATCCTGTTTTTATCAAATGGAAGTACCAGAATCCATATAATTAAAGATATGGGAAACATCACCACCAAAAAACTAATGGCAAGGAACCAGACGATTATCGATTTTAAAACATTCATAGATTAATTTAAACAACTTCCAAAACTTAGAGGTCAGAGCTATTTGAAAGTTCTTTTTAACCGCAAAGATCGCAAAGGTAACGCAAAGGACGCAGAGAGAAAAAAATATTAACCGTTAGATAAAAGCTCCACATTAGAAAAAATTATAAATATCCTCTTTGCTCTGTATAAAGTCTTCCTCCGTAAGGATTTTCAGCAAATCATCAACCATATGTCGGCATCCGATTAGCTTTTCAGAGATGGGTGATTTATTAAGATTTAGCTCAACAGAACATCTCATTATCAGGCCATCCTTAACAACCAACTGGCATGCAACCTCACTTCCAATGAGATTAAATCTGTTGCTAAAAGTATATTCAGGGCCGTATGCCCAATTCCACTCCCAGGTTTTGTATTTTGTAATTGCAAGTAACTCTGCTTCTTTAGTTTCAGAAGATGAAAGATTATAATTCTCAGCGTCGGGGAAATAGTTTAAAACATAGTTCATCATTTCATTTCTGAATTCATAAATATCACTCAAACGCATCAATTTAGCATTAAGATTTAAAACTGAGGCAGGGTTCGATTCTACTGCCCTTGATGTATAGCACGACTTATTGTTTCGTATAGAATTGGAGAGCATTTCGAGTGAAACACTGAAGAGTAATGTACCATGATGAAGGACCCTGTTTCCATGTACATGTTCTGAATTTCCAGAGACTTTGAACCCGTATGCCTGTAGATCGTTTTTTGGTCCAAGTGTTGCATCGACACCTATTGAGGACAGGAATTTAAGTACCGGAAGGGTATGCTTTTGAAAATCAATCTGGTGGCCTTCTTCACTATTTCTGATAAAAGTAAAATTCAGGTTTCCTTTATCGTGGAAGACAGTACCGCCACCTGAAATTCTTCTTATCACAGGTATGCTATTTTCTGTAACAAATTTTGTATTGGCCTCCCTATGTGCAGATTGATGCTTTCCGATTATTAAAGAGGGCTTATTTATCCCAAGAATGAAATACTCTTCCGTACTGTTTTTAAGGAGTACTTCTTCAATTGCAAGATTAAAGAAAGGGTCGTCAGATTCCAGGGTTATGCAATACATAACATTGGCTTACAATGATTAAGTGCGATTAAAATATGGCTTATGCTGTAATATCTTATTATCAGTGAACACATAAAGACTGTAAATACCCCAGCCAATTAACGCACCGAGAATTGAACCGCAAATCACATCGCCGGGGTAATGAACTCCCAGGTAAATTCTGCTATAACCTACTACCAAAGCCCAAAGCACAATGCTGATTGAAAACCATCTTTTTCTAATGAAAAGAAGGCTGATGAGAGCTACATTAAAAGAATTTGTCGCATGAGATGAAACAAAGCTGTAGAGGCCGCCGCATTCACCTCTGACCAGATGCACAAGGCCATCGAGGGCAGGTTCGTGACATGGACGCAATCTCTGAACACTATTTTTTATTAATACTGAAATCTGGTCAGCAAGAGTAGCAGCCAGAATGACAAACAAAAGGATGATAAGAAATTTCCTTTTGTACTTTATTATCATGTAGATCAAGATTGCAAGATAAAGAGGGATCCAGATTACCTTACCGCTGATGGCATACATTACCTGATCGAAGAATGGGGAATGAAACGAATTAAGGAGAAGTAAAAGCTGCTGGTCAAGTCGTTCAAGCATCAAAATATTATTATTCGTGATTAAGTACCTTCCAGATCATATCCTTCAGATTTGTTATTCCCAGCCCGGTGAGAGATGAAATGAATACTCTTGGGATCTCAGGCAGATCTTTCCTGATTTCGTTCATCAATTCTTCATCGAGCATGTCGGATTTTGAAATAGCCAGGACACGTTTCTTGTCGAGAAGCTCGGGGTTATAACTCTTCAATTCGTTGATAAGAATTTCATATTCCTCTTTTATATTTTTACTGTCGGCAGGAACCATGAACAGTAGCATCGAATTTCTTTCAATATGTCTTAAAAACCTGATACCAAGACCTTTCCCCTCATGGGCGCCTTCAATGATACCCGGAATGTCGGCCATAACAAATGATTTTTCATCTCTGTAGGCTACTATTCCAAGGTTGGGGACGAGAGTTGTGAAAGCATAATCGGCTATCTTCGGTTTAGCTGCACTTACCACCGATAAAAGTGTTGATTTACCCGCATTTGGGAAACCGACAAGTCCTACATCGGCCAGGATCTTTAGTTCGAGAATAAATTCTTCTTCGACTCCTGCTTCACCGGGTTGTGCATATCGGGGAGTCTGGTTTGTTGGCGATTTAAAATGAGTATTTCCCTGTCCACCCCTGCCTCCTCTGGCAAGAATTTTCTCTTCACCGTTAACCGTAATTTCGAAAATAGCTTCACCTGAGATACTGTTTTTAGCAATGGTGCCAAGAGGCACCTGAACTATAATATCCTTACCATCAGCTCCGGTGGAGGTCTGACGGCTGCCGCCTACTCCATTTTCAGCAAAAATATGACGCTGATATTTCAGATGTAAAAGTGTCCACATCTGATCATTTCCTCTGAGGATTATGTGCCCCCCCCTGCCGCCGTCACCACCATCAGGCCCACCCTTGGGTTCAAATTTCTCCCTGCGAAAATGAGCCGACCCTGCTCCTCCGTTACCTGAGCGGCAGTAAATTTTAACATAATCAACAAAGTTTGATCCAGACATATTTTTTGTAGTTCTAAACTAATTTCTTCATAATATCGCAAAGTCTGTTGAAGATATCATCGATTGTACCAACACCTTTAACAGGTTGATAAATACCTCTTTCTTTGCAATAATTTATAATCGGTTCTGTCTTTTCCTTATATACATCAATCCTGTTTTCGATAACAGCAGGATCTTTGTCGTCAGGTCTTCCCGATAACTCAGCCCGTGCCAGTAATCTTTTTACAAGTTCATCATGATCGACATCAAGTACAAGCATCTGATCGATTTTCATTTTTCTCTCATTGAGCATCTTCTCAAGCGAGACAGTCTGCGCAACAGTTCTTGGAAATCCGTCAAAAAGAAACCCAGCAGTTCCCTTACTATGATCGATCTTATAAGCAATCATCTCAATAACCACCTCATCCGGAACAAGTTCTCCTTTCGACATTATAAGGCTCATCTTCTTGCCAAGTTCTGTACCAGCTGTAATCTCTGCACGCAGCATATCGCCTGTTGAAAGGTGAAGAAGATTAAACTTTTCAGCGAGTCGAACAGATTGGGTTCCCTTACCAGACCCGGGAGGGCCAAAAATTAAAAAATTAACCATACATCAATTTAAATTACGAATTATATAATATTTATAATGAGTTATTTTACTAAGGTATAAACAGATGGCAGATTTCGTCCGAAACCATCATAGTCGAGACCATAACCGACCACAAAATCGTTAGGTATCTCAAAGCCAACGTAATCGAGAGGAATATCTCTGGTATATGCATCAGGTTTATAAAGAAGAGTTGCTATTTTGATTTCCGCAGCTTTCCTTATTACAAGTTCATCCACAATCCGTTCGAGAGTGTTGCCGGTATCGACTATATCCTCAATCACCACTATGGTCTTGTTTTTAATATCCTCATTCCACCCTATAAGTTCTTTTATAAAACCTGATGAGCTTGTGCCTTCATAAGATGCAAGCTTTACAAATGAAATCCTTGCGGGAAAATCTATTTGCCGGAACAGATCAGCTGCAAATAAAAATGCCCCATTGAGAATCCCTAGAAAGACAACATCCTTTCCGGTGAGATCTTTGTTCACCTGGGCGGCAAGCTCTTTAATTTTTGCAACAATCACTTTTTCGGTGATCATTTCCCTGAAGGTTTTATCGAGTATCCGGATTTCTTTCATGAGGGAGATAATAGAATTGTTTGAGGGTGCAAAAATATGAAAATATTAGCTTATTTTTGTCCTTATCAGCAAGTTAAATTAAATTATTTTAAATGAAACCTTTAGTTAGTATCATAATGGGAAGCACATCCGACCTTCCTGTTATGACAAAAACAGCAGAGATACTTAATGAATTTAAGATACCTTTTGAGATTAATGCACTTTCGGCACACAGAACACCGGAAGCCGTTGAGAAATTTGCCAAGAATGCCGGCACGCGCGGTATAAAAGTGATTATTGCAGCGGCAGGTATGGCGGCACATCTTCCGGGAGTGATTGCTTCAATGACTCCTATCCCGGTTATCGGAGTGCCAATAAATGCTTCCCTTGACGGACTAGATTCGATCTTTTCAATCCTCCAGATGCCTCCCGGAATACCAGTAGCCACAGTAGGGGTAAATGCATCTCTGAATGCAGGAATTCTTGCAGCACAGATTATTGCTACGGGAGATGAGACTCTTATGAAAGAGGTAATAAAATATAAGGAAAACCTGAAACTGAAGATCGTTCAGGCAAACGAAGAGCTTAAAGCTGTCAAGTTTCAGTATAAAACTAATTAGAAAAATTTCTTTTTAACCGCAAAGTACGCAAAGGTGACGCAAAGGACGCAAAGTTAAAACATTGTAATAAAGCTCTTTGCGATCTTTGCGATCCCGATAGCTATCGGGACTTTGCGATCTTTGCGGTTAATGGGTTTCGACTTTTAACATAGTTTCATTCCCTTATGTTCCAAAACCTCTTCAGTAATTTATTCCATCTGTCTTACTTTGATTTTGTTTTTTTAGTATCTTAGGGTACTAATTTGAAACAGTTGAGCTCGCTGCACAAAATATCTGTTTCCATTTTATTCTTTTTTCTCTATTCAACTGCTTCTGGCAGCGATCCTTATCGCTTGTCAGCTGGAGCTGGAGAGGCGGGAATGGAATACGTTTGTATAATGAAAAACGGCTTCTGGTCTTCGTTTCACAATCAGGCACTGCTGGCAAACCGGAATTCCTTTTCACTGGGAGTAAACTACGAAAACAGATTTTCAATAAAAGAATTAGGAATCCGTACAATAGGCTTGTCTGTTCCCGCAGGTAAAGCTTCACTCGGAGCAATATATAGTCATTTTGGATATACTGATTTTAAAAGAGATATGGCTGGACTGGCATGTGGTTTAAAGCTATCCAGTAATCTTGATGCAGGAATACAGATTGACTATTATTCGGAAAGAACATCCGGAGAATACAATAATAACCAGACTGTTACATTTGAGACCGGCTTGGTTTTATCTCCTTCTGAATCGGTAAAAATAGGAGTACATCTCTTCAACCCTGTGCCCGGGCAGTCTCGAAAAATGAACCTCCCAACTTCACTCCGCGTTGGAGCCGGGACAGAACTCAGCAAGATCCTTTTTGCCGGTATTGAAGCTGAGATGAGCTCGGGGAGTAAAATGACTCTAAGAACAGGGTTAGATTACGAAGCTGCAACAAATCTCTGGTTAAGAGGCGGATACAGCACCAATAATAGCTCCTTCAGTTTCGGGTTGGGATACCTTACAAAAATCGTTCAGATCGATTTGGGGTTTTTGACACATGAAAAACTTGGAGTTACCTCGTCCGTTTCGTTAATCTTTAAAATCCATTAATTAACCATTAACCGCAAAGAGCGCAAAGAAAGCAAACTAAGAACTTACACAGAGTTACACAGAGGTATCACAGAGTTTCACAGTGAAAAACATCTAAATCAAAGAGTTACACAAAGTTGACACTGAGCGCTAAGAAGATGGATAATAAACAGTTGAATGAAGAACATTTGAATGAAGAACATTTGAATGAAGAACATTTGAATGAAGAACATTCGAAATAAAAAAACCTAAAATATGAATAACAAACAATTTGATCTTGAAGAGCGGCTTATCGATTTTGCAGTATCAATAATCAGATTAGTTGAAAGTTTGCCCACCTCGAGAGCAGCTGTCCACATGGGCGGACAATTATTACGATCGGGAACCTCTCCCTCATTAAATTATGGAGAAGCCAAAAGCGGTGAATCAAAAAATGATTTCGTCCATAAAATGAAAGTATGTCTAAAGGAATTACGTGAATCATATAATGCTCTTAGAATAATTCACCGAGCAGGCATTTTCAGCACTGAATCAGAGGTTGTTAATCTTATAAGTGAGTGTAACGAATTGATATGCATTTTTGTTAAGGGCATTAACACCGCTACCAGGAAGAAATTCTAAATTCTTCACTCAAATGTTCAAATGTTCTTACTTCAATAAGACAAAACTGAGAGAACGTAAAAAGAACTTATAACATGTTGAAATATTTATTGTCATCAATAATAATCTTTTTATCATTTGGCTGCTTTTGTCAGGAGTTAAAACTATCTGAAGTAATAATAAATATTGCAGAAGAACTGGCAAACGACGACTCCAATCCCGATGCCGCTTCGTCGTATGTTGAAAGGCTACAGGAACTTGCAGAAAATCCGGTAAGGCTTAATTCGTCAGGGGAAAATGAACTTTCAAGATTGTTCTTTCTTTCTGATTTCCAGATAAAAGCGCTTGCCGACTACGCTCATTCCTCCGGCAAAATATTAACTGTTTTTGAATTGGCAAATATTCCAGGATTTGACAGAGAAACTGTTGAGATGATGATCCCGTTCATTACTCTCGATTCAAATTATAAAACCCCTCTCGATTCAGCGCGCGGAAGGAGCACACTGCTGACAAATCTCTATTTCAAACCGGGTGATATTGATTCTGTTTCTATTGGTCCTCCATGGAAGATTCTATCCAAATACAAGTTTTCTGCCGGTGGTTTCTCAGGTGGGCTGACGTTTGAAAAAGATGCCGGTGAGAAATTTTTCAGCGGCAATCCACCCCTGCCCGATTTTCTTTCTGCCAACATTGCCTATTCAGGAAAAGGGTTGATTCGTAAGATAGTTATAGGCGACTATTCTGCGCGTTTTGGGCAGGGGACCAATATAAATTCCTCCATACGGACGGGGCTCTCCATTACCTCCCCGGGGTATATGTCGGGTAGTAATGAGATAAGGCCCTACACTTCTTCGGATGAAAACAATTTCTTCAGAGGGATAGCTACAGAGTTTTCATTAAAAAACCTTGGACTTTCCATTTTCTATTCAAAAAAAAATTCAGATGCCACGCTTGGTTCAGCCTCGGGTAATACGAGCGATTATATCGAGAATTTTTATAAATCGGGGATTCACAATACCTCTTCGCTCTTACTAAAAAAGGATGCAATATCAGAACAGGCTTACGGTTTAAATCTAACATACAATTTTAAGAATCTGAGGGCCGGACTAACATGGTCGGAAAACAGATTTTCTCTTCCCGTTATACCTGCAGCAGGGGCTCCGGAGATATTCAGTTTCAGAGGTGATCGCAATGACCTTTTTAGCTTTTATTATAACGGCTTTATAAGGAAAATACTGATCTATGGTGAATTATCCGAAGGTGGGAATCGCAAATATGCCCTCATCCAGGGAGCGTCGCTGCGTCCTTCCGATCGATTATCCATCGGAATTTTATTCAGACACTATGAAGCTGGTTATATCAGTTTTCATGGAAATGGAACAGCAAGCACTTCTTTGGCAGGAAATTCACAGGGTATTCTGGGGAATTTTACATTTGAAGCAGCGAAACATCTGTTTATCAGCGGAGGGGTTGACTACCAGACTTTTCCCTGGTTAAAATATCGGAACAGCTCTCCTTCAGATGGGAAAAAACAGGAAATAAGAGTAAAATTTCTGCCATCTGATAAGCTGACAATTGAGAGCTCGTACAGCTACAGATATACAACAGCAGATAATAAAAACTCTGTTGGTGTACCTGAACTGGAGAAGATGATAACCAGAAGTATAAAAGGGTTGGTAAAGTATTCCGTTTCAGACAAATTAAGTCTCGTAACCCGGATGGAATACAAGGTTACCTTTCCCTCCGAAAGCCGGGGTTATGGTTTGGTTCAGGATTTAAATTTTAATTTCAGAAAGTTACCTGTAACAATCTGGTTCAGGAGTTGTATTTTCAATACCGGAAGCTGGGATTCGAGGCTGTATTTCTATGAGAATGATTTGTTGTATAGTTATAGTATTCCCTCCTGCTCAGGAGAAGGAAGCCGGAGTTATATAATGGTAAAATGGGAAATCGGAAGCTTCGCGGAGGTAAGGGTAAAATATGCAGTTAGTTCATTGATCGCTAGAAATGAGATGAAGTTGGAAGAGCGCCGCGACTTCAGGATCCAGTTTAAAGTTATGTTTTGATCACTTCTTACTGTGAATCCCTCGTCTTTATATCACGGATATTTAGCTGGAGATTTTTATTTCCTCTGAATTCATTCATTTCCAGAGAATAACAAATATCAAAAGGGTTCCCTGCTTTTATATACTCAAAATGGTTTGCCTGACTGAATGCAATGGCAGAGAAACTCTTCTGACCAGTCGACTCCTGACAAATATCGAGTTTCAGATGTTCACAGCTTGAGCCAACCATTCTTCCTGAACCGGTGTCGAATACGTTATGCGAGACGAAAATGGGAGACATGTTTTCAGGACCGAAAGGTTGAAACTGGCTCATCGTCCTGAAGAAATCCTCATCGATCTCTGAAAATGATAGCTCCAAATCGATAAAAATGCGGGGTACCAGTTGCTCGTTGGTTATAGTACTGTGGACGTACTGCTCAAATCTTTCCATGAAGGGTTCAATATTCTCCATCTTAAGAGTTAAACCTGCTGCATACATGTGCCCTCCGAAACTTTCGAGTAAATCGCTGCAGGCCTCAATAGCCTGATAGAGATCATAACCCTGGACAGACCGGGCCGAACCGGTTGCAAATCCATTTGACTCGGTGAGAATAACTGTAGGTCTGTAATAGGTATCTATAAGTCTGGAAGCCACAATTCCGATTACCCCTTTTTTCCAGGTAGGATTATACAGAACTGTTGTTCTTGAATTTACAGTTCTCTGATCTTCCGAAATCATCCTCATAGCTTCAGTGGTAATCGACCGGTCGATACTACGTCGTTCAATATTAAAGTTATTGATCTCTTTACTTATACCTGCAGCAAGTTTCATATCGTTAGAGACCAGCAGGTCAACAGATTTGCTTCCGGTCTCCATCCTCCCGGCAGCATTGATCCTCGGGCCTATTTTAAAAACAACATCTTCAATAGTGAGAGCTTTGGTAACTTCCGACTCACGGATTATCTCCTTCAGACCAATACGCGGGGACTCATTTAGCTGTTTCAGACCAAAATAAGCAAGGACTCTGTTTTCTCCTGTTAAAGGGACAATATCAGAAGCAATACTCACTGCAACCAGATCGAGGTATGGGAAAATTTCACTAAACGGAATGCCATGTACTCTTGAATAAGCCTGAATAAGCTTAAATCCAACTCCACATCCTGAAAGTTCTTTGTACGGATAGTTACAGTTAGGTTGTTTAGGATCGAGGACAGCAACCGCTTTTGGTATCTCATCCCCCGGATAATGATGATCGCAGATAATTACGTCAAGCCCTTTTGTGCGCGCATACTTAACTTTTTCAACGGACTTAATTCCGCAATCCAGGGTTATCACAAGTTTGCAATTTTGCTGATGTGCAAAATCCAAGCCCTGAAATGACACCCCGTAACCTTCTTTATATCTATCGGGTATATAATACTCTACATTAGAATACTGGTCTTTCAGGAAAGAATACATAAGCGCTACGGCTGTTGTTCCGTCTACATCATAATCACCATAAACAAGTATTCTTTCATTTTTCTTTACAGCGTCCGATATCCTCTCAACAGCAACATTCATATCTTTCATCAGGAAAGGATCGTGAAGATAATCGAGGCTGGGACTAAAAAATGCAGTTGCCTCATCTGCTGAAGTTATGTTACGCTGTACCATCAGATTAGCAAGCGACTCAGACACTTTCAGAGCACCGGAAAGCTGTTTTACGACCGCAGTATCTCCCTTTTCCTTAACAACCCATCTTTTCTTCATTCTCTTATCGGTTAGTCCATTCAAGATCAAAAACATCGCGGAGATTTCTTTTCACGATCAATTTTACATTTTCAAAATCCTGCCTGCTTCCAAGCTCTTTTTCGAGGGAAGTAACTCCCTTATCAGTAAACCCGCAAGGGTTAATGTTATCGAAATATTTCAGATCTGTGTTAACGTTGAAAGCAAAACCATGCATGGTTACATATCTGCTGGCTTTAACTCCAATCGCACAGATCTTTCTGGCCTTGCCTCGTATTTCAGGATCAATCCATACTCCTGTCCCTCCTTCAAGTCGTGAAGCATTAATTCCAAATTCTTTTAAGGTAAGAATAATCGCTTCTTCGAGCCGGGAAATATATTCCTTCAGGCTGATCCCGGTCTCTTCAAGATCGAAAATGGGATAGCCAACTATCTGCCCAGGACCGTGAAAGGTAATATCTCCTCCTCTGTCAATCCTGTAAAAAACAGCATCCTTTGCCCGGAGCTGGATCTGATCTAAAAGAAGATTGTTTTCAGATCCGCTTTTCCCGAGTGTATAGACATTAGGATGCTCAACAAAAATCAGTGTTCCGGGTGACTTGTTATCTGAAGGATGACCACTTTCCCTTACCTTTATTTTGTTTCCAATAAGCCTGGTAAAGATCTCTGTCTGATAATCCCAGGTTTGTTTATAGTCCTTAAGTCCAATATCCTTATAAACAACTCTATAACTCAAACGTTTAATTATAATTATGTGATGCCAATATAGTTAAAATTATCGGGTTAAGATATGATTTTCAGCATGAAAAGAAGACCTCACAAGCGGACTACTCTCAACGAACATGAAGCCCAATTTTAGCGCAGCTTCCCTGTATTCTTCAAACTTTCGCGGTTCGATGTAATTCACGACCTCCATATAATTTTTTGCTGGTTGCAGATATTGTCCGATTGTCAGTATTTTGCAACCCGTTTCATAAAGATGGTGAATAGTTTCAAGGATTTCATCTTCCCGCTCTCCTAGTCCCAGCATCAAACCCGATTTGGCAATTTTCCCTTTTCCTGAAATGTAACGAAGAACGTTAAGACTCCTCTCGTATTTTGCCTTTGTCCGGATTTCGTGCGTGAGTCGTTTTACTGTTTCAATATTATGTGAGATTACATCTGGTCCTGCATCAATTATCATTTGAAGATGCATTTCCACGCCGTCGAAGTCAGGAATCAGGGTCTCAATAGTTATTTCCGGATTCATCTCCTTTATGCAATGTATAACATCTGACCAGAAAGATGCCCCTCCGTCTGGCAGATCGTCGCGATCGACTGAAGTGATAACAGCATGCTTTAATCCCATGGCCCTTATCGAGGAAGCAAGTCTTATTGGTTCTTCAGTATCAGGAGGAAATGGTTTTCCTGTTTTTGTGGCACAGAATTTACAGGCCCGGGTACAAATATCCCCCAATATCATAAAAGTCGCATTCCCTGCATTCCAGCATTCCCCAATATTCGGACAATTTCCGCTGGTGCAGATTGTGTGCAGATGATTCTCTGATACAATGTGCTTTACGCGGGAATAGTTCCCTCCGCTTGCACGTTGCATTTTAAGCCATGCGGGTAATCGTCTGCCTTTCTGTATTTCGGGATCTGTTTGCATCTATGCAGGCAAAGGTATAAACAATTAATAATTCAATTCATAATATTTCTTATATGCCTGAGGATCCTGATTCAAATTACAAATTAAAAAAATTAAAGAAGACTCTATCACGGCTTAGTTTATTAATGCCAGCTTAACATCATCTTAATCTCTTTTTAATCTTTGTTAATTTATTAACAGCTACTTTTGATATCCTCGAGTTTGGTATCTGTTTCTGATAGAAGTATGCTCTACCTCACAGACAGGAAGTTATTGAGAGCCCATTAACTAAAATGCTGTAACTATGAAAAAAGTGATAAAATTTCAGATCATTATCATTCTGTTTGTTCTATTAGGGTTAGTGTCTTGCAAGAAGAATTCTTCCACGCCGCTCACATTAACCAGCGATTATTCAGTATTTGCCTGGAACGACCTTGGGATGCATTGTCTGAATCCATCGTACGATAAGCTTGTTATTCTTCCACCATATAATAATTTGTTTGTTCAGGTTGTCAGACGGGGAGCGCCACCAACTGTAGTTACTTCAGGAGTTACTGTATCATACAAGCTTACCAATAATTCAACATCATATACCAAAAGATCTTATGGTCAGTTTTGGGATAATTCCCTTAAACTATTCGGGGTCGCACTGGTTCATGATATCGGTCTGAAAGGAAACGGACTTACAGGTAATATGACCTTAGCCGGCAATCACTATGTTGCTGAGGGGATTCCCGTTGTTCCGGTAAATGATAACGGAACCTGGAATCCATTTCAGGTTGCCGAGATTACAGTTACAGATGCAAGCGGGAACACTGTTGCTCAAACGCAGGCGATGGTTCCGACTTCAGATGAAATAAACTGTGCAAAATGTCATGGATCAGCAACAGTAACCGCCTTCGATGATATTTTACAGAAACACGATACAAAGCATTTAACCACCCTTTCATCAGCAGCAAGTAAACCCGTTCTATGTGCAAGCTGCCATCCCAGTCCTGCTTTAGGAATAATGACCGGTCCCCAGATGTATCTTTCTCAAGCACTTCACGGATCCCATTCTACCAGAGGTGCTTCATGCTACGATTGTCATCCCGGGTCTACAACAAAATGCAACAGGAGCCTTGCCCATAACGGGAACAATGCTGCTGACGGTAATTGTACAAACTGTCATGGAGACATGGCGAATGTAGCAGCCACTATTGTAGCAGGACGGGTGCCCTGGGCATCAGAACCAACCTGTGTAACGTGCCATCCGCAAGTAACAGACGTAAGTACTGGTACCGCACTTTACCGGAACTCTACAGGTCATGGAGGAATGTACTGCAGTTCGTGCCATGGAAGTCCGCATGCTATGTACCCTTCGCGTGAAGTAGCCGACAATTATCAATCGCAACAATACCAGGGGTTTACATCAAAAGTAAAGTCAATCGGAAGCTGTGGGGTATGCCATGATAATTCAAGAGGCGACTCAAATATTGGTGAATTTTCTGGAACTCATGGGGGTACCAACCCTGAGAAAGAGATAGGTTGCAGGGCTTGTCATACGTCAATCTCTTCCACCACTGCAAACTGGCCACATGCCTTTACCTGGAAAAACTCTAATATCTAAACTGTAAAACAGAAGTCAGATGATCCTGTTGTCTGATTAACGATTCTGAAATTGATAATATCTTTCTGTCTGATAATAAAGGACTGGTAAGATTATTTCTTATTGTTTCGGGCAATCTGCGAATTGATGAAATATAATGATCACTTTACTATATGAATTTTACAATTCTACGATTTTCGTTAGTACTTTTGTTTTATATTTCGCCAAATAGAAAATTCTTAAGGCAAAAGGGATGGAAATTACAGAAAATACAACGGGGACTGACAAAATTGACATAGACCAAAACTCTCTAAAGAGCATTAACACTCTTCGAAAATGGACAATGTTTCATGCCATACTTGGATTTATCTTTCTGGGTTTATTTGTAATTACCGGAGCAATAGCCGGAACATTTCTTACTGCATTTAGTATTGGCAAATCTGGTCTGGGCCTTAATGAGTTATCAGTTCTGGCAATCGTCTTTATCCTGGCAGTAGCCTATTTCTTCCCTCTCCTATTCCTGTTCCGTTTTTCCAAGTATTCAGCCCATGTTGTTCAAATGCAAAATAAGAAGGACTTAAACAAGGCTTTAAAAAATCTTAAAGCCTATTTTGTATATCTTGGCGTGATACTTATAATTTGTCTTGTTCTTTACTTTGTTGCCTTATATTTATCCGGTTCGTCGCTTACATTAATTAAAGGACTGGGATAGGAAATAAATAATTGAGTCAAAATCACAAATGCTTATTACCGTTGCGCACAACCCTGAGCTTGTCGAAGGGTGCGCCATTTCGCTTATATCGTAAAAAATGAACATAGCCTATTTTAATGGAAAGTTTCTCCCAAAAGAAGAAATAAAGATTAATCCCGATGATCGTGGTTTCCTTTTTGCCGATGGCATTTATGAGGTTGTAAGATGGTATAAAGGTTTTTTTTATGACATGAACGGCCATGTTGCACGGTTGAAAAGAAGTCTGGGAGAGCTGAGTATCAAATGGCTTGAAGCAGATATGTTTAATACGATCGCTTACGATCTGATAAAACAAAATAAGCTTGAAGAGAGTGATGCTATGGTTTATCTCCAGGTTACAAGAGGAGTTGCAAAACGGAACCACGTTTTTCCCTCCCCCGAAACGGCTCCAACTGCATATGCTTATTCATGGGGTTTTAAACCCGATTTACTGTCGAAGGAGAACGGCATAAAAGTCATGCTCAAAGAGGAGATCAGATGGAGCAGATGTGATATTAAGTCAATAGCTCTTCTGCCTAATACCTTAAGTTTTCAGGAAGCGTATACTAAGGGAATGCAAGAATGCATTTTTGTCAGAGATGGTGCGATAACAGAAGGATCCCATTCAAATATCTTCTTTATCACACAGGGAACTCTTTATACTCATCCCGAATCGAATTATATACTTTCGGGAATTACGCGTAAAAATATCATAAGAATAGCTCTTGAAACAGGAATTGAAGTAAGGGAAGAGGCTTTGCAGGAAAACCGAATCAGATCTTGCAGCGAAGCGTTCATAGCCAATACTTCATCGGAGGTAACACCGGTACTTGAAATCGGAGGGATCACTCTTGGAGAAGGAGTACCTGGTCCGGTCACAAGTCTTCTCAGGGAAAAATTTGATGCTGAGATAAGAAGCTTACTGAGCCGAAACTCCAACATTCGGTAAAAACCTGAATTTTCATATCTTTGCAAAAATATTCAATTCTAATGGGCGAATTAAATTTAAGTGAACAGGAGAAGATAAGAAGGGAGTCTCTGGATGAACTCAGAAAACTTGGCATAGATCCTTACCCTGCTGCAGAATATAAGACTAATGTATTTGCACAGGAGATACTTGATAATTATACACCGGAAAAGAATAATTTCCAGGATGTATGTCTCGCCGGCAGAATTATGGGCAGACGTATAATGGGGAATGCTTCATTTGCAGAAATAATGGATTCTTCAGGAAGAATTCAAATCTATGTACGACGAGATGATGTTTGTCCGGGTGAAGACAAAACAATTTATAATACTGTTTTCAAGCGACTTCTCGATAATGGTGATATTATAGGTGTAACGGGACATGTGTTCACTACACAAATGGGTGAAATTACCGTTCACGTAAAAGAGTTTACCATTCTCAGCAAATCCGTTCGTCCTCTTCCAATTGTGAAAGAGAAAGACGGGATACTTTTTGATGCTGTTACCGATCCTGAGATGCGTTACAGGCAACGCTACGTCGATTTAATTGTTAATCCTCAGGTCCGCGATGTGTTCAGAAAGAGAACACAGATAATCCAGTCGATGCGTGAATTCTTCAATTCGAAGGGTTATCTCGAAGTTGAAACGCCTATTTTGCAACCAATACCCGGAGGTGCTGCTGCCCGTCCTTTTATTACTCACCATAACGCTCTCGACATGCCTCTGTACCTTAGAGTAGCTAACGAGCTTTATCTGAAACGGCTTATCGTGGGTGGATTTGAAGGTGTTTATGAATTTGCAAAGGACTTTCGTAATGAGGGAATGGACAGGACCCATAACCCCGAATTTACAGTGCTGGAAATATACATTGCATATAAGGATTATAACTGGATGATGAGTTTCACGGAGGAGCTGGTTAAAAAAGCTGCTCTTGATCTTCATGGTAAAACTGAACTTATTTACGGCGACAAGGTTATAAACCTTAGTCCACCTTTCAAAAGGATCAGTATGACAGATTCTATAAAGGAAAATACCGGTATTGATATCTCATCAATGGATGAAGCCTCTCTAAGAGAGGTATGTGATAAGCTGAATGTTCCCAATTCACCGTCGATGGGTAAAGGGAAACTTATTGATGAACTTTTCGGTGCAAAATGCGAGCATACTTATATCCAGCCTACTTTCATTATTGATTACCCGACAGAGACCTCTCCTCTTACAAAGATGCACCGGAGTAAACCTGGAGTTACGGAACGATTTGAGCTTATGATAAATGGCAAGGAGATAGCTAATGCTTATTCTGAACTGAACGATCCTATTGATCAGATGGAAAGGTTTCAGGATCAACTGCGTCTTTCTGAGAAGGGCGACGATGAAGCTATGTTTATTGACATGGATTTTATCAGGGCGCTCGAATACGGTATGCCACCAACTTCCGGTATGGGTATCGGTATCGACAGGCTTACAATGCTCCTCACAAATCAGCCATCAATACAGGATGTACTCCTCTTCCCTCAGATGAAGCCAGAAACACAGAAGCTAAAAGTCGAAAGTCAAAAGGAAGAATACATTGAGATTGGAATTCCTGAGGAGTGGATCGAACCATTAAAAAAATTAGGGTTTACTACTCTTGCAAAGCTAAAAGAGGTGGAGAAATATACTAAGCTTCACCAGGATCTCTGCGGATTTAACAAGAAGAACAAACTCGGATTACAAAATCCTTCACAGGACGATGTAAAAGCGTGGTTGGCACTTTAAGAAAATGATTGAGAACACCGGGATTGAACTGTTGAACATGTTAATTTCAGAATGTAAATGAATTTTATTCAAAAGATACTTAAGCTTTCAGGGACAGGATTTACGAACGGACAATATTATGAGTCGATGAATTTTGCACTTAAACGACTCAATAATGGCCATATGATGCTTCACTATCCCTACTTTGTTAAGGACACTGACAGCTTCATCCAGGCCCAAAAGAACCTCACAGATTATTGCGTCTCCCTGCTCGAACCTCTGAAAAACAAAGATGTCCTGGAAATCGGATGCGGAAATGGCGTTCAGACACTGTATATAAATCTGATGCATAATCCATTAAGGATGACAGGAGTCGATCTTAATCAGGGAAATATTGATATTGCAGAAAGCGAAAAAACTCTTTGCAACGGAGAAAATGTAAGATTCCTTGTTGGTGATGCACAAAATCTTACAGATATTCCTACAGATTCTGTTGACGTTCTGCTTAATATCGAGAGCGCTTTTCATTATCCCGACAAAACCTCCTTTATCAAAGAAGTGCACCGGGTTCTGAAACCGGGTGGACAGTTCCTTATTGCCGATATTTTAACTTCGCGGGTAAGATGGGAAGGGTTCATGAAGATATGGGGAAAAACGATGGTGCATCATTTCTGGAATCAAACCCGTTATGATAAAGAATTTCAAAAATCGGATCTTATTCTCGATCGGACAGAAGATATTTCAATCCGCGTAAGAAAAGGGTGGAGCCTGTACCGAAACTGGCTGCCAAAAATAAAACAGAAAGCTTTTTTGTTGAATATTGCCTTCAGGATTTTTTATGTTATTAATGCCAGAATCAATATCTACTTTTTGAAAAACAGGCAACATTATGTTGTCTTTGTCGGACACAAGCCGGCAGCATAATCCGGTGTTACTGGAAGCGAGGATGTCATTGTCCCCGTGGATTAGCAACAGACTACGGAAAAGAAGGTTCATGTGTATTACCAGGTTATGGCAAATATATTGGTTTTTGATAATTACGACTCATTTACTTACAATCTTGTGCAATATGTTCAAAAAGAGGGTAGTCATAAAGTAGATGTTTTTTTGAACGACGAAATTTCACTGGATCAGGTGGAAAAATACGATGGTATTATTATTTCTCCCGGACCCGGATTACCCTCAGATGTCAGATTACTGGAACCACTAATTACACGTTATAAATCGACCAAGAGAATTTTTGGAGTCTGCCTTGGTCAGCAAGCTATAGCTGAAGCATTCGGAGCTAAGCTGCAAAATCTCAACTCTGTATTTCACGGAGTGTCATCAAAGATAATCTTAAGTCATCCAAAACATTACATCTTTGACGGATTGCCCGACACAATTACCGGTGGCCGTTACCATTCATGGATAGTGGACAATAAAAATCTCCCTTCCTGTCTGAAGATTGAAGCTGTGGATGAATATGGAGAAATTATGGCTTTAAGTCATAATAAATTTGATATCTGCAGCGTTCAGTTTCACCCGGAATCTGTTTTAACCCCTCTTGGGATAAACATTATTGGTAATTGGCTAAGACGATTCATCTGAGCCCCACTCATGTCCGACAAAACAGGAGCCACCCTTTCAACTCCTTTTCCACCTGGTGGAAGTGCCGGGAGCCATCGGGACACATATGACTTTTTGGACAGCTCCTGATCCAAAAAAGAGATTATCAACCTGGCTTATTTTCTATTATCTTTGAGAATGTTCTGGTGAAACAAAAAATTATCCTATGCTTAATTTACTGAAACATCCGCTGCTTACTCATAAACTGACTCTCTTAAGGAGGAAGGAAACCGGCACAAAAGACTTTCGTGAAACTCTCGAAGAGATTGCCGGATTAATGGCCTACGAGATAACACGCGATCTTCCTGTTAGGGATATCACAATTGAAACACCCATCGGGAAATGCCACACCCAGGAACTGGCCATGGATGTTGTTCTGGTACCTGTGTTGAGGGCCGGACTGGGAATGGTTGACGGGATCTCTCATCTTTTACCTAATGCAAGGATCGGTCATATTGGTATGTACCGCGATCATGTCACCCTTAAACCAATGACCTATTATTCAAAATTCCCTGAGAATCTGCCCGAGGCAATTGTTATGGTTCTCGATCCCATGCTTGCCACCGGAGGCAGTTCAACCGATGCAATTCAGGTTTTAAAAGATCGTGGAGCTAAAACTATTAAGCTGGTATGTGTTGTTGGCGCTCCGGAGGGAGTAGAAAGAATAATGAAAGACCATCCCGATGTTCAGATCTATCTCGCCGGAATGGATGAAAAGCTTAATGAACATGGGTATATTGTTCCAGGTCTCGGCGATGCAGGAGACAGACTTTTCGGGACAAAATAGTCACTTGCGCTTAGTGCTTCGCTTGTGCTTATTTTTCTCCCATTCTCCCCGTCTCCCCTTCTCCCATTGCGCCATTGTGCCGTTGAGCCATTGTGCCATTTAATAAACAATTATTATCTTCCACCTGTTTAAATAAAATATGTCAACCGAATCCGTAATAGAAGTTAAAAACGTCTGGAAGTCGTTCAAGAGCGTACAGGCAGTAAAAGGTGTTGATCTTAAAATTCCTAAAGGTCAGTTTGTTGCACTTCTTGGTCCAAATGGCGCAGGAAAAACCACTCTTGTTGAGATGATTGAAGGAATCCAGAGACCAGACACGGGAGAGATAACAATAATGGGGAAAAAGTGGAAAGGAAATGAAGATGAGCTTCACCGTATAATTGGTCTTTCGTTACAGGAAACACGATTTATTGATAAGCTGAAAGTCTCTGAAACACTAATCCTTTTTGCAGCTTTTTTTAACCTGGGCAAAGAAAGGGTAAACGAAATTATTAATCTCATAGGGCTTGAGGAAAAACGTAAATCGTATGTCGTAAATCTCTCCGGTGGACAGAGGCAAAGGCTTGCCATTGGCATTGCCTTGTTAAACAAGCCAGATATTCTTCTCCTGGATGAACCCACAACAGGGCTCGATCCAAATGCAAGGCGCGAAATATGGGAGATCCTGCGTAACCTGAAGGAGAAATCGGGAACTTCAATGATACTTACCACACATTATATGGAAGAGGCGGAAAACCTTTGCGACTATATAATAATAATGGATAACGGGGTTATACTCAAAGAGGGTACTCTCGAACAACTTCTTGCAGACGTGCCCTTCAGAGTTGAACACAGGTATAAAACACTTGATGATCTTTTTGTTTCATTAACAGGAAGGAAGATCAATGAATAGAATTCTCAGAATCAACCAGCTCTGGCAGCTTATTATTGCATTGTTCAGAGAGATAATCAGGGAACCCGGAGTCCTCTTCTGGGGTATACTCTTTCCGATCCTTATGTCGCTTGGCCTGGGACTGGCTTTTACAAAAAAAACTGATGTGGTCAGAAAGGTCGCTATTATAAACGGCACAGGCATTTCATCTGACCTCCCCGTTAATACTGTTGTAGGTGATTTCCTTCAGAAAAACTGCGAGAAAAACAGCGTTGAAGCAGGTAACACATGGCACTGGAAGTATCTTATAAAAGATGCAAAGCTTGGAAATTCCATTTTTATGTTTTATAACATGAAATGGGAAGATGCAATGAGATCCCTTAAACGAGGAACGATCAATGTTCTTCTTGTCGATTTTAAAGATTCTGTTGAATATCACTTCGACCCGCTTAATTCCGACGCTGAGCTTACTTACCTCAAGCTAAGCAATATAATCGGAAGAGGTGAAATAGTTACCGCCAGGGCAAATTCGGAAATAAAACCTCTTACGGTTTCAGGTACACGCTACATTGATTTTCTTGTACCCGGACTGATTACCATGGGAGTAATGATGTCGAGCATGTGGGGGATAAGCTACGGGATAATCGAAAAAAGATCAAAGAAACTTTTAAGGCGACTGGTTGCCACCCCAATGAAGAAATCTCACTTCCTGATTGCTTTGATAACTGTCAGAACATTAATGAATTTTATTGAATCTTCAGTACTTCTGATTTTCGCTCTTATAGCTTTTAAAATGACTATACAGGGGAGTATATCTGCACTTATTTTAACATATCTTGCAGGTAATATAGCGTTTGCAGGAATTGCTGTCTTTACCTCATCCAATACATCAAATCCAGAAGTGGGTAACGGACTTATTAACTTCGTTGTATTTCCACTGATGATACTTTCAGGAATATTTTTCAGTTATCAGAACTTTCCTGAATGGAGTATTCCTGTAATTAAAAATCTGCCTCTTGCGATGCTTACCGACGGGGTAAGAAGTATAATAAATGAAGGGGCCGGTTATAAGGAAGTGGCATTACCAATACTGATCCTGCTATCTGTCGGAGTAGTGTTCTTTTCTGCAGGACTTAAAATATTCAAATGGCATTAAATAAGTAGAAGAGACACAAAATCTTGTGTCTCTTCACTGTTAATTCTCAATTTGGGCCCAGCCCGGTTAGCTGAGATCCATTAACCGCTGAGAACAGCAGAGGAAAAACGCTGAGGGCCGCTGAGGATTAATTTTATTGGTCTCCTCTGCGGCTTTCTGCGCCTTCTCTGCGAACTCTGCGTTAAAAAAATAAATTTTCATGCAACAATTGGTTATTCTTTCTGTCTTTATGTTGAATTTGGATAGTGAAATTAATAACGAAGAGATATGAAAAACCTCAGAATTTTAACAGCCGCGATAGCAATCTTTTGCATTTCTGCCTGCACCCACGGACAATTCAGGAGAACAATCTATGGTAACGGAAAGGTAGTTTCAAAAGAAAGAAATATTGAAAATTTTACCGGAATAAAAGTAAGCACCGGGATAGATGTTTATCTGAAACAGGGAAATAGTGAAACACTAACTGTTGAGGCCGATGAAAATATCCAGGAATATATTCTTACAGAAGTAAGAGGTGGTGTCCTTAATGTGTATACAGAAGAAACGATTCGTGATGCCAAAAGAAAAAGGGTTTATGTTACCGCAAAAGAGATTGACCAGATAAGGACAAGCAGCGCAGGTGATGTGTATGGTGAAAGTCCGATTAAAACCGACCGGCTCGACTTATCTGCCAGCAGCGCAGGAAATATAAAACTGGAAGTATCTGCTAAAGAAATTAAGGTAAATATCAGCAGTTCAGGTGATATAACACTAAGTGGAGATACAGAATCATTAGAAGCTGACCTTAGCAGTGCAGGCGACCTGAATGCATACGATCTGAATGCAAAAGAAGCTGATGTTTCGGTTTCAAGCGCCGGTGATGCTGATATAAATGTTTCAGACAAATTAACAGCACGTGCCTCAAGTGCCGGTGATGTTAATTACCAGGGGAATCCAAAGTACATCGATGCACACTCTTCCAGCGCCGGTGGTGTTCATAAAAGATAACTTCAAATCAATATATTATCCCAACATTATTAAAAGCCGACGGAACAATTCCGCCGGCTTTTTTGTTAATTTTGTAATGTGGTGATTGATTTAATGATTCAAGACATGAAAGAAAATTTAACTATTGACCTAAAGAATGCAGGTGGCTTTGTCTCATCAGAAGAGGTAATTGCACTTGCTCAACAATCTGTCAGACATCTCGACTCATTGAATGCTGGTACAGGTGAAGGAAATGACTTTCTGGGATGGCTCTCCCTCCCTGATGATATGCTTGGTCAGCTTGAAAAGATTGAAAAAACTGCTGATCGTCTCAGGTCTGTTTCAGATACAACTGTTGTAATCGGGATAGGCGGGTCATATCTGGGCGCCAGGGCAGTTATTGAGGCCCTGTCCCACTCATTCGCACCACTTCAGAAGACAAAACATCACGATGTGATTTATGCTGGACAGAACCTCGATGAGGATTATCTTTCTGATCTTCTGGAGATACTTGATGGAAGAAATTATTCAATTGTAGTTATCTCAAAGTCGGGAACAACAACTGAACCAGCCATAGCCTTCAGAATTCTTAAGGATCATCTTGAGAAAAAAGTGGGAAAATCTGCCGCGGCTGAAAGAATAATAGCTATAACCGATGCAAAAAAGGGAGCACTGAGATCAATGGCTGTAACAAATGGTTATGAGACCTTCGTTATTCCTGATAACGTCGGTGGACGATATTCAGTCCTTACTCCTGTTGGCCTGTTGCCAATAGCAATCAGCGGACTTGATATAAAAACCATTGTCGCAGGCGCTAAGGCAATGAAGGAAATTACCCGGCATAATAAACATGCTGAATCTAATCCTTCTCTTCTTTATGCTGCTGCAAGAAACCTCCTTCTTCAAAGCGGTAAACCTATTGAGATTATGGTTGGGTTCACACCAAAACTACATTTTATGTCGGAATGGTGGAAACAGCTCTTTGGAGAAAGCGAAGGCAAAGACGGAAAGGGGATTTTCCCTGCATCTGTTGATATGACAACAGACCTGCATTCATTAGGACAATATATCCAGGATGGCCGGAGAATCCTTTTTGAAACAATGATCTCGGTTAATCTGCCGGTTAAAAACGTGACAATCCCAATAGAGAAAGATGATTCGGATCAGCTTAATTACCTGGCCGGGAAAAGACTATCGGAGGTAAACCATAACGCCAAAACAGGAACAATTCTTGCACACAATGACGGGAATGTACCGATCCTTTTAATCGATATCCCTGCTCTGGATGAATATTATATAGGGCAGCTTATCTACTTCTTTGAGATGGCCTGTGCTATAAGCGGATATATTCTTGACGTAAATCCATTCGACCAGCCAGGCGTTGAAGCCTATAAATCAAATATGTTCGCACTGCTTAATAAGCCGGGGTTTGAAGATGCCTCAAAGAAAATTAAAGAGAGGCTGAAGTGATATCCCACAACTGGAGCTGGCGCGGATTTGCAATCCGTGCCATAGAAAACGAGGGATATTGATAGTACAATTTATTACAGAGGAAACTCATTGGCACGAATTACAAATTCGCGCCAGCGATGGAAATTGAACTCATTGGCACGGATTACAAATCCGCGCCAGCAACATTCTATTCTACAACTTAAACTTCTTCACAAAATCTTCAATGACTTCGGTAAGATTTGGTTCGCCAATCTCCTGAAGGTCGTAGTATACTCTTGTGTTTGGCTTTTTTATCTTGATAATCCTGTTAAGGTCGATAGGTGTTGCGATTATCACGCTGTCGCAGTCGGTATTATTGATGGTCGTTTCAAGATCCTTCAACTGCTGCGCACCATAACCCATAGCCGGCAATAAGGTACCTATATTTGGATATAATCTGAATGTCTCACTTAGTTTGCCAACTGTAAATGGACGAGGATCTACCATTTCAGCAGCACCGAATTTGCGGGCAGCAACCACCCCGGCGCCAATTTTCATTTCCCCATGAGTAAGAGTAGGGCCATCTTCTACTACCAGGACTCTCTTGCCTCTTATCAAAGAAGGATTATCGACTTTTATGGGTGATGCCCCATCTATCACTATGGCTTTCGGACAAACCTTATCAATGCTTTCACGCACAATCTGGATGTTTTCAGGTGAAGCGCTATCCATTTTATTAATTACCACCACATCTGCAATACGGAGAGTTACTTCCCCCGGATAATACCTCAGTTCATGACCAGCGCGATGAGGATCTGTGACTGTTATCATCAAATCGGGTTTATAGAATGGGAAATCGTTATTACCACCATCCCAAACTATCACATCACAACCTGAAGGATCTTTTTCAGCAGCACGCACAATAGCCTCATAATCAACACCTGCATAAATTACATTACCTCTTACAACATGAGGTTCATACTCTTCCATTTCTTCAATCGTACATTTATGCTTTTCAAGATCCTTTAAAACTGCAAACCGCTGAACTTTCTGGGCGTTAAGGTCACCATATGGCATTGGATGCCTTATTGCAACAACTTTTAATCCTTTTGCCATAAGAAGCTCTATAACTCTCCTCGATGTCTGGCTCTTACCGCAACCTGTTCTGATTGCCCCGACAGCGATTACCGGTTTTGTACTTTTTACCATCGTGTCTGAAAGACCGAGCAATACAAAATTTGCTCCGGCAGCGTTCACTATTGCACTCACTGACATTACTTTCTGATATGTAACATCACTATAGGAAAAGATACAGTCTTTTACATTGTATTTTTTAATCAGGTCGGTAAGATTTTCTTCAGCGAAAATCGGGATCCCGTCGGGGTACAATTTTCCCGCAAGTTCTTTTGGATACTTTCTTCCGTCAATATCAGGTATCTGAGCTGCGGTAAATGCAACCACATTGTAAAAATCATTGTCTCTGAAGCAAGTATTGAAATTATGAAAATCGCGTCCTGCAGCACCTATTATGATGACATTTTTTTTAGTCATAAAACCTCCTCCTCTTTAATTTAGATATTAATTGTTGCTAATAATTATTTCACTTTCAAATGAACTAACAAATGTATAATTTGCATATCGGAATCCCACGCAATTTCCGGGATTTTTTAGAGTGCCGTTTTTATGCCTTATTTTTCTGATTCAAAGCTTTTTAAGAGCATGTTTTGCATAGCTCAAAAACATGTTAAATAAAATGTTTTTCTCAAGATCAGGTATCTGGCAAATTCTTTGTATTATTATGTCGGGTTATGAATGTACTTGCTCACATATATCTTTCCGGTGATTCTGATAAAATAATCATTGGTAATTACATAGGCGATTATGTGAAAGGGAAGGACTATCTCAAATACCCCGATCTTATAAGAAAAGGCATTATTCTCCATCGCCATATCGATGGGTTTACCGACAGCCACCCGGTAGTTCACCGCAGCAAGATTTTCTTTACCAGGAAATATCACAAGTATGCAGGTGTCATCACTGATATAATTTATGATCATTTCCTGACAAAAGAGTGGGATTTTTTCTCCAGAAGACCTCTCGAGAGTGTAACCTATAATTTCTACCGGGCATTGGTAAATAATTACGAGATAATGCCTGAAAATGTGAGGGAGATGATGCCCTTCTTCATAATAAATAACTGGATTGAATCATATCAGACTCAAAGTGGTATTCGTCATGTTCTTAATACTTTAAGCAAACGATCGACCCTCCCTAACGAAACAAGGTTTGCAATGCATGCGCTTAAAAAAAACTACTATTCCCTTCAGGATGATTTTATGGAATTCTTTCCACAACTTATCGATTATGTAGAAAAGGATTTTGGTATTGAAATCTCTCACAGAATGTCAATACCTTTCTGATTATACCAGATATTCTGTGCGACTTGCATCGAGGCGCAGAAAGATAAAAGAAGAATTGTAAATCCCCATAATGAGCTGCCGCCATAACTGAAAAATGGCAATGGGATACCAATCACCGGGACAATACCTATTGCCATTCCGATGTTAATGAAGAAATGGACAAAGAGAATTGAGACAACACCATATCCATAGATCCTTGAAAAGACCGATCGCTGTCGTTCTGCAAGGAAGACAAGACGCAGAAGCAGAGTCAGATAAAGTCCTATAACTAAAAAGGAGCCCAGGAAACCCCATTCCTCTCCTATTGTGCAGAAAATAAAGTCTGAACTTTGCTTTGGGACAAATTTGAACTTTGTTTGGGTCCCCTGTAAAAAGCCTTTGCCACTTACCCCGCCTGAACCAATAGAGATTATTGACTGGTTTACATTATACCCTGTTCCATGAACATCAGATTTAATACCTAGTAGAATGTCCACCCTCTCCCTTTGGTGAGGTTTCATCAGATTATTAAATGTATAGTCGACCGAGTTTACAAACAGTATACTCCCAGCAAGGAACAGGTAAATAACAAGTACAGTTACTGCTTTCTTGTTGTAAATATAAAATGAATATGCAATTCCCGATAAGATAACGGATATCAGTATAATCATTTCATTTTCAATAGTTTCAAAAAAGAAATAATTGAGAAGATAGATTATTCCGGAGATGATTATGAAGATTCCTGCTCCTGCAAGAAGCAGTTTCCATTTTCTAGTGGTAAAATATAGCAGAACAAATGCGATACCAACAAGCACTGCAGTAAGAGTTACATTATTAACAAGCAGTGTCAGAAAGAACAGGATTATCATAAGAAGACCCGACACGAAAATGTAAGGACTCATCCCCTCTCTGAATAACACGATAAACAATGCAAAGTAGACAATTGTTGAGCCCATATCAGGCTGCAGGGCCGTAAGAAGCGAGGGTAAAAGAATTATTGCCAGGGCAGGAGCAATAATTCTGAATTTTGTCAGATCCTGTCGTTGTGAATTTAAATATCCTGCCAGTGCGAGTGCTGTACCGAACTTGGCAAATTCCGATGGTTGCAGGCCCACACTTCCAAACTCAAACCACGATCTGGCTCCATTAATCTCTTTACCGAAGATAAGTACAGCAACCAGAAGCAGCATGATGAAAGCATAGATAAACCAGGAAAAGAAAAAATAAAATCTGTTATCGATTATTACTATAAAAACTGCAAGGACGAGAGCAGCTACTATCCAGATAAATTGCTTCCCGTATCGTTGAGACATATCCAGCAATCCGGAATGTTCTTCATTATAAACAGCAGCATAAATATTGAACCACCCCAGTGTTACGAGCACCAGAAACAGCAGAATCGAGATCATATCGATCGAGTTCCATATGTTTGTCCTGCTCTGCACTATTGCATCAAATTAAGGTTAAACATGGATTGTTCCCGTTCCTTGTTTGTTACGGTACCTGTCAGATATTTTTCAATCATAAGACTTGCAATTGGCGCCGCATAAGTTGCTCCGAAACCAGCATTTTCGACTACAACCACAATCGCTATTTTGGGATTGTCTTTGGGCGCAAAGGCTACAAAGATGGAATGGTCCTTCCCATGGTTATTTTGTGCAGTTCCTGTTTTGCCACATACTATGATATCTTTCAGTGCAGCTACAGTTCCGGTTCCTCCTTTTACAACAGCTTCCATACCCAAAACAATTTTTTCAAAGTTTGCCGTATCTATCGAAATGCTATGCTTTGTTACGAATTTGCTATCTATTGTGTGACTCTCGCCAACCGACTTTACAATATGAGGCGTGTAATAATAACCCCTGTTAGCTATGGCAGCAGTAGCATTAGCTAACTGCAACGGAGTAGCTCCGACTTCACCCTGACCTATTGCCATCGATAAAACCGTAGTGGCCTTCCACCTGTTAATTCCGTAAAATTTATCGAAATACGTAGTAGCCGGAATGAAGCCCGAAAATTCATTTGAAAATTCAATCCCCAGCTTGCTTCCAAAACCAAACTCATTAACATATTTCTTCCACGACTCAAAAGCCAATGAAACAGACTGATAATTTGGATTTTCCAGTATTCTTCTGAACGCCTGGCAGAAATAACCATTACAAGAGATCATGATTGCTGTTTCCAGATTTAGAGGAGAGGCATGGGAATGGCATGCTACAAACAGATAACCGCTATGACAGGCAAATAGTGTAGTAGGAGTTATCACTTGTTCCTGAAGAGCGATCAGGCCGTTCACCAATTTAAAAGTTGATCCTGGAGGATATGACGCCATAAGGGCTCTGTTGTACAATGGCTTCATAGTATCAGCAGAAAGAAGTGCATAGTTATCAGATCTGACTCTTCCAACCAGAAGACTGGGGTCGTAATTGGGTGAAGAAACCAGTGAAAGTACCTCCCCAGTTTTTGGTTCAATGGCGACTATTGATCCTCTTTTATTCTTCATCAGTTGTTCTCCATACTCCTGAAGGTCGAGATCCATCCCTGAAATAATATTTTCACCCTGAACTGCAACTGTGTCCATCTTCCCCTCCATATAAGAACCTTTTATGCGGCTATATACATCCACGAGATAGATCTTAACACCGCGTCTGCCTCTTAGTTCCTTTTCATAGGCTTCCTCAATTCCAAGTTTTCCAATATAATCGCCCGATTTATAGTACGGGTCTTTCTTTATAACACTCTCATCAACCTCACTCACATATCCAAGAAGGTGAGCGGCTACTGGTTTTGTATATTTCCTGAGTGTTCTTGGCTGGACATAAAATCCCGGAAAGAGGAATAGCTTCTCCTGAAACCTGGCATACATTTCATTGGAAATCTGTTTCAGGAAGACTGAAGGTGCACGTCTGGAATAGTTTATTGCAGTCTTAATACGTTCCCGAAATAATTCGTTTGATATCCCCAGAAGGTTACAGAATTCTGTGGTATCGATCTTTGAAGTCTGTGCAGGCACTACCATAAGATCGTAAGCAGCCTGATTGTCAACTATCAATTTCCCATTCCGGTCGTAAATAAGTCCGCGTGCCGGATACTGGGTTACATATCTCAGAACATTATTATCGGCTGACAATCGATATGAATCATTTACTATCTGAATGAAGAACAATCTTATTACCAGCACTAAAGATGCAAGCACCATAAGCGCCACGATAACATATTTTCTGTTAATGAATGCATCTTTCATAATCGTTCAGTTACTTTCCTCTTCTGTAAAATTCAAGCAGAAGGATAAAAGTTATTGAAAACAACGAGCTAAGTATTACTCTTAAAAGCGTTCTGAAAAATTCAGTAAAGCGGAATACCTCAAGGTAGAACAGCGATGTATGATGAACCAGCACCATTATCAAAGTATAAGTCAGGAACCAGGTGAATCCATAACTCATCATCGATGGAGCTGCATGTGCTTCGTATCCATCCCTTGGTGAAACCGCCCTTAAAACATATGGTCTGACAAACCCGGCGAGTACTGTCGAGAAAGCATGCATTCCCGGAGAGCCAAGGAAGAAATCCATAAGTAATCCGGTAATAAATGATAATATAAGTAACAGCCAGGAAGGAATTTCAACTGGAAGAATAAGGATGAACAAAATATAGACATAGGGATTAATGTAGCCGCTGAACTGAATGTTGTCGAATAATACGACCTGAAGCAGCAATCAGCACTATGAAAATCAGACTAAATCTAAAGATTGAGTTGATCATGGATAAAGTTTTTCGAGTTCCGTTTCCTCCGTCTTTTTCAAATTTCCAATAATATCCACAAAATGTATTTTTTTGAAATCGGTTTTCATGGATACTGTAATTTTATAAAAATCCCCCCCGGCTTTTTCAAAATCAGTTACTGTTCCAACCATCACTCCTTCAGGGAATATAACTGAGTATCCGGTCGTCTCAATTGTATCACCAACAGATACAGCCGCATTCAGAGGGATATCGCTTAAGATAACTTTATGAATATCTCTTCCGTCCCAGGCGAGCGATCCGAAATACCCACTCGATTTGATTCTTGCACTAAGTCTGAAATCGAGGTTAATAAGCGACATTGCAACAGAGTAATTGTCGGAACAGCCCACAATCACACCAGCAACTCCTTCTCCTGATGTAACAGCCATATCAACAGCTATTCCCTGGAGCCTGCCCTTATTAAGAGTAAAAAAGTTTTTCTGCCGGTTTATTGAATTGTTTATAACTTCTGCTGAAGTATAGACATATTGCTGCTTGCGGACAGAATCAGTAACTGAAAAAAAAAGTGAATTATCCTTTTTCGAAAGTCTGTCAAGGGAATTTCTTAAGGAAATGTTTTCTGCTGCCAGTGCTTTATTGATATCGCGAAGGTTCAGGTAAGTTTTGGTATTATTTACCTTCTCATCAATTCCACGTGTAAGGCTCCTTATACCTTTAACAAAGCGGGTGTTATGGTAGCTGTTCCCTGTTGCCAGGAAAAAAATTGCTATTCCTTCAAGAATAAGAAAGATGATCAGATTACTATATCTCTCCAGAAAATTCAGCAGGCTCCTCATTCACCCATTTCGTTTACCTCATCAGGAATTTAAACTTGTCGACATTTTTAAGCGCAACACCTGTACCGCGAGCCACTGCATGAAGCGGATCCTCAACAACATTGAAATTTATATTGATTTTATCCGTCAGTCTTTTATCCAGTCCCCTGAGTAACGCACCCCCTCCGGCCAGATAAATACCTTTATTTACGATATCCGCGTAGAGTTCAGGTGGTGTCTGTTCCAGAACATTTAAAAGGGCAGCCTCTACCTTCGAAAGTGATTTATCGAGGCAATAGGCTATTTCCTGATATGAGATGGGAATCTCAATAGGCAGAGCAGTCATAATATTAGGTCCTCTTACAACATAATCAGGTGGAGGATTATCTATATCAGGAAGAGCGGCGCCCACTCCTATTTTTATGTCTTCAGCTGTTCTTTCACCTATTTTAATGTTATGCTGATGGCGCATATACGCCTGAATATCTGCCGTAAAGCCATCGCCTGCGATTCTGATCGACTTGTTACAAACGATCCCACCAAGAGCAATAACAGCTATTTCTGTTGTTCCGCCACCGATATCAACTACCATGCATCCTTCAGGAGCTTCAACATCTATACCGATACCTATTGCAGCAGCCATGGGTTCATAGATCATGTAGACATCCCGCCCACCAGCATGTTCGGACGAATCGCGCACAGCCCTGATCTCAACCTCTGTACTTCCGGAGGGTATGCAGACCACCATTTTCAGCGATGGGGCGAAGAGACGAGGTCCTTTATTTATCATTTTGATCATCCCTCTTATCATCAACTCGGCAGCATTAAAATCCGCAATCACTCCGTCGCGTAAAGGCCTGATCGTCTTTATGTTTTCGTGTGTCTTGCCATGCATCTGCCTGGCCTGTTCACCGATAGCTATCAACTTCCCCGTTGTTTTATCAATTGCAACTATTGAGGGTTCGTCAACAACAACCTTATCATTATGAATGATTATAGTATTTGCTGTCCCCAGATCGATTGCAATTTCCTGAGTTAAAAATGAAAATAGGCCCATTATATCTGATAATTAATTATATATTTTTCTCTAGTGTTTAAAATGTCTTATTCCTGTAAATACCATTGCCATTCCGTTGGCAGAGCAATAGTCTATTGATTCCTGGTCCCTTACCGACCCGCCTGGCTGTACAATAGCTGTAATGCCTGCCCGGTGTGCAATTTCAACACTGTCGGCAAAAGGAAAATAGGCATCAGAGGCAAGCACTGCATCCTTTAAGATCGAATCCGAATGAAACAGCTTTTTCAATAGCCTGTTTCAGAGCATCCACTCTCGATGTCTGACCTATTCCGCTGGCACACAACTGCCGGTTTTTAACGATCACTATCGCATTTGATTTACTATGCTTTACAATTATATTGGCAAATACAAGGTCGTCAATCTCTGATTGTTGAGGAACCCTTATAGTAACGGGCCTCATATCATTTGCCGACTCAGTGCTGTTATCCTTCTGTTGCCAAAGTACTCCGTTCAATAACGATCTGAAGCCCGATTTGCTTCTTACTGACTCTTTTCTCCGAAGAATAATTCTGTTCTTTTTCTGCTTAAGGATCTCAAGGGCAGATGCGCTGAAAGAAGGGGCAATAATTATTTCAAAAAATATCTTATCTATTTCGGCAGCGGTTACTTCATCAACCGCAACATTTGTAACTATTACACCTCCGTAAGCTGAAACCGGATCGCAGGCCAGAGCATCTTTCCATGCATCTAAAGAATTTCCCCGGGAAGCCACACCACAGGCATTGTTATGTTTTATTACTGCAAATGTTGGAGTAGTAAACTCATCAATAAGGTTAAGTGCTGCGTCGATGTCGAGAAGATTATTGTATGAAATTTCTTTCCCGTGCAGCTTTTCAAAGATCTGGTTTATGTCGCCAAAAAATATTCCTTTTTGATGTGGATTCTCCCCGTAACGTAACGACTGGGCCGAATTTATGCTTTCCCTGAAGGTCTCTATCTCCGATTCGCTGTTAAAGTATTTGAAAATAGCTGTATCGTAATGAGAGGATGTCTGAAATGCCCTGGCTGCATAAAGACGCCTGTCGGATAAAGATGTAAATCCTTTCTTATCAACAAGCAGATCGTGGAGTCCGGAGTATTGCTCTCGTGCCGAAACAACGAGAACATCATTATAATTTTTGGCAGCAGCTCTTATAAGTGAGATTCCGCCAATATCTATCTTTTCTATTATCTCATCCTCTATCGTCAGACGTTTTTAAAGTTTCTTCAAAAGGATAAAGATCAACAATTACCAGGTCTATTTCAGGGATCTTGTATTCCGATAGTTGTTCCAGGTCTGATTTATTGTCTCTTCTGGCCAGTATCCCTCCGAAAACCGAAGGGTGCAATGTCTTAACGCGCCCCCCAGAATTGATGGAAAACCAGTAAGATCTTCAACTTTTTCAGCAGCAATTCCAAGTTCATTTATAAAGGTGAAGGTGCCCCCGGTTGAGTATATCTTCACGTTTAATTTGTGAAGCATCTCTAACAATGTTGTCTAATCCCTCTTTATAAAAAACTGAAATCAGAGCACTATGTATTCTTTTGTCCTTCATTGTATGATAGTTACGATAGTCTGTGGAAAGCCCTTTCCGGGCTTTAAAAATAGATATTTTTTTATTAACCTCATCACATTATAACAATGATTATAAGCAATCAATGATTTTCGTATATTTGCCACTCGATATTAATATTTCAAAACATTATTATGTTTCTAAGGCTTTTTAAAGAAGGTTTTATTTTCGCTTATACTTCCATTATAGTTAATAAGTTAAGAACGTTCCTGTCTCTTTTCGGAATCACTATTGGGATTTTTTCGATCATTTCGGTGTTTACAGTACTCGACTGGATGGCAAATTCCATTCGGGAGAGTATCTCAACGCTTGGAGATAATGTGATCTATGTACAAAAAGTACCCTGGTCGTTCGATTCCAATATGGACTGGAATGCAATAATGAGGAGGCCTCCCATAACCTCTGATGATTATGATGCTATTGTAACCCGATCAACCAAAGCATCTGCAGTATGTTTTTCAGCGTTTCAGGGAGTCTCGTTGAAATATAAAAAGAATCTGGCCAGCAACGTTACAATATGGGCAGCTACCAACGAATTTGAGCATGTAAGAACATTTGATATTCAAAATGGACGATATTTCACTGCAGAAGAGTCTGCTTCAGGAAAAAACGTTGCTATAGTTGGCGCTTCAATTGCAGAAAAGTTGTTTGAAAAGACAGATCCTGTTGGCAAACAGATTATAATACAGGGTAAGAAAGCCACTGTTATAGGTGTATTTAAAAAAGAAGGTACTGGAGGAATCAGTGACAACGGGATGGATGATTTAACTTTAATTACTCTGAATTATGGGAAGAATTTTATAAACCTGAGAAATAAAAATATCGAGTCAAACGTCATGTTAAAGACACGTAATGGCGTTTCAGTACAGGAACTAAGTGATGAAATCACAATGATTTTAAGGGCTTCCCGAAGACTTCAACCCGAAGAGTTAAATGATTTTTCGGTAAATCAGGCAAGCATGCTTTCGCAGGGATTTGAAGCTGTATTTGCAGGAATAAAAATCGGAGGCTGGGTGATTGGAGGATTTGCAATTCTTGTAGGCGGTTTCGGAATTGCAAATATCATGTTTGTTTCAGTGAGGGAAAGAACCAACATAATAGGCATCCAGAAGGCACTCGGGGCAAAGAAATTCTTTATTCTTCAACAGTTTTTGGTTGAGTCTGTTTTGTTGTCAATTATAGGAGGGTTACTTGGAGTCTTTATGATATTTATTGCAACGCTTTTTATAAACTACCTCTTTGATCTGAATATGCACCTTACCATTGCAAATATGTTTCTGGCTGTATTCATTTCCGGGATTATTGGAGTTGTAGCTGGTTATGCTCCGGCTAATGCAGCAGCAAAAATGGATCCGGTTACTGCAATCGGATTCTCATTCTGAGATTATTCTGTTCTCATCTATCCACCTGGTAAGCTGAACAAACTGATCCACCGACAATTGTTCTGGCCTGAGACCAAATTCAGGATAATCCTCTCGCTTCAGAGTAAAGGCAGCACGTACTGAATTCCTCAAAGTTTTCCTGCGCTGGTTAAAAGATGCTTTTATTACTCTGAAAAAAAGGACTTCATCACATCCGAGATTAATTACATCATTCCTGATTAACCTTATTACCCCGGATTTTACTTTTGGGGGAGGCGAAAAAACATGCGGCTCAACTGTAAACAGGTATTCAGTTTTATAATACGCCTGTAACAAAACACTAAGAATACCATATGTTTTTGAACCGGGTCCGGCACAAATTCTTTCTGCAACTTCTTTCTGGAACATCCCGGCAATTTCCACAACTTTATCACGGTGTTTCAATGCCTTGAATAATATCTGAGTGGAAATGTTGTAAGGGAAATTCCCTATAATTGCCAGCTTACCATCAAAGAATGAATCAATATCCATCGACAGAAAATCAGCTCTCAGAATGTTTTTCAATTCGGGAAAGTTTGTCTGCAGATAATGTACCGATTCGTTATCAATTTCTATTACTCTGAAATCGGGAAAGCCTCTCTTAATAAGATATTCTGTGAGTATTCCCATACCGGGACCAATCTCGAGGACAGAGTCATATCCATTACCTGTGAGAGAATCAGCAATTCTGCTTGCAATTGATGCATCTTTCAGAAAGTGCTGACCCAGATTTTTTTTAGCCTGTACTCTGCCCATTTTCTTTATGTATTTGAATACTGCAACCTAGAACTGCAGCAGGTCCCTTCCGAACTTTCTCAGGATTGGCAAATTGAGCGATTCGAGCAACGCAATAAATCTTTTGAGTAAATTATAATAAAGAGTTACAAAAAGAAAGAAGACCATGATCCAGATTACGATGAGATCAAAAATCAGAGTGTCAATCTTCAGACTACCGACTTGTTTAAAGGGGGCATAGAAATGAGCCCGTCCAATTCTTGAACCGGGGGCCATGAAAACCGGATCGGCTTTTTGAATAAACCGGTCACCTGCATCGTATATCTTACTAATTGTCATATTGTTAAGCAGAAAATCGGCAAGGGTTCTGTTATAATTATTTTCCTTTAGTCTTATAAACGCATCAATACCTATCTTGCGGGTAATTTCCCCATATAATGTATCCCTTTTATAAGAAATTGCACGACTTTTTAATCTGAATGTTGTACGAAGACTATCTAAATATGTTTTAGCTTCATCGGCAGAATTATCATCCAGCGCTCCATAATTCATTTTGTCGATCCATTTCCCTGGAATAATCCCTGTTAAAGCAGAGAGGTCCTTTATATGATTGTTGATTTTTCTAAAATTACTCTCGGAATCTTCTTTGAATTGAGGATTTTTGTCCGCGAGGATGCATGCGTCAACTTTTGATTTAAGGGCAGGGATCAGAAACGATGCATACCAGTCGTTCTGGCTGATAGCCATGTCATAATCGAAAAAAGGCTTTTCAAACTTGTTATCTTTAAACTGTTCAACGCTCATTGCCTCGTATGCCCAGCGGGTTACCATTATGTCCCCGATTACAGGAACAAATACTTTCTTGCTAATTGATTTATGAAGATCATCAAATTTTATCATAGCACCACCTAGAAGCAACTGGGGCACCAGGATCAGCGGAATAAGAATATAAATACTAACTGCAGTCCGCATTCCTGCAGATATATTCAAACCTAAAAGATTCCCGAAACAAGCTGTAGAGAACAGGATTATCCATTGTTGTAAAAGCATTCCCTTTACTTCGAGAATTGAGTTCGCTACAATTACGAATGAAAGAGATTGTATCGCAGACAGTGCAAAAAGAAAATTGATTTTCGAAATAAGATAGCTTAACCTGCTCAAGTTGAGAAATTTCTCACGTTCGAGAATTTTTCTGTCCCTGAAGATCTCTTCTGCACTTACTGTCAATCCTATAAATAGCGCTACTATAACCCCCATGAATAGAAACACAGGGTAATTTATATTACTCTCGAATTTGTAAACACCATCCTCGCTATATTTTGAAATATATGCAAGAATAAATGCCAGCAGAGGGGCCTCTATAAGGTTTATGATCATATATTGCCTGTCGGCAAGTTTCCTGGTAAGGTTTCTTTTAATGAATGTTCTTACCTGGTCGATTTTTTTGGGGACCCGGAAATTGCTTGGAGGAATAACTGTTTTTGGCGGTTTGTTTCCAAGTACAGGCATCATCTTCTTCCTGTACTTCTCATACCATTCTCTTGGGCTTATCTGTCTCTCTTTCCCGGGGTAACCTGAGTTGTCAATAACCTTTACCTCAATAATATGAAGTATATTGTCGGTTTCAACATTTCCGCAGTTGGGGCATTCACTCTCGGCGGCATTTGCCTGCGATGTTTCAGTTTTGAAGTAGACAAGCGCTTCAACGGGATCACCATCGTAGATCATATAACCTCCCTTGTCGAGAAGCCATAGCCTGTCGAACATTTTGATAATATCGGATGATGGCTGATGAATTATGGCAAACACCAGTTTCCCTGTTAATGCCTGGTGTCTTAGCAAACTCATTACCTTTTCAGAATCGAAGGAGGATAATCCGGAGGTGGGTTCATCAATAAACAGGACTACCGGCTCACGCATCAGCTCCAGTCCAATGTTTAACCTTTTCCTCTGACCGCCGCTCACTTTCTTATTCAGAGTATCACCAACCTGAAGATCTTTAATATCGTACAGGTCAAGATCCAGAAGTACCTTTTCAACAATATTTTTTAACTGGCTTTCATTATAGTCGCCGAAGCAAAGTCTGGCATTATAGTATAGATTCTGATATACAGTAAGTTCCTCGATAAGCATATCGTCCTGGGGAACGAATCCGATAAGACCTTTCAGTTCTTCCGAATCGGAATTTATATCATATCCGTTGATATATAAGTTTCCTTCAGTTGGCTGTATCTTTCCATGAAGCAGGTTCAGCATTGTGGTTTTACCTACACCACTACCGCCCATAATACCAATAAGGTTTCCAGACTCAACCCTGAAGTTCATTTTCTGAAGGCCATTATCTGAATTCTTAAACTGGAATTCGATACCATGGCCTTCAAAAAATATCTTTTCAGGAAATTTCCTTGAAACAAATTTTTTGTAGATTTTCGAATAGTAAATCGGGTCAATACCTTGTCCTTTTATATTTACCCCACGATCGAGCAAATAAGGTCTGCATGCAATGATGTCCCTTCCTTTAAAGAACAAAATCAATGGCCCATCGTAACTAAAAAGCAGGGTACCCGTACTTTCAATATGCATTACAACCAGGTGGCCCTTGAAACCTTTAATACGGATATGGCGCCACTTGTCGTAATTTTTGTAGATCTCTGTACCTGATAATTTTGGGTTATCGCTTTCTATAATCAGAATACAATCGGACGATACCTCATCGTACGACCTGCCAATCATAAAAGCTATCGAATTATCATATTCTTTCTTCGATATATTGAAGGTCTTAGAAACGATATCAATGATTTTTTTCTCCTGTTCGGAGATCATTCCGTCTTCGAAGGCAAATTCTATCAGCTGGAGAAAAACGATCATTCTCTCCTCGAGGAATAAACCCTTTTTAATTTGCCGGCATATATTAGTTATCTGAAAAGAGATAAGTGAATTATCGTCAGACAATTCTGCTTTATCAACACTTTTAAGCTCGTTGGAATAAAACTCAAGATTGTTTTCAAACAGAGAATAGTACTCTTCCTCCAGTTCCCTGTTTAGATATCTTCTGAGATAACTGCGCAGTATCTTTTTTCCCCTCGACGAAATTCCTGAAGGATTAATAGTGGAAACAATTGCAAAAATATGAATTAGAGCAAGTAATACTGATTCCCTCATAAGAATTTAAAGTAAAAAAAAGACCGCAAAGATGAATTGCTTTGCGGCCAGGTATTCATGAAATAACTACTGTACTATTTGGCTTCTGATGCCAACAATTGCTTTTGTTATGTCCTTAATATTCTGTTCTGTAAGACTTGTCCCGATTCCTTCATATACTTTCTTGATAGGCTCAAGAGTTTTTAAGAAATCACTGATGCTTGGATCGTTTGAATATGGTTTTGTGATATCGAGAAAGAGCTCGAACGACTTCTTCTGTTCAAGAAGAACACCCGAAATACCTGCAACCTGATATGCTGCCTCCGATACATGTGTGGTGAGATACATACCTTCAACCCACGCTCCGCCAACTACCAGAAGAGCCAATGATTGCTGCTCGTTTTCACTAAGATAAGAGTATGTATCATTGAAAGCTTTAGTAAGAATCTTAACAAGTTCATCTCTGTTGTCAAAGTTTACTTTTATCTTATCATAAAGCTCTTCGTTGTAGATTTTTGACATATTGAGCTCGTTTGAAAGCAACCTGATAGTATTCAGATAATTAATAACCTCCTGTTGCATATTATAAAGAGTGGCATAACTAAGGTCGGCTCCATATACGCCAAGATTTAAGGCCCGTGTGGTGCTGCTGAAATATTTCTTGGAATTATCAACCGGATTCGAGATGCCGATTATATATCCTACCTGAAGCTCGGTAAGCATCTTGATAACACTTGCAGAAGTTGGTAATGGATATACTTTTGTCTCAATCTGATTTTCGATTACCTTTACCTGTTCCATTTCTACCTTTTTCTGTTGCTTTCCCGCCGATCTATCGCATGAATTGCATGAAGTTAATCCGGTTAAACTTAATATCAGGATTGGAATAATAATACCTGTAATAATCTTTTTCATCATAAATCGTTTTAATTTTAAAAATATCACTCAAAAACCGTCGATAAAAGTAATAAATAATATTAAATAAATTGAGTATCTGCAATCATAAAGATTCCTGAATTATCATTTCCATTTTTTCCCTATCTTTAAGCCCCTGAAATAATATGATTTATTGTTAATGTGGAATTTCGATGAACCCGCAAAAAGAGAGGGTACTAACTGTATAAAGTACGACCTTAGAGAGGAGACATTTGGTGTAAAAGATGTTATACCAATGTGGGTTTCTGACATGGATTTTAATGCTCCCGATTTTGTAGTAGCGGCTCTTCAGAAACGAATTGATCATAATATTTATGGCTATTCTGTACGGCCTCCTGAATATTTCCAGTCGATAATTGACTGGCTTCAGAGCCGACATCACTGGAATGTGAAGAAAGAATGGATAAGTTTTTGCCCCGGAGTTGTTCCGGCATTAAATTTCTGTACACTTGCCTTCACTGAACCAGGTGATAATATTATTGTTCAGCCCCCGGTATACTTTCCTTTCTTTTCAGCAGTGGAGTCGCATGGCCGTAAACTTATATATAATAAGCTGATAGAATCTGACAATAAATGGGTAATGGATTTCGATTCATTGATATCAGGAATTGACAGTAAGACCAAAATGATATTTATTTCGAACCCTCATAATCCTGTCGGACGGGTCTGGAATCCTGATGAACTAAAAAAACTCGCGGACATCTGTCGTAACAACAATATACTCATCCTCTCCGACGAGATACATTGCGACCTCACTCTGCCCGGATTTATCCATACTCCTGTTGCAACTCTTTCAGAAGAGATAGCTGATATCACAATTACCTGCATCGCCCCCAGTAAAACTTTTAATCTTGCCGGACTATCAACATCTTCAGTAATCATTTCTAATCCGGTTTTACGAAAATCATTTAACAAAGTAGTTGAAAACCTTCACATAGGAAATGGTAATATTTTTGGAACTACAGCCTCAATTGCTGCTTATTCCTACGGTGATAAGTGGCTCGATTCACTACTTGATTATGTCGACCATAATATAGATTTCGTTATCGATTACTGCCATAAAATGATTCCTGAAATAATTCCCGTTCAGCCGGAAGCAACCTACATGATCTGGCTCGATTGCCGTAAATTCGGAATGACGGGCAAGGAGCTTCAGAATTTCTTCGTCAATAGTGCAGGAGTCGGCATGAATGAAGGTTCATCATTTGGACCAGGCGGTGAAGGATTTATGAGAATGAACGTGGCTACAACCCATCAGATAGTAATGAAAGCTATGGAACAAATTGAAAAAGCTGTGGCGGGGTTAAGGTGATTTAAATGAAGTAAGAACATTTGAACATTTGAACATTTGAACATTTGAACATTTGAACATTTGAACAATCGAAATAAGAAGAAGACGAAAATGATAGAAAAAATCAGGGTAAAGCTGACACTTGAAGATGGAATGGTTTATTATGGTAAGTCATTTGGCGCTCCTGTACCCAGGGCAGGTGAAGTAGTATTTAATACAGCAATGACAGGATACCCCGAAAGTCTGACAGATCCATCATATCGCGGACAGATTCTTTGTTTAACCTATCCTCTTGTAGGTAATTATGGAGCCCCCGGGAAAAGCGAAGAGAATGAACTTCTTCGTTTTTACGAATCTTCTTCAATTCATATTTCAGGACTTATCGTTTCTGACTATTCTTTTGAATACAGCCATTGGAATGCAACCGAAAGCCTCGATGAATGGCTGAGAAGGAATAATGTACCGGGGGTATATGGAATAGATACCCGCGCACTTACCAAAAGGATTCGGGAAAAAGGGGCGATGCTTGGAAAACTCGAACCCGAAGGAACCGAAACGGCTTTCTACGATCCCAATAAAGTGAATCTCGTTGCTGAAGTAAGCACCAGGGAAAGGAAAGTATATGGCTCGGGAAAATATAAGATTGTCCTAATTGACTGCGGTGTTAAGTATAATATAATCCGGAACTTCCTGAAAAGAGATACTACATTAATCAGAGTCCCATGGGATTATGACCTTAGCAATGAAGAATACGACGGACTGTTTATTTCAAATGGTCCGGGCGATCCGAAAATGTGTGGTAAAACAATCGAAACCATCAGAAAAGCATTTGCCGACAAAAAGCCGGTTTTTGGCATTTGTCTGGGAAATCAGTTGATGGCACTGGCCTCAGGAGCTGATACCTACAAGCTTAAATACGGACACCGAAGCCATAATCAACCTGTTATTCAGGTAGGTACCAACAAAGCTTACATTACATCTCAAAATCATGGATTTGCAGTGGATAACAAAACATTGGGAGCTGACTGGGATCCATTTTTTATCAATATAAATGATCAGACGAATGAGGGGATGAAGCATAAAACACTACCTTATTTCTCAACCCAGTTTCACCCTGAAGCCTCAGGTGGCCCGACTGATACTGATTATTTATTTGATGTGTTTTTAGAGAATATCGCTAAATCCAGATAACAATAAAGCCCGTCTTTCAACGGGCTTTATCATTTTCCTAAACTTCAAACCTGCTAACCTAATTCGCAATCCACGTGAAATTATTTCCGGTTCCAGCCGGGATGGTATTACCTGTTTTGTATTCAGCAGCGTGGGCAGAACCAAAATCAGTTATTGTTGTATTACTGACAGGAAATGATACTCCTGCATAAATTGCCGGTTTACTTTGATATCCTGTGTACTGGAACTGACAATAGCTTAATTCTGAGTTTGTCTGAGTATAACTGTCATCAAAAACGAGACCCTTCCATCCTTGTGCAGCTGGACTTGCTGACGAGGATGTGAATACTATTTTATCGTTGCTCGTTCCGATAGCAGTAACTTTTGTACTCTGGTAATAACCGAACCAGAAGAAAGATCCGGTTTCAAACAGAAAGTGACAACCAGCTTCAATGGTCAGAATTCCGTCTATATCTAATTCTCCTCCAGTTACATAGAAATCGGCAGTCTGTTTTTTCCAGGTAACCGGATTTGAATACCTGTAATCGCCTGATATAAGAATCCCTTTATTAGCTGAAGCTGTAAGCAAATTTGATGCCCCCAGTTCAGGAAGGTGTTTGGTATTAATAACAATTAGATGGTTAGCACAACTGGAAATAGTATTATTCGTGAATGCCTGAAATCCGGCGTCCCAATCCAAATTCACACCGAAGCTTCCACTATTTCTTATTATATTATTGGTGAACGTTACAGAAGCTGTTCCATTCATATCAAGGGCTCCATAGGTGGAAGTGGACCCTGCATAATCAATAATGCAATATTTCATTTTAGAATTTGTCTGGGCAAATCCATAAAAAGCAATACCACGCCAGGCACCTGCAGCGGGACTGGTTGCGGAGGATGTGAAAGTAATAGGCGCGGTAGCCAAGCCTTCAGCAGCAAATGTCGTTGCAGAATAATACCCAATTGCCAGCCAGCCATTAGCATCAAACTTAAAAGTTGTTCCGGCTTCAATAGTTAAACTTCCGTCAATATCAACTTCATCGCTTATAATATAGGGAACATCAAGTTTCCTCCATGTCTGAGCAGTGGCATTATTATAATCACCAAATATGGAAACACCCCAGCTCGTTGCAAAAGTATTGCCGGCACCGATAGCTCCAACTTTCTGCGCTGATATTACCAAACCATACTTAGCTGAAGCTGTAACAGCGTTGTTTTCAAAACTTACAAACCCCCCTTTACTGTTGCTATATGTTGTTTTAATTCCGTAGCTGCCTGAGTAAGTAATCTTGCAATTATTTACAGCAAGGTCGCATCCATATATGTTTAATGCTCCATAATTCGAATCGCTGCCGGCGTAGAGTATAGAACAATATGCCATTGAAGTATTGCTTAGTGTTTTATCATAAAAAAACAATCCTTCCCAAGCGCCAGCTGCCGGAGCCAATGCACTGGATGTGAATATAATTGGTTTATCTGCTGTTCCATTCGCGATAAATGTTGCATTGCCACTGTATCCTATACTCAGACTGGCACCTGCCTGAAACTTGATTACTGTACCCGGCTGAATAGTAAGAACTGAATTATTTGCTACTTCAATACTTCCACTGATTACATATGTCTTATCAGATGTCCATGTAACAGACTGTGTTATATCCTGATCAACAGTTATATTGGCCAATGCAATTGTAACAGTCCATGTGGTCGTGGTGTTATCAGGCCTCTTGACTGTATAAACAACAGGGCTTGTAAAGTTCTGTGCTACTCCCGATGCCGGAGTTATTGTATGGTTAGCCGCCAAAACAATCTCCGGGGACAGACCGGTAAGACTTGTACCTGCAGGAACAGATAGTAAAATAGTCCTTGCCACGGTATCTATAGCTCCGGTAACAGCCGGTGTGGTAAGTTTAAAGGAAGAGATCTGCTTACCAACTGAAACGACTGTGAGTATTGGATCAGGTTGGGGGTCTTCTTTTTTTGTACATCCATTCAGAATAAGCATAATCAAAATGATTACACCAGTCAGTTTAAAAAATTTCTGTTTCATAATTTTTGATATTTAGGTTATTTTAAATTGATTCTTAAAATCTTATTCATCACATTTCTTTTTATTCTCTGATAGTGTTAAGTTTGATACAGACAAAATTATTTATACTCAAAATCCTGTTTTACCCCCAAAAGGGGGTTTTTTCAGGAAAATTTAGTTTGGAGATTTGTAGTACTTAATTATTATGAGACATTTACTGATTATTCCGGTTTTTCTGATTGCTTTTAACAGCATCAATGCACAGGTAACATCCTCGAAGGCTGATTCTCTGCAACGGTTGCTTTCTGTCGTCAGCAATAACAATAGCGCTGAACAGTTAATTATACTCCGACAGCTGTACGATATCTATATAATAAATAACCTGCCTGCCGCATTGTCTGTGGCTTATCAGCAGTATGGAATTTCTGAAAAAACAAATGATATCTCCATGAAGACGGAGGCAGAATCCAATCTTGGATATATATATTATAACCAGGGAAAAAATGACAGCTCTCTCTTCTTTTTCAACAAAGCTCTTGAGAGTCTCAAAACTATACCTGATAAAAAAAAGGAAGCCGATATTCTTAATAATATAGGTAATATATTCAGAGTTACTGCCAAGTATGATACGGCCATGATAATATATACCAACCTCCTGAAATATTATGAGTCAGTAAACGATGTTGCGAAACAGGGAAAACTCCTCGGAAATATCGGATCACTTTATTATACAGCAGGGAATCAGGAGAAAGCTAAAGAATACACACTGCAATCTCTTGCTATTCAGAGGAAGACAAGCGATAAAAGAGGAACCGCTGTTTCGCTCGTTAACCTCTCTGTGTTCGCTCTTAACAAAGGTGATTATCAGGAAGGAATTAAATATGGAGACGAAGCGCTTACATTACTTAAAGATATAGACAGGAATTACTATGCTGCTGCACTTATAAGGGTGGGATATTGTTATTACATGACTGGCAATAAACAGAAAGCAGTTGACTATACCAGGGAGGCTATTGATATATATAAGGAGAATAATAATGTAAGAGGAATGATGGAGGCCTACCGCCAGCAGGGAGATTACCTTATTGAATCGGGTCGTTATGCCGATGCACGAAAGCTGGGAAAGGAAGCCTTACAGGTCGCCGATACGACAAACCGTCTCGACATGCGACTCTTGTTCGATATGTTGAAACGCTCAGCAATAATGTTAAATATTCCGGAAGAGGCGCTATTCTATTCTCAGGAACAAATCCGGATGAAAGAAGCTGATCTTAACCAGGAATGGGCCGGTAAAATTGCAGAAGTCGATACAAAGTACAATACCGAGAAGAAAGAGTTGGAAATAATGGCTCTTCAGGCGGAAAAGAAGACAAAGAATATTCTTCTGTTATCCTTACTTCTGTTGCTTACTGCCGGAGCAGTGACAGGATATTCAGTTTTCCGGAATCAGAAACAAAAACGCCAGCTTGCTGACCAGAGGATTAAAGAACTTGAACAGGAAAAACAGATAACAGCCACACAGTCTCTTCTTGAGGGTGAGACAACTGAACGGGCCAGGATCTCCAGGGATCTTCACGACGGTCTTGGAGGGATGCTCTCGGTGGCTAAACTAAAAATAGCAACTATGAAAGGAAATCTTACCATCCCTGAAGAAAATGTAGCCTCTCTGAACTCCGCAATTGAAATGCTCGACACTTCAATTAAGGAGCTACGAAGGGTAGCTCATAATCTTATGCCTGAGTCGCTTTTAAAATTCGGACTCAATGCTGCCCTGTCAGACTTCTGCCACAGTACAGATAAAGTAACCTATCATTTCTTTGGCAATGACATACGTCCCGGAGAGAAAATTGAAGTAGCTGCATATCGTATTGTAAACGAACTGGTAAATAATGCACTCCGTCATTCAGAGGCTCAGAATATAAACGTACAGTTAATAGTTGACGAAAACCGCGTACACATAATTGTTGAGGACGACGGAAAGGGATTCGATGCTACTGAAGCTGAAGCTAAAGGCGGAAATGGTCTCAGAAATGTAAGATCAAGGGTAACATCCCTGGGAGGGAAGATTGAACTAATCACTTCTCCCGGGAAAGGAACTGAAGTGAATGTTGAATTCAATTATTGATAATTTATGTATAAAATTCTTATTGTCGACGATCATCCGGTTCTTGCCGGGGGGCTTAAAACACTTCTGGCAGATTATGAAATGTGTGGGAAAGCCGATATTGCTGCTTCAGGCAAAGAGTGTACAAGGTATTTGAAGACACAGGAATACGATTTGATCTTCCTCGATATAAATCTGCCCGACATTAGCGGGATTGATCTGTGTGTAACAATCCATAAAGATTATCCGGCTGTAAAAATACTCGCTCTTACCAGCTTCAGTGAGTTTACCTGCGTAAACAATATGATGACAAACGGGGCTTCGGGATATGTTCTGAAAAACGCAATGCCAGAAGAGATTATTAAAGGTGTTGAGACTGTTATGGATGGAAAGATTTTCCTTTGTCACGAGGTAGATATCTTAATGAAGAAGAAGACGGATAATCACGTTTTTCTAACTCGCAGGGAAACAGATCTTTTGCGATTGATCACAGAAGGATTCACTAACCAGGAGATAGCTGAAAAACTTTTCCTGGGGGCAGAAACCATAAAAAGTTACCGTAAGAATCTTTTATTTAAGCTTAATGCAAAAAACACCGCCGCACTTGTAAAAATGGCCCTGGAAGAGAAGTTGGTGTGATTAAACGACTAATTTACCTGGTCACACCCCCGTTGGTTATATGATGCATCATTCTGTCGGCCAGCTCAGTAGCTGTAGTGTTCTTAAAAGATTTCATTCTCTCTTCAAACATTTCAGCAATCTCCTTATTGCAGAGGTTTCCTATACTTCCCTCATGAACATAATCAGCAAGTGTTGTTCTGGAGAATGAAGAGTTCTTTACCATTTCCGATACTGCTTTATAGGCATCCCTGAAGGGAATCCCCTGCTTCACAAGCCGGTTTACCTCCTCGGTACTGAAAATAGTATTGTACAAAGGATTATCGGTGATATTCTTCCTTACCTTAATATTATTAAGCATTAAAAGCATTATCTCAATACAATCCCTCATTTCGCCAAAAGCATCAAAAACCAACTGCTTAAGCAACTGGAGATCTCTGTTATATCCCGACTGCAGATTACTCGTAAGAGCTGCAATCTGGTTGGGAAGAGTTTGAATAATATTTGTACGGGCCCTTATCAGTTCAAAAACATCGGGATTTCTTTTCTGTGGCATAATACTTGAACCTGTAACATATTCATCAGGAAAATCTATGAACCTGAATTCTGAGCTCATGTAAATACAGATGTCCATTGAAAAACGGGAAAGGGTCTGAGCAACAGAAGCCAGTCCTGAAGCAACTGCCATTTCAATTTTACCCCGGCTCAGGCTTGCATATGCTGAATTATATAAGAGGCTATCAAATTCAAGAAGATCTGAAGTTAACTTCCTGTTTATTGGCAATGTGGTCCCATATCCAGCTGCTGTACCCAGAGGATTCTGATTATTAAGCGCCCTGGCTCCCGCCAGAACCATAACATCATCGGCCAGACATTCGGCATAAGCGCCAAACCATAAACCAAATGAAGAGACCATTGCCGGTTGCATATGTGTGTAACCGGGCAAAAGAACCTCCTTATGCTGCTCGCTCAAAGACTGCAGTTTGGTGAAAAGCCTGCGAATCAGAACCGATAATTTATCAATCTCTTCTCTGGTATATAGACGGATGTCGACAAGAACCTGGTCATTCCTGGAACGTCCTGTATGGATTTTCTTCCCGGTTGTTCCCAGTATCGACGACATCTCCTTTTCAATCTGAGAGTGTATATCCTCAACATCTTTTTCAATAACCAGACTACCTTCTTCATCCCATACAAAAAGAGAATGAAGAGCTTTCAGGAGCCCGTTCTTTTCATCTTCTGAGATCAGTCCAACATCCTCAAGCATAATTACATGGGCCATCGAACCGATAATATCCCATTTTGTAAGAGCAAGATCCGTTTTCCTGTCTTTCCCTGCTGTAAATTCTATAATAGCAGGTTCAGGATTTATTCCTTTTTCCCAGAGTTTCATTTAACTATTTTTAATTATGTAATGTTAAAAAAAAGTGACTAGAGTTTGGAGTGTCTAGAGTACTTAAAGTTATCAAGAAGAAATATAATTGATTTTTAACTTTAAGTACTCCAAACTCTAACTCACTCTAAACTTATTTTTGATTCGACTCAATAATTGCCCGGTGAGCCATGAGTCGTATAGCATTTATTTTTATAAATCCTTTGCTGTCGGTCTGATCGAAACCACCTTCGATATCCATGCTCGATAATTTTTTATTATAGAGCGACGATGGTGATTCACGGCCTTCAATAAGAACGTTGCCCTTATAAAGACAGATATGAACGCTGCCGTCGATAAGCTCCTGACTTTTTTCGATAGCGGCCATTAGGAAATCCATCTCAGGACTAAACCAGAATCCATTGTAAATTATCTCTGCAAATTTTGGAGTAAGCATGCTTACCAGTCGCATTACCTCCCTGTCCATAGCGATTCCCTCGATATCTTTGTGTGCGATATGCAAAACAGTTGCAGCCGGTGTCTCGTAAACACCCCTCGATTTGATACCGACGAAACGGTTTTCCACCATATCGAGCAGACCTATTCCATTCTTACCTGCAAGATCGTTCAGATATACAAACATATCGTAGGGGTCTTCCTTAATTGTCCCATCTTCCTTATTGATGAGCTTAACAGGAAGACCATTTTTAAAATGAATAACTATACGTGTTTCCTTATCAGGAGCATCCTGAGGCATTACCATCTTTTCAAGTATGTTCTTGTGAAAGGTGTACAAAGGATCTTCAAGAATCCCGGCCTCGTGACTAATATGCATCAAGTTGTCATCTTCACTATATGGTTTATCGATACTTGCCTTAACAGGGATTTTATGCTCAGAAGCATATTTTAAAAGGTCGGTACGGCCTTTAAACTGTGCAAGAAACTCTTTGTCTTTCCATGGAGCAATTACTTTTACACCAGGCATTAAAGCGTAATAACACAGTTCAAACCTTACCTGATCATTTCCTTTTCCGGTTGCCCCATGAGAGACCGCCATGGCGCCCTCCGCTTTCGCAACTTCAATCTGCTTCTTGGCGATAAGTGGTCTGGCTAATGCTGTGCCAAGCAGGTATCTGTCTTCATATATAGCATTTCCCATAATTGCTTTAAGAACATATTTCTCAATAAATTCCCTCTTGAGATCAGCTATTATAACTTTTGATGCTCCCAGAAGCAAAGCTTTTTCCCTGCATGCTTCAAAATCTTCAGCCTGACCAACATCTGCTACGAAAGCGATCACCTCATAATTTTTTTCAATTAACCATTTAAGTATTACCGAAGTATCCAAACCACCGCTGTACGCGAGAACCACTTTTTCTTTCATAATTCTATTATTTAATATTTGATCTAAAAATTTTAATTTGTTTTAAACACCCTCGCCTGACAGGACCGTAGATTTTTGATGCCCTCTGTTTTCCGAGACTCAAAATTTTGAGTCTCTACCATTAATTTCTTACATCCTACTGCCTACTACATACTGCCTACTACATACTGCCTACTACCTCCTTCTTACTACCTACTTCTTACTCTTAATCTGTTCATGAATCCCCGGCAGTATGATCTCAAGACAGGTGTGAACCTGTTGAAGGGTAATGCCATCGCGGGGTATAATAAGTATTGTATCGTCGCCGGCAATTGTTCCTGCAATTTCATACCTGCCTGCTCCATCGATGAAAAATGCTGTGTTGCTTGCATTTCCAGGTATTGTTTTAACTACCATCAGACCTTTCGCTTCAACGATATCTTGTATTACCGGGACTATATTCAATTTAACAGAAAGACCCGGCTGTCCTTTTGGGCTTTCAGACATTGAATATTTATATCCGCCATTGCCATCCGGTACTCTCGCTACTCCAAGCTGTCTCAAATTTCGCGACAGGGTTGCCTGGGTACAGTTTATACCTTTCCCCTTTAGTCTCTTAAGCAGTTCTTCCTGTGTCGAGATATTCTCTTCCGAAATTATATCCTCAATAGTAAGAAGCCTGATAGTCTTTTGCATATTTATGCAGTTATTGTGCAAATATATGCATTTATTTAATATTTCAAATTCTAATTAAAAAATTATATTATTTTTGAGCCTCAAATACTGACGATGAAAGATGTTGTAAAAAAGGTAATATTACTTGGCTCAGGGGCCTTAAAAATTGGTGAAGCGGGTGAGTTTGATTATTCCGGTTCCCAGGCTCTTAAGGCTTTAAAAGAGGAAGATGTAGAAACAATACTGATAAATCCCAACATTGCCACCGTTCAAACTTCTGAAGGGCTTGCCGATAAAATATATTTCCTTCCTGTAACCCCATATTTTGTTGAAAAAGTAATTGCAAGGGAGAAACCTGATGGTATCCTCTTATCATTTGGAGGTCAGACAGCGCTAAACTGCGGAACGGAGCTCTATAAAGCCAGGATCTTCGAAAAATATAATGTTAGGGTTCTCGGAACTCCGGTCAGGGCTATAATGGATACGGAAGACAGAGAGCTTTTTGTTAAGAAACTTGATGAAATTGATGTAAATACACCAAGCAGCTTTGCTGCATTGAATGTTGATGAGGCTCTCGAAGCAGCAGGAAAATTAGGCTTTCCGGTAATCATAAGGGCAGCTTATACCCTGGGAGGTCAGGGAAGCGGTTTTGCATCAAGTATTGAAGAGCTGAAAACACTGGCATTAAAGGCTTTTTCCTATTCCGGCCAGATACTTGTTGAGGAATCATTAAAGGGATGGAAAGAGGTTGAGTATGAGGTGGTAAGAGATAAATATGACAATTGCATTACTGTCTGTAACATGGAGAACTTCGATCCTTTGGGTATTCATACTGGGGAAAGTATTGTTGTTGCTCCATCCCAGACCCTTACAAACAGCGAATATCATAAACTAAGAGAACTTTCAATTAAAATTATCAGGCACATCGGCATTGTTGGTGAATGTAATGTGCAATATGCTCTGGCCCCTGATTCAGAGGACTACAGGGTAATCGAGGTTAATGCACGGTTATCAAGGTCGAGTGCTCTCGCATCAAAAGCTACCGGATATCCGCTCGCCTTTATTGCAGCCAAGCTTGGAATGGGTTATGGACTGCACGAACTGAAAAACTCTGTAACAAAAAATACCACAGCATGCTTTGAACCGGCTCTCGACTACATAGTTTGCAAGATCCCCCGATGGGACCTTAATAAATTTGAGGGTGTTTCCCACCTCATCGGTAGCAGCATGAAAAGTGTAGGGGAAGTGATGGCCATAGGAAGAACCTTTGAAGAAGTAATACAGAAAGGTCTGAGGATGATAGGTCAGGGAATGCATGGCTTCACCGGAAACCGTGATCTCGGGTTCGAAGATATTGAGCGTGAGCTGACAGAACCTACTGATATGAGAATCTTCTCAATTGCTGAAGCTCTTGAAATAGGTATGTCTGTCGACAGAATTCATGAACTGACAAAAATCGACAAATGGTTCCTCTATAAGCTGAAAAACATAATCAATATAAAAGATGAACTTTGTAAGTATGATAGCCTCCCGGCAATTCCCCACGATCTGCTCTCCCATTCAAAAATAAACGGGTTCAGCGATTTTCAGATCGCCAGACATGTCCTTAAATCCGGACCTGATGATATCCACAACGACCTGATGAAAGTGAGAAGTCACAGGAAATCGCTAGGAATCATACCTTATATTAAACAAATAGATACTCTTGCAGCAGAATATCCTGCGGTTACAAATTACCTGTACCTTACCTACAGCGGTTCAGAACATGATATTATTTGTGAAAATGATAAAAGGTCGGTCATAGTACTCGGATCCGGAGCATACAGAATTGGCTCAAGCGTTGAATTCGACTGGTGTTCAGTAAACGCCATCACTACAATAAAGAAGGAGGAGTTCAGATCCGTAATGATTAACTACAATCCCGAAACTGTAAGTACTGACTATGATATCTGCGACAGGCTTTACTTCGACGAGCTTACATTTGAAAGAGTACTCGATATTATTGAACTTGAGAACCCCGGAGGTGTAATTGTATCGGTAGGCGGACAAATTCCCAACAACCTCGCAATGAGGTTATATAAAGAAAAAGTGCCGGTTCTTGGAACTTCTCCCGTCTCGATCGACAGGGCAGAAAACAGGCATAAGTTCTCAGAAATGTGCGATAACCTTGCTATTGATCAGCCCCGCTGGAAGGAACTTTCCTCTATCGACGACATATTCGAATTTGTCGACCGGATCGGATTCCCGGTACTGATCAGACCTTCATATGTTTTATCAGGAGCTGCAATGAACGTGGTTTCGAACAGGAACGAGCTTAAACATTATCTTGAACTCGCGGCACAAGTATCAAAACAATATCCTGTTGTTGTTTCTGAATTTATTGAAAACGCCAAAGAGATCGAGATTGATGCAGTGGCCCGCGACGGGGAAATGTTAGCATATGCCATTAGTGAACATGTTGAATTTGCGGGAGTACACTCAGGAGACGCCACGATGGTCTTCCCTGCCCAGAAAATATATTTTGAGACTGCCAGAAGAATAAAACGCATCTCGCGCCTGATTGCAAAAGAACTCAATATCTCAGGTCCTTTCAACATACAGTTTCTTGCAAAAGATAACGATATAAAAGTTATTGAATGTAATCTTCGCGCAAGCAGGAGTATGCCATTTGTTTCAAAAGTTCTTAAGACAAACCTTATCGAGCTTGCAACAAAAGTGATGCTTGGCGTCCCAGCAGAAAGACCTCGAAAAACTGTATTTGAACTCGATTATGTTGGGGTGAAAGCTCCTCAGTTCAGCTTTTCGCGACTTGCCAAAGCCGATCCGGTACTGGGAGTAGATATGTCTTCTACCGGTGAAGTTGGTTGTATTGGAGAAGGTTTTTATGAAGCCATCTTAAAGGCTATGTTTTCAGTTGGATACAGGGTTCCTAAAAAGAGTATCCTTCTCTCTACAGGACCAGCACGGTCGAAAGTAGAACTGCTCAACAGCGCCAGGGCCCTTCGTGAGAAAGGACACAAGCTCTATGCAACAAGAGGTACTCAGCAATTCCTCAAAAATGCAGGTGTTGAAGCTCATGTTGCCTACTGGCCGGATGAGAATAAATCGCCAAACACAATCGATCTGATTAAATCGCGCGAAGTTGATCTCGTTGTAAATATCCCAAAGGATCTCAGCGACAAAGAACTCAATAACGACTACACTATAAGAAGAAGTGCCGTCGACTTCAATGTACCTCTTATCACCAACGCACGACTTGCCAGTGCTTTTATTCTGGCCTTCTGCAAGATGAGTATTGACGATTTGGAGATTAAGAGCTGGGATGAGTACAAATAAAGATAGGGAGAAGGGGAGAAGAGGAGACCGCAAGACTGCATGACTGCATGACCGCAAGACAATAAAAAAATATGCCAAATATCCGTAAAGCAACATCCGAAGATTCACATTTTATTATCGATTTCCAGCAAAAGATGGCATGGGAAACTGAACAATTTGCCCTGAAACCGGAGATAGTAACTGAAGGTGTAAAAGCAGTATTCGATGTTCCTGCAAGAGGACAATACTGGGTTGCTGAGGAAAATGGAAAAGTTGCTGCCTCACTCCTTATTACTTATGAGTGGAGCGACTGGCGAAATACAAATGTCTGGTGGATCCAGTCGGTATATGTATTGCCAGAATTCAGAAGAACCGGTATTTTCAGATCAATGTATTCTTTTATTAAAGATGAAGCAGAAAAAGAGAATGCTGCCGGTCTTCGACTTTATGTAGAAAAGAATAATTCAAATGCACAATGCACCTATGAGGCGCTTGGGATGAAAAGTGAACATTATACAATGTATGAATGGCTTAAGGATTAAGCTATGAGCTGGGTCCCCGTCATACTGATGATGCCCTACCTGTTTCTGATGATCTGGATCTACAGAAACCTTCTGAAAATTAAAACATTCACTGTCTCAACCGACCCATCCTCATTTATATCGGTTATCGTAGCATGCAGAAACGAGCAGGAGAATCTTCCAGTACTCCTTAAACATATTGCAGCACAGAATTACAGAAGTGATTTATTTGAAGTAATTGTGGTAAACGATAATTCCACTGACCTAACATTTCAAACAGCCTCATCTATTAAAGGTATACCAAATCTTACCGTTATTGAAAATAATGGTTCCGGGAAAAAACAGGCAATCAGAACAGGAATAAGTTCCTCGAGAGGCTTTCTGATAATCACAACTGATGCAGATTGCATTATGAATGAAAACTGGATAAAAACAATTGCAGCCTTCTATGAAGAACACAAACCTGATCTGATTATCTGTCCGGTTCAGTTAGAAGTGGGACATGGATTTTTCAGAAAATTCGAAGAACTTGAATTCCTTAGTCTGCAGGGTGTAACTGCAGGTTCAGCATTAGCTCACAGAGCAACAATGTGCAACGGTGCAAATCTTGCTTTCCCAAGGCAAGTATACTTTAATAATTCTGAGAACCTGCACGATGACATTCCGTCGGGTGATGATATTTTTTTATTACAGAGTATAAAAAAAAGAAGCAATTCCAAAATTTGCTGGCTCGAATCAGCAGATGCACTTGTCACTACAAAGTCTTCTTCAACGGTCGCTGGTTTTATGAAACAAAGAACCCGCTGGGTTTCAAAGGCAGGGGCATACAATGACAGCGCTACCCTGATTATCGGAATTGTAACATTTGTTACAATCCTGATACAGCTATATGCTCTTTTAGCCTTGTTAACAGGAGGTATAACCTTAGCGATCTTCTTAGCAATCTGGTTTCTGAAAGTATTTCCTGATTACCTGATACTCAGGAATACAACAGCAAGATACAACAGGAAGGAGCTTCTGTTGTGGGCATTTCCTTCTCAGCTGGTTTATCCTTTTTATGTTTTTGCTATTGGGGTCTCATCTCTGTTTCGATCGAAAAGACGGACAACTAGTTCCCCATCTCCGAAAGGAACTTAATTCGAACAAGCCTTATCTCCTCCTCTTCGAATTCATTTCCCAGGGCTTTTATAGCCTCCTCGAGTGAATCAGATTCAGCTTCTTCCCTGAAATATAGGTAGATATCATGTTGCCTTTCCTCATCGATATTACTATTTATATAATAATCGAGATTTATTCTTGTACCGGAATGAACAATTGCCTCAATTTCAGATATTAACTCTCTCATATCCATCCCTTTCGCCTCAGCAATGTCCTCGAGCGGCCTTTTTGCGTCAATGCTCTGGATAATATAGACCTTTATCCCCGATTTATTAACAACAGATTTGACGACCATATCGAGTGGCCGGATTATCTCTTTCTCTTCAACGTATTTTGCTATTATTTCTATAAATTCTTTCCCATAACGTTGAGCCTTTCCAGCACCAACGCCGGAGATATTCTGAAGTTCATCAATTGTGATAGGATATTGAATGGCCATATCTTCAAGTGAGGGATCCTGAAAAATAACAAACGGAGGAACATCCTTCTGTTTTGAGAGTTTCTTCCTTAGATCTTTTAGTATGCTGAACAACTCCTCATCAACTGCAGACGTCCTTGCCCCGAAAGCATTTTCCTCATCGGTTGTATCGGCATAGTCGTGATCTTCAGCCAGCATGAAAGAAGTAGGATTTTCGAGAAACTCCATTCCTTTTGGAGTGAGCTTTAACAATCCGTAGTTCTCAATATCCTTTGTAAGAAATTTAGCTATAAGAGCCTGCCTGATAACCATGTTCCAGAACTTCTCATCCTTGTCCTCCCCTATCCCGAAATACTCCAGTTTATGATGCTTATAGGATTTTATTGCTGCAGTAATTTTTCCTGACAGGATATTAGCAATATGATCGGCTTTAAATTTTTCTTTTACAGCAAGTATTGTATCCAAAACACTTACTACGGCATCATTACCTTCAAACTGAGATTTAGGATGGAGGCAGTTATCGCAGGCTTCACAATTATCATTAAGGTATTCTTCTCCAAAATAGTGCAACAATAGTTTTCTCCGGCATACAGATGATTCCGCATAAGATACTGTCTCCAGAAGCAGTTGTTTCCCTATTTCCTGTTCTGCAATTGGTTTCCCATGCATGAACTTCTCAAGCTTAAGGATGTCGTTGTAGCTATAGTAGGCTATACAGTTTCCCTCCCCACCGTCGCGCCCGGCCCGTCCTGTTTCCTGATAGTAACCTTCAAGACTCTTGGGGATATCGTAGTGAATTACAAACCTGACATCTGGTTTGTCAATCCCCATTCCAAAGGCAATAGTGGCCACAATGACATCTGCCTCTTCCATAAGGAATTTATCCTGGTTCAAAGTACGGGTGGCAGAATCCATTCCGGCATGGTAAGGAAGAGCCTTTATCCCATTAACTTTCAGCACTTCAGCAATCTCTTCAACCTTTTTACGGCTCAGACAATAAATTATACCTGATTTCCCCGTGTTATTCTTTATATATTTAATTATTTCCTTTGTTACATCCTGTTTCGACTTAATTTCATAATAAAGATTAGGCCTGTTAAAGGAGGATTTAAAGATATCTGCTTCTAGTATTCCGAGGTTTTTCTGAATATCGTGCTGGACTTTCGGTGTCGCTGTTGCAGTAAGCGCTATAATGGGAGCCCGCCCGATAGTATCAATAATTGGTCTGATGCGCCTATACTCTGGCCTGAAGTCATGTCCCCATTCCGAAATACAATGAGCTTCATCGATGGCATAAAATGAAATATCAATATTTTTAAGAAAATCTATATTTTCTTCCTTTGTAAGCGACTCAGGGGCAACATATAGTAGTTTTGCCTTTTGAGACAACACATCTTTTTTAACTCTGGCAATCTCAGTTTTTGTAAGAGAAGAATTAAGAAAATGTGCAACTCCATCGTCGGTGCTGAAGTTTCTCATTGCATCAACCTGGTTTTTCATCAAAGCAATAAGAGGAGAGATTATAATTGCAGTCCCCGTTTTCATTACGGCCGGCAATTGATAACAAAGCGACTTACCTCCTCCGGTTGGCATAAGGACAAAGGTATCCCTCCCAGCCAAAACATTCTTTATTATTGGTTCCTGATTCCCTTTAAAAGTATCAAACCCAAAGTACTTTTTTAAGTAATCGTGTATTGTAGAATTATCCAACATATCTTCCCCCCTTATTGAAAACCTGCACAACTGTGAATAACACTGTTTTTACAGTTTAGTTAAAGTTAATATTTTTTCCTGATCATTTTAAGGTTTTAAGATATTTTTAACAAAAAAACCGGCAATTAAATTCAAACTATTTCCTCTGCTATCGAATTTATTATTGTTTTGCTAAGGAAGATTTATCATCTTTGCTGGCTGATTTAAAATCAATTTATATAACTGACTATGGCTCTGTTGGGGAAAAAAGGTAAGAAGGGTGATAAGGAGATGTCTTTTCTCGAACACCTTGAGGAGTTAAGGTGGCATATTATCAGATCGGTAATGGCCATATTTTTCTTTATGGTTTTAGCGTTTATTTTCAAGACTTTTATCTTCGATCATATTATTCTGGCTCCGAGGAGAGCTGATTTCTTTACAAACAGAGTATTGTGTGAGTTTGGTGATTATCTAATGCGAAAATTCAATACAACAACCAATGCCCTTTGTATAAATACCAAACCACTGAATCTGATTAATATAAATATGTCGGGTCAGCTAATGACACACTTTACAGTTGCCATGGTTGCCGGTTTAATTCTTGCATTTCCTGTTGTGCTGTGGGAATTCTGGCAATTCTTCAAACCCGCCCTTCACGCAAATGAAGCCAAATATGCAAAAGGAGCCGTTATGGCAGCTTCGTTACTCTTCTTTTTCGGAGTTCTCTTCGGTTATTACATGCTTGCTCCTCTTTCACTTCATTTTCTAAGTTCCTACGAAATAAGTGCGGATGTTGTTAACCAGATCAATGTGCGATCCTATATAGGTACGCTTACATCGGTCTGCCTTGCAACCGGAGTTGTCTTTGAACTGCCGATTGTAGCTTTTTTTCTGACAAAAGTCGGGCTGATTACTCCCACATTCATGAGAAAATACAGGAAACATGCCATTGTGCTGATATTTATAATTGCCGCAATTATAACACCGCCCGATGTTTTTTCACAAACCCTGGTTGCCATTCCGTTGCTTCTCCTTTACGAAGTCAGCATCTTCATTTCAGCAGGGGTTGTGAAAAAGAAACAGAGTGACAGAGATTCTTTCATGAACGATGATTCCTCTAAAACTGAAACTGTAAATTCATAGAATTACAGATGAAACTATATACCGAAAATCTTGTAAAAAAGTATCGAAGCAGAACCGTTGTCGATAAAGTATCAATTGAAGTTGAACAGGGTGAAATCGTAGGCTTACTTGGCCCAAACGGAGCCGGGAAAACAACATCGTTTTACATGATTGTAGGTTTAATAAAACCAAAAGAGGGAAAGATATTTCTCGATGAAACAGAAATAACTTCTCTTCCGGTGTATAAAAGGGCACGCCTGGGAATCGGCTACCTGGCACAGGAAGCTTCAGTGTTCAGAAATATGTCGGTTGAAGACAATATCAAAGCGGTACTGGAAATGTCGGGATTTCCAAAAGAAGAACAACACGAACGACTGGAAACTCTTTTACTCGAATTTGGGCTATCAAAAATCCGAAAGAGCAAAGGGATACAACTTTCAGGCGGAGAAAGACGTCGAACAGAGATTGCGAGGGCTCTTGCACTTAAACCAAAATTCATATTACTTGACGAACCTTTCGCAGGCGTCGACCCGATTGCAGTGGAAGATATCCAGGAGATTGTTTCTAAATTACGGGAGAAACAAATAGGCATTCTGATCACCGATCATAACGTCCATGAGACACTTACAATAACCGATCGTGCCTACCTTCTTTTCGAAGGCAAGATACTTAAATCCGGAACCTCAGCGCAACTCGCAGATGATGAGTATGTAAGAAAAGTTTATCTTGGAAAGAACTTTGAACTGCGACGGTAATACATTCAATTTGTTTTAATAATTATTTATTATACTTTTGCGGGGAATTTAACGCGGATGTGTCGTAATTGGTAGCCGAGCAAGACTTAGGATCTTGTGTCTTCGTGACGTGGGGGTTCGAGTCCCTTCATCCGCACAAACAACAAACCGCCGTAACCTCTTTAATAGTGCGTTTTGGCGGTTTTTAACTATGCAACAAACAAGTAGGAAAATGAATATCACCAGAGAAAATGTCGACGATCTGAATGCTGTATTGAAAGTGAAGATCGCTAAACCCGATTACGAAGATAAGGTAACAACAGTATTAAAAGACTATAGAAAAAAAGCAACTATCAAAGGTTTTCGTCCGGGAATGGTTCCGATGGGTCTTATAAAAAAAATGTACGGTACTGCAGTAGAGATCGAAGAGATAAATAAATTGGTAGGTGAGAGCATTCAGAAATATCTCACTGATGAAAAACTTGAAATACTCGGAGATCCGCTTCCGAAAACAGATGATCAGGAAAAATACGATTTCGAAACTCAGGAGGAATTTACTTTCTCCTTTGAAGTTGGACTGGCCCCTGCAATTGAACTCAAACTGAGTAAGAAAAATAAGGTGAACCAGTATGAGATCCTCATCGACGACAAGATGAAGAAAGACACTCTTGACAACTATACCCGCAGATATGGGGAACTCCGTAAAGCTGATAACATAGAGGAAAAAGATGTTATAAAAGGTAAAATAGAAGCATTAGGAACCGATGGTAAGTTGATTCCCGAAGGTCTGTCATCTGAAGATACTTCAATCGGTATTGACATTATAAAGGATTCCGTCATAAAAGAGCTGTTCATTGGAAAATCTCAAGGGGATGCAGTGGATTTCGACTTGAAAAAAGCTTTCCCAAACGACACCGAGATAGCAGGAATATTGCATAAGAAGAAAGAAGAAGTTGCTGACATTGAGGGTAATTTCAGATTTACAATAAAAGATATCAGTCGTTTCCATCCGGCAGAGCCGGGGCAAGAACTTTTTGATAAAATCTATGGTGAAGGTGTTGTGAATTCTGAAGAAGAATTCATGAAAAAAATTGAAGGCGAACTCGCTATAAACCTGAAAAGGGAGAGCGATTTTAAACTTATGATGGATATCAAAGAGCTTGTTATTGAAAAAACAGAATTTGAACTACCTGAAGCATTCCTGAAAAAATGGCTGCTTAAAGTAAATGAAAAGACAACTCAGGAACAGATTGACAAAGAATTCGATAGTTTCAGAAAAGACCTTAAGTGGCAGCTCATAAGAAACAAGATTGCGCGCGACAACGAAATCAAGATTACAGAAGAGGAGTTGGTGAAAGAAGCTGAGAATATCACCAGGCTTCAGTTCCAGCAGTATGGCCTGTTTTATGCCACAGATGAACAGATAAACAATTATGCAAAAGAAACCCTTAAACGGGAAGAGGATGCAAAAAGAATAGCTGAAAAAGTTCTCGAGGAAAAGATAATCCTTATTCTGAAAGAAATTGTAAAACTGGAAGATAAGAGCATCTCAGTTGAGGATTTTAATAAGCTTTTCGAATAGTAATCAACGCGTTGTCGCGTTGCGATGATTAGTTTTTTATTTATTATCTTTGCGGATTAATTTTAATTCATAACAATATGAATATCCTAGATGATTTTGGAAAGTTTGCAAGAAGTAAACGGGGAATCAGCAGTCTGAACCTGCACAGGTACAACTCTGTTTATAGTAGTTATATCTCTCCCACAATTATTGAAGAGAGACAGTTGAATGTAGCTTCGATGGACGTTTTTTCACGTCTTATGATGGATAGAATTATTTTTCTTGGTTTGCCAATCGACGATTATGTTGCCAACATTATTCAGGCACAGTTGCTATATCTCGATTCATCTGACGCCGGAAAGGATATCCAGATCTATTTTAACACCCCTGGAGGATCGGTGAATGCGGGTCTGGGCATATATGATACAATGCAGTATATATCATCTGACATCTCTACCATATGCACCGGAATGGCAGCATCGATGGGAGCTGTTCTTCTTACAGCCGGTAAAAAAGGTAAGAGATCGGCACTTAAACATTCCAGGATAATGATTCATCAACCTATGGGCGGCGCAGAAGGACAAGCTTCAGATATAGAAATCACAGTTCGTGAAATTGTAAAACTGAAAAAGGAGCTTTACGAGATAATTGCCCTCCATTCAGGAAATCCAATCGAAAAGGTTGAAAAAGATTCTGACAGAGATTACTGGATGACCTCACAGGAAGCCAAAGATTATGGCATGATTGATGAGATCCTCGAGAAAACACATAAATAATATTAAATGGATAAGTGTTCATTTTGCGGGAGAACAAAGAAAGAATCAAATATGCTCATTGCTGGTCTTGAGGGATTTATCTGTGACCATTGCGTTGAACAGGCTCGCAGCATAATGAACGAGGAACTAGGCAATAAGAAAAATCTTGCTTTTGACACCCTCACTCTTCTTAAACCAATCGAAATAAAGAAATTTCTCGACCAGTATATTATTGGTCAGGATATGGCTAAGAAGATCATCTCAGTTGCAGTTTACAATCACTATAAGAGATTGATGCAAAAACCAGATGACGAGGACATTGAAATAGAAAAATCGAACATAATACTTGTAGGTGAAACTGGTACTGGAAAAACTTTGTTGGCAAGAACTGTAGCAAAAATGCTTCATGTTCCTTTCACAATTGTCGACGCAACCGTACTTACTGAAGCAGGTTATGTTGGTGAAGATATTGAAAGTCTTCTGACCCGACTTCTGCAGAACGCTGATTACGATGTAAAAGCGGCTGAAAAAGGTATAGTTTTTATTGATGAAATAGATAAAATTGCCCGAAAAGGAGACAACCCTTCAATAACACGGGATGTATCAGGAGAAGGAGTGCAACAGGGACTTTTGAAATTGCTTGAAGGCTCAATAGTAAATGTGCCACCCCAGGGTGGACGCAAGCATCCTGAACAGAAAATGATACCTGTCGACACAAAAAACATTCTGTTCATTTGTGGTGGCGCATTTGAAGGCATACAGAAAAAAATAGCCCAGCGCCTGAATACACAGGTTGTAGGTTATGGAGCTTCCAAAGTAAGGAATAAGGTTGATAAAGATAATCTGCTCCAGTATATTGCACCTCAGGATTTAAGGGCATTTGGACTTATCCCTGAGATAATTGGCAGACTGCCGGTACTTTCACATCTCGACCCGCTCGACAGGGATGCATTAAGGGCCATCCTTACGGAACCTAAAAACGCATTGGTTAAGCAGTATATCAAATTGTTTAAAATGGATAACATCGACCTCACATTCGCCGATGGAGTCCTTGATTATATCGTTGATAAGGCAATTGAATTCAAACTTGGTGCACGCGGACTCCGGTCAATATGCGAAGCTATTATGCTTGATGCTATGTTTGAAATGCCATCAGTGGAAACAAATGATCTCGAAATAACTATCGATTACGCCGACAGGAAGCTCGAAAGAATAAATATGAAAGTCCTTAAGGCATCATAAAAAAAAGGGACATTATTCCATGTCCCTCTGCATTCCATAACGTATAATCGCTTAAAACATAATACGGTAATTATGTTTTAAGATAATATCTTTCGTCTGATTTCCACGGGTTACCGTTGCCTTGGCATCGCAGGCTCCTGTGCCATAGTCAAGTACTATTGGGGCCGCACCGGTTCTCTCAAATTTGATTGTACCGCTAACTATAAATTCACATGCACGTACCCAATGCAAAGGAGTCAGAATGGTATTTGTATACGTAATGCCATTGACATTCTTTCCAGTTGCCACTCCCGATATAAGACATTCATCATCCCATATCGTTTTGGTATTCCAGCCGGCTATAAACTCCCTCTGATGGTCATATGCACGTTCAATTACTTTTCCATTAGCCAATGTGAGTTTGCCACCTGTAAGTTTATCAGAGATTACCATGTTCTGGCTACTGTTAAGACCCATATTTTTAATTTCTTTAACACCTTCAATCTTTGCACCATTGAAGAAGTAGTTATCGAAAGTAACAGTTCTGGTTGCACCGGTAACTGTTCTCTTGTCAGTAACATTAATGATTATTTTACCTGAACGGGTGCTTCCATTAAAACCACTGCAGCCTGTTCCATAATTAATAGTTATCGTTTTAGGAAATGTACCAGCAGAGATGGTAATTGACGGGCATGAATCGGCAAGAACTGCTCCTAAGTCAAGGCCTTTGGTTATCCCCATCTGATTCTCCATGATAATAGTTGCATTATCGACAGAATTAAAGACATCCTCAAATGCCAGATCAGTAACTGCATTATCATCAGCCAGATTGACACTTGTCTGATCGATTGAATCACCATCCTTCATACATGATGAAAAAGGAAGCATCGCCAGAGTAGCTATCATCAGAAATGTTTTTGTTTTCATCCGTTCTGAATTAATTTTAATTGGTCGGATGCAGCTCACATGTTGATTTTGTTCATGCAAGTTCGTGTTTGTAGTTAAACATGCTCGGTTCATAGGTTCTATTTTAAATTAGTAATTCCCGTTTACAACTCTTTAGATGAAGAGTTAGCTGAAAGGTTTAATTGAGAAGAAGAAATAAATTGAAATATGTGGAAATAAATTGAAATAAATTGAGATGAGTGGCTTGGCGAAGTCTATAACTTCGCTTAGCCACACTCAAAACTTATTTGGTTTTTCGTTCATATACAATATATGTGTAGGGAACCAGTTGATTTTCAGCATCTGTATATTCCTCTTTTTCAGTTACTTTCCAAATGGAAGGATTGATCTCCGGAAAATATATATCTGCCGGGCACTTTCTGTGCACATGAGTAATATAAAGCTTATCGGCAATTGTCATGAACTGCCTGTAAATACTCCCTCCTCCTATTATAAAAGCCTCTTCGTTCTTGTTACATTTGCTTACAGCATCTTCAATTGAATTAACGGTTACTGAACCATCAAAGTGTTCTCCCTGTACATCAGTGATAACAATATTTGTTCTTCCCGGAAGAGGTTTTCTTGGCAACGACTCCCAGGTTCTTTTTCCCATAATAACGGTTTTCCCGGTAGTGAGACGCTTGAATCGCTTGAGGTCTTCAGAGATATGCCACAAAAGCTCATTATCCTTACCTATACCCCAATCCTCGCTAACAGCAACTATTATTGAAATCATAATTTATTAGTTAAACAGAAATATCCCCCTTAATATGTGGGTGGGAGATATAATCAGTAAGTGTGAAATCTTCAAATCTGAACTTAAGAATATCTTTAACCGACGGGTTTAAAATCATTTTTGGCAGCGGATATGGTTCGCGTGTGAGCTGCAGTTTTACCTGATCAATATGATTTAAATAAATATGTGCATCACCCAAGGTATGTACAAAATCACCTGGTTTTAGTCCTGTTATCTGTGCGATCATAAGTGTTAGAATAGAATATGACGTGATATTAAATGGAACGCCGATAAAAATATCTGCACTTCGCTGGTACAGCTGGCATGATAATTTGCCATCTGCTACATAAAACTGAAAAAGTATATGGCATGGAGGAAGTGCCATTTTATCTAATTCACCTACATTCCAGGCGCTTACCAGATGCCGCCTTGAATCAGGAGATTCTTGTATGGAATTAATAACGTTTAAAAGCTGATCTATCTTCCTGCCATCACCAGCCGGCCACGACCGCCACTGGGAGCCATAGATCGGCCCCAGGTTACCATCTTTATCAGCCCATTCGTCCCAGATCTTAACTCCATTCTCCTTCAGGTATCTGATATTTGTATCTCCCGCTATAAACCAGAGCAATTCGTGTATAATCGACTTGAGATGAAGCTTTTTTGTTGTCAGCAAAGGAAACCCTTCTTCAAGATTGAATCTCATCTGATAGCCAAAAACACTAATCGTACCTGTGCCGGTCCTGTCGGATTTTCTGGTTCCATTATTTAAAACATGATCAAGAAGATCAAGATATTGTCTCATTCAGTTAATTGAATTTACTGCCCGGATGAAATTTATGCAGAATGCGTTAAGCCTTTTTTTTCTTTCTTTTCTCTATTTCGTCTCTCACAGCTGCAGCTCGCTCATAATCTTCAGTTTTTACAGCCTCGTCTATTAATTTAAAAAGCTCCTCGTCGGAGTAAGACTCATATTTGTTTATTTCAGGTTCTATAAAGCTTTCGGATTCACTGGCAACATTAATTTCAGAATCGGTAGAGCTGATAGTTATTCCAGCTTTTTCAAGTATCTCCTCAGTAATGTAGATCGGGCACTCAAATCGCAAAGCGAGTGCAACTGCATCTGATGTCCGGCTGTCGATAGAATATTCTTTTTCTCCGTTGCTACAGACAAGCTTTGAATAAAAGACTCCCTCCTCCAACCGTGAGATCATCACTTCAACAATGGATATATTAAACTCATCAGCAAATTTCTTGAACAGATCGTGGGTTAAAGGACGGGGAGGATCGAGGTTTTCAAGCTTTATTACAATGGCCTGTGCTTCAAATCCTCCAATGATAATGGGGATTCGTCTCTCCCCTTTCTCTTCAATCAATATCAAAGCGTAAGCTCCAGATTGTGTCTGACTGTAAGATATACCCATCACCTTCAACTTTACTCTTTTCATTTCAATTATTTATACATCAGACGAATAAACAGTCTTTTTAAGCGCACGACAAATATAAAAATAATAGAAGAAAGACTATTATCAACTATATCCAAATTTATCAACATCACTAAATTATTACCATCAGACAAAGTAACATACTGGAATCGGGAATGTTGCCCGACTAATCAATTAAATAACACATTTAAATTCTTAAGTAAAAAAATCCCTGTATTGGTTTGTAAATAATCTAATTTGTATATCTTTGCAGTCCAAAATTGAAGAAATCCGCAGGGGCAACTGAAGCTATATTGTCGAATGATTATATACGCCTCACGGAGTAACGTAAAACATATAAGAAATGTACGCAATCGTAGAAATTGCAGGTCAGCAATTTAAAGTAGAGGCTGGCAAAAAGATTTTTGTTCATCGCCTCGAAGCTGAAGAAGGTAAAGAGGTTAGATTCGATCAGGTTCTTTTAATTGAAGATGAAGGTAGAATTACTATCGGGGAACCGGTTATTAAAGATGCCGTTGTTGAAGGTGTTGTTGTTGACGATAAAGTCAGAGGCGACAAATTGATTGTTTTCAAAAAGAAGAGAAAAAAGGGTTACAGGATCAAAAACGGACACCGCCAAAACTTTTCTCAGGTTGAAATTGTAAGTATAAACGGCATAGGTTCTCCAAAAAAAGCAGCGCCTAAAAAAGAAAAGGTCGTTGTAGCTGAAACAGAAATTTCTGAAAAACCGGGAAAAGCAAAAAAAGCAACAGTTAAGAAACCTGCTGCCAGTAAAGAAGCAGCTCCGGAGAAAAAAGCTCCTGCTAAAAAAGTTGCAGAGAAAAAACCCGCTGCCAAGAAAACAGCAAAAGGTAAAGAAAAATAAATCTAAAGTATAAGCTAATAAAAATAGAATATTATGGCACATAAGAAAGGGGCAGGTAGTTCACGTAACGGTCGCGATTCCCAAAGTAAACGACTGGGAGTGAAACTTTTCGGCGGCCAGGTAGCCAAAGCAGGCAATATCATCGTTCGCCAGAGAGGAACAAAACATAATCCGGGTCTGAATGTCGGCCTTGGAAAAGATCATACTCTGTTTGCACTTACCGACGGAGAAGTTGAGTTCAAAAGAAAAAGAGATAACAAAACTTACGTATCGGTTAAACCGGTAATTGAATAACTTGTTATTTTAAAGAATCAACTCCCGGAATTCTTTTCTGCTGAAGAAAAGCAATATCGGGAGTTTTTTAATATTTTTACAGCAGGCTCCTTCAGGCCTGCTTTTTTTATTAATACTGCATATTATGCTTACCATAAATCTTATCCGCGAAAAAAAAGAATTCGTAATTGAAAGGCTTAAAGTAAAAAACTTTAAGGCAGAAGAAATAATCGAGAGAATTCTGGAACTTGATTCCTTACGACGTGAAATTCAGCTGAAGACGGATTCACTACAGGCTGTAATGAACAATACTTCAAAAGAAATAGGTTTTCTCATGAAAGAGGGGAAAAAAGCTGAAGCGGAGGCAGCCAAAGAAAAAACTTATTCCCTGAAAGAGGAGATCAAATCACTGTCAGATAAGCTCATACCTATAGACAGCGATCTGAGGAACAGAAATGATAAGATTACCCAACCTGCCTCACGAATCTGTGCCTCCCGGTTTTGGCGCTGATGATAATGTTAAAGTAAGGGCAGGTGGCGAGTTACCTCTTCTCCCGGATTCTGCGATTCCTCATTGGGATCTTATAAAAAAATACGATATCATCGATTTTGACCTGGGTATAAAACTTACAGGTGCAGGGTTCCCTGTTTATAAGGGAAAAGGCGCTAAGCTGCAAAGAGCTCTAATAAACTTCTTCCTCGACGAAGGTGAAAAAGCAGGATACAGGGAAATTATGCCACCTATTATGGTGAATGAAGATTCCGGTTTCGGTACCGGGCAGCTACCCGATAAAGAGGGACAAATGTATCATGCCACCCTGGATAATTTTTACCTTATTCCTACAGCAGAAGTGCCGGTAACAAATATCTACAGAGATGTAATTGTTAGTGCGGATTCTATGCCTGTAAAGAATATGGCTTATTCTCCCTGCTTCAGAAGAGAAGCCGGATCGTGGGGCGCTCATGTAAGAGGTCTGAACCGTCTTCACCAGTTCGATAAAGTTGAGATTGTTCAGATTGCCCATCCCGATAATTCATATAAATCTCTTGATGATATGGTAAAGCATGTTGAGCAGCTTGTTTCAAAGCTTGAACTGCCATATCGCATCCTAAGGCTTTGCGGAGGAGATATGTCGTTTGCCTCAGCGCTGACATTCGATTTTGAAGTATATTCTGCAGCTCAGAAGCGCTGGCTTGAAGTAAGCTCTGTATCCAACTTCGAATCGTTTCAGGCAAACAGACTAAAATGCAGATTTAAAGAGAAAACCGATAAACAGACCCGGCTTGTTCATACCCTGAACGGAAGCGCCCTGGCTTTGCCTAGAATCGTTGCCGCACTCCTCGAGAACAATCAGACTGATGTAGGAATAAAGATTCCTAAGGTGCTGATTCCTTATACGGGTTTTGATCTAATAAGTTGATCATTATATAATCAAAGTAAGAATGAAGAACATTTGAATAGCGAAAGAAGAAGTAAAATTTCTGCATTCAACATTCGAATGTTCGTTGTTCTTAGTTCATAAAGTTAATGAATAAAACCAATCAATCATTCCTCTATGCCGGATTAGCGATCCTCTTCTGGTCGACAGTTCCAACTGCCTTCAAGATAAGCCTGGGGCAGTTGAGTATTCTGCCAATGCTAACTATCGCATCCTTCACATCTGCATCAATTTTGCTTATTCTTGTTATTGCCGGAGGTAAGTCTCACCTCCTGAGAATAACTACAACCAAAGAACTTCTCAACTCGGCTATTCTCGGATTCATTAATCCTTTTCTGTACTATATTATCCTCCTTAAAGCTTACCAGTTACTTCCTGCCCAGGTAGCACAACCATTGAATATGATCTGGCCGATTATACTGGTGTTCCTTTCTGTTCCGTTACTTGGTCAGAAAATTAAAAGGAAAAGCTTTATTGCCCTGTTTATAAGCTTTATCGGAGTATATATCATTTCGTCTCAGGGAAAACTGTTCCACCCGCTTCATTCAAATCTCACCGGGATCTTTCTTGCCACCGGAAGTTCAGTCTTCTGGGCATTCTATTTTATTCTTAACGTCAGAGACAAAAGAGATGAAGCAATCAAACTTTTGTTAAATTTCTTCTTCGGCTCTGTTTACCTGGTAATAGCCATGATTGTTACCGGTGAATGGCATATCATAATCACACTTCCAGGTACCGTGGCTTCGGTATATATAGGACTCTTCGAAATGGGAATAACCTTCTTTTTCTGGTTGAGAGCTCTTCATCTGGCTGAGACAACAGACAAGATCAGTAACCTTGTTTACTTTGCCCCGTTTCTTTCTCTCATATTTGTACACTTTATTCTTCACGAACCCGTTTATTATACTACTCCGGCAGGATTATTGCTTATTATTGCTGGAATATTTATACAGAACAGGAAACCCCGCGGATAACATTAATTAATTAGGTTTGTTTTAATAGAAAAATAAATGAAATGAAAATAAAGAACCTGCTTATAATTCCCATCATCATTCTTGCATTGTCGGGATCGTGTAAAAAAGATGTTCCACCTGTAGATACAGCAGCAGTTACAGATGGATTTGCAAGAGATACTCTATATTATATTATGAACGATTGGTACCTCTGGTATAATCTTATGCCGACTGTAAATAAGGATGATTATCCTGACCCCTATAAGCTTCTTGATGCAATGATGTACAAAAAACTCGACCGCTGGAGCTATATTCTTACCACCGAGGAATATAATGCCCAGATGACCGGTACATTTGTGGGACATGGATTTAGGATTGGCTTTGATGGCACTGATGCCCGCATCGCAATGATCTATGCCAACTCACCTTTATATGCCCAGGGAGTTAGGAGAGGGTGGATCGTAAAAACCATTAATGGAACTGCGGTAGCGCCCATCCTGCAAAGCCAAAACGGGGCAGCCTATTCAACTCTAATTCAACCGTCACAGGCTGGAATTACCAATACGTTTGTATTTAAACGTCCGGATGGTACAGAGGTGACTATTCCCTCCACCAAGACTAGCTTTACCATGAACACAGTACTGCTTTATGAGACTCTTAATCTTTCATCAGGATTGACCGGGCATCTTGTATTTGATTCTTTTTTTAATCCTGCTCCAACTGAGCTGGCTACAGCTTTTGCCTATTTTCAGTCTGTTGGGATCAAAGACCTTATACTCGATTTGCGGTATAATTCAGGAGGTGATCTCTATATTGCACAGACACTTGCAAGCTATATAGCCGGTAACTCCAGGTCGGGTATTACATTTGGAAAACTTTCCTATAACGATAAACGTCAGGCATATAATATGACCATTCCCTTTAAAACCACCTCCTACGCTGTTTCTCTCTCTACTCCCAGGCTAGTTGTGATAACAACACGTTCAACTGCCTCTGCCAGCGAGGATGTTATAAATAGTCTCAAACCTTTTTACAATATTGTCACAATTGGCGACACAACAAATGGAAAACCCACGGGTATGAATGGGTGGAGTGTGGCTGGGAAATACTACGTGTTCCCCGTCACTTTTAAGGTGGTAAATTCACAAGATCAGGGTGAATTTTTTGGAGGGTTCGCTCCGACCAAAATTTTGGCCGATGATATTGCCCATGATTTTAACGACAGGAATGAGCTCTGTCTCAAAGAGGCAATACATTATCTGGAAACAGGAAGTGTTTCAACCACAAAGTCTCTGGGCACAGTTGAACGCTATCCACAATTTTCAGAGAAACCGGAATGGATGAATAATGCAATTATTATGAAATAATTTCATTTCAAGAGATTTGAAACCTAAACCAATTGAAAGAATAATTCTGGGAATAGATCCGGGAACCAGTATAACAGGTTACGGAGTAATTAAGACTGTGGGAACGGTTCCGGAGCTAATAACTATAGGATATGTCGATCTTTCGAAATATGAAGATCACTACCTCAAGTTGAAACGTATTTTTGAAAGAACGATTGAGGTAATCGACGAATTTCATCCCGATGAACTGGCTATTGAGGCTCCATTTTTCGGAAAGAACGTACAGTCGATGCTGAAACTTGGCAGGGCTCAGGGCGCCGCAATTGCTGCAGCTTTAACACGATCACTTCCTATATTCGAATATGCTCCGAGGAAAATTAAAATGTCTATTACCGGTCAGGGCGCTGCTTCAAAAGAACAGGTAGCTGCCATGCTTGTAAACATTTTAAAATTCGATCTCACAGATATTAAGCTCGACGCCACCGACGGTCTGGCCGCAGCTCTTTGCCATTTCTACCAGACAAATAAACCAGTACAGGAAAAAGCCTTTAACAGCTGGAAGGATTTTATCAACAAGAATCCAAAGAGAGTGAAATAACAGCAACTTTATTACACCACAGCAAATCCTAAAGCAATAACACTCACCTTTACACCTTCAACTTTAAGAAGCTCGTTGGCACACGATTCAATTGTTGATCCGGTTGTAATTACGTCATCAACCAGCAAAATATGGCGGCCAAATAAATTTTCCGGATTTGATACACTGAAGATTCCCTCAACATTTGTCCACCTGTCGTACCGTGAACGGTTAGTCTGTGTTGCAGTAACAGTAACCCTCCCAAGAGACTGCGTATCGACAGGGACACCAGTTACATCGGCTATTCCTGATGAAATTAGGTCACTCTGGTTAAAGCCCCGGGATTTTTTCTTTTTAGGGTGAAGGGGGACCGGGATTATGAGATCTATATCGCTCATGAACCCCGAAGACTTTAGGGAAAGTCCGTATATTCTGCCCAATTCGAAGCCGATCTCCTTTACTCCCTTATACTTAAGATTATGTATAAGGTTTCTTATTCTGCTTCCTTTATTATAAAATGAAAATGCAGCAGCTTTTTCAATCATACATCTTCCCCAGAATAATTGGGCTACCGGATTATCAGATTCCGTATGATAATTGGTACGCGGAATTACCACATAGCATTCAGTGCATATCAGACTCTCATTTCTAAGCAAATGATTGCCACACGCATAGCAAAGACGCGGAAAGAGGAGACTAATAAAATCGTCAAACAAATCTATAAAGAAACTCATGCAGCGAGTCAAATATTCCGCTAAAGAATAATCTTACTGTTGATTTTGGCAGCTATCTCCTTAAACTCTTCCGGAGTAAATTTCAGCTTCGGATTTTTGAAGTTAACATCCTCCATGTTATCCATTGGAACAAGATGTATATGAGCATGAGGAACCTCAAGTCCGAGGACTGCAACACCAATACGCTTACATGGAATTGCCTTTTTGATAGCCTTTGCTACTTTTTTTGAGAAAAGGATCATCCCGGCAAGCTGGTCATCATCAAGATCAAAAATATAATCGGTTTCAATTTTAGGAACAACCAGAGTGTGACCTGCTTTCAGGGGGTTTATATCCAGAAATGCGAAATACCTGCTATCCTCTGCAACTTTGTAGCAGGGAATTTCACCTTTAATGATTTTTGTAAAAATAGTTGCCATAATATCAGTCGGCAAATATAACTATATCGATATAGCGATGATTTCAAAAGGTATAATTCCGGAAGGTACAGTAATCTTAACAACATCGCCTACTTTCTTTCCGATGAGACCTTGGGCTATTGGAGAGCTTACACCGATTTTTCCCTGCTTGAAATTAGCTTCGCTTTCAGGAACAATCTGATAATCCATAACAATGTTGGTCGACTTGTTTCTGATAGTTATCCGGTTGAGGATTCTGACAGTTGTAGTATCAATTTTAGATTCGTCAATTATCCTCGACCGGGCAATGAGATCGTCGAGCTTGGAGATTTTCATCTCAAGCATACCCTGCTCTTCTTTGGCAGCAGCATACTCTGCATTTTCAGATAAGTCGCCCTTGTCCCTGGCATCAGCAATCTGCCGGGATATCATTGGCCTCTCCACGTTCCTTAACTGGTCGAGTTCCTCTCTGAGCTTTTGCAGTCCATCTGCAGTAACATATATTACTTCTGGCATTTTTATCTCCTATATTTAAAAAATAAGAAGAATTCCTGGTAGGCCGGAACTCTTCATAAAAGCAAAAATATAAAACATTTTAGTAAATCGCAAATAATAATTCTGTGAACAAGTGTTTTACAAGTATTTATCCCTCCTGTTATCTTCTACTTATATTTCTTTCCCGCCTTTTTAGTTGTTTGTTTCGTTTTACTCTTTTTCGCCTTGTCACGGATTGATGCATCTTTCTCATTCTGCTTCATACGCTTCTGAACATCAGGTGTTTGAATATCATAAGTTCTTTTCTGAGATGCCTTGGTAGATTTTTCGTAATCACTTTTAAGCTTTTTATCATTTGCTTCCTGTTTTTTTTTGGCTTTTATTACTGCCCTTGGTTCTTTTACTTTGGCGCCTTTAGACCTTGCAGATTTATTCGATATGCCCTTTTCTGCTTTAGCTATAGCCCTATGTTTAAAGATCTGGGCATTAGCCGAACCTATAGCTAATGTAAGTATGATTATCAGGAGAAAAGTCTTCTTCATATTAATTTATTCATTTTCAGTTATTACAATAAACATTTTCTTACACCGTTACAATTCCGGAGGTTTACTAATTTTGCAATATAAAATATTTACCAGTGAATCAAAAATCAAAAATAAGATATTTTTTAATTGTATTAATTGCGGCCATCGGGTTAAGTTCGTGCAATAAAAAGAATGATGTAATACCGGATGTAACAATAGATTTCAGAATTGATATTAACGATCCCGAGTTTACAGATCTTGCCTCTTTCGGCGGGATCGTCCTGGTCAGCTCAGCAACCAATAATCTGGGAATATACGCAGCCGGATATGATGGGAATGGGATCATAATATTCTCTGGTGTTCAGGACCAATTCTATGCTTACGACCGGACATGTCCGCACGATTATGAAGTTAACGGGCTAAGTGTAAAAGTGAACATCGACCCTGCCAATTCTCTGAATGCAATTTGTCCTAAGTGCAGTACCAATTATGCTCTTGCAGCTGGTGGAACACCATCAAAAGGTGTAGGAAGATACCCATTGAAGAACTACAAAACAAGCTTCGACGGAAGATATGTCAGAGTTTGGAATTGAATGGTGCCCCCAAACCCCCTAAAGGGGGCTTAAGGTCAAATATCCTGCTAGTATCTGTAATGATCTGGTTTATATGGTCCTGCTGAAGGAACACCAATATAATCAGACTGCTCTTTAGAAAGTTTCGTAAGCTTAACACCAAGCTGTTCGAGATGCAGGCGGGCAACCTCTTCATCGAGATCTTTTGGGAGCCTGTAAACACCAATCTCATATTTCTTTTTCCAAAGTTCAATCTGGGCAAGTGTCTGGTTGCTGAATGAGTTACTCATCACAAACGATGGGTGACCAGTTGCACAACCAAGGTTAACCAATCTGCCTTCAGCAAGGATAAAGATTGAATGTCCATCCGGAAAAACATATTTATCGACCTGAGGTTTAATATTGATTTTCTTTACTCCCTTCAGTTCGTTAAGATTATCAACCTGAATTTCGTTATCGAAGTGACCAATATTACAAACGATAGCCTGGTCCTTCATTTTTTTCATATGCTCAAGTGTGATAATATCCATGTTTCCTGTGGCAGTAACATAAATATTCCCTTCTTCAAGAGTATCTTCAACTGTTTTCACTTCAAAACCTTCCATCGATGCCTGAAGAGCGCAAATAGGATCGATCTCGGTAACAATAACTCTCGAACCATACGATTTCATCGATCTCGCACAGCCTTTTCCTACATCACCGTAGCCGCAGACAACGACAACCTTACCAGCTAACATAACATCTGTCGCTCTCTTAATACCGTCTGCAAGAGATTCACGGCAACCGTATAGATTATCGAATTTAGATTTTGTAACTGAATCATTTACATTTATAGCAGGAACAAGCAGTTCTCCGTTTTCCATCATCTGGTATAACCTGTGAACTCCTGTTGTGGTCTCTTCAGAAATTCCTTTAAGTTCACTAACAGTGCGATGCCATTTACCAGGTTCTTTAACCAGCAGATCTTTTAAGGTATCAAGTATTATACCTTCTTCCCTGTTTGCAGGTTTTTTATCAAGCACTGCCGGAGTTTTTTCAGCTTTATATCCGAGATGAACCATTAGAGATGCATCACCGCCATCATCAACGAGAAGATTGGGACCTTTTCCACCAGGGAATGAGAGGGCCATTGCGGTGCACCACCAGTATTCTTCAAGAGTTTCTCCCTTCCATGCAAATACAGGAATTCCTGCGGCAGCAATTGCAGCAGCAGCATGATCCTGGGTTGAGAAAATATTACAGCTTGCCCACCTCACATCAGCGCCAAGTTCTGAAAGAGTTTCAATAAGCACGGCTGTTTGAATAGTCATGTGAAGGGAGCCTGTTATCCGTGCTCCTTTCAGAGGTTTTTCCGCAGAATACTTTTTTCTGATAGCCAGTAATCCCGGCATCTCTTTTTCTGCTATCTCAATCTCTTTCCTGCCAAAATCTGCAAGGGAAATATCTTTTACCTGGTAATCCATCTTTAAAATATTACATTTATGTCTAATGCGAATTTTCGAGTGCGAATATAACAATTTTTCCTTTATTCCCAATCAGGTTAACAGCCGCAATGTCTGTTCTTTATCAAGCTTCATCTGTTCGGAAAGTTGTTCAATGCTTTCAAATTTCCTTTCGTCTCTAAGCCATTTCCTGAATATAACCGTAACGGCTTTCCCATAGATATCCTCATTGAAATCAAGGATATAAACTTCAATGCTCCTTAAAGAAATATCATTGTTAACAGTTGGATTTGTACCTATGTTAAGCATCCCTGGATGGATCTTGCCATTAATTTTCACCTCAACTGCATATACTCCTTTGGCAGGAATGAGTTTGAAAGAATCGGTGGGTTCAATATTGGCAGTCGGAAATCCGATCGATCTTCCGATCTGCTTTCCCTTAACAACTTTCCCTGAAACTGAATAGGAATATCCCAGCCATTTATTTGCTGCATCCAGTTTTCCTGCTAATAATGCCTCCCTTATTAGCGATGAGCTTATCGTGTCCTCATCTGCTCTAAGACCAGGAACCTGTTCAACAATGAAATCGAGCGATTCAGCACATTGTTTTATTGTATTGAAATCGCCCTCTCCTTTTCTGCCGAAGTGGTGATTGTACCCTATTATCAAATGTTTCGTCCCAATTTTTTCGACGAGAATGTCTTTTACAAAGTCACATGCTCTTATGTTGCTGAAAGCAGTATTAAACTCTATAATTACCAGATGGTCAATATTTGCTTTTTCAAGAAGAGTCGTTTTTTCTTCAATGGTTGTTAGAAATGAGAGTTTCCCTGGGTTCTGGTCCAACACTATTCGCGGATGAGGACTAAATGTTAGTACTACTGCCTCTCCGTCTAACTCTCTCGCTCTTGATACAAGAAAATCCAGAAGAGCCCTGTGCCCCTTGTGCACACCGTCGAAGATTCCCAGAGTAACAACCGGGTTCCTTAACTTCAGATTTTCATATCCATAATGAATCACCATCCAGGATCTTTTTTGCAAAAATAGTAAAGCATATACTATTTGAAGAATATTTTGATATAATCTGGGAAATCCAGGTATTTTCTCAGCTATTGGATGACTATTCCATATTGTCTTGCAGGTCGTGCAAGTCATGTGGTCATGCAAGTCCTGTGTTTAAGTAGACGTACAAGATTGGACCGCAAGACTGCAAGACTGCAAGACCGCAAGACCTTCAAGACATTTAAATGACAATTTATGACTATTTTTACAGAAAGAACATAGAGAATAAATTATGACTCCCTCAAGTTTTTATAAATCTGATTCGTGGTTAAATCCGTTTATCGAGACTATTGAAAGTCGGTTTTCAAAATGCCTGTCAAAAGAGGCTGAACTTAAGGGTGATCAATCCCTTATCGACTTTGCCTCCGGGCACCATTATTATGGTTTACACAGGGAAAAGGATCAATTCGTATTCCATGAATGGGCACCTAATGCTGTAAGCATTTATATTACAGGAACTTTCACCGGATGGATGGAAAAGGAAGAGTTTCAGATGAAGAGAATCAATTCCATGGGCGACTGGGAGCTTCTTGTACCTTTCGACAAGATTAAACATAAGGACCTTTATAAACTTTCTGTTCACTGGGATGGCGGAAGCGGAGAAAGGATTCCGGCTTATGCAACAAGAGTTGTTCAGGATGATAAAACCAAAATATTCAGCGCCCAGGTTTGGCACCCCGGGTTTTCATATTCATGGGTTACAGAGAAATTTAATCCATCCTGCAAAGCACCAATTATCTACGAAGCTCACATCGGGATGGCTACCTCGTCTGAGAAAATTGGCACTTACCGCGAATTCACAGAAAACACTCTACCTAAAATCATTAAAGCTGGTTACAATACAATTCAATTGATGGCTATTCAGGAACATCCGTTTTATGGATCGTTCGGTTACCATGTCTCCAGTTTTTTTGCTGCTTCTTCACGGTTCGGTACACCAGAAGATCTGAAGGAACTTATTGATACTGCACACCAGGCTGGTATAATGGTAATTATGGATCTGATTCACTCTCATTCTGTTAAAAATATCAATGAGGGTCTTGGGCTTCAGGACGGATCGGCTGGTCAGTATTTTCATTCGAATGAAAGAAGAATTCACAGGGCATGGGATTCTTTATGCTTCGATTATGGTAAGAATAACGTAATTCACTTCCTTCTTTCCAACTGCCGTTACTGGCTGGAAGAGTACAAATTCGACGGGTATCGTTTCGATGGTATTACAAGCATGATATATTATGATCATGGTCTTGAAAAAAACTTTACTTCTTACGATGAATATTTCAACGGGAACCAGGATGAGGACGCTTTGATTTATCTCTACCTTGCCAATAAGCTGATCCATAAATTTAAACCAAGCGCCATAACTATTGCTGAGGAGATGAGTGGGATGCCCGGAATTGCTGCTCCTATTGGTAAAAAAGGTTATGGGTTCGATTACAGACTTTCGATGGGTGTTCCTGATCTCTGGATCAAACTTGTAAAGGAGACTTTTGACGAGAACTGGGACATGGGAAAACTGATGTACGAACTGACACAGCATCGTCCTGAGGAGAAAATAATTTCCTATTGTGAATCGCACGATCAGGCGCTTGTTGGTGATAAGACATTAATATTCAGGATGCTGGATGCTGAAATGTATACCGGCATGGGAATATCTTATCACAGTTTGCCTGTCGACAGGGGTATTGCCCTGATTAAAATGATAAAACTTATCACCTTCAGTACATCAGGCGGGGGGTATCTGAATTTTATGGGTAATGAATTTGGCCACCCTGAGTGGATTGACTTCCCGAGGGAAGGCAACAACTGGAGTTTCAGATATGCTCGTCGTCAATGGGAACTGGCAGAGAACAAAGAACTCAAATACAATGCCCTGTCGAATTTCGATGTAAAAATGCTGAATCTTGATAATGAGTTTAAGTTACTCGATGATCTCTCAGTTAACAGAATATATGAAAATAATTCTGATAAGGTAGTCGCATTCTCCAGGGGGGAGCTCCTTTTTGTATTCAATTTCAACCCGTCAGTCTCGTTTACTGACTATGGAGTACCGGTAAAAGGCAAGTACAGGATTGTCCTTGATACGGATGATCCTGCTTTTGGCGGATTTAACAGAATCGACCGTAGTGTAGTGCACTTATCGATCAAAAAAACAGACAGAAATATAATTAACGCTCCGTTGTATCTTTATCTTTACCTCCCATCGAGGACCGGAATTGTTCTAAAGAAAGAACCTATTCGCAAAGCCACCGATCTCTAGTCGATCCAGCGAAGCAGGTAAAAATCCTGCTTATGTGGCAGGTCTTTATGTTTAGGATAGATCCTGATGCCATAAAAGAAAGATCCGGCTTTTTCCGGTACAAGGTTAGCCCTGTACAGGCATTTCCCGCTTTTGCAACTTACCAATCTGAACTCTTCTGCAGCAACGAATTCATGTTCCCCCTTTTTGCTCATCCGGGTTATAATAAATTCAACTCCTACATTTTCTTTTGGTATCTTTTTAACATCAAGCGCTATCTCAGCTACATAGTCGTGACCTGAACGATATACATTTTCTCCTTCGCGTTCAAAACTATAATTCAGGACCTCGATATTATCCCATTCGTCCCTCATCGTTTTTTTCCATGCTGCCAGTTCCTTGGCCTTCTCGAAATTATTATCGGCCAGATACTTATTACGAACTATCAGTTTGTTATAATACTTTTCGTAATAGTCGTCTATTTGTCTTTTCATTGTAAATTCAGGAGCTATCTTTGTCATAGTGTTTTTTATCAGACTCACCCACTCTTGTGGAACTCCCTTATCGTTAAATGAATAGTAAGCAGGTACAATTTCAAACTCCAGCATATTATAAATAGTTTCAGCATCAACATCATCCTGAAGTTCAGGGTCTGAAAATGTTGCCTTTTTCGGAAGAGCCCATCCGGCAAATGCACGATAACCTTCCACCCACCATCCGTCAAGTACACTGAAATGTATAGTACCATTCATTACTGCTTTTTCACCACTGGTTCCCGAGGCTTCCAGAGGTCTGGTAGGCGTATTAAGCCAGATGTCAACACCTCTTACGAGATATTTTGCGAGTTCAATATCATAATTCTCGAGGAATATCACTTTCCCTGTGAATTGCGGCATCTGTGAAATTTCAAAAATCCGCTTAATTAATTCCTGCCCACCTCCATCATTAGGGTGTGCTTTCCCTGCAAAAATGAACTGAACAGGCTTTTTAGGATTATTTACAATACTTGCAAGCCTGTCGATATCGCGGAACAGCAACGCAGCTCTTTTATATGTTGCAAACCGCCTGGCGAAACCTATTGTAAGTGCCTTTTCATCGAGATGACTGCTTATATTGAGGAGGGTGCGGGGACTGACATGCTTTTCCATCATTTCAGTCTGAATCCGTTTTCTGATATTTGAAAACAAACTTTTCTTAAGATTTTTCTTAATTTCGTAAACCCTGCTATCATCAACGCTATATAGCTTCTCCCAGAGAGCCCTGTCGGTCTGATCGAAGTTGACAACACCTGTCAGTTCCTTATACAGGCTACTCCACTCAGGAGCTGTCCAGGTTGGGTGATGCACGCCGTTGGTCACATATCCTATAAATAGTTCCTCCTTAAGGTATCCAGGCCATAATTTATTAAACATTCCCTGGCTTACCTCTCCATGCAACTTACTTACCCCATTCACTTCCTGCGACATACGGGTTGCCAGGAAGCTCATGTTAAACTTTTTATCCGGGTCTCCCTCGCATCGCCCAAGAGCCATCAGCTCATCCCAGGTAATGATAAGCCGTGAATGATAATGGGATATATATTTCCTGAGAAGGTCTTCGTCGAAAGCATCGTGACCTGCCGGAACCGGAGTATGAGTAGTAAAGAGGGTTGAAGATCTTACTACTTCAAGCGCCTGATTGAATGTAAGATGATGATCGGTAATAAGGATTCTCAGTCGTTCAAGACTTATAAATGCTGAATGCCCCTCATTACTGTGATAGAGGTCAGGTTTCAATCCCATTGCCTCCAGCGCCCTGATCCCACCAATCCCCAGAATAAGTTCCTGTCGGAGCCGGTTTTCAATATCTCCGCCATAAAGGTGATGAGTAACTGTTCTGTCTTCTGGTGAGTTATCATCAAAATCTGTGTCGAGCAGAATAAGACGGACCTTGCCTACCATAGCTTCCCAGATACGTATTTTTACTGTTCTTCCAGGCCATACCAGGCTTACAGTCAATTGGTTTCCTGCAGGATCTTTTATTGGATTGATTGGAAGGCGCGAAAACTCTTCTGCATCATAAATGGCAAGTTGTTCGCCTCTTGGTCCAAGTTTCTGTTTGAAATAACCATACCTGTAAAGAAGTCCGACACCAGTAATATTGAAATTAGAATCACTTGCCTCTTTAAGATAGTCCCCGGCTAATATGCCAAGTCCGCCGGAATAGATCTTCAGACAGGGATGAATACCAAACTCCATACTGAAGTATGCAACCGAAGGTATGTTTGTATCGTCGGGTCTGTTTTTGTAAGCAATAAAGAGCTCATAGACTCTTTTCAATTCCGACACGAAGTCTTCATCCTCTTCAAGTATAAGAAGTCTTTTGTAGTCTATCTTTTCAAGCAGCAACTTTGGATTATGCTTAACTGTCTCCCATTGTGAAGGATCCATCCTTTTAAATAATGCTTCACCTTCTGTGTTCCACGACCACCAAAGATTATTTGCGAGCTCTTTGAGGGCTGCAAGTTTATCCGGAACGTCGCTCTGTACATAAATGTCTTTCCATACGGGCATCTGGTGGGGCTTCCGGACATTTAGTCCTGGTGATTCAACAAATCTGGCAAATTCGCGTGGCTCCTCCCTCCGTTCACTACTATGAGTGAGAGCATGCTCATAAGCCTGGAAATAGTATTGAACCAGGCTATCCCACATCGCAATCCTTGATATTTCATGGGCTTTCTTCCTTGCGACTTCTATATCAGGATCACTAAGCGAAATGAACATTGATATAAAGTTTCTGATATCGGAAACAACCACCGACTCATTGTCGTCTGTACGTTCGATAACTGAAATTCCATTTCCCGGATTTTCAAAATATGTTCTGACCCAGAGTCCGAATCCTGAAAGAGAGGTAGTTACAGTTGGAATCGAAAACATCAGACTTTCCAGAGGGGTATATCCCCATGGTTCATAGTAGGATGGGAAAACAGAAAGGTCAAATCCGATAAGCAGGTCAAAATAAGGCATATTAAATATGCCATCATTACCATTCAGATAAGAAGGAGCGAAAATAATTTTAACCCTCGATTTCTGATCATTGTTCAGATTGTTGGAGGCTATTCTTTGCAACACCGGATCGGTGGCCGGGTAGTGAAGGTTATGAGTAAGGTACCTGTCACCGTTGTTTTCTTTTCCATTGTTATTGAGAATATCAGAAATATCCTGACGAGGTCCTTTATGATAGGCTGGAATAAGAATAAAGGCGACACATTCTTTTTCAATTTTATCATCTTTATTAAGCTCCCCGAGGGAATCGATAAATATATCTATCCCTTTGTTTCTGAATTCATACCTTCCGCTGTTAACGATAAAAACGCTATTCTCAGAAAGAGGATATCCAAGTACCGCTTCAGCAACACTTTTCAGGCTATCTCTTGCATTTTGTCGACGTTCATTAAATATATCGGCACCAGGTACAAATGAATCTTCAAATCCGTTTGGTGTCACAATATCTACGTCCTTGGAAAGAAAGTGGCTGCATTCCCTGGAGGTAATCTCACTTACAGTTGTAAAGACATCTGCCTCGTTAGCCGATAATTTTTCCAGCGATTGCTTGGCAACAATATTAAATTCACGGGCAACCTGGGCAGGATTATATTCCTTCATTTTTCCGTACAGTGGACGACTATTCCCTGCAATACTGCGGCCAAGAGCTGTTGCATGAGTTGTAAAAGATGTTGCAACCCAGGGAGCAAATTTCTTGAGGTATAAAATCCCTGTACCTGTCATCCACTCGTGAAACTGAGCTACAATATTGTGATTCTCATGATAGAAAGTCGTAAAGCTTTCAATAAGCTTTCCGGCAGCATAACCAAAGAGAGCAGGCTCCACGTAATCCCACTGACCGGAAATACTATCAAGTTTATAGGTTTCCCAGAATCCGGCAAATATCTCATTCTGCTGTCCGAAGTAAGGAGTGAAATCAAGCAGGATTACAATAGGTTTACCGGCTATGTTCCAACGCCCTGTCTTCACTCTTAATCCTTCGGAAGAAGCCCTGTCTTTCCATGCCGCAAACAGCGACTCGTCCGGAATGAACTCAGGGTTAATTACATCCTCACGCCAGACATCAGGACCTATCAGAACATAATTGTCACCGATTTCATTAACTATATTAAGTGCTTTGGTGGATATTACTGTGTGTATACCACCAACCTTATTACATACTTCCCAACTTGTTTCAAAAATAAATTCAACCTTCATTGTCATCAAATGTTTGTTTCAAAATAGCATAAAAATTCACTTATTCGTTTTTGCTTTATTCTTCGGCTTAGCAGGAGTCGCTTTGCTTACCGTACTTGTTTTTGTTTTTGATAATTTCGATACACTCTTCTTCACGGGATTTTTCGTTGACGACGAAGAAAGATTTTTTTTCAATACTTTAGGCTTCGGTTTTAACTCTTTTTTTGGTCTGGGTTTTACTGCAGTGCGCTTTTTAGAGCTCTTCTTCCTAAGTTTTGCTAATTCAAATCCCTGGTTCACAATAATCATGTCTTTCTCTATGAGCTGGGCTCCCAATTTAAAAATCTGGTCCTGCTCAACAGTATCTGGGAAATATCTTCTCAGTCGTATCTCAAAATCGCTCAATACATTCATATAATTCATAAACGCGTCATAAGGCGTTTCGTAGGGATTGAAATAAGCATGTACTGCCCCATCCGAAAAGAATTTTGTTGCCATGTAGTAAAAATGGTCGCTCGACTGCAGGTACTCCCAATCCTTCCGGATATGATCATCCTGGCATTTGTTAACTTTTCCGGCAAGGCTGTATAACTTATCGAGCGCTGCAACCTGGAGTTCATTCCCGACCCATGCAGTAAGATCGCGTTCTTCATCAGCCCATGAGATTGGAGAAGGAACAGATATTGCCGATACGGGTTGAAGAGTATCAGCAATCTCAGATGGTGTCATAAACCTGAATGGTGTCTTCTTCAGGATTTTACCCGGCATGTGATACAGAAAATCGAAGATTCCGGTCTCTTTCCAGTTGTGCTCACCAAAAGTTTCATAATCGAGAAAAACGTTAAGCAGGTCGCTCTTTGGCGCAAGTTTGTTTATCCACGAAGCGTACTTATCTGCTGTTAAAGGCCACTCGTTCCATTCTCTGTTTGAAAACCTGAACGCAATATCGTCACTTAATACAAAGTTCCTCAACAAAACTTTCAGACGGGGGTTTATTGAGTTGCAATATAGAAAGTTGGGGCTTTTCCATCCCAGAACGTGTTTGGCACCCTCTGTTAATATCGATTTAAATCCCATGTCGGCAACCCACGATCCGATAACATCGGAATAAATAAGTTCAGTGTTACGGAAAGATGTAGGTTCAACACCAAGAAACTCCTTCAACATATCTTTATGCCTGGTGACCTGACGTTCAAATTCACTTCTGCTCTTAAGCGAAACGAGCGAATGCGAATTGGTTTCGGCCAGAAACTCCACTAACCCGGTTTCCGCCAGCTTTTTGAATGAATCAAGAACTTCGGGTGCATAGAGTCTGAATTGACTTATTGCCAGTCCAGAAAGACAAAAAGAGACTTTAAACTTACCTTTATGTTTCTGCAGAAGCTCTAAAATCATATTGTTGGCAGGCAGATAGCATTTTTCTGCCACCTTCCTCATGATAGATTCGTTAGAGTAATCGTCGTAATAATAATGGTCATGTCCAAGGTCAAAAAACCTATACCTTTTTAGCCTGAATGGCTGATGAACCTGAAAATAAAAGCATATCGCTTTTTTGCCTGCTGCACTCATAATCTATTTCTTATTTGCCTCGATAACCCCGTAATAAATATCTCTTACATGCCGGGCTGAATTATCCCATTTAAGCCTGATCACTTCTTCCTTTCCATTTTTTATAAACATATTTGATAATGCCGGATAATTAAGAATTCCATATATCGCATCGGCCATTGCGTCAATATCCCAAAAATCCGTTTTTACTGCATGAGTAAGAATCTCGGCAACTCCCGACTGTTTACTTATTATTACCGGAACACTAGATTGCATAGCCTCAAGCGGAGATATTCCAAAAGGCTCTGAAACAGAGGGCATGATATAAACGTCGCTCATGTTCAGCATGGTATAAACGTCTGCCCCTTTAAGGAATCCTGTAAAATGGAACCTGTCGGTAATCTTCAGAGATGCAGCCCGTCTGATCATACGCTCCATCATATCACCCGAACCTGCCATTACAAACCGTACATTATCCATTACCTGCAAAACTTTATAGGCAGCTTCGATAAAGTATTCCGGACCCTTTTGTAATGTTATTCGACCCAAAAAAGTAACAACTTTTTCATCGAAACCTTTTGTGTTATTTCTTGATTCACAAGTCGGTACAGGTTCCACGGCATTGTATACTGTTTCAACTTTGTCGGGATTAATATTGTATTTGTTAATAACAATGTCTCTCGTCATGTTACTGACAGTAATAATCTTAGAAGCAGCATCCATACCGCTCTTTTCAATACGGTATACATCGGGGTTGACATGCCCCCCGCTTCTGTCAAAATCGGTTGCATGTACATGTATTACAAGAGGTTTTCCTGAAACCTCCATAGCTGCTATTCCTGCAGGGTAGGCAAGCCAATCGTGTGCATGTATGATATCGAACTCATTTTCTTCGGCAATGACAGAAGCAACGACAGCGTATTTGTAAATTTCATCCATCAGGTTGTTGTCGTATTTTCCTGAAAAATTGACAAAGCCACTTCCGTCTGTTTGAACCATAAGCGTGTAACCGGAGACTTCAGATTTTAAGTATTTCCAGAAATCTTCAGGATCGGTATAGGGAACAATTTTAGATGCTACTTCTATTTTTTCAAGCGGGTATCTAAATCCCTTATAGTAAACCTTTTTATAGGACACGGGCACCTTGTTAGCCCCTATAAGTCGAACCATAGACTGGTCCTCATCACCCCATGCCTTCGGAACAACAAATAAAACCGAAAGGTCATCAAGTGTCGCCATCCCTTTAGTCAGCCCATAACTCGCTGTACCCAATCCACCAGAGATATGTGGTGGAAATTCCCATCCAAACATTAAAACCCTCATATCCGGCCCAGTTTATAAATCTTTGTATTTTGTATCGAGCAACTCTATAATCCTTAGGACTTCACCTACGCTCCATGCTTGCGAAATGGCACCCTGCGGCGAATGAGGAGGATCACCGTCGTAGATCTCAGAGATTGTACTTATTCCATGCTCGCTCATCACTTCCTCGAGACCAAAAATCAGTTTTTTGACCTTTTGCACCCCCGATTGCCCATATACCCTTAGCCATCCTTCACAGAATGGTCCATAGAGCCATGGCCATACTGTTCCCTGATGATATGCTTTATCTCTTTCCTCCTGGTTTCCGCCATATTTACCCTTGTAGAATTCGTTACCCGGGGAAAGAGTTCTAAGACCTCTTATTGTAACAAGCTCTTTATCTGCGACATCAAGAACCTTTTTCATCTGTTCTTTATCGAGCATAGAATACGGAAGGGAAACAGCAATGACCATATTAGGTCTTACATATGTGTTTTTGCCTTCATAATCATTTACATAGTCAGCCAGATAACCTAATTTTTCATCCCAAAAGATTTCAAGAAATGAACTTTTTATCAGACCCGGCAGGTTTTCGTATTCCTTAACAAACTTCTTATCACCATTTATTCTGGCCATTTCCAGAGAAAAACTGATTGCGTTATACCATAGTGCATTAATCTCAACAGCATAACCATGGCGGGGTGTAACCGGGTTTCCGAAAACAACGGCATCCATCCATGTAAGCGCCTTTCCGGGAGCATCTGCGTAAATAAGGCCATTCGCTCCCATATGAATATTGAATGCAGTTCCATTTTTATAGGCGTTCAACACTGCTTTTGCCGAATTCCCATATCTCTCCCATGCATCAGTACCTCCCTGAACAAAATACTGCTGAACTGCCCAGAAAAACCACAGAGGAGCATCAACTGAATTAAATGCAGGATCATTATCACCGCCCATGTTGGGGAACAATCCGTCCTTCATCTTGTCTATCTGCGTATCCAGCACCTCTCTGTAAAGAATCAGTCCGTGACGGGCAGAAGCAAGTCCGGGAAGTGATATAAATGTATCCCTCCCCCAGGCGCCAAACCATGGATACCCGGCAATTATAAGAGTCTTCCCTCCTCTTTTTTCGACAAACTGGTGAGCAGCATTTTTCAGACAATTTATATAACTATCCCTTGGCGTCTTGCCCGACACCGTTTTTGTGAATTTTTGTTTTAGTCCTGATGTCTTCTCCTCTTTTGTTGAGGCCGAAAATACAATTACATCACCATCCTTAGCGTCGAACTCAAAGAACCCTGGGGTAAACAGATCTTCTGAAAAATCGTACCCCCGCTTTTGTTCTTCAGGGTACTCAACACCAAGATACCAGTCTGGATTGTGAATAAACTCGACTGCTTTTGAACACTGCATATTCAGTGAAGGAAAGCCTTCATACAACTTCGATTTGATTCCATTCTCAATAAATTCAATCTTAGTATTCGCATCAAGGTTTGCGTGCGTCAGGTCATGAATATTTCTGAATACCAAAAACGGCCTGATCTGAAGCTTCATCGGTTCAGATGCTTCCAGAATTGTAATACGCAGCAGAAATTGTTCTTCATAATGAACAAGCAATCTCTCCTGTTTCAGAATTACTCCTCCAACACGGTAAGTTCTGGATGGGATATTTTCGGTATTGAAATCTTCCAGGTATTTATGCCCCTTTGGTATGAAATAGTCGCCCTTATATTTTCTTATTCCGGTATTAAAACTCTTGTCGTTATTTACTACAATTAAATCGAGTGATGAAAGCAGCACAAATCTTTCTCCTCCTAACTCGTCAACAGGGCAGACAAGCAATCCATGATATTTTCGTGTATTACAGGCAACAAGAGTAGTTGAGGAGTAAGACCCTGCCCTGTTTGTCCTGATGATCTCCCTGGAAAGAGAATATTCAAGGTTAACAACCTGACTCTTTTCAAACTTTATGTAACTCATTTTAAGCCTTCCTGTGAAGTGTAAAAAATTCTATGTAAGATACTATAAAATATTGAACCTTGCAAGCTTAGCTATTGTTCAAAATAAAATTAATAATTTTTTATAAAATTAGTCCCGGATAAAAAAAAGAATAACTTTGCCTATCAATATTTCTATTTTTACCATTTAACATTTTCCTTGATGAACAAAAAGTTTTTACTTTATTTATTTGCAGCAGTGGTATTTGCCGGATGTAAAAACAATGCCGTTCAGATTTCCGGGACAATAGTAAATTCAACTGGCGGAGAATATATTTTTCTTGATGAACTAAAGTCGAATGAACTGGTTACAATCGATTCGGTGAAAATATCAGATAGGGGAACTTTTAACTTTAAAAAAGAGATTACTCAACCTGCTTTTTATCTTTTGAAATCTCAGGAAAGTAATTTTCTTACAATGCTTTTATCTCCCGGTGAGAAAATTGATGTAAAATCGTACCGCGATTCACTGAATTATCCAATTTCAATATCAGGTTCTAAAGGAACCGAATTAATGGTAGAATATAATATAACTCTCAGAAAAACAATAAATAAACTCAAAGAATTAGAAACTGTTTATACAAAAAATATTGAAAATCCCAACTTGTCCGTTATAATGGAATCTCTTGACAGCACTGCAAATGTTTATCTCAATGAGATTAATTCATATACAAAACTCTATATAGATAAAAATATTAATTCACTCGTTAGTCTTGTTGCTCTTTATCAACAAGTAGCTCCCAGAGTTTATGTTTTAAATCCCTCAAAGGATATTAATTATTTTCTTAAAGTAGACTCATCTTTGTCTATTCTCTATCCTCAATATGAGCCAGTTACAGCGCTTCACGAACAAGTTCAGAAGTTGGTAGAAGGTATTAACGGAAAAGAGGAAGGTAATCCGTTTTCAGGACAAGGTACTCTTGCTCCTGAAATCGCCCTTCCAACTCCTGAAGGAGACACAATCAGACTATCTTCTACACGAGGTTCGGTGGTATTACTCGATTTTTGGGCTTCATGGTGTAACCCTTGCAGGCTTGAAAGCCCGAATCTTGTTAAAGCATACGATCTCTACCATAGAAAGGGGTTCAATATTTATCAGGTATCGCTCGACAAAACCAAAGAATCGTGGGTTAAAGGTATCCAGGAAGATAAGCTTGGTAGATGGATTCATGTAAGCGATATTCAATACTGGAACTCCATAGTTGTACCACTTTATAAGATTGAATCTATACCAAATAATTATCTTCTTGACAAAGAGGGCAGAGTTATCGCTTCAAATCTCAGAGGCGAGCAGTTGCTGACAAAATTAGCTGAACTATTCAAAAATTGATTCATTAACTTTATTTAGAAAACCAGAATCCCGATTTTATGAAAAGAATAATATTCCTATTTGCTTTGATTTCTATTCTCTCCTCATGTACAAACAAGGGGACATTTTCTGTAACAGGGGTTGTTAAGGGAAGAAAAGAAAAAAGTATTTTTATCAGAAGGATCGATATCGATACTCCTATCCTCATCGATTCTTCAAAAATAAACAGTAAAGGAGAGTTCCATTTTAAGGTAAAGGCAAGTGAGAAAGATTATTATCAGATTGGCTTTTCAGAATCCGATTTTATTACCCTGCTCACAGGCCCGGGAGAAAAGATAAAAATTGCATTTGATGGTAAAACGCTTTTCGAAAAGTACTCGATAGCAGGATCGCCGGAATCGGAAAAAATACAAAAGCTGGATATTACCCTCTCCAACACAAAAAGAAAACTTGATTCATTGAGTTCCGAATACAGCAAAATTTCCTTACAACCTGGATTTGATGTGAAAGGGCCGGTGCTTGAAGCCGAATTCAAAAAATTGCTAAAAGATCAGCGTACAAAGAATATTGAATTCATAATTAACAATTCAACTTCTCTTGCTTCAATAAAAGCTTTATATCAACAAATAAATCCCGACACAAGAGTTCTTTATGAACAGCATGATTTACAGTACTTTAAGATAGTTACTGATTCGTTAAAGCGTCATTATCCAAACTCAAAACAGGTTCTGGCTCTTTCAAGAGATTTTGAAAAAGAAATGGGTAAGATGTACTCTGACCGGTTGGCTAATCTAACCAAAGACCTGCCTGAGACAAAGCTCAATCCTGATTTAAAAACCACAGATGGCAAACGAATCGCACTTTCATCGTTAAGGCAGAAGTATGTACTACTGACATTCTGGTCAGTCCAGTCGAAAGATTGCGTCGCTGAAAACCTGCAGCTTAAAACATTCTACAAACTCTATTCCAGGAAAGGATTTGAGATTTATCAGATCAATCTTGATGCCAACGAGGCGGATTGGAAAGCTGCTGTGAAATTTGATGAATTACCCTGGATAAGCACCAGGGAAGATGATCCCAATAAACCTGTAAATGCAATACTCTTTAATGTAAAGACATTGCCAACCAACTACCTGTTTGATAAACAAGGACAAATAATTGCAACAAATCTGCACGGGAAATCTCTTCAGTTGAAACTCGAACAATTGCTGGACTAACAGACGTTAAGCTTGGGAGACAACAGGAAAATATATTTTGCGTCGGATTTTCACCTTGGATTAAAGGCAGGATCCCTGCCTCTTGACAGGGAGAAAAAAGTTGTTGCCTGGTTGAAATCAATTTCAGGAGATGCTAAAGAGATATACCTTCTGGGTGATATTTTCGACTTCTGGTGGGAATATAAGTTAGTAGTTCCGCGCGGATTTACAAGGTTTCTTGGAACAATTGCAGAGCTAACCGATTCAGGAATACCAGTTCATTTCTTTACCGGAAACCACGATATGTGGGTAGGTGATTACCTCTCAAAAGAATGCGGACTTATTATTCACACATCTCCTTTTACTACCATCTTTGATGGAAAAAAGTTCCACCTGGCTCATGGAGAGGGGCTGGGGTCGACTGATAAGGGTTATAAAATTCTACTCTCAATATTCCATAACAAAACTCTCAGGGCCCTATACTCATCACTGCATCCTTCAATCGGGATTGGCATCGGACTCAGGTGGTCGTTAAATTCGAGACTTGGGAAAGGGATAACAAAAGCATTTATGGGGGAAGAAAAGGAAGACCTTATCAGATATGCAAAGACAATTCTTGAAGATAACAATATTGATTACTTCCTGTTTGGACACCGTCACCTGGCCATGACGTATATACTTCAGCGAAAAGCTGAAATTGTGTTTCTTGGCGACTGGATTAAAAATGGTAGTTATGCAGAATGGGATGGTAGCAACCTGACATTCAAATTACTGAGTTAATCAGCTCTGTCCTCAACCTTCACTGTTAAAGTGTAATAAGAGTAGATATCGTTAATTGTTTCAAATTGATAAACCAGCTTACTTCCTGATTTTCTGGCCATATCAATAAGTCCCATGTTACCGGTGCTATCGGAGCTTACGGTCTGGCCTGAAAGGGTTTTTCGGAAAAGCTCTTTAAGGCCAACTTTATCGTAAGTATTTATATTATCAAGCTTTTCCTTAAGGTGGTCTACTTTCGAATTGAGTATGAGATTACCAGTTGTAAGGGTATATTCTTTTCCGGTAAGCTTGATCATTGCAACCGGCATTCCAAATTTTTCTTCTGCTTCTCTGCCAGGACTGTACTTTGCCACATTTTCAAGAATCTCAACAAGGATGCTGAACACCCGTTTTCTCAGATTTGCCTCTACATCTTCTTCAGCAAGTTTTGTTTCTGTAAATGAGAGAACCTCTTTTCCCACATCAGGTGTAATATGCCCTGACCACAAGAGGTAAATATTATTTTCTGCCATGAGTCTCTCGAGCTGAGTCATATCCTTCCCCTGGAAAGGGCGCTCGTTGCTTCCGGCATGTGTTCCCATTCCACCAGCGTCGACTGTTTTGCTCAGAACAAAATAGGAGTACTCATCTTCAATCGGAACAAAATCATAATCAAGTTTATTTCCGGTTTTCTTTGCCATCTCAATCAGGCCAAGTCCCGCACCCCCCTTACTGCTTAATTCAGAGGTGCTTAACATTTGCCTGTAAACATTTCTTATTTCCTTGGTTTCCAGATTATTGATCTCGTCAAGTTTGCTCTTCAGTTCACTTATTCCCGAAGAAGGAAGAACATTTCCCGTCGTAACAGTATAACCATTGTCGGTTTTTGAATATACAACGAGCGACATGTTAGCATGATGGCTTTTATTACTATGGCGAGTGACATTCTGGAGACTCTCAAGAACAAACATAAATAGCCTCTTCCTTCCAACAAAGCCAAATTCTGAGTTCTCCATTTCCTTTTCAAGAAGTAAGAGAAGATTAGCAGAATTTTCATTTGTTACCGCCCCTCTGTAAACAAACATGAGGCGTTCTTTCATCATTTTATCGCGAATACGGCGAATTAGATCCATGCAAACAAGATCACGAAAATTAATTAGATTATAAAATTAATATAATTTGATAATACCACCAACAAAATCAGGCATAAAGGATTTTTTAACTGGCGAATGGTTTTTGAGAACAATAAAATACAAAAACTACAGAGATAATTTTGCTAATTCATTTCTGCATCTAAGACATATTTTGGCGCTTTTCTGGTCGATATCCTCAACATATGTGCTTGATCGCATTACACAGGTTGGAACATGACAATGAATTAATCCGAAGGTATGACCCAGTTCATGGATAACCTCTTTTTTGAAACGTTCAAATGCAATGTTTGCATCAGTATTGATGCCGTAACGCTCATTATTAAGCCGGTAAAATGAAGCAATACCCGAACGCCCATTCAGAAATGCCTGTCCAAAAATATAAGTCAGAATAGGAATAAACAGGTCAACATTAAATAACCCCAGCGTTTTGGATGAATCGGTGGAGAACTTTTCTTCTATATCCCTTAGTAACCTGCTCCCATTGTATTGTCGCCTGGTAGGATCGTAATATTCGCTTAAATCAAGATGACCCTCTTTAAAGTTTACCTGCGACCGGAATTCCTGATTCACCGACCTGGCAAGATTCGTAAGAAAATGTTCATCGAAATACGCAAAGGAGATTAATGTAACATTTTTCAAAGCCATTCAAAAAATAAGTTTCAGATTAATTATGTCACCGCTACTGAACACCATAAATCTTCATAACACAAAAGGAAAACTTAAGAGTATTGAGTTTGCTAATCTGCCGGTTTCAGTTTGTACTTTGATATCTTATTGTAGAGGGTTACCCTGTCTACTTTGAGCGCTTTGGCAGCCCGGCTTATATTCCATTCGTACTTGTTCAGGATCATTTGAATATGAGATTTCTCAAAATCATCGAGACTCTCAATAGAGGAAGTTACCATCGACTTTTCAATAGGCAGGTCCTTAAGAGTTATCTTCCTGCCATTTCCTACCACAAGAGCCCTCTCAATCATATTCTCAAGTTCGCGGACATTCCCCGGGAAACTAAATTCTTCAAGACGCTTTAAAGCAGTGTTATCTATTGTTCCCGCAGGCCTGTTCATCGATGTGCAATACTTATTAATGAAATAGTCAACGAGAAGAGGAATGTCTTCAATTCTCTCGCGAAGAGGCGGAACATAGATATTTACTACATTGAGTCTGTAAAATAAATCCTCTCGGAAAGTGCCCTTCTCGACCATCCCTTTTAAATCACGGTTTGTAGCGCAGATCACCCTGAAGTCGGACGAAATCTCCTTATTACCTCCTACCCTTACGAATTTTTTAGATTCGAGGACACGAAGAAGATCGATTTGCATCTTTGTTGATATTGTGGCAATTTCGTCCAGAAAAATTGTGCCGTTATCAGCCATCTCAAACCGTCCTTTCCTGTTGTACATTGCACCTGTAAATGCACCCTTTTCGTGACCGAATAGTTCACTTTCCAATAAGCTTTCTGTTAAGGCGCCGCAGTGAACACTTACGAGAGGGAAAAATTTACGTGGTGAGTTTGAATGAATAGCCCTGGCAACCAACTCCTTACCCGTACCGCTTTCTCCGGTAATAACAACCGAGGAATTAGACTGGGCAACATTTGCAATATCCTTAAGTACCTTCCTCATGGATTCGCTGTTGCCGATCATATCCTCGACATTTTCGAGAGATATAACCTTCTTTTTCAGGTTTTCGTTCTCTTCAACCAGGGAGATTTGCTTAGTGGCATTTCTTATTAAATGTGAAAGATCGTCCGGATCGAACGGTTTGGTTACGTAATCGAATGCTCCGTCTTTTAGAGCCTGTACAGCGGTATCTACAGTGGCAAAAGCCGTCATAACAATCACAATAGAATCTGATTTGAGAAGCTTAATTCTTCTGAGCATCTCCAATCCATCCATCCCCGGCATCTTTATATCCGCAAGGATTATATCGAAGCTGTCGGATTCGAGCATTAATAATGCCCTGTTAGCGTTTTCGGCACATTCGACGCGATAACCGTCTTCAATGAACCAGTTGTACAATGAGTCTCTTACAGATTCCTCATCGTCTACAATTAATATTGAAATCTTTTTCACCATAATTTCCTTTAAATCCTTACTAAAGGTAATGTTATCGATATTGTGGTTCCTTTCCCGAGTTCTGATTTTACTTCAATATTACCATTATGACTTTTTACAATACCGTGAACAATAGCTAAACCCAGACCAATGCCACTAGTATCATGTTTTGTTGAAAAGAATGGTTGAAAGACATTTGGAATATCATCTTCCGGCATTCCTATTCCATTATCAGAAATTTCAAAAGTAACAGATTCTTCATCAGGATTTCTGGTTGAAATAACTATTTCTCCATTTTCGAGTACAGCTTCGGTGGCATTTACAATTATTGCCACACAAGCCTGCTTGATCTGGTTTGGACTGCAAAATATAAGGTCAGATTTGGCCTTGAAATCCGTATGGAAACTTATGTTTGCAATTTCTATAGGATGCGCCATTAACTCGATAAGTATCCTGTAATATCTTATGAAGATGTTTTGATTCAAAATCTTCCTGATCTTTTCTTGAGAAATCGAGCAATCCTTTTACAATTTCACCGCATCGCTTTGTCTCATTCTCAATAAGTTTCAGATGCTTCAACATTGTTTGTTTCTTTGCCTCATCAAATTCCGGACTACTTAATTGTTTGTATATCAATTTTGTATATACAAGAATGCCGGATAAAGGATTATTTATTTCATGAGCCACCGAAGAAGATAATTTTCCAAGTGATGCTATTCTTTCTATGTGTATAAGTTCGTTTTGTGCTGCCCCTAATTCTTCAGATTTTTTCTGAACTTTATACTCCAGCTGTTGCGACCAGTTTTGCAATTCTACATTGGCGGCCTGCAGATTATCAAGCATATCATTGAATGCCTGGGAAACCAGTCTCATATCGTCTAGCTGATTTGCATTTATAACCAGCCTGGTGTTTTTATTCCCATTGGCAACTGCAATGCTTGCATTCAAAAGATTATTTAAAGGATCCTTAATTTTCTTCCTTGTAAATAAAATAAGTATTGAAACAAGAAGAAAAGTAGTAAAGGTGGCAAGGATGTAAAATCTGGCTGAAGATTTTTCCACAGCATTATCCAGGTCGTACAAAGGCATTTTAATTATCAGAGAACCAAGAACCTCATCACTTTCCTGATGAGCATGGCACGCACTTGTATAACATGACTTTTCGTTCAGGATCGGTGATCTTATTAACAGGTGACGATGACTGTTATCATTCTGATTCATACTGCACTCGCTCTTGATATCGAATATCTTGTATGCTTTCTCTTTCCTGGGGAACATCGATTGGATATTCTTATGGCAATTTATGCAGTTTGGGTTGCTGTGGGCGCTTTTATCAGATGAGAAAGATGAGTAGACAAGGCTATCGCGGGCATCGTACATATTCACATCGTCGATACCCGACATTGTATTAATAATATCAAGTGTGCTCTGCAATGTGCTTTTGTTGTTCTCAAGCATAGAATGGTACAACGACCCTTCAACGATGGAACCGATGTTATTCCCATTCTGCCGGATTACTGTATTGAGATTCTGTTCATAAACAGATCTGAAGATAAAACCGAATAAAACAAAAAGAATAACCGAGGATAGAGTTATAATATAGACAACCCTGCTGTATATAGATGAGCGAAACTTAACATACTTTTTGAAGAGTGTTTTAAATTTCCCGTTTACAGGAGTTGAATTATCTGATAGCCCCATAGCAAAGTTTCTAAATGATTTATTTTGCCCGAGGTAAAATTACCATTTTAAATCATTAGTCAGGCATCGGTATATTCAATTTCCGATAACACTAATCCAGGAATCTTATCTGGTTTATACTGCCGGTTCAGGTTGCTTCTCAGCCAAAGCAGGTGACAACAACCTCGATTTATCATTGAATGAGGTGTGAAGATATTTTTCAGCTCTTTCACCACCGACTTCTCCAATAAAATCCTTGTATAGCGCTTTTATATCCTGATTATCATGACTATACCGCATTGCAGCATTAGAGTCTGCAGTATTCAAGGCGTTTAAACGCATCTCAAGATTACTGGCAGTTTTTGGAGGCTGTCCGGCGCCACCTACGCAACCTCCCTGGCATGTCATAACCTCTATAAATTGATATTTGCATGTGCCCTTCATCACCTGATCGAGCAGAATCTTGGCATTTCTCATTTCATAGCAGACTGCAACATTGAGAGAAATTCCTCCAATTTGAACAGTAGCTTCCTTTAATCCATTCAGACCCTGAATCTGCTTTAGTTCAAGTAATTCGGGTGGCGGATTCTTACCAGTGATATTATAATGAGCTGTTCTTATGGCAGCGCTCATTACGCCACCGGTATTGCCAAAGATCATTGCCCCTCCTGATGCTGTACCCATTACTGAATCGTATGTGCCTCTCTTGGTAGCCAGATCGATATTCCGGCTTTTTAGCATTATCGCTAACTCATTTGTGGTCATTGACATGTCAGTACCTGAAACTCCCTTATTTAGTTTGAGCTCTTCACGGGTAATTTCATATTTCTTAGCGGTACATGGAGCTATCGCAACATGCACAATATTTTTAGGATCAATACCCTTCTTTTTAGCAAAATAACTTTTCACCAGGGTCCCCTGCATTGAAATTGGACTTTTTGTTGTAGATAAATGTTTCAAAAGAGAGGGATAATATATCTCTACGTACTTAACCCAGGCAGGACAACAACTGGTAAACTGAGGTAGTTCTTCTTTACCCAGAATACGCTTCTGCAACTCGTGCGACTCCTCCATAACTGTCAGATCTGCGCTGAAATTAGTATCAAGGACATAGTCGAAACCGATTGATCTGCAAGCACCTATAATGTTTTCTGGCAGATAAGAACCAGAGGGCATCCCAAAATAATCACCAATTCCGGCCGGCACTGCAGGTGAAACAGAAGCAATTACTATTTTTGACGGATTATCAATTGCATCCAGAACTTTCTGCCAGCAATATTTTTCAGTTAATGCTCCTCCTTCACATGCCTGAATACAAGTCCCACAGTTTATACAAACGTGATTTGTTTTACTGGATTTAAACGTTCCGTAAACAAGTTGCTTATCCCTACAAGCCTCAATACAAGCGCCACATTCCACGCAGTTTTTAGCAATCCGTGAAATAGAAGGATTGGAATCCTGTATTGGTAAATAATACTCCTCACCAGATGGGAGAGTAATTTTTCTAAAAAACCGACCGCCAAAAGTTGCTCCAAAAAAGATAGAGCCATTAAGTAGTAGAGATTTCTCAATAAATTTACGTCTGTTAATTTTCTCCATGTCAAACAAATTTCTATAATAATGGGATTTATTAAATACCAGTTACACTTTAAAAATGGATGTTGTCCTTATTTTTTACGAACTATAAGCAATGCTTTTATCGCTGATCAGAATCGCTTAATATATTTCATAAAACCAGACTTGTTTTGAAGGGTCAATAAATTTTGTCTGAAAATCCTCCCAGACTTTTGGTCCCAGATTCGAAAGAATCCCTTCCCTGAGTTCACCTCCATCCTGCATTACAAACTGGGAACGTATATCTTTATCAGAATTAAGAGCGACAACAAGAAAATCCTTCAGTCTCAAAAATTCATTTTTTATAAATTGTTTCTGCTTTTCAGCCATGAATAAAAGCTGGTTTTCTCTTATCCAGTTAGTAGGTTCTATCTTATAAACCCATCCGTCGTTATAAGGAGAAGAGTTCAAAATTGAAGAGTTTTTCTCGAGCATATTGTTCTGTTCTCTTATAGTTCCTGAGATTGGAGCATATAAGTTCAGTTGTTTGCCATTCTGGATTATTGTCAGAATCTGTTCACCCTTCTTCACTTTCTCTCCCTGTTTCTTCATCTTTATCCTGGTAACATTTCCGGTTATATGCTGAAGGAAGTCATCAACTCCAACCTTTACTATCCCATCCTGTTCCATAAAAGCCCAGGTATGGGTTTTATCAAAATAAAGTCCATTAGGAACAATTAATGTGTTTTCATTAATAACAGGTTGTAAAGAAATATCCTTAATCTTTTCCGTGATTTTCTGGCGACTGAAATATCTTACTAAAGCATCAACAATGATAAAGGCCACTAGTAATACAATTACAATAAGCAATATTGTTCTGAAGGGAGATTTCTGAACAGCGTTTGCACCATCGTATATTTTAACAGTTGACAAATTATCTGCAGCTGTCTGCCTTTCGCTTACCAGGAGATCTGAATAACCGTTGGAATAAAGAAATTGTTGTCCGTCGGTGAGGACCCATTTCAAAAATGCCACTTCAGCTGCATTTTCGGGCTGTTCTGTAGAAACGGAATAGATGTTACTAAAAAGAGCTTTGGGGTATTTCCCAATCCATACTCCTCTTGAAAAGGAATTGAAATCATCATATATCTTTTCATTATAATCGATTATTCCATTGCCATTTCTATCAATTGGAAGCATCGCGATATTTTCAAGAAGGCTTTGATTTTTGAAATCCAGAATATCCACCATTTTGCAAAAACCTATTGAATTCGGATCTTTTTGAATTGCTGAAATCAACTCTTTCCCGCTTTCAACCTTAAACCCTTTCTCCTTAAGTTTATCTGTCTTCAGAAACTCAGACAAACCATTAATAACTGATTCGTTATTTATCCAATAGTAATTGGCTGAAGTTTTTTGATTGCTTTTCAGAAGAGTTCCCCATGTTCTGGAATCAGGATTGGCAATGAACTGAGAAAATACTTCAGGAGAGATTCCCTGTTTTGAAATCTCATCCAGGTATGGATTCTTTGAATTTATTACCGGAATAATTATATCTCTTCCGATAACCATTTTCCAATTTGATTCATTGCCTGATCCTGAGAAATAATTATCCGATACAATACCAAAACCTTCATTCCCGATTTTGTTACCAGCAATTTTGTTATCAGTAGCACTTATGATTTTAATTTTAGCTTCAGGATTTACTTTGTCATATTCATTTGCCCACTTAACAGATAGGTTGTACAGATCAGGAGAGCTAAAAATTTTTATTGAATCCACAGGTAAAGCGGAATTATCACTTTTCAGAGAAGTGCCCTTAGATGTTCCGAAGTTCAGAAGTAACAAACTGATTAATAGAATAATTGGTCTATTCATAATCTTAATTTTTAGGTTCGTAATTATCTGCTATTAAAATCATTACGAACAGGATTTCTTTAGTTTTGTAATCAGACCATATTAATCAACTATAGTGCCAACAAAAAATCATGATCATAACGACCTGTATATGTGCCTATTAACTGACACATTCCAATATTGATGCCACTGGTAATGTGTTGAATTTATTTACACTGTACAATTTATATGCTGCTAATGAGCTGGCGACTAACCAGTTTACAGTTTTTGTATATTTATTCAACACCTGTTGAGTTACGCAACACTTTTTACCAGCGCTCCAATAAATGGCATTCTCAGAGGAGACGAATTCTGTCTTTTTATACTTTTTTAACATACTTTTGACATACCCTCACAAAAATCTAAAGATTCATTCCTGTGTAAAAAAGTAAATCACCAGGAGATATTTTTATGTGCCTATCCAGTGAAAAATTTATCAGTTACAATAAGCTGATTAATATAATGCTAGTACGAGTGTATTTATAACTGGTAATCTGAATTGGAACTCTAGGAACGGTTATTTGATAGATGAAGAAACTTCAGGCCCGGAAAACGAAAGGATTTTCATTTAAAAAAAACATTTGCCCGAATTAACAAGCAAATGTTCTTTAAAATTTAAGCTGACTTCTGGTTCTAACGATGGGTTCCTTTTGATGGATTAGGATGTGCTATTTTCGCTAAACTTGCTTCATAATTAAACTCTTTAAAAAACGGATTGTCTTTATTATGGCACTGCAGACATAATTGTTTGTCAGGAACAACAAGTCCGTTTTTTAATGACTGAGCATGATCCCTCATAATTGGAATAGCTTTATATACGCTTCCGGGGCCGTGGCAAGCTTCGCAGGAGACACCCTCAGTAGCAAGGATTCCTTCACGCAGAGATGGATCTATCGCATCGTAAGTTGAATGGCATTTCAGGCATTTAGCCTCTTTTGTGGCATCAGCAATGCCATTTTTCTTAGCATAATCAATTGATGCCTGGCTGCTAAGAGTTTTAAGAGCCTGAGAATGAGGATCTTTTAGCCACTTATTATATTGCTCTCCTGAAGGAACTCTATTGTGACATGGTTTACATTTATCTGCTCCAATGTATTTGAAAGGCTGGGCTGAAAGTGAACTACCCAGGAACAATACTATACAAATCAACATAATTGCTTTTTTTGTCATCATAATAACTTTTTTTAAAATCTTAAGGAATTAATTATATCTGAAAAATACCATTGCTATTACAAATAAAGAAAATTTTTGCGATGATCCGAAACCATAAAATGCATTTTAACAAATATTAAGTATTCAAATATTGTGCCTAAAAAATTGAGCCCCTAACCCGCCCAACCTTCTCTGTCGAGGTTCCTGTAATTTTATGAGTCAAGCTTCGACTTCGCTCAGCTTGACTCGTTAGACCTCGCTCAGCTTGACACGTTAGATCCACAATACTCAATCTGGTGCTATATAGAATTTATGGCTTGTTTCATTTTTACATTCTGCCAGTTCATGTAATGATTTAATGTCATTATTAATGAGTGCTATCTTTTTAGCCTTTGACCAACCTTTCAATTGTTTTTCATAATTTATGGCCTTAATCGGACTTCTGAACTGTTTACAATAAACAAGTTTTAAAGGTCTGCGCCTATAAGTGTAGGAATCCGTATGAATACCTGATTGGTGCTCTGTAAACCTTCTGCCAACATCATTCGTTACACCGGTGTAGAATGAATTATCAGAACATTCCAGAATATATACATAAAGAGTTTTCATTGAATTAATTACTACTAATTTAAGTTATTATACCTGGTTCTGAACAGCATGGTCAGTCTTCGGCTTCGCTCAGACTGACTCGTTCGATCCGCTTCGCTCAGACTGACTCGTTCGATCCACTTCGCTCAGACTGACTCGTTCGACACACAATCCATGGAAAGAAAGAGAAACTGATCACGAGCGAAGCAGGTCAGGGCGAGCGAAGTCGAGCCCTAACCAGCCCAGCCCTCTCTGTCGAGATTACGGTAGTTTATTGCTTCGGAAATATGTTCAGCGGTAATATTTTCCGAATCACCCAGATCTGCGATGGTTCTGGCTACCTTTAAAATCCTGTCGTATGCTCTTGCAGATAGTCCTCTTATATCCATGGCTGATTTCAATAGTCTTCCTCCTGCTTCATCTAACTGGCAGTATTTTCGTTGCATGGAAGACGACATTTGCGAATTTGAGTAGACTCCCTTTACCGACTCAAAACGCTTTGCCTGCAAAGCTCTGGCCTTTACCACTCTACTGCGGATATCTGATGAGCGTTCCAGCTTTCCAGAATCTGATAGTTTGTCGTAATTTACTGGTACCACTTCAATATGAATATCAATTCTGTCGAGGAGTGGTCCAGAAATTCTGTTCAGGTACTTCTGTACCATTCCTGTTGAACACATGCACACCTTTTCGGGATGATTATGAAACCCGCAGGGACAAGGATTCATTGAAGCTACAAGCATAAAACTTGCTGGATAGTCTACGGTAGATTTTGCTCTTGAAATAGTAATCACTCTGTCCTCAAGTGGTTGCCGCATAACTTCGAGAACTGTACGTTTAAATTCCGGCAGCTCATCAAGAAACAATACCCCATTGTGTCCGAGTGAAATCTCACCGGGCTGGGGAAATGTGCCACCACCCACAAGAGCTACATCTGAAATAGTATGATGAGGTGATCGGAATGGTCTCTTCGTCATCAGAGCAGTGTGAGGGTCTATCTTCCCTGCTACAGAATGGATTTTTGTTGTCTCAAGAGCTTCCTCAAGAGTCAGAGGAGGGATTATTGTAGGTAATCTTTTTGCAAGCATTGTTTTACCCGCTCCAGGAGGACCAATCATTATAATATTGTGTCCCCCTGCCGCAGCAACTTCAAGAGCCCTCTTAACATTTTCCTGTCCCCTGACGTCAGAAAAATCCACATCATATTTATTTGCCTCACTTGAAAAAATCTCGAGCAGATCTACTTTAACAGGGGCAAATTTTCTGGTTCCGTTGAAGAAATCAACTACATCGCACAGGTTTTCCATTCCATATACATCAAGTCCTTCGACAACTGCTGCTTCACGAACGTTTTTGATCGGAACTATTACACCTTTGAATCCCTCTTCCCGGGCTTTTAATGCTATGGGAAGGACTCCCTTCACCGGCTGAAGTGAACCATCGAGCGACAATTCTCCCATTAGAATAAATGATTCTATCTCACTTTTTGCAACCTTTTCATCCGCAGAAAGGATCCCCAGAGCAAGCGGAAGATCATATGAGGATCCCTCCTTCCTGATATCAGCCGGAGCCATATTTATAACTACCTGCTTACCAGGCCAGTGATAATTAAGTGCCAGGAGGGCAGAAGCAATTCTATGCTGACTCTCCTTCACGGCACTGTCGGGTAGTCCTACGAGAAAAAACTGTATTCCACGCGATACATTAACTTCAATAGTTACAGTAACAGCATCTATACCATTAACGGCACTTGCAAAAGTTCTGACTAACATAATGATAAGTTTACTAGCACAAAAGGAAACACTTATCAAATATAGAAAAAATAAGACAAAAGGCAATAAAAAGAAAACCCGGGCCTAACTCCCGGGTTTAATAAACTAACAACTAACCAACCTTTAAAAACTTATATCGCTGTTCCTCCTCGTTGTCCTGTACGTATTCTGATACATTCATCAAGGGGAGTAATAAATATCTTGCCATCACCAACTGAACCAGCTCCGTTTGTACGAGCCGATTTGAGTATAGCCTCAACTGTAATATCCACAAAAGCCTCATTGACAGCTATTTCGATCTTAATTTTAGGTATAAGATCAGGAACAATCCTTTGTCCCCGGTACATTTCCTCTATTCTTTGCTGTCCATGTCCGGAGACACGGCTTACGGTAATCCTTGTAATTTCTGCTGCTATGAGAGCCTCACGGACTTTATCAAGCTGAACCTCTCTTATTATTGCCGTTATAAGTTTCATACTATGAATTTTACATGATTATTACTAACTTGGGTTCAACATACCATATCCTCTTTCTCCGTGATAAGATCTGTCAAGACCTGCCATTTCATCGTCTTCAGAAGCTTTAAACTTCATAAATTTATTCAGAGTATAGATAATAATAAATGTCATTATAGCTGCATATGCTATTGCTATAACTACTGCCAGTGCCTGTATTCCAAGCTGGTTCCAGACTGTCCATGAGCCACCGGCAGCAACAGCTGCATCAGCCATCCATGAGGGACGAATAAAAAATGACAGGAGCAGTGCCCCGGTTATTCCCCCAACACCGTGAATCCCAAAAGCATCAAGACTATCATCGTAGCCAAGTTTGTTTTTCAGCATTATAGCCATATAACATACCATTGATGCTATAATCCCAAGAGCCATTGCACCATAAGGCTGAACAACTCCCGCTGCAGGAGTAACAGCTACCAGTCCGGCAAGAATACCACTGGCAAACCCAAGCGCAGTAGCTTTCCCCTGATGTCTTCCTTCAATAATAATCCAAGTTAATGCACCTGCTGCCGCTGCAACCTGTGTAGCAACGAGGGCCTGAGCTGTGCTTACCCCTGATGAGACACTGCTGCCGGCATTGAAGCCAAACCATCCAACCCAGAGTAATCCTGCTCCAAGCATTGTAATTACCATGTTATTCGGACGAATTACCTGATAGGGATAACCCCTGCGAGCCCCAAGATACAAGGCTGCAACCAGACCACTTATCCCTGCCGATATGTGAACAACAGTTCCTCCGGCAAAATCAATAGCCCCTTTTGCACCCAGATTAAAAAGGAATCCGTCGGAAGCCCAAACCCAGTGACAAAGCGGATTATATACAAGTAGTCCCCAGATAGCAATGAAGAAGCAATATGCCTTAAAAGAAACCCTTTCAGCAAATGCGCCTGCAATAAGCGCCGGAGTTATTATAGCAAATTTCCCCTGGAACATGGAAAAAACGTACTCCGGAATACCAGCATCCATTACTTTAGTGTCAATTCCTTTCAGGAAAAAATAATCGGAACTCCATCCGAACCAACCACCAAAGATGTTTTTTCCAAAGCACATACTGTATCCGACTATAACCCATAAAACGCTTATAATTCCCATTGCAACATAGCTGTGCATAATTGTTCCGAGGACATTTTTTGAACGGACCAGCCCGCCATAAAACATTGCGAGCCCAGGAATCATTAAAAGTACAAGTGCAGTAGAAGTAAGCATCCAGGCAGTAGCACCGGTATCAACAACCGCTCCGTCTGAAGCATATACGCCGGTAAAACTGATAAACATAAACATCATTACCATCGAGAATCTTTTCCATTTTGTCTTCATCATAACTTATCTGTATTTAATCGTGTTGTTTGCCAACCCCAAGCAGAGCCAGTATCAGTTGTCTATTGTAATTTTAATATGATATGAGTACAAAATATTTTTGACAAATATAAATGTTTTTGGGGGTTCAACAATATATTTAATTCTTTTTTTCATTTATACCCTACTTTTATATAGGTTATATTCATTTAATATTGCATTTATATGTTTCTTACCCTATTTTTTATAGGGTTTAATCAAATATATGTGTATTCAGAATAATAAATTCAAAAAAGTTAATGCAATAAAAAAACCTGACTTGTTTTAAGTCAGGTTCTTTATGGGAATATCAATCTATTTCTCTTCTACCTTTTTAAGGGTCATTTCTCCGGGTGCGTCTCCACCAGACATTTCAGCCGGTAAAACAACTGTCATTTTAATAACATCGCCTTCCAGTTTGAATTTGTGTGTTATTTTTGCTCCCTGCATATCAATATCGAAGGAATACTCATCACCTTTTATCTTGCCGTTCGTGAAAGGCATATCGCCCATCTGGCTTAAAACTGAACCCGAAAAGGTATCACCTGTTACTTTAAAAGTAAAAGTCAGTTCCATGTCGTTCATAGTTGTTTTCCATTTACCGTCAATTTTAGCGGCGTTACAGACATAAATGCCCACTGTAAGCATTAATGTCATTAAGAATAGTTTTTTACTCATTGATTTGGATTTAAGTTAATTTACAGAAAATTTTTATCGAGATATAGCTGAAATTTATCCTTATACTGCTCGCTTACAGGAATATACTCTTTCCCAAAAACGATCCTGCTCCGTTCGATGGTATCAATTTTTTCAAGGTTGACAATGAACGACCGGTGAACGCGCATAAATTTTGATTCCGGCAACTTTGATTCAAGTAGTTTAAGAGAAGTTATGGAAAGAACCGGAGCAGGCGAATTTTGTAAATAGACCTTAACATAATCCTTCATTCCTTCAATGTAAAGGATATTATTAAAGTTGATCCTTTTTATCTTGTAATCCGATTTAAGAAAAAGAAACTCACTATTCACATCTACTTTGTTAAGAGATTTATTTTCAAGTCTTAACAGATTCTGAGCTTTATTAACAGCTGTCAAAAACTCCTCATAGCTAAAGGGTTTCAGGAGGTAATCGACTATTTCCAGCTTATATCCTTCGAGAGCGTATTTTTCGTAAGCCGTGGTAAAGATTACTTTGGGCCCTTTCTCAATTAGTCTCGTAAATTCTATCCCTGAAAGATCCGGCATTTGAATATCAACAAAAATAAGATCAACATTTACATCTGCCAGGAATTCTGAAGCATCCACAGGATTGTCAAACTTACCGACAAGTTTCAATCCCGGAGTTTTTTCAATGTACCCCGCGACAAGTTTAAGAGCCAAAGGTTCGTCATCAATAGCAATTACCTTTATCATTATGCTAATTTAATATTAAGGACTACCTCGAACGATGTACCTGATCTGTTTATTTTAAGGTCATGCTTTCCGGGGAAGAGAAGATTCAGCCTTTTGCTTACATTATCAAGCCCTATCCCGGAATATTCACTTTCAACATCTTCCCTTGGTTTAACGATGCTGTTAGCGCAAATAAATGAGATAGAATCTTTGGTTGTAGCCATGCGAATATCTATAAAAGAAATTTCCCGGTAACTGATACCATGTTTAAAAGCATTTTCAATGAAAGGGATAAAAAGTAATGGAGGAATATTGATATCGTCATAGTTTTCAGGGAAAGAGACATTCAAACTAATTTTATCGCTCATCCTGAGCTTCATCAGATCGATATAATTATTCATAAACGCGATCTCACTGCTAAGCGAAATATTACCGCTTTCAGAATCATATAGCAAGTATCTCATTAGTTTTGATAGCTTTAGTACTGCCCGCTGTGAATCTTCTGCATTTATGCTTATGAGAGAGTAGATATTATTAAGTGTATTAAAGAAGAAATGAGGACTAATCTGGTTTTTCAGAAGAGCCAGTTCGGAATTAAGTTTCTCCTTTTCAAGATCTTTCTGTAATTTTTCAGTTTGAGTATGTCGTTCGATGACCCTCATCCCCAAAGAAAAGAAAACAAGGAACAAGGATGTGAAACCAAAGTTATATTGATGCATCTGACGGAATGGAGGTTGAATAGGACCTCCAATAGTATCCCCGACTGGTATATATCTGAATACCATTTCGTTAGATATATCGGTCGCAAAATAGAACAGAACTAATACAATAAATACTGATAAAAAATACTTTCTCTTTCTGTTTTGGAAAAAAAACTTTGGTACAAGAACTAGATAGTTTATGTAGAATATTAATCCACTAACCAATGTGTTGATGTAGTAGATCCAGATGAAGTCATTCCCAACCTGCCATCTCTTAATAAAATACATTGGCAAGCCCAGGAGAATTAACCAGGCCAGAAGGTGTAAAGATATCCTTATCTTGGCGCCTGTAAAAAAGTTTTTCATTAACCTTAAAAGTATAACAATTTATGAAAAGTTAGCTGGCCAATTATCATATTTGCTAAGGTCTGTTCCTAATTACTCATACCTTAATGCATCTATCGGATTAAGACTTGCTGCTTTGCGAGCCGGATACCATCCGAAAAACACACCAATTAAAAAGCATACCCCGGCTGCAAGCATAACCGATTGAGGGGTAACAATTATCTGGCTGCCCATTAAAGAACCGGCTCCAGCCGCAATGAGATATCCGAATATTATGCCAAATATACCACCTAAAATACTTAGTATAATTGATTCAACCAGGAATTGTTTCAGGATATCTGTTCCCCTGCCTCCTATAGCCATGCGCAAACCTATTTCACGGGTACGCTCGGTAACTGATACGAACATTATATTCATTATGCCTATACCTCCAACGAGAAGAGAGATTCCGGCTATAGCCCCAAGAAGAAGTTTCAGGATATCAGTCACCGACGAAACAGTCTTAAGCAGTTCTGACTGCGACATTACGCGGAAGTCGTCTTCATCAGATTCTTTAAGCTTATGCGCCCTCCTGAGAATTTCTCCAACTTCAGCAATTGCCTGCGGTCCTTTTTCCTCGCTTATAGCTGAGGCATATATACCATTTATATAGTCGATTGCTGCCAGTCGCCGCTGTACAGTAGTATAAGGAGCCAGTATCAGATCGTCCTGATCCTGTCCCATACCACTTTCACCCTTATCTTCAAGAACACCAATAACCAGGAAAGGAAGTTTCTTCACGCGGATTGACAGTCCAACCGGATTTATTCCCTTTCCGAAGAGGTTTTCAGAAACAGTCTGACCAAGGATACATACTTTCGCCATACTCTTTATTTCGGCATCGTTGAAAATTCTTCCGTGTTCAATCACCATCTTTCTGATAGCGAGATACTCCTCGCTTACGCCATAGATTGTTGTCTGGGTGTTTTGATTACTGTAGATGACCTGTCCCGAAGCCCTGACTTCCGGAGAAACAGCAGACAGAGTTTTTGCTTCATTTCGAAGAGCAATAACATCGCTGAACTTTAGCGCCATTGAGCCAGAAGCTCCTAGACTTACACCTCCGCGTTGTTGAAAATTAGGTTGTACCATAACCATATTCGAGCCCATACTCGACATCGACGACATAATGCTTTCTTTTGATCCTTCGCCGATTGCCAACATAGCAATAACTGATGCTACACCTATTATTATACCCAGCATTGTAAGAAAAGCTCTGAGTCTGTTTCTTATCAAAGCACGGATGGCAATCCTGAATAAATTTGAATAGTTCATTCTATGATGTTTAATTTATTTGTCAAATTCTTCAATATTTTCCACGGGCATTAATTTCAACATCTCTGTTGCATTTAACCTGTCTGTTACAATATTTTCCCGTTGAATTTTACCATCCCTGAAAATGATATTTCGTGTGGCAAATCTGGCTATATCATTTTCATGAGTTACAAAAACGATTGTCCTTCCCTGTTCATTTAAACTCTGGAACAATTCCATTATCTCAAAGGATGTCCTTGTGTCAAGATTACCAGTGGGCTCATCTGCAAGGATGAGCACAGGATTGTTCACCAGCGAGCGTGCTATAGCGACCCTTTGCTGCTGCCCGCCTGACAACTGATTAGGCATGTGATGCATCCGATCGCTTAACCCTACTGCTTCGAGGGCCCTGAGGGCAGATTCTTTGCGCCCTTTCGCCCTGATTTTTGGATTGTAGAACAGAGGCAATTCAACATTTTCAAGAGCCGTTGTGCGTGCCAAAAGATTATACGATTGAAAGACAAAACCCAGTTTTTGATTACGAAGCCTGGCCAGCTCGTCCTTTCCCAAAGTCTTAATATTAACCCCATCGAGCATATAATTTCCGGAAGTAGGTTTATCAAGACAACCAAGAATGTTCAGCATAGTTGACTTGCCGGATCCACTAACCCCCATAATTGCCACAAATTCACCTTCTTCAATTTTCAGGTCCACCCCCCGCAGGGCATGAACAGTAACCTCACCTACATGGTAATCTTTTTTAAGGCTGTTGATTTCTATTATTGTATTATTCATAGTCCGGTTTTTAAATTTATACACGCCTATTGATTTTTAGAATGGCATTGGGCCACGCTGACTGCTGCTTGGTTTTGCAGACGTATATTTTGTGAGACTATTGCTCATTGAAATAATCACCTCATCTCCTTCTTTTAACCCTGTAAGAAGCTCAACATCCGATCCGTTGTCGATACCAGTAGTTACTGGAATCTGGCGGGCTCCGCCCTTTTCATCCTTTACCCACACTCTTTTTATCTCAGGCTTCAAAACGCTGTCAGCCAATTTCTTCATATAGTCTTCGTCTGGAGTAAACCTTATACTTTTCCCCGATACAACCAGCGTTTTTTCTTTTTCTTCAATGTAAATCTTAACGCTGGCGGTCATCCCTGGCATTAGCTTTTTATCGGGATTCTGAGCTCTCAGAATAACAACATAAGTAACAACATTATTGGTTGTTACAGGTTGCAGTCTTACTTCAGATACCACTCCCTTAAATTTCATATCGGGGTATGCATCAACAGTAAATTCAACCCGTTGCCCCTGTTTTACTTTACCAATGTCGGCCTCATCAATATTTGTCTGCACTTCCATTTGTGTAAGGTCGTTTACAATAGTGAAAAGTGTAGGAGTATTAAAACTGGCAGCAACAGTTTGTCCTTCTTCAACAGCCCTGTTTAACACAACACCATCAATTGGTGAAGTAATTGTAGCATAATCGAGGTTTACTTTTGTGCGTGCGAGAGCAGATTTTGTGTTGCTGAGAGAAGCTTTTGAGTTCTCATAATTATACAGAGCCTGATCATAATCGCCCTGAGCAATTAAATCCTTCTCAAAAAGCGCCTTTATTCTTTTATATGTAGCTTCCTGGAAATTCAACTGCGCCTGTGCCTGATCCACAGAAGACTGACTCTGTTCAAGTTGTGCCAAAAGAGAAGTCTCATCAAGTTTGGCAAGCAGCTGACCCTGTTTAACATTCTGGTTGAAATCAACATAAACATGCTGAATGATGCCCGACACCTGTGTACCTACATTTACCGTGGTAATGGCCTCAATGGTACCGGTAGCCGTTACGATATTGGAAATACCTGTTCTTTCAACCTTTACAGTTTCAAACGAATAAACAGAGCCCTTTTTTGAAGAACCTTTCTTCGCAACTATTGCCGCAACTACTACTACTATTAATAAAATAATTATTACTGTTTTCTTTTTCATCGTCTTGTCTTTTTACTTTTTTCTATTGTATTCTTTAGAGTGATAGGGGTATTCCTGAATAAAAGTCAAGAATTTTATAACTGAATATTAATTTAAACTTAGATTGGAGGAGCTGACTTTCAGCAACTATGAGGTTTGTTTTTGTAACAAGATAATCAACGGAGTTTATAATTCCCTGTTTGAATTTCTCATCGCTCTGGGCCGAAGATTCAAGAGTCGCCTGGTACTTTTCCACACTGGCATCGTACTCCGTCTGAGCTGAGATAACATCCTGACAAGTCTGCTCAATACTTTTTCTTAACTGATTTTTAGTATCTGTCTCACTTAATTCGGCGTCCTGGTAACCTATTTTAGCAACTGCAACACTTGTTTTGACCTGTTTTTTCTGATAAATAGGAACCGAGAGGGATAATCCGACGGATGGTCTGATTCCGTTATTTAATTGATTGAAATATAGATCTGTCGCGGAACTGGAATAACCAGAGCTTATTCCGGCGCTTGCTGATAAAACCGGAAAATACCCTGCTTTTGCAATTTGTTCGTCAAGTTCGGCACTTTTCTTTCCCAGTGCTGCGTTTTTAATCTGTGGCTTAATGGCCAGCGCTGTCTCATAAACAGACTTTACATCAGGTACCCGGTGTTGATTTAAGGATTCGCCCAGCGCTGGATGAACAATGCCAAAGTTCGATGTAACAGGGAGCTCCATCATCTGCATCAGGTTCACCTTTGCGATTGCCAGTTGACTCTCGGAATTGGCAAGAGTAAGTTTTTCGCTGGCCATCTGCGACTTAACCTGTGAATAATCGGCTTGTGAGATAACTTTTAGAGCCAGTCGTTCATTTGCCAGATTAAGCTGTCCTGCAGTTGATTCAAGTTGTTTTCTGCTGTTTTTTACCTGTTCTTCTGCATATAATACCTGAAGAAAAGCATTTAGGATGTTAAGGCTGATGGATTCTTTTGTTGTTTCAAGGGAGTAGTTTCCACTTTCCAGATCGAGTTCAGCCTGTTTAATAAGGTTGTCGATTCTTGAATAGTTGAAAATAGTGAGGCCCGAGTTAACTGAATAATTTGACCCGTTTGTACCTGTAAACCCGGTCGATCCGGCAGGATTACTCTTGCTCCAGTTGAAATTCTGACTGATTGATCCGTTTACCGAAGGGAGGCGTTGCGCCTTTGACTGTTCGGAATAGAGCCCTAATCTCTGGTTTGAAAGTTTGCTTTTCCGTATCTGGATATTCTGCTCAAATGCATAATTAATACATTTTTCAAGAGTCCAGATACTGTCCTGCTGAGCGTAAATATCTGAACTTACGGTTAACAGGCTAACACATAAAATAAAAATCAATTTTCGCATAAATTTCTATCAATTTGGGAGTAAAAGTATTATCTCACTACCTCTGATAAAAACTTAATAGATACAAAGGGATTGTTTGCCGACAGAATGGGTTTATTCAGATATGGAGGAGGGGAGTAAGAAGAGGAGAATTTTAACCACGGGAACAAGGTGAAATCAAAAAAATGAATTTGCCACCAAGACACAAAGACACCAAGGTACGCAAAGAGCTAATCTTTAATAATTTAATCTTGGTGATACTTTGTGCCTTGGTGGCAAGAAAATGCATTTTGCTACCAACCTCAAAATTTTACATGTCAGATATGTATTTACAATTTCGTTATTTTAATGATTGGGTGGCGGCTTTTATCATTAGAAGGTTAGTCTCAAGACCGTCGAGATAAGCAATTGCCCAGGTTAGATTATTTACTATATTTCTGGAAGCAAATACTTCAGCATGATCCTCCTCCCCCTCTGCTCCCAGCCCGGCTATCCCAGACAACACATTGGCAGTTTCCTCATAGCCTTTAGTCTGCTTCATAAGACTAACAAGCTCATTAAGAGCTTTTTCAAGTTTGATTCCGGCAGGTTTTTCCCTATTTTCTTCCAGGATTGATGCGGCAACATTCGGAGATTCAGCTCTCAACAAATTCCCGGGGGCTTTTTCCCATTGCTCCCTTGTCGTCCCTTCCTGCTTCAATATCAGATCCTGGTATTCATTTGTAATCTTTATTACCTCATCAATTTTCATATTAACTACTGATTCATTATTCATTACAGGCACCTGAGCCAGAGCAGATTTTACATTACAATAGTCTCTTGAAATGTTATAACTGTCATCAATAGTTTCTTTTGAAACATTTAAAGCGAGTAGCATCGAGAATACTGAATTCATTGCAAGCAGAAGCAGGACGAAGACTGTATTATAAATATTAAAATTCTTGTTTTTTGATGTAACTATCAGAAAAACAGGAAGAAAAACAACATAAGGAAATGGAAGTGCAATAAACAATCCAACTCCGGCATAGGGCCAATGCATTATTTTAAAAAGCATCCCGATGAATACTACAAAACAGGTAATATATGTTGCGATATAAAGTAGCTTGTTTTGTTTGTTTCCTTCAACTTTGAAATTATCTGCCAGTGCAGCCGGTAAGAAGAGCAGAACCAATATCAAAGTTCCTGCAGTTATCAAAATTGCTGCTGCCGGCCAGTGATTCACCTTAAATATTGTTCCGGTAGAGATAATTATGGCTGTAATCACCCCGAGAATATATAATTTTTGCTTCATGATTTTATGTATTTAAATAGCTATCAATGTTTTGAAATTTCGTTTAAAGCACATGACTCAACTGTGAGAAGGCCGCTTTTCATCATTTCGAGGGAATGGAGTGCAGACATTAAAGTCATATTGCCTTTTTGCAGGGAAGCATCAGGCAGAAATGTTTCTGCGTCGATCATTAATCGATACTTCAGTACATCATCTGCAGACATTATAGTAGTTAAATAGCTTGCATATTCTGCAAGAGATACATTGAGATCCTGCCTTGTACTGGAGCCGGCCGAAAGAAAAAGTTTCGGAGGGTATGTAAAGAATGGAATGGAGAGTAAAGAATATTCAATCTGCTTCCCTGCTTCAGTCGCATAAATTAAATTAGGTTTTACAACAGGCTTATCGGAAGCACCAGCAGATTCAAGTACCATCTTTTCTTCGATACTGCTAATAATCGCCATCACTGCCCTGGTTCTGTCGTGTATCAGTTCCGCCTTGTGATAGCTTAATGAGTCTAATCTGCTCATAGTAATCCTGTTATTTTTGAAGAGATAATCATTCATAAAAGTCTGCTGGCTGTTAAAGCGATAATAATTATTCTGATATGAATTCTCAAGGTTGAGAGATATCATAGTTCCAGGGATTATAATCAAAATAAAACCAAGGACCATGTAGATAAATCTTGAACTGATATGATTTTCTTCCTTCCAGGTGATCCTGCTAAAAATCGGGAAAGCCAGGAAGCATAAAATGACCATACCTGTAACCATTAGTATAGTTGCAAGAGGCCAGTGCTGAATTTTGAAGAACAATCCAATAACATAAATAATAGTACCTGCAGCACCAAGAATATATACAGGCCTTTTTGCTTTAGTTTCCTGATCTGTTAATTTGCTAATAACAAGGGCCGGAACAAACAATAAAATTCCGGAAATCGCAGCAAGACCTAAAATAATTCCTGCCCCGGGCCAGTGCTGAATTTTAAACGCTATTCCCAGAATAAAGAACATCCCTGCAAAAAATGCAGAAATGAAAAGAAACAGTTTCTTCCTGTTATGTGTTTCTTTCCATAAAACACTAAGGGCTGATGGCATAAAAACAAATGCCAGTATAATTGCCCCAAGCGTAAGCATTACTCCAGCCATTGGCCAGTGCTGAATTTTGAACAGCGCCGCAAAGCCTAAAAGGATAGTTCCGGCTGAACCTGAAATTTTCATTGTTTTTTTCATATTTCTGTATTTAGTATCGACTGCATAAAGTGTCTCTTCCTGAATCTCTTTTAACCTGCGTGGTCCCATCTTCTTTTTTACCGAGCGATATGCTTCAGCAAATGAAAGGCCCCGCTGCATCTCATATTCCACATCACAGCAAACATGGTCGATCAGATCTTCCAGGAGATGCGAAAAAGTAATCTCCTGGTTTCTGATATCACGCGATATCTGGTCAATATTATTGAGACTCAGTTCAGGCATGGCTTAATCCGGGTTTAGCATTAACTATACGCTGCAGAGATTCGATGAACTCATTCATCTCCTGAATTTTTTCAGCAACAACTGAATGACCATGAGGAGTAAGAAGGTAGTAAATACGGATGCGGTTATTGAAATTCTCCGACTCTGTTATAAGTACACCTTCCTTCTCAAGCTTATGCAAAACGGGATAGAGAGCCCCATACGTTAGTTTGATCTTACCTTCAGTCATCTCTTCCACCTTTCTGGTGATGTCGTAACCATACATACGGCCATTTTCCTGCAGCAGTTTCAACACTATGGTCTTTAGCGATCCTTTAATAAGGTCTGTTGGTATCATTTTTGTATATTTAAGTTGCTTATATATTGCAAATATAAAATATTATTTTTTACAAATGCAAATAATTTCAATATTTTCATCCTATTATGAAATTATAATAAATACCAGGAATGACATGGGGAATATTTATTAATGAAATATGAATTGAAATTATGGCGTCAATGGTTGTGATATTGTGAATGGTAGATCGTTATGTAGGGAATGGTCGCGACCATTCCCTACATTATAATAATCCCGATTAATAAAAATAACACCATGAACATGATTTGGCATAACCACAAATGAAATCAATTCAATGTATGGATACTGGCTACCCAACCATGACCATTGTTCCTTAGCGATTACTCCATTTGTAGATAATTGAACCGATTTATCTGTAATTACTCCAAAACTGTTAACACGATTCTGCACACAAACTGTAATAAAATAATACCGACTTGCAGAATAGTCAAATCCTGACAATCTGTTAAGCTTACGATTGTGCATACTAAATATTAATTATTTCAAAATTGGTCAGCGAGACCATATAGTGCTAAATCTAAATAACTTAAATGATACCGCAAAAAAATATATAAAAATATTTGCCTATATCAAAAATCTGTTATAATTTTGACCGTTCGGTTAAACCTGTTGGTTAATCCCTATGGTTAAACTAAATAGTTAAGGAAATGTCAGAAAACGATAAACAAACAGAGGAGAAAATCTTCGAGGCAGCAACTGATGTCTTCCTTGAAAAAGGTATGGACGGGGCACGTATGCAGGATATAGCCACTCATGCCGGAATTAACAAAGCTCTTCTTCATTATTACTATCGAACAAAAGATCAGCTTTTTAATGCAGTCTTTGAGATGATTGCAAGAAAAATGCTTAAAAAATTCGCCCCGGTATTTGATGAAAACCTTAGTCTCGAAGCAAAAATCAGATTCTTCTTCAAAGAGCACATTACTTTTTTACAGGAAAACCCCAGATTGCCTGCCTTTATACTTAATGAAGTTAACCGACACCCGGAAAGAATTAAAAACATTTTGAAAAATATTGATCTGGAAAATGTATGGAAGAAGCTTTACGCTCAACATAAAGAGGAGATGATAAAATATAATATTACGCAAGAATCTCTTCCGCAGTTAATGACTTCAATAGCTGCTATGAGTGTTTTCCCGTTTGCTGCAAGAGGACTTATCGATGCAATACTCTCAAAAGTCGGAGTTAACTTCGATGAATATATTGAAGAGAGGAAAGAGTTCGCAGCTGACTTTGTAATTAAGGCAATTACCAGGTAATGAGTGCCTAAAGTGAGCTAATGTTTGGAGTGTCTAAAGTTTAAAAAAAGATAAATGAAAAGGAAAGTCCTGATTCTTATAGCATTAGTAATCCCCTGGTCTGTCATAATTCAGGCTCAGAAGATTATAACTCTTAAAGAGTGTTATGAAAAAGCAATGATCGCAAATGCTCTTTCAGGGGAAAAAGAAGCATACTCCAATATCACTAAACTTAAGGATGAAAATCTATCCGCGGGCTGGTTACCAACTTTCGATGCAAACGGCAGCCTTGTATATAACTCATCTGTAGTGGACATGAGTGGAGTATTAGGAAATCTTCCTATCCCTGGAATTGCAGGTGCAATCAAACCCCTCCCGCACGAACAGTATAAAATTACTGTCGATATCAATCAGACTATCTATGATGGCGGCGCAATCAAAGCCTCACGTAATATTGAAAAAGCCGATCTGAGTATTAATATGAAACAGACCGAAACAGATTTATATAAACTGCGGGGTCAGATTAATAGTTGCTATTTCAACCTATTATTAATTGCCAGGCAAAAAGATCTCCTCAACAATTATCTGGAGTTAATAAAGAAGCGCTTAAGCTCGTTACAATCAGGTGTTAATAACGGGGTAATAATAAAATCAGATATCGATGTCCTGACTGCAGAAAAAATTAAACTTGATCAGCAGATCAGTGAAAATGAGATCAGGAGAACCTCCTTTTTAAAAGTTCTTTCTGCTCTTATAGGAGCCGAAGTGGATCCGCAAGCTGAATTATCCGTTCCAGGGCAAACAATGGAGATTTCTAAAGATCTTTCGAGACCAGAACTTCAGTTACTCGATCTGAGAAAAGAGCAGCTCTCAGCCGGCATGAAATTAATTGAAAGTAAGAGAATGCCTAAAGCTTTTGGGTTTGCAACACTCGGTTATGGAAACCCTCCTGGCAGCAACTTCTTCAAAGATCAGTTTGCACCATATTATATAGTAGGTGCAGGGATCAAGTGGAACATATTTGACTGGAATAAATCGAAAAATGAGAAAGAGGTAATTACAATTCAACAGGGAATTATCGAGAACAGGAAAAATGATCTGAAAGACAACCTTAGCAGATCTCTGGAATCTAAGAGTGCGGAAATAACAAATCTTAAATCCCTTATGACTACCGACGATGAACTTATTGCACTGAGGAAAAAGATTACAGCCTCAGCTGAGTCACAATATCAGAATGGGACTATTACAGCTACTGAATATCTTAATGAATTAAACTCTGAACGTCAGGCAGTTATTAATTCTGAGATTCACAAAATTAATCTTGCGGCAGCAAGAGTCGAATACCTTAATATTAGTGGAAAGGAGATAGAATAATTCCCCTCTAGTAAACCACCCAACTCCCCTAAAGGGGGGCTAATACTCATATTTATAATGTTTTAACCCCCCTTTAGGGGGGGCCGGGGGGCAAAAAGAGGTAAGAAATGAACTAAATAATAATTATCATATCATATTAACATGAAAACCAAAGTATTAATAGCTATCGTAGTGCTCCTTTCAGGAGGTTGCAAAACCAGAACCCAACAGGCCGATGCCTTCGGAAATTTTGAAGCCACTGAAGTTATTGTTTCTTCAGAGACAAGCGGACGCATAGTCGCATTTCCGGTGGTTGAAGGAGTCCAGGTTGACAAAGATTTTGTCATAGCCGAGATTGATACAACTCTTCTTCATCTGCAAAAATCGGAGATCGATGCTGGTATGAATAGTGTAAGAACAAGGGTAATATCAATTAACGCTCAGAATGACATCTTAACCCAGCAGATTGAGAACCTGAATATCAACATCTCCCGTATTCAGAAGATGCTTAAGGATGATGCGGCAACCCAGAAACAGCTTGATGATCTTACAGGACAGGTAGCGGTGATTCAAAAGCAGATTGCTGCCAACAATACACAAAAAGTATCTGTAACAGCAGAACTTTATGTCTATCAATCAAAAAAAGCAACCCTGAATGAACAGATAAAAAGAAGCATTGTAAAGAGTCCGATAAAAGGAACCGTCATCGAAAAGTATTCAGAGGCCGGGGAGATAACAACTGCAGGCAAACCTTTGGTTAAAATAGCCGATTTGTCCGTAATTAAACTTAAAGTGTACGTCAGTGGGGCCCAGATTGCATCTGTTAAAACCGGTCAAACATGCACTGTGAGGATTGATAACGGTGAAAAGAAATTCAGTTCATTCACCGGTATTATCAGCCGTGTCTCCGACAAAGCCGAATTTACACCTAAGATTATTCAGACAAAAGAGGAACGCGTAACACTTGTATACGCTGTGGATATAGAGGTTAAGAATGATGGCACTCTAAAAGCCGGAATGCCGGGGGAAGCAATTTTTTCTTCTGTCAAAAACTGATCGGATGCAGAAAGCGATCGAATTATCGGGTATTATTAAAACCTTCGGTGCTACAAAAGCTCTGAACGATATCTCGTTTTCAGTTGATGAGTCTGAAGTATTTGGTTTTATTGGCCCCGATGGCGGTGGCAAAACTACACTGTTCAGGATCATAACAACACTCCTGTTACCCGATGAAGGAAAAGCCAGAGTGCTTGGAATGGATTGTATAACAGACTATAAGGAACTTCGAAAGAATATTGGTTATATGCCTGGAAGATTCAGCCTGTATCAGGATTTAACTGTTGAAGAAAACCTGAATTTTTATGCAACGGTTTTTGGGACAACAGTTGAAGAAAACTACGATCTTATCTCCGACATCTACTCTCATATTGAACCCTTCAGGAAAAGGCTGGCCGGAAAATTATCAGGAGGGATGAAGCAGAAGCTTGCTTTGTCATGCGCTTTAATCCATAAGCCAAAATTACTTGTCCTCGATGAGCCAACGACAGGTGTTGATGCGGTATCAAGGTCGGAATTCTGGAATATGCTTGGAAAATTAAGACAACATAATATTACTATTCTGGTCTCAACACCTTATATGGATGAAGCAATGCGGTGCGACAGGGTTGCCCTGATACAGGATGGAAAAATTCTGGCAATTGATACTCCTCAAAAGATAAGAGACGGATTTGGCAGAAAGCTGTTCTCAGTAAAGTCGGCCGAAAAGTTTAAGCTGATCAACAGTCTTAGAAAATATCCGAATACTGTAACAGCATACCCATTTGGTGATTCTGTTCATGTTACTCTTACTGATGATTCTATTGACGATTCGTTTTATAATTTTCTCGCAGCTGAGGGGCTCACAGATGTTGTTGCAGTGGAGATAAAAGCGGGGATCGAAGATCGATTCCTTGAACTTATGGAGAAGGGGAGAAAGGGGGAGGGCGAGAATTTGAGACTAAGAGACTAAGAGACTGAGAGATAAAGAGACGTAGAGACTTAGGGAAAAACAACCTGATCTTAATTAAGACTTGAATTGAGGATATATATGAGTGATAGCGTAATAAAGGTTAAAAATCTGGTAAAGAAATTTGGAAACTTCGTAGCTAATGATGACCTGAATTTTGATGTCGGGGCCGGAGAAATATTCGGCTTTCTGGGAGCCAATGGCGCCGGGAAAACGACAGCAATAAGGATACTTTCGGGTCTGTCAAAACCTACTTCAGGAGATGTTTCCGTAGCCGGGTTTGATGCTTACAAACAGGCAGAAGAGATAAAGAAGAATATTGGCTATATGTGTCAAAAGTTCTCGCTATATGAAGACCTCACCGTAAAGGAAAACATTGTACTTTATGGCGGTATATATGGAATGTGCAAATCCCTTATCAGGGAGAGATTGTCTGAGTTGCTTGAAAAATTGCGGTTTAAGGAATACGAGAACAGAGTAATAGCCGACCTTCCACTTGGACTCAGACAAAAACTTGCCTTTTCAGTTGCCGTTTTACATGAGCCCAAAATCGTGTTTCTTGACGAACCGACAGGAGGTGTTGATCCGATTACAAGAAGACAATTCTGGGAGATGATATATGAAGCTGCTGAGCGCGGAATAACCGTGTTTGTTACAACACATTATATGGATGAGGCTGAATACTGCGACCGGATATCAATAATGAGTGAGGGAAGAATTGTTGCTCTTGATACTCCGGGAAATCTTAAGACTCAATATAATGTGTCAACAGTAGAAGAGGTGTTTATAACGATTGCGAGACCAAACCCCTCAAGCCCGCCTAGGCGGGACTAATACTCACATATTTAGGAATTTAACCCCCCTTTAGGGGGGACGGGGGGTAAATGCAGGAGGAGCTTGAAATATTTTAGATAATAAACAGGTTAACAGATAATTATGAAGCGTTTTCTGGGATTTGTAAAAAAAGAGTTCATGCACATCTTCAGGGACTACCGTACTCTTTTTATCCTCTTTGGTATTCCGGCTGCACAGATTCTGATCTTTGGTTACGCTGTAAGCATGGATATTAAAAATGCCGGTATTGCAATTCTCGATCTGTCGCATGATGAAATAACCGAACAACTTACTGATAAAATTATCTCCTCGGGGTTTTTTAAAAGGACTGAGAATATACTGAATTACAATGATATTGATGAGGTCTTTAAAAAAGGCAAAACAAAGGCAATTATTATTTTTGAAGACGGTTTCGGGAAAAAACTAATCAGTGAACGGAAAGCTTCTCTCAGCATTATTGCTGATGGTTCTGAGCCCAACACAGCAACATTAGTCACAAACTATACCATGGCTATCGTAAATGATTTCGTGATGAGTCAGTCAGGTCCTGTTTCAGCCAATGCCCTGCTAATTAAACCTGAAGTCAAAATGTTCTATAACCCAAGTCTGAAAAGCCATTATATGTTTGTCCCGGGGGTTATAACACTTATTCTGATCCTTATCTGTGCACTGATGACGTCAGTAACTATAACCAGGGAAAAGGAGTTCGGAACTATGGAAGTTTTGCTTGTTTCGCCTCTCCATCCTTTTCAGATCATAATCGGGAAAGTAGTGCCATATTTCATTCTTTCCTTTATAAATGTTCTTCTGATACTTGGCTTATCATGGCTCGTATTCGGTTTACCCGTAAAAGGCAGCATTGTACTACTCCTTGCTGAATGTATGCTCTATATTCTCATGAGTCTGTCGCTGGGTATTCTCATTTCCACTGTTTCAAAAACTATGCAGCAGGCAATATTTATCTCGTTAATCGGACTAATGCTGCCAACAATACTTCTCTCAGGGTTTATCTTCCCCATTGAAAATATGCCAAAGATTTATGATTATGTAAGTATGCTTATGCCACCAAGATATTTCATAATAATTATTAAAAATATAATGATTAAAGGAACCGGATTGATGTATATCTGGAAAGAGACACTTACTCTCATTGTTATGACAATGGTATTCATTGGTTTAAGTGTGAAGAAATTTAAGATAAGGCTGGAGTAGGACGACAAACGGCAAACGGCAAACGACAAACGGAAGAAAAGAAACAGGTGTACCGTGAGCCGTTCGTCGTAAGCCGTGCACCGTTCGCCATAAAATTAAAGAGGAAAATTTAATAGAATGAGAACGATTTTATATCTGATACGAAAAGAGTTTATACAGATCTTCCGGAATAAGTTTATTTCGAAAGCGATTTTTGCCGTACCTATTGTTCAGATGCTGATACTAGTTCCTGCGGTAACATTCGAGATTAAGAATATCAGACTCGCAATAATTGACAGAGATATGACCTCCGAGTCAAGGGGGCTGATCAGCAAGCTGGAGGGCTCTACTTTTTTTAAAGTAAGCTATTCAACGTTTTCTGAAAATGAGGCAAACAGCTTACTTCATAAAAATAAATGCAGTGTAATTCTTCAAATCCCTTCCGGCTTCGGTAAAGATATTGGTAAAGGGAACGCGGGAAAACTCCTGGTAACTATTGACGCCATAAACGCCTCAACAGCAGAGCTTTCGTGGGCATATTTGAACGGGGTTATCCGCGACTACAACATTGACCTCATCTCACAAAATATTAACACTACTGCTTTTACTCCGCTATCTCAGATAGAAATTACCAATCGCTACTGGTATAACGAGATGCTAAACTACAAATATTACATGCTCCCCGGAATACTTGTAATTCTTGTAACAGCGATCGGGTTTCTTCTGGCTGGTTTGAATATGGTAAGGGAAAAAGAAATAGGAACAATTGAACAGATAAACGTTACTCCCGTTAAAAAATATCAGTTCATCATTGCCAAGATGGTCCCATTTCTTTTAATCGGATTGGTGGATCTTGCTCTGGGATTGATTCTTGGCCGGCTGGCATTTAGTGTACCATTCGAGGGAAGTATCCTGGTTATGTTTCTGGGTGCAACACTTTTCCTAATCGCGGTGCTTGGGTTAGCACTGTTCATCTCAACATTCTCAGGAACACAACAGCAGTATATGTTTGTTGCTTTTTTCTGTATGATTATTTTTATCCTTATGAGCGGAATTTTCACCCCATATGAAAGTATGCCTATGTGGGCCCAGGATTTCAATCTGATAAACCCTGTTGCCTATCTTATGAAAATCAACCGGATGGTAATGCTTAAGGGATCAACGCTTCACGATATAAGCAGGGAGCTGATCTCGCTTGCAACTATTGCGGTTTGCTTCACAACTCTGGCGGTAAGACGCTACAGGAAGACAGCTTAAATCCAGTTTTTTAATTCTTTTTGAACCCGATATTCGAAATTACCGGCCAGTGATCGGAAATAAAAACACCTCTTTCCTTTTTAACTATTGTATTATGATCCAGCACTTTCATGCCGTTTCTGACAAAAATATAATCAACTCTTCGTGTTCCCGTCTTATCGGAGAAACCATTGAAAGTATAAGCTGGTCCGGAGGGCCTTTTTTCGGAAATAGTATAAGAATCCTTCAGAAGTGGTATACTCTCAGAAGGACCAGTGAGAAGTTTATACTCCGGACTGGCAGGCAGCATATTGAAATCTCCGGTAACGATGAACGGGAACCCACTTGTAATCCTCTCCAGACTGTCTAGAAGAAGTGAGGAACTCATACTCCTTGCAGTGTCTGAATCATGAGCAAAATGGGTGTTGAATAAGAAGAAATGTTCGTGACTATTCTTATCCACAAGTTCCATCCATGTCACTATCCGGGGGACAGAAGATCCCCAGGCAATGGATCCCTGAAGGTTAGGAGTATCTGACAACCAGAATGTTATATTGCGTACCATCCCATACTTATCCTTTCTGTAAAAAATCGGCGACATCTCCCCTTCCTTTATCCCATCTTCACTGCCGACACCTATCGAAGCATAATCTCTGAGTACAGAATCGAGAACTTCATATTGTTTCCATAAAACTTCCTGCATACCAATAATATCTGGCTTTTCATTTGCAATAAAATTACATAGCAGAGAAGCCCTCTCGTTCCATGTATTTGAACTGTCACCAGGATTATCATACCTTACATCCAGCGTCATAACTTTAACCGAATCATTATTAGACTTGCACGAATAGCCAGCCAGGAAAACAAGTAAGATAACAGTAAAACAGTTCAGAATTTTTTTCATATTCCGTATTTTTATTCAAATATAATCATCAGAATGTTAATAAACATCATTGTTCTGAAATAGCAGAGGGCTTCCACCCCGGAAATGTTATGTACCAATTATTTATATATTTGCAAAATAAATTCTTCAGATGCCCGACGTAATAAAACTTTTGCCCGACTCAGTTGCAAACCAGATTGCTGCAGGAGAAGTTATACAAAGGCCGGCTTCCGTAGTTAAAGAGTTGGTGGAAAACTCGGTTGATGCGGGAGGAAAAAAAATCAGTGTGATTATTAAGGACTCAGGAAAAACCCTGATCCAGGTAATTGACGATGGAGTTGGGATGTCTGAAACCGATGCAAGGCTCTCTTTTGAAAGGCATGCAACATCGAAAATTACAACTGCGCAGGATCTCTTTTCAATTACTACAAAAGGTTTTCGTGGAGAAGCGCTTGCTTCAATCGCTGCAGTAGCAATGGTGGAGCTTAAAACGCGCAAGGAAGGCGCTGATGCCGGCATACTGGTTGCAATAAGCGGTTCAAGAGTCGAGACTCAGGAACCATGCAGTTGCCCGGTTGGTTCAAGTTTTTCAGTTAAAAACCTTTACTACAATATTCCTGCGCGACGTAAATTCCTGAAATCGGATAACACTGAGATAAGACATATCGTAAATGAATTTCAGAAAATCGTTCTCGCTCATCCCGATATCCATTTCACACTTCAGCATAACGACACGGAAGTCTATAATCTCTCTTCCGGCAGCTTGCGACAAAGAATAATTGGGGTGTTTGGTAAACAGATCAACCAGGACCTGATTACACTCGATACTGAAACAAGTCTTATCAGTATAAAGGGATTTATCGGGAAGCCTGAAAATGCCCGGAGAACTTACGGGGAACAGTTCTTTTTTGTGAATAACCGCTACATGAAACACCCTTACTTCCATAAAGCGGTTGTGGAAGCGTATCAGAATATCCTGCCTGTGGAATCTATTCCCTCCTATTTTATCTTTATGGAAGCCGATCCGGCTTCAATAGATATTAATATTCATCCTACAAAAACAGAGATCAAGTTTGAGGATGAGCGATCGATCTGGAAAATACTTCTGGCATCTGTAAGGGAAGCCCTGGGGCGATTCAATATTGTACCTTCACTTGATTTTGAAAATGAGGCGCTAATTGACATCCCTGTAAGAAGTCCATCAGCCAATTTCCCGGAACAACCACGAATTGATATTAATACTCAATTCAATCCTTTCGAAGGAAGTGAAAGAAATATAGAAAGACCCGGCTTTATTGAACGGTTTGAGAGAGAGAATACGGAAAATTGGGAAAAACTCTATTCTTCGCTCGAGAAAGAGAACGAGAATCCGCAACCTTTTGAAAAGATCAGAGAGACCGAAAGGAAATTCTTCCAGGTAAAAAATAAATATATCGTTTGCACTGTCAAATCCGGACTGATGCTCATCGACCAGAAGAGGGCCCACGAAAGAGTGCTTTATGAAAAGTTTCTCGACTGTCTGAGCAACAATCGTGCTGTAAGTCAGGCCGATATGTTTCCGGTAAGCGCAGAACTTAATCCTTCCGATTATTTCATTATTAAAGAAATTGAAGCGGATCTGGAGTTATTAGGGTTCAGTATACAGCATTCCGGGAAAAATAAAATAATTATCAACGGGAAGCCTGCAGGCAGTGACTCATCTGATCCTCTTGAGATGCTGGAGATAATACTTGAGGATTATAAAACAACTCAGGCTGATCCTGTATCGGGGGCAAAAGAAAAGATTGCAGCGGCTATGGCTGGAGCAGCAGCCATTCCTTATGGTAAAGTATTGAATCATAGCGAAATGGAGAATCTTTTTGATACTCTTTTTGCCTGTCAGTCACCTAACTATTCTCCTAAAGGCAAACCCGTAATCAGTATAATAAGCCTTGAGGACATTGATAAAAGATTTAAATAAACTATTGTGACAAATTGGCGTAAGGATTAACTCATTGTATCTTTGGCCTGACTATTGAAGAGTGAAAATTATATTAAATACCCCTAGATGAACGGATTTGGAAGAGGTTTTTTCGGGTTACCCCCGGTAGTGAAAAACATTATAATGATCAATATATTAATGCTGCTGGCTACATGGGCGGCTAAGTATGTTTCCGGTATTGATCTTAACAGCCTGCTTGGATTGTATTTCCCAAAATCAGAAGAGTTTAAGCCGCTGCAGATTATTACTCATATGTTTATGCATGGGGGATTCTGGCATATCTTTTTTAATATGTACGCTCTCTTTATTTTCGGGCAGGTACTGGAGACTGTGTGGGGACCCAAACGTTTCTTCATCTATTATATCGTATGCGGACTTGGCGCTGCACTTACACATGAAACTGTAATCGCATTCCAGTACAGCCACCTGGCAAACAGCCTGAGTACGGAAAATCTCCAGATCGTATTGAATGAAGGAACTGCTCTATTTAAGCAGGGACAAGGTTTTGGTGATCCAACAATGTTAAAACTTCAAATGCTGCTTAATACTCCTACAGTAGGCGCATCAGGTGCAATATTTGGTGTTCTGCTGGCTTTCGGAGTTCTTTTCCCCAACACTCAGCTTATGCTCCTCTTCCCACCAATTCCAATACGCGCAAAATACCTTGTAATGGGATATGGCGCTATAGAGCTTTATCTTGCAGTAACTCAACCCGGGAGCGACATTGCACATGCCGCCCACCTTGGAGGTATGTTATTCGGATATATACTCATCAGATACTGGAGAAAAACAACAAATACTCTTTATTAATGGGAATCTGGGATGAAATAAAGAAGACTTTCAGCAAGGGAAGTAGTCTTAACCGGCTAATCTATCTGAATATTGCCGTATTTCTGCTTATCACCATTGTTGCTGTTATCGGATTCCTTCTGAATAATCCTGTAATATCAGAAAAGACTCTTCACTTTCTTTCAGTCCCGTCCTCGCTCTCAATATTAATTGTAAAGCCATGGACATTAATCACATACATGTTCGTACATAAAGATATCTGGCATATTCTTTTCAATATGCTATGGCTTTACTGGTTTGGAAGGATTTTCCTTGAATATCTCGATCAGAGAAAGCTGGTGGCTGTTTATCTGATGGGAGGTATTTGTGGTGCCATTGTATATATACTCTCATTCAATATTTTCCCCGCATTTTCAGGAGTGGTTGGAGAATCTATTGCGATTGGAGCATCCGCATCTGTTATGGCTATCGTTATTGCCATTGCTGCTTATGTCCCGGATTACACAGTGCAGTTGATACTTTTGGGCAGGGTGAAAATTAAATATCTGGCTCTGGCAATTTTTGTTTTCACATCCATTATGGATTTTTCGGAAAATTCAGGTGGGAAATTAGCTCATATCGGGGGGGCACTCTTTGGATATCTTTATACTATTAACCTACGACAAGGACGAGATATGGGAAAAGGTATTAACAGAATAATAGATTTCCTTGCAACGATTTTTAAGCCGCGCAAAAAGCTTAAAGTCACTCATAAAAAGGTTGCTACTGAGTATGAGTATAATAGAATCAAAGCTGAGCATCAGGCTCAGGTAAACAAGATTCTTGATAAAATCAGCAAAGGCGGATACGACAGTCTTACAAAGGAAGAGAAAGAAACCCTCTTCAGGGAAAGCCAGAATAAGAACTGATTTTCTTATCTGACATGCCCACAGGATCTTGTATGCTACGCGCAAAAATCCAAATCCGGTTAATTGTTTGTCGCAAAAAAAAGGTAAATTCGTTGTCATATACAAATCCGGTTGAAAAACATTCTTTATAAGATTCTTTTAGCTGTAAATGCGTTTTTCGCGCTTACACTTCTAATATCATACATGGCAGTACATATAAGTCCGGGCGATTTTGCCCTCCCCGCATTTTTTGGACTGGCATACCCATATCTGCTGCTGATTAACATTATTCTTGTTGTAATCTGGGCTATGATGTTAAGGTTTGAAGCTTTCATATCCATTGTAATCATTGCCATTGGACTTACCCATTTTTCAAACTATATAAAGCTTCTCAAACCTGTTGGAGATAAAACCAATACATTCAAAGTAATCAGCTATAATGTACGTTTGTTTAATTATTTTGAAAACAAGAACGTCACTAACTCCGAGAAAAGAATAATTGAGTTTCTGAAAACTCAGAGACCTGATATTCTTTGTATTCAGGAATATTTTGGTTTAGGAAATCCTGATGAAAAAGAGGTAGCATTCAGAGAAGCTCTGGGAGGTAAATATTATTCTCACATAAAAGTCCTCGGGCGAGGGAAAAACAGATTTTATGGCATTGCTACTTTCAGTAAATATCCGATAATAAAGAAGGGAGAAATAGTTCATCCCGCTTCGTCGAGCCTTTCTATCTATTCGGATATAATTATGGGAAGAGATACTTTCAGAGTTTATAATAGTCATCTTCAGTCGTTCCGGCTTCAAAGGATGGAACGCACTCTTATTGAGGAACTTACACAACCTGATAACAATGAAGCTATGGGCGAGGTTAAAAGTTTATATGTGAATCTTAAAAATGGATTTATCAGGAGAGCGCTACAATCGCAGGTAGTGAAGGACAATATCAACCGATCGCCATACCCCGTAATTGTTGCAGGTGATTTCAACGACACTCCGGTCTCATATTCATACAGGAAGATACGCAAAGGACTTAATGATTCTTTCGTTAATTCCGGGTATGGCGCCGGATTCACGTACAGAGGTAATTATCCTCCGAATCGTATTGATTATATTCTGTATGATAAAGTCCTTACCAACAGCTATTTCGAAATAGTACGCATAAAATTTTCAGATCACTATCCTATTATTGCATACTTTAAGAAGAAAAATTAAAAGGGAAGTTTCCTGAAATCAACATTACCTCCTGAGATTATTAATCCCACTTTTTTGTCTTTGAAATACCCCGGATTTTCTTTCACAATAGCCAATACAGTTGCCGAAGAAGGCTCAATGACTATTTTCATTCTTTCCCATACAAGCAACATACACTCGATTATGGATTCTTCTGTGGCAGTAAAAATTTCATCAACGTTATTTTTGATTATCGAAAACGTAAGTTCGCTCAGTGATGTCAGTAACCCGTCTGCTACTGTTTTTGGATTTACTGAAGCTGTAAGCACACCTGTCTTAAATGAGGTAAATGCATCATTAGCATTTAATGGTTCTGCACCAATCACCTGAATATTCCTGTTTATACCCTTGATGCTGGTTGAAGTTCCGCTCATTAGTCCGCCACCACCGATCGGGGCAATTACTATTTCCAGGTCGCCCTTCTCCTCCAGGAGTTCCAGAGCAGCTGTTCCCTGACCACAGATAACATTGAAATTATCGTAGGGGTGAATAAGGGTTGCCCCTTTTTTTTCATTATTCTGAAAGTTGTTTCTTCCCTGGCTGCAAGCGTTGGTTTACAGAAAATGATTTCAGCCCCATATCCTTTTACAGCATTTTTCTTTACTTCCGGGGCATTATCGGGCATAACGATGGTTGCTTTAACTCCATTCAGTCTGGCAGCCAGCGCAAGCGCTGCAGCGTGATTTCCAGAAGAGTGTGTGACAACTCCCTTTCTTCGATCCTCTGCAGACAGAGAAAGTACGGCGTTTGTGGCGCCTCTGAATTTAAAGGCTCCTACTTTTTGGAAATTTTCACATTTGAAAAAGAGTTCACAATTAAACAACCCGTTCAACTGACTGGAGCTCATAACCGGGGTCCAGTGAATATATGGTCTTATACGGGAATGAGCGTCCAGTATATCTGCAAGTGATGGTTGTATCATTTTAAATGTTTCCTCAAAAATAGTAAAATATTTGCGCCACTTCCACTTTCCCAATATGTGAATGATGTAACCTTTTTACTAAGTTGTGTATCATCTATTTTGAAAGGCCGGAAAACAGGAAAGAAGAAGGTAAATAGCGGTTTAACCTAGTTAAGAAGCCAGCTACATTATAACTAAATCAGTATCTAAGGGGTTTTGGTTGTGGCAATTATCATCTTGGAATTTAATTTATTCCCGATAGATAGCACACTTACCAAATCCTGTATTGGGAGAGTATTATCGAAACGCAACATAATAAATGCATCAGGCGATTTTGCCAGTTCCTTTTTAAGTTCTGTCTCCAGAGAAGCAAATGGTACCTGAGCATTATTTACATAATAAAGCTTCTCTTTGGTCATTGTCAGATTGATCTCCTTCTTCTGGATTGTCTGACTATTCCTCGAATTAGGCAGAGCAACCCTTATCATACTGGGGTTCAAAAGAGTAGATATGATTATAAAAAACAGCATAAGAAAAAACATGATGTCATTCATGGAAGAAGTAAATACTTCAGCTGTAAAATCTTTTTTCTTACGAAGATCTATCATTTTGAAGGGCTTTTAAGAAGGTCTATAAAGTTCATTGCATTCCACTCGAGCTGATGAACTGCCTTATTTAAAATAATATTCAGCCAGTGATATCCTATATAAGCTACTATCCCAACAATAAGTCCGGCAGCACTGGTAACCATTTTAGTATAAAGGCCTGCAGATACACTTCCAATGCTTACATCGCTTGTCATCGAAATATTGAAGAATATTTTGATAACTCCAATTATTGTTCCGAGAAATCCGAACATCGGCGCTATTCCAGCTATCACTGCAAGTATCTGTATGTTTTTTTCCATATCGTAAACTTCAAACTTGCCTGCAATCTCTATCGATTCTTCAATTTCCTTAATGGGTTTCCCTAACCTGGAAATGCCCTTTTCTATCATTCTGGCTATAGGTTTATCTGTGTTTTTGCACAATACCAGAGCAGAATCGGTTCTCCCGTTAAGAATAAACTCATGAATGTTATTCATAAAATTGACATCAGAGCTGATGTGACGCCTGATCGTTAAATAACGTTCAATAAAAATATAGACTGCAACAATTGAAAGTAATAGAATAGGTATCATTATAATACCACCCTTCATTATAATACCTATCATAGATGTTGTTTCAGTAATTGGTTGAGTAGGCAGGGAGGGACTGTTGACAACATTTTTTAAAGAATCGATAGCTAGTGCAACAGTTGCAAGGATTGCTGTCATAGTATATTGTTTTAGTTGTTATATTCTTAAACGAAGTCGCCTGTATAAAATTATCCGACAAGAACTCCAAATATAAATATTATGGCAGGTCTTTCCAATAAGTTTTTATAATTAAAAGCATATCAGACTAGTCTCATTCTGACAGAGAAATACTGTCCCAGGTCAAAAATGATATAAAGTCTCTCTTGTTACATAAAACGGAACCAGAATTCTCCAAAAGGTATTTGTCACTGTTTGTTATAAATCCGGATCTGAATTCTTTTTTGGAAGAGTTTTACTAAGCCTTTTTTTCAGGGAATTATAAATAAACGGGATAGATGTTATAACAATCAGGAAAACAACGATATATCCAAGGTATTCTTTTGTTCCCGGAACATATTTTCCCATAAAATACCCTGTTAATACTAACGTGTTAACCCATAAAAAAGCTCCTGCAAAACTATAAAACAGGAATTTAAGATAATCTAACTTAACAATACCGGCGACAATTGGGGCAAATGTCCGCACAATAGGCAGAAATCTGCTTAAGATAATTGTCTTCTTGCCATGTTTGGTATAAAACTGGTGTGCTGTTATCAGATGTTCCTGACGGAATAATAAACCTGATTTACGTCTGAATAACAATGGCCCGACCTTTTTTCCAAAAGCAAAACCGACCATATTACCGGAAACTGCGGCTATTATAATCAGGACCACAAGAGTTATTATATGCATCCTGAGTATCCCTGTTGAACAGAACAAGCCTGCAGTAAACAATAATGAATCACCTGGCAGGAAAAACCCAACAAAGAGTCCTGTTTCAGCAAAAACAACCAAAAGCAACAAATAGATACCACCATAGTAAATAATGCTCTCAGGATTTACCAGGTGTTTCAGGAAATCAAATGTTTCATCCATAGTGAGATCAAAAAAACAATAAATAAGTCGATATCAAAAAATTCAACACCGCGTTTACATCCAGGAGGTTGATCAGGGATTAAAGGTAAAACTAATATGTGAAAGAAATACGACGCCGGGATATTAATTAAAAAGGCTTCCCCGGAAATCAGGGAAGCCTTCTTGTTATTATTGTATTCTTAGAATCTGTTTTTAAGCTTCAAAAGGTACTTTTTTAAAACCACCTCTTTTTGAGAATATAATTGCCCCTACGATTATTACAAAGCAAAGTACCCCCGTCAGGAAGAGACCTAATGATGCCTGACCTGGTTTCTGATAGACGATAAGTACCGGAGCACATAAAAGCGATACAAGGTTAATAACCTTTATCATAGGGTTAAGTGCAGGACCGGCGGTATCTTTCAGAGGATCACCAACAGTGTCTCCAACGACTGCAGCGTGATGAGCTTCAGAACCTTTTCCGCCATACAGACCATCTTCAATGGTTTTTTTGGCATTATCCCATGCGCCACCAGCACCTGCCATGAAGACTGCAAGTAACTGACCCGACAGGATTACCCCTGCCAGAAATCCACCCAGGGCTTCAACGCCAAGCAAGCTTCCAATAAGAATCGGTGATACAACTGCTATAAGAGCCAAAGGAACAAGTTCTCTCTGTGCAGATACAGTACAAATATCAACAGCTCTCTGATAATCTGGTTTCACGGTACGTTCAATAATACCGGGAATCCTGAACTGACGGCGGACTTCTTCTACAATTTGTGCAGCAGCTCTTGTTACAGCATTGATAGTAAGCGAAGAGAAGAGGAATGGAATTGTTCCACCTATCAGTAATCCAATAAATACCATTGGCACCGAAACGCGTATACCTGTTTCAAGAAGCTGTGCTGATTTTTCGAATCCAAGCTGAATCTGAACTTTAGTAACATCTGTGATGAACGAGCCAAATAGAGCCACGGCAGCAATAACAGCTGAGCCAATTGCTACACCCTTTGTAATTGCTTTTGTTGTGTTACCAGTTGCATCGAGTGAATCCATGATCTTACGGGCATCTTTATCCAGATGTGAGAGTTCACCAATTCCGTTAGCATTGTCAGCAATAGGTCCAAAAGCATCCATTGCAACGTTGTTACCGGTAAGAGTAAGCATCCCGATACCGGTCATCGCAACTCCATAGAGTACATAAGTAATTGGTTGACCATAATATATCATTACCGATGCAAAAATAGTAACGGCAATTACAAGGGTCTGCCATACAGCCACTTCAAAGCCATAGCTCATACCCTTTAACAGCAGAGTAGCCGAACCTGTTTTTGCATTTTTTGCAATATCTTTTACAGGATGATAATGTCCATCTGTGAAATGTTTGGTTATTTCATCAAGCACAATTGCCAGAAGAATACCAACTACAACAGACAGGAACGAACGCCATTCGCCAAGATAGAAATATGCAAGTATTCCAAATGCAGCAATACTTATTGCAGCTGAGGAGTAAAATCCTTTATTGATCTGCTTAAGAGCGTTGTTAGTTTTATCTGTCTTACTACCTCTAACCAGGTAAGTACCGATTATTGAAGAGAGAACCCCGATACCACGTACGAGTAATGGAAAGATAATCCATGAAAGTTCGTGTGTCTGGGTAAACAGTACAACACCAAGGATTAATGTAGAGACAATAGTTACCTCATAAGACTCAAAGATATCAGCTGCCATCCCTGCACAGTCGCCTACATTGTCGCCAACGAGGTCGGCAATAACTGCAGCATTACGTTCGTCATCTTCTGGAAGACCGGCTTCAACTTTTCCCACAAGGTCAGCACCAACGTCAGCAGCTTTAGTATAGATACCTCCACCGACCCTCATAAAGAGAGCAAGCAGTGTACCTCCAAAACCGAATCCTAGTAAGGTATCGGGTGATGCTACACCGAAAAGAATAAAGATAAGAGTACCACCAAGTAATCCTAAACCGTCAGTTAACATACCTGTAACGGTACCTGCACGGTAGGCTATTTTCAGAGCTTCTGCGAAACTTCTTCTGGAAGCAGAAGCTACCCTGACGTTAGCCTGAACAGCCATTCTCATACCAAACTGGCCAACCATCAGTGAAAACACAGAACCCATAATAAAAGCAACTGCACGGCCAAAACCAATGATCAACTTTAGCGACTCATCAGAATAACCTACAAAGCGCAGCTTGGATTCCTCTGTTGGAGGAACAACATAAACTGACAAAAAGAGGATCACAGTAAAAACAAAAATTAGCGGAACAATAGTTTTTAACTGCCTTTTCAGATAGGCATTTGCACCTAAACGAATCCCATCCCAAACATCCTGCATTTTTTCTGTCCCTTTATCGCAAGCCATAACCTGGCGACGAAGAAACATAGCGTAAGCAAGTCCGAAAAATGCAATAACCAAGACACTCCAGATTGCAACAACTTCAAATGGGGTTGCCCCCGGTAAACTAACCATAATAAATATTCAATTAAAAAGATTAATACTATATAGATCTGAAAAATTCATAATTAATGTTCTCTAGCTGGGCCATGGTTGGATATGGGTAAAAGATGATTTCATCCCTGGAACCAATATAAAAACCGCTTTCAATTGTTCTGTAAAGAAGTGATCCTGAGTATGTACGCTGAACGGTTTTCATATGTTTCTCATATTCACCTTTTAAGATTTCCAAACAGTCTCTCAAGTGTCCTACGTTTGAATATGGAAGATATTCTGCCGAACCTTTCAAAGGATCAGTTGCCAGTTCACCTAGCTTAAGGTCAACGAAGAACAGCTTTGGAAGAACAATCGGAGTGGATCCGTCGGTTAGTTTTTTCAGGAAGGCAGATGGGGTTAATTCACTTGCAACCAAAGGTGTTACAGGTAATAACTCCTGAAAAAGATGCAGCTTCCCTTTTACTTCTTTTGAAACGTCATAGCCTGAATTCTTTAACTCAAGGGTATAACCATTATCAGTAGTGAGATACAGACTCTTGAGTGCTGCTAAAGGAATGGTTTCCAATACTCTGTAAACAGAAAGATAAACTGAGTTCTTTGGTGTACCATCGGCCTTCGCTACACATCGCTTGTTAAGGCTGTCCATGTCGATCAATTTCTCAATCTTTCCAAGATCAACTTCGAAAAAGATTGCTTGCCCTTTATTTCTTTTTTTTGTACCGGTTGAAAGATAGGCTCCAAATTCGGCCGGGGGAAGCATGGATGCGATCAATGCTTCGGGTGTGGCAGTTAAATAAATAAATTTGCTCATTGATCAATTGTATTTAATATTTAATATCACTTTTCTATGGTAAGCTTATAATTTATTTGTAGAAATATCAAAAAGTTTTTAAAATAAAAAAAAAGTTCACCGGTACAAAACTATACTAAACTTTATTTTAAACAAGACATTTATGCTCAATTTTTTCAACTGACAGCGCTCCACAGCTAAATATCCCGGTTTTTATTTATTTTTAACATATTAATACATCAAGCTCAAAACCTCAAAAATTATTCTGCCTTACTCCAAAATACTTTTTGCTATAGTTATACATCTGCATGTTACATTTATTACTTTTGCCATTCAGTTAAAAAATATAGTATTTAAAATATCAAAAGCGATTCATTATGGTAAATTTTTTTGACGATAAGATCTCTGAACGACTGGGTGGGATAAACTTTGGTAAATCGACAGTTATTTACAAATTTGAAATTATCAAGAGAGCAAAAGCAGCGGCAAAAAAAGCACGCCCGAATGTAGAAATGATAGATATGGGAGTCGGAGAACCTGACTGGCCGGCTGATAAAATCGTTGTTAAGACACTGTCGGAAGAAGCAGGTAAACCTGAGAACAGATGGTACTCCGATAATGGAATACCGGAATTTCAGGCAGCAGCTGCAATGTATCTTGAGGAAGTTTATGGCCTGAAAGGACTCGTCGCAGGGGAAAATATTGTTCATGGAATCGGATCCAAACCGATACTGGCCATGCTCCCGATATGCTTTATTAATCCTGGTGATATATTGCTCACAACGGTTCCCGGTTATCCAGTTCCGGCTACATATACCAAATACCTGGGAGGTGAAGTTTATAATATGCCATTGCTTGAATCAAACTCATTTTTCCCCGACCTAACATCTATACCTCAGCCGGTTTTGGATAAAGCAAAGCTTATGTATCTGAATTATCCTAATAATCCAACAGGCGCTGTTGCAACAATTGAATTCTTCAATGAAGTAGTGGCATTTGCAAAGAAGAATAATATTATAGTAATTCACGATGCTCCCTATGCTGCACTTACCTACGATGGATACAAACCTCTTAGTTTTCTTTCTGCAGAGGGAGCTATGGATATTGGCCTGGAAGTTCATTCATTATCAAAGGCATTTAATATGACCGGTTGGAGAATTGGTTTTCTTTGCGGAAACAGTAAAGCTGTAAGCGCTTATGCAACCGTAAAAGACAATACTGACTCCGGACAATTCAGGGCAATACAAAAGGCTGGCATTCAGGCATTTAATCATCCTGAGATAACCGAAAAGACTGTGGCCAAATATTCGAGAAGGTTCAACCTGCTGGTTAGCGCTTTGAATGAGCTTGGATTTGATGCTAAGAAACCAAAGGGATCTTTCTATTGTTATGTTAAAGCCCCGGTAGGGACTGAGAGCGGTAAAAAATTTAACACTGCTTCCGAATTTTCGGAGTTCCTGATAACAGAATCCTCAATATCAACTGTTCCCTGGGATGATGCCGGTAAGTTTATCCGGTTCTCGGTTACCTTCGAAGCTGAAACTCCTGAAAAAGAGATAGAGGTTATTGAAGAAATGAAAAGAAGAATGAAATTGATAAAGTTGAAATTCTGAAATAATTCTTAGCCACCAAGGCACAAAGGCACAAAGTTGCACCAAGAATATGTTTAGTAATTTAACTCTTTGTGAACCTTGGTGTCTTAGTGTCTTGGTGGCAAAAAAATAATACTGAACAGATTTATTTGCTAACTCGAATAATAATCTAATGAACTTCTCTGAAGATATAAACGCTTCTTTGATAGCCCTCAGAAACGGTGGGGTTATCCTCTATCCTACCGATACTATCTGGGGATTGGGATGCGATGCGACCAATAGTTCAGCAGTTGAAAAGATATTTAAGATCAAAGACAGAAGCGAAACTAAAAGCCTGCTTATTTTGGTCGACAGCATACAGATGCTCGAACGATATGTGAACGATGTCCCTGAGATAGTTTATGAACTTGCAAGTGTTTCAGATAGTCCTCTGACAATAATTTATTCCTCAGGTAAAAACCTGGCGCCTGGTGTCTGCAGCGAAGATGGTTCTGTTGGAATAAGAATCTGCAACGATGAATTCTGCAACGAATTAATTAGTCGTTTCAGGAAACCCATTGTCTCTACCTCGGCAAATTTTAGTGGTAAAGCATCTCCTGAAAACTTCGGATCGATAGACAAGTCATTAATCAGTGTGGTTGATTATGTTGTCAGTCACAGGCAGGATGACTATCAGAAGTACGCTGCCTCTCCTATTATTAAAGTTGAACAGAACGGGACTATTAAAATAATAAGGAAGTAATCTATCTTGATCTTACATGTCCGGATCCTGAAACCCGGGTATCAACCTTTGCAGCATTTCCATAGTAAGTAACATTTCCGCTTCCGGAAACGCTGCCTTTTAAAGACTCAGTAACATTTAATGTGCAATTACCACTTCCTGAGATACTTACATCAGCAGATCCAACTTGAAGTTTTTCACCGGTATAATTACCCGAACCACTGATAGAAATATCGGCGGTTTTTGCATTTCCTTCACCAGCGAGAATTATATCTCCTGAGCCTGAAATACTGCAATTGAGGTTGGTAAGAGCAAGGTCGGTTGTATAAAGCTTTCCGCTTCCGCTTACACTTAAACTCAGATCTGAGGCTTTTACGGCATCCCTGATCTCTGCCCTTCCGGAGCCCGAAACTCCAAGAGCGGTTAGTTCAGGCATTGTAATGGTAACCGTAACTTTCTCATTAAGATTAAACCTCCAGTTATCCTTTTTTATAACAAGCCTTCCCCCTGATACTTCAGTTATTATATCCTCAAGGTCTGACCTATCTCCTTCCAGAACAACTTTAAATTCAGGTCCGAAATTAATGGTAAGGTTGCCTGCAACACCAAAGCTAACCTTTGTAAAACCCTTTAAATCTCGTGTTTCTGATGTTGTCGACTGACCTTTGGAATACCCGTTAAAAACAGCTATTGATAAAATAATCACTGATAGTATTACGCCCTTTTTCATTGGATTCAATTTTAATTAATTAAAGAAGTCTGATTTAAAGACATGATATTATTTAAATAGCTGCACAGTTACATAAAAATATTAAGCTGGGGGCTGGCCCTGATACCCTCCTAGCAATCAGCTCAACTCACCCCCATCCCCTCTCTACTTCGTAAAGAGGGGAGATCTCGATACCCACATTCAGGCATAATGAAAAGGAAGATTGCGTATTTTTGCGAAAATAATTCTGAAAAGAAAAGTTCTTGAATATTGTAGAAATTGGTTCATGTGCACGCCCCTCTTTACGAAGTAGAGAGGGGCCGGGGGAGTTTTAGGGTACAAAAAAGATGTGTACAAAGAGTAGCTTCAAAAGGAGGGGAAATTTTTCTCTCTGTGTTTAATATTCTACCATTAGGTTGAAGCCTATTGCGCACTAAGTGGCAGTTGGCAAAAAAAATGGATTCTGTTTTATTAGTTTATCTCAGTAAGTCCTTCCGGGATATCCATAATGATGGTTTTCTTCTTTTTATCGATACTCACTATAAAATCCTCATGCAACGGGATCAGGATTTCCTTCTTGCCGGAAGTTATAACGCTTAGCAGTATCTGTCCGGGGTTTGTAATAATTTCACGAATAACTCCCAGCATTTTATCGTCTGCAGTAAACACCTGATAACCAGATAAAATATGAATATCCTTTATTTTGCTGTTTTCCGTTAACCCTGTTGTAAGAAAAACTCTGCAACCGGTAAATTCACCAATCTTATCAATGGAATTGTAATCTGCGAATGTGAGTTTTATTATATCAGCTCCGGAGTACTCCATATCTGATATAAAAAAAGGAACCGGTCTTCCTTCAATTTCGAGGAAGACCGATTCCATTTGGGGTATATTTTCAAAAAAAACTTTTTCTAATCTAACTGTCACGGCACCCTCATAGCCACTGACTTTTGTTATTCGTCCCAGTAATATGTTGCTGTTATAAGCCATTGGATCGTTGATCCCTATGACTAATCAACTATTCCTGAGGTTTATCCTCTGCAACAGACTCTGATGCAGCCTCGTCAGCATGTGGTTCCTGAGCTGGTTCATCAGCAGCAGCTTCTTCTTCACCCATAACTTCAGCAACAAGTGCCTTGTCACCGGCAGCTGCCTTAGCTGCCAGAGCAGCATTCTTCTTGGCAAGCTTTGCAAGTCTGGCTTCATTTACTCGTTTTTCTGAAGCAAGCTGCTTTCCTAATTCATCATCAAGTGATTTCTCGAGACCTGATTTCTTCGATTCAATTTTTGCATCGTTCTGTTTCATCCACTCATCAAACCGTTTCGTGGCTTCAGCTTCATCGAAAGCACCTTTTGTAACACCTTCAAGAAGATGTTTCTTGATCATCACTCCTTTGTATGACAGGATTGCCCTGCATGTATCTGTTGGTAACGCGCCATTTTGCAGCCAACCCAAAGCCTTATCGAAATCGAGTTCGATTGTTGCAGGGTTAGTAACCGGGTTATACGACCCGATCTTTTCGATGTATCTGCCATCCCGTGGCGATCTGCTATCCGCAACCACAATGTGGTAGAAGGCCAGTTTCTTCCGGCCTTTTCTAGCTAATCTGATTTTAACTGCCATTAATTCTTACGCTTAATTATTTAATATGTTTAAAAATTGTGGCTGCAAAGATAGTAGTAAATATTTTATTGAACAAATGAATGTTACTATTTCAATTCAGCCAGGGGAGAATGGGATTCCTCGCTGGCGCTCGGAATGACAGTCCTTTTTGGTAAGTTGGGGAAAGATGGGTGCGCCGGAGGCGCACCCATCTTTCCCCTCTGTGACCCCACTAACACATTGTCATCCCGAGCGTTAGCGAGGGATCTCCTTCTCATTATAGCTGAAATGGTTGACCAGGGATTCCCCTATCAACAAATGGTACCTGAGAAACAATTGTTATTTTTTTATTCATCTTAAAATCTCTAGAATCTAACATTTTTATATGCTTATAATGCCTCCAAACCTGACCAATTTTATGTATTTTTGGGAACTTATCTTTTTTAATACTTCATCTCCACAAATGGCAGGATTTTCACACCTACACGTTCATACTCAATACTCTATACTCGACGGAGCTTCCAGTATACCTCTACTTATTGATAAGGTAAAAGCGCTGGGGATGGAAGCAATTGCCATCACCGATCATGGTAATATGTTTGGTGTTAAAGAGTTTCACAACCACGCCACAAAGAAGGGAATTAAACCAATTATAGGGTGCGAGATTTACGTTGCAAAGAGGTCTATTGATGAGGTTAATCATGGAAAAGAAGACCGCTCAGGCGATCATCTGATCCTGCTTGCCAAAAATCTGACAGGGTATAAAAACTTAATCAAGCTCATTTCAATCGCCTGGATCAAAGGTTTTTATTATAAACCACGGGTTGATAAAAGTCTGTTATTAAAATATAAAGAGGGACTGATTGCTTCATCAGCATGTCTGGCAGGTGAGATTCAGGACGAAATTCTCAATGGTTCCATCGCAGGAGCTGAGACAGCGCTTAAAAGTTATGTCGACATCTTCGGAGACGACTTCTACCTTGAAATTCAGCGTCATGAGACTTATGACCCTGAAGCCGACCGTTCCGCTTTCCCTCTTCAACAAAAGGTTATAGAAGTATTCAAAAAGTTAGCAGTAAAATTCAACGTAAAAGTTATTGCTACCAACGATATTCATTTTATAAATGCTGAAGATGCAGAAGCACACGACAGGCTGATTTGTATAAATACTGCCAAGGATATCGACGATCCTAACAGGTTAAGATATTCAAAGCAGGAATATGTTAAAAGTGAGGAAGAGATGCTTGCGATTTTCAACGACATTCCGGAAGCCATCAGCAATGTAGCCGGACTTGTTGATAAAATCGAAAAATACAAGCTCGATCACGACCCGATTATGCCTGAATTTGACCTTCCTGAAGGTTATACAGACAAGGACGAATATCTGAAAATTCTTACATATAAAGGTGCGAAGATGAGGTGGGGGGAGCTAACCACCGAACAGACGGAAAGACTCGATTTTGAACTGGCGATGATCGCTAAGATGGGATTCCCGGGTTATTTCCTGATCGTCCAGGACTTTCTGCGTGCAGCTCGTGAAATGGGGGTATCAGTTGGCCCGGGCAGAGGATCAGCTGCTGGTTCTGCAGTAGCGTTTTGTCTGAGGATAACTGATATTGACCCAATTAAGTATGGTCTGCTGTTCGAAAGATTTCTTAATGTTGACCGTATTTCAATGCCTGATATCGACATCGATTTTGATGAAGATGGCAGGGATTCTGTACTTAAATATGTTGTAAATAAGTATGGTCACGATAAAGTTGCCCATATAATTACCTTTGGCTCAATGGCAGCCAAAATGGCTATAAGGGATGTTGCAAGAGTTCAGAAACTGCCTCTCCCGGATGCTGACCGTCTCGCCAAACTGGTTCCCGAACGGCCGGGAATAACTCTTGCTGATGCTTTCACTGAGGTTCCGGAGCTTGCCAAAGAAAGAGAGTCTTCGAACAGGCTTATTGCGCAAACACTGAAATATGCTCAGGTTCTGGAAGGATCGGTAAGGCAAACAGGGGTTCATGCCTGCGGGATTATCATCGGAAAAGACTCACTCGACAATTACATCCCACTCTGTACAGCTAAAGATACCGATCTTTATGCAACACAGTACGACGGAAGTCATGTCGAATCAGTTGGTCTTCTCAAAATGGATTTTCTGGGGCTAAAGACCCTCTCTATCATCAAGGACGCAGTAGATAATATTAAAAAATCAAAAGGTATTGATCTCAACATTGAGGATCTGCCCCTGGATGATAAAAAGACCTTTGAGCTTTTCAGCAAAGGCGAGACAACCGCTATCTTCCAGTTCGAATCAACAGGGATGAAGAGGTATCTGAAGGATCTTGAACCTAACCGCTTTGAGGACCTGATTGCGATGAATGCCCTTTACCGTCCCGGACCAATGGAGTACATCCCGAAGTTCATCAGGAGGAAGCATGGTACGGAAAAGATTGATTACCCGATTCCGGTAATGGAAAAGTACCTGGCTGATACATATGGAATTACTGTTTACCAGGAACAGGTGATGTTACTCTCGCAGCAGCTGGCTGGGTTTTCGAAAGGAGAAGCCGATTCTCTCAGAAAAGCCATGGGGAAGAAGAAGCGCTCGATTATGGACGAGATGAAGCTTAAGTTCCAGGAAGGCTGTACAAGAAACGGATACGATGAGGCTACAGTAAATAAAATATGGTCCGACTGGGAAGCTTTTGCCCAATACGCCTTCAATAAATCGCATTCAACCTGTTACGCCCTTGTTGCATTCCAGACAGGATATCTTAAAGCCAATTTCCCTGCAGAGTATATGGCAGCTGTATTGAGCCGCAACATAAGCGATATAAAGAAGATCACAACCTTCATGGACGAGACCCGCAGGATGGGGATGGATGTACTCGGTCCGGATGTAAATGAAAGTAATGTGAAGTTTACGGTTAATAAAGATGGAAATGTAAGGTTCGGGCTGGGTGCAATTAAAGGTGTTGGTGAGAATGCTGTTTTACAATTGATTGAAGAGCGTGAAAAAAATGGCCTTTTTAAGGATATCTACGATCTGGTTGAAAGAGTTAATCTCAACTCCCTCAACAAGAAGAACCTTGAAGCGATGGCTGTGGCCGGCACCTTCGACTGTTTTACTTCAATAATACGTGCACAATATTTTTCTCTCGATACAAGAGGCTCAAGCTTCATAGAAAGCCTTATTCGCTACGGCAATAATGCAAAAACTGTTAAAAACTCAAGCCAGCAATCGCTGTTCGGGGAAACTGGTGGTTTCGATATGATTAAGCCTGAACCGGCTGCATGTCCCGACTGGCCCAAACTTGAAAAGCTAAACAGGGAAAAGGAAGTGATTGGAATTTACCTTTCATCTCATCCTCTAGATGATTTCAAACTCGAGATCAATACTTTTGCGACAGCCACACTTGCCGACTTGCAAAACCTTCGTGAATATCTCGACAGGGATGTAGTTGTTGCAGGAATGGTAACCGATACAAGGAACGGGATCGGGAAAAATGGCAAACCATATGGTTCCTTTACCATTCAGGACTATACAGATTCGTTTCGCCTTATGATGTTTGATAAAGAGTTTATCGAGAATAGTAAGTTTTTTACACTAGGCTACTACCTCCTTATCAAAGGAAGGGTTCAGAAACGGAAATATAAAGAAGATGAACTGGAGTTTAAGATAAAGACAATAAATCTTCTTTCAAGTGTTAAGGATGAACTCATAAAATCTGTTACCCTCAAGATAGATCCTGAAAACATTAGTAGCGAGATGATTAATGAATTAAAGGAGCTGATTAATTCCAACAAAGGGGAGACTGAACTAAAATTTTTGTTTATTGACCCGGATGATAAAATTTCACTTCCAATGTTTTCAAGAACACTCCGCATCAGGCTGAACAATGAATTAATCTCATATCTCGACGATCATCCTGGTATAGAATATAAAGTTAATTAGCTACCTTTGCAGTTGAAATTTATAGTAAAGTTTTAATAATTAGTTATTATGGCATTAGAGGTTAACGATGACAATTTTGATGAAATTGTCATTAAATCAGATAAACCGGTCCTGGTTGATTTTTGGGCAGAATGGTGCGGCCCTTGCAGAATGGTTGCCCCTATTATGGAAGATATAGCTGAGGAGTATAACGGGAAAGCTCTTGTGGTAAAATGTGATGTCGACAACAGTCCTGGCGTTTCAGCTAAATACGGGATCAGAAATATTCCCACAATTTTATTTTTCAAGGAGGGTAAAATAGCTGACAAGCAGGTTGGTGCAGTTCCTAAAGCAAATTTTGTAACTAAGTTAAATGCTCTCATTTAAAGGCTGATATTCTACAATAAGGCCGTTATATTAAATTGTGACGGCCTTTTTAATATTCCTCTATGAAAATATGTGTTTTTGCTTCTTCCAGTAGCCGGATTGATAATAAGTATGCTCAGGCAGCTTCAAAGCTCGGATCTATGCTTGCCTTGGCGAAAATTGATGTTGTATACGGGGGTGGAGGTATCGGGTTAATGGGAAAGCTTGCTGATGCGGTTCTCGAGAACGGAGGCGTGATAACTGGTGTTATACCTTCCTTTATGAAGGATGAAGGCTGGGATCACGCTATGGTAAATGAGATGATCATCACTGAAGATATGGGTGAAAGGAAAAAGCGAATGTTTGCCATGGCTGATGCTGTTGTTGCACTCCCGGGTGGCGTGGGTACCCTGGAAGAGCTGACAGAAGCAATAACGTTAAAACAACTCGGGTTATTCAGGGGACCTATCATTATTTTAAATACCCTCGATTTCTACAAATCGTTGCTAGATTTTCTTGAACATATGGTCTCAGGACAGTTTCTCAGATATGAACATAAGGATATGTGGGTAGTTGTCGATACCCCGGAGGAAGTTTTAGAAAGTCTGGCAAAAAAGGAAAACTGGATCAGCAACCCAAGGAGTATTGCAAAGATCTAATTTTCAGGTATTTTAGTTCCAATAAACATTATATCATCGACCTGCCCAAGATCTCCTTTCCAGTCCATAATCTCTTTTTCAAGTCTTTCCTTCTGCTCCATTACGGGAAGATGCCATATTTCGGATAAAAGTTTTTTCACATTCCCCGATTTATATTTTTTAACTTCTGCCGATCCGAACTGATCTGCATAACCATCGGAACACATATAGACCATATCTCCCGGTTGAATATCAACTGGCTGGTTGGTGAAGTTCTTCTTCTCATCCATTGTTGTCATCCCTATTGGGAACCTGTCGCCCTTATAAACAAAAACTTCGCCTTTTCTAACAACATATAAAGGGTTATAAGCGCCGGCAAATTCAAGAGTAAAATTCTTCTTGTTAAAGGCAATCAGGGCCAGATCCATTCCGTCATTAATAGCTTTCTCATGCCTTTGAAGAAGTGACTTCATAACTTCAATATTCAGCTGGTCGACTATTGCTGAAGGCCTGGTAAGACCATATTCCCTTACAACTTTATTAAGCGAATTGTGTCCAATAATAGACATAAAAGCTCCCGGGACACCGTGCCCGGTGCAATCTACAGCAGCAATAAACTGCCAGTCACCATTATCATACATCCAGTAAAAATCACCACTTACAATATCTTTTGGAAGGAAAAGTACGAATGTCTCATGGAAGGTGTCTTCTTTGGGCAACATTGCTCTTTGGATACGTTCCGCATATCTGATACTTGCAGTGATATCTCTGTTTTTCTCCTCAATTTCCATACTTTTTTGCACAACCTCCGCAGTCCTTTCTTTAACCTTCTCCTCCAGAATAACTTTCTCTTTTATTAGGTTCTGTTCCCGGATTTTGATGTAAACAACAATAATTACCACGATGAGAATGAGTGATGTCAGAATGAACCACCAGGTAAGATAGAAAGGTGGTTTAATTATAAAATGAAATGTCACAGGGTTGCTGTTCCATACCCCCTGACTATTGCTGGCGATAACCATAAAAGTATACTTCCCGGGAGGAAGTGTAGGGTATATTGCCTGGGGTTCAGTTACTGTGCGCCAGTTCTTTTCGGCACCTTCCAGCCTTACCTTATATCTTACAACATCCGGATTGGTAAGACAGATACTGTAAAAATCGAATAAGATAGACTTTTCCGTATACTTAAGCTTCATTCCCGGTATCATTTCGCGGTCCTGATTGTTTACTCTCATTCCCATTATATGAGTAAGAGGTTCCATTCCGGTTGTTGATGTTTTTTCAGGTTTGAGCTGAATTGCACCAGTGGCAGTGCCAAACCAAAAGTCGCATTCAGGACTTTCATAAACAGCATTTTGTTTAGCCTCAATTCCTGTAAATCCGTTTTTTTCAGTATAAGAGAATATTCTTTTGTTTTTAGGGAAGTACCTGTTTAGGCCATTGTTGGTACCTATATAAATGCTACTATCGAGTCCTACTGCCAGAAGGTTAATGTTATTTGAAAGGAGCCCTTCATCCTGAGTTACAGTTGAGACGATGGAGTCGTTTTTAAAAGCGATTAAACCCTGACCGGTGCCTATCCATAGTACACCGTCACCATCCATAACCATGGTTTTTGGTATTATGCCAGGGAGGGAAGAGATTGGTTTGAATTTATTTTTGAGGGCATCAAATTTAATAAGTCCGGGCTTAGCGCCTCTTGGTTCGGTACCAATCCACATATCTCCATTTGGGTCGCAATAAAGGGATGTAATCAGGGAAACGGTCAAACTGTCGAGGGTAGTATAGCGTGCAAAATTCTGTTCCCCTATGGTTCCAACAGCTACACCATCTACAGTGCCGATCCATAGTTTATTGGTACGATCAATTTCCATTGCTTTCACCTGTCCTCCCTGGTAAAGAATGGAATTGATATATGGCTGAGCCTCAAATTTGGAAGTTTTCATATTATACATTATCACTCCCCCTTCATTCGCCCCTATCCAAAGGTTTCCATCCCGATCCTCTCTGAAGAACCGGATATCTTCATAAAGTGAATTTGTTGCTCCATTATAAATTACTGGTTTCTTACCAGAACCCGGAGAATACCTGGAAATTCCTGCATTTGTCCCAAACCACATTGATCCTGTTTTATCCTTGAATATTGCATTGACATTCGGATCGGGAAGTATCTCTTTTTCATTTATTGTTACAAACGCCTCACCTTTAAAAATTGTAAGCCCGTTATTCTGGTCCGAGATAAGGATATTTCCTTCAATATCTTCAATAATTTTGTATATTTTAGAAGCTTTGAGACCGCTGTCGGTGGAGAACTTGCGAATATTTTCTCCTTCAAAAAGAGCCACTCCTCCCCCCCAGGTTCCAACCCAGATTCGTCCTTTATGATCTTCCGTGATTGTGGTGACTGCATTGCTTGAAAAGCCCATTTTAATAAGATCGTAGTAGACCATCCTGCTTTCAGACATGATGTACTTGTAGATCCCACCATTATAAGTTCCGAACCACAAGTTTCCTGCTTTATCCTCATGCAGACAGATTGTACTGAAGTAGGTCGTCATATGAGGCATACGATAACCCTCAAATTTACCATCCTCCTTATTATAACGTTTCAGACCGGCATCAGTAATGCAAACAAATGATTCTCCTTTTATTACAGTTGAGCCAAAAACCTGGTCACTGATTCCCTCTTTACCCCTGAACTGTTTTGATCTGATATGTTTAATGTCGTTTATAGGGAAGTCAGCAAGTATTGCCCCGTCGGTAGCAGAAGTAAACCAAATTTTGTCTTTTATCTGGGCGATACTGGTTACGTCGCCTGTCAGAACAAGTGAATCAAAAGATGCCTGTTCAAATCTGCCATTGTAATAACGGGATATTCCTCCATTAAGATGGCCCAGCCAAATATATCCCAGAGAGTCTTCAATAATAGATTTAACCCCGCCGGCTGCGAGGCCGTCGATTGTTGTAAAGTTATAAAATTTAGTCCCGTCGAAGCGGGATACGCCATTGGCAGTTCCCAGCCAGATATAATCTTTTGAATCCTGGAGGAGAGTATAAACTTTCTGTTCACTCAACCCCTGTTTTATACTGTAATTATCAAAAAAGTACTTCTGTGCCCTGAGCGGAGTTATCGCCAAAGGTAAAAAAAGGACAAGCCAGACAAATTTCTTTGTCTGGCACCTAGGAACGTTTATGACTGCCATATGCCTTTTATTTTACAATAAAGAAGAATGTACCGCCCATATCCTCCAGTCCCTGTATTTTTCCGAATTTAGGTTTCTGTCCATTATCGGTAGTAACAGAAGCTGTTACAGATTTTACAACGCTCTCTATTGGGATGCAGGCATTTTTATTGTTCATCAGTGTATTCGCAAAAGTGGCCGTGAATTTGGAATTATCAACAGCAAGTTCATATCCTGCAGAAGAAAAGACCTGTGCGGATTTGAGACCTGCTACCGTTGTATTATCGCATGTTGGCGCTTCGTTAGCTGAACGCATTGCTGAATAGAACCCGGGGCCTGATTCGCAGGCATCAGAAACAACAAGTGTATGAACAACCACATCGCCGTAACCCTGGAGCCCTGCTTTAAGAGCATTTATGTTGAAATAGGTAAATTCATCATCCCTTTTGGCATCAACAGGAATCCAATAACCGATATCATTAATAAATTTGCCGTGTCCTGCATACCAGACAAGTAAAGACTTGACCTGATTTTTCTTAACAAGGTCGCGGAGTTCGATATTAAAATACTTCTCCATCTGGGCCTTTGTCATATCCTTAAGGTGAATTATCTGATGAATCTGGTAATTGGCAAGTGCACGCTGAATTGTGCTAACGTCTTTAATTGGTCCGTCGAGACTGGCAAAATTTTCGTAGCTTGAATTTTCAATAAATACCACCCATGTTCTTCCCATCGGGTTGTTAGTAGCGATTACTGCACCTTCCCTGTTAATCTTGAATTCAGTTTCCTTTTTGTTTCCATAAATATCTTCAGCCATAACAGTAAACTTCGACAAATTCGAAACATCCAGATTAGCGGTAAAACCAGGATTTAATTCACTTGGGTTATAGCTTGCCGTAAGTCCTCCGATTGTAATTGATCTTATCTTGCTTGCATCTGCGATTTTCCCCTGTATAGCAATATTTGGAGTAGAAGAATCGAGATAAACCTGTCCGTCTTCAGATGTATATGGGGCAACAATACTTATCGCTGGAGGATCAGTTTCCGTCCGCTTAAGAGGATAAGTCAAAACTTTTTCATTATCGTAGTCGTCGCGTGCAATAATTGTTATTTTATCAATCCCGGTCACATCAATATTAGATAAAAACTCAGATACGCCATTTTTTTCAGCTAAATTAACAGGCCCGTTATTAATTGAAAGTGACTTTATTTTACTTTTATCCTTTACCATCCCGCTGATAAGTATTGCTGCCTTATCCCCTCTTATCTCAACAGTATCTTTAACCGGCAGAGGGTTTACAAGAGAAATCTCCGGCGGATCTTTTTCACGATTTAATTCATAGAGCCTGGTTTGTGCATCCTTGAGCATCTTTCTGGCTTTCATATCAAACTCCGAAAGAACGGTAATCTTGGCATAATCTGCCATCGCTTTGTCGTAGCTTTGAATCTCTTCATATGATTTAGCTCGTGCAAAATAGCCTTCAGGATCATCGGCTTTTAGAGAGATGTATTTTGTAAAATCATTTATTGCATTGGTATGCTGATTGAATTCCTGATAACAGGTCCCTCTTAAAAGGTAATAAACCGGATTTGCAGGATCAATAAGAATGTCTTTTGAGATATCATTAATGGCATTCGGATAGTCGAGATTCTTCTTATATACCTTGCTTCTCATTAGATAAGCATCGGTATTCTTGTCATTATTTTTGATTACCTCGTTACACTGAGCCATCGATTCAATCGGGTTGGTGGCAAGCAACAAATCTGCCAGTGCAAGCCTTGGTTCTGCCAGTTTCTTGTCTTTGTCTATCGATTTTTCGAATTCCTTTTTTGACAGAGGGACATTATCGAGATTTTTGTAAATCACTCCTCTGTAATAATAATCCATGGGAGTATCCTTAATAAGAATTGCAGTATCGCTTGCTTTCAGAGCCGCGGTGAATTTCTCAAGTCCGATAAGAGTAATAACCTTGGCCGTATAGACCCTGATGTTTCGTTTATCCATTGCTGACGCCCGATCGAGAAGTTTAAGGGCTTCTGCAAAGTTGCCTGTATTATTACAAATCACTCCCATGCTGATAATTACGTCAGCATTTTTAGGGTCAAATACAAGAGCCTTTTCATAATCAGCTTTGGCTTCAGTGTATTTTGCCAGCTTTTCATAAGTCTGACCACGCTGATAATAGTAGTCAGGGTTCGAAGGTTCCATGCCTATTGCACTTGTAAACTGTGCAATAGCATCTTCGTACTTCTTACTATCAACAAATTCCATCCCTGCTTTGTAAAACTTTTTGGCATTCTGGCCAAAAGTACATACTGATACCAGGATCATTATGCCTGTAAGAAACATCATTCTCTTTTTCATAGCTTTAATACTAAATTTGATGACGAAGAATATATTAATAAACAAATCTAAAATAAATTACCGTAAAAATCAATCTAAAAGGCCCTCAAACTTTCATTTTTATAGATTTCAAGAGTACTTCTGCTGAAAGCTGTCTTAGATATCAGGCTACCAGACAACAAAGGTGCCTTAATTCCATCTCTGAAATAGCCAGTTCCAAAGAAAATTCTTGCCTCATCCCACATTCCGGAATTGATAAAATGAGTCAGAACTTTCGTTCCTCCTTCGATAAATACTGATTGAATACCTGAATTAAAAAGCCAGTTCGAAACCTGAATTGAAGATGGTATTTCTTTCTCCAGTTTAACTTTATTCACACCAGTAATCACGGCATCCAACTTTTCGGTAAAAACAACAGTGTTCTCAATTTCTTCTCTGGTCCACGATTCATAATTGAGTATTCCTGAGCTGCTAAGGATAATCCTTAAAGGGTTTGCTCCTTTCCAGTCTCTGACGTTGAGTTTAGGATTATCTATACGCATCGTGCTGCCTCCTACGAGAATAGACTGTTCAGAGGCTCTCCACTTATGAACTAAAACTCTTTCTGGTTTCCCGGTAATCCAGTTGGGTTCTCTGTTCTGATCTGAACTCCGGATAAGATCAAGATAACCGTCGGCGCTTTGAGCCCATTTAAGTATGATATAAGGTCTTCTCTTTTCATGAAATGCAAAAAACCGTCTGTTTAACCATCGGCATTCCTCTTCCAGGATACCTGATACTACTTCGCACCCGGCATCTTTCAGCTTCAACATTCCTTTCCCCGAAACTTTATCGCTGGTATCGAGCGATCCTATTACTACCCGGGGAATTGAATTTGAAATAATAAAATCGGCGCAGGGAGGAGTCCTGCCGAAATGAGAACATGGTTCCAGATTTACGTAAAGGGTTGAATATTTTAACTTTGATTTATCGGGAACGGAGTTTATGGCATTAACCTCAGCATGAGCTTCTCCGGCTTTATGATGGAACCCTTCTCCAATGATTTTGCCTTCGTGAACAATTACTGAACCTACCATGGGATTAGGATAAGTCAATCCTTCAGCTTTAGAAGCCAGCTCGAGGCATCTTTTCATGAATTTCTTATCCTCCATTGCTACCATTGCCCTTAAAATGCTAAATTTGACTTATGAGTATTAAAATAAAAACAATACAAGATATCAGATTTTATCTTACAAAGGAACTTAAAGAATTCATTAAGGAACCCGAAATAAGTGCAATTGCCAATATAGTTATTAAGACTGTTACCGGAGTCACAAGGTTGCATCAGCTCAACATGCCTGAGCATATTATTACCGGCTCACAGTCAGAAAAAATAGTAAGTATTTGTAATGAACTTAAAACAGGAAAACCACTTCAATATATTCTTGGAGAGACCATTTTCTACGATCTTCATTTCAAAGTAACGGGAGCAACGCTAATACCAAGACCGGAAACTGAAGAACTTGTTGATCTTATAATTAAGGAAAATAAAGGTTTCACTGGCGATATAATAGATTTTGGAACCGGCTCGGGATGCATTGCAATTGTACTGGCAGTCAATCTGCCTGATGCGAAAATTAGCGCAACAGATATTTCAGATGAAGCCTTAAAAGTAGCTAATGAAAATGCGCAGTTAAACAATGCAGCTGTTACTCTGTTTAAATCTGATATGTTAAGTTTTGATTATAAGGCTGTTAGCAAGGTAGATATTATTGTAAGCAACCCTCCTTATGTACGTGATTCAGAGAAAAAATTCATGAATACAAATGTTATTGATTTCGAGCCCCATCTCGCTTTGTTCGTTTCTGATTCAGATCCTCTTGTTTATTACCGGTCTATTCTAAATGTTGCCGAAAAGATCCTGAGAAAGAGAGGAAAAGTATATTTTGAAATAAATGAAGCTATGGGAAAATCTGTGATTGAACTATTTGAATCTTTTGGGTATTCATCAGTAAATATAGTTCGTGATATTAATGGAAAAGAAAGAATTATCAAGGGGGAAAAAGATGTCTGAAAATACTCTTTATAAAACTGCACTTAACAAAGCAATGGCTCAGTGTTCCAGGCGCGAATACTGTACTTATGATATCAGTATAAAGCTTGACGAATGGGGGGTATCAAATGAGGATAGAGAAAAAATTATCGCTGAGCTTGTTAAGGAGAATTTTGTTAACGACGAACGCTTTGCTTCAGCCTTTGTGCGTGATAAATTCAATTACAATAAATGGGGCAAGGTAAAGATTACTGCTCATCTGAAAGCAAAAAAAATATCCGGAGATATATTAAAATCAGCTCTGGATTCAATTGATAATGAGGTTTATAAAAGGACTGTGAATGAGATAATTATAAGTCACAAAAAGGCTGTGAAAGCAAAAAACAAGTATGATCTGAAGGCTAAGTTACTCAGGTTCGGGCTCTCAAAGGGGTTTGAAAGCCAGCTGCTTTATGATATTCTGGGTGATATTGAAGAATAATATCCTTTTTTGGGCTAAAGCCCGTAGAAGTAGCCGTTTCTTCACCGTTGGCTAAAGCCAACAGTAATTGACTAATAATAAGCTAATTACTTTTAAATTTGAGTTTGATTGCCGTCGGTTTTAACCGATTATAAACATGTAAATGGCTTCTGTTAATGACTTCAATTACCGTCGGTTTTAACCGATTATAAACATGTAAATGGCTTCTGTTAATGACTTCAATTACCGTCGGTTTTAACCGATTATAAACATGTAAATGGCTTCTGTTAATGACTTCAATTACCGTCGGTTTTAACCGACGGATAATGTAAATTCATGATTGACAGGGACTTTAGTCCCTAAAATTTTAAGAAAAAACCCGATAAAATACTTATAATAAACGGCATAAAGGCAATGAGAAAAATAATCCCGGAGCCAATACAGTCTATAATTATCAGTTGTTTCCGGGTTTCTGGGTAGCGAAGATAGAAAATTGAAAAAGCTACTCTCATGATGAGCTGTGAAAGGAAGAAGAGAAAAACCTGCATTCCATAAATATTCCAATTATAAGCTTCTTCTATTCTTCCTCTTACTATCAGAGAAAAACTATGGGATAAACCGCATGAAAAACAAGGTTGTCCGGTTATTTTCTGATGAATACAGACAACGGGATAGTTGTTGGTATCGGGAGAAAAAATGCCGGAGTAAGCTATTATCAGCAAAATTACTCCGGCAAAAAATATATTAATAATGAGATAAGGCTCACCTTTGAGACTTATCTTCTGTTTAAGCTCTCTACTATTTTTTCTTTGGTAAGGAGTCATTCTTCTGAGTGTTTCCTTTCTCAAGATTTTCGAGTTCTTGCTCTTTATCTTTTTTATCGGAACTTGTGTTGACCTCTACTTTGTTGCCGTTGCTTTCGACCTTTATTGAAACATTCGCATCTTCAAGATCCTTTATAACATTATCCTGAACATCATTTATAATATTCTGGATATCCCCGGGCCATTTACCGCTACCGGTACTCTTGGCAATCTTTCCTGCAACATACACCTGTGAAACTGATATAAGTGTGCCCAGAATGGCGATTATAAGTCCAGCTATTAACAGTCCTCTTGGTGAGTTGGTCCTTGCGGCCTGAGAAAGGCCTACAAATGCCAGTACCAAGGCAATTATTCCCGGAATAATTGCAATCAGTCCAACGCAGGGAATAACGGCCAGAACAAAAGTTATTATTGCTGTAATGAGAGCAGCCACTCCCATGCTTTGTCCTGAATTGTTTCGTCCTGTATTGTTTTGTCCTGTATAATTTTGTCCTGTATAGTTTTGTGACTCTTCCATGATATTAATTATTTGTTTCTATTCTTTCTTTGTAAGTATATTAACTATATCCTGCTCTAAAGACGTCTTCGGAGTTTCAATGATGCGTCCAACCTCAATATTATTTTTATAAAGAATAAATGTAGGTACCCGCTCAATTTTTAGCTGATCAAAATCTCCTATCGGGCATCTTTTTTCTCTATCAACACCCAAAATGGTGACCTTAGATGTCGGAAACTGCCAGATATTGAGAACCCTCAAAAAACGGGGCACCTCTCTTCTGCTATCGGGGCACCAGGTTCCCATTACAATTTTTATTGTGAGACTTTCATTATTAAATTCGAGCAATCGATTTATTGACTCTGAATTAAACTGGTAATCGTCGAAACCTTTCACAGACCATGCTGAATATGGCTCCCTGGCCAGCTGACCGGTGGTGATTATTCCCAGGAGAAAGGTCGATGGCTCTGAAAAGTCAAAATCAACCGGTCGGGAATCGGTAACAGAAGCTGATTGCCCTGCCTTTTCAGAACTCCCTTTTGAAACCGGTTTTGTTGTCTTGCAGGCAGTGAAGTACAATAAGAGCAGAAGAATACCGACTAATACATTTTTCATGGCTGTAAAATTAATAATTGCAAATTAAACGATTATTTTAAATGGATTTACACTTTCAGCATAAGAAGCTAATAACCGATATAAGAATTATTTATCGGATTTTTTGGCTCTGCTGGTATAGTACATGGAAATACCTAATGAGATGGCGGCAAGAAGCAGTAGGGCAAGCACACGATATATAATCTCAATTCTTGCCAGATCGACAAGGAAAAGGTAGAAAGCAGCACAGATCATTGTCCCAAGCGCCATGTATCTATACTTAACGTTTTTAAGAAGTATGCTTACCAGGAAATAAAGAAGTGCGGCAATGGTCCACGACATTGTAACGAACTGTTTTGGAAGGGCATGGCCCAGTCCATATAGCACCATCAGGAAACCCTCAATCATGTAAAGATTCCTCATGAGGTCTGTTTCAATCTTAAGTCGCGACTTCTTCCAGTTAATTATTCTTGCAGATACCAGTGCGATAATGGCAAAAGAAAAATTTATTCTATTAACCGGATCAGAGGAAAAAATGTAAACCGACAGAATTGTCAGAAAAAGAAGGCTGTTCATCACCACTATCAACCTGTTGCGAAACCATAGAGCCATAGATACAACGATAAGACTCTGCACCGAAAGGAGAAGATAAACTTCAGGCAGACCAACAAGTCCGTAAAGAGCTATACTCATTGCCATAAAACCATATAGTGCAAAGTATGCAGAGCCAAAATTCCATTCGGATCTGGAATGCAAAACCGTTGAATAAATCAGACTACAAATTGAAATGATTGAAAAGAGCAGAACATAATTTGTGTAATAAAACCTCAGTACAATTAGAAGGAGGAGAACTGTAAAAAGAAATCCGTTAATAATTGTTATGCCTGACAAAAAATCGTCAGCTGCGCCATTTTTGTTTCTGAACCATAACAATGTTGAATAGGATGCAACAATTAGGTAGAGATAGATTACTCCCTTGTTCAGATCAGGTATCAGTTGCATTGGATGTCCCATAAGAGGGTTCCCGAATAACCACAGGAAAAAAGAAATATATGTGAGAAAGAGTGTGACTACTATCAGAGGTCTCCAATTGAATTTAACATAATAGTAGATTGCTCCTATTGAGGTTAATGTCAAAAGAGGCAACGAAAAATGTGTTGCATCACCAGCCAGGGAAACAACTAAAGCAAAAAAAAGAGCCAGAACTGCAAATGATTGAGATTTATTCCGGATTGCCAGATAAGTCTGGAAACCAACAATCAATAAGAGGAGTATAATGGAAATTGACTTGCTGGAGACTACAGGTATATCTGAAAAAAAATGTAGTCGCAGTGTAATATAAAAGAGAAGAATCTGTGCATTTAACTTAAACATAAATGCGAGATGATCATTGGTTTTCTTTAGAAAATTTGAGAGAAGAATGACTGCTGTTGCTGCAAGATATCCCAGTATACCTGCAAAATATTGATGTCCGATATTCATTAGATATTGAGAAAAGAAGGTAATGCCGAAAAGGAGTACTATATTTCCTAACCACGCAAGGCCAAAACGGCCGATCTGGGATTCTATGCCTTTCCCTTCTTCCTCTGATGATTCGGTGATATTTAATAATGAATCCGGACTTTGAAATTGGGCTAGATCCGGAGATGGTGGTTCCGAATCAACTGTTATGAATTCAGATTCTAAACGGTTCAGACGATTTTCGATAGATTGCAGGCGTCTGCTAATTTCTTCCATTTCAACATCACGGTCAGCCATAGACTAAAAATTTAATTATTTTCTCCTACCAACCATTTTACATGTGGAAGTCGCCACATGTGCTTGTAAAACTGCCAATCCATCACAAGGCACTCTTTCAGCCCGGATCAGCACTCAATTTATCTCCAACAATATTTCCAGGATCTGTTTTGCTGCTTTTGCAACAGAAGTTCCCGGACCAAAGATTGCAGCTACTCCGGCTTTATACAGGAATTGATAATCCCGGAGAGGGATTACACCTCCCGCTATAACCAGGATGTCATCTCTTCCGAATTTCTTCAGCTCAGCTATCACCTGAGGAATAAGAGTTTTGTGTCCTGCGGCCAGACTGGAGACACCAAGGACATGGACATCATTTTCGACTGCCTGTTTTGCAGCCTCGGCCGGTGTCTGGAAAAGAGGCCCCATATCGACATCAAAGCCCAGATCGGCATAACCTGATGAAACTACTTTGGCTCCACGGTCGTGACCATCCTGACCCATCTTAACGATCATAATACGAGGCTGCCGACCCTCTTTTTCTGCAAATCGGGCAACAAGTGCCCTGGCTTCTTTCAAGTCATCGTCCGACTTGTATTCGGATGAATAAACACCTGATATTGTTCTTACCACAGCTTTATACCTCCCGGTTATTTTTTCACATGCGTAAGAAATTTCTCCAAGACTGGCGCGTTTGGCAGCCGCCTCAACAGCTAGTTCAAGAAGGTTTCCCTCCCCTGTCTGAACACTTAGAGTCAATGCTTCAAGAGCCTTCTGACATTCAGTTTCATTTCTTTCGGCACGCAGCTTTGCAAGCCTTTTTATCTGCGATTCCTGAACAGCAGTATTATCAACTTCAAGTGTTTCGAGGGAGTCTTCTTTTTCAAGCCTGTATTTATTTGTGCCGACAATCGTTTGAATTCCTGAATCGATCTTTGCCTGGGCCCTTGCGGCAGCTTCTTCAATTCTCATTTTCGGAACACCCGACTCAACTGCTTTTGCCATACCTCCCAGCGCCTCAACTTCAAGAATATGTTCCCATGCTCGATGGGCGATCTCGTGTGTAAGAGTTTCAACATAATACGATCCGGCCCAGGGATCTACTGCCCTGCAGATATTTGTTTCTTCCTGCAGATAGATCTGGGTATTCCTGGCTATCCTCGCTGAAAAATCGGTAGGAAGCGCCATTGCTTCATCCAGAGCATTTGTATGAAGGCTCTGTGTATGTCCCAATGCCGCAGCCATAGCTTCAATACATGTTCTTCCGACATTGTTATATGGATCCTGTTCTGTTAAGCTCCAGCCCGAAGTCTGACAGTGTGCCCTAAGCGCCAGTGATTTCGGATTTTTCGGATTGAATTCGCTTACAATTTTGGCCCACAACATACGGGCAGCTCTCAGTTTGGCAATCTCCATAAAATGATTCATTCCAATTGCCCAGAAAAAGGAAAGCCTTGGAGCGAAAGCATCAATATCGAGGCCTGCTTTAACTCCGGCTCTCAGGTATTCCAATCCGTCTGCAAGTGTATAAGCCAGTTCAATATCGCAGGTTGCTCCTGCTTCCTGCATATGATACCCCGAGATGCTTATCGAATTGAATTTAGGCATTTTTGCCGAGGTATATCGGAATATGTCGGCGATGATTCTCATTGAGAATTCAGGGGGGTAGATGTAAGTATTCCTTACCATGAATTCCTTTAAAATATCATTCTGAATTGTACCGCAAAGTTCTTCAAGTTTAGCTCCCTGTTCCAGAGCAGCAACAACATAAAACGCCATTATCGGTAATACTGCCCCGTTCATGGTCATCGAAACCGACATTTTATTCAATGGTATCTGGTCGAAAAGTATCTTCATATCGAGGATTGAATCGACAGCTACACCGGCCATGCCAACATCACCCCTGACGCGTTCGTGATCTGAATCATATCCCCGGTGGGTGGCCAGGTCGAAAGCGACGGACAAGCCCGTCTGGCCTGCCGCCAGGTTTTTCCTGTAAAAAGCATTTGAGTCTTCTGCAGTCGAAAATCCTGCGTACTGCCTGACGGTCCAAGGCATCATCGTATACATTCCGGAGTATGGTCCTCTGAGAAATGGTGGCAACCCTGCAGCATAGTTCAGATGTTCCATTCCCTTAAGATCCTCTTTTGTATATACACTCTTAATCGCTATTCCTTCAGGTGTGCGCCAATCCTTTTTCAGGTTCTTCTCCTTCCCACATTCAATGGGATCAGTTTTTTTGAAAGCAAGGTTATTCAGGTCGTTATATGTAAATTTTGGTCTCATTTTCTTTTAATTTTCAGCTTGCACCTTTGTTTCTGATAGTTTACTTTGAATGAATCCCGATTGCTGACATGCCAGAAAACCTCCCATTTCTTCCATCTCAATAAATAACTTCCAGGCGTTTTCAGATATCAGGCTTGTCAGCTTTTCAATATAATATGAACCAGATGATGGATCAGCGACTTTATCGAAGTAGGCTTCTTCTTTAAGGATTAACTGCTGATTTCGGGCAATTCTTTCAGAAAACTCGTCAGGGTGCTTCACTACTTTGTCGAAGGGTTCAACCGTGAGAGAATCTGTTCCTCCAAGGATTGCAGACATAGCTTCAGTCTGAGTCCTGAGCATATTTAGGTAAGGCTCCTCCACTGTTTTATTCCTGTCTGTCGTAACAGAATGAATGGTCATTTTGCTAACTCGGGTCTTCCCCTCATTAAATCTATTTGTAACTGCCGTCCATAATAATCTAGCTGCTCTTAGCTTGGCAATCTCGGGGAAGTAGTCTGATCCGACACCAAAGCAAAATCGGATTTTCGATACTGCAAAATCTGAACTTATACCTTTTTCGGTCAGCTTTGCCAGATATTCGCAACCCATCGAAATTGCAAAAGCAAGTTCCACAACGATATCAGCGCCTTCATTCCTGAACTGCGATGCATTAAGGTGAACCGTAAAGAAATTCGGAAAAACATCAGCTGCCCTGGTTAAAGATGCCAGATAGTTAAACCCTTCTTCAAGACTGACACAAAGTTCACCATTTGCTACCAGTCTTCCAATAGGATCTGCTTCTATCGCTCCTCGAATGGTTAATGGATCTAATCCTCTTTCAGTTGAAATAATTGAAATAATATCAAGAATCTCCCTGGCTTTCCCATTACAGAGAAAATTAATCTCAATTATCTCAATATGAATGCCCTGCAATAGGATCTTAAGGTTTGTTTCGCTTACCGATTCAGGATCAGTTATTATAAACCCAAGAGAATCAACACCTTTCATTAGAAGGTTCAGTGCTTTAATGTTTGCCAGGGAGTAATCGGAAACTTCAATGTTTTGTCTTACGAGCCAGTTGTTATCTGAAACTTTAATTCCCCTGACATATGGATATTCGCCTGGCAAAGAGTTTATATAAGGAAGATCTTCGAGATCCTCCTCCCGGTAAAATGGTTGTACTTTGTATCCTTCTTTTGTATTCCAGACCAGCTTTTTCTCAAAGTCAGCCCCTTTCAGATCGGCCTGTATCCTATCCATCCAGGCTTTTGTTGATACCGGAGGAAACTGTTCAAAAAGTCTTTCTTTACCTGCCATTAATTTTTGTTTGTAGTTAGAGGTGCAAATAAAATGAATAACGGGTTTAACTTTACATGAAATTTATCATGTTACTTACCATTAGTAGAGATGATTTATTTCCCTGCAAACTGCATAAGATAAGCCTTTATGAACGCGTTCAGATCACCATCGAGGACAGCCTGCACATTACCTGTCTCATGATTGGTGCGATTATCCTTTATCATTTTGTAAGGATGAAGCACATACGACCTTATCTGCGAACCCCATTCTATCTTTTTCTTTTCACCTTCAATTATAGCCTGCGCCTCCTGCTGTTTTCTAAGTTCCAGCTCATAAAGCTGCGACTTAAGGATCCGCAGGGCATTCTCTTTATTATTAAGCTGTGAGCGGGTCTCCTGGTTCTCGATTACTATTCCAGTTGGAGCGTGCTTTAACCTTACGGCTGTCTCAACTTTATTTACGTTTTGTCCGCCTGCACCACTCGAGCGAAATGTATCCCAGGAGATATCGGCCGGATTTATTTCAATTTCGATATTATTATCAACGAGGGGGGAAATAAATACTGATGCAAAGGTAGTCTGGCGTTTTCCTTGTGAGTTGAATGGAGAGATTCTTACCAGACGATGAACGCCGTTCTCGCTTTTCAGATAACCGTAAGCCTGGTCGCCATCAATCTCAATTGTAACCGATTTGATACCAACCTCATCACCGGGCTGATAATCGAGTTCTTTTACCTTATAATTGTTTCGTTCGGCCCAGCGTAGGTACATTCTCATCAGCATTGCGGCCCAATCGTTGCTCTCTGTACCTCCTGCGCCGGAATTGATCTTCAATATTGCTCCCAGCTGGTCTTCTTCCTTCTGCAGCATATTTCTGACCTCAAGATCCTCGATCATTCCGAGGCACAGCTTATACTGGTTATCTACCTCTGTTTCTGTAGCTTCGCCCTCTTTGAAGAAATCGTTGATTACGATCAGGTCTTCAATAGATACGCCAATTTTATCAAAATCTGTAGTCCATTTTTTAATCTGGGCAATCCCTTTAAGGAGCTCTTCGGCTTTTTTAGCGTCGTTCCATAATCCGGGTTGCTGCGAAAGGCTCTCCTTTTCTGCTATAAGTTCAAGTTTGCCTTCGATGTCAAAGATACCTCCTTAACGCCTCATGGCGTCCCGATAAATCCTTTATCTGTTCGTTAGTTATCATCACTATAATTTTTGGCAAATTTAGTCTATTATCGGAAGTAATAAAATAAAATGTACGTCATTGCGAGGCGTGTCACGCCGAAGCAATCCTAATATCGTAAAAGCAAGATTTGATGAACTGACTTTCGGGAGTGACGGATTGCTTCGTCGCTTCGTTCCTCGCAATGACTCTTTGGGTTCTTAGATTCAATTACCGTTGGCTTCAGCCAACGGTTAGAAAAGCACAAGTATAGAGGGCTTTAGCCCAAATCCTGTTGGACTAAAGTCCTGTTTTCAGAGAAGAGACCGCTATCCGTCGGTTACCTGTCTGCCGCCAGGCAGGAAACCGACGGCAATTGACATTTATATGTGAGTAAGGACGTAACTTAGGATGTTTAGTTCCGGGAGTAACGGATTGCTTCGTCGCTTCACTCCTCGCAATGACGCGTTGGGTTCTTAGACTCAATTACCGTTGGCTTCAGCCAACGGTTAGAAAAGCACAAGTATAGAGGGCTTTAGCCCAAATCCTGTTGGACTAAAGTCCTGTTTATAGAGAAGAGACCGCTATCCGTCGGTTACCTGTCTGCCGCCAGGCAGGAAACCGACGGCAATTGACATTTATATGTGAGTAAGGACGTAACTTAGGATGTTTAGTTCCGGGAGTAACGGATTGCTTCGTCGCTTCACTCCTCGCAATGACGCGTTGGGTTCTTAGATTCAATTACCGTTGGCTTCAGCCAACGGTTAGAAAAGCACAAGTATAGAGGGCTTTAGCCCAAATCCTGTTGGACTAAAGTCCTGTTTTCAGAGAAGAGACCGCTATCCGTCGGTTACCTGTCTGCCGCCAGGCAGGAAACCGACGGCAATTGACATTTATATGTGAGTAAGGACGTAACTTAGGATGTTTAGTTCCGGGAGTAACGGATTGCTTCGTCGCTTCACTCCTCGCAATGACGCGTTGGGTTCCTAGATTCAATTGCCGTTGGCTTCAGCCAACGGTTAGAAAAGCTCAAGTATAGAGGGCTTTAGCCCAAATCCTGTTGGACTAAAGCCCTGTTTTCAGAGAAGAGACCGCTATCCGTCGGTTACCTGTCTGCCGCCAGGCAGGAAACCGACGGCAATTGACATTTATATGTGAGTAAGGACGTAACTTAGGATGTTTAGTTCCGGGAGTAACGGATTGCTTCGTCGCTTCACTCCTCGCAATGACGCGTTGGGTTCTTAGATTCAATTGCCGTTGGCTTCAGCCAACGGTTAGAAAAGCTCAAGTATAGAGGGCTTTAGCCCAAATCCTGTTGGACTAAAGCCCTGTTTTCAGAGAAGAGACCGCTATCCGTCGGTTACCTGTCTGCCGCCAGGCAGGAAACCGACGGCAATTGACATTTATATGTGAGTAAGGACGTAACTTAGGATGTTTAGTTCCGGGAGTAACGGATTGCTTCGTCGCTTCACTCCTCGCAATGACGCGTTGGGTTCTTAGATTCAATTACCGTTGGCTTCAGCCAACGGTTAGAAAAGCACAAGTATAGAGGGCTTTAGCCCAAAGACATGTTGGACTAAAGTCCTGTTTTCAGAGAAGAGACCGCTATCCGTCGGTTACCTGTCTGCCGCCAGGCAGGAAACCGACGGCAATTGACATTTATATGTGAGTAAGGACGTAACTTAGGATGTTTAGTTCCGGGAGTGACGGATTGCTTCGTCGCTTCACTCCTCGCAATGACGCGTTCGTTTATCAGGTTTAAAAGACTCTATAACCAGCGAAAGTGCCAGTAACAATAAATGGAGCTAACAGATATCCACTACTTTGTACTAGGAAAGCATTCACAGTATCATTTATATTTAGTTTCATACTAATGCTTCCTCTAAAATATCCACTCGAACTTGTCTGAGCAATAATTGTTTCAAAAGTTGCTCCATTTAATTTGATAATAACAGAGCTGTTACCTGATGAAAGGTTAACTGAAACAAAAAATGAGTATATTCCATTATATGGAGCTTTGAAAGTGCCAGATGAAGTAGTATAATTACTTTCATCATAGTAAAATAATAGATCGGGAAACTGGTCAAAATGTAAAGGTATCGGAATATCATTGGTAATATTATAAGAAGCATTAATCCCAGCCCTAAAAGCAACAATACTTCCAAGTGTTACCGGACCACCTCCGTTGGTTATTGAAAGGGACCTATCTGCTTCGGTATATGTAAGTGTCTGATTATCTGTGTTAACGTATGGCGTCATATCTATCTTAACTGCACTTTGGGTTAAGGACAAATCAGTCCCGGAAAGAGTGAGATTTTGTAGGGCTGCATTTTTTATTGGTGAAAGATCCACTACTGAGGTCCCGCCTGAAATAGCAAGTTTTAAATCTGCAGGTGTAAAAGTAAGTTTCTGGTTATATTTTGAGAAACTAATTGGCGGATTAGTCCCATTTGTAATTGTAAGTGTGCTGTCTGCATTGTTAAAGATCAGCTGTTGCTTGTCGTCGAGGAAGCGGGTAAGATCGATACCTGGACCTGTTGTCTTGGAAATCTTCAGAAAGTTGTCAATACCGAGAGAAAGATTCTGAATCTCGTTTGGCAGGGTCACTTTACTGCCTCCGGTTATGGAGAGGGTATCTCCATTAATAGACATGATGTTCGGTACATTTAGGGAAGTGAGGTTAACGGTACTCACAGCACCCGCATTTCCAACAGATATGGAGAGGTTTGCACCATCAAAGGAAAGTGTCTGATTATCAGAGGCAGGATCGCCCTGATCACCTTTCTGTCCCTGCACTCCTTGCGGACCCTGGGCCCCGGTATCTCCTTTCAACCCCTGTGGACCAGGTTCCAATGATTTCTGTGCATACAAAGCATATGGAACCGATAGGAACTGCATTGTTCCCATTTCAATAAACACATTATCAAACTTAACCTCAACCTTAAGATAGTGTAGTGCCTGTGACCAGCTTACCTGGGACAAACTGCTTACAGTACCTCCTGTTGGATCTCCTTTTCCGATTACAAGCGAAAAAACACCAAACTTCGATGTTATAACATTTGAATGAAGTTCCTGATATTCAAGCGTGCCAAGAGGATTGCCTGAAAGAATAGAAAATTTAACATCAATATTCTTACTGATTAACTCTTTACCGCTGTTGTCCCTGGCAACCGCCTGATAATTAATCCCTACAGGTACATTACCCTGGCCAAAACCCGGGTGAGCGTAAAAAGTCAGAATCAGTACGAACAGGCATTTAGATAATTTTTTTATTCCCATGACTCTATGATTACATTTTTTCAAATATAAACGTCCTGCTTATTTCTTTATCACTACTCATTATCCTGACATAGTAAACACCATTATTATAGCTACTTATAGAAACGGGTTTTTCAAGATAGAATTTTTCAGCAAATGATATTTTTTCTGAGTACACTATCGTTCCGTTTAAATTTATGATGTCGATCCTGAAGTTACGTGGAACATCTCCAAATAAGACTATATTGATATGATCTGTCGCCGGATTAGGATAAATATTAAGTCCATTCCCTGCATGAGGAGGCTCAGTACTTTGTTTAAATCCCGGCTGTTGAAACCCCTGAGTAAGGATATAATCCTGGCTGCTAATGATCTCAACTGCCGTTTCACCTATTGTCTGAGAATAATTTATGTTCCCCGCCGAGCTCACACCAGCCACCAGCACCAGAACCTGCTGGGACAATTGCTGTGAAAACAGATCCTTTCCTAGCACTAGAAATACTGTTAATAATAAGTATCTGGTCCCTGAAAGCATAATTATGCGTAATTTTCGCCCTGTCACAAGGTTAGAAAATTTATTTAATATTCAGTTCAAACTTACTAAATAATTCAAAATGCTCAAATCTTTTCTGTATCACAATCTTATTGAAGCCGGCTGCGATGAAGCCGGCAGAGGTTGTCTTGCAGGACCGGTAACAGCAGCTGCGGTAATTCTCCCGAAGAATTTCAGGCACAACATACTTAATGATTCAAAGAAACTTACAGCTAAACAAAGAGCATCTCTTAAGGAAGAGATTATAAGCTCTGCTATTGCTTGGAAAGTCGCATTTATTGATAGTAATGAGATTGATGAAATGAATATTCTGCGAGCTTCAATCAAGGCGATGCATATTGCTATTGAAGGTCTTAAGACCGAACCGCAATTCCTGCTGATCGACGGAAACAGATTCTATCCTTATAAGAACATCGGACATAAAACAATCGTAAAGGGTGATGGCAAGTATTTTTCCATAGCCGCAGCTTCTGTTCTGGCCAAGACCTTCCGTGATGAGTTCATGGAAAAGGTTCATTGCGAATTTCCGGAATATGGCTGGAATCAGAATAAGGGATATCCTACAGCTTTTCACAGAAATGCTTTAATCAAATATGGCCTGACTCCTTATCACAGGAAGTCATTCAGCCTTTTCGACACCCAGCAGAAATTTGAATTCTGAATATCACTCTTTGAATTATTAAACTTAACTTTGCCAGCCAATCAATGATACAATCAAATAAATCCAATTATATGAAAAAAGTGTTTGCTATTCTTGTGATCCTTCTGCTTGGTTTTGGATTCAAAGCAAAAGCTGATGAGGGGATGTGGTTATTACCACTAATTGAGAAATTAAATATCGGGAAGATGACGGAGCTTGGTCTGAAGCTTTCAGCAGAAGATATTTACAGCATTAACAAAGCAAGTATTAAGGATGCAATTATTATATTCGGAGGTGGATGTACCGGGGAAATTGTTTCTTCACAGGGTCTGATTCTTACCAATCATCATTGCGGATTCAGCTCCATACAGGCAAACAGCAGTGTTGAACACGATTATCTGCGCGATGGGTTCTGGGCTATGTCGCACGAAGAAGAGTTGCCGAATCAGGCGCTGGCAGTCACCTTCCTTATAAGTATTGAGGATGTAACTTCTCAAATTCTCGCTAATGTAAAACAGGGTATGAGCGAAACAGATCGTAATGCTGCTATCCTGGAGGCAAGACAGGCTATTGAGAAAAAAGCATCGGAAGGAAATAAATACAGGGTACAGGTCAGCAGTTTTTACGGAGGAAATTATTTTTATCTTCTCGTGTATGAGAGGTACAATGATGTAAGATTAGTTGGTGCCCCTCCAATATCTATCGGGAAGTTCGGTTCTGATACCGACAACTGGGAATGGCCTCGTCACACTGGCGATTTTAGTGTTTTCCGCGTCTATACAGCTCCCGACGGGAAACCAGCTCCTTATGCTAAAGAAAATATCCCTTTGAAACCCAAACATTACCTGCCTGTTTCGATACAAGAGCGTAATATTGGTGACTTTGCTATGATTCTGGGTTATCCGGGCAGGACGAACAGGTACATGACTTCATATGAAATAAACGAACAACTCAATATTTTACATCCCGACAGAATTAAAATTCGTGGTATAAAGCAGGATGTCTGGATGAGCGACATGCAAAAAGATCAGAAGGTTAATCTTCAATATTCTGATAAATATTTTACTTCGTCGAATTACTGGAAATACTCAATAGGTCAGAAAGCGGGCCTTGAAAGGCTCAATGTTAAAGCCAAGAAAGAAGAAATAGAGAACCAGTTCAACAAATGGGTCGTGGCAAATCCGGAAAGAAAAGCGAAATACGGAGAGGCGCTTAGCATGATTAAGACAGCCACAGAAGGAAGAGCTGAGTATTATAATGCACTTCAATATCTGAACGAATGCGCGCAGGGAATCGAGCTGATAAGTATGAACCGGGTTGCAACAGCACTGATAAATGAACTCCGTACCGGAGACAAACAATCCATCACTGATATCGCAGCTCAGGTGAAAAACAGTGTAGCCGACTTCTATAAAAACTATAATCCTCCAACCGACAATAAGTCCACAAAAGCAATGCTAAAACTTTACAGAGCTGATATACCTGCTCAGTTTCAGCCTGATTTTTATGTAAATATTGTTGATAAAAAATACAAAGGAAACATTGATAAGTATGTAGATGATATGTTCGCAAAATCTGTATTCGCGAGCGAATCGAAGCTAAATGCATTTCTCGAAAAACCTGATCTGAAAACTCTTGAGAAGGACCCTGTGTATCTGATGTCTTCTTCATTTATCAGAACCAACAGTGATGTCTCAAGGAAATCGAGCCAGTTTGATGCAGGACTTTCTACAGGAAAGAGGCTCTGGATTGCAGCTTTACTTGAGATGGTACCTGAGAAAACATTATACCCTGATGCTAATTCAACTATGCGTCTTTCGTACGGAACAGTTCAGAATTACGACCCAAGAGACGGCGTTACCTATAAATATTATACTACACTTCAGGGTGTTGTAGACAAATACAAACCAGGCGATTATGAATTTGATCTCCCAAAACGGTTGATCGATCTTAATAACAGGAAAGAGTTCGGAAGATATGGGTCCTCAAAAGGATATATGCCGGTGTGCTTTCTTACAAACAACGATATTACGGGTGGTAATTCAGGAAGTCCTGTTATGAATGGTAAGGGAGAACTGATAGGATTGGCCTTCGATGGGAACTGGGAATCGATGAGTGGAGACATTGCCTATGAACCTGAATTACAGAGAACTATCGTTGTGGATATCCGTTATGTACTATGGGTTATGGATGTTTATGCAGGAGCTAAGCACCTTGTTGATGAAATGACTGTGGTACAGTAAATTCAGAAATATGCATATTAGTTTAATTGAGATACTTGCTGCCTTTATGGTACTCTTCGCGATCATTGATATACCGGGATCAATCCCGATTATCATTGATCTTAAGGCGAAATCAGGAAAGATTAATCCCTATAAAGTTACACTGGTCTCATTCTTAATATTGCTTGCCTTTTTATTTATAGGAAGTCCCTTGCTCGGCATTTTCGGAATAGATGTCTCTTCATTTGCTATTGCCGGATCATTTATCATTTTTCTTATAGCAATGGAAATGATCCTTGGGATTGAACTCTTTAAACATGAATCGCAGAGTGGGGGATCTATTTTTCCCATTGCTTTTCCGTTGATTGCAGGAGCCGGTTCTATAACAACAATACTTTCCCTTAAGGCTGAATATCAAACAATTAACATCCTCATTGCTCTTATCCTGAATATGGTTGTAATATACCTTGTGTTGAGACTGACTTCAATCTTTGAAAAAATCCTTGGCGCCGGGGGACTTCAATTGCTAAAAAAAGTGTTTGGTGTAATCCTTTTGTCAATTGCAATAAAACTTTTCGTTACAAACACCGGGATCGTTCTGCATCATGCCAGGTGAAATAACCATATATACCGACGGAGCTTCAAGTGGAAATCCGGGGCGGGGGGGATATGGTGTTGTTCTCATTTCGGGAAAACACCGGCTGGAAAAATCTGAAGGCTACAGGCTCACTACCAATAACCGTATGGAACTCATGGGTGTTATAGCCGGACTTGAGGCGCTCAAGATCCCCGGGAGTAAAGTTGTTGTATATACCGACTCAAAATATGTTGCAGATGCAGTCGAAAAAGGCTGGGTATTTCAATGGGAATCAAAAGCTTTTAAGAATAAGAAAAATCCTGATCTGTGGGTGCGGTTCCTCAGAATCTACAGAAAACATATTGTGAGGTTTGTCTGGATAAAAGGACATTCAAATAACATAGAAAACGAAAGATGTGACAAACTAGCTGTTGAGGCCTCTTTGAATCCGCCCCTTCTGGAAGATACGGGCTATTCTGCTAAAGAAGAGAATAATATGCTGGTTTGATCTGATAAGGTGGATTGAAATATTTTTGTTAAAACCAATTTTTTGGTGCAATTTTGTAAAAAGGTAAGATGATGCAACAGCTTTACATTCCTTCCACCGCCTCAACTCCTGAAATAAATTTTTCTCCTGAAGAAGACATCTTAAGCATAAAAGGAAGGTCAGCTCCTGAAGATGTTCGTGCCATGTATTATCCTGTTATTGAATGGATAAGAAGCTTCACAAATAATATCATTGAAGGAAATAGTAATGTTTACACTCCTGAAAAACCTCTCAGGTTTCAATCCGATCTGATCTATTTCAATTCATCATCGGCCAAGTTCCTTTATGACATTCTTTCTGAGTTGAAAAAACTTTCGAAAAACGGTAACTACGTGGTAGTAGAATGGCTTTATGAAGAAGAAGATCTCGACCTGAGAGAAGCCGGTGTCGACATTGCCCTGCTTGCTGAAATGGAATTCTCATTTATTCCAAAAAAACGGAACTGAGGATGAGGGGACAGGTTGAGCTTTATGAACTTCTTGAAAAACTATCCATTCAATTTGAATACTACGAGCACCCGCCCCTGGCAACAATTGAAGCGGCAATAATCCATTGGAAAGATTATAACTCAGGCAGATGTAAAAACATCTTCTTCAGGAATCACAAGGGAAACAAACACTATCTCGTAATACTTGAACATTTAGCCCAGCTGAATATACACGATCTTGAAAAAAGGCTCGGACAGGGAAAGCTTACCTTTGCATCAGATATTCGTCTAAAAAAATACCTTGGCGTAGAGCCAGGTTCTGTTACTCCGTTTGGACTTATTAATGACACCGAAAAGCACGTGCATCTTTTTATCGATGAAAAATTAAAAGGATCCGAACGACTCACTTTTCACCCTAATGTTAATACGGCATCACTTGTAGTATCAAAAGCTGATTTTCTAAAATTTCTTGAGCATACAGGCAATTCGTTTGAATTTATTAAGCTTTATGACGCCACCGAATAAGTACCCCCCACCCCCCTAAAGGGGGCTAATTCAAAGTGTACATGAGTGTTAAGGGACAGTCTAAAAAGTCTTTTCTAACCGCAAAGTACGCAAAGGTGACGCAAAGGACGCAAAGTTAAAACATTGTAATAAAGCTCTTTGCGATCTTTGCGATCCCGATACATCGGGACTTTGCGATCTTTGCGGTTAAGGATTTCGTTTTTTTCAACAGCCCCTTGCAGCAAAATCAAATGCAATCCGTCTTTAATCTGAAAAATATCAAATACCCAAAACCCACATGAGAAGATTCCTCCTTTCAGGAATAATTATAATATTTCTACTTCCCTTATTATCGGGACAAACACCTGAAAAAAAGCAATATACGGCAACAAGGGTAGCTTCCGCTCCGGTTATAAATGGCATTCTCGATGAAGATATCTGGAAAGCAGGCGACTGGGTTGACGACTTTACTCAGAACGAACCCTATAACGGGAAAGAAGCATCTCAGAGGACTGAATTTAAAATCCTGTTCGACGATGATAACCTTTATGTTGCAATAAAAGCTTTTGATACCAGTCCCGACAGCATTGTTAACCGTTTAACCAGGCGCGATCAGGCAGACGGTGACCTGACCGGAATAATTCTTGACAGTTTTCACGATCTGCGTACTGCATTTCTTTTTGGGGTAAGCTCGTCCGGAGTAAAGTACGACCATATTTTTACTAATGACGGACAAAATGAGGACTCTTCCTGGGACCCAAACTGGTGGGTGAAAACATCCATAAACAGCGAAGGATGGGTTGCAGAAATGAAAATTCCATTCAGTCAGGTAAGGTTTGAAAAAAACTCAGGTGAAGTATGGGGCCTGGAGGTTGTCAGGGTATTATACAGGAAAAACGAAACATCGTTCTGGCAGCATATCCCAAAAGATGCTCCCGGGCTGGTCCATCTTTTTGGTGAACTGAAAGGCCTCGAGCAGATTAAACCAAGGAAAATATTTGACATTACACCCTATGGAGTTGCCAAGACAGAAACATTTAAAGCTGAGGCAGCGAATCCATTCCTGGCAAAAGGGAAATCTTCAGGTCTGAACGGCGGAATTGATGCTAAGATCGGCGTGACAAATAATATGACAATGGATCTTACCATAAACCCCGACTACGGACAGGTGGAGGCAGACCCATCGGAGGTTAATCTCTCAGCGTATGAAACATTCCTTAACGAAAGACGTCCATTCTTTGTTGAAGGCAATAACATTACAAATTTCTCCATAGGAATTGGTGATGGAGGGGTAGGAAATGATAATCTCTTCTATTCCCGAAGGATTGGAAGACAACCTCATGGAGATCCGGAATTAAATGATGGATGGTATGCAGATATCCCAAGAAACACTCCAATCATCGGAGCTGCCAAACTTACCGGAAAAACCAAGAATGGACTTTCAGTAGGACTTGTTGAAGGCATGACAGCTGAAGTAAAGGCTGAAATAGATACAATTGGAGGCAGAAAGTTTGAAACAGTTGAACCTCTTACAAATTATATGGTTGGCCGGATACAGAAAGATTATAAAGAAGGAAAAACCATCATTGGAGGAATATTCACAAGCACAAACAGAAACCTTAATTCCAACCTTAGCGACATATTGCATAAAGCTGCCTATACCGGAGGACTCGATTTTATTCAATATTTCAAGGATAAAAACTGGATGTTCAACCTAAACACAGCTTTCAGCCTCGTTGAAGGTTCAAAGAGAGCAATTGAAAATACACAGAAATCGTCAGCTCATTACTTCCAGAGACCTGATAATAATTATTCTCCACTCGACACCAACAAAACTTCTCTTGGAGGCATGGGGGGAAGAGTACAACTGCTAAAGCAGAACGGTCACTGGAATTTTATGGCAGCATCATTGTGGAAGACACCCGGATTTGAAATAAATGATATTGGCTACATGCGGGAAGCTGATCAGGTATTGTCGGTACTCTGGGCCGGATATAATGTATGGGATCCAAAATGGATTTACAGACGATATAATATAGGTGCAGATTTCTATGGGGTGAATAATTTTGGAGGCAATATAACTGGCGGCGGATTCGAATGGAACGCGAATATGAACCTTAAGAATTACTGGGGAGTGTGGGCCGGAGGGAGCTTTAATATCCCATCGCTTTCAACAGGAATGCTCCGCGGGGGTCCGGCAATGAAAATGCCGGGAAGCTCAAATTCACGCATTGGTTTCTCTACTGATAGCCGTAAGAAACTTGTCTTCAGTGTGTCAGTAAACAATGGAAAAGGCTATGAACAAAGTTCTGCGAGTTTTAGTACCGGTTTGGATGTAACTTATAAACCAACCAACTATATAGTATTTACCGTAAGTCCCGGATACAGTAAATCATATTCTGAACTTCAGTATGTGACTGATCCAAAGTATATAAATGACGACAGGTACGTTTTTGCGGGCATAGACAGAAAGACCATCAGTACATCATTCAGGATAAATCTGAACCTTAGTCCCGACCTGACATTCCAATATTGGGGACAGCCTTTTATCGCAACCGGAAGTTATCATGATTATAAATATATTTCTGATCCTCTGACAAACTCGTACCATAATCGGTTCAGGACATACACCCCGGGTCAGATTAGTTTAGACGGTGACAATTATAATATAGACGAAAACAGGGATGGGAAAACCGATTACAGTTTTGAAAAGAGAGATTTCAATGTACGGGAATTTCTTTCAAACTTTGTAGTGAGATGGGAATATAATCCGGGCTCCACCCTGTTCCTTGTGTGGAGTCAGACGAGGAGCAGTTCAACTAAAGCAGGGAACCTTGACTTTCTAAATGATCTTGGTGATCTTTTCGATACCGGCGATAACCAACCCCATAACATATTCCTGTTAAAGTTCAGTTATCGGTTTGGTTTGAAGTAGCAGGTGAAAGTTGGCTTATCATAACAGTGATATCTGCAGCTTTTGAAAGTTGTATATCAGCATAATAGTAAGTAGCTTTGCACAAATGATGAATATTCCGTGCAATGGCTGGGTTAAGGAAGCTACTATAAAATATGTTATAAAACATTATTTGCTCCTTTCGGTGGCAATTCTTATCCCTTCATTAAAGATTGCAGCCCAATCCTATTTTCAGCAGGAAGTAAATTACCAGATAAAGGTCGTCCTGAATGATAAGAAACACGAGCTTAATGCCTTCGAGTCTATTGAGTATATTAACAAATCACCTGATACCCTTGGCTTTTTATATTTTCACCTCTGGCCAAACGGATATTCCAGTAATAAAACAGAATTGGCAAAAGAGCTTTTAAATCGTGAAGGAAGATCTAAATTATTTACCGATCCGGAGTTGCGGGGATATATCGATTCACTGAATTTCAATATACAAGGTCTTCCTGTAAAGTGGGATCTTCTGGAAGGAGACCCGGATATCTGTAAAATCATTCTCAACAACCCACTCCGACCCGGCGATACAATATTAATAACGACTCCATTTCATGTTGGCATTCCAAAGGGAATAACCTCAAGGTTGGGTCATATCGGTGAGTCCTATCAGATTTCACAGTGGTACCCGAAACCGGCAGTTTATGACAGAAACGGTTGGCATCAGATACCATATCTCGATCAGGGGGAATTCTATTCAGAATATGGGAGTTTTGATGTAAGTATTACACTGCCTTCAAATTATGTGGTAGGTGCAACAGGGACTCTGCAAAATAAAGAGGAAGTTGAAATTCTTAACAGGCTTTCTCAGGATTCATCCTGGGTAAAGACAATATACTCTGAAAGTGATGTCTTTCCTCCGTCGTCAAAAGAGATGAAGACACTACGTTACACGGAAAGCAACATTCACGATTTTGCATGGTTTGCTGATAAGAGATTCCATGTCCTGAAAGGCAAAGTAAAACTACCGGAATCAGGGAGGGTAGTAGATACATGGGCAATGTTCACTAACCAGGAAGCAGGTCTCTGGATAAAATCTATCTCATATATAAACAATGCTATCTGGTTCTTTTCATATTGCAATGGCGACTACCCTTATAAATCATTCACAGCAGTCCAGAGTGCACTAACTTCAGGGGCAGGAATGGAATATCCAACACTCACTGTAATTGGTCTGGCAAAAATCTCCTACCTTCTTGATGAAGTTATTGCCCATGAGATCTGCCATAGCTGGTTTTACAGCGCTATCGGGTCTGATGAACGAACATATCCATTCATGGATGAAAGTCTGGCCAATGCATACGAAACACGATATATGGAAGCAAGATATCCGGAGAAGAAACTCTGGGAACTTCAGTTTTCAAATTACAAGCTTGCAAAGTTTTTCCACATAGACAAAATGCCCGTTGAACGGATCCAGGAGCTTGAATGGCTTGTACCTGCAAGAAGGAACCTGGAACAACCACTTGATCTTCCTGCGGTTAAATATACTTATGATAATTATGGAAGCATGATATATTATAAGGCAGGATCGGGTTTTAACTATTTACGGGCCTATCTGGGAGATCCCCTCTTTGATTCCATCATGCACGATTATTATAAAAAATGGCAGAACAAACATCCGCTTCCCGGGGATCTGCGAAATGTCTTTGAATCACGTACTAATAAAGATCTTTCATGGTTCTTTGACGATTTCCTGGGTACAACAAAACGGATTGACTATAAGCTTGTCCGTTTTGAAAATAATAAGCTACTGATCAAAAACAAAGGAGAGATAAAAGCGCCCTTAGTAATAGCAGGAATGAAAGGCGATTCTGTTGTTATGGAAAAGTGGGTTGATGGGTTCGCGGGAAAGAAGTGGGTGGAGATGGAGGCCGGGAACCTTCCAGAGCTAAAAATAGATCCTCAGCATAAAATGACGGAATTATTCAGGTTAAATAACAATATCCGCACATCAGGGATTCTTCCTAAAAGAGATCCTCTTCATCTTCAATTCGGTTATACTATTGATGATCCTGATAAACGTACTTTAATCTATGTACCTGCCTTTGATTGGAATAAAGCAGATGGGTTTATGGTGGGGTTGGCTATGTATAATGGTACTTTACTTCCTAAACCAATAGAGTATTTTGCGATGCCTTTTTACTCTTTTCACAAAAATGGCATTACCGGGTATGGGAAAGTTGCATTAAATATCATTCCCTATAACCGTATAATCCGGCTTGCCACACTTTCAATTGAAACGTCGAATTTCGGGGCAATAGGAGATCAGAATTATCATAATATCAAAATAGGATCAGATCTCTCCCTGAGGTCAAACGACCTTACAATCCCTGTTACACAGAAGTTGTTTGGCTACTATATTGCGGCGTCAGATATTAATCAGATTGAATTGCTTCAGCAGGCGAAGATGCGTTCATATCTTCAGTTTGGTTACAATATGGAAAATACCGGAGCAATAAATCCTTTCAATATGCTGGTGTCGTTCGAAGCAGGGAGGTCGTATCAAAAGACTTCGTTCGAGATGAACTATAAGTATAGCTACATTGGGAAAGGAAAAGGTCTGGATATAAGAGTATTCGCGGGTACAATGCTTGAGAATGATTCTGATCCTGTATATTCATTTGCTCCAAGCAACCGTGGAGGCCGGGAACAATATCTTTACCAGGGGGTATACCCCAATCGTTTTGGAGAATTTCCCAGGACATTTTTTTCGAGGCAAATGTCGATGTCTGAAGGAGGTCTGGTAACCCCTGTAAATGATTCAATCGGATATAGCCGATGGGTCTGTTCCCTGTCATTTACAAGTACCCTTCCGGGAATTGCATCGCGGCTTCCCGTAAAACCCTTTGTAAACCTTCTGGTTAATGACCACCATTATTCAAAAGATAATAAATCCCCGTTATTCGTCGAAGCAGGATTCAAGACAGGGATATGGAACTTTTTTGAGATCTATATCCCTGTACTTGTCTCCGAAAATATTAACTCTTTAAGAGGAACTGCAAAGGAGCGCATCAGGTTTATATTCCGGCTTGACAAGCTTAATCCTGTAAATCCAAAATAAAAGTATCCTGCCAAAGATTTAAATAACTGCACTGGCAGTTTAAAAATAGCCTACAAAAGGATAATAAGAAGGATTAAAATAAGGATCAATCCACCTGCAGAAATATAAACACCACCACCGATTTCTCTAAGTTTATGATTGATTGATTTGACTTCTTTTCTCATACTCTTCTTTTCTGACGACTTCATATTGGTTTTATCCATCGCATTAATCTCGGTTAATCTTAATTCGAGAGTTTTAGCCTCTGCTGCTTCAGCAGAATTTGTTACCGGAGCAGGAATTGTAGTTGCAGTTACATCAGTTGTAGCTTTTGCCTGAAGGGGGAGAAATGTTAATGACAGGCTGGCTGCCAATAAACACATTGCGATTTTTTTCATTGTTTTGATTTTAGTATTTAAGAATTATAAATGTTTTTAATAAAATGCGGGTAAGCATTATTATCAGATAACAAAGATATGTTCGTAAAATACCGAGCTCGTTACACAATTTTAGTAATATGTTACATTATTCACAGATTTGGGAGGGAAAGCCAGTTCCCTTAACCACCCCACGGCGGAACAAATTAACCATCGCAGTCCGGTTTTAAAATCCCTGTTTTAAATTCGATAACATAAATCTGAACGGATAAATGTGGTCAGGCTTACCGGATTTCGCAGGACGAGAGAATCAGTTTTCTAAATGTTAATCTTAAGATATTTATCAGAGTGAATTTTTGCCTTCTGTGATGTATCGTCTGAATAATTATTACTAAATTTAAATTATAACCTAAAACTACCTTTTATGAGAACCCAACTTATTGCTATATTCTTGTGTCTCTTTACTTTATCTAATGGACAATTTGTCGAACCAAAGTTCGGTAAATTCGAATCCTCAGACCTGTTAATGACCAAGTATGATAAAGACACTACTGCTGGTGCCCTGATGTTATTCAATAACGGCACTTCAAATTTTTTTATTAATTCTGATCAGGAGTTTCAGTTTAGGTTTACGAAACACTGCATGATTAAAATATTTAAAAAATCGGCCTTTTCTCTTGCTGACATTAGCATTAGACTCTACCAGAATGGACAAAGTAAAGAGGATCTTAGTGGTCTGAAAGTATGTACCTATAATATGGTTAACGGGAAAGTAGTTAAAACCAAATTGGATAACGATAAGATTTACAGAGCAACTTCAGACAATTACACTAATGTGAATTTCGCTTTTCCTGAGGTAAAAGAGGGATCAATTATTGAATACGAATATACTATCGAATCCGACTTCCTCTACAATTTCAGAGGGTGGACCTTCCAATACTCGATCCCTGCACGCTGGAGTCAGTATACATATGAAATACCAGAATATTTCACTTACAGGGAAGCATCAAAAGGATATTATAAATTTGATGTCCAGAAAAGGACAAACATTAGTAAAACTTATGAATTGAAAACCAGTGCACCAATTACCCGTGGTGACCAACATCAATCGGGAAGTATTGAAGTGATCAAAGCAGAAGCTACCACTACTACTTTAGCTTTAAAGGATGTTCCTGCATTTATCTCGGAACCAAATATTGACTGTGAGGGAAATTATATTCAGTCGCTGGAATTTGAATTGAGCAGTGTACAATATCCCCAGCAAGCGCCGGTGAATTATGTTCAATCGTGGGAATCGGTTAATAAAAAAATGATTGATGATCAGGATTTTGGTGCTCTCCTTAAAACAACCGGCTTTTTAAAAGATTCCGTACAAGCAGTATGCAATAACATAACTACGGAAATTGACAAAGCTGTAGGCATCTATAACTGGGTTCAGAAATGGATGAAATGGAATGGTGATTATAGTCTGTGGGCACTTAAAGGACTTAAAAAACCATTTAACGACCGTATTGGAAATTCCTCAGAGATTAACCTGATTCTGACAGCTATGCTGCAGATAGCTGGAATTAATGCAAATCCTGTACTATTTAGTACCAGAGGTAATGGGATAGCCATCTCTTACTTTCCCACAATCACAAAATTTAATTCAGTGCTCACAAAAGCGGATATCGGCGGAAAGACCTATCTTCTTGATGCAAGAAGTAAATTATGTCCATTTGGCGTCCTGCCTTCTAACGATATCAACGGACAAGGAAGAGTTGTTAACTCGTTGGCAGGCGACTGGGTAAATGTAGATGCGAATGTAAAATACTCTGAAAATAGAAAATATAATCTCAAGATCTCGTCCGAAGGTAAACTAACCGGGACGATAGCTAGTGTTTATGACGGGTACGCCGGGATCTATTACAGGGATGCGATAGCCTCAGAAAAAACCACCGATGATTATATCAGAAAAATGCAGGAAAATCAGAAGGGGCTAACAATCACAAGTTACTCAATCGGGGAGATGGACAATAATTACAAACCACTGACTGATTCGTTGGTTGTGGAAGTTACCGATAACGCTGAAATTATCGGTGACAAGATACTTTTTAATCCGCTTCTGGATGAAAGGATTGCATCAAACAAGTATACACTTGAAAACAGGCAGTATCCTGTAAACTACAATTATCCTATTGCCGAGGTTTATACTTTTACATATACAGTTCCAGAAGGATTTCAGGTGGAATCGCTGCCGAAATCAGCCGCGCTGAAGCTTCCCGATAATTCTTTTGCGATAACATATAATATACAGAACTCCGGTAATATTATTACAATGGAGTACAAACGTACAATAAACAAAATACAGTTTTTACCAGCTGAATATAAGAGCCTGAAAGGGCTCTACGATGAGCTCGTAAAGAAACATTCGGAACAGGTTATCCTGAAGAAAATCGTCTGACATGAAAAAATATGTTTTGTTGTTAGCTTACATAATGCTATTAAGTTTTTGTAGCATTAATGCACAAAACTATTCTGTTACGACTATCCCCGACAGTCTAAAAACAAATGCCTATAGTGTTATACGAGAATATACCAGAAAATATGATTTACATAATCTGAATAGCGGGACCATGCGCGTTAAGAAGGTAATCACAGTCCTGAATAAGGAAGGAAAAAGCTCTGCTGATTTGACAATCCAATATGATAAGAATTCAGCAGTTAGCATAAATGACATTACAATTTATGATACTAATGGTAAAAAGGTAAAAAGCGTAAAACAGTCTGATATTAATGACTATCCGGCATTCGGTTCTTCAGAACTCTACTCTCAGGACAGAGTTAAGATTTATTATCCGGACAATGCAGTATACCCATACACCGTAGCTTATGATTATGAAATCCGGCTTAACAATATAATAAGTTATGGCGTTTGGACACCATATAGTGATTATAATATCTCCGTACAGCATGCAAGCTACGCATTTACCTACCCGCCAGATATTAAAATAAACAAAAAGGAGGTGAACATATCTTTAAAAGAATCTGCCAATACATACAATGAAATTTGTGAAGTCTGGGAAGTAACTAATTTAAAGGCTATTGAAGAAGAACCCATGGATATTAGTCTAACCGAACGCATTCCTTGTGTCTACTTAATGCCATCAACGCTAATTTACGAAAGATATGAAGGGAGCGCCAATAACTGGCGAGAATTTGGACAATGGATTTATTCCCTCTATCAGGGCCGTAACGAATTATCAGAAGCTGAAAAAGCCAGAATAGATCTATTGTTGAAAGATGTCACCGACACACTCGATAGAATAAAAACAATCTATAAATATATGCAGGATAGAACCCGATATGTTGCTGTGACACTTGGAATTGGGGGATATCAGCCATTCGATGCAAAAACGGTCTTCGAGACCGGGTATGGCGATTGCAAAGCTCTCAGTAATTACATGTATTCGTTGCTTAATTATGCAGGAATAAAATCATTCCCGGCACTTGTCGCTGCCGGAAGTTATAAAGTACCGATTTTCACGGATTTTCCCAATTTTTTGCAATTCAATCATGTAATCTTATGTGTTCCATTGAGAGGAGATACCATTTGGCTCGAGTGTACAAATCAGAAGATTCCTTTCGGATTCCTTGGTGATTTTACCGACGACAGGGATGTGCTTCTAATAGGAAAGGATGGAGGACAATTTGCGCATACAGTAATATATAAAGCCACTGATAACCTCAGGACATGCACTTCAGAGTTCATTATAGATTCTACGGGTACGGCTTCCGTCAACATTAAGACTGTTATGCAGGGATTACAGTATGATGATATCACCAGATTACTTATCTTAAATTATGATGAGCAGAAAAAATGGTTATTAGGCAATTCAAAACTGCCTTCATTACAACTTAAGAGTTTTTACATAGAAGAAACCAGGAAACCTATCCCGTCAGCCACAATAAAAGAAACATCAGAATCAAAAAACTTTTGCACATTTTCAGGAAATTATATGATACTCTCACTTAATCTTGTTAATGTTCAGGCACCTCTTAAGAAGATGCTTAAGGCCAGGTATTCGAATATACTGATAAACAGGTCGTTTGTCGATTATGATACACTGGTGTATAAGATCCCAAAAAGCTATAAGTTTGAAACCCTGCCTGCCGGATTGAACATCAATTCAGCTTTTGGAAGCTATACAACTACTGTTTCGGGTAATGGAAATGAAATTGTTTATATAAGAAAATTAATCATTAATGAGGGAAGATATAAACCTTCCGAATATAAGAACCTTTTTGACTTTGTTCAGGCAGTATCAAAAGCAGATAACACAAAAGTAATTCTTAACAGGCGAAGTTGATATATTAGATTCATGGATTCAACTTCATAATCTGAACAAGGATGATCTAAATTATACCTCTGCTAGTACGGATGGTAGAATAGCTAAATGACTTCAGCAGCTATGGGATATATAGTTACCTCTTTTCAGCTCAGCAAGCTGGCTTTTGGGGAGAACAAAAAATCCCTTGCTCTTAGTGCTCAGGAATTTTATTGAGGTCGGTGGCGGATTCGAACCGCCGTAAACGGTTTTGCAGACCGCTACCTAGCCACTCGGTTAACCGACCGTGGGTTTGGAGTGCAAAAATAATAAAATTTGTGTTATTTTTTGTTTTTGGACTGAATCATCCCAATATTTTCTAAACCACTACTCCTTCTCTTCACTATTAATAGAAGGTATTGCCAATAGATACCTTTATTAATATACTGTTATATAATAAGTTAGAAATATAGCTATAAAAATACATTACTTTTTAATGTCGGAGAGAACTGGATTTTAATAAAATAACCTTCCGGACAGTTACAGTAATGTGCCAGCCTGAAGGGCTGGAAATCCAATAGCCATGGTCCCGTCCATGGTCAAGAGTTAATGTTCAATTTCAACCACAGCGTGGTTGAATTTTGTTAAGTTATTAGATAATCTTCAATATAATCCACTGAATGCTCTTTCAATAATCCGGTTAATTCTTCCTTAAATGAAAAGACTTTATGATGTTCTCTTTGATTTTCAACATATCTGATGAGTTTACTCTTTGATGAAATATGATATGTGAAACTTCCGTAACCAACCTGCCATCCGGTAAATTGAGTAAACATTTTGCTGTTTTCTAATATCATTTTATGACTGGCAAGCTTTATATCTTTAACCAAAAATGCAAGAGCTTCTGTTGGATGAAGATGAGTTATGATATGAATATGATTACTTGCTCCACCAACAATGTAAGAATGACAAGATTTGTTTTTCAGAATACCGGCAATATATGGAAAAAGCACCTTCTCGTTCTCTAGTGTAAGGAACTGTGTGTAGTCATAAGAGCCGAATACTATCTGATATAGGATCTGGGTATAGGTTGACATATTTATTTATTTTAGCAGCGACTATAAATTTACAGAAAAAATAAAACGGTTTTTGAAATTTTCTTCAATTTTTTGATTTTGTCGACTGAGGCCAGGCTATTTATTATTCAACACCTCCGGTGTTAATGTTGATCACACTATCATTACCACAGACGTTACTGTGGCTATTGGGCTTTGACGCCGAAGGCGTCTATCTAATACTGAATATTCTTGAATTAATAAAAAAAAGAGTGAAGTATGTTTTTAAGGAATGATGTAGGAAAAAGGGAAAATTACGAAGGTATTCCGCCACCGACCTCAATTTAATCCCTGGATTTTCTCATCCAGGGATTTTTTCTTTCCTAGCTCTCATTCTTCCCATGCATCAGCAGGTCGATAGCGTCTTTAAATGAGCCTGCACGGATAATCTTTCCTGTGTTTACAAAGAAAATCTCATCTGCATTCTCGATAGTATTTAACCGGTGGGCGATTATTACCCTTGTTGTCGAATCAGGAAGTTTTTTAAGTATGCTCTCGAGCAATTGCTCTGTAACAGTATCTATATTTGCCGTCGCTTCATCAAGTATAAGCAATTCCGGTTTCCGAAGGATGGCTCGCATAAAAGCTATCAGTTGTTTCTGACCAAGACTGATCCCATCCCCCGTTGTGTGTACTTTGGCTTCAAGCCCTTTATCGAACCTCTCCAGCAAACTTTCCAGGCCAGCTGTCAGGATTACCTTCGTCAACTGATCGTTAGTGAAGTTCAGGTACTCTGTATTTCCATACAATATATTGTCGCGAACACTCCCAGAGAAGAGGAATGGTTCCTGAAGTATAAATCCGATTTTCCGGGTTCTATCTTCCGGTTCATATGAACGAATATCCTTCCCATCTAATAATATGGTACCCTTTGTTGCATCATACAGCCTGGCAATAAGAGATGCTGTGGTTGTTTTTCCTCCACCCGTCGGACCAACAAAAGCATAGGTTTTTCCCCGCTCAAGATCGAAGCTTACTTTATGAAGCACTTCTTTCCCATTTGGATAACTGAACGACACATTTTTAAAATGAAGATATGAATCTGCAGTTTCACATTTGGGATCTTCCTGGACAAGCAGATTCGTTTTAAGAGCTAACAGATGGGAGATGCGATCCCAGGCTGCCAGTGCAACCTGAAAGTTAGCCCATAATGAGGCCATCTGACGCAATGGATTATAGAAATTGGTGACGTACGCTATAAAGCTTATTAGCAACCCTATTGTAAAATGGCCCGTAATAATAAGATAAATCCCAAGTGACAGAACAATAAGCTGACCGATATTGGCGGCAAGTGTTGAAACAGGCGAAAAAACGTTATTAGCGATACCCGCTTTAACGGATTTGGTGTAGTTCTGCTGATTGGCTTCTTCAAAACGCTTCCGGAAATAATCACGACGGTTAAATGCAACTATCACTTTAAAGTTCGCTAGACTCTCCTGGATTTCGGCACTCAGGCTTCCGGTACTTTTCATACTTTCAAAATTCTTGCGCTTAACCCATGGTGAAACCAGTTTTGTAAATCCCCACACCACAAGTGCGGGAGCCAGAGCTGCAAGTCCTAATGGCAGATTTATGCTCAGGAGAATTATACCAGCACCTGTCATGGTAAAGAGACTGCCAATAAACTGCATCAGCGATTGTGAGAAAAACTGATTTACCTTATCAGTATCATTGTTTATGCGCGAAATAAGATCTCCGGCTTTATTCTGGTTGAAAAAGTCAACAGGAAGCTCCTGAAGCTTATTAAATACTGCATTACGAAGGCTGAACAGCATCCTCTGACCGATGCCCCCCATCATGCGCATCTGAACATAGTTTACTACGAAAGCTGTGACATAAAGTGCTAAAAGTATTCCCGAAAAAACAAGTACCCCATGATATTGTTTTGTCTGAATATAATTATCTATCGTATAGCCTATTAAATATGGACCAAGTAAGCTTAATCCGGCGTTCAGGAAGATGGCAATGAAAGCTTTTCCGAGGTTTCGACGCTCTTCCCCGATAAGGGTCATAAGTTTACGGAGCGATGCAAGATTTGATGTCTTCTGCTCCTTCTTGTCCGATAGCTGGTTTAGGTTATAGTTCATAATGATGGGTGCTTCGTTGTGAACTATAAATCTGTATGTATTCCGGAGAATTTTCAAGCAATTCCTTATGCTTACCTTTAGCAATAACCTCTCCTTCCATCAGGAGTATTATTTGTTCAAAGTGCCTCACAGGAGCTATCTTTTGTGTGACCGATATAAGGGTCAGTCCGGGATAATTATTCTCAATATTGCATAGGATTTTGTTTTCCGTCATCCTGTCGACACGTGATGTAAAATCGTCGAGCAGTAGAATTTTGGGATTCAGAGCCAATGCCCGGGCCAGCATAATTCTCTGTTTCTGTCCACCCGAAAGGCTTGTCCCTCTCTCTGACACAATCGTATCTAATTTTTGAGGCAACGATTCAACGAAATCTGAGAGTTCGGCGGTTATAATGGCTTTCTCTAAAAATTCATCAGTTACTTTTTCATTGAAGGCAATGTTTTCGCGAAGGCTGAGATTGAATAATACACTATCCTGAAAAACAAATCCTATCTGGCTATGGAAAACTTTTTTTGTATAATTGTTGATACCAATTCCATCTACTTCAATTAAACCTTCAGAAGGAGGCACAAGATTGGTGAGCAGGTAAAGGAGTTGACTCTTGCCAGCTGCTGTTGGACCAATTATAGCAGTTTTGCTTCCGGCCTTCACTGAAAAGGAAATATTCTTTAATATCGGCTTATCTCCGTAATGCAGCGACAGGTTCTTCACAAGTATATCACCCTTTATCGGGCTGTCGGTTGTGCCTGTTTCCAGAGGTGGAGGAGAATCGAGTACATCATTTATTCTTGTATAGGAAGCAGTAGCCTGAGCAATAATATTACTCATAAAACCAATCATCAGAATTGGAAATATGAGAAGCATAAGATAACTGTTGAAAGCTGCGAAATTCCCGAGCGACATGGTTCCTGAAACAACATAATGCCCTCCAAGTGCAAGAATTGTCACAACTGCCATATTCGAAACGAACATTATAACAGGAATGAGAGTTGCAAAAAGCCGGAGAATGGACATTCCCAGGTTTCGTGATTCCAGATTTGTCTCAAGAAACTTTATGCTTTCTGGTTGCTGTGAGTTAAGTACCCTGATCAGGGCTGCACCAATTATACTCTCATTTATGGTTTTATTGAGTGTATCGATAACTTCTCTCCCCCTTTTAAACAATACTCTCACTTTCCTTAAAACAACGAAAAATGTGCCGCCAATAACAGGGACTATTGCAATAACTGTAAGGGCAAGCTTCCAGTTAATCGAAATGAGCAAGGCGGCTGTACCAAAAATTACAAAGATTGAAGAGATTATCGTTACAAACGCCTGGGAAACAAACATTTTAACTGAGTCAATATCAGAAGTCAGATTAGTAAGAAGTTTCGATGGGTTTGAACTAAGAACATATGAATAGCTCTGGAGCGAAATTTTATTGGCTACCTGCGACCTCAGATCCTTGGCAACACGTTCGGAGGCATAGGTCTGAACAATGTTTTGAAGGAAGGTAAACACAAATATGCCTGATGCCGCTGCCAGAAACTCAAGAATAACAGTATTCGTATTGAATTTATTAGCCGTGAAAGCGTCAATACCATGAGCAATAATCTTTGGTATCAGCATATTAATAGCACTCCCGGCAAGCGCCATAAAGATAAGTAGGGTCACTGTTCCGGAATATGGCTTCAGTAAGCTAAAAACACTTTTCCCCTGAGGTTTCTTGTTTGACGGCTGCAAATCAGCTTTACTCATCTCCCTTTTCAATATTTTACAAAGAAATTCAATAAAGCTCATTATTCAATCAAAATATCGGTAATATCATAGAATTTACCGGTAAGATTTAAGAATAATTAAGGATACCTGAATGAAACCGACCTTTGTCTTTTTAATGGAAAACCAAAAGCCAGGCTTCTTAATTCAGGATAAGGAATGAAATGAATCATTTTTATATATTTGCTGCTTCCTATTTATCAGCTGAATAGTCCATGATCCAATATATCCTTTCGTTAAATCATAACCTCACACCTACATTCCTGTTGCTTTTTTTTGTTGTCGCTCTGGTACTTGGGATGGCAAAAGCCGGCTTTAGTGGATTAGGGACAGCAATAATTCCAGTGATGGCCCTGATTTTCGGAGCAAAAGAATCTACCGGAGTTATTCTTCCAATGCTGATAACTGCCGATATTATGGCGGTTATTTACTATAGGAGAAATGCGGTCTGGAAACATATTCTAAGAATTCTCCCCTGGGTAGCGCTGGGAATCGTTGTTGCCCTGGTTACGGGTAAACTTATCAATAACAATCAATTCAGGATTGTATTAATTTCTATCGTTTGGATCATGTTGATCCTTATGGTTATTGACGACATGAGGAAAAAGAGCGATATAGTAATTCCTGAAAAAAAGGTCTTCACAGCCATTATGGGATTTTCCGGGGGATTCGCTACAATGATTGGGAATGCTGCGGGTCCGGTATTTAATCTTTATTTTCTTTCTCAGAAACTTCCTAAGAAAGAATTTATTGGAACAAGTGCATGGCTTTACCTGATAATGAATGTGGGGAAACTTCCGCTTCAGGCCCTCGTATGGAAAAACATTGCACTTCCATCTTTAATTCTTGACCTGATTGCTGTTCCTGTAATTGCAACGGGAATCTTTATTGGAATTCATATTGTAAAACTTTTTCCGGAAAAAGCATACAGGTATTTCGTAATAATCACCACACTGGGTTCCTCAGTACTACTCTTCCTTTAGTAAAATCATCTGCTAAGAACCACACTTACAGCGCCTATCTTCCCTCCCATTGGCGGATTCAACTTCGACACTTTAACTGTCGCTTTTATTATCCCTGGCACTTCTGCGTAGATCTGGTTGAGTATTCGTCCTGCTATATGCTCAAGCAAGTGCGACTTCATCTCCATCTGCTGTTTCACAATCTCATACAACCTCTGATAATTAACCGCATCTCTGAGATTATCACTTATTGATGGAATATTCATATCCGTTTCTACTGTAAGATCCACAGTAAACTTGTTTCCTACTATCCTCTCTTCCTTAAAATGACCATGAAAAGAGTAAAACTCCATGTTTTCAATCTGAATAAGTCCCATAATTTAGTAGTTCGTTTATTCTTAATTCATTTGTTCTATTGTTCTTAATTCAAAATTTTACATTTAAATTAACCACAAAGGTACACTAAGGTTTTCACAAAGGAACACAAAGGTTTAAAATCAACCACTTACAAATTATTTCTTAAATTCAGTGAAAATAAATCTTAATATATTTGGTTTATATTATAAACTACTTTATATTTGCAATATATTTATGTTCTAATAAGCATTAATCATAAAATTACACATTAAAATGGAAACACAGGAAAAAATGATGACAGGCGAAGAGAGCCTTAAAATCATCACAGAAATGATCAACAAAACCCAAGTTAACATGCGCCAGAATGTTTTTCACCTTATTTTCTGGGGATGGCTTATAATGGTTTGCAGTCTCTCAGAATATCTTCTAATGAAGTTTACGGGCTATGCACATCATTATTATGTCTGGTTTTTTGTTATCCCGGGGGCATTTGTATCAATGATCTTTGGCTTTGTAAACGGACGAAAAGCAAAAATTCATACCTATGCCGACAGCTTAAATATGTGGACATGGCTTGGATTCCTCTTTGCAGGTACCGTCTTGTTCATTGTTCACTCAAGAAGTCTCGAAACAGTGGCACCATATATTCTCTTACTTGCCGGATTTCCTACATTTGTTTCGGGATTCATAACCAAGTTCAAACCACTGGTAATAGGAGGCTTGAGCTTCTGGATAATTTCTATTCTCATTCATTTTGCCGGACCGTCAATTTCTCCATTCGGAACCCCGGTTGCAATGATTACCGGCTATCTAATTCCTGGATACATGTTAAAAAACAAAATTGATCATGACAAGGTTTAGAGAACTCGACCCTATACTACACTCCCAGTTACGCCTTGCAGTGATCTCATTGCTTGCCGGGACTGAGGTTGCTGAATTCTCCTACATCAGGGAACAGACCGGGTCGACTGCAGGGAACCTCAGCATTCAGATTACCAAACTAAAGGAAGCAGGGTATATTGAAGTGAAAAAACAGTTCCGTAACAATTACCCTCTTACACTTTGCTCTCTCACTCCGCTCGGAAGGCAAAAGTTTATTGAGTATGTTGATACGCTCAAAGACTATCTTACTCCAAACTCTTAATCCTCAACCTCTGTGAAACCTCTGTGCAACTCTGTGTAACAAAAATTTTAAGAACTGACACAGAGGGTCACAGAGAATCACAGAGGTACACAGGTTTTTCACCCCCAACCCACCGAGGGGGGCTTTCTAAGTCCCCCTCGGGGGATTTAGGGGTACCCCTTGCTATTAACTCAAATTCCTTCTATTTTTACATTCTAATATTTTCCGGAATGAGCGAAGAAAAGATAAAGGAAGGTGAAGAATCAAAACCTTCAATCAGTTTTATTGAACAATTTATTGCAGACGATTTAAAGGAAGGCAGAAACGGTGGTCGGATACATACCCGTTTTCCCCCGGAACCAAATGGCTATCTCCATATCGGTCATGCAAAAGCAATATGTCTAGATTTTGGAATGGCTCAGAAATATGGCGGGAAGTGCAATCTCCGTTTTGATGATACAAATCCTGTTAAGGAAGATGTTGAATACGTTGACTCTATAAAAGAAGATATTCACTGGCTCGGATTCGACTGGGAAGAAAGAGAATTCTATGCTTCTGATTATTTTGGCAAGCTTTATGATTTTGCAACTGACCTAATCAAAAAAGGCCTGGCATATGTAGATGATCAGTCTGCCGAGATTATCTCAAATCAAAAAGGAACCCCAAACCAACCGGGAACTGAAAGTCCTTACCGCAATCGTCCGGTTAAAGAAAATCTTGAGCTGTTCGAAAGAATGAATAAAGGTGAATTTGATGAGGGAGCCTGCACTCTAAGGGCAAAAGTAGATATGACCTCCCCAAACATGCACATGCGCGACCCTATTATTTACAGAATAATTAAATCGTCTCATCATCGTACGGGAAGCACCTGGAACGTTTACCCCATGTACGATTTTGCACATGGACAAAGCGACTATTTTGAAGGCATCACCCATTCACTTTGTACACTCGAATTTGAGGTGCACCGCCCCCTGTACGACTGGTTCGTTGATCAGCTAATGACATCTGACTACAGGCCACGACAGATCGAATTCAATCGTCTGAATCTTACCTACACCATGATGAGCAAGAGAAAACTGCTTGAGCTTGTTCAGGAAGGAAATGTTAAAGGATGGGACGATCCGAGGATGCCAACACTATGCGGTCTGCGAAGAAGAGGTTATACACCTGAATCAATTAAAAGATTTATCGATCTTATTGGTTATACAAAAGTTGAGGCTATAAATGATGTCTCCCTGCTGGAACATGCTGTGAGGGAGGATCTTAATATGAAAACCCCCAGAGTATTTGGGGTACTGAATCCGCTAAAAGTTATAATTCAGAATTATCCTGAAGGACAGGTTGAAGATGTTGAACTCATCAATAACCCGGAGGATGAAAACATGGGAAAACGTCTCGTTCCTTTCAGCAAGGAGGTTTACATTGAACAGGATGATTTTATGGAAACCCCTCCCAATAAGTATTTCCGTCTTGCCCCTGGTATGGAGGTACGTTTAAAAGGAGCATATATTATTAAATGTGAGGGCTTCAAGAAGAATGAATCGACCGGAGCCATTGAAGAGGTTTATTGCAGATACGACAAAGAAACCCGAAGCGGGGGAAGCGGGTCGGAGAGGAAAGTTAAAGGGACGCTCCACTGGGTATCGGCTAACCATGCAGCCGATGCCGAAGTAAGACTGTACGACCGCTTGTTCAATCATGAGGATCCGTCGGGACAGAAGGAAGACGATTATCGCAAATTTCTAAATCCCGATTCACTTAAAATACTTACAGGATGCAAGGTAGAGCCCTCATTAGTAAGGGCAAATGCTCTTGATAAATTTCAGTTCCAGCGACTTGGATACTTTTGTGTTGATTACGATTCTACGGGGTCAAAACTTGTCTTCAACAGAACTGTTTCGCTGAAGGATACTTGGGCGAAGGTGAATAAATAATTTGGAGTTTATGACGCCAGGGTTTGTAATAAGTAGGTAGTAGGTAGTAGGAAGAAAAAACAGGAAACCAGTGATGGGCCAGCCTGCGATGGCGCCGATTTGCAATCGGGGCCTAAGATGAAGCATGATTGTAACCGCCCGTCCAGTTGGCTGGGTGCTCAGCGAAGCCAAATCTGTGCTGGCATTCAGAGAAATTTAGGCGATAATAAATTTTTCTATAATTATTTCTATATTTGCAGCCTGAAAACTGTCCCGTGGTGTAACTGGCAACACGTCTGATTCTGGATCAGAAGAGTTCAGGTTCGAAACCTGACGGGACAACAAGATAAGCAACCACTTACGAGATTTTTTGTAAGTGGTTTTTTGTTTCTTGCTAGGTTCTTGCTAGGTTTTGGAGGGTTATTTAAGTTGAGGTTAGTGTGGAAAAGCCAGTGCTCTGGACCACTCAACGCCGGACTAAATTGACCATCCTTGGCTGGAAGTAAGTAGGTGTTATTAAACTGTTTATGTTATTGTTTAATTCACCGGCCAAATATGGTCAAGCCTTCCGGCTTTTGCACAAATACATCTGATTGTAAAAAAATTTGAGGTCACAAATTGTGTCCTCAAGATTAAATAAGTAAATTTACTAAGCTCAAACACAAAATAAATGGCTAAAAAGAATACTAGTCTTATATTGCCTGATGAGATAATAACAAGTAAGATCTATATTATTAGAGACAAAAAAGTTTTGCTGGACCATGATCTAGCTAAACTTTATAATGTTGAAACAAAAGTATTTAAGCAAGCTGTACGCAGAAACATAAAACGATTCCCAGATGATTTTATGTTCGAACTTACTAATCATGAGTTTTCAATCTTGAGGTCACAAATTGTGACCTCAAGTTGGGGCGGTTCAAGGTATGTTCCGATGGCTTTTACTGAACAAGGTGTTGCCATGTTATCAAGTGTTCTTAATACTGATCAGGCAATAATGGTAAACATCCAGATAATGCGTGTATTTTCCAAGATCCGTGAGATACTTACAGATAATCTGAGTGTTCGACTTGAAATAGAAGAAATTAAAAAACAGCTTGTAAATCATGATAAAAATATAGAGCTTGTCTTTAGTTACCTTGACGAACTTATCGAGAAACACGATAATCCAAAGCCAAGAAAAGCAATAGGTTTCAAGATCCCTAGCAAGGACAAACTATGAAATCTATATCCTAAAATTATGCTGTGATTTTGCCCTAATCGGATGTAATTCCTTGAAAAATCTTGCTAGGTTTCTTGCTAGGTTTTGGAGATAACAGGTATTAAATAATGGAAATGTAGAGATCTTGTCTTGCGGTCCTGCAGTCTGAGTGTCTTGCAGTCCAATAACTGAAATGGCTTTTCGACCGCAAGACTGTACGACTGCACGACTGCACGACAATTTTTTTGTTGCCAGGTTCTTGCTAGCTTCCCCAAAAGTCCGTTAACGCCCCAAAGTCTACATACCTCTCCCCATACATGAGTATCATCTTAGATGTTGATGTGTAATACTATGTAATATTTTGGCTAATATGAGTTTTAATTGAACTTTATGACTTTAACATTGTATATCAATGTGACAAGGCAGACCTCCCACTAAGATATTTATTAATCATTAAAAAATATTTAGTATGAAAATGTATGAATCTTTCAATCAATCTGGATTCTCGATCTTCCTCAATAGCATTTCGGGCAGAATCTTACGTATTGTCGTCGGTATAGGCTTCTTCGTTGTTGGTTTTATATACCGTGAACAAACGGGCGGAGTGATATCTATTTTGTGGGGCATTCTCCCCTTGAGTGCAGGAGCATTAGACATTTGTTACATAAGTGCCGCACTAGGAGGTCCACTCACTGGCAAAAAGATACGCAGTAGGAATAGTACAAAAGCCAGTCAAACAGAACACCTCGCACCGGTTTAAACTGACCACCTAAAGCCGGCGTAAAAAAAGTTGATTTATAGCTAAATACGATTAAGGCCATCTGACTGGACAAAAGTGGTCAATGAGTCCGGCTTTTGAAATCTGCATCCTGATCGATACCAAAGAACCGGTCGCCATTCAATCCCGTCAGCTGTTGGCAAACACGGAGTTCCTCGCCCTCGATGACTATATTCTTTTCGCCCGCTCTGAAACGGTTTAGAATCGTACTCATTATACTGAATTCCTGTCTTCCCAGCTTATATTTGCGCAGGAAAAGCAGCGATAAAATCAGGAAGGTGACAGGTATGCCGCAGAAAAGGATGCGAATGCCCCAATCGGTTATGTTTGCTATTTCTCCGGCACTGACAGCTTCCTTACTGTAACCGATAACATCCAGTGCTATACCAAGGGCACCCACAACCACGCCGCCCGAGAGTTTACGCAGGAAAGTCGATACACCGGAGTAAAGCCCCTCTCTGCGGTGCCCTGTTATCAATTCATCTACATCGGCAATGTCTGGCAGTGCGGACCATGAGAAAAGATTGCACCCGGCACTTCCCACGCCAATCAGCGAGCAGATGCAGATTACAAGAATGTCTGGTGTAGTGGGAGTCAGGAAGACTATTGCAATACTTGCAGGGATCCACAAGCCGGCGGAGATGTAAGCCGGAGTGGTCTTGTTAGTTACTTGAGCCACGTACGAGAAAATACCGATAAAAACCAGCTGGGTGACAAGGATAGTTCCCATTATCGGGACGAAAAGTGACTCCTTCTGCAGTGAAACAGTCAGGAAATATACAGCCAGTGTCATAACGGTATCAATAGCCATCTGAAAGAAGATGAAAACCGTCACATAAATGCGGAAGGAACGGTTTTTGAAAACGAACAGCCAATCCTTAAGGCTTATCATCGGACTGGGTTTCGTCTCATTCTCCCAGGTACCAATGAACACCACCAGCCAACTTATGGCAAATACTATTCCGAAGGAAAGTCCCATGATCAGGTAACCCTGTTTGGGATCCGCATAGGCTCCTGTTATCAGCGCCGGAATAGTGGCGCATAAAATGGCGGCAGCGGCAGAAAATCCAAGACGCATGCCGGTGAATGCACTACGTCTGTTATAGTCCCTTACCATGTCCGACAGAATCGCGTTGTAAGGAACCATCACAATTGTAAAGGCAGTGGAAAAGAAGATGTATGCCAGCGTGTAGTAAATAAATTTAGCCGCGATCCCAGTGATACCAAAACCGTGCCACAACATTACCCAGGAGGCAAAAACGGGAATGCCGCCCAGAAGGAAATATATGCGGCGGCGACCAAAGCGGGACCGTGTCCTATCCGACAGTTGCCCCATAAAAGGGTCGGTAATGGCGTCCCATGCTTTCCCAATGAAAGCAATGATTCCGGCAAGAGTTCCGGAGAAGCCCTCTACATTTGTCAGGTAAACAAGCAGCAGTAAACCAACAATTATAAAGGAACCTCCACCGTAAATATCGCCACTGGCATAGGCAAACCTGCTGATCAGTTCTTTTCTGTTTTTCATGGTTCTTTTTTCTTTTCATAGTATTCATCCCGGATAACCCGGATGGCGAGTACCCATTTCATCATCATCCTGGCATCATCCAATACAAAACGCCGTATATCGGATCCGTGGGCTATTTCGAAATACTCCCCTGCTGCAAAGGGTACCATAAGGATATTTCTCATTTCAAAGGAAAGAATTTCTGTGTTTTCAAAAACCTTCCCTTCAAAGATCACAGTTTCGCGGGTCAGGCTCAACCTACCCTTCCCCATATACTGGTATCCATATTTTCCCGGTTCATTCCACAAGAGCGAGGTGGGAGCTGTAATACTGAAATCGGGGTCATGAATCTCGGCCAGAAGGCTCTCCTGCTGGAAGTCATACCACTTATCAAAACCATCATACACGATGCTCTCTTTTGTGCCTGGTTCAAAAAACAGTCTATTATTAATTAGGGCTTCGTTTCCACATCTAATGCAAAAAAGTGTGTTCCCTTTAGAACGCAAGGTGTTCTCTCCGTTGCATTTGGGGCATTTGTACAGTACCAGTTCGGCACCTTCAGCCAGACGTCTGCCTTTGAACGTAATTTTATGCTCTCGCTGCCATTTGTAGTCATCAAAATCGATGGCCCTGATAAGTCGACGGTAAACTGCATCCATAGAAAGGGCACTCAGGTCTTCTCCGTTAAAGATCCGGGTAACAGTTGCATCCATGCGCCCCCGGCGAACTCTTTTTGTCCAGCGGGGGCGGGTCAGGTAGCCCCCGTTAACCTGAACGGCTACGACTGGTATTTTAAATGTCTTTATGAGTTTTGCAATGCTTGGGGCGGCAAATCCTCCCGGTCGGCCCTCGTTGGATAAGCATCCATGCGGGAAAATGCCTATAATGCCACCATGTTCAATCACATACTTTGTTTTTAGAATCGCCTGATTATCGTTTGTAAATTGGTTCTTGGGAATAACTCCCATTAATCCCAGCACGAATTTCAGCACAGGATCCCTGAAAAAATTGTAAGCGCCAAGGTAATTCATCCTTCGCGGGTATAGCGCAATAGATATGGTATAAAAATCGAGCCAACTGGTGTGTCCGGCAATCACAAAATAAGGGGGCTTGATACCCTTTATAACAGTGCGATCCACTCTTAGTCCAAGTATCCACCGGAAGTATAGTCCTGCAAAAAGGCCAACAGTATAGTACAAAAAGGAATTGGGCCTGGGTACAGAGTGAGCATTCTTTTTAGGCATTAATACAGACGCATAATAGTGATTGTTTTTAAATTATTTATATTATTGCCTTATTCTCGCCAAATATGGTCATGCCTTCCGGCTTTTGTAGCTATTAAAAGAGATCATTATTTTCTAAATCCTTATTTGACAGGTGATATTTTTATCTCACGTTCAAACATAGTCGGATAAACCCAATAGCTTCTGAAAACTCCGCGGGCAGAGCACCCTACACCGGTACTGGCATAATCAAGATTAAAGGTAATACAGTCCTGTTTCTGTAACTGGTAAGTATAAATCGCCTTTGTGAGGTTCTCTGTTGAAAAAGGATATGCATTGAAATTAAACAACTCATTAACCTTAAACTGCAGACCTTTACCCTGATCGTCGACCATCTTTACCCAGCGGTTATCGGTCCTGAGGCCATAATCCCCCGGCTTAATATATGGAACATACATATCATCAACCGTTGTTTTATAGATTCCGATTTTATAGCCGCCCTTTCTCCCGGGGTAGTTTTCCTGTGGTCCCCGACCATAATACTCAACTTTATCGAGACTCTTGTCGAGTTTAAAACTCAATCCAAAACGTGGAAAATACAATGGTAATCTGCTACCCTGAGGTTTAGAGGTATGATGTATTGTGATCTCGCCATCTCCATCGATAATATAATTGTAGATATTCTCTAATCCGTTATACTGAGTTCCCATAATATACTGGTCCAGAACACCTACTGAACTAACTCCGAAGAGTGTAATTTCCCTGATATTAACATAAACTTTCCCATCCACCTCCGAAGGCTGAACATATATCGGATAGTGTGATACCTGGTCTAATCCTGTGGAATAAAATTCTGTCGATACAAAGTTCCCATAACCCTCTTTCCAGTTTGATGAACGTGCCGAAGAAGAGCCCCAGGAATCGAGATCATTAGCCATAGGTGCACGCCATACACTTACATAAAAAGGAGCTTTTAACATCTCTTTTCCACCTACTATAATTGATGAGATTGCACCTAGTTTCTTATCGAAAGTATATTCAAAGCCTGTACCTGTTACTTTGATATCCCTGGATGACTGACTAAATGCAGCTTTACCCGAAGGGCGTTTAACTGCCTCAATGTACTTCTTCCATGGGAGTTCAAATTGACTCCAGGCTACTTCATATCCAGCCTTAGCCCAAACTTCGTCTCTTTTAAGGGAAGAGCTGACTGTGATGCGGTATTCCACTCCTTCTTTCAGAACTGGCTTCGTATATGGAATCTTAATAACCTTTTTCTGTAATGCACCAACCTGCAACTGGAGTATTCCCTCCTGTAAAACTTCACCATCCGCTTCAAGGAACCAGCGTGTTTCATACTGCGAGGCATCGGTGAAATGATTGCGGTTCCATACTTCAACCCAACCTGTTTCCGCATCAAGAAGTGTTATTGATATTGGTTGTACAACTTTCTTAAACTCCCACATCTCGGGTTCGACTTCTCCATTACCGTAAACACTTCCATAGTTCCGGGCACCGGCACCATAGCTCAGGAAGCTCCCCTTATCTGTCTCCTTTTCAAAATCCAGCCATAAGGCAGCATTCTCAGGTTTGAAATTTCCCGGCAAAACAGCATCAGCAAATATCCCGACATTATCGAGCATCGCATCGCACGTATAACCGGGGGTTTCCGATCCGTCTATCTCCGAATCGCGCCCTAAGCTTATTGTGAATGGAAAATTCTTGATCTTCCCCGTTACCGGGCGACTTCCCTTCTTATTACCATCAATATAAAGTGACATCTCCTTACCATCATAAACAGCTGTCAACTGATGCCAGTTATTTAACCAGTTATCGGGGAGTGCAACAGTCAAAGCATTTTTAGCTCTTGTATAAATATAAAAAAGTAACGAATCAATCCCTTTCTGGTTAATCCCAAACTGGAATGATCCTTTTGTTATGAAATTACCGCCACTTGCATTGAGCTTCCGGGGGAAAACATCCATAGTAATTGTAAGCTTATCACCATCAATCTCTACATTGTTCTGTCTGTAAACTTCAACAAACTGATCATGACCATTGAGATTGACAGCTTTACCTGTTTTCCCTTCAACCAGTTTGATGTTATTACCCATCAGGTTAACAGGTGTATTGTTGGGCGATTTATCCTCCACAACCCGTATTCGTTCAGTTATACCCGGACTTTTAAAATCCCAGATTGCCCCACCCAATGAACTTGGTATTGAATAGATTGCGTTCCAGTAATCCTCCATACCGCCACCGGCATTTCCGGCAACCGACAGGTACTCATCCATAAAAGATGGCCGGATATCCTTTTCGTTCAATCTCAGACCGATCCTCATATCCAATTCCATCGGACTTGGATAGCGCGGTCCAATAATATCTTCAGCCGGATGAGAGAATGCGTTACCTCCATACATCCAGTATCGGGTGCTGTCATATTTTCTGCCTTCCTTCACCACTTCGGTGATATTCGTCCCTTCGCCGCTTTCGTTGCCGGCACTCCAGAAAAGGATACAAGGATAATTTCTGTCGCGCAGTACCATCCGGCGAACACGTTCCCTATACATTTCAGTGTATTCTGGCAGATTAGAAACATTTTCGGTAGCATGAGCTTCCACTCCTGCTTCATCAATAATGAATAAGCCATATTCATCAGCCAGTCGGAGATATTCATTAACGGGAGGATAATGAGAAGTTCGTACAGCATTGAAGTTAAACTGTTTAAGAATCCCGAAGTCTTTCCTTATAATCTCTTCGGTCATAGCATGTCCTAAATCGGCATTTTGCATGTGTGAGTTTTCAGCATTAACCTTTAGTGCTACACCGTTCAGCTTAAAAACCTCACCATCGATCAGTGTCTCTTTGAATCCTACCTTTTGTTCAGCTATATCCTGCACAGTTCCCTTGTCTGTAAGCAATTGCATCTTAAGAGTATATAGGTTCGGAGTTTCAGAAGTCCATTTTAAAGGATTCTTAATATCTTTCTTCAGTGTCAATTGTTTTTTGCCCGCAGATTCAAGCGTAAATTTGTCGCTTGTCATTTCTGCTACCAAAGTGTTCTTAGAATCGTATAAAGAGGCTTTTAGTGAATAAGACGCTGTGGGGGAAACAATATATTTCTTAACATCCATTTGAACCGAAAGAGCTGCATCGGTATAAGTCGCATCAAGATCCGTGGTGACGTACCAGTCGAACAGGCGGACATTGGGAGCAGCATAAATGCTTACGTCGTCAAAAATCCCTGCAAGTCTCCAGTAATCCTGACCCTCAAGGTAGTACCCATCAGAATATTTTGTAACAAAAACAGCAATAGTGTTAGTTCCTTTTTTAAGGTATTTGGTGATATTGTATTCAGCCGGTTCCTGAGCACCCTCATTATATCCAACCTCTTGTCCGTTTACCCATACGAACGAAGCAGAAGCGGTTTTTTCCATTCTAAGGAAAACCTGATCCCCGCTCCAGGTTGATGGAATGGTGAATGTCTTTCTATATGCACCGGTTGGGTTATAATCCCTTGGCACTTTCCCCAGCTGGACAGCAAACGGATCAGGTGTACCAACGGGAGCGCGACCTCTTGTAGCTCTTGCTGTCGGGAACGGGGCATGAACATTCCTGAAAATCCGATCTCCATAACCCTGCATTTCCCAATTTGATGGAACTTTAATATTGCCCCAACCTTTGTCGTTAAAACTAACATTGTAAAAATCAGCAGGTACCCCTTCCGGAATATCACTATAGAAGAATTTCCAATCGCCGTTGAGCGAAATTGTTTTGGCAGGAAGAAAATATGCACGTCCCTCTTCCTGATTCAGTTCAAACACCGAGGTGTTTTCTATATAGTTATATATGTTGTCGAGGAATTTCTCCTGCTTAACCGGCTTAGTTGGTTGAGCAACCAATATGCAAGGTACAACAAGAAAGGAAAAGAACACTATCTCGTTGATTCTAAAGTATTTCATAGCTGTTCGGTATAATAGTTTAACCTTATACAATGGTTACGAATTTACCACTTAAAATGACACTGACAAATGCTAACGAGACAATAAAAAGCCGCTCTTCGACTTCGCTCAGGACGGCATTCTTAACCTCTTATAAAACAAAACGTTGTGCGCTTTCCAGTACTCAATCTGCTATTTTTCTTTCCCGGAGATTGTACTTGTCGCCTTCGCGCAGAAAATAAAAGAGCTGTCCTTTTTCAGGTAACTTCTTAAACTCTGAGCCTTCCCTCGACCAGAACGCCCCGTCATAAACAATAACATAACTTTTTCCCACAACCTCAAATTTATCTCCCTTTACAATTATTGCGGTAGACTCATCAATGCCAATGCCCAATAATTCAGGACGTTTCCTGAGTATTTCAAACATATCAAATTGCCGGTTTCTGACAAGTACGTGCTGATCAATTGCTACATTCTTCAAAAAGCCAAATCCATCCTGATGATCTCCCATCATAATCTGGTTATTTTTTGTATCTCCCCTCACCAGAAAACTTCCCTGAATTGTAGCCCCGGCCGATGATCCTCCGATTGTACCTCCTCTTTCAAGAACTTTCCATAACATCTTTTCAGTCAGTGTATTCTTATATACATCAACAAGTCTCCACTGACGCCCTCCACTGAACCAGACCAGCTTGGCATTTAATAGTGGCTTAACGAAATTTTCAGTATTTGCCACATTCCTGTCGTTTGTATGAAGTACCGTAACATTAGTTGCACCCATTTTTCTGAGCAGGCCTGCTTCTCCAAAATTTTCATCATACTTTTCCTGCCCGTCAGCAGTTGGAATGACCACAATCGGAATTTGAAGACCTCCGCTTATTTCCATTATCTTTTTATTCAGCGATTCACCTATTTCACCACCTCCAATGATAATGAGAGTTCCATTTGCCGGACCTGATGAAAATTTCTGATTTTCCTGACCGCTGAGGGAAAGAAAATTTAAAATCAGTATTAAAATGACATAGTAATTTTTCATTTTTAATATATTCTGTTATGAGCTCAAATCTAATAAATAAATGAATTCCAATTGACTGCAATAAATCAATTTGATCCATAGTTTGAAAAAGGATGTGCACCCTCTTAAGGTTTCTTGCCAGGGTTTGGGGATAACAGATATTAAATAATGGAAATATAATGGTTTTGTCTTTACTGCTAACCATTGATTTTCAATGTGTTAAGATAATAATCTTATATTCTCGTATTCTTCCGGATCAGAAGAGTTCAGGTTTAGATCGCAGCGCAGCGAAGATTCCGCAACAGCGGAAAGTTTACCCGGCCAAATGTGGTCAACCAGTCCGGATTTTGCAGTCAATCTCCAAAACAAACCCGAAGTCATAATCAAAATAATTAATGTTATTCTACAATATTTATAAAATGGAATTCGATAGTAAATATTTATCAAGTTTTTTGAAAAAAGTTAAACAGAGCTGAACACTTTTCATTTTATAATGTTTATGGTTTGTTAAGTTAAGTTATTTTCGATTCATAATATGACGTACCCATACTTGCTGATTTTTAAGTATTTATCTCAAACAGACAGTTTATAATCACATAGTGATATTGGCAGGTATTGTTTACAATCAATGAACTATTTATGCCAGAGTAATAATTTCTAATAATCTATATCAGTTACTAAATATTAAAGTGAATCTAAAACCTAAGCTATGAAAATCGAAAGAAGAGATTTCTTAAAGCTGGCCGGAATGGGTAGTGCAATTCTGGTCATTGGCCCCAAAGGTATAGGGTCTTTAATTAACGGGAATGCAGATCAGAATGATTTCTATTTCATACAGATATCTGATACCCACTGGGGATTTAATGACCCAAAAATAAATCCCGACTTCACGGGCACATTGAAAAAGGCTATAGCTGCGATAAACAGTATGAAATCACAGCCAGACTTCATCATTTTCACAGGAGATATTACCCATACGACTGAGGATCCAAAGGAAAGAAGAAAACGGCTGGGAGAAGCACGCGACATAATTAACGGCTTAAAAGTAAAAAATGTAAAATTAATGCCAGGTGAGCATGATGCTGGTCTTGACAATGGAGAAGCCTTTAAAGAATTTTTCGGAGAAACGCATTATGTTTTTAAGCATAAAAATGTAAATTTTATAGTTCTGGATAATGTTTCTGATCCGACTTCAAGCATTGGCGATACACAATTACAATGGTTAGCCGGAGAACTGAAGAAAATGAATAAGAAAGAAAGGATCATTGTTTTCACACATCGGCCGCTCTTTGATTTATATCCTGATTGGGACTGGTGGACCCGTGACGGTGCGAAGGCGCTGGACCTTCTGAAGCCGTATAAGAATATTACTGTTTTTTATGGACATATCCATCAGGAAAATCATCATATAGCTGATCAGATTACTCATCATTCATGTAAAGGAATGATGTATCCCTTACCTGCACCAGGTTCAGTACCGAAAAAAGCGCCGATACCCTGGGATGCCAGCCAACCTTATAAAGGCTTGGGATATCGCGGTGTGGAAGCAAAGTCAGCAGAAGTGGATCTGGCACTTGTCGAATATCCCGTTCAGGCTGAACTAACTGGTCAGACTGATCAGGTAGTAAAGATTACCGCCAAAAAATTCGAATATTCACCCGCAGAAATCTCGATAAAAAAGGGAGTTCCTGTGATATTGGAGTTTACTACTTTGGACCGAAAGCATGGATTCCTTTGCCCGTCATTAGGAATCAGAACAGATATTGAACCTGGCAAAGTTTCAAGAGTGCCTCTTACCCCGGATAAGACAGGTGTTTTTAGTTTTCATTGCGATATATTCTGCGGGGAAGGACATGAGGATATGACTGGAAAAATAATTGTAACGGATTAACTAAATTGTGTGGTTTTCACTCTCTCACTCACCTCGCAATATCAATAAAGGTCTATTATGACAAAACCCGGTTACTGAAATCCTTTTGTATCTTTCCAATATGCTAAATATAACATAGATGGAACAAATGCAATTAAGAAGACAGGGCTGAAATTCAGTTTTGGATCAATTATGAGCAGCGTTCCTGCAAGTAAAAATCCAATAACTGAAATTAAACCTCCCAGTCCTTCGTTCCACCATGCAATTATCAAGCCGACCAGTCCAATAGCCATACAAACTAAAACAAATATCCCAAATATATCAGGTTTAGGTGGAATCGTGCCCGAATTTCTCTGTAACCCTTCTATGTAGTAACCAATAAAAAGGGTAAGACAAATTAAGATCCACAATGTCCCAATGATTCTTGCCGTTAAACGAAGACTCTTTGAAGGGTTTGCTTTTGCACTATTTGTAATTTCACTCATGTTGGATGTATTTAAGATGATATATTGACGAGCCTGTATTAGTTCATATTTATCCAATCGAAAATATACTGATACACTTCATGCTTATTGGTCTCATTCAGCATCTCGTGTCTGCCATTTTCAAATAGCCTCAAAGTGAGGTTCCTGACTCCTGCCTTTTTAAATTTGTGGTATACCTCGCTAACACCTTTCCCATTATTTCCTACAGGATCATTCTCGCCTGAAAAAATCAAAACCGGTAAGTCTTTTGGAGTTTTGTTGATGTTTTTTTGTTTGTTCACAAACAGAACCGCCCTGGCCAGATCATTAAAATACCCAATGCTGAAAACATCTCCGCAATAGGGATCAGCGACATATTTATCAACTTGGTCGTTATCGTGGCTCAGCCAATCAAATTTGGTACGGTTAGGTTTAAATGGCTTGTTGAATGATCCAAATGTCATCTTGTCCATGAAAGGGGAAGGGCTCTTAGCAGGATAAAAAATCATCATCATCCTGGTCATTAAAACTCCAAAAACTCCTAAAATACCCGGATTACCACCGGTTCCTGAAATGATTACACCCTGCAATTGGGTTCCTGGATCAAGAATGAATTTTCTGACAATGAACGAACCTCCACTGTGTCCAAAAATATAAAGCGGCTTATCTTTGTTCTTTTCCTTGATGTACCTGCTAAGCTGTCTGAAATCTGAAACTACCTTATCCCAGCCGTTTTTAGGTGCCAGAAAACCAACATTTTCCAAACTCCCGGCAGTTTTTCCATGCCCCCGATGATCGTTCGCATAAACAGCGTATTTATTAAAAGTCAAAAATTTTGCGAAATCTTCGAATCGTCCTGCATGCTCTGCCATTCCATGAGCTAATTGCACCAAACCAATAATCTCTCCGGAATCATCCGGCAACCATTCATATACATGGATTTCAACTCCATCTGCAGCCTTTAATTTAAATTCATTTGATTGCATTTCAATATTTTTTAGTGACTAATGTGGGATAATGACGGTGCAAACGAAATTATTTTGCCCGGGGAATGCCTCGCAAGTATAACGTACAATTAAAATATGTTTGCATAAATCGCATATATTAAAGTCCGGTTCATTATGACCATTTACCTCGTTAAATTTCATACTCTTTCCCCATATTTCTTATTCATGATAGATTTTTGGATTAATTCGTTTAAGTCAAAGTTACAGCTTGATTAAACCAAAGTCAATATTATTATACTTTTACAATAGCCAAACATTAAAGGAACACCATTTTTCATTATAGACCCCGATCTGCATCAGGAGGAGATCCCTATTTCTGAAACTTTTACGGATAAAAATAATTACATCATCTCTTTAACACGGCTGAAGACTCACAACAGGGTTGTAATGACTGCCGGTGTCAAGAACCTCGCGATGGGCGCTCCGCTGGTAAGATCAAATGACAGAACTACCGGAAAACATTACAAAAGCAGGATGCATTCAGGGGGAGAACGATTCCTTCATTATAATATTTATTTGGTTGGTCAGAATGTCCGTCCCGATTTTACTATTGTTGATGGTGTTGAAGGAATGGAGGGAAACGGACCAATTGAGGGAACTCCGGTAAATCATAAGATAGCTTTTGCAGGAGAAGATGTGGTGGCTGTTGACAGCATGTGTGCAAGACTTATGGGAGTTGAGCTGGATAATGTCGGCTACCTTAATTATCTTTCTGCTGCCGGATTCGGAAATACTGACCGCGGAAAAATCGATATCATCGGAAGCGCAGTGCCGGAGCAGCATATTATTAAGTATAAGCTTCACGATAATATTTCCACACAACTTGAATGGAAGAAGCCCTTAAATATACAACCAAATCAGCCTGCGCCACAGCCGCAAAAGTAAATTTTCTTAATTTGGGTGTGGAAAAACCGGTGCCAATAACCACCTTTGTAAAATGGAAGTTGATTAAGTTATTATTTATCCGATTTTGATCGAAGTCATGGTTAATGACCCTCCAACCGGCTTATTGTTGAATACTTCTATCTTTTCATTTTCTTCCTTTAATGCAAGCGAATAAAGCAACGGAAGAAAATGATCGGGTGTGGGAACTGCGAGATTAAAAGCCCTGCCTTGTTGTTTGTAGTCAATCAGAGATTTATGGTCATTGGAAAGAATAAACTTTATCATTTTTTCATTCGCCTCTATCGCCCAATCATAGCCATATCCGGGTTCCTCTATTTTTTCCCAGCTTACCATACCAAGATTATGCACCATATTCCCACTTCCGATTATAAGCACCCCCTTTTTACGAAGTAATGAAAGTTCTTTCGAAAGATCATAATGATATTGAGGCGACTGGTAATAATCAAGGCTAAGTTGAATTACAGGTATATCAGCAGCAGGATAAAGATGTTTTACCACGCTCCAGCATCCATGATCCAAACCCCATTTTTCATCGAAACCAACTTCTGTTTTTTTAAGCAACTGTGTGGTCTCTTTAGCAAGTTCAGGGCTACCAGGCGCCGGATATTGAACTTCAAAAAGCTCCGCAGGAAATCCACTAAAATCATGAATAGTCCTAGGTTTTTCCATCGCTGTAACAAATGTGCCTCTTGTTTCCCAGTGTGCAGAAACGCAAAGAATGGCATTTGGTGTGGGAATAGTTTTACCAACGTTACGCCAACCGACAACAAATTCGTTTTCTTCAATAGCATTCATCGGGCTGCCATGTCCTATAAAGAGCACCGGGAATTTATCTGTACTCTTAAATGATCCTGCTTTTTTGTTTAAGTCGTTAAGTTTCATTGTAATAAATGTCAATTTCTGATTTATACAATACTGAATTTGCGTTGATATTCGAATTTTACTGTTGTTTTACCATCTGCACTTCGCAGCTAATTCTTACCTGCTCACTTACCAGGACTCCTCCTGATTCAAGAGCAGCATTCCATGTGAGCCCCCAATCATTCCTGTTAATCTTACCATTAATTGTAAAACCTGCCTTCTCATTCCCCCATGGATCTTTCATCACCCAGCCAAATTCGACGTCAAGTTTTACTTGTTTCTTTATTCCTTTTTAGTAAGATCAGCATATAGAGTATAACTACCATACCAGTCAACTTGTTCATAGGTGTTGCCAACAAAAGAGATCTGTTTAAAATTTTCAACATCGAAGAAGTCGGCGCTTCTGAGGTGTGCGTCACGCTTTTGATCTCCGGGATAAACTCGCTTCGATACTCAATTACCTAAATGTCGAACTTTTTATTTTCAGCACATGGTCTCACCCCATGTACCTTCCCTTTGTGACAAAACTTATAAGAGGAGAAACTAATCTTTCGGTTTTGAAATCAATAAAATGCTCAAGTTCACCTTCGATCCCTACAATCAACTCCTCAAAATCGTGAGTATGAACGCGATCGGGAGATTCAGCAATTTTTGAATATCACAACTTCCAAGATACCTGGTTCATCCCGATCAATATCATCTTTAAAATTATGAACTATTATAATTCAATTGTCTGACAAAGCAGATTTCAGTAGTACAATTGAATTCAAATAATTAGATTTGAAAATTATTCGAAAAAATCAATACTATGAAGAACGTTATAAAACTATCGCTGATATTTCTTCTCATCAGCACATTCGCTTACAGTCAGGACACGAATTTCATCTTCACAATGAAAAAAGATATTCCCTGTACGCCTGTTAAAAATCAGAGTGCAACAAACACTTGCTGGTGTTTTTCCGGAATATCGGTATTTGAATCTGAACTGATTCGTATGGGGAAAAAGCCGTATGATCTTTCCGTAATGTATATTGTCAGGCATACTTATGAGAAAAAAGCTGTAAACTATGCCAGGATGCACGGGAGCGCTTCCTTCGCAGGTGGGGGTGAATATGGAGATGTACTGTCAGGAAGCAAAGAGGTGGGACTGATGCCTGATATAGCTTATCCCGGACTAAACTACGGCGAGACAAAGCATAATCACTCAGAAATGGACGCTGCCTTGAAAGGATATATGGATGCTGTAATCAAAAGTCCAAAGCTTACTACTGCTTGGCTTGCAGGAGTAAAGGGCATCCTCGATGCATATCTTGGAAAAATTCCTGAAAGTTTTACTTATGAGGGTAAATCTTATACCCCGATCAGCTTTATGAAGGAACTTGGTATCAATCCGGATGACTATGTTGTTTTGACCTCATTCACTCATCATCCCTTCTACAAGCAATGTGTACTGGAACTTCCTGACAACTGGGCGGCAGGCAATCTCTATAACATCCCACTAGATGAATTCATGCAGGTAATTGACAATGCATTAATCAATGGCTATACTGTAGGATGGGCAACTGATAACAGCGACAAAGGCTTTTCGATGAAAAAGGGAGTTGCAATAATTCCTGAGAAAAACTGGAATGAAATGACTGAAGAAGAGACCTTGCAAGCTTTTAACGGACCCCGCCCTGAAAAAGTAATCACTCAGGAGCTCCGGCAGAAAGAATTTGATAACTATTCCACTACCGACGATCATGGTATGCATATAGTTGTTCTGGCTACCGATCAGGCTGGCAACACGTTCTATAAGGTCAAAAATTCTTGGGGAGTAGTTGGTAAGTATGATGGGTTCATATATGTTTCCAAAGCGTATGTTATGCTTAGAACAACAAATTGTATGGTGAATAAGAATGCTATTCCGCCAGCAATTGCAAAGAAAATGGGGATAATTTAAATGTAATTATTTAGTCTTGAGGTCCTGCGGTCTGAATGTCTTGCAGTCCAATCATTGAATGGCTTTTCGACTGAGGACTACATGACCTTTTCCCTGATTACAGATTGATAGCTTTGCCTTGTGCTTGTTTACTGTGTCGTTTTGGTCCCGATTTATGAATCTTTTTCTTTGATACAGCTTTTCTTGGTTTACGTCCCGGTTTAGCATTCCTTTTGGGGGATTGTTCTGTTATGGAACTTAGAATAGTATTATGGGATCTATTCTGTGAAAAACCATTGGTTGAGAAAATCAGGAAAATCGCCATTAAAAATAAACCGAATTTTTTCATTGTCTGTTTTTTGATTTCTGCTTTTGCCTTTGTTACAAAACTAAAAATAATATTTTGATAATATCCTAAGAGCCAGGGAAATTAGCAACAGGATTTAATTATCTGAACCGACAAAAATAAATTGGTGATCCGGGAAAAATACTCCTGAATCACCAATTGGAAATATAATAATGAATTACTTCAGAGTTTCGAAATCAAGAATAACAAATGAACCTGGTTTTACAGCCGGCCTGCGGTTCGCAGCAGTTGGAGCTGTCTCATAGTCTGCAGTTGTTAAATACAGGTGATGAGAAGTCTTATCTATAGCTATTGTCTTTGCGCCGGGTTGAGTAGGGACTGTTTCAAGTACTTTAAAGCTATTCCCTGTCACCTCCTGAACAACAGTTATTGAGCCTTCTCCATTCGATGCATAGGCCCGTTTCTTTTCAGGATCGAATGCAACTCCATCGCAACGATCACCAATTGGCAGAGTGGTAATAACCTTACCAGTTTCAGCATCGGTAACCACCATTAGCTTATTGGAACAAACACTAAACAAACGATGAGTTTCATTGTCCAGGGCTAAGCCGCTGGGCTCTTCTCCGGGTGCAATCGGCCAATGTTGTTCAACTTTTAACGTGACAGTATTAATAACGTTTAAAACACTTTTGTCCTCAATATTTACGAAGATTTTCCCTTTACCATTAGTGGCTGGGAATTCAGGTTTCCCATCGAGAGCGATTGTACCTACTACCTTGTTTCCCACAGCATCAATTACAGTAGAATTGTTGCTCCCTCCGTTGAATGTAAATACTTTATGAGAAAAAGCGTCATAGATTATTGCATCAGGATTTTTACCCGTCACATTTATTTTTGTAATTACCTCAAATGTCTTAAGATTAAAGATGGTTACTGAGGAATCCCTGCCGTTGCTGGTAAATCCTTTATTCAGGTCGTTTGCTATTGCAATTCCATGTATGCCTAAGGTATTTGGTATGGTTCCTGCCAATTTTCCGGTTTTGATATCGATGGCCTGTGCCACAGTACCATGCGACACAAATATTCTTCCATTTGGTTCATCAACGTTGAGATAGTCCCAACCTCCATCACCCTCTACATGGATTTTGTTCCCGGCCTTATAGTTCGATTGAGCCAAAAGACACGTACTGCTCATCATCAAAGCAATACCAAGCAGATTTAAAGATACTTTCTTCATAAAATAATTTATTAAGAATTAATTTGAACTTCGAAAAATAATTTATGAAGTTACTTTCCAATTCTGTTCTAAAATTGAAGTAATATATAAATAAAGGATCTTAAGAAGAAAAATAGTTAATCAGTTATAAGTGTAACTCCGGATTACAATTTATTATCATATTCGATCTCTTTCTTTTTATTCTGTTTACCAAAGGAATAGGTAATTCCAAAGTAGATTATTCTGGCACTCCTGGTATTGATTGTCTTTTCGTACAACTGAGGAGTGTCTATAATTGATCTGTTCTTTAGCGAATTGAAAACATCTGAAACAGTTGCTATTAACACTAGTTTCCGGTTAAGGAACTCCTTTTTGAAGCCAGTATTTATTACAAAAGCGGGTAATTGTTTTCCCTGCGGAGTAAGACTTTCAGCAGAGTAACTCGATGTAATCTGAAGAACTGCACTCTTTGAAAGATTAATACCTGCACTTATATTTGCACTCCATGCTATGATTGATTTACTCGAAGTATATCCAATATTTGACGCATCAATCTTATTGTAGAAAGTGTTGGTACTCAGATTTATGTTCCCAAATTTGCCAAATGTTTTTGAAAGAACCAGTTCCATTCCTGCAGATCCGCTTTTTGTCAGGTTTTCCCTTGTTGTAAGCTTAACGGTATCATTAATATAGTTCGTTATATCTGTCATTCCGTTATAGGTGTAGCGGTAATAAAGTGTGGAAAGAAAAGTTGTACTGTTCTTTTTATACTGATATCCCATCTCTATCGAATGAACGTCTGCGGGTTTAAGTTTTGGGTTTCCGCGTCGGAGGTTATAAGGATCTGCATATTCTGGAAAGGGGTTCATTTCATCACCTTCAGGACGGCGGATCCGGTGACTGTAATTTAACTGTAACTCATTAAGATCATTTAGTTTGTATGAAAAATGAATTGAAGGATATATTCTGAAATAGCTGTTTTTCATGACTGTGTCACTTGTGATCTGATGAGCATTTAAAAGAGCCTGCTCCGCTCTTATTCCTGCCAAAAAACCGAGTTTCCCCAACTGTTCTTCGTATGTGCCATACAAAACATGAATATTTTCTGTGTAGATAAAGTGATTTGATTTCACTAGGTCTTTTATCCATAAAGCTGAACCAGGATTATAATATTCACCAAAGAAATCCATATCACTCTTCCTTGACTCAAGAATATATCCTGTTTCAAATTTTATATCATCTGAAACCGGGTTAGTATATGCTACAGAAAATTGGGACTCATTATCTCCCTGTTTAATGAGCGTATTGTCGTATGTCGTTGGGGTGAGAGGAAAACGGTAACTATCTGCATAATGATTATCTTCCTGTTCCTTTGAAAAGGAGGTGGTATAATCAATAGTGAGTTCCTGACCTTCTTTTGCAAATGAATGAACAAAATTTCCTGATAATTCAAGATCTTTTTCAAATTCAGGATCAAGACGGATACGATCATAGTCTTTCGTTACTGTCATATCGGTGGATTGCCAAAGGTTTGTACTGTTTGAATGGCGTAGAAAACTTCTGTAATTATAGCTGCTGGTAACCCCAAAAGAGTTATGAGCATTAATTTTATAATCAGCACCAACCTGAGCAATATGCGACAGAGGCCTTGACAAATCACTTGACAAAACATGAGTATAACTTATGGTATCTGTACCAGAGATGTAGTGCTTCCTGTAATCGTCTGAATATCTCAATCGCTCATCTTGTCTAATGCTATAGCTTGCGAAGACATTTATTTTACCCGGATTATAGTTAAGTGAGAAATTACCATTATAGCGATTGTCATTCCCGGCATTAAAAGATGCCTGACCATTTAATCCAAGGTTTTTATCTTTTTTCAGGACAATGTTAATTATACCTGAGGTCCCGTCAGGCTTATACTTAGCTGAAGGGTTTGTAATTATTTCGATCTTTTCAATAGAGCTGGCTGGCATCTGCTGAAGGACTGCCGCCCTGTTTGTTCCCATAAGCGAAGATGGTTTTCCATTAATAAGAAACATTACATTATCTGATCCCCTCAGGCTAACATTTCCATCAAGATCAACCTGAACGGAAGGTACATTCTGAAGCAATTCGCTTACAGTACCTGTCTTGCTCATTACATCCTGACCAACATTAAATGTTCGCCTATCTATGGAATTTACAAAAGTTGAACGCTGCGCAACAACAGAAATATCTCCAAGAACAGTCGTTGATTCAGAGATATATAATTTGCCAAGATCTATTTTACTTTTATTGGAACTTAAGGAAAATACCGGCGTCTCAACCTTATCGAATCCAATGAAAGTATAAGTTATACGGTAATCACCATAAGGCAGGTTGTTGAATACAAATTCCCCTTTCTTCCCGGTAATAGTACCCTGAGAAAAGGTACTGTCTGTAGCACTCTTAATTATTACAGTAGCAAACTCAAGAGGACTGTCGGAAGTTTTCTCTATAATAAAACCGGAGCTACTTCCTTGTCCTTTCTGCTGTGCTGAAAGATTGATGAAGCAAAAAAATAAAATGGCAAATATTGCAACGAAGTTTCTCATCATAAAAATTGTTTTAAATAAGTCTCTGTAATTTTTTCACAATGGTAGAGAATGATTTTGTAGACACTTTGGAATATTAATTATTTAATTTGATTTAATAAAATGAATCGGAATTATGCGGAATCAACCTTAATAAATCGACGATAATCACAATCAGAATTTGTCCAGAATTACAATCTATCTTTACAAAATGAAAATATCGAAATGAAAATCCTTATTATTGAAGACGAGAAAGAACTTCTTCTGGCAATAAAAAACTTCCTTGAAACGGAGGGTTTCCTTTGTGAAACGGCAGGTACGTATTTTGAAGCTGAAGATTCCCTTTCAACATATAAGTACGATATTATAATACTTGATCTTACACTTCCCGGGGGCGACGGACTTGATCTTATAAAACTGATAAAAGAAACGAATAAGCAGGCAGGACTACTTATCGTCTCAGCAAAAAATTCCCTTGATGACAAAATAAAAGGCCTTGACATGGGAGCGGACGACTATATTACCAAACCATTTCATCTTGCTGAACTAAACTCGCGCATTAAATCTCTGGCACGAAGACGGCATTTTGAGGGTGGTAATGAAATAATATTCAATGAGATAAAATTAAATGTCGATTCCGGAGAGGTTCTTATTAATAACAAAGTCATAGATCTTACACGAAAAGAGTATGAGATCCTGCTTTATTTTATTGTTAACAGGAACAGAGTAATTACAAGGGAATCAATTGCTGAACATGTGTGGGGAGATGATATTTCATACGTAGATAATTATGACTTCATCTATAGTCATATTAAAAATATCAGAAAAAAGATTGAGCTTAGTAATGGAAGAAACTACCTTCATAATATATATGGTATTGGTTATAAATTTTCAGACACATGAAACTCCTTCAAAAAACCAACCGAACGTATCTTATAGTCTCAGCAACCGCATTTATTATAGCAGGAGTAGTATTTTATTTTGTAGTAAGTTTTTTTTTCAGAGATCAGCTTAATGAAAAACTTTTACATGATATTGAAAATATAACCGGGACTATAAAAAAGAGCGGAACTATACCGGATTATTACCCCTTTTTCGAAATCAGAGAGGTTTCAAAACAGCTGGAACAATCATTCAAAACAACAGATACTCTTATTTTTGATGCTTTCGAAAATAAGAATATCACCTACCGTCAGATTAGTTTAATAACAGTAATTAATAACAAAGAATATTTCATAGCAGCCCGGGATACTCTGATTGAAGAAGATGACCTGGTTCAGCTAATATCAATAGTTACAGGCCTGGTTTTTATCCTTCTTCTGGTTAGCCTGTATTTCATAAACCGGAAACTTTCAATGAAGATATGGGAGCCTTTCTATAAAACATTAGACCAGCTTAAAGAGTTTTCTTATGACAAACCCGGATTCTGTCTCACTTCTGAAAGCGACCTGTACGAGTTCATAGAGCTAAATAAGACACTTGATAAACTGACAAGAAAAGTGATTTCTGATTACCAGTCACTAAAGAGGTTTACAGAAGATGCTTCCCATGAGATTCAGACTCCTCTGGCAGTAATACAATCAAAACTTGAGACATTAATGCAGGATCCTGATTTAAAAAGCAACCAGGCTGAACTTATCAATTCTTCTTATGTTTATACTCTTCGCATCTCTAAGCTAACGCAGACACTTTTGCTGCTTACCAAGATAGCTAATGATCAGTTTCCCGATAAAAAGTCGGTAAATATGGCTGAGCTCATCGGAGAGAAAATCAAAATGTTCGAAGATCCTGTTTTTGAAAAATCGTTGAAACTTAGTTTAGAAATTAATTCCGGATGTATACTCGAAACCAACTTTTTTCTTGCAGAATCGCTGATAATAAACCTGATAGGAAATGCAGTAAAACACAATATCAAAAACGGTGTGCTAAATATTAAACTCGATAAAGCACATCTTGAAATTTCTAATAGCGGGGAGGCACTGCCAGTAGCTCCAATGAATCTCTTCGACAGATTTTATAAAACTAATATGTCATCCGATTCTCCCGGTTTGGGACTGGCTATAGTTAAGGAGATTTGCAGGCTTAATAAATGGGTGGTTTGCTATGTCTTTGAGAATAATCTTCATAAACTGACTGTTAAATTCTAAATCCAAAATCGATACAGATTTTGAATTTATCTTTATCGATAAACCAAAAAAAGATAATATGAAAAACCTAGTAGTTCTAATGATTGCATTTACATTTATTTCTGTCTCATCATTTAGTCAGAAGGGTCCCTCAGAAGCAGTTAAAAAGGAATTTTCAGCAAAATATTCTGCTGCGAAATCTGTAAAATGGGCTAATGAAGAAAAAAATGAGTGGGAAGCTGAATTCGCTATGAATGGTAAAGAAATGTCAGCATCTTTCGACAATTCCGGAAAATGGTTAGAGTCTGAAACCACAATTACTGAAAAAGAGCTGCCTGCCTCAGTTGTAGCTACATTGAATAAAGATTTTTCAGGATACAAAAAAGGAGATATATCAATTCTTGAAAGTCCGGAAATGAAAGGATTCGAATTAGAATTAAAGAAGGGGGAAACATCTCTTGAGGTCATTTTTGACAATAATGGTAAAATACTCAAGAAGACTGATGTAAAAGAGGCAGCTGAGAACGATAAAAAGCCAGTGACGGTTAAGAAATAGTTTTGCCGGGTTAATATTTATAAATCCGGACTAACTATCCGGATTTTGTTATTTCAATCGGTGACCGACAGCATTTTCATTAGCCTGTACATGAACTCAACACCATTATCAAATTCCTTTATACCGATACGTTCGTCTCTGCCATGAGCCCTCACATCGTCAACATCTCCAAACATCCCTGATACTCCGAATACAGGAATCCCTTCAATGCGTAGAAACTTCCCGTCGGTTGCTCCGGTTCCCATTACCGGTGTTACAACTACTCCTGGCCACATCGAACGGGTTATCTCTTCCACTGCTCCTGTTATATCTTTTCTTAATAAGGATACTGGTCCGGCAACACCAGCGTAAGTGCACTGTAAATCAATCTGAGGATCCTTTATCACCGATTTGAGGATATCTGTTACCTGCTGAGGATTGTCATCGGGGAGTATTCTGCAATTAATGTTTACCGTAACAGTCTGTGGTAATGCATTATTGGCATGTCCACCATTAATTCTTGTTGCCACACATGTGGTTCTCATCATGGAATTAAAGTATGCGGATTGTTTTGAAAGTCTCCTGGCAGCAGCTGTATCAGGGGTAATTCGGGAAACAGCCAACATGTCGGTTTTAGTCTGACCAGTTTCCATCTGAGCCTTCCTTTCAAAGAATAACCTGGTAGTTTCGTTCATCCTAACAGGAAACTCATAAGCTGACAGCCTGGTTAGAGCACCTGCAATTTCATAAATGGCATTGTCCTTTACCGGAAGAGAACTATGACCTCCTTTATTATGAGCTTCCATGGTAAAATCAGAGTACACTTTTTCACTTGTCTGGATGGTCATTGTGGTTTCTTTACCGTTCATTGATTCACCACCTCCTCCATCAGGGTTGATACAGAATTCAGCATTAATCAGATCCCGGCGATTAGCGAGCAACCACCTTACTCCGTTAGCATCTCCCCCCTCCTCGTTTTCAGTAAGTGCAACAATAATGTCGCGGTCAGGAGTAAATCCCTCCTGCTTAAGCCGGATCAGGTTTGTAACAAGGTCTGCATCTTCATTTTTGATATCGGTAGTGCCCCTGCCATAAAAATATCCGTCAGATTCCCTGAAAATAAATGGGTCGAACGACCAGTCCTGAGGCAAGGCTTCAACAACATCCAGGTGGCTGATGAAAAGGACCGGAAGTTTTGTCCCTTTTCCTCTGAGTCTTACAATCAGATTCATGTGTAACGGTCCCGGACCTGCTACGATGATATCATTTTCCCCAAATCCAGCAAGTTTCAGTCGTTTAGCCATTGCCTCAGCTGCACCAGTGCTTCCCCTGGCTTCTGTAGTGTTAATCTCAATCAGCTCTTTGAATATATCTCGTGAAAGCTTCTTATAATCAGATTGTTTAACTACTTGTCCATCAAGCGATGACAAGAATGAAAACATTAAAATTGTCAGGGGTAAAATAAAAGTTCTCATGGGAAATAATATTCAGGGTTAAAATTATCAGGTGTTTTGTTATTCTCAGACAAAAATAATCTATTGAGAGATAAAAACTATAAATTTACGACTCAAAGTATACTTTCACTCCCGGCCTTTTTAAATGCTTTTATATGAACCTCAGCCCGCTAAAAAAGATATATAGAGAAACCGTTTTATCAATCTTGTCTGACAGAATTGTAATTGCTGTTTTAAAAGGCCTTGCAATTTATGTTACATTGTCATTTGTATTCGGTTTGTTATATTACTTCTTTGATTCTTTAGATTTTAAACCAACAACAGGATCTGAAGCTGCCAACTTCCTCGATTATATTTATTTTAGCGCTGTCACATTCACAACAATCGGATACGGGGATATTATTCCTAAGGCTGGTGCGGGACAGGCAATAGTACTCATTGAATCATGTTTTGAGATGGTCTTTTTCCCGGTATTTGGAGGCTACATTGCTTACAAATTCCTCCAGAGACCTAATGATATTTTACTTACCGATAATTTTTTTATCCGTTATAGAAATGAACGAATTTACCTCTCTTCAAGGGTTGGCAACAAGGGTAAAAACCTTATTGACTGCACTGCTACAGTTGAGTTTATTCAACTTTCGAATAACGTGAAAAGAACTTTATATAAAAGAGAATTTAATACTCCGCTGATAGAGCTGACATGGTATCTGGAAATCCGTTTGGATGGCGATGAAAACCATTCTGTGCTTCAGCAGTTCAAAACATTAATAGAAAATCCGGACTCCTCAATGATTCGTACAACAGTTTCAGGGTATGATTCCAACTCAGGAAACATGGTTCATGTCTTTAAGCGTTATACAATGGATAAATTACTCTACGGAGGAAAATTTTCAGATGTCTACATTTGGGAGGGGGTTAAACGGACAAAACCCGATTGGACAAACTTCAACAAGGCTGAACGCCTTTCAGCAAATGAACAACACCTGATTGACAAGCTCTTACAATAGAAATAGTATAATCTGAACCCCTTTTGCCAAAAACATGCTTTATAACATAAACTTATGAAACAGAAACTTTTCTTTTCGGTATTATGCCTCTTAGCTTTTCTCAGTTTAGATGCCCAGGGTCCGCGACTATCACATAGTTCAAAATTGATTAAGAACGATGCAAAAATTGATAAAATCATTGCTCAGATGACTCTTGAAGAGAAAGTAGCCATGCTACACGGGAAGAACATGTTTACCTCTGCAGGCGTCGAACGATTGGGTATTGCAGATATGGTCTATTCTGATGGTCCGTTCGGTATCAGGGAAGAAATGGAACCGCATTCGTGGAATTCTCTGCATTTAACAAACGATTCTTCCACATTTTTCCCGACGGGATCTGCTTTGGCTGCCACATGGAGTAAAGAGCTTGCTTATTCATATGGTGTTGGAATGGCAAGAGAAGCCCGTTTAAGAGGAAAAGATATGCTCCTGGGCCCAGCCATTAACATACAACGCATTCCTACCGGAGGGCGCACCTACGAATACCTGAGCGAAGATCCATTTTTGAGTTCCCGGCTTTCAGTAGGTTATACCCAGGGTGTCCAGGACCAGGGGGTGGCAGTTTGTCTTAAACATTATGCTCTGAATAATCAGGAAACGAATCGTGGTAAGATAAATGTAATTGTTAGCCCCCGGGTGATGCGTGAGATTTATCTGCCGCCTTTCGAAGCAGCAGTTAAAGAGGCTGATGCTTATGGGGTTATGGCCGCATATAACAAGGTTGGTGGCTTCTGGTGTTCCGAGAACAACCTTTTACAGAACAAGATTCTTCGGGAAGAGTGGGGGTTTAAAGGAATGATCATTTCTGACTGGGGAGGAACTCACAGTACTGTCGCTGCTGCAATGAATGGATTAAACGTTGAAATGCCAAGTCCAAGGTATTTTGGCCAGCCCCTTCTGGATTCCATCAAAGCGGGGATTGTTCCAATTTCGGTTATCGACGCAAAAGTGAAAAATATTCTCAGGGTGCGTTTTGCAATTACCCCGATTTCTCCTGAAAAAGCGACTGTCGTTATGACCGCTCAACCAGAACAATCACTAATAGCTTATGATATAGCATCAAAATCGATTGTATTATTGAAAAATGCAAAATCACTTCTCCCTCTCGATCTTAACAAAACAAAAAAAATCCTTGTCGTTGGGGAAAATGCTACCAGAAAAATGGCCAGCGGTGGTGTTGGCGCCGGGGTAAAAGCCCGATACGAAGTGACTCCACTGCAGGGATTACTGGAAAAGACAGGAAATCGTGCACAAATTATTTTTGTTAAAGGATATTCCATGCCTCCTAGAGTTCGTGGAGGAAACAATTCTTCAAATGCCAATCCGGATCCGATTCTGTTGCAGGAAGCTGTTGCGGCTGCAAAAGGAGCTGATATTGTTCTTTTCATAGCTGGCGATAACAGGGAGGTTGAAACTGAAGGCAGCGATCGAAGCATAATCAAACTGCCATTTGGACAAGATTCTTTAATTAAAGCTATTTCTGAAGTGAATCGGAATATAGTAACAATTGTTGTTGCGGGGGCCCCGGTCGATCTGAATGTGGTAAACGAGAAATCATCTTCTCTTGTGATGTCGTGGTTTAACGGTACTGAAGCGGGAAATGCTTTAGCCGATGTGATCCTTGGTAATATAAGCCCTTCCGGAAAGCTTCCTTTCACTCTTCCTCTTAAGCTCGAAGATTCTCCGGCATATGCATTGGGGAATTTTCCTCAGACCGATAACCCTATATCGGAGGATATCTTTTTATCTCTTGTGGGTGAAAAGAAACCGGAAAGCGTTCAGAACAATACTTCAAATAAAGATATCGCAATTTATTCAGAGGGTCTTCTGGTAGGTTATCGCTGGTTTGATACTAAAAAGCTACCGGTGATGTATCCTTTTGGGTTTGGTCTTTCATATACCACCTTTGACTATAAAAAAATTAAAACATCGAAAGAAAAATATGGAAGTGAAGAATCTATCAAGGTCACTTTTGAGTTAAAGAATTCGGGCAAAAAAGATGCTGATGAAGTCGCCCAGCTTTATGTACACCGTCTTAATTCAAAAGTAGAATGGCCATTTAAAGAATTAAAGGCTTTTCAACGTATATCGCTAAAAGCCGGTGAGGCTAAAACTGTAACCCTGACAATTCCGGTTGATCAGCTCAGGTATTGGGATGAAAAAGCTTACGATTGGAAACTGGAAAACGGTGAAATAGAGCTGATGCTGGGAACCTCATCATCCGATATTCGTTTGACGGCGAATGTAAAAATCTAACAGGAAACAAGCCACCTATAATGCTGGTTTATCTGGTGGTTTTGAGTCCGTGGGGATTGGGTCCTGGGATTTTGGGATCTTTAGCTTTGCTTCAATTATTTGAATTATTATCTTAACTTTTTCTGTTTCTCTTGTTTTTTCCTCAACAGCTGCTTTATCGATTATTCTCCACTTACCTGTTCTTTCGATGCTATCAGCTTTCATTCTATATACAAGAGCCATCTGCTCCTCAGGAGTATAGAGGGGTTTCATCTTTTCATTTAAAGCCTTTTCGTCCTCTGCCAGTGCATGATAAAGCTTTTGCATTTCTGATGAAGATGGGATCTGGGGTGCCAGACATTTGCTGTACACTTCGTTGGCTAGTATTAACTGAAGCTTCCAGAATTTGTCCCTCTGAATTAAAGCTCTCCCTTTGTTTACGATACCATCACATTTGCCATATTCATCAATAACAAGTGAATCCGGCTTCGAGAAATATAAATAACCTCCAAGGATTACAACAAATAATATGATTACTGTTACTTTGGACATAACCTACTCTTTTTAAAATGTTTGATTTCAACCATGCATGCTGGTAAATAACAAAATCGCTTACTTGATCTTTTGTTGAAGGAAGAATACTTCAATTCAAGCAGCAAATCATTACTTTCCCAACAAAAATAAAGAATATCGCTATGAATATGATACTAATAATCTGAAGGCCTGATTTTATTCTTTCTTGGCAAGTTCATTTTTGGTACCTTTTTTATCGTCTTCCTCAGGGTTGTATTGGGAAGCCTTTTTAAACTCTTTCATCCCTTCTCCAATTCCTTTCATTAATTCCGGAATCTTTTTCCCACCAAATAATAATACTACTATAAGCATTATTAACACCAGATGCATAGGGCTTGTAAAATCCATAATAAAATATTTTTGGAACAGTTTTATAAATTTAAAATCTGCTAAATGTATTTTCCAATTCTGAGTTGAAACTGAAGAATTAATTTGCTTTTAACCAATCTATGGAAGTTTGTAACAGTTGTAATGCATAAACTGGATTATGAACGCCATAATTTCTTCTTGATGGAGATTCGCTTTTGATGTAGGAATAATTGTATGCTGCACCCAATTCGCCCCACTTTAATGGCCGGCCGATTCTTGTAGCAGCTGTTGCCGCATCATCCGGCCCGGTTGTAAGCTGGGTGCCGTATATTACCTGTCCATTTGTCGGAGAAACAGTATTATTACCAGATATTGAGGTGTACACAGTTGTTGTTGTCCCATCATAAAGCAACCCATTATAATCGTGTGTTGGCACCGGGTTGAGGGTTTTGTTTAAGATTTTCCTGGCTACAAGAAGATCACCTAACTCATTTATTTTAGCTTGTATTGAGACTACAACCGGTCTTAGCAGATCTTTACCTTTGTGGCATGATGTACATACTTCTGTATTACACTTAAGAGTATGGCCTCCTGTTTTATTGGTTGGGTTATATTGGTTCATATGGCACTGGGTACATGCCATATCTGTATGTTTCCAATTTCTGGTGTACGTTTTTCCGGGATATTCAAATCCATCGATACCGAAAAACAGGCTCGACTGGTTTCCGTCGTGCACTGTAAAAGACTGACCCTGTTTGTATTGTACATCTGCTGTTGGCAACTGGGAATAATCGAACGGGAAAAACGCAAGAGTAGTTGCTGGTCCTGTTGCACCCCTGATCTGATGGCAGGTGCTGCATAAATTATCTATTTTCCCAAAATCTGTGGCTGTAGAAAACTTATCATAAGCCAGATATACAGGTGAGGTGTTTCTCAAAGCATGAGAAGTGGTGTCTCCGGTCATATCAAAGGTAGAATGCGCATGACATGTCGTGCATGTTATCTTTACTCCGTTTGGCATGTCTGCCGAAACAGTAAAAGTACCATTACTGATAATCTCCTGAAAACCCTGACTTGTGTGACATCTTGCACAATACTTACTATTTCTGGAACTTGTATTACCATAAAAATGCTTTGATCCCCGGTATTGCTCCAATTTTGCTTTTTGATTTGTGGCGTTGTGGCACGATTCACAGTTACCAAAAGCAGAAGATGGAGGCGTAGATTTTACCCATTTTGTACCATTGAATTTAAGAATGTCGCCGGCTTCAGCTCCGGTAAAATCAAAATCAGACCCCGAGATCTTCTTGTTTTTTACAGCCTTTGCTTCAACATTCTTTGTCTTTTTTTCATTAACAGGAAGTGTTGTCTGGGCATAAATTAAATTACTCCCGATAACTGCGATAATAAGTAACAGAATTTTCTTCATGGTCTTCTTTTTTATGATTTTGATCTGATTATACTTCTGATGGTTGAGTCATTCACAAGCCAACCCGTAAATAGCTATTTGCTTTACTGGCTTAAACATTGCAGGATATTGCTAAGCCATTATAAGGTAATCTCGGTTATTTTGTCGCCAATTTTAATGGTCGCTTTATTGTCGCAGGTGCCATCCCCGAAATCAATAGTTTTAACATCACCTGTTTCAGGAGTGATAACAAACGTTCCGCTGTTATACCATTTGCAATCGCCCTTCTTGATCATTACTTTGGTTGTTTTACCCGTCCATTTGCTCCCGTCTTTGTTGACGCCGCTGGCACTCTGAATTTCTGTTCTCCATACATCATCCGTAATTGAAATGGTTTTTGTTCCCTCTGCCTGAAGTCTGACACTTTCAGACTTAAAGGAAACTACACCCTTATCTGGGAACTCTATTTTCCCCTCCGATACAATAGAATATCTTGGCCAGTTATTGCCGGCATTCAAGCCCAAATAGGTAATCTTTGTTGTGCCTGAAATTTTCTTCCCGTCGGCGATAAAGTTTTCAATTTTCATTGTAGCAACGCTGTTCTTTTCTGTCATCAGACCCGATAAGGTCATAACTATTGTTCCGCTGCGGGTTATCCCGTCGCTGTACAAACAACCCGTTCCCCAGTCAAGTGAGATTGAGAATGGTGTTGTCATGAAATTAACACTTACAGCAGGACAGCTACCAAAAGTTTCTCCCTTCAGCCCGGTCGCATCAAATCCGGATTGAGCGAAATCATTTAGTTCGTCAAAGGAAGCAGTTGCAACAACAGCATTTTTTTCAACAGAATTTGCACTGAAGGGAGTATTATCAATGTTTTCTGAACTTTTATCTTTCTGACATGAAAATACGAACAACAGGGCGATAACCGTGAGTAAGCTGCTTAAATACAATAATTTACGTTTCATGGTTAGCTGGTTTAAGTTTAAAGATTCAGACCTCAGAGTTCTTTCGATATTTCTAAATTTCCTACTATAAATGTATTCTAATTAAGAATAGAAACACAGGATTATGATTTTTAACATACCCTTTTCTTTGTTTTCACATCTGAAGATCGCTGAAGAAAGACAAAGATAACTCCGGATTTTCTCAAAAACCAGCTTACTGAATTTATGACTGAAAAAGTCTAATACAGGCAAAAAATCTTTAATTTTGTAATAACTAATCTGTTGTCAAAAGTATTTTACATAAGTCAAGATGAAAAGGTGTAGCTCAGTCTCTCTGGTTTTTACCCTGCTCCTTCATGCTTGTTCTGTTGTTCCTCTTACAAGGCTCAAACAATTAAGTCTGCTCTCCCTGAAGCTGTGAAATATTATCAGAAATGATTAATAATAAATTTAATTATGGCTAATCTAAAAAATCTCATCTCCCAAAATAACAACCCTCACACCTGGAACTTCTCCAGGGTCGGAGGAGTTAACAGAGTAAACCTCGATACAGGATTGGATCTGATTCACCTTGAAGAGTTGGATCAAAAGCTCTGGACTGCTCTTAGTTGTCCTGTTTACGGACTTGAAATTGATTTCAAGACGTTGGAATTAATCGACAAGGATAAAGATGAAAGGATTAGGGTTCCGGAAATAATAGATGCTGTAAAATGGGTGACTTCACTCATAAAAAATCCGGACTCCCTGACTAAACAAAACAAAAGTCTTCCACTTTCCATGATTAATGACAGCACTGCGGAAGGGAAAAAACTATTGACGTCAGCCCGCCAGATATTGGCAAATTTAGGAAGACCTGACCAGGACGAAATAACAGTTGAAGAAACCTCTGACACTGATAAAATATTTGCTGATACAAAATTTAACGGCGATGGAATTATTACCACTTACTCGGCTGATGTTGAGGACATTAAAGAACTCATCGGAATTATTATAGATTGCATTGGATCGGTAAAAGACATCAGCGGGAAAGAGGGGATTTCGTCCGTGCAAATAAATGAATTTTACCAAAACTGTGAAAATTATTCAGCCTGGTATTCCAAAGCAGAGAGCGACGCTAAAAAAATATTGCCGTTCGGTGACTCAACGGCAGACGCATTTGCATCTTTTGTTAAAATCAGGGCGAAAGTTGAGGACTATTTTCTGAGATGCAAGCTGTCAGAGTTTGATCCAGATTCTTCAGATATATTGAATTCCCTTAATTCCAGATTTGAAGAAATAAGCCATAAGGACCTATCCCTGTGCTATGATGAAATAGCTGCATTCCCTCTGGCAAAAATCAACCCTGAAAACTCGCTTTCACTTACTGCCGGAATTAATCCGGTATGGGAAAAAGTTATGGCTGACTTTAAAATGTTAGTCATTGATCCCCTCTTCCGCGGAAAAGAAGATATGACAGAGAAAGACTTCGAAATTATCCGTGGGAAATTTACCGATTATAATCTCTGGCAAGCTGAGAAGATTGGATCTTCTGTTGAAAAACTTGGAATAACCAAGGTACGCTTAATCCTTTCCGGAAAAACCAGAGAAACTTTAGATTCACTAATTGAAAAAGACAAGTCGCTGGAGGATAGTACTAGTAGCATTTTTTTAGTCGATAAATTAGTGCGCTATTACAGAGATCTTTACACGTTGTTGAAGAACTACGTTACTTTCTACGACTTTTACTCGCCCGATACTGAAGCTATTTTCCAGGCAGGGAAATTATATATCGATCAGCGTTGCTGCGATCTGTGCATGAAGGTTAAAGATATGAGCAAACACAACTCACTGGCCAGAACCAGCGGATTATGTCTTATTTACTGCGATTGTTATACTAAAACGAGAAGTGAAAGGATGACAATAGTAGCAGCCTTAACAGATGGAGATTTTTATAATATCGATGTAGGCAGAAATGCAATTTTCTACGACAGGGAAGGGAATGACTGGGATGCTACAATTATCAAAATTGTTGATAACCCGATTAGCATAAGGCAGGCATTTTGGTCACCATACAGAAAAGTTTCAAAATTCATTTCCAATCAGGTCGAAAAAATAGCATCGGCAAAAGACAAGGAAATTGAGACAGTGGCAACCTCAAATATTGAAAAAACTTCGGGTAAAGTAGACACAGGAATAAAGGAATCAATACAGACTCCACAGATAATCAAATCGACGCCAGCTGCGCCTCCTCAACCTTTTGATATAGGTAAATTCGTCGGTATCTTTGCAGCTATTGGTCTTGCTCTTGGTGCCATTGGTTCGGTTTTTGTTTCTATTCTTACAGGATTTCTTGGTCTTTCGTGGTGGAAAATGCCATTAGCGCTTTTGGGTATTATCTTAGCTATTTCCGGACCATCTATGATTCTGGGATGGTTAAAACTGCGGAAAAGAAATCTGGCTCCTTTACTTGATGCAAACGGATGGGCAATCAACGCACGAGCAACTATTAATATTGCTTTTGGAAATACATTGACCCATATCGCAATTCTTCCGGAGAATTCGAAATTAAATCTTCTCGATCCGTTCGCAAAAAAGAAGAGTCCATGGGTCCCTATCCTGCTAATATTAATTCTCATTCTTGGTATTACCGGATACTTGTTATGGCATCTGGGTTATCTTAACAAATGGGGAGTTATTTAAAAAATGAAATACTTTCACTATCAATTTGTGCTTTTTCTTTTTCTATCTGTTTCAGTTAAGTCGCAGACTGACAGCTCCTACACCTTTGTGCCAGACAGGCCAGGCATGGCTACACCACCAAATATCGTCGATCCCGGAAGTTTCATGTTTGAGGCGGGATCTCAGTACGAAAAATACAAGGCTGGAACATTAACTAATGATAATTTTCTTTTTCTCGCTCCACTTATCAGATATGGAGTAGCTAAATCTTTTGAGGTGAGGGTTCAGTCCGATTATGCTTACAACAGATCGAATGATGGTTTGGGAGTCTTAACAACCAGGGGGCTTGATCCCGTTACTTTAGGCAGCAAAATTAAATTAGCAGAACAACATAATGTTATTCCGAATATTTCATTGATGTTGAATCTCACTTTACCATATCTTGGAAACAGGGAATTCAGACCTGCACGTTTGGCCCCTTCCGGATATATTTTAATGTCAAATTACATATCCGAAAAATTAAGCTTGTGCTATAATTACGGTTTATCATGGGATGGTAGTTCTTCAGTACCAACTAACTTTTACGCAGTATGCTTAAGTATAGTTTTGAACAAAAGACTGAGCACATTTATAGAGAACTTCGGGTACGTTACCAGGGGTTCCGATCCTACGCTATATATTGATTCAGGGTTAGCGTATCTGATAAATGACCATCTGCAAATTGATTTTTCAGCCACAGGAAATCTGCATTCATTCCTTAATAATTATTTCATTGATGCCGGGATTGCCTGGAATATTCATCTGAACTGAACCTGGCCTTTATCCATTTTGGAATTGCATTAAGGAGTATTACAATAACGCAAATGATAATAGCAACGGTTAGGACAAGATTTATCGAGCCTTGTAATCTTGATCCTGCGATCATTAACTGAGGCAGATAGATATTTTTAATATTCAGGATTCCAGCTGCAAAAGTTGTAATCCCCACAAATGTCATCGGGACAATCGTAACCCAGGCATACCTGATCCTTCCCCTGTTTATAATAAAGGATGTGCCAATTGCGAGTGCTATAGTTGCAAGCAATTGATTTGCTGCTCCGAACATTGGCCAGATAGTGGTAACGCTGCCGGTATAAATAAAATAGCCCCATGCAAGCACGATCAGTGCACTTGTAATAAGATTACCTGGTAACCAGTTGGTTTTTTGAAATGGTTTATAGACCTTTCCAAAGGTCTCCTGCAGAATAAACCTTCCAATGCGTGTTCCGGCGTCAATAGTTGTTAGAATAAACAGCGACTCAAACATTATGGCAAAATGATACCAGTACGACATCAGATGTTTCATGCCGGGGATAGATGAAAAAATGTAAGCCATTCCGACGCCAAGAGAGACAGCGCCACCGGTCCGGCCCGCGATCTTCTCCCCAACGCTGGCCGACAGGTTTGAAAGGTTGGATTCTGTAAAACCCATTTCATGCAATTTCGGCAATATGGCCTGAAGCTTGTCTGCCGGTACGTTAATTTGAAAATAGTCGAGAGGAAGCAGACTGGAAGCAGCAATGAGCGCCATAATACTTACTGCCCCTTCTGTAAGCATAGACCCTACAGCTATTACTTTTATGTCGGATTCCTTCATAATCATTTTGGGAGTGGTGCCTGAACTTACGAGAGAGTGAAACCCCGAAATTGCTCCACATGCAATAGTAATAAACAGATAAGGGAAAAGCTTCCCGGGAATTATGGGTCCCCCCCCTCCAATAAACCCTGTAAACATTGGCATCTTGATTTCGGGTGCTACAATGATTAATCCTACAGCCAGCAACCCAATTACCGAAATCTTCATTATTGAACTCAGGTAATCACGGGGAGAAAGCAGTAGCCATACCGGAAGCACGGATGCAAGGAATCCGTAAATCATTATAAGTATAGTAATTGTCTTACTATCAAAAGTGAACCAACCTGAAAACTGAGAACCGGGGATATAACGACCAAGCACAACAGCCAGAATTAACATTATTACTCCAAAAATTGTTGCCTCAAGAGTCTTTCCTTTCCTGAACTTAAACATCCACAATCCCATTATTATTGCAATGGGTATAGTTGAAGCAATCGTAAATGTTCCCCATGAGCTTTCCGAAAGTGCATTGACAACGACAATTCCCAGTCCGGCAAGTGCAACAACGACAATCAGTATTATTGCGAAGGATGTTATAGCGCCACTTACTTTATTGATTTCTGCTTTGGCTATCTCGGCCAGAGATTTTCCGTCATGCTGAACTGAAGCTGTAAGGATAACAAAATCGTGAACCGAACCTGCCATCACCGCCCCAATAAGCATCCATAGGAATCCCGGCATAAATCCAAACTGAGCAGCTAAAACGGGTCCAACCAGCGGACCAGCTCCTGCTATGGCAGCAAAATGATGTCCAAATAGTATCCACTTATTCATTGGATAATAGTTTTGTCCATCATACAAACGATACGCAGGAGTTTGCTGCAGATCATTACGTACTGCAACTTTTGCAGCTACGAAACTGAAGTAGAACCGGTAAGCAAGAGCAAATATGACTACAGTGCCGATTACAAAGGGTATGACGTTCATTCGAAAGAGTTCTCCTTATTAACAATTCTAAGAACCAGGGTCAAAAAGCATTATTCTCTATGAAAAACATTCTGATAGTTCATAAAGGAAAAGTCAATTCAGCAATTCCCTCTGCTAAGTTAACAGAAGATGGCATTTGTAAATTAAATATCTAAAAAATTAATCTTCGCAGATAACCCGGGGTCTCGATACAGGGAAAAAGACAAAACCCTGAAACTTTTATGTTTCAGGGTCTTTATCATAGTATTAACCTGGCTTGTCAAAACTGTGCACAAGTTAGTTATAGTTAAAACCTGGAGAATAAAGCTAGTAGGTCTCCATTCCTTTGAAACCTTTGGAGTCGTACAAATTCATAAATCGACCAACCCATGTGAGCTTACCGGCAGTTGTCCCTGTAATAGTTGCCTGAGCATTACCATCTGATGAAATGTACATGTCTATATCATAGATTCCTACTTTTGTCATTACAGTGAATCCAACATTATAAGTTAACTTTTTAAAGTTTTTAGTAATCTTAAGATTTTGAATCTCACCTTCAGCTGTAACTCCTCCAACGCCATTATATCCTGAATTATAGTTATTTCCGGTCTGCAATACAACATTTTTTGTATTCACCCTAATAAAATTCACATTGGAACTTACAGGAACTCTGTACCCGTATCTGTCTTGAAGCCAGTCTGCCTCAAGTACAAAGGTTTTTCTATCCAGCAAGGTATCAATTGCATTAAAATTAGCTTGCAAAGTTGCCTGCTCCAAATCCTTCTTCTCTTGTTTGCTTAGTTTGACGTCCTGTGCTTTGCTATTGTAAGGAATCAAACCGAGTCCGAAAACCAAAAGCAAACAACCCAGATTAAATGTTAACTTTTTCATAGCGCACAGATTTTAATGTTATTACAAAGGGGTAAGCAAATTATGTGCCATATTGAAAAATTTGATAATTTTTCAATATGATATTTATCTCTTTTTAGAAAATAATGCTAAGACCGGCACACGAATAAGTCTCATAGCTGAGTATTAGCACTTTATCCATATAAATTATGCTTTTTTCTTTAAAGCCGCTTTTGCGAGGTCTTCAGCGACCCTGAACCTGACAATCTCTCCGATCAGATCTAATGGTAATGGTTTTGTGTGCGGAAATTGAACCGATCCTTTTGCCCCCTTATATGACGACAACTGTTTTTTAAAGGCGGATATTCCACTGGCTCCCGGATAAAAACCAATATAACTGGTATGACCAGCGAACCAAACCAACATGCCATTCATTTTATATCCCGGCATACTATAACTAATTACTTCTTCTGCCTCCGGGGCAGCTTCTTTTATAACCTTCCTTACCCGTTGAAGTAATTGCCGGATCTCAACGGAATAACTATTTATGTATTCGTCTACATCAGCTGGTCTTTCCATAATCTGTTTTCTACAAAATAATACAAATTACAGTTAACTTTTTAAGGTGCATCTTACTAATTCATTCATAAAGATCCGTTAATCATACCAATTAGATGAAATGGCCTGTTTTAAAGTAAATTCTAAAAAGTAAGCTTACTTTCTTATTTCAAATTTATCTGTAAAACCAATCCCTTTCAAAATTAGGTTTTCTGTTTTTCTTCTCAATATTTTCCTGAACCCTGAATTTTACAATTCTGCTGATAAGGTCGAAAGGAATCGGTTCATTCAGATTAAAACGAACAGACCGTTTATCTTTGTCATAACCTGTAAGCTCATTACTGAACGCTTCAATTCCGGAGGGTTTGGGATAAAAGTCAATATGTTCTGAAAAAGCTGCATACCAGACCAACATACCACTCATTCGGAATGCAGGCATTCTGTAGCTAATTACTTCCTCCGCTTCCGGAGCAGCCATTTTAATAGTTTCTCTTAATACTAACAACACCTGTTGAGTGCTTTCAGGGAAACCGGATATATACTTGTTTATAGAATCAGAGTAGTTTTCAGTTCGATCCATAATCAGGTTTTATTAAAAGGTTTAACTGTACCAGTTTTAAAGGTTGAACTTCTAAAGTATTCAGTAACGGTTTTGTTACAACAGCAATTAATTCACAACAACTGTAGCTGTCATCGAAGGATGAATTGTACAATGGTAGGGATATGAGCCGACTGTGCTGAATAAATGACTGTAAACGCCATTTGTGTTTATAGTACCGCTATCGAAAATGCCGGTATTGCTGGTTACAGTATGGTCAATTCCATCCTTGTTTGTCCAGGTAATCGTTGTACCTGCAGTGATTGTTATAGTTGACGGTGTAAAAGCCATTCCCTTTATAAAGACTTCATTTACACCCGGAACATCAGTGGTTTTTTTACAACTGCTTATAATGCTGAAAACCGATAGTAATAATATTATCACTATTCGACTATTCCTGACGTAGATATTTTTTTTCATAGACTAAATTTTATTGTGATTTCCCGTATGAATATCTGGTAACAATTAAAAATCCGCTTGATTTTCATGATTCTGCATAGTCAGTTATTTCTTTTTTTCATTCTGTTAAAAAAAGAAGAGCAAGTCCTTTTGGAAATCTACTTGTGAAAACATCCGTGTTTTTCATATTGCATTACATATATCTCACTTAAAACAGACCGGATAAATTAAAGTTCAGTTTTTCAAACCTAATACTTCTTAATTTTGCCGTCACAAATGGCGCAAAGTCTCACCAGACCTCAATATACGTTGCAGATTTACAATACTGGGAAATGAGTGTTATGAATCCGGAATAAGTATCTGGGATTTGAATTAAATTATTTGAAGGGAACACGTATCTTTATAATTGATTTCTGCTGAGCTTCCTGATAAAATACAAAATATTCAACAACTATGAATAAAACCGGCTTAAAAGAAGAAATTGACGCTGCCTACCATACCGCCAGAAATTGTCGTCATTATGCAATGTGCAAAATAGATTTTCTGGGAGGCGGTGTATGCAAATCGGGACTCGAAAAAAATTTCGTAAGCTTTTATCCTCAGGGGAGAATGATCCTGTACGAAGCTCTGGCAGAAAAGAAAATAGAAATAACAGAAGGATGTGTTGAGATAGCTGATAGTTGCGATTTATGCGGAAAATGCGATTATCAGTGCTACTTCCTGAATGAAATGCGTCCTACAAAAGTAATGGAGGCTCTTAAGAATCACGTAGAAATCTTTATCAGGGATGGTGGTGTTCCAATACGTCCAAAAGACGACATCCTCCTCTCTGAAATGAAAAAAATTGTTGGCTCTGAATGGGCAACTAACGATAAAGCAATTACTGTTACCTATTCTCATGACCTTAGTCCGATCTCCGATCCCAAAATACCGGATTATGTTGTTATGCCCGTAACTAAAGAAGAGATTGCATCTCTTGTAATTCTTTTCAGGAAGAATAACCTCGTTTATACCATTCGCGGGAACGGTCAGAATTTACTGGGATTTGCTGTAAATGAGGGCGCAATAATCGATCTCAACAGAATGAAAACTATAGAGTTCGATGAAAAGAACTGGCTGGCAAAAGTAGGTCCGGGTGTTTCTGCATTTGATCTTCAGAAGCAGGCTAAAGAGAAAGGTTTCAGGATAAATGCTGCGGAACCCGCGGCTCTGCTTTGTGGGAATATTATGTGTTCCGGAATTATGTCGACCTTCTCCACAACATACGGAATTAATGCCGACAACTTTACAAATGCGGAATTTGTTGACAAGGACGGTAAGTTTTTCAATCTGAATGATACTACATCACCAAATCTTTTTTCATTCAATAACCTTCAGCATAAAACCTCCCCGGGTATTTGTGTCTCCGCCAACATAAGGTTACATCCTGTCACTGTGGATGAAACCGGTATACTGGTGCCATTTCAGAGCCTCAATGAAGCTCTTGATTTCATAAGAGAATGCTCAATGCGGCATATCGGACTGGCATTAGGTGTTGTTGGAACAGAATATATCGCCACCTTCCTTTCTCAAACCAAAATCATTTATTCAGATATTAAGGAGCTGTTTATAAACAAGCTTGATATCCCGTATTTAGTTGTTGTGGTAGGAGACAAATTTGCAATAAACGCAATACGTGAGATGGGACTTCCATTCTTCGACCAGCGAATGTTCAGGGCTCTGTATCTTGGACTTCCTGCTCTGAAATCGGCTAAATGGTTGGAAATGGTAAAAGAGCTTTCGGATGACGAACCATATTCATATTTGAAAATTGACAATTTCACAGATATATTTGAAACAGCGCTTTCTCCTTCTCCGGCTTCATATTCTAAAGAAATTGATCCTGAGCTCCGGCCATTTTTTGAAAAACTCTTTGCTAAGGAAGAGTACACAGACCTGGTATGGTTGAATATGTTCAGGATAATGAGCACCAGGCTGGGACGCAAAAATCCATTTCTTCCGGTTCTGATCTATTTACCAATTGACAATGATCTGATTAATGAACTCAACAACAAGTTCAGACTTATCGCTGAGAAGTATCAGATTGACAACGACTTTGGTTTTATAACACCTATTGATAACGGGAAAAGGTGCATATTTGAATACGACTATTTCTTTGATCATACTGATCGTGATGAAATACGTCGCATCAGGCTTGCCGGGGCTGAGTCAAATATGTTAATCGATGAGTATTCTGTAAAAACCGGTACTGTAAAAGGCCACCCCTATGTTTTGTATCAGGGATTCTGCAGAAAAGAAAACTTACTTTACTCATGATCTACTATGACTTCCAGTACCGTTGAGCCGTTGAGCCATTGTGCCGTTGTGCCGTCGTCCGTGAATAAACCAACAATAGCCCTTACCGGGGCAACTGGATTTCTGGGTAGTCATCTTATGGCAGCACTGCTCTCCAATGGGTTCAGAGTAATTGTACTTGGACGTCCCGGCAAGAAGGAATCATTGCAGCAAAGGATCGCTAAACTTTTAGCATGGTTCAGCATTCAACCACTGACCAATCAGCTGGAGATGGTGGAAATCGATCTGCTAAAACCCTTCCTGGGTCTCTCACAACTGGAATATGATAAATTGTGTGATTCAACTGATCAAATAATACATTGTGCATCCGACACCAGCTTTACAGAACGAAAGCGCGACATTGTGATCAGTTCAAACGTAATAAGTCTCAATGGAATTCTTGAACTAGCATCGAAAGCCCATGTTAGTTTCTTTCATTATATAAGCACCGCATATGTTACCAGTGGAAACGGAACTGTCTGTAAAGAAGTTCTCTCCACTTCAACAGACTTTATAAATGTGTACGAGGAAAGCAAGTCGCTTGCCGAAAAGAAGGTAAACGCGTTTTGTCAGCAGAACTCGATACCCTTTACACTAATAAGACCTTCAATTGTTTACGGTGATTCTCGCACGGGACGTTCTCTGAAATTCAACGCGTTATATTTTCCGGTTCAGTCGGCAAACTATATAAAAGAAATTTACCTGAACGATATAAATAACAATGGAGGAAAGAAATCGGAAGAGCTTGGGATCCATATCGATAAAGAAGGGTATCTGTTCCTGCCACTCAGGATATACCTTAAAGCGAAGGGTGCTTTAAATCTTATTCCCATTAATTATTTCGTTGATGCTACACTGAAAATAGTTGAAAATGCATCCCCGGGTGGTATATATCATTTGACAAACAACACCTTCACCAACCTTGAAATACTTTCTGAATACAATGAAAAACTGATGAAAATGAAAGGAGTGGAGGTTGTTTACAGCAAATCGGGGGAGATCATATCTCGTAATCCCGCTGAGGCTCTCTTCAACAGGTTCATAGAACCATATCGACCATATTTATCTGATACCCGTTTCTTCGACAGAAGCAATACAGACCTGATTACCAATAATTTACAACCTCCGGAGTTTAACTACGATATATTCAAAATCTGTATGGAATATGCCATCTCAGTTAACTGGGGAGAGTCAATTTTCTGAATATGGCGAAAGTATTGCTAATCAATTCAAACAGATTCATGCACCCATGGCCGGTGATCCCATTTGGACTATGTTGTGTTGCAACAGCGCTTGAAGCAAATGGAGATCACAATGTTCACTTTCTCGATCTCTGTTTCTCATCAGATTGTGAAGAAGATATTAATAAAGCGATTAGCAATTTTGAGCCTGATCTGATCGGGATAAGTATAAGAAACATTGATGATACAGGGGGTTACGCAACCCATTTTTTACTTGAGGATGTCAAAAACGATGTCGTTGACCATTGCAAGAAGAGGTTTCAGGGGCCAATTGTTATTGGCGGACCTTCGGTAGGCATAAGTGGCCGGGAAATGCTGGAATATTTCGAACTGGAATATGCAATAACCGGTGACGGGGAAGTTGCTATTACCGATTTTGCACGATGTATAGAAAAGGGTCAGACACCTGAAGGATTAAAAGGTTTGATTATTCGACGCCGCGGGACTATAATTCAGGATAACGGACCCGCACGGATCGCTGATCTTAATACAATACCATTCCCGAAACCACTTCATTATCTTGATCTTAAGAAATATAAGAAGTACGGTTCACCCCTTCATATTCAGACCAAAAGAGGTTGTGCATTAAAGTGCTCCTACTGCACTTATAACAGAATTGAAGGAAAAGAATACCGTTTAAGAAGTCCGCGACTGGTTGCTGATGAAATAGAAATTCTTGTAAACGAAACCGGAATTAATCATATCGAGTTCACTGATAGTATTTTTAATTTTCCTCTTTCTCATGCAAAAGAGGTTCTTAAGGAGATTATCAGTAAAAATCTCGATTTGCGGCTTCATACTATGGGCCTGTCGCCGGCTGCTGTTGATGAAGAACTTCTTGATCTTATGAAAAATGCGGGTTTTAGCGAAGTGGATATAGGCGCTGAGTCGACATCCGATGATATTTTGAAGAACCTGTCCAAAAATTTTAATTATGCTGACATCATTAATACCTCTATACTATTAAAGAAGAAAAAGATCCCGGTAACCTGGTTCATCATGCTTGGTGCATTTGCCGAAACACGTGAAACATTTCTTGAGTCGCTCAATAACATAAGCAAAGTTGCATCAAAATGGGATCTGGTATTTGTGTCGACAGGTATCCGGGTTTACAATGGATCTCCTGTATCCGAAGATTTACTTAGATATGATATTCATTGCACATCAGACAACTTTCTGCATCCGGTAAAAATAGAACCGAAGAATATAAGTCTCACAGAAATACATGCACTCGCACAAGCTTTCTCCTTCCGTTTTCCGAACTTCTATTTTTATGATAAAGAGCATATTAAATCAGGTTGGGCATTAATTGCTGCAAATTTTATCTTGAAGATTTTTCATTCCCGTCAACCTGTATGGAGATTGCTGATTCTTCTAAAGATGGCTGAACAGGTTACAGGAATAACTTTCGCTAAAAGAGCTATTTTTAACCTGAGAAACCGGGCTGCTGAAAAGAGTCGTTCCTCTGTCAACGGATTTTCCCTGATAATGCAAAAATGAATTATTTTAAATTCCAATCTAAATGCAAAAAGTTCCGGAAGAAGTATATAGTCGCATAGACAATGAAATTTACAATAAGCAGGGAGGAAGCTGGTGGAGTACAGATTTTTCTCTTAATCTTCTGAGGACATTATATAATCCATTCAGAGTCGGTTATATCAAACGGATAATCGAACAGACTTTCATTAAACCGGAAGGAATTACTGTCCTCGAGGTTGGTTGCGGTGGAGGAATACTTACTGAGGAAATTGCGAAACTGGGGTTCTTTACCACGGGAATTGACCCTGCAGAGACATCGCTGAAGACAGCCAGGGAGCATGCTAGGGTAAATCATCTTGAAATCAGATATGAGAAAGCATCAGGTGAAATGATTCCCTATGCGGATAATTCTTTTGACGCTGTACTTTGTTGTGATGTGCTAGAGCATGTTCGCGATCTGCCTGCAGTTATAGCAGAGATTTCGAGGGTACTAAAATATGATGGCGTCTTCATATATGACACTATCAATCGGACATGTCTGAGTAAAATTAGTATGATAAAGGTTATGCAGGAATGGAAATGGTGGGCGATAATGCCTCCGGATCTGCATGTATGGAAAATGTTTATCAAACCATCTGAGATGAAATCATTGTTACGTAATTGCAAATTGGAATGGAGAGAACACAGGGGTATTGAGCCAGGTGTCTCTTATTTTAAGATGCTTTATTTTCTGCATAAAAGAGCTGCCGGAGAATTAACATACGAAGAGTTTGGCAGGAAATTCAAAATGGTCGAATGCTCAAGCACTATGATGATGTATATGGGGTATGCTGTAAAACACCAACATGGTTAGAACAAAAATTAAGATTAGTTATTTGATTTTAAGAACTGTTCATTGATCATCACCTTGTCATTAACTATTGAATGACAATTGAAAACTATCAGAAATTAATGCTATTTTTATTCTCAACATTATTCTATGATTCACGGAAAGACGATTGCAGTTGTATTGCCTGCTTATAATGCAGAAAAAACGCTGGCGCAGACTTACAAGGAAATACCTTTGGATATTGTTGATTTTGTTATACTTACTGATGACAGTAGCGTTGACAATACGCTTGGCATTGCTAAGGAACTCAAGATCCAGCATGTTATTTCGCATGGTAAGAACATGGGATACGGGGGAAATCAAAAAACATGTTACAATAAAGCTCTCTCCCTGGGTGCTGATATTATTATCATGCTTCATCCCGATTATCAATATACCCCGAAACTAATCCATTCAATGAGTTACCTGATTGCAAATGGACTGTATCAGCTTGTATTGGGATCAAGGATTCTTGGGAAAGGTGCAATTAAGGGGAAGATGCCATTTCACCGGTATTTTTTTAACAGGATCCTGACCTTCATTCAGAATATTCTGATGAACCAGAAACTCTCTGAATATCACTCAGGGTATCGCGCCTATTCACGTGAGGTGCTTGAAGGGATAGATTATAACTCCAATTCTGATGATTTTGTTTTTGATAACCAGTTACTTGCCCAGGCTCTTTATCATGGATTTGAAATCGGTGAGATCTCCTGCCCCACCAAATACTTTAAGGAATCATCGTCGATAAACTTCAGAAGAAGTGTGGTTTATGGACTTGGTGTTTTGCAAACCTCATTCTTGTATTTCTTCGATAAAAGCTGTTCAATACATATAGATCTGTTCAGAGGCAGAAAGGATTAGTAGTATGGAAAATTTGGTCAGGAAATATTTTGTCAGTAAGAATACTCCATACTGGTTGTTCACAATCAGCCTGATGATTCTTCTCATCGTCCCGGTATTAATACAGGACGGTATGTTCTTGGATGGAGAACTATACACCTGTGTATCAAACAATTTAAGCCATGGTTATGGTACATTCTGGGCTCCGAAATTCAATCCGGCCGGCATTGGAGGTTCTCCTTATTTTCTAGAACAACCACCATTGGTCTTTGGAATACAATCACTTTTTTTCAGGCTATTCGGCGATAGCATGTATGTTGAAAGATTCTATACCTTTCTTACAATGTGTACAACTGCTATTCTGATAAACCTGTTATGGAAGGAGATTTTCAAAAAAGATGAAGCTATTAAAAAAGCAGGCTGGCTACCAGTTATGTTCTGGATAACGATTCCCACAACCATCTGGTCGTATTCAAACAATATGATGGAAAACAGCATGGCAATATTTGACTTAGCTGCAGTTATAATAATATACAGGGCTTTAGAATCGGGAGCTGCAAAGACCGGAGCGTTTCTTCTTGCCGGGGTGTTCATTTTTCTCGCAACTTTGAGTAAAGGAGTACCAGGCTTATTTCCGCTTGCAATTCCTTTTCTCTATTGGCTGGTACTAAGAAACAGATCTTTCTGGAAAGCAATTCTCAGCACAGCTATTCTTTTTTCTGTACTGTTTGCCGGGTATCTCGTTCTCTTTAACCTGCCTGAAAGCAGGGAAAGTCTTACATTTTATGTTACAAAAAGGCTTTTGGGGCGAATAAATGATACTCCTACTGTCTCAAACCGGTTTTATATAATCCGGCAGTTATTTACTGAGTTTATCCCTCAGTATGCCTTGGTGGTTATCATTATTGTAATTGCAAAAGTTAAAAAGACAGGCATTCCGCTTGTCAGCAACCGAAACAGGGCAATATTTTTCTTCTCTGCTGGATTGGCTGCTTCAATACCACTCACAATAACTCTTGTTCAACGGGGATTTTATCTGGTTCCGTCCTTCCCTTACTTTGCCATAGGATTTGCAGCACTTATAGCTCCGGTAATACTTAATTTTAAAGAAAAAGCAAAGGATAAAAAGAATATCCTGATGGCATTCAGTATTGTTTTATTCCTCTTTTCGATAGGGTTCTCCTTAATGCAAAAGGGGAAAACCCAAAGAGACAGGGAGATGCTTTATGATGTTCACCTGATTGGGAATTCTATTCCAGGGAAATCTGAAATTACTATAAATAGCGAAATTGCAAGCACCTATGTATTAGAGTGTTATTTTATCCGATATTATAAGATTAATTTGTATACCGACGAATCAAAAAAATATCTTCTGATGAAAAAAACGGATACCTCCCTTCCTTCATCAGATTACGAAAAATTAAATCTCACAACTAAAATTTATGATCTTTACCAACGAAAGTGAAGATCTGGCGAATCTTTGAGAGCCATGTCTAATCCCCTCAGGGACTTAACCCTTTTTCCTCTTTTATCGGAGTTTTAGATGAGCAATAACCGGATTATGATCGGAGTTCTTAAAATTGAGCTGTATCCCTTTCACTGAGACCGATTCTACATTTGGTGAAAGCAGAAAAAAGTCAATAACTGTAGTTTCTGTGGTATTCCTATTGTATGATGTAACTACTGACCTGTTTGACGGGATTGTATTATCATAAACCAGTTTCCAGTCAGAAGGGAGGTAGTCTTTTGCCATTCCCATCTGAGATGTGAGTACTTTATTATCAGGAAAAGCAGGTTTGAAATCGGGAGGACACTGATTCCAGTCGCCACCGGCAACCACATAGTTTCCTTTACGATATTCATTAATTATGAACGCTTTAAGATATTCCATCTGTGCCTTCCTTATATCCCCTGCATCGAAGGCTTCACAATGGGTGTTTATTAATACAAATTCCTTACCATTCGATACCGGGTACCTGTTAACCATGAAGCATCTGTCGAGCCAGAAAAGTTGTGTTGGAAACCCAAAATCGCCCGGAAAGGCAAATCTGGCAGACGCAGATGGTATATATTTACTGAATGTAGCAATACCTGAAAGAACTTTTCCCATTGGGTTTGTAAAAGGTTTCGGCACAAAAAATACATCGTAGTTTTTTGCAAAAGCCGGAGAATGATTTTTTAAAATATTAACGATAGAATCGTACTCATTCTGATAATAGCTTCTTTTACTTCCCCTGTCAACTTCCTGGAGAAATATAAAGTCGATACTATCATTGCTTTTCAGAAAACTTCCAATCCCTTTAAGATTTTCCAGGCACTTCTTTTTGGGGGTAATAACCTTTGTCCCTCCATCGAAGAAAAAATCCATTTCATCATCAAGACCAGCATAGCCTATATTCCAGGTCAACAGGGTTATCTCAAGGGAATCTTTTAATGTTGAAGGCTTCCCTGATACAGGAATTGGCTCCTGCTCTTTTGGCTTATAATCGGTAAGCACTGCATAAACAATGAGACCGATAAAACCGAGGACTACAACCAATATAAGAATTAAAAGATATTTCAGGAGTTTCTTAAAGATTTTCATGTTGCTGTTGAATAAGTGGAAATATCAAAAATATCGTTCATACTAAATGAATAACACAAATATACAAATTTTTGATAGTGATCATTTTAGGACTAGCTGAAAAACCAAAATACCCTAACTGCCAAGGCTGCGAATTACCACAGATGCACATGCAATTCCGAAAGCGGCAGGCATGTAGGATATAGTCCCTACCACGGATGCCTTATTCTTTTCACCATTGGTGGCAACAACTTTGCCCTTATCTACGGTTTCGGTTGAGTACACTGATGTAAACCCTTCCCGGATACCAAGCCGGTGAAGCCTTTTCCGGAGGATGCGTGCAAGCAAACAATCTGTAGATTCGGAAATATCAGAAATTTTTATCCTTGTAGGATCAAATTTTCCTCCGGCTCCCATTGAACTTACAAGCGGGATCTTCCGCTGTAATGTATTATAGATAAGAAAGATCTTTGGAGATAGGGTGTCTATTGCATCAACAACATAATCGTAACCCGGATCGAGAATTTCTATTATTCTGCCATCTTTAATAAACTCATTAATTACCGTAAGTTTGAGGTCAGGGTTGATATCTTTTAGTCTGATGCCCATAATCTCTGCTTTTGATAATCCCTCAGTGCTTACCAGAGCAGGAAGCTGCCTGTTTCTGTTGGAAGAATTTACAGTGTCGCCATCTACAATTGTCATATTCCCTGCTCCTGCCCTGCAAATCATTTCTGCTGCATAGGACCCAACTCCTCCCAAGCCCACAATAAGAACCCTGGAATTGTTTAGTTTTTTCAAACCCTCTTCTCCAATTAAAATTTCAGTACGGGAAAGCCAGTCAGTCATTATAGGTTAATATAGTTTGTTTGAATTTTCATCAATTATCTATCTCCATCTTACTCTGTTTTGCCCCCTGTCCCGCCTAAGCGGGGTTCTAAATCCATTTCAAAATCGTGTATGTTCCTCATTTACTACGAATTACCCCCCCCTTTAGGGGGGATGGGGGGTCAACGATGAAAAAACTCCCTCAAATTTGAGAATATAATTACTTTAAGTTCCTCCACTTCTACATCCATATCAACAGCAACCTTTTCGTATATAACTTTGATATCGACATCTGCGCCGTCGGTCTCAAGAAAAAACCTGCTTTTTGGAAGGGACTTTAAAAGTTTTGAAGATTCTGGTCGTAGAGCAAACTCGAACCAGAGTGATAGATACAATCCCTTTAATAAAAGCTGTGTTGCGAGTTCAGGGGTTCCCCTGAAACCATGTACTAACCAGGGCGTCTTTGGGTTAAGTTTTTTATGTACCGCCAGGAGTTCTTCCCACGCTCTTACACAATGAATAATAAGAGGTTTATTGCACTCATCCGCGAGTTTTACCTGCTCCTCAAAGACTCTTCTCTGTATTTCAGGTGGGGGACCCTGAAGCCTGTCAAATCCGGCTTCGCCGATGGCGATCACATCATCGTTTTTAACCGTTTTCCTGACGGAATCCAGAAGCTGTTCAGCGTTATCTTCATTAAGAAACCAGGGATGAATGCCATATGTAAAGGCGACTCCGGGTATGTTTTTTGGAGTAGAGCTTTCATGTGCCATAAGACTCTCAACAATGAAAATCCCGGGAGCCGGCTTTCCTCCATGTGTATGGATATCAATATAATCTCCTTCCTGAGGAAAGTTCATCTTGTTTATCTGCTTATTACAGAAAGTCCCTTATCGATTCGGTTGAGAGTCTCCGCTTTACCAATCCAGCTTATGATATCGTACATGTGGGGACCGCGTGAAGCTCCGACAATTACCAGTCTGAAAGCATTCATAACTGTTCCCATATTATACCCTTTTTCCTCAATCCATCCTTTAACAAGAGACTCCGTGCCTGAAGCTGTAAAATCTTCTGTCTTCTCAAGTAACGATCTTAATTCCAAAAGCAATGTTTTAGAATCATTCGTCCATCGTTTCTTAATTACCTCAGGATCGTACATTTCCGGAGCCTTAAAGAAGAAATCAGTCTCATTCCATATTTCTTTTACAAAGCTTACTCTTTCTTTTACCATCCCGATCAGGCCTTCAAGGTTTATAATATCTACATGATAACCTTTCGCCCTCAGGAATTCCCTGAACTCCATTGCGATCTCGCTATTACTCCTTTTCTGAAGATACTGATGATTGAACCATTTTGCTTTTTCCGGGTCGAAACGCGATCCTGCTTTGTGGACTCTTTCAATTGAGAAGGCATCAATGAGTTCCTTCATGCTGAATATCTCCTGTTCCGTGCCGTCGTTCCATCCCAAAAGAGCAAGCATATTTATAAAAGCTTCCGGATAGTATCCTTCCTCGCGGTATCCTTTTGCTGTCTCACCGTATGGCCAAAAAAGAGGAAACACAGGAAACCCCATTTTATCACCATCACGTTTGCTAAGTTTGCCTTTCCCGTCGGGCTTGAGAAGTAATGGCAGATGCGAAAAGAGTGGCGGCTCCCAGCCAAATGAGCGATAAAGCATAATATGAAGAGGTAATGAAGGAAGCCATTCTTCCCCTCTTATTACATGACTTATCTCCATTAAATGATCGTCGACAATATTTGCCAGGTGGTAAGTTGGCATTCCATCAGATTTGAACAGAACCTTATCATCGAGGGTATCAGAATTCACAACAATATTTCCACGGATAAGATCATTAAAATGAATATCCTCATTGAGTGGCATTTTATAGCGAATAACATAATGATCTCCGTTACTGATTTTACTTTTCCATTCGGATTCTTTCAAAGAGATCGAATTGATCATTTTTTCACGTACAGAAGCATTATATATAAATGTATTCCCGGCTTTTTCCGACTGAGTTCTTAAACTTTCAAGCTGCTCGGTTGTATCGAAGGCATAGTAAGCGTCTCCCTTAGAAATCAGTAAGTCTGCATATTGCCTGTAAATAGCCTGCCTGTCGCTCTGGCGATAGGGTCCGTAATCTCCTCCCTCGGCTATTCCTTCATCAACAATTATCCCGCACCACTTTAGCGATTCCATTATATACTCTTCAGCTCCCTCAACAAATCGTCCCTGGTCGGTATCTTCAATGCGCAAAATAAATGTGCCGTTATGTTTTTTTGCGAAAAGATAATTATAAAGAGCTGTCCTTACACCGCCGATGTGTAAAGGGCCTGTTGGACTTGGGGCAAAACGCACTCTCACTTGTGTCATAATATGGACGGTTCAGTTAATTATTTACGCAAAGATAGGCAAACGCGGTTATATATAATAGTATAACTAAAATCAGGTTTTGCTGAAAAGAATTGTGTTAATTTTGTGTGTGAGTAGACCACCTGGCAGGTGAGAATGTTGAAAAAGTCCTTCTTAGGGTTATTACCCCTAAATCCCCCAAGGGGGACTTATTGATTACCAGAAAGTTATAAAGCCCCCGTGGGGGGTTTGGGGGTGTTAGAGCCGAAAAAGAACTATAGAGTATGAAGAAGATGAAAGCATTGGTAAAAGCCAGACCTGAAAGAGGACTTTGGATGCAGGAAGTTCCGGTTCCTGAGCCCGGTCTTAACGACGTCATTATAAAAGTCAAGAAATCTGCTATCTGTGGTACCGATCTGCACATCTATGAATGGGATGCGTGGTCGCAGCGAACCATTAAAACACCAATGACAATTGGCCATGAGTACATGGGATATATTGAAAAAATGGGTGCCGGAGTAAGTAACCTGAAAATAGGGGAAAGAGTTACTGGTGAGGGCCACCTGGCATGCGGACATTGCCGCAACTGCCGTCGGGGAAAAGAACATGTTTGCGAGAATACTGTCGGTATTGGAGTAAACATCGACGGTTCATTCGCAGAGTATGTAAAGATCCCTGCACAGAATGTTATCCCTCTCGATCACAGAATCCCGGATGAGTGGGGGGCAATTATGGATCCGTTTGGAAATGCAACACATACAGCCCTGTCTTTCCCTCTCATTGGAGAAGATGTACTGATTACTGGTTCGGGCCTTATTGGCAGTATGGCTGTAGCAATAGCAAAATATGCCGGAGCAAGGTTCATCGTTGCAAGCGATCTGAGCGATTACAGGCTCGAGATTGCAAAGAAGATGGGGGCAACTCTTACAATTAACCCCACAAAGGGAGAAAAAATTTCTGATGCGGTTGCCAAACTGGGAATGAGAGGATTTGATATAGGTCTTGAGATGTCGGGCTCTCCGAAAGCTTTCATAGAAATGCTGCATAATATGTACAACGGATCTAGCATATCTCTGCTGGGGATTCTTCCATCTAACTTCGAGGTGCCCTGGAGCGATATCATTTTTAAAGCAATCACTCTCAAGGGAATTTATGGCCGTGAGATGTGGGAAACCTGGTATAAAATGGAACAGATGATTATCGGAGGAATTGATCTTGATCCGGTTATTACACATCGTTTTCCTATTGACGATTTTCAAAAGGGTTTCGATATTATGGAAGAAGGGAACTGTGGGAAGGTTATTCTTAACTGGGATTAGTCATTCAATCCTTTGTGAACCTTGGTGTCTTGGTGCCTTGGTGGCAAATGAAATTCTCGCAAAGACGCTAAGGCGCAAAGAAAAAAAAGTAATTATTTCTGAAAAATGAAAGATTATGTATACAAATTATAAAAAACATCTTGCTTCCGTACTGAACGAGATAAAAGAAGCCGGTTTATATAAAAATGAACGCATTATTGTCTCCCCTCAGGGTGCCGAAATAGAGTTAAGTACAGGACAGAAGGTATTGAATTTCTGTGCAAATAATTATCTGGGACTTTCCAATAACCCATCTCTGATTGAGGCAGCAAAAAAATCACTCGACAATCATGGTTATGGAATGTCGTCAGTAAGGTTTATCTGTGGAACGACCGACCTTCATAAAGAACTGGAAAGAAAGATTGCAGGTTTCTTCGGCACTGAAGACACGATACTGTATGCCGCTTGTTTTGATGCCAATGGAGGAGTCTTTGAGCCACTACTCAATGAGGAAGATGCTATAATTTCTGATGCGCTTAATCATGCATCTATAATTGATGGCGTTCGTCTCTGCAAAGCACAGAGATTCAGATATGAGAATGCCGATATGGCGGATCTTGAGAAACAGCTTCAGCTTACAAAGGATCTGCGCTTCCGGCTTATTGTTACCGACGGTGTTTTTTCGATGGATGGGAACGTCCCTCCTCTCGACAGAATAGTGGAGTTGGCCAATAAATACAATGCAATGGTAATGGTTGATGAATCGCATTCTGCAGGGGTGGTAGGAAAAACCGGAAGAGGGGTTACTGAACTGTTTAATATTGAAGGTAAGATTGAGATCATTACCGGTACTCTGGGGAAGGCCTTTGGCGGGGCAATTGGTGGATTTACAACCGGGAAGAAAGAGATAATCGAAATTCTCAGACAGCGGTCACGTCCTTATCTCTTTTCAAATTCAATACCTCCCCTGGTTGCCGCCGCAGGGATAAGGATGATTGACATGATGACGGAAACCAACGAGTTGCAGGATAAACTTCATTCTAACGCAGAGTATTTTATTTCAGGAATGAAAGCTCTCGGATTTGACATTAAACCCACCAAATCTGCTATATGCGCTGTAATGCTTTACGACGCGAAACTTTCACAGGAGTTTGCTGCAAAGCTTCTTGAAGAAGGTATTTATGTCATAGGATTCTTCTTTCCGGTCGTTCCGAAAGGACAGGCGAGAATAAGAGTTCAACTTTCAGCAGCACACGAAAAGCAACATCTCGATAAAGCGATCAAAGCATTTGGCAAGATCGGCAAAGAGCTTGGTGTAATAAAATAGCTCAACCGCATTTCGACGATCCGCAGTCTTTGCAAATCAGGCATCCTTCTTGATAAACCAGATTGTCGGAGCCGCATTCACCGCATTTCCCCTTTGCTTTTGTTCCGTTTGGAATATACTTTTTCAATGCCCTTTCCACACCATTCTTCCAGTTGTTGATCGACTCACTATCGAGTTTAAGTGACTGAACCAGGTTTACAACACCCTGTATTGGCATTTCGTGTCTCAGAACACCAGATATAAGTTTCGCATAGTTCCAGAATTCGGGTTTGAACATATGGGAAAGTCCTTCTATGTTTTTCTTATATCCGTATTTATCGGTATACTGAAAATCGTAACGAGTCTTCCCATCCTCATCCTTTATCTTTATGATTTTCCCTTTAATGATACTCTTTGGAATAGGGAAAACTTCATCGTCGGCTATACCTGTGAATATCTCATAGGGTCTGCTCTCTTTCAGTCCAACAAAGGCAACCCACCTTTCTTCATTTATATTAAACCTGATAACGTCGCAGTCGAGTACTTTCGGACGCTTTGGCATTTCCGGACGTATTTCAGTCTTTCCGGCAATAAGAACTCCATTTCTTGATCCGTCGCGATATACTGTAGCTCCTTTGCATCCCGATTTCCATGCTGTAAGGTATAGTTCGCTTACAAGCTCCTCTCTGGCATCAGCCGGCAGGTTAATTGTAACACTAATTGAATGATCTACCCATTTTTGTATAGCGCCCTGCATTCTTACCTTGGCGATCCAGTCAACATCATTTGCAGTTGCCTTATAATAAGGTGATTTTTCTATGATCTTATCAATCTCTTCATCTCCCATCCGTGTAACCTCATCAGTATCGTATCCGTTCAATTTCAGCCAGTCGACAAACTTATGATGGAACACTCTGAATTCTTCCCAGCAATCTCCAACCTCATCTTTGAAAGTTACTTTTACATCTAGGTCGTTTGGATTAACTTTTCTTCTTCTTTTATAGAAAGTTGAAAATATCGGCTCAATTCCGGAAGTTGTCTGGGTCATCAGACTTGTTGTACCTGTCGGAGCTATGGTAAGCAACGCAATGTTCCTGCGGCCATATTTTACCATGTTACTATACATAACGGGGTCTGCTTCTTTCATTCTCTGGATGAAAGGGTTTGATTTTTCCCTTTCAGCATCATAAATAGCAAACGCTCCTCTCTCTTTGGCCAGATATGTAGAGGCTTTATACGCCTCAAGGGCCAGTGTCTTGTGAACTTCAACTGAAAATTCTGTGGCATCATCACTGCCATATCTTAAGCCCAGACCCGCAAGCATATCTCCCTCGGCAGTTATTCCAATTCCTGTTCTTCTTCCTTCTTCTGCTTTGTTCCGGATGTTTTTCCAGAGGTTTCTTTCCACCAGTTTTAATTCTTCAAGCTCCGGATCGCTGTCTATTTTTTTCAGGATAACATCAATTTTCTCAAGTTCGAGATCAATAATATCGTCCATCATACGCTGTGCCAGTCCGATATGTTCTTTGTAAAGTTCAAAATCGAATTTTGCTTTTTCTGTAAACGGATCGTTAACGTAATTATAGAGATTGATGGCCAGAAGACGGCAGCTGTCGTAAGGGCACAACGGAATTTCACCGCAAGGATTTGTTGAAACTGTTGCATATCCCAGGTCGGCGTAACAGTCGGGAACGCTTTCCTTAATTATTGTATCCCAGAAGAGAACCCCGGGTTCAGCAGATTTCCAGGCATTATGTATAATCTTGCCCCACAATGCAACCGCGTCAACGTCTTTTGAGAATTTTGGATTATCTGAATTTATCGGATATTGTTGTCTGAACATTGTTTTGTCCTCAACCGCTTTCATAAAATCGTCGGTCAGTTTTACAGACACATTTGCTCCTGTAACTTTCCCGCTCTCTAGTTTTGCATCAATAAATTTCCCGGAGTCGGGGTGCTTTATCGATATCGAAAGCATAAGCGCCCCTCTTCTGCCATCCTGGGCTACTTCTCGGGTTGAGTTTGAATATCTTTCCATGAATGGAACCACTCCGGTTGAGGTGAGAGCGCTGTTGAGTACAGGTGTGCCTTTTGGCCTGATGTGAGAAAGGTCGTGACCCACTCCACCCCGTCTTTTCATTAGTTGCACCTGTTCCTGATCAATTTTCATTATCCCTCCGTACGAGTCAGAAGAGCCACCGCTTCCTATAACAAAGCAGTTTGAAAGGGATGCTATCTGATAGTCATTACCAATGCCAGTCATTGGTCCACCCTGAGGAACGATATATTTAAAATCTTTGAGAACACTAAACAGTAACTCCTCCGAAAGAGGATTTTTATATTTCTTTTCAATCCGATAGATTTCACGGGCAAGCCTGCGATGCATGTCGTCAGGTGTTTTTTCAAACAGGTTACCGAATGAATCCTTTAATGCGTATTTATTTGCCCATACCCTGGCCGCAAGTTCATCGCCTTTGAAATATTGAATACTTGCCTGCACAGCCTCATCGTGAGAATAAACAGCTCTTTCGGGTACCTGTGCTTTTGATTTACTAATTTCCTTCACTTCGTCTGATTTCTTATTATCAGGTTTTAATTGATCCCTTTTGGTCTTTTCATCTGCAATAGGGGTCTCCTGAACAAATAATTCTTCCATATCTTTTTGTTATTCTCTGATTCTGATGAGATTATACGGCCACTGATTTTTGTAGTGGGTATTTGCTAAATTAAACAAGCACTCTTCTGAATGCAAGTGCAAAAATTTAAGTTTATTAACATTTGGCAACATAGTTATTAACTATTCGTTAAGTGGCTGATATTCACATAATCACATTATTTATTGTGTAAATTTTTTAACACCCTGAAAGGTTAAATATTAACAGTCAGTTTGTTCCGAATATTGAATAAATAACAACAAAATGAGAAGAATGTTTTGAAACCTTGTGTGGTTTCGGGATTGGGAGATTGCTTCGTCACTTCGTTCCTCGCAATGACGCGTTTTGCTATAATGGTTTATAAGCAAAAAAAGAGGCTGCCAGAATCTGACAGCCTCAAAAATTAATGATCAGTTAGGTTAGTTGAAGATGTAACGTATGCCAAACTGCATTGAATATGTAGAAGAATATCCAACGTTGTTTGTGAACGTGTTGGTGATCATTGCATTATTGTAGGGGTTTAGTCTGTATGTCGGAACGACTGTACCACCTGCAGTAACAACCGGAGCAGTAGTACTGTTAGTCATGACAAGGATATTATTCTGATTATAATACTTTACAATACCCCAGTTTTTATTTAACAAGTTACCAACGTTCAGAATGTCGAGACTTAACTGAATGGTATTTCGCTTACCGGCAACATTTACAAAGAAGTCCTGCTGAATTTTAAGGTCCACCTTGTTAGCCCAGGGATATACAGCACCATTACGTTCCGCATACTTACCTTTACGTGTCCTCAGATATTTATCCTGATCTATATACGCAAAGAAGGCATCACTCTGCTGCTGTGCAGTCCAGAGAACAGAATTAACTGTCTGGTTAACAAATACTATTTCAGAAGGACTCCTTGGAACATAGATAAGGTTGTTTGAACCGGCACCATCACGTGCGATATTGGTTGAGTAGACGTAAGAGAAACGTCCAGTAGATCCTCCTTCATAGAAGAATGATAAGGAAGTACCCAGGAACTTAAGGTACTCAATCCTGTAGGAACCTGACATAATTAATTTATCAGGAGTTACGTAGCTTGCATAACTAAGTTCCGCACTGTTTGCACCGTTAACGTTGGCGTTTCCGTTCCATGCTGAAGCAGCCTGATCGCCTGCACCATCAACAAGGTTTTTAGCCTCACTGTGTGTATAAGCAATCATTCCTGAAAAACCACTTGAAAATTGTTTTTCCAGCTTAGCAGTAAGAGAATAGTAATACCCACCTTTCCTGTTTTCGAGTACGATAGGTGATACCCCGGTTCCGCCTGCAGGTAGTCCTGTTGTTACAGCTGTACCAGCTGAGTTAATGAGCTGATAATATTTCAGACCATTTGTTGTGGTTGAAGTATATGGATAAATAAGACGATTATCCCATGTCCCTACCACACCCATATTTGAAGGTGCCATAAGACCTTCATTTACAAAGAAAGCGGTATTTATGTCTTTATTATACACACCTTCTAAAGTACCTTTTAATCCCCATGGAAGTTTTGCATCAAAACCCAAACTACTCTTCCATGTTTGTGGCATCTTGAAATTATCTGAAATAATAGTAAAGGTTGAAGGTATAACTGTTCCTACCGGGGGTTGTGTAGTGGGGTAATATGCTCTTGGATCAGGATTGAATGCTCCGGGGACGGCTGCTCCTGATAATGCCTGAGTTGTCTGTATCATCCCGGCATCTCCAGCCTGTCCAACTATCCATACAAAAGGAATACGACCCGTAAAGACACCTGTTCCACCGCGTAATACCAGTGAATGATCATCGCTTAAGTCATAGTTAAATCCTACTCTCGGAGATAGCATTGCCCTCGATTTTGGCAGAGTGGCTGTGCTGTATTTGTTGGTACCAAAAGTCAGAGCAGCAATCATTGGATGTTCTGGCAGAGGATCCGGATATGTAGGAAGATCAACACGGAATCCGGCAACTACTTTTAAATGTGAATTGACAACAATCTCATCCTGAAGATATGCTGCAAGCTGACTGAATTTGAATGAAGGAAAAGCCTGGGCAAATCCAGGGGTATTTGAGAAGGTCAGACCAAAGCGTGCCGGAAGAACCGGAGTAGATGTTGTTGCACTGGTAAAGTCAGACCATGAATTGAAAACATAATAACTTGATCCGAAACGCATAAATCCGTTCTTGGTATTATCGCTCTCATAGCTTAATCCGGCGGTCATGCTATTACTTCCCCAGTTCCAGGTCACATCATCATTAAATGTATAAGTAGCAACCTGGCGAAGGTTGCCATATGAAAAGAGTTCAGTTCCAAATGACACATATGGACTTCCGGCTTTCAGAATATCAACAAAAGGGAAGAGTTTACCTTGTGTGCTGCGAGGTTCATTCTGATATGAGTAAGTTCCGCGAAGGGTGTTTGTAATTTTTCCGCCGAAAAAAGTTGAATTTAACTCACCTGAAAGTGAACTGAAGTTGTTTTCCTGAAAGTACTGAGTATTCTGAAACCACATCGCATCCATCGAGGTACGTGTGTTGGTATAGATTGACGAGAAAGGAGAATAGGAAGGACTTGGGGAAACCGGCGATTTGCTTGCCATATAGCTGTATCTCACATTGAATTTATGGTTCTTATTGATGTTCCAGTCAATACGTGTAAGAAATTTGGTTCCGGGACTATTATTTGAATATCCCTGGTAAGGACCTGTTTCATATCCGTATGTATCTCTCAGATAAGCGCTTATCATATTCATATCGTCTTCAGTCGGACGGGCGATATTATTGTTGTAATCGGGAGGATTGGTTGCGGTGGAGGCAACTCTTGGAGGACCAGGCACTACTGATTTTTCACTTTCATAGTTCACAAAGAAAAACAGTTTATTCTTGAGAATTGGTCCGCCCAGACGGAAACCTTCCATATTATAACTGGATTTGCTTTTCGTAAAGGTTGCATCGGCAACTTTATTACCTTTATATTTTTCATTTTGCATGTAAGTATACACTGAACCTGAGAATTCGTTGCTTCCTGAGCGGGTGACGGCATTTACAGAAGCTCCGATAAAGCCACTCTGTCTTACATCAAATGGGGTGATATTTACAGAAATCTGGTCAATTGCGTCAAGAGAAATTGGCGTACCGTTTCCGGGAAGGTTTGTTCCTATACCGAATGCATTATTAAATTGGGCACCATCAACAGTTATAAAGTTCTGGCGATAGTTTCCACCACCAATCTGGTTCCCATTTGCCTGTGGAGTAAGACGGGTAATGTCGTTTATGCTTCTCGAAACAGTGGGCATTATGTTAAGTTGCCTGTTAGTAATGTTGATAGAGGTCCCATTCTTTTCCGAATTGAAACCCGGCATTTTGGTTCCTACAATGACAACTTCTGCCAGTGTAGACGTATTCTCATCAAGAGTGGTGTTGACAACAAATGATTCCCCAAGATTAAGTGTGATATCGCTTATTGTTTTTTTTGCATACCCAATAAAAGATACTTCGACAGTATAGGGACCACCTGGTCTCATTCCCTGAATAGTAAAAAATCCATCAGCGTTGGCCAGAGCACCATATTGTGAACCGGAAGGAACATGAACAGAAAGAATAGTTGCACCAGCTAGTGGCTGTCCATTTTTGTCAACTATTCTTCCACTCATAGAGGAAGTAGTCGATCCCTGACCGAACATCAGAACAGTGATGAACAGGAAGGTCAACATAGTAATTGCACGTTTGAATAGCTTCATCATAAAATTAGGATTAAGGTTTAATAAATTTTCGACAAGGTTATAGTAATTAATTGATTCTTTGATTACACCGGGATTACAATAATGTTAAATCCAGCCGAACAATTTACGTCTCTTTGGATGAACCTAATCTACTTCGAAATGATTTGTTTTTAACAAATTATGAGCGATTATTGTTAATATCTTTTTTGGATATTTCTTGCATAATTTTGGAACAGGCTCCTGTGTTTTTCGCAATGTAATTGCCGGCTGTTTTTGCTGATTTCAAGTAAAATAGCTCATCTTTCAACCATTTATTAAGAATATTCGAAAATTCTCCAAATGAATTGAAAGTCATTGCCCCTTTTTCGTTAATTAAATCAACCGCTTCCCTGAATTTTTTGTAGCCGGGACCAAACATCACCGGAACCCCCCAGCATACGGGTTCGAGAACATTATGAATCCCTTTTCCGAATCCTCCGCCAATTGCAGCAATATGAGCATATTGGTAAGCCGACGAGAGCATGCCTATATTATCTATTATCATTACCCTGGCATCAGCTGGGGTGGAATTTATCCGGGAGAACCTTACAACACTTACTTTAAAAAGCTTTTCAAGTCTGTCAATATTGGACTTATCAATCTCGTGCGGTGCGAAAACCCATTTCATCTCACCTGGAAACTGGTTAATATATTGTGCTATAATCTCTTCATCTGGCTTCCAGCTGCTTCCCGCAAGAAATAACTTTTCTTTACCCCGGAATAATTCTATCTCAGGAATCTTTTTAGCTGTTCCGGCTATCTCAACCACTCTGTCGAACCTGGTATCTCCAGCGAGAAGGACATTATTAATTCCAATACCGGAAAGCAGTTCTACCGATTTCTGGTCCTGAACAAATATTTTCTCAAACTGTCTGAGAATCTCCCTGAAAAAGGAGCCATACCATTTGAAAAAATGCTGTTCAGGTCTGAAAATTGAGGAGATGAGATAGATTGGTATATTATTACGGTAAAGCGCTGATATATAATTGGCCCAGAATTCATATTTTACTATAATAACAAGCTGCGGATTGACAATTTTTATCAGCTTTGCTGCGTTTTTCGGAGTGTCAACCGGCAGGTAGCTGATGCAATCGGCTCCCTGATAATTTCTTCTTATTTCAAAACCCGAAGGAGAAAAAAATGTAAGGAATATCTTTACCCCGGGCATCTCCTTTTTAATAGCCTCAATCACAGGACGCCCCTGCTCAAACTCTCCTAGAGAGGCACAATGAACCCACACTGTCTTATCTCCGGGTTTTATTTTATCAGATATCTTATCTGCCCAATTTCTTCTTCCTTTTACCCACAACGATGCTTTAGAGTTAAACGGGGAAATCAGCTGAACTAAGGCAGAATAAATAAATACACCAAGATTATATAATATATTCATGCATTTCATTTCAAGCTCACAAATGTAATAAAAATGTCGCAGGGAATGGTCGCGACCATTCCTGTTTTCAGGAACCATCCCCACCATTCCTGTCATGGAGAATGGTCACGACCATTCCCTGCGACAACCCATTAATATTAATTAAACGGACAGCATTGGTGTTATCGATAAATAATCTCATATTTTTGTAACATATTCTGTTCTCCGGTATGGTAAGACTTATAGCACTTATAATTTCAATTGTTCTGCAACTAGTTGCTGCGTTCATTGCATTGAGATTTATGAAGCTTACTAAATATAGACTTTCCTGGATATTGCTTTCCCTCTCCTTTGCTTTTATGGGTGTACGTGGAGTAATACAGTTTTTTGAATTTCTCCGGGGAACTCCATCTTATACATGGAGGATGATAGATGAATGGACCGGGGTTCTGGTCTCAATAATGATAATTGTCGGCGTCATACTTATCCGGGAATTGTTCTACTCCCTTAAAAGAGCTGAAACCGACAGGGTTCGTTCCGAAAAAAGAGTTATAAATGCTATAATAAATACTGAGGAGAACGAGAGAAAGAGATTCGCGAAAGATCTGCACGATGGTCTTGGACCCATTCTTTCTACCGTTAAAATGTCATTGTCTGCGCTTACCGACAGGATTACCGATTCCACAGGTAAGATAATACTAAATAATACAACTCATCTTGTAAATGAAGCTATCGGAACTATTAAAGAGATATCAAATAACCTGAGTCCCCATGTGCTCACAAACTTTGGACTGTCAAGCGCCATTGCTGCGTTTACTGCCAAGATAAACCAAACAAAAGCAATAGAAATTGATTTCAAAACAAATATGGAAAACCAACGACTCGAAAGCGACAAGGAGGTTGTGGTTTATCGTGCTGTCTGTGAGCTTATCAATAATGCAATACTCCATTCCGGCGCTTCAAGGATCGAAATAGAATTAAACAAACATGAAAAATTTGTTACCTTGCAGTTTTATGATAACGGACGTGGTTTCGATACTTCAACTCTAAGCAAAGAGGATACTAAAGGGATGGGGTTATCAAATATTGAAACCAGAGTGAAAACTGTTGAAGGTGTTTTCATTCTTGAGAGCACACCCGGAAAAGGAACCAGCGCCCTTATCAAAATGATAAATTGATTCTAAAAATCGGAGTTACCTGCAATGGATAAAATACGGATAATTATAGCAGATGATCATCAGCTTTTCCGCAACGGACTAAAGATTCTACTTAACGCTTTCCCAGAATTTGAAGTAACCGGAGAAGCATCGAACGGGGAAGAATTCCTGAAAATACTTAAAAACTCTCCTGCTGATATTGCCCTGATGGATATCAATATGCCTGAGATGGATGGCATAGAAGCAACCAGGAAAGGAGTTAAGATCTGCCCCGAATTAAACATCATTGCACTTTCCATGTATGGCGAAGAGGAGTATTATTATAAAATGGTAGACGCCGGTGCAAAAGGTTTTTTGTTAAAGGACTCTGATATATCAGAGGTTAAGGAAGCTATTCTTACTGTCAGAAAAGGGGGCAACTATTTTTCGCAGGAGTTACTCTATCATGTAATCCAGAAGATAAAACACCGCGAAAATGAGAGTAAATCAGCAAACCTGTCAAAAAGAGAAACAGAAATTCTGTTTAAGATATGTGAAGGTCTATCTAATCAGGAAATAGCTGATACACTTTTCATTAGTAAAAGAACTGTGGATAAGCACAGGGCTAATCTTCTTGGTAAGACTAACTCCAAGAATACGGCTAGCCTTATTCTTTTCGCAATACGGAACAAGTTGATTGAAATTTAGAATAAATTGCGGATTTCGGATTGGCGATTTCGGATTTATCTCCACGGTTCTTTATAATCCAAATCCGAATTCAAAAATCCGCAATCCGAAATCAATACAATATGGCAGAATCTCACGAACTGGGTCAAAAAGGAGAAGATCTGGCTGTTGAACATCTAAAAAAAGCCGGGTTCAAATTGCTTTTCCGCAATTGGAAATGGGGGAAACATGAAATTGACATTATTGCAGAGAACAAGAACCATATCATCTTTGTTGAAGTAAAAACCCGTAGTGAGGACTTCCAGATGCATCCGGTTAGTGCTGTTACTAATTCAAAGCAGAGAGGAATAATATATGCAGCCGATGGGTACCTGCAAAAGTTTAATGTAAACAAGGAAAGCCGGTTCGACATTATTACAATCATTAAAAGCAGGGAAACTTATAAAATTGATCATATTGAAGACGCCTTCTACCCCACACTGAGATAAAACTTCATCACTATGGAGGAAATCAATTAAACCGCAGAGGAAGAACGCTGAGAACCGCAGAGGGTCACAATCCATGTTTTCTCTGCGGCCCTCTGCGTTTACTCTGCGTACTCAGCGGTTAATGGATTTCAACTTTTGAACGAAGCCTATTAGATAAACATATAAAGCCGTGAATATAGAAACATTAAGAGATTATTGTATTTCGAAAAAAGGAGCCGATGAGAGCTTCCCTTTTGGTGAAGATACACTTGTTTTTAAGGTATCAGGTAAAATTTTTGCCCTGGTAAACCTTGATGGCGATCTGAGCATTAACCTTAAATGCGACCCGGCTCTTGCACTGGAACTCAGGGAAAGATACGCTTCTGTTACCGCGGGTTATCACATGAACAAAAAGCATTGGAATACAATTAATCTCGATGGTACAGTTCCTGATAAAGAGATCTTCTCGTGGATAGATCATTCATATAATCTAATAATCGGAAAACGCTGATCGTTTGGCACAACTCATCTTTTTGAACAATTGAAAAACAGAACAATTGAATTCAGAAATCAGAACCATCTGCTTCTGAGATTACTTCTGCATTCTTAATTCGACTGTTCTATTATTCTTACTTCTTTGATATAAATATTCTTCCTCCCGTGTGCTATTTGTGCGATATCTCTTTTTCTTTTGCTGTTTTTTTATAGCTTGCGTTTAAATAAAATCAAAATTTCATGAAATACCGCTTTCTGATTACGTTAATCGTATCATCACTATTTCTTACATCATATGCACAAAAGAAAACTGTTCCTGATGCACAGCCGGCAAAAACAGAGGTAGAATTTAAATTTACGCCTGTCATCGAATTAAAAGCCACATCTGTTAAGAATCAGTCTTCTACCGGAACGTGTTGGGACTTTGCTACCACATCATTCATTGAGTCAGAGCTTCTGCGGATGGGAAAAGGGGAATACGATCTCTCCGAAATGTTTATTGTAAGACAAAATTATAAGGACAAACTAAACGACAATTACCTGCGGCAGGGTAAGGGGAATCTTGGCGAAGGGAGCCTGTCGCACGACTGGATGAAAGTGTTTAGTGAAGTTGGGATTGTTCCCAATGAAGTATATACCGGACTCAATTATGGATCATCTACCCATAACCATGGTGAACTTAATGATTTTATAAATGCTGTTGCAGCAGTGCCGGTTCAGAGAAAAAAAGAGAGCGATCAGTATCGTACAATTATAGATGCAGTACTCGATACTTATTTGGGAAAGGTTCCGGAAACATTCTCATATAAGGGTGTAAGCTATACACCAAAGTCGTTCGCCGCAAGCCTTGGCATTAACCCTTCAGACTATGTTGAAATCACATCTTTCACCCATTTTCCTTTCTATACTCTGGGACTTTTGGAAATAAGAGATAACTGGAGAATGGAACGGTTTTATAATGTTCCGATTGATGAGCTGACCGAGATTATGAACAATGCATTAACTAACGGATATACAGTTGATTGGGATGGCGATGTGTCGGAAAGAGGCTTCTCGCATGCAAAAGGTATTGCGACTTTACCCGATTCAGTTGTTACTCAGGCATCCCGGCAGGCCGGATATGAAAATTTCTCAACCACCGACGACCATCTGATGCACATTACAGGTATTTCAAAAGATCAGAATGGTGCGAAATATTATATCACAAAGAACTCATGGGGTACAGAGCGTAATTCCTTCGGCGGATACCTGAATATGTCGGAAAATTATGTGAGGGCTAAGACTCTTTTTATTATGGTGAATAAGAGTGCTATTCCTGCTGCTATTAAGACGAAATTGGGACTTTAAAATTGTCTTGCAGTCCTGCAGTCTTGCGGTCTATTAGACATGTAAATTACGTGGTAAATAAATTTTTATTCATTACCGACTTGCAGGGCTTGCAAGATCGCATGACTGCAAGACTTCTTCATTCGGTCATCAGGTTACATCCTCTTATATCGCTGTTATCGAAACGTCCGAGCACTTCAAAGCCCCCATCTTCATGAATCTTCCCAAGATCGCCGGTAGAAATAAATGAGCATGAATTTATGTTGGCAAGATCTATAATATTAATCCCTCCTGTTCTGTTCGTTCCTGAATAAATTGAAAGAGGATCCTGTGGATCTCTCAATAAAACTCTCATCCACGGAGGTGAATAGAAGATACCATCTCCTTTTGAGTAAGCCTGACTTAATAATTCTGTCATTCCATACTCCGAATGAATTACAGGTACATTGAATTTATCTTTCAGAACAGCGTGAAGTTCCGCTCGAATAAGCTCTTTACGTCTTCCTTTCATTCCTCCTGTTTCCATTATGATTATCCCTGATAGATCTGTGTGGAATTTCTCGGCCAGGTCAAGAAGTGCAAAGCTTACCCCGAGAAGCAGTACTTTTTGATTATCGTATTTAGCCCGGGTAATCTTTTCAATCAGATTTTCGTCGTCGGCTTTACAAAATCCGCTATAAGAATTATCGCTCAATTTTATGAGTTTGTCAGCCATATATACAAGCGAAGACCCCTCTCTTTCAGTGTAAGAAGGGAGCAGAGCAAGAATTAAATATCCTGCCGGGTCTCCATAAAAAAGGTTGAATGTTTTTAAAAAGCTCTCTTCATATAAGCTAAGATCGTACACATAATGTTTACCGGGTGTTACTCCTGTTGTTCCGCTGCTTTCAAATACTTTTTCTATTGGAAAATCGCCGGTAACAACTTTGTGGTTTCTGAAAATTTCGACTGGCAAAAACGGAATGCTTTCAATGGTACCCACTGAATCAGGATGTTTCCCGAGAGCTTTTATAAAAGCCTGATATACAGCATTGCTATTGTATTGATATTTAAATACTTGCAGCGCAGTCTCTAAAAAGTCGTTTTCGTTGTGGATGTTGAAGACCTGTTTTTGTAAATCGGCCCTCATTTGCCCTGAAATGTTGATGAGCCGTCAGCCTGGAAAACCCATTCGAAGGTGCATTCTCCATATTGCAGATTATTCCGGGTTTCGTTTTTTGTGCTGATTATTCTGAATTTTGCATACAGGTCTCTTCCGGTTCTGTATATCCAGACCTGGTTCGGTTTTATTGGATCAGCAACCTGGACCCATTGATAAGATGTGCCTACAGTTTTCAGATTATTGAAAGCGGCTATTGCAGAAGTTTCGTCCGCGAAATCACCTATTTTGAAATATGAGTTCTTAAAATTATTTACCATCAGGGTCAACCTGCCTGGTAATGCAGGATTATCCTGATTAATGTAAAGCGTAAGATCCGGTCCCGGGTCAGAGAGGTTGGAGATTTTTTTTGCCTGACTGAAAGAAAATCCAAGAGAATAATATGACACATCCTGATATATTGTGTTATCTATTGTATCAGTTCCGGAAGTAGGAATCGTTTCTGCCTTCTTGCATCCCGAAAGAAAAAACAGGAAAATAATAAATATGTAAAGTCCCCTTTTCATCATGCTGCAAAGATAAAACAAAAAAAGCTGCACCTTGATGCAAGCCCTTTTTAAAAAATTAAGTATTGAAACCGTCATTGCGAGGAGTTTGCGACGAAGCAATCTCCAGATGCATTATGCAATTATATTCCAGCCCTATTCTCCCCGAATCGCCGTTATCCCCGGAAGCTTCTTCCCTTCCATATACTCGAGCATTGCGCCGCCTCCTGTTGAAACATAACTCACCTTATCAGCAAGTCCGTTTTTGTTTATAGCTGCCACAGAGTCGCCGCCCCCGATAAGACTGTAAGCACCTTTAGCTGTAGCTGCGGCAATGGCTTTTGCAACTGCTGTTGTTCCTTTTGAGAATTTTTCCATCTCAAACACTCCCATTGGTCCGTTCCACAGAATAGTCTTCGAATTTTCAATAACCGTAGTGAATTCTTTAATTGTTTTCTCCGCAATATCCAGACCAAGCCATCCTTCCGGAACTGCATTAACAGCTGAAACAGAGGTATTTGCTTCATTGTCAAACTTGTCAGCATTCAGGCTGTCGACCGGCAGATAGAGTTTCACTCCCTTTTCTTTGGCTTTTGCAATAAGGCTCAATGCAAGATCAAGTTTATCCTCTTCGCAGAGCGATTTACCAATTTTGCCACCCATAGCCTTAACAAAAGTGTAAGTCATACCACCACCTATTATAATGTTGTCAACCCTGTTAAGCAGGTTATCGATGAGTAAAATTTTATCTGAAACTTTTGCTCCTCCCATAATTGCAGTCAATGGCCTTTGTGGGTTATTCAGAACTTTGTCCATGGCAATAAGTTCACTGTTTATCAGGAAGCCGAACATTTTCTTATCGGTTTCAAAATAATCAGCCATAACAGCAGTTGTCGCATGGGCACGGTGAGCTGTGCCAAATGCATCATTCACGTATACTTCGGCATAACCTGCAAGTTTCTTTGCCATCTCTTTCTGCTTAACCTTCATCTCGGCTTTTGCAGCTTTTTTTACTTCATCACTCACTCCTTCGGGCAGAATTGGTTTTCCTTCTTCTTCGGGATAAAAACGAACGTTTTCGAGAAGCAGGATTTCCCCTGGCTTAAGAGTTGATGACATTTTTATAGCTGATTCTCCGAGACAATCGTCAGCGAAGAGTACCTTTTTACCAAGAAGTTTTTCCAGAACAGGAAGAACAGGCTTAAGTGAATATTTTTCCATGGGTCCTTCCGGTCTGCCCAGATGCGACATGAGGATAAGACAACCGCCGTCATTTATGATTTTATTTATCGTAAGCAAGGCACCCCTTATCCTGGTGTCGTCAGTTACTGCAAAAGTTTTTTTGTCGAGGGGAACATTGAAATCAACCCTTACTATGGCTTTTTTCCCTTTGAAGTTAAAGTCTGAAATCATTTTCATAGATCACATATTAATATTTAACAATAAGTTTCTCTTCTACAAACCTACATTTTTTTTTGGAAATATTCAGGTGCAATAAATCAAAATCCAATAACCGCAGAGGACGCTAAGTTTATTAATTTGAACTTTTGCTCTTATTCAATTGTTGCCCCTTCATGAAATATTAACTAAATTTGAAAAAAAAGCTATGGCAAAACTTACACTCAAAGGAGAACCGGTAAGCTCATCCGGAAACCTACCCGCTGTTGGAAGCAAAGCTCCTGATTTTAACCTTGTTAAGTCTGATTTGTCGCAACTCAAACTTTCTGATCTCAAAGGGAAAAAAGTAATACTGAGTATATTCCCAAGTCAGGAAACCGGTACCTGTTCCGCTTCACTCCGCAGGTTCAACAAGATTGCTGCCGGAAAAAATAACGTGATAGTCCTTGGCATTTCAAAAGATCTTCCTTTTGCTCATAAACGATTCTGTGAATCGGAAGGAATTGCCAATGTCGTTACCCTCTCTGGCTATCGTGATCAGGAATTTGGAAAATCCTATGGTGTTGATGTGCTCAATGGAATATTTGGCGGACTCTACGCCCGTAGTGTTATTATCGTTGATGAAACCGGAAAGATAACATACACTCAACAAGTTATTGAGATGGCCAATGAACCTGACTATGACGCGGTACTAGCAGCATTATAAAACTAATGGATCATCTCTATTCCTTTCCTGAAAGAATTTTTTTAATATGAATTTTTCGAAGATCCCCGGCCAAAAAGATATTATCGGAAAACTTATACGGTCGGTGAAAGAAGAACGGGTAAGTCATGCTCAACTTTTTGCCGGAACTGAAGGTTGCGGCAGCATGGCACTTGCTCTTGCCTACGCCAGATATATAAGTTGTGAGAACAGATCGGAAAGCGACTCATGCGGGGTATGTAAATCGTGCGTTAAATATGAGAAGCTTATTCATCCCGATCTCCATTTTGTATTTCCGGTAATAAAATCGAAGAAGTTTGCGGAACCGGTCAGCGATAATTATCTGGCAGAGTGGAGAGAGTTTGTTCAGAAATCACCTTTTTTCACACTTAACAACTGGCTCGATTCAATTGAAGTTGGAAATGCCCAGGGGCTGATATTTGCATCTGAAGCTTCGGAGATCATAAAAAAGCTTAGTTTAAAAACCTTTGAATCTGATTTTAAAATCATGATCCTCTGGATGCCTGAAAAGATGCACCAGTCAACCTCAAACAAACTTTTAAAAATGATTGAAGAGCCACCAGATAACACTCTTTTTCTTCTTGTTTCAGAAGAGCCCGATAAGGTAATTCCTACAATTCTTTCGAGGTGTCAGCTTGTAAAGATCCCCTCATTTAAAAACAGTGATATTGAAAAATATATCATAGAGAGGTTTGGACTGAGTTCATCAAAGGCTGCAGACATAGCGCGGGTATCGAACGGAAATATTTCAAGGGCGATAGATCTGTGCGAAAATGAGGATTCTTCAATGGTCAATTTTGAAAGATTTAAAAGCCTGATGAGATTTGCCTGGAAAAGGGATATTATCTCAATACTAAACTGGTCGGAGGAGATGGCCTCAACAGGCAGAGAAGCACAAAAAAACTTCATCTCTTTTTCCTTAAGGCTCCTCCGCGAGAATCTGATGTTGTCTCTCGGTCAGCTTCAGAACGATCTGGTTTTCCTTACTGGAGAGGAAGCTGATTTCTCAGGGAAATTCCATCCCTCAATAAACCAGAATAATATCTTTCCTCTTACTGAAGAATTTAACCTGGGCTATTCTCATATTGAGGCAAATGGAAATGCCAGGATCATTTTTCTCGATCTGGCGTTGAAAGTTACCCGGCTCATTCGCTGATCTTAACTGATATTGTTGAGATTAATCCTTTTATTCACTACTTTTGCGGAGTAAATTTATTAGTATAGTAATTTTATGACTGATAGTGAAGATATTCAGGGCCAACCGGGTGAAGAGATCCGGATGCCTGATATAACATATAAACCCGGATACAATAAACTTGATTCATTTAACTGGCTGAAAGATCTTTCAGATTTTCCTTACGAGAATGAAATAGTTGAGGTACGGTTCAAGAATACAAGGAAAGGATTTTTTAGGAATGTTAATGCCATCCGGTTTGAGATCGGGGATGTCGTTGCCGTTGAAGCCTCTCCCGGTCATGATATTGGAAGGGTTTCGATGATTGGACCTCTGATAAGGGAACAGATGAAAAGCTTTAAAACACAACCATCGCCCGATGATCTTAAGAAAGTATACAGAAAAGCCAAAGCTGTAGATATCCAAAAGTGGGAGGAAGCCAAAAAACTGGAAACGCCTACAATGCTGCGCTCCAGAAAGATCTCCGAAGAGCTTAAGCTTAATATGAAAATCGGTGATGTGGAATATCAGGGCGATAAAACGAAAGCTATATTCTATTATATTGCCACTGAAAGAGTTGATTTCCGTCAGCTTATTAAGGTTCTTGCAGACGAATTCAGGGTAAGGATCGAGATGCGTCAGATTGGTGCACGGCAGGAAGCCGGAAGGATTGGAGGAATTGGCTCGTGTGGAAGAGAGCTCTGTTGTGCTACTCATATCACAAACTTTAGCTCAATAACCACTACCCATGCAAAGTATCAGGAACTTTCTCTCAACCCGCAGAAATTAGCCGGACAGTGCAGTAAACTAAAATGTTGCCTCAACTTTGAGCTCGACTGTTATGTTGATGCCCAGCGATCGTTCCCACCGAAAGATGTACCGCTCGAAGCTCTCGATTGTACCGGTTGGTTTCAGAAGATGGAAATCCACAAAGGAATTTTCTGGTATTCAACAGAGCGCAATTCAAATGTTAACATGATTCCCATACCGGTTCAAAGAGTAAGGGAGATACAGGCATTAAATAAAAAGGGCCAGAAAGTCGACCGCCTTCAGGCTATCGATGATACATGGAATGCTCCTCCGGTTTCTCAGGATCTGCTTAAGAACAATAGTCTCACACGGTTTGATCCCCCCGCTGAAGCAAAAAACCGGAATAAGCCAAATAATCCAAACAAAAGAAAAAACAGAAGATTCAATGATAAGAGGAATAAGTAGACATTCATTCGTTTTTATACCTGTATTATTATTTCTTCTTTCGTCGTGCAACAGAAATGTTGTATATACCGATTCTTCAGTAATGCCCGGAAATAAATGGGATCTAATGAATATACCTTCTTTTAGGGTGCCTATATCGGACACAATTCATAGCAACAGTGTGTTCTTTACCATCAGAACTGGATCCACATACCCTTTCCGGAATATTTACCTTTTCGTAACAACCACCTCACCCAATGGACGAAGCGTTACAGATACCCTCCAGTATTTCCTTGCCGACGAAAAGGGAAAATGGTACGGGAAAGGATTTGGTGACATACATGAACTTAATCTTCCATATAAAACGAACGTGTTCTTTCCTGTAAAGGGAATATATCAGTTTAAAATTCAGCACGGTATGCGGGTTGAAGATCTTAAAGGTGTTTATGATTTTGGAGTGAAAGTAGAAAAGATCGGTAAATAAATTTGGGGAAGTGGGAAAGAATAAACTGGCCAGATGGACCGAGTTGGGATCGTTCGATAAAGTATACCAGCCTAAAATAGTTGATATCTCTTCCGGCGATCATCATACAAAGGGGACATGGAAAAAAGAGATCTTCGGAAATGAGAACCCTGTAATACTCGAGCTTGGTTGCGGAAAGGGAGAATATTCTGTAGGATTGGCCGGCAGGTTCCCGGTAAACAATTATATAGGTGTAGATATCAAAGGAGCTCGCATGTGGAGGGGCGCCAAAACTGCAGATGAGCAGAAATTACCAAACGTGGGGTTTCTGCGTACAAGAATTGAATTTATAAATTCCTTTTTCACTACCGATGAGGTCGATGAGATCTGGATTACCTTCCCTGATCCTCATTCCGGGCCAAAAAACTCAAATAAAAGACTCACATCCCCATGGTTTCTGAATATCTATCGCCAGTTCCTGATAAATAATGGTATCGTACATCTTAAAACCGACAATGTTGAGCTTTATAATTTCACAAAGAATGTTGTCATCTCCAATGAACTTGAAATACTTTTTGCCACAAACGATCTTTATTGCACTGATACATTAAAGAGTCTTCCTGGCGATATCCTTTCAATCAGAACTCATTACGAAACACTCTTTCTGAAGAAGGGATTAAAGATTAACTATATATCTTTCAGACTGAAAAAAGACAAGCATGTTGTAAATGATACAGCAAAAGCCAACTGAGACTAACGACTTTTTCGGGAAGGTTTTCGAGGTAACCAAACTAATCCCGTATGGAAGGGTAACATCATACGGTGCAATTGCCAGGTATCTTGGAACCGGCCGGTCAGCCCGGATGGTCGGATGGGCGCTGAATACAAGCCATAAAAACCCTGAATTCATCCCTGCCCACAGAGTGGTAAACCGCAATGGCCTCCTAACAGGGAAGATGCATTTTGGCAATTCCAGCACCATGAAACAACTTCTCGAGAATGAAGGTTTTATTATAGAGGACGATCAGATAATAAACTTCGAAGAGAGGTTCTGGGACCCATTAACGGAACTCTGATAAACCGACACATTTTTAATATTAACCACGGGGTTTTACGGAGTACCACGGAGTTTCACGGAGTTAAAATTGGATTCTCTGCGGCTCTCTGCGTAAAACTCTGCGAACTCTGCGGTTAAAGATTTTTACCCCCAACCCCCCAAGGGGGGCTAAACCGGCTAGTCACTCCATGTAACCTTCGTGTATACCCCGTGCAACTCCGTGGTTAAATCCGTTTATTTTGTATTCTCAGGGATTTTTGCTAAAATTGCACCTTGTTTAGAATTGATTTAAATAAAAATAACAACCCAATGATTTCAAAAGAACAAATTTTAAAAGCGCTCTCTGGAGTTATGCATCCCGAGAAGGGGAAAGATATTGTGAGCCTCGGAATGATTTCAGAAATCAGCTCAACAGAGAATGGAATCTCTCTTACTATTACTCCGGAGAAATCGAACGACCCATTTATTGCCTCAATAAAAAGCACAATCGTAAAGAAAATAAAGGATGTGTTTGGGCCCATGACTGTTATAAATGAAATAAAGGTCGAACCGAAGATCATTGTTGGTAAAGAGAAAGACAAGAACAGGGAAGTATTACCCGGGGTAAAAAATATTGTTGCCGTTTCCTCCGGTAAGGGTGGTGTTGGGAAGACCACTGTAGCCGTAAACCTTGCAATCTCTCTCGCAAGAAAAGGATTCATCGTAGGTCTTCTTGACGCAGATGTTTACGGACCGTCTGTTCCCAAGATGTTTGATGCAGAAAAATATAAACCAGAAATAAAAAGACAGAATAATATTGACACCATTATTCCTTTATTCAAATACGGAGTGAAAGTTCTGTCGACGGGATTTTTTGTTGATCCTGCAGATGCTGTCGTCTGGAGAGGCCCTATGGCATCAAGCTTTCTTAAACAACTGATTACCCAGGGTGAATGGGGAACACTCGATTACCTTCTGGTCGACCTTCCTCCGGGAACAAGTGACATTCATCTGACACTTGTACAGGAAGTAGCTGTTACAGGAGCAATTGTGATTACTACTCCCCAGGATGTTGCTGTGGCTGACGCAATTAAGGGAATCTCTATGTTCCGGAGTGAGAAAATAAATGTCCCTGTACTAGGGTTGGTTGAAAACATGTCGTGGTTTACACCCGCAGAGCTGCCCACTAACAAATACTTCCTTTTCGGGAAAGACGGGGGTAAAAAACTGGCAGAAAAAATGGATGTTCCTCTCCTTGGACAAATACCTTTGGTTCAGAGTATTTGCGAGGGAAGCGATAATGGGCTACCTGTTGCTCTGGCCGATTCAATAAGCGGAAATGCTTTTATGGATCTGGCAGAAGAACTCATTATTAATTTGGAAAAACGAAACAAAGACCTGAGCCCGACTGTTAAACTTCATGTAACTAAATAAATATTAAAAATATATGACTGATAATTTAAGTATAAAAGAACGTGTTATAAAGGCGCTTGAGAGAGTCAGACCCTATCTTCAGTCTGACGGTGGTGATATTGACCTGATCGATGTAACTGATGATATGACTGTTAAGGTAAAACTTAAAGGGGCATGTCAGGGTTGCCCATACAGCATGCAGACTCTTAAAGCAGGAGTTGAACAGGCTATCATGAAGGAAGTACCCGAGATTAAGAGAGTAATTTCAGCCTGAAAAAGCTGATCAACCCAATTTTATTTATCTTTGAAATACTATACAGTAATTTAGTAAGTTATAGTATTAATAGTCGTGTATTGGCTTCACTCAAAAGAATATATAAGTATCTTCTGATGTCGGGATTATTGGTTATCCTGGCAGGTTGTTCGGTTGAAAAAAACACGGACTCGTCAAGATTTTATAATAGTCTGACCTCCAGGTATAACATCTACTTTAATGGTTATGAGAGCTTTAAGTCGGGGCTGGCCAAAATAATGAATGGTTATAAGGACGATTACGCTGAGATCCTTAAGGTGTTTGAATACAGTGATCCTTCTACCGCTACTCTTTGTTCAGCCGATATGGAAAGAGCTATTCAAAAGGCTTCAAAGCTAATTACCTTAAAATCTATTACTGCGAAACCCAAATTAAAAAACAAACAAGAGCCAACAGAAAAAGAGAAGAAATTTTTAGAGCAGAAGGAGTATAACGAATGGGTTGATGATAGTTATCTTCTAGTCGGAAAAGCTCATTTCTATAAACATGAGTATGATGAAGCAAAATCGGTTTTTAATTATTGCATAACAGAGGCAAATGATGATGCAATCAAAAAAGAAGCAGTTATCTGGCTGGCAAGGATTTATAATGAAACCGGCAACTACAACGAGTCATTCAGGATTCTCACCGATCTGGAGATAACGCCGGAGTTCTCACAATCGTTAAAATCGATGTATTATACCACACTTACTGATCTTTTTGTTAAGCAGAAGAAATATTCGGAAGCACTGGAGCCAATAAGTAAAGCAATTGAATTGGTGTCGGGCAAAAGGGCAAAGTACAGGTTAACCTATCTCAACGCCCAACTATGTGCACAAACTGGCGACGGAGCCAGGGCAACTTCACTATTTCGCAATGTCATCAACATGAACCCTCCTTATGAGGTTGAGTTCAATGCCAGAATTAATATGGCGGGAGTATTTGATATAAACACTGGAAATCCCCGGGAAATAAAGAGAGAACTTGAAAGAATGCTTAAGGATGCAAAGAATAAGGATTTCCAGGATCTTATCTATTTTGCTCTGGGAAACCTGGCAATGAGGGAGGAAAACGAAGCAGAAGCTCTCGATTATTTCAGAAGATCAGCATCATCGGCTTCCCAGAATCAAAATCAGAAAGGCAGATCATATCTGGCATTGGCAGATCATTATTATGCAAAATCAGATTATATGAAGGCCGGGAGATATTATGACAGTACTGTCTTTTTTCTGGATCAAAAATATCCTGACTATAAGCTGTTAAAAACAAAATCTCAAAGTCTGAATGCTCTTGTTTCTCAGCTTACCATAATACAAACCCAGGACAGCCTGCAAAAAGTTGCCTCAATGACAGAAGGTGACAGAACATCTCTCATCTCAACAATAATTGCTAAGATTATTAAAGACGAAAGTGAAGGGAAAACTTCAGAATATGCCGACAGGTATAACCTTGGCCAGTTTTATGAAAATCAGCAGCGCTCGCAGGGCAACATTGACCAGGAAGGGAAGTGGTATTTTTATAACCAGGCTGCTCTTACCTTTGGTCGTACTGAATTCAGGAGACGCTGGGGCGACAGAAAGCTTGAAGATAACTGGAGAAGATCCAACAAAACCAGAGTAACGACTGTTCAAAATGCAGCCAATTCTGAAGTCGCTGTAAAGAAGGAAACTGATACCACGGCAGCAGCACTCGATTATAAAAAGCCTGAGTTCTACTTGAAGAACCTGCCTCTCACCGACTCTCTGATGGCTGTTTCCAATGAGAAAGTTGCCCTGGCTATGCTGAATGCAGGAAAGGCATACTCCGAGAGTGTGTCAGACCCGGCAAAGGCAACAGAGATACTCGAGGCCCTTATTAAAAGATTCCCGAATAATGAGCTTGTTCCAGAAGCTTTATATAATCTGTATAGAATTAATAAAGAGTCAAATAGCACTAAATCTGAGGCCTACAGACAGAGATTGCTGCAAAATTACCCATCTAGTGAGTTCGCACGAATTCTCTCAGATCCAACCTATTACGAGAAAAAGATTACCGACTTAAAATTATCTGAGAAACTTTACGAGGAGGCTTTCAATGCTTATAATAGTGAAAAATTTAACGATGCTATAGCTCTCTGCGATGAGGGTATTAAAAAATATCCAACAGATGTTCTTATTCCGAAATTTGAACTTCTTAGGGCATATTCTACTGCCAGAATAAAAGATGAAAGAAGCTTTAAAGAGGAACTTTCCAACCTTGTTAAAACTTATCCAAGAACGGACGAAAGTAAAAAAGCTGAGGAAATAATAGCTTTTCTTAACCAGAAAGTTCCTGAACTAAAGGTTGAAGAAGATAAGCAAATTGCTTCGGAAATATATCTTGCTGATACTACTTCGAACCATGTATTTATGTTGATTATTCCCGATCCGGCTTTCAATATAAATCAGGCAACCTTTGATGTAATAAGTTATAATATTGATAATTATACAAATAAAAACTACAGAACGGAAGGTATTCTGGTTGATAACAAATATATTATGATAACTGTGTCGGGGTTTACTAACTACAGGCAGTCGTATGACTATTATAATTCCTTCCAATCTGAGAAGCTTGTAAGAAATTCTGCCGGTATAAAAATGATGACTTTTATTATAAGCAACGAGAATCTTAAAGTCCTTAACAAAGATAAGAACCCGGGTCGTTACCAGCTTTTCTTCACGGAAAAATATTTAAAATGAGAAAAATAAAAATCCTGTGGACCGACGATGAAGTTGAGGCCTTGAAACCACATATCTTCTTCCTGGAAGAAAAAGGATATGAGATAGATACCTGTTCAAATGGCACCGATACTATCGACATGGTTCGTCAGAACAGGTACGACTTGATTTTTCTCGATGAGAACATGCCCGGAATAAGCGGAATTGAAACACTCACACGCATAAAGGAACTGGGAGCCGACATTCCTGTTGTAATGATCACAAAGAGCGATGAGGAAGAGCTAATGGAAACTGCCATTGGCGCTGAAATATCAGACTACCTTATTAAGCCTGTAAAACCTAAACAGGTTCTGCTCGTAATAAAAAAGATTCTCGATCAGAGGCGGCTTATTACGGAAAAAACCACTACAGATTACCAGGCAGGAGTTTAGTCGCATAACGCAGATGATCTCGAATGCTTCAACCTTTACCGACTGGACAGAACTATATAAGAAGCTGGTATTCTGGGAGACGGAACTTGAAAAGTCGAGCGACCAGGCGATGGCCGAAATCCTAAAAACCCAGGAGAATGAAGCAAATAATTCCTTTTCTAAATTCATGATTAACAATTATCTAAGTTGGATGAATCCCGGAAACTTAAATAAACCTGTTTTATCACCTGCCCTATTTTCAAAAAAAATCTTCCCACATGTTAATGAGCATAAACCTCTCTTTTTTATCCTCATAGATAATATGCGGTACGATCAGTGGAAAACCATTTCAGCTGAACTTTCAGGGCTTTACAGAACTATTGAGGAGGATATGTATTTCAGCATCCTACCAACAGCTACACAGTTTAGCCGGAACTCCATTTTTGCAGGACTGATGCCATCTGTTATTGCAGAAACTATGCCGCAGTTCTGGATTAATGATGACGAGGATGAGGGGAAAAATAATTTTGAAGAGGAATTATTTAAACAACAGCTTGTCAAGAAGGGGTTGAAGTACAAATGGTCGTACAACAAAATCAGTAATAGCCAGGAAGGAAAGAAGGTAAATGAGAAGGTAAGATCGATGCTTGAGAATGACATTAACATTCTTGTTTTTAATTTTGTAGATATGCTCTCACATGCAAGAACCGAAATTGGTGTCATCCGGGATCTTGCAAATGATGAACCAGCTTACAGAAGTCTCACCCGTTCGTGGTTTATGCATTCCTCTTTGTACGAATTATTGAAAACACTGGCTTCACATCCTGTAAAAGTGATTTTTAGCACCGACCATGGAACTATCAGGGTTCAGAATCCGATAAAAATTATTGGCGACAGGAAAACTTCTGCAAACCTCAGGTACAAAATGGGAAGGAATCTCGATTACGATCCCAGGAAAGTTTTCGAATTAATTAATCCTGAAAAGGCTATGCTGCCAAAGACCAATATCAGTTCAAGATATATTTTTGCACTTAACAAAGACTTTCTGGTATATCAGAATAACTATAACCATTATGCAAGTTACTATAAGGATACATTTCAGCATGGAGGAATTTCTATGCAGGAAATAATGTTACCAATTGCTTGTATAGAACCTGCTTAGGGAAAGACAAATATAGGGAAAACGCCAAGAACGCAAAGATCTAATATCTAGTGTATTAACTCTGCAGCCCTCAGCGAGTTCTCTGCGCACTCTGCGTTAAAAATGACTTGATTTAAATTAAGTATGAAGATTCTTATAAAAGATAAAAAACACTTATTATCTGCTGCCAGGGAGATATTGAAACAATGCGGAGAGAGAAAGATACTTGCTTTTTACGGATCGATGGGGACCGGAAAAACTACAATTATTAAAGCAATATGCGAAGTTCTTGGATCGGTCGATACGGTAACCAGCCCTACTTTTACTTTGGTAAATGAATACCGGACTTCTGCCGGAACTTCCTTGTACCACATCGATTTCTACAGGATAAAAAAGCTGGAAGAGGTTTTCGACTTTGGTGTTGAGGAGTATCTCTCGGGAGATTCATATTGTTTTATGGAGTGGCCGGAACTGGTTGAAGAGATCCTTCCTTCTGACAAAGTGAATATCAGAATTGATGTTGATGAAAATGAAGTCCGAACACTAAAAATATCATAACCGTTCCTGATTTTGTTCTATAGTTCATTTTTTTTACCTTTGATAAATTAACCTTCTTCCAAATGATGAACGAGAAAGGGAAAAGCGGTAAAGTTAGTTTTGGCAATACTGCCTTCATGCCAAAAGAAGAGCACCTCGAAACCGTTTTTAAGAACAAGAGGATTTCTATCGGTATCCCAGGTGACAATAAGGAGGACGAGAAAAGAGTAGCTCTTACTCCTGAATCAGTAAACCTTCTTGTTGAAAGCGAAAACGAGGTAATAGTTCAGAAAGGAGCTGGTCTTGGATCCAATTATACCGACAAAGACTATAGCGAAAATGGTGCAATAATAAGTGACTCTCCTGCAAGAGTATATAGCTGTGATATTGTGATAAAGGTTGCTCCTTTTTCAGAAGCCGAAACAGAATATCTCAAAGGAAATCAGGTTGTGATGTCGTATCTCAACATCCTTCGACTTAATGAGGAGACACTCAATAGGCTCATCAGAAAAAAAGTTACTGCAATCGCATTTGAAAAGATACGCGACGAAAACGGAGTGATGCCTGTAGTTGAGTCAATGAGTGAAATTAGTGGGATTACATCTCTTCTGATTGCTTCGGAATATCTCAGTAATATGCATGGCGGTAAAGGGGTTATGCTTGGTGGGATAACCGGGGTAACACCAACAGAGGTAGTTATTATCGGTGCAAATACTGCCGGGGAATATGCTGCACGGGCGGCTATCGGACTGGGATCGACTGTAAAAATATTCGATAATTCACTGGAGAGGTTAAGACGGTTCCAAAATCTTCTTGGTCAAAGACTTCAGACGTCTGTTTTCCATCCACAGGTACTTAAGAAAGCCCTCAGATCAGCAGATGTGCTTATCGGTGCCATTGAACTTGAAGATCTACGTCCTTGGTATTATATTACTGAGGATATGGTTAAGGGAATGAAAAAAGGAGCTGTGATTATTGACCTGAGTATCGACCGGGGGGGATGTATTGAAACTACAGAATGCCGTGCCATGCACGATCCGGTCTATGAGAAACATGGTGTTGTTCATTTCTCTGCATGGAATCTGCCATCGCGTGTTGCCCGCACTGCATCAATTGCATTGAGTAATGTATTCACACCCTTGCTGCAGAATCTGGCCGACTCTGGGGGGATCACTCCTCTCCTTAAATATAACCCTGGGATACGTAACGGAGCCTACCTCTACAATGGCATGCTTACAAATGAAACATTGGGACAGAAGTTTGGGATTATTTCAAAGGATCTCGATCTTCTTATCTCTGCTTTTTGATTTTCAACCGAATGTAAGTGTTGCCTTTTTTCCTGTCACTTTTATCTTTGCATCCCTGCCAATATAAAAAGCCCGGTTATCCGCAACATGTCCGGCCGGAAAATTAAAAAACAGAGGGTAATTGTATTCATCTACTATTCCAAAAATAGTCTCTTCAATACTCCTTCCCCATGGAACTTTCGACTCTTCAATTTTGTTCATCCCGCCTATCACCAGGGCGCTTAAGTCTTTAAGCATACCAGCCATCTTAAGCGATGTCAGCATTCTGTCGATATGATAGAAATACTCCCCAACTTCCTCAATAAATAATATTTTCCCCTTTGTTGATGGCGCGGCAGCTGTTCCTTTTAGACTATAGAGAAGAGAAAGGTTTCCACCTGTCATTTCACCTGAAACATCGGAAGCTTTAAAGAAATTACCAGACCACTCAAGGTCCTGATATTCACCAAACAACACCTGTTTAAGGGAACTGAAAGTAGTTTTGGTTTTTTTTGAATTACTAAAGTTCAGAGGCATATCACCATGGACCGACATAACACCGCAAACTTCACTTAACCACATATGCAGAACGGTGATATCGCTGAATCCAACGTACCATTTCGGATCAGTCTTCAGGGCAGAAAAATCCACTTTCTCTATTATTTTTGAAAGGCCATAACCGCCACGAGAACAAAGAACAGCCTTAATTTCAGGATCATTAGTCATCTCCTGAAAATCGGATAAACGCTCTTCTTCATTTCCGCCAAATGGTCCATTAACTTTCATTGCATTTTTACCGATACGTACTTTCAGTCGCCATTTTTCAAGATACTTTACTGCATAGGCAAGCTTCCTTGGTTCTATAGAAAATGAAGGAGAAATTATTCCCACCGTATCTCCTGGTTTCAGGAACTCTGGTTGTATCTTATCCGAAGCCATTTAAATAAAATTTCAAGTAAAGGTAGTCCTAAATATGGCTTTCTCCAAGTTTTCACAACCACATCCAATTAGCCTCTTCCTTTTTACCCACGGGGGCTGTTGAAAAAGTTGAAATCCATTAACCGCAAAGATCGCAAAGTCCCGATAGCTATCGGGATCGCAAAGATCGCAAAGAGCTTTATTACAATGTTTTAACTTTGCGTCCTTTGTGCCACCTTTGCGTACTTTGCGGTTAAAAAAGACTTTTTAGACAGTCCCGCTGGGCGGCAAATAGAAAGGGATTGAAAAAAGAGATTTGGGGAATTAACAAGCATGGAGGCCCGGGAACTAAAAACAAAACTTTAATTTATTATCTTTGTTCGATTTTTAATAATGCTAACGGCTCATTACCAATATCATGAAGAATTTTAAAAGATATCTCATCACCTCTGCTCTGCCCTATGCTAACGGTCCGATACATATTGGCCATCTTGCGGGAGTGTATGTACCTTCAGACATTTATACCAGGTATCTGAGAATGAAGGGAGTGGATGTGATATCAATTTGCGGTTCAGACGAACATGGAGTTCCAATAACACTGAAAGCCCGGAAGGAAGGCGTTACGCCACAGGAGATTGTTGACCGATATCATACTTTAAATAAAAAAGCATTTGAGGATTTTGGAATTGCATTCGACATATACTCCAGAACGTCCAATAAGGTTCACTATGAAACCGCATCTGCCATTTTCAGAACTCTTTATGATAAAGGGGAATTCACAGAAAAAACTTCCGAACATTATTATGACGAGGAGGCGGGTTGTTTCCTGGCCGACAGGTACATTATGGGAACCTGCCCCCATTGTGGCAATGAGAATGCGTACGGCGATCAGTGTGAAAAATGTGGTACATCATTAAGCTCAAACGAACTTATCAATCCCCACTCAACAGTTAGCGGCAGTAAACCTGTACTCAGAGAAACTTTGCATTGGTATCTGCAACTCGATAAATACGAACCCTGGCTTAAAAAATGGATACTTGAAGAACATAAAGAATGGAAAACCAATGTATACGGACAGTGTAAATCGTGGCTTGACCAGGGATTACAACCCAGAGCAGTAAGCCGCGATCTCGACTGGGGCGTGCCAGTTCCTGTTGAAGGAGCAGATGGCAAAGTTCTATATGTATGGTTCGATGCGCCTATTGGATATATATCTGCAACAAAGGAACTTACACCCGACTGGGAAAAATACTGGAAAGACAAAGAGACAAAACTTGTACACTTTATCGGGAAGGATAATATAGTGTTCCACTGCATTATATTCCCTGTAATACTTAAAGCGGAAGGAAGCTACATACTTCCCGAAAATGTTCCTGCCAATGAATTTCTGAATCTCGAAAACGATAAGATCTCCACTTCAAGAAACTGGGCTGTATGGTTACACGAATACCTCCTGGATTTTCCGGGGAAGCAGGATGTTCTGAGATATGCCCTCTGTGCAAATGCTCCTGAGACAAAAGATAATGACTTTACATGGAAAGACTTTCAGGCAAGAAACAATAATGAACTTGTTGCAATCCTTGGAAACTTTGTAAACAGAACACTGGTTCTTACAAATAACTATTATGAGGGAAAGGTACCTGAAAGAGGAAAGACTGACGAAAATGATGATGCTGTTCTGAAGGATATATCGAGAATCAAAGATAATGTTGGGGCAAGCGTTGAGGCATACCGCTTCCGTGAAGCCCTCAAAGAGGCAATGAATCTTGCCAGGCTGGGGAATAAATACCTGGCCGATGCAGAACCATGGAAGGTTATAAAAACCGACCCTGAAAGAGTAAAAACAATAATGAACATTGCACTTCAGATAACTGCCAACCTGACAATTGTTTGTGAACCTTTTCTTCCATTCTCCATGAATACATTAAGAGGATGGATCAACTTCAACAAGCTGCAATGGAGCGAAGCAGGTAACATAAACCTGTTGCCGGCGGGTCATCTTATTAACAAACCGGGATTGCTTTTCGCTAAAATTGAAGATGACGAAATTGTGAAGCAGATAGATAAGCTTTTGGCTACAAAAAAAGCCAATGAAGCAGCAAGTGCAAAAACCACCCCGGGAAAAGAAGTCATAACTTTTGATGATTTCTCTCGTGTCGACATACGTACTGCCACGATACTTGAAGCTGAAAAGGTTCCGAAGACAACAAAACTACTCAAGCTTAAAATTGACACGGGCCTTGATATACGTACTATCGTTTCAGGTATAGCCGAATATTTCGAACCTGAATCCATTATTGGAAAACAGATTTCAATTATTGCTAATCTTGAACCACGTAAAATAAAAGGAATCGAGTCTCAGGGAATGATTCTTATGGCTGAAGATAAGGATGGAAAACTGGTTATGGTCTCTCCCACCGAAAAGGTAAGTAACGGGAGTATGATAAAATGAGAGCTAATTCCGTTGTATTTAATTGAATTATAATCCAATAGGGTGTTAGCCCCCCTTTAGGGGGGATGGGGGGTAAGTTATCTTTTTCTTGAAATCCAGGCCCCCGGAAACTTCTTGGCAATACTGTCTTTTTTGTTCGTAGCTGTAGTAAGATCGCTACAAAGCATTGCACTTACCCTGTAAAACCCATTTGGGGCAGGAACTACCTCAGCGTCGAATCCTTCTTCCTTAAGCTTATCAGCCTGAGAGATCGCATTTTCTTCCGATTTAAAGCTTCCTGTAATCAGAAAATAAGTAGTTGTTTCAGCAGGAGTAATAACGACTTCTGGAACCGTTTTCACTTCCGGAAGTGAGTGGGAATTTTCTGGAACCTTTGCAGCATCGGCTATAACTGCCTCATCTACATCCTTTTTATTGTATTCAAACTCAGCTGCTACCAAAGGATTCAGGGTTGTAGTTTCTATCCTATTTTTAAGCAGGTCCGTTTTCAAAGGAACCAATACCATCAGACCAAGCAGAGGAACGATTACTGCAGCTCGCCAGAGAATTTTCCTCATAGAAGTCTGCTTAACCGGATCCTTAACTGTATGGCTCAGAATCCTTTTTCGCACATCATAACCTTCGAGTGGTATGCACTGAAAGGGTTCAAGACCATATGAATCAAGATGGTAATTAACATCCCTGTCGGGCTCAAACTGAACGTTTCCTTCTTCGTTATTAACAAAGGCACCAATCTTGTCAAAAACAACCCTTTCGCCCTTCTCAAGTTTTTTACGAAGATCTGCAACAAACTGCTCAACCATTTCTCTTGCATCACCATAATTAACATTTGAGCCGGCCGATATTCTGCCGACCAGAAGGCCATCATTGTGATTGAGATTCCTGTTGAAGGAAATTTGTTTTACCGGCGGATAAAATGTAGCGGAACTTTTATCTATGCGTGCAGGAGTATAGTTACCTATAAATCCACCAAACCCCGGGACGATTACACAATCGTGCCCGAATAATAACTCCCGTATAAAAGCTGTAATATCCACTTTAAGTTTATTTGATTATTAATACAAATTTAAGAAAAAAAACAATATCAAAGACCCATTCTGTCCAAATGACATAATCCGTCTCCTCGTACTATCTGATTTTGCCCGCTTCTCAGGGGGGTGGGCGGTTCATAAAAAATTTATTATCTTCGTCTTTTAAAAATTAAAAGCTGATGAGAGAGATCCAGATGGTGGACCTCAGGGCACAGTACGAGAAGCTCGGGGCACAAATTGATACTGCAATAAAATCCGTTCTCGATTCTGCCGCTTTTATAAAAGGCCCTGATGTAAAGCTTTTTGAGGAAGAGTTGCAGGAATACATGGGAGTTCGGCATGTTATATCCTGTGCAAACGGAACAGACGCCCTTCAACTGGCTATGATGGCGCTCAAACTTAATCCGGGAGATGAAGTTATAACCACCAATTTCACATTTATTGCAACTGTAGAAGTTGTGGCTCTGATGGGACTGAAACTGGTAATTGTCGATCCTGAACCAGGGTCCTTTAACATATCCGTAGAAGCCATTAAAAAAGCTATTACACCGAAAACAAAAGTTATTGTTCCTGTCCATCTTTTCGGACAATGTGCAGATATGGAAAACATAATGAAAATTGCAGCAGACTATAATATATTTGTCATTGAGGATGCTGCCCAGGCAACCGGGGCTGATTATTTTTTCCGCGATGGGACCACCAGAAAAGCAGGTACCATTGGGCATATGGGAACTACTTCATTTTTTCCATCAAAGAATTTAGGCTGTTACGGCGATGGAGGCGCTCTCTACACCAATGATGATGATCTGGAAAAGGTCCTTAGAAGTATTGCAAACCATGGTATGAAGGTCCGGTATTACCACGATGATATTGGAATTAACTCCCGGCTTGATTCTATTCAGGCCGCAATACTGCGGGTAAAACTAAAATACCTTTCTCAGTTCAATGCTTCAAGAAATCATGCAGCCGATCAATACGATAAAGCTCTGAGCCAATGCAGTGAAATATCAATTCCTGAAAGAGTAAAATTCTCTTCCCATATCTTTCACCAGTACACCATAAAGGTGGAAAACGGGCGAAGGGATGACCTGAAAAAATTTCTTGAATCGAAGAGTATTCCATCAATGGTATATTACCCTGTTCCTCTTCATGAGCAGGATGCTTACAAATATTTGGGTTATTCTGAAGGTGAATTTCCTGTTACCTCCGATCTTTGCAGGAAGGTACTGTCACTGCCAATGCACCCCGACCTGGAACAGGAACAGCTTGATTATATAATATCAAACATTCTAAAATTCTTCAATAAATAGATGTTATGGAGAAGGACTATTTTGCTCATGAAACGGCCATTATTGATAAGGAGTGCAAGATTGGTAAAGGAACAAAAATCTGGCATTTCAGCCACATAATGACGGGTTCGGAGATAGGTGAAAACTGTAATATCGGACAGAACGTTGTTATCTCACCAGGCGTAAAACTTGGGAGAAATGTGAAAGTTCAGAATAATGTTTCAATCTATACAGGTGTAATTTGTGAAGATGATGTCTTCCTTGGCCCTTCAATGGTATTTACAAATGTCATTAATCCACGAAGCGCAATAATCCGTAAGGAAAGCTATCTCACCACCATTGTAGAGAAGGGAGCATCAATTGGCGCCAATGCAACCATTGTCTGCGGAAATAAAATTGGAACGTTTGCATTTATCGGAGCAGGCGCAGTTGTGACAAAAGAGGTGAAACCTTATTCTCTTGTTATCGGGAATCCTGCAAAACAGACAGGTTGGATGAGTGAATACGGACATAAACTGATATTCGACAGCAACGGATTTGCAACTTGTCCCGAAAGTGGGGAGAGATACAATATAGCAGATGGTAAAGTTTCTAAAATAATTCCGTAGTTTTATACTTCATATTAATATTGACAATGGCTGAAAATCCAAAAAATTTCGGAATTATTGGTGTTGCAGGATATATCGCAGTAAAGCATCTTAAGGCAATTAAAGATACTGGGAATAACCTGCTCGCCAGTCTCGATAAATTTGACAGTGTCGGACGGATAGACAGCTATTTCCCCGAAAGTGATTTTTTTGTGGAGTTTGAACGATTCGACAGGCATATCGATAAGCTGAAAAGAACAGGAACAAAGATCGATTATGTAAGTATCTGCTCTCCAAACTATCTTCATGATTCGCATATCAGATTTGCTCTGCGTCACCAGGCTGAAGCAATCTGTGAGAAACCTATTGTTCTCAACCCCTGGAATATTGACGCCTTACAGGAAATTGAAAATGAAACCGGACGTAAGATTTCAACAATTCTGCAGCTCCGCCTTCACGACAAAATAAAAGAACTTCACGACAAGATAAAGAATGGTCCGAAAGGAAAAATCTATGATGTCGATATGTCTTATGTAACCAGCCGTGGAAACTGGTACTCCATTTCCTGGAAGGGCGACATCCAAAAGTCAGGTGGGGTTGCTACTAATATCGGGATTCATTTTTTCGATATGCTTACCTGGATCTTTGGCGATGTTAAGAAAAATATAGTGCATCTGTCAGAGCCGGATAAAGCTGCCGGATATCTTGAACTTGAAAATGCGAGAGTAAGGTGGTTTCTAAGCATCGATTATAATGATATTCCCGATTGGGTTAAAGCCACTGGGAAGAGAACTTTCAGGTCTATTACTGTTGATGGAGAAGAAATAGAATTCAGTGAAGGATTTACTGAACTGCATACACTTTCATATAGAGAGATACTTGCCGGAAAAGGATTTGGACTTAAAGATGCACGCTTATCGGTTGAAACTGCATATACTATAAGAAACGCGGAGCCTGTAGGTCTTCGCGGAGATTATCATCCAATTTTAAAAACCCTTTTATAATGTATACTAAGCTAATCAATAAAGAAACAAAACTCTCAGTCATTGGACTTGGGTATGTTGGCCTTCCAATTGCCCTTGAGTTTGCAAAATTTATAAAAGTAATCGGCTTTGACATAAAACCCGAAAGGGTTGAATTGATGAAGAAAGGAGTTGATCCAAGTAATGAACTTTCCCCCGAAGCTTTTAAGGGCTCCGATATAGTTCTCACAAGCGATCCCAAGGACCTTAAGGAAGCATCCTTTCATATTATTGCTGTACCCACTCCAACCAACAGCCACAACCTTCCTGATCTTACACCGGTACTTAAAGCTTCTGAAACGGTTGGGAAAGTGCTAAAAAAAGGTGATTATGTTGTTTATGAATCAACGGTATATCCCGGATGCACAGAAGATGATTGCATCCCGGTTCTTGAACGATTTTCAGACTTGAAATGTGGTATCGACTTTAAAGTTGGCTTTTCTCCTGAAAGAATAAATCCCGGAGATAAAAATCATACACTTACAAAAATAGTAAAAGTTACAAGCGGTTGCGACAAAGAATCGGCTGAAAACATCGCTAAAACCTACGAACTGATAATAAAAGCAGGTGTCCACAGGGCAAGTTCAATAAAAGTAGCTGAAGCAGCAAAAATTATTGAGAATACCCAGCGCGATATTAACATCGCCTTTATGAACGAACTTTCAATTATCTTTAACAGGATGGGTATCAACACCTTTGAGGTACTTGAGGCTGCAGGTACAAAATGGAACTTCCTTAAATTCTATCCGGGACTGGTTGGAGGTCACTGCATCGGTGTCGATCCATATTATCTCTCGTTCAAGGCAAAAGCTCTTGGATATCACCCGCAAATGATCGATTCGGGCCGGTTTATCAACGACAGTATGGGAAGATATATCGGTAAACAGACAGTTAAAAAGATAATCGCAGCAGACAAAGGACTTAAGGGAGCCCGCGTTCTTATTATGGGTATTACTTTTAAGGAAGATGTCACCGATATAAGGAATTCGAAAGTTATGGATATCATCAGGGAACTGGATGATTTTGGAATTGGTGTTGATGTAATTGATCCGGGAGCTTCAAAACATGAAGTGAAGGAGGAATATGGTATCGACCTTAAAGAACATCCATCGGGGAAATACGATGCCGTCATATTGGCTGTATGTCATAAAGAATATATAAAATCGGAGGAGTCATACTTTGCATCGTTACTGAATAAAGACGGTATTGTTGTAGACGTAAAAGGTGTTCTTCGCGGAAGAATAAAAAACCATACTTACTGGAGCCTTTAAATGAAAAAGAAAATCCTTGTTACAGGAGGAACCGGATATATTGGTTCACACACTACTGTAGAACTTATTGAGAAAGGATTTGACGTTATTATTATCGATAACTTATATAACTCTGAGGCTGAGGTTGTTGATAGGATTCAAAAGATAACAGGTACCAAACCATCACTTGAAGTATTTGACCTCTGCAATACCGAAAGACTGGAATTGTTTTTCAAAAAGAACAGAGATATCTCTGCCATTATTCACTTTGCAGCTTATAAGGCTGTCGGTGAATCCGTGAATAAACCGCTGGAGTATTATCGAAATAATCTTATGTCGCTGGTAAATATTCTTGAAGCGATGAAACATCATAACGTTCCCAACCTGGTGTTTTCCTCATCATGTACTGTTTACGGACAGCCTGAAAAATTACCTGTTACAGAAGATGCCCCGCTACAACCGGCAACATCTCCATACGGAAATACCAAACAGGTGGGAGAAGTAATAATAAGGGATACTACTGTTTCGGATAAGAATATCAAAGCTGTATCGTTACGATATTTCAATCCAATCGGAGCCCATCCAAGTGCACTAATCGGAGAATTACCAAGGGGGATTCCTGAAAATCTGGTACCATATATCACACAAACTGCATACGGGTTACGAGATGAGTTACAGGTATTTGGTAATGATTATGATACTCCCGATGGATCATGCATAAGAGATTATCTTCATGTTGTTGATCTCGCAAAAGCTCATGTGACAGCTGTTATGAGACTTCTTGAACGATCTAACAAATCTGATTATGAGGTCTTCAACCTTGGAACAGGGAATGGGGTTTCAGTTCTTGAAGCTATCAGATCGTTTGAACGTGTTTCCGGAATAAAACTCAAATACAGAATAACCGGAAGGCGGGCCGGGGATATAGAAAAGATCTGGGCCGACCCTTCTCTGGCTAACAAAGAACTCGGCTGGAGTACAAAAAGCTCTCTGGATGAAGCGATGAAGACTGCCTGGGACTGGGAGAAGTTTATAAGAAGTAAGTAGTAGGTAGGAAGAAGTAGGAAGACAAGGAAACAGTAGAGACGCAATATTTTGCGTCTCATTAAGAATATAAAAAGATATGAAAAAGACTATTTTGATAACGGGAGGAGCAGGATTTATTGGCTCACATGTGGTTAGAAAATTCGTTAATAAATACCCCGATTATCTGATTGTTAACGCTGACAAGCTCACTTATGCCGGCAATCTGGAAAACATTACGGACATAGAAGGAAAAAGAAACTATCTTTTCGAAAAGGTTGATATTGTAGACAAACAGGCTGTATTAGACCTCTTTAAAAAATATCGTTTTGACGGGATAATCCATCTCGCTGCTGAATCCCACGTCGACCGTTCAATAACAGGTCCCGATGAATTCGTTTTTACAAATATAGTTGGTACTGTTAACCTGCTTAATGCGGCACTGTTAAACTGGAAAGATTCATTCGAGGGTAAATTATTTTATCACATTTCAACTGATGAGGTTTATGGTTCTCTGGGAAAAGAAGGTTTATTCACCGAAAAAACCTCTTACGATCCGAAAAGCCCCTATTCCGCTTCAAAAGCCAGCTCCGACCATATGGTAAGAGCTTACAATCATACATTTGGTATTCCTGTGGTAATCTCAAACTGCTCAAACAATTACGGACCCAACCAGTTTCCGGAAAAGCTTATACCCCTTGCTATAAACAATATTAATAACAACAAACCAATACCTGTTTACGGAAAAGGAGAAAATATCCGCGACTGGCTTTATGTTGAAGATCATGCTTCGGCAATAGATCTGATCTATCACAAAGGTAAAGCAGGTGATACATATAACATTGGTGGAAATAATGAATGGAAAAACCTGGATCTGATTCTGCTTCTTTGCCGTATAATGGATAAAAAGCTAAATCGTGCTGAAGGCTCCTCTGAAAAACTTATAACATACGTAAAAGACAGACCCGGGCACGATCTGAGATATGCAATCGACTCCTCTAAGTTACAGAGTGAGCTGGGATGGTCTCCGATTCCGAAATTTGCTGATGGTCTTGAAAGAACTGTAGAATGGTACCTTACAAATGAAAAATGGCTTGGAAGAGTGCTGTCCGGAGAATATGGCAAATATTACGAAAAAATGTACTCCGGGAGATAATACTATTGCAAGGGAGTAATTCTCTTTAAACGGTCGATAAGCTCAATCCCAAGAGACCTCTTTTCATTAATTTCCCTTTGAAGTGTTTTAATAATAGTGTCTGACTCCAGACTACCCCGAACCTGCATAAAATCGAGTTTAGCAACCTCTTCATCTCCGTCAATTCCAAAACCGATTGCTGCTGAAGAAGAGAATTCTTTTCCTGCATCCTCAATAACAAGAGTGTCAATTTCAGCAGTACTCTTTTGCCACTTTTCAACAATGGAAATCAGATCTCTTGTGGAAAACCCGGCCATTGATCTTCCTGTTTCTCCCTCGATAATTTCACGTGCTGATATCCACTCCCACTTTTTATATGAATTATGCATTTCAGCAAATGATTTAGTAAGATCATCAACAGATCTGACCTTTCCGGATTCTATATTTCCAAGGAGTGTTCCAACGGCTTCTTCCGGAGCTATAAGTCCGGCCAGATCAACCCATTTCCCTTTTCCCGTGCTTTCATCATTATGAAGGATTGTGCCGATCTCCTCCACCGCAGACAAATTTTTCAGTTGCCCGATTAATGAATTGCCAATGAATATATTAATAGCAGACTGGTAAAGATTAATTCCTCTCTCAAGCGCCGATCGTTTTATCTGCATTTCATTGTAAGAATACACCGAGACGGAGGTGGAGGATTTTTCGCGTATACTTTTTAATAAATCCCTTCCTTCAATCAGCTTGTTTACAATATATGGACTAAGCATTTCATAAATAAGCATGTCTGTCTTCGTGGGATTTTTTCTTCTGTCGCGAAGCGGCCATTTCTGAGTATCTCTGAGAGTACCTATACTTTTCAGATTAATACCAGGGATAAGAATAGATTCACCTTCACTTTCAATAAGATATGAGAAAGGAAGGCGCGATGAATCAAGGTTCCTGTAGTGGCTCCCTATCACAACAGAAAACGCTCCAATATGAGACGGCCAGAGCAGATATGAATTACTTGCAGTTTTTGAACCACGTTCCATAATGCCTGCATGCACCGGTCCCAGTTTGTACATGTGGTTACTCTGGTTTGATCCGCTTCCGGCATTCATGAAAGAAAAATATGCGGCTAGAAGTAAAGTAGATTTATGGTGAGTTACGGTATGTGGCCCGGCAATAATGGAACAAGCTTCACCCAACAACCCTTCGCAATTAGCAAAAAACAAAGAGTTATCAGCTGAAAATTGCTTTGAAAGTATACAACCCTGACCGACAAAACATTTTTCAACTATTACAGAATCGGAAATTATCGATCCCGAACATACAATAAAATGGCGCATTACCACACCAAATCCTATAGAAACAGGATCTGTCTCACAACTATTAACTGATCCGCTGTCGAGAAGAAGAACACCTTCAAGATTGCTGTAAGGTCCTATTTTTATGTTCCTTATAGTGTTACAGTTAATGATTTTGGAATTATATCCTATGGTACCTTCTGAGGAAGAGTTTGATGAAGAATAATCTTCTACCAGTTTTTCAATCGCATTTACAACTTTGCTTTTATGCCTGTAAATGGCTACAATATATGCTTCGTGAGATGAGAGCCGATCCCACATTTTGACAGCCCGCGCACCAGTTTCACTCAATACATTTACTGAAATCCCATTTCCGAATGAAGAAACCCCTTCAGTGTAAATTTTACCGCAGTTTCTGATTACGACCTTGTCTTCAATAATATAATTGGAAATTAAGTCTCCAACATTATGAATGCAGACTTCCGATCCGATTTTGCAATTATGAAGTTGGGCGTTGAATATTCCTGTTGGATAACTAGCCCCCGATCCATCGCCTGCCGGTTCCTTAAAGGTGCCAAGCAAAATATCTCCGGAAAAACGAACATTTATGCATCGTGCTGGATCAAAGCCTTCCTTAACACTTATACTGTTCCAGTTATCAGAATTGCAACCATTATGTCTCAGAATGTCAACCTCATGGTCGGTCAGATTCCGGTAAAGACCTTGTTGCGTCATGCCGTTTGTGTAAGTATTTATTCGACTGTCACCGATTTTGCCAGGTTTCGGGGTTGATCAACATTACAACCTCTTAATACTGCTATGTGATAAGAGAGCAACTGAAGTGGGATTACAGCAAGCAGTCCTGAAAATACCGGAATTGTTTCAGGTACCTCAAGGATATAATTTGCCATTTTTCTTATAATTTCATCGCCCTCGGTAACAATGGCGATAACAACACCTTTTCTTGCTTTAATTTCCTGTATGTTACTGATAATCTTTTCATAAGTGTCGTCTTTGGTAGCGACAACAACAACAGGCATGTTAGCATCAATCAGGGCTATGGGGCCATGTTTCATTTCTGCAGCAGGATACCCTTCGGCGTGAATATACGAAATCTCCTTCAGCTTAAGAGCCCCTTCGAGGGCTACCGGGAACAGATATCCTCTTCCAAGGTAAAGTGCATTGTGGGTACCCTTAAATATCTTTGCAAGCTCCAAAGTGTGTTCATTAACAAGTAGAGTTTTTTCGATTTTCGCCGGAATCGAAGCTAATTCCGATATCAGTTCCTTGTATAATGAATCTGAGATAATTCCCTTCATATGTCCTACTTCAAATGCTATCATAGCCAGAACAGTTACCTGAGAGGTAAAAGCTTTAGTTGATGCAACACCAATTTCCGGTCCGGCATGGGTATAGACCCCAGCATCAGTTTCACGGGGAATACTGCTTCCTACAACATTACAGATCCCATATACTTTTGCGCCCTTTTGTTTTGCAAGTTTTATTGCTGCCAGGGTATCTGCTGTTTCACCACTCTGACTGATAGCAATTACAATATCTCCCTTATTTATTATCGGGTTTCTGTAACGAAACTCTGAAGCATATTCTACCTCAACAGGAATTCTGGTATATTCTTCAAAAATATATTCTCCAAGTAATCCGGCATGCCAGGAAGTGCCACAGGCAATTATAAGGATTCTGGGAGCCCGTACAATAGTCTCAAGTTCATTGTGAAGACCACCAAGTCTTACCCCGGAGTGGTCGGGCAGCATTCTTCCTCTGAATGTATCGTGAATGGCCCGGGGTTGCTCAAAGATTTCCTTCAACATAAAATGAGCAAAACCTTCCTTGTCGATCTCTCCAATTTTTAGATCAAGTTCTTTAATCTCAGGAGTAATCGTTTCATTTCTTTTATTTTTAAGGATCAGCTCATCTTTTTTAATAATGGCTATATCATCATCATTCAAATAGATAACCCTGTTTGTATATTCAATTATAGGTGTGGCATCGGAAGCAATAAAGTTTTCACCGTCACCAACTCCAATAACCAAGGGACTTCCTTTACGGGCAGCAAAAAGCTTGTCAGTTTCCTTAGTGCAGATAATCAACAGTCCATACGCCCCTTCCACCCGGCTGAGAGCCAGGGTAATTGCCTGCTCTGCTGTGAGATTTCCTTCAAGATAAAGATGTTCAATAAGATTAGCCAGAACCTCTGTATCAGTCTGGCTCTTGAAAGCGATTCCCCTGCTTTCTAGGTGCTTTTTAAGAACCGAATAATTCTCAATTATACCATTATGAACGACAACGAAGTTTTTTCTATACGATTCCTGCGGGTGAGCGTTAAGTTCATTAGGTTCACCATGTGTTGCCCACCTTGTGTGACCCATTCCGGTGGTACCATTAAAACTGGAATCTTTGACCATATCCTCAAGGTCCTGTACCCTTCCGGCGCATTTGAAGACCTTGGTTTCACCATTTACCAGAGCCATGCCCGCAGAATCATAACCCCTGTATTCCAGCTTTTTGAGACCGTTAATGACTATTTCCCTTGCTGTTCTAGATCCTATATAGCCAATAATTCCACACATAATATATAAGTTTTAGAAAGAGACACTAAAGTAGCAATTTTTAATAACAAATATCAGAACTTTGTGTAGGTAAGCTCGAACTTGACCGGGGTTTTACTATTGTTGGCTTTCAGGATAGCACTTTTGGTTCCATAACCCTGAAACAATTCCAGCTCCGGTTTCAGATTGTCTGTAGGATCCTTCAGGTAGCCCTGCACAAAACCCGGAATGTTGAAAGTATATACATTCGCCACAGAGTCGACCACTCCTCCAAAGAATGAATGGTAGGTGTCAATAGTATAATCGGGAACCACATATTCAGTACCATCTTTTGTATGATATCTTAGTACAATTGAAGGGGATACTGTCGATGGCGTATACATCGTTCCGTCAAAATATATCGGAATGGAAACTCTTGCTTTGTTTATTGCAATCCCCTTAAATGAAAGTGTTTTCTTAAGAGTTTCGAGACCCGGGATTTTTATCAGTGTATATACTCCGTTTAAATACTGCAAGTATGACAAGGTGTCTCTATGACTAAAAATAGTGTCATTTCGATTAGCCATTTTATTCCCGAGTGTGGCGGTACTGAAATCGTGCCGTATAAGGTTAAAGGCAGCATTAGTATTTGTGGCATCGAGAACGAAATAATATATTTTGCTTACCCCTGCATCATCGTGCATGTAGAGAGTAAAGTAGCTGTTAAAATATCCAGAAGATGTAGTTGTCGAGAGAAGACTTATATCCAACATAACCGGGTCCGGGGATGGTGTGATCCGGAAATAGAGTCCCTTAAAAAAGGATCTAAAGTCAGGCTTGCTATTACTATAAAACAATTGTGTAGTATCTCTTGTAAGGTATTCGCCAAATGAGTTAGGCACGACCATTTCAATGTCGTTGATAGTATCTGCTCTCAATTTTGGAAGAACAAGACTTATGCCATACCCGGTGGTATCTACTTTTCTGTTGGAATAATATACTGAGTCGGTATAAATCTGAGACGAAATCTCCGAAAGCCGCAAATTATGGGTCACACTTGCATTTCCCTTAGAAACAGATAAATGAAGGTTTAGCTTTACAGAATCAATTGTAAATGATTTGCCATCCCATGCAGCAGCTAGCCTTATCTGTGTAACAAATTCAGCTGTTGTGGTTCCGAAATAAGGGTCATTCAATTGTCCGAGATATGAAATCGATGGATTATCGGAGCGAAAAGAATTATCGTACATAGTATACGACCTCACGCTCATTGTATCTGTCCCTAATGTAGTAACAAAATCTCTGTCAGGAAGAAGCCCGGTTCCGATCGGAGTTGGTCCTTCCTCACAGGAAATTACAAGTACGGTTAGCAATATAAAAAGGGAGATACGAAAAAAGTTATTAAGAAGTGAAAAGCCGGAGGCAGATCTGTTTAAGAATTTGGAACTATGATAGAATCTTGTCATAAAAGTCATTATAGGCATCAATATATTCTGTATCATCCTTAAAAGTAAGGACAGGTTTATTAATTGTACTTATGTAATTATTCAGTTCCTCATTTATTTCTTCACTGCCGATAATTATGCCATCGGAATATTTTATGGCAAGTTTTGAAACATTAACAAAATCAGGTTTTTTAACCATTTTAAGATTTTCACCATCTATTCCGTCAAATCGCAATTTGTCAGCGAATGTTGATCTAAACGGATTAATGAAATCATTATTGTAAACTGAATAGACTATTTTGTAATTATGAAACAATGGATCGTCTTGATAAATACTCCGAAGGTAGACCGGAACAAGAGCAGACATCCATCCATGACAGTGCACTATATCGGGAGCCCAACGAAGTTTTTTAACAGTTTCTATTACACCGCGGGCAAAGAACAGAGCCCGTTCGTCATTATCAATAAACTCCTTACCGTTCGAGTCGCTTGTAACAAATTTTCTTTGAAAGTAATCATCGTTATCAATAAAATAGACCTGCATGCGGGCCGACTGTATTGAAGCGACTTTAATTATTAAAGGATGGTCAGTGTCGTCGATAATCAGATTCATACCAGAAAGACGAATAACTTCGTGAAGCTGGTTCCTGCGTTCGTTTATGCAACCATACCTTGGCATAAAAGTCCGGATCTCTTTTCCCCTTTCCTGAATGCCCTGTGGTAGAAATCTCCCGATTTTCGATAACTTTGTTTCACCTAAGTAAGGAGTGATCTCTTGTGAAATGAATAATACCTTCCTGCTTTCCATGTTATTTTCCTGCCTGGATATACCATTTCGAATTAAGGTGCAAAGATAGTAAAAATTTATGACATAATAAAAATGCGGATAATCGTAATGTGAAACTGAGATGAAATCTGTTGCACAACTTTTTTTTGTGCGATACTTATGTAAATGAATTAATCGGGTTAAGTTTGTAAAAAATCAGGAATTATGAAAGTAATAAGTGAAGCAAAGGAGCTGAGAGCCCTGATACAAAGAGACGGTCTCTCTCCAGTTGGTTTTGTCCCCACAATGGGTGCGCTTCATGATGGGCATGTTTCACTGGTTAACACAGCTGTGCAGTTGTGCCCCATCGTAGTCGTAAGTATATATGTAAATCCGACTCAGTTTAATGATCTAAATGATTTAAAAAATTATCCAAGGACACTTGAAAAAGACCTCTCCCTTCTTCAAAAGGTGATGAGAGATACCGATATTGTCTTTACTCCTTCGGATAAGGAAATATATCCCAAAGAAGATAAAAGGGTATTTGATTTCGGCAATCTTGGAAAAGTAATGGAGGCGCTTCATCGTCCCGGACATTTCAATGGTGTTGCGCAGGTCGTGAGCAGACTGCTTGAGATTGTAGAGCCCGATATTGCAATTTTTGGCGTGAAAGACTTTCAGCAGCTTGCAGTTATAAAGGAACTTGTCAGACAGACAAAGAGTAAAGTAAAAATCCTTGGTAGCCCTATTATTAGGGAAAATGACGGACTGGCAATGAGCAGCAGAAATGTTCTTCTGGAACCCGGTATAAGAAAAAATGCTTCAATAATTTATAAAACATTAACCTCAGCTGCCTCATTAATCTCAGTTTCAGATATCCCTGAAATAAAAATATTCGTTGAACAAAGTATCGGAAAAATCGATGGATTTAAAGTAGAATACTTTGATATTGTGGACGATACTGAACTGATCCCGGTTAATAAGAAAAGCGAAATGCAAATAACAAAAAAATATTTTGGCTGTATTGCAGTAAGTGCAGGAAAGATTAGACTGATAGATAATATTGCAATCGGGTTGGTCTGAATCAAAAGGATAACTACCTTTGCGCCATAATTACTCTCAAAAACTAATAAAACATGTTAATAGAAGTAGTTAAATCTAAAATCCACAAGGTCACAATTACCGGGGCAAATCTGCATTATATTGGTAGTATCACTATTGATGAGGATCTTATTGATGCGGCAAACTTAGTTGAAAATGAAAAAGTTCAGATTCTCAACTTAAACAACGGCGAACGCCTTGAGACCTATGTAATAAAAGGTACCCGCGGATCGGGAGAGATTTGTGTTAATGGAGCCGCAGCCAGAAAGGTAATTGCAGGTGATATAATAATCATTATGTCATATGCACACATCGATTTTCAGGAAGCAAAAACCTTCAAACCGACAATTATATTCCCTGATACCAAAACGAATAAAATTATCTGACATTGAGAAAAGGCACAATACAGGCTCTGAAGTTTCTGGCTTTCCTCTCCGTTGGAATTTTATTGCTCTGGCTTGCATTCCGGAAAGTTGATACAACAAAGTTTTTAAGCGATTTAAGGGAGGCTAACTATTACTGGCTGCTATTGTCAGTTTTGTTTGGCTTCTTTGCTTTTGTGAGCCGCTCACGCAGATGGATATTGCTTATACACCCTCTGGGATATAAACCTTCATTGAAAAATTCGTTTTATGCACTTATGACGGGTTACCTTGCCAATCTCGCTTTACCCAGAATGGGCGAAATAACGCGTTGTGTGGCGCTTGGGAAAAAGGAAAAGATTCCTGTAGATCAATTAATAGGTACTGTAGTTGTTGAGCGGTCAATTGACCTCATTTCACTGCTGCTGATAATGATTTACCTGATTTTCTCCAGTGGTGACCAGGTAAGTCTGTTTCTGAAAAACAGCATACTGATCCCAATTCAAAAAATGTTCGGAGCTACCTGGATACTCTGGGTAGCGGCTATACTTTTACTGTTTGCTGCTGTAATTTTGTTCCTTCTAATCAGGTATAAAAATTCTCTCCGGAAAATCAGATTCTTTTCAAAGATATTCGATGCTGCCAGAGGCGTTATAAATGGATTAAAAGCAATTACCAATATGGAAAGAAAATGGGAATTTCTGTTCCATACGATTTTCATCTGGCTTAATTACGCACTAATGACATGGGTTGTTGTGTTCTCCATGGAAAGCACTTCATTTCTTACTTTCCACGATAGTATTTTTATACTGGTAATCGGCGGACTTGGGATGTCGGCTCCTGTTTCAGGTGGCATTGGTGCATTTCATTACATTGTTCAGCAGGGATTATTTATTGTAAAAGGAATTCCCCTGGAAGATGGATTTGCATATGCTACTCTTACCCACGAATCACAATTAGTATTTGTCGTTATTACAGGAGTAATTTCCTTCTTTATTATTTTCCGAAAAGACCGGAAAGAGACTCCATCCTGATTGCTTCGTCGTACCTCCTCGCAATGACCCGTTTTTTTCGTCAATTTCATCTAACCCTAAGTACAATAATGTGACCGTCATTGCGAGGACGACGAAGGAGGACGAAGCAATCCGTTACTCCCGTTAGCCAACTTACTAACGGTTCATTGCGAGGAGGTACGACGAAGCAATCCGTTAGAGTATCTTAACCATTTATCAAAAGTATTTTCGTACTTTTAAAACCTTATGGGTAATACCTATGGCTAAAACAAAAACAGTATTTATCTGTCAAAACTGCGGTGTCGAATCAGCCAAGTGGATTGGCAGGTGCCCTTCCTGCAAAGAGTGGAATACTTACCATGAGGAGATCGTGTCTTCATCTCCTTCTCCGCAACCTTCCTACATAATCAATCAGGAAAAGAGGAAACCTGAACTTCTTGATAATATCGAAGCCGATGAAAAAGACAGGCAAAAAACCGGTATTTCAGAACTCGATAGAATTCTTGGTGGAGGTATTGTATCAGGATCTCTCATCCTTCTTGGTGGAGAACCCGGTGTAGGGAAGTCGACACTTGCTCTTCAGCTCGCACTTGCTATGAAGGGAAAAAATATCCTTTATGTTTCCGGGGAGGAAAGCGAAGAGCAGATTAGTCTGAGAGCTCAAAGGATGAAAAATTCGAACTCACAGTGCTATATTCTGAGTGAAACTGAACTTGAAAGTATTATCACTCATGCTGAAAACATTAAACCCTCTCTGATCATAATCGACTCTATCCAGACAATTAGTACCGGGTTAATTGAATCATCGGCAGGATCTGTATCGCAGGTGAGGGAATGCGCTGCCCAGCTGTTAAAGTATTCCAAGATAACCGGCACCCCGGTCTTCCTGATAGGTCATATCACTAAGGATGGCACACTTGCTGGGCCCAAGGTCCTGGAGCATATCGTCGATGTTGTTCTTTATTTTGAAGGCGATAATAATTATGTATACAGGATACTGCGTTCCGTTAAAAACAGATTTGGTTCAACTTCTGAGATAGGGATATTTGAAATGGTCGAGTACGGGTTAAGAGAAGTTGACAACCCCTCAGAAATGTTTATCAATCAGCACGATGAAGCACTGAGCGGAATTTCTATTGCAGCAACGGTTGATGGATTACGTCCTTTTCTGATTGAGACCCAGGCATTAGTTAGTAGCGCTGTTTACGGGACACCTCAAAGAAGTTCTACCGGTTTTGATATCCGCCGGCTTAACATGCTGCTGGCTGTTCTGGAAAAAAGGGCTGGTTTCAGGCTTGGTATAAAAGATGTATTTCTGAACCTGGCTGGTGGAATAAAGGTGAACGACCCTGCCATTGACCTTGCCATAATAAGTTCCGTATTATCTTCAAATCTCGATATCCCCATCGGACGAGAGATCTGTTTTTCAGGAGAAACGGGTTTATCGGGAGAGATTCGACCTGTATCCCGAATTGAACAAAGAATACGTGAAGCGTCTAAAATGGGATTCACAAAAATATATATTTCAAAGTTTCACCGGAATATAATTACGAAAGGCCTGAATATTGAGGTTGTGCAAGTCGGAAAAATCGAGAATCTTGTAAGGTCGTTGTTTAGTTAGAGGGACTTTTTTTCAAGTTTCGAAATGGGATTGACGGATTGCTTCGGCGCCACGCGCCTCGCAATGACTCTTTTTTTCCTCAACTACACCGTCATTGCGAGGAGGCACGACGAAGCAATCCATCGCTCCCTTAATATCGTTCTCGTCTCGTATTGTCTCTTCTGGAGTTTTGTTTATTAACCTTATCACAATCCAGATCCACATTGAAGTTAGGCGGAACTTCAAACTCGTCAGCTTCCATTATTCCGAATTGAGGATCAGAATATACCTTTTTCAGGAAAATTGCCATAACCGGCAACGCCATTTCAGCTCCCTGTCCCTCCCGGAGAGTTTCAAAGTGAATAGATTGATCTTCCCACCCTGTCCAGACTCCCCCGACAAGGTTTGGAGTAACACCCATGAACCATCCGTTTGCATGGTTTTGGGTCGTACCTGTCTTACCACCGATTTGATTCCTTAGATTGTATGGTTCAACCGTCATTCTTCTGGCCGTTCCAGTCTTCACAACGTTCTGAAGAAGCTGAAGCATCAGGTATGCCTGTTCATCTGTTAGTACTTCCTCTATTTTAGGAACAAATGTCGATATGAGGTTTCCGTTTTTGTCTTCAATCCTTGTTACATACATCGGTTTTGTGTATACTCCATGGTTGGCAAATGTCCCATAAGCTCCAACCATTTCCTCGAGCTTAATATCGGGGGTACCTAAACATATTGAGGGCACCGGATCAATGAAACTCCTGATTCCCATTTTGTGCATCAGATCGGCTACTGCTTTTGGTTTAAATTGCTTCATTAACCATGCCGATATATTGTTTTCAGATTGTGCCAGGCCCCAGGCTAGTGTAACCATTTTACCCTGATCCACTGCCAATCCAGAACTCCTGGGAGTCCATGTTGTATCACCTACATCAAAGGTGACAGGTGAATTGGGTACTTGCATGCAAGGAGAATATCCGTTTTGCATGGCAACGGTATATAGGAAAGGTTTTATCGTACTTCCGACCTGCTTCTTCTGATCAGTAATTGCATCATATTTAAAGTACCTGAAATCCGGCCCGCCAACATAAGCAACAACATTTCCGTTATGCGGATTTTCTACCATAAACGACGACCTGATAAAATATTTGTAGTACCTTATTGAATCCATTGGTGTCATTATTGTATCCCTATCTCCTTTCCAGGAGAAAACTCTCATTTTTGCAGGAGTATTAAAAGCCAGCATTATAGAATCTTCTGAAACCCCTCTCGCCCTCATTGTATAATACCTGTCGCTTTGCTTAAGTGATGCCAGAATTAAATTATCTATTTCATCTTTTGTCAGATCATCAGAATATGGGGGGTTCTTAAACCCTTTTGCCCTTTTATAAAATCCTGGTTGCAAATCTTTGGAAAGATGTTCTGTAAGAGCCTCTTCAGCATATTGTTGCATGCGGGAATTAATAGTTGTGTAAATCTTCAGACCGTCCCTGTAAACATCATAACTTGTTCCATCTGGTTTTCTGTTTTTTACGCACCAGCCATAGAGAGGATTATTTTCCCATTCGTACAATGCATCTTCATATGAAGCAGGATTTCTGTATAATCTCCTGTCCGGTTCCGGTCTCTTCATTAAGAACCTTACATATTCCCTTAGATAGGTTGCAAGTCCGGTATTATGATCTTCAACCTTGAAATCAACTTCGATTGGTAATTTTTTTACAGAGTCGGCAATCGCTGGCGAAATAGAGCCATAATGTTGCATCTGAGAGATAACAACATTCCGCCTTTGAAGCATTACATCATAATTCCTTACAGGGTTGTACTTTGTGGAAGCTTTCAGCATACCCACCAATACAGCCGATTGCTGAAGGTTAAGTGAATCGGGGGTAGTATTGAAATATGTCCTTGCGGCCGACCGTATACCTATTGAATTATAGCTAAAATCAAATTTGTTGAGGTACATTGTTATAATTTCCTCTTTAGTATAGCTCCGCTCAAGCTTTACTGCAGTCTGCCATTCCTTGAACTTGGAAACGCCAAGTTTAACCTTCTTCATTAAGGAAGATGTTCTTGAAGTATCCCGTGGGTAAAGCTGCTTGGCAAGCTGTTGAGTAATTGTGCTGCCACCGCCTGTACTCTGGCCCATAATAATTGTTCGGATAGCTGCGCGCCCGAGACCTCTTATATCAATTCCCGAATGCCGGTAATAACGGATGTCTTCCGTCGCCAGAAGAGCCTTAACAACTAAAGGAGAAATATTCTCATAGTCTGTCCATATCAGGTTTTCAACACTTATCTTGCCCAAAAGAACTCCGTCCTCCGAATAGACTTGTGAAGCCAGATAGTATTCCGGATTTTCAAGTTCGCGGAAAGAAGGCATAGGACCAAGTTTTTCCTTGGAGATCAGAATGAACAGAGTTATAACAACAGCCATTGGAAAAATGAACAGTACCCAGAACCAAATCAGGTATTTTCTATTGCTTGAATTGCCTTTCATTTACTTAAGTAATTTGCCCCAAAAATAGTAAATAATAAAGAATCTTAACCGTTTATTTTGAAGATTGGCACCTAATTGACTTACTTTGCCGTCTGATAAAAAGAATAAATATCTCGTGTGATGATCGAAAATTTAGTAATTGTTGAGTCGCCTGCAAAAGCAAAAACCATTGAAAAGTTCCTTGGAAAAGACTATCGTGTTGTTTCGAGTTTCGGACATATAAGAGACCTGGCTAAAAAAAATCTGGGGATTGATGTTGAGAATAATTTCGCCCCGAATTATGAGATCCCAAAGGAAAAGGCCAAGGTGGTAAGTGAGTTAAGAAAAGCTGCTAAAGAGTCAAATCATGTATGGATCGCTTCCGACGAGGACCGTGAAGGGGAAGCTATTGCCTGGCATTTGGCAAGTGTATTAAATCTCGATCTGGAGACGACTAAAAGAATCGTATTTCATGAAATAACAAAAGAGGCTATTTCACATGCAATAGAAAATCCCCGCCATGTTGATATGAACCTGGTTAATTCACAGCAGGCCCGTCGTATTCTTGACAGACTGGTTGGATTTGAAATTTCTCCTGTTCTCTGGAAAAAGGTTCAGCCTTCACTTTCAGCAGGCCGTGTACAGTCGGTGGCAGTCAGGTTACTTGTTGAGAGAGAACGTGAAATTATTTCATTTCAGTCAGAATCTGCATTCAGGGTAACTGCTGTTTTTCACATCGAATCGGCTAATAAGGAGATTGCAGTACTAAAAGCGGAAGCCACTAAACGATTCCCTGGAGAAAAAGAAGCGTCGGCATTTCTTGAGTTGTGCAAGAGCTCAGAATTTTTAATTGGAAGTATAAGCATCAAACCTGGTACAAGATCGCCTGCTCCTCCTTTTACTACATCAACCCTTCAGCAGGAAGCCTACAGGAAACTGGGATTTTCTGTTGCTCAGACGATGGCAGTAGCTCAGAAACTTTATGAGGCAGGTAAAATAACTTACATGAGAACCGACTCAACAAACTTGTCTCAGCTTGCTCTTTCAAAGTCGCGTGAGATGATCATTTCGGAGTTTGGTGAAAAATATTCAAAAACCCGGCAGTTTAAGACTAAGTCAAAAGGGGCACAGGAGGCACACGAGGCGATTCGGCCTGCATATCTCGATAATCCTTCAACGGCTGGAAATCAGAACGAAAAGAAATTATACGAACTTATCTGGAAAAGAACTGTTGCCTCCCAGATGGCAGATGCGGAGATAGAGAAAACATCCATCTCCATTGATATGAATAATTCTCCCGTTACCTTTCAGGCTAACGGAGAGGTTATTAAGTTTGACGGTTTTCTCAGAGTATACGCCGAATCTTCCGATCAGGAAAACACTGATGAGGAAAGATATGTAATACCACCTGTCAAAAAAGGGATGCCTCTCAAATACGAGAATGTAACCGCAACACAAAAATACACATTACCTCCTCCCCGGTATACCGAGGCAAGCCTTGTTAAAAAACTCGAGGAGCTTGGTATAGGCCGTCCTTCAACATATGCACCGACAATATCAACCATTCAAAATCGGGGGTATGTTTCACGCGAAGACAGACCAGGTGAAAAGCGTCAGATAACGATTATTACTCTTCTTAAAGGGAAGCTCTCAACAACAGGGAAAACAGAGATTGCAGGAAAAGAAAAATCCAAACTTTTCCCTCAGGATATCGGGATGATCGTTAATGATTTTCTGATGGAAAACTTTCCGGAGATTCTTGACTATCATTTTACTGCTGAAGTTGAAGAGCAGTTTGATGAAATAGCTCTTGGGAATCTTAAATGGACTGGTATGATTGAAAAGTTTTACTCTCCTTTTCATAAAACGGTGGTAAGTACCCTTGAGAAAAAAGAGAGAAAAACCGGAGTGAGGATACTGGGGAATTACCCTGAAACAGGAGAACCTGTATCGGTGAGGATGGGTAGATTCGGTCCTGTTGCCCAGATCGGAGAATCAGGAAACGAAGCAAAACCAAGATATGCCAGTCTATCAAAGAATCAGCTTCTCGAAACAATAACTCTTGAGGAGGCATTAAATCTGTTCCGTCTTCCAAGGTCGCTTGGAGAATATGAAGGCGGAGAATTAGTTATCGGGATTGGTCGGTTCGGTCCTTATATAAGGTACAAGAGTAAGTTCTACTCTTTAAAAAAGGGGGAGGACGATCCCTATTCAATTACTGTAGAAAGAGCTGTTGAGATTATTCTTGAAAAAACCGACAGCGATAAAAAGAAGGTTGTCAAAGACTTTGGGGATATAATGGTTCTGAACGGAAGGTACGGACCTTATATTACTAAAGATAAAGCTAACTTCAGGTTGCCAAAAGGCACTGATGCAGAAAAGCTCACTAAAGAAGATTGCATTAAGATAATCACAGATAGTACCAAAACTAAAAAATAGTTCCTGAAAGATCCCATGGTAAACCTGAATGACTACATAAACCCTGTAAGTATTGAAGGTCCTGTTTTTGAACATCTTACCGGACAGGCCGGGTTCCCTCACAATATTACCATCCATACTGAAAACACTCCTATTAAAGAAATCGGCAAGTTCAAGATTGCTATTTTAGGTGTACCTGAAGGACGAATCTCACCGAATGCAGGCTCCTCGAAGGGTCCTGATATGATTCGTAGCCAGCTTTACAAACTCGCAAAAATTCCCGGAAGATCCAAAATAATTGATCTTGGGAACATGAAGCAGGGTGTCACTTTTAATGATAGTATTGCAGGACTGACCGATATTCTCTCTTTATTGATTCAGGAAAATATTTTCCCGGTAATTATCGGAGGAAGCAGTGCCCTCGTTCCGGCTATTGATAAGGCTCTTTCTCAGCATAAATCTAAATATACTCTTATAGCAGTTGATCCAAGGATTGATTTCAGCAATGAAAGAAAAATACCTGATTCATTCAACTATCTGAACACAATAATCAACAATCACAAAAGCACTTTTTCCCATTACATTAATATAGGTTATCAGACATTTCTTAATGACCAGCAGGTTATCAACCGGTTTCTGAAACGAAGATCCGAACTTGTAAGGGTTGGAGATGTAAGGCAGGCAATCTATCTTACAGAACCATTGTTCAGAGATTCAGATGCAGCCATTTTTGATATTTCGGCAGTAAGGCAATCAGATGCTCCGGCAACATTCAGCCCCTCACCAAACGGATTTTATGGTGAAGAGATCTGTCTGCTCTCAAGATATGCCGGTATATCTGACAATCTTAAACTTTTCGGGCTTTTTGATGTAAATCCCGAGTTCGATATACGGTTACAGACAGCAGGTCTTGCGGCACAGATTATCTGGTTTTTTCTTGAAGGTTTCTCTCAAAAACAATATGAAACACCCGTTCTTGATTCAGGAAGCTCTGGCCGGTTTATAAAGTACCATGTAAGAGTTACAGACCTTGAAGACGATCTCATATTTGTTAAAAGCAACCTTACCGACAGATGGTGGATAGAGATTCCAGGTGAAAAAGATCAAAACCACTATGTTGCCTGTTCTCACGAAGATTATATTAAGGCAAACCGCAACGAAGTACCCGACAGGTGGGTAAAAGCTGTCGAAAGGCTCAAATCCTGAAAGCATCCTCATTTTTGTTTATCAAAATGTTTTAATGCCTCGTCAAAAAAGAAAGCGGGAAGAGCAAAAAAAAACTCAAATTTGTTAAGGTGTAATATTTTTATTTACTTTACTAGTTCAACAAAAGCGTATCGCCCTTCTGACCAAAAAATGAGAAAAGTAAGTTTTGTATTTCTTTTTTTAACCCTAATCCTGCAACCGGTCCTGTCGCAGCAAGATCCGCTTTCAAGTCATTATATGTTTAATACTCTTACATATAACCCTGGTGTGGCAGGTACTTCCGGTATGATCTGTGCATCGGCTCTGAACAGGCAGCAATGGGTGGGATTCAAAGGAGCTCCGTCAACTACCGTATTTAATATTAGCGCTCCGGTTGCTCCCTTTAATATTAAAAGTGGTATCGGATTGTTAATTGAAAGTGATAATATCGGATTTGATAAAGACATAAATCTGTCTGCAGCCTACTCCTATCTTATGGACGTTGGACAAGGTAAGTTAGGGATTGGAATAAACCTGGGGATGATGAATAAGACACTTAATCCAACCTGGGAAATTCCATCTGATGATTCTCACACACCTGTATCCGGAGATCCTTTAATACCGGAAAATAAAGAAAGTTTTGTTGCCTTCGACGCTGGGCTCGGGTTCTACTACAAAACAGACAAGTATTATGCTTCACTCTCAGTTACCCACCTCAACCAACCAAAGATAAAATATACAAAGGGTGTGACTTATGTAAGCAGACATTACTATTTAACCGCAGGTTATACCTTACAATTACCAAACCCATCGCTTGAATTATTGCCTTCGGTGTTTACCTACAGCGATGGAAAGGTCGTTCAGGTAAGCCTCACTTCTTTATTACGATACAATAAGAAAGTATGGGGAGGCGTTTCATACAGAGCCGGTGATGCACTTATCGGAATGATTGGTTTCGAACTTTATAACGGAGTACGGTTAGGATATGCTTATGATTTTACAATATCAGATATGGCAAAAGACAGTCGTGGCTCGCATGAGTTTATGGTAAATTATTGCTTCGACCTTAGCCTGGGCAAAAGTCCGATGAAATATAAAAGCATAAGATTTTTGTGATTATAAAAAAAATTAACTTACTTGCAATATTAAATTCTCAATTAGTATGAAAAAGGTAACACTATCAGCATTTATATTGATAATCTTACTAACGGGTTGTGGCTCTACCAACAATGGAGAACTGACAGGCGTTCCTGGGCGGAAGAAATTTGTTGAGCCGGAACCTTTTGAGATGGCTTTTGTTCCTGCGGGAAGTTATATGATGGGCCCAAGCGATCAGGATGCTGTGTTTGCAATGAATAGCATCTCCAAACAGGTAACAGTTGATGCATTTTGGATTGATCAGACAGAAATTACGAATAATAAGTATCGTCAGTTTGTATATTATGTACGCGATTCCATTCTCAGGACAAAACTTGGTAATGCTGAGGTTGCTGACAGACAATATTTTATGGTTGATAATGAGGGAACGGTTATAGAACCCAATGTATTGAACTGGGATGAAAAAATTGACCCTAAGGAAGAGACAACGAAAGCAACAATTGAAGAAATGTATTACGCTCCCGAAGAAAGATTTAACGGGAAAAAACAAATTGATGTTAGAAAACTTAACTACTCCTATTTCTGGGTTGATTATCAACTGGCTTCCGGAACAAGTTATAAATACGATAATTTTGAATTAACATCTGGAAAATATGTTGGTCCCCCTATTCAATCGACCGATAGCCTGAGTGTTCAGATAAAGGACCGCTCATCGTTCATAAAACACAATATTATAAATGTTTATCCCGATACTCTATGTTGGATAAGGGATTTTACCTATTCATTTAATGACCCTCAGGCATCGCTGTATTTCTGGCATCCTTCGTTCGACGATTATCCTGTTGTTGGTGTTTCCTGGGTGCAGGCAACTGCCTTTAGTATCTGGCGAACAGATCATATGAATGAAGCTCTCAGAAAAGAGGGGATTCCCGACGTACAGGAATACAGACTACCTCTTGAATCTGAATGGGAATATGCAGCTCGTGGTGGCCTGGCCCTATCAATGTATCCATGGGGAGGTCCGTATACCCGTAACTACAAAGGGTGTTTCCTTGCCAACTTCAAACCGTTAAGAGGTAATTATATCGACGACGGTAACGTATATGCCGGAAAAGTAGGATCGTACGAACCTAATGAATATGGATTATATGATATGGCAGGAAACGTCGCTGAATGGACAAGTTGTGCATATCATCCATCAGCATACCTTTTCCAGCACGATCTTGCACCGGATTATAAATACAATGCAAAACCTACTGATCCTCCCGTAATGAAAAGAAAAGTAATTCGCGGAGGCTCGTGGAAAGACATTGCATATTTTATTCAGACAAGTTCAAGAGACTATGAATACCAGGATTCAACAAAATCCTACGTTGGATTCCGGAATGTCAGAGCTTTTATCGGAGTTAATTAATAATTGAAATAATCCTCAAATAATCAACTATATGAACCTAGCAGAATTAACACAGAGCAGCGGGTGGAAAAATTTCATGGCGAAACTTTATGGAATTGGAGCTTCCATCGTAATTGTTGGTGCATTATTCAAAATACAGCACTGGCCATATGCTGGCACCATGCTTACAGTTGGTCTTCTCATTGAAGCTACAATCTTCTTCTTTTCAGCTTTTGAACCGCTGCATGAAGAAATTGACTGGTCTTTGGTTTATCCCGAACTTGCCGGAATTCACGAAGACGAAGCACCTGAACTCTCAGCTCATGATGCCAAACATCGTGGTGGTACAGGAGGTGGAGTTATTTCCGGTGGTGGTGGCGCCGGATCGGTTGCTCTGGCAAAATTCGACGAGATGCTCGAGAAAGCTGAGATTACCCCCGACTTGTTTCAAAAGCTTGGTGTGGGAATGAAAAAACTCAGCGAATCGACCTCAAACATTAATGCTATGGGCGATGTCTCTGCTGCATCTTCAAAGTATATGAACACCATTAATACTGCTAATGACTCTCTTGGCAAATTGTCCGATTCATATCAGTCAACAGCAAAAGTGATTAACGAAACAGGTTCTGCATATCATAGCATGGCCGACTCACTGTCAGTTATCGAGGTGGGCGGAAAATCATATCAACAGCAACTCGAATCTCTCAATAAAAATCTCTCCGCCCTGAATGCAGTATACGAACTTCAACGCAAAGGAGCTGATGATCATATGAAAGAATCTGATGTACTCTTCAAAGGTATTCAGGGCATCATGAAAGACTTCTCAGAATCAGCAGGAGACACCAAAAAATATCGCGAACAGATAACTAAACTTAACGATAACCTGTCGGCATTGAATAATGTTTATGGAAATATGCTTTCCGCTATGAATGTTAAATAATGCGGATTTTTTTACCTAACTAATACTACCAACAAAATGGCTCACGGAAAGGAAACTCCACGGCAAAAGATGATCGGTATGATGTACTTGGTACTTACCGCCATGCTTGCACTTAATGTATCAAAGGAGGCCGTAAAAGCATTTGTAAAAGTCGACCAGGCATTAACCCTAACTGTCAAAAACTATTCTCAAAAGAACGACCTGATCTATAAGGAATTCGACAGGGCTGACGCTGAAAATCATGCTAAAGCAGGAAAATATAAGACATCAGCTTACCTGGTTAAAGAACAGGCTGATCAGATATTTAATTTCATGCAGGGACTTAAAATTGAAATCATCAATACATGCGATGGCCCTGGAAATGCTGCAGTTGTCGGTACCGAAGTTCTTACAGAAAAGATTTTAAAGTTTGATGATACCAACATCCCTTCTCAGATTCTTATTGGCTCAAATGAAAGTGGAAAAGCCAACGACCTGAAGGCTAATATTAATGAGTACCGCGACTTTCTTATAGGAGTACTTGAGGGTAAAAATCCATCTGTAGAAGAGTCACTGAGAACAAGCCTGAGTACCGAACCAGGGAAAAATGAAAAAACAGGTGAATCGGAAAGATGGGAAAATGCAACTTTTCAGACTCTGCCAACAGTGGCTGTTATTGCAATGTTGTCGGAATTCCAGGTTAACGTAAGAAACGCTGAGACTGAGGTACTTAACTATCTTTATACTCAAATTGATGCTTCATCATTCAAGTTTAATAAGCTTACAGCTATCGTTATCCCAAATTCAAACTATGTAACACAGGGAAGCGATTACGAAGCTCAGGTGTTTATTTCTGCTACCGACTCAACACAGGTTCCTGAAATTACAGTTGGCGACACCAAACTTCCTATTGACGAAACAGGAAAAGGGATATATAAAATTCGGGCAACATCACTTGGTTCAAAGAAATGGGGTGGTATAATTGCTCTCAAGGCGCCAGACGGATCAATTAAAAACTACGATTTCAGCTCAGAATATGTTGTTGGTGAACCAAATGTTATCGTCTCTCCTACTGCTGTTAATATAATGTATGCTACTATTCTTAACCCTATTGACGTATCAGTGCCTGGGGTAAGTCCAGATAAAATAACCATTAAAGTTGTTAATGGTACTGTAACCACTGAAAAAGTGAAAATGCCTAACGGGGAAAATTTTAAAGGCAGTTGGGCAATTAAACCAAATCAGGTCGGACAAAACGTTCAGGTTATTGTTACTGCTAATATAAATGGGAAACCAGTTACATATGCTCCTTATGAATTCAGGGTGAAATCAGTTCCTCTTCCTGTTGCTATTTTTGGCGGGAAAAGTACCGGAACCATCTCCCGTGCCACTGCAATTGCCCAGATGGGTGTCTTTGCCTCTCTTCCTGATTTCGATTTCCCGGTCCAATATGAAATTACAGGATTTACCTATCTCTATAATGATAAAGGTAACTCTTATCAGGCCGAAAGCACATCAAGCTCGCTAACAGCACAACAAAAGGATTTGATTTCGAAGCTCACCAGAGGGAAAGACCTTATACTTAAAGACATAAAAGCAAAGGGTCCTGATGGTAAAGTAAAAGATCTGCTTCCAATTATTTTAAAGATTGAATAATATCAAAATAAAATATCGTCATGAATAAGAAAATTCTTTTCGGGATTATTGCCATTTCTCTTTCAGGTATTGTTAACGCCCAGAGTTTCGGTGATATTTACCAGAAATCAATTCCGGATGCAAAGAAAATAAATTTCCCCTACCTGCGCGAAGCCGATGTTATCTGGACGAGATACTATTTACGGTTGATTGATCTGAGGGAAAAAATTAATCAACCCTTATACTATCCTACCCTTCCCACCAAAGACGGAAGAAAGAGCTTTATTAATGTCATACTTGAGGAGATCAAAGCTGGCAGACTTAAAGCATATGAACCCCTTACAGGAGTAGCCAGTACGACTTATGACGATATCGAAAAACTTCTTGGAGGAGGCACAAGAACAGAAAGTATTCAGATTAATGCAGCCGGTGCAACTAAAGATACAATTGTAAAACAGTTCGCGCGACCAGAGGATGTAAAACAACTGGAAATCTACGAACAATGGTATTTCGATAAAAAACTTTCCACTCTCCAGGTTAGAATTATTGCAATCAGACCTATCTATATGGGACTGGATGCCCAGCTGGGGCAGATCCTTAAAAAGCCATTATTCTGGATAAATTATGATGAAGCCAGGTCTGCGCTCGCAAAACAGGAAGTATTTGTTTCAAATAATGACGCCCAGAGGATTTCATTTGATGATCTCTTCATGCAACGAAGATTTGGAAGTACAATTATTGGAGAATCAAACGTCTACAACGACAGGGTAATACGTGAATACGAGATAGGAAAATTTACCCTTTTTGAAGCTGAACGTATTAAAACTGAACTGTTCGACTTTGAACACGATCTTTGGGAATATTAGGAACCTCAATCCCGCTTTGCGGAACAAATAATAAAAAATGTAGGGAATGGTCGCGACCATTCCCTACATTTTTTTTGCGACCATTGTAGGGTAGGGTCCCGACCCTACCCTACAATGATTTTTACAGATATTTTTCCTTGGTTGATTTTTTAATATCGTCGAGGTATTGCTTAATATTCTGTTCTTCTTCTCTCTTTACGATAAGCAGAACATCATCTGTATCAACAACAATATAGTCGCTGAGACCCTGCAAAACAGCTACCTTTCCCTTTGAAATATTGAAAATATTACCCTTATTATCATAGGAGAAAACATTCCCCCGTACCAGTATGTTTCCTTCAGAATCAACCGCTGAATGCTCGGAAAGTGAACTCCATGTTCCCAGATCGGACCAGCCAATGTCGGTACACATAACATACACATTGTTTGCCTTCTCCATAATACCATAGTCGATCGAAATGCTTCTGCATTCAGTATAGGTCTTGCTGATAAAGGTTTTCTCGAGTTTTGTGCCCAAATTTGTTTTTCCTTCATCAAACGCAGAATACGTATCGGGGAGATATTTTTCAAATGCCGAAAGTATAGATTTTATATTCCAGATAAATATCCCGGAATTCCAGTAAAAATCACCACTTTCCAGAAAAACTTTCGCCAGATCGATATTTGGTTTTTCTACAAATGTCTTAACCTTCAGAAGGTTCATGAAACCTTTTACAGGCTTTTTCTGATCGGCCTGAATATATCCATATCCGGTCTCCGGTCTGTCGGGTTTTATCCCAAGAGTTACCAATGCGTCGTTACCTGCCGCAAATTCGAAGCAGCTCTCCAGCGCGTGTGAGAATTTATCTTCCTTTATAATCAGATGATCTGCCGGTGTTACCGCAACAACCGCATCCGGATTTTCCTTTAATATTCTGAAGGTTCCATAAGCCAGACATGGTGCCGTATTCCGGCGAAAGGGTTCTCCAAGTACCTGTGAGGGGTCAATTCCTAATTGTTCTATAACAAGATCAGTATGATCTGCACTTGTAACCACGAATATATGATCCTCAGGACATATTGACTTAAATCTCCGGAATGTTTGCTGCAGCAGTGTTTCACCTCTTCCCAGAATATCGAGAAATTGTTTTGGCTTTTCACGTCGGCTCAGGGGCCAGAACCTGCTTCCAACACCCCCTGCCATTATAATAACATACCTGTTATTCATTTGAAGATAATATTTTCAATAATTTATGCAAATATAGAATTAATTATATTGAGTATCAGGAATCGAGCATACACTCTAATTGATTTTCTTCGTCTACCCCGACCCCAAGGGGAGCGAGGAAAATCAATTTACTCCCCTTGGGGCTGCGGTAAATAAATTGATTTTCAAGCAGTTTTGTCCATGAGTCACTTCTTCAAAATAGCTTTATGAAGGAAATACAGTAAATATTAGTAATTTTGGTAATCTCAAATGTGAAAAATATGACTTCCTTTCTCTCCCAGATCGGGCTGTATATACTCCTAATGAAAAAGGTTTTCTCCAAGCCTGAAAAAATGTCGGTGTACTACAGACAAACAATGAGGGAGCTGGTGTATCTGGGATTATATTCCGTAGGTATCATAGCAATCATTTCATTTTTCATGGGAGCTGTAATAACCTTACAGACAGCATATAATACTCAAAACCCCATATACCCAAAATATCTCATCGGACTAGGATGCCGCGATTCTATCATTCTTGAATTTTCCTCTTCTGTAGCAGCGCTAATACTGGCAGGGAAAGTTGGTTCAAATATAACATCTGAAATAGGAACTATGAGAGTTACTGAACAGATTGATGCACTTGAGTCGATGGGTGTAAACTCAGCCTCGTATCTAATTCTCCCCAAGATAATTGCGACACTTCTTTTCAATCCTATATTAACTCTTATTGGAATTATCGTTGGAATCTTCGGAGGATGGCTTGCCGGAACACTTACTGGTGTGATAACTTCCGAGAACTTTATTTACGGGATCCAATACGATTTTATACCCTACTATGTAGTTTATTCTCTTATCAAAACAGTCTTTTTCGCTTTTATAATAACAAGTGTATCAGCCTTTCAGGGATATTATGTATCAGGGGGCTCCCTGGAAGTGGGTCGTGCGAGTACAAAAGCGGTAGTATACAGCTGTGTGCTTATTCTGCTTTTTAATGTTATACTTACCCAACTGCTTTTGTCATGATAAGAATAAAGAATCTGACCAAGTCTTTTCACGGGAAAATCGTTCTTGATGATATCTCCGTTATTTTTGAACCCGGGAAAACCAATCTCATAATAGGAATGAGCGGTTCGGGCAAAACTGTTCTCTTAAAAGCAATTGCCGGGTTGCATGAAATTGATAGCGGAGAGATCTGGTACGAGAATACTCTATTTAATAAACTTGACTTTAATGAGAAAAAGGAGATCCGTACCCAGATTGGAATGTTATTTCAGGGTAGCGCTCTCTTCGATTCTATGACTGTCGAACAGAATGTCCGCTTCCCGCTGGATATGTTTACAAATAAAAGTCCTGCTGAAAAGAATGAAAGAGTGAATTTCTGCCTAAATAGGGTTAATATTATTGGAGCCAACAAATTATTCCCAGCAGAATTATCAGGAGGGATGAAGAAGAGAGTGGCAATTGCCAGGGCTATTTCATTAAATCCCAGATACCTCTTTTGCGATGAACCTAATTCCGGACTCGATCCGATAACTGCTATTTTGATTGATGCTCTTATAAAGGAAATTACTGAAGAATATTCAATGACAACAATCGTTAACACACACGATATGAATTCTGTGATGGAAATCGGGGAAAAGATCGTTTTTATAAGCAGAGGGAAAAAATACTGGGAGGGAAACAAAAACGATGTACTTCACTCAGAATGTGGTCCGTTAAATGATTTTGTATTCGCGAACTCCCTTGCGAAAAAGCTAAAAGCTATCAACAAATAATCACTCAGGATCTATTTGTCCACATCTTCATAGTCGACATATTCTCCAATCCTTTTTGAGATTTTTTTTGCGTTTGCAGAATTGGTCTTTATGCTATCGTTTGCCTTGCCGGAGTTCTTTTTACTTTCTCCAACTCCTGTTAACATCCTTACTATGAGGAATATTACAAGCCCGTATAATATATAACGAAAGAGTATCATCTTATAGAAAAATTACTCCGCTTTCAACATTGGTTTATCTTGTTTCTTTTTGGACTTATTGCCAAATGCAATGTTCATACCTAATCGTAAATTTATTGTATTCACCGAAGCAGGCATCAGAATGGTTGAACTTCCTGTTTTTAGTTTGTTCCAGGTTACCGGAATCCTGTCGGCAAGCATATAAAACTGGAATATCCCGGGTCTGAAAGCAACACCCAGCCCAAGATTATCATATTGATTATTTGCCATAGTATAAGCCAGACTAGTGGAAAATGCATTCCCAAGATTTAAATTTACTGAAGCTGTCATTGACTCACGCACCTGCTTCCCAATAACCCTGGTGTAAGATAATAACCCAAGCGAAACCGATTTCGTAAGGCTATAGCTGCCTCCCAAAGAAATTCCAAATGGCAGGTAAGTTGTAAAAACATTCTTTGAGTCTGTAACCTTAAAGTTCTTCTTAAGAGAATCCAGAATAACCTGCCCTGGATTTATATCTCCAATAGGGGTTGTATCGTTGAAAATGGAATGCAGGTCAACTCCATTGAAAACATAATGACCCTTTAATTCAATGTTATTGACATCGTTTTTCCACCTGATAAAACCCAGATCAGTTATTGCCGCTGAAACCATAATTTTTGGAGTAACAGAGTATGTTGCGCCAATATCGACACCTAATCCTGTGTTCTTTTTACCTCTGGCAAAGTCGATGATCCCACTTCCATTTTTAAGTCCGCTGTCGTCAAATTTGACTCCGGTGATCTCATTGCCTGCATTTTTTGTGATTATCAGCGGAGCGCTGACATTCGCGATCAGATCAGCATCCAAGGTATGAGTATATGTATCGCTGATACTTATTCCCAACGATTTATTTTCGAGTGAGACGGTTGCAATTCCTGATAAAATCTTTCCCTTGACACCTATTCGTAATTTATTCGTAATGTTTTTTGAAAACCCCAACCCTATCTCCCGGTAATATTTAACGTCTGCCCGGAATGAGGACAGATCGATCTGACCTCCCTGGAATTGTCCATTGCCCAATAATGCGAACTTAAAGATATCTCCCGGGATTACACCGTTTGCATCCAGACGTTCATTAATATCAAGAAACACATAAAGGTCTTTCCCGGCATTAAAACCTATGCCAAATGTCTGTACCGACATCTCAGGTTCAATAGAGTTCTTATCCCGAATTTTATTAATAAAATCCGAGATGTTATTTTTTGGATTAAGAAATGTGTAAACCGAATCCGATGTAGCGCTATTCGTAAATACGTCTGAAAATTTAACAAAATTGTTGTTAATGTTCATATTTATCCCCGAGATTACCGGTAATCCTATATAAAGCGAATTAGAAGGCCTCATTGCAGGATTTAGCAGGTGGTTTTGCGGGAGGTTCATGTAGTATAAAACCTGGCTGTTCTGGCCGGATAAGCCGGCAGACAGACCTACCAGCGCTAAAATCAGAATATATTTTGTCTTCTTAATCATGAATCCTGAATTTAAAGTATCACTTAAGGGTTATATCGGGTTGAACCACCACCGTTGCATTAAAATCTATCCTGTAATCTGAATAGAACTTAACATCTTTTGTTGTATTGTCTGTAGTGTTAAGAGTAAATTGAATAATGACCTTATCTGCCAGATCTATTGAACTGAAAAAGTCTTTAGTCAGATCTATAGTTGTTTTTGTTTCAGTAAAACCTGTTGCTCTGCCATCACTCCCTGCTGGCGCGGGACCCAGAAACCCTGTTGCATCCACAGTACTTATATCCTTGTTTTTAACCGAATCGTGTAGAATAAGTTTTACAGACAACCCCAGAGGAAATCCGTTCTTTACATCTATGTCGACTTTCAGAAGTTTAAAGTTTTCAGCTTTAACACTATTATTGCCACTTCCTCCGGTATTTTTTAGAAAATTATCTACCGTTTGAGCGAACTGAAGATCCTTAATCCTTAGCTCCATCGGAACTTCAACCTCCAGAGAATCGATTATGAAACGACTGTCGTTAAAAACATAATTATTTCTTGGATGAACGCCAAGGGGATCGACTGAAGGATTCATTGTGGAAGTACCAGAATAAAGAATCTTTTCAGGAGGCATTGAAATAAGTGCCGGGAGAGCAGAATTGGTTTTATCAATAGAAATCAAACCTGTAACATTACGGGTAATTGTATCAACAGGCGAGTTTATAAGAATTGGCGCGCGATTCAGACTTACCTTGCTGGTGCCTCTCTTTCCTGTTGCATCAAAAGCAAACTGAAAAGGAATAGCAAAAGAATTTGAATAATTAATCCTTATAGTTGGACTTGAGACCAGAAATGAACCAGTTAGATTGCTCAGGATATCAGCAATACCCAGATCTGTAGAGTCGGGCGGAATTTTTTGAGGTACTTGCCCAAAATAGCCTTTCACATAATTAAATACCGGAGAGGGAAGGGAAAAGTCAATCTTAACAATATCTGTAGAATTGAAATCAATCATGCCTGTTGTACTAACAGAGATACTGTAGGGAATTTTGTTGAAAGGCTGCAGAGGATCTGAGCCCAGATTGATAATCGTGTTGTTGAATGAAATATTCCCGTTCAGAGTTGTTCCTGCAATCATATCAATCTGGTTCGAAATAGTAGTGCCATTTCTCATTGCAGTTGGAAGTACCAGGTTCATTTTACCAAGTAATGCACTTGGTTTAGAAATTTTGTAAGTAAAATTACCAGTAGTGATTTTTATCTTATCAATCTCAACATCGCTCCCGGGAGTAAATGCTATCGTACCCGAAGTATTCAGAGATGTAATGGAGTTATTGGGTAGCGTTACCCTGCCGGATTTTACCTTTAAGTTCCTCCCGGAGATCGCAACATCGACACTGCTTGCTGCTATGTTTATGGGAACAGCTGTCGGAGCAGTTCCCTGGCCGGTGATACTTAACGCGGCTAGTACAGGGCTTTTCACTGTTTGGTTCGTTAGATCAATTGTAGCAGTGCCGGAGAATCCAGGCTGAATAATTGCTATGGTTTGCTGAGTACCTATTGAGGTGTGGCCCACAGAGTTATACAAGCTGAATTTTTATATTTGTAAGCGGAGTGGGTAATCTGTTAGTAATTGTAATATCTAAAAACCCGGCAGAAAAAACTGCTGACTCGAGGTTTGGTAATGCAGGGAACGCAGTTTCAACAAGACTGATAGCCGGAAAGGGAGGGAAAATGCTTGTAGTATTATTAAGAGCATTAATCTGGTTGCGCAATGGCGATGTAAAGTAAGCGACTATCTGTGAGAGCGGAAAACTAATTGATTTTGAAAAAGGATCTATATTAAGCTCTCCTACAACAAATGATTTGCTGAAAGAGACCATGTTGGTTAATTTGTAAACGTCGGCCATCTTTAAACTAAAAATTGTGTCTTGCTTGAATACTATTTTTACGAATTTATTCTGATCGATCCTTACAGTATCATTTGGTTTTAGGATATCCCTGAATGTAACTCCTCCTGTTACAACCGAGATTCCAACTGTTGGGGAAAGGTGCATCTTATCCGATATCTTATTCATGTTGTAGGTATCTTTTACGCAACCGGAAGTCGCGAATACCACAATCATGAAAATCAGGCAGGTCAGTTTCCTTATCATAATCTGTTTCATTTAATCTCGGTGTCTAATTTATAATTATACAGAAACCTGTCAGTACCGCCTACGATGAGATGCCATCCGCTTTTGTCCGACAGTTTCCCAATTGAGAACATAGATGCCCCTCTAAGTGGAAATCCATTCATAGTAACACCTTTTTTATCCAACAAATAAATCAGGCTGTTGGAAATATCAAAAACTCCTATTTTTCTGTCTGAAGCCGAAAAGATAAAATTTATCGGTCCTCCAAGCTTTCCTGACTCAAATTTTCTGGTGAATATTTCCGATTTATTATGGCTGTAAAGATACAATATACCGTTATCAATAAAAATGTATTCGCCAAAGCCATCGCCATCTACGTCAAAAATATCGAATGAATGGTCACTGGTGAAAGACCGGAAGCTGTACTTTTTGATTTTCCCGTCGAAATAAATATTCTGCACTGTTCCATCCGGAGATGTGCATACCAGATAAGGGTCCTGACCAGGGACTAACCTCATAGCCGAACCAGTGGCTTTGGTAACAGGTTCAGTAAGGGTAACTCTTTTATTGCCCGACCGGTCGAGAAGATAGACAGAGATATCATCTGAAACAACAAGATAATCTTTACCGGAAACCTTAAAATAACTTATATCCGATTTTACCTGGCTCGTTGTTCTGAATGGCTTCCATCCTTTAACAACATTCCCGGTTTTATCGTAGGAATAAATCATTTTATCTTCTCCTGCAATAAACAGTCTGTAATTCAGGTTATTGTCGTAGTCAAAAATCGAAAGCGAGTTAGTAGCCGGAGACCTGAGCTTAACCGGATAACGTTCCACATAATTTCCGTTTCTGTCGAGCAGATGTAAGTAATTTCGTCCTGAAAAAAGCAGTTGGTATTTTCCATTACTAAAGTAGTCAATCATATAGATAGTACCTGTGATCCGTTCATTGAGAGGAACTTTCCACAGAACACGTCCGGCTGAATTTATAAGGTAGGTGTTGTTCTTCATATCCTGAATGAAGATCTCTTTTGCCCCGGTTAAATGATTCGTAAAAAAGAATGGCTTTATGCTGGCGATAGTGTCGAGAAGCGTTTCCCATTCTGCACGAGATTCCTCTCTTGTTACATTTTTGAATCTCAAAGACAGACTATTGTATATCATCCCGTTACTTGAGGAAAACTGATAACCAACTGCCTGTATTTTACTTATTGAGTTCCTGTTCGACCTCAAAGCGCTTATCACTCCATCATCAAGATACTGAGCAAGATAATCTGTAATCCTCGTCGGGATGCAGTAAAAGAAATACCCTGCCCGGCTGGGGAGTGAGCTCTCAAAGTCGCGATATGTAAGATCGTTAGCGAGAGTCTTGTTCAGAAGATTATCATATAATAATTTTGAAATTGTTTTAAAAGAACTCCCGGTTATCATGAAATTGTCATAGAAAGCAAAATAGGTCTCCCCTTTCCGGGGTGCGAATCCCGGATGAAGAATCCTTGCGAAACCTTCAAAAGGTGTGCTATAGACAGGTATCTTCATCTGGTCGTCCGGTTCAAAATAAAGAGTGTTTTCCTGTGGTCCCAGTTCTTCAAGAAAGGTCTGCTCCACCTGCTGCCGGTTGGTTAATTCATATATTATCAATATATTATCATCCACAGAAGAATCTTTTATATCAATATACGCTCTGGTAATCTCCTCCCCGATGTAATCTTTTAGTTTTGCTGCCAGACTCACTGCTTTCTGATTATAGGTAGAGTCGTTCTTAACTGGCAGTTTTACAGACGGAAGAATGAATGTCTCAAAAAGTACAGTTGAAGAGGGGAGAATTTTATATGTGTGAAATGCCCCCGGGGGATTCATTTTATACTTGAAAAGGATGTCTGTTGAATCGACACTTTCGGTATATCCACTAAGTACCAAACCATCTTCGTTGACATAAATATCACCTTCTGCAGCGCCTGCCAGTTTAGTAACTTCCTTTGATAATATGTCACCTTCAGTTCCCGTAGACGTTTTGAAAATTTTCGGAAGATTTGAAAAAACGATAAATATTTTGTCCCCGTTTTTTCCCGACGCCTGCCAAACTCTTGAAAATCCTGGCAGATTCCTTATATCTTTTCCTGTACCAGTCTGACGTATAGCCTCTTCAATCAGCTTTACAGAAGTGCTGCAAACCAGCAATCCCGACTTGATGGAAATATATGAGGTATCCTTCCGGCTGTCCGAAAGAAAAGGAATTTCCAGAATAATATCATTCTTTATCTTCCTCTCTGTCACAGTATTAATCTTTGCGGAGTGCAATATCTCAATAATCTGGCGGCTCCGGATATTCGCAGGTATAGTCATCGATAAAAGCGGCTGAAGCTTTCCATTGCCCGACTTATGAAATGAAATTAAAGCAGTGCGCTCAAGGAACAGCTTTTTAAGATCGGGGTTATTTAATTGATCTGTAAGAAATTTCAATTTAGTATTAAAGACAGCAAATTCTTTTATCTTACCCACTTCGCCAAATAATCCCTTATCTGACGTAAGTGTATTTATAAAGCCTTGCAGGTCGGTTGTCTCAATAACAAGACATGCATCAGGAGAAATTGCTTTGTAAGGATCAGTTAACACGATTTCCTTGCCCCGGAGAATGAAGTATCCCATTATGGCAAGAGATGAAAGAAGGAGTAAGACTAAAATTATTGTGATTCGCTTATTCACTGTCGGACCGATATATAATTGAATCTCAAAATTAACAATACAAGAATAATCTATTCACTACCAGCATGTTGTGCGGCAACTCAGAATTATTGTGATATTTTCAATACGTTTGGCACACAATTTGAATTTAATATAGCAGACACATTTACTCAATAATATCCCTGATCCTTTTCAGGGCAGCCAGGCAACCTGCCTGGCTTTTTTTTATTTCAGAATGGTTTGTATCCGATGATCTCCCTTACCTCCTTCACAGTTTTTGAGGCGCTTTCCCTGGCCTTCTCTGCTCCTGCGGAAACCACTTTTGAAAGATACTTATTATCGGTGAGAATATCATTTATCCTAACACGTATAGGCTCTGTGAATTTAATGATGTCCTCTGCAAGCTGTTTCTTCATATCACCATAACGTATCTCACATGAGGAATATTTTTCCATGAAGTGTTTATATGTTTCCTGTTCGGAAACGACATTCATAATTGTAAACAGATTTTTTACTGCCTCAGAAGGTTCCTGTCCTCGTGCAGTTGGACCGGTATCTGTAACGGCCCTCATAACTTTTTTCCGGATTTCCTTCGGATCGTCAGCCAGAAATACACCATTGCCTTCACTTTTTCCCATCTTCCCCGTTCCGTCAAGTCCGGGTATTTTAACCAGAGTCTGACCGAAGTTATAAGCGTCGGGCTCAGGGAAATAGTTTACACCATACATCATATTAAATCTCCTGGCGAAATGCCTGGTCATCTCGAGATGCTGTTCCTGATCCTTTCCAACCGGTACCTTATTCGCCTTATGGATAATAATATCAGCTGCCATAAGTACAGGATAAGTCAGCAAGCCTGCATTTATATTATCCGGCTGTTGTCTAATCTTTTCCTTAAAAGAAGCTGTCCTTTCAAGTTCACCTACATAAGCATTCATGTTAAGCAGCAGGTACAGCTCGGCGACTTCCGGAACATCACTCTGAATGAAAATTGTTGCCTGTTCCGGATCAATACCACAGGCAAGGTATTCTGCAAGAACCTGTTTTATATTCCCATGAAGATCTTCTGGTTTTGGATGAGTTGTAAGTGCATGATAATCTGCTATAAAGAAATAGCAGTTATTCTCCTTCTGCATTTTGAGAAAGTTCTTAATTGCCCCGAAATAATTTCCCAGATGCAGGTTTCCCGTCGATCTGATACCACTTACTACTGTGTCCATTGTTGCTATTAATAATTTAAAGTGCAAATCTAATAAAAAAGAGAGAAGACTGAAAGAAGAAGGGGAGATAGGGAGAGGGGGAGAAGTGGAGAAATTCAAGCGAGGGTAGTCCGCCCTTCACCCTTTCTCCTCTTCACCCTTTCTCCCCTTCTTCTCAGAAGCCGTTGTGCCTTTCCGCCTTTTTTACTACCTTTGCCCTGTTAAAACAAAACAGGCCATGGAATCGACAAGACAGAAAAAAGTATCGCGTTTAGTACAAAAAGAACTGGCCGACATCTTTCTTAAAAAGGGGAACGAATTTGCACATGGAAAATTAGTTTCAATAACAAGGGTACGAGTAAGCCCCGATCTCTCATTTGCCAAAATCTATATAAGCATATTCCCTGCAACAAATCAGGACGATATTCTGAAGTCCATTTCAGAACACAGCAATAAAATCAGATTTGAGCTTGGCCAGAAAGTCAGGACGCAGCTCAGAATTGTTCCGGATATAGCGTTTCATATTGACGATAGTCTTGACTATATTGATAAGATAGACAAGCTGCTGAAATCCTGATACATATGCAGTACGAACCTATTAAGAGATCTCTTGGTAAAATTTTTGCAGGATCATCGTTTCTTAGAAAAATCCTTTACATTCTTCTTGATCTTCTGCTGCTACGTACCTGGCACGTTAAGAAGGCATTGCGAAAAATCGGAAAAACCTTTTCAGGAGAGATTTCTGTGCTGGATGCCGGCTCCGGATTCGGTCAATACACATGGCGGATGAGCAGGATGAATTCACATTGGAAAATCAAAGCAATCGATATAAACAGGGAACAGGTTGATGATTGTAACTTTTTTTTCAAAAAGACCGGTCTGTCGGATAGAGTATTGTTCGAGTACGGAGATCTTACTGAGCTCGCGACGGTAAACAGTTATAATCTCATTCTGTCGGTAGATGTTATGGAACATATAGAGAATGATGTTTTAGTCTTTCAGAACTTCCATAGGTCGCTAAGAGACAACGGGGTGCTTCTGATATCAACACCATCCGATAAAGGGGGCTCTGATGTAAACCATAACGAAGAAGAGTCATTCATTGATGAGCATGTCAGGGACGGGTACAGCATCACGGATATTACTGAAAAACTGTCTTCTGCAGGGTTCAGAAATATAAATGCTGTTTATACCTACGGGCGTCCCGGGAATATTTCATGGCATCTTTCAATGAAGTTCCCAATAAAAATGCTGAATACCTCGTATGTGTTTTTTATGGTCCTTCCATTATACTATATTTTAGCTTTTCCTGTTTCAGTAATTCTTAATTTTTTCGATCTATTAGTAACTCATAAAACCGGAACCGGACTCCTGGTTACGGCAAGAAAATGATATAAGTGAAGCTCTCATTATATATAGCCAAAAGGTACCTCTTTGCAAAGAAATCCAGGAATGCGATAAATATCATATCTTCTGTTTCTGTTGCAGGCGTTGCTGTAGGAACAATGGCGCTAATAATCATACTGTCGGTATTCAATGGACTTGAGAAGATGGTAAGCGCCATTTTTAACACATTTGACCCCGACATAAAAATAACCGCAACCGAGGGCAAAACATTTATTCCCGACACCTCCCGTCTTAAACTTCTTGCAACTGTAAATGGCTTATCATGTTACTCGCTTACCCTTGAGGAGAATGCTCTGTTAAAGTATGGTGACAGACAAACCATTGCAACAATCAAAGGAGTAGACGACAATTATGCAATGGTTTCAAATATCGACAGTTCTATCTTTGAAGGAGCCTTCATTTTGAAAGATGAGAAGGGCAGACCATATGCGGTTCCCGGAATGGGAGTTGCACAATATCTGGGAATAAGGGTTAATTTTATTCAACAGCTGAATATTATCGTCCCCCGAAAAACGACCGCAAGTTCCAATCTTAATCCCGAAAATTCACTAAATCATAAATATGTTATTCCCGGAGGAATATTTGAGGTTGAGAAAGAATATGATTCAAAGTATGTGTATGTGCCAATCGATTTTGCCCGGGAGTTAACCGAGAGCGGAAATGGAGTAACATCGATAGAGATACGGTTCACAGGCAGAGTAGATCCTGATGTGGTTCAAAAAAACATCAAGAAAATTTTTGGTTCTGGTTTCCTTGTTCAGAACAGATATGAACAACAGGAGATCTTTTATAAAGTAATGAAGTCGGAAAGACTGGCTATATTTTTTATCCTTACACTTATTCTCATTATTGCATCATTCAACATTATAGGATCGCTTACAATGCTTATCATTGAGAAAGTGAGGGATATAGAGATTTTGAAAAGTCTGGGCGCTGATAACAACCTGATAAGAAAGATTTTTATTTTTGAAGGATGGCTGATCTCAATTATCGGAACAATAGCCGGAATAATCCTGGGGTTCTTTATTTGCTGGCTCCAACAAACTTATGGACTGGTAAAACTCCAGAGCGATTCTCTTATTATGGATTCTTACCCGGTAGTAATGAAGGTTAAGGACTTTATAATTGTCCCTGTAACCGTTTTACTGATAGGATACTGGGCAGCATGGTACCCGGTAAGATTTCTAACAAGAAACTATCTTAACAAGGACGTCTGATAATCAATTGCTATATTTGTAATAACACCAAGAAAAAGTAGTAATACACACTTAGAGTTCGATAAAACCATAATTATAATTTTAATGACCCGGCATACTTTTTTCATATTGATAATCTTTTCATTAATAGTCGTTTCATGCTCGGGCAAAACGAAAAAACAGGAGAAAATTAAGTTAATACCGGAAAAGGATCTTGTTCCGATCCTTATTGATGTATATACGGCGAACGGTCTTTTAATTCTTTCTGATGTTCGTTCAAGATATACTTCTTTCGATTCAATAACTACCTATATAACCGTGATTGAAAAACATGGTTATACCAAGAGAGACATGGACAAAACAATGAAGTACTATTTCGATGAAAAACCACAAAAACTGATTGAAATATATGATAAGGTTCTCGGAGTCTTAAGCAAAGAGGAAACACTCGTTGAGAAGCAATATCAGGCTGAAAACTCGCATAAGGGAAATTTATGGACCGGTAAAGAATCCTATTTTTTCTCCGGTATATCCGGAACCGATTCCGGACAATTTGATATTCAACTTAAAAACCCCGGTATTTATACACTCTCTTTTACATCAACATTTTTCATTGACGATCAGTCGGAAAACCCGCAATTTTCAGCGTATACCTGTAATGCCGATAGCATTGAAACCGGTAAGAGGAATTATGTTGAATCGTTGCATTACCTTAAAGACAGCAGGCCACATTCTAATATTGTAATCATTAAAACAACCGGAACCACTATCCTTCATTTAAGAGGATTTCTTTACGATTTCAACAACGCTTCGGTATGTGAGCGACATGCCTGGTTTGAAAATATCCTGTTAACCTATCGCCCGTAAACACAATGAAACGATTCTCAGGACAATACCTGTTTACCAACTCCGGTCCTGCTCTTAAACGAGCGATAATTACTACTGAAGATGATGGATCTATTGTGAGTATTGAAGATACTGCTGGCGATCTTGTTGAAAAACATTCAGTGGAATTTTATAATGGCATTATAACCCCTGGGTTTGTAAACTGCCATTGTCATCTGGAACTTTCTCATCTTAAAGGCTCTGTTCCGCTCTCAGAGGGACTGGGCAATTTCATTACCGGAATTAGAAATACAAGGGCGAAGGAGAGTGAAACAATCGTCAAATGTGCAGAAGATGCAGATGTTGAAATGTACAACGAAGGAATTGTTTTATGCGCAGATCTTTGTAACACTTCTCTCACTTTTGAAATCAAGAAGAAAAGCCCGATTAAGTATATAAACCTGTTGGAGGTATTTGGCATAGATTCCGAAAATGCAGACAAACGCCTTGCAGACATTAGAAAAATCGCTGATACTGCAAAAGCAATGTCGCTGCCCTTCTCAATCGTGCCGCACGCCCTCTATTCCATGTCGTTGTCTCTGCTGCGCCTGCTTAAAGAACAAAGTCGCGGAAATAAGGTTACATCCATTCATTTTATGGAGACAGAAGCCGAGCGAGCTTTTCTTCAGGATAACTCGGGTTCTCTGGCAGAATCTTTCGAAAAATCCGGATTGCTCCCAACTTCTCCGGTAACTGTTAGAAGTCATTCAGATGCCGTTCTTAATGAGATTACACCCTCGGGCAATCTGATACTTGTCCACAATACTTTTGTTGATGCAGAGAATCTGTTGAAGATTAAAGTGAGAAAGAATTTGTACTGGTGTCTCTGTCCCAATTCAAATATTTACATTGAGAACAAAGTTCCTCCTCTCAGGCTGTTGATGAATGAGAAGTGTGATATTGTAACTGGTACCGATAGTCTGGCATCTAATTCTAAACTCAGCATTCTTGAAGAGCTTAAGACCCTTCAAATGCACTTCCCGGAAGTCGGTATTGAAGATCTTGTGCTCTGGGCAACACTGAATGGGGCCAAGGCTCTGGGAGAGGATGACAAATTCGGGAAAATAGAAATTGGTATGAAACCAGGGTTGCTTCTTCTTCAGAATGTTGACCTGGTAAATATGAAATTGTTGCCTGATAGTTTTGTTACCAGGCTGATATAAACCATCATACCTGTTTTGCCCTAACTTTTTTACTCCCTGCCCCCTAAAGGGGGTTCAAAATCAGTTTCTTAGCCCCCCTTTAGGGGGGATGGGGGGTAGAAATAGGGGGCAAAAGAGGGTTGATGGAAGGTAGGAGCACAGAGATTCACAGAGAAATATGCTACTTTTGACTCCTGAAATTATAGTGTAACAATGTCCACATTTCTATTTGATGAAATAATCTTCGGACCCGTGAAAAGCAGAAGACTTGGCGTTTCACTAGGTATAAATCTTTTACCTACAAAGAGAAAAATATGCAATTTTAATTGCATTTATTGCGAATGTGGCTGGACCCGTGATATTGAGAAAGCAATAAGTCATCTTCCCTCCCGCGAAGAAGTATATAAAGCGCTGGAACTCAAACTTCTGGAGATGAAAGTAAATGGAAAGCCTCTCGATGTAATAACCTATGCAGGCAATGGAGAGCCAACTCTTCACCCCGATTTTGCAGGGATAACGGATGACAGCATTTCTTTGAGGGACAAGTACTTCCCAAATTCCAGGATTGCAGTTCTTTCAAATTCAACAACAATCAATAATCCGGGGATTAAGGCAGCATTGTTAAAAGTCGATATGAACATTCTTAAACTCGACTCCGCCATTGAGGAAACAATAAAAATTCACAATCAGCCAAGGGTAAAGATCGATGTGGAGAAGCTTATAACAGACCTCTCCGGGTTCGATGGCAATTTGATCATTCAGACACTATTTCTGCGCGGACTATATAAGAATACGGTTATTGACAACACAACCCCGGTAGAGATCGATGCGTGGTTAGCTGCTATTAAAAGAATTCAACCCTCAGAGGTAATGATCTACACAATATCGAGAGACACACCCGAAGGTAGTCAGCTTAAAAAAGTTTCCGCAAAGGAACTCAGGAGGATAGCTGATATGGTTGAAGCGTTAGGTATCCGCACTCAGGTTTCAGGTTAGGATTGAATAAAAAACTAAACATACTAATCTGCCCATTGGAATGGGGATTGGGTCATGCTGCCAGGATGATCCCTGTAGCAAAGACTCTTAAAGACATGAACCACAATATCTTTGTTGGTTCAGGAGAAGAACATCTTACGTTTTTCAGAAAGGAGATATCCGGGCTGACCCTTATTCAATTCCCCGGATTTCATCCCCGGTACTCCCGTTTTTTGCCACAATATCTTTCTCTTCTGTTTAAAATCCCATTACTACTTTATCATATTGTTCTGGAACACACCAGGTTGAAGAAAATCGTCAGGGAACACTCCATTGATCTCGTTATTAGCGATAACCGTTTTGGATTATGGAGCAGAAAAGTTACAACAGTTTATGTTACCCATATGCCGTTAATCCCTTTCCCGAAAAGTATGAGGTTCCTGGAGCCTATCGGAATCTGTCTTCACAGGAAAATTATTACCCGCTATTCCTTTTGTTATATTCCCGATTTAGCTGGGGACATAAATGTTTCCGGAAGATTATCTCATGGGATGAAACTTCCGGAAAACGTAAGATACATAGGGATATTATCCAGGTTTTTGACGGATACAATTAAGGATAGTCAAATTCAAAAAACAGAACAAAACCTGGTAATACTTTCCGGACCGGAACCCCAAAGAGAGATCTTTAAACAGAAACTTATTATGCTTTTTCAGGGAAAGGATACGGCTACTGTTATACTTGGGGGTCGTCCCTCTGAAAAAGAGAATGTTGTTGAAAGCGGCAGTATTTCTTTTTATAATCACCTCCCCGCAGCAGAGATAAAAAATCTTATCGAAAGAAGTCAGAATATTATTTCCCGATCGGGATACACTACAATTATGGAACTTATAAGTTTGAATAGTAGCGCATTACTTGTTCCAACGCCGGGACAGACCGAGCAGGAATATCTTGCAGAGTATCTCTCCGGAAAGGATTGGTTTTCAACTATCGCCCAAAGTGAATTGAAAAATGGGATAAAGTTTGCCCAGGAGAGGATAGTAAGAACAAGTGAGCTTGCTGAGCAAAGCCACATTCTCTTTACAACAGCCCTAAATGAGTTGTTAGAGTATTGTCATAAAAATGGTAAAGCCAAGGAAACCGGTCAGAAAGCCGAACCAAACCTGTAAAGGGTCATGAGCATTAAGCCTTAACCTGGAAGAAAGCACCACCCCTCCTGTCATTATTACCAGGATAAGATACCATAGTAATGGGGTATACATTTTGAAAGCGAGGATGATAACTAAAGAAATCAGTAGCCCGACACCCGCTGAATGAAGTGATATTTTCCACCACAGGTTAGTCAATGTTACAACAATGGTAAGCAGACAGATAGATAAAATATATGATTTCAGGAAGATTGGTACCGGCAACTGGAACATAATATATGTAGTTACAGCATAAAGTATTGAAGAGATAGCGAGTGGAATATTCCTGTCAGTCCTGCTATCAAGAGTCCAGGAACTTATAATATTTCTATGTTTGAAGAGCGGTAATAAAGAAACCGGGAGGGTTACATTATTGATCAAAACAATAAGTAATAATAATTTCTTCACAGTAAATGGAAGGTATCCAAACAGGGTTGGTGCAGAAAAAATAATTAGCATCCCATACAAAGGGATAAACAGTGGATGAAAGATTATAGAAAATATTTTTGCCAGTTTATCTATCGTCTGGTTTGCTTTCTCAGTTGTCATTAAATTTCCCTCCTTAACCTTGCTACCGGAATATTTAGTTGTTCCCGGTATTTTGCTACTGTCCGTCGCGCAATCTGATACCCTTTTTCCTGCAGTATTTCAGTAAGCCTTTCATCTGTCAATGGTCTGCGTTTCTGTTCATTTTCAATACAATCCTGTAAGATTCTTTTTATTTCGCGGGTTGACACCTCTTCCCCGCTGTCGGTCTGCAACCCTTCTGAGAAGAAAAACTTCAGGGGAAAAATTCCAAAATGAGTCTGTATAAACTTGCTGTTTGCTACCCTTGAAATGGTTGAAATATCGAGACCTGTCATTTCAGCCACATCTTTGAGGATCATAGGCTTTAATTTCGTTTCATCTCCGTCAATAAAGTAGTCCTGCTGGTATTCGAGAATCGCATTCATTGTAAGCAGCAGAGTGTTCTGCCGTTGTTTAATAGCATCAATGAACCATTTTGCCGAGTCGATTTTTTGCTTTACAAACATAACGGCATCCTTCATCTCTTTCTTCTGACTTTTATCTTTGCTGTACGAATGCAGCATCTCACTATAAGCAGAAGAGAGCCTTAATTCAGGAAGATTCCTGGAATTAAGATGAAGGTCGAATCCATCTTCAGATAGTTCAAGGATAAAATCGGGGATAATTGGCTGTGATGTTTTATTAAAAGGATCGCTGTATACGCCTCCAGGTTTTGGATTAAGTTTTAGAATCTCGTCAATAGCTGATTTGAGCTCAGATTCCGAAATCTCCAGCTTGGCTACTATTTTATCATAGTGTCTTTTTGAGAATTCTTCGAAATACTGGGAGAGAATTGTATGGGCAAGATTCATTGAAGGCAGTGAGTTGTCTCTTTTTTCTATCTGGAGAAGAAGACACTCTCTGAGTGTTCTGGCGCCTACTCCGGCAGGTTCAAGATCCTGAATAATTTTAAGTACTTCCTCCAGTTCATCTTCAGTTGTTTCAACATTCTGAAGAAATGCAAGATCGTCAACAATGTTAATTAGTTCTCTTCTAAGATACCCGTCTTCATCGATGTTTCCCAGTATGTATTCTCCCAGGATTTTCTGTTTAGCAGTGAGATCCCTTAAGCTAAGCTGCGATTCGAGATGCTCATGAAATGAAAAGCCAACAGAAAAAGGGATTTCAGATCTTTTTTCTTCATCCTTGCTATAGTTTTTAGCCTGGAGACGATAATCAGGGATTTCGTCCTCTTCAATATAATCGTCGAGGGTAAATTCCTCCTTGTCTTTGTCAGTCTCTTCAAACTGATCGTCATCATCTGCGTCGGAATGGATTTCTTCATCCTCTACCCCTTCTTCGAGAGCAGGGTTTTCCTCAAGTTCCTTTTTGATACGTTGTTCAATCTGTAAAGTAGGTACTTCCAGCAGCTTGATCATCTGGATCTGCTGTGGAGAAAGCTTCTGAAGCAATTTCTGTTGTAAACTCTGGTTTAGCATCCTGCTTTACAAATAACTGTTAGCTGTAATCTTTTAAAATTCAGCGTTTTTTGGAGTTCTCGGGAATGGTATTACATCGCGTATATTTGACATACCGGTAACAAACAGGATCAGTCTCTCAAAACCCAGTCCAAATCCGCTGTGTGGAGCTGTCCCGAATTTTCTTGTTTCGAGGTACCACCAAAGGTCTTTTTCAGGTATTTTTAATTCCCTTATACGACCCAGCAGTTTTTCGTAGTTCTCTTCTCTTTGAGAACCTCCGATTATCTCACCAATACCCGGAAACAAAACATCCATAGCTCTTACAGTCTTGCCGTCGTTATTTTGTTTCATATAAAATGCCTTGATAGACATCGGATAATCTGTAAGTATTACCGGACGTTTAAAATGTTCTTCCACAAGGTATCTTTCGTGTTCTGACTGAAGGTCGGTACCCCAGGTAACCGGATAATCCCATTTTTTACCGGAAGAAGTAAGTATTGAAACAGCTTCTGTATATGTAATTCTCACAAACTCATTTCCAAGAACAAACTTAAGTCTTTCCAGAAGAGCCTTGTCGATCATATTATTCAGGAATTCAAGATCTTCGCTGCAATTATCAAGTGCATATTTTATAAGGTACTTAACAAAGTCTTCTGCCAGATCCATATTATCGGAAAGGTCGTAGAATGCCATTTCCGGTTCAATCATCCAGAATTCGGCAAGATGTCTTGGGGTGTTTGAGTTTTCAGCTCTGAAAGTTGGTCCAAAGGTATAAATATCCCCTAAAGCAAGGGCTCCAAGTTCTCCTTCAAGCTGTCCGGAAACAGTCAGGTTTGTTGATTTTCCGAAAAAATCACCGGAATAATCAACAGAGTTATCCGGATTTTTTGGAATATTCGAAAGGTCCATTGTGGTTACATGGAACATTTCGCCGGCACCTTCAGCGTCGCTTCCGGTAATTATCGGGGTATGAAGGTAAAAGAATCCCTTATCGTTAAAGTATTTATGAATTGCAAATGCCATCGCGTGACGTATTCTGAGTACGGCACCGAAAGTATTTGTACGAGGACGGAAATAAGCGATCTCCCTCAGAAATTCCATTGAATGCCCTTTCTTCTGCAGCGGATAAGTTTCAGCATCACTCTTTCCGTAAAGCTCTATGGAAGCAGCAACGATTTCAACTTTCTGTCCCTGCCCCTGTGACTCTACCACCTTGCCAGTGACGGCAATACACGCCCCGGTTGTGATATCCTTAAGAAGATTTTCATCAAACGATTCTGCATCAGCAACTATCTGAATATTATTGATTGTCGATCCGTCATTCAAAGCGATAAAGACAATGCTTTTGTTTCCTCTTTTTGTTCTTACCCATCCTTTCACAAGTACATCTGATCCAATCTGAGGAAGTGACAATAACGATTTTACTTTAATTCTTTTCAACATAAGCTGTTATTTTCAACGAAATTTTGTAGCGCAAAAATAATAATAATTAACAGAAAAGATTAGTGTTTAATTTTTATGGCATTGTTTTTGTTCGATGTCGTATCCCATTGATAATTATTGATCTTAATTAATAATATTTAAACATTAGTGATGCGTTAACTATTTAACATGTTTTGTAAGTTGTTGATGTATTTTTAATTATAAGAGTTCTTCTATTTTTTGATTTGTAGGTATGTGCTAACCCCGAAGGGGTCTGATTATTTCTAAATCATACACATCAGAAGTAATATTTCACCTAAATTTCAGTTTTCTACCTGAGCTGATGTTACCATTTCTTCATAGGTTTGAAAATTGGTAAATTCTGAATAACTTTGAATATTAATCTGAAAACAAAATAGAGCTATGGAAGAACAGAAAAAGCTTATAGTTGTACCCTGGGACTTTACCCATATTGCTGAACATGCTCTTGCTCATGCAGTGAAGATAAGCCACATGGTTGGTAACGAAATATGTCTTCTTCATATTGTCGATTCAGGCATCAGCCATAAGGATGAAACTCAGAAGATAGCACAGTTACGTCAGATCACTGAAGATAGTACAAAGAAGTTTAATGTTCCTGTTACTTATCATATTTCAAAAGGAAGCATCTTTACATCTATTGCAGAATATGCTAACGAAAAAGAGGCAAGTCTTGTTGTAATGGGAACCCATGGAATGAAAGGAATGCAAAAACTTACCGGCAGCTGGGCATTAAAAGTTGTTGTAAAATCAAAAATTCCATTTATCGTGGTTCAGGATGCACCTGTTGATCAGGAGAGATATCATAACATTGTATTCCCTGTTGATTTCAGAGGAGAGAACAAGGAAAAGATGCAGATGGCAATCTTTATGGGCAAATATTTCGATTCGAAGGTGCATATGCTTGTATCTCTGAGCTCAGATAAATCGCTTTTGAAGAAAACAAACGTTAACTTGAACTTTTCTGTTAAGTATCTTATCCAGAACAACATAGACTACGAAATCCATGAGGTTGAAAGAGGGAACTTTGCCCAACAGACCATCGATTTTGCCCAGAAGATAAATGCAGATCTGATCCTTATCATGACTACCAAAAACATCACTATGGCGGATTATGTAATGGGAGCATCGGAGCAATATATCATTGCAAACAGTTCAAAAATTCCGGTTTGTTGTGTAAATCCCAAAGCTACATTTGCGAAGGTTGGCCAGTTCATGTATGGTTGAGGAAACAAATAAGGAGATATGTCAATTGTAGTTCGCAATGTTACTAAGCTTTATGGTGAACAGAAAGCTCTCGATAATGTTTCCTTCGAGGTAAAAACGGGTGAGATTGTTGGATTCCTCGGACCTAACGGTGCAGGAAAATCAACAATGATGAAGATCATAACCGGATTTATTCCTGCTTCATCAGGAGAAGTGGAAGTGAATGGTCTGGAAGTCGGTACAAACAATCTTGAAATCAGAAAGCTGATAGGATATCTCCCCGAGAATAATCCTCTGTATCCTGAAATGTATGTAAGGGAATATCTAGGTTTTGTTGCCTCAATTTATAAAAGTCCTGTTCCAAAAAAACAGCAGATAGATAACATCGTTGAGTTAACCGGACTTCTTCCTGAACAAAGAAAAAAAATAGGATCCCTTTCGAAAGGCTACAGACAGAGGGTTGGCCTGGCACAGGCTCTGATTCATAATCCTGGTGTATTAATACTCGATGAAGCTACAACGGGCCTCGATCCAAATCAAATAGTTGAGATACGTAATCTTATCAAAGAAGCCGGAAAAGAAAAGACCGTTATGCTATCCACACATATTATGCAGGAGGTTGAGGCTATATGCGACAGGGTGATAATAGTCGACAAAGGTGTAATTGTTGCAAACGAAGAAAAGAATAAGATCTATTCAATAATAAAACGTCCAAAACAAATTATCCATGTTGAGTTCGACAAAAATATTGACGAGTCAGAACTGGCAGGGGTACCAAACGTAACAAGTGTAAATCAGATAAGGAGTAATACCTGGCTCATCGAAGCTTCAGGCGAAGCAGATATCCGTCCTGACTTGTTCGCACTTGCTGTGAGGAAAAACCTTACCGTGCTTTCACTTCAGAAACAGGAAAACAACCTGGAAGAGGTATTCCGACATCTGACCAACGGATAATAGTTTAAAACTCATTTGATTTAAGCTCTTAAAAATTGATTTTCTTCGTCTACCCCGGCCCCAAGGGGAGCGAAGAAAATCAATTTCTTGTTTTTAATGATTTTTCTTAGTTACTTTGCGCTGTAATATTTTGGTGGAAAAATTTGTACTGATTGCAACCACAGGAAAAAATGCTAAAACGTAGTCTCATTTCCCAATCGTACAAATATTCCTCCAAAAAGTGCCTAGAGTGACTAAAGTGACTAGAGTTATTGAAGACATTATAAATGGTCGTCTTTTTAAACTTTAAGTACTCCAGGCACTCCAAACTTTTAATAATAATTTTAATTTAATTTTTCTAATATGGCTTATTTATTTACTTCAGAATCAGTTTCGGAAGGTCACCCCGATAAAGTGGCCGATCAGATATCAGACGCATTACTTGATGAATTTCTAAGGTGGGATACCGAATCGAAAGTCGCATGTGAGACATTTGTTACAACAGGACTTGTTGTGTGCGGTGGAGAAGTGAAAACAAGCGGCTGGGTAGATGTTCAGGAAACAGCCCGCAGCGTTATCCGCAGTATAGGTTACACCAAAGCTGAATATCGTTTTGACAGCGACTCCTGCGGTGTTATCTCAACCATACATGAACAATCGAGTGATATTAATCAGGGTGTTGTTCGTGAGAAACCAGAAGATCAGGGTGCCGGCGATCAGGGTATGATGTTTGGTTATGCATGTCGCGAAATGGATAACTACATGCCTCTTACAATAGAGCTTGCTCATCGTCTTCTTGAGGAACTTGCCACTATCAGACGCGAAGGGAAACAGATGAAATATCTTCGTCCCGACAGCAAATCGCAGGTAACCGTGGAATATGACGACAGGAACAGGCCACTTCGGATAGACACAATAGTAATAAGTACCCAGCATGATGAATTTGTATTGCCGGAAGGCAAGACGCACAAAGCATCTCATGATGCTGAAGTTGCAATGCAGAAGAAAATAGCCGAGGATGTAAGTAAGATTCTTATTCCGAGAGTTAAGAAAACACTTCCTGAAAGAATTCAGAAACTGTTCAAAGACGATTATAAGCTGCTGGTAAACCCGACAGGTAAATTTGTTATCGGAGGTCCTCATGGTGACACCGGACTTACCGGTCGTAAAATTATTGTTGACACATATGGTGGACACGGAGCTCATGGTGGTGGTGCCTTCTCAGGGAAAGACTCCTCAAAGGTCGACAGATCGGCTGCTTACGCCTCACGTCATATTGCCAAGAATCTTGTTGCTGCGGGAGTTTGCGATCAGGCACTTGTACAGGTCGCATATGCAATCGGGGTTGCTCAGCCTGTTGGCCTATATATTAACACCTATGGGACAGCTAAAGTAACCGATAGTAAAGGTAATGTACTTCATGATGGCAAGATCGCTGAAAAGATCAATAAAATTTTCGATATGCGTCCATACGCAATAGTTCAGCGTTTCGGACTTAAAAACCCTGTCTTTCTTCCAACAGCATCATATGGCCATTTTGGACGTAATCCCGAAGTGAAAGAAGTTGAGGTATATTATGAAGTTCCGGGAAGCAAACCAAAATGTGTAAATGGTAACGGAAGAAAAGTTTACCTGAAAAAGGTAGAGTTCTTCGGCTGGGAAAAACTTGATTATGTAGATAAGATAAAGGAGGCGTTTAAACTCTAAGCCTTTTACCCCCCAACCCCCCAGATGGGGGGCTTCCCTGGTTTCAAAGTCCCCCATATGGGGGATTTAGGGGGTTGTTTTATTAATACGACGCTTTCACAATTCTTGCGACATTATCTGATCTTCCGAGTGTATAATAGTGAATGCCAGGCACTTTATTTTTAATAAGTTCTTTGGATTGCATGGTCGTCCACTCTATTCCTACCTCACGCGCTTCCTCATCAGTTTTGCACTTTTGAACTGCAGATACGAGATCGTTGGGCAGATCGATATGAAATGCCTGGGGTATTAATTTTATATCGTTAAGTGCAGATATCGGCTTTATTCCGGGGATTACAGGAACAGTGATCCCGGCTTTTCTGCACTCTTCTGTAAACCTGAAATAATTGTGGTTGTCAAAAAACATCTGGGTTACAATATAATCCGCCCCGGCGTCAACTTTATGCTTAAGATTTTCAATATCTATTTGCATGTTAGGAGCTTCAAAGTGTTTTTCGGGATATGCTGCCACACCTATACAAAATTTAGTCGGGGTATTGTTTTCCAGGGATGACTCAAGATACTTTCCATTATTCATATCTGTTATCTGCTTCACAAGCTCGAACGTATTTGCATGCCCATCTTTCTCTGCTAAAAACCTGCGACTCCCTTTAGGCGGATCGCCCCTGAGAGCAAGGACATCATCAATACCCAGAAAATTCATCTCAATAAGAGCGTTTTCTGTCTCTTCTCTCGAAAATCCGCCACAAAGAATATGAGGGACCACAGTGATATTGTACTTATATTTTACAGCCGCTGCAATAGCTATTGTACCTGGTCTGATTCTGACAATCTTTTTCTCCAGTAACCCATCGGGCCTCTCCAGATAGTTTATCTCATTCCTGTGCGATGTAAAATTTATGTAAGCAGGATCAAACTCAACCAGTCTGTCTATTGCTGCATAAATTCTGTCAATACTATGTCCTTTCAGAGGTGGCAGTAATTCGAAAGTGAACAAGGGCCCTTTGGCGTTTTTAATTTTTTCAATAACACTCATTTCCAGTAAATCATAAGTTAGGAGCAAGCCACCTGGCTGCTTCATCAATTGTCATATTTTTTCTTGAAGAATAATCTTTAAGCTGGTCTTTCCCGATTTTTCCTATATTAAAATATATCGACCCCGGGTGTGAAAAGAAGTAACCGCTTACAGAGGCTGGCGGATTCATTGCAAAGTTTTCAGTAAGCTCTGCTCCGATTGCCTCCTCAGCTCCAAGAAGATCGAACAGAACTCTTTTTTCAGTATGGTCGGGGCAGGCAGGATAACCGGGCGCCGGACGGATACCAGCATATTTAAGTTTGAGCAGTTCCTCAACCGTAAGGTTTTCCTGAGCTGCATAACCCCAATACTCTTTCCGTACAATTTCATGAAGCCATTCGGCTGTTGCCTCAGCAATACGGTCGCTCAATATCCTTATCATTATTGTGGCATAGTCATCCGCCTTATATTTTTCCATAGCCTCATCATCAAGAGCGACAGTAACGACGAAGGTTCCGATGTTATCAATCAATCCTGAGGACTCCGGAGCTATGTAGTCAGATAATGAGAGATTTGGAACACCTTTTTCCTTGGGTTCCTGGTTTCTCAAAAACCTTAAAACCGCTCTTGTCTCTTTTTTCTTTTTGTCATGAAAAATTATTACATCATCCCCATCGGAGACTGCCGGGAATAATCCCATCACAGCCCTGGCAGTAATAAGTTTTTCTTCTATTATCTTTTTCAGGTAAATCTGTGCATCAGCAAAAAGTTTCTTTGCCTCAACTCCTTTTACAGGATCGCTGAAGATCGCAGGATATTTCCCTGAAAGTTTCCAGGAGAAGAAAAAGAAGGTCCAGTCGATATACCCAATTAGTGTTGTCAGGTCAATATCCGGAAAAACATGTGTACCGGGTTTAACAGGTTCAACGATCTCATACTTCTGCCAGTGGGTGACGTACTTGTTCTTTCTTGCATCGGCAAGAGAAAGAAGGTTCTTTTCAGATTGCCGGGAATTATGATCGTCCCGCATCTTATTATATTTCTCTCTGATAGATTTTACATATATACTATTGTCCTTCTGGCTAAGGTCCGATAAAACCCCTGCAGCTTTTGATGCATCTTTCACATGAATTACAGAATGGGAATAGGCAGGTGCAACTTTTACAGCTACATGTATCTCGGAGGTAGTAGCTCCGCCAATAAGAAGAGGCACAGTAATTTTTCTTCTTTCCATTTCGGCTGCCACATGTACCATCTCTTCAAGGGATGGGGTAATTAATCCGCTCAGACCAATGAAGTCAGCCTTTTCTTTTATAGCAGTGTCAATAATTTTTTCAGCCGGTACCATAACTCCAAGATCTATAATCTCGTAGTTATTACACGACAGTACCACTCCAACAATATTCTTCCCAATGTCGTGCACATCGCCTTTTACAGTAGCGAGAAGGACTCTCCCTGCTTTCTTATTCTCCTGCCCTTCGCTTTCCAATTCTATGTATGGCGCCAGTTTTGAAACTGCCTTCTTCATAACCCTCGCGCTCTTAACTACCTGTGGAAGAAACATCTTTCCTGCTCCGAAAAGGTCTCCGACTTCATTCATTCCACCCATTAACGGTCCTTCGATCAATTCAATTGACCTTCGAAAAAGCTTTCGCGCTTCTTCAACATCATCTTCAATAAATTCATCAAGACCTCTTATCAGGGAATGTTTAATACGTTCGATAACCGGCAGCTGCCTCCAGGCATCCTCAACCTCGGTTTTTTTTCCTTCATCCTTTATTCCCTCGGCAAATTTTACCAGACGTTCGGTAGAATCCTTCCTCCGGTTAAGCACAACATCTTCAATAAGATGAAGAAGGCCGGGCTCAATCTCAGAATAGACCTGAAGCATACCCGGATTAACGATTCCCATATCGAGACCTGCCCTTATTGCATAATACAGGAAGACTGAATGAATTGCTTCACGAACCTTATCTGTACCCCGGAATGAAAAGGAAAGGTTACTTATTCCTCCGCTCACCCTGGCAAAAGGCAGGTTCTGCTTTATCCATTCAGTTGTTTTAATGAAGTCAACTGCATAATTATTATGTTCTTCTATTCCGGTGGCTATAGCCAAAACATTCGGATCGAAAATAATATCTTCAGGAGGAAAAGAAATTTCATCAACGAGAAGGCGGTAACATCTCTTTGCAACAGCTATTCTTTTTTCAAGTGTATCAGCCTGACCCGTTTCATCAAATAACATTACAACAGCTGATGCTCCATATTTCCTCAACAACCTTGCATGGTTAAGAAATATCGCCTCCCCTTCTTTGAGGCTTATGGAGTTTACAACTGATTTTCCCTGGATACATTTAAGGGCCGATTCTATAACATTCCAACGCGAAGAATCGATCATCAAAGGGAGCTTTGAGATATCGGGTTCGGCCATGACAAGGTTTACAAACTTTACCATAGCCTTTTCCGAATCAATCATAGCCTCATCCATGCAGATGTCTATTATCTGCGCTCCACCCTCCACCTGGCTCCGGGCTATAGAAAGAGCTTCATCATATTTTTCTTCCCTGATAAGTCTTGCAAACTTCAATGAACCAGATACATTCGTACGTTCTCCTATGTTTACAAAGTTTGTCTCGGGCGTAATAGTGAGTGCTTCAAGTCCACTGAGCCGGGTGTATTTCTTTATCTCTGGTCTGACTCGTGGTTCATATTTCTTTGAAAGCTGTGCGATTTTTTGAATATGTGCAGGGGTTGTTCCGCAGCAACCGCCAACGATGTTAACCCATCCTTCTTTCATAAAATCTTCAGCAATACCTGCCATATAGGAGGCCGACTGATCGTACTCTCCGAACTGGTTCGGAAGTCCCGCGTTTGGATGAACCGAGACATAAAAGCCCGTCTTTGAAGAAAGTTCCTCGACGAATGGTCTTAGTTGTTCTGCACCAAGAGCGCAGTTCAGCCCGATGCTGAGAAGCGGAAAATGTGAGACAGATACAATAAATGCTTCGAGTGTTTGTCCTGTCAGAGTACGGCCACTAGCATCGGTAATTGTACCGGAGACCATAACCGGAAGCCTGACACCTTTCTCTTCAAATACCGAATCGATAGCAAAGAGAGCAGCCTTACAGTTAAGAACATCAAAAACTGTTTCAACGAGCAGGATATGAACTCCTCCATCAATTAGTCCGCGTGCCTGTTCAGAATAGGCCTCAACGAGTTGATCGAAAGTGACTCCTCTTGCTCCGGGGTCGTTAACATCCGAAGACATTGAGGCTGTTCGGTTTGTGGGGCCCAAGGTTCCAACTATAAAATGTTCTTCAGGGATAGTGCTGTTTTCAAACTCCGTAATGGCCTCAAAAACAAGGCGGGCCGACTGGAAGTTCAAATTGTAAACCTCGCTTTCCATGCCATAGTCTGACATGGATATTTTATTTGAATTAAAGGTATTAGTTGTAACAATGTCAGCTCCTGCTTCAAGATATTGTTTGTGAATATTTCTTATGATATCCGGATTAGTAAGAGACAGCAGATCGTTATTCCCTTTCTGCAGCATCGGATGATCCTTAAATTTTTCGCCACGGAAATCCTTCTCCTGAAGCTTATGTTTCTGGATCATCGTCCCCATCGCGCCATCGAGAATGAGTATCTTGTGTTGTAAATGGTGTTCGAGTGAAGTTCTCATTCCGTTTATATTTTCCTTCCGGTATTCACAATAAAAACATCGAGAGTGCGGAGTTGTTCCTGAAGTGCATATAGTTTTTCAAGATTAACAACGCCGATTGCATATTTATAAAATTTCCCGCTAAAGTATTCCGAGACTTCTTCAAATGCAAATAATTCTCTATCCTTTTCATCTTTGTACCTGAGGTATACCTCAAGTTTATGATCGCGGGTGTACCTTGATACAGTTCCCTGCTGGTACTTTTTATATTCATATCTGTAACCATAGGAGTTGGCTGAGATGTCCGACAGCACGGCGCTTCCTGTTGCATGACCTCCGGCCCCTTTCCCACTGAAAAACTGTTTGTCGGCAAAAGCAGCTTCGGTAATCACTCCATTATACTCATTATCTACGTTATATAAATATTTATCTGAAGAGATAAACCTTGGCAGAACGAAACTGGTTATCGTATTCTCATTTGTCTTACCCACATAAGGAACAAGTTTAATCTTGAATCCCTTTTCTTTTGCATAACGGATATCAAAATCGGAGATCTTGTTTATTCCAAAATGAAAAACTTCATCCGGATTAAGGAAAAGACCATAGGCGTGACCTGTTATTATACAAAGTTTGTACTTGGCATCCCATCCTTCAACATCGAGAGTGGGGTCTGACTCTGCAAAACCTTTTTCCTGAGCACCTTTTAATGCTTCTGAGTATGTTATACCTTCATTATGCATTTTTGTGAGGATATAATTCGTTGTCCCGTTTAAGATCCCACGCAAAGAGTAGAGAAGTTCATTGTCGTAGTATTCCTCAAGATTTCTGATAATTGGAATACTTGCGCCCGCAGAAGCTTCGTAAAGCATTGAGACTTTATATTTTCTCTGCATCTCAACAAGCTCCTTAAAGTGGAGAGCAATCATCATTTTGTTTGCCGACACAACATTCTTACCGCTTTTCATTGCGGTTGTAACAATACTAAATGCTTCATCCGGATCGTCAATAAGCTCAACTACCAGATTTATAGAGGGATCGTTAAGGATCTCGTTTTTGTCGAAGGTGAAATTCGACATAGGAATCCTTCTCTTTTTCAAGTGATCTTTCACGCATATCTTAACAATGTCGGCTTTGAAACCTTTGCTGCTGTTCAGTACATCATGCAATCCCTGTCCCACGCAGCCATAGCCGAATAATCCTATCCTTAGTTTTTCCTGTGTCATATCCAACATAATTCTTTACTACCGTTTCTTAATTCTTTTCATTCTTATTTACCCTCTTTCTTTGGCCCTTTCAAAAGGTGATTTTCCATATATCTTTCCTTCGTGTTCCTTTGTACTTTACTTTGTGTTCCTTTGTGGTTAATTTTTTAACACAAAGGCGCACAAAGGTTTACAATAAGGTTCACAAAGGACTTTTTAGTATTCTCCAAGAAAGGGGGTTTAAACTCATCTAGATTACCTTTCTGAATGCCTGTTCAAAATCGTTAATTATATCGTCTATATGTTCGATACCAACTGAAACCCTGAATAAACCCGGTTCAATTCCAACTGCTAATTGCTCCTCAACACTCATTTGGGAATGGGTGGTTGCAGAAGGCTGTATAATAAGAGTTTTGGCATCACCAACATTCGCCAGATGACTTACCAGTTCAAAATATTCGACCAGCTTGACAGCTTTTGATTTTTCAGCTTTCAAGACAAAGCTCAAAACTCCGCCGGCGCCTTTTTGCAGATACTTTTTAGCCAGTTCATAGTGAAGGTTTCCAGGTAGTCCGGGGTAGTTAACCTTTTCAACTGCCGGATGTTTCTCAAGCCATTTTGCCAGAGCCAGAGTGTTCTGAATATGCCGTTCCATCCTTAGAGAAAGCGTTTCCAATCCCTGTAAAAGCAAAAAAGCGTTGAAAGGGCTTATAGCAGGACCAAGATCCCTTAATCCTTCAACACGTGCTTTTACAATGAAAGCAATATTCCCTGCAGCAGAAGTCTGTGAGAAGATATCGCCGAATATTAATCCGTGGTAACCGGCAGCCGGTTCTGTAAAGACAGTGAAGTTCCCGTTATTCCAGTTGAAATTGCCACCATCTGTAATTACACCTCCCAGACTCGTTCCATGTCCGCCGATCCATTTGGTTGCCGATTCCACAACAATATTTGCACCAAGTTCAATCGGGCGGCAGAGATATCCGCATGCACCGAAAGTATTATCGACGACAAGAGGGATACCATGCTTTAAAGCAAGTGCAGAGAATGCCTTAAAATCAGGAATATTGAAACCCGGATTACCAATTGTTTCAACATAGATGGCTTTTGTCTTTTTATCTATCAACGTTTCAAATGATTCCGGATTAAGATCTTTTGCAAACCTGGCATCAATTCCAAAATTCGCAAATGTCACTTTGAACTGATTGTGACTTCCTCCATACAAATAAGGAGAGGTGACAAAGTTTTCTCCATTCCTTAAAATTGTAGTCAGTGCAATAAACTGAGCAGCATGTCCTGACGATACTGCCAGTGATGCTACACCGCCTTCAAGAGCAGCAACCCTTTTTTCAAAAACATCTGTTGTGGGATTATTCAATCTTGTATAGATATAACCAGAGTCCGCCAGGTCGAAAAGATCTGCCGCATGCTTTGCATTTTTGAAAACATAAGAAGAAGTCTGGTAAAGAGGTACTGCTCTTGACAAAGTTTCTTTATCAGGAGTGTGACCGGCGTGTACCTGTAATGTTTCGAATTTTATTTTTGTGTTTCCCATTTTTTTAGTTTTTAAAGTGTGACAAAATATTGTATAGTAAGATATTGATATAGCCTCACTATCACGATAATTAATTAATAAACTGACTGATTGCAAATCAAAACGGTTACCTGCACATGCGCATAGGCATGAGTGGCATGATAAAGTTGTTGTGTGTTAAATGAATCGAGTTCATGTTTTCCGTGTTAAAATTTTTATCATCTCCCGGCTTTCCGGGATTAGGTTTTGGCACCGTTCTCCCGATTCTCGGGATTGGTTGCCAGGGTTTCGTTGAGCCTAATCTCTTCACCCTTCTTAATAAAAACCAAACACCCTTAAATGGAAGGAATATTTGATTTGTGGGGTCAAAGATAAAAATGATTTTTTGAAATACAAAAAAAAGGTTCACTTGACTCTGAAAGAGTCGAAATAAAAACACCTGCTTCGTCGAACCTCCCAGCAATGACGTTTATATGGATTGTGGATGGGAGTGACGGATTGCTGCGTCGTACCTCCTCGCAATGACCCCTAATAATATAATGTGATAGTCATTGCGAGGACGACGCAGGAGGACGAAGCAATCCTATGGAGTATATTAATAATTTACCTTACTTTTGTCTCATCAAACAATTATATGATGCAGAACAACTTATTTATCTATAACAGCCTTTCAAAGAAAAAGGAACTATTCAAACCACTTCATGCACCATTCGTTGGGATATATGTCTGTGGTCCTACTGTTTACAGCAATGCTCATCTCGGACATGCCCGCGGAGCAATAATATTTGATGTTCTTTTCAGGTACCTCATGCATCTGGGTTATAAAGTAAGATACGTGAGGAACATAACTGATGTGGGGCATCTGGAAAACGAAAATACCGGTGAAGGTGAAGACAGAATTTCAAAAAGAGCTCAGCAGGAACAACTTGAACCGATGGAGGTTGTACAAAAATATCTTAATACTTATCATAAAAATCTTGAACAACTCAATACACTACCACCCTCAATAGAGCCAAGGGCCAGCGGACATATCATCGAACAACAGGAACTTATCAAAGAGATTCTCGATAAGGGTTTTGCATATGTTGTCAACGGTTCGGTATACTTCGATGTTCTGAAGTACAACGAAAAATATAAATACGGGAAATTATCAGGAAGAATACTTGAGGATCTTCTAAGCAGCACTCGCAGTCTTGAGGGACAGGATGAAAAAAAGAACTCATTCGATTTTGCTCTGTGGAAAAAAGCTGCACCGGAACATATTATGAAATGGCCATCGCCATGGAGCGTTGGGTTTCCGGGATGGCACCTCGAGTGCTCAGCTATGAGCGTGAAATATCTTGGTGATGTATTTGATATTCACGGGGGCGGGATGGACCTTCTGTTTCCACATCACGAATGTGAAATAGCACAGTCGACAGCTGCCCATGGAAAAGAGTCTGTCCGTTACTGGATGCATAATAATATGATTACCATAAACGACCAGAAAATGGCACGCTCGCTTGGTAATTTTATTACTCTCGATCAGCTTTTTAGTGGTGATCATCCTGTTTTAAAACAAGCTTACAGTCCGATGACTATAAGATTTTTTATCCTGCAGGCACATTACAGAAGTACACTTGATTTTTCAAACGAAGCTCTTCAGGGTGCGGAAAAAGGACTTCAGAAGCTAATGAAAGCTATTGAGACTCTTCACAAACTAAAACCTTCCGATACTTCAACATTTAATGTTGCCAGCCTTAAGAAAAAATGCTACGAAGCGCTTGATGACGATCTCAACAGTCCCATTCTGTTGTCACATTTATTCGATGGAGTGAAGTATATAAATTCTGTATTCGAAGGAATCGAAAAGATTGATGCAGCTACACTTGCCTCATTAACAGAACTTTATAACACGTTTGTATTTGAGATACTTGGGTTAAAAGATGAATCATCCGGAACGAACGATGAGAAACTCACTTCGGAGTTGATGAAGATAATTATTGAATTGCGGCAGGATGCAAAAAAGAATAAAGATTTCTCAACCTCCGATAAGATCCGGAACGAACTCAACCAGATCGGTATAACACTGAAGGACAGAAAGGACGGAGTAGATTGGGAAAACTAAACGTTGCAAAGTCCAAATCCTTTAACCGCAGAGTGCTGCAGAGTTTTACGCAGAGGGCCGCAGAGAAAACAAAGCAAATACTCTGAGAACCATGGAGAAATTATAAAAAGATAAAAGTTTTAATGAATGATAAATACGAATCCGGAACCTCTGCGTAACTCTGCGTCTCCTCTGCGGCTCTCTGCGGTAAAAAATCCATACATTTCATCAGTTGTAAGTATAGGGTCAATCCCTCTTGGAGGAGAACACCCTATCCGTATTCAGTCAATGACAAACACCGATACTCTCGACACGAAAGCTTCTGTTGCACAATGCATCAGAATTATTGAAGCGGGGGCAGATTATGTAAGACTCACCGCCCAGGGGATTAAGGAGGCTGAAAATCTCGCTGCTATTAAAAAAGAACTTCGGAAGGCAGGTTTCAACACTCCGCTTATTGCTGATATTCATTTCAACCCCATAGCTGCCGAAACAGCAGCCAGGATTGTTGAAAAAGTAAGAATCAATCCGGGCAACTACGCCGACAAAAAAGCATCTTTTAATATACAGGAACTTACTGAAAAAGAATATAATGAGGAGCTTGAGAGAATACACTCCAGGCTTCTTCCCTTAATAAATATCTGCAAAGAAAATAAAACTGTTATACGTATCGGAATAAATCATGGTTCCCTTTCCGACCGGATAATGTCGCGCTTTGGAAATACACCAACGGGCATGGTATTTTCAGCAATGGAGTTTATAAAAATATTCAGGGCTGAGAATTTCAACAATCTTGTTCTTTCTATGAAATCGTCTGATACCGCTGTAATGATCGAAGCTACCCGGAGCCTGGTTGGGATGATGCAAAGCGAAGGTCTGTCGTATCCTCTCCACCTTGGGGTAACTGAAGCGGGCGAGGGTGAAGATGGAAGAATAAGATCCGCTGCCGGAATAGGCGCCCTGCTCTCTGAAGGGATTGGTGATACAATACGTGTTTCCTTGTCTGAGGATCCTGAAAAAGAGATACCTGTTGCCAGAAAGATTGCAGAGTATTGGCTAAGAGGTATATCAAAAACAAATTCCGAGAAACCTGTCAGTTTTAAAACACCCGCAGAAAAACCTGAAATATTCCGGAAGATAAATGGCCCGCTGGTGATCTCAAACATGACTTCTTATATCGACACCGATGCTAAAATCTATAAGGATGCAGGCTACGAACCGGAAGCCAATACAGGTGAAATTAAGAAGACCGATGGCTCGGCTGATCTCCTGATTTTAAGAAACTGCCCGGTGACAATTCCTGATGAGGTTTTATTGTTAATCCCTTTCCGTATCTGGTCTGAAAATAATAACAACAAAAAATTATTCCCACTGTTTTCTCCTGAGACGTTTCATGAGAACAGTTTCAAATCGGATAAATTAAATGTATTACTCACAGGTTCGCATTATAATATTGAATATCTGAAAAAGCCTGATACCTCAACTACTCTCATCATTTTCACCTACGACCCTGATAAAGAGAGATATGCCGCTGATCATTTTCTGAACGACTTATGGGTTAATAAGCTGAACTTCAATGTTGTACTGAATCCGGTCTTTCATGAAAAAGATATTGAAGATTTCCAGGTTAAAGCTGCTTCGCTTCTTGGCCGGTATGTTCTGGATAAAAACGCTGCCGGCATTTCAGTTACCAATATGGGAGAAATAGCGTTCAGATCGGTTACTGAAACTGCATTTTCCATCCTACAGAATACCGGAACCCGCATTACAAGGAATTTGTATCTCTCATGCCCTACCTGCGGCCGGACAAAGTTCAACCTCCAGGAGGCAGTAAAGAAAGTTAAGGCTGCAACCGGATATCTGAAGGGACTAAAAATAGCAGTAATGGGGTGCATTGTAAATGGACCCGGAGAGATGGCCGGCGCTGATTATGGATACGTTGGTGCAGCAGAAGGGAAAGTACATATATATAAAGGTACGGTTGCAGTACTGAAAAACGTTCGGGAAGAGGAGGCAATAATGGAATTACTAAAGCTAATTGAAAAAGATAGAACTGATGCTGGCGCAGATTTGGCTTTGCCGAGCTCGCAAATGAAGTAACTCTATTTACGCTGGTGCGGATTTGCAAACCGTGCCATTTGCTCGGTTGCAATCCGTGCCATAATACCAAAATTTTTCTAAGCACGGATTACAAATCCGCGCTAGCGAAGAAATTGATAATGTATTGATATACTCCACTTTCCCTGCATGCCTTGCCCCCTTACACCAACCTGAAATCCAGCTGCTTCTTCTGAAGATCCGCTTTTACAACTACTATTTTAACCCGGTCTCCCAGTGTGTAAACTTTATGTGTCGATCTCCCTTTTATGCAGTAGTTCTCTTCATCATATTCATAAAAATCATCTGCAAGCTCCCGTATGTGAATCATCCCTTCGCACTGATTTTCAACTATTTCCACGTAGATCCCCCATTCTGTAACGCCCGAGATAACACCGTCGAACTCTATCCCGGTTTTATCGCTCATATACTCTACCTGCTTATACTTAACCGATGCTCTTTCCGCCTCAGCTGAGAGCCTTTCCATCTTGGATGAGTGATCGCAAAGCTTCTCGTACTTATCTTTTTGTCCGGGGTTTTCCTGAGCCAGATACATTGACAACAGTCTGTGTACCATCATGTCGGGATATCGACGTATCGGGGAAGTAAAATGAGTATAATATTTGAACGAAAGTCCGTAATGACCAATATTATCCGTTGAATAGACAGCTTTTGCCATCGATCGGAGAGCCAGCGTTTCAATTATATTCTGTTCCTTTTTGCCGGCAACTGAATTCAGTAACTTATTCATGGCTTTTGGAAGTGAGGTTTTGTCATCTTCAATAAGTTTATACCCGAAACGGGTGATAAAATGACTGAAGTTGCTGATCTTTTCAGGGTTTGGTTTATCGTGAATACGGTATACGAATGTTTTTCCCTTTAATTTCTTCCCGACATACTCTGCCACTCTTTTGTTAGCGAGAAGCATGAACTCTTCGACGAGCTGGTTTGCAGTACCCATTTCCCGGAACTTTATCCCCAGGGGTTTCCCTGCTTCATCGAGATCGAATTTCACTTCAACTTTTTCAAAAGCAAAAGCGCCAGATGCAAACCTTTTTGCGCGCAACTGCTGAGCCAGTCTGTGAAGAAGAAGCACCTCTTCCTTCATGTCACCATCCCCGGTGTCAATCACCTGCTGAGCCTCATTATACGAAAATCGTTTGTTGGAGTTGATAATGGTTTTTCCAAACCATTCATCAATAACCTCCGATTTATCGTTCAACTCAAAAACAGCTGAATATGTAAGTTTGTCTTCAGCAGGATTCAGCGAACAGATATGATTTGACAGTCTTTCAGGAAGCATGGGTACTACCCTGTCTACCAGATATATAGATGTTGCTCTTTGTTTTGCCTCTTCTTCAACAAGTGAACCGATATTTACATAATGGGTTACATCGGCGATATGCACACCTACTTCCCAGTGACCATTGTCCAGCTTCTTCAATGATAAAGCATCATCAAAATCTTTTGCATCTGCCGGGTCGATCGTAAAGGTCGGGATCTGCCGGAAGTCGCGACGTTCAGCAATATCCCTTTCAGTAATCTCTCCATGAATTTTTTCAGCATCAGCTTCTACCTCTTCTGTAAAATGATAGGGCAGCTCAAACTCAGCAAGGATGGCGTGCATCTCTGTTTCGTGCAGTCCGGGAAAGCCCAGAACGTTAATGATCTCCGCAACAGGATTCTTCGATTTGGGATCCCAGTCGATAACTTTTGCAACAGCCTTCTGTCCCTGTTGCGCACCGTTAAGCTTTGAGGTAGGAATAAAAAGGTCGAACGGCATATTTTTGTTATCCGGGATCAGAAATGCAAAGTTTGGCATAATCTCCACAGTACCAACAAATGAAGTGCGCCATCTCTCAATGATCTCCACAACTTCTCCTTCCGGTCTTGCTCCTTTTCTCTTCGCATAAAGCTTCACTTTAACCTTGTCGCCGTGAAGCGCTGTCTTTAAATTTTTAGCCGTAACAAAAACATCATCCTCAAGCTCGTCGGTTGATATGAATCCATATCCCATACGGGTTAAGTCGACAGTACCGGTAATATAGCCATGACTGACTTTCACCTTATATTTTCCACGGTAAACTTCCTGGACATCACCCTTCCCCGTGAGAGTCCTTAAAATGTCAGATACCATCTGTATTGAAGGGGAATCAGTGATATTAAGCCGTTTTGCTATCTGTTTATAGTTGAATCCCTGATCGGGACTTTTGCCAAGTGTTGCAAGTATTTGTGCTGTAAGCGTTTCCTTTGGGATACCGGAACTCATCTTACCCTTTCCTTTCTTACCCATATTTCTGTTTTTGCGAAGGTACGAAAAGGAAGTATTAATTTATTACTTTTGGTTTATAATTGGAACCCCATGACAGGTTTAAAATCAATCCTTTCTCATTCTCCTTCAATAGTTACCAGAAAAACCGGGAATGAATATGTTCTTGTTCCGATAGCCAATAATATAGCCGACATGAACAGTGTTTATACACTCAATGAGACAGGGGCATTTATCTGGGAGCAAATAGATGGAAAGAAGAATGTAGAGGAGATTATAAGAGCAGTTACAGAAGAATATGATACAGATAATGAGATTGCCTCTAAGGATGTGTTTTCATTTATTGATGATATGAGGAAGTGGCTGATTATCAATTAATATTTGAAAATTGCCACCAAGACACCAAGGCACAAAGGTTCACCAAAAAGAAAATGTAAAAAAAATTGCCACCAAGACTCTAAGTTTCACCAAGATATACTAAGACATGTATAAGGAAGTTTCAGAGGAAGAAGATAGAATAGGAAGGGAAATTGTAAATGCAGCATACCAGGTTCATAAGGAACTAGGTCCTGGGTTATTGGAAAAGGTTTATGAAGTTTGTTTTTGTCATGTATTATCAAAAAAGGGACTCGATATTAAAAGACAAATTGATATCCCAATTGTATTTGAAGGTCTTATTTTTGAAGAGGGTTTAAGGTTAGATGTTATGGTTAATGATCTGGTTATATGTGAACTTAAAGCTCTGGAAAATGTCAATCCGGTGTGGGAAGCTCAATTATTAAGTCATCTTAAACTTACAAATAAACGATTAGGATATCTGATAAATTTTAATGTCCCATTGATTAGGAATGGAATCAAAAGAATGGTGATATGAATTTTAGTGATTTCTTTGTGCTAATTCCAACCAGAAGACAGGGACATTTAGGTACACCATTATATAAAAACATAAAAAAATGCCACCAAGACACAAAGACACCAAGGTTCACCAATAAATTAAAAGGAAAATGAAAAGTGATTTAGCTCTTGGTGATTTCTTGGTGCCTTTGTGTCTTGGTGGCAAAAAAGATCCCTCAGATAATGCCGGATATAGAATTAATAAAATGAACGATGTTATTTTTCTCGGTGATTTCTTTGTGCCTTGGTGCCTTGGTGGCAATAAAGATCCCATCGTTAATGCCGGATAAATGAAGAACTACAATTTAAATATAGCAGATTATAACATCAGGTTTGAAAGCTCTTCAGGCGGACCAGAATTGGTGCCATCTGAAAAGTTCTTCAGAAATTTCTGCTATGAATCAAATCCGGATATCTTAATACAGATTCATTCGGGGAAGTATGTTCTTCCAAAAAAAGCAGAAAGAGTCTTTCATGCTCCTTATGTTGAGGAGATAAATGGTGTTCTGATCCATAACAAAACAAATTTCTGGAGTGTATGGAAGAACGATTCGGATCTGTTTATCAAAACCATTTTCCCTCTCTCTTCTTCAGAGAAAAATGCAGTGCTTAAGTTTTCACTCTCTTCAAAAATCTGGGATCTGTGGGTTGAAGGAAATGATAATGAATTTGATCCATTTGAGTACCCGCTCGACGGACTCATTCTTTACTATCTAACAGTCATTCATGGAGATATTATGATCCATGCCTCCGGAATAAATAATGCAGGACAAGGTTATCTGTTCAGCGGAGTATCAGGAAAAGGCAAGTCTACCATGGCAAAGCTTTGGGAAAATTATGGAGCGAAAGTCATTCATGACGACCGGCTTATCATAAGAAACACCGGGGGAACCTACACCATGTATAATACTCCTGTTTATGCCGATGATAAACCACTCAAATCTCAGTTGAACAGAATCTTCCTTATCGATCATGGTATCGAAAATAAACTGGTGCCTGTAACAGGAGCCAATGCCGTAACTCTGTTTATGGCAAATTGTATCCAGCACAACTGGGGAAGCGACATAATAACCGGACTTCTTCAATCTGTTGCAGAATTATGCGAAGTTGTTCCCACAATAAAGCTATATTTTACTCCTGATGTGACTGCAATCGACAAAATACTTGAACATGGATAAGTATCTGAACAAACAAACTCTTGTGAAAGATATCAGCCTGACACTGCTTTCGGAAGGAAAGACGATCCGGATTAAAGCTCATGGATATAGTATGTATCCCTGTATAAAACCTGGTTCTTTACTTCTGATTGAGCCAATCAAGCTGAAAGGGCCGCCTAAAACCGGAGAGATAATTGCCATAAAAAGAGAGAATGGACTGGTGGTACACCGGCTCTGCAAAATAATTGTAAAGAATGGCGTCCGATGGTATATTGCACGGGGAGATAGTAATTCTTCCGCAGATCATCCGGTTTCAATAGACAAAATAACTGGTAGAATTGTCGGTGCGGAAACAACAGGAGAAAATCCGGTAAAAGCTGATATAAGAATTAACCTGAAACCAAATTATATTATGAACAGGTTGAGAGTGATATATTTGAACGTAAAGATTAGGTTAATGAGGAAGAGGAAGTATTGACTTACACTGAGTTGGGGCTGTTGAAAAAGTCAAAATCCATTAACCGCAAAGGTCGCAAAGAAAATCGCAAAGATCGCAAAGAGCTTTGTTACAATATTTTAACTTTGCGTCCTTTGCGCCACCTTTGCGTACTTTGCAGTTAGAAAAGACTTTTTAGACTGCCCCAAAATATTAGTGACTCAATGATACGAATTATAATATGAAACAAAAATACAATCTATTTAAAGAATCTTTAAAGCTCGTATGGAAGAGTGCTCCGGGATGGACATTGGCAAATGTTATTATTTCTGTTCTGCGAAGTGTTTTTCCTTTGGTACTGCTGTGGCTTTTAAAAGTGGTGATCGATAAAATAACGCTGGCAGCATCACCAAACTCAGGATCTGCTTTAATTACAGTTTTATGGCCGGTATCTCTTGTTGTGATTGTCTGGTTTCTCGATGAAGCATCGTCCGATCTCAGTAACTATATACGTAAAAAGCAGTCGCTTAAACTCGAGGTATTTATGTATAGCTTACTTCACTCAAAAGCAATAAAACTCGACCTCATAAATTTTGAACGTCCAGAATATTTCGATTGTCTTTCGCGCGCATCAAAGGAAGCACCCTGGCGACCAAACAGCATTCTCAACAATCTTGTTGCTATGCTGAGAGGACTTCTCTCTCTTGTTTTAATAGCCGGATTGATTACAACACTTAACTGGATTCTTGCAATACTTCTTATTGTTGCAAATATCCCGGGCATCTGGCTGCGGCTTCATTACGCCAATATTCTGTATAACTTTCAAAGGTTGCAAACACCCGAAGCCAGAAAATCGGCTTACTTCAACTGGCTTATAACGGGAGACAGACCTTCCAGGGAATTACGCCTTTTCGGACTGGGAAATCATTTCATAGATCTTTTCAGAAAATCTTTTCTTAAACAGAAAGAGGAAGAGGTAAATATTTTAAGGAAAAGAACACTCATCGAACTGGTCTCAAATCTTTTCAAAGCTTCAGCGCTTCTGGGAACATTTTTATTTATTGCACGCCAAACTATTTCAGGGCAACTCTCTCTGGGGCAAATGGCCATGTTCCTCCTTGCTTTCAGACAGGGAATGGTTTATCTAAAAGAATTGTTTGTGTCTGTTGGAGGGCTATACGAAGACAGCCTGTTTATCGGTGACACTTTTGAATTCCTGAATCTTAAAGAAAATATTAATGCAGAAGTACCTGTTTTGGAAGCCTACCCTCTTAACAATAAAATTACTGTCAGGAACCTTTCTTTTAACTATCCCGGCAACAACTATAAAACTATTGACAATGTTTCTTTTGAAATAAACAAAGGAGAGATCATCGCACTTGTCGGACCCAATGGCGCTGGAAAAAGCACACTGGTACGGCTGCTTTGCCGGCTTTATGATCCCGATTCAGGCGAAGTGTTGTATGATGAAAACAATATAAAACATTTTGATCCTGAAGAATACCAAAAGCAATTTTCTATTGTATTTCAGGACTTTATGCTTTACAATCTTACTGCCGGCGAGAATATCAGAATGGGTGATATTGATGAAAAAAAATCTGATGAGAAAATCAGAGCTGCCGCTAAAACTACTGGTGCAGACGCAATGATTAACCAGCTTCCGAAAGGTTACGATACTCCTATCGGAAATCTTTTCGACGACAGCCGGGAACTCAGCTGGGGAGAATGGCAGAAAATTGCATTGTCGAGAGCTATCTTCAGGGATGCTCCCGTACTTATTTTAGACGAGCCATCAAGCGCGCTCGATTCCGAAACAGAATTTGATATCTTCAGCCGGTTCAGGGAAATCGTAAAAGGCCGGACATCAATTCTTATCAGTCACCGCTTTACCAACGTAAGCCTGGCCGACAGGATAATCGTTATGGATAAGGGAGCAATTGCTGAAATTGGGACACATGAGGAGCTTATGAGGAAGAGAGGCATTTACTTTAGTATGTATTCGAAGCAGAGATGGAGAGACTGAGAGACTGAGAGACTAAGGGACTGAGGGACGAAGAGACTAAGAGACGAAGAGATCGAAGCGAAGCGGAGATTCCGCGATAGCGGAAAGGGGAGAAACGGAGAATGAAAAATTTAGCCACGGAGTATCACGGAGGGATCACGGAGTGACACGGAGTAACTCTCTTAATCTGAAACAAATAATATAACAAAAACTCCGTGCATTCAGTGAAAAAACTCCGTGAAAGGCGAAGCCCTCGACGAAGTCAAACTCCATGGTTAATGAAAAGCTTAAGTCAATAACAGGTTAATATTATTTAGAAGTAATCTAAATTTCTTTAGATTTCAAACATTTTCTAAAATAATTCGAAATTAATTTGGCGATTTCAATTAATTTTGTTTAATTTTATGTCTGAAATGATGCTCAATACAATATTTTTTGTCTGATATGCTTAATAATTATCAGCAAAGCCCATGAAAGTCGGGTAATTAAAGATTGGCATATTTTTTAATTTAAATAGTGATGTGGTATAACAGGTGGAAATATAGCGGGTTTTATATTCCGAGCACCCTGATTATTCGTTCAGCTCTCGCTGCATCTCGTGTTTAATCAATTGTTCTTCTGAACATTTGGTTATTCGTGCTGCTCCCGGCTTTGTGCTAAACATGCCGGGAGCTTTTTTTAGCAGGAAGTAGGTAGTAAGAAGTAAGTAGTAGGTAGGAAGAAGTAGGTAGAAGTAGGTAGTAGGAAGTAGTAAGTAAGAAGTATGTAGTAAAAAGAAAAAAAAGAATATTATGAGTAGTTACAGGGGGTTTAGGGATTTGATAGTTTATCAGAAATCATATCAATTGGCGTTGGAGATTAATGAGATTATTAAAACATTTCCGAAGGAGGAAAAATATTCGCTTATAGATCAGATTAGACGTTCATCGAGATCTGTACCAGCCAACATAGCCGAGGCGTGGGCCAAAAGAAGATATCCTAAATCCTTTGTCAGTAAATTACTCGATTCCCTTGCCGAGGAGGGTGAAACAGAAGTCTGGTTCGACTTTTCAAAAGACTTCAAATATATTGATGATCAGCTATATAACTCAATTATGGACAGATACCAGGAAGTTGCTAAAATGCTGAATTCCATGATAAACACGCCGGATAAATTCTGCCATTGACTTTTTCCTATCTGACTAGTTTCATTCCTGACACCTTAAAAAAGTAAGTAGTAAGCAGTAAGTAGTATGTAGTAATTCCAACTACTACTTACTTCCTACTACTTACTTCTTACTACTCAATAGTTTGACTTAATTCACTAATAGTATACAGTGGTAAATTGAGAAGCCAGTCCTGTTTGCGAAAATCAGACATTGATGTTCGAATTGAAACTTTCGGTTTAAACTTTTCCACATAGACTTTCAGGCTTTTTGCCTGTAGATTCTCTTCTGCCTTCACCTCAATGGGAATAACTAAATCCTTATACTGCACTATAAAATCAACTTCTGAAGCTGACCGTTCTGCTGACCAATAATATATTACATACTCATTAGTGCTATTGAGTTGCTGTAAAACATACTGTTCTGTCAATGCCCCTTTAAATTCTGAGAAAATAGCGTTTCCGTCAAGAAGTGTTTTGGCATCAATATCTCCCATAGCTGTCAATAGTCCAATATCTGCCAGAAACAATTTAAAGGCACTTCTGTCCTCATATACCTTCAGCGGGATGGCTGGTTTAGTTACTCTGCATATTTTATGCACTAACCCACAATCGACCAACCATGAGAGAGCTAATTCATAATCTTTGGCCCTCGCTCCCTCTTTGATTATTCCATAAATAAATTTTCGGTTTTCTTTAGCTAATTGTGCAGGAATAGAATTCCATACCATGCGAATACGAGGAACAATGTCGCGCGGAGTATGTTTTGAAAAGTCTTGCTCATAAGCATCTAATATTTGTTTATGAATAGCTCTTACTTCTTGATAATTAGCGTTTTCTGTGAATTTCAGAACAGCTTCGGGCATCCCCCCCACATAATAATACTGCCGTAACCGTTCGATGTATCTTGTTTTATACGAGGTAATCAATTTCCAGTCATCATTATTAAGAATGTCAATAAGAGCTTTTTCGCCTATAGCATCAAGAAATTCTAAATATGTGAATGGGTATAGATCCATAAAAATGACTTTCCCGACCGGAAACGAGGTGTGCGAATGTAATGCAACACCTAACAACGAGCCTGCCGATATAACATGATATTCAGGGGCATCTTCGTAAAAGTATTTTAAAGCTGTAAGAGCCTCTGGTACTTCCTGTATTTCATCAAATATTAAAAGAGTGTTTTCAGCCTTTAGTGTTAAGCCTGTTTCAGCCTGCAATGCTACTAATACCCTTTGAACATCAAAATCATCACTGAATAAAGTTTTCAGCCGCTTATTCTTCTCAAAGTTTATATAAACCGTTTGAGCGTACTGCGTCTTTCCAAACTCCTTCATAAGCCATGTCTTTCCCACCTGCCTTGCACCCCTTATAATCAAAGGTTTTCGGGAAGGAGATTTTTTCCATGCTATCAGTTCCTCTATTTTTGCTCTTCTCATATCAGATTTTTGATACAAATATACATTTTATCATACGTCTTTTTGCATTATATTACTTTTTTTCATACGTCTTTTTGCATTAGAAAGATGTTTTCATCCTTTAAACATATCCTGTTTTACCGTTCCCGTCATTCGTATAAATAGCAATAGGAAGCAAAGATCTCTCCGCTTCCTACTACCTACTACCTACTTCTTACTACTTTCTACCTACTTCTTACTACTTACTTTTTACTCTTCCTTTACGTCTAATGGAGCAGAGTAACGTCTCCCACCTTCTTAAACGGTTCGCCGTTAGAATACTTTCCTTCTACGTACCAGATATAAACTCCCTGTGGACACAGTTTACCTTTATAGTATCCGTTCCATGGGATATTTACATCGCGGCTTTCGAAGATAAGTACACCAAGCCTGTTAAAGATCTGCAGTTTGTATGAACTTACCTTTTCCTGCATTGGCGGGTAGAAGAACTGATCCATCGTTGCCGGTGTTGGAATTCCATCAACCGGTCCATCGAGGTTAGGTGCAAAGACTGTTGCAAACCTTATCTCACCAGACGGCTCTACGGTAACTCCGGGTGACAGTACAAATTTATCCCGGCAACCATTACTCGATGCTGCCCAAAGTGTAATGTCATATACTCCCGAAACCATATATTTATGGAAAGGCTCAGCCACCTTGGATGTATCACCATCGCCCCACTCCCAGACGTAAGAATCTGCACCAGTACTCTGGTTGAAGCCCCTTACCTTTTCATCGTTTACAAAGACAAAGGTTGGAGATACTGTGAAGTTGGCCTTCGGTGTCGGGTATGAATTTACTACCTGCGACTTAACCGACACACCACCCGGACCTGTTACTGTTAACTCAATGGGGAAAGGTCCTGCATCAAAGTAAGTGTGCGACGGATTTTTAGCTGTGGATATATACCCGTCGCCAAAGTCCCATCGGTATGTTGTCCCGGGTGTTTCAGTATGCAGAGAGGTATTGTTTACAGTTACCATCAGAGGCTGACAAGTTGATGGGATTGAATCAAAATTCGCAACAGGCGCCTGTGGTGTAACCTTAACAATGTGTTTTATACTATCAGAACAATTTGCATTATTCACTTTAAGTACTACTGAGAAATCGCCAAGTGCCGTATATGTATGCGACGGGTTCTGTGCTGTTGAAGTCGCTCCGTCACCAAACTTCCAGAGGAAGTTCCAGGTTCCTGCGTTTGTCTCATTTGTAAAGGCGACAGGATTACCGGAAGCACTATAGATCTGGGTAGGTGGCTGAGCACTGAACTGAGCAATCGGAACCGGCATCACTGTTATGTCTATCGTCTTCTCATCAACGCAGTTATAGAACGATGTTGTAGTGAGTTTAACATGATTAACAACCGGAGCCGTTGTGAAATTGGTATAGAGATGACTCGTAACGTTCGTCGAATATCCGCTGCTGCCATCACCATATTCCCAGAAGTATTTGCTTGCCCCTGATATCGCTGTAAAGACTATCGGGTTACCGCTGCAAACAGTAGTTGTACTTGCAGTGAATGAAGCAACAATTGCAGGATAAACTGTTATCAATGATGTGAAGGATTTAAGACATCCGCCGGCAGATCTCACAGTCAGGCTCACATTGCGATACTCAATTGAGGATGCATTGGAATTCGTAAACACATGTGTAGGATTAGTATTTACTGAATCCTTTGGCGAACCATCATTGAAGTCCCACCAGAATTTCGTAATTCCGGTCATATCCTTGATGAATTTCACCGTGAGAGGAGTACATCCGATGTTTGCATCCTGGGTAAAGTCAGCCGACGGACTGTCGACAATTACCGCAACATCTCCATTTGCACTACAATTCTTGCTGTCGGTAACCTTGTAATTAAGGTTATATGTTCCCGCAATCTGAGAGTTGAATGTTGGAGACTGTGTTGTATAGTTGCTCAGCGGACCAACATCACCTGTCCATCTGTGAGTATAAGGAGCAGTACCTCCTGTTGGGTTTCCATTTATTGTTATTGGAACTCCGCCGCAGGCCGCAACAGGATTAATTGCTGCAAAGTTCACAACAGGATTAGGATTAACTGTCAGTTTCACTCCATTGGTATACACCTTAGTACAGGTTCCGGTAAGTTCAAGTCTGTACAGATTGTTGTTCAATGTTACCGGTGCATTCAGTATCGAGAGTTGGTTGGAAACTGATCCCACATAAACAACCGCATCATCGTTTACGTTAGTATAGGTTGTTCCGTTGTTTGAGCTTACCTGCCACTGCAATGAAGTGTAACCGCCTCCGTTCCCGACGAATGTTGTGTTGTTGTTTTCACATATCACCTTAAGTACAGGCTGAAGCGTTACAACAGGAGGATTGGTAACTGACAATCTCCCGAAATTGCTGTTGACAGCAGCACCACATGTGCCTGTTGCTGTTGCCCTGAAGATCCAGTTATTATATGATGACAGTGCATCTGAAATTGTAAGGCTTGTCTTTGTTGTATCTGAAGATACTGAAGTTGCAAAGCTGAAATGTGTATCTGCAACAACCGGTACAAAGCCTCCTGATCCTTTATTTACATACCAGGTCCATGTTATTCCTGTCCCGACAGAAGCAGCTTTCATAACAGTATTAGTTCCCAGACAGGCTGTTGTGTCTTTCGGATGAACCGTTAACTCAGGTGCGGTATTTACTGTGAGAAGCGCAGAACTTGATTCTACATCCGGCAGACATCCGGATACTACAACCTTGTATTTGTAGTTATTCATACTTCTGTCGGCACTCCAGATCCTCAGTGAGGAAGAAGCCTGACCATAGTAAACCCCGCCTGTAGCATCTACAAAAGTTCCTGTATTCGGATCAACGAGCCATTTGTAAATAAGATCAGACCCGTTTGCAGTTACATCAAAGTTGACTGTACCGAATTCGCATGTCACGCTGGCAACCGGATTTGTCTGGATTGAAGGCAGTCGTTTTACTCTTACTGTCACAGTTCCAACTGTTGTTCCGCATAATCCTGCAGCAGTTGCAGTTATCGTTGCATTACCATAGTAAGCAAAATCCCAGTCCATGATACCGGTAGTTGTGTTTATACTACCTGCAGCAGCAGGAGATACCGAATAAACTACTGATGTGCTGTTCGTGGCAGTTGCAGTATAGGTTTCATTTGGTGCGTCCTGACAAACCTCGATTGCTCCAGTCGTGAAATTAACAGCACCTGTTGACGGATTGACCGGAACAACAATGTTAGTCGAGGGACCGGAACATGAATTCGCAGTCGGTGTAACTATATATGTAACTGTACCTGGTGTTAATCCGGTATTGTAAAGAGTTTGGGCTATTGTCGTTCCGTTTGAAGCAGTTGCACCGCTTACCGATCCTGACACAGATCCTATAGTCCAGCTGTAGGTGGTCCCGGTAACACTGCCTGTCAATGCAATGTTTGTAGCCGTACCACTGCATATTGCTGCCGGGCTGGCAGTTGTTACATCCGGTGTTGGATTGACTGTAACAACTATGTTCACAGGATTTCCTGGACACGAATTTGCTATCGGTGTAACGATATATGTAACCGAACCCGGAGTTGTTCCGGCATTAGTTAATGCCTGAGCTATCGTCGGTCCTGAGGTAGCAGATTGCCCGCTAATACTGCCAGAGACGGTCCCGATCGTCCAACTGAAGGTAGCTCCTGAAACATTGCTGCTTAGAAGAATATTAGTGGCAGTAGCGCTACAGATTGTGGTAAGTCCTGCAGATGTGACGTTAGGTGTTGGATTTACTGTAACGATAATATCAACCGGCAATCCTGAACACGAACTGGCTGTTGGAGTTACTCTGTAAGTAACCTGACCTGCCGATGTTCCCGGGTTAACAAGTATCTGGGCAATTACAGCCCCAGAAGAAGCGCTGGCTCCGGAAACACTACCGGTAACTCCTGCTATAGTCCAGTTGAAGGTAGCTCCAATCACATTGCTTGTAAGTGAAATATTAGTGGTTGAAGCACTGCAGATTGTCGTCGGACTTGCCGTCGTTACGTTTGGTGTTGGATTGACTGTTATTGTGAAAGTCTTATCTGGTCCATCACATGTAACTGAACCGTTTGTAAAATGCGGAGTAACTGTTATTGTGGCTACTACAGGCACTGATCCGGTGTTCACGGCCGTAAAAGCAGGAACACTTGTGTTGCCTGAAGCCGGTAAACCAATGCCCGGACTGTCATTCAACCAGTCGTAAGAAGTTGTTCCTCCGGTATTGCTGGTTGTAAATGTGATCATGGATGAAGTTGCTCCGGTACATACAACCTGGTTTGCAATATTGTTGACCTGACCCAAAGGATTAACTGTTACTACAACATTCTGTGTATTAACACATCCATTAGCTGTGAAAGTATAGACATATGTAACATTAATTGGCGCTGTGGTAGTATTGGTAAGCGTCTCACTTACCGCTGCCACTAAACCTGTGGTGCCTGCCTCAGTGATACCTGCTATCGTTGCTCTTGACCAGCTGAAGGTAGTTCCTGCTGTAAGACTTGTTGCTGTATAACCAAAGGTAGAGCCACTGCAGATCCCAGTTGGAGTAAGGGTACTGTTTAGTACCGGCTTCGGATTAACCACTAATACCACATTCTGTGTATTTACACATCCATTGGCTGTGATAGTATAGACATACGTAACACTTATCGGTGCTGTGGTGGTATTAGTAAGTGTCTCACTTACCGCTGCTGCTGCACCTGTGGTGCCTGCCTCAGTGATACCCGCCAGCGTTGATCGTGACCAGCTGTAGGTCGTGCCTGCTGTTAAACTGGTGGCCGTATAACCAAAGGTCGATCCGCTGCATATTGCTGCCGGTGTCAAAGTGCTGCTAAGTACCGGTATTGGATTAACCACTACTACTACATTCTGAGTGTTAACACAGCCACTAGCCGTTATCGTGTATACATATGTAACATTGATTGGAGACGTTGTAATATTGGTAAGCGTCTCGCTTATCCCTGCTACTACTCCATTTGTTGCTACCTCGCTTATCCCTCCTACTGCTGCACGCGACCAGGTATAGGTCGCCCCTGATGTGGCACATGTGGCCGTATATGTAAAGGTCGAGCCGCTGCAGATACCTGCTGGCGTTAAGGTGCTGCTAAGTACCGGCGTAGGATTAACCACTACTACTACATTCTGTGGCGGACCACTGCAACCGTTGGCTGTGGTGACATATATGTAGGTAACATTTATAGACGCTGCCGTGGTATTGGTAAGCGTTTCACTTACATTCCCTGCACCGCTTGTGGTTGCTTCTGTAATACCCGCTACTGCTGCCCTTGACCATGCAAAGACTGATCCGCCGGTGGCACTTGTTGCTGTGTAGGCAAAGGTAGTACCACTGCATATCGCTGGCGGGGTAAGCGTACTGTTTAGTACCGGCTTCGGATTAACTATTACTACTACACTGTTTGTGTTAACACATCCGTTGGCCGTGATTGTGTAAACGTAGGTAACACTGACAGGCGCTGTGGAAGTATTGGTAAGTACTTCACTTACTGTTGCCCCGACTCCTGTTGTGCCCGGCTGTGTTATATCTGCCAGGGTGGCCCTTGACCAGCTAAAGGTAGCTCCAACTGTAGAGCTTGTTGCTGTATAGTTAAAGGCTGAACCACTGCAAATATCTGCCGGCGTTAACGTGCTGTTTAGTACCGGTATCGGATTAACTGTAACTACTACATTCTGTGTATTAATACATCCATTAGCTGTGATGGTATATATATAGGTAACATTGATCGGTGCTGTCGTAGTATTGGTGAGTGTCTCACTTACTGCTGCTACTACACCTGTTGTGCCTGCCTCTGTAATACCTGCTATCGTTGCTCTTGACCATGCAAAGGTTGCTCCTGGTGTCAGACTTGTTCCTGTATAGGTGAAGGTCAAACCACTGCAGATAGCCGGTGGTGTTAAACTGCTGTTCAGAACCGGTATAGGATTAACCGCTACTACTACATTCTGAGTGTTAACACATCCACTAGCTGTGATGGTATAAACATACGTAACGTTGATCGGTGCTGTGGTTGTGTTGGTAAGTGTTTCGCTTACTGCTGCTACCACACCTGTCGTTCCCGGTTGTGCTATACCTATTATGGTGGCTCTCGACCAGCTAAAGGTAGCTCCCCCTGTCAGGCTTGTAGCTGTATAGTTAAAGGTAGAGCCGCTGCAGATGCCTGCTGGTGATAACGGACTGTCAAGTACCGGTTTCGGATTAACGGTTACTGTTACATTCTCAGGTGCATTACTGCATCCATTAGCTGTGGTTGTGTACAAATAGATAACATTTATCGGGGCTGTCGTAGTATTGGTGAGTACCTCACTTACATTACCTGATCCAAAGGATGATGCCTCCGTGATACCTCCTACTGCCGCACGAGTCCACCCAAAGGTTGCACCTGTCGTTGCACTTGTAGCTGTATAGCCAAAGGTCGATCCGCTGCAGATAGCCGGCGGAGTAAGTGTGCTGCTGAGTTTTGGTATCGGATTAACTGTTACTACAACATTCTGTGTATTAACACATCCATTAGCTGTGATAGTATAGACATATGTAACATTAATTGGCGCTGTGGTGGTATTGGTAAGTGTCTCACTTACTGCTGCTACTAAACCTGTGGTGCCTGCCTCAGTGATACCTGCTATCGTTGCTCTTGACCAGCTGAAGGTAGTTCCTGCTGTAAGACTTGTTGCTGTATAACCAAAGGTAGAGCCACTGCAGATCCCAGTTGGAGTAAGGGTACTGTTTAGTACCGGCTTCGGATTAACCACTAATACCACATTCTGTGTATTTACACATCCATTGGCTGTGATAGTATAGACATACGTAACACTTATCGGTGCTGTGGTGGTATTAGTAAGTGTCTCACTTACCGCTGCTGCTGCACCTGTGGTGCCTGCCTCAGTGATACCCGCCAGCGTTGATCGTGACCAGCTGTAGGTCGTGCCTGCTGTAAGACTTGTTGCTGTATAGCTGAAGGTCGTCCCACTGCATATGGCTGCCGGTGTCAAAGTGCTGCTAAGTACCGGTATTGGATTAACCACTACTACTACATTCTGAGTGTTAACACAGCCACTAGCCGTTATCGTGTATACATATGTAACATTGATTGGAGACGTTGTAATATTGGTAAGCGTCTCGCTTATCCCTGCTACTACTCCATTTGTTGCTACCTCGCTTATCCCTCCTACTGCTGCACGCGACCAGGTATAGGTCGCCCCTGATGTGGCACATGTGGCCGTATATGTAAAGGTCGAGCCGCTGCAGATACCTGCTGGCGTTAAGGTGCTGCTAAGTACCGGCGTAGGATTAACCACTACTACTACATTCTGTGGCGGACCACTGCAACCGTTGGCTGTGGTGACATATATGTAGGTAACATTTATAGACGCTGCCGTGGTATTGGTAAGCGTTTCACTTACATTCCCTGCACCGCTTGTGGTTGCTTCTGTAATACCCGCTACTGCTGCCCTTGACCATGCAAAGACTGATCCGCCGGTGGCACTTGTTGCTGTGTAGGCAAAGGTAGTACCACTGCATATCGCTGGCGGGGTAAGCGTACTGTTTAGTACCGGCTTCGGATTAACTATTACTACTACACTGTTTGTGTTAACACATCCGTTGGCCGTGATTGTGTAAACGTAGGTAACACTGACAGGCGCTGTGGAAGTATTGGTAAGTACTTCACTTACTGTTGCCCCGACTCCTGTTGTGCCCGGCTGTGTTATATCTGCCAGGGTGGCCCTTGACCAGCTAAAGGTAGCTCCAACTGTAGAGCTTGTTGCTGTATAGTTAAAGGCTGAACCACTGCAAATATCTGCCGGCGTTAACGTGCTGTTTAGTACCGGTATCGGATTAACTGTAACTACTACATTCTGTGTATTAATACATCCATTAGCTGTGATGGTATATATATAGGTAACATTGATCGGTGCTGTCGTAGTATTGGTGAGTGTCTCACTTACTGCTGCTACTACACCTGTTGTGCCTGCCTCTGTAATACCTGCTATCGTTGCTCTTGACCATGCAAAGGTTGCTCCTGGTGTCAGACTTGTTCCTGTATAGGTGAAGGTCAAACCACTGCAGATAGCCGGTGGTGTTAAACTGCTGTTCAGAACCGGTATAGGATTAACCGCTACTACTACATTCTGAGTGTTAACACATCCACTAGCTGTGATGGTATAAACATACGTAACGTTGATCGGTGCTGTGGTTGTGTTGGTAAGTGTTTCGCTTACTGCTGCTACCACACCTGTCGTTCCCGGTTGTGCTATACCTATTATGGTGGCTCTCGACCAGCTAAAGGTAGCTCCCCCTGTCAGGCTTGTAGCTGTATAGTTAAAGGTAGAGCCGCTGCAGATGCCTGCTGGTGATAACGGACTGTCAAGTACCGGTTTCGGATTAACGGTTACTGTTACATTCTCAGGTGCATTACTGCATCCATTAGCTGTGGTTGTGTACAAATAGATAACATTTATCGGGGCTGTCGTAGTATTGGTGAGTACCTCACTTACATTACCTGATCCAAAGGATGATGCCTCCGTGATACCTCCTACTGCCGCACGAGTCCACCCAAAGGTTGCACCTGTCGTTGCACTTGTAGCTGTATAGCCAAAGGTCGATCCGCTGCAGATAGCCGGCGGAGTAAGTGTGCTGCTGAGTTTTGGTATCGGATTAACTGTTACTACAACATTCTGTGTATTAACACATCCATTAGCTGTGATAGTATAGACATATGTAACATTAATTGGCGCTGTGGTGGTATTGGTAAGTGTCTCACTTACTGCTGCCACTAAACCTGTGGTGCCTGCCTCAGTGATACCTGCTATCGTTGCTCTTGACCAGCTGAAGGTAGTTCCTGCTGTAAGACTTGTTGCTGTATAACCAAAGGTAGAGCCACTGCAGATCCCAGTTGGAGTAAGGGTACTGTTTAGTACCGGCTTCGGATTAACCACTAATACCACATTCTGTGTATTTACACATCCATTGGCTGTGATAGTATAGACATACGTAACACTTATCGGCGCTGTGGTGGTATTAGTAAGTGTCTCACTTACCGCTGCTGCTGCACCTGTGGTGCCTGCCTCAGTGATACCCGCCAGCGTTGATCGTGACCAGCTGTAGGTCGTGCCTGCTGTTAAACTGGTGGCCGTATAACCAAAGGTCGATCCGCTGCATATTGCTGTTGGCGTCAAAGTGCTGCTAAGTACCGGTATTGGATTAACCACTACTACTACATTCTGAGTGTTAACACAGCCACTAGCCGTTATCGTGTACACATACGTAACATTGATTGGAGACGTCGTAGTATTGGTAAGTGTCTCGCTTATACCTGCTACTACTCCATTTGTGGCTACCTCGCTTATCCCTCCTACTGCTGCACGCGACCAGGTATAGGCTGAACCACTGACTGTGCTTATAGCAGTGTAATTAAATACGGAACCACTACAAATCGATGGTGGGGTTAACGAACTGCTTAATTGTGGAATTGGATTTACGGTTACAACAACACTGTATGCGGAACCTGTACATAGATCTCCGGTGGAAGTTGGAGTAACCATATATTGAACAGAACCTGCAGTTGTACTGCTAAGGTTAGTAAGAACCTGATTAATTGTTCCTCCTGAGCCGGGTGATGTTCCTATTATGCTACCTGTGACAGTACCAATTGTCCAGATAAAGTTGCTGGGGAGGCTTGCCGTTAAAGCAAGACTTGTACTTGTCCCGCTGCAAATTGATATTGGAGTATTGGTGACTCCCGGTTTAGGATTTACAGTTACAGTAATGGTATAAGAAGGGCCTTGACAAGAACCTGTAACAGAAGTTGGTACCACAAGATATTCAACTGACCCTGTTACTGAATTACTAGGATTAGTAAGAATCTGATTGATCATATTCCCCGAACCGTTACCTGCTCCAGTTATACTTCCTGATATTGTTCCAATTGTCCATGTAAAGGTACTTGGAATTGTTGCGGCAAGTGCAATCCCAGGTCCTGATCCACTGCAAATAGTCGCAGTATTGGCTGTAGTTACAGATGGAAGTGGGTAAACCGTAACTGCTTTTGAAGTTGGTGTCGTCGGGAAACAACCATTAGCATTTTTATAAGTCACAGTAATAGTCTGGTTGCCTGCAGCAGTCCAGTCTACAATAATTATATCGGGGGTAGCACCCGGCACAAAAGTGCCACCAGATACTGTCCATGTATAATTGCTCATACCTGCTTCAGTTGTATAAACATTTCCTGTTGAATTTATACATGCAGTTGAGTTGCCATTAATTGTTGGTGCTGGTAAAGCATAAACATTTACCGGAGCTCCCGGATGGAACTGAGAACAAGAACCATTTGTTTCGAAGACAGAAACATTTCCAGAAACAGGTGCGATGGGGAATGTAACCAGCACTGAATATGAAGATGCATCACCTGTAATGAAGGCTCCCAGAGGAAGGGTCCATGAATATGTAGATCCTGTTGCAGTATTGTCAGGAACACTAAAGGTTGCAGATGCATCCTTACACAGATTTACCGGGCTGGAGACAGGAACTGCAGGAATTGCAGGTGAAACAGTCACATTGATTGGCTGTGGTAAACCAACACACCCTGTTGTTTTATCAGTTTCATAAACCTGAATGTTACCTGAACCTGCAGATGTTGCATTTATAAGAATGAAATAAAGGTTGGCATCAAAAGCTTTTGTAAGGTTACCCGGCACACTCCAGGTATACCATGTTGAACCGCTGTGGTCAGTAGCCTGGTATGCTTTATTCGCTGTCCCCACGCAGATAATTGCATCCTGGAGAGGGGGGATTGTGGTGACAGGGAGAGGGTTGACGATAACAGAAACGGGTTGGGTTGCTGTACATCCCGATGCCGTTGTAATGGTCATCGTTCCCGTATAGGTACCTGCGACTGTCCCTGCCGGAATGATAATACCAGTTACACTGCCTGCTCCTACATTGAATGCGTTTGCTGTATTACCCTGATCTGCAAGAGTTACCCAGTCTATGCTGTATGAAATAGGACTGTAACCAGTGCCGAGGTAAGGAAGCGACGTAGTCTGCACTAGTGGGTTTGAGCATACCGGAGTTACAGTTCCTGTTGAAGCTATCGTAGGATTGTGATTGACTGTTACTGCTGTACTGGTAGTTGCTATGCAGCCTTTGTCATCTGTAACTTTATAATTAAGTGCATAGCTTCCAGCCGCGCCATTGTTAAATACCGGGTTAGCTATGCTAGTCGAACTTAGTGATGCTGCTCCTACTCCTGTCCACAAATGTGTGGTAAATGTTCCGCTTCCTCCTGCAGGAGTAGCTGTAAGGTTCAGGTTTACTCCTTCACAAGTTGCTGGTACCGCTGGAGCAATTGTTGCTGTAGGGTTGATATTAACTGTTATCGTTTTGCTGTCTGTCCCAATACAGCCCTTATTATCTGTTACTGTGCATGTAAGTGCATAAGTACCTGCTGTCGCATTTGTAAAGGTCGGGTTAGCTACTGTTGTTGAACTCAGTGATGCTGCTCCTGCGCCAGTCCATGAATAACTGCTGTATGTACCGCTTCCTCCTGCCGGGGTAGCTGTCAGTGCAAGGCCTACACCTGCGCATGTGGCCGGAACTGCCGGGGTAATAACTAAAGTAGGATTGGCATTGACCGTTACAGTTTTGCTATCTGTACCGATACAGCCCTTATTATCTGTTACTGTGCATGTAAGTGCATAGGTGCCTGCTGCCGCATTTGTAAAGGTCGGGTTGGCTACTGTTGTTGAACTCAGTGATGCTGCTCCTACTCCTGTCCATGAATAACTGCTGTACGTACCGCTTCCTCCTGCCGGGGTAGCCGTCAGTGCCAGACCTACGCCTGCGCATGTGGCCGGAACTGCCGGGGTAATAACTAAAGTCGGATTGGCATTGACCGTTACAGTTTTACTGTCTGTACCGATACATCCCTTATTATCTGTTACTGTGCATGTAAGTGCATAGGTGCCTGCTGTCGCATTTGTAAATGTCGGGTTAGCTACTGTTGTTGAACTAAGTGATGCTGCTCCTACTCCTGTCCATGAGTAACTACTGTACGTACCACTTCCTCCTGCCGGGGTAGCCGTCAGTGCAAGGCCTACACCTGCGCATGTGGCTGGAACTGCCGGGGTGATTACTAAAGTCGGATTGACATTGACCGTTACAGTTTTACTGTCTGTCCCGATACAGCCCTTATTATCTGTTACCGTGCATGTAAGTGCATATGTGCCTGCTGTCGCATTTGTAAAGGTCGGGTTAGCTACTGTCGTTGAACTCAGTGATGCTGCTCCTACTCCTGTCCACAAGTAACTGCTGTACGTACCACTTCCTCCTAGCGGGGTAGCTGTAAGTGCAAGGCCTACGCCAACACAGGTAGCCGGAACTGCCGGGGTGATTGTCAGGGTTGGATTGGCATTGACCGTTACAGTTTTACTGTCTGTCCCAATACATCCCTTATTATCTGTTACTGTGCATGTAAGTGCATAGGTACCTGCTGATGCATTTGTAAAGGTTGGGTTAGCTACTGTTGTTGAACTCAGTGATGCTGCTCCTACTCCTGTCCATGAGTAACTACTGTACGTACCACTTCCTCCTGCCGGGGTAGCCGTCAGTGCCAGGCCTACACCTGCGCATGTGGCCGGAACTGCCGGGGTAATAACTAAAGTCGGATTGGCATTGACCGTTACAGTTTTACTGTCTGTCCCGATACATCCCTTATTATCTGTTACTGTGCAGGTAAGTGCATAAGTACCTGCTGTCGCATTTGTAAAGGTCGGGTTGGCTACTGTAGTTGAACTCAGTGATGCTGCTCCTACTCCTGTCCACAAGTAACTGCTGTACGTACCACTTCCTCCTGCCGGGGTGGCCGTCAGTGCCAGACCTACGCCCGCACATGTGGCCGGAACGGCCGGGGTAATTACTAAAGTCGGATTGACATTGACCGTTACAGTTTTACTGTCTGTCCCTATACAGCCCTTATTATCTGTTACTGTACATGTAAGTGCATAGGTGCCTGCTGTTGCATTTGTAAAGGTCGGGTTGGCTACTGTAGTTGAACTCAGTGATGCTGCTCCTACTCCTGTCCACAAATAACTGCTGTACGTACCGCTTCCTCCTGCCGGGGTGGCCGTCAGTGCCAGACCTACGCCTGCACATGTGGCCGGAACTGCCGGGGTGATTACTAAAGTCGGATTGGCATTGACCGTTACAGTTTTACTGTCTGTCCCGATACAGCCCTTATTATCTGTTACCGTGCATGTAAGTGCATATGTGCCTGCTGTCGCATTTGTAAAGGTCGGGTTAGCTACTGTCGTTGAACTCAGTGATGCTGCTCCTACTCCTGTCCACAAGTAACTGCTGTACGTACCACTTCCTCCTAGCGGGGTAGCTGTAAGTGCAAGGCCTACGCCAACACAGGTAGCCGGAACTGCCGGGGTGATTGTCAGGGTTGGATTGGCATTGACCGTTACAGTTTTACTGTCTGTCCCAATACATCCCTTATTATCTGTTACTGTGCATGTAAGTGCATAGGTACCTGCTGATGCATTTGTAAAGGTTGGGTTAGCTACTGTTGTTGAACTCAGTGATGCTGCTCCTACTCCTGTCCATGAGTAACTACTGTACGTACCACTTCCTCCTGCCGGGGTAGCCGTCAGTGCCAGGCCTACACCTGCGCATGTGGCCGGAACTGCCGGGGTAATAACTAAAGTCGGATTGGCATTGACCGTTACAGTTTTGCTATCTGTCCCGATACATCCCTTATTATCTGTTACTGTGCAGGTAAGTGCATAAGTACCTGCTGTCGCATTTGTAAAGGTCGGGTTGGCTACTGTAGTTGAACTCAGTGATGCTGCTCCTACTCCTGTCCACAAGTAACTGCTGTACGTACCACTTCCTCCTGCCGGGGTTGCTGTTAGTGCAAGGCCTACGCCCGCGCATGTGGCCGGAACTGCCGGGGTGATTACTAAAGTCGGATTGGCATTGACCGTTACAGTTTTGCTGTCTGTCCCAATACATCCCTTATTATCTGTTACTGTACATGTAAGTGCATATGTGCCTGCTGTCGCATTTGTAAAGGTCGGGTTAGCTACTGTCGTTGAACTCAGTGATGCTGCTCCTACTCCTGTCCATGAATAACTGCTGTACGTGCCACTTCCTCCTGCCGGGGTGGCCGTCAGTGCCAGACCTACGCCTGCGCATGTGGCTGGAACTGCCGGGGTAATAACTAAAGTCGGATTGGCATTGACCGTTACAGTTTTACTGTCTGTCCCAATACATCCCTTATTATCTGTTACTGTGCATGTAAGTGCATAGGTGCCTGCTGTCGCATTTGTAAAGGTCGGGTTGGCTACTGTTGTTGAACTCAGTGATGCTGCTCCTACTCCTGTCCATGAATAACTACTATACGTACCACTTCCTCCTGCCGGAGTAGCTGTCAGTGCAAGGCCTACGCCCGCGCATGTGGCCGGAACTGCCGGGGTAATAACTAAAGTCGGATTTACATTGACCGTTACAGTTTTACTGTCTGTCCCAATACAGCCCTTATTATCTGTTACTGTGCATGTAAGTGCATATGTGCCTGCTGTCGCATTTGTAAATGTCGGGTTGGCTACTGTTGTTGAACTCAGTGATGCTGCTCCTACTCCTGTCCATGAATAACTGCTGTACGTACCGCTTCCTCCTGCCGGGGTAGCCGTCAGTGCCAGACCTACGCCTGCGCATGTGGCCGGAACTGCCGGGGTAATAACTAAAGTCGGATTGGCATTGACCGTTACAGTTTTACTGTCTGTACCGATACATCCCTTATTATCTGTTACTGTGCATGTAAGTGCATAGGTGCCTGCTGTCGCATTTGTAAATGTCGGGTTAGCTACTGTTGTTGAACTAAGTGATGCTGCTCCTACTCCTGTCCATGAGTAACTACTGTACGTACCACTTCCTCCTGCCGGGGTAGCCGTCAGTGCAAGGCCTACACCTGCGCATGTGGCTGGAACTGCCGGGGTGATTACTAAAGTCGGATTGACATTGACCGTTACAGTTTTACTGTCTGTCCCGATACAGCCCTTATTATCTGTTACCGTGCATGTAAGTGCATATGTGCCTGCTGTCGCATTTGTAAAGGTCGGGTTAGCTACTGTCGTTGAACTCAGTGATGCTGCTCCTACTCCTGTCCATGAGTAACTGCTGTACGTACCACTTCCTCCTAGCGGGGTAGCTGTAAGTGCAAGGCCTACGCCAACACAGGTAGCCGGAACTGCCGGGGTGATTGTCAGGGTTGGATTGGCATTGACCGTTACAGTTTTACTGTCTGTCCCAATACATCCCTTATTATCTGTTACTGTGCATGTAAGTGCATAGGTACCTGCTGATGCATTTGTAAAGGTTGGGTTAGCTACTGTTGTTGAACTCAGTGATGCTGCTCCTACTCCTGTCCATGAGTAACTACTGTACGTACCACTTCCTCCTGCCGGGGTAGCCGTCAGTGCCAGGCCTACACCTGCGCATGTGGCCGGAACTGCCGGGGTAATAACTAAAGTCGGATTTACATTGACCGTTACAGTTTTACTGTCTGTCCCGATACAGCCCTTATTATCTGTTACTGTGCATGTAAGGGCATATGTGCCTGCTGTCGCATTTGTAAATGTCGGGTTAGCTGCTGTTGTTGAACTAAGTGATGCTGCTCCTACTCCTGTCCACAAATAACTGCTATATGTACCACTTCCTCCTGCCGGGGTGGCCGTCAGTGCAAGACCTACGCCTGCGCATGTGGCCGGAGTTGCCGGGGTAATTACTAAAGTCGGGGCTGCATTTACGATAATGCCAAACGGAGCAGAAGCTCCATTATTTCCGCATCCGTTGGATGCTGTAACAGTCACATTGCCACTTATTGATGTCAACGAAAAATTAACTGTGATGGTTCTTTGATCTAACGGAGGAATAAGTGTTACGGCCAGGCCTGCATCAAAACTCCAGAGATATGACGAAACTGTTGCATCAAGCGGCACAGAATAGACTACTCCTGAAGATGACTGGCAGACCGGAGTAACTCCTGATATTGTTGGAACACCCGGTTTACCTGGATTTATCGTCAGGCTTATCACAGTTATGCCACTAACACATCCTGTTGTGCTGTTGGTAACTGTCAGGTTGCCGGTATAGGTCGCAGACGCTGCACCTGCTGGTACCTGTAATACAATAGGACTGGCAATCAATGCTGCATTTACAACATCCGTGAAACCTGCGGTATGTGCTGCCCCGCTATATGCTATGCTATATTCATCCGGACCGTTAGTGGTTGCTGAATAAATCAGGTTGCTTGTCTGAGCACTGCCACTGAAACAGACGGCCGACGCTGTTCCAGTTGTAGTTATTGTAGGTAGAGGAATTACATTAACCGAACTGGCTGCCGAGCCCAGGCATCCTTTGCTGTCTGTAACCGTGCATGTAAGTGCATATGTGCCTGCTGTCGCATTTGTAAAGGTCGGGTTAGCTACTGTCGTTGAACTCAGTGATGCTGCTCCTACTCCTGTCCACAAGTAACTGCTGTACGTACCACTTCCTCCTGCCGGGGTAGCCGTCAGTGCCAGACCTACGCCTGCACATGTGGCCGGAACTGCCGGGGTGATTACTAAAGTCGGATTTACGTTAACCGTTACAGTTTTGCTGTCTGTACCTATACAGCCCTTATTATCTGTTACTGTGCATGTAAGTGCATATGTGCCTGCTGTCGCATTTGTAAAGGTCGGGTTAGCTACTGTTGTTGAACTCAGTGATGCTGCTCCTACTCCTGTCCACAAGTAACTGCTGTACGTACCGCTTCCTCCTGCCGGGGTGGCCGTCAGTGCCAGACCTACGCCCGCGCATGTGGCCGGAACTGCCGGGGTGATTGTCAGGGTCGGATTGGCATTCACAGTTACTGTCTTACTTGCAGAACCCAGGCATCCTTTGCTGTCTGTTACCGTGCATGTAAGTGCATAGGTGCCTGCTGTCGCATTTGTAAATGTTGGGTTAGCTACTGTAGTTGAACTCAGTGATGCTGCTCCTACTCCTGTCCATGAATAACTGCTGTACGTACCGCTTCCTCCTGCCGGGGTAGCCGTCAGTGCCAGACCTACGCCTGCGCATGTGGCCGGAACTGCCGGGGTAATAACTAAAGTCGGATTGGCATTGACCGTTACAGTTTTACTGTCTGTACCGATACATCCCTTATTATCTGTTACTGTGCATGTAAGTGCATAGGTGCCTGCTGTCGCATTTGTAAATGTCGGGTTAGCTACTGTTGTTGAACTAAGTGATGCTGCTCCTACTCCTGTCCATGAGTAACTACTGTACGTACCACTTCCTCCTGCCGGGGTAGCCGTCAGTGCAAGGCCTACACCTGCGCATGTGGCCGGAACTGCCGGGGTGATTACTAAAGTCGGATTGACATTGACCGTTACAGTTTTACTGTCTGTCCCGATACAGCCCTTATTATCTGTTACCGTGCATGTAAGTGCATATGTGCCTGCTGTCGCATTTGTAAAGGTCGGGTTAGCTACTGTTGTTGAACTCAGTGATGCTGCTCCTACTCCTGTCCACAAGTAACTGCTGTACGTACCACTTCCTCCTAGCGGGGTAGCTGTAAGTGCAAGGCCTACGCCAACACAGGTAGCCGGAACTGCCGGGGTGATTGTCAGGGTCGGATTGGCATTCACAGTTACTGTCTTACTTGCAGAACCCAGGCATCCTTTGCTGTCTGTTACCGTGCATGTAAGTGCATAGGTGCCTGCTGTCGCATTTGTAAATGTCGGGTTGGCTACTGTTGTTGAACTCAGTGATGCTGCTCCTACTCCTGTCCATGAATAACTGCTGTACGTACCGCTTCCTCCTGCCGGGGTAGCCGTCAGTGCCAGACCTACGCCTGCGCATGTGGCCGGAACTGCCGGGGTAATAACTAAAGTCGGATTGGCATTGACCGTTACAGTTTTACTGTCTGTACCGATACATCCCTTATTATCTGTTACTGTGCATGTAAGTGCATAGGTGCCTGCTGTCGCATTTGTAAATGTCGGGTTAGCTACTGTTGTTGAACTAAGTGATGCTGCTCCTACTCCTGTCCATGAGTAACTACTGTACGTACCACTTCCTCCTGCCGGGGTAGCCGTCAGTGCAAGGCCTACACCTGCGCATGTGGCTGGAACTGCCGGGGTGATTACTAAAGTCGGATTGACATTGACCGTTACAGTTTTACTGTCTGTCCCGATACAGCCCTTATTATCTGTTACCGTGCATGTAAGTGCATATGTGCCTGCTGTCGCATTTGTAAAGGTCGGGTTAGCTACTGTCGTTGAACTCAGTGATGCTGCTCCTACTCCTGTCCACAAGTAACTGCTGTACGTACCACTTCCTCCTAGCGGGGTAGCTGTAAGTGCAAGGCCTACGCCAACACAGGTAGCCGGAACTGCCGGGGTGATTGTCAGGGTTGGATTGGCATTGACCGTTACAGTTTTACTGTCTGTCCCAATACATCCCTTATTATCTGTTACTGTGCATGTAAGTGCATAGGTACCTGCTGATGCATTTGTAAAGGTTGGGTTAGCTACTGTTGTTGAACTCAGTGATGCTGCTCCTACTCCTGTCCATGAGTAACTACTGTACGTACCACTTCCTCCTGCCGGGGTAGCCGTCAGTGCCAGGCCTACACCTGCGCATGTGGCCGGAACTGCCGGGGTAATAACTAAAGTCGGATTTACATTGACCGTTACAGTTTTACTGTCTGTCCCGATACAGCCCTTATTATCTGTTACTGTGCATGTAAGGGCATATGTGCCTGCTGTCGCATTTGTAAATGTCGGGTTAGCTGCTGTTGTTGAACTAAGTGATGCTGCTCCTACTCCTGTCCATGAATAACTGCTATATGTACCACTTCCTCCTGCCGGGGTGGCCGTCAGTGCAAGACCTACGCCTGCGCATGTGGCCGGAGTTGCCGGGGTAATTGCTAAGGTCGGATTGGTATTCACAGTTACCGTTTTGCTTGCAGAGCCTGTGCATCCTTTGCTGTCTGTTACTGTGCATGTAAGTGCATAAGTACCTGCTGTTGCATTTGTAAATGTCGGGTTAGCTACTGTTGTTGAACTCAGTGATGCTGCTCCTACTCCTGTCCACAAGTAACTGCTGTATGTACCACTTCCTCCTGCCGGGGTAGCCGTCAGAGCAAGGCCCACACTTGGACAGGTCGCCGGAACTGCCGGGGTGATTGTTAAAGTTGGATTGGCATTTATAGTCACAGATACAGCATGCGTCGATGTACATCCGTTTCCATTAACGATTGTCATGGTACCATTATAGGTACCTGCGGCGGCACTGGCAGGAATAGAAATATTATTTATTGTTCCTCCCCCGGGCAAAAAGCTAAAGGCTGTGCTCCCCTGATTAGCCATACCTGTCCAGTTAATACTGTAAGATGTTGGACTAAATGTTGTTAAAGTATAGGCAAGGGTCGTGTTTTGTGAGGAAGTATTAAAACATACTTCTCCGGCGGTTCCGCCGGTTGTGATTGTTGGCAAATCATTTATTGTAAGCGTAACTGCTTTTGCCTGCCCTTCACAGAGATTTCCAGTGGTTTGTCCATCGGCAACGTAATATGTGTAAGTTCCTACTGCCGTAACATTAGGACTAAATGTTAATCCAGTGCCTAAAACACCAGTCTTATTTGAATTGGCGTACCAGGTAAGTACATCCCCTGCAATTGCACCATGAGCAGCTGTAAGAACAGGCGTAGCAGGATCCCCTGTATAACAAATGGTTACATCAGAAGCAATAGGTAGTGAGGGTGAAGAAACAACCAGGATATCAACATATGTACTAATGAAAGCTCCGGCAGCCCAGTTACATTTGTTCCAGTTTTTCAGATAAACTCTGAAATATTGGCCAGCGATACAAGTGGCAGGAATTGTTATTGCCTTGCTTAAAGTTGTTGGAGTAGGAATTGGAGACAACCTTCCACTGGCCTTTGGTGCGTTTCCCAAGGTAGCTATAGTGACGGGGTCTCCGGTAATCGTATTATAGATTGTTCCGGCAGGATCCCTTCCATAAAGCCATTCTATATTCCTTGGATCAGTATTTGGAGCAGCCGTAAAACCACCGGGTACTACAGGGCTCTGGCAGTTCCAGATACTATTATCCCGTAATGTTAGGGTTGTCTGCGTGCCTTCACAAACCTTAATGATTGCAGAACCGTCGGCATTATTTACAATCCCCAGCACACCATCTCCATCGGTAGCCTGATCCCTTCCGTGAACAACAAAAACAGTAGATCCGTTTAAGAATTCACCGCAAGGATTCTGTATCGCCCACGTACCTGCGTAATTACAATTTACTACAGGAATCGTATATGTATGAGTCTGCGCAGCAGGAATATCACCATCGAAAAGAGATATATAGCTCCAGATTGCTCCATCGCCCCAGGTTACATTCCATTGTGTTCCTTTAAGAATTCCTGATTCAGTAAATGGGATTGCTGTTGGACTATACAATCCCTGAGCGCTAATATTTATGCATGTTCCTATATTCCCAAAATAAGTAGAAATCTTAATTGGAGGACAGGGAAGGGTATAAACCTGCATATACTCAATAACTGTAAGTGGACCGCCTGAAGTAAGCTCCGCCACAATGGCGATTGTAACTAACGAGTTTGCAGCAATATTGGATACTGTAAATGTTTTGGAAGAGCCTACGTCACCTGCCAGATAATCAATGACCCCATGGTCACATAAACCTCCTGTTCCGTTAATGGCTTCGAACTTTACAGTGCCTGGATTTCCTCCCCAGGCGCTAAGAGGAACATTAAAATTGTAAGCCTCGTAATACACCTTGCTTATACCGCTTAACTGGAATGTTATATCAACAGTAATTGGTTTTGGTGTTGGTGTTGGTGCCGTTATCCATGTAGGCTGTGCCCAAACACCTGTCATGGACATAAGGGTGATTGAAAACAACGCAAATAATCTTCTTGTTTTCGTATCAATAATATCTTTGAATTCCCGGACTTTTGAGGTTTCCATGTGTGGTTGTTTTAGTACAAATACAAAATGAGGCCTGTAGGGCTGAAAGTATGACTTAAAGATAGGAAAAAAGGTTGCACAAGATCTATGTGAGAAAATGGGAAGAAAAACGAGAAGAAGCATGATGCAAAGTGCAAGGTGTGAGGCGTGAGGGGTGAGGTTATGAACCTAGACAAGATGCAAAATCAAGATAAAAAAAAAGGTCAAGACCAAGTAGTCTCAACCCTGACCTCAACCTCAACCAAATTTGCCCTATACCCCCTGTGCCCTGTACCCTTTGCTTTTTTAACCTCTGCCTCAACCTTTTTCCTTATGTCTTCCGTCGAGTGCTGTGAGCCGCTTTATCAGAAAATACTTCACAGGATTCTTCACATTCTGAACAACCAGCTCCTTCATCCATGGCCCAGAACGGTCAGTCCAGCGCTGTGGATGGAAAGTCATCATGATTTTATCAGGCAGAAGTCCTTCGTTTGCAGTTTTGATTATGTCATAGGTGGAATGGAATTTTGGGAAAATTGCAGAGTTAAAGGTACGGGGTGTAGAATTTCCATATTCCGCTTTCTCACATTCTAGCTTTTTGCCATGGGCGCTGTGAACTGTGCACTGTGCCTTGTCTCGTATTGAGACAGCATTTCCATCCCATCTCCTCCCCGTATCCGTAAGATACATAACTTCGTTAAAGTCAATGTCAAAATACGGTTCTCCGACGATTCCAAAATCTCTATAATCAAAATACTTCCATAATAACCTGCTATCCCACTTGCTCATTGGACTACCATGCATACAAATAGTCGTAATCGACGCAATCTTTCTTAAATTCGCCAAATTCAACTTAAAACTTTCAATTGCTAACCGGACTAATTCTTCTTCCTCATACCGCACACCGCGAACCGCACACCGGCTCACGTCTTCATAATGATACCCCACCTCATGCCCTAAATCAGCAATTTCTTTAATTAATTTCTCATCAAAGCTTTGCGGTACAATCCTGAAATAGAAGGTGCCTGTGATGCCTTTTTCATTTAGGATTTTTGCAAAGAGTAGAGAATTCTCTTTGCGGTCATCAACATCCATACGAAGCACAATTTGTTTTTGACTTTCATTGCTTTTATGAAAATCTTTAAATTGTAAAAACTCAAAGCCCTGCTTTTGCAGAGCAAATATCAGGCTAATATATGTTTGAATCGTGAAATCTCTCATTCCTCAATTATTCTCAATACTGTTCCTGCCCATGAATAACCAACTCCAAAACCAGCAAGCAGAACATTACCTTTTAGCTTTCTTTCTTTATGTGCTTCCTTCAAAGCGATTGGAATTGTTGAAGAGACTGTGTTGCCGACTTCTTGTAAATAATAATAAAATTTATCTTCATCTATCTTAATTTTTTTACGAAGAAAATTCATCATGTGCTTATTTGCCTGATGAAAAACAAAAAGGTCGATTTGGGCCTGAACCAAATTATTCTTTTTCAACGTATCTCCTACTAAAACAGGTACTGCCTCTAATGTAAAACTAAATATTTCAGTGCCATTCATAAATAAATGATCTGAACTGATCGGGTTCTCTCCCTCATCAAATGAAATGTCTGTTAATTTTTCACGGTGACGGAACCCACTGGTTTTGATTATCAGGTTATTGGCTCCCTTTCCATCTGTTCCTAAACTAAAATCTTGTATTTCGGCAAAACCTTCAGTAGAAATTAAAGTTGCGGCGGCAGCATCCCCAAAAATTGACCGGTTTCCTTTATCTTTTATGTGAATATGTTTTGTATAGGTTTCTGAAGTAATAAGTAAAATATTTTTCGCAACACCTCCGAAAATAAGTCCTTTTGCTATCGCCAGGCCATATACGAACCCAGAACAACCCAGATTAATATCTAGAGCACCTGTTGTAGTTGAAATTCCCAGTCGATCCTGTAAAATACAAGCTGTAGTTGGTAAGAAATAGTCCGGACTCTGAGTACAGAGCAAAATAAAATCTATTGCTGAGGGTTTTATTGTGTACTCTTCAAATAATAACCTCCCAGCTTTTTCTGCCATATCACCTGCTGTCTCATCGGTAGCCGATATGTGCCGATTAGTTATTCCGATTTTCTCTGCTATCTTGTCAACAGACCATTCAGGAAATTCTTTTACCAGGTCTTCATTACTTAAAATTTGTGAGGGTAAATAATATGAAATCCCTTTAATAAATGCTTTCATAATTATAATAATGTATAACCACCATCGATCAAAAGATTGGATCCTGTTACCCACTTGCTTGCATCAGAAAGAAGATAAATAACGGCATAAGCAACTTCTTCAGGTTGTCCAAACCTCTTTAGAGGATACTTTTTCAAATCATCTGATAATTGTTCCTCACTTATTACACCCTCTGCAAAAAAATTAGTTTGTATAAACCCTGGATTGACACTATTAACTCTAATCGCTTTAGGTGCCAGATCGAGTGCCAATCCTTTAACTAATCCATTTACGGCACCCTTTGATGAAGAATAGATGGTTGAAGCAATTGCTGAACAGAAAACTCCTGAAATGGATGAAATAAATACAATTGAACCATTTTTTGCAATCTTTTTTGCTTTCAGTAATTTACGGGTTAATTCTGCAGGAGCATAAAAATTAATATTTAATACTTCATCCAAATGCTCTCTTGTCGCAAATTGGAATGGAACATTTTTTATTAATCCGGCACAATGAACAACGCCATCAACAGAAGTAATCTGGGATAACAATTTTTCGATTCCATCTTCATTTGCTAAATCAGAAGAAATCATTAAATGATTTACCCCTTCCAGCTTGTGGTATGTTTCATTGAGTCTTTCCTGATTACGACCAGTTCCTAAAATAGTTGCTCCCATTTTAGAACATTCAATTGCTGTTGCCTTTCCAATGCCGGAAGAGACACCCGTGATTAATAATGTCTTCCCGGATAGAGAAAAAGGATTGTACATTTTATTTCATTCTTGATTTAACTATTAGATATAAATCTTCAATAGTTTGACAAGTACGAATGTCATCACCTTTAATTTTTACATTGTATTCTGAATCAACCATTGCAATTATGGTTAAAGCCATTAATGAGGACCACTCATCAATATCCCTGAATCTGGTTTTGGGGGAGAAGACTGTTCCTTTGCTTTCCTCAAATTGCGATTCAAAATTCTCAACAAATTTTTGAATTTCCATTATCTATTTATAATTAAGTTATATTCTAACCCTTCCAACCTTTTTAGCAGGATTACCTCTTACAAGCGTATATGCTTCAACATCCTCACTAACTACAGAACCTGCACTTACAATTGCACTTTCGCCAATAACAACCCCGGGCAGAATAATGCATTTGACAGCAATTAATGCGCCTTCCTTTATTATTATTGGAGATACTCTGGCCTGCAGCACCCGTTTAAACTTAATTAATGGGTTAAAATGTGCTATCAACATTGATCCTGTATTAACACAAGCTCCATCTTCAATGTAAACATATTCAGGATATAAGTTATCAATAAAGCAAAACATACCGATATAACATCCTCTACCAATATTTACCCCTCTTAATTTGTGAATATATATTCTTAGTTTAGCTGAAGGACAAGCATAGGCCACCAATAACAATAATGTATTTTTTATTTTTCTGATTTTCTCAAAAAATGTTCGTTTCTGAGTTTGTTCATAATAAGGGATCTCCCTCTCTATGTTGTATTCACCTATTTGCTTAGACATGGGAATTTTGTTAATGCTTACTTATTATAAATAAGAGGATTATTCCGTTTATTTCTCCTATTATATTTATTTAAACCTTAATTGATAATCGGGGGTTTCTTTCATTATCTTAAAACTCAAAGGGTAATTCTCTATGAACCAAACAAAAAATGCTGTAATATCAATTTTTTCACTTAAAAGTTTTAATTTTTTTTGATGATAAGAAAATTTCGAATTAGGTAGATTTAATATTTCAAAGGCCTTTTCTAACACCCCGTTTTCATTTTCAAATTGATAGACAAGCCCATATTTCTGTTCTTGCTCTTTCAAGGTACCTGCACTTAATGGATTAACATAAATTGCAGGAACTCCTAACATTACTGATTCTGACGCCATGGTTGCTCCTTCTCCAATATAGATATCACTATAAAATATTATGTCATGTAGCTTCTCCGGCGGGAACCTGAATTCAAATTTTTTTAACGTGTCTGGCAATTTACTCTCTGAAGAAATAATTATTCTACAATACCTTGAAAGTTCTTTGATTAAATTAATCTTGAATTCCAGTGACAAACCAGCCTGACCCCTATCGTGAAAGGCTTCCCAGGCTACAAATCTGATCAGTGCAAGTTTTTCGTTTGAAGGAATACCCAACTTTTGTTTAATTTCCGTATCTGGCTTGAAATAATTCGGATGCAAGTACGCTAGTTCAAGATAGCTCTTAAACCTGATCTGTTTATTTCCTAATGATGTATTAAAGCAATCAGGGGTCAAAATGACATCAGAAAACGGGAGATACAATTTTTGATTCAGACTCGCATGCTCCGTGTCATCAAATCCAACGTAGGGTTTGTTCATTAATTTAGAAACATGTGCCATATGTGCTGAAGCACCACTAAAGAAAATGTCGGGTTGATGTTGCCTGGCAATTTTTAAAAGTTGCCAATCTGTTTTTATCAAGTAAAAAATATTTTTTAACAAACCTGTTCCTCCTTTGCCCCGGTTATGATATTCGAGGCCAAATGATTCCAATAATCGGAATGTAACTTCTTTATCTCTTGCCGTAATAATAAATGTATGACCTTTAGATTGAAGTATCCTTATTGTATTTTTCAAATAATGTACATGAGCCGGATGCCCAATATCAACAAATATTTTCACCCCCCTTAACTGTTAAAAAGATTTCTCAATTCCACTTTTGTTGGATAATTGATTAAAACGGCCTTCCTTGGTCCATGGTAGATAAACATGCTTCCTGCCGCAATTGCTGAAGCATGTCCATCGGTCACAGCTGATTTAAAATCGTCTAACTTGCCGGCACCTCCAAGAGCAATAACAGGAATCCCTACTGCATCTGAGATTTTCCTGATCAATTCTAAATCATATCCAATCATCGTTCCATCCCGTTCAACTGAATTTACTATTATTTCACCCGCGCCCTTACTTTCAATCAGACTTGCATAAGATACAGGATCGAGATTTGTGAGTTTGGAAATGGAGTAATCATAAACATACTTCCTATTTATAAAATTGGATTTTACATCGATAGAAACAACTATCGTAGAGCTACCAAAAGTATCGGAAGCTTCTTTAATAAAATCAGGATTTTTAAAAGCGTAAGAATTAATACAGACTTTCTCCGCACCTGCGTTTAATATTTCTTTGATCTTTGCAATGGAATCAATCCCCCCTCCTACAGTAAAGGGCATATAAGCTTCATCTCCTATTCTTTTGATCAGGTCTAATTGAATTTTTTGTTTCCCTCTGGATGCAAGAATATCCAGGAAAATCAATTCATCTGCCTCTTTTGCATTGAATATTCTTACGGCATTAATTGGGTCGCCGATATATCTGTAATCATTGAACCGTATAGATTTTACAAGTCCAAGATCCTTTAACAACAGACAGGGAATTACTCTCGGAATCAGCATATTAAATGCAAGAGAAATTTTGAAGTATTTTCAACCCGGTAGAATGACTTTTTTCAGGATGGAATTGGGTACCGTATATATTATCTTTCTGAATTCCTGATGTAAATTCATAACCATAGGTTGTTGAAGTTAAAATATCATTTTTATCATGACAGATGATATGATAACTGTGTACAAAATAAAATAATTCCTCCCGAGCTGATTCAACTAGTTTATTCTCCTTTTTAATTTGAATTGAATTCCACCCCATGTGGGGTATTTTTAGATTATCAATTTTATCCTTGAAATCAAACCGGATCGTTTCTCCGTCGATCAACCCTAAGCCTTTAACATTACCTTCTTCACTAAATTTAGTAAATAATTGCAACCCCAGACAAATACCTAAAATCGGAACTTTATCAATAGTAACTTTTTTAAACAGAGTTTCAATTATATCCAGATCATGAAGATTTCTCATGCCATTGCCAAAATGCCCAACGCCTGGCAATATAAGTTTATCTGCCTTTTCAATATCCTCCTTCTTCGATGATATTATTGACTTAATGTTCAACCGTTCAAATGCTTTGCCAATAGATCGCAAATTACCCATTCCATAGTCTATAATTACGATCATCCTATTTGCAGTTTCTATTTGGCATACTTTTCATATAATATTTTTGGAACCAGGTTGCTTTTTGCAGCAATTTTGACTGGGAATTTTAGAAATTTTATCAGACCAAGGTAATTTTTGAAATCATGAAATGATCTGTTTGGTGCATTCATAATCTTTTCAAATTCACTTTCGGTAAAATCCAATTTCGCTATTGCGTATTTAACAATTTCGCGATCTATTGGGTACGGACTATTAAGTCCTTCCATTGCTTTTTCCCTTGTAATCTGTCCACTACGTATCAAAGCTGAAAATTCATTTTTCCTTTTGTCAATGTTAAACTTCAGGGGAAGATAATATGATTGAAAGAAGTGAGTATAGTAATTATCGTGATGATGTCCCCCATAATATTTCCAGTTCAACTCATTCTTAATTAGTTCACTGACTTTATCCTGATCGTATTCAATGAATTCCAATAATCTGATTTCTTTAATTCTCTTTATAAGCACGTAGTATAAAAATTCCACTAAATTCATTATGGGCAATGACTTAATTTTATCATCTCCAAATTTCTTGTAGACGTCTTTTAAATACCGGGGATCAATATAAGTCCATGTTTTACTATTGTTCCCTTCCGTTCTGAAAGAGTGTCCATTTAAGATGTAACTGATTTTTTCATTATAAGCAGTCCGGAAGAGGGCGGAATTGGCCACATAATCAAAGTTTGCATCTGCATCATTCACTCCTGCCTTTAGAAATGCTCTTTGTAAGTCTTTAAATTCTTCCCAGTCAAGCACAACTGTATGAAGGTCTATTCTCAATATTTCTGTAGCTGCTTTTATATTTGAAACAGCTATCTCATTGTTCCATCCATTGTCAACATGCACAGCAAGAGGCCTTAGTCCAAAGCTTTTAGCAAGGTATAATAAATAAGTACTGTCTCTGCCTCCACTTACACCAACAATACAATCGTATTTTTGATTTTTGCCCTTCCTTTTAATTTGGGTAATTAGCTTCCTCCTAATTTGTTCTCCGGCATCATTAAGAGGATGTATGATCTCAAAAACATCGTGCAACTTGCAAAAATTACAAACCCCCTGATCGTCAAATACTATATCTTTTATTGTTGTATCAGAAACACATCTTTTACATACTATATTCGGCTCCATTTTTTATCTAAAAGGCTTATTCGATTTACGTTCATCTACTGAAATTTACATTACTTTCTAAAGATCTCTATTTTAAGTAAAGATCTTTTATTTCAAATTTCTTAATCTATAAACTCCCTGAACCATAATTCCAGATGTATCCATTTCCAGATATCTTCAGCACAATTAATAGAGCCTGTCAAATGCATTTTGTACTTACGAAAAGCAATTTCCGGGTCAATAATATTTCTTTCTTTGAATGATTTGCTTAAAAGAATTTCTTCAATTATTGTTTGCCATTCAGGTGTTCTAAACCACTCATCTTGAGGCGTTTCAAATCCAATCTTATCCTGTCGCATCCTTATCTTTTCAGGTAATATCCCAATCATTGATTCACGAAGTAATTGTTTTGTAACCCCCCCTTCTAGTATCAAATCGATATTTGTTGCCATTACTTTTTCAACCAATCGATGATCGAGAAACGGGACTCTGGCTTCAAGGGAGAAATACATTGAATTAATATCCTCCCATTTTAATAAGTGTTCCAATTTAAATTCAAAATGGTCTAACAGGGCAGATTTTAAGGAATTTGACCCATATAAATCTCTTGAAATACTACTTATGCTTTTATGCTTTTCTTTAAACTCTTTGGTTAAATACCCATTATTTAATAAACGTAAGCTTGTTCTAAGTTTTTGAGAAAGCATTAAATAGAGAAAAGACTTGAGGCCATAAAAACTTCTATGTATTATTAAATATTTTTTTATTTCTGAAAACAGTTTGATCAGTCTTCCGTTTTTAAATAGATCTTTAAAAAAGAATCCATAGAAATAATGATATCCTGCAAGCTGCTCATCTGCTCCCTGTCCATCTAAAGTAACAACAACCTTACCTTTCGCAAGCTCCATTACCTTAAACTGTGCATAAGGAGATGTCCCTGGCATAGGTTCTGCATGAGCATTAATAAACCGAATCAAATCATACTTAAGTGTTTCAGCAGTAGCCGTTGTATAATACATATTCTTCAAATACGGCTTATACTCTTGAATGAACTCCATTTCATCTCCTGATTGTCCTTTATTATAAATAGCCGAAAAAGTATTAAGATCTTGCCTTTCAAAAGCTTTTAGTAAAACAGAAACTATGCTCGATGAATCTAACCCCCCACTCAAACAAACGCCTACCGGAACATCACTTCTTAGTCTCAGATTGATAGAAGAAATGAACATTTCTTTAAACTCATCTGAATCTTTAAAGCCTGTAACATTTGAGACTTCATTTCTTAAATCGTACCATCTAAAGCTTGATATACGACAGATGGAGTCTTGCTTTGGTTTAGTAGAGAATGAAAATTTCTCACCATGTTGTAACTTATGTACTTCTTTAAAAAAGGTCTCATCAGATTGATCTGTTCTGTTAAATACAAGGAAATCGAAAATACTTTGAAAATTTGGAGATGGTTTGTGTCTCAACAAGCTGAGCAATGGTTTAATCTCTGAACAAAAGGCAAAAGAACTCTCTGTCTTTATGAAGTAAAAGGGTTTTACTCCAAATCGGTCTCTGGCAGCAAAAATTCTTTCTTCTTTTCGATCATATATAACAAAAGCCCACATTCCATTGAAGCGAGTTAAGCAATTTTCACCCCATTTAATGTATGCGTTTAACAGAACTTCAGTGTCAGACTGGGTTGAAAATGAAATCCCATCCTTTTTAAGCTCCTCCCTAAGTTCTATATAATTATAAATTTCCCCATTAAATACAATAACATAACGTTCATCAGATGATATTTTTGGCTGATGGCCCGAAGGGGACAAATCAATAATGCTTAAGCGCACAAAACCTAAGCCAATATTATTATCCAAAAAAACACCTTCATCATCCGGGCCCCGATGCTTCATGATTTTCATCATTTTGCGAATCGGTGCCTCCTCAACTTGATCCATGTTAAAATTTACAATTCCACAGATTCCGCACATATTATTTCAGGTATAATTTTGATAAAATATTTTTCATTATACTAACTTGTTCCTTGTGTAATTGTGTTTTAACGTAGTTTGGAAAGGGTTTGTAATGATGTATTATTCTTGAACTCAGATAACCAATTATTTGTAATAAAGAACCTAATAGAATAGGGTTAATAAACGCATGTTTTAACTGCGTTAAAAGAAAGAAGTCCAATCTATATGGAATGGATCCCTTGTATATCCCGGTATTGTATGCCTCACTCAAAGCGGAATGTCGACTTCCTTCTGCTTTTAAATGATTAAAGGTTATCGGGAAGGTTCTGGTTTCCCAACCATAATAACGGGCAGCAACTCCAAATAAAGTATCTTCACCCCTACCTTTTGACTCAAAAAAGCCATTTATCGTCTTAAAAACCTCTTTTCTGATTAACATCACAGCACCCCTTGTGGCTTGATTTGCATTAGAAATGATTTCCTTTTTGCCATTAAAAGTCAATTGACCTGAGGCAATCCCAAGCTTTTTATTTTTACTGAACTCTTCCAATAACTGTTCGAAGAAATATGGGTTGAATTCAGTGTCTGCATCAAGTTTTGTAATTATGTCACAATCAGATTTAAGTTCCTTTGCTGCTATATTCATTATATGACTAACACGCCCCCCTGTGGTTTTCAGCTCAGGTTTATAATCCACTAAATTAATCTGTTTAATCCAAGGATATAGTGCTGTATACTTCGCTATTATTTCAGCTGTATTATCAGCGGAACCATCGTTTATTAAAATCCACTCAAGGGGTAATACAGTTTGTTTTACTACACTTTCCAACGTCTTGGAAATGTATCTTTCCTCATTCCTCGCCGTAGTAATTATTGAATAATTCAAAGTGTCTTAATGATTCTACAGTTTATCAAACTATTTTCCAATACCTTTATACTTAAATAAATAAGCTTTTAAAGTGCCAAAAAATACATAAATCATATATACCGGAGTCAATATTCTATTACCATGCTTCTTGAAAATATAAAGCGTCTTTTTTATTGAATTCACAGAATAGGGATTTGTAAAACTTTTTAAAAATTTCCAAAAAGAATCCTTCCTGAATGCAGCCCCTTTGGAAGTCATAAGAAGATTATTGTATACCCTTGCATTCCAGGAAATATATACCGGCAATCCGGCTTTTCTTGCCCGAAAGGCAAATTCCTCGTCACTCCCATATTGCACAAGTTTATCGTCGTATATTCCTATTTTATTGAAAACAGATACCGGTATTAAGCTGCCTCTCCCATTCATAGTCCATGTTGGATATATCCCTTTAAATCCAAAGAACAATGGAGTCAGGGTAGGTAAATAAGCAATTGTTTTCATACGCCACGCCTTAAGGTCTTTAGTCCCTGCGAAGTCAATTAAATCTTTTGGTTCGATACTGATGGATGCTGACCCTAAGATGGAATCATCTGGCAAAGTCTTGTAATCCGTCCAGAGGGTTGCGATATAATTGCAACTAATTTCTGTGTCATCATTAAGCACAAGTACGTAATCAGTATTTATTTCAATTGCCTTTTTAATTCCTTCATTCATACACCGGGTCCACCACCAATTGCCTGTTCCATTTATGACCAGAGATTCCGGATAATAATTAGTTAGCATTTCAATAGTACCATCAGTAGAACCATCAACAACAATTATTGTAGTCAATAAAATATCTTTCGGTAAAGATTGAGAATGAAGCATACCCAGAATTGATTCTAAATAGGTTATCCTGTTATATGTGGCGATTATTACGGTCAGATTTGTCATTCTGTCATAATTGTTTGGAGTGTACACTACCATTCAAAATTCCCTTAGTCAAGCAGGTACAAAGTTTTATTCATAGAAGTACGCCTATTTTTAATTTTGTTTGGGTATTAAATTCGTCTTCTATTCCAACTCACATTAGATTTAATAATTCTTGCCGGTATCCCAGCCGCTAGTGAATTCCCCACAATTGACTTTGTACAAACTGAATTTGTTCCGATAATTGAGTTATCTCCAACTTCAACACCTTTTAAAACAACAACATGCGCTCCAATCCATACATGATTACCAATTTGTATGTTTTTTGCATGGTTAATCCTCTTGTTTGTCTGCAGATCAATTATCGAATGTGAATCCCCGGTTTTTACTTCAATATCATAAGCAAACATGCAATCCTCACCAATAATTATTGATTTGTTATCTTCAGTGATTTGTAAATGTGCTTGCTCAAAAGTTGATTGCCCTCCGATCTTAATTTTATTGAAATTATCTTCAATCCATAAGCTTCCACCCCTATATCGACAATTTCTACCAATTTCTATAATATTGTTATCCCCTCTAATAAAAAAATTAGTGTCACTGATCTTGCATTCAGGATGTATAAATATTTTATTGCTATTCCCTTTTACATCAAAAATGCACTTTTTTAATAATGAATATTTAAATATTATAATATTGCTATGGCCGATGTTTCTTTTTTTGTTATGCGAAATAGAGTAGTGTATACCAATTAATAAAGGTGTCTTAAACAAAAGATGTTTTAGTCTGCTTATTAAAGATATTCTCATTATTTAGGCTTGAAATAAGACAAAAGGTAATCTGATTCTATCGCAATAGTGACATTTGAAAAACTATCAAGTATAACAAACCCGGTCTGCCGTTTTTAAAAATCTTGTTTTAAGGAAAGTGAAATAATAGTATTCACTTAATACTAATGCAACAATTACTCCCGGATAGAAAATATTATATTCCACAAAAGTTACATTTGCCCAAAGAAATACAATAAATGCGAAAAAAGCACCATAGAAACCTGTAACTTTTGCTTTTTTGTATAAGTCTCGGGCCAGTGAGAACCAAAAAGAAAACAAAAGTAAACTGCCAACAATTCCATAACTTATGAGGTGAGATAAATAGCCTACATGTACTTGTGATGATCCGCCTTCATTAACCACTCTTTTTATTTCATCAGTGAGATGAACCCCGGTGCCAAAAAATGGATTTTGAGGGAAATATTTTAAAAAAACTTCATACGCCAGGTATCGTGTAGTATTCCTTATATCACCTTCTGCAAATAATCTATCTTGAGCAAGATCTTTTAAATTAAATCCTAATAAATCTGTATAAATATAATAACCAATTAAAACAACAAGTGAAAAATATATCAAATACTTAATAGTTTTAGTCGGACTTTGCTTTATCAAAAACTGTAAGGCAACCAATACATAGCCTATCATTACATACCTGCCATTTGTGAGAATAGCAAATAATCCAGCAATTATTGAAAAAAAAATCAGTTGTCTGATCTTATTTTCAATAGAACATATTGACAAAATCAAAGAAAAATAAGCCAATCCCGAAATACCTCCATCATTATCGCTTACATACGAAAAAATCGATGGCCTCCGGGATAAGTATATTGACCCCCCTTCACCGGCCCAACCCAGAGTTCGTGTATAAAAATTTGGATTAATGAGAAGCTGTATTAATGAGACAATCAGTGCAATGATTAAAATCGTTTTAATTATTTTTATGCTATTCTGAAAAGTTAATTCGTCAATTTTAACATTGTAAATGATTATAATTAATAAAGCAGTGTATAAATGAAAATTGTTAAAAATGTATTTATCTAATCCCTTATCTTCAATATATCCATTATATAAACGCCATATGAATATGTAAATAATATAACAAAAATAGAAGTATAAAAATTTGGGTATAATAATTCCTTCCCTAGTTGTAATTATGAACACAAATATGAGTACTAGTGTCGAATAGGATAACAGTTGAATTGGTGAAAACCCTGTATAAGTAAACGAGAAATATCCTAAAATTGGGGTAAATAATAACGCATAAATAAAATAATTAAATGTATTTTTCACTTAAAAACTTAAATAGTTTTAGCAGAATTCATTTCCTTCATCTTGGAAATTTAGCACCTAACAGAGAAGCTAAGAATTTGTTAATCTTGAAAGATGCCAATAACAAATCTGCTTAAAAGAAATCTTAATATATTTTATTTTACACATGAATTTAAATTCTTTGAAGGTACCTGCAAGCCCATGATGAATAATGCAAATAATAAAATTCATCCCTATGTTCTAAAAATTCATCTACGGCTTTTTTACATCCAGAATATAAACCATAATCATCTATAATAACAAATCCACCCGGAACTACCTTATCAAATAAATAATCGAGACATATTTTGGTTGATTCATACCAATCTCCATCCAATCTTAAAATAGCGATTTTTTCAATTTCTTTCGATTTTATTGGGATGGTATTTTGAAACCATCCTTTATAATAATTAACATAATTGGATGGATATCCAATAGTCTCTTCAATCAGACTTTTGCACTCATTAATATCACCAGGACCACCAAGGTTATCATAAATTCCTCTTAATGGAGTGAGCTCTCCTTTAACCAACACATTACTCCCTAATATCTGTTTTACCTCTTTTATTGCAAACGCACCATCAAATTCTTCATTCGGTGCACAAATTTCCTCAAATGCGTCAAAGAGGTGTAACCTCCTTCTGATTGCTCCATTTTTCAAATTGGCTAAAGCCATTAAGCCAACAGCTCCACCTTTCCAGACACCGCATTCAACAAAATCTCCTTCAATATTTCCTTTCTCACAATAACGCGCCTGCTCATAAAGATTGACCAGATTAACATAAGGCAGCATTGTTTGTTTTCTAACTATCTTAATTGCCTCATTGGCTTCCTTTTCAAACTCATATCCAATATTCCGGTTAAAATCACCAATGAATGAAGTATTTTCAATTTTCTGAATTTTACGTATTTCATAACCAAATTTCCTGAGGAACCTGCTAATTAGTTTTTTCATTAAAATCCTTAAGTGTATTTATGATAAATTTTATCTGTTCGTTTTTAAGTTCATAGAAAAAAGGGAGCCGTAAAAGGCAATCAGAATAATTATTTGCCTGCATTAAATCATTACCAATATAGTGAGCCCGATAGAATTTACTTTTATGCAAACTTAAGTAATGAAATACAGCATAAATTCCATTTTCTTTAAGATATTTAATAATCTTATCTCTTTGGTCTTCCGATTTGGCAACCAAATAGAACATATGACCATTATTAGAAGCATAATCAGGAATTACAGGGAGTTTAATTCCATTTTGTATTGCCCAGACATTTAATCCTGTAAAATATTGATGCCAGATTTCAATCCTTCTTTTTTGAATATCATCAAGGTTTTCTAACTGAGCCCAAAGGTAAGCGGCTAATATTTCTGATGGTAAAAATGAAGAACCTGTATCTACCCATCCATATTTATTGACCTCACCCCTAAAAAATTCAGCTCTGTTAGTTCCTTTCTCCCATACTATTTCAGACCGTTTGATGAACTGATCGTCATTAATAGTGAGCATACCACCTTCCCCGGAATTTATATTTTTGGTTTCATGAAAAGAGAAAGCGGCTAAATGACCGATACTTCCTAGAGGTTTTCCTTTATAAAATGAATCGATAGACTGAGCTGCATCTTCAATAACAAAAAGGTTGTATTTCTGCGCTAAAGACATGATTTTATCCATATCACAAGCAACCCCTGCGTAATGAACAGGAACAATAGCTCTTGTTTTGGAGGTTATCATTTTTTCTATCTTATCTTCATCAATACCTGGATGATCCGGTCTGCTATCAGCAAAAATGATTTTAGCACCTTGTCTCACGAATGATAGAGCTGATGAAACAAATGTATAGGATGGAACTATCACTTCATCACCAAGATGAATATTGCAAAGTATAGCAGACATTTCAAGTGCATCCGTACAAGATGTAGTTAAAAGCGCTTTTTTAAATCCATATCGTTCTTCAAAATGTCTCTGACATTTCTGAGTAAACATTCCATTGCCAGAAATTTTGCCTGAGAGAACAGATTTTTTTATGTATTCTAATTCTTTACCGGTCAAATAAGGTTTATTAAAAGGAATCATTATAAAATTTTTAATTCTTTTGAGATTAATTTTAATGGATTACCTATAACATTTACATTATTGTCTAAATTATTTACGACAACTGAACCAATGCCTATTTTTACATTATTCCCAACTTTTATACCATTGGAAATAATTGTTCCAGCACCAATAAAACTATTTTTACCAATTGCTGTGTTTCCAGAAATAATAACTCCAGGGGATATATAACAACCTGTTCCGATACTAGAATCATGTGAAACAATAACTGAATTATGAAGAGTTACCAAACTTTCAATAACGACATTTTGATCAATATTACATTTTGGAAAAATGATTGCACCTTTACCAATTGTTGCAGTATTGCTTATATAAGCTGTATTATGAATTAGGGAAGGAGTTTTTGAATTTCTAAGAATCAAATACTCTAATATTTCATGTTTAAGCTCTAAATGTTTATATCCCAAGCCAATATAAAATTCTAAATCTTTAAATTTTGATTCTTTAAAAGAATTAAACTTAAAGCAACAATCATTTTCAATATAATAATCATCAAATGTGTAAATTTGAACCGTTTCTTGATAATTTTTTTCAATTAAAAAATTCCTAATTTGCTTCCCTAAAACACCAAAACCAATAATTCCAACAGTGTTCATTTTATATCTGATTGGTAAAACTTCTCATAAACTTTGTTGCATTGGGACCTTCATTAAAAATTAAATCAAGGATACTCACTGCATGTTCAAATGGGGGAAATAATTGATTGTACTCCGGATAAGCTTGGTAATCCATCCAGGAAAGTTTTATATTATTATCTGTGAACGCAACTTCATTAATATAATTTTTCGCGGAAGGACCTGATATATATTCATTACAATTAACTTTCTTAATGAGATTTATAAGTCTATCAATTCTTCCTCCAGTTAAATAATAATCATGTGAAAAAGAAATTTTTGTGGTTATGCCTAATATCTTATTAATTTGTTTTATAAACTCAAAATTTATTTTACTTAAGTATTTTTCATCAGAATTAAGATATAATTCTTCAAAAAATTCCTTGTAAAATTTAGAATATGGTGATTTAGAATAATTTTGAGAAATCGTGATCCAATGTTTTTTCCTCCAACTGTTATTTAATACAGTTATTTCGTTTATTTTTTGATTAATACTATGATTTACTGGTATTGTCAGCCAAATAACCCCATCATTTGTTTTTATTTTGTTCCTATTTCTCCAGTCATTTTTTGTAAATTGAACATCATCATATAATACAAATTCGTCAACCATATTGATAATGTCGAAATATCCTTTCCAGGGGATATAATTAGATTGAATTATAGCTGCTTTTTTCAATAACTCTTTTATTATCTATGCTATTAATGAAGGACATAAGTGTTCTATATTGAACTTTAGGACTCGATAATTCAATCCCTTTTGCCCGACAATTTTTACTCATTAGGGTATATTCATCTTCATTCAGATTTAACAGTAGATGGAATCCATAACTAAATTCATCTATATCTTTTAATTTTGCTCGATAACCTGTTATTCCATTATGTACTAGATCTAATGCTACTCCAACTTCAAATGACAGGACTGGCAAACCACACATAATTGCCTCATTCACCATCATAGGACCGGAATCTTCTACGGATGAAGAAATAAAAAAATCTGCTGCCTGATAAATCTCAACTAATACTTTTCGCGAGTATATCATCCCTTTATTAAAATGTGTGAAAGGCAACCCGTCTAAAAATGACTGATTTGGCTTACCTATTATTAAAAAAACTGGTTGATTTACTTTAGTTGAATTCCCATTTCTTAATAGAATGGATTTGAATGATTTTAGCAGGTAATCAAATCCTTTTCGTTCGTCATTGTAATCGGAGGCCCCGATTAAAAATATCCTTGAGTTTTCTGGTAATCTCAATTTTCTTCGAATAGATGCTTTATCCCCAGGCTTAAAAATATCAGGATCTATACAAGCATTCACTTTTCCTAAGGTTTTCCCTTTAAACAAGGTACATTGTATTGATTGATTATAGTTCCAAGTGGAACCTCCAATTAAATAAGCTTCTACATTTTCAAGCTGAGCAATCTTAAATTCCAAATTTTTAAAAGCAATTTTTTTATTATTGGGAGTTTCATTCTCTAAAGCTTTACAATCGCTACAATCTTTAATATAACCTAAACAATCCCATGCATAGTGACAACCGCCCGTTAATGGGCCCATGTCCATAAGTATCCAAAAGATAGGTGCACCTGTTAATTCATTGAGTTCTTTAATGTTTCTAGCATTTATAAATTCACTTACCCAATAAATAAATATCGCATCTGGTTTAAAAGGGAGTTTCGCAATGATCTTTTTTGTGTCAATAACCAATTGGCTTTCGTTTGGATTTAGAAAAAGATATTTTGGAATCGTTTTAAGTTTAACATAACTTTCAGTAAAATATTTAATTTTTTTTAGCAGTTTGTAAATAAATCGGTATCCCCATTTGGATTTGTTTCTGAATCCAATTACATCTTTATCTTTTAAATATTTATCTAAAACTAATAGCACAGTTTCATGACCGTTTTCTTTAAAAAGTTGATGAAAACGATATGCGGAACTTCCGGCACCCCCTGTATCTATTGTGGAAATATTTAAAATGCGTTTTTTCAATTAAGTTGTGTTTAAGCTTTTAAACGAGAGATAAATCATTTGTTTTAGCAGTCCATTTTACTCTTAATTTCAATTGCGATATAATGAAATAAGAAAGAATGAAGGCTTTCTACCGTGCACATGTCGTTTAAAGGTATATGTAACCTGTTTTTTGAGATTTTCATTAAATTTCCTCCATTGAAACCAGTTACTCCTATTGTATTTAAATTATTTTCATTTGCCCATTCTACAGCTTTTAATATGTTAGGACTGTTCCCGGAACCACTGATAGCAATAAGAACGTCATTGGGTTTTGCAAAAGTGATGAGTTGCTGAACAAAAATTGATTCGTATCCATCATCATTCCCTACTGCGGTTATCAAAGCAACATTGTCTGTTAAGCTTAATGCTCTGATTCTTTTTGTTTTATTTTTATTATCAATAGTCCCTTTTGATAAATCCTGTGCAAAGTGAGAAGCATTTGCTGCAGAACCTCCATTTCCAATTAGAAAGATGCTTTTATCTCCGATATATGCATCATAAATAATTTCAATTAGATCTTTAATCTGAGTCTGATTAATTGTTTTAATTGAAGAATTAAAATAATCTACATAATTCAGGTATTCCATACATTAAATTTATATTTGAAAATTTCCCCAGCATTTTTCAGCTATTTCAAGGTTTTTATAGGAACCTATATCTATTAAAAAGTCATTAGTTTCATACCCGTACATTTTATTAATAAGTTTAGGAAGGAGATCAAACCCAATATCAGTTGGACTTTTTGTTGGAATAAGTTCTAAAACTCGTGGCCTTGCAATATAAATACCACCATTAGCTAAATTTGATTTGGGTTTTTGGGGTTTCTCTTCAAAATCAATGATTATATTATTCTGGTCTAACTCTACAATACCACAACTTTCAGGATTGGCAGAGCGAAATAAAACCATTCCAAAATTTTGTCTTGAGTTTTCAAAATCTTTTAAGAATTTTATTAAATCGATATTTGTCAGATTATCAGCATACATAATATAAAAGAATTTCTCGTCTTTAACAAAATCTTTGTTCCTAAGCAAAGTCCCAGCGCTTCCTAAAAGTTCTTTTTCATAAAATAAATTAACTTTTACTTTAGATTTATAGGATCTTACAAACTCTTCAACCGTGTGCGGAAGATAATGCAAATTAATTAAAACCTCATCAATATTGTGTCGTTCAAATAAATCTAACCACCAGGCTAAAAGAGGTCTTCCCATTATTGGAACAAGACATTTTGGAATACTATCCGTTAAAGGTTTTAGTCGAGTACCTAAACCGGCAGCTAAGAGAAAAGCTTTCAATTATTACATGGAATTAAAAACAATTCTAGACCCGAATTTATCAATGATAAAAGGCAATTCATTATAATCAGATAATGCTTTTCTGAAATTCTCCTGTTTGTCCCGGGGAACATAACTCAATAGAAATCCGCCACCACCTGCCCCTGCTATTTTACAGCCAATAGCACCATTGCTATAAGCCAGATTCATTATATTATCAATATCTATATTTGTAGTCCTTGAGGTTAATTTTTTCTTAATCTCCCAATTAATTTTAAGTATATCACCAATATTTAAAAAGTCTTTTGTTAAAATGCTGGTATGCAACTCATTGACAAGATTACCGATCTTGTCTAACTGATTAAATAGTATTTCTATGTTCGATTTTTGTTCAAATAGAATTGCATCGGCAGAACGTGTTTTATTAGTGAAATGTAAAAGCAAATTTGAACCAACGCTTAATAATTCCTGTTCGGATAATTCATATTTGTAAACATCAACTGAATCGTCAGAATTAAATCCAAACCTACACAAGCCTCCATAAGATGCAATATATTGATCTTGTTTGCCAATAGGTTTTTTAAGTACATTAATTTCAATATCGCAGGCTTCTGCTGCAAGAGTCTCATTTGATACTGTAATTCCCTTAAAATGATATAATGCATTTAAGATGCCAACTGTAATTGCAGAAGATGATCCTAACCCCGATCCCTCTGAAGGAATATCTGCAAGAGTAGTAATTTCAACACCACAATTGATCCCGACCTTTAACAAAGATTCACGGAGTAAATCATGCTTGATTTCATTTATTGAATTTACTATCTCGCTATGTGTATAGTGTAAAACAATAAGGTTGTCATATCTTTTTTTAATAATAACATAAACATATTTATTAATAGTAGCAGAGATTACATTTCCCCTTTTTTTGGAGTAGAACTCCTTCATGTCAGTACCGCCCCCTGCAAAACTTATCCGTAATGGTGTTTGTGAGATTATCATTATTAATACTTTTTATTTCTTTGCCAATTATAGGTTGATTCAATGATATCATTAAGATCGCGATTAGCCCTCCATCCTAGCATTTTTTCAGCTTTCGATGTTTTTGCCACTAAAATTGCAGGATCGCCTAAACGTCTGGGTTTTATATCATAGTCTATTTTTAAATTATATATTTGTTCGGCGCAACTAATGATATCAAAAACGCTATAACCTGCTTCTTTCCCAAGATTGAAGATATTATTTTTAATTTCTCCTGTTTTTTCAATTGCTAAAACATGGGCATCAGCTATATCAAGTACATGAAAATAATCTCTAACACCAGTACCATCTTTTGTTTTAAAATCATTCCCATATACATTTAATTTCTTTTTTTTATCTAAAATTTTACCGACAACCAACGGTATTAAGTGCGTTTCATGATCGCGAGCTTCTCCGTGGGATTCTGTTGCGCCTGCGACACACAGATATCTGAATATTATATAATTTAATCCGTAAGCAATACAACAATCCTTCAAAATCTGCTCAATCATTAATTTTGAATTTCCATACGGATTTATAGGTACTGTTGGGTGTTCCTCGTCAATAGGGGTATATAATGGTTCGCCGAAAACGGCAGCAGTTGATGAAAAAATAATACTATTTATTTTAAACTCTTTCATTTTTTTTAATAAAGTGATAGTTTTAGAAGTATTGTTTTGATAATAAATAATTGGATCAATAATTGAATGAGGAACATTTGCTGAAGCCGCAAGATGTACCACAGTTGAAATTTTATAATCAGTAAATATCTTTTCTAAAACATTTTCATCACCAAAATCGTTCTCAAAAAAAATTGCATTTTCACTAACTGCATCTTTTTTCCCTTCTCTTAAATCATCAACTACAACAATATCATAGCTTTTGTTTAAAAGCACTTCAACAACAACGCTTCCGATATAGCCAGCTCCTCCTGTAACCAAAATAAATTCTTTCATTAAAATATTTTTTTATAAAGCCTGCGAAGAGTGTGTTTATAAATAAGATAACTAAAAAGAGTAATATTAAATATAGAATTTTGAAAGACAACAACAAAGGGATTCTCGTCCCATTCATACCAACGCCAGGTTGGGAAATGTTGACGTACTGCAGAGTCCATGTCACGCTCATATATTTCTGAATTTGCAGGATCAATTTCAATTGCATGCTTGCATTTTGCAATTCTGTAATCGGGATATAACATTGGGACGTGCTTAATTCTATATTTAGAAATCCATTTTAACCCTTTTACTCCTTTCACTCCTCCATCATGAACGAAACTGTTTGAAAAATAAGCAGACTCCTGTTCTTTCCAAAGAGTACGACTAGGGTAAACAATATGTAGAGTATTTGAAAATGAAATCGCAAAATGCTTTGAATCTTTATACATATCGTTTCTGCGAAATAACCACATAACGACAAACTTGGAAGACATTAGACGGTCCAGATCTTTTCTTGTAATTCTATTTTCGTAAATCTCATCAGCATCCAGCCAGATATTCCAATCGGGCTCTCTCTTCCGGGCCAAATTGTAGAGTATTTGTTTATCCCTCCCTTCGTTAAAACCAATAGTTTGCTCAAGAGAAACAACTTTTGGATTATTTTGTAAAATTTCAAGAGTCCCATCAGTTGAACCATTATCTACTACAACAATTTCATCAACAAGTGAGCTCATTCGAGCGAGCCATTCATCAATAAAAAGTATTGCATCCTTAACCCTTAATTGTGCTACCAATTTTGCCATTTGATTATTTAATTGCCTTAATGTAGATATGAGAATCCCCCAGTCTTGTAAATCGTCCTCTTTGAATTCCCCTGGAAGTAAATATCTCAACACCCTCAATGATTTTAGAATATCCGGTGTCGGATAAGAGTTTGAAAAGAGTCTCCCTTGTCCAACCACTTTTATGTTCGTCTCCTTGCCATCTTTGCCAGCCATAAACCGTGGCCCAGATGTGTTTTTCAGGAAAAGGATTTAGGTCTTGCTTTTCATGCGTTAAATTATAAAGATATTCGCTCCAGACCTTCATATCGGGAACGTCGAACAAAAATTCTCCACCTGGTCTCAATAAATTGAAAATGTGTTTAGTTGTTTTATTAAATTCTTCAAACCTCAAATGTTCCATCATTGCCAATGCAATTACTTCTTTTAATGAATTATCTTGTAAGTTAATTTCCCATGGTTGGCAAATAAAATCGAGGACCATCCCATCTTGCTGCGTAATATCTTGGTGTAGGTAGTCTGGTGTTGGTTTTATTCCACAACCTAATTCAAGCTTATCTTTCATATTTTTTAATCAATTCTATGCTCGATTTTCCCAATTCCTAAACAATGTTTTAGACAAAAGCCCTTTTATTTCAAACCTAAATTTTTGATCGAAGACCCATAAAGTAATTAAATAGAGTAAGATAAAGCAACTCGTAGCAATCATAAGTAACCACCATGTTTTAATATAAAAGAAGCCAAATAATACAGCCAGCACTATTCCAGTAATTAATAAAAGAATTATGCTTTTTATTAGTCCCTTTATTTCTTGGTTTTCAACTTTAAGAATTTTTCTAAGAACTTTAGGATAATAGAAAAAACCAAAAGTTGCTGTTATTAATGAAAGTATAAGAATGCCGGTAATCCCAAAGAACTTAGACGCGAAGTATAATAATGATATATAAAAAATGCTTTTAATCATTGTGAACAGGCTATTTCCCTTTATATTCCCGAATGAGAAGGAGAACATCATTAAATTAAAAATAATTGCATTTAATAGAAAGATCAGGCAAATTAAAATATTTTGATAAAAGCCTAAAAAATATCTTCCACCTACCCATAAATTTACCAATGCGTTGTTAAAAGTAATAAATCCAAAACTTACAATGAATACCAAGTAAAAACTAATTCTTAAAAACCTAAAAACGATTTCTTTAAGCTTTTCAGCGTTCCCCTCCCCATAGAGATGAGAAGCAGCTGGAAGAATCGCTACAGAAGGTGTATTCAAAATGCCTTGTAGAGTATTTAGTGGCCGTCTCGTCATTTCCAGGATGGTTACAAATTCAGATCCTATATACCTAGAAACAATAATTAAATCTAAATTATCTGAAAAAACATTTGCAATTTTTGCCAGCCATGTATAAGAAAACACCTTTGAAAATTGAAAAAAATATTTTTTATTAAACTTTAATCTAATTTTTTGTTTTTTGAGTATTAATAGGAAATAAACAAAGTAACAACTTAATACAAACACTCCTTTGAAAAAATACTGAATAGCGATAGAATATAATCCAAACCCTGCAAAGAGAAGTACTACATTTATAACAATGCCCAATAATCCCGCAATAATCTGGACAATACCCTGAATTTTAACCAACTGAAATCCTAATAAGATACCTGCAAATGAATAGGAGAAAAGAGTACAAGCGGTACCAAGTGCCATTATTCTGAAAGCACCAACTAATTCATGAGTATTCAAAGTATCTTTTACTCTAAGAACTTCAGGAATAAAAAATGAAACTATAAAGCTGCCCAATAGAGCCAAAAGTGTGACAATAAATGAAATCAGAATTGCTGATGAAAACATAAGCTTCATAGTAGCATATTTATGTTGGGATAAAAGCATTGAAACCTTTTGTGTTAATACTTCACCAACACCAGGATCTACAAGGGTAATCCAAACTAAAATATTTCCTGTGGCCAGCCAGGCGCCATATAAATCTGTTTTAATAAAATGAAGATACAATGGAACAATTAAAATCCCATTGATAATACCAATAGCCACTCTTAGGTAGAGAAAAAATAAATTCCACTTGGTTGAATTTTTTCTGTTGACTGTAGTATTTGTCAAAGGATATTTTTAAAAATTCTTATTTATACCTTCTACAGATGACCAATGTCTTGGATGTTTCCTACACTCAAAACCCTTAGACTTAAGTTTTTCGAAGAAAAAACCCATATGTGATGGGTTATGAACTTCTATATTGATGCATCTTACATTGTCTAACCAGGAGAGCTCTCTTTGAAAAATATCATATTCAGCATTTTCTATATCCATTTTTATATAATCTATTTTTTGGAGATGGAATCTTGTATATATTTCTTTAATAGTAGAGCTATTCATTTTTTTTGCATTAGATGAATTTTTTAAGGTATTATCAATTAAATAAGATTCTTCGCCCTCTCCACCGTAAGTAACTGTCCCTGAATCAGTCCATATTGCAATATTTGCTACTATGCAGTCATCTTTAAAAAATATATTATTTTTTGTTGCAATTTCAGCATTGGACGGATCCATTTCGAAACCATATATTTTTGCGTTTGGGTAGACAAATTTCATGTGTCTCATGCTATACCCATTATTTGCCCCGAGATCAAGAATTACAGGTTTTTCTCCCAGATAATAAGATGGTTCATGATATTTTCCGAAAAAGACTGAGAGCAAAACAGAAGTATCCGTTGTATTAGATCTGCATAAAAGAGGAAAATCGCCTGCCTCTTTAACAAAAAGCTGAAAAATTTCATTTTTGAATTTTCCATTATCTATATCAAGAAAAAGTTGATAATTGGTTTTGTCTTTAAAAATATTTTCTAAATAAAAAGAACATAGATTAAATGATTTATTTATACCTAAAATATTTCTTGCCAACCTTTTAATGGTTTTTTTGTTCATAGTTCTTTAATATTTAATAACAAATCATAATCTATCATTTAAAAATTTTTCCCCAGATAATAATATTACTATTGATCTACTGCCTTAAATATTTAACCCACATGGTTAGAATTGTTATGTAGAAATGACATATCCCAGAGTTTATTTTAGCATTTTATCAGGTTTTTAAAAATAGAAAAATCAGTTGCTAACATTGAACATTAAACTATCACCTTTATTTTGAGCAACTATAGGTTCCTATTCTTCAGTATAATAGCTTTTAGATTTATCCGGATTACCGTACCTACCATAATAACCTTTTCCATAGTAGTTATATCCATACGAATACCCATATCCAATAGAATTTCCGTATCTCATTCCATATCCATAATACCCTGTCATATTTATATCGTTAATAATAATTGCGAGGTTTTTTAGTTCCCCGCTGCTATTTAATTGTTCAACCAGTTCCAGAGTATTACGATGAGTATATCTTTGTCTCACAATAAAGAGATTCATATCAACATAAGGTGCAAGCAAAAGTGTATCGGTAACAATGGCTACCGGTGGAGTGTCTATAATAATAAAATCAAAATCTTTCTTTGCAGCCACAATGAATTTTTTCATTTGTTCAGTCTCAATGAGTTCTGCAGGATTTGGGGGTATGGGACCTGATGGCGCATAGAAAAGATTCTTTATTTGAGTAGGTCTTATTATTTCTTCAAAAGTACAATTCCCGCTGAGGTATGTGCTCATCCCAGGGCTGTCATCAAATTCAAAAACCTTATTTATACGAGGCCTCCTCAGGTCGAGCCCGACCAGTAGAACTTTTTTCCCCAGCAATGCTGTAATTGCAGCAAGATTAATCGAAATAAATGTTTTACCCTCTGCACTAACTGTTGACGTAACAGCAATAACAGGACTGTCTTTCTCTTTAACAAAGTATTTTATTGAAGTCCGCACAGATCTGAATGATTCAGCTAATGAGGATCCGGGTTTGTCTATTACCGGAATTTCACTTTTACTCTCACTATGACTTACATATCCTATGACAGGTACTTTTGTTTTTCTTCCAACATCATTTTTGTCCAGCACTTTATCATTGAAATAATCTATGAGCGAGATCCCAGCTATTGGAAAAATAAGCGCCAGGATGAATGCAAAAATATAATTGCTTGTAGTTTTAGGTTTAATACGTGCAGAGCTAAAGGTTGATGCGCTGTCGATGATCCGATTATCCGAAACATTTGATGCTCTTGCTATACCTGATTCGGAACGTTTTTCGAGAAGGTAAGTATAAACAGTGTTGTTGAGATCGAACTCCCTCTGAATGTTAATAAGCTGCCTTTCAGTTGAAGGAAGTTTACTGACTTCAATTTGTACTTCAGAGATTTTCCTGTCAGATTCTGCAATAATCTGCTTTAATCCGGCAATGCCGTTTTTCACATTCTCCCTGAGAGCTTCACGCGTTTCTTCACTCTGCTTATTAAGAAGCGTGTAGGCAGGCTGGTCGCCACTAAGATTGAAGCCCATCTTTTCCATCTCCTTCTGATATTCCGATAGCTCATTAACCAATTTTAAAAGTATCTGGTCAGTAATCCCCATTACTGATGGAGAGATGATAGTTCCACCTGCATTTTTTATGTTAAGATATTCTGAGAGGTAGTTATAATACTGCAGTTGCAGTTCAAAAGCCGTTTTCTCGTTCTCAAATTTCTCCAGTCGGTTTTGGATAAGAGATCCCTCCCTACTGAGATCAATAAAACTATTCTTCAAACGGAAGTTTTCGAGCTTAGCTTCGGCTACGCTCAGCTCACGCTTAATTGTATCGAGCTGGTTATCGATAAATTTAATTGTACTGTCGGCTGTCTGGTTTTTATTATCGACCCCATAGCGGATATATTCATACATAAGCTTATTCAGATAATCGGCTTCCTGCTCAGGGATAAAACCGGAAACTGAAAGAGTAACCAGCGAGGCATCCTTTTCAATCGGCGCCACCGACAGTTTTGACTTGTACTCAGAGGCAAGCGATCCCGGGTCTGTAAACCAGAAATAGTAAGTATTTGAAGATCCTTCGAAATAAATCGGGACTTGGGAGTTCCTCTTTTCTATTCTGAAATCAAAGCCAAATTGAGAAAAACGTTCACCAAATTTTTTTTCAGCCTTAAAATTAAGACCGCTATTCAGTTTAATGATGTATTTTTCTTCTGAAAGGATTTCAATATCAACCCGTCTGCCTATCGGCTCCTTCTCAAGTGAATCAAATACTATGATAAAAGGAGATGATTTATACATCCTTGTTTCAACTATTCCCCTTTTCCCTACTCCCGTGTAAACAACATGAAAGTCTTTCAGTCCCGCCATAACCCTGTAATTAAGACTGAATGATTTGAGGATCCCCATCTCATTTTTCAGATTTTGCTGACTCTTAAAGATATCCCCCCCAGGGAGAACACTAGCGACATTATTATTCATGCTGGCCATCTGATCATCTTTTATCAGCAGGGTAGAAGATACCGAATAGATCTTCTCGGAATACCTGTTAATGCCATAAGCGATAGTCACAGCAATAAACAATGCAGTTGTGAACCAGTACCAGTTGCTTATGAACATAGACAGATATCGCTTAATGTCGATGTTGTCGTCGGAGTCGAGGTTATCGGGGGAGGGGTAGTTTTGAGGGGTCATGTTGTTATAGTATTAGGCGTGAGGCGTGAGGCGTGAGGTATGAGGCGTGAGGTATGAGGCGTGAGGCGTGAGGGATGAGGGATGTGGTGTGCGATAGTCAATAGATCGATCACCGATTGCCGATTACGATTACAGATTACCCAATACAGATTTATATTATTTTTGTACTGATCGTGCTATAAAAAAACCTTTTATACAATTTGGATTTATGATGCATATCTGGATATGGGTCTTTTCATTAAATCCTGCACCGGGATAAATAGGATCACCTTCAATAAAAGCCGCTCTGACTGAATCAAAAGGTTCTTCTCCTTTAATTTTCAAGAAACTATGTGTATATTCTATTACAGCACAATCAAGATATCTGAGAACTTTATCATTCCCCTTCTCTTTTGGATGATTTTCGTTTTTGGGAATTGGATTATCCAATCTATCTGAATCTGAGCTGAATAAATCATAACAGCTTTTTAGTAGATTGATATTCCCTGAATCCAAAAGATCAAAACATCGTTTAAGGTCAATAACTGCCCCAATCGTTGCAGGTACTTTAAGCGTCCCAGCTGATTTTTTCTGTTCTGCCCATTGCAGAGCCCGATGTGGACTATTTTCCCAAAAATACATACCATGGCCAAGCCAATCAAATGATTCATTACTAGACCTTAAATAGGAAGGATCTGATAATAATTTTTGTTGTTCGGATTGCTCACAACCATGAAAGCCTAAAACTAAATTAGATCTTGTGGAGTACACTTAAAAACAACTATTTCTCGATTGGAATAAAAATTTTTTTATAAGGTGATTTGAGCTTCCCGTTTTTTGTGATTATGCCGGCACCCTTAAAAGTATTAAAAATCTCCTTTTTACTTCTTTTATCCTTGATAGCTTCTTTTACCAATTTGGTAATCCTTACTGTTTCCTCAATACTCATTGCTCCAAATATAAATTCAACACAAATTAAATAAAAATATTAATGACATCATCACTAATCAACTATAGAGATTTATTAAAGATAAAACAATTTCTTCAATAAAAAGTTAAGTGGGGTATCATATTTTAGGTTATAACATATCGTCATTTAGATTGATTGGAAATCGGCGGGGATTAGGTTCGGGGTTTGAGGTGTGAGGTTTGAGGCGTGAGGAATGAGGAGTGAGAGGTGAGGGGTTATGAGCACCACTTCTCTGGATTGTTAATCATAGAGATCAGCATTTTACGAACTTCGTCATATGCTGAAATCAGTCCTTGGTGTGCTTCGTCTGTGATATAACCACAATCTCTTGAGTAGTCAAGCCAGTCCTCAGTCTCATATTCTTCACCTAATGAATCTGTTAATTTACTAATAAAATGTTTTATATATCTTCTTTTTGCCCAGGATTCAGCGATACTAGAACTTACTGATCTTGAGGATCGCCGAATCTGATCTGTTAATGAATATTTTTCTTCTTTTGGAAATGCATTGGATAACTCAAATATATCCATCGCCAATTTATGCGCTTTCTGGTAAACAATAAGTTCCTTGAAACTATTTACTCCCATCTTTCTATAATGATTAAGGTGGTTGTCGCTTATGAAGGAGGTGTGAGGTCTGAGGCTTGAGGCGTGAGGCTCATCCCTCATCCCTCATCCCTCATCCCTCATTCCTCATCCCTCATCCCTCATTCCTCATCCCTCACTCCTCATTCCTCATCCCTGTTCCCGTTATTTTCCAAAATAATTAATCATCAACAATGTGGTAGTAATAGCAGAAAGAGTTGTTGTGATGATAAATGAAAAAGTCGGGAGATTCATATTGAAGATTTTCTGATTTAATGGTTCGATAATAACAACATCGTTAGGGAGAAGAAAATATGCTTCGGAAGAAAGGATATTTTTGTCCTGGAGATTTAACCGGAAAGTTTTGGAGCCTTTATCCTGGGGGCGTACCACAAGAACCCTGTTACGGTTACCATAATCGCCTACACCGCCTGCACGGCCTATTGCTTCCAGTACAGTCAGATAGTTGTTATAATTAATGTATGTTCCGGGAGCCCTTACCTCTCCTATTACTGTAAACTTAAAACTAAGAAGCTTACATTCTACTGTTGAGTTTTTGAAAACCTTATCGGCTGCTGTTTGAATAATATTTCTTGTGGCTTCAAGCGTCAGTCCGGCTACATTTATTGGTCCTACTGCCGGAAGAATTATATTGCCTTCCGAATTTACATCAAATCCATATATATACCCACCCGACTCACCCTGGGTTACATAAGAAGATCCATAGCTCCTGGGAGATGTAAGGAAATCATTTATTGTGCCATCTGGCATCATGGCTTTAACGGTAATATAAAGTATGTCGCGGGGTTGGATTTTATAATCCGGAATAGTCATTGTGAAGGTTTCCTCGCCACCGAGTTCGGGGAGGTTGTTGAGGTAGGCGAGTTTTTTTTGTGATGTGCAGGAGGCCAGGAGAGAGGCGGTTGTTAGGATGAGTAGGATGCGTTTCATAATGTAATAGGGTTGAGGTGTGAGGTGTGAGGCATGAGGAGTGAGGAGTGAGTCGTTAGGAACACCATTTATCAGGATTGTTAATCATTGCGATCAGCATTTTACGGACTTCATCATATTCTGAAATTAGTCTGTTATGCTCTTTGTCTGTAATATAACCACAATCCCGTGAGTAATCCAGCCAATCCTCTGTCTCATATTCTTCTCCTAATGAATCTGTTAATTTGCTAATAAAATGTTTTATATATCTTTTTTTTGCCCAAGATTCAGCGATACATGAACTTATTGATCTTGAGGACCGTCGAATCTGATCAGTTAAAGAATATTTTTCTTCTTTTGGAAAGGTATTGGATAACTCAAATATATCCATCGCTAATTTATGCGATTTCTGGTAAACAATAAGCTCCTTAAAACTATTTACACCCATGTTAATATAAATCTGTGCTAGTCGTCTATTATTGAGAAGGTGTGAGGCGTGAGGCGTGAGGCGTGAGACACTTATTCCTCATCCCTCATTCCTCATTCCTCATCCCTCACTCCTCACTCCTCATCCCTCACACTGACTCTCAGGCTACTTAATCGTCCCTCCCCAGATTGATCCGGTAAAATTTTGTGCAGGATATCTTGAAATTAAATATGACTGATTGATGTCCAGATTTGATGACAGTTTTTCAACTTGCTTCTGGTCGGCAAGTGTAGCAGTTTCTTTCGCTTCAAACGCAATCGAATTGTTAAAGATAAAGTCTATCTCCCTGCCATTTTTTAATGAATAATAGTTTATGGTGCCCTTTTGTTTTAACTGATTAAAAACCACATTTTCGAAAAGAGAGCCGCTGCTTACTCTGGCAAGGATATTTACAATCCCACTATCTGAAAAAAATAACTTTCTTGCTTTCACAATTTCTCTATCCCTATTCTTTGAAACCACTGGTATTCGGTGAATTAGATAAGTCTGCTCAAATAATTCAATATAATTTGCTACTGTGGGTATAGAAAGTCCCGTTAAGGCCGAAATTTTTGTTGTATCGAGCTTTGTTCCAATTCTCGAAGCGAGCATTACTAATAGATTTCTTATGTTTTCAGCATTTCTGAAATCTGATAACCACCTTATGTCGATATTAATATATGAACTTATGATGTCTTCCAGAAGATCTGTTTTAAAGTTATCTTTCTCTGTCAGAACAACTTCAGGGAGGCCTCCAAATTGAATAAACTCATCATAAAACCCTCGTAAGCGATTGAACTCATTCAAATCAAATATGGGATTGATAAAATCTATCTCAACCCAGGGAACAGATTTGAATGTAAGGTATTCTCCAAAGTCGAGCGGATACAGATCAAATATTTTCTTCCTCCCTGCAAGAGATTCACTAAACAGATTTTTAAGATAGTATGAGCTTGAACCTGTAACAATGAATTTTATATCGTATGAGTCGTAAAGATATTTTACTACACTTGGCAATTCTTTAACAAGCTGCGCCTCATCAAGAGCAATAATACATCTTTTTTTAAAATTTAAGCCCCTCTGTTTCAGTGCGAGTATAATATTATCATAGTTTGGAGTCTGAAAAAGGGACCTGTTATCAAGTCGCTCCAGGTCAATATATATACTGTTTTCGGAATAAACATCTATCAATAATTGTTTTATCAGTGTTGTCTTCCCTGTTCGTCTTAATCCTGTAATAATGGTTACCTGCTTTTGGCTTGCATGTTCTTTTAAATCAATATATATCTTTCTCGGATAAAACATTACCATCAATTAATTAATGCAAATATATAAATAATATTTGTGTTTTAGTATTACTATTAGTAAAATAGCGTTTTGTGTCTGGTATTTAAATTATAGAAGGCTTCGTTTATAGGGCTACCTGGTTTTTGTTTACAACGAAAGCTTTCCAATTTAAAGTTCACGTTTCTGGTTTCTCGCTTTCGTTTCGGGGAGTTAACAATTATTCTTCCTTATCCTCCGCTACTGCGGTTGCAATTTGTGATCGGATAAACTCCCTCTCTTTCAATGTCAGAAGAAACATTAAATCAAGATGGAATCGTTGATAATTTCTTTTGTGATGTGCATCCGCTTGCCAGGAATATGGCAGTTATTATTAATAAGGAAAGGTTTTTCATATGTGATATATGTTTGTTTGGATGGTAGTTAGAGTGTTATTTCTATTCTTTATTGGCGTTGCCAAAAGCCTTGTTACTTTTTTGTTCTAGTAGGTTTTGTTCATTTCTTTTGCTCCTCCAAAAGAACCGAGCAGAAGAATAAACAATTCATTAGAGTAAAATCTTATACTGCGAGTTCGACGAAGTCAAACGAACCAAAGAAAAAGAGTCCGGAAATGACAAATTTTGCCTGTCCGTACGCCCGCTACACGGGCCATGTTGGCGCTACCGTCCAGCCAAAATTTGGCTTCGCCGAGCTCGCGGTGGCTAGCGCGGATTTGCAATCCGTGCTCCGTGATCCGCTCGGTTCGCACCATTTCCGGGGAGCCCTCGCACCTTCGTCTAGAAAGTTTGATAATATATTATTAAATGTCACTTTTTTAGCTGGATTTACAAAGAAATCAAAGATTTTATGCAAGGAGAGACGTAATATAGAGTTTTTTATAATCCTATTTACTGGCTCACCGAATTGATTGCTTTAGATCCTATTCCTTCTAATCAACTGACATTTATACTGCTTTAGGGGCGCGTTGGCGATCCGAAAATGGCGCGAACTTTTGCACAACCCGTAGCGTCAATATGGCTTGTGTAGCGGGCGCAGGGTTGTACAAAAGTTATCATTTGGCTTCGCCGAGCTCGCCTTCGGCTCGGTTTCGGAGCCCTTTTTTGGTTCGTTTTTTGGGCGAGCAAAAAATGAACAAATAATTTCAAGACAAAGAAAGTGACAAGATTTTGCAAGCTTTCGCCCCGTCAGTCACATCATTTAAATGTTACTAACAAGGCTGTAATAGTCTGTATTTCTTTGCGTTATAACGATGCAAAAAGGCAACAGAGGCCTTTTTATTTTGTCACCAATTCTTCTTTTGGTATGGTCCAGAGAGGAAGCAGATTTGTTGATTTAAATGCCTCCAGATGTTTCTCTGCTTCACAGGGATCGAGAACTATATAGCTTACTTTTCTACCAACTAATTCCTCTGCCTGCACTACTTTCCGGGCCAGGTATTCCCTGTCGATATTGTCGCCAACCAGAATGAGCTCTATCACATTGCTGTCCATTCCATGGGCAAAATCGCCTGTAAGATATACACAAATCAGATTGCCGATACGGTGGATTACCTTTTCAATAACACGGTCGATACCGGTATCTTTCATTATTATATTATGAATGTCGCCAAACAATGGATGACTGGCGTTTGCCTGAAAAACTTTCTTGTTTCCTTCCTTTAAAGAATGAAGGAGACCAGCCTCTTCGAAGCGGTTTAGTTCAATCCTGATAGCGTTTGAAGATTCCCCGAATTCCGATTCAAGCCCACGCAGATGGGCCTTAGTGCTGCTGTTCAGAAAGAACTTCCTGAGCAGTTTGATCCTGGTTTGTGAAGTGATAAGGGTGTTTATCATCAGGTCAGGTTAATGAGTAACAAAAGTACTCGATGTTTTGGAATTTGCAAGTCTTACGTGATTTTTATGACAAAAAAGAGTGAGGAATGGTTGCTTGGGTGTAGTTGAAGGGGTTGAAAGGGTTGAAGGGGTTGAAGGGGTTGAACGGGTTGAACGGGTTGAACGGGTTTAGGAATATATGTTCTTTCAACCTTTTCAACTTATTAAACTCTTTCAACTCTTTCAACTCTTTCAACTCTTTATTTCAACTCTTTCAACCCTTTAAACTCTTTCAACTAAAATTAAGTATCGTACTGTACGCCGACCGCCGCAAGCCGGTCGCCGCATGCCGGATGCCGCAAGCCGGTCGCCGGTCGCCGGTCGCCTTTCATAACCCCGGATTAATCCCCGTCTAAAACACATTCGTCATAATTTTTTTGTTAATAATAACTATTAGTTTACTTTTGTTTGCAACAAGTTATTAATCAATTCCCTATTTTAGTGGAGTTGTTATTTTATTGATGCAACCTATAACTTAGATTAAAGGTCTTCATAGAAAAAGTGATGAAATGAAAAAAATAGTACTTATAATTATACTGCAGCTTCAATTCCTTACTTTATTAGTTGCTCAACCATATAGATGGAATGGCACTACTAGTGATGACGTTACTGATGCGACTAACTGGACCCCTAATTGGAGTTTCAATTTCCTTACACCTCTAATTACTGACCTGATTATTCCTGTAGGAACTCCAAATGATCCTCTATTTGGAGCATGTAGTATTGGGGGAGCAACTTCAGGGTCCATTACAATTGATGCTGGCGCAGCGGCGAATTTTTCATCTCTTATTATTGGGTACAGCGGTGGTAGCGGAACTGTGACAAATAATGGATCAATGTTTATTTTTTCAACTTTAAAAATTGGCAACCTGGCAGGAGGAATTGGTACATTTAATAATAGTGGGACTTGTACTCTCGTAAGCACTACAACAATCGGAGGATCAGGCTCTGGAGCCAGGGGAACAATTAATAACAGTGGCGATTTATCATTAAGAGCATTAATTATAGGAGGTAGCGGGACAGGAGCGATCGGATCATTTGTTAATTCAAATAACGGATCCTTCACAGCTACAAGTGCTACATTAAATTCTAAAGGCACCTTAACCATTAACGGTACGGCTAAAGGAACAGTTTCCGGTACATTAACTAATAATGGTTCATTAAATCTGTACTCAACAAGTTCAGGAATTTTTTCTTTAATTTTTAATGCATATTCTGCAACCACAGGTCTCGTGCACACTCAGTTGGCCATTCAGGGAGGAGGTAGTCCAAATTATAACTGGCACTACATTGCAGTCCCCTATACTGATGGCTATGATATAAATGATTTCGTTATTGTCAGCCAAAGCCTTTTAGGCTATGATGAAACAAGAGTTACCACAAATGAAAATCAAGGCTGGTTATGGTATGACGGAGTTGCTTTGAATGGGGTAGCTGCCGGTAGTCCGTTTTATTGGATGGATTTTGGCAAAGGATATAACTATTATATTGCTGATGGTTTCACAACAATTGCTTTAAACTCAACTGCCGGAGGTGCATTGGGAGCATCCCTTGGGTCTCTCAGCACTTCATATAGCGGAGGTTCAAATAACCTGACCCAATATGGATATAATCTTTTAGGAAATTCATTAACCTGTAGCCTTGATTGGAACAACGTTACATTTAGCGGGTCAATCAGCAGCACGGTATATTACACTACTGGAAATAAATGGGCTTCTTATAACTCAGGTTCAGGGGGTACGAATGGCGGTGCGCGTTATATACCACCTCTTCAGGGTTTCTTTGTTAAAGCCAATGCAACCGGGGCATCTGTTGATTTTACCGGAGCAGGAGTGAAAGTGCATTCTACCCAGGCCAGATATAAAAAGAGCTTAGATTCGCAGGAAGAGACGAAAGGTGATATAATATATCCAAAAATTAAACTGGAGTTGGTTGGAAATACAACCTCTGACGAGACAATTGTGTGGTTCAATGAAAATGCTACAACAGGCTACGACGAAAAATATGATGGTTTCAAACTATTTTCTTCTTCTGCAACAGTTGGCCAGCTTTATTCAATCCTGAATGGCCAGCAATTTGTTATTAATGGAATTCCTCTGCCTTCAGGCACAGTTACGGTTCCACTAGGAATTATTATTCCTCAATCGGGAGTTTATTCTCTGGATAAAAAAGTACTTGAGGAACTTGACAATTATAATGTTTCCCTGGTTGATAAAATGAATGGGAATTATATTGTAGATATTAAAAACGTAAGCACATATAGCTTTTCATCAGACGCAGGCACATTTACCGATCGGTTTATTTTAAAATTTGAGTCCATACTAACTCATGCTGAAACGCCTTCATTTATAAATAAGAAATTCAATATATATGGAACACAAGGCTTCATAAATATTTTACCCGTAGACGATTTTGGGGAAGAATCAATAGTCAGAGTTTACGATCTCACCGGTAGAGTAGTAATTCAGACTAATAATTCCGTCTTTAATAAAGGTAGCCTTGTTCAGATACCTTTTGGAGGACACCAGGGCATATTTATTGTTGAAATCAATTCAGGATCACAAAGATATAAGGACAAAGTGTTTGTACATTAAGTAAATTCGTACAATTTTTATTATTATTGCATCATTTATAATTTAGATTCAGATCTAAATGAAGTTGAAGAAGCCATATATAAAACCTTCTGCTACAATTATCAAAATTGATAGTTCTATAACGCTTATGATGATCTCCAACCCTAATCCTCGCGGCGGCGGTGGGCCGAGTAGTCCTCAAAAAGGTAACGACTCGCCATTCCAGTCGCCTTTTGGGGATAAACCGATGGGATAAGAAGGGCGCACCCTTCGACAAGCTCAGGGTAAGGCGCAAAGGCAAAAAGGGAAGAACGAAATTTAGAAAACGAGTGTCCGGGGGTTAAGGATTGCTTCGTCGTTCCTCCTCGCAATGACTCGTTGTTTTATAACATGACGGTCATTGCGAGGAGCGAGGAACGAGCGACGAAGCAATCCGTTACTCCCTTACCCAAACTAACTAACCAGACTGTCATTGCGAAGTCCACACCAGCGGGCTTAAGCAATCGGTTGCAGGTTGGGTTAGTTTCAGCGAGCAACTAACACATGGTAATCCGGAAGCAACCATGTTTGAAAACTTCAGGAAGCATTTGTTATTCCTAAACATATTGAGTAAATTTGCTCATTATGTTGAGTAAAACGTAATAAATGATAGAAAGAATTCAATTACACGAGATTACAAAAAGGATTTCTGAGCCAAGAAAACACATTCAGGTGTTAATGGGACCACGGCAGGTGGGAAAAACTACCATGGCTTCACAATTGCTGAAAAAAGCTAATATCCCTTTTATGTATGAATCGGCCGATGCAGTTGTAGCTGTCAATACAAGCTGGTTAGAGCAAATATGGGATACAGCTCGTATAAAAATGAAAGTTCAATCAGCAAAAGAATTTATCCTGGTAATTGACGAGATTCAAAAAATCATAAACTGGAGTGAGACTGTTAAGCGCTTGTGGGATAGTGATTCGCTTACCGGTACCAATATTAAACTGGTTTTATTAGGGTCGTCGCGCTTATTATTGCAGAAAGGACTGACAGAGTCTTTAGCAGGCCGATTCGAAACGATGTATCTGGGTCATTGGTCATTTGCGGAGATGAATGAAGCCTTTAACTGGAATGCAGATCAGTACGCCTGGTTCGGAGGATATCCAGGGGGAGCCGAACTAATTAATGATGAGGCTCGATGGAAAAATTACATAAATAACTCCCTGATCGAAACAAGTGTTTCAAAAGATATTCTGATGCTTACCCGGGTTGATAAACCGGCATTACTGAAAAGCTTATTTGAACTGGGCTGCCATTATTCAGGACAGATTTTGTCCTTCACCAAAATCCTTGGACATCTGCAGGAGGCAGGCAACACAACTACATTATCGCATTACCTCAATTTACTCGATACTGCAGGTCTTTTGTCGGGACTTGAAAAATATGCTGCAGATGTTATCAGAAAACGATCTTCAATACCAAAGTTTCAGGTTCATAATAATGCTTTGCTTAGTGCACAGAAAAACGAATATTTCAATGAAATAAAAAATAAACCTGCAGAATGGGGACATGTTATCGAATCATCTGTTGGAGCCCACCTGATAAACCACTCAATCACTCAGAATTATTCTGTTTATTACTGGAGAGACAGGAATGAAGAAGTAGATTTTATTTTAGAAAAACGGGGGAAGATAATTGCAATTGAGGTTAAGAGTAATAGCGGAGCAAATACCAAAGGTCTGAATGCTTTTAAAAACAAGTATAATACAGAAAAAATATATCTTTTGAATAACAAAGGTCTTTCCTGGCAGGAGTTTCTTAGAATCAGTCCGGAGGAGTTGTTTTAAAAAAGACGAAAACCACCTTCGCTACCGACTTCGCTAAAGCTACATCGGTCAAAGAAAGCTTCGGTGGCCAAAGAGGGAAGAATGATATTTAGTAAAGGGGCGTCCGGGAGTTAAGGATTGCTTCGTCGTTCCTCCTCGCAATGACCGACATGTCCTAAAACAACGAGTCCTTGCGAGGAGCGAGGAACGAGCGACGAAGCAATCCAAAAATCGCATTCGTAATTAAATCCGGGGCAATCACTTGCAGATCAAGAATTATATCCTAATTTTACTTGCGAATTATTTCGCAACGAATAAACTCGCAAGAAGATGAAAGCAAATCCCTTTAAGTTTGGATCGGTAGTTGACGGGCCATATTTTACAGACAGAGAAGAAGAGCTGGAAAAAATAGCCTCATACATAAACGGTGAAAACCACTTGATTCTTATTAGTCCGAGAAGGTTTGGAAAAACAAGTCTCATCAGGAAAATTGTCAATGAATCGGAACGTAAATATGTTTTTCTGGATATCCAGATAGTACTCTCTGCCGAGGATTTTGCATCACAGCTCCTTAAACGTGTATACCGCATTTATCCTGTCCAGAAACTTAAAAACTATATTAAGACATTCAGGATTATACCTGTAGTAAACATAAATCCGGTAACAGGAGAACCGGAGATATCATTTAAACCAGACTCAAAAAAGTTAACTCCTCTTGAAGATGTTTTAAACCTGATTGAAAATCTCGGAACAGAAAAGAAAAAGATAATAGTAGTACTGGATGAGTTTCAGGATATTTTCAGAATTGACAGTGGACTTGATCGTTTTCTACGTTCTGTGATGCAGAATCACAGACATATCAACTACATTTTTATGGGCAGCAGTGAGTCGATGATAAGGGAAATCTTTGAAAAGAAGAACTCTCCGTTTTACCGTTTTGGTACTTTGATGACTTTGGGGAAGATTGCTACTGAAAAGTTTACAAAGTTCCTTGTGAAAAAGTTTGAATTAATAAGTGATAAGAGTAAAGAACTTTCGGCAGGAATATTAGCAATTACCGATTGCCATCCATATTATACACAACAACTTGCATTTACTATTTGGGAAAATATAATACGTTCAGGCTATTCTCCGGAAATAATTAAAAACTCGGTGGAGGAGATTGTACTCAGTCATGACAATGATTATGAGCGTCTCTGGAATACCTTTAACCGTACTGATATGATGGTTCTGAATGGAATGTCATTAAGTAATGTTTCTCCACTTTCTGATGAGTTTTCAAGGTTATTTGGAACGGGGGCAGCCAGCACAGTTTTTAGTACACTAAAGAGACTCACCCAAAAAGGAATTTTAATTAAAGAAGAATCGGGCTATAAAATTGATGATTCCTTTTTTAAGATGTGGATTATTAAAAGAAGGAGTATGTAAGGGTATTCGGGTGCAGGGTAGGGCGGGCGCAAAGGGCACAAAGGGCGTAAAGGGCACAAAGGGCGCAAAGGGCACAAGGGGCACAAAGGGAGCAAGGGGCTCATAGGGAGCAAGGGCGCAAGAGATATAAAAGTAATCGGTATTCGGTATTCAGTAGCTTTTACTGATCACCGATTACCGATTACTGATCACCGTTTACTGATTACTGATTACCGATTACTTAGCAACTAGCAACAATTCTCCTACCCACGAAACATCAATCTAAATTAAAAAAAGTTTAGAAGCCCGATTGACTTTCTAAGAATTTCTTTCTAAATTTACTATGCCATTTTGGTTAGTCATTGTTAAACAAATTCTGCAATACACATGAGAAGAGCAATTTCATTGTTTAGTATTTCTCTGGTTTTGTGCCTCATCACCAGCTGTGCGTCGGTTAATTTCTACACAAATCCCGACTTAACCGGCAAGACCGGATTGAAGTATTACTACACAAAACCCTATTTACTGGTTGAGATGAATGCAACAAAGGATAACAGCGTTAAGACCTCCGTTATCTACCTCCCCGATATGGCAAACCCGGGGTATGTTGCCATAAAACCCGGATTTGGATCGAGTGAGCTTAAAGTTGCCTTAACCAACGGTTCATTAAGTTCGGTTGGATTATTAAATGAATCGAAGATCCCGGAATCGCTGGATGCTATTGCCACCCTGCTATCGAAAAGCGGATACGCTGTTAATCAGTTTAGTCAGGCAGGACCACCGGCGCAATCTGTTGATCAACCGGATTTTAGGTTATTTGAGATTATTGTTGGCGCTGAAGCAACAACCCTGAAGGAGGTTAAAACCGGTGTAAAGTGAAACCAGGAAAGATTTTTTTTAACGCAGAGTGCGCTGAGTAGGCGCAGAGGGCCGCAGAGAAAACCAGAACAATCAGTCCTCAGCGGATCTCTGCGTTCTTCCTCTGCGGTTCTCCGCGGTTAATGGATTTCATTTTTAGTCTCATTTCTTGTGAATAAGTGATGAGGTCTAAAAAGTCTCTTACAATTTATTTCCCTATATCTAAATATCTCTATTTATATCACTTCTAAAACCTAATCTTATGAACGTAATAATCAAATCTTTAGCATCAGATGGCTCTTCAGAGCTTATGGGCACCGGCTGGTTACCACCTATGCCAGATCTTCGCGATTACACTGAGTATAATGAGCAAATCAGCCTTCTCAACCAGAAACTAGGAATTGGAGAGACAAGTGAGAATGTCCCGCTATCTGTAGATCTCCGAAAATGGTGTTCTCCCATTGAAAACCAGCTATCGCTCGGATCGTGTACTGCCCACGCAGGAATGGGTATTGTGGAGTACTACGAAAGACGTGCTTTCAATAAACACATTGCCGGGTCGCGTCTTTTTCTCTATAAAGTAACCCGAAACCTTATGCAGCAAACTGGCGACACGGGCGCTATGCTCAGAGATGTAATGAAGGCTCTCGCTCTTTGCGGCGTGCCCGCAGAGAAATACTGGCCCTATAATGTTGCGGAGTTCGACAAGGAACCTCCCTCATTCATCTATTCAATAGCTGATAACTATGAAGCATTGAAATATTTTTGTCACGACCCACTTGGTTCCGGTATTTCGCCGGCAACGCTTCTCGATTCGGTGAAGAAATACCTGGCTTCCGGAGTCCCTTCTATGTTTGGGTTCTATGGTTTCCCCTCCTTCAATGATTCCGATGTAAAGGGAGGTATTCCTTATCCCTGCCAGGGAGAGTCAGCTGAATGGGGTCATGCGATTGTTGCCGTCGGGTACGATGATGAGAAGAAGATCACAAATCTGAAATGTAACAAAGCTACAACCGGAGCACTTCTTATCCGCAACTCCTGGGGTACCACATGGGGTGAGAAAGGTTATGGGTGGCTGCCATATGAGTATGTTTTGAATAAGCTTGCTTCAGATTTCTGGTCGCTGCTTGGGATGGAGTGGGTGGATTCTGGGCATTTCGGCAACTGAGACGGAGGGACTTAGGGACTGAGAGACTTAGGGACTGAGAGACTGAGAGACTGAGGGACTGAGAGACTGAGAGACTGAGGGACTGAGAGACTGAGGGACTGAGAGACTGAGAGACTGAGGGACTGAGAGACTGAGAGACTGAGGGACTGAGAGACTGAGGGACTTAGAGAATAAAATGTGCTAATTAAATTATAAAAAGAATGAAAATCAGAAGTCATAAAGAACTGGATGTATATAAGATGTCCTTCGATGCTGCTATGAGAATATTTGAGATTTCGAAAAGATTCCCGAAAGAAGAAACATACTCGTTAACAGATCAGATAAGAAGATCTTCAAGATCAGTCTGTGGAAATCTGGCAGAGGCCTCTCGAAAACGAAGATACCCTAAAGCATTCATAGCTAAACTTATAGATTCTGAAGGAGAAGCCGCAGAAACTCAAACCTGGCTCGATTTTGCCTACAACTGTAAATACATTACATCAGATGAGCAGTAGGACCTCAGTACAACATATGAAAACATAATTGGAAAAATAGTCAACATGTCAATTCATCCGGATAACTGGAGCTGGTAAGGAGACTGAGGGACGGAGAGACTGAGGGACTTAGAGACTTAGAGACTTAGGGACTGAGGGACTGAGGGGCTGTCACTTCGTCTCTTCGTCTCTTAGTCTCTTAGTCCAGTCCTCATTAACATTTTTAGCTAAAGCGGATTGATATTTGAGAAAAATAGGCTATTTTCGTTGTTAGGTTTACCGATGTTGCATCTCACAATCACCTTAACATATGCGTGATTGAATTATAAAAAGAGGCCATGCGAAAATTGCTGATAGCTTTTCTTACCATCATCTTTGTGTCGGGACCGGCAGAAGCCCAGCTATGGAAAGTAAGAAGGTATGAGGCAACAGCCAGTTTGGGGACGACTCAGTTCTACGGTGATATTGGTGGTTATTCCCCGGGGAAAAACCTGCTCGGAATTAAAGATTTTAGCTTCAGCCATACACGGTATAACTTTACTGGCGCACTTAAATACAGAATTCTGAATGATGTATCAATCCGTCTTAATCTTTCGATTGGCAGTTTTCACTCGACAGATGTAAAAGGATCAAATGAAGCAAGAGGATTTGAGTCGGTAACTTCATTTTTCGAGCCTGCCGTTCTGGGGGAATATTATCTGATAAAGAATAAAGGAGAGAACAGTTTCCTCCAGCTGAAAGGATCCAGGCATGGACTTCAGGCTTTGTTTCCGGCTCTTGATGTTTATGTTTTTACCGGTGTCGGGGGTCTTTCCTATAATGCCAAACCAAACAATAAACTTGCTCCTTTTGTTACGAATACATCCGGCTTCACCCCTGTTGTTCCGTTTGGTGTCGGTGCAAATATGTTCTATAACAGCGATTTTAATTTTGGAGTTGAGCTAAGCGGAAGGTTTACATTTTCAGATAATCTTGATGGATACACTTCAATACAGTCAAAATCTAATGACCTGTACCATTTTCTGAATTTTACTTTTACCTATAAGATTAATACTTCAAGAACCGGACTACGGTCATTTTAAAGGCTGGACAGAAGAATCTGTGTCCGGGCAGAAAGTACTCAGATATAAACCGACCAGCGTAACTTACAACTTTTTAAGAAATGTTCGTGGAATTTTAAGGATGAGATTCTGATCAAGCCTGTCGATTCGCACCACAACACGGTTATGGGTTCCAATTTTTATCAGCTCTCCGGTAAGTCCCACGAGCGCTCCGGAAACAACCTCAACATTATCCCCTTTTTCAAATTTCTCAGATGAGACTTCAATTTCAGCATTGCTGTTTATTATCAGACGGAGAATGTCGATCTGGTTCTGCGGGATAGAAACAGGTTGCCGTTCAAACGAGACAAACTTAACAACACCGTTGATGGTATAAACTGCAGGAAAATATTTTGGTGTGGTTTTTACAAATAAATAAGATGCCAGAAGCGGTTTAATAACCAGCTTCTTCCTGTCGCTCCATATCCTGTACGTTTTGTGAAGAGGAAGAAACGTCTCAATATCAGCCTCAACAAGTCTCTCATATACAAGCTTTTCCGCCCGGGGACGAGTGTAAACGGCATACCATTTCTTATCAGAACTCCCGTTACTGTTATCTTTTATTTCGTCTGAAGGCTGACTCTGCTGATCAGTCATTGTTTTAGGTTGTATTTGGGGGTAAAGATAGTAATTTTTGGCGGGGGACAAAAATGGGCGTAAAGGGCGCAAGGGGCGCAAGGGGCGCAAGGTTCAAGGGGCGCAAGGGGCTCAAAGGGCACAAAGGGAGGAAAAAGGGGGAATTAAAGAATGGTTTTATTATATTTGAAATAGACACAAAACAAGTGGAATTGTTTGGTGTAAAGAAATATTAATCTACAAACGCTGCATTATGGGAAATTTTCAAAAACTTCGTGTTTGGCAACTTGCTAAAGATTTAGCTGTCAAGATTTACAGATTGACTTCAACGTCATCGTTTTCGAAAGACTTCGGTTTAAAAGATCAAATACAAAGGTCCGCAGTTAGCATATCTTCAAATATTGCAGAGGGGGATGATCTGGAAACTGATAAACAATCTATCAGGCATTTTTATATTGCAAAAGGTTCAACAGCAGAATTGTTAACTCAAATCATCATTGGTCAGGAAATAGGATATTTTGATATTGAGACCAGAGATAGTCTGATAAAAGAATGTAACATCATTTCCGCTATGCTTACGAAACTAATAAAAGCCAGAAGCCGTTAAGCCCCTTCCGCCCTGAGCCCTTTACGCCCCTTGTGCCCTTTGCGCCCTTTGAGCCGTTGTGCCCCTTGCTCCTCTCTCATAATTATCCTACCTTTATCCCTCATTATGAGAGAACTGTTACTACTCCTCAGCCGTTACCCCTTCGAAGAATCGAACAGGGAGGCCCTGTCAGAATTGCTGATGGAGGTAAAGGATTGGCATAAACTTGTTGAGCTAATAAATGCTCACGGGATTATTGCCCTTGCAGCCTATAACATTAAGCAGGCCGGATTGGAAACGAAGATCCCTGCAGAAATCATAGCGATTCTTGAGAACGGATATCTGCAGAGTGTGGTGCGAAATACCTGGCTCACTGAACACTGGAAAGAGGTAAATACAATTCTCAGTGATGCCGGAATAAAACATGTGCTTCTTAAAGGAATGGCGCTTGAGCACACTATATATGGCTCAAGAGGGTTGAGACAGATGAACGACAATGATATCCTTCTGAAGCGGGAAGATTGCCTAAAGGCATGGTATCTTCTGCAAAAAAATGGTTTCAAACACGGACCAATTAAATCAGCTCTGCATAAAAAGATTCTCCCGGATATAGGGAAGCATTTACCGGAGCTGTATAAAGACAGTTATGCGGTTGAGATTCATCATAAAATTTTCGAATCGGAAAATGAAACAAGTAAAGACAATATTGATCTTGTTGATTCTTCAGTTGAAATAAATATAGGAGGCACTAAAGCCTGGATTCTTTCAAATGAAATGCAGATGAGGCATCTTATATCACATTTTGAAAGACATGCTCTCGAAGGTAGTGTGCAGATACGTCAGTATGCAGACATCATACTCCTCGATAAAAACACAAGAGTTGTGATGCCCGACAAATTTATAGCAGATCCTCATCAGACTGAAAACATACTCTACCGGAAAGCTGCGTATAGAAAAAGTTACATGGCTGTTCCTGCTAAGTACCGGTTAAAGTATCTTATTGGCGATATTTTCCCTTCCGTAAGCTGGATGAAAGAGCGGTACCACTGCGGTTTGATTAAGGTGTTATTATATTACCCGGCGCGTATGGCTAAACTATTATGGTTAATAGGGCTGTGAAAGAGAAGGATGTGAATGACCCCAACTGGCAGCCTAATCTCTATATACATTTTTTATTAAGTTCCAGATGCTGGAAGGAGATCCCTCTCCCGCTGGTTAGAAGGAACTGCAGGAAGACTGAGCTGGCTTAGAACCGGGCTATTATTTGATCGGAGTCTGACACTCAAAGCTTCTGGTGAAGTTTTACAACCCAAATAGTTATATATTTGCTTTTTAATTAATCTGAATGGCATTTCTGAAAAAATCTCTTTTCATCTTATTCATTTTCAATATAATATTATTGAATAATGAAATCTCTGGCCAGGAGGTTCCTCAATCTGTTGATAATAAAGGCGTTTATGACTTCCTCGATGAACTGGCAAATATTCAGATCATCTCAATCAACTCAGCCGTTAAACCATATTCACGTCTTTTCATTTTTCAAAGGTTGAAAGAAGTGGAAGAAAAACAAGACCAGTTAAACCCAAGGCAAAGGAAAGAGCTGGAGTTTTATATGCTGGACTTTGGGAAGGAGGAAGAAACGGCGCAAGGGCGCAACGGCACAAAGGCACAAGGGGAAGAAAAGACTGGGAGATCGAAGCAACGCGAAGATTCCGTGTCAGCGGAAGGGGGAGATGGGGAGAAGGGGGGGGAAACCACAACTAGACAGCGAAGAAGAGATTTGTTCTATAATAAAGATAATTTGTTTTCGCTGACGGTAAATCCGATTCTGGGGGGAGAGGTTTTTAGTAACTCAGCTGGAAAAGCAACTTATTGGAGAAACGGGGCTGAGGCACGGGGATATATTCAGAAGTGGGGGTTTTATGCTTCGCTGCGCGATAACCACGAGAAGCCGCTTCTGGGAAGACCGGAGTACCTTACACAAAGAGAAGGCGGACATATAAAAGGAAGTACCGACTGGAGTGAGATGCAGGGAGGTATAACTTATGCCTGGAAATGGGGAAGTGCAGGGCTGGTTAAAGACAGGTTACAATGGGGGAACAACTATAACGGTGCAAATATTTTCGGAGGAACCAACCCAACGTTTGTACAGTTAAAACTGCATATCTCACCTGTTAAATGGTTCGATTTCAACTATTTTCATGGATGGCTCAACTCCATGGTTGTTGACAGTTTAAATTCTTACTGGGTAACCAACAGCTATGGAACCGACTACCGGGAGGTATATCATAAAAAATTCATAGCGGCCAATATGCTTACATTCACTCCGCTGAAAAATCTTAATATCTCAGCAGGAAATAGTATTATTTACGACAATCAGAGTGTTAACCCGGCATACCTGATTCCGCTATTTTTTTATAAGTCGGTCGATCATTCCCTCACCTCGGGCATTGACAACATGAACTCACAAATGTTTTTCGATATAAGTTCGCGTCAGATAAAAAACCTGCATCTGTATGGAACAATGTTTATAGATGAACTTTCAGTGAGCAGGTTTACCATGAAGGATGAATGGAATTTCTTCAGCTATAAAGCAGGATTCCGTCTTTCAAACTTCCCTTTTTCAAACCTGTCGTTTACAACAGAGTTCACCTACACCTACCCTCTTACATTTCAGCATTATGTACCAACCCTCACCTTTGAAAACGCCGGCTTTAATCTCGGGCATTACCTGAAGGATAACTCAAGGGAGTGGTACGTTGCGTTTGATTATCGTCCATTGAGGACATTGGATGTTAACCTCTTTTTCTCCGATGCAATCAGAGGTCCTGACTATACAGCATTGGGAGTAAATCGTGTTGGCAATCCTCCATTATCTTCGATAGAGTGGCACAATACTTCTTACGGTATCAAAGCATCATTTCAGGTAATTAATGATCTTTACACCTGGTTCTCTTTCATTAACAGCAATATAAGGGGAAGACAAGACTGGAGTCCGGGGTATTTTTACGGATTGAAAAGTACGGTGAATGCAGGGCTGACTTTCGGATTTTAAGAAGGCGCAAGGCGCAAAGGGCGCAGGGCGCAAAAGGCGCAAGGCGACTGCAAATTAAAATTTAGCTATAAATATATCTTCCTTTAAGCCCTATAAGCATTTTATGCCCCTTGTGCCCTTTGTGCCCCTTGAGCCCCTTGTGCCCTTTATGCCGTTTTATATAACCCTGCAACCAAGCTCGATTTATTTTAGTCATGTATTAACAAAATCTATAACTTTAGGGGTTACATAAAACAGACAATACAGGGCAGGAAAACGCGGGATGGAGAAACGTAAATTCAAGACAATCACACTAATCGCGGATATTGTAATTCTTACGGTATCCTTTCTTGCTGTTATCTGGACAAAGCCATCGAGTCTGCATACCTATCTCCCATCACATATTTTTTTCTTTCTGGGGCTGGCATTAATCTGGTTATTTGTTTCGCTTCTCAATGGCAAGATGCACCGTGGAAAAATCTTAAATTTTACAACTCTTTTCTCACGGGTTCTTACAAGTAATATCATTGCCGTATCTGTTACTGCACTGATAATGTATACTTTCAGAGATTATGATTACTCGCGGACTGTCGTACTTGGAACTGCTCTTCTGGCGACAATCCTCGAACTGGTTTTTGGTTCTGTCTATATAGCCTACAAGAAGGCAGTTATTCAGGATTATGAAGATTATGAAAAGTACAAGACATACAGGAAGCCCAGTGAATATGAATTGGTTAGAGGTGTAAATGGGAACGGACATTATGGAAAGCAGCCCGTTGATGTTGATGCGGGAATCATAAAAGCAATTGAGAGGGAGTGTGGTGCGGCAATGGCAGCTGCTGTAGTAAAGATGACGTGCAACAACCTTACCGAGCATACTGCAGTAATGTCGACCACCACCATTTTTAATATAACAAGTCTTATCCATGAAAAGTACGACTACATAATCAACCTTCACAAATTAAATGATATAAAAAGTCTAGACTCTTTCCTTGATGCCGTTAACAGCAAGCTGGAATTAAAAGGATATTTCTTCTGCTGCGTTGAGACAAAGGACCAGAGAAAGAGACGTTTGTTAAAGAAATACCCCCCCTTGTTGAACTACATTTATTATACCTGCGATTTTATTGTGAAACGTATTTTCCCGAAGCTTAAATTCACCCGTGGACTTTATTTCTTTCTGACGCGCGGGGAAAATGCCGTTATCACAAGGGCGGAAGCTCTGGGAAGGCTTTGCAGAGCTGGATTCAGCATAAAACAGGAGTCGTTCATTGAAAATAAACTTTGCATCGAGGCACGAAAGATTAACGAACCCACACCCAATAATGAAAACATATATGGACCGTTGATTGCCTTGCCCAGAGTTGGGAGAAACGGTGAGATAATTAAAGTCTATAAACTCCGGACCATGCACCCCTATTCAGAGTATATTCAGGACTATGTCTATAAAATGCATGATCTTCAGGATGGAGGTAAGTTCAAAAACGATTTCAGGATAACCTCCTGGGGAGCTGTCTGCAGAAAAATATGGCTCGATGAGCTTCCCATGCTGATTAACTATCTCAAGGGAGAAATGAAACTTTTTGGGGTGAGGCCTCTTAGCCGGCAATATTTTGAACTTTACTCAATAGATGTCCGGGAACGAAGAATTTTGTATAAACCCGGATTAATCCCGCCATTCTATGCTGATATGCCTGGCGATCTTGATGCCATTCAGGTTTCCGAACTGAAATATCTCGATTCGTTCGACAAACATCCCTTTCTTACTGATTTTCGCTATTTCTGGAAATCTATTTGGAATATTGTGTTTCATAAGGCGAGAAGTAATTAAGGCGCAGGGGGCACAAGGGGCACAAAGGGCGTAAAGGGCACAGGGGGCGTCAGGGGCTCAAAGGGCAAAAGGGGGGATTAAAGAATGCAATATAATTTCCGTTATGCTTACCAAGCTGATAAAAGAGAGAAATAAATAAGGTTTCATAAATCAGGCTATTATATCCCTTTGGGCCATTGTGCCCTTTGCGCCGTTGCGCCGTTGCGCCCTTTGTGCCCCGTTTAATAATTTGTAAAAAGGTGAAGTTTTGTTGTTATTTTAATATTAATAAAAATAAAGTACCTTTGCCCATTATTAAATTTTAACAAAATGGCTGAGAAGACTAGATATTCGGACGCAGAGCTTGAGGAGTTCAGACAGATCATCCTTTCAAAGCTGGATAAAGCCAAAAAAGACTATGAGATACTTAAGTCAAGTATTACTCATGAGGAAAGTAACGATACAATGGACACCTCTCCAACATTCAAAGTGCTTGAAGAGGGCGCCACTACATTATCGAAAGAGGAAGCTGGCAGACTTGCCCAGCGTCAGCTAAAATTTATTCAGCACCTTCAGGCAGCTCTGATACGCATAGAGAACAAAACCTATGGCATATGCCGGGAAACAGGAAATCTTATCTCAAAGGAAAGACTCAGAGCAGTTCCCCATGCTACACTGTGTATGGACGCTAAGATGAAACAGAAGTCTTAAGAAGTAGGTAGTAGGAAGGAAGAAGTAGGTAGGAAGAAGAGATAGAAAATTTAGGAATTAAAAAAGATACTGAAGCTGCTCAAGATTTTGGGCAGCTTTTTTGTTAGTTTTAAATTCAAATTAGAACATGAAACTTTTTTCAGCAGCTATACTTTTTATTCTATTCTCCGCAGGGCAGGTTGCCGGACAGATTACTGATACCATAAAATTCAAGTCACTACCTCCTGATGAGTTTCATCTTGCTTATCTTAAAGAGAATAAAGCAATACTTATCGATGTAAGAGAGTTTTTTGAATACAGAAAATCGAGGCTGAAAAATGCCGTAAACATCCCATCATCGGGCAGTATTGATGTTGCAGCCGATACATTGCCAAAAGAAAACGCTCTGTTCCTTTATTGTACAAGTGGTTTCAGAAGCAAGCGTGTTGCCATAAAATTTTATGATATGGGCTTCCGTAAACTTTATTCTCTGAATGGGGGCATTAATGCCTGGAAGAAGGAGAAAATGACGGTAGATCGGAAATGGGTGAAGAAACGTACTTTATAGTGTTTGGTATCGGGATCGGCGGATTGCTTCGTCGTTCCTCCTCGCAATGACCGACAGAAACTTTGTGGAATGGAGTTTGGGATTGCTTCGTCCTCCTGCGTCGTCCTCGCAATGACCGACCTGTCATAAAACAACGGGTCATTGCGAGGAGGAACGACGAAGCAATCCGTAAATCGCGTATCCAAGTAATATAAATTATCTATTTTTACATCTTATAAATCAATATGCCATGTTTTCAGGAATAATAGAAGAAGCCGCTCAGGTTGTAAAACTTGAAAAAGAAAAAGACAACCTTCATATAACAATGAAGTGTTCATTTACAGATGAGTTGAAGATCGATCAGAGTATCTCACATAATGGAGTTTGCCTGACGGTTGTCAGGAAGGAGCAAGATACTTACACTGTTACGGCAATAAGGGAAACTCTTGAAAAGACAAATCTTGGATTACTTAAACCGGGAGATAAGGTAAACCTTGAACGCAGCACAAAGCTCGATGGCCGTCTCGACGGACACATGGTGCAGGGACATATAGATCAGACAGCAAAATGCCTTAATGTAAAGGATGCAGGAGGAAGCTGGTATTATACTTTTGAGTATGAACCCTTACAGGATGATTATATAACAGTTGAAAAAGGCTCCGTTTCTGTTAATGGAGTAAGTCTTACGGTTGTTAATTCAAAACCAAAATCTTTTGAGGTTGCAATAATACCATTTACCTGGGAGCTGACAAACTTTCACCAGATCAAAAAAGGGACTGTTGTTAATATCGAATTTGACATTCTGGGAAAGTATATTGCCAGGATTGTGAAGCAACAATTGGGAAAATAAGGGACAAAGGCACAGGTACACAATGATAGATTATTCTAATACCTGATGAGTGAAAGGATTTGTCTATATAGTGACAAATATCAATAATACAGTACTTTACACTGGAGTTACAAGTGATTTAACAGCTCGTATTTCTCAGCATAAAGGAAAAAAACACCCCGATAGTTTCTCGGCTAAATATAACCTCTGTAAACTGGTCTATTATGAGAGTTTCGGGACTATAGGTGAGGCAATCAAAAGGGAGAAGCTAATTAAAGGTGGTTCAAGAAAGAAAAAACTTGAATTAGTAAATGGGTTGAATCCGGAATGGGTTGATTTATCGGTTGTTCGAAATGGGATTTAAGGGTTGCTTCGTCGTGCCTCCTCGCAATGACTGTCATGTTCGAAAACAACGAGTCATTGCGAAGACGACGAAGGAGGACGAAGCAACCCTTAACTCGTATTTACGAAGTCCAGATCATCTTCTTCCCAAACCCCAGTCTATTATCCGTCATCTTTATATGAGTGAGCTTCACAATCCAGAGATGCGTATCCATCAGAGCAGCCGGAGGAAATCTTTTGAGATAGGCCCATTTGGCCTTTGTCAAAATCTCGCCTTCAGCTTCGGTAATGATTCCCTGAAACTGTATTCCGCGTATCTTTCCAATGACCATAGTCTCAAGAACTACCGAACCTGCAACAAGAGGGTTCCGTGCAAATTCCTTCCCATGACGAGTGTCGCTTCCTGTAGTAAAAACAAGTGAATTCTCCTCTTCGAGATAAACGTAAAAACAGTTTGCACACCACGGTTCGTTCTCTACCGTTGTAGCAATTGTAAGAACATGATGTTTCCTGAAAAACTTAAGGATAGCCGGGTCAATCATTTTCCATCCATCTGAAGCCGTTATTGGAAAAACCGGCAAGGTCAATAATACGATCAACTACTGTCATCACCAAATCATCTATTGTTTGGGGATTACTGTAAAAAGAGGGAGCAGCCGGACAGATTATTGCCCCTGCCAGGGTAAGGGTTTTCATGTTGTTGATATGGATCAGACTATATGGAGTCTCCCTTGGTACAAGTATTAGTCTCCTTCTCTCCTTCAGCATAACATCCGCAGTACGGGCAATAAGATCGTCGGAGGTTCCGTTGGCAATTCTGCCCAGGGTACCCATCGATGCCGGACAAATAATCATCGTGTCATAACTGGACGAACCTGAAGCGAATGGCGCATAATACGAATTGTTGCTATACTCCTTCGCAGAGGATTCAGCTAGGTATTTATTACCGGTTTCCGCCGCCCAAATCTCTTTGGCGGTATCGGAAAAAATCACAGCAATCTCCTTCGGGCTATCCTTTACCGTCTGAAGCTTCATTAAAAGTTTCTCAGCATATATTGAACCACTGGCACCGGTTACTGCAATGACTATTTTTCTGTTATTGGAAGGCATAATGTATTAAATTCAGTTGGTAAAGGTAGTGAATTATTTTGGCGAGGTTCGCAATGGGAGGAACGGATTGCTTCGTCGCTTCGCTCCTCGCAATGACGCGTTGTTTTAGAACATGACCGTCATTGCGAGGAGCGAGGCACGAGCGACGAAGCAATCCCATAAGGTGTCCGTCATTGCGAGGACGACGCAGGAGGACGAAGCAACCCTTAACTCCCGTCCAAAAGTTTACTTAGAACTGCAACCCCCTTTGACGCCACCTCCCTTATCACCTCAACCTTCCTGTTAACCGGAACCGTTACTTCCTTCGGATCAATAAGGTATATCGGTGCACGATATGGTGCATAAGCTATCAGTCCTGCTGCCGGATAAACATTCAGTGACGATCCGATTACAACAAAGATATCTGCCCCACTGGTCCGGATTACAGCCTCATCCATCATAGGCACCTCTTCTCCAAACCAAACAATATGAGGACGAAGCTGACTCCCTTTTTCACAATTATCACCAGGCTTGATATCATTATATTCTATATCATAAACCAATGATGGATCGATGATACTTCGCGCTTTTGTAAGCTCACCGTGAAGATGCAGTACATTGGTGCTGCCGGCGCGCTCATGCAGGTTGTCGATATTCTGGGTAATTATCTGAACATCAAAATGCTTCTCAAGCTGTGCCAGAAGAACATGCCCTTCATTCGGTTTACAGTCAGCAAGTTGTTTTCTTCTCTCGTTATAAAACCTGAGAACAAGATCTCTGTTCCTCTCCCATGCCTCCGGAGTAGCAACTTCTGTAACGTCATATTCTTCCCACAACCCTCCTGAATCCCTGAAAGTCCTGATCCCGCTCTCCGAGCTCATCCCGGCTCCGGTAAGTATTACTAGTTTTTTCATTGTATTTAATTCATACGGCAAAAGTAGTGATTATTGCACTGCTATCTGCGAGTAACGGGTTGCTTAGTCGTGCCTCCTCGCAATGACCTTCATGGTCTAGTACAACGCGTCATTGCGAGGATCGAGGAACGAGCGACGAAGCAATCCTTAACACCCTTCACCAACCTCAGTGCATCATCTGCCCTTTCATTCTTCCTGTGATTTTATTATCTTTGTCCGATTTTTAACTGAACATCAATATAATTAACCATCTGATACAATGGGGAAACGGTTTCCTGAATATAAAGGACTTGATCTGTCGCAGGTAAATAAAGACATCCTTAAAATATGGGATGAAAACGATACATTTCATAAGAGCATTCGTGAAGTAAATGGTAAGGGGGAGTTTGTGTTTTACGAAGGACCTCCTTCAGCAAACGGGATTCCCGGCATCCACCATGTGATGGCCCGTACCATTAAAGACGCTATCTGCCGTTATAAAACACAATGCGGTTTTGAGGTGAAACGGAAAGCCGGATGGGATACTCATGGTCTTCCCGTTGAACTGCAGGTTGAAAAAGCTCTCGGAATTACCAAGGAGGATATCGGGAATAAATCTTCATCAAAATACATTTCTGTCGAAGACTTCAATAAAGCATGCCGTACAGATGTAATGAAATATACAGATCTGTGGGAAGATCTTACCCGTAAAATGGGCTACTGGGTTAACATGGATAATCCCTATGTTACTTACGATAACCGGTATATTGAAACGCTCTGGTGGCTTCTGAAAGAACTCTACTCAAAAGGGTTTCTCTATCAGGGTTATACTATTCAGCCCTATTCTCCCGCCGCAGGCACCGGCTTAAGCTCCCACGAACTTAATCTTCCGGGTTGTTACCGTGATGTAAAGGACACTACCTGTATCGCCCTGTTTAAACTTACCCGGAATGAGAAATCGGAATTTCTGTTTAAAAACATAACTACCGGTGATGTTCATATTATGGCCTGGACAACCACGCCCTGGACGCTTCCTTCAAACACAGCCCTGGCTGTTGGAAAAGATATCACATATATAAAGGTATTGAGTTTCAATCCATACTCAGGCGACCCAATTACAGTTATCATAGCAAAAGAACTACTCAGCGCGATTTTCCCCGATTCGAATGCAGACCTTGAATTCTCTGAATACAAACCAGGCGATAAAAAAATCCCTTTCAAAGTAATTGGAGAATTCAAAGGCGAACAATTGAAGGGACTGGACTATGAACAGCTGATCGACTGGATGAATCCCGGTGAAGGTGCTTTCACAATTCTTACAGGTGATTTTGTAACAACTGAAGATGGCACGGGAATAGTTCATATTGCTCCGACATTTGGTGCCGACGACTACCGTATTGCTAAAGAAAACGGAGTGCCGCCCCTGATGGTAAAAAGAAAAGACGGATCCACAGGACCAATGGTCGACAGAAGGGGCTTTATGGTACCAATTGCTGATCTTGATGAAGCTTTTGTGAAACAGAGTGTTAACGTAATAACCTATTCCGGTTATGAGGCTCATCCTGTTAAGAATGAATATGATGTTACCCTCCCTCCCGAACAGGAAACTCTTGATGTAGAGATTGCTGTAATGCTTAAACAGCAGGGCAAGGTTTTCAGAATTGAGAAGTATGTTCACAGTTATCCGCACTGCTGGCGTACAGATAAACCGGTACTATACTATCCGCTCGACGCCTGGTTCATCCGTACAACTGCCTGCCGTGAAAGGATGATTGAACTTAACAATACCATAAACTGGAAACCACAATCTACAGGTTCCGGAAGGTTCGGGAAATGGCTCGAGAACCTGGTCGACTGGAACCTTTCACGCTCACGTTATTGGGGGACTCCCCTGCCCATCTGGGTTAGTGAAGACCGGAAAGAGGAAAAATGTATTGGCTCGGCAGCAGAACTTAAAACAGAAATTGATAAATCGATCAAAGCAGGCTTCATGAAGAATAACCCTCTGGCTGAATTTAAAGCCGGAGATAATTCTGCTGAGAATTATAGAAAGTTCGACCTGCACCGCCCGTTTGTAGATGATATCTTCCTGGTAAGTGAAACAGGGAAGAAGATGCTCCGCGAACCCGACCTCATCGATGTGTGGTTCGATTCAGGAGCAATGCCATATGCCCAGGCTCATTATCCTTTTGAGAATAAGGCTAATTTCGGTGAGATGTTCCCGGCCGATTATATTGCAGAGGGTGTCGACCAGACCAGAGGATGGTTCTTTACACTTCATGCTATTGCAGCGATGATCTCCGATTCAGTGGCTTTTAAAAATATTATCTCCAACGGACTGGTCCTCGATAAAAATGGCAACAAGATGTCGAAACGTCTAGGGAATGCAGTAGATCCGTTCATCACAATCGAGGAATATGGTTCCGACCCTCTGCGCTGGTATATGATAACCAATTCGCAACCATGGGATAATCTCAAATTCGACATTTCAGGTGTCGACGAGGTGAAACGCAAGTTCTTCGGTACTCTATATAATACCTATACATTCTTTGCACTATATGCTAATGTCGATAACTTCAGATACACAGAAAAAGAGATTCCGGTGAACGAGCGTCCTGAGATCGACAGGTGGATTATCTCACTGCTTAACTCCCTTGTAAAGGAAGTTGGAAAATGCTACGAGGATTATGACCTAACAAGGGCCGGACGTGCAATTCAGGATTTTGTTACAGAAAATCTCAGTAACTGGTACGTTCGCCTGAACCGTAAACGCTACTGGGGTGGCGACTACGACAAAGATAAACTTGCTGCTTACCAGACTCTATACGTATGTCTCGAAACAGTTACCCGCCTGGCTGCTCCAATCTCCCCGTTTTATATGGATCGTCTATTCATCGATCTGAATAATACCACCGGCCGGTTTAAAGAAAATTCAGTTCATCTGGCTCTGTTCCCCGAGCACGACGAATCGCTGATTGACAAATCACTCGAGGAGAGAATGGATATTGCACAGAGAGTTTCTTCAATGATACTCGGACTGCGCAGAAAAGTAAGTATAAAAGTACGTCAGCCACTAGCCAGGATAATGCTTCCGGTTCCCGACAAATATTTCAGAGAGAAATTCGAAGCAGTAAAAGATCTGGTTCTTGCCGAGGTAAATGTAAAAGAGGTTGAATATATCGACGACACGGCATCCATTCTCATCAAGAAAATAAAACCCAATTTCAAAACACTCGGTCCGCGTTATGGCAAGCTGATGAAAGAGATCAGCAATTTGATATCAGGCTTAACTCCTGCTGAGATAGCTGCTTTTGAAGTCAATGGAAATCATCCATGTGTTGTTAGCGGTAACCAGATAGTACTTACAACCGAAGATGTTGAAATAATTTCCGAGGATATTCCCGGATGGCAGGTTGCCAACGAAGGGAAGCTTACTGTTGCTCTCGACATAACTGTCTCTGACGAACTCAGATATGAGGGAATTGCCAGGGAATTTGTCAACCGGATCCAGAATATAAGGAAAGAGACCGGCTTCGACGTTACGGATAAGATAACGGTACTCATCGAGGATCTGGATTCTGTTCGTGAAGCAATAACCAGGTATGCTGAATATATAGGTTCGCAGACGCTTGCGACCTCCGTAACTCTGATTAAGACTATTTCCGGTGAAAATATAACAGAGGTGGATATAGATGAGGTTGTGGTGAAGGTATTGGTTACCAAGGTTCATTAAGGGAATAACGGATTGCTTCGTCGCTCGAACCTCGCTCCTCGCAATGACACGTTGTTTTAGAACACTTCCGTCATTGCGAGGAGGAACGACGAAGCAATCTGCTACTCCCTTTAGCCAACTTACTTTCAGTCATTGCGAGGAGTGAAGCGACGAAGCAATCCGTCAATCCCTTCCACAAAATTTAACTACATTTGTTTCTAGCAACTAACCGTTAATCTATCATAATGAAACGAATTCTAGTTACCGGCGGCGCCGGTTTTATCGGATCACATCTTTGTGAAAAACTGCTTGGGATGGGTCATGAAGTTATTTGCCTTGATAACTATTTCACCGGTTCAAAACAAAACATTGTCCATTTGCTCAGGAACCCCTATTTTGAGCTTATCAGGCACGATGTTACCATGCCAATTCTTATTGAAACGGATGAGATCTATAACCTGGCCTGTCCCGCATCTCCAGTTCACTACCAGTATAACGGAATAAAAACCATCAAAACTTCGGTGATGGGGGCCATCAATACACTTGGACTGGCAAAAAGAACCAAATCTAAAATTCTGCAGGCATCAACCAGCGAAGTATATGGCGACCCGGAGGTACATCCTCAGCCTGAAAGCTATTGGGGAAATGTTAATACCCTTGGACCGAGAGCTTGTTATGATGAAGGTAAGAGGTGTGCTGAAACGCTCTTTATGAGCTATCATCATCAGAATAATGTACGGATAAAAATAGCCCGTATATTCAATACGTACGGACCAAAGATGAATTCAAACGACGGAAGAGTTGTATCTAATTTCATTGTCCAGGCTCTTAAAGGAGAAGATATTACGATATACGGCGACGGATCTCACACCCGCAGCTTTCAGTATGTAGACGATCTACTCGATGGTCTAATTAAACTTATGAATACCCCAGATACTTTTACCGGCCCGGTGAACCTGGGAAATCCTGCCGAGTTTACAATTAAAGCTCTGGCTGAGATGGTCATCAAAATGACCGGATCAAAATCTAAGATCATATATCTGCCTATTCCACAAGATGATCCGAAACAACGGAAGCCAGATATTACTCTTGCCATAAGGGAATTGAGTTGGAAACCGACGATTGCTTTAGAGGTTGGGTTGGAGAAGACAATTGCATACTTTGAAGAGACGTTGAAAAAGTGAAGGGGAGAGGGGGAGAAACGGAGAAGGGGAGACTGGGAGACTGGGAGAATGGGAGAATGGGAGAATCTAGATGATCCATTTGTCGGAATTATTAATCATATTTACTATTTTTCCTAGAATATTATCATAATCAGTAAAGAGTTTTAGATATAAATCCCTGGATATGTACTCACATTCAAGAGAATAGTCAAGCCAGACCTGTGTTTCAGCAGCTTCACCTTCGGAATCAGATAATTTCGAAACAAATGCCTTTTCATACCTTCTTTTTCTAAATGCTTCGCTAATATTTGCCGACACAGAACGAGAACTTCTTCTGATTTGTGAAGTCAATGAATATACTTCATCCTTGGGAAATGTCTTTGTAAGACGATATATTTCCATAGATGTATTAAAGGCTAGTTGATACACATCAAGCTCCTTATGAGATCGTAATATTTTCATTTTGAATTGTTTTAGCACGACTGTAACAAATATACAGAAAATCTCTAATAAATAATTCTCCCTTTCACCCAATCTCCCCTTCTCCCCATCTTTTTCACCGTTTCACCGTTTCACCCAATCTCCCTCTCTCCCCTTCTCCGTTTCTCCCCTTCTCCCCATCTCCGTTTCTCCTCCTCTCCCCCTCTCCCTTTCACCCCACCTCCCCCTCCTTTACTAAAAAATCCCTCCCCTGGTCTCTTTTCGCTATTTTCATAATATCTTTGATCTATGATCGATCGCCCCACAATAGAACGTATTCTCGATGCTGCTCAGATAGTTGACGTGGTGCAGGAATTTGTTCAACTTAAAAAAAGAGGCGTAAACTACCTTGGGTTATGTCCTTTTCATAATGAAAAAACTCCTTCGTTCACAGTATCGCCCTCAAAAGAGATCTTTAAATGCTTCGGTTGTGGCAAGGTAGGCAACTCGGTAAATTTTGTAATGGAACATGAACACCTCACCTATCCGGAAGCGCTTAAATACCTGGCGAGGAAATACCACATTGAGGTTGTAGAAAAAGAACTGAGTCAGGAGGAACTTGAAAAACAGAATGAAAGAGAGAGCCTCCTCATAGTTTCTTCATACGCGGCAAGGCAGTTCGCTGAAAACCTTTTCCAAACAGATGAGGGCATATGTGTAGGCCTCGCCTATTTCAAAGAACGAGGCTTTCGTCAGGATACCCTAAAGAAATTTGAGATAGGTTACAGCTTTGAGAAACGGGATGCTTTCTCTAAAAAAGCTATTGAGGATGGATACAAAACAGATTTTCTTGTAAAGACCGGCCTTTCCATTCAACACGAGGACCGTATCTTCGACAGATTCAGCAGCAGGGTAATGTTTCCTATTCATTCCCTGTCGGGACAGGTTCTCGGCTTTGGGGGAAGAGTTCTAAAAACAGATCCGAAAAGCGCAAAATACCTTAACTCTCCCGAGTCGGAGATTTATCATAAGAGCAGAATATTATACGGAGCCTATCAGGCCAGGAAGGCAATAACCCAGGAGGACAAGTGCTATCTTGTTGAGGGATATACCGATGTTTTATCGCTCCACGAAGCTAACATCGAAAACGTTGTAGCTTCTTCCGGAACCTCCCTGACGCAGGAGCAGGTGAGGCTCATAAAAAGATTTACCCAGAATATCACAATCCTTTATGATGGCGATGCAGCCGGCATAAAAGCTTCAATCAGGGGTATCGACCTTGTGCTTGAGGAGGGAATGAACGTTAAGATAGTTTTGATCCCCGACAACGAAGACCCTGACTCATATTCCAAAAAACTCAGCAATGAGGAGTTTGCAAAATTTCTGCGGGAGAATGAAACAGATTTCATTCGATTCAAAACACAACTTCTTCTTTCTGAGGCAAATAACGACCCTGTTAAAAAAGCCGACCTTATTCGTGATATCGTTAAATCAATAGCCGTTATTCCCGAAGCGATAACAAGAACTGTCTATATAAAAGAGTGCAGTACTGTACTGGAGGTTGCTGAACCTATACTCTACCACGAGGTGGACAAGCTCCGCAGGCAGAAAAACTTTCAGGACAGGAATAAATATCCCGGGCCTGAAGATCTTCCGGTTCCACCCCCTACTGTTATTGAAAAACCTGTTACTCGCGAAACAGTAACATATTATTCTGAAAAAGAAATTATCCGTTTGCTACTGAAATTCGGAGGTATGGAATTTGAGCGAACAATAAATAAGGAAGATGGAAAAGAGGAACTTCTAACAGTTGCAGACTTTATTGTTAGGGAAATCACATCTGACGACCTTTCGTTTAACGACCATATATGCTCAAAAATCTTTGCCGATTTCAGCTTTGATTCCAAACATGGCCTTATAACAGGCGATAAACAATTTGTAAAACACGAGGACCCTGAGATCTCCAGTCTGTCGGCGGATCTCCTTGCCGACTCACATGAGCTAAGCAGGATCTGGAAAGACAAACAAACATACGTGGAAACCGAAGAGATGAAGCTTAAGGAGATTGTTGCTGACGCTGTCCTGAAATTCAAAAGCGACAAGATAATGGTAATACGAAAAGAGATCATGGTACAACTTGAGGAAGCTGTTAAGATGAATGACATCGAAAGAGTTTTGTTGCTGCAGAAAAGGTATGCAAACCTTAGCGTTGCCCTTGGACTTATATCCAGGAAGCTTGGAAACAGGATTTTGCTTTGAATTCAACATTTATTACTAATTTTGAATTATTAAAATGAAGATATGAAACACTGCATCAAAGGCCTGATATTCTTAACATTGATTTCTTCATTCGCCTGCAAATCAAATCTTCAGGAAAAAGATACCTTCAGACCCTTATTCTCCACTTATAGAGCAGACTCAGCCGGAACCAGTCCACTGGTTGAAAAGAATGAAATCTTTTACGGACTCCTAACACCAGTTGAAATATGCACAATCTTTAACAGGATTGGTGTTCAGCATAATAATGCAATTCTCAATCCAATTTCAAACAGGAACAAATACCTCAGCAGTTCAAAGGCTTCTATTAACACGGGAATTTATGGTGTTGATTTCGGATACCTCAAGATAGAAGGAATTGGTCAGGAAATGCTCGATTATATGGTAACGATACGCGACATGAGCAACAAGCTTGGAATTCCCGACGAATACCTGACAGAACCATTAAAGAGGGTTGAGAGTAATATTTCTGAACCCGACACAATTATGTACATGATGAATTCTGCTTTTAATAAAATGGAGGACCATCTAAGGGCAAGCGGAAGAGAGAGTTCTGCCGGGCTTATGGTAATGGGGGGATGGGTGGAAGCAATGTATATTGCCACGCAGCTGGCCTACGATCCAGCTAAGCCAGATCCTGAGGTAGTTCAAAAAATAGCACAGCAGAAATATACATTAACCACACTGCTCAGTTTCATGAAGAATTATTATGACGACCCGGTGGTAGTCTATTACACAAAAAAACTTAAATACCTGAAAAACTATTTCGACTCATTCGATATATACTTCAAAAAAGGAGATCTTGAGATTGACAAATCAAAAAAGGTCTTCCGTTCATCCGGCAGCGAAATGACAGTAACCTTGGAAACACTCGATAAGATCCGCGATTATGTCGCAAAGCTGAGAACTGAGATGGTAACACCCTAGGAATGGACCAAGCTAAAAATCTCGCAGGAGTGTTATAGATTTAATTAACAAATAGCAGACGTAGGATTTTCTGGATGATTTTAGTAATTTAGATTCGTCAATCTAAAAATCTGAATACAAACTCCTGCATTATGAAAGCTGCTAATCCATTCACAATCTTTGTAATTATCCTTTTTATTACCGCATGCGGTTCAAAAGATAAAAATGTAAACAACTCTGTTAAAGAGCAAAACACCGAAATTATTACTGCAAATATTCCGCTTGATAAAGGGTTCAGCGAATATATCTCAGGTTATACATCAGGAATAATTCCTGCAAATTCGGTTATTGAGATTCATTTTACGCCCCAATATGCCGCAAAGGCAGATAAATCAGCTTCCGGACTCTTTGTTTTTGAGCCATCTGTTAAAGGCAAAACGGAATGGAAAGATTCGACAACCCTTGTATTTACACCTTCCCGGGTTCTCGATCCCGGAATAACTTATACAGGAGGACTTAACCTGAATAAACTGTTTGAAGTAAAAGACCGGTTAAAGGTTTTTCCATTAAGGATACAAACCCTTAAAAAGGATTTCCGGGTTACAACCGGTGCGCTCGAGTGTGCTGTTCCTGCAGAAGGCGGTTATCTTCTTCATGGTGAAATAATTACAGCCGACTTTATCGAACCGAAGGAAGCTGAAGGTTTTCTTGAAGCTAAACTAGGAAGAAAGAAACTTGATATAATCTGGGATCACTCAGCTAATCTGGTACATAAATTTACAGTTACAGGCATTGACCGTGCAAGTAAGGTTCAGAATCTTACTCTTTCGTGGGATGGTTCAGGCGCAGGGATTAAACAAAAAGGTTCCACCTCTATTGACATTCCCCCAATAGGTGAGTTCAGTATAATTGATGTTATTTCTTCTACCGGAGAAAACCAGAGAATTGATGTCGTATTTTCCGATCCCGTAGATGCTTCAAAAGAAATTGACGGACTTATTCGCTTTGAACCGGCAACTGAGGCTACAATTAATATTACCTCCAATATTGTAAGCATATTCCCGCTGACAAGATTACAGGGAAGCGTTAATCTGAATGTCGAGTCGTCTTTAAGAAATATTAAAGGAACAACACTCTCCACCTCCTTTTTAAAACAACTCGACTTTACATCTGTCCCTCCTGGAATAAAGCTTGAAGGGAACGGAGTGATACTTCCATCTTCAAAAAACCTGGTCTTCCCTTTCAAGGCTGCGAATCTTAAAGCCGTCGACCTGAAAATTATTAGAATATTTGAGAACAACCTGCCCTATTTCCTTCAGACAAATGATATTAACAGTGAGGGCTCCGTTAAACGGTTTGGGCGTCCGGTTTACTCCGGAAAGGTGGATCTTGTTTCCGGTTCCGGAATGAATACCGGCACATGGAACCTTTACACTATCGACCTGGCCGACTATATCGATGTTGAACCCGGAGTTTTATACAAAGTGAACCTGGGAATGAGAAAATCATATTCACTCTATCCTTGCACCGGATCGGACGAAGTAAGCAAATACGAGGAAATGCTCCAGAAATCGATGGAACAGAGCTCAGAATTATGGGACGATCCCGACAATTATTATGACGACCCATCTGAGGATATCTATTATTCCTTCCGCTTTAAATGGCAGGATCGAAACGACCCGTGTAAAGAGGCTTATTTCAGTCCCGATAAAAATGTTTCTAGAAACATACTCGCCTCAAATTTAGGAATAATGGCCAAGAAGGGTGAAGATAATATCCTTCATGTGACGGTAAACGATCTTTTGACTGCAATGCCTGTAAATGAAGTTACCATTGATGTTTACGACTACCAGATGCAGCTTGTTATTTCCGGAACCACCAACCAGAATGGATCGGCGGCACTGTTCTGCGGTAGGAAGCCCTTCCTGATCATCGCAAAAAAAGATAAGGACCGAAACTACCTTAAAACCAGCGATGGTTCATCTCTTTCTTTAAGTTCATTCGATGTGTCAGGTAACAAACCTGAAAACGGTATTAAAGCCTTTATATATGGCGAGAGAGATGTCTGGAGACCGGGTGATTCTATCTTCCTGTCAATCTTTATTAAAGATATGAAAAGCGATCTTCCTCCCGGTCATCCTGTACAATTTGAACTTATCAACCCTCTGGAACAACGAGTTGATAACCAGGTACAAAAACCTGATGGCCAAAACCTTCTGGTGTTCACAACCCGGACATCACCCGACGCAGTAACCGGAAACTATACTGCTGTTTTTGAAATCGGGGGAGCAAAATTTACAAAAAGGATAAGGATTGAAACCGTTAAACCTAACCGCCTGAAAATGATTCTCGACTTCCCGCGAGAAATACTTGGAGGATCTAACCCTGTTACAAAGGGAACGCTTAATGTAAAATGGCTTAACGGAAGCGTTGCAAAAAATCTGAAATCATCTGTGGAATACATTCTTAAGCAAACAAAGACTGAATTTGACAGATATGGTCAGTATAATTTTGATGATCCGATAACTGAATTCCGCTCCGAAACAGTTAGCATTTTTAATAATGAAACTGACGCTTCCGGTAATGCAAATATTGTTTTTGATCCGGGAAAAGAAATAAACGCTCCGGGAATGCTGAACGCAGTTTTTACAGTTAAAGCTTCAGAACCGGGAGGCGATGAAAGTATTACTCAGGCGACCTATAAATATGCACCGTATCCTGTATTCGTCGGTATAAACCTTCCCGGACTTAAAGGAAAAAGCAGGATGCTCTTTACTGATGCCGATAATGAGGTTCGGATTGTAACAGTTGATGAAAAAGGAAAACCAGTCAGATCTGAAGTTGAAATAACTGTATATAAAATATCTTATCGCTGGTGGTGGGAAGCCGATCAGGAAAACCTCGCGTCGTATATCTCAAACAGACATTACAAACCCGTAATAAAAAAAACAATTACTACCTCCGGGGGTGAAGCTTCCTTCCAGTTCAATATTAATAAAAATGACTGGGGCCGTTACCTGATTCGGGCTACAACACCGGCCGGACATTCTTCCGGAAAAATCCTCCTGGTCGACTGGCCATGGGAATACGGAACTAAAGGAAACAGTGATGGAGCAACCCTCCTGGCTGTAAATACCGATAAAGAAAAATATAACGCCGGTGATGAGATTAAGCTCACATTCCCAACACCTGAAAATGCGCGGGCTATTGTAACACTTGAAAATGCAACAGGTGTTCTCGACGAATTGCGGGTTAATACCGAGAAGGGGAATACTGTTGTCACCTTCAGGGCCAAACCTGAGATGGCGCCTAATATCTATGCATATGTAACGGTTATTCAACCTCATGCCCAGACAGTTAATGATATGCCCATGAGGCTTTACGGCATTATTCCGGTAATGGTTGAAGATCCTCAAACCCGGCTTTCGCCGAAGATTGAAATGGCCAATGAGATCAGGTCGCAAAAACCATTCAATATAAAAGTCAGCGAAACGAGCAATAAACCAATGACCTATACCCTTGCAGTTGTCGATGAAGGCTTACTCGATCTTACCGGATTTAAAACTCCCGATCCATGGAACTATTTCTATGCCCGCGAAGCACTTGGTGTTCAGACATGGGATCTGTACGACTTTGTTCTGGGGGCTTTCGGAGGCACGCTTGAAAGGATTTTAGCAGTTGGTGGCGATGGCTCTGTTATCGATAAATCAGCTAATAAAGCCAGACGATTTGTACCTGTGGTTAAGTTTCTGGGCCCATATGCTCTGGGTGCCGGTAAAACAAATACTCATACCCTGACTCTTCCCCAATATACCGGTTCTGTAAGGACGATGGTAATTGCCGGAAACGACAGGGCTTTTGGATTTGCAGAAAAATCTGTCTTGGTCAAAGACCCTCTTATGCTGATTGTTACTGCCCCAAGAGTAATCAGTCCGGGTGAAAAAGTTGCCCTTCCGATAACCCTGTTTATTCAGAAAGAAGGGATTACTGAGATCACTGTTAAGGCCGGATCCAATGAGCTGGTGAGCTTTGAGGAGCAAACTAAAACTATATCTGTTTCGGGGACAGGTGAAAAAGATTCAGAATTTACTTTTACTGCCGGTGAAAAAACAGGCGTAGCCAAAATTAGCGTAACTGCATCGGGAGGCGGAGAAACTGCAACATATAATATGGAAATAGAAGTCAGAAGTCCGAATCCTCCGGTTACCCGTTCTGAAATAAAAGTTCTCAGCCAGGGAGAAAAATGGGAGACAACATTCATTCCTTTCGGGATAGAAGGATCTAATTCCGCAAAACTTGAGGTTTCATCGATGCCTTCAATAAATCTCGATAAGAGAATGGCTTACCTTCTCGATTACCCTCATGGCTGTTCCGAACAAATCACTTCTGCCGCTTTCCCTCAGTTATGGCTTAAAGATCTTGTCGGAAACGATGCAACAATAGCAAAGTCAGCTTCAGCAAATGTCACTGAAGCGATAAAGATGCTTGTTTCACGGCAGATGATTAACGGAGGTATTGCTTTGTGGCCCGGTTCGGCACAACCCGATAACTGGGTTACATCTTATGCCGGACATTTTATTATTGAAGCTGAACGAAAAGGATATAGCGTCCCTTCCGGGTTTAAACAGAAGTGGATTAATTATCAGAAAAAGACCGCACAGGATTGGCGTTTTGGCAACAGCTTCAGACAATCAGCAAATGATCAGGCCTACAGGCTCTTTACGCTGGCACTTGCCGGACAGCCTGATAAAGGAGCTATGAACAGGCTCAGGGAGTCAGAATGGAATCCGCAGTTATCACGCTGGCTTCTGGCAGCTGCTTTTGCAACAACCGGTCGTCCGGAGGTTGCCGGAGATCTCCTCGACATGAGGAATATTTCCACCGAACCGGAATACTATAATTATTACTACGGAAGCGCTGTTCGGGATAAAGCAATAATATTATATACGTTAACGCTTCTTAAAAAAGAAGAACAGGCTCTTCCTCTTTTAAAAGAGATTTGCGATAATTTTAATAATGAAAACTGGTATAGCACTCAATCAATTGCCTGGGGTCTCTTCTCTTACATTAAATGGACTGAGACATTACCGGGTGATAAAAACAGCCCGGCAAAAATCAAATTGTCTTTTAATGGTGAAAAATCAGATCAGATTATACAGTCAACAGCCATATGGTCGAAGGATATTAAATTGATCGTTGGCGATAACGCCATCGTTGTTGAAAACAGTTCTGAAAAACCTCTTTACATTACCCTTACGAAGAAAGGGATACCTCTTGTTTCCGACCAGTTAAGGGAAGATAAAGGGTTAAACATGAAAATAGATTATGTCGATATGTCGCTCAAACCTATAGATCAGAAGAATCTGAAACAGGGCACAGATTTTATGATGATTGTAAAAGTAACGAACAATACGTTCTCGATGGTCGAAAATATTGCGCTTACACAGATGGTTCCTTCGGGGTGGGAGATTCAGAATACACGGTTGTTTGAAGCTGACTATGGAATTAAAGAGAGCGCTTTTGATTATCGCGATTTCAGAGATGACAGGGTAAATACCTATTTCAATTTAACCCAGGGACAAACAAAAACTTTTGTTCTTATCCTGAATGCAGCATATAAAGGGGAATATTACCAACCGTCTGTATGGTGCGAAGCAATGTATATCGCCAACTGCTTCTCGAGGTACCCCGGAAATCCTGTAAAAGTAACAGGACAGTAAGTTGAACAAAACACTAAAAATATTTCTTATCGCAACCGGGGTAGTAATTACTCCGGTTTTGCTTTCCCCGATGCCACGTTTCCCGGCGCCTCTTTCGACAGTTATCGAAGCCCGCGATGGAAGCTTGCTTGGTGCTCGTATTGCTGATGATGGACAATGGCGGTTTCCCGGTTTCGAACAGGTTCCCGACAAATTCGAAAAATCTCTTCTGGCATTTGAGGACCGCTATTTCTATTTTCATCCGGGAATAAATCCGGTATCAATTGTGAGGGCGCTGCTTAGTAACATAAAAAAAGGAAAAATAGTCAGCGGTGGTAGTACTATAACAATGCAGGTTTCAAGGATTTCACGAGGCAATAAACCACGAACTTACGGCGAGAAAATTATTGAAATATTCTCTGCTTTAAAACTGGAGCTGTTCCGGTCGAAAGCGAAAATAATAAAGATGTATGCCGACAATGCCCCCTTTGGAGGAAACACTGTTGGGCTGGAAGCTGCTGCATGGCGCTATACCGGAAAGTCAGCAGCCGACCTTACCTGGGCAGAAGCTGCAGCGCTTGCTGTTCTTCCAAACTCACCGGCACTGGTCTTTCCGGGAAGAAATCAGGAAAAACTTAAAACACGTCGCGATGATCTGCTCAATAGGCTTCATGAAAGAAAATGTATTGATTCTCTGACTCTTATTCTGGCTCTTGACGAACCCCTGCCGGGAGAACCAAAAAACCTGCCCTCAAAAGCACCTCATCTCACCGACTACTTTTTTAATAACTCCAGGGGTGAAATGATTAAAACGACAATCGACCCGGCATTACAGGAGAGAGCAACTGAAATTATAAATAATCATCAGAAAGAACTTGAAGGAAATTATATTTTTAATTCTGCCTGTTTAATAATTGAAGTAAAATCCGGTAACGTTTTGGCTTATGTTGGAAATAGCACTCTTGAGGATGCAAAGCTGCACGGGGGAGACGTTGATATTATACATGCTTTACGCAGTACCGGAAGCATCCTTAAACCTATCCTTTACGCAGGAATGCAATATTCCGGTGACATTTTACCGGGGTCCCTTATTGCTGATGTTCCAACCCGTTTCCCGGGCTTTTCACCAAAAAATTTCGACCAAAGTTATAGTGGCGCAGTAACGGCCGGATCGGCACTCTCTCAATCGCTTAATATCCCGGCAGTAAAAATGTTGCAGAAATATAATCCGGAGAAGTTCCTTAATCTTCTTCATAAAACTGGATTCACAACTTTCAACAATTCTTCAGATTATTATGGCCTTTCTCTGATTCTTGGAGGAGGGGAAACATCTTTGTGGGAACTCACAGGTGTATACGCTTCTCTCTCCAGGGTCTTAAATAGTTTTGTAAATGAAAAGAAATATTACAGGCAAGATTATCACCAACCCGTGCTCGTTCAGCAAAAAAATTCCGAACCGGAAAAGACGGAAGAGCCCGACCCTCCCCTTTCTGCCTCATCAATATGGCTTACTTATGAAGCTCTGCAGAAAGTAAACCGACCAGAGAGCGAAACCGGCTGGCAATATTTTTCCTCCTCTCCCGATCTGGCCTGGAAGACAGGCACCAGCTTTGGCTTCAGAGATGCCTGGGCAGTGGGGACAACACCAGACTACGTTATCGGCGTGTGGGTTGGAAATGCCGATGGAGAAGGACGACCAGGATTAACAGGCCTTTCAGCAGCTGCGCCGGTATTATTTGATTTGGTAAACCTGATGGGGACCGGAAAATGGTTCACCACTCCTATGGAGGACATGACCATGATAAGTGTATGCAGTATTAGTGGCTTCAGAGCCGGAAGGGACTGTCCTGAGACAACCGAAATACCAGCCTGTACAAATGGATTAAGAAGTGAGGTCTGTCCATATCACCAGATTATACATCTAAATAGTACAAGAACCTTGCAGGTGAACTCAGACTGCACATCACCAGACAATATAATAAATGAATCAAGGTTCGTTCTTCCTCCTGCAATGGAATACTTTTACAGACAGAAGCATCCGGAATACAAAACCCTTCAACCGGTAGCACAAGGTTGTTCCGAAAATAAAAATATCCCTGCTATGGAATTCATCTATCCTTCTTCAGGAATCAAAATATTTATCCCCCGCGATCAGACCGGAATGCTCACCAGGGTGGTTCCGGAAGTGGCACACCGGAATCCTGCAAAAAAGATTTTCTGGCATCTCGATGAAACTTATATTGGGACTACCAGATACATTCACCAGATAGAATTGCTGGCCGGTGTGGGGAATCATATACTTACTGCAGTAGACGAGGACGGTAATACCATACATTGCGGATTTACGATTATCGGGAGATAGTTCCTATTCCCGTTGCCAAAATTTTACGATCTTTAACGTTTAAATTTCAGTACTCATTTTTATAAATCTTATGCTCACCCCTGAAGAAATATTCCCGATTGTTGATGAAGAAGGTAACACAATCGGAGAAGCGCCAAGAAGTGTCTGCCACAATGGTGTAAGCATGCTCCTTCACCCTGTTGTGCATCTTCATTATTATAATAGTCTGGGAGAACTGTTTCTGCAGAAACGATCAATGACAAAGGATATTCAGCCTGGGAAATGGGATACTTCAGTCGGGGGCCATGTGGCGCTTGAGGAAAGTATCGAAACAGCGCTTTTCAGGGAAGCTGGTGAAGAACTTGGAATTAAAGGATTCATACCTTCATTTTTAGGCAGGTATGTATGGGAGTCATCGCGCGAAAAGGAGCTGGTTAATTCATTCTCAACCACTTCAGATATAATTCCTGTAATAAATATGGATGAAATTGAAGAGGGACGATTCTGGTCAATTAAAGAAATCAAAGCCCGGCTGGGGAGTAATGTTTTTACTCCGAATTTCGAATATGAGTTTGCTTTGTTGATAACAAAAAGCAGTCATCAACATCCTTACCAATAATCAATAGTGGTCTGATTAAGAATGATTGTAAGAGAGCGTTTGGGGGGGTTTAACCGGTTCTTAATATAACATTAATTTAATCTTAATATAATCCATATTTTTTGGAAATAGCTTTGTGATGGGAACCTAATACGTGATTTATTGAATTTATAACATTATTATAACTAACTTTATGGCCTAAACCCCTGATTATCTGTTTTTAAAATTAACCGAAAGTACCCCGAATAAATCAAACGATTACATTTTCTATTACTATTTGTAAACCAACTATTTTGTATGAAGCCGGATAAAATATACCTTTCCTTAGCGCTGCTAATTATCATCGCCGCCTTTTCATGGTTTACTTCATGCACACATGTGGCAAACATTGCCAGTCTGCCTGAAGTATGTTTTGAAGCAGATGTATTACCCATATTTACCAATAATTGCGCTATGGCGGGCTGCCACACCGGAGGCGGAGGTGGTGAATCCCGACTGGTCCTCGATAATTATGTAGACATAAGTCATTCCGTTACTCCCGGAAACCCGAATGCCAGCAGAAGTTACCAGGCAATTATTGGAAAAGGAGGGGAAAACAGGATGCCTCCCGGACAACCACTCTCCCTGGAGAACAGAGAACTTATACGAGTCTGGATCGAACAGGGTGCAAATCTAACCACTTGCGGAGGAACAACTGGCACCGGAGGTAATACAGGCGGCCCTGTTGTAGGGGCAACAAGAGCCTGTTTCACACGGGATATTCTTCCGGTATTGGTCTCCCGTTGTGCTTCTGTTGGTTGTCACGATGCAACTACTCATGCCGAAGGCCGGATTTATGTTAGTTACTCCACAACCATGACATCTGTAACAGCCGGGAATGCAGCCAACAGTCGCCTCTATCAGGCTATTAAAACCACTTCAGGAGAAGGTAAAATGCCACCTGCCGGAAAACCACAGTTATCAACTGCAGAAATCGATTCTATTGGCAAGTGGATTGGTTATGGCGCTCTAAACGAAACTTGTAGTGAAGCGTGCGACACGATAAGTCCTGTTACATTTTCAGGCACAATCTGGCCAATAATTCAATCGTCTTGCACAGGATGCCATTCAGGTACTACTCCTTCGGGTAATGTCCTTCTGGCATCTTACAGCAACGTTGCCACAGTTGCATCAAGTGGAGTGCTTCTCAATTCTTTGAATGGTTCAGGTGTTCCTAAAATGCCGGTTGGCGGCAGTTTCTCAAGCTGCAGAATCAGACAGTTCGATATCTGGATTAAAAACGGATTTTTAAATAACTAGCAATTCTCTTGATATGAAGCGATCTATTATATTTATTTCGATCTTTGGAATCTTTCTATTGTTCTTTGTATCATGTTATTATGATAATGAAGAAGCATTATACCCTTCTTTTGGCAATTCATGCGATACAACAAATGTCACCTTCAGCGGAACTATTGTTCCAATTTTGAGCAATAACTGTTATTCCTGCCATTCCGACGCGAATGCCGCATTTGGAGCAAATGTTCACCTCCAGTCATATGCCGATGTGGTAGCAAACTCCGCAAAAGTAATCGTTTCAATTAAGCAGACCGGCGCAAAACCAATGCCACCAAACGGAAAGCTTAAAGACTGTTCCATAACACAGTTTGATATCTGGATCAGGAAAGGCATGTTAAACAACTGATTATTAAATATATATTAGAAATATGATACGATTATCATCTATAATAATTGCTTTTTTTCTGATCCCTTCCGGAATCTTTGCTCAGGATGATCTTATGAATCTTCTGAATGACAGTACTTCCAAAGAGATAAATTACGCTACTGCTACCTTCAAATCAACCCGGATAATGAATGGCCATTCTGTTGAGAAAATGCCTCCCGGGCAGTTGGATTTCAGGATCTCTCATCGCTTTGGAACATTAAATACAGGTGCATATAACTTTTTTGGCCTCGATCAATCGAACGTTCATTTCAGTCTCGAGTATGGAATATTTAACTGGTTAATGATAGGGGTCGGCAGAGGAACCTATGAAAAAACTTTTGATGGCTTTACAAAGTTTACAATATTGAGGCAATCCTCGGGAGGAAGAACTATGCCAATTTCTCTGTCTGCTTTCACATCTGTTGCCTATAACTCCCTCAAATGGCAGGACCCGACAAGAACAAATTATACTTCTTCGAGATTTTCTTATGTGGCACAGATCCTCATTGCGAGAAAAATAAGCCCCTCCTTTTCTGTTCAGCTTACTCCATCATATGTCCACAGAAATCTTGTTGCCACAGAACTTGATCCAAACGACCTCTTTGCCATGGGAGCAGGAGGAAGGATGAAGCTTTCAAAAAGAATTAGTCTGAATGCAGAGTACTATTATCTGGCAAACCCCACAAAATACATGAGCACAGCGGTATACAATCCATTATCAATCGGGTTCGATATTGAAACTGGTGGGCATGTTTTCCAGCTTTTCTTTACTAACTCCCTGGCAATGATAGAAAAAGGATTCATTGGTGAAACAACGGGTAAGTGGAGCCATGGTGATATTCATTTCGGATTTAATATTTCGCGAGTGTTTACCCTCAAAAAACCAACCAGGAAACCATAATAAACAGCTGCATTTGTTGTTATTATTAAAATCCTTGCTTGCTGTAAAAAGCTTCACGATCTTTGTAAAACTCATTTGGAACTAAATTTCAATTCAAAAATAAAAAGCTAATTATGAAACGATTGTCAGTATTGTTTTTTTTCATGATTATTTTTTCTGCTGCCAACGCACAGAAATTTATGACGAAGAATGGTTATATCGGATTCTTTTCTCACACTCCGATGGAAGATATTAAAGGAGATAATAACCAGGTTGCATCTGTTCTTGATACTAATACCGGTGAAATGGTTTTTCAGGTACTTGTCAAATCATTCCATTTCGACCGTGCTTTGATGGAGGAACACTTTAATGAAAATTATATGGAATCGGATAAGTTTCCCAAATCAAGTTTTAAAGGGAAAATAACGAACCTTTCCGCTATTAATTTTTCAAAGAATGGAATATATGATGTGTCTGTTGACGGCGATCTTACTATTCGCGATGCAACAAATAAGATTTCCACAACCGGGAAACTCGAGATCCAAAACGGAGAACTGCTGGCAACAGCCAAATTCAATATTTCTCCTGAAGATTATAAGATAAGCATCCCGTCGGTGGTAAAAGAGAAAATAAATAAAAACATGGAGGTTACTGTTTCATTAAAATATGCTCCGGTCGCAGGTAAATAGTTATTTTTAAGCAAGCTGGCTTGTCTTGTATTTAATTTTTAATAATGAAAAACTACGTTAAAGTCGCACTGTTTTTTGTCGTATTAGTCGCAATCGGATCAATCCTTGCGGCGCTAATCCTTTTTAACAAAAAACATCCTGATACAGCTAAGGTCAAACCTGATTTCGTCCTCACAGCAACAGCCTTACAGAAGGACTTTGAGAATAGTGAAACTGCCGCTTCTTCAAAGTATGTAAACAAAATTCTTGAAGTCACCGGAACAATCCTCTCGGTAACGCCTGCAGACAGCGCGACTACCAACATATCTTTAAAAACCGGAAACGACATGTCTTCTGTGATATGTACTTTCCACAAACTTGGTGGTAGTTCGAAGCTTACACCGGGTAGTGAGGTCACCCTGCGCGGAGAATGTTCCGGATTTTTAATGGATGTCCTTCTAAATAACTGTTCTGTAATTTATCATAAAGAGGAATAGATGAGTAAAGCAATCAAGGTTCTTGAATTCGGTAATCAGTTCGAAGCTGCTCGTCTGAGCGAGGTGCTCACAGAAAAAAATATTCCTCATCTTTTACGAACTTACCACGATGCTGCATATGACGGATTATGGCAGGCCCAATCTAACTGGGGACATATTGAAGCTCCTGAAGAGTATAGTAATGAGATAAAACTTATTTATGCCGACCTATTAGCAAACGGATAATTATCGTAAAAAGATCATTTTTAATCAATGTTACTATATTTGTAACGCAATTCGTTTTTCAATTGCCCAAGTGAAAGAAGATAATCCGTTATAAAAAGTTACGAATGCATTACAACCATAAATCTGCCGGCGACACCTTCCGGTACAAATCTGAAGATACTCATCCTTTAATCCTGTTAATTAAAAGCAAGTACTTGTATCTTGGGTTTCTTGCCCTTGTTGCAGGCCTGGGATTAAATGTAATTTCCCAGACATATCTTCATAACTATATTAGCGAGGGGAAAACTTTGCCCATGCTTTCTGATCTGATTCTCGACAACCTTCCTGTTATTAATGTCGCAATCATATATGATATTGTAGCCCTTGTTCCTATAATTCTCATTATCATACACACGTTAACAAAGAATAATTATAACAGGATACCTTTCATCTTGCTTATGGTCGGGATCTTCTATATTGTGAGAGGTGTTTTTATTGTTTTAACTCCATTCGGAAATCCTCCGATGTTTAACGGATCGGACCCGCTGTTCCATGGATTTGCCAACTATGAACTCGGAGTATACCCCTCCGGTCACGCTGGTGTGGTATTCCTCTTTTTATTGCTTGTTAAAGACAAGGTTTACAGATGGATCATCGGAGTCTGCCTGATTGTTGTGATAGTTACACTCTTTCTGGCACACGGTCACTACAGCATCGACATTCTTTCAGGTATTTTCTTTTCTTATGCAATAAATTCATACGGAGAAAAACACTTTGCTATGTTCGATCTGGGGAATAATTTAACCCTCTAAAGACTCTCCATCTTTTTTTGTTTTCCGCTTTCCTTTTTTTCTATTCTTTTAATAAGGTAGAGATTTATTATCCCTATTACAACCATTCCCAGTAGGAAAAGAGGATATGCTGCTTTCCAGTTCGAAGGGCCCGTCATCATCGACCATTCCGACATACCACCGATGCTGGCTATCAAAGTCAGAGGCATAAATATTGTTGCAATAAGGGTTAGTCGCCTAACAGACAGGTTGGTGTCGTTCGACATTTTAGTAATCAGATTATTAAGAAGCGACGTGTACAGTTCCATCAGACTGGTTTCTATTTCCCTGTAAGTCTCAGTGAGTTCAAAGAATTTGGCCAGGTGATCATAAATATCGCGATAATGAACTATTGCTTTTTCAGAAACAAACGGACTGTCCTGCCTGCAGATCTTCACAAGAATTTCCCTTTCATGAAAAAGGCTTTTCCGGAGCAACATCAGATTCTTTCTCATGCGGATAAGCTTTAAGGGCTGAAATTTTTCGACATTCTCAAGCAAAGATTCTTCTGCCTGTTCCAGTTCTTCTTCCATGTCGTCGAATGCCTTATATTTAAAATCAACCAGGTAGTCTAGTATAATGTGCATTAAAAAATCAGGACCTGTCCTGGCGTTCGAATGACCGCTATTAACTATCTCCGAAATATTATTCAGAGGTCTTCTTGTTCCGGAGTTATGACCACTTACCGATATCAGAAAATTCTTTCCGAGGAAAAGATTTATCTCATCTATAAAAAGAGTTTTTTCCTCATAACTGAATGCATTAAAAATTATAAACGTATTATTTGGGAAATAGTCTATTTTGGGTACCTGGTTTTCGTCGAGACAGTCTTCAACCGACAACGGATGAACTCCGATCTTGTCAACGAGGGAATAAAGTTCTTCCTTAACGGGCTGGTAAAAATCTATCCAGATAAACCCGCCTTCCTTTAATTCGGCAATAGCTCCATCGATAGTTGCCGGACTTGAGAACAATCCCTCAGCTGAAATATGGTAAAATTTTGTTTCTGACATAAGTCATGTGTTAGGAATATGTAATTATTACTTTTGCCAACTCATGTGTAAAATTACTGCAAAAAATCAACTTCAGATGTGTTCTCTTCCCCCGAATGTCTAAACATTTATAGAAGAGACCTGTTGTATTATCTGGAAACTTAAAACAAAATATCTTATTATGAATAACGCGATATATAATTTCCGGGAACCTAAGAATGAAGCTGTCTTAAGCTATAGGCCGGGCAGTGATGAGCGAAAACAAATCGAACAGGAACTCTCTGCTCAAAGTAATAATGTTGTTGACATACCTCTTATTATTGGGGGAAAAGAGATTCGTACAGGTAAAACCGGTGATATAGTAATGCCTACAAACCATCACCATGTTATAGCAAAATATCATATGGCCGGGGAGAAGGAAGTGTCGCAGGCAATAGATGCAGCTCTGCAGGCTAAGTGCGAATGGATGAATCTCTCGTGGATGGAAAGAGCTGCCATAATGGCGAAGGCTGCTGAGCTTATTTCTAAAAAATACAGGTTTAAAATAAACGCTGCTACAATGCTGGGACAGGGGAAAAATATCCTGCAGGCAGAAATCGACTCAGTATGCGAGGTAGTTGATTACCTCCGTTTCAATATTCATTTTGCATCACTTATTTATAAAGATCAGCCAATATCCGAAAACGAAACCATTAACAGGCTCGAATACAGGCCACTGGAAGGATTCGTATATACTGTCACTCCTTTCAATTTTACTGCCATCGCTTCAAATCTTAATACAAGTGTTGCTCTGATGGGCAATACATCTATATGGAAACCTGCCACAAATTCCCTGCTCTCCAGTTACTACCTGATGAAGATCTTTGAGGAAGCCGGATTGCCAGCCGGAGTAATTAATTTCGTCCCCGGATCTGGTTCTCTTATCAGCAACGTTGTACTGAAGCACCGCGATCTTGCCGGGATACATTTTACAGGTTCAAATTCTACTTTCAACTCATTATGGAAACAAGTTTCTGAAAACCTTTCCATTTATAAATCGTATCCAAAACTAGTCGGGGAAACGGGTGGAAAGGATTTCATTTTTGCTCACAGCTCCGCTAGTCCAATTGAACTTGCGACAGCTATTGTGAGGGGATCTTTCGAATACCAGGGACAAAAGTGCTCCGCTGCTTCAAGAGCATACATTCCTGTTTCACTGTGGAATGATGCTAAAAAACATATTTTGCGGATGATGTCGGAAATTAAAGTGGGGGATGTAACTGACTTTAAAAATGCAGTAAATGCTGTAATTGATGAAATTGCATTTGATAAAATATCTTCCTGCCTCAGCAAAGTAAAATCATCTCCTGATGCTAAGATAATTGCCGGAGGGAACTGTGATAAATCAACCGGATATTTCATTGAACCAACAATAATTATTACTGAAAACCCTCACTTCTTCACCATGGAAGAGGAAATATTTGGTCCGGTGATGACAATTTTTGTCTATGAAGATGATAAATTCGACGAGACCCTGAAGATCTGCGACGAAACCTCACCTTATGGTCTCACTGGGTCAATCTTCAGTAACGATAAATATGCAATGATCAAAGCCTGCAGGGCATTGCGTTATGCCGCCGGCAACTTCTATATAAACGATAAGCCAACAGGGGCAATGGTCGGACAACAGCCTTTCGGAGGCGCACGAGGTTCCGGTACGAATGATAAAGCAGGAAGCTATCTGAACCTTGTACGCTGGGTGAGTCCAAGGACAATTAAAGAAACGCTCATCCCTGCCACTGATTTCAAATACCCGTTTATGGAATAACCCGGCCGCTGATTTGATGGGATTCCTGGCCTGACATTTCAACATCTTAACTTCTTATTAACTAAGATTGAAAAAAACTTCTGTATTTTTGGGCATGAAAATGTCCGTTCCTGAAAATAATACCAAAGCGCTTTTTATACTAAATCCGACCTCAGGGGTACCTCCGGTTAATTTCATTGTTTCAATAGAACTTGAACTACGTAAAAATGAATTATCGTATGTTAAGTCGTCGAGTATCAACGACACAGATTCAATGCTAAAAGAAAACCTCGATAAATACAATGTTTTTATTGCCGCGGGGGGAGATGGTACCGTACATTCAGTTGCCTCCGGATTGGTTGGAAGCGAGAAGATTTTCGGGGTGTTGCCATTAGGTTCCGGAAATGGGTTTGCCAAGGAATTCGGCTTCCGATTAAATGTCAGGTCGCTTCTTTCAGATATTAAAAAGGCCGATAGCGTTAATATCGATGTTATCGAAATAAATGAGAAACTTTGCCTTAATGTAGCTGGTATAGGTCTTGACAGTTTTGTCGCTCATTCATTCAACAACCTTAAACTCAGAGGATTTCTACCTTATGTGGCACTTACATTCAAGACTTTTTTAAAGCTCCGTCCATTTCATGTTAAAATTAAGATTGATGGCGAAGAAATTATCTCTGAGAAATTATTTGTCCTTTCAATCGCCAATACCCGCCAATTTGGCAATTATGCTTTTATCGCCCCAAAGGCACTTCCAAACGACGGTAAAATTGATCTTGTATTAATTAAACCTTTCCCAAAGATCCTCGGTTCAATTTTTATTATCCGCCTTTTCACTAAAAGAATAAATAAATCTAAATATGTCAGGCATATCCAGACTGATAAAGAGATAGTAATTGAGACCACCGAAACAAGGTTTCATATCGACGGGGAACCACTTGAAATTTCCGGAAAAGTTGTTGTAAAAATCAAAAAGGAAACCTTAAAAGTCTTAAAGACCTGCCGGAATAAATTAATTTTCAATTCTTGAAATTAAACCAATAAACTTCCACTAATCCGGCAAACAGTGAAAAAGATTAACCGCAGAGCTAATCCTGAAGATTAGATTACTCTGCGGTTCTCTGCGTCAAACTCAGCGTTCTCTGCGGTTTAAATCAATTAAGTTTCTTTTTGGTATTAATCAGGATAACCCCGTTTTTTCCTTTTTCACCATAAAGTTTTGTTGCTGACCCATCTTTGAGAACCGTCAGAGTTGCAATGTTGTCGGGAGATACATTTATTATCTTCATATCAGTCCCCCTTTCGACACCGTCGACAATAATAATGGGAGGAAAACTGCCAGCATTGTTGAGCCCATTGTTTCTAATCATTACCTTTGGTAGTGAATCGCTATATTGAGGGATCCCATAACCAATAACCGTAATCTCTGAATTTGATCCGGAAAGGTTGCCATTTTGGTTTCCATAACCAAATACCTTAACCTCTGAATTAGATGTATCGGATTTTGTGATTCCATAACCCCTAACTACAATCTCTGAATTAGATTTGGGAGCTATACCTGTCACTCCTTTTTTAAGAGTAATTTCAATAACTCCATCTTTAGCTTTCTCCTCATATTTTTCAACTGCATTGCCGTCCTTGAGGACAGTCATTGACTCAATAGAATTCGGATCTACTGAACTTAAATCGTCGATCGCTTTGCCATCCACAACAATTAAAGGTTTTTTGTCATCAGCAGAGCGGAATGCCACACCGGGAGGCGTCGATGCGGAAGGTGCAGATGACGTCAGAACCGGGGTACTAAGTTCTGGTGCAGTGAGTTGTCCAGTAATAGAGGCCGGCGGAGGAGGTGGAGGCGGGGCAGCGTTGTTTGGCCATTCTTTTACCTCTTCTTTATATCCTGATTGTTTTGTCATCGTGATAATCATTTCTTTTTTGAAATCCGCTTTGATTACTTTCGATTTGTATCCTGCAAAGATTACAGCAAGTGAACCATCTTCAGGAACGTTGCTGAGGGCGAAAGATCCTTTCAGGTCTGTAATTGTTCCGGTTGTTGTTCCGTTAATGATTACTGAAGCTCCGGCCAGGGGCTTCCCGTCCTCCTGTTGAACCTTCCCTTTTATTTCATTAATAAATGCCTTCGCATCGTTTTTGTTGATCGCTGCATTTTCATCCGCTGCAGAATACCGGTATTCAGGTTTTGCAAACGAGTACAAAACAAGAGCGATGACGGGAAGGATAAGGAGGATTTTTAATTTCCGATAAGGGGATCTCATAATATTTTTCATCATGTCGAATCTTTTTTTATTAAGTGAATAACTAAATGAGTTGGCCAGATAGACTGGAGAACCGACTATCTGGTTCAGAAGGGTGGCCCTGTAAACTACCGGATCGGAAGTGCGCTGCAGCGCACCCTCATCGGCAAGATATTCGTGATTCTGTCGGATTAACCTGACGTAGATCCAGATCATCGGGTTGAACCACTGAATAATACAAAGCAATTCAGCAAGCATAAGGTCAAACCAGTGTTTTTGACTTATATGAACCATTTCATGATTCAGAATCTCTTTTGCCTCAACATCTGTAATTGAAGGATTGACAAAGACATACGAGAAAAATGAAAATGAAGAATCATACTCGTTACTTCGGATAAGCTTTACAGAATGTCCGGGTTGAACCTCTGCACTTCTTACCGACTTAATCACCGATCTGCTCTGTTTTATTATCAGGAACGCTACGAACAATGCACCTGAAATGTAAAGTAAAATCATTCCAACCGGCAGGAAGGAATCTGGGGATTCACTGTTACCGCCGTTAAGGCTGACACTGTTTCCCATAGTACTCTCTGCCCTTAATAATGGCAGGTAAACAGTATATCTGATTGATACCAGAGGAAATATTAAGGCTGCCAGAATGCCTGCAATAAGGTAGATCCTGTTGACAAGGAAAAATCTTTCGTTCCTTAAAAAAAGCAGGAATACAATTGCAAATGCAGTGAGCCATACTGACGATCTGAACAGGTATTGAGCAAATTGTTCCATCACTTTTTCTTTTTTGTTTTAGATAATTCCTTTCGTGTATCGTCAAGAAGCTCATCGAGTTCTTTAAGTGTCAGATCTTTTTCCTTTGCAAAAAATGATGCCATGGCGGGGAATGAGTTATTGAAATAACCTTCCATAAGTCCAAACAGCTGGCTCTTTGAATATTCGCTTTTTGATATAATGGGGTGGTAAAGGTGCACATTCCCATATGCTTTATGTCCCACATACCCCTTTTTTTCAAGTACCCTTACAACGGTTGAGACCGTGTTTCGTGCAGGTTTAGGGTCGCTGAAGGTATTGCGGATATCACTTACGATCCCCTCCCCCATTTCCCATAGAATCTGCATTATCTGTTCTTCTGCTTTTGTCAGTTGCATTTTTTGATTTTTAAATTTCATTAACCCTTTTCACTTCTTACTACCTACTTCTTACTACATACTCTTTCAATCCTTCCCTGCAAACATATGACTATTTATCTAGTCGTCAAAATATTTTTCAATAAAAATGACTACATTTTTAGTCTGATATTATAATACACTAATATTCTGCTATTTAAAAAAGATTATACTTATCTGTCCGAGTTTCCGTGTGACAAAAGGATATTTTATTATTTTTGCAGCACATTGGGTTGTTAGCTCAGTTGGTTTAGAGCATTACCTTGACAGGGTAGGGGTCACTGGTTCGATTCCAGTACAACCCACCTTCGCCCTCCGAAGCACATCCCGAGCATGTCGAGGGATAGCGAAGGAGGGCTTTTTTAATTACTGTTACACCAACCGTTTAAAAAGCTTTTCAATTAGCCTATCAGTTACCGTTGGCTTCAGCCAACGGCTTGGAAACTTCTTCACGCTGGGGCTTTAGCCCAATTCCTACTAATTTAATAGTATTGGACTAAAGTCCTTTGCAGAGTTGCGTCTTGTCCCATCGGTTAAAACCGATGGTAATTGATTCTATGAATAAAATATTTTGACTTTATCAATCACTGTTAATCTAATCCCAAGATAATTTCTTCTTTTAGCCGTTCAGTTACTGTTATTTTAATCCGAAGACAATTTCACCTACTGGCCGTGCAATTACCGTTGGCTTCAGCCAACGGATCCAAGGCTATCTGTTCCAGGGCTTTAGCCCAATTTCAAGAATTATAAAGTATTGGACTAAAGTCCTTTGCAGAGTTGTGTCTTGTCCCGTCGGTTAAAACCGATGGTAATTGATTCTATGAATAAAATATTTTGACTTTATCAATCACTGTTAATCTAATCCCAAGATAATTACTTCTTTTAGCCGTTCAGTTACTGTTATTTTAATCCGAAGACAATTTCACCTACTGGCCGTTCAATTACCGTTGGCTTCAGCCAACGGTTTCCAAGGCTATCTGTTCCAGGGCTCTAGCTCAATTTCAAGAATTATAAAGTATTGGACTAAAGTCCTTTGCAGAGTTGCGTCTTGTCCCGTCGGTTAAAACCGATGGTAATTGATTCTATGAATAAAATATTTTGACTTTATCAATCACTGTTAATCTAATCCCAAGATAATTTCTTCTTTTAGCCGTTCAGTTACTGTTATTTTAATCCGAAGACAATTTCACCTACTGGCCGTTCAATTACCGTTGGCTTCAGCCAACGGTTTCCAAAGCTACCTGTTCTGGGGCTTTAGCCCAATCCCAGCTAGCCCTTAAAAGAGAGGTCTCTTCAGGGTAAATTTTGTTTTAACGCCCAAGTTATTTACCTTTAAGTTGTTAATCGCTAGCATTTCTAATAATATGTCATATGTCAAAGTCTGGGTTCACTGCGTGTGGACCACAAATAAAAGGATTCCCTTTTTAAGAGATGATATACGGACCGACGTTATTCATCACATTCTTGAAAATGCAAGAACAAAAGGTATCTATATTGATCATATTAATGGTCATCACGAACATTTGCACGCTCTGATTTCTTTAGGCGGCAAACAAACCATATCCGAGATAATGCAGAAAATAAAAGGTGAATGCTCTTTTTGGATCAATAAACAGAAGCTTACAAAAACAAAATTTGAATGGCAGGATGATTTCTACGCTGTTTCATTAGGAATACCTCAATTAGATAGCTTAAGAAATTATATTCGGAATCAGAATCAACATCATAATAAAATCAGTTTTCAGGAAGAATTGGATTCGATAATAAAGGAATGCGGGCTCAAGAAGATATTGGACTAAAGTCCCAAGGAGTGTGGTGGCCTTAGATCGTCGGTTAAAACCGACGGCAACTGATACTAAGAATAAAGTATTATGGCTTTTTCAATCACAATTGCTCTAATCCCAAGATAATTTCTTCTTTTGGCCGTTCAGTTACTGTTATTTTAATCCGAAGACAATTTTCCCTCCTGGCCGTTCAATTACCGTTGGCTTCAGCCAACGGTTTGTAAAGCTATCTGTTCTGGGGCTTTAGCCCAATTTCAAGAATTATAAAGTATTGGACTAAAGTCCTTTGCAGGGTTGTGCTTTATACCGTCGGTTAAAACCGACGGTAATTGATTCTAAGAATAAGTTGCGTCTTACACCGTTGGTTAAAACCGATGGTAATTGATAAGCGATTTACGAAAAGTCGAACCCCGAAATATAGGCCGGGGCATCGTAGAAGTAGTCCTTTTCTTCCTGTGTCAGATTAATAAATTTCGTGTAGACAAGTCCGGGTTTTGCATTGAGCATTCGATTCAGGGCTCCCATTTTAACTTCCGTCTTAACTTTATCGAAAAGAACACTCCGGTCGTCAAGCCAGGTCAGGCCCGTATGGAAACCTTCTGCAGCACATGCCGACTCAAAAAGATCTGCGAGGAGGCTTTCCTTTCCTGCCTTGCAATAAATTGCATCAAAAACAAGATATCTGAACTCCCCTGGCCGGAATAACCTTCTGTAATATGGCATTCCCGGGAGAACATGCATCATAACCCATCCCCATATACCAGGAATATCATATACCTTATAAACCGACGGGATGGCATTAACTCCTGCAATAATTTCATCTCCATCTTTTAATACGTAATAATTATCTCCGAAAAAGGAGTAGTCTGTACTGAAAAAAGAATAATCCCTGTAATAATCCTTAAGAAGAGATTCCATCTTCCCTTTTTCTTTTTCTTCAAGTTTAAAGACCCGCTTATTTCGTTTAGGAGAGAACCGGCTGAAAGCCACAGTAAGAAAAGAACGGATATAGTCGTACCCTGCTTTGGTCACCAGGTTTTTTGACCGCTCGTTCATACTCTCGATAAACGCATATGAAATATGTCTGTCGCCTTCAAAAACGTCGTTAAGTTCAAGAAGATGCGGCTTGCTGAATATCTCAAGGGTCTTTTGTTTAAAGCTGTCATCCTTGTCGGGTTTTTTAGATTCAACCCTCCTCTCGCGCCAATTAAGGTCGGACTGATAGGTGGTTTGAAAAGCAAGATATCTCAGGTATGAAGTGGGATACCTGAGGTTTCCCTGTCCCGACATCCGAAAACAAGAGCCTACGGTACCTGTTATCTTGTTTTTTTTATAAAGAGAAACAAATCTTATCTGGTCTTTATAGGCAGCTATGCGGGGTGCAAAATTCTGGAGCGAAAACCTCAACCCTCCCTCGGATCCCTGAATCGCATGATTCAGAATGTCTAAGATCCCTTCATCTGCATAATCCGATACCCTTACCTCAAGACCTTTATACTCAAATACATTTCTTTCAAACATTCTTTACTCAAATATTACGCAAGATATGAAAAATGGCGCACCCTTCGACAACCTCAGGGTAAGGTGAAAAGGCATAACAACTTAACAGTCTAACAGCATAACAGATTAGTAAAAGTCAGGAGACGATTGGCAAAAGTGCGTTTGAGATAAGAAGATCCTCGGGATTGGTTATCTTAATATTTTCACGGTTACCTTCTATGAGGTTTATCTTCACTCCGGTCTTTTCAAGGACGGTAGCATCGTCGGTAAATTCGAGCAGGTATTCCTGGAGGTATGCTTTTTTTATAAGATCAGCGCTGAACACCTGTGGCGTTTGTATCTGTTTCACATGCAACCTGTTGACCGGTATGCTGCCATTCTCGTTTATTATTCTTAACGACTCAGTGGGAGAGATTACAGGAATTGCGTTCCCTAGCTTTTCTGCTGTTTCAAAACACCTTTTTATGGTATCGATACTAACAAATGGCCGTACCCCGTCGTGTATTGCCACCAGACCTGGCGCTTTAACAAATCTCAGTCCGTTCTTTACTGAAAAAAATCGGTGAGATCCACCTTTTACAAGTGTCTGGGGAACTGTAAAAGAGTACTTCTTCTGAAGTTCGATCCAATGCCTCAGCTGATTCTCGGGCAGAACTGTTATAATTTCAATGGAATCGTCGAAGGCTTTGAATCTTTCAATGGTGTGCATCAGGACGGGTCTTCCGGCCAATTCAAGAAACTGCTTGGGAATATCTGCTCCCATCCTCTTTCCACTTCCCCCGGCAACGATTACAACATATAGTTCCATGATACCTTCTATTCTTTAGTGTATAGAAACCTTTTAATACTTCTTTTTGGCGTTTTTGCAAATTCTTCAGGATGTATTCTGAACTTGCCAACAGCCATAAATTCAGGCAGCCTTTCGTTAACTTCCTTTCTGTATGCTTCTAAAATCGACAGGAGTTGTTCTTCTGATATATTGTCCCTTTTCATAGTCTCATAATCAGGATAAATTAATGCTACCAGCTTATTATCAACTGAAATAACCACCGATTCGGTAACATAATTTTTATTATTTATCACCGATTCAATTTCTTCGGGGTAAATATTTTTCCCTGAAGGCCCGAGGATCATACTTTTACTTCTTCCCTTTATAAAAATATTCCCTTCTTTATCGATTACCCCCAGATCTCCAGTATGCATCCAGCCCTCATCATCTATCAGGTCCCGTGTTGCTTTTTCATTCTTATAATATCCGGTAGTCATATTCTCGCCCCGAAGAATGATCTCTCCAACAATGTTAACCGGATCAGTCGAATCGATAGTCACCTCAAGAGTGTCTACCGCTCTCCCTGACGCTCCCGGCTTTGTTGTGTCCCACGAAGCATAACTTATTAACGGCCCGCATTCAGTCATTCCGTAACCAACTGTAAATCTGAAACCAATTTTTTTGAAGAACTTTTCGGCATCAGCATTGAATGCAGCGCCACCAACCACCAATTCATGAAACCTTCCTCCAAAAGTTTCGGTGAGCTTTTCCCTTATCTTTTTGAAAAGAATTTTATTAACAAGAGGTACCGCCAGAAGGATCTTCATATGCGGTTTGTCTATTATTGGCAATAATTGCTTTTTATAGATTTTCTCCACGACAAGCGGGACCGAAAGAATTAATCTTGGCCTGATCTCTTTAAATGCCTGAATCAGAATCTGCGGGGATGGTGTTTTTGTAAGAATGGTAATGTGACACCCTAATGTAAAAGGGAACAGAAATTCAAAGGCACATCCGAAAGTGTGTGCTAATGGAAGAAATGAGACAACCGGGTCTCCTGACTTAAGTGGCATGTTATTCTGTGCAAACCTTATGTTGGCAGCAAGACTGTTATGAGGAACCATAACCCCTTTCGAAAATCCTGTCGTCCCTGAGGTATAACTAATAACTGCAAGATGATCATTTGATATATCAGAAAATTTTATGTCTTCAGGTTTCAGAACAGGAAAGGCTTCTTCAAATTTTGCACAAAGGGCGTCGAAAGTTTCCTTTATAATCGGCTTGCCTGAAGTGATGAGACCGAAATCCTCAAGAGAGAAAGCTCCCATGATCTCTGGCATTTTTGCAATATCCAGGGTCTCAACTATCTTATCGTCAATGAAAATGAGTCGCGAATCGGAGTGGATTATGATATTGGACAAATCTTCAGGCTTGAAATCGGGCAGAACAGGAACGATTACTGCTCCGTATGTTACCACTGCGAGATAGGTTACGCACCAGTTGGCAGAGTTTTTTCCGATAAGAGCTATTTTGTCTCCCTCATTAATTCCTGACCCTTTAAACAGGATATGAAGCTTCAGGATTTTTTCAGCCATCTCCTTATAAGTATAACCCTTCTCCTTGTAGTTCGACAGAGCTTCTTTATCCCAGTTTTGCCTGATACTCTGTTCAATATATCCGATTAGTCTTTCCTGGATCATAGTCTGGCGTTTTAAAATTTACGATTAAGCTTACCTGAGGTTAATAAAAATACATTAATAGAATTGCTATAATTGAAAGGACATTTGTTATAGTAAAAAAATAATTATAGCCTTCTCTCTTTTTTCTGAAGCGTTCAAGCCTCCGGGCAAAAATACCCATAGTTGGCACAAAAAGAACAATGAGAAAAGCAAAAAATTCTATCCCATAAAAAACCTCCTGTAACCCGCCTTTTTCAAGAGCCGATAAATAAATAATTATAAGCAGAATCAGCAGGTAAAGAAGATAGCTGCCCTTAAGGAGCAACGTTGAAGCTCTTCTGCGTTTATGGAGCTGGTGCGGCTTAAGGTAACCATAAGCCAATGCAAAAATAATGATGATAAACAAAATCCCAATAATATGATTGAGTTTATCTGTTATTGTAGTCTCCATATCCGGGATTATTTACTTTTGTATCTGTAAATATACCATTTACATTTTTACGGCATAAAGAATCAGAAACATATTTTTTTATATCCTCCTGGCATCATTTCCTTTTACACAAACTTTAGTAATCCAAAGGATTTCGGCTGGTGAAAATCAGGGGATTGTGTCTCCACCCTGCTCCATGTCAGATAATGAGGTATCTTTTGTTTGTCTCCGCATTTGTAAAAATTAGCTCTCATCGTTTTCCCTTTCAGCGTTTGAATTTTATGCCGGGAAAAAAGCTCAAAAGGTATTGCTACGATGATTGTCCAGCCAAATAATCCTGTAATTTCTTTTATCGGCTTTTTACCGGCAGATGCCAGAATGCGGATCTTCGAGATAAGCTCAGGCGCTGCCACGTAATTATCCTGACGAGAGGATCCGCTGCCCATTAAACACGTGCCTATTCCATTAAATTCCAGGTTATAATAAATCCCGTCATCTTCAGGCGAGACAAAAAATTCAACACATGAATCTTCGCAAACCATCTGGTTCGTTTCGGTTTTTTCAGCTTTAAAATAATTCTCTTTTATATAATATTTTAGAAATATTTCATGATCGCTGTATCCTATAGAAAATGAAACCTCCGGGTTATATTTAAAGTCCGGCCAGTTAATCGTACCAATCTTGTGCCGTTCATTTAATTTATCTAACTCCGACGATATTTCCTCCAGGCCGGGAAAATCCGGTACAAGTTTGTTTTTTTTTACCTCTGCAATTTTCATTATTTAATTGTTGGCACCGGATTTGCTTATTATAAATACAAATTTCCCTACCTCTTTAATTCGTTCCAGGCCAAAGCAGCTGCGCCAAGTACAGCTGCATTGCTTTCAGGTACACCAGATGGAAATATTTTTACTGTTCCTTTGAAGATCGGAAGAATATTCTGGTCTACATATTCTCGTATTGGCGCAAAAAGCATTTCTCCTGCATTTGCGAGTCCCCCGAAGAGAAAAACAGCCTCAGGGCTGGAAAACGCAATGGCATTAACTATTCCAAGCGCCAGCATTTCAGCAGTATAATTCATTGCCTCAAGAGCTATAGGATCCTTTTTTACTGCTGCTTCTGTAATACTCCTGGCTGTTATTTCAGCTGCCCCTATATGTCGAAGAATACTCTCTTCCCTCATTTCACTCAACATATAAAGGACAGTACGAACAAGTCCGGTTGCTGATCCATAAGTCTCCAAACATCCCTGGCGGCCACAGCCACAATCTCTTCCCCCGGGAACAACAATGGTATGACCCAGTTCCCCGGCAAATCCGGTATGTCCGTATACCATTTCTCCATTAATAACAATGCCACTGCCAAGACCTGTGCCAAGGGTAAGAACAATAAAATCCTTCATGTTTTTTGCTCCTCCGAATAGCATCTCTCCCATTGATGCTGCATTTGCATCATTCGTAACCATTACGGGAACATCTATCTTTTCCCTGATGTACTCTGCCAAGGGCACAATACCTTTCCAGGCCAGATTTGGAGCAAGTTCGATTGTTCCTTTGTGGTAATTAGCATTGGGCGCCCCAATTCCAATTGCTTTAAGGTTAAGATCTTTGTCTCCCTTAATCATTACTTCTATACCATCGGTAAGCGCTGAAATAAAACTACTAATCTTAGGGTATTCAGTCGTTTTCAATCTGTTTTCGAAAAGAATATTTCCCGATCGGTCAACCAGACCAAATACCGTGTTGGTCCCTCCAATATCGATACCTGCTACAACTTCCTTCATGTTAATTTATGTTTAAGTAAGCAATATCAACCCGGTTAATTGAAATAGTTTCTTTTTATCTTGTCTTCTTTGGTTCCCGTAGTTTTGGATCCTTGAAATTCTTTATCCCGATATCCCAATCCTGTTCCGGTGACCATCCCGATTTTATTTCCAGATTCTGAAAATAGTACGAAACCGGTTCGGGCTGACGTCCTGAATCGAAATCACCTGTATCCCATTTCCGGTTGCCATTCAAGTCGTAGACTACTCTTATGCGATATGTCGCGGCATCGAGAAGGGGAAAAACCAGCTTCCCATTTGTCTTTGGAAATGCCTCACTTATAATACTTTCTTTTGTCGTAAGTAATTGAATTATTCTGTCGCCTTCGTAATTTTTGATATTCAGGGTAAGTTGATTATAGCTTTCGGGGTCTTTCAGCGAAAATTTAAGACCTATTGAATCTGCGTATTCATTATATATATTGCTGATTGATCCTTTATTGGCGAGCAACATGTATTTCTTCCCCTGGAGGAACTTAGCATTTAAATAATATCTACTCAGGTTGGAGGTGTCTTTAATCAGCTGATAATTAATTTTTTGCCTGACCGAGTCTTTTAATTCGTAAAGGTGAATATGGGATGTGTCTGGTTTATTAAATGGGGTTTGTGACTTTAACAGAATCATCTGGCCCGGTTTCAGCAAACCAGCTGTGATATTGGTTTCAACAGGAAGCGTCGGTTTCTGAAGTTTAGCCACCCTCGGGGCGCGCGGTGCAGTAAACCGCAGAACTACTGTATCCTGTTTATAAATCGTCTGTTTTAGTGAGTCGGTAAATGGATAATTAACAATTGTTGAAAGCATAGGTTGAGAATAGAGCGTACTGTCTGTGATCCATACCTTTACAGTATCCTTGTTTGCACTTTCTTCTATAATATAGGAGTTTTTCCCGGCGCCAGGAATTGAAAAACGGAACTTCATACTGTCGGGTGGCATTGAAAGTGTATAAGTCAGAAGATACTTTTGCTCCCTTGAAGAACTGGTCAGATAATGATTTTTCTTAGAAGCGGTAAAGAGAATAAGTTGATATTCACCTGTTTGGACTTTGGGTTCAGGTACTTCGGTTGTCATATTTTCAGTGGTTTTGGGTTCAATGACCTTACTCACTGTTTTTTTTGTTAAGAGCGTATCTTTAACCGGTTTTATATAATTTTTCTCGCTGGTAACGTCTATCGGATCATTAAGAAATGCAAACTCCTCATCATGCAGATTATAGGTTTTACTATTATCAAGATCCTTTAGTGCATAGAGTCTGTATCTTCCTTCCCTGACATTGTTAATACGGAAATATCCATCAGGCTCCACTCTCGAAATGTACTCAGGAAGGTGCTTTCTTACAGCAGAGTCAGCCAGTTCCCTGTATAACAGAACAAGAGTCTTTTCCGGAATCTCCAGATTATAAGCATTGTAAACGTTCCCGGTAACCGAAAGTGAATCAATTACACTTCCTGTTGAAAGAACAAACTGGTAGTTGTCGAGGATGTTTCCTTCATTAAGATCTTTTATGGCATCCTGAAAATAAAAGGTATAGGTTGTGTTGTCTTTCAGGGCCTCAAAGATCTCAATATCAATGTTTTTACCTCGAACCTGGATAGTTGGCTTCTTTTTCAAAGGTGGAGATACCATTAACTTTTCACCTATATTATCGAGAACAACAAATTCGTCAAAAGAGATTATAATCTTACGCCCCCTGAAGTTTACCGAACCATTACCTGGAATACTTTTAACAACTACAGGCGGCTGTCTGTCGCGCGGCCCGCCTGATGGTGTGCTTATTTTGGCACAGGCACTGATAAGAATTACTAATGAAAAGACGAGATTTAACCTTTTAAACATGCTCTTATTGGAAAATTATAATTTACAAACTTACATCATTTTTCAAGATCATTCCTATATTGAACAAATGACTATCACGAATCTGGTATATTAATGCATTGATTTTCTTTGTTTACCCCGACCCCAGGGGGAGCAAAGAAAATCAATTTACTCCCCTCGGAGCTAGGGTAAATAAATTGATTTTCAAGATACTTAAGATCCAGGTTGCCTGATTTCCGATAATCATTTTGAATTAACCGTTCCTATAACCCTTCGATTTGATTATGATCAATAATAATATTTTTTACCTTTGACAGCAACATTAACTGTTAAAATATGCATTTACTTATAATCCCATGGAATGTTAACCCCGAGATATTTAGTTTTGGTGGTTTTGCAATAAGATGGTATGGTTTGCTTTTTGCCTGTTCATTCCTTTTCGGATATGTAATTATGAACCGCATTTTCAAAAATGAAAACCTCGATGAGGCCGTTCTCGACCGGCTTACTATTTATATGGCTGTCGGAACTATTGTCGGGGCACGCCTTGGACATTGTCTGTTCTATGAGCCGTCTTACTATTTTAAACATCCGCTTGAAATACTTATGATCTGGCGCGGAGGATTGGCAAGTCATGGCGCCGGCATCGGTATACTATTGGCCCTTTGGATGTTTGTAAAGAAAGAAAATAAAGATTATTCCTGGATCCTCGACAGAATAGCAATAGTTGTTGCCCTTTCAGGCTTTTTTATCAGGATGGGTAATCTCATGAACTCTGAGATTTATGGTGTTGAAACTACAGTGCCGTGGGGATTTATCTTCATGCGTAACCAGGAAGCTGTTCCAAAACACCCGACACAGATATATGAAGCGCTGGTTTACCTTGCTATCTTTTTTCTTCTTTACCGCATGTACTGGTCAAAAAAGGGAGAGCATATACAGGGATTACTAGTAAGTTTATTGTTTATTCTGGTTTTCACTGCCCGTTTTTTTATCGAATTCCTGAAGGAAAATCAGGTAGCTTTTGAAGCAACCATGAAACTAAATATGGGTCAGCTTTTAAGTATCCCGTATATATTACTGGGTATCGGCGGATTAATCTGGAGCATACGGAGAAATAAAAGAGCTGTTATAAAAAAGTAGCGCTTCTATTTTTTTACAATCCCATAGAATAACACATCGAGAATTGCATTGAGCCTGTTCTCAATATTGTGCTCTTTTTTCTTCCAGAACAGAGGAACTTCGAGCCCTTTAAGAGTTGTCTGAATAGCCATTGCGGTATATTCACTGTTAACAACATTGAAGACTTTCTTCCTTGCCCCGTGATATAAAATCAACCGGAGTATTGCCAGCTCCTCTCTGTCATATTTTTCACGTATTGTCTCAATAAAATCGAAATGATCAAGATTTTTATCAAAGATGGCATTATAGTAATTTGAAAGTTTTTCGAACGCATTCATCCTTACAAAAACATAATTTTTCATTTTATCAATAGGAGATTCTACAGATTTAATGGCTGTAGTTAACTCATTTCTAAGTATATTAGCCTCATACAGAACAACCGCTTCAAATATATCTTCCTTACTTTCAAAGTAGTAATAAATAGAACTTTTCCCCATTTTAAGGCTCTGGGCAATTTCATCCATCGTTGTCTTTTTAAATCCGTACCGGCTGAAATTCTGTCCTGCAGAGACTACAATTTTTCTTTTAAACTCCTCTTTATTAATCATATGCTGTTTGCGTTTTATTCCCCATCCGACTATTCACAAAGATAATATTTTTATAAAAACAATCACCTCGTTCGAATAATCCGGTCGACAATTCGAGAGGCTGACAAGGGGACATGATAATACTTACTCTCAAATCTCTAATATTTCGTATTTTTGAAAATTATTTAACCAGGCTGACAGGACGAATACTTAATAATGAAGATAGGAAATCGAAATTATCAAAGCATTTGGCTCGATGAATCTGACGCATCTGTTGTTTGCGTAATCGATCAGCAAAAGCTGCCTTTCTTTTTTGAGACCAGAGAGCTCCGCTCAGTAGACGATGTCTATAATGCCATTGCCGATATGACAGTAAGGGGAGCTCCGCTGATTGGAGCCGCAGGTGCGTTTGGAATGTATCTTGCAACGCTGGAGATCAATTCTCAGACGAACTTCCGGGAACATATCTCAAACGCAGCCCGTTACCTGATATCCTGCCGTCCAACAGCTGTGAATCTTTCAGGCGCTGTCAATATAGTTCTCGAAAAGCTCAGTAAAGTTACAAACCAAGCTTTATTAGCTGAAACAGCGCTTAAGGCAGCTCTCGAAATTTGCGAAAATGAAAAGGAAAACTGCAGAGAGATAGGTAAACATGGTCTAAAACTGATCGAAGAAATAAGTAAGAAAAAGGAGGGAAAGCCCGTTAATATTCTTACACATTGCAATGCAGGCTGGCTGGCTTGTGTGGACTTTGGAACTGTTACGGCTCCTTTGTATTTTGCTCACGACAAAGGAATCCCGATACATGTTTGGGTAGACGAGACAAGGCCACGGAACCAGGGTGCAAAACTAACAGCCTGGGAACTGGGACAACATGGTATTCCTTATACTCTGATCGCTGACAATACCGGCGGTCACCTCATGCAACAAAAGATGGTTGACATTGTTATTGTAGGAAGCGACCGTACCACGCGAACCGGAGATGTTGCCAATAAGATCGGAACTTATCTTAAAGCTCTTGCTGCGTATGATAATGATATCCCGTTTTATTCTGCCCTTCCTTCTTCAACAATCGATTTTGCCATTAGTGATGGAATAAAGGAAATAGTTGTTGAAGAGCGCGATCCCGAAGAGGTAACAACTATTTCAGGTATTGCCAACGGAACAATACAGACTGTTCGTATTTGTCCGGAAAACAGTGTTGCGGCGAATTATGGTTTCGACATTACTCCGGCAAGACTTGTAACTGGATTAATAACCGAAAAAGGGATATGCCGGGCAACAGAAAAAGATATTGAAGAAATGTTTTCAGATAAAATCAGATAGTATGCAAGGCGGTGTAAAATTCAATTGTTATTGGAATCAGACAGGACCTGTAATCTCTGATGAACAATACGAAATAATAAATTACTGGAGAGAAGTTCTTTATAATATGGATCTTATCGGCGCCTATGAGAATGGCGTTGCCTTTGGAAACATCAGTATGAGGATCGCGGGAGGAAACCAGTTTATAATTACCGGTTCAGCCACAGGCGAGATCCCGGAACTGGAACCGGGTCATTACATAAAAGTAAATTCTTTTAATATCGACGACAATGCCGTTCAATGTGTTGGTCCGCTGAAAGCCTCATCGGAATCATTAACACATGCTGCAATATATTCTGCCGATCCGGGAGCAAATGCAGTAGTACATATTCACAGTTCTGAACTCTGGAACGAACTTATTTATAAAGTGCCAACTACCAATCCTGCAATGGACTATGGTACAATAGGCCTTGCCAAGGATATCCTGCGGCTTTTTAAGGAATCTGATGTTTATGAGAAGAGGATTATTGTTATGTCGGGCGACAGATCAGGCATTCTTACATTTGGGAACGACATGGATGAGGCTGTGAATGTTCTGATGGAATATCTGAAGAAATAGCGTCAAAAATTATTCTTTTATCAACCTCTTGTATAATTACATTCAATTAACTAATATTGCAATCCATTTTACATTGGGCCCATAGCTCAGCTGGTTAGTAGCACCTGACTCATAATCAGGGGGTCGCTGGTTCGAGCCCAGCTGGGCCCACAAAGCAAATCAGACACTTACAGTTCTAAATTGTGAGTGTCTTTTTTTTTACGCAAGGTTTATAACAGATCAATCCAATTCCGGGGGAAGTCAATAATCGTTGAATGGTTTAAAAATTATACTTTAATCTTAAAAAGCTAAAGTTAAAATGTTCTGTCTGCCCTTTCAATAATTGTCCTGCAAAAGATTGCGTAATTAGTGAGAAATCAATGTTTTTGGTCATTGAATATGTAAATGTGGGTCCCAGAAAAATTCCATCAAGTTTTGGAAAATACATTAAAGCTATCGATACATTAAAAAGCGGTGTAATTGGATAGCTGCCCTGAAGCATAAAGGTTACTTTGGTAAACGACAGATTTTTAGCAGATAAGCTCTCGTTGTAAAAATCAACAAAATTATTGATTTGATAGCCCTTATTCTGATTGTATAATGCTTCGAACTGAATCATAAAAGAGTTTTTAAAAGTATAGTCTGTCCCTAACGACACTACCAGAATACCTGTAGTGTCGGCAAAATTATGTTTTGGTTGAAAATATGAAATTTCTCCTCTGAATGATGCACCTTTGATATTACCCGACCATCCTGTTCCGATAACATAATCCTGGTCATTCAATATTCCACCAAGGAACTGAATATCATAATTCCATTTGTTGAAACGGTAGAGAAAAGCTGAAGTAACCTTGTAGTTATTATTGGCTTTAACTGCAAATTCAAAAGTAGACGTATTGGAGGTGTAATATTGCATACGGATAGCATCGCTCCCTGGTTTTTCTACATAGTCAAAATCGAAAAAGGAATACGCGTTGAAAAGGTCATTTGGATTCCAGGTAAAACACTGTCCCCAGTTAATGCGTTGTCGACCGATTGTAAGTTGAAATTTATTATTTGTATAATCGATATAGGCCCTGTCAATCTTCGAATTAAGCAACCAGGAATTGCCACTGGAAAGATTATCTGACAATTTCACAATACCATTATCAGCATCAATCATTTTAGAATATCCGGGAATCGTCGAAACAGACTCCCCGGCAATTAATCTGTTTCTTAATTCCAAAACAGCTTTAAAATTGTCTGTTTTGCTGTCCCATTTGAGATTCAAACGATTATGAATGAGATTATCGATTGTCCAATTGTCATTAAAACCCTGGAACATAAATGATTGCATATTTGTGATATACCCATTTAAGGATAACCTCTTTGGAATAGAATCCTGTCCTGTGATTGAAACCGGAAGCGTGATCAGTAATATTAAAACCAATCTTACATACTTACTTACTGATATCAGATATGATTGCGCCATCCTGTAGTGTAATTACTCGTTTAGCTTTATTCACGACACGCTGATCATGCGTAGAAAAGATGAATGTGATATTTTCTTCTTTATTCAGTTTTTCCATTATGTCAAGCAGGTTTTCTGTAGATTTGGAATCGAGGTTTGCAGTGGGTTCGTCGGCCAGAATAAACTTTGGTTTTGATGCTAAAGCCCGGGCAACGGCTACCCTTTGTTGCTGTCCCCCGGAAAGTTTATTGGGACGACTGTTCATTCTGTCACCTAATCCCACTGCTTCAAGCAGCTCTTTTGTCCGGCCTTCCCGTTCTTCCTTCTCTTTTCCCTGCAAATGCATTATGAACTCCACATTTTCCTCTGAGGTGAATACGGGTATCAGATTATATGATTGAAATACGAAGCCTATGTTCCTCATCCGGAAATCAGTTTTCTGACGGCCCGAAAGTTCGTTAATTTTTACACCATCGATAATCACATCCCCGCTGGTCGGTTCATCAAGTCCGCCAATGATATTAAGCAAAGTGGTTTTACCCGATCCTGATGGTCCTACAATAGCTGTAAACTCACCTGAACCTATTGTAAGATTTATTCCATTTACAGCATGCACCGGTACTGATTTTGCATCGTACACTTTATTCAGGTTTTTAATTTCAATGATACTCATTTTATATATATAAATGGGTTTACAATTAACTCCTTATTGCTACAGAAGGATTAAGCTTTAATGCTTTATAAGCAGGGTATAATGCAGATATTATTCCGGTAACTATAACCAACATGGCTGTTATTATCATTGTTTTTGAATCTGTAGCAGGATAAACGTATGATGAATAGCCTAATTCAGAGAATGCCTCCTTCCAGAAATAAAGATTAATCCCCGCTTTTGCAAAATATTTTATGGCAAAATAGCCCAGAATTAATCCGGAAAGACCTCCTGTGAGTGAAAGAAAAACAGTTTCCAGCATAATCATCGCAAATACCCTCATTCTGTTCATTCCTATTGCCATAAGCATGCCAAGTTCATGCACTCTTTCCATAATAACCATCAGCATCGTATTTATAATGCCAAAACACAAAGCAATCAGTATAACGATAATAAAAATAAACATGTATTGGTTCATGGCACTTACAAGATAACCTGCCTCCGGACTCAGTTGTTGCCACGATTTTACTTCCAGATCTGGGAACATTCCAGATAATTTTTTTGTGACATCATCTGTATTGTTTGTACTCAGGAAGATAGCAATTTCATGTGCTTCATATTCTTTCAGGCCTGTTAAACGACTTAGATCATTACCTCTGACATAGATATTAGATTCATCAAACATCGAATTATCGGTTTTGAAGATCCCTACGATACGAAAGGCCCCTCCTGTTATGTTTTTGTTTACATCCTGGACTGTAATAATAATTTTGTTTTTCAAGCCGACTTTTAATTTCTGTGCAAGCAGTTCACTAATAACAACAGGATTACGATCAGTTGAATCAATATATTTTCCTGAAATTATTTTTGAATTGAGGTCTGTTACTTTAATTTCATTTTCAGGATCAATTCCTAAAATTCTGACACCAGCCCCTGTCTCAGCTGATGCAACCATTGAATTGATAATTATTCTCTTGCTTGCAGCAATCACACCTGGTACTTTACGAACAAGTTTCGCAACACTGTCAGCATTTATGATCACGAGTGAAAACTGGTCGTTGTCCAAAAATCCGGGCTGATGAATCTGTACATGAGACATCTCGGTTCGTATAATAGACTGGATGCGTGAATTTATCATTCCGTTAGTGAATGCTGTCAGAAAAATTCCTGCAAATATTCCAAGTGTTACAGCAGTAATAATTATAAGACTTCTGAGTTTATTCCGCCACAAATTTCGCCATGCAAATGAAGGGATCATCTTTCCTGAAATTAAAGTTAACTACGTAGTGCATTAATTATCTTAAGCCTGGCAATGTTAAGAAGAGGATACAAACCTATTATCAATGTAAAAATCAGGATAGTAATGCCCTGGTTATAGAACACTGACGGAGTCATTGAAAAGGACATTATTGGTTCAAATCCCATCTGAAGCATTGTTTCCGCTGCCTGCCCGGTGAAGGGAATAGGATGCAGTGTGAAATACCATGTGACAGGTATACTTACTACAATTCCGGCTATAACTCCAACCAATCCCAATAAGATAGTTTCAAGAATAAGAACATAACTGAGTTTGTACTTTTGCATACCAATTGCAATAATAACCCCAAATTCTTTTCTTCTCTCCATCATCATCATAAGAACAGTTCCAAATATCCCAAAAGCTATAATCATGTAAAGTATTCCTTTAATAATCATACCCGATGCACGATCGCTGTCGATCTGCTTCATTAAAATGCTGTTTATTTCTTTCCAGTCCATGACCTCGAAATCACTTCCCATCTTTGAAATAAGATCAGTTTTTACTGTCTGCATCTCATTGTTATTTTTGACCATGATGACAATTGAAGTAAGCCTGTCGGGAGCAGAAAATAGTTCCTGACAATTGGTTAAACTCATATAAACGACCGTTCTGTCAAGTTCCGGAGATGGCTGCTTAATTATCCCTTCGACAGGGTATTTACCCGCAGCACCGATCCCATGGTATCCCTGACTTAACAGAACAAGTGTATCATTTACATCAAGTTTGAGATACTTTGCCAGCGAGCTGCCCAAAACCACACCATTATCACCATTTACCAGGTACTTACCTTTTACTATTCTTTTCGACAGATTCGTGATTCCATCTTCATCTGCCGGTACTATTCCTATAACCATTACTCCTTTGGTAATTTCATCAGAAGACGCAAGTGCATAGTTTTCCAATCGGGGCGCAATTGCTGTAATTCCTTTTATCTTAGTTAATTCTGATTTAGCGGAAGAGTATTCAAGGGAGTTATTAATTACTTTGTCCTTCCAGTATCCTTTGCTATGAATCTGTATATATCCTGAATAAAAATTTACTATAGTCCTGATATACATAGCATACGATCCTTCCTGCATCGAACTCATTATAGTGGATAATATCACCCCGAAAAAAATGGACGCACTGGTTATTAGTGTTCTGCGCTTATTCCGCCATAAATTCCGCCATGCGAATTTGAGGTAATCTTTCATGAAATTCCTGAATTTATTATTTGACAGATTTCATATTCTGTTGTGAAAAAAAGTTGTCCGGAATGGTATTATTGAAAACCATACTATTAATTTCAAGTACTGTTTTATCGCCTTTTTTGTTTACCGGGACTATCTCCAGCCTGGAAGGAATATCCCGATCACCCATCCTTTTAATATCATATGCATTCATAACATTAACAAGGCTGGGTTCTTCATCATAATACTCAGCTTTCCATTGATTAAATCCTTCCGCGGTAATCCAAAGCATTATTTTGCCCCAAGTTACAGCAGCATCGGGAAGAGGTACCAGTTCTATTTTATAACACTCCTGATCCCTGACCTTTTCCTTACCAATCAGTTTCTGTGTGTAGTCAACCACAAGAGAGGATTCTTTTACCAGGTCATCATTTGTAAAGTCTGAGCCCATCCACGATTGCATCATCATTGATGGTGGGATTTTAATAACCCGTTCAATTGATGGAACCCAGTTCCACATATCTGTTTTACGTTTCAGAAAAACCTGACCTTTTTCTTTTGCGGGGGCAGTAATATATATCAGTGAGTAATCGGTTCCTTTTGACCACGATTTCAATGTTATGCTTCTGCTCCAGTCAGGACGTACAATTGTCAAAGTCATTACTCCCTGGCTGGTCAGACCTCTGCCTTTGTCATCAGCTTTTTGAACAATTTCGTGTGCAGAAAGCCCCTGAGAAAATGCAGGATGAAATGATGTGTTTAAAATGAATCCTGCTAAGCTCACGAGTGTAAAAATTTTGTATTTCATTGAGAAAATATTTTCAGGCAAGATAATGCCATATTCAACGGGCATCGTCCCATTTTAGGAAATTAGGACATATTAATTTTAGATTATTTGCGAATTAGAAGTCCCAGTTTTCTGGTACCCCTATTTTATGTATGGCGATGCCTCAGGTAGTCACCAGGGGTTATACCTGTCGATTCTTTGAAAATCCGGTTAAATGCCGATTTTGAGTTAAATCCGCATTCAAGTGCGATTCCAAGAATAGTAAGATTTTTAAATTCGCCGGAGCTGACCTTAATCTTGAATTCTTCAACCCTGTAAGAGTTTACAAACTCAAAGAAACTGCTATGAAATTCTTTGTTAATAATTTTGGAAAGCTGGTGGGGTTGCACATCAATATCATGTGCTAAATCATGTATTGTAAGTTTAGGATTCAGGTGGGGTTTGGAATCTATCATATGCTGTCTGATCTCCTTTGCCTTTTGTTTAAAAAGTCTTTTTGTTTCTTCCGAAAATTGTGAGGTCTTAATATTTTCCTTGCTATTGTGTGTTTCAAAATCATCATGAAAGCTGAATATCTTTCCTTGTTGATAGCCCCAATAGCCTAGTAAGAAAATAAAAATAACCAGCGCCAGATAAAACAGATAGTCAGCAAAAACTATTGAATGAAAATAAAAATATGAGATCAAACCAATTGGAAACACAATAATTGTTATCCCAGAAAAGAGAATTACCACCCTGCGTAACCATAATAAGTCAATGTTTTCCCGATAAGAATATATTTGAAGAATAGAGATCTTGTAATTTTGCAGTGATTTATAACTATAATAGACATAGTAAGAAAAGTAGGCAATCATGAAAAGTAAGACCGGATAGTACACGACTGGAAAGTCAATTTTTCCTTTAATAATATTAAATCTTTCTTCAGCCGGAAAAATAAAGAATGATAAACCAGCTATTTCACATATTACCAGCGGGATTAAAGATATTAATATATTTCTGACACTGGGAAGACGCCCGATCATTGAAAGAATATAGAAATATAATAAAATAGGATGGAATGCGAAAAATATAATCTCATAACCTGCATATTTGTAGTAGAGATTAAGGTCGCTTAGATACAAGAAAGGTATTATCAACTGGGCCGCGAGAATAATCAGCCATGCACCAAGAATTTTATCTGCCAGGATAGTCTGCTTTTTCGAAAAAATAAGCACACTAAAGAAAAGGGCATTAACTGCTCCCAGCAGGTAAAAAAATCTAAAAATGCTGAGCAATTGCATAATTAAATTGACAAAGGATCTGTAAACTTACAAAGTTTAATCCAATATGTTCAAACATCAATGGACATTGAATGGCAATGATCATCTTCTGACTTTTGCATCCCGATACGAAGAAATCGATAAATGTGCCAAATACGGGTTCTTAAAATAGATTATCTTTTAATTAATAAGATTTTTATTTTCTGAATATATTTAATGTTGGTATACATGTTACAAACATTCGTAATTGAATTTCAAGATGACCGGTTAGGAAAACACTTTTCCATTGTATCTTTGACTTTAATTATCAGGTTTAAACTTTGTAAGTGGTTTCCCGTATAGAAAAACGATTATTGGAAAATTAGAATGGAAAACCTTAATTATGGAGCTATAGGTAATTGCCGGAGTGCTGCACTTGTATCGGAAAAGGGCAGTATTGATTGGTGTTGCCTGCCTGATTTTGACTCTCCTTCGGTTTTTGCTAAAATTCTTGACAAGGAGAGAGGAGGTAAATTCAGCATAATCGTTGATAGCAGCTACACTATAACCCAAAAGTATCTGTATCGAACAAACATATTATGCACAGAATATCACTCAGTTAACGGTATATTCGAAGTAATTGATTTCATGCCCAGGTATAAAACAAATGAGCAGGAATATTTTACTCCTGCAGAAATCTATCGGTATATAAGGCTAATTGCCGGCACCCCTGCTTTTAGCATCGAGTATAATCCTCGTTTTAATTATGCACTTGATGAAGTAGCTCATGTAATTGAAGATGATCATATTCGCTCCTTCTCAAGAACAAGACCTACAGATTGTATGTATTTGTATTCCGATTTAAAACTGAACGATATTTTAAATTTAAATACTATTACACTTACTCAGCACCAATTTCTTCTATTTACTTATAATCAAAAGCTTATTAAAATAGATATTGTCCGTGTTTACCTTGAATACCAACGCACAAAGGTTTACTGGCTTAACTGGACGAATCGCTCTAAAAAGTTTGAGAAATACACTGAGGTGATTATAAGAAGTCTGTTGGTATTGAAAATATTATCATTTCAAGCAACAGGCGCTATTTTGGCTGCGGTAACCACAAGTATACCTGAAACTATAGGAAAGGAGCGCAACTGGGATTACCGTTTTTGCTGGCTAAGGGATGCCTCAATGTCGATAGATACCCTGTTAAAAATGGGACAGGTTAAATCTGCTAAAAGATATTTAGGATATATTAAACGTATCTTAAAATCGAAACATGATACTTTTCAGATAATGTATGGGATCAGAGGCGAAAAAAGACTTACTGAAAAAGTTTTAACCCACCTCTCAGGTTATGAAAACTCCAAACCGGTTAGAATTGGTAACTCTGCATATTCTCAAAGGCAGAACGACGTTTTCGGATATCTTCTGGATGTTATCTACAAGTATTATGAATTCTTCCCTGGCACCCTTGATGAGATTGAGGAGATATGGGAAATTGTCCGAAATATAATTCGCACAGTAACCACCCGCTGGGAAAAGCCTGATAGAGGGATTTGGGAAATTAGATATAATGAAAAACATTTTGTTTTCTCAAAAGTGATGAGTTGGGTAGCAATGGACCGAGCAGCTAAAATTGCCATACTGCTTAATAAGCAATCTTATGCTGAGTCCTGGAGAGGTTTGGCTGATGATATTAAGGAGGATGTGTTAATGAATGGATGGAATGAGAAATTGCAGACTTTTACCCAGACTTATTCAAACTCCGATCTTGATGCATCTTTATTAAATATTGCAGACTACGGGTTTATATCTTCGGAAGATCCTAAATATATTAAAACAGTAATTGCCATTAAAAATACATTATTCAAAAATGGATTAATGTACCGTTATATGAATAAAGATGATTTTGGGATTCCAACAACTTCGTTTACTGTATGCACATTCTGGCTGATACGGTCATTGTTTCTAATTGGCCATAGAGATGAAGCAGAATCTATCTTTGAAGACCTCCTTTCATTAAGTAATCATGTGGGTTTGTTTAGTGAAGGAATTGATTTTTCGACAAAACGACTTTTGGGGAATTTCCCACAAGGCTATTCACACCTCGGATTAATAAATGCAGCTACTTTATTTTCTGAAGAAAAATTAATTTCGAAATTTATTATGCCTTAAATAAGTTCGAAATTTTTAACAATGAGACTTGCAAGTACTAACACCTGGGTAATCCGATGATCATTGAATTTCAGGTCGCCCACAACCGTTGCCAGAGCCTCTTCAAACCTTATTTCATGCTCAAAAGTTATTAACTTATTGCAAACTAGAAAGAAAAGTTTTAATATTCCTCTCCTGCGATTTATTCTTTTAACAGCCTGAAAACAGCTGATTTATTAGTCATTTGTAAAATAATGGCATTACTTTTACATTTAATAGTCGGTGTAGAGTGTAACCATTTTGAAATCATGATAATCGACCCTAAAGTTAAAAGACTTGTAATTGTGGCATATCGCTTACCATTCAAGTTTAATAAGACGAAGAAAGGTTATAAAGCGGTACAGAACTCGGGAGGTCTGGTTTCAGCAATTCTGGCTTTGTCAGAACGATTTAAGGAGAAGGTTAACGATAAAGTTGTAAATAAGATAATTTGGGCAGGGACCACCGATGCCTCTCCGGAAGATATCTTGTCGCAAAAATATGAAAATGAGCACTTTGAATTAGCTCCTGTAAATTTACCCAAACACTTGAGTGAATTATATTACGGAGGTTTCTGTAATGATCTCATTTGGCCATTATTTCATTACTTCCCTACTTACAGTGTTTATAATGACCAATATTTTCAGGCTTATAAAGAAGCTAATTCCTTGTTTTGTGAGGAAGTTTTAAAAGTAATTAAGCCAGGTGATTTTATTTGGATTCACGATTATCAATTGATGCTTTTACCTGAAATGATCAGGGAAAAAGTGCCTGATGCTACAATCGGTTTTTTTCTTCATATTCCATTTCCCTCCTTTGAAATATTCAGGTTAATGCCCAGGCAATGGCGGGAAGCTGTTATAAATGGATTATTAGGTTCAGATTTAATCGGATTCCACACAAATGACTATGTTCAGCACTTTATAAAGTCACTTAAGAGAACTACTGGTCTTGAGTGTCGTCAGAATACTATTTACACACACCATAAAATTGTTAAAGCAGATGCCTTCCCCATTGGTATTGATTATGATAAATTTCACAATGCATGTCTTGATAAAAAAGTACTGATAGAAAAACAAAAGATTAAGAGTTATCTTTCAAATCAGAAGCTTATTTTTTCGGTCGACCGTTTAGATTATTCAAAGGGATTACTTCTAAAACTGATTGGGTTTGAAAAATTCCTTGAAAAATATCCGAAATGGCATTCCAAAGTTGTTTTCAACATGGTCGTAGTGCCCTCGCGTGATAACATAGAGAAGTATAAGGAAATGAAGAAAGAGATTGAATCTACTGTTGGGCGAATAAATGGAAAGTATAGCACATTAGGATGGCGCCCTATTATCTATCAATATAAATCATTGTCTTTTAATGAAATGGTTGCACTCTACGATTTAAGCGATGTTGGATTGATAACACCATTGAGAGACGGAATGAATCTGGTCGCGAAAGAATATATCGCATGCCAGATAGAGAACGAAGGGGTTTTAATCCTTAGTGAGATGGCCGGTGCTGCAGCTGAATTAAATGAAGCCTTAATTATCAATCCAGCTGATAATAATGAAATATCAGATGCAATTTTCAAAGCTCTTGAAATGGGCCCGGATGAAAAGCATTCACGACTAAGAAAAATGCAGAACCGTATTTCAAGCTACAATGTTTTCACCTGGGCATTTGATTTCTTTAATCAGGCTTTTGAAACAAAAGAACAGCAGAAACTAATGAACGTTAAGTTTATCGATAACACTATTTCTTCAAAAATCAGATCAGTTTATCAGAATGCTGGTCACCGCATTCTTTTTCTTGATTATGATGGAACTTTAGTTTCATTCGCAAAATATCCTGAATTAGCAATTATCGATAAAAATACTCTGGATATTATTAAAAACTTGTCTGATGACCCAAATAACCAGATTGTTATTATAAGTGGGAGAGGTACGGATTTTCTCGATAAACAATTCAAGGGAGTAAATGTCAATTTAGTTGCGGAACATGGCTATTTTATTAAAAAAGCGGGAGAAGATTGGAAAGCTACAATTGAAACAGATCTTGAATGGAAGAAAACTGTAATGCCAATTCTGAATGAATATGTAAATCGATGTAACGGGACATTCATTGAAGAAAAAACCGGAAGTATTGCCTGGCATTATAGAAATGCCGATTTTGATTTTGCCCAGTTAAGACTACATGAGCTCCGTGACGATCTTGCAGAAATAATCAGGCATAAAACTGATTTTGAAATTCTTGAAGGGAATAAGGTGTTAGAAGTAAAGAGTGGTAAATATGATAAGGGACAAGCTGCCAGGACGTTAATGAAGAATGAACAATTTGATTTTATTCTTGCTGCGGGGGATGACAGAACTGATGAACTTCTTTTTAGAGCGCTACCTGATCAGTCTTTCACAATCAGAATTGGTCTCAGCACTTCTGTAGCAAAATATAATATGTCTGATTTCTCCGGTTTTTTGAAAATGTTGAAAACATTTGTAGAATAAACTATTTTTCAGATATATTATTATTCGGTCATCTATCTTATAATAAGCCATATAGCCAGAAGAGACTAACTGACGCTTTCATTTTTATGCAAGGTCATATTGTAACCCGATATAACTCCCTTCCGCGTGATCAGACCAACGAGATGTTCATGATTATCACGTTCGACAACCGGTAATCTTCCTACATTTCCTTCACCAAGTTTCTCAAGGGCATCTTTTAGAGTTTCATCCGGGAAACAATATATTAAACTTGTTGACATTTTTTCCGCAACAGGTTTATCTCCATCACCAGTGTTTAATGCACTGTTAATGTCCTTGTGTGTAATAATACCTTTTAGCCTTCCAAGTTTATCAACTACAGGGAATCCCCGGTGGGTTGTCGATTTTATCAGGAGACCGGCATCTCTTATAGTTGTAGTTTCTGCAACCGTAATTACATTTCTGAACATCACTTCGGAGACGGCAATTTTCTGCAACAGGTCTTCATTTTTAATCTTCAGTATATCAATGCCTCTTCTGTTCAGTTTCATTGTATATATAGAATCCCTTGAAATCCATTTTATAACAAGCGTTGAGATAACACATGCAATCATTAACGGTAAAATAATCTTATAATCTCCGGTCATCTCGAAAAGAATAAGAATTGCCGAAATTGGTGCCTGTGCAGCACCTGCAAACAAAGCTGCCATACCAACAAGAGCATAGGCACCTGGTGAAACAGAGATTCCTGGGAATACCAAGTGAATCAAAGAGCCGAAAGAGCTTCCCAGCATTGCACCAATAAACAATGAAGGAGCAAAAACGCCGCCGGATCCTCCTGAACCGAGAGTTAGTGAAGTCGCTACGATCTTTAATCCGATAAGTCCAAGAATCAGAAAAGGAGCTAATTGTCCGTTCAATGTTTTTTCGATTGAAGGGTACCCAACTCCAAATATCTGTGGAAAATATAATCCAATGATACCCAATAAAAGTCCGCCAAAAGCTGGCTTTAGGTATGAAGGTATTTTAACAGCGTCAAAAATGTCTTCACATTTATAGAGTACTTTAATAAATACCCAACCAACAATGGCGGCAAGCAGACCGAGTACAAAATAAAACAGAATATCATAGCTGCTTAACAGTTCATATGGAGGAGTGACAAATGCCGGGCTGGATCCCAGAAATGTTCGTGATATTACAGTAGCTGTAACAGCAGAAAGAACTACTGATGAAAAATAACGTGTCCCATATTCTCTTAGAATTACTTCCAACCCAAAAAATATCCCTGCTAGCGGAGCATTAAATGTTGCGGCAATTCCTCCTGCAGCTCCACATGCAATAAGAATTCTTCTTTTATCTTCCGATAAGCGGAATACCTGTCCAATTGTTGAACCTAATGCAGAACTGATCTGAACTATGGGTCCTTCTCTTCCAACAGAACCACCAGAACCAATACAAATGGAGGAAACGAGCGCCTTAACGGCTGCTACCCGCGGTCTTATCTTACTTCCGGAGACTGCAACTGCCAGCATTACTTCCGGCACACCATGTCCTTTTGCTTCACTGGCAAAGAAATATACTATTAATCCAACTATCAGGCCGCCAATAGCAGGTATAATTATTACGTAGTAGGTTCCAAGGAATGAAAGAATGTGTTGTCCCTGATTGAAGAAAAGATTTTCAAAGGATGATATCATCCATCGAAACAGTATGGCCCCGAATCCTGCTCCAACCCCAATTAATGTCGCGAAGAAAAGCAGGAATATTGTTTCGGAAGTCTGGAAATAACCAAGAATAAACCTGAGGTGTTTTTTGATATGAGACCTCACTTGGTTTAGCTTATCCCAAATTGGTTCAAAAGTTTTTTTCAACTCTGTTATAAGATTCCTTTGTTCCATTTACAACAATCCAATTTTGGAACAGCTCATATTATAATCTGCCAATTGTATAACAATGGTTGAATATTTATGTTCACGGAAATTTGAAGTAGAATAGCGTTACCTTTACTTTCTTTTTATCCCGATATCTGGCAGGAAGACAGTCAGGACACCTATGAGCGGCAAAAAAGAACAAACATGGTAAACATAATCTATGCTGGTTTTATCAGCCAGCATTCCGAGAAGTGCCGATCCCAATCCACCCATGCCAAAAGCAAATCCGAAGAATAATCCTGAGATCATTCCTATCTTACCGGGAATGAGTTCCTGTGCATAAACCAGGATAGCTGAAAAGGCCGAGGCAAGTATCACACCAATCATTATGCTAAGCACGGTTGTCCAGAAAAGGTTGGCATAAGGCAACAACAGAGTAAAGGGTGCGACACCGAGAATAGAAAACCAGATCACATACTTTCGTCCTACCCTGTCACCAATGGGCCCGCCCAGTAGTGTTCCGGTAGCTACGGCAAAAAGAAACAGGAACAAATGCACCTGCGAAGTTTGTATCGATAAATTGAACTTATGCATCAGGTAAAAAGTAAAGTAACTGGTGATGGATACCAGATAGAAATATTTTGAAAAGATAAGGACCAGCAGAATTACCACAGACCATGCTACTTTTGCTTTTGACAAACCATGTCCTTTTATGATTGTGGTAACTTTTTTCCGCATCCTGTTCATATGATGGGTATACCAACTTCCAACATTCAGAAGCACAATAATCGCAATCAGTGCAAGTATTGAAAACCAAAGTATGCTTGACTGCCCAAAGGGAACGATGATTATTGCTGCAAGTATGGGCCCCAGCGATCCTCCCAGGTTGCCGCCAACCTGGAAAATGGATTGGGCCAATCCCCTGCGGCCGCCCGAAGCCATATAGGCAACCTTCGATGCTTCAGGATGAAAAATTGACGATCCTGTTCCGATTACAGCTACCGAGACCAAAAGAAAAGTATAATTTTTTGCCTGAGAAAGGAGGATTAGTCCCGTGAGTGTAAAAACCATTCCAATGGCAAGAGAGTAAGGTTGCGGTTTACGATCGGTATACAATCCTATAAGCGGCTGAAACAAAGAGGCTGTTAACTGAAATACAAGCGTTATTAACCCTATTTGCGAGAAGTTAAGGTGAAATGAATTCTTAACTACCGGATACATGGAAGGGATAAGCGACTGAATGGTATCATTAAGAAGGTGAGAGATGCTAATTGATATTAAAATGGAAAATATTGTTTTCCCTGCTATATCACTGGCTAATGCTGCTGATGTTTGTTCGTCCTGATTTTGCATATTCCTGAAAATAAATCCTGCAAAAATAAACAACTGCTGGTAACGCAGGTAATAAATAACCGACAGATTTTTACCCGTTTTTACTACTTTTGTCCTCTTCGTATCATTTAGGCACTATGCTTACACTTTATTCTTCTCCTCTCCAGGGATTTACCGACTTTCGGTTTCGGAATGCCTTTCAACAGTTTTTTGGAGGGATCGACCAGTATATTGCCCCATACATTCGATTATATGGAAATCAGGAGATAAAACCAGCCAGTGAACGCGATTTACTACCTGCAAACAATAAATCGATTAATCTTATTCCTCAGATAATTACCAAAGATGCCGATGAGTTTTTGATTGTGGTAAGGTATGTTCAGAAGCTTGGATATACTGAGCTGAACTGGAATCTTGGATGTCCTTATCCTATGGTTGCAAAAAGAGGAATGGGTTCCGGTTTGCTGATCATGCCCGGGAAGATTGACGAAATTCTGACCAGGGTATCTGCTAAGACAGATATTCAGATATCGGTAAAAATGCGACTGGGTTACGAAAGTCCGCAAGAGATATTTCGTGTCTTAGCTGTGCTGGAGAAATACCCGCTGGCAAATATCACGATACACCCCCGTATTGGGAAGCAGATGTACAAGGGAGATGTTGACCTTAAAACCTTTGAAGAGTGCCTGCAGCAAACCCATCATAAAATCTTTTATAATGGTGATATTACTTCCGTACAATGCTTTCGGGAAATGAAAGATCGCTTCCCTGTAATAAATAATTGGATGATAGGCAGGGGAATGATCGCAGACCCCTTCCTGCCTTCAATGATTAAAGCCGATAATCCTGCCTATCCCGAAAACAGATTCGAACTATTTTCCTCTTTTCACGATGCCCTCTTCTTTTCCTATGAGGAAGCCTTATCAGGACCAAAACATCTTCTGATGAAAATGTATCCATTCTGGGAGTTCTTTATTCAATCTTTTTCTTTTTCGCCAAAAGGTCTTAAAAAAATTAAAAAAGCCCGGAGTCTGAGTGAATACAGGGAATTGGTTAAGCAAATAATATACACCGAAACTGTTAATCGTGCCCCGCACTTTCCTTAAGAGGAAAAGCCTCAAAATTGAATGATTAATTGATTACCTTTGTTTTAACTGAGATTCATATTTTAGCTTTTGTTTATCGTCAGACCAGGTATTATGAAGGAAATCAGAAAGATAACGCTATTCATTTTTGTTGTTTTATTTTCTTTCTTCTTCAATCTAAACTCATTTTCTCAAACTTCTGTTAAAAGGATAATAAGCGGTACTGTCACTGATGCTAAAACAGGAGCACCTCTAACCGGTACTGCTGCTATTCTCGCCCGGACAACCGTTGGAACCATAACAGATAAGGACGGTAAGTATATTATCGAGACATCAGCAAAAGCTGACACAATTATCTTCTCATTTATTGGATATGAAACTGAGTCGCGAAGTATCTCAAAAAGTGCGAACCAGATAATCGACGTGAGACTTAAATTATCTGCAATTGCGCTCCACGAAGTGATAATAAACCGAGGGAAAACAAGCTACAAAAACAAAAATAATCCTGCCGTCGATCTTATTGAAAAAGTGATTGAGAATAAGGATGTTAATAAAGAAGAGAAATACAACTACCTCCAATATAAAAAGTATGAAAAGCTGCAGTTTGCTCTAAGCAACATAACTGAAAAGTTCAAAAAGGGAAATCTCTTTGGAAAATTCACATCAGTCTTTGAAAACTTAGATACTACAAAAAGAATAGGTAACAATGTTCTTCCTCTCTATATTAAAGAATCAATATCTGATCATTATTATAGAAAAGATCCTGAAGCTAAAAAAGATATTGTTCGCGATGAGAAAACTACGAATATTGATGAATATATTGATAATAAGGGCATTTCAGCACATCTGGATTATTTATACCATAATATAAATATTTATGATAATGAGATTTTGTTTCTTACCAACAAGTTCGTAAGCCCGATTGCCAATAGCGCTCCTGTTTTTTACAAGTATTACATTAAGGATACCTTGTCGGTGGGTGATATCAAGTGTATCAGGTTGTTTTTTGAACCTCGAAATAAATCAGATTATCTTTTCCATGGTTATCTATACATAACTCTCGATAGTTGTTATGCTGTCAGGAAGATCGACATGGGTCTAAATAAGAACATAAATGTTGATTGGGTAAAGGATATCACTATCACACAGGACTTTGAACAGTTCGGACAGAAGACCTGGCTGCTTGCTAAAGATGAAATCGCTATTGATTTTGGCATAGCTAAAAACTCAATGGGTTTGTATGGACAGCGTACTATCACATACAATGACTATAAAATCAATCAGCCTATTGAGAATAAGATCTTCAGAGGTCCTGAGGAAGTTGAACGGCTTGAACCACCAGCAAGCGGAGCACAATTTTGGGAATCAAACAAATATGTACCTCTGAACAAATCTGAAAGCAGAATATATTCAACAATCGACAGCATTAAAAAAATTCCTGCGGTTCAAAGAAGAATGAAGGTTGTGCTGTTAATAACCACCGATTTTCTGAATCTGAATAAAGTGGAATTAGGGCCTTTCGATAGTTTTTACAGCTATAATCCGGTGGAAGGATCAAGGTTCCGGCCCGGAGGGAGAACAACTCCTGAATTCAGCAAGAAATTTAATATTGACGGGTACCTGGCATACGGACTTGCCGATAAAATGCTCAAGTATAATTTAGGGTTCACTTATTCTTTAACACCACGGTCAATTTATGTATTCCCGGTTAAATCAATCCGGATAAATTATCAGAAAGAGGTGCGAATTCCGGGTCAGGAACTTATGTTGTCTGAAGATGATAACATATTACTATCCCTGAAAAGAGGGATCAACGATAAATTCTTTTTGAACAGAACTTTTAAAACGGAATTCCTTGATGAATTTGAGAATCATTTTTCTTTTCTTACCGGGTTTAGCTATACCAGGCAGTCTCCTTACGGAAATCTTCATTTCAATCCTGTTGATTACCTGTCACTGACAAACGAAATTAAAAATATAAATATCTCTGAACTATATATTAACCTGCGTTATGCTCCAAATGAAACATTTTATCAGGGTAAACTATACAGATACCCCGTTCGTAATAAATACCCGGTTATTCAGTTAAAAGGTACTGTTGGCACAAAATTAATTTATAACGATTACAATTATTTACGCCTTCAGTTAAGTATAAGCAAAAGATTTTATGCCTCAATTATTGGATATGGGGACATTACACTGGAGGCAGGTAAAATTGTGGGTAGGGTTCCTTTCCCGCTCTTATTTATGCACCGGGCTAATCAAACATATTCGTACCAGAAGAATTCCTTCAGCATGATGAATTTTCTTGAATTTGTCAGTGATCAATATGCTTCAGCTAATCTGGAATATTGTTTTAACGGATTTATTTTGAATAAAGTTCCGCTTATAAAAAAACTCAAACTGAGAGAGTTGGTTACATGCAAAGTTCTATACGGCGGATTAAGTACCACCAATAATCCTGATTATCATAATGATCTGTTTAAATTTCCAACAGACATTAATGCGACACCACTAACATATACTCTTGGTAGTCGTCCCTATGTTGAGGCAGGTATCGGAGTATCAAATATTCTGAAAATATTCAGAGTGGACCTGGTTAAACGCTTTACTTACCTGAATAATCCTTATATTACAAGAAGCGGATTCCTTATTCAGTTCCGGTTCGATATTTAAGATAATTATTTGAAAAAGTGATTTTAGATTTTCATAGAAAAGTATGCCTGAAGAAGTAGTTACTTTTATAACAAGATATGGCTATCTGGCAATATTTGTTCTGGTTTTTCTCCAGGAAATAGGTATGCCTAATCCAATTCCCAATGAGCTTGTAATTATTTTTTCAGGATATTTATCCTTCAAGGGTCTGCTGTACCTTCCTTTTGTAATATTTACAGTTATATCTGCCGATTTTATCGGAACTAATATCCTTTATGTAATCTTCTATAAAGTCGGGATATATATAATGCAGAAAAAACCAAAATGGATTCCTATTTCTGCCACAATGATAGACCGGCTTTCGAGGAAAATCTCTGAAGGAGGACAGATTAACATTTTTATCTTCAGGATTACTCCTTTTACCAGGGGATATACATCGGTTATAACGGGCCTGCTGCGCATTAAGCCCAGAATATTCTTGCCTATCGCATTAATTTCAGCTTCAGTATGGGCAACAATTTATTCTTTAATTGGTTATTTTATTGGTCCTTCCTGGAATCTGTTTAGTAACAATATTGGCAGTTTTAAATATATTTTGGTTGCAGTACTGGTAGCCATCGTCTGTATTGTTCTTTTTGTTTATTTTTATAGAAAAAGGAGGACACATAAAGGAAATAAAGGTATTAATCAATCGTTAACAATCTGAAGTTAGAATCATTCATATTTCATGCTAAAGTCTTCAAATGAAAATTCATGTGATATCGGAAACCCTGTTCATTATGAAAGCTACTGGTGTACATACTGCTTTCATAGATCATATTGAATTATTAAGGGAAAAGAATGATGTTGAAGTTGTAGTAAATAATGAAGGTTCCGGAGATGTGTTTCATGGTCATACATATGGCCTCTATTATCTTTGGAAAGGAAGAAAATACAAAGGCAGAAGAGTATTCACTGCTCATGTGATCCCCGATTCAATAAAAGGATCTTTGCCTCTCTGGTGGCTATTTATGCCATTTATCCGATTGGGTTTGAAAATTGTATATTCCTATGCTGATGTTTGTATCGCTATATCTCCAATGGTTGAGAAAGCAATAATCGCAACTGGTGCCAAAACAAGGATAGAGAAGATTTATAATCCAGTTCATATTGACAGATGGAAGAGGACCGAAGAAAATAGAAAGAAAGGCAGGCAAATGTTTAAATTAACTGAAAACGAATTCGTTGTGATTGGTGTTGGGCAATTAACCGGAAGAAAGGGTGTTGAAGATTTTCTTGATATAGCTGATGCTCTGCCTGAAGTAAAATTTATCTGGGTGGGAGGAAGACCTTTCAAGGGATTTTCGGAGGGAATTCAGAGGATAAATAAAAGACTTCTTAATGCGGGAAGGAATGTTATCAATACCGGCCAGATTAACCTCGAAGACATGCCCCTCGTCTATGCAGCCGCTGATCTGATGCTTTTCCCTTCATACCAGGAAAATTGTCCCCTGGCGCCTATTGAGGCTGCTGCCTGTGGAATGCCCGTGATCTATAGAGATATTGAAGAATACAGATCTTTATATGAGAATCCCTACATAAAGGCGGGTAACACTGAGGAATTTATATCTCTTACAAAAAAAATGATAGACGACAATCAATTTTATAACCATGGTTTGATGATTTCGGAACAGATGCTAAGTCAGTTTGATAAAGACACAATAAGAAAAAAGCTCATCTGTGTTTATCAAAGCTTATTAAGTAACTAATATCCATCCCCATACAAAAAAAACATGGTTTGCTGATGAAAAGAAAAACATTCCCCACGAGGTATCTCTTTGTAGCATTTACATTTAGCCTGGCTTTGTTATTGTATATCGACCGTGTTTGTATTTCATACTCAAAAATAGAGATTGCAAAAGATTTGAATCTGTCCGATAAACAAATGGGATGGATTATGAGCCTCTTTGCTATAGGATATGCTCTTGGTCAGCTTCCCGCCGGAGACCTTATCGATAAATTCGGACCAAGGAAAGTTTTAAGCGGAATCGTTGGAATCTGGTCACTTTTTATTGCTGCAACCGGTGCTGTCTGGAATTTTGGATCATTGGCCATTGTACAGTTTTTGTTCGGTAGTGGTGAAGCTGGAGCTTTCCCGGGAATTGCAAGAGGCGTTTATTCCTGGATCCCGGCTAAAGAAAGAGGTACCGTTAATGGCATTAATTTTTCGGGATCCCGAATAGGTGCAGCTTTGGCAATGCTTATCTTGTCGGTAGTGATCGCCGGATTAGGATGGAGATTGACCTTTGTCTTTTTTGGAGTAATTGGAATCCTTTGGGCAACAATCTGGTACTGGTGGTTCCGCGACACTCCCGAAGAACATTCCGGGATTTCAGATTCTGAAAAAGAAATTATCAGAAGCAGCAGGCTGAAAAATATAAGTTCAGAAGAAAGTTCTATCTCACTAAGGCAAATATTTTCTTCCGGAAATATCTGGCTGGCAATGTGCCAATATATGTGCAGTAATTTCATCTTCTTTTTCTGTTTAATGTGGATGTTACCCATGCTCCGGACAAAGTACAATCTTACCATACAGGCAGCAGGCATTCTGGCCATGATGCCTTTTTTAGCTGGTGCTGCCGGTAATTGGGTTTCGGGTTTTCTGATCGATTTCCTGTATAAAAAAACGAATCTCACAACTTCACGGCGCCTTCCTGCAGTTCTGGGATTTTCATTGGTTGTATTGGGACTTCTTATGAGTATGAATCAGGAATCGCCTCAGATATTGATACTGTGGTTTTCTGTTGCAATTTTTGGTGCCGACATGACTTTAAGTCCTTCATGGTCGTTTTGTATCGACATTGGCAAACAGCATTCCGGCCTGGTTTCTTCAGCAATGAACATGGCCGGAAACTTAATGTCGGCAATTTCTGTACTCGCTTTTCCTTATCTTATAGCCTGGACCGGTTCCGATAAAACATTTTTTTATATTGCAGCAATAATGAATTTCATGGCTATTATTGCCTGGCTTTTTATGAAACCCAATAAACCACTGGTTGGTTTAAACAATTTATAAAATGAAATTAGCATTAAACACGCTCGTTTACGAAGTGGGAAACAAAGGTCCCGAAGAATCATTGAGAAGTGCCTCCAGATTAGGATTTAAATATCTGGAGTATGCCGGAATAAGGAAAGGAAACCCAATGACAATGTCGGTTGAGCAGAAAAAGGAAGTGGTTCGTATTGCCAAAGGCGAAGGATTAATCAATACTCAAATGTTGCTTGTTGCCACCAAAGACACTGCTCATCCCGATCCGGCAAAACGAGATGCGGTTTTTAATTACATGAAAGCTTGCGCCGAATACCAGAAAGAGCTTGGTGGTCGCCAATTGCTGGTATGCTGGGGAGGAGGGTTGTATGAATTAGGTACCCGTCCGGAGCAATCCTGGGAATATATGGTCCATAACATCGGTCGTTTTGCCGAATATTGCCAAAAGGAAAACATGCTGGTTGGAATCGAACTCGATCCACATGTCTATTTCATTTGCAACAGCACCTATAAGCTGGCCAAAGCCATGGAAGACATCAATATGCCCAACCTTTATCCCAATGTAGACGTTGGCCATTTGGTAATTACACGGGAAGAACCGGAACAGCTTGAAAAACTGAAAAGTCGTTTGCTGCATGTGCACCTTAGCGAAACGGAATCATTCGCTCATACCAATAGTATTCTTGGAACAGGTGCAGTAGATTTTAAAGCTTATGTCGATAAATTGATTGATCTGGGTATTGAAGAAAACTGCGTTCGATATGGCGAGCCATGCGTGGCAGGTATTGAAATGGGCAGCGAAGCCAGCGGCGGGTTTGTTGAAAATCCGGATATGTGGGTGGAAGAAAGCCTGAAATACCTGAAGAAAATTTTACCTGAATTAACTTTATGATAATTATTTCTGTCATTTATGTTATACAACATACTAATCAGGCTTGTAAATAAATACCAAAGAATTAATATAATGCCTTATGCAAAAGCTTTTTAATGATCCGGCAAACGTAGTTGATGAAATGTTGGAAGCCTATGTAAAAGTACACTCCGACCTGGTTGTTCCAACTGAAAACGAACGGGTTATCAAGTATAAACATGCTCCGATTCAGGGAAAGGTTGGCATTGTAACTGGCGGTGGGTCTGGACACAAACCTGCTTTTATTGGTTATGTAGGGCGCAATATGGTGGATGCTGTAGCCTGTGGTGAAATCTTTTCCTCCCCGCCGGCCCAAATGTTTTTCGATGCAATGAAAGAAGCGAATGGAGGAGCCGGGGTAGCTGTATTATATGGAAACTATGCGGGCGATAACATGAACGTTGCCATGGCTATGGAAGAAGCTGAAGGTGCAGGTATAATGGTAAAAAAAGTAGTCGCAAACGACGATGTTCCTTCAGCGCCAAAAGGTAGCGAATCAAAGCGCAGAGGTGTTGCCGGAGAAGTACTGATGTGGAAAGTGGGAGGCGCAAAAGCGGCTATGCGTGCATCACTCGATGAGGTTATAGCAACAGCTCAAAAAGCAATTAATAATACCCGCAGTATGGGCATCGGCCTTGCTCCATGTGCCATTCCGGAAGTTGGTCATCCCAATTTTAAAATTGAAGACGGAACAATGGAGGTGGGTATCGGTCACCATGGCGAACCAGGCATGGAAGTAGTTAAGTTGGAAAGTGCCGCCGGCGTAGCCAAAAGATTTTGTGATGTGATTATTCCTGATTTGCCATTCGTTGCCGGGGACGAAGTGGTGGTTTTAATTTCTGGATTAGGTTCAACCCCACTGATGGAACAATATATCGTTTACAACGACGTGGAAAAAATTCTTGCCCAAAAAGGTATCATCATTTACCGCTCGTATGTTGGCAATTATTTCACTTCCCTCGAAATGGCAGGCGTTACATGTACCATAATGAAACTCGATGAAGAGCTCAAAACCTGCGTCGATTATGAATGCGATTCTGTCGGTTTAAAACAATTTCCAAAATGAAACTTAATAACAAAGAAGCCGCTCTGATTGTCGACAAACTAATCGATGTAATTCAGGAAAACAAACAATATCTTAGCGATATCGATGGCTTAATTGGCGATGGCGACCATGGAGTAAACATGAACAAAGGGTTTACCCTGTGCCGCCAGGAGCTCGATGCTAATCCTGGAAATTTAAGCCACTCCATGCTTACCCTGTCCAAAATTCTTATGATGAAAATCGGAGGATCGATGGGTCCGCTTTACGGGAAGCTCTTTAAAGGATTTGCAATGGCATTGAATGGCATAGAAGAAATATCTATGGAAGATTACAACCGCGCCATAGCAGCAATGTTGTCATCAATTCAATCAATTTCTCCTGCAAAACCGGGCGACAAAACCCTTGTAGATACTCTTGCACCGGCTGTTGCGGCCTTCGATAAAGCCACAAAAGGTGGTAAAAGTTTTTCGGAAGGCCTTGACGACCTTATTCAGGCTGCATTAGAAGGGCGCGATTCCACAAAAGAAATGACAGCTCAACTGGGCCGGGCAAGCCGCTTGGGTGAGCGTTCGCGTGGAGTACTTGATGCCGGCGCCGCTTCCTGTTACCTGATACTTGAAACAATGGCAATAAACACAAAGCTTCTTTTAAAATAATATGTGTTAAAAAACATAAAATATGTCAACTATAAAACAAGCTGTAATCATTGGTTTTCTTGGAAAAACACAAGACCGCTTTTCGGAATATCAATCGCCAAAAACTACAGAAGATAAATTGAGAACTGTTTCGCAAATAGATGGTTTTTCAGGAGTGGAGATGGTTTTTCCTTATGAAAATGAAGGACCTGACGAAACAAAAGCATTGATGAATAAATTCAAATTGGAATTTGCAGCCATTAATGTAAACATCAAAAAAGAGTCGGAATGGGTACCCGGGGCTTTATCGCGCCCCGATAAAGGTATTCGTGACCGAGCAGTAGCCATGATTAAAAAAGCCAAGGACTTTGCCAAAGCTGTAGGAGCGCCTCACGTAACTTGTTGCCCGCTAAGCGATGGTTATGATGTTTTGTTCCAGATCGACTACAAAACAGCATGGAATTACATGGTGGAAACAATCGGGGAAGCAGCAGACTATCTCCCTGAAATCCCATTGTTTATTGAACCAAAATATTCTGAAACGCGTGTTCATTGTCAACTCGATTCAACGGCCAAAGCTTTGTTGCTGTTGAAAGACATACAATGTAAAAATACAGGGGTAACCATCGACATGGGGCACTCGTTGCAAAGTCAGGAAAACCCCGCTCAGGCTTTGTCGCTAATCTACGAAAATGGTTTTGATGCATATATTCATACTAACGACAACGACACAAAAGCTGATTGGGATTTAATTGGGGCCAGCCGCCATTTTTTAACCTATGTTGAATTGATGTTCTGGGCTCAGCATTATAATTATAACAAATTCTTCACCACCGATGCATCACCTCGTATCTTTAGTGTAATTGACTTCTTTAACCGTCATTCAGAAATAACATCAGGTGCATACAATCTGGCCAAATCCCTGAATCAGCAGGAAATTCTTGAAATGATGAAAACAGAAGACTACAATGGGTTAATGAAAATGGTAAACAAAAATATATATAGAATCTGATGCTAAATTTGCTTAATAAAAAGAGTTTATCGCTCGGGGATGCAAAAACACTTATAAGCTTCGCTACCCAAAAAGCCACTGAGCTTGGCGTTGGTGGTGCTATTGCCGTAGTTGATAACGGAGGCCATCTGATTTGTCTCGAACGAATTGACGGAACAATGATTGCCGCTGCAAATATCGCCATTGGAAAAGCAGCAACCTCTGTTGGATTTAAACGTCCCGGGAAGGTGTTGGAAAAAACCGTTTCGGAGGTCAGGGTTGCAATGCAGACATTGGGTAATGTGACACCGGCTCCTTTTGTCCCTTTAATGGGCAGTTATCCTATTGTTGTTAATGGGGAAATTGTAGGTGGTCTTGCAGTCGCTGGTGCAGAGAATGGAGAAAACGATGAGATTATTGCTTTGTACGCTATAGAAAATTTCATGCGCCTTTAGAGGTCAATATGTTCATGAAAATCCTATTGTTTGTGCAAACCAATATTAATAATTTACTTTCGCGCTTCTGAAAGGTGCTTTGCGGAACATTTCTGTATTCGGAAGATTTATTTTGTAGACAGATTTTATATCGAATCCCAGCTCCAGCGACTGGGCTGTGAATTCCATAAGGTGACCTCCCAAACTGTGATCGTCCGACAGAAAATGAAGATGAAATCCTTCAGTATTAATGTCTCCGATATATACAGGGCACCAAAACCCAACAAGCGTTCCTGTAATGTTCCTCCCCTCAAAGACTGGCCTGTTTGCCAGCATCTCCGTCAGTGACTTATCATATGGTTTTTCCTGTTTGCCTGCTCCACCACATTTGATATACGTGAAGGTTCCCTTTATACGGAATGCGTAGAAGAGGTTCTGCGAGGGGAGCCTGTTCTTAACATATTCTTTCAGCACAGGGTAATTGATCTCCCCTTTCATAGACATCGTGTCTTCCTGGTTGTAAAAACATACAACTGTGTAAGGAATCTCGTAATTGTCCTGCGGTTGCATGATTTTACCCTCTGCAGAGACCCGGTAAACTACATTATCCAACACGATCATTTCTCCATCCATTTTATTGAATGTGCCAAGACCAAAATCCCCATGCTTTTTCAATTCCCCAACGCTCATATTTCCTTCAAGGACACCATTATCCAGCGCTTTCAAAACAGAGTAGTGAAAAATCATGTCCTTGTCGGTTGAAGAACAACTCATCATCAGTAGTGCTAATACCCATAAATATAAATTCTTCATTTTTTTAAGTTTTATTACTATCAGGAATCAATAATAAAAAGTTAATATTAAGTTTTTGCAGATCTATTATATTAATAATCAACTACTTCCAATTTCCAATTGACCCTCTCTCCCTTCCCTCCTGAGTGGGATGCTTTACTTTCTGATGGAGCTGTTGAAAAAGTCAAAATCCATTAACCGCAAGGGTCGCAAAGAAAATCGCAAAGTTCGCAAAGAGCTTTGTTACAATGTTTTAACTTTGCGTCCTTTGCGTCACCTTTGCGTACTTTGCGGTTAGAAAAGACTTTTTAACCAGCCCCTTGGGAAAGGGTTTTAAATACCAGTTAAATATAAAAAATAAAAGGCTATAAACCCCAATACTAATCTCCCTTATGTTGGCGGATGCAGCCGTTTATTAAACCATTTTCGTACCGACTCCATCGTTTTTTGCTGATTTAGAGGAGCCTGACGATGGCAAGTGGCTTTCTCAACACTTTTCTCTGGTGCCCCCCAGCGTATCTCAACTCCGTCGTTAGGATTATATGCCACCTCAAAGGCTTCCCTCCTTTTAAGAATCTCAGCCAGTGTGAGAACCTGCGATGAGCCATCTGACCGGCTATAACTTATTGTAAGTTCGGATACCTTCTTAAGCAGTAAAGATTGAAGCTTTTCCCTGATCTCTTCCGGAGATCTTAATTTTGAAACTTTAAAGTCACCCGGAGAACTTGCAACTCTTTCAGGAAACTCAAGCACCGCATCCATTGCAATAAGGAGTCTTAAGTCGCGGTTAGGAGTTGAAAAATTTTCCCATTGTCCGCCGGCCTGAAATATCCCATTGGCATTTGAAGGCATGGGAATTATTGTTCCAGGATGCGATTTGAGATATTCTTCTCCGTTTGCCACCGATTTAACTCGTACCAATAATTGCTCATGAAGAGCCTGTATTAAATCTGTAAGTGCTGCTTCGGGTTCTAATGGTTCCGGATTGATTATTCGTTCCATTGTACGATAAAAAACCTCGCTTTTCATCTTTCTCTGCTGTAACGAAAAAGGGACAAAACCGGCTGATGCTGTTAGGGCTTCGTTTGGTATCAGATTTAGTTTACCATTATCAGATGATATTGGACGAAAAGCCTTAAAGCCCGGTTCTCCAACCACTTCAGTGGTGTTAAAAAGAAAATTTCCTTTCCAGAACCGCTTAATTGCTATCGACTTATCTGGCTGGGCGTCTACTGCAAGAAGCCGTCCCGGGTGGTCTTTGGTCTGTGGTATCCTGCTTACAAGAATTAGTGTATGTCCATACGGATCAGCATATACTGTACCCGGACGTAAAGCCCCCTGCTCCAGTGGTACAGGATAATAATCTGATTTCTCGTTATCAAGGGATGTCCTCGCTGTACCTGAATGAACGCCATTCATAACCAATCTTAAGAATGAATTGAATGCCTGGACGGGGTTGTTTTTTGAGTATGAAGTTTCGTTAGTGATCCATTGGCCTGTTTGGGGATTGCGTCCAACATAACCTCTGTCGCAGATATGATATCCAAACGGGAGACCCAGTTTCCAGGAAAAATAGGCTCTGAGGAAAAAGGGATTATCAGCACAGTCGGGCTCCATGATAATCTTGTCTTTGGCATTCAGGTCATCTTCACCTAAACCGAGATAGTTATAAAGGAAATTGCGATCTTTATTCTGCGTCACCTCATGAAGAGCCGACCATGATGATTGCTCATCACAGCCCTGAAACAGAGCATTAATCCAGGATGAATAGATAGCCTCCATTCCACTATTCCAACTTTGGGTCGCTTTCCATACAGCATTAATTGAGACAGCCTCCTTCCCGGGAGCAATTACAAACTCCAGATTGCTTACCTCCTTTTTGTTAATTATAAGCGAGGCTGTATATTTTCCTGAAGGGCTTCCTTCAAAATCATCTATACGCCAACAGGGCAGTTCCTCTCCTGTCTTACTATTCTGTGATTTCAAATTACCTCCCGGTCCACTTACAATTATCTCCGCCATTCGAATGTTTTTTTCACCAGTGGCAAGAATACGAAAACCTCGCCCCGGGGCTGGATTGCCGGGAATAATAAGCATTGCATTAACAGAATTAAACTCATCCGGAGTTTCAACCTTTATTGTTGAATCGGAATTTTCTGAATTTGGCAAATTTTTATTTCCTGTCTGATTTCCGCTACACGAAAATAGGCCAGTGAACAGTAAAAGAGAAATGGTGCCAACAAACCGCGACTCCATTCTGGTAGTTCGGCAAAAATCGCGGGGGACTGTTTCCATAAATTTATTGATTATGATTTATTGATATACCAGGGATGATCTTTTATCCTGGCAATTCCCTCATTATTAAGTGAATTCACAATCCTGCGGGCTGCTCTGTTTATCCGCTCACTTACGTACTTCGGATCGCCTGGAATTATGCTGCTTATGTGCACCCTGCCTGAGGAATGAATGAAATCTCCCTTTCCGAGGTATAGACCCACATGACTGATTCGTTCGGGAGAACTTCCGAAAAAGAGTAGGTCCCCTGGTTGCAGATTATTTATATCGCTGAAATCTACTGGCTCACCATATCGGGCCTGCTGCGACGCATCTCTTGCAAGAATGATTCCCTGTGAATAATAGACCAGCTTCACAAACCCGGAGCAATCGGCAGCTTTGCTTGAAGCCCCTCCCCACAAATACGGAGAACCCATCATTTGACAGGCAGACGCCAGGAGCAACTGAATATTAGGTTTCATTGAGCTCCACTCATCAAAAGAAGTGCAGTCGGCTTTTCTAACATATCCGCTGCGACCATCCGGAGTGACTATTTTATAAAATCCTTTAGCAGCTGATTCAACTTCGAACAGATCGCCAAGGATGAGATCTGAGATAATCTTACTTTTTAAAGATGGTGCCTCGTAAGCGTATCCTGAAATAAGTTTGTACAAGTAGCGATCTGATTTTCTCCAGGCTTCCATTCCTTCATTGGTGAAAAGCTGCAGTCCGCTCCCATCGATCCATCCGAAATAATTTTCGGGTGTCTCAACCCTGTACCATTTATTGTTTTTATCTGATACTTTCAGTGGGGTACCCATCAGCACCTGCGAAACCAGTTCTGAAGCATCATCAGGCCGGGCCCGCATGTTCGACACCGACAATGTTGCCAGGCCCCATGTTTTGTCACCTAATGAAGAATCGGGCATATTAAATATTATACTACAAAAATAAGCGAATTGTTTGAAATCATCTAATATTTAAATACTTCTGTACCCGTATTTCCGAATTTAAAGATCTTTTTCATTCTCAATTTCCTGATCTTTTCGGGTTGAAAATCTTTTTTGAAGTAAATAATACACCGGGATGCCTGATAGAATGAGTATTATCCCGATTGCTGCTTCACGCGGCCGGGTAATAATTGTATTGAATACCAGGCATATACAAAATATGATGAAAATTGCCGGGATAACAGGATAACCCCACACTTTATATGGCCGGTAAGCTTCTGGCATCTTACTTCGCAAAATAAAAACACCGAGGGATGTTGCACCGTAAAATATAAATACAGCGAAGATTAACATGTCGGTCAACTGATCGAAAGTTCCCGAGAGTACCAGTACGGAGGCCCACAAACCCTGCCATAACAGCGAGTTACCCGGGACATTAGTCTTGTTCAGTTTCCCTATTCCAGGGAAGAAAAGCCTTTCGCGGGACATGGCATAATACGGGCGGGCACCGGTCAGGATACTGGCATTGGTGCAACCCAGTGTGGTTAACAGTATCAGCAACGAAATAAACATCACTCCTCCCGATCCCCAGAAACTTCTTACTGCCTCAACCGCGGCAATCTGGTTTCCGGATGCATGAATCTGTTCAAGCTGAGGTATTGACAAAAGGGAGAGATAGGTCACATTAACAAGCAGGTAAATAATTATTACTATAAGAACGCCAATAACGATTCCTTTCGGAATGTTCCGCTTTGCATCCTTAATTTCACCGCCAATAAATCCGACTGAAACCCATCCCTGATATGCCCAAAAAGCGGCAAGCATCGCTGTAAAAAAAGATGAGAATGTAACAGCACCGCTTGTTATGTCTTTAACAGTCATGAAGTTTGATGGCTTTACTACATTGCTGGTCAAGCCGAAAACGACAATCAAAAAGAGCCCCAGAAACACCAGCGCCAGGATCGTTTTGCTTACCCATACTCCGCTTTTTAATCCTGAAATATTGAGGTTGGTTAAAAGTAATATGAGTAGAATAGCTGTTAGTTTGATCCCAAAGTCCTGAAAAGGAAAGAAAACACCTCCAATTGATAAATGCTGAAGTGAAGGAAGAATCTCCGGGATAGGGATCATATTGTTCAACGATTGGGCAAAAACGTAGGCAAGAGAGGAGATCGTTGCCGTTTGAATAACCGTAAATAACGACCAGCCATATAAGAATGCAAAAAAACGATTATAGATTCTTTTTAAGTAGACAAACTCTCCTCCTGTGTCGGCAAGCAATCCGGCAACCTCGGCATTGCATAATGCCCCAAATATGGTTATGATCCCGGCAACAATCCATGCCATGAGAATCCACACCGAAGAGTGAAGCTCCGCAGCCATTGGTGCGATTTTTTTATAAACACCCGATCCGATAATGTTGGCAACCACGAAAATGATTACATAACTTAAACCAAGAGTCCTGACCAGATTTCTTTGACTTGCCATATATAAGCTGTGAAGTATATTAAGCTCCTAATTTAAAGAATAAGTTGGTTCTCACGGTATAAAGTTCTGTTCTGTTTCTAAAAGAGCAATCTGAAATCTCTGGGATTATTAAAGTAAGTATATTTATGATTGTCGAAAAGAGACACTGTTGGTTATATCTTTGTTCCTATTTTTGCTCTTATCAAAATTGAACCTATGAAAATTATATCCTGGAATGTAAACGGTGTTCGTGCCATTGCAAAAAAAAGTTTCTTTACTGATCTTGAAAATCTGCAGGCAGATATCCTTTGCCTACAGGAAATTAAAGCCCTGGAACATCAGGTAAATGAAGCTCTGGCTCCTCTCAATGATTATCATATTTATTCAAATTCTGCAGTAAAACCGGGTTATTCAGGAACCACAGTTCTCACTAAAATCAAACCCCTGAATGTAACAAAAGGTATTAATAGAGGTGAGCATGATGCTGAAGGTCGGGTTTTGTGTTTGGAGTTTGCAACCTTTTTTCTTGTTAATGTCTATGTTCCAAATTCAGGCAGTGAGCTTAAGAGATTGAGCTACAGACAGGATTGGGATAAAGCTTTTTTTGATTATCTGAAAGATCTTGAACGGAATAAGCCTGTTATCGTTTGCGGCGATCTTAATGTTGCACACAAAGCAATTGATCTGGCTCGCCCTAAAGCCAATTATAACAAAACAGCTGGTTATATGCAGGAGGAGATTGATGGGATGAACCGGCTTTCAGATGGAGGCTTTTCTGATACATTCAGACGGTTACATCCCGACCAAACTGATAAATATTCATGGTGGAGTTATAGAGGGGGAGCAAGGTCAAAAAATATTGGCTGGAGAATAGATTATTTTCTGGTTAGCGAATCGTTCCTTCCTTCAGTAAAGGATGCATTTATTCTCGAAGAGATAACCGGATCTGATCATTGTCCGGTCGGAATTGAGCTTTAAAATGCAAAAATCAGAATATTGATTATTTAAGTTTGAAAACCTTTATTACTTCATCATAGTTTTTCAGATTTAGAGTCGGATTGGCCAGTCGGGCAGCTGCACTCATAATGACAACCTTAAATGTTGTGGGACCAGGATCAACAGTCTGCTGTGTGTCTGTATCGTATACCCACACTGTAATGCCCCCCAAATAATGAACCGGCGTATATGTTGTTGCATATGTAGATGTTATCGGCATGGTTATCGGCAGTGCAATCCATCCGCCGTTATCATTACTCAGATACACCGCAACTTCGCCATTGTCAACAATATCCTGTGTAATGTTTGCATCTGCTAACAAGCAATAATAACCAGGTGCGCTTTGCGTCCAGATAACTGTAAACTTTTTGGTATATATTGTGGGGTAGTTGCCTTTTTGCTGATATGCAGAATCATCATCTTTCTTGCAACTTACAACCACTAATAACGACAATACCAAAGTCATAAGTCTAATGCTGTTATGAAGTTTATTCCTCATTTTCATAGCCCTTCGTTTTATTTCTGTTACAAATATCTGGTTATTCTTTTCTGACCTTTTTTATTTACGATGCTTTCTGCATTTTATTTTCTTTCATATACATTTAAATACAGAGTGTCAGAGTTCAGGCCTGTAAATATACCATATCCGTTCATTATACTTGTTGATGGATTTGTAAGATTCTGCGAGCTTGTTGTCTTTTCAGAATAAAGAGACGCGTAATCAGGAAGTACGTGGTAAAGAATAAGCCGGTGCTTTCCGAAATACTGAAACTCCTGTGGCCTAAGTTGCAGTCCTGAGGCAGTTGTCGGCATCTTTCTAAACCTGTTCCCGGGAGGTGCAGCGTCACCGAAATCTCTTATAGGATCCAGAGTCGCTTCCATGTTTTCTATGATAACAATATAGTACGACTCATCGGTATTATCCCAGGTCAAAGTAATTGGTTCAGGCATCGAACCGGGACCTCCTGTAGGCATCCCGGAAGTGCTTGTCATCCGATCGACAGAAACAGAAGTAGCTGACTGAATGAAGTTTGTGGGCTTGCCTGGAATTTGTGTATATGCGGTAACATTCCTGGAGTTGAAGGAAAACGAAATGTTATAAATTTCACCCTCTTTCACTACCAGTGAACTATCGATATAATTCCCTTCTCCCAGAGGTGTTAGTGTATATGATTTATTATTGTAGATAACATTTATCTTCAGTAAGTCGATATTATCATCAGAATATTTGACATCTGACGAATATGGGATCTGCCTGCTCACTTTAATATTAAGATAATCACCAGGCCGGAGATACGATTCAATTATAGGAGTATCCGTAAACTCTGAAAAATCCCTTTTAATACAGGCAGTTGAAACAGAAATCAGCAATAAAGTCATTAATATTATCCTGTGTTTCATATTATCTTAGTTTAAATGAGAGTGTTATGTTTGGTGTAATACCAAGATAATTTACATTAGTCTCTATTATTTTCCCATCTTCTAACGTGAATTGTTTATACCAGATGTTCCTGTGATTATAGAGATTAAACACTGAAAAACTAACTGTTCCCAGCTCCCGTCGCTTTTTATCTCCCGGATTACCCATCAGCAGCTTATAGGTGGCAGAAATATCGAATCGATGATAATCAGGTAATCGTACGCTGTTTTTAGCTGTAACCGTAAAGAAATCCTGCGTCGATCCATCCAGAAGTGTAACTTTATAAGCGCCAGAAGGAGCGGTGTATGGCCTTCCAGTTGCAAATATCCAGTTTGCGGCAAAATCCCATCTTCTGTACTTATACAGACCCACAACTTTGAATTCATGCTTAACATCCTGGTTTGCAGGATAATAAGTGTCGGAATATACGTCAAAATGATTCTTTGCTTCTCCCAGCGTATAGCTTATCCATCCGTTCAGATTGCCCGAGTTCTTTTGCGCCAGAAATTCAATCCCCCGCGAATAGCCGTACCCGTTAAAAAAGTTCTCATTATAATTTACCCCCATTGGATTTGCATTGATTCTAAGGGAATACTCCGTGAGGTTATCAATCATTTTGTAATACCCCTCCGCACTGAATGTGTAATTATTTGTCTCATAGGATATTCCCGCAATCAGGTGTATTGCCGAACTGATGGGAACCGAATTTCCATCAGAGAGGATCCAGAACTCTTTGCTCCCCGACATTATATCCTCCCTGGTAACCCTGTTTGCAAACTGATAATACTTTCCTGTTGCTCCTTTTAATATTATCCTGTCCGTCAGATTATAAGTAAGAGAAAACCTGGGTTCAAAATAGTACTTATGAGTAGTCGCAAAATAATCGGCTCTTGCACCAGGAAGAATTTGTAATCTGTCGTTCAGGAGTTTTGTTTTGCTTTGCAGGTAAACTCCTCCCAGTAAAGTGTTTCCGTCCCGGTTTAATATGTCTGCAGTGTCACTTTGTGCATATGCATACTTTATATTATAATGTGTTGCAAAAGCTCCAAAGTTTATCTGTGTAAGTTCTGAGAAATCAAGCTGATAATCCGACTTGAAACTGTAATCTTTAAGATCATTTTTTTCAAATACCCCGTTATTGCTTGTTGCATAAGTAGCATTTGGATTTATCAATGTCCTCTCGGAAGAATTTTCTCTGTCGTTGTAATAGTTTGAATAACTGACAATTGTGTTTCCATATAATTTTGAGGTCCATTTTCTGGACCATTTTAGGCTCGAACCTACATTCCCATATTTTGTCAGGTCGACAGAATTCATACTGAAATTTGCATTATTCTGTCCAAAAGAAGGAATATTGGATGTAAAACTATTATCAAGTTTGTCTGTTCCATTGAAAATACTCCATGAAATTACATCCTTTTGCGTGGGCTTATAAGTAAATTTCCCGTTAAGATCATAGAAATACGATGTAACCTCATTGTTCTGCGAAAAATTCCGTCCCGGACCAGTCCCCACATCCGGAGCTTCGCTGGTTGAACTCTTGTTGAACTTCTTGAATATCAGATTATAAATCTCTCCCTGATATGATTTCCGATAAGCTATAAACGACGAGAATTTATCGCCAATGGGTACCTCTGCAAAAACATTCGTACTTAGAAGACTTACATCAGCTCCAATGTTTGCCCTCTTCTGATTCCCCTCTTTGCTCGTTATTTCGGTTACACTTGAAATTCTCCCTCCGAACCTGGATTCAAATCCTCCTTTAAAAAGCTGAATATCTTTCACGGCGTTAGAGTTAAAGGCGCTAAAGAATCCGTACAGATGGTCAACATGATATACTGTAAAGCCATCATAAAGTACCAGGTTTTGATCCGGGGTGCCTCCTCTGACGTAAAGACCCGATGACGATTCATTAGAGGCGCTAACCCCGGGCATAAGCTGAAAAGAACGCATAATGTCTCTTTCTCCGATACTTGGCAACTGCGCCATTTTAACCGGAGTAAACTTAATAGTACTTACTTCTGCTTTTTTTACAAAAACAACATTCTCCTTAAAGGCGGTTATCTTAACCTCATTCAATGTATGTGAATATGGTTTTATATCTATTGCCAGATTCCTTTTGGGACTTTGTGGATCAAGAAAAACCTTAGTTGTGAAATATCCAACATATTGAACCACAAGGGTGTTTGTATCAGTCGGAACGTTTAAAAGCGTGAAATAGCCATCTGTATTTGTTGAGGTGCCAAGTGTCGTGCCCGCTACCTGCACGGTGGCAAACGGCATTACTTCTCCGGTGAGCTTATCATGAATTATCCCTGTGAGAGTATATTTATATGTTGTGGGAGGACCAAAATATGTTTTCTCCGATTGAGTTTCATTTGAATCGGGCTCAGAATTATCGGTACTTCCTTCAACATAATAAGATGCCTGATCAACAACCACCTCCTCATCAGGGTCACTTTCAACTAATGTTTCTCTGAAATCTGCCAATGAAGAGATGCTATCAATCCCTGGTCGGCTCTCCTTTTGTTCAACTCTTAGCCTTATGGCATTGAATACGGTTTTTAGTCCATTTGAGGCAATATCATTACGGCTTATCATCGTATCATTTACCTGAAAAAACAGGTTGGTCCTTTTTGTCTTTGAATTAAAAAAGTTCGCAGTAAGCAACTCAACCAGCGCCTCAATACACCCCAGTTTTTCTCCTGAAGTTGTTCCTGCATTTGGTAAGTAGATCAGGTAATAATCTTTATATAGTGATGAATTTCTTAAAGAGTCTTTGTCAAATGTTTCTCTTACAGAGATGTTTGACTCACTCAGAATAAAGATAAATGGCCGTCTCTTAAAGCTGAAATCACTGTCAGATGTAAAACACAGGTATTTAAAATAACAGGTACTCCCGGGAGAATTAAAACTAAACTCCCTTACCTGTCCAAAAACAGAACTTTGATAGCCTGCAATAAGAAAGAAAAATAGAACATATGACCTGAAAAGAGTTATTGTCGATTTTTTCCTGTATGACATTTTATATATTGATTACTATCTATCACATCATGGGATGTAATAACATGTAACCAAACATAACTATGGCTGTGGTGAGAAAAAAAAATATTCAACGAATTCAGCAAATTATTCAACAAAAAGGCACATTTCATCGATCGGTAAGATTTGAAGCCCTAATCTTCTGAATTTCCCGCCCCCCGGTTGCTCCTGTCTTTAAGTGAGCTGCATAATTTCAGGAAAGTACAAAACAGACGGCTTCCCCTCCGGGTTTTTGCTGATGTTTACCATTGACTTTGCGAGTTTATCTGCCGGCATGCTCCTGTACTTTTTGGCCGACCCTGTTAGAAGCGGGTCAATTACTTTCATTGCAACATATGCAATTTTCTCAGCTGGCCGGAACTCTTTTCTCTCCCCAATCAGAAAGCTGGGGCGAAAGTGGTATGTATTCTGCGGGAAGAATTTCTCCGTGCCGCTTTCCATCTCTGCTTTGGTTTTCAGATAAAACCCTCCTTTAAGACTTGCACCGACACTTGAAACATTAACCATTATTTTTACTCCGTTCTTTGAAGCGATTTTAGCAAAATTAACCGGCAGATCCCTATCTATCCGTTGCTGTTCTACCTGGCTCCCTGCTTTCTTTATTGTGGTTCCCAAAGCATTAAACAGAACGTCTCCCTTGATTTCGCAACTAAGAGAAATAATTTCGGCCATTGGGCTCACAAATTCTTTTAATTTCGGATTGGTGATTCCGGTAGGCTTCCTTACAAAAATCCTTACTTCCGAAAAATCATTGTCTTTCAGGACTTCATTTAATATAAGATTCCCAACCAGTCCGGTTGCCCCTATAATGATTGCTCTCATAAATTAAATTTTCGCCACCCGGAAAGGCTTGATTTCAATCTTTTTCCATACACCTCCCGATATATAAACTTCGTCCTTCAACTTCTCATCAAGCGATTGCCTGTCGGGATATTCATATACAAGTACTGATCCGATCATCTTGCCCTCCTCGCTAAGGAATGCTCCTCCAAAGAGACATTCTCCGCTTTTTTTGAGAGTGGCTATGTTTTCAAGATGTTTTTCACGAACTTTTAATCTTCGTTCCATGGCGCCTTCATCGGTACCATCATAACCAATAAGTATGAACTGCATATTTTTCTGAATTAAATTACGACTCGCATTAATCTGATTCACAAATTTATCTTTTTTCTCTGATTTTCAAGACCGGATAGGGAATTCCGAAAATCAATTGTTAGAAGCTTTGCTTATCTTTGCTATAAGTACCTGGACACACTATGCAGGTTCAATAAGCATTGTTCAGTCTCAATATGATGAATATTAACAAGTTGTTTCACCCGGGAGGCCTCTTAAAGGACCTTAAAAGAAAGGATCACATTCCATTTTACGGGGCGCTTGATATTTTCAAATACATCGGTCCCGGTCTGCTGGTTACTGTTGGATTTATCGATCCAGGCAACTGGGCCGCAAATATTGCTACAGGGTCCGATTATGGATATACTCTCCTGTGGATAGTAACCTTGTCAACTATTATGCTGATTGTTCTTCAGCATAACGTTGCTCACCTTGGAATAGCAACAGGTCTTTGTCTTTCTGAAGCTGCAACAATATACATTCATCCAAAGATTTCAAAAACCATTCTTTCTTTTGCTGTACTAGCTTCGGTATCAACCTCACTTGCTGAAATTCTGGGCGGATCTATTGCCTTGAATATGCTCTTTAATGTTCCCATTAATGCCGGGGCGATTCTTGTTACCGCTTTTGTTATAATTATGTTATTCACAAATTCTTACAAGAAAATTGAAAGGTGGATTATCGGATTTGTTTCAATAATCGGACTCTCTTTTCTTTATGAACTGTTTCTTATAGACACCGATTGGGTAATGGCCGGGATGTCCTGGGTTAAACCGAGTATTCCCAAGGGATCCATAGTGTTGATTATGAGCGTACTTGGCGCTGTAATTATGCCCCATAACCTGTTTCTGCATTCTGAGATAATACAAAGTCGTCAATGGAATCTTCAGGATGAAAAAATCATTAAGAAACAACTTCGTTTTGAATTCGCTGATACATTGTTTTCGATGATTATCGGCTGGGCTATTAACAGTGCGATGATTCTTCTTGCAGCTGCCACTTTCTTCAGAAACAGCATTAAAGTGGATGAACTTCCACAGGCCGAAAAATTACTTGAACCATTACTCGGAAACAATTCCTCGGTCGTTTTTGCTGTTGCTTTGCTTTTTGCAGGAGTGGCATCATCAATTACTTCAGGAATGGCTGGCGGATCTATAGTTTCAGGAATGTATAAAGAACCTTACAATGTGAAAGATAACCATTCACGTATTGGAATAATTATATCACTTGTTGGAGCAGTCTTATTAATTTTTTTTGTAGGAGATCCATTCAAAGGTCTAATCTATTCACAGGTGTTTTTAAGCATTCAGCTTCCTTTCACCGTGGCTCTTCAAATCTACCTGACTTCATCAAAAAAGGTTATGGGGAAATATGCAAATAGCACCTTTCTGATCTGCCTCCTTATGCTAATTACCGGAATTGTCACTTTTCTAAATATCAAATTACTACTCGATTTTTTAAGCGGCTTATGATCTTCAACATATTGCAATGATAAAGAAAAAATACAACATAGGACTTGTTTTAAGCGGGGGTGGAGTAAGGGGTTTTGCACATCTTGGTGTGATGCAGGCCCTGAACGAAGCTGGAATATTCCCGGATATTATCTCCGGAACAAGCGCCGGAGCTCTGGCGGGAGTCCTGTACGCCGACGGATACACCCCAAAGGAGATTCATCAGATTATGAACTCGGGAAGCCGGCTCGATTTTATGCGGCCAACCCTGCCCAGAGAGGGATTGCTTCAGATTGGCGGAGTAATAAAAATATTGAAAACCTATTTAAGGGCTAAAACTTTTGAGGAACTGAAAATTCCTTTATTTGTAACAGCAACAGACCTTAATAATGGAAAAGCCGTGTATTTTTCCAAAGGCGAACTTCTAAACCCGGTGATAGCTTCAGCAAGTATTCCTGTACTTTTTCAGCCTGTTATAATCAGGAACATTTGTTATGTTGATGGTGGAGTACTCGATAACCTTCCCCTCCATCCTATTGAAAACAAGTGCAATTTTCTGATCGGATCGTTTGTGAACCCTGTTGGTTATATGGAAAAAATAAGCGGTCTGATAAGTATTGCTGAAAGAACTTTTATGCTCAGTATGTCAAAAGAAATTGGCGAAAAAGCGAAACTTTTTGATCTCTTTATCGCACCTTTGGAATTAGGGAACTACAAAATCCTCGATCCTGAAAAAGCTGAAGAGCTTTTTACAATTGGTTATAATTCTACCGTTGAGGAGCTTAAACGTATTAATATTAAAGCATTGATTAGCTAAAACTTTATCACAGTTTCACAGACCTCTCTAAACCACCATCGAGTATAATTTCTTTATTTCTTCTTCCCATAAAGATTCCTCGGGTGTCTCAAGTATAAGGGGCATATCATCAAACCGCGAGTCATTTACAATCATCCGGAACAACTCATCACCAAGAAAACCCTTTCCGATATTATCATGCCTGTCGACTCTGGTTCCCAGATCTTTCTTAGAATCATTGAGATGCATCCCCTTAAGAAATCCAAAACCAACAACTTCACTGAATGTTTCAAAAGTCTTTTTAAATCCTTCCACGGTTTTAAGATCATATCCCGATGTATAGGCATGACAGGTATCAATGCACACTCCTACCCTCGACTTATCGTTCACTTTATCGATAATAAATCTCAGCTGTTCGAATTTATATCCTACATTCGATCCTTGCCCCGCTGTATTCTCAATAACAGCGATAACCCCTTTTGTTTTGTCGAGAGCAATGTTAATCGACTCTGCTATCCTTGAGAGACATTCCTCTTCGCTTATTTCCTTGAGATGACTACCCGGGTGAAAATTAAGTCTGTCGAGCCCTAATTGTTCACAACGCTGCATTTCGTCGAGAAATGCCTTTCTTGACTTTTCCAGAGCAACAGACTCCGGGTGCCCCACATTTATAAGGTAGCTGTCGTGCGGAAGAATCTGAAAAGGTTTATAATCATATTTTTCACAATTATCGCGGAATAATTTTATGCTGGCCTGGGTTAGCGGATCCGAAAACCATTGCCTCTGGTTTTTAGTAAAAAGGGCAAAGGCCCTCGCTCCTATTGCATTGGCGTTCACCGGGGCATTATATACACCGCCTGACGCGCTAACGTGTGCTCCGATATATTTCATAAAGATTTTATTTGTTAAACATCAATGATTCTTTTTTGTTCTCTGTAAAATTAATCTTTGAATCCGATACATTTATTATTATCAGGATATTATTAATTTTGCACTCGAAATATTCTAATGATAAATAAACATATGAGCGACGCAAATAATATTACTCCGTCAGAACAAAAAACAAAAAAAGCCATTCCTGTTACAATGATCATTATTTCTGTACTTCTTGCGGGAGCTCTTATCTATCTCATCATGCAGTATAATGATCAGAAAAACAGAATGGTAGAAATGGAAACAACTCTTACTCAGGAAAAAGACTCTCTGGCACATGAATTGCGGCTTATGGTTGTTGCATACGATACGTTGAAAACAAATAACGACAGCCTTAATGTGGTTATGCAAAAGGAGAAATCGAGAATAGTACAATTACTGTCAATTAACGCTTCAAACACTCAGCTGATAAAAAGATATAAAGGCGAGATCACAACAATGCGCGAAATAATGAAAAGCTATATTGTGCAGATCGATTCGCTTAACACCCGTAATAAGGCCCTCTCAGCAGAAAACACAGAAATTCACCAACAAATCTCTGAAGTGAAAAGTAAAAATACCGAGCTTTCAAAAGTTAAGGAGGAGCTCAGTACCAAGGTCGAGATCGCTTCAGTTATCCAGGCGAAAGATATAGTTGCCGTTTCACTTAATAAGAAAAGGAAAGAGACCACGCGGATAAATCTTCTCGATAAACTCAGAATATGTTTTACCCTCCGCGAAAACCCTCTGGCAAAAGCTGGTACCAAGGAAGTATTTATGAGAGTTATAAGGCCTGATTCTCTGGTTATTACAAGCAGTCCTGATAACCTCTTTACTTACCAGAAAAATAAGTTGATATATTCTGCAAGCCGGAGCGTGGATTATATTAATCAGGATGTTGAAATGTGCATTTTCCTGGATAATACCGGCGATTTTATAATCGGAAATTACAGCGTTGAGCTTTACCTGGAAGACAATATTATCGGTCGTACAAATTTTATGCTTTCAAAAAAATAGCTAGCTGTTAACTACCATCATAAATTCTGAAATAATATTGTCTGAAATCATTTTACCCTGAGAGGTAAGAACCAGATTGTTATTGTTTTGATTCATAAGACCATACGCTTTGAATTTAATCGCTAAATTCATAACATAATCATATCCCTCTTTTTCAAAAGTGTTCTCAATATACTCAAGATCTATTCCCCACATAGTTCTGAGAGAGGTCATTATATATTCATTAAAACGGGTTTTCGTATCAAGTTCTTCTTTCTCGAAAAATGGTCTCCCTAAATTTAGCGCCTTTATATACCCTTTCACATCGCGCATATTCCACTGACGTGAATAGCCATTAAATGAATGTGCTGAAGGTCCGAGACCAAGGTAATTTATTTGTTTCCAGTAATTTGAATTGTGAATTGAAAAGAATCCCGGCTTGCCGAAATTCGAAATCTCATATTGAATAAAACCGGCTTTTTCAGCTTTTTCAATTAGTATATTGAACAGAAGATTGCTCTCGTCTTCATCAATTTCGGTCATCATCCCTTTTTCAAGCATTTTTCCGAATACGGTCCCGGGCTCCAGAGTAAGATGATATGCCGATAAGTGCTTTATGTCGAAGGAAAATGACCGGTCAAGATTTAGAGCCCACTCATCTGCACTCATTCCGGGTATTCCATAAATAAGATCGATCGATACATTATCAAAACCTGTGTCAAATGTGTCTTTCAGTGCCTGTACTGCTTTCGCCGAGTCGTGTCGGCGGTTAAGCATTTTCAGATCCTGATCGCGCCACGATTGGATTCCCAGGCTTATCCTGTTAAATTTCAAATCTTTAAGCCCAGCAAGATAGGTGGGGTTTATATCATCAGGATTTAATTCGATAGTCATTTCACAATTGTCCTCCACCCTGAAAAGCTTTCTGATCCCATTCAAGATTGTACCCAACTCTTTTATGGAGAGTGCCGAAGGTGTGCCGCCCCCAAAATAAAGAGTAGAAACGGTTTCGTTTTCAAGATAATCCTTCCTGGTTAAAGCTTCGAGAAGCAGAGCATCAACAAAGACAGAGTTCTCATCTGAAGAAATCACATGATAGAAATCGCAATAAAAACAAAGCTTCTTGCAAAAAGGTATGTGAATATATATTCCTGCCATGTTTTACTTACAACAACGAAATTTATTAATCTGTATAAACTTTAAATAATTAAATTTGCATTAAACAATAAATATGGTGAAGAAGAACATTTTGTCAATGCTGGTAGCTCTTACTATACTGTATCTCAGTCTTGCCAGCTCTGAAACATTTAAGAAAGTTCCTCTGATTGACATCCCAAATTTCGATAAAGTCGTGCACTTCCTTATGTATTTCGGACTTATGTCGGTTATTATTTTTGAGAACAGAAGAACCATTAAAAGTAATAAACAATTGTTTTTAATCGCCCTTATTCCTCTTTTTTATGGAATTTTAATGGAACTGCTTCAATCGGCTCTTACCACCACCCGAAGCGGTAGCTTTTTTGATGCCTTATTTAATTCTGTAGGAATTATGGTTTCAATCTTACTATGGTTACGCATTAAACCGCTCGTAAGCGACAGGTTCAAATAGTTATAAGTTCTTTATTAGTTGCCCTTCTGACCAGATCGTAAACTGTCTTATTGCTAAATAATTTAATCATATCACCTCTTAACTTTTCATAGTCCTGATGAAGAGGACAGTTTTTTTTATCTTCTCCAATCGACTCGCACGAACCATTATGCATAACACAATCCGTAAATATATTTTCACCGTCAATAGTACGAACTATATCAAGCAATGTTATATTCCTCGGATCTTTCACAAGATTAAACCCGCCATGCGGCCCTTTTGAAGAACTAAGAATTTTTTGTTTAGCCAGCTGTTGAAGTATCTTCGCAAGAAAAGGTTGTGGAAGTCCCAGAGCCACACTTATTTGCTTGATGCCGGTTTTTCCATTTTCTGCTGGCTGACTTGCCAGGTAAATTACTGCTCTGATACCATACCTGCATGAGCTTGAAAGCATATTAGTAGATTTTTAATGAAATCTTATCAATCCTTCTCTGGTGCCTGCCTCCATCGAATGGAGTATTTATAAATGTTTCAACAATAAGTAGTGCTTCTGATTCCGAAATAAACCTTCCTGGTAAAGCGCACATATTTGCATCGTTATGAGCCCGTGCTAAGCGGCTTATTTCTTCATTCCAGCATAATGCACCCCTTATTCCCGGATGTTTGTTAACCACCATATTCATTCCATTACCGGTTCCGCAAACAGAAATGCCAAAATCAAATTCTCCGGCCGACACAGCATTTGCCATAGGATGACCATAATCAGGATAATCTACTGCATCTTCATTTAAGCTTCCAAAATCCTTAACATCATGCTTTTCCTTAATCAGCCACGCTAATATTTTTTCTTTCAGAAAATATCCCGCGTGATCAGCTGCTATTGCTATTTTCTTATATTTCAATGTATTTAATTTTAAAGTGTTGTTTATAATAAGAGTGCAAATTAATACAATTGCTTAACTAAATGAAAAAAATTACCTCATACTAAACATTGAAAAACAATTGCTGAGTATGTGTAACAAAATAGATCTGAGATTGTTTTATTAGGAGTAGGTGAAGAATGATTTTCTAAGAAGATTGTTAACAACCTGTAAATAAAATATAAGTAATTTCTCGAAACTCCTGTCTTGTCAACAAATTTAATGTTTTTAGACTGGGCGGTATGGTCAATTATAAAGTTTTAAGAAAAGAAAGTCAAAATATCAACCTTAAATAAACCTTAAAAGGCTTACTTTTGTCCGGTTGTCTGTATTAGTAAACTGTTATTAACAATTGTTAGTTGTTTTACTAATCTGCTGATATTCAAAAACGGTATGTTTTTTGACATGTTGATAAGATGTTAATTTGCATTTAAAGATGAAAAAAACAATAAAAATCTGTTTTATATATCAACAGTATTAACAGCATATCATCATCATCATAAATAAAATTAATTTAAACTTATAAGAATATTATATTGTTAATAATAACTTTCAAAACAAAAGAGATTCAAACCGGAATTCTAATATAGATCTTGTTCTTTTGTTTACTTGATTATCTTTAAAGTTATAATGAATAACGAGACTACACAATATTATGTTTCTGAGATAAACAGAATGAAGCTTGAAAAGAATGCTATCATTCTTGCACACTATTATCAAACATCTGATATTCAGGATATTGCTGACATATTAGGAGATAGCCTGGCTCTTTCTCAAAAAGCTGCCTCAAATAGTGCTGATATAATTGTGTTTGCAGGCGTTAAATTTATGGCAGAAACAGCTAAAATACTGGCGCCGGAAAAAAAGGTACTCCTTCCCGACTTAAATGCCGGATGTTCTCTGGCAGATTCATGTAAAGCGGTCGATTTTGAAAAATTCATAAAAGAACATCCCGGACGCACTGTAATTTCATATGTTAATACCACTGCTGAAATAAAGGCTCTTTCCGATATAATTTGTACTTCCTCCAATGCAGTACAGATTGTCGAATCGCTTCCGGTGAATGAAAAAATAATATTTGCTCCCGACAGAAATCTTGGCAATTATATATTGAAAAAAACTGGTCGTGATATGGTAATTTGGAATGGAACATGTCACGTCCATGAAGAATTCTCTCTTGAAGCTATATTAACACTGAAAAAAGAATACTCCGGCGCTAAAATAATAGTTCATCCGGAATGTGAACTTCCTGTGAGAATGATTGCAGATTTTATTGGTTCTACTTCTGCCTTACTGCATTTTACTCAAACAGACAATGCAAGTTGCTATATCGTGGCCACAGAAGCTGGAATATTACACCAGATGAAAAAAGAAAATCCGGGTAAAACCTATATCCCGGCGCCACCCAGAGATTCTACCTGTGGTTGCAGCGAATGCAGCTTCATGAAACTTATTACAATAAAAAAAATATATAATTGTTTAAAAGATGAAGTTCCTGAAATTTCAATGGAACCTGCTATATTGAAAAAGGCGTACAGACCAATAAAACGTATGTTGGAAATATCTGATAGACTGGGTATCTGAATATGAAAAGGTTTTTTGCATTCATAGCTATTTTACTGATTTGGAAAATGAGCCCGGCACAAGATACCGCGACTCCTAAGGATGGTTATCAGATACTCAAATATCCTAATGGAACTGTATCAAGTGAAGGATTGATGAAAAACGGATTGCCAGAGGGTCTGTGGAAGAGCTATTACATTACAGGAGTTAAGAAATCAGAAGGAAGAAGGACTAATTTTCTCCTAGACAGTATTTGGATATTTTACGATCAGTTTGGAGATACCATAGAGAAAATAAGCTACCTCGGTGGTAAAAGAAATGGTTGGAACTATAAATATAAAAAAGATCCTGCAAAAGGCGTTTATATAGCGTCGAAAGAATTATTTGCGGGTGATAAAAAAGAGGGAACAGCATACATGTATTATCCCGGAGGAAAAGTGCTGCAGACAATAAGATATAATAATGGTAAAAAGGAAGGGCTATCAAAGGAATTTGATATAAATGGAAACGTAATCACTCTGCTCGAATATAATAAGGATTATCTGGTTAGCAGGGAGAAGATTAACAGACTAGATTCCAAGGGATTAAAACAGGGCGACTGGAAAGACTTCTATCCTGATGGAAACTTAAAATCAGAAAAAACTTATAAGGACGATCTCCTCAATGGTTATTATAAAGAGTACGATAGTCGTGGCATTCTGGTGCTTACAATGTTATATGAAAACGGGGCGGTAGTAAAATCGAAAGTTGAGGATGAACCCGATATTGAGGTTGTAAACAAAGTTGATGCTGAAGGGAAAATAATTTACAGCGGCCCTTACAGAAAAGGAATTCCTGTTGGTATTCACCGGGAGTACGGGAAAGATGGTAAGATCACAAATTCATTCACTTACAACGATAACGGACTTCTTTTATCAGAAGGAATTATCGATGAAGCAGGAAATCATAACGGGAAATGGAAAGACCTTTACGCTAACGGAAAAGTACAGGCGGAAGGACAATATACCGATAACAGACGTTCCGGAACATGGAAATTTTATAGCCCTGAGGGAAAAGTTGAACAAACAGGATCATACAACAATGGCCGTCCCGATGGCTTATGGAAATGGTATTACGACAATGGTGCAATGCTGAGAGAAGAAGAATATTTCCAGGGTGTCAGAGATGGATCTAGTACAGAATATTCCCTGGCCGGCGATATAATTGCCCAGGGAGAATACTCCGACGGGGAGAAAAACGGGGAATGGAAATTTAAATCCGGAACTGTTTCGGAAGAAGGAAAATATATAATTGGTTTAAGAGATGGAATTTGGAAATCCTACTACCCCGATGGTACTCTGAAATTCAAGGGAAACTTTGTACAAGGTAATCCCGATGGAAAACAAACCTTTTATTACGAAAATGGAAACACTAAAGAGGAACAGTACTACCAGTCGGGTATAAGAGAAAAAACCTGGAAAAAATACAACGAAGAAGGCTTACCATTTCTGGTAATCGCATATAAAAATGATACTGAAGTAAGTATTAACGGTGTCAGGATCAAGCTTCCGGAAAGCGATGTTAAACTAATTAAATAGATCTTGCTCAATGGAAGAAAATGTTAACATCAGAAAAGAAATTATCTCTGCTTCTGACAAAGAATTTGAAAAACAACTCCGCCCGTTAAGCTTTAGCGATTTTAAGGGACAAAAACAGGTAATAGAAAATCTGGTTGTTTTTGTTACTGCTGCAAAACAAAGAGGCGAATCCTTAGATCATGTTTTATTGCACGGCCCTCCAGGCCTGGGGAAGACTACCCTGGCAACTATAATTGCGAACGAACTGCATGTTAACCTGCGCGTTACATCCGGACCAGTACTCGATAAACCCGGAGATCTCGCCGGATTGCTTACTAATCTGCAGGAAGGAGACGTACTTTTCATTGACGAAATTCACCGTCTGAGCCCTGTTGTTGAAGAGTATCTCTACTCTGCCATGGAAGACTTCCAGATAGATATAATGATCGATAAGGGCCCCAGCGCAAGATCGGTACAGCTTACCCTTAACAGCTTTACTCTTATTGGTGCAACAACCCGCTCCGGTCTTCTTACAAGTCCCCTGAGGGCACGCTTTGGCATAAAATTTCATCTCGAATACTACGACCATGAAATTCTCACAGGTATTATACAAAGATCAGCAGGGATACTCAACGTAAACATTGATGAGGAAGCCGCTGTGGAAATTGCCAGAAGAAGCAGGGGAACGCCAAGAATTGCAAATGCTCTGCTGAGAAGAGTAAGAGACTTTGCTCAGGTAAAAGGTTCCGGTGAGATTGATATCGAAATTACCAGGTACGGACTTAAAGCCCTCAACATCGACCAGCACGGTCTTGATGAAATGGATAACAGGATCCTGTTAGCTATTATTGACAAATTCGGGGGCGGACCAGTAGGTTTAACTACAATATCTACTGCAGTTGGTGAAGAGAGTGGTACTATTGAGGAAGTTTATGAACCATTTCTGATAAAGGAGGGGTTCCTTAAACGAACTCCGAGAGGACGGGAGGCAACCGAACATGCATACAAACATCTTGGCAGACAGTTTGGTTTTAATAAACCCGGTACATTGTTCGACTAAAAACAGTTACAGAAATTTAACCCCGCACAAAAATATGCTTTACAACATATTTCCTTATTCCCATCTATTTCAATAAGTCCTTCTAGTTGAAGACATTACTGATCTTTTCAAGACCAGGTGTGTCTAAAATCTTGATCTTTCTTCCGTTAAGTTCTACCAGATTGTCGGATTTGAACTCCGATAATAACCGGATAACAGATTCCGTTGCTGTACCAACAATGTTAGCTAGTTCCTCGCGGGTAAGGGAAATATTTAGAAACTTTTCTTCATCGAGACCAAAATCTTTTACCAGGAAGATGAGTATTTCAGCAAGCCGTTCTCTTACTGTTTTCTGAGCAATATCTGTAATGAAAGAATTTGCTTCTCCCAGTTCATGACACGCAAGCTTAAGTAATTCAAGTGCATATGTAGGGTTGGTCTTAATGAAAGAAATAAGTATTTCTGATGGAATAAAACACACCTGACAATCTTCAATTACTTTCGCTGACGTGCATGCCAGCTCATTGCTCAAAACACTGCGGTAAGCTATTATATCCCCCGCCTTTGCAAAACGGATGATTTGTTCTTTTCCGTCAAATCCAGTTTTAAATACTTTAATAATCCCGCTGTTTATACAAAAAAAACCACTAATACGATTGTTTTCCTGATAAAGAAGCGATCCTCGTTTATACTGGCGGAAATCTTTTTGAAAGTTAAGATTATCAATTTCTTCAGCTGTCAGGCACTTGAAAATAGAACCGGAATCAAGTGCGCATTTATTGCATAATGGAACATGAATATCCTGCTGTTTCATATCCTGATGTATTATAATTTCATTATCAAACTTGGGAACACGTAAAAAATGTTTGTTCAATTCCTTTAAAAGGCTGTTTTGAATTGATCGAGGAACCGGAGATCATTTTCGAAATACAAGCGGAGATCATTCACCTGGTATTTCAACATAGTGAGCCGCTCAATACCCATTCCAAACGCAAACCCGGAATATTTCCGACTATCTATATTACACGATTCCAGTACGTTAGGATGAACCATTCCACATCCCAGTATTTCAAGCCAACCCGTGTACTTACAAACATTACAGCCTTTTCCACCACAAATCTTACAACTAACATCCATTTCTGCAGAAGGTTCAGTAAATGGAAAGTATGATGGCCTGAGCCTGATTTCTGTCTCTTTACCAAACATCTCTCTGGCGAAAAACAATAATGTTTGTTTAAGATCGGCAAACGACACATTTTCATCAATATACAAACCTTCAACCTGATGAAAGATGCAGTGAGCCCGTGCTGAAATGGCCTCATTACGGAAAACCCTTCCCGGCGAAATAGTTCGAATGGGCGGTTTTTGATTTTGCATAACCCTAACCTGAACCGATGAGGTGTGTGTGCGCAACAGAATGTCTTCAGGACTTGAATTTTCCGCCGATATCCTTGAAATATAGAAGGTATCCTGCATATCCCTGGCCGGATGCTCCGGGGCAAAGTTTAGTTTGGTGAAAACATGATCATCATCCTCTATTTCTGGGCCTTCAGAAACTACAAACCCGAGCCGCATAAAAATATCGATTATCTCATTTCTTACTATTGAAATTGGATGACGCGATCCGGTCGAATAGGGAACAGAGGGCCTGGTTAAATCAGTTGTAGATGCACTGTCGTCACTTGAAACAAGCTCTGACTTAAGTAAATTGTATTTTTCAAGAGCGCTCTGCTTTAACTCGTTAAGCTTCTGTCCAACCTCTTTCTTCTCTTCAGCAGGCACATTCCTGAAACCATCGAAAAGATCTGATATTAAACCTTTCTTACTCAGGTATTTTAAACGGAAAGATTCAAGCTCTTCTGAATTTTTTATCGATGTTGAGGAGATCTCTTCCTGTATGGCATTTATCTTTTGAAGCATCGCTATGAATTATTTGTTCCTGTTATTTTTTCTCTATTTTAATTTTAAGGATTCTTACATCCGTGAGCGGCTTATCATTCGCATCAGTGTTCACGCCGGCAATCTTGTCTATAATATCAAGACCTTCAATCACTTCCCCGAATACAGTGTAGGTGCCATCCAGCCTTGGTGTTCCGCCCAGTGTTTTGTATATGTTCCTTTGATCTGCAGTTATTTTGTAGTCTTTGTATGATGTCAGGTAATTGAACATCCTGATAGACGCAATTTCCTGAATCTTGCCATCAGTTGCTGTAGTCCCCGAAGAACGAACACTATCCGCCGATTCTTTGAGATAATTGTTAAATGTCGACTGCTTAATCGTGCTGTTAATTCGTTGTTCTGCAATATCAAGATCACTGTCTGTGAGCCTGACGCCCTGGACTAAATAAAATTGAGTTCCTGAAGATCGTCTCGTTGGGTTAACGTCGTCGCCCTGACGCGCAGCTGCGAGCGCTCCTTTCTTGTGAAAGTTTTGATTATTAATTTCAGCAGGAATAGTGTAAGATGTTAATGAATCAGGAAGGGTGACTTTTGATGCTGTTCTGGTTGCCGGATCGCCGGCCTGTACCATAAAATCTCTGATTACTCTGTGAAATGAAACGCCTTCATAAAAGCCCATATTTACCAGCTTTATGAAATTGTCGCGATGGATAGGAGTATTGTCGTACAATTTTATTTTAACATCTCCGGCAGTTGTTTTTATCGCCACTATTGTATTCTCATTCCCTCCTCCGGGAGCATTACATGAAATAAGAATTAAAAGCGCCGGTAGTATAAGTGTCTTATTGAAAATGAAACTCATCGAATGTATAATTTGTTTATAAATGATCTGATAATAAAACTGCAAAGATATTTAACTTTGAACGATACATATTATTATTGGATTTCAAATTGACATATTTTTATCAATTCTGATATTTGAAATATAGGTTTGCACCTTTAAAACTATCTTTGTCGTCAGTTTTATGATTAGTCTTTATGAAAATTAACGTTAAATATATCGTATTTGTAGGATTACTTCTTCTTATTTTAACCTCCTGCTCTAAGAAATTGGTGCCTTCTTCTATTAGTATCGATTCAGGAAAAAGTAATAAGCAGGCAGCGTTCAATTATGTGTACGTGGAAGCAATTAAGCAGAAAATGCTGGGGAACAGTGGAGATGCCCTGGAGTATTTTGAGCAGTGCCTGAAAATCAATCCGCACAGCGATGCTGTTTACTATGAGATGGCTCAGATAGTTATGTCAGGAGGAGATATAGCCAATGGGAAGAAGTTTCTACTAACTGCTGAAAAAATAGATGAAAAGAACATCTGGTACCTATTGGGTCTTGCGGAAATCTATTATAAAGAAAGGAATCTAGACAGTACAATAATTTTTTATGAGAAAGCGGCGGAATTCTTCCCTGAAAAGGAAGACCTTCAACTGACGCTGGGGAATCTTTATGCTGAGAATAAAAATTACGCTAAAGCCAAAAATGTTTTTGATTCTTTCGATAAGAAATATGGTGTAAATGAAACATCTACGATATCAGCAGCGAAGAGCCTTATGGCTGCTGGAGATTTCAATGATGCGCTTGAAAAGATTAATTTGCTGATTAAGGAATTTCCTGAAGAATTGCTTTATAAACGACTTCTGGCCGATATTTATAGGGGAAAAGGGGAGAATGAAAAAGCGCTGGAGGTTTATATGGGACTTATTGAAAAAGACCCGGATGATCCTACTACACAACTTGCCTTTTGTGATTTTCTTGTCAGAGAGAAATCCTGGGATGAATTAATGCTGCTGCTAAATACGGTTGTATCTAATAGCCAGGTTCAAAAACAGGACAAAATTTCATTAGTAGCGCAATTGATAGATATTCCGGACCTGGTATCAGCGAAAGGCGATAGCTTATTGGAAATAATGAAAACATTTGAGAATAATTACAAGGATGATGATATTGTAATTCTCTTAAGACCAGAGCTTCTGGTTAAAATGAATGATTTCTATGGCGCTTCTAAAAGACTTAATGAGATTATTGAAGCACAACCCGATAATTATTATGCATGGGAAAAGTTGCTTTTTATTTACCTTCAGGAAAGGGATTTTGACAACCTTATGCTGAAAGGTGAAGAATGCGCTACTCGTTTCAACCGCTCTTTTGTAGCTAAAGTTCTGTATGCAAACGGAGCGGTGGAAAAAGGCAAATTCGATATTGCTCTCGATGAGTTAAGAAAAGCAGAAATATTGGCTGGTGACGATGTAGACAATAAAATGCAGGTACTCAGTATGCGGGCTGATGTTTATTACAGAATGAAAGACTATTCCAAAGCGTTCGACACATTTGAAGAGGCTAAAAATTTAAGGGATACCGATCTGACGATATTGAACAATTATGCATATTACTTAGCGGAACAGGGCATGAAACTGAAGGAAGCAGAAGAAATGGCTAAAACCGTGATCAAAAAAGAAGGAAAGAATACAACTTATTTAGACACCTATGCCTGGGTACTCTATAAAAGATCCAAGTATAGTGAAGCAGCTAAGGTAATGATGACGATTATTAGTAGCGGCGAAAAACCGGATGCTGTATGGTATGAACACTATGGTTTTATTCTCAAGAAACTGAACAAGTGTGCTGAAGCTATTGAAAACTGGCAGACTGCCTTAAAGCTCGACAATACCAAAACGGAGTTGTTAAAGGAGATTGAAAATTGCAAAAAATAGGATTAATATTGTTTTTAGGTTTGGTGAGTACCGGATGTGCTGTTCTGAAAAACAGCCATGAAAGAGAAAATACCTCAATAAATAACTTGAATAAAAATGACTTGATTGAGGTTATTAATAGCCAAAATATTAATACAAAAGGGTTTTATATTTCAAAAGCTGACATTAGCATTTCAGCACAAAATGGAACTGAGAAAATTCTGGGGACTGTAAAGTACGAGTCAATAGGGAAAATGCTTATTAGTCTGAGATCAAAAACAGGTATAGAAATAGCAAGGATATTCATTTCAAACGACACTCTTCTCGTAAATGACAGGATTAATAAGAAGCTTTATAAAGGAACCTCTGCATATATAAAGAGCAAATATGGAATTCCTTTTTCAGCTATCCCGGTAGTTTTTGGAGATTATGTTACTGGAAAAGGTCAGAACAGAACTGAAAACAAATGTACAGAAGGAAGACTGATTTTAGAAGAAGACCTGGGGAGACTAAAAATCAACTATGTAATAGATTGTAATCGAGGCAAATCCATCAGTGCTAAGTTAGAAGACAACATTGGAAAAGAGAAAATAAGTATCGAATATAACAAGTTTGTTAGAAATGCAATCGGTTTTATTCCGGGTGTAATTCAAATTACCGATCAGCAGAGAGAAATGACTATAATTTTAAAAATTGTCAAAATTGAATCTCCCTGGAATGGTGAAATTGAATTTATTCCCGGGAAGCAATACGAAAATGTTTTACTTCAATGAGATATTTATCTGGAGTCTTTTTGTTTTCTTTTCTGTTTATTTCCGGACTTAATGCCCAGACTAAAAAGGAATTGGAGGAAAAGAGAAACAAAACTCTTGAAGAAATTGTATACGTTGATAACTTGCTTAAGTCGACGGAAAAAGAAAAAAGCGAGAGTATTAATGCTATTAAAATTATCGGGAATAAGCTTACGCTGAGGGAAACCGTTATAAGCGGAATGCGTCAGGAGATTACGCTTCTTAATGATAGAATAGATCTCAATACTATTGCCATTGAAATGATGGAGCGCGATCTTATTGTTTTGAAGAAGGACTATGCAAAGGCTGTAATTAACTCTTACAGAACGCAAAAGAGCAATCCGGAGCTTGTATATATACTATCTGCTAAAGATTTTAATCAGGGTTACAAACGCTTAAAATATCTGCAGCAGGTAACTAAATTCAGAAGACGTGAAGCGGAAATTATTATGGAACTGAAAAACCAGATAGAGTTTACAAAAGAACGATTACAAAATGATTTATCTAAAGTCTCTGATCTGAAATCGCGCGAAGAGCAGCAGAAAAATCTGTTGCAGAATGAGCAGAACCGAAAACAAAAAATGGTTAAGACATTAAGCAATAAAGAGAAACAATTAAAAAAGGATCTGGAAGAAAAGAAAAGAGTTGCGAAACAGATAGAAAAAGAAATAGCGAAAGTCATAGAAGAAGAAAGAAGGAAAGCTTTAAAATCAAATGTAACCCCTGAACAGAAATTAATTGGAGAAAATTTTGTAGAAAATAAGGGAAGATTACCCTGGCCTGTTGAGCAAGGAATAATCACCAGTCATTACGGAATATATAAAAACGCTGTACTAAAGTATGTTGAAGAGAAGAATATTGGAATAGAAATAACATGCTCGGGAAAAGTGGGAGCACGAAGTGTTTTTAATGGTGAAGTAGTTCAGGTTGCCCCGATACAAGGAGCCAACATGACGGTGATTATCAGGCATGGAAAGTATTTTTCGGTGTATACAAATATTGTAAATGTTAAGGTAAAGCGTGGAGATAAAGTGACCGCAAAGCAAGAAATAGGTGAAGTATTCTCAGACCCCCGTGAGAATAATAATTGTATCCTGAAATTCATGATTACAATGGAAAATAGTTTTGTAGATCCGGAAACATGGCTTTCAAAAAAATAGATTGAATTATGAAACAATTCGTTAGTATTTCAGTATAAAGGATTTCAGCTGACTCATATGCATAAAAGAATTAAAATCCAATCAACAGCTACAAATATCAGAATTGTAGAAAAGGCAATTGATGAAACTACAGGAGAAATCGGTATTTCAAAAGAAAGCTATGGGAAAATTTTAGTTTCAACTCTGGAAGCCGTCAATAATGCTATTCTGCACGGGAATTGTTCTAAACCGGAAAAGTTTGTCGAAATTGAAATTACATATAAAAACAGCGAGCTGAAAATTAAGGTTTCGGATGAAGGATCTGGTTTTTCCCCGGAAAAAGTACCAGACCCGACAACCCCGGAAAATATTGAAACGTTGAATGGGAGGGGAGTTTATCTTATGTCGAGGCTTGCAGATAAAATCAAGTTTAACAAAACTGGAAATTCCGTAACAATGAGCTTTAAAAATATTTTATCTTGAGCATAAGAATATTTTATGATGATTTAAACTTCAGACTAAAAGGCTGGAGAAAGTTGGAAAAAATTTTACGGAGGGTCATCGGGGAAGAGCAGAAAATTCCAGGTGACCTTAATGTTATTGTTACCTCCGACAAAACTCTTACCCAAATTAATGTGAGGTTTCTTGAACATGATTATAGTACCGATGTTATTACATTTAATTATAATTCGGAAGAAATTGTAAACGGAGAGATTTACATTAGTTATGAAACTGTAAAGAAGAATGCATTAAACTATAAGGTTAGTTTAAGAGATGAAATGAAACGGGTGATTATTCATGGAGTATTGCATCTTGTAGGGTATGACGATAAAAGTGACAAAGAGAAATTGCTTATGAGGGAGATGGAAGATAAGTGGCTGACTTTAATTGAGAAATAAGGTATGGATTTTAAATATGATGTTATAGTTGTTGGTGGTGGGCATGCGGGTTGTGAAGCGGCACATGCTGCTGCTGTAATGGGAGCAAAGACACTTCTGATAACTATGGATATGACGAAGCTTGCTCAGATGTCGTGCAACCCTGCAATGGGTGGAATTGCAAAAGGACAGATAGTACGGGAGATTGATGCTTTAGGGGGAATGAGCGGAGTTGTTACCGACAGGAGTATGATTCAATTCAGGATGCTAAACAGGTCAAAAGGTCCTGCCATGTGGAGTCCCCGTGCGCAATGCGACAGACAAAGATTCTCTGTTGAATGGAGAAAAATTCTTGAAACAACTGAAAATTTATTCATATGGCAGGAGCAAGCTACATTGCTTTTAATGGATGGAGAAAAGGTTGTTGGGGTAGAAACTGCCTTTGGTACAAAAATGTGGGCTTCTGCTGTTATACTTACAAACGGAACATTCTTGAACGGATTAATGCACATTGGTCTTAGTAATGTGAATGGAGGACGATCTGGTGAACAAGAGTCTAGGGGATTAAGTGAACAGCTAGAGAAAATAGGTTTTACTGTCGGACGTATGAAAACCGGTACGAGTGCAAGAATAGATGGAAGATCTATAGATTTTTCTCGGATGACTGAGCAAAAGGGTGACGAAGAGGGAAGAGCATTTTCATACCTCGATGATATTACAGGAATTAAGGAACAGAGAAGTTGTTATATCACTCATACAAACGAGGAGGTACATGAAGAATTGAGAAAAGGATTAAAAGACAGTCCTCTTTTCACAGGCCGTATAAAGGGAAGGGGTCCTCGTTACTGCCCGAGTGTTGAAGATAAGATTGTAACTTTTAAAGACAAAAAGTCACATCAGCTCTTTATTGAACCGGAAGGAGGGGAGACGGTTGAATATTATATTAATGGTTTTTCGAGCAGCCTTCCAATGGAGGTTCAGCTTAAAGCGCTAAGGAAGGTGGAAGGTCTTGAGAATGTTGAAATCTTCCGCCCGGGCTATGCAATAGAATATGATTTTTTTCAGCCGACACAGCTAAAACACACTCTCGAAACAAAAAGGATAGCAAATCTTTATTTCGCGGGACAGATTAATGGAACAACCGGCTATGAGGAAGCTGCGGCACAAGGACTAATGGCAGGAATAAATGCAGTGTTGAAAGTACAGGCAAAAGATGTGTTTGTCCTGGGAAGAGAAGAATCCTATATTGGAGTTCTTGTAGACGATCTTGTCATGAAAGGAGTGGACGAACCATACAGAATGTTTACTTCGAGAGCTGAGTTCCGGATTTTATTGCGTCAGGACAATGCAGATGAAAGACTAACCAGAAAAGCTTTTGAGATCGGGTTAGCAGGCAAAGAAAGAGTAAAACGCCTTGATGAGAAGGAATCCTTTATTAAGGAAATCACAGAATTTCTTAAGAAAACCAGTGTGGGGCCGGATGAAATTAATGACTTTCTGGGGCAGGTTGATTCCAGTCCTGTTACTCAAAAAGTCAAAGCTATTACTATTGCCACAAGGCCTCAGGTTACTGTAGAGAAAATTTTGGAATGTATAAAGGGGGGGGTGGATTTAAAAGCAGCTAAATCGGCCAGATTTAAAGAAGTAGCAGAATCAGCTGAAATCGGAATTAAATACGAGGGATACATTGTAAGAGAAAAAATTGTGGCGGATAAAATCAAGCGTCTTGAGAATTTGAAAATACCTGACGATTTAGATTATAGTCAGCTGGTATCCATTTCTACTGAAGGAAGACAAAAGCTGCATAGAAGCAAACCTGCAAATATAGGACAGGCAGGAAGAATCAGCGGCGTTTCTCCGTCTGATGTAAATATCCTTTTAATGTACATTGGGAGATGAAATGTTCCACGTGGAACAATTTTTTTAATTTTATATTTTTATTTATGAAAATATCTGGAAATCTGGTTGATATTCATAGAAGGGAATTATATCCAGCCGAAGTTACGGTAGTGGACGGTAAGATTAAAAGTATTGTTAGAACTGTTGCTGTGCAGGAAGGTTTTATTATGCCTGGTCTGATTGATGCACATATTCATATCGAAAGTTCAATGGTAACACCGGGTGCTTTTGCAACAGAAGCTGTAAAGCATGGAACCGTTGGTGTTGTTTCAGATCCTCACGAAATAGCAAATGTTCTTGGTGAGAAAGGGGTTCTATACATGATAAGTGATTCGAAAAAAGTACCGTTGAAATTCTGGTTTGGGGCACCCTCGTGCGTACCGGCAACAAGCTTCGAAACCAGCGGAGCGACTCTAGATTCAAGGGGAGTTAAGAAGCTGCTTGAGATGCCTCAGATAAAATATTTATCAGAAATGATGAATTTCCCGGGGGTAATTTACAGCGATAATGAAGTTGCAGAAAAGCTGAAAGCAGCAAGAATCATAGGCAAACCGATAGACGGCCATGCTCCTGGACTTACGGGAGAATCACTTAAGAAATATGTCGCAGCTGGAATATCAACAGATCATGAGTGTAGCACACTGGAAGAGGCAAAAGAAAAGATTTCTCTTGGAATGAAAATTTTAATAAGAGAGGGTAGTGCTGCAAGAAATCTGGATGCTCTAAAGGAACTGTATAATACTTCTCCTGAAAACATTATGTTATGCTGCGACGATCTGCATCCCGACATGTTGATGAACAGACATCTCGATAAGCTAATTGGCAAACTCATTTTAGAGGGATATGATTTGTATGATGTTATACGAAGTGCAACAATTAACCCGGTGGAACACTATGGACTTGAGTCTGGTTTACTGAGACCAGGGGATAGTGCGGATTTTATTGTGGTTGACGATCTGAAAAAGATGAATGTTCTTGAAACATGGATCGGAGGAGAAAAAGTTTATGAAAACGACTCGGTTGATTTTTCTTATATTCCAGGTGAACCGGTAAATTTCTTCAACTGTTCTGCAGTTGATGTTGAACAAATACTAGTACGAAATCATTATGGTCAGATAAAAGTTATTGAGGCAAGTGAGGGAGAACTTCTGACGAAACAATTAATACATACCTCCGGCACAGAGAAGTACGTGGACTCTGATCCGGCTGAAGATACATTGAAAATTGTTGTTAAGGACCGGTACAAAGACAGCGCACCAACAGTAGGATTTATAAAGGGATTCGGACTGAAAAAAGGAGCCTTCGCGAGTTCAATTGCTCATGATAGTCATAATATAATTTGTGTCGGCACAAATGATGCAGAAATTGTTGAAGCTATCAACGAAGTGGTAAGATTAAAGGGCGGACTGAGTGTTTGCTCAGGAACAAAGTTGAAATCCATCCGGCTCGATATTGGCGGAATAATGACAACCCATTCCTGCAGGGAGGTCGCACAGGAGTATCAGCAGCTAAATAAATTTGTTGGTTCTCTTGGATGCCCGATGCAGTCTCCGTTCATGACATTATCGTTTATGGCGCTTTTGGTAATCCCCGATTTGAAAATAGGCGACAGGGGACTGTTCGATGTAAAGAAGTTTGAAATCACCTCGTTATTTGATGATAATCAAGAGGATTAAAACCTCCTCTGTTGCTCCGCGACATCAGCCCCAGGGGGGCGATAAACCCTCAAAACTATCTGAAATTCAATAAGTAAGATATTTTTCCCCCCTTTTGGGGAATCAAAAGGGGGTGTTAAGATAAGAGAAAAACCGTATCTTTGTCCTCTAATCTTATTCATCCAATGCCAGCGGAAGTAAACTTCAAATCTCTTCTTTCTTTGCTTCCAGAAAAGCCTGGGGTATACCAGTTTATTGATTCGGGGGGGACAATAATATATGTTGGTAAAGCCAAGAATCTTAAGAAAAGAGTCTCCTCTTACTTTTCCAAAAATCAGTCAGGAAAGACTACCGTTCTTATTCGAAAAACTAATGATATCAGACATATTGTTGTAGAGTTTGAATCAGACGCACTTTTGCTTGAGAACAACCTGATTAAAAAACATCAGCCGAGATATAATATACTTCTTAAAGACGACAAAACTTATCCATGGATTTGTATTAAAAACGAGCCCTTCCCAAGAGTATTCAGCACCAGAAATCACATAAAAGATGGGTCGTTTTACTTTGGGCCCTATACTTCAGGATTAATGGTTAAGACCTTAATCGCCCTGATCCGGCAGTTATATAAGCTCCGTACCTGTTCTCTGAATCTTACTCAACCAAATATAGAGGCAGGAAAATTCAGGCCATGTCTCGAATATCATATGGGCAACTGCAAAGCGCCTTGTGTTGGACTGCAGACAAACGTTGATTATGATGAAAACATACAACAAATAAAAGAGATTCTGAAAGGTAACAGTTCTGCCGTTATAGATCACCTTAAAGAAACTATGGCAAGATATTCTTCTGAACTTCGATTTGAAGATGCCCAGGTAATCAAGGAAAAAATAGATATTCTTTCCGGTTTCAGAAGCAAGTCAGCTGTCGTAAGTAATACTATACAAAACGTTGATGTCTATGGTTTTGCCCAAGATTCAGATAATACCTATGTTAATTGCTTAAAAGTAGTTCAAGGTGCTATTATTCAGGCGATTACAATCGATCTTAGAACAAGGATCGATGAGGAAAAGGAATCTATACTGGCTTTCGCCATTACGGAAATCAGACAAAGACTTCAGAGCGATTCTCACGAGATTATCGTCCCTTTTAATCCTGATATTCTGATAGATAAGGTAAAATATACTATCCCTTTGGCAGGTGAAAAGCAAAAGCTTCTGGAACTTGCAGAACGAAATGCAATATATTACAAGCTGGAGCAGAAGAAAAAGCGAATGGAGCATTCTCCCCAGGTCCGGACAGGTAAAAATCTGGAAAGATTAAAAAATGATCTTCATATGCCCAACATACCTATGCATATCGAATGCTTCGATAACTCAAATATTATGGGTACAAACCCTGTCGCAGCATGTGTGGTATTCCGCGGAGGCAGGCCAAGTAAAAAGGATTATCGTCATTTCAATATTAAGTCTGTTACCGGCCCTGACGATTTTGCATCAATGGAAGAAGTAATTTTTAGAAGATACAGGAGAATGCTGGACGAGGGTCAAAGCCTGCCACAACTGGTTATTGTCGATGGAGGTAAAGGACAGTTATCTTCAGCAATGAAAAGCATAGATAAACTTGGCTTAAGAGAAAAAGTAACGGTTATCGGAATTGCAAAAAAACTTGAAGAAATATATTTCCCCGGAGATAGTGTTCCCATATATCTCGACAAAAATTCCTTCAGTCTGAAAATTATTCAGCAACTAAGAAACGAAGCTCACCGGTTTGGAATAAATTTTCACCGCGATAAGAGATCATCGGAAATGATAAAATCAGATCTCGATGAAATTAATGGCATCGGTCCAAAAACGAAAGAGATTTTACTAAAACATTTCGGCTCGGTTGAGAATATTAAAAAAGCTGACCATGCAGAGCTCGAGAATCTGGTTGGCCATGCAAAAACCGTATTTCTGACAGATTATTTCAAAAAGTTGACATAGTTTCCACGTGGAACACTTTTTATAATCTTATAGCTATCTTATTAATATATAGCACAATAACATCTGTTATCTTATCAATTAAGTCTATGAGAATTCATTATTTTCAATGTCACGGACGTATTCCCGCAAATATTCCAACCTTATTGGGACATTTATTGAATTCTCCTATTTCTCCCCCCCTGGGGGAGATGCCTCGAAGAGGCAGAGGGGGTTTTAATTACCAAGGATGAAACATAATCAGGAGATGCCTCGAAGAGGCAGTGAGGGTTTTAATAGGTAAATTTATTCAGAGAATTGCTGATCTCTTTCGATAGATCCTGAGACCCAAAAGTTGTCAATCCGTTCATGCCTTCCTTTTCTGCTGCCTGAACATTTATTTCAAGATCGTCGATAAAAAGACATTCTTCAGCTATTAAAGAATATTTTTCAAGTAGAATCTCATAAATGCGGGGATGAGGTTTCGTTACATGAACTTCAGATGATATTACTCCCCCCGCGAAATATTTAAAAAAATAGTAACCTGATTTTATCTCATCAAAGATATCCTTTGGAAAGTTCGACAAATAGTATAGCCTGAAACCCTGTTTTACTAATCCGGGCAGAAGTTTTACATTCTGGTCAAGGGGAAACATCAGGTCTGATCTTAAATTGAAAACATGGGCTATTTCCTCCTTTTTAAGAGATGATACAGATGATATGGCGCTAATGGCTTCGGCGAGGGAGATTTCTCCTTTATCGAGCATTATCCACTCCTTACTTTCGAAGATGTCACTGAGAATTGTGGCTTTAATATTTTCCGGATAATTTTCTTTAGCGAAATATTCAGAGGGCCGGAAGCTTACTAAAACATTTCCAAGATCAAAAATAATATTTCTGATCATATCAGGGATTCTTCATGCTGATTGGCTGTCCTGTTGATTCCAGAACATTCCACCATAGTTCGCTCTCCACATCTATTTTCTTTCGTTTTGCTACAACCATCGGTATTGGCATCAGTGTAAACTGGTTATTCCAGAATCCAATCACAAAATCCGTTTTTCCCGATAGTGCACCATGAACAGCATTTTGAGCAAGAAGATTGCAGAATTTACTGTCGTTTGCATTAGCCGGAGCACTCCTGATGATATAACTTGGATCGATATATTTTATAGAATGTGAAAATTTCTTGTTTCTAAATTCTTCTGAAATTTTCTCTTTTAGATATAGACCAATGTCCTGATGCTTAACATTTCCGGAAGCATCTTTAATGCTGTTTGCGGTCTCAAAAAACTCCTGTCCCGCTCCCTCGGCAACAACAATCACCGAGTGATGGCGTTCTTCAAGTCTTTTTTTAAGTACCTTCAGAAACCCGCGCTGTCCAAACAGGTCGAACGTTATCTCAGGGACAAGAACGAAATTTACCTCCTGTATTGATAGGGCTGCATTGGCGGCAATAAATCCGGAGTCGCGACCCATAAGTTTAACCAAAGCGATCCCGTTAAATGCTCCCGCAGCTTCATTATGTGCATTTCTGATAATATCGTTGGCAATAGAAAAGGCAGTCTCGAAACCGAATGATTTCTGGATCAGATCAATATCATTATCAATTGTTTTTGGTATTCCTGCAACACAGATCTTTAATTTCCTTTTAACTATTTCCTGGTGAATGGCATGAGCTCCTTTTAATGTGCCGTCGCCACCAATACAAAAAAGAACATTGATGTTCATTATCTCTAATGTATCAACCATTTTTTCCACGTCCTGATCTCCCCTCGATGATCCCAGAAAGGTACCGCCGGTGAGGTGAATATCGTTTACCATCTCCGGAGTTAGTTCAATTAAAGGGTGGTTATATTTTGGAATTAATCCTTCATATCCATATTTGATCCCAAGAACTCTGCTTATGCCATATCTGTAGTGGAGTTCGTTAACCAGGCTTCTGATAACGTTGTTCAGTCCCGGGCATAAACCCCCGCATGTAACAATTCCTACTTTTGTTTTTGCTGGCTCAAAGAAGATATGTTCGCGTGGTCCTGCTTTCTCAAACGACACGGGCGTTTCGCCGGTTTTGAGACAATTGTTAAAGTTCCCGAGAGAAATGTCATATAAAATGCGCTCGCTTTCGTTTACGAATTTATATATCGGACTATCGGCCCGTTGATTATTTTTGAGTGGGGAAAGGACTCCTGCCTTACCAAGAGAGGTGACTAAAAAATCCTCGTATTTCATCTTCTTCAGGTTATATAAATAAAGATAAGGGTGAGAAAGCTATTTTCACCAGCCTTAAAATTAGATAAAAATATGATTGATTGTAGAATATGCGAAATCAGATTATCTGTTTTATTCTTCCAACTTCTCCGTTTTCGAGCATAACTTTAATTCCGTGTGGGTGCGTTGGAGATGAAGTTAGCACTTCTTTTACTTTTCCCCCGGTCAGCCTTCCGGTTCTTTTATGAACACTTAGTTCAACCATAACACTGATGCCTGGCTTAACATTATCTCTCCGGGTTCCTTCCATTTCCACTATATTTTAGATAAATCAGATTGCAATAATAAATAAAAAACAACACCTCAACATAAAATGATGATTATTGTTATAAATTATTTATAACAATAAATCTGTAGAACAATCTTGAGTTTCAATCAGGTTTTAATTTCTAATACCCTCATTTAATGTATAATCTCATACCCATTCCTCTGGGTTAAACAAGACCCAATTGTTCAACAAGCTTCCCGGGAGGGACCGGTCTCCCACTTTTAGTGGCAACTCCCGTAACCTTGGCACGTATAACAAGCTTATTATCGGAGAGTCTGTAAATTTCCTGATTGAAAACCAAACGGGCATTTCCTTCACGTTCAATACTAACTGTCACAACAAATTTGTCGCGGCTTCGAAGAGGGTATTTATAATCTATTTCTACCCGGGTAACGATTAAATCTATTCCCTCTTCATGAAGCTGAAAAAAACTTATTCCTTTTGAAATGAGAAACTCATGTCTGGCGTGTTCGAGGTAATGCTGATAGTTAGCATTATTAACAACTCCCTGGAGATCACATTCATAATCCCTAACTATAAATTCCAGGCTAAAAGGAGTTTTGGTATCTGTCATGGAAAAATATTCAATAGTAATTAACGGGCTTGAATTATTTTGGGAAAGATCCAAAGAACTTCTTTAACCCGCGGTGAAATTTATGAATACTATGAGGTTTGTAATGCATCAGTATACATTCTCCTGTGATAAAATTAATATCGGAATCTTTAAGCTTGTCGAGCGCTTCTTTACTTTCAGCCATCTGTTGAATCCAGATCTGTTTTATCCCTTTTTCTTTTGCTTCCTGTATAACAGATGCGGTTATATCTTTTTTAGTCATAACGATTATCCCTTTAACATCAGAAGGCAGTACGGTAACATTCTGATACGATTTTTCGCCCATAATTTCTGTCGCAGCAGGATTTACAGGAATGAGGTTCATTCCCTTCTCCTTTAGCTCTTTAAAGGCTGAATACCCGAATTTTTTTGGATTACGTGAAACGCCCACCAAAGCAATAGGCTGACTATCAAGAAATTCTGTGATTTGTTTTAAAGAGGCCATGATTTTTCCTGTTTAAGTTATTAATAAGTAGGTAATTAGAAGTACACCAGGTAAACTAAGTATAAAGACTTAAAAATACAATAAAAAATCTAACTGACATTATTTTTTATTTACTTGGTGATGGGGTTTAATTAAGTGTTATACAATATGAAAAAATCTGACGACCGTACCGGGTATTTGTTTTCCAAAGGATATTCGAATTATGTCTTTATGCTTTTGTTTTTGTTGTATATGTTCGATTACATCGACCGGATGGTGGTTACCTCTATGTTTACATCTATTGAAAAAGACTGGGGGATTTCGCATACCCAAAGCGGACTTCTTGTCTCGGCAGTATATTGGGCAATCGTTCTCCTTACATTCCCGGTTTCCATTCTTGTTGACAGGTGGAGCAGAACAAAAACCATTGGTGTAATGGCAATAATGTGGAGTGTTGCCACAGCGCTCTGTGCACTAACCGGAAACTTTGTTCAGTTATTCATGGCCCGTATGCTTATCGGAATCGGCGAAGCAGGTTATGCTCCAGGGGGAAGCGCAATGATTTCCGGGCTGTACCCTCAGGATAAGAGAGCGAAGATGATGGGGCTCTGGAATGCGGCAATTCCACTTGGCTCAGCAATAGGAGTGCTTCTGGGGGGAATTATTGCGGTGAAACTTGGCTGGAAACATGCATTTGGTATTGTTGCTATTCCGGGATTAATTGTCGCTATTCTCTTTCTTTTTGTCAAAGATTATAAAACAGTAGATCTATCTTTTATCGACAAAGCACAGAACAAGGTAAAGATGGAAAGCAAGGATATTTTCAGGGAGTTTCTTTCCAGGCCATCTGTTCTTCTTACCTATTTTGGAATGGCAGCTGTTGTATTTGTAACGACTTCAATGCTGACATGGTTACCAACATATTTTGAAAAGGTAAGAGGTATTGCCCAACAAACCGCGGGTCAAATGGCAAGTGCGGTGATGTTACTTGCCCTTATCGGAGCGCCTCTTGGCGGCTATCTCACAGACAAGTGGAGAAATTCACGGCCAGACGCCAGGTTATTGTTCCCGGCCATTTCAACTTTATTGTCAGCTATTGTTCTTTTTATTGCACTTGCATTGTTTAAGGGGACAATCCAATATGTATTACTATTAATATTTGGAATCCTGATTCTTGCATTTATTTCAGGAGCTGCTGCTGTTACACAAGATGTTATACACCCCGGACTAAGAGCAACATCATACGCAATTGCTGTTGTCGTTCAGAACCTGCTTGGAGCATCTACTGCTCCGGTGGTTATGGGGAAAATTTATGATCTGACGAATATTCAGACAGCGTTGTCGGTTCTGCCTTTCGTGCTGCTGATAGGGGCAGGACTATTCTGGATCGGGTCAAAATATTATATAAAAGACCTAGGGAAAGTTGCTCATATAGACCTTGAGGTTGCCTGACCTTATTTTTTGCGGGATGTTGTATAGTGAACAAACTCTTTAAGCGAGGCTTTTACATCAGATTCCGGATATGAATCAAGAATAGCCAGGGCTTTATCGCGGTACTGATTCATTTTAAGATCAGCATATTGCATTCCACCATAATCGGATACGAAACTTATGACTTCGTTTATTTCCTCCTTGGTTTTCTTCTTGTTCTTTACTATCCCAAGAATATGCCGTCTTACAGTATTAGGAGACTGTTCCAGTGCATGAATCAGGGGAAGTGTTATTTTCTTCTCTTTAATATCGTTTCCAACCGTCTTTCCGGTTAAACCGGTCCCTTCATAATCAAGAAGGTCATCTCTTATCTGGAACGCTATACCTATGTTCTCTCCGAAATCCTTCATCAGGCTGATTGCCTCAGTATCATTTGTGGTAGATTTTGCGCCACAGGCAGTACACGCAGAAAGCAAAGCCGCTGTTTTACTAATTATTATCTTAAAATAGTCTTCCTCTTTTATGTTTAGTTTTCTGGCTTTCTGTAATTGAAGCAGTTCTCCTTCGCTCATCTTTTTAACAGCATCAGAGACTATTTCCAGCATGTCGAAACGATTTTTCTCAACACTGATAAGCATGCCTTTGGATAACATGTAATCACCGACCAGGACAGCTATTTTAGAATTCCAGAGAGCATTTATTGATAAAGCGCCCCTTCTTTCATGAGCATCGTCAACAACGTCATCATGAACAAGTGATGCGGTATGAAGAAGTTCTATAAAAGTGGCGGCAACATAGGTGGACTCTGAAATTTCACCGTTAAGTTTGGCAGTTAAAAATACAAGCAACGGCCTCATTTGTTTTCCTTTGCGACGGAGGATATAGTTTAGAATAATATTCAGTAAAGGAATTCCACTTCGCATAGTTTTGCCAAAGTAGACTTCAAATTCATCCATCTCCTTTTCAACCGGTTTTTTTATTCTTGTGAGAATGGGCATAAAAAGTTATTTCTTCAAATATAGCAAAATCACCTGTCATGGTAAATTATTGGTTGATTTACTTCATATTAATATACATGAGCGAACATATCAATATAATTATATATTTTTGCCCCATGAAACAAATGAAAAATGGAATTTAAAGAGCTTAAACCTGAAAATCTTGAGAAGGCGGCAAATATGTTAAAGGCTATTGCGCATCCTATGAGGTTGTTAATTGTCGGATGTCTTGAAGACGGGGAGAAAAAAACTGTTACGGAAATTCATAACCAGCTCGGGATAGAACAAGCCACTGCTTCTCATCATCTTGGCATCCTGAAAGACAGAGGTGTCCTGGCTTCAAAAAGAGACGGGAAAAATACCTGGTACTATCTGAAACATGAAAACCTGAAAACGATTTTAAACTGTGTTGGAGGTTGCTGCCAGGACACTTAAAATAAAGAGAATCCGACAAAGAGTCAGGAGAGATCCTTAAACATTTTCTTCTGAAATAATATTATCGATATTACTCCGCATGTTATTGCAGAATCGGCGATATTAAAAACCGGTCTGAAGAAAATAAATGTCTCCCCGGGTCTGAATGGAGACCAGCTGGGCCAGTGTGTATTGATAATCGGAAAGTAAAACATATCGACAACTCTTCCGAGAAGAAATGAAGAATATCCTCCACCGGGAGGGAACATTATAGCAGCCTGGTTATAGCTCTCACTAAAGATTAAACCATAAAATGCACTATCGATAATATTTCCGATAGCCCCGGCCATAATAGCGCTAACGGCAAGAATGAATCCCGGGTGCGCTTTTTTCTTTATAAGGGAAGATAAGAAAAAGCCGATGCCAATTATAGCAATAATGCGGAAGATACTTAAAACAAATTTCCCCGTTTTCCCACCCATTTCCATACCAAAAGCCATTCCATTGTTTTCGATGAAATGAATATTCGCCCAGTTTCCGAACAAATGGATTTCCTGTCCGATCTGCAGATGCGTTTTAATCCAGATCTTAAGAAACTGATCGATAAAGAGAATGAGAAATATGAGAATTACTGACTTTTTTCCTACTGACATTATGTGGTTTTTAAAATCCGGCGCAAAATAGTAAAAAAAATGATCAGATAATTAAACCGGATACCACAGGAATCTAAAAAAGGAGATTCTTTGATTACTCCGAGAATAAAAAATAAGTTTTGTCCGATCTTTAATAATAACTGAATTTAGTTACTGTGGACAATTTATGAGGTTGTTTGTTTTACTGGTATCCCAACAATACCATTTCCCGTCTAAATAATCAGGGCTTTTTACCCTGCCATTTTTTGTTGAGGTGTTCCATTCGACGTTAGCAAGGAACGTACCACGGATATTTGTAAAACTGATTTTGTAGTATGCGTCGTATGCAGAACTGGTCGTTGTCCCCGTACCATATTCAATATAATTGTTCTTATACGTATCGTTTTTAAGATAAGTATATGTTATGGTCCCTATCGTAGCATTTGGTTTGGTCCAGTCGATCTGAAGAACCGGTTGCGGCGATGCTGCACTTTCATTAAAGATCCATTGTCCTCCAGTTCCGTCAACTTTTGATTTGCCTTCAAACCACACAAATTCTGCAAACCCGTTGGTGCCTTCCCTTGTTACATACATTTTCCATAATACATCCCCGGAACTTATCTCTCCGGTAAGCCTTGCCTTGTAGGTAACGTCGGTCGGGGTAACACTATAACTCCATTGCCATATATTATTACCAATTGAAACAGGATCGTTATCTGCTGCCAGTTTAAAGGAACTTATTGGTACAGCAAGAGTTGTTGTTATGATAAGCTTCCAGGTTCCCGCAACAGATGCCGCAAATTCCCAACTGCTGTTATTGGTTCCCTTCTGATCGAAGCTCACATCGGCAGATTTTTTCAGGCTGGTAAAATTCGCGAAATCAATTGTCAGAGATTCCTGTGGAGGCAGAGAAGGAGCGGTACCTTTATCCTTCTTGCAAGTTGTTAAAACAGACACTGAAAGAATCACAATCGTAATAAGCGACAATAGTTTTTTCATGGATTTTTCCATTAGTTTAATTTTGTAAACAGCTAAGATATGAAAAGTCTGCATTTGTTACAAAGATACGAAGCAAGAATCACAAAATCTTATAGTATTTTCATTAAAAATGATTTGCGAGGTTGTATAAAGATATATTGGTTTCGTTATCTTTATATCATTAAAAATTGGTGAGAAAGCAATCATGATTAACAATTATTTTGCCGAGCTCACTAATATTAAATCTTAGTCGGGAATGTTGTTTTGGATCTGGTGATTATGCATAACACTATTATTACATTACAGCTGATACGCAAATATTTTCCCCTCGTGAAAATTAAATATTTTCTCTTCATTTTATTCCTTACAATTTCATTTATACCCGGACATTCATTCCCTTCAGTGGTAATTGATACCCTGGCAACGCGGATAAAAGATACCACCAAAATTCAGAGTAAGGATACTATTGTAATTAAATCAGGTCCTGAACCGAACCAACTTTCCGATTCCAGCATCTACAAAAAAGTTACATTTTCTGAGGAGGAACTTAAAAGGGGGGAAAGACTATTTTATGGTTTAGTTTACCTGGGAGATAAATCTGTCAATTGCGCTGGTTGCCACAATACGACCGTATCAGATACTCTTAACTGGAACCCCGATGCTGTAGAAATTTCTAAAAAATATCAGGGGAAAAGCGCCATCGACCTGAGCAAGGTATTGCTGAAGCCGACAGGAAAGAAGATGAAGTTGGTACATAAAGCTTTTCAATTAAGCGCTGAAGACATTGTGCTCCTGAAGGCATATATGAACAAAATAGAAAGCATCGGGCTTACAAAACACAAGCCGGTAATTACTAACCTGCTGATACTCATTATAGCTTTCGTTATGTTTCTGCTTTCTGCTGTTGATCTGGTTATAAAGAAAATCTATAATAATCAGCGGATCAACTGGGTTATTCTTGCATTAACAAGTGTAATGATTACCTGGATTCTTGCGATTAATGCCATAGCATTTGGTCGTTCTAAGGGATATTCACCCGATCAGCCTATAAAATTTTCTCATGCCGTTCATGCCGGACAAAATAAAACAGATTGCAACTACTGTCATTATACTGCAAAAATCAGTAAGACTGCCGGAATTCCTCCTGGAAGTGTTTGTCTGAATTGTCACTTCCTGGTACGAAACGGAACACGATCGGGAGTTACTGAGATAGCAAAAGTTATTGATGCCTATGATAACAAAAAAGCAGTACAGTGGATTCGCATTTACAGACTTCCCGACTTTGTTTTCTTTAGTCATGAACAACACGTCACTGCAGGAGAAATTAACTGTGAAACCTGTCACGGAAACGTTAAGGAAATGGACAGACTTATTCAGGTACCTGACCTCGCGATGGGCTGGTGCTTAAAGTGCCATGATACCAGAAAAGTAAATATCGCAAACGAATACTATAAAAAGTATTACAGGGTCCTTTACGACTCCGTGCAAGCCGGGAAAATTGATAGTGTTCGCGTTGCCGGTATCGGAGGAAGGGATTGCGGGAAATGCCATTATTAATTATCAATATAATTCCTTGTGGATGAAAAAATATTGGAAAGATATTGAATCAAAAAGAGTTAATGAAAACGAACTGAATGCGGTCAATGCATCAGCGAATGAAGATCTCTCTTCTGATCTTTTTCACGACCTTAATAAAGATCTGCCTGCCTCAAGAAGAGATTTTCTGAAGTTGTGCGGATTTAGTTTTGCAGTATCGGCATTGTCGGCCTGCCAGTCTAAGATTGGGAAAGCGATACCCTATATTATTGCTCCTGTTGAACTGACTCCGGGAGAGGCGCTTTATTATGCTTCAAGTTATGTTAATGGAAATGATTATTGCAGCATAATTGTAAAAACCAGAGATGGTCGACCAATTAAAATCGAGGGTAATCCGGAATCGGGTATTACCAAAGGTGGTACAAGTGCAAGAGTGCAGGCCTCTGTGCTCGATCTTTACGATACAAGCAGGTTTCACGGACCTCTGAAAGGAGAAAATGCAGCAGCATGGGAAGATCTTGATAAAGAAATATCAGAAAAGCTTAAAAAAATTGCTGAGGAAAAGGGTAAAATTATTTTGCTTACACCGACTATTTTCAGCCCCTCTACTGAAATTGCGATCTCAGGATTTCTTAAAAGATTCAATAGCTCAGAATGGGTAAAGTACGATGCAATTTCATATTCAGCAATTCTCGAGGCGAATAAGCTCAGTTTCGGTAAGCAGGTTATTCCTGATTACCGTTTTGACAAAGCCAATCTTGTTTTAAGCATTGGTGCTGATTTTCTTGGTACCTGGATATCGCCAATCGAATATACAAAACAGTTTAGTTCGAGCAGGGATCCGGAAAAGGATATGAACTTGCTTATTCAGATGGAATCAAATCTGAGCCTTACAGGGAGCAATGCAGACAAAAGAATTCAGATAAAACCTTCTGACGAATCAGCAGTATTATTGAATATTTATAAAGCAATAATCAAATCTGTCAAAAACATCAATTTCGATGCCCCCGTCTCTCCTGTCGATATAACTGAAATATCAAATCTACTTATATTATCTGCAGGTAAATCGATAGTTATATCGGGTTCAAATGTCAGGGAGATTCAATTATTGGTGAACGAAATTAACTTATTATTGGGAAATATCGGAAACACAATACTATTCAATTCATATCTGAGAACTCACGCTGCTATTGATGAGGACATGGAGAAACTTGTCGGCAGAATGAACAAAAGCGAGATAAAGGCGCTCGTCATATGGAACACAAACCCTGCATATACATGGTATAACAGGTCTGCCTTTAAAGAAGGTGTGAAAAAAGTTGATCTGACTGTCTCTCTGTCCGGGTCTCCAGATGAAACGAGTGTCCTGCTTCAGTACGTATGCCCCGATAACAACTATCTTGAGAGCTGGAATGATTCAGAACCAAAAAAGAATCACTATAGCCTCATGCAACCTGCTATCAGCCCGATATTTAATACACGGCAGATGGCTGACACTTTATTGAAATGGACAGGAAATCCGGCAGGGTTTTATGATGTTATCAAAGAAAACTGGACCGGAAACCTGATTAAGCTGCAAAGCAAATTTTCTGATCCGGTTGGCTTTTTTGATCATGTTTTGCAAGAGGGTGTCTTTGAGCCGGCATTATCCTCAGATAATAAGAAGTTAACAGTTAATGACTTACTGACTAAATCTTATCACCCGGGTTCTCTGATGAACGGTTCCGCAGCAGTAAAAAGCAGGTTCGAAATTGTACTGTATGAAAATGTTGCCATAGGTGAGGGCAGACATTCAAATAATCCGTGGCTTCAGGAATTACCGGATCCGGTAACCAGAATTTGCTGGGACAATTATGCTTCAATCTCCCCGGCACAGGCAAAAGAGTACAATCTGATCGATAATGATGTCATTAATTTAGGTGGAGTTGAATTGCCGGTGCATATTCAGCCAGGACAGTGTTACGGAACAATCGGAATTGCTCTTGGTTATGGACGAACAACTTCAGGAAAGGTTGCGGTGGGTACAGGAATTGATGTATGGCAGATGCTGTCATTACATAATGGTAATATAATATTTAACGCAAACCAGAATGAAATCGTAAAGACTGGCAAGACATACCTGTTTGCTCAGACACAGACACACCACACTATGGAAGGCAGAGCTTTTGTCCGTGAAGCGGAACTTAAAGCTTACAGGGCCAATCCGACTGCAGGTAACGAATTGCATGCTTATAATAATGAACATAATGAGAGCCTGTATAAAATGAGAATTTACCCTCACCATCATTGGGGTATGGCTATTGATCTGAGCAAATGTGTGGGATGTGGCAATTGTGTTATTGCCTGCATGGCTGAAAATAATGTACCTGTGGTTGGGAAAGAAGAGGTTCACCGTGTTCACGAAATGCAATGGCTAAGAATTGACAGGTATTATACCGGAGATGAGGATAATCCTGAAGTTGTATTTCAACCGGTTCTATGTCAGCATTGCCAGAATGCTCCGTGTGAAAATGTTTGTCCTGTCGCGGCCACCAATCATAGTTCTGAAGGCTTGAATCAAATGATTTACAATCGCTGCTTTGGAACCCGATATTGCAACAATAACTGCCCGTATAAAGTAAGGAGATTTAACTGGTTCAATTTTACAGGATCAGGAACTCTGGCAGGTAATCTTAGAGATAAGGAAGGAATGACAGGAGACCTCAGACGAATGGTTCTCAACCCTGATGTTACGATTCGTCCTCAGGGAGTCATCGAAAAATGTTCATTCTGTGTTCAGCGCATTCAGGCTGTTAAGCTGAAAGCAAAAGCAGAAAACAGGGCAATCCTGGAAAATGAAATCCAGACCGCCTGTTCACAAAGCTGTCCTGCTGACGCAATTATATTTGGAGATATGAATGACACGGAAAGCGAACTGTTCCGGCTGATAAGCAGCGGACGGCGCTATAATCTCCTGGAGGAATTATATACCATGCCTTCAGTAAATTACCTTACCAAAATTAAAAACAAAATATTATAATGACCAATTATATTTAGTATGAATCAACTTCCTCTAAGAGCTCCTTTGATTGAAGGCAGCAAGACATATCAGAGCATAACCAGCGACATCCTTAACCCGATGATTCAGAAAGCCGGTAAATTATGGTATGTAGGGATGACGATATCTACACTTGCTATGATGTTTGGACTATACATGATTTTCTGGACCATCTGGCAAGGTATTGGTACCTGGGGCGAAAACCGGACTGTAGGCTGGGCTTTTGAGATTACCACTTTTGTATGGTGGATTGGAATCGGGCATGCAGGTACATTCATTTCTGCAATTCTCTTGCTTTTCAGGCAGAAATGGAGGAACAGCATCAACCGATCGGCTGAAGCAATGACCATATTTGCTGTTATCTGTGCTGCTCTCTTTCCTCTTATCCACTTGGGACGTCCATTACTGACTTTTTTCATATTCCCTTACCCAAACACAAGAGGAGTCTGGGTCAATTTTAATTCTCCTCTGGTGTGGGATGTTTTTGCAATTTCAACCTATTTTACTATTTCTCTGGTATTCTGGTATGTAGGCTTGATTCCGGATATTGGATCTCTTCGCGACAAAATCAAAAAAGGACTAAAAAAAAATATATACAATTTTCTGAGCTTCGGGTGGAAAGGATCTGCAAGAGATTGGCACCGGCATGAGATAACATCAATTATGCTGGCTGCAATTGCAACCCCATTGGTTCTGTCAGTACACAGTATAGTAAGTATGGACTTCGCTTCTGCTATCGTTCCGGGGTGGCACACCACAATTTTCCCTCCCTATTTTGTAGCAGGAGCAATATTCTCCGGATTTGCCATGGTACAAACCCTTTTGATAATCACAAGGAAAGCTATGGGTCTTGAGGATTATATTACTGTAGGACATGTGGAAAACATGAATAAAATTCTAATTGCCACAGGATCTATCGTAGCACTGGCTTATGGAACAGAGATGTTTATGTCGTGGTACTCAGGTAATGAGTATGAGCACTATGCATTTTTAAACAGGGTAAAAGGACCTTATTGGTGGGGATACGTGATTATGATTATTTGTAACGTAGTATCAGCACAGTTATTGTGGATAAAGAAGCTTCGTACCAGTATGATGTTTACTTTCTTTTTATCTATTGTGATAAATATAGGGATGTGGTTCGAGCGATTCGTTATAATAGTAACTTCTCTTCACCGCGACTATCTGACATCAAGCTGGACAATGTATAAACCAACAATAGTCGAGCTTGGTTTGCTGATCGGTACCCTGGGCATATTCTTCTCATCATTTTTTCTTTTCATAAGGGTATTCCCTGTTATATCAATATTTGAGGTAAAGTCAATCCTGAAAACAACAGGAGAAAAGACAAATAAAAAGGAGCCAGATCATGAAAACCAGTAACTATATATCAGTTTACTTTGATGACGAGATTCCGTTGCTTCAGGCAGTTGAAAAACTCAGAGAGCACAATGAAAGAATCATCGATGTTCTGTCTCCGTTTCCTGTTCATGGGCTTGATGAAGCCTTGTCTATGAAACGAACCAGAATACCTGTTGGTGGTTTCATTTTTGGAGCTCTTGGCGCGACACTGGCTTTTGGATTTCAGGCATGGGTCTTTACTGTTAGTTATCCACTTATAATTGGAGGGAAACCATTCTTTTCAGCCCCTGCCTTTATCCCGATAACTTTTGAAATGACGGTTCTGTTCTCAGGGCTGGCAATGGTAGCAGCATTATTGATAAGGTCCGGATTAAAACCCGATATCAGATTTGAACCAGTTAATGAGAGAGTCACAGATGACAGGTTTATTATCCTTGTAGCCGCACAGGATGTAGAATCAACATTGAAAAAGGTCAAATCTCTTTTAGACGGGATTCGGACTGTTGAAATAAGATAACACGAAGATTGCAACCATGGATGAACAATTCAATTTTAAGAAAAAATACCGGATTATCCTGTTAATTGCGATAGCTGTAGCCGTAATGGTTGCAGTGACATCAATTATTATATCCAAGCCCGGCGCTTCAAGAGTTTGGGCTAATGTGTTACTTAACAATCAGTTTTTTCTTGGCCTCTCCCTGGGTGCTGCTTTTTTCATGGCCGTCCACCGGTTAGGCCTTTCTGGCTGGCACACTGTGCTCCAACGATTACCTGATGCAATGACAACTTTTCTTCCCTTAGCCTTTTTACTGATGCTCCTGATATATTTTGGAATGCATGATTTGTTTCTCTGGTCCGGTAATAAAGTAACCGACAAGGTAATTGAAGGTAAGAAATTGTGGTTAAACATGCCATTTTTCTTTATCAGACTGGTAATTTATTTTGTCGGATGGATAGTCTTCACATGGCTAATGAGAAGAAATTCCAATGCTATGATGACTTCAACAGACCTGAAATTTGATAATCGCAGAAAACTATTTGCAGGACTATTCCTGGTTTTTTATTCAATTACTGTCTCAACGAGCAGCTGGGATTGGATTATGTCCCTTGATGCCCGCTGGTATAGTACGGTGTTTGGATGGTATGTACTTATAGGAATGTTCGTAAGTTCACTGGCATTCATCATATTGCTTATCTGGTTGCTTAAGCGGCTGGGATATCTAAAATATGTGCGTCCTGACCATATTCATGATATGGCTATTTTATTATTTTCGTTTAGCATATTCTGGACCTATTTATGGTTTTCTCAATATGAGCTTATATGGTACGGACATTTACCTGAGGAGACATCTTATTATATTGAAAGGGTTCACCATTTCAAAGCTATTTTCTTTATAAATCTGGGTATAAATTTTTTAGTTCCTTTCTTTGGCCTCATAACCTTCAAATCCAAAAGAAAATTGGGCTGGGTCGCAATTATTGCGACTATAGCATTTGCAGGTCATTGGCTCGATTATTGGTTGATGATAATGCCGGCAGCAGCAGGTGAAAAGTCAGGCATTGGAGTACTGGAAATCAGCATGACAATTATTTATGCAAGCCTTTTCATTTTTATTGTGTTCAGAACTTTATCAAAGGGCCCCATTATTGTAAAAAATGATCCATATCTTGAAGAAAGTCTGACTTATGAATCGTGATAAAAAACCCTATCTTAAGATGCGACAGTTATTGAAGATATTAATCAGAATCACATTTATTTTACTTGCCGGAGGCATTCTTTCTTCATGTGACAGGCAAAGAAATATGAGAGGATACGACTTCATCCCTGATATGTTCTATTCCAGGGCTTATGAAACATATTCCACAAATCGTAATTTCAAAGACAGTATGACAATGAGAGTTCCTGTTGAAGGTACGGTACCCAGAGGATTTACACCTTTTCACTATACAATTGATTCCGCCTCACGCGCTAAAGCCGGCAGGGAACTCATTAATCCGTTTAATGCTACAGAAGAGGTTCTTTCGCGGGGGAAACTGATCTATACTACCTTTTGTATAGTTTGTCATGGTGTTCTTGGTAAAGGCGATGGTCAGCTTTACAGCAGCGGGTTATATCCTTTAAAACCAAGAGAAATTTCCGGTGTTCCAACCTCATTATTAAAGGATGGACAGATATATCATACCATAACGCTGGGTTTTGGCTCCATGGGGGCTCATGGTGCTCAGATAAGACCTGACGACAGATGGAAATTGGTACTTTATGTTAGAGACCTGCAGAAAAAAGCACAGGTAACAAGAGACTCAATAGCTCGATTAAAATAAGCAGTTCCCGGTTACCTTTCGTTTCTGTCAAATTAATATTCTGTCTGATATCAGAAGAATCAGAACAAGCAAAAAATAAAGGTCCAGGGAAACAGAATATCTTTTGTAGTTATTTTTATCGGGTCCTACTTTTAGCAGGTTAAAAAACAGCAGGATCATAAAAGCCGATGCTATAACGAGAATAATAACAGCCAGTTTATTCTTCATAATTTCGAAGTAGCACAGGAAAAGTGCAGAAATCACAAAAACAAATACCCATGTAAAAGTGAGCCTGTTTATCTGGCTGAGATTAAAAATATCCTTAAGGGTGGGGATACCGGCATTCTTATAATCTTCTCCATATTTGAGTATTAGCAGCCAAAAGTGCGGGATCTGCCCAATGAATATAAGAAAGCCAAGAAGTATTATTGGTTTATCCCAGATTCCTCCCCCGGCTGCAACCCATCCAATAAGCGGAGGTAAGGCGCCCGTAAGAGCTCCCGGGACCACTGCAAAGGCTGTTACTCGCTTAGAGTAGGTATAAACACCATTATACCATAAAATTGTAATTAAACCGATCACAGCTGCTCTAAGGTTCCCCGCGGCATAAATCAGAACAAATCCGGATATCAGATTGATTAAGAAAAATATTATTGCACCTGCAGGGGTAATTTTGCCGGAGGGCAGTGGACGGTTTTGTGTTCTTTGCATCTTCTTATCCAGTTCAACTTCCTGAACCTGGTTTAGAACAGAAGCAGCAATCGCCATCAGAAGAACTCCTATTGATATTATTAGTATTCCTGAAGTAAGGTGAGGATCAAAAATGAAATATCCGGTGAAACCGGTGAGGCTTACCGGAATCATTATTTTTAATTTGCATAGTTCCAGATAAGAATTGCAGTTATTTCCGGGAGGATTATTCATTCAGTGTTTTCAGATAAATAATTATGTTTGCTATATCACTGTCGCTCAGAGTATTTCTGTAACTCTGCATTAAACCTTTCGGGAATCCTTTTACAACTTCATAATTAGGGTCAGTAATACATTGCTTTATATAAGCATCATCTGCCTTTACAGTTATTTCCTTGCCATCTCTTATAACCGCAAGTTCTGATCCATAAAGATTCAGATAGCTTGGGCCGATAAGTTTTGTTCCGTCGGGTGTATGGCAGGCAAAGCAACCCTGAGCCTTCATTATTGCTTCTCCCGCAGCTCCGGGTGCATTCCCGGTTACAGCAACAGGTTTGGCGGCTTCAGCATACCAGGCATTGAATTTTTCTTTTGACATAACAACAACTGTTGAGTGCATATAGGAGTGCTGCAATCCGCAATACTCAGCACAGAAAATTTTAAATTTACCTTCCCTTTCAGGGAGAAACCACATAAATTTTTGTCTTCCCGGCACAATATCTGATTTAATTCTAAAGTCTGGAATGAACAGACTGTGAATTACATCCAATGATACAAGATTTATTTTAACAGGTGAATTTAGAGGGACAATTAGATCGGGACTTGTTTTTCCATTTTCGTAAATGAACATGAAGTTCCACATTCTGGCAACACAGGTAATATTCAAGGCATCTTTTGGGGGTTTTGTAGTAGGTTTCCATCCTGCCCATCCAAAGTGAAACATAAACAGAGCCAGGATAAGGGGAACAACTGTCCAGATAATCTCAAGTGGCAGGTTTCCTTTTATCTGTGTAGCAACCGGATTTTTCTTCTTGTTGAAACGAAAGATAAAAAAAACCATTGTTGAAGTAAGCCCTATCAGCAGTAACAACGATACACCGGCGATAAAGTAAAACGCTGTGTTATAGGTTGATACATAATTTGAAGCATCCAGGGCTACAGTAGAATACATGATTATTATCTATTTAGGTAATCCAACATTGTAATTGTAATTACTGCACTCAGAAGCAGAACAACACCAATAACACCATACGAAAACATCTTGTTGTCAAACTTAAGGTGCATGAAAATGCGTAACACAAAAGTTGATTTAACAACTGCTATTATCAGGGCAATCGCCACGGTGAGAGCTCCAAGATATATTTGAGTAAAGGCAACAGAAGTCAGGGTCAGACAAATTAACACAGCGAGTATAAGAATAAAAGTCCTGTATGGAATTATATGATTATGTATGTTATCTTTTGTCTTCATTGGATCAGGTTATAAGATAAAACAGGGGAAAGAGGAAAATCCAAATCAAGTCTACCAGGTGCCAGTATAGCCCACTGTTTTCAAGCAGAACATAATTTTCAGAATGTATTCTGTTTCTGATAATCAAACTGGCAATTACTGAAATAAAGATTAATCCCACAATGATATGAAGAGCATGCAGACCCGTCATGAAGAAGTACAGGCCATAGAAAAGCACATCCCCGTGCCCGCGGAGAGCAAGAACTGCAGATCCGGGATAAATATGTTCTTTAATATGTTCTCCCCATTCAAAATATTTATTTACAAGGAAAGCCAATCCAAGAATAATCGTGATTCCTATAAATACAAGAGATAGTTTTTTATTCTTTTTCTGGATTGCCGTGATTGACATTGCAATTGTTGTGCTGCTTGTGAGCAGGATGATAGTATTTGCTGTGCCGATAAATACACTCAATTCCCTGGCTGCCATATGAAAGGCATCCGGATTTCTCAGTCTGTAAACCGAGTAGACTATAAAAAGGCCGCCGAACAATAACATTTCGGTAAAAAGGAACAGCCACATCCCGGTTTTTGATGTCTGATCGTCATTGTGTATTTCGGAAATAGTACTCATTTGTAGTCGTAAGGCCCTTTGGTAATTATCGGGATTTCTTCAAAATTTTCGACCGGGGGCGGGGAAGAAACCGACCATTCCAAGGTTCTTCCGCCCCATGGGTTTGAAGGTGCTTTTATACCGGTTTTTAAAGATGAAATAAGATTAATTATTATCACTGCCAAACCGAAGTACATAACTATTGCACCAAAAGATGAAACAATATTTCCCGAATGGAATATTTCATCGTAATCATAATACCGTCTTGGCATTCCTTTCATCCCCAGGAAAAACATCTCTCCGTATAAGGTGATAAAGCCAACGAAGAATATCAGCAAGCCAGTATTGGCCCATTTGGAATCGTACATTTTACCGGTAATTTTAGGATACCAGTAATGCATGGCACCAAAAAAAGCAAACCCTGTTCCCCCGAAAACAATATAATGAAAGTGACCGACAACAAAATGGGTGTTATGGAGATGAATATTCGTTGCAAGTGAACCCAGAATGAGTCCTGAGAAACCCCCGATCATGAACACGAAAAGAAACCCAACAGCCCAGTAGAAAGGTGTCTGCATATCAATAGAGCCTTTATACATAGTTGAAATCCAGTTGAATACTTTTATAGCACTGGGGATTGCAACGATAAACGTCAGGAGGGAGAATGTGTATAACGCAGTCCCACTCATTCCGGATGTAAACATGTGATGACCCCAAATAAAATAGCCAACGAAGGCAATCGCTATGCTTGATCCGACAATGAAATTATACCCGAATATAGATTTGTGAGAGAATGTTGGTATTATTTCAGAAATTGCTCCCATAGCCGGGAGTATCATAATATAAACTGCCGGATGGCTGTAAGTCCAGAACAGATGCTGGTACAAAAGAGGATCGCCGCCGAGAGTAGGATCAAAAAAGCCGATATGGAGTGTCCTTTCAGCAACAATCATTAATAAGGTAATTCCAATAATAGGGGTAGCAAGAAGCTGCACCCATCCTGTAGCATATAAAGTCCAGGGGAACAAAGGCATTTTCAACCAAGTCATCCCGGGCGCTCTCAGCCTGTGCATGGTAACCAGAAAGTTAAGTCCGGTAAGTATAGATGAAAATCCCAGAACAAATGCTCCAAATACTGCCGGAAGCATGTTCCCGGTTGTTCTGAAGCTGTATGGTGCGTAAAAAGTCCACCCGGTATCCGGAGGACCCTGGCCGGTAAACTGCGATATAAGAACGAGCGAAACTCCGCATACGTAGAAGTACCAGGAAAGGAGATTGAGTCTGGGGAAAGCAACATCTTTTGCACCGATCATTATTGGCAGCAGAAAGTTGCCAAACACGGCCGGCAGCCCGGGAATAACAATGGCAAAAATCATAATTATTCCGTGCAGCGTAAAAAACGCATTATACGATTGTGCCGACATTATGGTTCTTCCCGGAGCAATTAGCTCAATCTTCATTAATAGTCCCAATGTGGCCCCTATTGCAAAGAAAGAGAGGAGCGAAAACAGATATAATAAAGCTATCCTTTTATGATCGGTCGATAATATCCAGGCAAACAAGCCCTTGTGTTTTCCCTGGTAATCGAGATAGCTGGGTTCGGCATTAGAGTTTTGCATCATTATTTAATGACCTTGGTTTTTACTTTCACACGCGAGAATGCCAGAACAATGAAGATCAGAATCATTATAAACGTGATAACTATTGCTGAGACCCTCGTTACGTTGAAGACAAACTGGTTTCCCTGAGTGTCATAGGAATAACATACAGCAAGTAATCGGTTTATGCTCGGCCCTATTTTCCCCTTTGCGGCCTCTACCATTGTAATTTTAATGTCGAAGGGAAGAAATTCAATCCCTCGCAGGTATCGTATTATTTTACCATCGGAGGCCAGGGCTATTAGTCCTGTGGGATGAACGAACTGGTTATTAATAATCTTATAATCGAAACCAACTGATTTAGTAAGGTTAGAAATATCTGTACTGTCAGAAACAAAAAAAAGCCAGCCGGTTGCGGCTTCCTTTTTCTTCATAGTGTTAATATAGCTCGCCTTTTTCTGAATGCCAAGATCAATTCTTTCAGTGGGATCAAAACTTATTGTCACTACCTGATAATCTTTTCCCAGTTGAAGATCGACCTCATCAATGAACTTAGAGATTCCCCACATAAGCGGACTGCATGTCCCGGGACACTGAAAATAAACCAGGTTGAGTATGGTGGGTTTGTTAATTATGTCCTTTAAATGCACCGTATCTCCCGATTCATTTACCAGCTTGATATTCAGATCAGCATATTGACCCTGTTTCTCATCGAACCCGACCTGCATCTGCTTGTCAAATAGAGCCGTCTGAGAATGTAATCGGATTGTTACAAGAAACAACAATAACGCAAGAAACAGTTTAGATTGACTCATTGCTGTACTTTTGAAGTAGAATAAAATTACCTATAAAGATAAAGAATTTTTTGTTTCAGGAAATTGAAAAGTTATTCTTCATTTCTCCTGGACATGAGATTCCTTAATAGATTCTTCTTCATCAGAATAAATACCTGCAATCATCAGGGAACCTCCCATGAGAGAAATATCCTTTAACAGTGCTATGATTGTTGCTGTTTTGTCAGTATCGGTAAACAGATGTGGAATATGTATGGTAATTATAAAAATGAAAAGAAGCCCGGCCAGAACAAACGTTGAAAATTTTACAAATTTTTTTGTAATTATGCTAATGCTGGTTGCGATCAGCATTAATCCGGTAAGAATGATTGTGTAAGCGCCGAGAGGAATAAACGATGTCAGCATGCCCACATAATAATCCATCATCAGGAAATGATTTATACCGAAAAGTGCAAATGGAATTGCGAAGAGAATTCTTCCAATAGATGTTATTTTTTTCATAAGCAGGTCACAAGAATGGAAACAATTTCATAAAGTGATGCACAACAACAGGGAGCGCATCTATGTATATAAAAATCTTTTAATCTTGAGAGTTGCGGTTTTTTGAAACGGAACCGGCTGAAGGACTACCTTTTGTATCTGACTGAATTTGTTTACATGAGTATTGACGTAAGCCTGCAATTCGGTCAGAACCTCCTCTACTTTCTCGTCAAACTGCTTTGTCATGTCCTGTTTCAGGTCGTGATATTTCTTTTCGAGCTCCTCCATATTTATGTGAACGAGTGCAACAAGTTTCCCTTTCTGTTGCACCACAAGTGATTCGACCACAAAACGAAAATTGTTGATAATTGATTCAATCTCTTCAGGATATATGTTTTCTCCGCTTGAGCTGAGGATCATATTCTTCAGCCGGCCTTTAATATAGAGATTGTTGTTACTGTCAAGGGTTCCAAGATCTCCGGTCTTAAACCAGCCGTCAGGCGTAAGTACCTCTTTTGTCATTTCTGGTTCTTTATAATATCCTTTCATGACCGTTGGTCCCTTTGCCCAAATTTCTCCCTCCCCGGTTTTTCTGTCCGGGTTATGAATAACCAGTTCAATTCCCTCAATTTTAGGTCCTGTTGATTCAAGTACCGATTTTGACGGGTTCGCACCTGCCAGAAGAGGCGCAGTTTCTGTAAGTCCATAACCAATGGCGTACGGAAATTTTGCTTCTATAAGAAATTTTTCAACACTCCTGTTCAGCTTCGCTCCGCCGATTCCAAAAAACTTTAATTCCCCGCCGAAAGTCTGCAATAACTTTTTCCCAGCGGCTTTATTCAGAATTTTCCTGAAGAGAGGAAGCCCATAAAGAAATTTGAGGATAAATTTTTCTCTGAATGCCGGCATTACCCTGTTAAAGTAGATTTTCTCAATAATCAGAGGAACCGTAAGCATTACTGTTGGCTTTACAAGGTCCAGCGCCGGGATTAGAACAGCGGGAGTAGGAGGCTTCCTCAAATAATAAACGCAACATCCGAAAATCATTGGCAAAACCAATCCGAGGGTATTTTCATAAGTATGCGACAAAGGCAGAACAGACAAGAAACGATCATTTTCGTTCATCGGCTGTATAACACTGCCCTTAAGAGCATTAAAGGTAATATTTTTATGGGTAAGCATAACCCCTTTTGAACGACCTGTTGTTCCTGATGTATAAATTATTGAAGCCAGATCATCTTCCTTTACATCATAATTTCCTGCAGGGATGGAATTTGGATCATATTTTACCGCATCTTTACCGGAAAGGAAAAGAGTAAAATCTTCAATCATAATTCCTGTTTTAAGATCTTCCGATTTAAAACCTTCAATTCTGGTCATTAATGAAGCAGAAACAAAGATAGCTTTGGCCCCTGAATGCTCAAGGACATTACTAACTTCCGTACTTGAAAAATCAGGAAGAATCGGTACAACTACAGCACCCATAAAGGTTATTGCAAAAAATACAACTCCCCAGTTCGGCATATTTGAACTCAGCAGTGCCACTTTATCTCCCGGACCGATGCCATTCCTTTCAAGCATTGCAATCAATGACCGAATCTCCTTGTTTGCTGTCTCATAGCTTTTTGGTTCTTCCCCAACAAAAGCCCAGGCTTTGTGCTTTCCGAACTTTTTTAATGTTTCATTAAACATTGCAGGAAAAGTTAACCTGATACCATTCTCTTCCATTATCCCCTGATTATTAAGATGGTTATAATCCGCAAAGGTACGGATTTATTATTTTCCAGAGCCTTAAAATGTCAATTTATTAGCGGTACAGCAAGAATGCTTGAACAAACACTGAACCTTTATCGTGCTAGAATGGTTAATTTTGTAAATTGTTATCAATTTATAAATTATGGATTCAGTAATAAGAGTAACGAAGGAATTTTCATTTGAAATGTCTCATGTGCTCTGGGGTTATGACGGACCCTGCAGAAATGTTCATGGTCATTCTTATCGTTTATTTGTAACTCTTACGGGTACTCCGGTTAATGTGCCGGATCATCCGAAGAATGGAATGGTAATAGATTTTACCGAACTTAAAAATATAGTGAAAAAGAATATTGTTGATCTTTTTGACCACTCCGTGGTTGTAAGCAGAAATTTTAACAGTGGAAAAACGGAAATGTTTACGAAAATGTTCGGAAATACAGTTCTGGTAGATTATCAGCCAACTTGTGAAAATCTGGTTGCAGATTTTGCCCACAGAATCTCCGGACTTTTACCTCCCGGGGTAAAGCTTCACAATTTAAAACTGTACGAAACAGCTACTTCGTTTGCGGAATGGTATGCTGCGGATAATTAATACCCCCCGTCACCCCCTGAAGGTGGGCTAATGCTCATATAATCACGAAATTAACCCCCCTTTAGGGGGGCAGGGGGGCAAAGCAATGGGGCAAAGCAAAGTGGGGTAAAACGAAAAAAAAGCAAAATTTGGCACACTTCAATCTTAAACATTATATATGACTGAAAATCTCCCAAAAAAACTCTTTCTGCTCGATGCTTATGCTCTTATCTTCAGGGCATATTATGCATTTATTAAAAATCCGAGGATAACCTCAAAAGGTCTTAATACTTCGGCAATCTTTGGATTTTTACTTGCGCTTGAGGAGGTTTTATTAAAGCAGAAACCTACCCATATTGCAGTAGTCTTTGATACCCCGGCTCCGACTTTCAGGCACGAAATGTTTAAGGCATATAAAGCTAATCGCGACGCAACTCCGGAAGATATTAAAAGAGCAGTTCCTTATATTAAAAGACTTATTGAAGCATACAAGATACCGGTAATAGACTTCCCGGGATTTGAAGCTGATGATGTTATTGGCACCCTTGCAAGAATAGCATCAGAAAGGGGGTTTACCACCTTTATGATGACACCCGACAAAGATTATGCACAACTGGTATCGCCCAACGTATTTATGTTTAAACCGGCAAGAAGCGGAAATGAATCTATATTGTGGGGCGTTGATGATGTAAAAAAAGAATTTTCTGTTCAGCGTCCCGTGCAGGTTATCGATGTTCTTGCCCTGATGGGCGACAATGCAGATAACGTTCCAGGAGCTCCCGGAGTAGGTCCGAAGACGGCAATGAAACTGGTGGAAGAATATGGAAGTGTGGAAGAGCTGTTCAGGAACACAGACAAGTTGAAGGGAAAACTTAAAGAAATAATTGAAAATAACAGGGAACAGATTGAACTCTCAAAAAAACTGGTCACGATAGAACAATATGTACCGGTTGAGCTCGATGAAAATTCTTTAATATTGGAAGTCCCCGACAAGGTAAAACTTAAGGCTCTCTTTGAAGAACTTGAGTTTAAGACTATTGCCGCTAAAATATTAGGTGAAATTGATAAGTCGGAGAAACCGAGACAAAATACTCTTTTGACAGCCCCTCAAAAAGATTCTCAGCAGGGAACCTTGTTTGGAGATGAGGCGATCGCTCCTTTATCGAGCCTGTCGACCATTGAAACAGTAACTCATGAATATACGCTCCTGAGAAATAAGGAAGAAATTAAAAATTTTACAAATCTGGTTCGGGGATTAAAAGAATTATGTTTCGACTCCGAAACGACTAGCATTAATCCTCTTGATGCAGAACTTGTTGCTCTGACATTTTCATGGGAGAAAGGAAAAGGATACCTCATTCATTTCGTTGATTCACAGGCAGAGACTAAAGAAATATTAGAGATTATCAGGCCGGTTTTTGAAGACCCGGAAATCCTGAAAATCGGTCAAAACATGAAATTTGATATCCAGGTTCTGGCAAACTATGGTGTTGAAGTAAGAGGAGCTTTGTTCGATACAATGATTGCACATTATCTGCTTGAACCCGATATGCGGCATAACATGAACCTTCTTTCCGAAACATATCTTGGGTACAGTCCGGTTCATATTGAATCGCTGATCGGGGAGAAGGGGATAAATCAGAAAAACATGCGCTCAGTTCCTGTTGATGCGCTCATGGAGTATGCTGTTGAGGATGCTGATGTTACCTGTCAGCTTAAGAATGTCTTCGAACCTAAAATAAAATCGGAAGGACTTGAAGATCTTTCAGAAAAAATTGAGATGCCTCTTATAACTGTTCTTGCTTCAATGGAACGTTTTGGGGTAAAACTCAATCTTGACGATCTGAAAGAAATTACAAGTAACCTAAGGGAAGATATTATTTCACTTGAAAAAGAGATTTATATTCTTGCCGGCACCGAATTTAATATTTCATCCCCAAAACAGCTCGGCGATATACTGTTTATCAGGCTAAAACTTGATGAGAAGGCAAAGGTTACCAAAACCAAACAGTTTATTACAAATGAAGAAATCCTGCAACGTCTTGTAAGTAAACATCCTATTGTTGAAAAAGTGTTGGAGTACAGGGGGCTGAGGAAACTTCTGTCGACTTATGTTGAAGCACTTCCTCTGCTGGTAGATGAGAAGACCGGCAGGATTCATACTTCTTATAACCAGGCAGTTGCTGCAACCGGACGACTAAGTTCAAATAATCCAAATCTTCAGAATATCCCGATGAGAGATGCGCGGGGAAGGGAGATCCGGAAAGCTTTTGTCCCTGAAAAAGGATTTGTCTTCCTTTCAGCCGACTATTCCCAGATCGAACTCCGGCTGATGGCCCATCTTAGTAAGGATAAAAGTATGATTGCCGATTTTTTGTCGGGGAATGATATTCATGCCGGCACAGCCTCAAAGATCTTTGGGGTTGAGCTTAAGGATGTTACGCGAGAGATGCGCAGCAGGGCAAAAACTGCCAACTTCGGGATTATCTACGGAATCTCTGCTTATGGACTTTCTGAAAGACTGAATATCGGCAGGAAAGAGGCAAAAGAGCTTATTGATGGATATTTTAATTCATATCCGGGTGTAAAAATCTATATGGAAGAGAGTATTAAAAAAGCAAGGGAACTTGGTTTTGTAACTACTATGTTTGGCAGAAGAAGGTATCTGAGGGACATTCATTCAAACAACCAGGTTGTAAGAGGAAATGCGGAAAGAAATGCCATCAATGCCCCGCTTCAGGGTAGCGCCGCCGACATCATTAAAATAGCAATGGTTAGGATATACAACAGGATGATCAGTGAAAAATACAAATCAAAAATGATCCTTCAGGTACATGACGAACTTATCTTTGAAACTGAAAAGTCTGAACTGGAAAAGCTTAAGGAGATGGTTATATACGAGATGTCGAATGCTGTTCATCTCGATGTTCCTCTGATGGTTGACGCCGGAGTAGGAAACAACTGGTTTGAGGCACACTAAACGGCACACCCTTCGATAAGCTCAGGGTAAAACACAAAGAGCCCCCCTGCCCCCCTAAAGGGAGGTTAACGCACATAAGCACATAATGTTAGCCCCCCATTTGGGGGGATGGGGGGTAAAAAAGGCAGGGGATGGATTATTTCAATTATAAACATATAATATGATGCAGGTTAAAGTAATATTCTTCGGGGTTTTGGCAGAAGTTGCGGCAATTAACATCAAATTCTATAGTGATGTTAAATCGCTTGGGCATCTGAAGATGTTGATACAGGATGATTTCCCTGAGTTTGTTCATTACAATTTTCGTATCTCAGTTAATAGTGTCATCGTGAATAATGATCCCGATCTGAAAGATGGAGATGAAATTGCACTTTTGCCTCCTTTCGCGGGTGGATGATCGTTTAAAATAACACATTATTGCTTTAGTCATATGGATTATCTTGTAGAAGGACCAATCTCTCAGAAACTTATATCAGGTTTGCTTGATAAGCTGAGTTCCAGAACAGACGCGGGAGCCCACTCTCTTTTCCTGGGTCAGGTGAGAGCTGACAAAACAATGGATAAAAAAGTAGTTGCGATAGATTATTCCTCATATGAAGCGATGGTAAAGGTTGAAGCAGAGGAAATTATAAAGAAAATTTTATCAGAGTTCCCTGATGTCAGATCGGTTGATATTGTTCATTCCAACGGTATGGTAAAGTCAGGAGAAATCTCCCTTTTGGTACTCGTCTCCTCCGTACATCGCAATCAGGCAGCATTAGCATGCGCAAAGGCTGTTGATCTCATAAAAGAAAAACTTCCTGTCTGGAAAAAAGAAATATATGACGATCAGTCAATGGAGTGGGGACAGAACATTGTGTCTTAAACAGATTCCATCCTCTTTCTGTTAAGGGTATAAAGTGTATTTATATTCGACACATTGTTCTTTACCGAAGTCTGGGCTGACTTGCTTTTTCCTTTAAGAATGGAATTGTATTCATCCTTATTATTTAGCACATCCAGTGCTTTTTTAACCTGCACATCACTCTTTAACGTCCAGGCGATTGCCCCTTCCTCATAGAAATACCGGCTTATTATCTCATCACTTATCAATTCAGTTATCTCTTTTTTGAAAAGAGCCAGGTCCTGATCAAGGTTATGCGCAATATCTTTCTCCAGATCTGTAAAAAGAGTTTTGTGCATATCGTAGTACTTTTCTTTTTTCGCGTTAGATATAAGTTCGGTGAGAGATTCTTCAGTAACAGTCTTATAACTGAAATCTTTGCTAATCAGGTATGTTTTAAAATCAGCATAATCCTGATCGGTGAAGGTAAATTGCTCAGGTGTTTTAATATCAGGATGCGCCCAGTAGTACTTCGTTGCATAATCGAAAATATAGTTACGCACATACAGTTCGGATGCGATCTGACTTAAAGCGTCGGGCAATATTTCTACATCAGGAGCTATTCCTCCTCCGTCTTTTACAATTCTGCCATTTTTTGTTTTAAACTCAGAGATAAGCGAGTCAGGAATGATTCCAACACTTCCATCTTCATTGGGATGAGAAAAATCGCGCGCCTGAATACATCTTCCGCTTGGGATATAGTATTTTGCTGTAGTAACCTTAAGTTGGGTATTATAACTTAACGGACGGGTTATTTGTACCAATCCTTTACCGTACGACCGTTGTCCGACAATTATTCCCCTGTCGAGATCCTGGATTGCTCCGGCTACTATTTCTGACGCAGATGCCGATCCTCTGTTGACGATTATCGCCAGCGGAATATTTTCATCGACTGCAGGTTTTGTTGTTTTAAAACCTTCGTCAAATTGTTTGACTTTTCCTTTTGTAGATACAACCTCACTTCCTTGGCCCACAAAAAGATTAACGATTTCTACTGCCTCGGTAAGCAACCCGCCGGGATTTCCTCTAAGGTCGAGAATGATTTGCTGAGGATTATTGGCTTTAAGTGAAAGAAGCGCCTTCTTAACATCATCGATACAGTCCTGAGTGAAACTTGTGAAACGGATGTAGCCTGTTTTAGAATCAATCATACCATAATAAGGTACCGGAGGGACAACAATTTTTTCCCTTTTGAGCTGGTATTCTTTTTCTATCCCCTCTCTTTCTACGGTAAGAGTAATATCTGTTCCCGGATTACCTTTGAGTTTGTCACTGATTTTATCTGACGGAACCCCCTTGAGCGAAACGCCATCAACTTTTTTGAGAATATCACCCGGTTTAAGCTGGGCAAGATCGGCTGGAAATCCCTTATAGACTTCACTGATAACCACATAATCGCCATTGCTCCGGACTATTGATCCAATGCCTCCGTATTTACCTGTGGTCATGAAGGTAAACTCCCCAACTTCCGATTCAGAATAAAAGACCGTATAAGGATCCAGTGTTTTGAGCATATTGTCAATCCCTGCCCTGACCAGCTTGTCGGGATCTATTTCATCCACGTAAAAAGTATTCAGCTCTCGGAAAAGAGTGAAAAATATGTCGAGATTCTTTGCTATCCTAAAATCTCTGGTTTCCTGTGTTACAAGAAAACCAGTGCTCACACCGGCCATCAGTAAAAGAGCGAAAATGATGATTATCTTCCCTGTGCTTGTTTTTTTCATAACCTGAAAACAATTGTTTTGAACGACGAAAGTAAGAAGAAATTTTGGTAAAGGTTTTGATAAAGAAACAATTAAAACAACTTTAACATAAATTTAAAGAAAAGGTTGTAAGACGGAAGTTCGAAGACGGAAGATCGAAGGTAAAATCAATCTACCTGCTGCTTACTCAAATCTCCTCACTTTCGTCTTCCGTCTTCAGACTTCTGTCTTCCGTCTTCCGTCTTTTTGATCAAGGAAATTAGTTTGTTTATTATTTCTTTAATCGATTTTTCTATAGTGAGGTAATCAGGAACAGAATCTCCTTTTAGAATAACCATGAAGATGATCTGAATGTTTTCAGAAGAAAGGTAGTCGTACAGAGGTTGTTTATTTTTTCTGTAAGCTTCCCTCATTCTTCTTTTAATGAGGTTCCTGGTTACTGCATGTTTGAAGCCTCTTTTTGAAACGCTGAATGATACCTGGGCCGGGTTTACTGATCGCCCTGTCCTTCTTTCCCAGACAATTTTGAAAATAGAAGTATGGAAAATATTACCACTCTCAAACAGGGAGGTAATATCCTTTCTGCTGCAAAGCCTCTCAGACTTCTTAAATGTCTCCCTGGTAATATTCATATCAATGCAACTTTTCATAATAGACAGATATTAATTCTATTATGAAGCTACTTACTAAATAAGGATGGTAAAATAAGGTTACTTTAAGATTCTGTTATGCTCTTTAAGATAATCATCCAGAGCCATCGTCATTGATGGAGCTTTTGGATTGGGAGCGTTAATATCGAGCCGTAGACCTTCAAGTTCAACAGCACATGCAGTAGTGGGGCCGAATGCAGCAATTTTAATATCGCCCTGAACAAATCCGGGGAAGTTCTCTTTAAGTGACTTAATTCCTGAAGGGCTGTAAAAGACAAGGATGTCATAGTCGAATTCCTTTTCGTTCGAAAAGTCAGTGCTGATCGTCCTGTAGAGAGTTCCTATGGTATGTTTAATAGCATTCTTTTCAAGCAATTCCGGTATCTCAGCATTATGAGGTTCGGAAAGAGGCACGAAGAAATTATCCTCCCGGTGTTTAACAATAACATCGATAAGATCCTGAAATTTTGCCTTACCGTGAAAGATCTTACGTTTTCTGTATACAATATACTTCTGCAGATAAAATGCAACATTCTCTGTTATACAGAAATACTTCATTGTGTCGGGGACTACTGTGCGGAGCTCTCCGCAAATCCTGAAGAAGTGATCTATCCCGGTCTTACTGGTGAAAATTACTGCTGAAAAATCGAGAATATTGATTTTCTGTTGACGGAAATCTTTTGAAGAAATACCTTCAACCTGATTAAAGGGTTTAAACTCAACTTTCAGATTATATTTTCTTGCCAGTTCGAAATATGGAGATTTCGGATTCGAGGGTTCTGGCTGCGATACTAAAATCTTCCTTATTTTCAACTCTTTATAGTTTAGGTTTTACTTTCTAAGTAATTCTTGTCCATCTAAACAAGGCCTGAAACATATTTTAATGATACTAAAACAGGCAGAATTTCCAAGGCACAAAGGTACAAAATAAAATAGATTATTGAAATATTGCGGTTTATAAAAAATATCATAAGTCTGAGAATCCGGATAAGATATAATACTCCAAAAACGACCACACCTGATAAAATGCAGAGTTTGACTGGCAGGAGCACTGTGTAAGAAATGAGGATTATTATAACAAAGAGAAAAAGAGCGCTGAAACGGTACGACTGATAGACTCCATGAAGATATTCCCTGAAAAGTTCATTTTCTCCGCTTATCAATCCGGTAAAATAACAGACAATATGGCGAAGGGTAACTGCAGAAATAATTACTCCCACAAGAATCAGCCATAAAATAACCCCGTTTAAATTACTGGGCTTAAGGTTGTTATATATTGCGGCACAATAGACAAAAAGGCCCAGAGTAAGAAATGAAATAAGATTGAGAACAGTTGATTGCCAGTGGAAAAGCCCATTGACCCCCCGGGAGGAAGGATCGTTAATTCCCCTTAAGAGAAAAAAGCGGGCAGCACCAGGCAGCATGCTTTTTGAAGTCGTTCTGATTACAGAATACAAAAAAGCGCTAAAGAGGACCACTCCCAGCAACCAGTCATTGTGTAATGGAGGAGTTGGCCGATCCTCCCCCTGCCTCAACTGCTTTATAAGAAATTCTCTCTTTTCACTCTGAAGCTGACGATTTCTTTCAATAAATTGTATAGGAAATCCGTTGAATTGAGACGACTCTATCCTTTTTATAATATTATTTGCATCGTAAAATGTAACGTCTGAAATACTGTTTCTTGTACAAACAGTATCTGATCTTAACTTTACGGAATCTCCCAGGACAAATCCTTTACTGATAGCAGTATCTGCTCGTATATCCTGAAAAGAATAGATCATCATTATTTGAGTTTCAAACGCACAAAAGTAATGATAATAAAAAGAAGATGATCAACAATGTTGAGCGATACTTGCTATGAAAAAACCTATCAGAAATGATCGATCCTGCAACCGGATATTTCAGAAAGAATATTGTTTGCAAGCCGGCTTGCCCCGATTCGGAAGAGTTTATTGTTAAGCCATTCATCTCCCAGACAATATTTGACTATCTGGTAATAAGTAATCGCATCTTCAGGGCTTACAATACCACCGGCAGCTTTAAATCCAACTTTAATACCTGTTTCTGAATAGAAATCTGAGATGGCATGGCACATAACAAATGCTGCTTCCGGGGTAGCAGATATTGTCGTTTTACCGGTTGAGGTCTTGATAAAATCTGCTCCGGCATCCATGGCAATCATAGATGCTTTGAATATATTTTCATGATCTCCCAGAAGGCCTGATTCCAGGATTACCTTCAGTTGTTTTTCGCCAATAGCCTTTTTTATTTCAGTAATTTCGTCAGCAACCCCTGCAAAATCATCTCCCAGAAAGGTGCCTACCGGAATTACAATATCGACTTCATCAGCTCCTGCTTCGATTGCCATTTTGCATTCGGTAACCTTAATACTCCGGAACGTTTGCGATGTTGGAAAACCACCGGCTACAGCAGCTATTTTTATGTTTCTTGCAGATAGTTTTTCCTTAACAACTGCTACAAAATTAGGATAGACGCAAATAGCGGCAACATTCGGTATATTTGTGTACCGGCCTGAAAAGCTATTTACTTTTCCGGTAAAATGGATAATATGACTTTTGTTATCTGTAGTGTTAAGACTTGTCAGATCAATCAGGTTCAGAAGGTCCATTAAAAGATGCTTATCAGGGACTTCCTTTATTCCTGCCAATGCATTTTTAAGCCCCTTTTTGATCTCTGTGTCAGTGGGGCACGATTTAAACAGCTTTTGGTATAGCTTTGTCATAATGTATTCGGTAAAAAATTATTAAAAACGGCACTATAAAAAAAGAACGGGGTCAATATAATACTTTTTGATTTCAAAACTATTTTATTGTCGTTTTAAGTTGAATGAAACACACTTCCTTTCTTCCTTTCTCCCATTCTCGCTTTCTCCCCTTCCTTCCTACTCCCTCTCCTTCGAGTCGATTATTATGGTAACAGGTCCGTCATTAATCAGCTCAATTTGCATCATTGCACCAAATACTCCGCTTTTAACCTTATTGTTAGTGAGTTGCGAAAGCCTGGTGATAAAGCTGTTGTATACCGGAATGGCCAAATCGGGATGAGCTGCCCTGATGTATGAGGGTCTGTTTCCCTTTTTTGTCTTCGCATGTAAGGTAAATTGACTGATCACCATTATAGAGCCTCCTGTATCCAGAATGGAGCAATTCATTACATCATCCGTATCATTAAAAATTCTGAGATTAACTATTTTGTTGCAAAGCCAATCAACATCAGTTTCATTATCTGACTCCTCAATTCCTGCAAACACCAGGAGGCCCTTTCCAATCTCCGAAGTTATTTTATTGTTGATCGAAACGGAAGCCCGGCTTACCCTTTGAATCACTACTCTCATGAAATTCATTTTTATAGCATTCAAATATATGCAATCAATCATTAAAATATTTAAGTGATGATTTATATTATATTTGCGGAAGTTAAATTTGAAAAATGGATTTCTTTACTATATTGGCTATTGCGTTGGGGCTTTCATTCGACACATTTGCAGTTTCACTGTCGTATGGAGTTGTAAGAAGCGGAATCCTATTCAGGCAGGCAGCCTGGATTGCATTTGTCCTTGCTGTTTTTCAGGGAGGACTTACTGTTTCCGGATTCTTTCTGGGATCAATTGTATCGTCTAGTCTAAAAGCATCAGACCACTGGATAGCTTTAATCGTCCTGGGATTTCTGGGAGTTAAAATGATAGTGGAAGGGTTGAATAAATCAAAGGAAAAAGAAACCAGGAACTACAGCAGTTTTTTAATTCTTTTGACAATTGCCCTGGGAACAAGTATCGATGCCCTTGCTGTTGGAATAAGCTTTGCCTTTCTCAATGTAAAAATATGGCAATCAGGATTTATTATCGGGGTGGTCACCTTTATTGCATCAATGACAGCAATCAGAATTGGGAAATCGGCGGGAGAAAGACTCGGTAATAAAGTTGAAGTTTTAGGAGGTCTTATACTGATAGCAATTGGCCTTAAAACTTTTCTTGAGCATATTCTTGCATAATAGATCTTTCTTTTTATTAAAGAATGATTTCTAAAGCGTTACGCTGAAGAATTCAGAAAGGCACCTTTTTACGGATTCGTTTGTCAAAAACTACCATTTCTGAAAACCCGACATACCTTAGCAACTCATACGCCTCATCAAAATACTGACCAACTCTCGATGGCATGTGCGCATCTGAATTAACACATACAGGAACATTTTCTTCGAGGAAAATATGAAGAAACTTTCTGTCGGGATAGAAATCAGCCAGAGGTCTGTTCCTTCCGTTTGTGTTTACCTCAAAGGCTATATCGTGTATTCTCATTGTCCGGGCAAGCTTTCGATACAGAGGTTCCATGTCTGAAGCGGGCCTGTAGCCATAAATCCGGATAAGATCGCAATGGCCAATAATATCAAACAGGCCTGACGCAACAGCAGCGCATACTGATTCAAAATATGTTTTAAACAATCTGTCGATATTTTGCCCCGAGTAAAATTCAGGGCCTTCATCCACTGACTCTTCTCCTAAATAGTGAACAGAACCAATAATATAATCTAAGGGAAGTGGAGCAAGGAAATCGTGAGTCTCTTTTTCCTTTCCTTCAAAGTAATCAACTTCCAGACCTGTCTTTATTTTTATATTATTAACCTTGTTTTTAAGCTTTTCAATGTGTTGCAAATATTCCTTTATGTTAACCGGATTCATATAGAAGTCTTCACGGTCATCAAACAGGGTAAGATGTTCGGAAAAACCTATCTCGCTCAACCCAGCAGTAATAGCCGGTGCTATATATTCCTCTGGTGAAGATCGTCCGTCACTGAAAGTGGAGTGTATATGGTAGTCAGTTCTATAAATCATACTTTAAAAACCGGTAAAAAATGGTCATGAAGTTTATTAAAAACAATTCATTTTGGCAATAAAACTAATGTTAAAATGACAAAATGAATCGGAAAATGGTACTTTTGTGAAAAACATAATATCGTGAACCCAAAGAAATTGCCTTGTAGTTGTGCAAATTGTGATTTTAAGGATGTTGTCTTTTCATATCTTGATGATCCTTCTATAGAAGATTTGTGCAATAATAAGGAAGAACAATCCTTTCGTAAAGGAGAGATTATAAATCATGAGGGGGAAACGATTACCAACTTTAAATATCTGAAGAGCGGGCTTGTAAAACTTTACCGTAGAACCTCATCAGGGGAGGAGCAGGTGCTTACAATAACCAGACCATTCGAATTCGTTAGCAATATGAGCATCTTTTCGGAAGACAGGTATCAGTATTCTGTTTCTGCCCTGGAGGACTCTGTTGTTTGTATGGTGAAAATTGAATTTATTAAGGACCTTTTCCTTAAAAATGGTGGGTTTGCAATGGGGCTTCTTACTAAGATTTCAAGGATAAATGATAAAATAATAAGCCAGACACTCGATATCAGGCAAAAAAACCTTATTGGACGGGTTGCTTTTGTCCTGCTCTATTTCACGAAAGAAATCTATAACTCCAGAGTTTTTGATCTTCCGGTTTCACGAAAGGAGATTGCCGACTATATCGGTATGAGTACAGCAAATGTCATCAGAACTATGTCTGATTTCAAGAAGGAGGGTATAATCAGGGTTTTTGGCAAGACAATCGAAGTAGTCGACCTCGACAAGCTTGAAATAATATCGAAAAGAGGCTAATCGTAGCTTTCTCTTGCTAGGAGTTAATTATATCCTGAAGTGCATCCTCGTGTTTTTCGAAAACGAAACGATATCCTGAAGTCAGTATTTTCTTAGCCGAAACCCTGCTCCCCTTAATCACAACGTCCGACATCTCACCCAGAACCATTTTAAGGATAAAATATGGGACAGGAACCGGGAAAAGCCACCGATTCATAACAGATGCAAGTGTTTTAATGAATTCTTTATGTGTTATATAATCAGGAGAAACAGCGTTATACGGCCCTCTCATATTCTGATCCTCAATCGCTTTCACATAGATATTACAAAGATCTTTAATATGTATCCAGGGCATGTACTGTCGCCCATTGCCTGTCTGGACGAGAAAGCCAAATCTGGCAGGCATCATTAACTTTGAAAGAGCGCTGTCGTTTTTTTCAAGGACAACAGCTGTCCTGATTTTTACAGTCCTGATGCCAGAGCTTCCAAAAAGATCAGCAGCTTCTTCCCATTGTCTGCACGTTGTTCCCAGGAAATCATTTGCCGGAGGGTCCGTTTCATCAAATATTTTATCTGAATTTATCGTACCATAGTAACCGATAGCTGATGCGGAAATAAAAGCCTTTAACTTTGTATTATTAAAATTCAAAGTACTAAAGAGTAACCTGGCAGAGTCTACGCGGCTGTTTACTATTTCTTCCTTTCGGCGTTTTGTCCATCTTTTTTCTCCGATATTGGCGCCCGACAGGTTGATTACAAAGTCTATCCCATCAAGAGCCTCAGGGTTGAGAATCCCTTTCTCCGGATCCCATTGGAAGACCCTGATATTGTTCTGTTTAGTGAGTTTCCTTGACAAGTGAGTTACCTTGTATCCTTTTGAAAGCAGCGTTGAGGTAAGATGAGTTCCAATGAGTCCGCTTCCCCCCGTAATCAAAACGGAAAGTGCGTCAGGACGGATGACCTTAGAATGCATTTCAGTAATTCCTTAAATTATGTCGGCGGAAAATTCATTGTCACCACAGAATGTCGTGTTCTGCTATTTCAAATGTATGAAAACGACAGGAAGTTTAAGCTTTTTAAACAAAAAATATTAAAAAGATATTATCATATTTGATGCTGTAATTTTTAAAACATCAGTTCAAACTAAAAATTATTATTAGCTATACATCAATCCTACACCTTTAATGAAAAAAGTACTTCAGAATGAAGCAGTTGCTATTCTTTGTGCCGGGGGCCCTGCGCCGGGCATTAATACGGTAATCAGCGCTGTCACGAAAATATTTTTACAGAACGGCTATAATGTGATAGGTATACATGGCGGCTTTAAATCGCTGTTTTCAACAAACCCCTCCTATGAAAGTCTCGATTTTGATTTTGCTGATCAGATCTACAGTCGTGGAGGGTCGGTACTTAGGATGAGCAGGCATAAACCAGCGGATTCTGAATTTAAAATTGACTTTTTTAAGAAAAACAATGTAAAACTTCTGATAACCATCGGTGGGGATGATACTGCCTCTTCTGCAAACCGTTTAGCCAGATTCCTGTCGGAACAAAAGCTTGATGTAAAGAATATTCACGTACCTAAAACAATCGATAACGACCTTCCTCTTCCGGAAGGAACCCCTACTTTCGGATACCATTCTGCAAAAGACGAAGGAGTACGGCTGGCAACAGCAATATATGAAGATGCACGGACAAGTGGCAATTGGTTTGTTGTCTCTGCAATGGGTCGTGAGGCTGGTCACCTTGCATTTGGAATTGGCACTGCCTGTCATTATCCGATGATAATTATTCCGGAAATATTTAACAACACCAAGATCACCTTTGACAAGATAACCAGGCTTGTTATCTCCTCAATGATTAAAAGAAAGTTGTTAGGAATTAACTACGGAGTGGCAATTATTTCTGAAGGGGTATTTCATTTTATGAGTGAAAAAGAGATCCTTGGAACGGGAATTAACTTTACCTACGATGATCACGGTCACCCCGAGCTTGGCAATGTAAGCAAATCGCATATTTTTAATATGCTTACCCAGCAATCGCTAAAGGACTTAAAAATAAATATTAAGTCACGACCAAACGAGATGGGGTATGAGTTGAGGTGCTGCCGTCCTGTTGCATATGATATGAATTATGCTACCCGCCTTGGATTGGGCGTTTTCAAACTATTCAAAGAAGGAAAAACCGGATGCATGGTTACTGTCGACAGGTTAGGTTGTATTATCCCCTTATTCCTTAAAGATGTGGAGGATGAAAACGGGAAAGTGAAACCCCGGCTTGTAAATGTTAAGTCAGAAAAAGTGCAGCTCATTTACAGGAACAATCTTCATTATATAACAAAAGCCGATTATCAGAAGGCAAAAAAATATTTGGAGAATCCTGAAGATTACGACTTTTTTAAGATTCTTGAGTGGGATGAGACAGCTATAATATAAATCTAAAGGAAGTAAGGGAATAAAGGAACCAGATAATTACCCCTTTTTTGTATATTTGTTAGAATAATTGATGAATTGCGATTATCACAATTTTATATAAATCCGGAGCTTAATCAGATTTAGTATAATATTATAAAAAAGGAATTATGGCAACTCACAAGACAACAAAGGGAATTATTGCAATTCTTACAGGAGGGGGCGATGTACCCGGACTTAATCCTGCCATTCGTGCCGTAACCATTCGCGCAAACCGTGAAGGTTACAAGGTAATCGGACTTCGAAGAGGATGGGCAGGAATTTCTGAACTTATCAGGGACCATAAGGCTGATAACAGTAACAACTTCCAGGTGTTAACCGACGACATTGTAAATAAGGCTGGAAGAACCGGGGGAACCTTTCTTCATACCTCACGGACAAGACCAAGTCGTATGTCAAAAGCAAGCGTCCCGGAACACCTGCAAGGCACATATAATGCTGAATATAATGACATTACTCCTGAGATAATTAAGAACCTTGAATGGCTTGGTGTTGATTACCTGATTCCAATTGGAGGTGATGATACTCTGAGTTATGGTGTACATCTCTACAAGCAAGGGGTAAATGTTGTCGCAATTCCGAAAACAATGGACAATGATGTCCCTGGTACAGATTATTGTATTGGCTTCAGCACCTGCATTTCAAGGACAATTCAAATGAGCAATAGCCTGAGGACTTCAGCCGGATCGCATGAAAGAATACTGGTTCTGGAGGTCTTTGGAAGATATGCAGGTTTTACTGCTATGCTGCCTACCCTTGCCGGAGCAGCAAACAGATGTGTAATCCCAGAGTACGAATTCGATGTCGATATTCTTACCAAACTTCTGGTCGAGGACAGGAACCTTAACCCAAGTAAATATTCAGTAGTCCTGATCTCTGAAGGAGCAATGTTTAAAGGGGGAGAAATGATATTTTCCGACAGCGAAAAAGATGCTTACGGACACGCGAAACTTGGGGGAATTGGAGAAATGGTGTCTGCAAAACTAAAAGAACTTTCACCAAATTATAATAATGGTAAAACAATTAATGTAATCTATCAGAAACTTGGGTACATGGTACGCGGAGGAGATCCCGATGCTCTCGACTCCATTGTTCCTATGGCTTATGGTAATCTGGCGCTCGACCTGATTCTTAAAGGAGTACATGGAAGAATAGTAGTCTTGAAAAATGGCCGGTACGATAATCTTCCGATTGATGTGGTTACTTCTTCAAAGAAAATAGTAAAACTTTCAGATTACAATACTGAACGGCTCAGGCCATTTTACCATAGTTTTGAAATGAAACCATTTCTCCTCATGGCGTCAGATAATTAAAGGATTATCTACATTTGTGTTCTAATATATTTCATTTGGTTAAGGGAACAATTTTAAAATCTACAGGGAGCAGTTACAGGGTACTTCTCGGGAACGGGAATGTAATTGATTGCTCTGTTAAGGGGAAGCTCAGGATAAAGGAATTGCGAACAACAAATCCTATCGCGGTAGGAGATAATGTGCTCGTCGAATTAGAGAATAAGAGCAACACCGGTATTATTACGGAGGTGCTCGACCGCAAAAATTATATTCTTCGAAAAGCCACAAACCTATCAAAACATTCTCAGATAATCGCCGCAAATATCGATCAGGTGTTTCTTATGGTCACAATTATTCTTCCCGAAACACCAGTGGAATTTATAGACAGGTTCCTGATAACTGCAGAAGCATATAGAGTACCGGCGAAGATTATTATCAATAAAACCGACTTATATGGGGAGGATGAACTCGCCAGAATGGTATACCTTGAGGCGCTTTATAACAAGATCGGCTACGAATGTATAAGGCTCTCATTGAAGGATCTGACCAACCTTGATGCTCTCAAACTATTGATGAAAGATAAAACAAGTCTTATATCCGGAAATTCAGGGGTCGGAAAAACAACACTCCTGAATCTGTTCGATCCGCGACTGAATCTCAAGACGGCTGAAATCTCTGATTACCACAAACAGGGAAAGCATATAACAACCTTCCCGGAAATGCATAAGATGCCATTTGGAGGATTTGTAATTGATACTCCCGGAATTAGGGGTTTTGGTGTTGTTGATATGGAGCGGAATGAGATTTATCACTTTTTCAGGGAAATTTTCAGCTTTTCGAAAGAATGCAGGTTTAATAATTGCCTGCACCTCGATGAACCTGACTGTGCAGTGAGAAAAGCCGTGGAAACAGGTGAAATAGATTTCCTCCGGTACAAAAGCTATCTTAATATCATGGATGGAGACGACCGCAAATATCGATGATATTGATTAATACACTTTTTAAGACTATTTTTATATTCTCTGGCAGATAAATAAATTTCACTGATGAAAAGAATCCTTATTATAGTCTATTCAGCATTTCTTATCATACTACTTATAAATTACTTCTATTATAATAGTCTGTATAACAAACAGATAAGCTACATTGTAGAACTTCTTGACCGGCAGGTTCAGATAGTCGGACACTCGGTTGACAGTACAAATAATGGATTTTTAAGTGATTTGCCCCAGATAAGTTTTGATGAAGATCTCACGCAGTTTTTTACTAAAAATGATAAGTATCTTCAGGTAAGTGAGAGAATGAAACTCTTTTTCTCAAAGTATCAGGATTTCGTTACCGGAGTTAAGATTTATGATACTAATAAAAACGAATTCACTTTAAAAAAAGACACTGAATCACAAACGGGAGAATGGCTTGTTAACACATACCAGGTGCATGTTCAGTCAGAAATGTTTAAACTTGAGAACATGGTTCAGGAAAATAGGGTTATTAATTACTATCTGCCTGTCTTTAATAAGAACAATGAAATAATAAGCAATATTGTAGTAACTGTTGACTATCAGAAATATTTCAAAGCAATATTCTCAGTTTTTAATCTGAAGGACTATCAATGGCAATGGGTTGTAAGCGATTCAGGGAAAATAATTTATGATAATAATCCGGAAAAGGTTGAATATTCCCAACTTGATAAAATCACAGAGCGTCTGGCCGGAGGATCGGTGGGGAACATAACTCACACTGCAACCTATAATGGAAAAACTCAGGAGATAATATCCTCTTATTATTCAACTCAACTTCTTCAAAGAAATCTTGGACTGGTTTTCTCTGCTCCTACTACCTTTTTTCAAAAATATATTATCCGCAACTCCCTCTTTATAGTATTGGGAACACTTCTGCTTATTCAGGCGATAATCTATATTTTCCTTCAGTACATAAAATCGCAAAAAGCAGAATCGGAAAGGCTGAAAACTTCTGAAAAGATGCTCTTCAGGCTTATTGAGGAGATGCCTGTGGGTGTAATAATTCATAATAAAAACAGGGAGATAATCAAGGCAAATAAGGTTGCTGCTGGTCAGTATTCATACCAGGGAGAAGAAGAAATGGTCGGAAAGATTTTCCCTGAAACTTCCCTGCCCGACGATAGCGATTACTTCTCAAAGAATCTTGGAGGTGCTTTTAATCCAGAACAGTTTGTTATAATAAAGAAAGAGATAGGCGAAATTGTACTTTACCGAAATAGTATTCCCGTTGTATTTTTGGGAGAGGAAGCTACAATGGAAATCCTGATAGATGTTACAATGCTCGAGTCGGCCAGAAAACAGGAGGCTAAAGCAAATGTTGCCAAATCGGAGTTTCTCGCTAGAATGAGTTTTGAGATCCGTACACCACTGAATGGGATAATCGGAATGACGGATGTTCTGAATAAATTTGAGCTATCTCCTGAGGTAAAAGATATTGTTAGCTTGCTTCATAAGTCTACCGCAGTACTTCTGAGCATCATAAATGATATTCTCGATTTTTCAAGGATAGAGTCGGGGAATATGATCCTGGATGAAGTCCCTTATAACCTGAGGGAGGAGATTATGTATTGCATCGATCTTGCAAAAACCTATATTGTGATGAAAGATGTGGAGCTGATCTGCATGGTTGATAATAATGTACCTGAAAACATTATCGGAGATCCTTTCCGGCTAAGGCAGGTACTCTCCGGACTTATCAATAATTCGGTCAGAAATACCGAGAAGGGGGAGATCCGGCTTAATTGCATGCTAAAAAGTAACAAAAACGGACTTGTTACAATAAGGTTTGAGCTGCTCGATTCCGGGCCCAGCTTTGACAAAGCAAGTATCAAAAAGATATTCGGTGATTTTGTGAATATTGATTCTAAGATCGGAGGAGCCAGCGACGACTCAGGGTTTGGAACAATTCTCTCGAAGCAGTTAGTTGAGTTGATGGGAGGAGAACTCTCTGCTACAAGTCCTTCCGGAATATCCGGAGATCAGGGTATGAAAGTAACTTTTACAATTCCTACTTATTCAAATTACAGACCGCCCAAAGAGATTTCTCTTGAAAAAGTTAAATCGTTTGAGAAAATTAAGACGCTGGTAATCACCGGTAGCCAGACCAGGGATGAAGAGATTCTCGGGACATTGCATAAACTTAGCCTGAATGTCTCAATTACAACTTACCAGAAGTCTACTGTAAATCAGATAAAAGCCAACCTCAATTACCCCGATGACAGGTATAATCTTATTGTTATCCTGGATGATAAAGAATTCGATGGATTTGAAGCTGCAACTGAAATCTCCGATAACAAACTTTCCCAGAGTTTTATCATCCTAATGATCAGCAAAAATGATAAGAAGGGTAACTACATGAAGTGTTTTACTCTTGGAATAGATAATTACCTTGTTGCTCCCTTTGATAACAACGAACTCCTGGGAATTCTACGAAACAGTTTCCAATTTCTGGAAGAATCCTCCCTTCCTGTTGATTTCAGGAAAATTTCTTCAAATTTGAGGATACTTGTTGTTGAAGACAATAAAATGAATCAGAAGGTTATTGCCACAATGCTTAAAGGCATGGGATATGCTTTTGACATGGCTGATGATGGATATGATGGCTATCTTAAAGCAAAGAGCCATAAATATGACCTTATTCTGATGGACCTTATAATGCCGGTTATGGACGGTTTTGAATCTGCCCAAAAGATACTTGAAATGGATAAAACCAAGATTATTGTTGCTTTTTCAGCAGACAACATGCCAGAATCGAAAAGAAAAGCCGAATTGTCAGGGATAAAAGACTTTATATCAAAGCCCGTCAGAATGGAAGAACTTAAAAAACTCTTTACTAAGTATTTAAATATATAATCCCGGCGCACTTTATTAGTAACCAATGTGTTTGAAAAGTAAATAAGGAGATGGTTCTTAAAAAAGTTAGTGTTTTAAAATTTCTGGAACTTGCCGAAACCATTCCTGTTATTGATGTAAGGTCTCCTTCAGAATTTACTCTTGGACGTATCCCCGGCGCTATAAATATCCCTCTTTTTGACGATCACGAACGAGCATCCGTTGGGACAAAATATAAAAAGGAAGGGCGTGTACCGGCTATTATAGAAGGGCTGAATAAAACAGGGCCATTGTTATCCTCCAAACTTGAACAGGCACTAAGCAGGGCAAAAGGAGGGACGCTTCTGGTTTACTGCTGGAGAGGAGGAATGAGATCAGAGGCGATGGCCTGGCTCTTCTCATTAGGTGGCATTGAAACAATTGTCCTTGAAGGTGGTTACAAGTCGTTCAGACAGCATATTCTTTCAGACATTGAAGCTAAAAGAAAGATGATCATTCTTGGCGGACTTACCGGAAGCAGTAAGACGCATATTCTGAACTGCATAAAAAAATCAGGACATCAGGTAATTGATCTTGAGGGTCTGGCCAATCATAAGGGCTCTGCTTTCGGAGCTCTTGGACAACCACAACAACCATCAACTGAACATTTTGCAAATATTCTTCATCACGAATTGAGCAAACTGGATAATTCATTACCCTTCTGGGTTGAAGATGAAAGCCGGAATATAGGTTCGGTATTTATGCCTGATGGGTTTTATTTTAATATGCAGGAGTCGCCTGTAGTTGTAATTTTAATGGATGTTAAACTAAGATTACCCCGTCTTATCGAAGAATACTCGAAATACCCTCCAGAAACTCTAAAGGATTCGGTTATGAAGATAAGTAAGCGACTTGGCGGGAGCAACACCAAAGATGCCATTGCTGCAATTGATTCTGGAGACTTTGCAAAAGCAATAGAAATAACTTTATTCTATTACGATAAAGCATATCGGTTTGGATTAACAAAGAAGCTTTCTAAAAATATCATTTATGTTGAATCTGATACCGACAATATTGAAATAAATGCCACAAAAGTTCTTGAGGCTGCTTCTAAAATTTCCTGGTAAAAAGTCTATTCTAAAGCGAGTCTTTTATATCCTTGTAATCAACCCATTTATAAACTTTATCCGATCGTCTGAGAAAGTCTGTTGTTCTAATTGAACAGAGCTCTCCTTTTAACGCTTTTTCTGTCGAGTTCAGATCGACCCGGATCTCATCAATAGTATATTCAACAACACCTGTTGTAGGTCCGGTGATAAGAACAACATCACCTTTATTCAGATCGCCGCTTTCGAGCTTAATCTCAGCAACATTGAGTTTTGTAAAATAATTGGTAATCTTACCGATGTAAATCTTCCTTTTGGTGGCGCTTGAACCGTAATTGGTGTTCCACTCTCCCATCTTCTGCCCCAGATAGTAGCCATCCCAAAAGCCTCTGTTAAACACTGACGAGAGCCGGGTGGTCCATGCTTCAACCTTTTGCTGATCATATTTGCCCTCCTCAATGGCAATAGCAGCCTCGTTATAACAAGATGTTACTTCTTTAACATATTCGGCCGACCGGGCTCTCCCTTCAATCTTCAGTACTTCTACCCCTGACTCAAGAATTTTATCAAGAAATCCAATTGTGCAAAGATCTTTTGGCGACATGATATACTCATTGTCAACTTCAATTTCATAACCTGATTCTTTCCCTGTGACAAGGTACGATTTCCGGCAGGTCTGATAGCACTCTCCCCTGTTTGCTGACTTATCATTTTCATGCAGACTCAGATAGCATTTCCCGGAAATTGCCATACATAAAGCCCCGTGAACAAACATCTCAATTTTGATAAGATTTCCTTTAGGGCCCCGAATATTCTGCTCTTTGATGCTGTTGTAAATATAGTCAACCTGTTGCAGATTCAGTTCACGTGCCAGAACAACTACATCTGCCCATTTTGAATAGAATTTCAGGGCTTCAATATTAGTTATGTTCAGTTGAGTTGAAAGGTGAACTTCTATTCCGGCAGAAAATGCGTAGTTGATTACAGAAAGGTCGGAGGCTATAACCGCTGATATCCCGCTCTCAACGGCAGCATCAATAATCCTGTGCATTTGATCTATCTCCTGGTCAAATACAACAACATTAACTGTTAAATAGCTTTTAATGCCGTTTTTTTTGCAGATCGATGCAATCTCCCTTAGGTCAGCCAGTGTGAAATTGTTGGAGGAAGCGGCACGCATATTGAGTTGTTCCGCACCAAAGTAAACGGAGTCAGCACCGCCCTGAATTGCTGCCATCAGCGATTCATACGATCCTGCAGGTGCCATGATTTCAATATCTTTCCTCTTCATATCGGACTGCAAAGATAGCAATCAGAATCCTGTTTTGTTCATTACGATCCTGATACACGATCCTTTTCCTACTTCTGAGTACCTTACAAAGATCCGTCCGTTATGATACTCTTCAATGATTCTTTTTGCGAGAGAGAGTCCCAGACCCCAACCTCTCTGCTTTGTTGTAAACCCGGGATTGAAGATTTTATTCAAAGCTGATTTTGGAATTCCCTTTCCCGTGTCCGATACGTCAATGAGAACATTCTTTTCATTTTCAATAATATGAATAGTGATCTCACCGTTTCCTTCCATGGCGTCGATCGCATTCTTAGAAACGTTCTCAATTACCCATTCAAAAAGAGCAGGATTTAAAGGTACGAGAATCTCCTCCCCTGAATTATAATTGGAAATAAACCTCACTTTTGAGGAAGTTCTGGATTTAAGGTAATCAATTGTCCTCGAGATTATTAATACTATATTTTCATTCGTTAAGGCCGGTTTTGATCCAATTCTGGAAAACCTTTCCGTTACTTTTTCCAACCTTTCAACATCCCTTGCCAGCTCTTTTGTAATCGAAACTTCGGGATGTTTTTGCTGGAGCACCTCAATCCAGCCGGCAAGAGATGAAGTTGGTGTTCCAAGTTGATGTGCTGTTTCTTTTGACATTCCGACCCAAACCTGGTTTTGGTCGGCTTTTCTTGATGAACTGAAAGCTAAATATGATACCAGAATAAAGAGAACGATGATGCTTAGTTGTATATATGGGTAGAAAATGAGCATCGTAAGAATAATACTGTCTTTATAGTAAATGGAATTAAAATGACCTCCACCTAGATTGATTCTTATAGGATCGTTCTTTCCTTTAAATTTTTTAAGTTTATTCTCAAGATATTTTCTATCTGCAGCCTTATTCTTATTGAAGTTACCGACTGATATTATGCTGTCGGACTCATCTGTGAGAATAACAGGGATTGTTTTATTATTTTCAATTATCGAACTAAAGAAGTCAAGGTTTTGGCTCGTTTCAGGCAGGGAAATACGCCTTAATGCTTCTGCCCACAACTCTACATTTTTTCTTTCTTCTATTTTCAGCTTACCGACAAGTGTTCCGGTATATATGAGTGAACCCATGCCAATCATAACAGCAAAGAGAAGAAGAAACAACTTCCAGATCGTTTTATTACGAGGGAAAAGCATATTAGAAGTATACGGATATTAAATATAACTAATTATATAATAAGTTCTTTAATCAACTTCTTCCAGGAAACCTATGGTGTTGCCGGTGATGTTGGGCTATTTTCTCCATCCCAATTTATTTTGAGACGCGATTTCTTTTCTGCAGGTTTTGGAACAGGAATTGAATCTTTTTTGAACCATCCATACTCCTGGTTTAAAATTGTTTTAAGGGTTTGGCGCTCGCTTTTAATGTTGTTCTTTACCTCATTGCCTGCAGCTTTCATATCGTATCCTACCTTAATACTTTCTCCCTTGCCGACTATTTTCAATAATAGTGAAGTTCGCCCTAATCCATCGTCTTCGACCACTCCGAATTCAGTTAAATTACTTTTGTTTTTCTTTCTTTTTTTACTTAAGATCTCCGACAAAAGTATTCTGACGCGATAATCATACTCATTATCAAAACTGTGCTTCCCGTTAACAGAGAGATCAGCAACCGACGATTTAACATCCATTTGGGGGATGAAAAGAAAATTATTCCTGATAAAAAAGTCATTCTCAAGTTGTTGGAAACTGATTTTTTCCAGTTCAGTCAATTCCACAAATGTTGCAAGTTGCTTAACCGGTTCAAAATTGACCAGAGAGCCGTTTGTTATGACGTATTTCCCTTCTGCAGTGAGCGATCTGATCTGCGGTTTAAGCATAGAATCGAGAGGAAGGAGTAAGGAGAGTGTTCCGGAAAGAGAACCTCCGATGTTTTCCGACTTTAAGAATTCCTGACCAAAATTATGAAATGTTGCAAAGGTTTTATTTATATCAATACTATTTACATCGAAGTTTCCTTTAGTAATAACAGATTTATTACCATTCTGAAATACAAAACCACTACCTGCGATAGTCCCATTTAAGGCACTCATATTAAGCGACTTAAAAGTAAGAAGACCGGGTTTGTAAGTCAAAGAACCAACTATCATCGCCGAAGAAAATGTTTTATAATCCAGGCTGTCAATTTTAAAATTTATATTGAGAAAAAGATTATCCGGCATTTTAAAGGCAGCTTTTTTCTCACCGGTTTTCTCTGAGGTTGCCGTAGATTTAAGGAATAGTTCCGGAATAAGTCTATTGAATGAAACATCGGCTGTGGCAGTCATATTAACAGCCCGACCTTCGAGCCATTCCGGCAGATTACTGAATTCTCCGTCAACTTTAATTTTTTCGCCTTTATAATTAAATCTTAAATCAGTTGACTTTATGTATGTTCCTACATTAATATTCCCGTTTATTTCATTAAAAAGAAGGGAGTCATGTTTAAATCCAAGATTCACCGAATTAAATATTAAAATAGCCTCTGGATTAAGATCAGTTATTTGAGACAGGGTTAATTTCTCAGGAAGGTTCAGACTGCTGGTAAATTTAAGGTCTGTATCTACTGAGCCGGTTGCTGTTGAAAGAGCCTGAATATTGAAAAATTCCTTTAATTCCCCCGGGAAAACCCTCCCTTTTAATAAGATTTCAGCTTCCGGGTGTTTAAGTTTTGAGATCACAAAAGACCCGCTGTACTCTCCTGAGCCAAGCTTTGCATTGAATTTTGTAATTTTAATGGTACCGGTTTCGAGAAGGTTTTTAACTCCATTGGTGAAAAAGCCTTCAAAGGAGACATCACTAATCGTCAGATTGGATTTATTATACTTAATCTGGCCATTTTCAAGAAGCGCTTTAATCTCAATATGAGGATTAGAAGAGTGGCTTAATACACCTTTAAAACTGCTGGTTATCTGCATTAATCCGGATGGATCATACTCGGCAACCATTTTAGCGTACTTTTCGGGAAAGTAATTTCTTATCCTGGATAGATTTATGTCCTTCCCGGTAACCTGCAGATCAAGAAAGTTATTTGCAGAAACAGACCCTTTCAATCCAAAATTCCAGTCTTCAATAGTTAATTTGCCTTTTTTGAAAAGGTACTCTTCTTTTGTTTTCTCCAGAGCCAGATCAAGAGCGGCAATAACTGGTTTTGTTATTGTGGTGCCATATAATTGAAATCTGTTAATTCTCAGATCAGCTATGGCGGTTAAATCAATAATATCTCCATCTATCATGCTTTTAAAGCGTCCGGTTTTAATTACTCCATTAGTTATCAGCTTTATGGACAGGTCGTTGTAATACATGCTTATATCCGTCAGGTTAATTCGTTCGAGATTGATGGTTGTATAATAAGACGAAGAGTCACTACTTTTATAAGATATATCATAGTTAACGCGTCCTGCAGTATCGGAGTAAATGTTCAATTTCCCTGCCCGTACAGCGAGCCTTTCAATATTGTAGATGCCATTAATTATGTCTGTAAGTTTAAATTCAGCTGATACAAATCTGGCAGAAAGGAGCGTATCGGTGTTTATTCCTTTAAAAGCTGCTGTATTAAAGCCGGGAGATGAATGAACCACAACATCTTTCAATTCGAGCGAAGCCTTTGGAAATTTTTTCAAAAAAGAAAGTCTGAACGATCCAATATCAAGTTTTGTAGATAAATTCTTATTTAACGATATCAGGACGATTTCAGCTACTTTATCCTGGAGAACTAATGATGCTGTGAATAGAATAATTGAAACGGAGAAAAACAGTAATAATAATATTTTCAGGATTTTAGCAATAGGCCTCATAAAGCAAAAAATAATCTGTCAGTCATTTGAACAAATGCGGAGCAAAGTTAATTCAATTAAATAAATATAATTTCCCGACTTTAGCTCAATTCTGGTAAAAGGAAAGAAAAATCATCATTTGTACCGAGTTCAACAGGGAGAACTCCCTTTTTAAATATCCTGATTTTCTTATTCCCGTGAAGACTTAGCTTATTGTTTTCAAGGAGTAACATTGTTCCTTCACGAAGGCCGGCAACAACGATACCGGGATTTGCTTCAATAAATTCTTCAATTCGTTGTTCCCTTGTCTCTCCTGCATGTCCAGCCGGATTGGCATCGAGATAATGTGGGTTTATCTGAAAAGGCACCAGGTTAAAAGCAGCAAACGAATCAGGCTCAACAATAGGCATGTCATTTGTAGTTTTAATAGTGGGGCAGGCAACATTCGATCCTGCGCTCCAGCCTATATAGGGTGTTCCTGCGAGAACCTTGGTCCGGATAATTTCGATGAGATGATTTTCCCTGATCATCTTTAGAAGCTTCCATGTATTTCCACCGCCAACAACTATTACAGAAGCATTTTGTACCGCGGCAACCGGATCGCTGAAATGATGAATAGAAACTATTTCGTGACCAATTTCCCTGAATCTCTCAGCAACTTTTTCTTCATAAACATCAAATGAAAAAGTCACGGCAGCATATGGTATAAACAAGGCCTTCAGCGGCTTCTTGCCAAGAAAATCCTTGATGCTATTTTTAGGGTAGTCCAGATAGGGTTCGCCTGGATTTGTAGAATTGCTTATTAGTAATAGTCTCATCGAAAGGTTTTATTTAGTGCCGGGGAAATTTTTTTTGAGGTCATTAATATTATGATTTTCAGGTACATTTGCTACATTGAAAATGTTGAATGCATTGCCGGACATATTGAATAACAAGACTTTCCCGCTAAGAATACTACCTGTATCGGTAATTATTTTAATTACTTCACCGGCCATATAGGCGCCTGTTATTCCCGGAAGGACTCCAAATAGTCCTACTTCTGAAGGTTTCGGATTATTATGCTCAGCGCTTGTCTGCTTAGGATTATAACATCTGTAAGTTGGTCCGCCTTTATAGTTAAAAACAGAGATCACCCCTTCATATTTATAGATGGAACCATGAACCATTGGTTTGTCGAGGATAACACAGGCATCGTTAATAACATACCTGGCATCAAGGTTATCTGTGGCATCAACAATAACATCGAAATTCTTAAATATTACAAGCGCATTTGAGGTGTTAATTTCCAGATTAAAAATCTCGAATTCAATAAGTGAATTAAGGTGTTCAAGAGAAGTTTTGGCGATTATCGATTTAAGTTTTCCCACATCCGTGGAACCGTAGAGAACCTGTCGTTGAAGATTTGATTCATCAACTTTGTCATACTCTGCAATGGCAATCTTACCAATACCAGCCGCGGTGAGATACTGCAGAACGGGACAGCCTAGTCCACCGGCACCGACAACCAGTACTTTTGCTTTTTTAAGCTTTTCCTGGCCTTCGATACCGATTTCAGGCATCATAATTTGTTTAGTGTACCTTCTTTTTTCCCGTATGGATAATATGTTGTCTTCCATTGATAATGGCTCCCCATTTTAGACAAAGATACAGTTCCGGGGAGCAATTAGCAACAATAAACAAACAGGGGCGATCGAAGAACCACCCCTGTTTGAAAAAACTGTAATAAGTAAAAAATCAGTTATTAAAGGTAAGTGCAAATCCCACTTCAAAAGGGTATAAGTCGTAACCGGCAGGACCTTTTCCAGTCTGGAATAAAGGCGTTTCATAGTAGGTACCATAAAGTTGAAAGTTGCCAAATCCAACACGGGCTGTTGCTCCATACCTAAGCATATTAAGACTGAAATCGCCATACGCTTTTACTTTTGGGCCATCCTGATATACCATTTTTGTGTGAGATCCTAATTTAACAGCGCCAATAGGCCCGGCAGCAAAATTGAGATGACTGTTATTGACAGGGATCTGTAACTCAAGCAATACAGGGAGATCAAGAAATAATGTGGCAAGTTTTGATTTTTCGAGTGGCGCAGCCGGATCGAGTATTTCAATTTGATTATTTATTCCCTTCCGGATGTTGTTATCTCCATCAAATTTATAGTTGTTAAAATTGAGCCCAAGACCGGTAACAATTCCGAAATGGCTGAACAATCTGATGTTTAACTGGGAAAAGTTCAGGTTGAAGTTAACAGAGTTGCTTGAATTAAGGGTCATGTACTCAATATCAGCAGGCATCACCATACTTTTTCCGGATGTAACATAATTATTGAAACCTAACTCTACGCCGGTCCAATGTCCTCTGAATCTGTTTTTTCTATGCTTCCGGCCATCCTCGTTATCATCTTGTGTCCATTCCTCTTCCCTGGAATATTTTTCGAAATTGACTTTTGGACCTTCCAGCGATTCCAGTAAATTGAGACCACGGTTTCCGACTCTCAGGTTAAGTGAAGAATCGCTTCCTTCGATACTTAACAAATCCACGCCAATTGTTACTTTGCTGTTACTGTCGGTTCCGGCATTTGTTTCTTGTTTGACCCGCTCCTGTATTTCTGCCAATAATACCTGGTTCATTCCCAGGGTTATTAAGAGTGACAGCAATATGAATATTTTAACTTTTCTCATTTTTTTAAGTTTAGTGTTAATAATTGTTCTCAGGAATGGGACGGACTGGAAGGTCAAAAAGTTACGGTACCACCTCATTTTTTTGAAGGTGTATTGAATTTCAAAAGTCTGGAACTGAAGTAAACTGAGCCGGATTTCCCTTCTTCATCAATATTTTTGCTTAGCGCCATTTGCCAGCCAAGTAGTTTGTTTAGTCCTGTAACCCCAGCTTCTGCAATTTCATAAACCTCCAGCGGGCTTGTTTTTATTGTTGTCTCTTTAAGAATCTTTTCTCGTAAAAACTTTGAGATGAATCTTCCCACATTGCTTCTCTCATCGTCAACAGGTGTAAATACCAGAGGGAAGGTTTGTGATATAAGTGTGTTTGGCAGAGTTATCGTAATTGATTCTGATTGTGGAAGGTTATAGATTTTTTCCGGAGGTTCCGGTTTCGAAATAATTGCCAATTCGTCAGCAATCGAATCGGGTTTGTTTGTTTTGATTGTAGAGACGGAAAATTTTCCGTCTCTACGAAAAACGGGGATTGGTCTGGTAATTGAAAATATCGGGTTTGTATTGATATTTTGCATCGTGTCAATATTGGACAATTTTTCAATTCCTTCATTATCTGTTATAGCATGTGGAATTGCCAGATAAGACATTATTAAAATGGCAACCGTTGCTGCAGCGCTAAATCCGATTAAAAACCATCTTATAACTCTCTGATTCACAGATCGTCTAACAAGCTGATATTTAGACGAATACAATATTTTGGGTGCGATAAGCTTTGTTTTCTGGATTAACTCAAAAGTCCTCAGTTTTTCCGGGTCCTCTTCAATTATTTCTTTTAGCTCGGAACGCTGCTCCATAGAAATATCATTTTCAAGGAAAGCGACAGAAAGATATTCGAACTGAGATTCGGAAAGTTCCCGAAATGATTTCTTTAGAGATTCTTTCTTAAGGAATCTCGTTTCCAGAGGTTTAAGACTGACTGAAGTAAGCTCCTCGAATTCCTCCTGGATATCAGTATTGCAATTCAGAAATGCTAAAAGTTCCTCAATTTGCTGATTGTTAAGGTTCCCGTCAACCCAATCAATCAGCCATAATTCATAATTTGATCTGTCGATTAGCATAGCTATAAGACTGTTTCAATTTTCCCGATAAAACTTTTGAGAGCTAATCTGCCCCTGTAAATATTAATTTTTACCTGAGCTTCGCTCTGTCCTGTTATTTCACCAATCTCTTTGTAACTATATCCCTCATAGTCTCTTAGCAATACATGTGTTTTTTGCTGTTCCGGTAAACGGTTAACTGCTTCATGAAGAATTTCGTTTAAATCAGAATATTGCGATTCGTGGATAAGATTGACCTCATAAGATTCATCCATCTGGGTCATCCTTTTCTCTTTGCGCAGAATGTCTATCATACCGTGATAAGCTGTTGTGAATAACCATGACTTCACAACCACATACTCAATCTCTGCAACTTTTCTCCAAAGTTTTTCGTATGTGTCCTGAACAATATCGTTTGCCCTGTCTTCATCTTTCAGATTCACTCTGATGAAACGAAAAACTGAATCGGCGTACTCCACAGATCTGTTATATTCCTTAACGGTCATAAAACGAATTACAGGATAAAGACGGTTGGAATCGAAAATAGTTACAACAATGTATAAAAAACGCAGTAGGGAAGCTGGTATATAAAATGTAGGGAAGCCTCGCGAGGCTTCCCTACAACAAATATTTTAATAAAATAATTCTGTTATTTTTTAGGCTGATATACCCTTACCCAATCAATTTCCATTGTGGTAGTTCCGCTTATAGGCTTATCAAGACCACCAGCAAAAAGAACATACATCGGCTCCTGTGGAATATCAGATGTTTGAACAAATACTTCGGTGTCGTTTATCTTCCAGACCAGTTTATCTGAAGTCCATTCCAGAGTAAAAATGAAGAAATCATTTGCATAGCGAGATCCGATGGAGGTTTTTGAAAGGCTACCTTTTGCCGAGAAATAATCTGACCAAACTTTACCTTTAAATGTTTTGCATACATCGATATGTGGAGTAATTTTATCGGCAAGCATCCAGAAGGCGCTTTTCGCATTGGGATCTCCAAGTTTGATCTTAGCTGTAAAAACACCATATTTCTGCCTGAAACTGGTTCCTGAATTAATGAGCCCCGATGTATAACTAAACTCCTTCGGTGAGAATCCATGAGCAGCCGACCAGACCTTTCCGGTAACTTTCTGAGGTTTTGTAGTTATCTTAAGAATACTATTACGAATCTCGAAGTTTTCTTTTTCAGTATAGGCCTGAAGATCAGATTCAACTGAATACCGGTCTTTAAGTAGTTTTTCTCCCCAGTAATAGTTAGTAAGCCATTTTTTTGTATCGAGTTTTTCACTATCAAACTCATCGCTAAATGTCAGTTCCCTGTGTTTGAGTATGTCAAATTTGTTAGAATCCTTTACCTTGAAGTACCAGATTATATCTTCATTCTTTTTCAGTTCGTTATATTCCTGAAGTTCCTTGAACATTTCAGTTTTTTCAAACCGTTTTTTATCAAGAAGATACTCTTTCTGATTTTTGAATTCGGGGGTAGCTGTATACTCTTTGAGTTCGTTTAGCCTGGCAAGACGTTTTGAACCGTCGGTATTCTTAAAGTTTGCTAACTCTTTAGATGCCTTGAATTTAAAATACTCTTTTATTTCGGAGCTGTCTTTCTTATTTTTGTAATCCTGCAATAGTTTTGAGTCTTCTGAGTCCCTGAATTCTTTGGTTTTCATCTTCTCCTTGAAATCCTGTGATAAGACCTTTTTTTCCAAAGCTTCATATTTGCTGATCTTTTCGGAGCCATCGAGCTCCTGAAACTTCTTCAGGCCTGTTCCCGCAATTGTTCTGTAGTATTGAAGAATATCTTTCGCTTTTTGAAGGGATAAATACTCTTTTTCTTTAGAATATTCCTCAGAATTCTTGTACTGCAGGGATTCAATCTCTTTCTTTTTCTGAACAAAATCAGACGAATTTACCAATCCGTTGAGCTTAATATATTTTGCCAGCTGATCAGATCCCGAAAAGGTATTTAGCTTCTCAAATTCAGAAACCAAGGCCTTTTCTGCCTGCTCAATTTTAGAAGTCGATGGGATCATTCCCAGTAAAAGCTTGAGACTTGCCATTGTAAAATTGGTTTATGTACAATTGATAAAGATAAAAAATCTTTCTAGAATAATTGAATCCGGTTGTTCAAATATTTGTTTTTAGGAATTAGATGTTTCATCGGGGGGGTAAATCCGGGAATAAAATTATCCTAAATAACAGAGGTTTTCCCGGGGATTCATATAGTTTCCAGAAATTTCCTACTTTTGCGGCGTCACCTAAATAATTTAAAATGGCTCTGGTACACGAATTTGAAAGTAGCGGGAACTGGTTATTTAAAAGAAGAAGCTGGCTGCCCGCATTTATGATAGCAGCCGGGATCTTTGCAATGTATATTGAAAATCGTCAGGTCATCCTGTTTGATATGCGGGATGAGCTCATCTTCCTTGGAGTGAGTATCTTTGGTCAGATGATACGGGTTTTTACTGTCGGGTTTACACCGAAGAACACATCTGGCAGAAATACAATAGATGGACAGATTGCCGATGAACTTAACGTTACCGGGATATACTCAATTCTGAGGCATCCCCTATATATGGGAAATTTCTTTATGTGGCTTGGTCCGGTTTTGTTTTTAAGGTCAGTAGAGTATACATTGGTTTTTGTTCTGCTTTACTGGCTCTACTATGAGAGGATAATGTTTGCTGAAGAACAATTCCTGAGGAGAAAGTTTGGCGAGATCTATGACAAATGGTCAGAAACGGTAGGTTCGTTCATTCCCTATTCCTTTAAATATATTCCTTCGAAACTCCAATTTTCGTTCAGGAATGTTCTTAAAAGAGAATATAACAGTTTCATTAACATCTTTGTAGTTTTCACTATAATGGATGTTTTCAGAAATTATTTTCTTTCTGAACGGATTTATCTTACACCAATGTGGATCTACCTTTTAGCAGCAGCCTTCGTAATCTGGATTTCAGTCCGGACCATTCATAAACGTACAAAGTGGCTTGAGGTGGAAGGGAGGTGATTATCTTCTCGACCCAGTAAATATCATTATATAGTATAGCAACGTAGCCAACGAGCCTAGTGCCGCAATAACATATGTATAAGCTGCCCACTTGAGTGCATCCTGTGCTTTATCTTGATTCTGGTAGGATGTGATTCCTGCATTTGAAAGCCATGCAAGTGCTCTTCTGCTGGCATCAATCTCAACCGGTAATGTAATAAAACTAAATATCGTGGTAAGCGCAAATAAAAGAATACCAGCAAAAAGGAGTGCAGGGAATGTGTTTACCAGAAGTACCCCGGCTAACAGAATCCACTGTACATAACGCGATGAAAAGCTAACCGCCGGAACCAGTTTTGACCTGAATCCAAGCCATACATAAGCTTTTGAGTGCTGCACGGCATGTCCGCATTCGTGAGCAGCAACAGCAGCTGAAGAGATGCTTCTTCCGTTGTATACATCAGGGCTGAGATTGATTGTTTTATCAACCGGATTGTAATGATCGGTCAGCTGACCAGGAACACATTCAACCCTAACACCACTAATCCCCTGGTCGCGAAGCATCCTCTCTGCTACTTCTTTCCCTGACATGCCATTATCGAGAAGAATCTTCGAGTATTTTTTAAATTTCGATTTTAAAACAAGGCTAATGACCCAGCTCAGGATCATAAATCCGATAAAAATTATCCATATGCTCATATTTATTTCCTCCTTAATTTTAATTTTCTGATATATTGCAAAAGCTCTGCCAAAACTAATCTGCTACTCGTAAATTGTCATTTTGTCAGAATCTGCAAAGTTACTTTTATATTATAATCGTAAAACCCGGTACGCGCTCAATTATTATCTTTGCATCATGATAAAGTTGATAAAGAAGTCGCTTTCATTTGTTTTATCTGTTCCTGTTTACTTCTACAGGTACTCAATAGCGCCTTATCTTCGGCCAGTTTGTCGTCACGAACCATCATGTTCGCAATTTATGCTCGATGCCCTCAGGATTCACGGTCCATTTGCAGGACTCGTTATGGGTACTGGCAGGATCTTCAGATGCAGACCAGGAGGAACACATGGATACGATCCTGTCCCAATAATCAGATTCCGTCGTTACAGACCATTGTCGGCATGCTTTAATCGATGGAAAACGGAAAACCGACTCAAACGATAACCTCAGGACATTAAGACCGCAAGACCGCAAGACTGCAGGACAGCACGACCATCAGAAGTTAAGTTCATCCTTTAAAAGCTTATACCCGGCCCGGCTCACAGGAAGCTTGTCTCCGGAGTGGAGCATGGCAACGTGGTTATCTTTCCCGTATGGTTCAATTTGCTTTATCTGATCAACCTTAACAATATACGATCGGTGAATTCTTACAAAATCACTCTTTGGAAGGTTTTCCTCATAAAATTTCATTGTCTGCTGCTTCAGCGCTTTCCCTCCAGAGTGATAAATCATTACATAATCATCTTCAGCTTCAACATATCTAATCTGTTCAACAGGTATAATGTTTATCGAATTCGCTTTTCTTACAACGATTCTGCTAACCGGGGGTGCAAACTCAGGCTTTTTTGAAAGAAGATGGCTGGCTGGTTCCTTATTGCCCTTCCCGGATCGAATTTTTTCAATCGCTTTTTTTGTAGCCTCAAGGAATCGTCTTTTCGCGAATGGTTTCAGCAGATAATCAACAGCGTTAAGTTCAAATGCCTTTAAAGCATACTGATCGTAGGCTGTGGTAAAGATTATTTCAGGTTTTTCCGTAAGCACCTCAACCATTTCAATCCCTGTAAGTCTTGGCATCTGAATATCCAGATATACAAGGTCCGGTTTCAGCGAAGATATTGTTTTCAATCCTGTAAAACCGTCTCCACACTCAAAGATTACTTCTGCAGAGTCAACCTCATTCAAATAATGTTTAATAATTTCCCTTGCAGGGGCTTCATCGTCAATTATTAATATTCTGATTTTTTCCATCGGCATCCTGATTCCCTGAATTCTATGAACAAATTTGTATTTATTGCTATAAAATTAATAATTTTTTTTCAGGTAGTATTAAATATAATCAGGAGGGAAATATAGAATAACAGAGTATAGCCCGTCTTCCTTGGTTGTTTTTATTGAAGCTTTATTCCCGTAGAACAATTCAAGTCGCCTCGATACATTTACCAATCCTGTTCCTGTTCCCTTTTTCAATGAGGGAGAGGGATCATAATTGTTGCTTATGCTTATTTCAAGATAACCTTCAATAATTCTTGCATGTGTTATTATTTTCACGGTTTCAGTACTTTCATAAACACCATGTTTAACAGCATTCTCATAGAGGGGCTGAAGGATCATAATCGGGATTTTAAAATCGAGACAGTCGTCTTCAATATTAGTTTCTGTTATCAGCTTGTCTCCAAATCTTACTTTTTCAATATCAAGATAAAGCCAGAGGTTATCGAGTTCGCTTTGTAAAGAAACAGGTTGCTCGTCCTTTCTTGAAAGGGCGTATCTCATAAATTCAGAAAGCTTTACCAACATTTCCCTCGCTCTTTCGGGATTTGTAATAGTGAGGGAGCTGATAGAATTCAGACTGTTGAACAGGAAATGTGGATTAATCTGCGACCGGAGCATTTTAAGTTCAATCTCCTTAACAAGGCTCTCGAGCCGGGCTTCTTTTGCATTCTTTTCCGACAGATTTGTTAAACTAATGAAAAGATAATATGTGAGGACAATCAGGCTGTAAATAAATACTCCTGTTCCTACCCTGTATGGGAATGTAGCGTCCCAGTATGCCTGATAATCATTCTGTTGCGGAAGGACAACAAGAACTGCAAATTTTGTTATCAGCACCCATAAACTAATAGTAATGGCACCACTTATTATCAGATTTGAAATCAAAGTTTTTGTCTGGGGCTTCCCTGTATTAAAGAAATTAAAGGGATACCATAAGGAAAGAGCAAGGCTGGAGAAAATAATCAGGGAAAATGCACTATCTATAAGACTGACATTTACAAAGCTTCCATAAGCATAATAGAATAGTAGTGACTGGCCGAGTGTTAGAAAAACCCAGACCAGCCACCATACTATCAGTCTTACTCCATTGTTAAGAACAGGATGCTTCATTCAATTTACAGCTAATAACTCTTTACTTCACCACCGCCGAACACGACAGCCCCTTTAATTATCAGCTGTTTAGAAGTATCAATCATTCTTCCCGGGTTCAGTTTCCGTGAATCACCAAAGCCACCAAGAACAGGAACAACCTCGATCTTAATGTTCCAATCGTCAGGTACGATAATTGTTGTACCACCAAATACACATGCGATTTCAAGCTCAGATACCCCGGGAGCAAGTTTTGCTTTTGTAAGGTCAATTTCACTTCCGCCAAATACAGCAGTTACTCTTCCGCCTTTGAAATTTTCTGATACGATTTGCCGTTCTCCTCCGCTGAATACATGAATATAATCGATGAAGTCATCCCCTACCGGTGCCGTAGTTGAAACAGAATTCCATCCTTTCCTTTTTGAAAATATAAACACCACACCTATTATAATAAAGATTAAAGGCCAGAACATATTTACATCGAAAGCCTCACTGAAAATGCGAGGGATCAGGAAGAATGCCCCAACAGCCATAACAATAACCCCTGAAGTTTTACCACCGGATGACCCAACAGTGATTACCAGTCCAATTGCAATAAGCAGCATTTGCCAGCTGAATATAGTATGCTCAATAAAATCAGGAAAAATCCCTGTGTTTCTCATTACTAGAAATACACCAACCAGCACGAGCATAATTCCAACAATTGCCCTGTTATTCTGAAGATGATGATGTTCGTGTCTGCGAGGTCGGTTACTATCTCCGTAGTTTTCATTTGTTTCCATAGCTGTAAAATTTATAAGTGAAGTTATTGTTTATTTTTTCTTTTAATTAGTGAAGTCAGAATAAATGACAAGCCGACAAGAGCAATTACAACAGGCCAAAAATATACATGCATAAAATCGGGGCTTACAAAACGCATGTTTTCATTTAAAAACCATAAACCTCCTGCAATAAGTAAAATACCTCCCATAAAATTAAGGTTTAGCAGAAGCAGTACACCAATGAACAACATCGCAGTCTCCCAGGTAAAATAATTATGCATGCTTCCCAGATGCAGCAGGTCGTTTGTAGCAACAAGAAGAGCAGCCCCAAGAAGAATAAAAAACAAACCGATACTTACCCTTGGGTGGTGTTCCCTTTCTCTAAAGGGATGACTATCTCCGTATCGGTGATAATCTCCATAATGACGATAACCTCTGTGTCTCATTTTTTTGTAATTTGTTACAGATCAAAAGTAATTCCCTTTGTCAGGGCGGGGAAGAATAAATCGGTAAACAGTGATTTTCAGTCGGTAAATGGTCTTTTATGCCAATAAATGTTACTTTTTTGTTGATAATTTTTTTAATTGAAGAAGGATTCATATTTTTGCAAACCAAAATTTGAAGAGATGTCCGGATTATATACTATACCATTAACAGGGTTAAAAGAGGGATATCACACTTTTAAATTTGAGATTTGGGACGAGTTTTTTGAAAAGTTTGAGGAGTCGGAAGTAAAGGAAGGAAGCCTTATGGCGGATATTGAGATTGAGAAAAGATCTTCACATAGTGATGTTCTTATTAAGATTTCAGGAACCGTCAGGGTAAGCTGCGACAGATGTCTGGAAATGTTTTCCCAACCGGTGAATTGTGAGAATAAATTGCTCATTAAGTTCGGAAAAAGCCTGGAAGATAGCGATCCGGATGTACTTTCTTTACCATCTGATGAGCATGATTTGGATCTGAAACAACACATTTATGAGTTTATTCACCTGGCTCTGCCGATCAGAAGAGTACATCCTGATGACAAAAACGGAAAAAGTACATGCGACCCAATTATGTTGAAAAAGCTTGAAGAGTTAATAATTGAAGAAGAACCGGATATTGATCCTCGTTGGGATGAATTGAAAAAATTAATGAACGAAAATTAAAAATTACGAAAATGGCACATCCTAAACACAAACATTCCAAGACCAGAAGAGATAAGCGCAGGACACATTATAAAGCAACAGCTCCAACAACAGCCAGTTGCTCAAACTGCGGATCTGCAGTTTTGTACCACAGGGTATGTCCTGAATGCGGATTTTACAGGGGCAAATTAGCGATTGAGAAAAAAGCAACTGTCTAAGTACCGTTAACTTAAAATAAGTAATATGAGAATTGGCCTTGATGTGATGGGTGGTGATTTTGCACCTGATGCGATCATTGAGGGGGCAGTTGATTCACTTCAGCATCTTTCAGTTGACGAAAAACTTGTGCTTATTGGTGACGAGGGCGCAATATACAGAAAACTGAACGAGATGCAGGTTGAGCCATCTCTGTTTGAAATAGTACATACCACACAGGTTATTGAGATGGGGGATCACCCCGCAAAAACTTTTTCGCAGAAAAAGGATTCAAGCATTGCTATTGGTTATGGTATGCTGAAAAACGGATCAATCGATGGTTTTTGCAGCGCTGGGAATACAGGGGCGATGTTAGTTGGAGCAAGTTATACGGTTAGCGTTATACCGGGTGTTTTGAGGCCTGCGCTGGCAACGGTCCTTCCATGCATCGATAACCGCGATTCTGTGATCCTTGATATCGGATTAAACCCTGATTGTAAACCGGAAGTGCTGCTTCAGTACGGAATCCTTGGAAGTATTTATGCCGAATATGTACTGGGCACAAAAAATCCTACAGTAGGGCTTCTTAATATCGGTGAAGAGGAGTCAAAAGGTACGCCGGCAATTAAAGCAGCTTACGATCTGATGAAAGTACACCCCGGAATTAATTTTGCCGGCAATATTGAAGGAAATGCCCTTTTTCTTGAAACCATGACTGATGTTATCGTTTGCGATGGTTTTGTCGGAAATGTGGTATTGAAAATGGGCGAAGCATTCTACGAAATATATAAACGCAGGAATCTTAAAGATTCATATCTCGATCGTCTTGATTGGGAAAATATTGGAGGAACACCAATTATTGGGATTAATGCCAATGTAATTATTGGTCACGGTATTTCAAGAAGAAAACCAATTATGAACATGGTCCTTCAAACCAGAGGTGTAATACATGCAAATCTGGCTCAAAAGATAAAAGAAGCAATATAACTATGGGAAAAATACGGGCAGCGATTACTGGCATCAATGCCTGGGCACCGGATTATAAATTGACAAATCAGGAACTCTCCAAACTGGTTGATACTTCCGATGAGTGGATTATGCAACGAGTTGGAATTAAGGAAAGACGGATCTTGAAGGGAGAGGGACTTGGCAGTTCCGACCTGGGGGAACAGGCAGTAAAAGGCCTGCTGCTTAAAACCAACACAGCCCCGGAAGACGTTGAACTGTTGATTTGTTCGACAGTTACACCTGATATGTTCTTCCCGGCTACCGCAAATATTATCTCCGACAAGTGCGGTATTAAAAATGCATTTAGTTTTGATATCAACGCCGCCTGCTCAGGATTCCTTTTCGCATTGCAGACAGCAGCGGCATATGTTGAAACCGGAAGATATAAAAAAGTAATTGTTGTGGGTGCCGACAAAATGTCGTCCATTACAGATTATACAGATCGTACAACCTGCCCGTTGTTTGGGGATGCCTCCGGAGCTGTAATGCTTGAACCCACGACGGAAGAGTTTGGAATAATGGATTACATCTTCTATACAGACGGCTCCGGTGCAAAATATCTGCACCTGAAAGCGGGTGGTTCAGTAAAGCCAGCTTCTCACGAAACTGTCGATGCCAAAGAACACTATATATATCAGGAAGGTCAGACAGTGTTTAAGTTTGCAGTCTCTAAAATGGCCGACGTTGCTGTAGAAATTATGGAACGCAATAACCTTAAAGCGGAAGATATCGCATGGCTCGTTCCGCATCAGGCAAATCTTCGTATAATTGATGCCACCGGCAGAAGAATGGGACTTGCACCTGAAAAAGTTATGATCAATATCGAAAACTACGGTAATACTACTTCAGCCACGATTCCTCTGTGTATCTGGGAATACGAAAAGAAACTCAAAAAAGGTGATATTCTGATACTGGCTGCATTTGGCGGGGGCTTCACCTGGGGCTCAATTTATCTTAAGTGGGCTTACGATCCTGCGTAGGTTTTTCTCTTTCCTGTTAACCCCCTTTTCATTCCCCCCAAAGGGGGAAAAGCGTCTGTCCTATTGATTATCAAATAGATCTGTGGTTTTTCGCCCCCCTGGGGGAGATGGCACGGAGTGCCAGAGGGGGTCTCAACTCCCAAGGACGAAATGTTTTTAGGAGATACTTCGCAGGGCCAGAGAGCTTCATTCTCCATATCAAATGTTTATTAATATTATCCCGATTTACTTTTATCTGCAATAGTTTTTATATTTGTGAGTTATTAAGTTGGTATCTCTAAACTTTAAATTATTATGGCAAAATTCAACGAGACAGATAATAGCACAATTAATCTTATAAGCATCGGAACCGACATAACCGGAGATATTAGATCCAGTGGGGATATAAGAATCGATGGAACTCTCAAAGGAAATCTGAATACCAAAGGTAAAGTTGTAATTGGCCCGACTGGAAAAGTTACCGGTGAGATAGTTTGCAAAAATTCGGAAGTTTCCGGAATTATTGAAGGTAAAATTACGGTTGGACAGCTGCTTAATCTTAAGGCGTCTTCGAAAATTCTTGGAGATATTGCCACTTCAAAACTTTCTGTTGAGCAGGGAGCTGTTTTTTCGGGTAATTGCAAAATGAGTGAAAATGATAATTATGGAGGAGCAGCAGTCACAAAAGAAACCGAGTCCGAAAAACAAACTAAACAAGGGGCTTAAGGATTTTGGGAAGTACTCAGGCCTTGCATTTCAGATGATTGCAATAATTCTTGTTACAACCTGGGGCGGTATTAAACTCGATAAACTGATGGGGTTTAATAAACCGGTTTTTACTATTATTCTTTCTCTCCTGGGGGTTTTTGCCGCAATTTATACAGCGGTAAAAGATTTTATTAAGTAACAATATACTTTGAAACCACTTCGTATTTATATTCTTATTCTTTTACTATTAAATTTCATATTACCCGGTGCCGGGTATCTCCTTAATGCATTTATACACGTTGATATTCCATTAAGCGATATCGTAATTCTTACTGTCCTGTTTTCAGTTATAGCCCTGATTACAGTTATTGTCTTTCTAAGAGGCCAGACCAAAGAACCCGATAGTCAGGCTCTTCATAGTCTGGTATCAATAAGCCTGAAATTTCTGATGGAGATGGTATTAGCTGTAATTTGGTTTATTGTTGCTAAAAAAACTTCCCTATCATCCGTTTTAATATTTTTTGTTATATATTTATCACTCACTTTGTATTCATTGTTTATTATACTGAATACACTGAAAAACAAATCGTTACTTAAACTAAATCTTATTTGAAAACAAGAATCGTAATCGGTTTTTTCTTCTTTCTTCTCTTCGCGGGAACCTCTGAAACTGCCATTGGGCAGGAAGTTGAACAAAAAGATTCTGAAAAGGGGAAATTTGATGCCAGTTCATTTATCCTTGATCATATTGCTGATTCACACGAGTGGCATATTTTAACAAAGAAAAATGGAGAGAGTGTTGCTATCTATCTTCCGGTAATTGTTTACAGCAAACAAAGCGGACTGAATCTCTTTTCTTCAAAAAAATTGGCCCATGGTCAGGAATACAAAGGTTTCAAGATCGAGGAGGAAGGTGATCTTAAAGGCAAAATAGTCGAAGTAGATGCAAATGGGCATATCGATGAAAATAGTCTGCCTCTTGACTTCTCCATGACAAAAACTGTTGTCGGAATGTTGTCAGCAGCAATAATTGGGTTACTGATATTCCTTTCACTTGCACGTTCATACAAAAAAACCGGAATAAGCCATCCAAAAGGGATTCAAAGCTTTCTTGAACCTGTCATTCTTTTTATTCGTGACGACATTGCAATACCAAATATTGGCCTCCATAAATACGAAAGATATATGCCTTATCTCCTTACGGCATTCTTCTTTATTCTTATTAACAATTTAATGGGGCTGATTCCATTTCCTCCTCCTTTTGGGGCAAATGTTACTGGGAACATAGCAATTACTTTTATATTGGCTACATGTACTTTCCTTATTACCCAGTTTAGTGGAAATAAATCATACTGGAAACATGTTTTTGCTACACCGGGTGTCCCGTTTTGGTTATTGCCGATAATGATCCCTGTAGAGATAATCGGATTGTTCTCAAAACCATTCGCCCTGATGATCCGATTATTTGCAAACATGCTTGCAGGACATATTGTTATCCTAAGCCTTATATGCCTCATATTCATATTTGATTCATTGGCAGTTGCCCCGGTATCAATATTTTTTGTCCTGTTTATGGACTTTATGGAATTACTTGTAGCATTTTTACAGGCATATATATTTACCCTGCTGTCATCACTATTTATAAGTCTTGCAGTTCAGGAGTCGCACTAGAATTTTTGTTTAACTAAATATTGGAATTATGACAGGTACATTAGCAGCAGTAGGAGCAGGTCTCGCAGTAATTGGAGCCGGACTTGGTATTGGTAGAATTGGCGGATCGGCTATGGACGCAATAGCTCGTCAACCCGAAGCTTATTCGAAGATACAGATTGCAATGATCATTTCAGCTGCCCTTATCGAGGGAGTTGCTTTGTTCGCAGTTGTTATTGCTCTTATCAAGTAATTGGTTTTTAAAGCCTGCAACGGTTGGTTGCAGTGCTTTATTTAATTAAATCGTTATAATCAGGTTATATGATATTACTAGCAAACAGTCTTACTTCCCCCGCCATAGGGACGCTTGTGTGGTCAGTGCTGATATTTGTTTTGTTTTTTCTGATCCTTACCAAGTTCGCATGGAAACCAATCCTTAATGCGGTTAAAGCAAGAGATGAAATGATTAAAGGTTCTCTTGAATCGGCCGAAAGAGCAAGGGAGGAAATGTTAAAATTGCAGAGCGATAATGAAGCAATTCTTCGCAAAGCCCGTGAAGAGAGGGAAAATATACTTAAAGAAGCGCGCGATATACGCGACAGACTAATTTCTGAAGCTAAAGGAAAAGCAACAGAGGAAGCTGAAAAACTAATTGAGAAAGCCAGGATTGGTATTGACGGGGAAAAAAGAAAAGCCCTGTCTGAAATTCGGGAACAGGTTTCTACCCTTTCAGTCGAAATAGCTTCAAAGCTTCTGGGCGAGCAACTCAAAAAAACAGGTGAACAGGAAAAATTAATCGACAATTACCTGAACGACATTAATTTCAATAAGAATTAGGAAGTATATTCTCTAATGAACGACAGCATAATATCTGTAAGATACTCACGAGCTTTATTTCAATCTGCCCTCGAAGGAAAGATCCTGGAAAAAGTTAACGAGGATATGATTTTTATTTCGCAGGTATGTAAGATACCCGAAACGAAAGAATTTCTTCATTCTCCAATAATTTTCCCATCCAAAAAAATTGAGATCTTTCACGCAATTTTTAAAGGTAACGTTGAGAATATTACACTTTCTCTTATCGACCTCATTGTCAAAAACGGAAGAGAAAGTTATCTGCCTGCAATTGCCAGAGTATTCATTCACGAGACAAAGAAATATAAAGGGATTACTGAATCTGTCCTTACAACGGCTGTAAAGGTTGATGCTAAAATTAAGAAACAGATAACAGACCTTCTCTCCGAAGTTTTTAAGACCAAAATAGAGATTGAAGAAAATATTGATCCTGAGATTATTGGTGGTTTTATTCTTCGTGTCGACGACAATTATATAGATGCAAGTATTAAAAACAAGCTCCGGAAGATAAAAAAAGAACTGTTGGCGAGTAACATGGCCTCCGGGCAGTAAGATTATAAATAGAATATTTTAAGCTAATATAATATGGCAAACATTAAACCAGCAGAAGTCTCGAAGATACTCAGACAGCAACTGGAAGGAATTCAAACCGGAGTTGAACTCGAAGAAGTAGGAACCGTTCTTCAGGTAGGAGATGGAATAGCCCGTATTTACGGACTTTCGAATGCTCAGTCAAATGAACTGATTGAGTTTGAAAATGGGATGGAAGCTATTGTTCTGAACCTTGAGGAAGACAATATCGGAGCGGTATTACTTGGACCTACTGAAGAGATAAATGAAGGTGACATCGTTAAAAGAACTGGCCGAATTGCTTCTTTGCCGGTAGGCGAGGGATTATTAGGCAGGGTAATTACCCCGACCGGACAACCAGTTGATGGCAAAGGACCTATAACAGGTGAGCTTTTTATACTTCCTTTCGAAAGGAAAGCTCCGGGAGTTATTTTTCGTCAACCGGTTCGTCAGCCACTGCAGACAGGTATCAAAGCAATTGATGCAATGATACCAATTGGTCGCGGACAACGAGAGCTTATTATCGGCGACAGACAAACAGGGAAAACAGCAATCGCAATAGATACTATCATTAATCAGCGTAGCAACTTTGAAAAAGGGAAACCTGTTTATTGTATCTATGTGGCAATCGGACAAAAAGGCTCCACTGTCGCCAATATTGCAGCAATTCTTGAAGAGCATGGCGCTCTTGAGTATACTGTAATTGTATTGGCAACGGCTTCCGATCCGGCAGCATTACAGTTCTATGCACCATTTGCAGGAGCGGCGATCGGAGAATTTTTCCGCGATACGGGTCGCGATGCCCTGATTATTTATGACGACCTTTCAAAACAGGCAGTCTCTTACAGGGAAGTCTCACTACTGTTACGTCGCCCACCAGGTCGTGAAGCATATCCTGGCGATGTTTTCTACCTGCACTCCAGACTTCTGGAAAGAGCAGCAAAAATTATTGAATCAGATGAGGTTGCACAAAAAATGAATGATCTTCCTGAATCAATCAGGCACCTTGTAAAAGGCGGAGGGTCTCTTACGGCTCTTCCTATTATAGAAACTCAGGCTGGTGACGTTTCAGCTTATATTCCAACCAATGTTATTTCTATAACAGATGGTCAGATATTTCTCGAATCAAGCCTTTTCAACTCGGGTGTTCGTCCTGCTATTAACGTTGGAATTTCAGTATCAAGGGTAGGAGGAAATGCCCAGATAAAGTCGATGAAAAAAATTGCAGGAACACTTAAAGTCGACCAGGCACAGTATCGTGAACTTGAAGCTTTCTCTAAATTCGGTTCCGATCTCGATGCCTCAACTATGGCAATTCTGAACAAAGGAGCGAAAAACGTGCAAATATTAAAACAAGGGCAATACGCTCCTGTTCCTGTTGAAAAGCAGGTTGCAATTATTTATTGTGGAACAATGGGACTTCTAAAGGATGTACCTGTGAATAAAGTAAAGAGTTTTGAAAGTGAATATGTTGAGATTCTTGAGCTTAAACATAGATCTGTACTCGATAGCCTTCGCGATGGTATCCTGAATGGTGATGTTACAAGTGTTCTTGAAAAAGTAGCTACAGATTTGGCCTTAAAATATAAAGAGCAGTAATTCATAGCTGAAAAAAATGAATTCTAAATGGCGAATTTAAAGGCAATACGAATAAGAATTTCTTCTGTCAAGTCAACAAGGCAGATTACCTCAGCAATGAAAATGGTTTCTGCTGCAAAGTTGAGAAAAGCTCAGGATAAGATTGTGAGGTTACGGCCCTATGCCAACAAGCTTCATGAGATACTGGTTGGACTTACTCAAAGCCTTGGCGATTCAGAATTAGATAATGTTTATGGAAGAATTTCTTCTCCTGAAAAGATTCTTATTGTTGTTGTAACTTCGAACAGAGGGTTATGCGGAGCCTTTAACACAAATGTAATTAAGGAGGTTCGAAAACTTATTTCTGAGAAATACTACGATCAGTATAACAAAGGAAATCTTACCCTTTTGACAATTGGGAAAAAGGGATTTGATTATTTCCGGAAACAAAAAGTTAACATGCTGCCTGAACAAAACAACCTTCTTCACGATTTGACTTTTGATAACGTTGCACGTGTAGCTGAAGAGGTTATGATAAGCTTTACTTCAGGGGAATTCGACAGGGTTGAACTTGTCTACAATCAATTTAAGAATGCTGCTGTGCAGAATCTGACTAATGAATCCTTTTTGCCTGTTGAAGCCGTTCAGCCCGGGAAAGCAAAACTAAACCCGATCGATTATATCTACGAACCAAATAAAGAAGATATAGTTAAAGAACTTATACCAAAATCCCTAAAGATTCAATTTTATAAGGCAGTTCTCGATTCTTTCGTAGCAGAACATGGTGCCAGAATGACTGCTATGCATAAAGCAACTGACAACGCCACCAATTTAATCCAGGATCTGACGCTTCAGTATAACAAGGCCCGTCAGGCTACAATAACTAATCAGATTCTCGAGGTTGTGAGCGGTTCAGAAGCGCTCAGAGGATAGCCCAAATTGATTATCAGAATTGTAAAAGTGAGTAATGTATAATCAGGAAGAGCTTAAAAATTTAGCCGAGAAGGCTATTATCAACATTACATATAATCAGGAGGCGAAAAACCTTATCGATCCGGTAAAATATATCCTTTCTATCGGAGGGAAAAGACTTAGACCTGTTCTGACTCTAATGGCTTGTAATATTTTTAGTGATAAGATTGATGAAGCAGTTATGCCTGCTGCCGGCATTGAGGTATTTCATAATTTTACTTTGGTTCATGACGATATAATGGATCAGGCAACGGTTAGAAGAAATTTTCCAACCGTTCATAGTAAGTGGAATACCAATCAGGCTGTCCTTTCTGGCGATGTAATGGCTTTTGTAGCAAACGATTGTTTCCTGCAAACCCCCGCCTGGTGCTTACCTGAAGTTTTCAGGGTATTCAATAAGGCAGCTGTTGAGGTATGTGTTGGACAGCAACTGGATATTGATTTTGAAAAAGCTTCCTTTGTTTCAATAGGGGAGTATCTGAAAATGATTGAGTTGAAAACAGCAGTGCTTATTGCAGCTTCTGTAAAAATTGGCTCGTTAATAGGTGGCGCTAATACAAAAGATTCAAATCTGCTTTACGAATTTGGCAGAAACCTTGGACTCGCTTTTCAAATCCAGGACGACTTGCTGGACACTTACGGGGATATAAATATTTTTGGAAAAACCCTTGGCGGAGATATTGTAGCTAATAAGAAAACATTCCTTTTGATAAAAGCGCTGGAACTGGCAACTGGAAAGCAGCTTTTACAATTGCAGCAACTCATTAATAATAAGGAAATTGACCCGGCAACTAAAGTAAGTATGGTTGTTACTATATACGATCAGCTGAACATAAAATCCATTACGGAAAATCTTGCCAACGATTATATAAATGTTGCTTTTGGATTTCTAGAAAAAGTTGGAGTCGATAATGCACGAAAGAAGGAGATGGTAACCCTGGCGAGCTCACTTATAGGGAGAGATAAGTAATCGAATTCCCCGGATTTCAATTGGCCTTCATCCATTTTATCTTATACAGGATCCCTGCATTTGCCATAAATTGATCATACTTGCTGAATATATATTTTACCTCCCCAAACAAATCAAAATTTTCGGACAATTTGAAATAGGTGCCTATGCCTAGATTGATCCCAATTGGATTATCACTTTCTTTGAAAACGGTAAACCCGGTAGCCTCTTTTTTATGAGCAAATAGAATGTTTAGTCCGGCAATACCGTAAGTTTCTAGACTTTCCAGACGATTGAAAATATAATGCCCATCAATGTCAATCATAAAAGTTGAAACTGTTGTTTCAGACGATATGATTTGAGTAGTATTTGGATAAAAAATGGTAAGCGAAGAAGAGATATGAAGAGGATCTTTTATCTTATAAATACCTTTTACTGAAAGAGCTATATGACTACTCCTGTTCTCATCAAATGTCATATTATGAAAATGATAACCGCTGCTTAACGCTGCTCCAGCCCCAAAACTTGTAAACTGAGCATACACAAATGAAAAGGTGGAGCTCATAAAAAGTGAAATAAAAAGGAGTTTTTTCATGGATTGAAATTAAATTCAAGATATTTATAATAAGAGCTTTTTACAATAGCTAAATAAAGAAGTTGTCAGGAATCTTATATCAAAATCAGAGTAATACGATCTTTTTGACAAAACTGAATTTATAAACAGAATAGTCCATACAGAACACAAAAATTATTAAATTTGTATCTTATAGCAAACTTAATAAATAACTAAAATATATGTCACAGAATACCGGGAAAATCAGCCAGATCATTGGACCAGTGATTGATGTAACTTTTGAAAAACAAGGTCTTGAGATGCCTGATATATATGATGCATTAGAAATAAAAAGAGATGACGGAACCATTCTTGTTGTTGAATGTCAGCAACATATTGGCGAAAGAACCGTTCGTACAATTGCAATGGACACCACAGATGGATTACGCAGAGGAATGGAGGTAGTGGCTACCGGGTTACCTATTACAATGCCTATCGGGGAACAGATCAGAGGCAGGCTAATGAACGTCACTGGTGAGGCGATCGACGGCATCGGACCACTTGATAAAAAAGGTGGTTATCCTATACACCGGAAACCTCCAAAATATGAAGAACTTTCAACAGAAAAGGAAATATTATATACCGGGATAAAAGTTATCGATCTTATTGAACCTTATTCAAAAGGAGGTAAAATTGGACTTTTCGGTGGTGCCGGTGTGGGAAAAACAGTTGTTATTCTTGAGCTTATTAATAACATCGCGAAGGCATATTCAGGATTATCGGTATTCGCAGGTGTAGGAGAAAGAACAAGAGAGGGGAATGACCTTTTGCGTGAAATGCTTGAGGCAGGTGTAATCAATTATGGCAAGGATTTTCTTGAGAATATGAAATCGGGCGGTTGGGATTTGTCGAAAGTAGATGGCGCCGCTCTGAAAGAATCAAAACTGGCCCTGGTTTTCGGTCAGATGAACGAACCTCCAGGAGCAAGAGCCAGAGTTGCTCTTTCCGGCCTTTCTGTTGCAGAACATTTCAGGGATGGCGATGGAAAAAGCGGTGGAAGAGATATCCTCTTTTTTATGGACAATATATTCAGGTTTACCCAGGCAGGCTCGGAAGTATCAGCACTGCTTGGCAGGATGCCATCTGCAGTAGGATATCAGCCAACCCTTGCCACGGAAATGGGATTAATGCAGGAACGAATTACCTCCACAAAAAACGGATCAATTACTTCAGTTCAGGCGGTATATGTGCCTGCCGATGACCTTACCGACCCGGCACCTGCAACAACATTTGCCCATCTCGATGCAACAACTGTCTTAAGCAGAAAGATCTCTGAATTAGGAATTTACCCTGCTGTTGATCCGCTCGATTCAACCTCCCGAATCCTTACCGTTGATATCGTTGGAGAAGCACATTATAACTGTGCACAGAGAGTGAAAGAATTACTCCAGAGGTATAATGAACTACTCGATATAATTGCCATCCTTGGTATGGATGAACTTTCAGAAGAGGATAAACTCGTGGTTCACAGGGCAAGACGAGTACAGAGATTCCTGTCGCAGCCATTCACTGTTGCAGAATCTTTTACAGGAATGAAAGGGGTACTTGTCTCAATTGAAGATACAATTAAAGGATTCAATATGATTCTCGATGGCAAGGTCGACCAATACCCGGAATCAGCATTTATGTTTGTTGGTACTATCGAAGATGCTATCGAAAAAGGCGAAAAAATATTGGCTCAGTCAAAATAAAAGTAGAGTTGGGAGACTTCAATCCATTAATATCTTGAAATGAAAATAGAGATTATCACACCCGACAAAAAAATATATGAAGGGGATATTAAATCCGTAAGAGTTCCCGGGGAAAAAGGATCCTTTCAGGTTTTAAAAGACCACGCACCAATTATTTCCACTCTGGAAAGTGGTATCGTTTATATAGTTGACCTGGATGGTAAGGAGATTCAGTATGTGATAAGCAGCGGGGTAGTTGAAGTAAAGACTAACAAAATTATTCTCCTTGCCGACTCTGTGAAATAAGATATTCCCAATGAACGCAGACGAGTTTCGTACACATGCACATAAGCTTGTTGAATGGATGGCAGGCTATATGGAAAATGTCGAAAAATTTCCGGTAAAATCATCAGTGTCCCCGGGCGAAATTTTCAAACAGATACCAGATGCCCCACCCTCTGAATCAGAGTCTTTCGACTCGGTAATGAAAGATTTTGAGAATATTATTCTGCCGGGAATCACTCATTGGCAAAGCCCGGATTTTTATGCTTATTTTCCCTCGAATACCAGTCCGGCGTCGATTCTTGCCGAAATGCTAACTGCCTCGCTTGGAACTCAATGTATGATTTGGGAGACTTCCCCTTCTGCTGCAGAGCTTGAAGAAAAAATGATGATCTGGCTAAGGGATATGATCGGACTTCCTGCGGAATTTGAAGGAGTAATTCAGGACTCAGCTTCAACAGCTACATTGGCTGCTATCCTGACTGCCAGGGAAAAGATATCCAATTATTCAATTAATAGTGATGGCGCCGAAGAGGCAGGCACTCTTAAAGTTTATTGTTCCGATCAGACTCATTCTTCTGTCGAAAAGGCTGTTAAAATCAGCGGCATTGGGAAAAGAAATCTTGTCAAAATTCCATTGAAAGAAGATTTTTCAATGGATGCCGACATGCTCAGGGAAGCAATTATTCTGGACAAAGAAAGAGACCATATACCCTGTTGTGTGGTTGCAACTATTGGGACAACCGGAACTACTGCAGTCGACCCATTGAGGGCTATCGGCGAGATCTGCAAAGAATATGGAATCTGGCTTCATGTGGATGCCGCAATGGCAGGTACAGCCCTTATTCTTCCCGAGTTCCAATGGATGCTCGATGGCCGGGAGTATATCGACAGTTTTGTGTTCAATCCGCATAAATGGATGTTCACTAACTTCGATTGTACTGCCTATTTTGTGAAAGACGCCGCAGCTCTTATTAAAACATTTGAGGTACTTCCGGAATATCTAAAAACAAGGACCCGGGGAAAAGTTAATGATTACAGAGATTGGGGAGTTCCTCTTGGAAGAAGATTCAGGGCATTAAAACTATGGGCTGTTATCAGGGCATATGGTACTGAAGGATTGAAAGAAAAGATCAGATATCATATCAGTCTGGCTGCCAGATTATCTGAACTAATATCAAAAGAGCCTGATTTTGAAATACTTGCGCCTGTTGTAATAAGTGTTGTATGTTTCAGATTTGTCCCATTGGGATATGATGATAAACAGATTAATATTTTCAACGAAAAGCTGAACCATGCCCTTAATGACTCAGGTAAGATTTACCTTAGCCATACTGTTTTAAACAGCAGGTATACACTGAGAATGGTAACTGCCCAGACAAATGTTACCCTCAATCACGTAGAAAAAGCATGGGCGCTTATCAGGGACACAGCCAGGGGATTGACCATTTAAATCCTTACCTGTTTCTTCTTCCGATAGACATTCCGTATAAATCAATGTTAAATAGTAGACTGACAGAAGGTTTTTCATTGAAGCTTTTCCATGCTGTCTGAACTCCTGCCGATACCAAATATGGAATACGTAAGACGTGAAAATCTGAGAGCAACTCAATACCAAAAGACCGAAACGACATAACATCAGCACTTTTCGAGAGAGAAGCCAAACCATTGGCTGTAGGAACCAAAAATGAACTACCCGGTCCCGAAGCGTAGTCATAAAATAGTCCGGTACGGATTCTCTTAAGATACAACAGACTAGCTAAACTGAAATCGGGATAAGCAAGCGGCATTACATAATCGATTGAAAATAAATTTATTTCCGTTGGGAATATATTGGTGTACCCTCTTGGAAGAAATACCTTGTTTCCCATGAAGAACTTATCAGTTACCTGTTTCTCCCTTTCAAGCCTAATTTTGATGCCATTGTTTGGCAATATTCCTGGGAAATAGAATGAGGTCTTTATCGTTGCGGAAGTACCATAAATACTTCTGTCAAAAGGAGCAAAAGAGTAATTCAGATCAATGGTCTGGGCCCATCTTGGATAAATATCGCGAATAGCAGATCTTCCGTTGTTTGAAAAAAATACTCTCCCCGAGATAATCGTTTGACCATAATCGTACGTACTGGTTTCTCTCCTGTAAATGTAGTTGTTTCTGTAATCTGAGGATAATGAGGGCTGCAGGTATTGAGAAAAACTACCGGAGGTGAAGGTAAGAGGAAGATATATGGTATTAATGAAACTTATCCCGTTCTGAATTGATGAAGGATTACCAATTACGTTGTTTTTGTAGATAAGCGGAGCATTTCCATAATCAATTTGCGATTCGACAACAGGATACCATCCTTTCCATGTAATTCTTGAGTGAAAAACGTTCCTTTTCTCAGCAGAATACTCGTAACCAATAGATGAGGTAAGTGTACTTAGTTGATTCTGGTTCAAAATGGATATCCCTGGTCTTATAGCTGTTGGATCTGACTTTATTTGTTCAATATCTGCATAAAATGGCATCCAGCTGTGAAAATTAAATAGATGTAGCCATTTTCTGTATGGTTCCGGTGTATAAACAGTTCCGGGTTTATTATCCGTAATCTGTGGTTCAACTTTGATACGATCTATCAGAAAAGAGGATAAACCCAGATTGGTATCCTTATCTGTCAGAGAAGGTGTGAGTTCCGAAACGCAGATATTGTTACCAAGCAAAGAATAATCACTGAATAACAACTTTTCCCGGTTTAAAGAGATATCAACCACCCCATACCTCGAAATGGTTATATCGGTAATCCGGTCATCAGATGTCATAAGGTATACATTGTCAATACCTGAACGGGAGCTCACGAAGAAGAGGGAATCATTTCTGAGGAATGATGACTGTAGATCATTCCTGCCTGCTCTGATCCGGGTATTCCATAGCTGCGTTGATGGTTTGTATATAGTTACTCCTTCTCCGGCATCTGATAGGAATATAAAAGTAATTTCCTCCCCGGAAGCTGACCATTGCGGATGCTGAAGATAAACATTATCAGGAGTATGGATCGACTGTTTAACAGATCCGGTAACTGCATCAATCAATACGAGATTATTGATATTATCAATTGTGTTTTCAGCAGCAGCTATTGTGTTTCCGTCGGGAGAGATTGCAGCCGCAAGATATCTTGATCTGTTTGATAGTTTTTTGATCAAATTGGTGTTTATATCCATTGTTTTGATTATGGAATACTCCCTGTTTGCCCATCTTGGATCTGATTGAGTCTCTACCCATACCAGCTTGTGGTTTGCATAAGAAATTACATTTGGATAGACCTGCCCTGGTACATGAATCCTTTTTTCTGTTTTTTGAGATGGATTTATCAATACAAATTCCTGAGGTGCGGATAATGAGGTTTTTATGGAAATAATACTGTCTGCACCGATATAAACAGGGGAATCATAACTTATATACATTCCTTTTTTGGCCGGGTTAAGTGTTTCATAGTTAACTGGTTTGCTCTGTAAAATCTCCTTTGTCCATATTGTCTTAAGTGAATCGAAACTTTCCTCATAAAGCTTTTTCTTTGTTAATCCGGCTATCCTACGGAGGCTTATATTTACCGGGTTAAGTGTAAAAGGTTGTTCTCCGGTAAAGTCAAGAACATTACTCCAGATCTTAGGGTTCTTTTTAGCTATTGCCCAGGTTACCATCTGAAAGCCCGACTGGTAATTATCAGGAATGTAATCTCTGTAAGAGCCGTTAAGGATCTTGTCATATTTATACAACTCTTTTTTTTCAACTGCAATTGCCTTTAACTCTTTCTGGAAAGATGGGCTGCGACCTCTTCCCGATTCTGAGAGGGCAGTTTCTGCAAAAACTGCATCTCCCTCCAGAACCCAGACGGGTACCAGGGCAGCTATTGCGCCGGTGAATTGCTGTCCTAAAAAAACCGACATTACTTTTGAAAACCCGGTGTTCATTGATTCCATTTGAAAAACATGAGTCAGTTCGTGAAGCGAGAGCTGTTCTTCAGCGGCAAGAGGGATAGTGTTTTGTTCCGGAGTCGGATATAATTCCATTCTTTTAGGAGCCCAGGCTACATATCCGTTAGAATGGGTGGTGTAATTGTGAATAATTACAGAGATCCTGATTTTTTTTTCAGGGAAAAGCAATCCCATTTTAGAGTAAGCCTTATCGAGCGCATTGGCATAGGTTAAGCCATTTGAACCGTATTTTTCTGGATAAATAATTGTAAAGTGATTTGTTTTGATTTGCATCCATTTTAATGAAGCAGGATCCTGTCCGGTATCAAAATATTGTGCCCTTACAGGCAGCACCGCAAGGACAAATACAATTAATATTAAGATAAAATAATCCTTCATTTCGAAAATATTGATAAAAGTAGTAAAATATGACAGAATTATTCCCAAACAGGTAATCTGAACATCACATTCATTCAAATAATCTCAATTGTGTAACTAACATTATGGAAGCTTTCTCATTGCTTAAAATCAATTATTTTATGATAAAAAAAAGCAGTAATTTCGTCGTTTGGTTAAATTGAAGATACGCTTTTAAATAAGAACTCTGAAGGATGAAGAATTACAGGTTGATTAACAATATATCCGGATGGGTGGTATTTCTGATAGCAGCAGTTACCTACCTCTCCACTATGGAGCCTACTGCCAGTCTCTGGGACTGCGGCGAATTCATAGCTTCTTCTTTTAAACTTGAAGTTGGTCACCCCCCGGGGAACCCTGTTTTTATGATTATGGCCCGTTTCTTTACTTTGTTTGCCGGAGGGAATGTGTCAAAAGTTGCAATCATGGTCAATGCTATGTCAGCTCTGGCCAGTGCATTTACTATCCTTCTGCTGTTTTGGACAATAACACATCTCGCAAAGAAAATCATTATAAAAAATGAGAATCAGTTTAGCACAGCAAGGATTATAGCAGTTATGGCTGCCGGAGTTGTTGGGGCGGTAGCCTATACTTTTTCTGATTCATTTTGGTTTTCTGCTGTTGAAGGTGAAGTATATGCGACGTCTTCCCTTTTTACTGCTTTGGTTTTCTGGGCAATCCTCAAATGGGAGGATGTTGCTGATGAGGAATTTGCCGACAGGTGGATCATATTAATTGCTTTCCTGATGGGTCTGTCAATTGGAGTACACCTGCTTAATCTCCTGGCAATTCCTGCAATTGTTTTGGTATACTATTTCAAAAAATTCGAATTTACCTGGAAAGGTTTCCTGATATCATTTGCCACTTCTGTTGTATTGCTAGCGCTCTTGATGTACGGAATAATGCCGGGGGTAGTAACGATTTCCACTAAATTTGATCTGTTTTTCGTAAATTCTCTCGGACTGCCTGTCAACAGTGGCATGATTTTCCATGTAGTATTGTTAACCATTGTCTTTATTCTTGCAGTTAAATTTTCGTTTTCTTCTCAGAATAGCTCAAAAAACGCCGCATTTGCAATAGCAGCTTTATTCCTGACAGGCATCTGGGTGATCTCCGGATCAGCAGTTATAAACATTTTGACATTAATTGCCATTTCAGGTTTTGTCTGGTATATATCACAGAAGAACAGAATGATACTGAATACCGGACTTACTGCAATAATGGTAATTCTTATTGGATACTCCGCCAATGCCATCATTGTAATCAGAGCCACTGCCGATACTCCTTTGAATGAGAACAATCCTTCAAACCCTTTTAATCTCCTTTATTTTCTTAACAGGGAGCAATATGGACAGAGACCATTATTTTATGGTCAATATTATAATGCACCGGTAATTGATTACAAAGAAGGAAAACCAAAATATGCCCTTGAAAATGGGAAGTATATTATAACTGGTCATGATATTGAGCGTGTTTACGATCCAAGGTTCCTTACACTTTTTCCAAGAATGTGGAGCGATCAGTCTGATCATGAAGAGGTTTACCAGTCACTGGGCAGGGTAACAGGGATACCTATTCAGATTACGGATCAGAATGGGGAAAAGAAGGTTGTCCGGAAACCGACATTCACGGAAAATCTCAGATTCATGTTTACCTATCAGTTTGGATATATGTATTTTAGATATTTCATGTGGAATTTTTCAGGGAAACAAAACGACACACAGGGTAATGGAGGTGTAGTTAACGGAAACTGGATAACAGGAATAAAGTTTCTAGATGAACCCAGAATTGGCACCTCCGATTTGCCGGCTGATTTAAAAAACGATACCTCTACCAATAAGTATTTTCTCCTGCCTTTTATTCTGGGCATGGCAGGGATGTTCTACCAGCTGAATCGTGATAACCGAAACTGGGGAATTATTCTCCTCCTTTTCGTGATGACTGGTATTGCAATAGTGGTTTATCTTAATCAATACCCGAATCAGCCAAGGGAGAGGGACTATGCCTTTGCAGGATCATTCTATTTCTTTTCAGTCTGGATAGGATTAGGGGTACTTGCTCTTTTTGAAGGACTCTCAAAACTTACCAGTGAAAAAATTGCTGCTCCGGTGGCCGGGATTCTGTGTTTTCTGGCTGTTCCGACTATTATGGGAGCGCAGAACTGGGATGACCACGACCGTTCTGGTCGTTACCTTGCAAGAGATGTGGCCTTTAATTACCTGAACTCCTGTGCCCCAGGAGCGATACTTTTTACAAACGGAGATAACGATACATTTCCCCTTTGGTACGCACAGGAAGTAGAAGGTGTAGGAACCAGCATCAGAGTATGCAACCTTATGCTTCTCAATACGGATTGGTACATCGATCAGATGAAAAATAAAGCATACGAATCCGACCCTCTGCCTATCACACTTCCTGATAAAAAATATTACGATGGCATTAATAACCAGGTCTTTATCGTTGAAAAAACTAAAGATCCGGTTGATATTTCAACAGTAATTGACTGGATTAACAGCGATAACAAAGCTACCAAAGTACAAGCTTCAACTTCTGAAATCCTGGATATCATACCTTCAAGAACAATCAGAATTCCTGTAGATGCTGCAAAAGTTATAGCATCGGGTACCGTACGGCCTGAAGATTATGCAAAAATAGTTCCATACATCGATATCAAACTCAAAGGCAACTCTATTCTGAAAAGTCAGCTGATCGTGCTGGATATTCTGGCTCATAACGATTGGAAGCGTCCGATATATTATATAACCGGATATCATAATGATGCACTTGGACTCGAGGAGTATTTTCAACTTGAGGGACTTGCCTTCAGACTTGTTCCGATAAAATCGCAGAATAAAAGCTGGTTGGAATACGGAAGAATAAATACCGATATTCTGTATAATAATATGATGAAGAAATTTCTATGGAGAGGGGCTAAGGAAAAGGGAGTGAATATCGATTATAATCATAAGCGGACCTTATTAGTTGTAAAGGCAAGACTTAATTATGCAAGACTGGCAAAGGCTCTGGCTGAAGAGGGGAAAAATGAAAAAGCTATTGAAGTACTAAATTATTGTATGGATGAGTTTCCTCTTGAAAAGCTATCATACGATCCCTATATGGCTGATATAATTGAATCGTATTTCGCTGCCGGAGGAAAAGAAAAAGCTGTTGAAATGACCAGGGCATACTGCAACTACTATTATGAAAAACTGGATTACTATCTCAAACAGAAGCCATATATATTGAATTCAGCTGAATATGAGATTCAGACTGCGATACAGAACACTTCAAGGGTTGTCAGCATTTGTGAAGCCAATGGCAATGCAGCGATAGCTGAGGAAATTAACAAAAAGCTTGAAAGTTATTATGCAGTTTATATGGGGAAAATACAGCCAGCGGCCAAATGAGAAACTGATTAGTAAAAATCGGGAACCTTTGTTTCAGTTTTAAGGTATTTTTCAAGAAGAAAAAATATTTTTTCAGGGTAGATAGGCTTGAGAACATATTCGCTGCATCCTGCAATATATGCCTCTGTCTTTGCCTGTTCAGAGGAATAGGCAGTAATCATAAGAATGGGAGCAGCTTTATTCTCTTTACGGAATATACGAATGCAGTCTATACCATTAATTAGTGGAATCAGGAAATCCATAATAAGAAGATCGATTTTCGCATTACCCTGATTTATAAAATCAACAAACTCCTTTCCGGTTTTTAACATTATGAGTTCAGCGCCAGAGTTCTTCAGCAGCGTTTCGTAATATTTAATTGAAGGAAGGTCGTCTTCAACTATAACTATAAGCTTACCCCTAAGGTCTAAGTAGTTGATATTCACGGTAATTGCAAATTTTGATTACACATGACTAAAAGTACGATAAGATATAGTACCTGAATGACCTATTTATCACAGTTATTAACATTTTGTCAACATGTCTAGGTTTAGTGACTGAATGGTATTTGGTTTCCTAAATAAAAATGTGCAATTTCGTGTAGAAATATCCATAAAATGATGTCAAAACATATTCGCTTTCCCAGATTCATAACTCTGACTTTAGGGTTGATCCTTATGCTTAAAAGTACTTTTGGACAGGGTGGATTTGATAATCCCACAAGGGCATTATATATTTTTGACCTGGTGGCAAAATATGTTAACTACGGTCCCGGTTTTGCTGATTCCTCCTCATTCAAGATAGGCGTACTTGTTGGAGATTATGACCTTATTAACGAAATGGGAAATCTTGCAAAAACGAGAAATCGGATTCAAGGCAAACCAGTATATGTTATGGGATTCAAAAAGCTGGAAAGCCTCACCCATACTCAGGTTTTATATGTTAATAAAAATGCCGGGTTTGATCTTGAAAAGGTAAAAGCTAAAATTGCTGGCAAACAAACTATGCTCGTTACCGAAGGTTATGAATTCAGGGAGTCAATGATTAATTTCATTGTTGTAAATGGCCAGCCTCAATATGACATTAATGAAGATTATATTAAAAAGGAGGGAATGTCTGTTCCAGAGACCTTTTTATTCACAGCAATTAAAACAAAAGAAGACTGGCAGAATCTTTTTGATGTGGCAAGTAAAGAAATAGAGGTTCAAAAGGAGACAATCAGGCAACAACTTGCAACAATTGATGTACAGAAACAGGAAATTCTTAAGCAGAAATCGTTACTCGACAGTCTTGATAATCAAATAGCAGTTAAAGAAGCGGCTCTGAATGAAAAGCAAAAACAATTGGACATTCAGGTAAAACAATTAAACACTCAGGTAAAACAAATAAACAGGCAACAGGCTGAAATCTCGGGCCAGAAGCAAACTATTCTTGAACAACAGAAAGAAGTTCAGATCCAAAAAGACACCCTGGCAAATCAAAAACAGAAAATAAGTCTTCAGATTGCGAGGATGGATGAACAACTGAAAATGATTTCTGAACAGGAAGGAAAAATTAAGATTCAGCTGGCAACTCTCGAAAAACAAAAGATAATTCTCTATTTTATTCTCTTTGTGCTCATTCTGGTTAGCTTCCTTGGTTATTATATATACAGAGGCTACAAAATTAAGAAAGAAGCAAATATTAAACTTGAAGAGAAAAACAGAACAATATCCCTTCAAAAAGACGAGATAGAAAAACAAAGGGATCTCGCTGCAGCTCAAAGAGATCAGATTGCATATCAGAAAAAGCATATCACCGACAGTATAATGTATGCATTAAGGATACAGACTGCGCTTATCCCATCGCTCGAGCTTTTTAGCGACAAGCTTGAGCATTTTGTTCTGTATAAACCACTGGCAATTGTAAGTGGAGACTTTTACTGGGTAAGCAGGCAGGGGAATATTCAGGTAATAATTGCTGCAGATTGCACTGGCCATGGTGTTCCCGGAGCCTTTATGAGTATGCTTGGAGTTACAATGCTAAATGAGATAGTTAATGGAAAGCATATCCTGATGCCTGACCAGATTATCGAGAACCTTCGACAGGGAATAATAAAGTCCTTAAAACAGGTTGCAGAAGAGGATAGTATAAAAGATGGTATGGATATAGCTGTTTGTGTTGTTGATTTTGATAAAAACATATTGTGGTATGCCGGGGCAAATAATCCATTATATCTGGTACGGGGAGGCGAACTGACTCACTACAGAGCCGATAAAATGCCGGTTGCTATTTATTATAAGATGACTCCGTTTACCTTGCAGAAAATTGATCTTCAAAAAGGCGATGCATTCTATATTTTTTCCGATGGATTTGCTGATCAGTTTGGCGGTCCGAAAGAGAAGAAGTTCATGACAATGCAATTAAAAGAAACACTGGTTGCCATGTCTGATAAACCGATGCTTCAGCAGGGAGTACGTTTAAATGAAATATTTGAGGAGTGGCGTGGTGACAACTCTCAGGTTGATGATGTTACGGTAATAGGAGTAAGGTACTAATTACATTCGACCTTTGTTGTATTACCAGTTAAAGGATTGGTTACATCAGGGTTTGCTAGCTTATATGCATCAATACTGACACCGCAATATTCACTTCCCCCATTAGAAGAAACCTCAACCCCGGCACTTGTACGGGTAACAATTTTGCAGGTTTTACATCCTTTTTGGCAACCAGGAGCTCCCAAAACCAGTAAGATTAAACATACGGAATAAATTATTTTCTTTTTCATACTAACATATTTGTTTGCCAAATATACAAAATTACTAATGACAAACATAAACGGTCTTCTGTGTACCATTTACATAAGTTTTTGCTTTGATTAATGCTAATTGTGCACCGCAATACTCCGTTTCCACCGGATCCTCAGTTACCTGTCCTGTCGATGAGTCTGTTGTGACCGATTTGCAGGATTGGCAATTGCTAATACTTTCACAGGAAGTAGTGGCGAATGAAATGAAAATAATAAATAATCCGAAAATAAATTTCCTTTTCATTGCAATATGAATATCAGTTCAAAGATACTAATTCTCATGTTTCAGATTAAGGTCGCTTATTAAAATCGTTTAATAATTTGATATGCAGAAGAATTCCATGCATCAATTTTTTAAATTAACAGTCATTTGAACAGGAATGAAAATATTTATACATTGCATTAAAAATTATCGTCATGGAAGATTCAAAAATGAAAAAACATGTTACCGTGGTGGGAGCCATTCACATTGGCTTCGGTATCCTCGGACTGATTGCTGCAGTTGTTGTTTTCTTTGCTCTGAATTTTGCAAAAGGGTTTGTTGAAAATGAAGAGGTGCCAACAATGGTTCTTGGATTCCTCTCAATAAGTCTTCCACTGCTTATCGGGGTTTTGTCTACACTGGGATTGATCGGAGGCATAGGTCTTCTCTCATTCTTGCCGTGGGCAAGATATCTGGTAATTGTTGTTGCTGCACTCGGTTGCCTCAACATCCCGATCGGAACACTTAAGGGGGTATATACTTTGTGGGTATTATTGCAGGATGAAACAATAAAACTGTTTGAAAAGAAATAAATCAGTTTAAAAAACAGGAAAGGGTTGAAGGTAAAATTCAACCCTTTTTTTTTGTACATACAAGCTTAATTTGGCTTATTTTTGTCTGGCATAATAATATTATCAATAATGGCAGACGACAATAAGATTATTTTTTCAATGTACAAGTTGGGGAAAACATTCCCCCCTCACAGACAAGTACTTAAAGACATCTCTCTTTCCTTTTTTCTTGGAGCTAAAATCGGGATAATAGGTTTGAACGGTTCCGGGAAATCAACTCTGCTTAAAATTATAGCAGGACTGGAAAAGGAGTATCAGGGAGATGTAACTTTTCTTCCCGGATATTCAGTTGGCCACTTATCGCAGGACCCTCTGCTTGATGAAACCAGGACCGTGAGGGAAATCGTTGAGGAAGGAGTGAAGGATATAATGGAGGTTATTAAAGAATATGAAAAAATTAATAACAGTTTCGGAGAGCCTGAGGTTTATGAAAACCCGGATAAGATGCAGCAACTCATGGATAGACAGGCAATTCTCCAGGAGAAAATCGACTATCACGATGGGTGGAACATTGAGTACAAGCTCGAACGGGCCATGGATGCTTTGCGGTGCCCTGAAAGCAGTGCAAGTGTAAATGTTCTCTCCGGAGGAGAACGAAGACGCGTGGCATTATGCCGCCTGCTCTTGCAACAACCCGATATACTTCTGCTCGATGAACCAACAAACCACCTCGACGCAGAATCTGTCCAGTGGCTTGAAACAACCTTACAGCAATATCATGGAACGGTAATTTGCATAACACACGACCGTTATTTTCTTGATAATGTTGCAGGCTGGATTCTTGAGCTCGACAGGGGTGAAGGGATCCCCTGGAAAGGCAACTACTCCTCCTGGCTGGAACAAAAGGCCAAAAGATTTGAAGTTGAGGAGAAGGGAAATGTAAAAAGGAAAAAAATCCTTGAGCGCGAACTCGAATGGGTAAGAATGTCGCCTAAAGCGCGACGTGCAAAATCAAAAGCACGACTAGGAGCTTACGAGAACCTCCTCAATCAGGATGTTAAGCAGAAGGAGGATAAACTAGAGATATTTATTCCGAATGGCCCCAGGCTTGGAGATAAAGTTATTGAAGCAAGATCTGTGGCTAAGTCGTTTGGTGATAAACTGCTCTTTGACGATCTTGAGTTTAGTCTGCCTCCCAATGGAATTGTAGGCGTGATCGGACCAAATGGTGCCGGAAAAACAACACTCTTCAGAATGATAATGGCCCAGGAGACTGCATCAAAAGGCACATTTACTATCGGCGAAACTGTAGCTCTTGGATATGTTGATCAATCTCATGCGGAAATTGATCCCGAAAAAACGGTATATGAAGTTATCTCCGGAGGGCAAAACGATGTGATGGTCGGGAACAGGCTTGTAAATGCAAGAGCTTATGTTGCCCGGTTTAACTTTACAGGTGCTGATCAGGAAAAGAAATGTGGTGTCCTATCCGGTGGGGAAAGAAACAGGTTGCATCTCGCCCTTACATTGAAATCCGGTGCCAATGTGTTATTACTTGATGAACCTACAAACGACATCGACGTTAATACTCTGCGGGCACTTGAAGAGGGACTGGAAAATTTTGCAGGCTGTGCGGTAATTATATCTCACGACAGGTGGTTCCTCGACAGAGTCACTACTCATATGCTTGCATTTGAAGGTAATTCCAAAGTTGTCTGGTTTGAGGGCAACTACTCCGATTATGAAGAAAACTATAAGAAAAGAGTTGCAGATACGACACCGGCAAGAATAAAATACAAGAAGTTGGTGTAGGAATGGCGCAAAGGCCCATAGGCACAAAGGTGCAACGGAAAAGCAGGAAGGGGAGCGTGGGAGAAAGGGAGAGAGGAAGACTGGGTGAATTGGAGAAATTGCAGATAAAATTCCATTACAGGAAGGATCAGTTAGTGGGTTTAACGGGGAAAATCGATAGTAGATATTTTAGATAAGGGCTCTTTTTTAATCAATTAAAAATGAAAAACATGAAAGCAAAACTTCTGGTCATAACACTTCTATTTTGTAATTCACTAATTGCACAGGTAACATCTGGTGACGGATTTGTTTATTCCAAGGAATTTAACAAGGATGTTTTATTTTCCAGAGCAAAAGCTTTTCTGATCAAGGACGTTTTGGGCAGTTCCGAAGGAGCAATTCAATTTGAAATAGAACCTCTGTCTACGACCACAGCTAAGGAGGTATGTTCAATTGCTTACAAAAGCGATGGAAAAGCAAAGGAAGGATTATTACTGGGATTTTATGGAGATTACTGGACCAGTACCGGTGTTCTTACCCAGGGATTTGCCTTTAAAAACCTTCCAAAAGTTAAAGCTATTGGTCTTTTAAGTGTGATTACCAGAACGATAGAAGAACGAAAGGATTACATTTCAAAAGACTCAGACAATAATAATGTCTATTTTCAGTATGACGATATTACAGTTTTAATCTACAATAGCACGGAAACAAAAATCAGAATTATCTGGAAAAACTTTGACTCAGAATGGTCGATTTCTGCCTTTAAATCAACTGTTAAAAGATTTGAAAAGGCTTAAAATCTGTATTAGGGAGCTTAAATGACTGCCTTTTAGCAAAAGACTTCTGGTCGTTATTCCGAAAATGCGTTTTTGTCGCTGATTATAAGTATCTTTGCGGCATGAAAGATGAAATAAGCATTCCCCTTGGGAAAGAACAGGACCTTGTTGCAGCCGATAAACGCAGATACAGCTATTCACTTAAAAGAGACTTACAAGCCTCGGAGTTTAATGATGCAATTTCGATGAGACTTGCAGCAGAAAAGAATCTGGCTAAAAGTGCTGAAGTGAGCACTGAACAGCAGTCGGGAATCAAATCTAAGTAAAATTGTAACCCGGGGGTGTAATAAATTGCGTTCCTTTTTGCTTACATCTATGATGCGGGGTGGCATTGTTATGTGCATTATTTATTATCCTCACATATTACAACAATCTGACCCGATAGTCAGAAAAGAATCGATTTTTACTATAAATTTATACTCTAATTATAGTATTAACCTTTCTACATTTCTTATATCCTGACACCTCATCTTCATTCAAAAAACAGATAGCACATGAAAAAATTAATCTTGCTGTTGGGTTTAATATTTCCCTTTGTACTTAGTAAGTCGCAGACTAACTCAACTCCTCCAAAAGGGCACATCTCCAACGGCCTAGTAGATGTAAACTTCTATCTGCCTGATACTACAAACGGATTCTATCGTGGTACAAGGTTCGACTGGTCGGGCATAATATATTCTCTTCGTTACAAAGGAGAAGAATATTATGGAAGCTGGTATACCAGGATTGATCCTTCCATTTATAATAACGCCCAGCGAGAGGCGCCGGATGGTAAAGGGGAAGTCGTTACCGGAATTGCAAGTAGTGGAATGGGTCCTTCTGAAGAGTTTCTGACCAATGACAAAGCGCTTGGCTTTGATGAGGCTGAAGCGGGTGGCACATTCCTTAAGATTGGTGTTGGGGTTCTCCGCAAGCCTGACGATAAACCTTACGACCGTTATCTTGCTTACGAAATTGTTGACGGCGGAAAATGGACAACGAAGATCAGCACCGACAGTGTCGTCTTTACACAGACACTATCGAATCCGGTAAGTGGCTATGGTTATATATATACCAAGATACTGCGACTTATTCCCGGAAAGCCAGTTATGCAGATTACGCATCAGCTGCGAAACACCGGTTCTAAACCACTAGTAACCAGTGTTTACGATCACAACTTTTTTGTAACGAACAATCATCACACCGGACCTGATTATGCGATCACTATGCCATATGCAATCAAGATTAGCCGTACTCAGGGTCCCGGTCTTTTTCGAATTGAGGGAAACAGGTTACTGTTCACAAAGCTTTTTACAACAAAAGATATGGTGGTAACCTGGATGGATGGATTTAAACCGGTTGCTAAAGATTATTCCTTTCGTGTTGAGAATACTAAAACGGGTACCGGATATTCAGTCCAGGGCGACAGGCCTCTTTCCCAAATCATGCTATGGTCGATTTTTACAAACATCTCAATGGAAGCGTTCATTGATCTTAATGCACAACCCGGTAAGGAGGAACGCTGGAATTATGAGTATACATACTTTACAGGAAAGTAATTAATAAATACCGTACAACTAAAAAAAGCGCAATCAGCATCATCATAGCCGTTTGCGCTTTGTTTTAGTAGCCCCACCAGGAATCGAACCTGAATCTAAGGTTTAGGAAACCTCCATTCTATCCATTGAACTATAGGGCCAAAATCAGTCGCAAAAGTAGGCTTTTTTTTTATCATTACAAATCGGATGGTCATGACGAACGACTCGCGGAAAATCAAAATATCAAGTTTGATAAAAGAGTCTTTATTTATTCTTCCTTGCGTCGTGGGTCGTGCGTCGTCCGCCCTATTCATTCCGTTCCAAAAAATACTTATCTTTGATTTTTATTAAAAAGCATGTGATGAATTGGATAGATGCAGCAATAGTGGTTATTCTTATATTATCGATGGTGATGGGATTTATCAACGGGATGGTAAAGGAGATCGCTTCTCTTGCAGCCCTTATACTTGGTATCTGGGGAGCTATTAAATTCTCGAGCTTTACTGCCGCTAAACTTTATGACTATTTCGATATGACCGGAAAGTATGTAGGGATAGTTGCTTTTATTATTACTTTCCTGGTAATTGTTGTAATCATTCACTTTATCGGAATAATCGCCGATAAAATTATTAATGCAATTTCGCTGGGCTTTGTTAACAGGCTCCTTGGAATAGTCTTTGGGCTTTTAAAGTCAGTGCTTATAATGAGTGTCTGTTTTGTCGTTTTAAAGGCTCTTGACTCACATAGACCTTTCCTTCCAAAGGATAAAATAGAGGAATCTATTTTCTTTAATCCAATCTCAGATATTGCGCCGGTAATGTTTCCAATAATCGGGGAGGGCGGCTTTGGCCAGAGTTTCGATCGTTTTAAAAAGAAACCAGAAAATGTGCCAATCTGATCCGGTTTGTTATATTTGAATTTCTGAAAAACTATAATTATGAATTTTGTTGAAGAATTGAAATGGAGGGGTATGATACATGATATTATGCCCGGGACAGAAGAGTTATTAAATAAGGAAAAGACCAGCGGCTACATAGGATTTGATCCTACTGCCGATTCTCTCCATATCGGGCATATGGTTCAGGTAATGTTACTTGTTCATTTTCAGAGGTCGGGGCATACTCCGATAGCCCTGGTGGGAGGAGCTACAGGAATGATCGGTGACCCTTCCGGAAAATCTGAAGAGAGAAACCTTCTTGATGAGGTATCGCTTAGAAAAAATCAGGAGGCTATTAAAAAACAACTCTCCAAATTCCTCGACTTTCAGTCTGACAGAAGCAATAAGGCCCTTATGGTAAATAATTATGATTGGATGAAGAACTATTCTTTTCTTGAATTCATAAGGGAAATTGGCAAGCATATCACAGTTAATTATATGATGTCTAAAGACTCTGTTAAGAAGAGGATAGGATCCGAAGCAAAAGAGGGAATGTCATTTACGGAGTTTTCATATCAGCTTGTTCAGGGTACTGACTTCCTTCATCTTTATAATAATTACAATTGCAAACTGCAAATGGGTGGTTCAGACCAGTGGGGCAATATCGTTACAGGAACCGAACTTATCCGCCGCAAAGCAGGTGGCGAAGCGTATTCTCTTACTTGTCCGCTTATTACAAAATCGGATGGAACAAAATTTGGCAAGACAGAATCAGGAAATGTTTGGCTCGATCCTGAAAAAACCACTCCATATCAGTTTTATCAGTTCTGGCTAAATGTATCTGATGAGGATGCAGCAAAATACATTAAGATATTTACCATACTTGGGAAGGAAGAAATTGAAGAGATTATCACTGCCCATTCCAAGGCACCTCACGAGCGGCTCCTGCAGCGACGACTTTCCGAGGAGGTAACTGTTATGGTACACTCAAGAAGCGATTATGAAGGGGCTGTAGAGGCCTCCCAGATACTCTTTGGTAAGGGAACAACCGAGTCGCTGAAAAAGATGGGAGAAAGTACATTCCTCTCCGTTTTCGAAGGGGTTCCTGTGTTTGATGTTAAAATGGAAGTCCTGAGAAATGGTGTCACCCTGGCCGATCTTTGTGTTGATCATTCACAGGTGTTTTCTTCAAAAGGTGAATTACGGAGACTGGTGCAGGGGGGTGGTTTAAGTCTGAATAAAGAAAAGATTGATAATCCCGATATCTCTGTTACCCCGGATGCACTTCTGAATAACAAATACCTTCTGCTTCAAAAAGGTAAGAAAAATTATTACCTGATCAGGGTTAGCTGAGACTGACACATAGTTAAACCGCTACGCGGTAAAGGATCAACGAGGAATGATTTTTCTACAATAATCTATCGTCTACGGCGAATATAAATTCATTTGAGGATCTCAATTAGACGAAATTATAGCATTTATTGTAGCCCATGGAGCTTATAATATTGTAGCAAAGAGGGATTTTTTCGACATGAAATCTTTAGCCCGTAGGGCTTACAGTATTGTAGAGAAGGATCTTGCGACGATTGCTATACCTCGTAGAGGTTTAACAGAGTCTATTTGATAAAATCAGCAACGATAATTGAAACATCGTCGAATGTGGAAGAGTTATGATCAGGCAACCCGAGTTCATTTATCATTTCCCGTATATTTTTTTCAACTGGTTCTGTATTTGATATATGGCGGATAATAACTTTTGTTCCAATGTCACTCCCGTCTTCTCCTTTCAATTCGGAAAGACCATCTGTATAACAAACAATTTTTGAATAGTCTCTGATTGCTAATTCAGTGGTCTCCAGATGAGGCATTTCATCGATCATGCCGATTCCAACACAGGAGGGCTGAAGGTGATGTATTTCCTTTGTAACAGTGTTATAAACCACAGGAGGATTATGGGCTGCATTAAGATATTCAAGAATACCTGTGCTTTGATCGTACCTTGCCACAAAAAAAGTGATGAATTTTTCCCCTGCTGCATTTTTTATAACTATTGAATTAAGCTTCTTAAGCAGCGACTCAAGCTCAATATCAGCTGTAAAAAGGGCTCGGAAATTTGCCTGGAAATTCGACATTAGCATAGCTGCAGACATACCTTTTCCTGAAACATCAGCTATACAGAACCCGGTTTTTGTTTCAGAAAGTTTGATGCAGTCGTAATAATCACCCCCAACCTCAAAATGAGGATAATAGAATCCATGAACAATGATTTTTGGATTTTTAGGCATCTGGTTATTATCGGGGATTAGCATCTTTTGCATCCTCGCAGCAAGTTCGAGCTCTTTCTTCAAGGCTTCCTGACGAAGACTTTCATTAAAAAGCCTGATGTTTTCAATAGCAACAATAATAATGTTCGATATAGTCTGTATATAGTTTAGGTGTTTCAATACAGGGCTCATTCCCTCACCTTCTTCCTCTATATCGCCAATAAACACGAAAGCCAGGTGAACATTATTGTTGTAAACGGGAACTATTATGTCAACACCTTCAAATCCAATATCTTCGGCACCGAAAAAGATTTCTGTTATACCTAACAGGTTTGATTCAACATCAATGGTTTCAAAGGATTTTGGAAAACCCCCGTTTAAGATACATTCCCAGCTATCAGACCGTTTGAAAATCAGAATTTTACCAATACTTAGATTATTCCTCAGGATCTTTTCATATTTTGATAAAAGCTCTTCAGTAGGCAGATTGGCATTAATCGATAAAGTAATATCGAGTAAGGCGTCTAATTTAAATTTAGAGATTTTTAATCTGTCAGCTGAAGCCTTTTTCTCTTCCATAATAGATTTTATCCCTTTACCCTTTCAACATAGGTTTTATCACGTGTATCAATTTTTATTTTATCACCCGTATTAACAAACAATGGGACCATGATTGTAGCTCCATTCTGAACTTTTACCTGTTTAAGAGTGTTCGTTGCGGTATCACCACGGAGACCTGGTTCGGAATATGTGACCTCCATTACAACAAACTGAGGAATATCTACGGTAAGGATAGTTTCAGTATCGGCATGCACCACAACCTCAACACTTTGTCCCTCGAGCAGGAATTCGTGGTTTTCGATTAAGGTGTCAGGAACGTGAATCTGTTCAAAGGTTTCAAGATGCATAAAATAAAAACCCATATCATCCTTATAAAGATATTGATAGGGCCGCCTTTCTACTTTGGCAAGATTAACTTTGGTACCGGAAGAAAAGGTATTATCAATTACTCTCCCATTTTTAAGACTCTTTAGTTTTGTCCGGACAAATGCGGGTCCCTTGCCTGGTTTGACATGCTGAAATTGCACGATTGTATACAGGTCGTTGTTGAATTCAATAACCAAACCATTTTTAAAATCTGAAGTACTTGCCATAAATGTCTAATTAGTTCTTTTCGTAATTTTTATTATTTCTTTTTAGTTTCAAGTGGGTACTTTAACCCTTCATATTTTTCAATTTCAATTGAAAATGCCCCTACAAAGATATCAAATCGTATCTTAACCGGTAAAAAATTTTTATCAGCAGAAAACCAGAATGAAACATCCTCTTCAGTCTTAAAGAGTCTTCCCGTTTCGGTAACCGGATTGAATTTATAACACATTATTTTACCAAGCCGGGTTTTTACTTCCTCTACTCCAATATACTTTAATCTGATTGGGTACAACTGGTCTGTGAACCAGGTTGGGATAACCGTGATCCCCCCCTTGATTAGCTTTTCATTGTATGGAAGCACATTGTTCCTGAAATAGTAAAAGCATGAAAGAATATCATGAATTCCTTTTTGAGTTATATGTATTCCAGTAAGATCGCTTAATAGGATTGCAGAATCAGCACGGGTTTTATGATCAAATATTACCACATTGTATTTCCTGTATCTTCCTTCGTGAATGTTTCTTATTGATTTAACAGGAAGTTCTGTGGCAGGATCAATGTAACTTTCGTAGATGTCGAGCACCTTAAAAATTGCGTCAGCCAAACCAGTTGTTTTGCCAAGTATTTTTGAGTGCCAGACTTCTTTGCCATTCAGGGTGTCGCTTGTCAGTTCCAGGGTTGCCGTCCCTCCGGTAATAAAGCCATATTGTACTGAATAGGAAATTTTTTCCCCAACTTTATACGAAACAATCTGGCTGAATCCCCCCAATGAGATCAGTATTGAAAAAATAAATATGCAAAGAGATCTCTTCATATTTCTATCCTTCAGAGGGCGCTTAATGTATTAATTCTTTTCAAAAAATTCTTTTTCCTGGTTTTGTTGCAACAAAATCTTTCAGATAGAATGGCTCAAAATATGCAATGTCCTCATAATCACGTGCATTAAACGCCTTGTACACAGGCACATGCATGTAAGAGGCAGATATTTTGAAATCATCGATAAAAGCAACGTTAGTCCTTTTTATAATTTCCCTGCATTTTATCGCTCCGTCTCCAAAGAAAATAATCTTTTTAGATGTAGGGATATCACTAAAAGAATTTTCGTCAATTACTTCAGCAGATACTTCTTTTACATTATTCCCTATATCATCATAGAGTGCATAATAGATCTCCATCCTGCGGGCATCGAGCATCGGACAATACAAATAATTTTCCTTTTTTTCAGGAGTATCTTTCTGGATCCGTGACATTCCCCAGAACATTGAAAAGGTAGTATCGACGGCGATTAACGGTATTGAGGCTGCGTATGCGATTCCTTTGGCAACAGATACTCCTATTCTTAATCCTGTGTATGATCCGGGTCCTTTGCTTACGGCGATAGCATCAAGATCAGCCGCTCTGATATTGTATTCCCTTAGTATTTCTTCTATAAAAACTGTAAGCACAGATGCGTGTGACTTCAGGTCGCTGCTTTCGCGCAAAGAGATAACCCCTGCACTGTCACATAATGCTACCGAGCAAATATTTGTTGCTGTTTCAAGACATATAATCATGTTTTGAAAGGAATACGTTGTCCCTACTTAATCTTATAGAGATCTTCTTTTTTAACTATTTCAATACGAGTACTGTCGGACAATTTTTTGCTTATTGCACTGAAGGGAGCTGAGATAACCTGATCCCCGACATTAATTCCTGACAAGATCTCGATATAAGTGTTATCCTGAATACCTGTTTTAACATCTTTTGCACGGGCAAACTCGCCCTGAGTGATAAAAACTAAAGTCCTGATATCTTTATCAGAGCCGGTATTCATTACTTTAGTAGAATCGAGTCGTGTTGTAACAGATTGAATGGGAACAGTAATGATATCTGCTTTTGAGTTTGTTTGAATATCAACTGATGCAGACATCCCCGGGCGGAAAGGATTTTGAACACCTACTGTGAGCAGGTTTTTGTACGATTCCGGAAGGACAAGAATCTTAACATCGAAGTTGGTTATCTGATCGGCTGATACCCCAGAGGTTTTAGCTGAATTGGCTATTTCAGTTACAATCCCTTTAAATTTATGATCAAGATAAGCATCAACTTCAATAAGTGCTGTATCGTTAAGCTTTACTTTTACAATATCATTTTCGTTTACCTGCACCTGTGCTTCCATCCTGGAGAGGTCTGCAATTCTCATCATTTCAGTTCCGGTCATCATACTTGTTCCCACAACCCTTTCTCCCAATTCAACCAGCAACATTGAAACCGTTCCTGTCATTGGAGCATAAATAGAGGTCTTCTGAAGATTTTCATTGGCCTCCTTGAGCGACGCCTCGGCGCTTATTACAGCAAATTTGGCAGCATCCACTTCCGATTTAGCAACAGTGTAGGACGCTTGAGCCTGTTCGAAATCAGATTTAGAAACTGTCTGTGCATCGTAAAGTTGTTTGCTTCTTTTATATGCAAGTTCTGACTGGAGAAACTGTGCCTCCGACTGTGCCTGACGGGCCTGTGCCGAGCTTATAGCTGCAAGCGACCTGTCTCTTTGAGAAACATATATGTCTGGTTTGATCCTGCATAGAAGTTGTCCCTTAACGACATTATCTCCCTCTTTTACTGTAAGTTCAACTATTTCCCCGGCAACGTCAGGACTAATTTTGACCTCCTTCTCAGGTTGAATTTTACCATTCGCGGTTATGGTTTCAATGACAAGCCTTTTTTCAGCTTTCTCCACAGCGACTTTAACAGCCAGAGCTTTCCCAAACCAGCCCTGGTTTTTTCCAATTACTGCAAAAATGATCAATACTAGTACGGCTGGAAGTAAAAATTTAAGTATCTTATTGGTTTTCATAATTATGTATCTTGTAAAGTATTCGTAATTAAATTAATTATTGAGAGTCAGTGGCGCTCCTTTATAAAAATCAAGCACCTTGGTTTTAAAAATAAATTCAAATTTTGCCTGCGACATATCAGATTGAGATTTTAATAATTGTGTCTTTGCTTCATTGTAATCGACAGGAGTTACCATACCCACATTAAATTTTTGTTCGGTATATCTGAAAGATTCTTCGGTAGACGCAACTGCTTTTATGCTTACATTGTATTTTTTAAGTGCAGCTACTGCATCAGTATAAGCCTGCTGGATACTCTTATAAAGCTGTTTTTTGGTTCCTTCAAGCGAGTATTGGTTGTTTTCCACATTCAGCCTGGAATTCGCAATGTTTTTATTTACCTGCCATCCGTTTAAAATGGGAACATTCATCGATAAACCAATTCCCGAGTTCTTATTGTTCTTAAACTGTGTCGCAAACGCAACATTTCCGGGTTGGCTTCCAATATAAGTATATCGGGTGCTTAATGAATAATTAAGAGAAAGTCTGGGACTACGGCCGCCCTTGGCAATTTTAAGATCATACTGGCTGGCTGAAAGCATTAATTCAGAACTCTTTACTTCTGGTCTGGCTTTTTGAGCTGTTTCAAAAATATCATCAATATTACCCGAGATAATCGCATTTGGATCGACGTTGATAAGCGGGACAATTACCTCAAAACCCACCGGAGTTTTAAGCTCAAGTAGCTGACTAATACCAAGATAAGAGGTCTCCAGTTGGTTTTTCATCGTAATCAACTGAAGTTCTTCCTGAGCTGCCTGTGCTTCAATTTGCAGGAGATTTCCATTTGCCATACTCCCGGCGTCTACAAGTTTTTTTGTTTTTTCAATCTGCTGAAGAGTAATGTTAAGTTGATTTTCGTTTGCGGAAACAAGTTCTTTGTTGAGAAGGATCTGAAGATATGCGAGAGCAACATTTAACGCTACGTTATCTTTGATGTTCTGAAGATCCTGCTGAGATGCAAGGACAGCATACTTATTTCGCTGGACTGAGTTATAGTTCTGTAACCCGTTGAATACAGGAGCTCCTCCTCCGACTGAGAAATAATCTGATTGGAGAGTCTGATTATAAAACTGATATGTGTTCTGATCAAGTGCGCGGCCAAATGAATAGTCATGAGAAGCCTGACCGCTTAATGTCGGAACCATTTTCATTTTTGCAAGGTCGAGCGAGTTTTGCTGAACCTCAGTCTGAATAACCTGCTGTTTAATCTGAATATTGTTCTCGATAGCATACCTTATGCATTCTTCCAGGGACCATAACTTTTGCTGGGAAAAGATCAATCCGTGTGATGAAAGAAAGCCGGTAAGTATAAAGATTAGGATTTTTTTCATGTTATAAAATTTAATTCGGAGGTATGAAGTTTGTATATGAATAGTTAAAACAATTAATTTAAACATTTATTATGTGACAGTTACATTCTTTGTATTAGAACAGAAACCTTCAAAAATAAGTTTACGAAGATAAAAATAATCTTAGACAGAATAAAGAATTATTTTTGTAAAAGTATCAGGTAGTACCAAATGACCATTTTGACCTCTCAGAGAGTCAGTTATTCGATAAGCAGGCAACTCTGAAAACCGATAATACTTTTTTGAAGATAATTCTAAAATAGCTATCTTGTGCTACTCATTTTATAACAATTTATTATGTTACATTATAAAGAATTAGGGCTTGTTAATTCGAGAGAATTATTCAAGAATGCTATTAAGGGCGGATATGCTATTCCTGCATTTAATTTCAATAATCTTGAACAGTTGCAGGCAATTGTAAGTGCATGTGTAGAGACAAAATCTCCTGTGATCCTTCAGGTCTCAAAAGGAGCGCGTAAATATGCTAACCAAACCTTGCTTCAATACCTAGCAAAAGGAGCAGTGGAGTATTCAAAGGAATTAGGTTATGCAATTCCAATAGTACTTCATCTCGATCATGGCGATTCATTCGAAACCTGCAAGTCGTGTATTGAAATGGGATTTTCATCTGTAATGATCGATGGTTCCCATTTTCTGTACGAAGAAAATGTAAGGTTGACGAAACAGGTGGTGGATTATGCCCATCAGTTTGATGTTACCGTTGAAGGTGAATTGGGTGTCCTTGCCGGGATTGAGGATGAAGTATCTTCTGAACACACCTCATATACAAGACCTGAAGAAGTTGAGGACTTTGTGAAAAAAACAGGTGTTGACTCCCTTGCTATTTCAATAGGAACCTCCCATGGCGCTTTCAAATTCAAAGTGAAACCAGGCCAGTTACCTCCCCCATTGCGTTTCGATATACTTGAAGAGTGCGAAAAAAGAATACCGGGTTTTCCAATCGTACTTCATGGAGCATCGTCTGTACCTCAGGAAATTGTGGATGAGATTAATAAATATGGCGGTAAGATGGAAAATACCGTTGGAATATCTGAGGATCAGTTACGTAAAGCAGCAAAATCTGCGGTATGTAAAATAAATATCGACAGCGATGGCCGGTTGGCGATGACAGCCGCTATACGAAAAGTGTTTTTCGAAAAACCAGGAGAGTTTGACCCGCGCAATTACCTGGGACCAGCCCGCGATAAACTGAAAGAGCTATATAAACACAAGGTAGAAAAGGTTCTCGGAAGTGCCAATAGGGCATAAATGTCAATACGACGATCCATATTCAAGGAAGACCGGTTGAGACGGACAAACCGACTTACTCTCATGTTAAACCACAGAGAGTTAAGGGCATTAGGTATCTACTGTAACCGGTACAGAATCAAAAATAAATCGGAATTCTTCAGAGAAACAATTATGAAAGCTATTCTGAAGCGGTTTGAGGAAGAGCACCCTTCGCTATGGGAAGAAAATGAACCGACAATCTTTAATCAGAATATTTCCGGATAATTCCGGATGGTTCTTCTCTCCGAGTAATTTTGCCGATGCGTGTTGCCGGAATTGAAAAATTGATGCTACTTTTGTGAAGAGGATCGATTTTTTGAAGACCAGCGATCTACTGTTATAGCCCATAATGATGTACCCGGATATTTTAAAAAAAGCGCCTACCAAGAAAACACCCTGGATACAACTGGAGCCCGGGAAATTATTTATTATGGGCAGATCAATCCCGGAAAATCCCGGAGAATTCTATAGGCCTGTTTTGGATTGGGTTTCTCAATATTCTGTCAGCCATGAAGACACAACAACGATAGATATCGGGTTCGAGTACATAAACACAAGCTCGACAAAATGGATTTACAATATTCTAAGGGAGTTGTCGGAGTTAAATGGAATAGACCTTAGGGGCAGCGTCACCTGGTTTTATGAACAGGGAGATGAAGATATGTGTGAATTGGGGTTTATTCTCAGACCACTTGTTGATTGTAAGTTTGTTTTAAAGGAGGTAAAAGAAATGAACAAAGCGCTTTATGAAAAGATAATTTCAGGCGCCAGATGAGCATTCTGTACAATAACCATATCAAATATTCATATTGTTGATTGTGTTCAAAAATATTTTCTAATTTTGCAGCTCGTTTTTTGGATTAACTGACCTATGGTGTAATTGGCAACACGTCTGATTTTGGTTCAGAAGAGTTCAGGTTCGAGCCCTGATAGGTCAACAAAATAAAAGCGCATTCAGTTATCGCACAGCTGAATGCGCTTTTTGTTTAGCGGTTAATTCCCTCTTTGTTCTTCAACAACTACTGCAGTGCCGTAGCATAAAACCTCTGTAACTCCCTGGAAAATTTCAGTAGATTCATACCTGACACCAATTATTGCATTGGCCCCCAGGGTCTCTGCATGCTTTATCATAATCTCGAATGCTTCTTCCCTTGTTTTTTCACAGAGGTCGGATAATATTGTAATATTACCACCAACTAGTGTCTGCAGACTGGCCCCTATACTTCCGAATATTGATCTGGATCGCACGAGGATTCCCCTTACAATACCCAGATTTCTGGTGATTTTAAATCCTTTAATCTCAAACGCTGTTGTTGTTTTGCTATGATCCATAATTAATTGTTTTAAAAGATATTACATATGATAAAGTCAATATTAGAGATGAAAATGGGCAATGACAACTTAATTAATTGGTTGAATTAATTGTTTGTTCAGCCGAGGATTTCTTCTTCACTAAATAACTAATAAGAAACAAAATGCCGGCAACAATAAATGGAATTGCTATCATTGAAACTATAGCGAGACTTTTTCCTACAGAATGAAGCCTGTTGTAGTTCATACTATATACCAGTACACTAAGGATTAACCCAGTAATGATAAAAATAATTGCACCGGGTAGTTCCCATTTCCAGGCAATTATTAAGAAAGCTGTCAGAGCAAATGACGGTATAAGATTCATGAAAAATGAACCAAGTTGTTGCCAGATAGTAAGGCCGGGAGCAAACGAATCCAACGCAAATAGGCTTACAAAAAGAATTGCCAAAATACAGACAATCCTTGGTAACCAATGTAATATTCTGATTTTCGTTTCCATAATGCTTCAGTTTTCAATGGTAGGTTTCATAAATGGTTCAAGGATACGGATGTACTTAAGAAGAACCGCACGTAAGGCTGGTATATTGGCTTTTCCCTGACGAAGCATCTTCACTTCCCTGGTCGGAAGTTCGTACATAGCGATCAGTTCTCCCGATTCCAGGAGGTTTGCGGCTGTTTCTGCTAATTTAAGACCTTCATCCCACGAGGCATTAGCCTGCCCTAACCAGGTATAAGAACTGTTTACGGTCTTTGTAACCCATCCTTCTTTATCAGGAAAGTAAGCAAGGGTATTAGGTTCACGATTTCTGAAAATTCCCATTATGGCTGCTGCTATCGAAGGGTCACGAACACTTCCGTCTTCATAAAAGACTCCGTGAATGTCTCCCCATCCTGATCTTACAATCATTAATTCCCAGATATACCAGCCAACCTTTGCATCCATGTGCTCTTTGAGAGTTATATCGTATGGATTAGCGCGTCCCATACACCCGATCTCTCCGTTAAAAACAGGTTTTCCAACCTTTGCCGCAAACGTTTTTGCCCTGTTGATAGTGTCCCTTATCTGTCCTGCAGTTTCCATATAATCATGAAATTGCAGGATATCGACATAGTCTGCCGATGTAACCATACCCTCAACAAATGCCCAGCCAATAGTAACCGGAGTCTTTTTATCCAATTTATGGAAGGTTTTAGCCATAAATAATGCATTTTCATATTTAGTTGAAACCAGTTCTTTTGGAAATTTTGGCCAGTCTGGCTCATTCATTGCATCCCACATGACGAGCCCAGGCTCCTTTGAGATTGCATCAACAAGATATTTTACCCATTCTTCTGCCTGGGGACGCAGTGTAGTATCTCTTATCCAGCCTCCGCTACCTACAACTGGCATAACTCCAATGCCCCTTTTGTAGCACTCACGTACAAAATGACGCAATTTCTCAGTAAGCCCGGCTTTATCTTCAGTATAAACCTGATATGGAACGAATATCCGAACCTGATTAAGGTTCAACTTTTTGGCAAGATCAAGGTCGAACTCAATCACTGCCTTATCGTATTTTACCCAAGTGTCGATGTGATGACGCGGAGCTACTGCATTTGCTGGTGTGTAGTTAAATCCACGTATGTCAGACAGATCTTTTGGGATAACCCTGGTATTCTTACTTTGTGCATGAATGACAGTGATACTGCTCAAGAGAAGAGCAAAAATCAATGCTACTGAATAATAAATTCTTTTCATAGTCAGGGCGATTATGTATTTATAAGATAAGGGCATTAAATTACTGAAAAAGATTGAAATTATTAAACTTTTCAGTAACAACTACAAAAACCACATGACTTGATATAAGAATCGCCAGGACAGAATAATAAAAATTTCCAGGAAAACTTTGCTACAAATAAATGAAATCAACTTATCTGATAAACCATTAGCACGTCACCATGTCTTATATATAGCTTTCCCTTATTTATTACAGGGTGCGCCCAAAAAGGACCTTCTCCTTTGGTTATTTGAAACTCACTTACGATATTAAGCTTTGAAGGATCTGGTTTTACAAGAGCAACATGACCAGACTTTTCCTCATAGAGATACAGCATCCCATCGGCTGATATGATGGAACCTTTGCTATACCATTTCTCTGTCCATAAGGTTTTCCCGGTAGTCCAGTCAACACAAACCCAGGTATCTACTGGTTTTGACATATGATTATTACCATAAATATAATTGCCAAGAAGAACAACTCCACCCATCTGCGGATCAAAACTTCTATTTTCCCAAACAATATCAGCTGAATTCCCGTCTGTTGAAAGTTTAAGTTTCAAAGCTACCCAGTTGTATCCGTTTGCGATAAGGATGTAGCCGTCTTTATATATAGGAGTTGTACTGTGGTTTTTCATTGCATTAGCGGCAGCGGCATTAACTTTTGCATAGTTTATTTTCCATAGAATTTTACCGTTTTTTGAATCGACCGCAAGAATATTTTCACCCATAACGGTAACAATCATCTTTTTACCTGCATACTCAATAAGTTTTGGATTTACATACTGTGGTCCATCGTTCAGAGATTCAGTTTCCCAAATCACTTTCCCATCATTTATATTGAAAGCTACTATTTCTGCTTTTTTCCCTCCCGGGGAAGTAATTACCATATTATCTACAACCAGAGGAGATTCTGATATACCAAACATCAGAGGTTTGCTGTCGTATAAATTAAAATGATTCTTCGACCACTTGATTTTTCCATTTGATCCGACACATACAATATCGCCGCTTCCGCTTACAAGAAGAATATTACCATTATAATAAGTAGGGGTACATCTCGAACCGGTATGGTTAGTCATCCAGGCTTTACCGTATATGGTTTTCCATTTGATCTTACCATCAAGTGACAGGCATGTAAGAACGTCATCGCTGTCTATTCTTCCCGTTACATAAATTGCATCGTCTGTAACTGTTGCTGAAGAATAGCCATCACCCATCTGGGTAGATTCCCACAACAGTTTAGGTCCTCCATCGGGCCATTTCTTAAGCAACCCTGATTCATTATAAATTCCTGAGCGATCGGGGCCTCTCCACTCATAAAGCTGAGGGTAAACAAGTGATACGAAGGTTAACAGGAATATAAGTGACAAAAATAATTTTGGAAAGGCTGATTTTATAACTTTCATTTGGAATGACGATTAAAGGTAAATGATTTTTATTATTTCGCAATATTGTTATAAATATTGGTTTTTGCAAGCTGACAATAATTCCGGGATATTGAATTAACTAATGAAGCGCATTGAGCATGGATTCGGTTATAGTGATGGTTTTTGTGCTTACTGCGCTGGCCCCAAAATAGCCTAATGCCCCATTACTTAGATTGGTATTTGGATTAGCTGGTGTGGATCCGAAAAAGGGGTTTGTATAAAGTAGATCCTGAAGGGTCCGGTAAAAGTCGTACGTCTTGCTATCGAGAGAGTATAACTCAAGTCTGTAAGTACTTCCTGCCCTAACATGCGTAGCACGGAGGCCAATTTCCAGGCCGTTGGTATACTGATCATCATATAAGCGGTAACTGTCGACCCGGGCTGTATCGTTCACAAAGACTTTCAGACGGTAAAAGTTCTTCTCTTCAGGGTCTCTGAAGTAACAATTCAGGTCGACCTGAATCCCACTTTGATTATCTAATCCAAAATCAATGTGTTGAGAAACGGATTTACTTAAAATCAGTGAATCAATACGAACCCGACTATACATTGTTGATGAGGCTGAATACTCTTGGTCGTCCGAAACTACATTCAACGTGTAGGTTCTCCCTGGAGTACCATGTATTTTTGAAGTCATATAGATCCCCGGTCTTCTCTCTTTCAGGGTATCAATCGTCCCGATATTATCTGTTATTGTCACCCAAGCACCAGAAACAGGAGGAAGTACAGGCTGATTGAAGTAACTACCTGAATTACTTAGAGTAACAACATAAGGGCCGGGTCTGTCTGTGATCAGACCTTCAACGACTAATTTCGGAGCCGCTTCATTCAGGTCAACATTTATAACTTTTTGGCAAGCGGAAATAAGCATCATGCTCCCCAGGCAAAAAACTATTAACGCCGACTTCAAATATTCTATCCCTAATTTCTTTCTCATATTGGTTCTCAGGTTAGAATTTAAAGTTATAGGTTATAGCTGGAACAAATCGGAAAAGAGATAATTGCACTGCCTGCATTTTGGTAGGATCATTCGGGTCCTGCTGAAAATTAATTGCATAAGCATTAGCCCGGGCATAGACATTGTAAATTGAAAAATTCCAATCGCTCTCAAACTTCTCTGTTTTTTTCCGAATCCATGTCAGACCGACATCCAGCCTGTGATAGTCAGGCATCCGATATCCATTCCTCCCGGTGTAATACGGTATGATATTCCCGTCTACAAAATAGCGTCCGCTGGGAAAGGTGACAACATTTCCGCTGCTAAAGATCCAGGTGGCTGAAAATGTAAGCTTTGGATTTATTTGGTACATACCTACAATGGCTATATTATGGGGCCTGTCCTGTTTAGCCAGAAATGTGTTTCCGTCATTTATATCCTTAAATTGTCTCTTGGTTTTAGATAATGTGTAACTGATCCAACCAGTGATTTTTCCATATTTTTTTCTTATAAGAAATTCAGCACCATATCCGAATCCATCTCCAAACACCAGTTGAGATTCAACTTTATTGTTAAGGATCAGATTTGCTCCGTTTCTGTAATCAATTTGATTCAGGAATGTCTTATAGTATAGCTCTACGGAAGTCTCGAACATATTATTCCTGAAATTTCTGAAATACCCAAGAGTGTATTGATCGGCAATTTCCGGCAGGATGTTAACATTAGACGGCACCCATAGATCGAAAGGAGTAGTTGAGGTAGTGTTGGATAACAAATGGATATACTGCCGGGTACGGGCATAAGATGCTTTAATAGAAATCGAGTCGTTGATAATATAGTTCAAAAGAACTCTTGGCTCAAACCCACCATATGTATTAAATATTTTCCCCTTAGGATATGTGGATGAATCTACAACATCTGAAACTTCATTGTAGGTGTAGATAGTGCCGGGACCAATTGAGCTGAATAGGGAGTAGCGTAAACCGTAAGTTGCCTTAAGATGATCGGTTATCGATTGTTCATTTGAGACGTAGATCGCATTTTCGAGAGCATACTTGTTATCCATAGATCTGATCCGAAAAATGGAAGAACTGTCAACTTTGCTCGGGACGAATGTATGGTATATTGAATTGATGCCAAACTTTAATGTGTTTTTCGAATTCAGATAGTAATGTAGGTCCTCTTTAAAGTTCCAGTCTTTTATTTCTGACAATACTTTCATGGTCATATTGCCAACTTCCACATTAAAATTATAACTGTAGCGGTTAAAGATGAGAGAAGTATTTGAGAATATTTTATCGCTTATAACGTGGTTCCATCTGGTTGTTGCCGTAATATTTCCCCAGTTTAAACCCATTAAACCACCGAGGTTGAAATTATCTCTTCCAATATAACAGGAAAAATACAACCGGTCCCTGGCTGAAAATTGATAGTTGGCTTTCATGGTCAGATCGTAAAAATAGAGAGTCGACTTTTTAGCAGTTGAATCGGCTCCGTTTCCCGGAAGAAACTTCAGAAAAATATCAGCATATGTTCTGCGGGCGGTAATCATGAAAGATCCTTTATTTTTCAGGAGAGGTCCTTCCACAGCAAGGTGAGAAGCTATTATTCCAACTCCCCCGGATAAGTGATAATCTTTATTATTTCCCTCATTCATTTTAATATCCACCACCGACGAGAGACGACCGCCATATTCTGCCGGGAACCCGCCTTTATAAAGAGTGATATCTTTAATAGCATCGGAGTTGAAGGTTGAAAAGAATCCAAGAAGATGAGAAGGATTATATACCGGCGCTTCATCGAGCAGAATAAGATTCTGGTCAACCCCGCCGCCACGAACATAAAACCCTGCATTTCCTTCGCCGGCAGGGGATACGCCGGGCAGTAGCTGAATGGTTTTCATTATATCCTTTTCCCCCAGTATTACCGGAATATTTTGAATTTCTTTAACATTAATCTTAGATATAAGCTCGCCAGCGACAACATTATTATTGTTCTTTTCACCTGTAATTGTGACTTCTTTTAGAGCAACAGATTCTTCTTCAAGATCTATTGTAAGTTTCAGGTTTTCATTTAAATCGAGCGGAATAGCTTTGTTTTTATATCCAAGGTACTGAATAATCAAAGTATAACTTCCCGAAGGAAGAGTAAGCGAAAAATAGCCGTAAGAATTCGAATTAATGCCAACAGATGGTTTTTCCTTAGGATAAACAACAGCACCGTTCAGCGTTTCCCCATTTCTAGCATCCCGTACAAAGCCACTTATGGTAACTGATTTCTGTTGAATTAAATCTGAAGGTTCAGGATGTATAACAGGAAAAAATGAATAAAGTACTAAAAGACAAATATTAAGTATCATCAAATGAAGCTGATTGAAAGTATATTTAAAGGTATTATACTGGTTACACTTATTCTGTTGCTGAAAATTAACCTCTTTCCGCCAAATGTAACTATAAACTGTTACTCAGATACATTTGTTGTTTCATAAGTGGATTTTATTATTGATGATGCATAAAAAAAAGATAAAAACCAGAGAGGAAATAGTTCTTCTCTGATTAAAGTAGGTGGTTTTTTCAGGTTAATTAATGCCTTAGAGAGATGTTCATCTCAGCAGTTCCACTATCCTGGGGATGAAAATCAGAGCACCGGATATTATTGAGATTATTGCTGAAATCAGGACAGCTGCAGCAGCATAATCCTTAGCATTCCGGATAGCCTCGCTATACTCCGGTTTTATAAAGTCAGATAATGATTCCATGGAAGAGTTTATGAGTTCGGTAAGAAAGACCAAACCAATAGCCATTATAATTATCGCCCAATCTAAAGTGTTTATCTTTAAAGTTATGCCTATCGTTATTGCAACTAACGCTGCAAATAAATGTATTCTGGAATTGTGTTCATTTTTAATAAGTGAAACTAATCCCCTGAAAGCAAACTTAAAACTACCCAGCCGGGATTTTACAGAAAATTTATTTTGGTTCATATGAAACACAACTAATCTTTTACACACCTGACGCTAAGTCCGTCTTTCTTTGGGACAGTGCTGAATACCAGGGAAGCATCTTTATAATAGAGACCCAGGTACCATTCATCCTCCTTTCCCGATTCTGATGCCGACCAGAACCCTGTATAAAATTGGATAGCTGTAAAAGAACCATCGAAGTAACGTATCCCGGAAGGAAGAGCTGTAAAACCAATGATATTCGTTGCCCCTGTATTTGGCGACATCCAGTGATATGACCCGAATTCTTTAAGCTTGCCTCCGGCAGACAAAGAATCGAGTAAAAGTTCTCTGAGAAGTTGCCAGTCACCGGCAGTTGGAACGTGCCAGCCGGTGGGACAAAGCTTCCCGGTACTAACCGCGTAGCCATTATATAAAGCTCCATAAGTTGTACTGTTTGCCTGATCATCATTGTTATAGTAGCAATAACCAGGAGCAGATAAACTCTTCCACTTTTCAGGATCTGTTACCAGAGCTATCGTGGTGCTATCATTGAGAAGTGTCGATTTCAGGTTCTCTGCCATCCAAATCTGAGATCCCGCTTTAATTGTTTTATATACATTTCCTTCAATATCGGTAACCGGACCAGGGGGTCTTTCATTTTCTTTTTTGCAGGATGACAAGAGCAAAAGAAGTAATACAGGGATTAATATAAAACCTGAAAATTTCATTGTAGAGAATATGATTACAAGATAGTAAAAACTAACAAGAGTTTTACTTTTTCGTTGCAATCGTTTGTTTCTCTTTCAGATAATCTATCCGTGCTTGGATCTTTTCAATATATTTTTTGGAATATCTTTTGTTGTTTTTGTTTGCATCCATGAAGAGCTGGTAATAGTAAAGAGCCTTTGGAATGTCGTTTATTTTCTCATCATACAAGTTGGCAACTATCATATCAATATTCATGTCAGCGCTTAATTTCTGCCCCAGGAGATAACTATCAACTGCTTCCTTATAGATTCCCTCAGTTTTTAAAATTTCAGCGAGGGAGACGTGAGAATAACTTAGTTGTTTCAACATCGGATTGAAGTTTCTAATAATACTTTGGTAATAATAAGCGCTTTTTTTAAGGTCATTAATTGTTTTATAGTATATCTCAGGATTCAGGCTGTCGCTTTTAAGAATAAGTTGGCAGGTGTGGATTACTTTTACGTAATTGCCTCGGATTAACATCAAATCGATTTTTGAATAATCAGTCTTGCTCTGGGCGAAAACTGCGCACGAGATAACACAAAAAGTGAGGAGAAGAGTCAGTGAGAATCTTTTCATTTCAGTTGGTTTATTCATTATTAAACAAATAAGATTTGGATAGATTCTTTTTTCCGAAAGAATTTATCTAACCTAAATGCATAACGAATAAATTAGTTATCCAAAAATTTATTTGATTGTTTTTTTCAACCAGCTGATAGTGAGATCAGGCCATGCAGATTCTGTTCCTCCGTTAAGAGCCAGCCCGAAGCCATGTCCCCCTTTCTGAAATATATGTAATTCGGCAGGAATATTATTTTTCAACAGACCGTCAAAATAAACAAGACTGTTTTTTACAGGAACTGCTTTATCGTCTGCAGCATGCACAAGAAAGGTTGGTGGTGTTTTATCGGTTATCTGCAGCTCATTTGAAAACCTTTTTACGGCATCCTCAGATGGATTGTCGCCCAAAAGACCTCTTCTGGTGCCGCCATGTGTAAAGGTTGCATCCATTGTTATTACAGGATAAATGAGGAGTGAAAAATCGGGACGGGCACTTGTGGTATCTGAAGGTTCATAAACTTTTTCAGCAAAATGTGTGGACAAGGTCGAAGCCAGATGGCCTCCTGCAGAAAAACCCATAACTCCCACTTTCCCAGGGTTTATGTTCCATGCAACAGCATTTCTCCTTATTATTCTCATTGCTTCCTGAGCATCCTGAAGAGGTCCAACCGATTTATCCTTCATAATCAGGTCGGAGGGGAGCCTGTACTTGAGAATGATCCCGGCTATACCATTGTCGTTAAGCCATTTTGTAATCGGAAATCCTTCGTTTATAAAAGAGAGGAATCCATAACCTCCGCCCGGACAAATAAGAACGGCTTGGCCTGTAGCTTTATCAGATGGTGGAAGGAAAACATAAAGTGTTGGGTCTGTAACCTTTTCGATACGGGCTGCAAGTCCATTGGCTTCGGATATCTTCTCTGCATAAGTATCATTTTTTATCGATCCGGGAATTCCATCGGGCCAAATTTTTAAAATAGAGCTCTGGGCATTACAATTAAGAATCGAAAAAGATAAAATAAGAAGTACAGAAATGACTTTAAGAGGCTTCATAGTTTTAAAATTTGCTGATAAAGGTATTTTAATAACATAAGAATCGCAAACACATTAAAAGCTAATTGTGTTGAGTATTATTTTGTTGGGATGATCAAATTATTCAGGGAGTTATTGCTTCTTCGGAAACCATGGAAGGAATGCACTCGTGTTTTCAATGTATTCTTTGTAATCAGGTTTCTGGTCCACTAAACTTTTTTCAAGAAGCGCTACACCTGAGACTTTAATGATTAAGGCTGTCATCAGAACAGACCCCAGTACAGGCAGATAACTGCCTGCAGATATACAGATAAATCCGTAGCCCCACCATACAGCTGAGTCGCCGAAATAGTTTGGATGCCGTGTATAACGCCAAAAACCTTTGTTAAGCACTTTCCCTTTATTCTTGGTATCTGCCTTGAATCGTGCCAGTTGGAAGTCGCCACCTGCTTCAAAACTTAAACCGATAATCCATAAACAAATACCGATACAATCCAACACCCCCAGGGACTTATTATTTCCGAAGAACTGTGCTCCAAGGAGAGGTGCAGATATCAGCCACATCAAAACTCCCTGGAGAAGGAACGTCTGGAAAAAGCTAATCCACCAATACCTCGACTCGCCATATTTCTTACGGAATTGAGCGTATCTGAAATCTTCGCCTTTCCCGATGTTACGCCATGCAAGATACCCGGAAAGACGACTTCCCCAAATGAATACCATTGCTGAAAGAATTATTTTTCGGGGTTCCGGCTCTCCGGTTTTAAAAAAGTAGAATATAGTTGTGATAACAAAACCGAAACCCCAGAAGAGGTCGACGATGCTTACATTTTTGAGCAGAACACTTAATACCCACAGGAGTGTCATTAAAAACATGATGACAAGAAATGCCTGAAGATAAATGTTCAAAAAGCTCATTCTTAGAAGAGTTAATCAAATAAAAGAGCTACCGCGGCTGCCCCAATCCCGGTGTTGGCACCGATGATTGGAGATATGTTTACTACTGAAACAGGGGTTTTTTTGGTTAGTATTTCCATTCTTTCTGAATACCAGGCAGCGGCTTCATTGTTGTTGGCATGAAGTACTACATAATTCCAAATGCTTTTTTCCCTGCAAAGTCTCCTGATATGCCCCATCACTTTTTCCATATTTGATTTCTGGCTAAAGGCTTGGTCAAAAACAATTGCTTTTCCCGATTCGTCAATTGTCACAATCGGATTAATGTTTAGTATACGTGAAATGAGCCCTTTTGCCGCCGAAAGCCGACCACCTCTGATAAGGTATTTTATGTCTTTAACACTAACAAAAATCCGTACATCCCGTGTCCATTTCTCTGTAAGTTCAACTACCTGTTCGTAGGAGAGCCCTTCTTCGATAGCCTGTGCTGCCCTGAGAATTATAAGGCCTAATGCTCCTGAAAGATTTTTCGAATTTATTACAGTAACGGGTTTGTTGAATTCATTGCTTATTGACGCAGCTGCCTTCTGGCTGCTGTTAAAAGTACCGCTTAACTTTTCACTCAGGTGGATTGCAATAATTGAATCGTAGTGGGAAGCCAGGTGTGAGTAAAGATTTGTAAAACTCTTTTCGTTTACCTGCGACGATTTTGGAAAATCTTTATTTTCTTCTAAAAGAGTGTAGAACTGTTCCGGTTGAATGGTTATTTTATCGAGATAGTGATTCTCCCCGAAGTTGATATTGATTGGGAGCATGTTTATCTGGTACTTATCGATTAACTCCTGGGAAAGATCGCAGGTTGAATCAGTTACCAGAGCTGTTTTCCATTTTCTTGCATACACCACATCGCTCTGACGAACCATATCGTCTGCTTTCTGAAATGCCAGGGTGCCGGTAAGTCTTAAATTATTGAAAAGCTCTGCAGGGGTATTTGTATGAATGTGTATTCTTCTCATTTTGTCGGAACCTGCAACAACAATTGAATTGCCAAACTTTTCAAGGGTCGACCGCAACGTCGTATGGTCGATTGTGCTATTCTTAATCAATGCTTCAGTACAGAACCGAAACTCAACTTTTTCAGGGATTGACTCCTCTATCTTTTCAAATACTCCGGTTTCTGCTTTTACCTGAATTAATTCTTTGAGGTTTCTGTTTGAAATGAAATCAGTGATTCCTTCAACAAAGAAAACAAACCCCCGTGCACCGGCATCCACTACGTTGGCTTTTGTAAGTACCGCTAGTTTTGATTTAGTCTCAATCAGCGATTTATTAAGGATACTCAGGGTACTGAGAAACATTTCATTAAAGTCGGTTATCCTGTACCTGTTTTCGTATATATAATTTGCCCAGTCTTTTATCACTGTTAGCATTGTTCCCTCAACCGGATTTGATACGGCTTCGTAAATATACCTTACAGAATTTTTAATGCTTTCAGCAAACTGGACGATTGTAATAGTTCTTAAGTTGCCAATTTCCATTGCCATACCATAAAGGAACTGGGCAAAGATTATTCCTGAGTTACCCCTGGCATTTATAAGAGTCGTTTCAGCTATTCTGTCGGCTGTGATTTTGTAGGAGCGGTGGGGATGCAGGGAATCAATCACCGCACGTATTGTGGAAGCCAGATTTGTTCCGGTATCACCGTCATTTACGGGAAATACATTTATTTTGTTCAGTTCAACCTGGTGCTCAATAACCTTTCTGGCACCGGCAATAAAGGTATAATATAACCGGCGGCCATCCATTTCATTTAGTGGTGTATAAGTCACTAATGTCATACCCTATGCTTAGAATTATTTCGCAAAGGTAATGATTTAATTATATTGTGATTAAATGTAAAACGGACACTCTCGGGAGCAATTATTTAATTATTGTCCGAAGTTCCCGATAAGAGAAGGTTGCAGAGCATTTGCCAGATATTTGAAATATTATTCGATTACGTGTTGCCCCTAACTAATTTCAAAATTCATTATTAGTTCATGAACTCTTCTACTTGTCTCTTCCGGTGTCGGATTAAGTTCTGCTGTTGTGAATTTGCCATTTTGGAGATCAATCCTTTCAAAAACCATCAGGTACAGGTCGAATATTATCTCAAGGCTCAATTGATATCTGGGTTCCAGAAGAGGCTTAATTTCTTTAATAATATCATAGGTCTTCTGTTTGTACTCATCAGCAATTTTATAGTAATTTTCCATCAGGTTACGGAAATTACTGTTAACTGGTGTTCCATGAGCAAACTCCTGCATCTTTGTCCTTGTAAGTCCGTTTTCGAGTATCAGATCATCAGCAAAATAGCTTAGATTATTAAGCTGATCTTTCTGAAAATCACGAATAATATGAACCAGATAACTAAATATGGCACATGGTGTTGCAGCCCATTTTACATCAAATGGTGGATCGTCATAATCGCCATTTACCTTTGATAATCCGTTCAAATGAACAAATATTGAGGCTGGGGAAACAGAGGCTCCCCCGGCGTATTCAAGAAAAGAATTCAGCGTAGGGAATCCGTCATTGTTGACATCCCATATCATCGATTTAGCGAAGGCTTCCATTGGCCAGGAAGGGATCCTGAATCTTTTGAAGGTTTCAAGAAGTTCGAGCTGCTGAGGGTTACAATCTTTCGAAATAATGATCATTTTGAGCCAGTCTTCCACATTCGCGACAAATTCTTCCCTTTCATTCACGGAAATCATTTTATTCTTTGCCTTGTAGTTATCTATCAGATCGTCGATACCACGCATAAATCTGTAACATGTTTTAGCTGCACAAAATCTATCATGATCCCAAAAATTAGCTGCAATGAGTATATTCGGGTGATCTTTTATCTGATGAAAATCGATTGAATTAAAGATCTCAATAAATTTTTTCCTGTCTGAATTCATCGTTCGTTGTCAGTTTAATTTTTTATTCAGAATACGCTCTGAAGTCAATCTGGCAGAAAGTAACACGTTTGGAATACCATTTCCGGGATGTGTACTGCCACCTACAAAGTAAATATTTTTATACCTGGAATGCTGATTATGAGGGCGAAAATAACCCATTTGCATCAGGTTGTGTGCCAGACTGCCAAAAACAGATCCACGGGAAATATTACAGGTATTTTCCCAATCCTCAGGTGTAATGCAGATTTCAAATTTAATATGATCCTCAATATCATTAAGTCCGAGTTGTTTAAGCCTCTTAATAACAGCGCTTCGGGTTTTAATCTCTAGAGCATCCCAATCCTGTTTTTTCATCTTGTCAACATGTCCGGCCCCAACCACAACTGAAAGTGTATCCTGATTCTGAGGAGCAGCTGAAAGATCAGTTCTGACGGGTGCATGTACATAAAAGCTGGGAGAATCACTTACCGATTTATCGATGAAAATGCTATCCAGGCCCTCGCGGAATCCATCCGAAAGGAATACGCTGTGATGGCCAAGCTGAGGATATAACTTGTCAAGGCCCCAATGGTAGCAAATTGCTGAACAGGAATATTTCATACTGTCGAGTCTTTCAGATTTACCTTTGTCAGGGAGGAGCTTGCGGTAAACATAGGGGAGGTCGGCGTTTGCTATTATAATGTCTGCTTTTATTTCGGATTGATCGTCTAAGATAATCCCGCTGGCGCTTTTCCCATTAATCATAATTTGTTTAACCGGCATATTAAAATTAAACTTCACTCCTTTTGAAACAGCTGCAGACTGGAGAGTTTCAATTATTCTGAACATACCACCCTTAGGGAAAAATGAACCTTCTGTAAGTTCAGCAGCGGGAACCATTGAAAAAAGCGCCGGAGAGTCGAAGGGACTCTGCCCAACATAAATATTCTGAAAGGTATATGCCATCCTTAAATGAGGATGTCTGAAGAACTTCTTTGCATACCTGAAATTGGAAATGTAAGTCTTGAGCTTTATAAGCATTCCAACATTACGAAAATTTGCAAACTGAAAAATATTATCGAAGTTTCGTCCGATGAGCTTATTAACCCCTACCTGGAAAATTTCATATCCATCGGCAACATATTTTTGTGATTTTTCAAAACTTCCCGGTTCAATTTTTTCAAGCTGACTTCTCATCCTGCTTTCTTCTGAAGTAAATGTAATTACCTCATTATCATCATAATATATTTTATAGAGATCTTCCAGGGGATTGATTTCATTGGTTTCGAAGAGAGGAATTCCAAGTGATTTAAATATATCCCTGTAAATACCGGGCATCAATAACATTGTGGCGCCAAGGTCGAAACGGTGGCCATCGCGTTTCAACTGACCACAGCGGCCTCCGGGAGAAGCATTCTTTTCATAAACACTTACTTCGTATCCATTTTCTGCAAGGAAAACAGCTGTAGCTATTCCGCCGATTCCTGCGCCTATAATGATGGCTGATTTTTTCTGTTCCATTTATTCAAATCGTTCTTAAGGTAAATCCGAACTAAAGACTTTAAAAATACTGTTTTGTCCCATTTTCAGAAAACAAATTTGAAAAATCCCTTTGAGTTTTAAACAAAAAATTAAACACGGAGTTGCACAGAGTAAACTAACAAGGAGTTACGCGGAGGGATTCCTGTAAAATTATTTGATTTATTAATACCCCTGTATATTTAGCAGCGAGACTCCGTGCTAACTCCGTGGTTAAAGCGATTTGAAATAATCAGTAAGTGGGTTTGAGTGTAATCTTCGTATCGCTCTTAATTTCGAAAAGCCATTTTTCAAAGGGTGGAGCTCCAAACTTTCCAATTACGTTGTTAGAGAAACCATAACCTTCAGTTGGTTTCCCTACGAGATTGGTTTCCATTTTCCCATTAAGATTTTCATCGTGGAAATATCGAATTGCATATTTCCCGGGATTAATGTTTCTGACAGAAATGGAACATTTATTATCCTTTATTTCGCCCATAAACTGGGAAACAACTTTTTGATCGGAATCTAACAATTGCAGCATAATCTTCCCAACATTATTTTTTATTTCTGAAATTTCAATTTCAAGATTTCCCTGAGAAAGCAAAGTGTTAGAAATAAGAAGAAATGCAGACAATATTACAAATATCCTGTACATACTTTTATCATCCCTCTTTATGCAAAGACTTAAGCCTGCTGGTTAAAAATTATATGAAAATCCCACACCAAGAATCTCTTTGAATTGTACTTTAGATTTTGTCCCTTCACCCGGTTCAATTATCCCATTATGGTTTCTGTCAGACGGAATTGTAATCTTCGGATCATAAAGCAACTGGGTATTAATGTTTGCTGAAATGAATTTGTTGATTTTAAATGCAATTAATGTTTCCCAGTTGACTACAATATTTTGTGGCTTGTCGGCATAATTGGAGAAGAGATCAACTTTGGTTGTAAAAGAGACATTTTTCAGGAACTCCGCCTTGAAGTCATTCCTCGTATAAATAGCTCTGAGGTATCCACCGAACTCACTCTTGATGTTCTTGCCGGGATCAACCCCAAAAGCTCCGGCGGCAGATAAAGCCTTATCATTTACGATGGTGAATCTTGCTGTTACCGGAGCAATAAAAGCGCTTATATGATTGTTAGGCTTGAAGTCCATTCCCAAAGCTAATAACAAATAAGCCGGCGAAAACAGATTTGATATTTTAGTTTTTACTGAATCATTAGGATAATCATAACCTGGTGTCATCTGTGTTTTGAAATTAACCAGAACAGCATAATAGAAATTTTTAAAAGCCTCCTGTCCGTATTTTGATAAGAAATCGAATTTGTCATCTGTTTTCCGGTAACCTGTTATGTTGCCCTGTTTAAGTAATCCATAACCCATGTCAAGAGAGTTATCCCAAACAGATTTATTCTTTTTATAGTTTGCAAAGGCACTGAAAATACCATTAACTGCAACTGAGTTTTGTCCACCGGCTGACCAGTTTGATAATGAGGTCTGCGCAAGATTCATAGCAAATACTCCTCCTTTTTTCCACCCCTGGGTGGTGTCGGTTTTAACCGTCCGAAGGGCTTTTTCAGCATCAGTGACCTGACCGTACAGGTTACTAGTAAACAGAGCAATCAATAGGAGAGCTGATAAAAGTTTCAAATTGTTTTTCATTGTCTTCTGCAGTTGGTTAATTATCATTTTAATACAAAGTACTAATCTGAATTCAAAGATAATTAATTCTAATTAATTTAGGAAAGAACCTTCTTCTCCTGCAGAGAAAGGGGAACATTTTCAAAAGTTAAATATCGTATATGTCCAATCTTGGTGAATAGTTCATAAAGCAGTAAATTGCGCAGTTATTTTCAAAATAAAATATGAACTATGGATCGGAAAGCTGCTTTTACTACACAGATAATTGACGGATATGCCTGCAAAGGGGATTCAATAATCCTTGGCAGTGCCATGCTGGATGGAGATGCTATCTCAGAAGCTCAGGTAAAGGTACCCTTAAAGACAATGAACAGGCATGGTCTGATAGCGGGAGCAACCGGCACAGGTAAAACCAAAACACTTCAGGTGCTTTCTGAACAACTAGCTTCAAAAGGAATTCCGGTTCTTCTCATGGATGTAAAGGGCGATCTTAGTGGTATAGCCATGCCCGGAGTTGAAAAACCATTTATTACCGAGAAGCAGGCAAAATTGAAACTTCCCTTCTCGGCAAAAGGGTATCCTGTAGAACTGCTATCGTTGTCGAAACAGGAAGGGGTGAGGTTAAGAGCAACTGTTTCTGAATTTGGTCCGGTTCTTCTTTCCAGAATACTCGATCTAAATGATACCCAGGAAGGGGTTATGGCAGTGATATTTAAGTATTGTGATGACAAACAGCTGGCATTACTCGACCTGAAGGACCTTAAGAAAGTTATTCAATATGTTACAGAAGAGGGGAAGGCAGAGATTGAAAAAGATTATGGTAAAATTTCTACTGCCACCACAGGGATAATAATGAGAAAAGTTCTTGAACTTGAACAGCAGGGGGCTGACTTGTTTTTTGGTGAGCTCTCATTCGATATAAGAGATTTATTAAGAACTGACAAAAACGGGAATGGCTATATCAGTATTGTCCGACTTACTGATATTCAGGATAAGCCAAAACTTTTTTCCACGTTTATGCTATCACTTCTTGCGGAAATTTATGGTCAGTTACCTGAGAAGGGAGATGCTGAAAAACCGGAACTTGTGATATTTATTGATGAAGCCCATCTTATCTTCAGCGAGGCAAGTAAGGCACTTCTCGATCAGATTGAAAACATCGTTAAGCTGATTCGTTCGAAAGGAGTTGGAATATTCTTTGTAACCCAAAATCCCACTGATGTTCCAAATGGGGTATTGTCGCAACTTGGACTTAAGGTTCAGCATGCCCTAAGAGCATTTACTGCTATCGACAGGAAAGCAATTAAACTGACAGCTGAAAATTATCCATTGTCGGATTACTATAAAACTGATGAAACAATTACCTCGCTTGGAATAGGCGAAGCCCTGATTACAGCACTTAGTGAGAAGGGGATTCCCACACCGCTGGCAGCTACCATGTTAAGGGCTCCGGAAAGCAGAATGGATATCCTTACTGCAGGGGAGATTACAGCAATTAACAGGTCGTCTGTTCTGGTGCAGAAATACAGCCAAACCATTGACCGCGATAGTGCATATGAGATTCTTAGCAGAAAAGTGTCTGAGGTTAAGGATGAGCCTGAGGTCAAGAGAAATGAAGGGGAGATGGGGAGAAAGGGAGAGGGGGAGAAACCGATGTATCATGAAGCGCCAAGTGTCAGAGGAGGTAGAAGCACTAAAACTCCACAAGATCAGATTGTAAAAGTTCTGACGAGTACAACTTTTATAAGAGGTGTCTTTGGAATATTGAAAAAGGTGATGAAGTAAAAGGGGTTACTTATCTGTTTGCCAGTTCGACAATGTCTTTTACTTCGAGGACAGGTTTTTCATATCCTTTAAGAACAGAATTAATCATTCCGGTGGCAACTATCTTTAAAGTGGATACAAAGCCGGGGAACATTGCTCTTAAAGGGGGATAAAGAAGCCTGAAGAATGAATAGTATCCATGTGCATTTTTTGCATCTTTTTCAGGCAGCATAAAACCGGGACGAAAAGCATACACATTTTTAAAAGGAAGTTTCATAAGGTCGTTCTCTGTTTTCCCTTTTACTCTGGCCCAGTTCATTCTACCTTTTTCAGTACTGTCGGTCCCAGCACCGGAGACATAACAGAATGTCATGCCTGGGTTATGTTTTGACAGAATTTCAGCCATATGCATGGTAAGAGAATAAGTGAGCAGGAAATATCGCTCTTCGTTCAAGCCAACGGAAGATACGCCCAGGCAGAAGAAACATGCGTTATATCCTTTCAGTTGCTCTTTAATAGGGCAGAGATTAAGAAAATCGTTATGAATTATTTCCGTTAATTTGGGATGAGTTACGCCACAGGGTTTCCTGTTAATAACAAGAACAGATTCAACATCAGGATGTAGAAGTGACTCTCTTAGAACACCTTCGCCTACCATTCCTGTTGCCCCGGTGATAATTGCTTTAATTTTCATAATATATGAATTTTCAAGAACCGGATTATGGTTCAGTTAAAGTGAAGCTCCAGATTTATTCATACTTTAAATTCTCCAGAGTAAAACTAATTTCCTGTCAGTTTGTTCAGTGCACTATCTATGTTTGCGATGAAGAATACACTTTTCCCTTTATTACTTTCACGGATAAAATCCTGCAAACTTTTACTTGTGAATTTTGAAAAATCTCCAACAAACGCAACTTTTAGACGGTAATTTGAAAATTTCTGAAGGATATCGCCGGCAATTCCATTCCTGAGGATAAAGAAATCAGGATGAAGATTCTTCTCATGAATAATAATCCTGGTGCAATCCCATGGGATCAGTTCACCGAATAGATCGAGAGCGTCCTGTGTGTTTGAAATAATAAGTTTCTCGTCGTTCAGTTCGGCGATAGTTGTATCTTTTAAATTATGAAAAATAAACATTGAGATCCTGAATTATTGATTTTTGAACTGGATATAATCCATTACTACTGATTTTATAATATTGGCAAATTTAACATTGGGAATTTCTTCCCTGTCGAAGTATTGTGGTCTCTCTCCTTCCAGAAGAGTAATTTCTTCAATGGGAAGATTTATTTTCCCTGAATAAATATATTTAATATTCGGATAAGCGTCACCACTGAAACATTCAAATTCTTTAAAAAAAGAATACTCTACAAGATCCAAACCCAGTTCCTCTTTATATTCCCTCACAAGAGCCTGTTCCGGTGTTTCTCCATCTTCAACATGTCCGCCAATTAAATCCCAGTGGTTTGGAAAAGGGATCCCGGGTTTATTATCCCTCAGTGCAAGAAGGAATTGCCCATTATCATTCTCAAGAATAATGGCTGCTATTTTCTTCATGACTCTTTGATGGGGTTCAGAGAACTAATTGCTTCATCGACTTTCTTTTCCTCATTAGTAAAATGCAGAATAATATCGTGAACCGAATCTTTCCTGCTTACATGACCCAGAAGGTGTTCTATCTCTTCAAATCTCAGGATATCCCTGACTTCGGAATGTGCTTCGGCAACTTTTAGAGTGATTCCCCTTGCTTCCAGATCAAGGTAAAGTCTTTTAATCAATCTCGCTCCTGTTGAATCTACATAAGCAGAAGTACTTAAATCGAAAATCACTACTTTAAGCTCTTTGCCTGAAGCAACGATTTTTGACCAGACAGTGTGAAAAACATTTGAGGAATTAAAATATAATAGTGGTGCTTCCACCCTGAAGAGCAAGACACCGGGAAGTGTCTCATTATCAGGATGCCGCTTAACATCGGAATACCTGTTTGTACCAGGGATTCTTCCAAGAAAGGCTACATGGGGACTTGAAACAATCCTAATTATTAATATCAAAGAGGCTAATGCTGCAATTATCACTCCCTGCAATATTCCGAAAACGAGAACACTCAAGAGCGCCAGGTTTGCGATGATAAAATCAAATTTATTCACTTTTAACAGACGGTGAAACTCTTTGAAATTCACGAGCCCTCTTATTGCAACCAGAACTACTGATGCCAGGATAACGACAGGAAGGTTTTTAAGCAAACCAGTTAAAAAGACAAGACATGCTGCAATTGTTATTGAGGCAATAATCAGTGCAACCGGAGTTTTAGCACCTGCTTCTTCATTTACTGCCGACTGTGACAATCCTCCACTTACCGGATAACCATTCCCCAGAGATACAGCCAGATTTGCAACTCCCAGTGCTAATAGTTCCTGATGAGCATCAATTTCGTAATTATTTTTTTGAGCAAGAGTTTTTGCTGCAGAAACACTTTCGATATATGCCAGTAGAAAGCATGCAAAAGCCAGAGGAACAACACTTTTGATTTCGTAAATATCCAGCGATGGAAAGTGAAGTTTTGGCAACCCTGCCGGGATAACTCCTACAGTTTTGAATCCTGAATATTGTAAAGAGGTGTATGAAATCAGAATGATGGAGAGGGCAACAACTATTATTGTGGTTGGCTTACCAGGAAATAGTTTTTCCCCGGTAAATATCAATAAAATAGCTAAAATTCCAAATATCAAGACTATATGATTTGTTTCAGGGATATGAGTAATGATGTGTGTTATCTGCTGGAGATTGTTTGTTCCGCCGCCAGGCAACCCAAATAGCTTAGGTAATTGAGTTAACCCAATTGTGATTGCTGCACCTGCCTTAAATCCAATGAGTACCGTTTCGCTAATGAAATTTATAATACTATTTAATCTAAGAACATAAGCAAGAATACTCATCCCGGCAAATACAAGCGCGGTGAGAGAGGATATGTCAACCCAACGCTGTGTATCGCCATTTGAAAGCGTTGTGAGAGTTACCCCGATAATCAAAGAAATCGCAGAAGTAGGACCAACCGCAAGTTGCTTGCCAGTGCCAAGCAAAGCATAGAAAATTCCCCCGATAAGGTAACCATATACACCATACTGTGGTGGCAAACCTGCAAGTGTGGCGTAAGCAAGGGAAACCGGTATAGCGTAAGCTGCCAGTGTAACCCCTGCCACAGTATCGTTCCCGAATGCAGGAAGAGAATAAGATGGAAGCCACTGTAAAGGAGGGAAGAGTCGTTTAAAAAACAGTTTATCCATTTCTTAGAAAGTTAAAAGTGATATTAGCCACCGATATTTAATGATTTTTGGAAAAACAGTGATAAAAATACGTTTTTTTAGATTCACAATATAAACAGAAGCTTCAAATATAGTCAGATCCTAGAAATCGCCAACGTATTCCCTGTACCAGAAAAGAGCTACATCGGCATATGAGAAGTTCTCGGTTTTGAAAAGTTTGACGTTAAAAAACTTCTTTTCAATCATGCTTTCGATGTCAGTGGAGCTTTTATCAAGTCCATAGTTATAAGCCGTTGCAAGAAACTTCAATCTTGAAACTTCATCGTTTTGCCTGAACGGGAATTTCTTTTCACATAACTTTAAAAACGCGATAAGGTAATTGAATTCAGACCTGGGATCTTCCAGATTGTTAACGACTGATTTTCTGAAATCTATTATATCTTCAAAATCTGATTTACCTTTTAATTTCAAATCGGCATCTCCGACAATTTCAGCTGGAGCCTCATCCATGATCGCCTCCGCAAATGATGGTTTCATCTGGAACCTGCCTATCGAAAAATTTGCATAGTCAGAGCCTAAATTTATATAGAGCGCCTTTAGCAACGTGATTTCCATCTTATCACGTAATGCTGAATACCTCACCAGTTCCGGGAATACAACTGCAATTGCTACAGGATAAGACAGATGATGCTTTTCCAGGGCAGGTTTCATCCAGTTCCTGTTCTCCTTCTCGAACGAATCAGCATTCTTCCAGTCGTCACCAAAAACTTCCCGGTAGTTAAGAGGCTGAGAGCAGACAGGGTTCAACAAAGAACTGAAAAAAAGAAAGGTAAACAGTACTCTCACATTGCAGGATTTTGCCAAATATTTGACTAGAATGGTACTTTACACTGCAGAATAGAATTCTTTTTAGGAGAGTAGTACATGTAACTTAGATATATTTTCCCGTCTGTTTTTACCAGATAAGGATTAAAAAGGTCGGTGAGAGCCGTTTTATCACTGAAGGTGAGCTTTCCATAGTCAAATACTGCATATTTGGAATTATCGGAATTGATAAACAGCTGGCCGCCTCCAATAATATCAGGTCTGATTGTAAGTAATGTTTTGCCCTGCAGATCATTAATTTTATCATATGCTATGTAAAGAATGTCGTCGTATTTTATATTTCCGTTTAAGACCCCTCCAATTGATTGAGTTGGTTCGTAAGTAGCATCAGGGATGTTTGTAACAAGTTTTGGCAACATGGCTCCGGGGCCACCGGCCTGCATCATTTTCTGTTGCATCTGCTGGGCGTATTGCATCGCCATGTCCATGCGCTCCTGATCTGTCTTTGCATTTTTCATTGCAGCTTCCATCTTTTTCGCCTCATCCTCAGTAGTTGACATTGTCTCAATTACCACTGCTGCAAACTTCTCTTTTGTTTTGGATAGTGTGAAACTGTGAATCTGTGCATAAGGGCCATACTGTTTTCCGTTGAAGGTGATAAGCAACTTTTCGCCGGATTTGCTGATGTATGGCTTGTATCTGAGAATAAAATCATCAGTACCCTTGGTCTCCTTCCCATCCGTCTCAAATACAGCCACATTAGGATCGTTATTTTTAAAAGGACCCTTGGTAACGTTACCCTCAATAATGTAATATTTGTCAGACAGACGATCTTGAATAAGTATGTTCCCATTATCCAAAACACTGAGATTTATTTCCGTATAACCAATGTTGTACTTTGCCATATCTATTATAACATTCGCATTACTGCAGGCGCATGTTGGTTCAGGCTCTGCCTTCGGTTTTTCCTTTCTCCCGAGAAGCTCATCGGCCATCGAATTTGTTACCTTCTTCAGAATTCCTCCCTGAGCGCTAACAGGACTTCCATAGATTAAACATATTGCCAGCAAGAATAGTAATGACTTCTTCATAACATTTCGTTTTATAAACTCAAAGATAATTATTCCTTATTTGATGCATTCAGACCTTGAAAAAAACTTTATCTGTTTCTCAGCAAGTCAATGTTTTTCATAAAACCGGGAGAATCGTACCAGGGATCAAAATCGGGGTTTTTAACGATTTCTCCCTTTTTATAATTAGCATATCCTTTTATAAATCTGGGAGATAGTTGATATACTATTTCGGAATTTTCATTTAGTGTGGGAGGGTTCTCTGTTAAAATATTCTCAAAGAAGTAGTTTTTAATATTCGCCTTCACCAATTCCATTGAGTAGAAATTTACAATGTCACTTGAAATGCAGATTACAATCAGGTAGTCGCCGAAATATTTCCGGTTGTTATGCTTGATTGTGAGATCGAGCCTGTCGTTTAAAACCGGCAATGCTGTTTTATAAAACGAGTCGGTAAACTTAAACCCTGTTTGAAGTATACTTCTGGCATCCTGCTCTTCTTTGGTGTAATGAATAAATGTTTTAATCTCGCTACCATTTTCGAAAATAAAGTCTATTGTATTTTCGGAAAGTGACTGATCGCCAAAATATATGGAGTACAGACTTGATCTCTGAATTTCTGAGAGAAATGCCATCATTTCCTCCATACTTCTGCTTTTCTCTATGCCAGATAGTCTTTTAACAGTAGATTCAATGAATATTCTTCTTAGCCAGAAGGGTGTGTAGATAAATGATGTAGCCAAGTAATGCAATTATGAAAACCAATACCAGAATCTGTAATGTCATATCATTTCAGTTTGTGGAATCAGAAACTTCATCTAAAGTTAAGCTATTTCTTCAAATGGATTGCAACAATTTTTTGAGACTAAAACTATTATTTTTAGTTGCCAAATCTGGGGTTTACAACATTATTATAAATTGATCCAAAGGTGTAGGTTAATCCAAAACTTGTAGAATACTCGAATTTGGTTTCCAATTCTTTTACCTGAAGAAGAATTTCCTGAGTAGTTGCCTCTCCCATTACAAGTCCAATCTGGTCATGAACTGCTGCCACGTATCCGTAAATGCTTACAGTTAGTCCTTTTGCTATTCTAAGATTAAGTTCCCCATTAAATGAAAGATTATTTTTGGACCAGTCGTGCAAGTAGTTGCTAAACTGTGTGCTGACATTTATGGATCCCCACTTTTGTACAACCTGGTACGCAACTGAAAAAGAATGTTTATAAAGACCTTCCTTCATCTTGTTGTAGATTGTAGTGTCACCATAATTGTTATAATTGTAACCGGCTGAGTATAATAATCTTAGCTGTCTCCTGGTAGATTCAGAGTATGGAAACAAATCATATTCAATCCCGGGCATGATTCTGAGTGTCGCATCAAAATTGCTGAATTTTGATGCCCCAAGGTAGAATGTTCCGCCATACGACCAATGGTCGGAGATACTTTTAACAATTAATGAATTGATATATTTTGAATTAGTTTCCCTTATAACTATGTCAGAACCGGTGTGATACTTACTAATACTGTAGTTATATACTGCATCCAGGTTTATTTTCCAGTCTTTTGTTACCCTGCTTGCAGAGATATTACCATACAATGAACTTGACTGGTATGATTTCTGCCCCTGTAAGTAGCCCGAAACTGAGGTCCGGTACACCCAGCTGTTCCATTTATCTGAGATGACTGTTTCAGAGAGCGGTTCGCTAAAAGAGATTTTCATATATTTAGAAAGAGGTGTTTTTGCAACATAGCGCATCAGCCCCATTTTAAGAGTGCGCACCTCCATTATTCTCGACTCGTCTTCCGTACCATCTGGGGTAGTCGAAAAAGATAATGTATCGCGCATACCTGCATTTTCATTTTGTCCGACGATGTAGTAGGTACGTTCATACCCACCTGATCCTGTTTGCTGTGTGGTTGAGATAATATATACTCCGGCATCTTTAATATCCCTGACATAGTTTACATAAGGGATTTCCTTACGGACATAATCACTTGCCTCCATGAACACCTTTAAAGCATCCTTACGAAGTGTATCTGATTGCGTTTTTATCGCTTGTGAATAGGTGGAAAGAAATGAAGTTATACATACCAGGAACAAAAAAAGTCTTTTCATAAGGGTGCAGTGGGTTAGTTTGAAAACATTGGCGAATGTAATACTACAATATTAGTTAAGCAAAATTCCGGTAATCTTTGTTGTTAATTTAAATTAACAAAAGAAATCCGGCATCTTTTGTACAGGTGCCGGACATCAGAGAAAAAGCAAGGAATGAAAAATGAAAAGTTATTTTTGTCTTGCAGCTGCCCTTTTTGTTTCCTTCAAACCATCTTCTGTAATTCTCCAATACTTGTTTCCCAGCTCCCATGGCTCCGTGTCTTCATCATAGTGTGAGTGGGTTACAATATTGTTATCGACCTTACCGATAACAATATTGTGGTAAAAGAATTTTTCATAGTCGTTATCGAAGTACAACACAGTATTTTCAGGGACGTACAAAGAAACATGAACAAAATCGGCTGTCCACTTGCTACCTGCAGGAAGAGAGTAGTAGTCGTCGAGCCAAATTGTGTCGCGGCTTATTCTGGCATTATAAATAAGCGATTCGGCTTTTTTTACGGCGTCGTTTCGTGATCGGCCAGATGAACGTTTAATAATTTCCAGCTTTGAAGTATTATCTTCAGAAATGTTGAAATACAGACGCACCGGGAGGTAGAGCTGGCGGGTGGGTTCATTCATATAAACGGTAAAGTCGTTTTCGGGGAAGGAAAATTCTTTATCATACTTCAGGTCTGAAGCTTTATGGTCAGTCATAATATAAAGAGTATCAGGCTTATCTGGCAGGATCATCTGCGTTGAACTTCTTCCGGTTTCAGAAAAACTTATTCCCTCATTGAACAGTAACATTGAAAGAGCTACAACAGATATTACCCATAGAATAAAACCTGCGAGGCTTATTACCCCATCATGTGCTTTGAACCAGAAGATCATTTTAATTCCCCAGTAAATTATTGCAAGTAAAGGAAGGGTTATTGCTATTACGGCCAGAGCAATTATCCACGGCTCTGATGATGGACTTACAATATAGCTAAGGAAGTCTGTATAATAAGCCAAATGGACGTTTACTCCCTCGTGAGAGAAAACTCCGGGGAACTTAAAGACGAATATCATAATTATCGCAACCAGAAAAAGAAAGCCTGTAATTACTAATGCTATACCTATAATAATCAAGAAGATACGAAGAATTACAAATAGGACTCTCCCGACTGCCCTGAATATCTCATTCAGAGCATTTCCGATTCCTGAAGAGTTATAATGGCCCTGATTGTAAGCCGGAGATGCATTTTTGTTTGTTCTGTTATTTTGAGAATTAGATTTGGCAGAATGATAAGCATTACCAAACAATTCCCTTTTCTTTGCGTCGGTATTAGCCACCGGAAGGGCTATCCAGAGGATAATATATACAAACAGACCCACTCCGCAAAAGGCAAACAGTACAAATAAAATCCTGAAAAGAACGGGATCGGTATTCAGATAAGCACCAATACCTCCGCATACACCACTGATTACCGAATCATCGGGATTCCGATACATTCGTTTTCGTTGGGAAGTATATACAGGAGGTTGGGTATCCGGATCACCCTCATCAAAATCCTCGGGTTTGCCTAAAATCGAAATCATTGCCTCAACATTATCCTTTGATATAGCACCCGATAAACCTTTCTGTGATCGGAATATTTCAGCAACGCGCGATTCAATATCATCGATTGTTTCATGGCCGCCATGAACATTTCTGAACCTGTTGTTTATGGCCTGAAGGTAGTCGCGCAAGATCCGGTAAGCGTCCTCGTCAATCTGAAACAGGGTTCCGGCTATATTAATATTAATTGTCTTGTCCATTATTTCCAGTTTTATTAGGTTTAGTTTTAGGTTACCTGGTTCTGATCAGATTAACAGAATCTACCAGTTCTTTCCATGATTTGTCGAGATCGGCGAGATATGTACGTCCTTCAGTTGTCAGTTCATAATATTTTCTGGGAGGACCCTGTTGGGATTCTTCCCACCTGTAGCTTAACAGACCTGCATTTTTTTGCCTTGTCAGGAGTGGATACAGGGTTCCTTCAACAACTATTACCTCAGCTTCTTTAAGTTCCTTTATTATGTCGCTTGCATAACAGGAATTCCTGGACAAGACTGAAAGTATACAATATTCCAGTATCCCTTTTCGCATTTGAGCTTTTGTATTTTCTAAATCCATGATATATGATTTTTACAGATTTACACTTCAAATTGTCCTCACTCTGTTGAGTCAAAACTTCATGTTCTTTCTCACAGAATCAAATTCTTTTTTTACTGAATCCTTTATATTGTGAATATTAACGGGGTTCCCTTTCATCTCTATTTTCTGAGCTGTGGTTTTAGCTTCAGGGATAACTATATATAAGATGAGGTAAACCAGAAGGCCGAGACCGCCGCCAATTGCAAGAACCACAAAAATGATCCGAACGATAACCGGGTCGATATCCCAATATGCTCCCATACCGGAACAAACGCCTCCAATTACTCTGTGGTCGGGATCACGATACATTCTGTGATAGCCCGGGGACGAAAATTTCTCCTGAGCCGAGGGGCCGTTGTTATCGGAGATGTCTTCCGGGGTTCCGAGAACTGAAATAACCTGACGGACATCCTCCATATTTATAACCTGTTTGTAGCTGGTGAGCTTTGTGCGGAAAAGTTCAGCCATGCGGGTCTCAATGTCTGAAAGGATCTCCGATGAACTCTCTTCTCCCGCAAAGTGCAGTTCAAGATTTTTCAGATAATGCTTAAGTTCGGCATATGCATCTTCGTCGATATTGAAAGAATACCCGCCTAGATTTATGCTTACAGTGATTTTCATGGTACTATTAGTTTATTACTACTATAAAATTATAACAACATGTCAATGCAAAGATATATAATAATATTAATACCATGCAATACATAGTACTAATATTTTGTAAATATTATTTTTTAGTGAGAGAGAACCCCCTCTGCCGCTGCGCGGCATCTCCCAAGGGGGCGAATAGCTTTCAGATATAATTGATAATCAACTAGTAAAACGGTTTTCCCCCCGTTGGGGCTAATATCTATACACATCTTTTCATTAAGTTCCAGCTGCGAGAAGGAGATCCCTCTCCCGCTTCTTCCTCCAGCTAATCAACAATTTACGTCTCATTCCGAGCGATAGCAAGGAATCTCCTTCTCACAATCTGCAATTGACCTAAATAGGAATGTGATGAAAGATTCGCTGTGTGGGGGAATTAAAAGGGTGTTCTATTCTCGAAACAAAACTCTCTTCATTAGATTTAAAATAAGATCAATTCTGATTTCCTGTTCTTTTTTCTATATTTAAAAAAAATAATCTATGAAAAAGAAATATAAATGGGGTATTCTTGCCCCGGGAAATATGTCGGCCAAGTTTACAGAAGGATTAAAACTGCTGGATAATGCTGAATTATACGCTGTTGGTTCTCGTGACGCCGGTAGAGCAGAAAAATTTGCAAAAGAATATGGCTTCCGGAAATCGTATGGAAGCTATGAGGAGTTGGCCCGTGATGAAGAAGTGGATATAATTTACATTGCTTCGCCGCATTCTCACCATTATGAGCACACGATGCTCTGTCTGAAAAACAAAAAAGCTGTTTTGTGTGAAAAAGCCTTTGCCATCAACAGTCGTGAAGTAGATGGAATGATTAACGAAGCCATAAAACAAAATACATTTCTGATGGAGGCTCTCTGGCCGCCATTTCAGCCAATATACAAGAAAACAAACGAGATAATCGGTTCCGGAAAAACCGGGAAGATTGTTCATCTCGACGCCAGATTTACCTTTCAGCCTCCCTATGATCCTAACGAGCGAAAATTCAATGTTGCACTCGGAGGCAGTTCACTTCTGGATATAGGAATTTATCCTGTGATTGATGCTTTGTTTTTCCTTGGTGTTCCGGATGAAATAGCTGCAAAGGCTTCATTTGCTGATTCAGGATCAGAAGATTCCATTAGCATAATCTTCAAATATAATAATGGAACAATGGCAACTCTTTATAGTTCCTTCAGAACATCTTCTGGAATCGGGTGCGACTTGTTATGTGAAAAAGGAAACCTCTATTTTACCAGAGAGCTCGATATGTCGCAAAAACTTGTAGTTAAAATGCACGATAAAGAAGAGGAGAAATATTCCTTGTTACCGGAAGCAATGGGTTATCAGTATGAAGCAATGGAAGTAATGAATTGTCTCGATAAGGGGATGCTTCAAAGTGATGTTGTACCTCAAAGCTTTAGCCGGAACCTTATTAACACCCTCGACAGGATAAGGAAAGAAGCTGGGATTGTTTTTCCGGGAAGAGATTAAAAATGACAGAGAGACAGAGAGACTAAGGGACTGAGAGACCAAAACCCGAAACGCTAAACACGAAACAACAAACTGATTAAATAAATGCAGGAAACAGTCCCAGATATTAAGGACGAAGGAGCATTCTACCGGAAGAAATTACTTCTGAGTATGATTATCCCTGGCATCTTTGTTTTTCTGATGTGGCTGGTAAAGATAATTGAAGTGCTTTTTGATATTGATTTGTCTCAATTCGGTATCTACCCATTGACGACAAAAGGGTTGTCGGGAATATTATTTTCTCCCTTTATACATGCCGATTTTAAGCATCTGTTTAACAATTCACTTCCACTCTTCTGTTTATCTGTTGCCCTGTTTTATTTTTATTCAGAAATTGCACTTAAAGTATTCATCTGGACATTTTTTCTAACAGGGTCCCTGGTATGGATTGCAGGAAGAGAAGCCTGGCATATTGGTGCAAGCGGATTAGTTTATGGGCTTGCTTCTTTTCTATTCTTTAGTGGAATAATTCGACGGCACTTCAGGCTCATTGCCTTATCACTTTTAGTAGTATTTTTATATGGGTCGATGGTGTGGGGAATCTTCCCTGACGTGTATAAGAATGTGTCGTGGGAGTCACATATGCTCGGATTCGTATCGGGAGTTGCGTTGGCACTCTGGTTTAGGAATGAAGGTCCACAAAGGCCATTAAATGAGTGGATGGATGAAGACGACGAGAGTGAGCCAGGCAATCTGGAGAATGAGGAAGGACAAAATAGTACCTATTGCGATACTGCAAAAAAAGAATAACTTTAAGGCCTGTAATACTATCAAAATGCAAAAAATTTCAGCGGTAATAATAGCTTTTAACGAAGAGGCATATATAGAACAATGCCTTAAATCGGTTGAAGTTGTAGCTGATGAAATTATTGTTGTTGATTCCTTTTCAAACGACCGGACAAAAGAAATCTGCCTGGAGAGAGGAGTCAGGTTCTTTGAACATAAATTTACAGGCTACCGCGATCAGAAAAACTTTGCTCTTACACAGGCTTCATTCGATTACGTATTGTCTCTGGATGCCGATGAAGCTCTTTCCCCACAACTTGAGAAATCAATCCTTGAAGTAAAACAGGATTTGAAATTTGATGGTTATAAATTCAACAGGTTAAATAGTTACTGTGGTAACTGGATTCGTCATACCAACTTATCGCCAGAATGTAAGATCCGATTATTCAATAGAAGTAAAGCCAAATGGGGTGGTTTTAACATTCATGAAACGGTTATTCTTACTAATCCAAAGAGTGTAGGACGTCTGAAAGGTAACCTTCTACACTGGTTATATGACAGCTATGAAGAGAGCATTGACAAAATGAACACTTATACAACACTTCTTGCAAATGAATACTATAAACAGGGGTATAAATCCAGTGAAATAAGGATATTGATTAGCCCGGCATGGAGGTTTTTTCATTCCTATGTATTAAAAGCTGGTTTCCTTGATGGTTATGATGGTTACGTAGTCAGTAAACTTCTAGCTGTTACCTGTTTTGTAAAGTATGTTAAATTAAGGAAGCTTCATATTCAGGCAAGACAGCCGGAGAAGGCAGGTGGGTATAAATTGAACAGCATCAAAGACAATCAATCAACTCAGCAAGAAGCCAAACGAAAATCTTTTTTAATAGGATTTGATGCTAAACGGGCTTTCTATAATTACAGCGGACTGGGAAACTATAGTCGAAACCTGCTTAATGCTCTATCGAAAAAATATCCTGAAAACTCCTATTTTCTTTTTACGCCTAAAAGTAAGAACCGGTATATTCTTGAGAATGATAATCAGTTCAAACTTATTGAACCAAAGGGCACTGTTTTTAAATTTGTCAATTCTGTATGGCGTTTAAGGTTCATGAAAAACGAAATTAAAAAACAAAAAATTGAGTTGTTTCATGGTCTCAGCCAGGAATTGCCATTTGGTATTGAACAAACAGGGGTTAAATCTATTGTTACGGTACACGATCTTATTTTTATGAGGTTTCCTGAATTCTACAACTGGATTGATGCAAAAATTTATTACCTAAAATTAATGCATGCATGCAGAGTTTCAGATCAGATCGTTGCAATAAGCAATCAAACAAAAAACGATCTTGTAAGGTTTCTGGACATTTCACCTAATAAAATAAAAGTGATATATCAGGGTTGTAATTCATATTTCTGGAATACTTACAGCAGGGAATTCTGGCTAGAGGTCAAGGCAAAATACAGTTTACCCGATAAATACCTCTTGTATGTTGGCACTATTGAGGAACGCAAAAATTTACTTGGGATTCTCAAGGCCCTGCACCTAAAGAATATTGAGGTGCCACTTGTGGTGGTTGGTAGAAAGGCAGACGAATACTATAAAAATGTTATAAATTATATATCTGAAAATAATCTGAAAAATATTATTTTCCCCGACCGGGTTAAGAATCTTGAGTTGCCGGTTATTTATCAAAACGCAGAATGTTTCATATACCCATCATTTTTTGAAGGATTCGGAATTCCGATACTGGAGGCATTGGTTTCCAGGACCCCCGTCATTACAAGCAAGAATGGATGTTTTGCTGAAGCAGCAGGACCAGGTAGTTTGTACGTCGATCCTTATGATGTCGAAAAAATTGGTGAGGCTATTCAAAAGGTGATCTCCAATAAGGAACTGAAGGATGAAATGATTGAAACCGGATTACGTTTTGCGAATAATTTTAAGGATGAAGTGATTGCAAATAATTATATGGATCTCTATTCTTCGATGCTAAGTTAGTTGATTCGATTTACCTGTCTGAAATGAAAATATGTGGTTTTACAATTGTCAGGAATGGCATAAAATACGACTATCCGGTAGTAGAATCTATAAAATCTATTCTGCCTCTCTGTGATAAAATTATTGTAGCGGTTGGCGACTCTGAGGACGGGACATTGGATTTAATAAAGAATATCGACCCCGATAAAATAGTTATAATAGAGACTATCTGGGACGATACCCTCAGGGAAGGTGGGCGGGTACTGGCTGTTGAGACAAATAAGGCGATGGATGCAATTCCTGATGATTTTGACTGGTGTATCTACATTCAGGCAGATGAGGTGATCCATCAGAATAGTTTTCCGGCAATACAAAATGCGATGAATGAGTGGCTGAAAGTTCCGGAAGTTGAGGGACTTTTGTTCAAGTACCATCATTTTTGGGGGACATATGATTATATTGGTATTAACAGACAATGGTATAAGCATGAGATCAGAGTAATACGAAACGATAAACGAATCAGGTCGTACCGGGATGCCCAGGGCTTCAGAAAGAATGACCGTAAGCTAAAAGTTAAACCTGTCGATGCATATATCTATCATTATGGATACGTCAGGTCTCCTGCCATTATGAAGAAAAAAATGAAGGATTTTTCAGAGCTTTACCATACAGATGAGGAGTTGAAAAAAGAGATTCTGAAGATTAATAATTTTAACTATGATGATGCTGATGCAGTAAAACGTTTTATGGGTTCTCACCCCTCTGTAATGGCCAAAAGAATAAATGAGATGGAATGGAATGTCAGCATTGACGAAAAAAAATTCAGAATGAGCATAAAAGACAGATTGCTATTCTTGTTTGAAAAAATGTTTAATTACAGATTATTTGAATATAAGAACTATATTGAGATCTGATTTTCGAACTGTTATGTAAGGCGAGAGAGAAAAGATTAGGTTATGAGAATAATAATGAAGATTCTGATTAAGTTTTTGGGCAAGATCAGGGGACAGGCCTTTCTCGAATATATTTACATTCAATCGCTCAAATATATGAACTTTGGGAGAGGTCATAATTATATAAAAAGCGGCGAATTAAATGTTATAAAACATATTGGCAAAAACTATACTCCTGAACTTTCGCTAGTTATTTTTGATGTTGGGGCAAACGTGGGGAATTATACCAAAGCATTATCTGAGTTTTTTCTTAACCGGGCCGTTATTCATTCCTTTGAACCTTCAAAAAAGACTTTTGAAATATTCCTTGAAACTACAAAAGATTTAAAGAATGTTATTCCGAATAATTTTGGGCTTAGCGACACCGAAACCCGTCAATTACTTTATACAGATGTTGAAGGATCGGGATATGCCTCTACGTACCAGAGGAATCTCGTGCACTTTGGAATTACGATGGACAAAAGTGAAGAGATAAAGCTTTCGACCATTGATAATTATTGCAGGATCAATAATATTGAGAAGATCCACTTTCTGAAGCTGGATATTGAAGGTCATGAGCTAAAAGCATTGAATGGCGCGAAGGAAATGATCAGAAACAAACAAATTGATTTTATTCAGTTTGAATTCGGTGGCTGCAACATTGATTCCAGAACATTCTTTCAGGATTTCTTCTATTTGCTAAAGGATAACTATACCCTCTACAGGATTCTGAAAAACGGCTTGTTTGAAATTTCTGAATACAAGGAAACATATGAGATCTTTATAACTGCTAATTATCTGGCGGTTATAAAAGAATAATTTCCACCCCTTTTTACAAAAACAGATCTGTACTTAACCAAGATAGGATTACCTTTGGAGAAACCATTAGGAAATATATAATCAACTTTTGGATGATGAGCCCTGAAATATCAGTAATAATTCCTGCCTATAACCGCGACAAAATTCTGAAAAGAGCTATAAATAGCATAGTTGCTCAAACTTTTCAGAATTGGGAACTCATCGTGGTTGACGATTGTTCCACCGACAATACATTTGATGTAGTTAATTCATTCATGGTTAACAATGAACGAATAAGATACCATAAGCTTGAGAGTAATTCCGGTGCAAATGCTGCCAGAAATCGGGGAATCAAACTGGCAAATGCAGATATCCTTTCATTTCTTGATTCCGATGATGAAATGCATCCATTGAATCTTGAGAAGCAACATGAAAAATTCTCTTTATCACCCGGTTTATCATTGTGTTATACAGGGGTTGATTACTATTCAGGAAGTACAAAAGTTTCTGAAGTACATCAGCGAATGCAAGGATCGCTCGAGAAATATTTGTTTACCAATTTGAAGGGGCTGGGTTCCAGTACATCGGGATTTGCAATTCGCAAAGAGGTAATGGAAAAGACAGGAGGCTTCGATGAAAGTATGGCATCTCAACAGGATCTTGACTTGCTCGTAAGAGTTGCCAGGTTCTACACCATCGATTACATAGAAGGTTGCAATACTAAGATGTATCTGAATTCAGACAATCGGATTTCTGACAATCCTGAATCTGTTATAAAAGGGGAGGAACAATTTTTACAAAAGCATGAACTTAGAATAAGAGAACTTGGATTATATCATCATGTTTCCAGGAAATTAGCGCGTAAGTATGCTCTATATTCTAAAGATCTAAAGAAAGCCTACTCGATGCTTTTAAGCTCAATCAGGTATCGCCCGACCTATTTTTATGCTTATCTTTATGCTTTTAAACTTCCCGTTCTCTATTTTAAAAGATAGTGCATGAAAAGGGCAATTGTAACAGGAGCTGATGGTTTCATCGGTTCTCATCTGGTAGAACTCCTCCTTCAAAGGGGATATATGGTTAAGGCGTTGGCCCAGTATAATTCATTTAACTACTGGGGCTGGCTTGAAGATATACCGCAACACCCTTCACTCGAGATAATTTCGGGAGATATCCGTGATCCTCATTTCTGCAAAAAAATTATTCGCGATGCAGATGTTGTCTTTCATCTTGCAGCATTAATAGCAATACCTTATTCCTACATTGCTCCGGATAGTTATGTCGAAACAAATGTAAAGGGGACATTAAATGTTGTTCAGGCGGCGTTAGAAAATGGAAAAATAAGAGTGATTCATACCTCTACATCTGAAGTTTATGGTACCGCACAATATGTCCCCATTGATGAAAAACACCCCCGTCAACCACAATCACCATATTCTGCATCCAAGATAGGTGCCGACGCTATGGCAATGAGTTTTTACAGTGCTTTCGGACTTCCGGTCACGATTGCCCGGCCGTTTAACACTTACGGCCCGCGTCAATCAGCAAGAGCTGTGATTCCCTCGATAATTTCCCAGATACTCTCTGGTGCAAAGATTATTAAAGTTGGCGATTTGACTCCTACCCGAGATTTTAATTATGTGAAAGATACCTGTTTGGGATTTATTGCTCTCGCAGAATGTAATGAAACTATAGGCAAAGAAGTTAATATTGCATCCAACAGCGAGATTTCGATGGGAGACACTTTTACTATCATTAAAGAGCTCTTAAACAGCGATGTCCGCTTCGAATCCGAGAAACAAAGGTTACGTCCGGAGAATTCAGAAGTTTTCAGGTTATGGGGCGACAATAAGCTTATCTGCAAACTTACCAATTATTCACCTTGTTACTCTCTCCGTGAGGGACTTGAGGAGACTGTCAGCTGGTTTATGGAGGCTGATAATCTGAAAAAATATAAATCGACCATATATAATCTTTAACCATGTGGAAAGTTCCTCTTTTTGAACTTAATTACGATCACAGAGAATCAAAGGCTGTGCAGGATGTTCTGGATAGCAGGTGGCTGACCATGGGGGAGCGGACTATCGACTTTGAACAGAAATTTGGTCAGATGCTGGATCATCCTGATGTTCAGTGTGTTTTTGTTTCCAATTGTACAGCTGCTTTGTATATGGCTGTTCTTTCTCTTGGACTCGAAAAAAGTGATGAGATAATAATACCGTCTTTAACATTTGTTGCAGATATTAACGCTGCACTTATGGCAGGTGTAAAACCGGTTCTTGCTGATTGTACTTCACTTGAAAACTGGAATATATCGGCTGAAACGATAGAAAAATGCATTACACCAAAGACCAAAGCTGTAATGGTTGTCCATTTTGCCGGGTATCCCTGCGACATGGACCCTATTGTTGAGTTGTGTCAGAAACATAAGCTTTTTCTGATTGAAGATGTTGCTCATGCACCGGGAGCAACCTATAAAGGGAAGGCCTGTGGAACAATTGGAGATATAGGATGCTTCAGTTTCTTTTCGAATAAGAACATTTCTTTAGGTGAGGGAGGAATGCTTTCTACAAGCAACCCGGAATTATTTCAGACATTAAAGCACATCCGTTCTCATGGAATGTCGTCGCTGACTCTCGACCGGCATAAGGGAAGAACAATTTCATACGATGTTATACGAACCGGGTTAAACTTCAGGTCAGACGAGATACATGCTGCACTGGGATTAGTACAGCTTGATAAGCTCGCACAATCCAATTTGCGTAGAAAGGAACTTACAGATTATTACAGACTTAAACTAAGTGTAGTCCAAGGGATTGACATGCCTTTTAAGAACATAGATAACACCTTTCCTTCTTACCATGTTCTACCAATTCTTCTCAGCAAAAGTATTGACAGGATAGATCTGATAAATAAGCTTAAAGAGGCGGGTATTCAATCGAGTATTCATTATCCCTCGTTTCACCAGTTCAGTGCTTTTAAGCCGTTAGATCTTAACCCCACACCCATTGCAGATCAGATATCCGAAAGGGAACTCACATTACCTCTTTATCCGGATCTGACATTTGATCAGATCGACCTGGTAGTGAGCACTATCAACACCAGCATATAAACGACATCCATATGAACGACAAGCTAATAATATCATCCGATAAGACCCTGATGGCAGGGATAAAGCAGATGGATGAAATAAAAAGAAAGCTGCTTATCGTCTATCATAATAACAAATTCTTTTCACTTCTTAGTATTGGTGACATCCAGAGGGCAATTCTCCGAAACCTCGACATAAGCCAGACCTCTATTTTTGAATCTATTAAAAGTAAACCACTTGAACTTTGCTATGAGGGGGAAAGCATTGAGGATATCCGTCAGAAGATGCTTGCCATCAGGTGCGAGTTTATGCCAATACTTAATGAGAAAGGAGAACTGAAACGGGTTGTCTACTGGGAAGATTTTTTTAAACCCGAGCAGATGGAGAAAGAAGAGGCACTTTCTCTTGCCAATGTTCCGGTTGTTATAATGGCTGGTGGAAAGGGGGAGCGTCTTCAGCCAATTACCAATATTCTGCCAAAGCCACTGATTCCGATGGGTAAAAAGCCTATAGTTCAGGTCATTATGGAGAAGTTCCGGTTGTATGGGGCGACGAACTTTTATATGTCGGTGAATTACCGGGCCGATATGATTAAATTTTATTTTGACTCCTTGCGGGAAAAAGATTATACAATTGAATACCTGACAGAAGAAAAGCCTTTAGGTACTGCAGGAAGCCTCTATCTTCTGAAGGATAAAATCAAAGACACATTTTTTGTTTCGAACTGCGACATAATTATAAATCACAATTATGCGGAGGTGCTTGATTATCACCGTTCACATGGCAACAGCATTACTGCCATAGGTGCAATGAAATTCCATTCGATACCTTACGGGACCTTTAACGTTGAAGAGAATGGCAGGCTGATCTCAATTCAGGAAAAACCTGAACTATCCTATCTTATTAATACAGGGATGTACATTCTTGAACCTGAGGTACTCGATCTGATATCCGATAATATTCATATGCATATAACCGAACTTATGGAAAAAGTCAATAAGGGAATGGGGAAGGTTGGTATATATCCGATAAACTCAAGTTCATGGGTAGATATTGGCTCCTGGAAGGAGTACAATAAGGTTTCAAATATATTTTAAGTCACGAAATTTAAGATGATAAAGCGGTTCCCTCATGAATTTTTTTGAAAAAAAATATATCCTTTTCAAAGCGAAAAGGAGAATGAAGCAAAAGTCTATTAAGTATCGTGAGGGAATATCAGCAGTTGTTTTTACAAAGGATCGGCCAATTCAGCTTCATGCTCTGCTTGAATCATACTTTTATTACACCGCCAATTGTGCTCCCTTAACTATAATATATGCATGTTCCGACAGCAACTACCAAAAAGGTTATGATGAGCTTACGATAATCTGGAAAAATGTTGTATTCATCAGAGAATCAAATTTTCACGACACCCTGAAAAGCGTACTAAATTCCATAGATAACGAAAAAATTTTCTTTTTGGTTGATGACATCATATTTACCAGGTCCTACAATTTGTCGGAGATCGCCAGTGTTAATTGTCGAAAGTATGTGCCCAGTCTCAGGTTAGGGAAAAATATAAGTTTTAGTTATGTAAGGAACAGAGATATAATCCCACCCGATTTTCTTCCTTATAATGATCAGCTTATCTCGTGGAAATGGTCGGTGAAAAACAGCTATTGGTCATATCCATTATCCCTCGACGGGCATTTGTTTCTCCTTCACGAGCTGAAAATTTTGATAGACCTTATTCATTTTAATGCTCCTAATTCTTTAGAAGAAAACTTGCAGATTTTTAGTCCTGCTTACTTTAAAAGAGGCGGTATCTCGTTCTCTCATAGTGTTTTGGTAAATACCCCGTGGAACATGGTTCAAACAGAAATTACAAACAAGAATGAGAATATCAGCACTGAATATCTGTTATCTCAATGGCAGCAGGGGAAAAGGATACAATTTGAAAACTACCATAATTTTGATAATAAAAGCTGTCACGAAGCTTTACCAATTGTTTTTTCTGAAAGGATATCGTAATGAGTAAAAATTCAAACCTGATTTGTTTCATAAATACAGCCGGTATATGGGGTGGTGGTGAGAACTGGCAATATGAAACTATGCTCGATCTGAGAGATGAACTTCATCTGGTTTCCATATCCAATCCAAAGGGTAAGTTATATAATTTTGTCACAGAAGCCGGAATTGAGACAGTCCCGTTTCATTCAAAGAACCTCTCATTTCTTAATCCCTTAAAACTGTACCGGGCCTACAGATTATTGAAAAAACTAAAACCTCATGCAATAATCTTTAATACTTCAAACGACTTTAAGGTTTTTTCTCTACCGGCCAGATGGGCTGGTATAGAGTATCGACTATACCGGCGCGACAATGGAAAACCGATGCGAAGTCATGTACTTAACAAAATCCTTCTTCGTAAAGGGATTACACATTTTCTGCCATGTTCTCAGTATATCGGGAAAGCTGCCTTGGCCAAAAATGATAAACTTTTCCCTGTCTCTAAAATTGATACGATTTATAATAGCATCAACATTCGGAAATGGGATAGTGCAGAAGCGCCTTTGCTTTCGATTGAAAAAAATCCGGGAGAGATAATCTTCGGTTGTCTGGGAAGATTATCTTTCGAGAAAGGACAGCTTATTCTTCCCCCTGTTGCAGTTATGTTGCAGGATAAAACGCCGGATTTCCAAATATTAATTGCAGGTACGGGTCCGTTGAAACCTGAATTGGAAAGTTTAGTTGTTAAAACGCGTGTGAGTAACCATGTTCAACTTCTGGGATTCGTTGAAAATAATAAATCATTTCTTAATGCTATCGACTGCCTTATTATTCCTTCTCACTGGGAAGGTCTTTCCACTGTTGCTGTTGAAGCTATGGCATTGAATAAACCAATAATTGCATTTGATGTTGCCAGCAACTCAGAAGTGGTGCATAACAAGGTAACCGGATTCCTTATAAAACCATTTGATATTGAAGAAGTTGTAGCTTCTATGTTGTATTTTATCAATAACCCGGAAAAGTTAAAACATTTCGGAGGAAACGGGCGAAAACTTGCAGAAACAACTTTTTCAAAAGTGGTTACGAATGAGCAATTAATGAAGTATTTCAGATAACTTTTTATCCTTCCGTGGGTCTTTTCAAAACATCGTCTTAAGCAACTTTCGGCTTATTATTGTTTAAATCCGGCACTCTGATTTCAGTACATTTTCAGAAGGATTTAAGCCCTTTTAGAAGAAGCAAAATGAAAATTTGAAGATATTTTTGCTGTTTGTTGACAAAGTCCGGCAAATTACTACCTTTAAAACGAATTTTACTGTATAACCTGATAAAACTCTTTTCGTATGAATAACAAACCTGTAGCTGTAATTACAGGTGCCAGCAGAGGGATAGGCAGGGCGGTTGCAATTGCTTTAGCTTCTGAAGGATACGATATAGCTGCAATAGGGCGTTCAGTAGATAGTGAAGGTATGGAAAACCTTGCTCAGGAGGTAGAAAAAATAGGAGCACAATTCTTCCCGGTTGGCCTCGATATTTCATGTACTGATTGTCAGATAGAGGTCGTCGCTAATATCCTGGAACGATACGGGAGGATGGATATCCTGGTAAATAATGCCGGGGTTGCCCCTCTTGAAAGGAGCGATGTCCTTAATATGACAGAGGAGAGTTACGACAGGGTGATGAATATTAATCTTAGAGGACCATTATTTTTCGCTCAGAAAGTTGCAAAGGAAATGATTTGGCTTAAGCAGCAAATAGTTGATTATAAGCCGGTTATTGTGTTTATCACTTCCGTTTCTGCGGTCTTATCCTCAACAAACCGATCTGAGTACTGTGTTTCAAAAGCCGGTCTCAGTATGGTCTCTACAGTTTTCGCAGATAGACTTTCTCACGAAGGGATCCTTGTTTATGAAGTCCGTCCCGGAGTCATTAAAACTGATATGACAGCAAAAATCAAGGACAAGTATGAAAGATTGATAAACGAGGGACTGGTTCCTCAAAAAAGGTGGGGATTACCTTCTGAGATAGGGAAAGCAGTAGCTTCAATGGCAAGGGATGACTGGAGTTTCTCAACGGGAATGATATTTGAAATAAGTGGGGGATTGAACATTCATAAGCTTTGAATAATTAAATAGCTGATAAACAGGAGCGTAAGGAAATGAAAGATATTCAAAGGTCTGACGCGGGAGAGATTGTGAATCTGCTTTCATTTTTTCATTCTGTTCCCGATCTTGTTATTGTGTTTGACTCAGCCGGATTTATAATTGAGGCGAACCAAACATCTCTGGTAAAGCTAAATTATTTGAGAGAAGAACTTCTCGGTAAACCAAGACATATTTTATATTCCCCGGAAGATCGGGAAAGTGTTGAGAAATGTCTTGCTGAAAACCTTGATGGTACAAAAAGTCTCTGCAATATCCCATTTTTATCAAAATCTGGAGAATCACTGTATGTTGAAACTAAGCTTATTAGAGGAAAATGGAACTCAAATGATGCCATATTTTCAATCAGTAAGGATGTCTCTGACAAACTTCAGGTTGCTGAATCTGCAAAAAAGATTGAGGAGCGGTACAAGATTCTGTTTAGTAATATAAATGATGCAGTTTTCGTTCACGAGTTTACGGAAGATGGTTTGCCAGGCAAATTCCTGGAAGTGAATGACATGGCTTGCGAAAAGCTTGGATATTCCCGGGAGGAATTACTCACAATGCGACCTATGGATATTGATGCAAAGGATAGCCTTGTTTTGATTCCGGCTATGATGGAAAAGCTAGAGAGGGACAAGCATGTTGTGTGGGAAGGGGCGCATGTTACAAAAAAAGGAGAAAGAATTCCTGTTGAAATAAGTAACCACCTATTTGAAATGGAGGGCAGGCCTGTTATTCTGGCAACAGTTCGTGACATTAGAGACCGGCAGCGTTCTGAGGAGTTAATAAGGAAAAGTGAAGAGAAGTACAGAAAGATTTTCGAGAACATTCAGGATATTTTTTATCAGGCAGATATTAAGGGCAGAATTGTTGAAATAAGCCCATCAATTGAAAGGTATTCGGGATATAAACCTGAAGAGCTTATCGGGATGAGTATTGAAGATGTGTATTTTGATCCATCAGACAGATCAAAATTGCTGCAAATCATTTCTACCAAAGGGGAAGTTGAAGACTACATTCTCAGGCTTAAAACAAAAGATTCGAGGGAAGTGATGGTATCAGCTAATGTTCACATGTTCCTTGGAGCTGATGGAACTCCGATTGGTGTTGAAGGCTCCCTGAGGGATGTTTCGGAGAGGGTTATAGCTGAAGAGAAAATAAAAGTCAGTGAACAGTTACTCCGCGAACAAAACAAGGTCTATGCTTCTCTAAACGAGGAACTTAATTCTGCGAAAGAAAAAGCAGAGGAGAGCGATCGGTTGAAATCTTCCTTCCTGGCAAACATGAGTCATGAGATAAGAACCCCGATGAATGGGATCCTTGGGTTCTCAACCTTCCTCGCCGATCCTCTGCTGCCCACAGACGTGCGTGAAGCCTATGTTAAAATTATCAATACAAGCTGCGAACAATTGTTGCATATTGTTAATGATATAATCGATATTTCAAAGATTGAGGCTGGACAGATAGACCTAAATGAATCAATGTTCGATCTTAATGAATTACTCAAGGAGGTCTTTCTTTTTTATTCACCACTAGCAAAGGAGAAGGGTATTGAACTTATAATAAAACCGCTGTCGGGCTCTCTTGCTGACGATTTTAAAATTCTATCAGATCGTACAAAATTGCGGCAGGTGTTTGATAACCTGTTAAGCAATGCCGTGAAATTTACTCATTCCGGTAAAATTTTTCTGCGCTGTGAGGTAGTGGGCCAATTTCTACAGTTTGAAATTAAAGATACCGGTATTGGAATACAACCCGACTTGCAAGCTGCAATATTTGAGCGGTTTTGGCAGGTTGAAAAGTCATATACAAAGAAATATGGAGGTACCGGTCTTGGCCTTTCGATATCCAGGGCGTACGTTGAAAGAATGGGAGGGGAGATTTGGCTTGAGTCTGAATTCGGGAAAGGATCAAAATTCTTTTTCAAAGTACCTTATAAAAATGCTTTTAAGGAAGAGGTGAACACTCCACCAACTACTATTAAAGAAAACCCGGTTAAAGCAAATTTAACTATCCTGATTGTTGAAGATGAGGAGATTAACTGGCTATATCTGAATGAAATACTCAAGAGTAAAGCAAATACTCTTCATGCGCTCAATGCGAAGATGGCAATTGAATACATCAGAAAGTATCCGGAGATAGATCTTGTTCTTATGGACATTAAGCTTCCGGATATCAACGGATTGGAACTCACGGGTATTATCAAAACAATAAACAGCAAAGTGAAGGTAATTGCTCAGACAGCCTACGCTTTGTCGGGCGATCGTGAAAAAGCCATTGAAGCAGGATGTTCGGGATACATTACAAAACCAATTAAACGACAGGAACTTCTGAATATGATCGCTTTATATTCAGGAAAATAGAGGACTGTCTTTATTTCCCGATAGCATTTGTCTCATCAATTCCTCCACCTTTTTACGTGCCCATGGAGTTTTGCGTAAAAATTTAAGACTTGATTGCAGGCTGGGGTTTTCAATAAAACAATTTATTCGGATTCTTTTACCCATCTCTTCCCAGCCATAGTAGTCGACTAGTGCCTTAACAATATTTTCAAGTGTTCTGCCTTCTAAAGGATCATTGCTTTGTCGTAGGCTCATCTGAGAACAATTTATCTGTGATTCTCTTTAATTTTTAAGCCCAGCTCCCTCTCGATACGTTTTAATCCTGTCACTTCCCGTGAGGTTATGAGACTGAAGGAAAGACCTTTATTTCCGGCTCTTCCGGTACGCCCGCTACGATGTGTATAATACTCTGTACTTTCAGGAGGAGAATAATGCACTACATACGCAAGCTCCTTCACATCAATGCCTCTTGCAGCCAGGTCGGTAGCAACCAATATCTGAAGTTTGCTGTTCTTAAATGCCCTCATCACCTTGTCACGTTCCTTTTGTAACATGTCGCCATTCAGGGCCTCTGCGTTTATGTTCCTGGCAATAAGTTGTTTGGATACATTCTGAGTATCGGCTTTTGTGCGACAGAAAATAAGACCTCTGTTTTCTCCCTGAGCTTTCAGAAATGCAAATAAGATTTCCGGTTTCTTTTCTTTTTCACAAACAATATATTTGTGTTCTATGTCGCTGTTTACAACATCATGTTTGTTTATTACAACCCTCATTGAATCGGACGACATATAATCTTTGATAATAGCTTTTATGGCAGGAGGCATTGTGGCAGAAAACAGCCAGGTATTTCGGTTCCCGGCTGTATAACGAAGAATTGTGTCGAGATCCTTTTTAAAGCCCATACTTAACATCTCGTCGGCTTCATCAAGAACAATTGTCCGGATAAATGAAAGATTGATAGCTTTCTGCTCAAGCAGGTCTACAAGACGACCAGGTGTTCCGACCAAAATATGAGTTGGTCTTCTCAGGGCGCTTATCTGCGCATCGATTCTTGCACCACCATAAACCGATTCGATGAAAATCTTTTTCGTGCCGTACTTTGTGAACCTGAAGAGCTGCTTCGCAATCTGTTGACCAAGTTCCCGGGTAGGCGAGAGGATTAATGCCTGGATATGCGGATCATCCGGATTAATATACTGAAGGATTGGCAGTCCAAACGCAGCTGTTTTGCCGGTACCGGTCTGAGCCTGACCTATAAAATCAGCGCCTTTTGTAATAAGGAAAGGAATAGCTTTAATCTGGATTTCGGTAGGATTAAAAATATTTAATTCTTCCAGAGCTTTTGAAAAGGTGTTTGAAACACCAAGGTCAGAGAACGTTGTCAATTTTAAAAATTTTGATAGGCTGCAAAGATAGGCAAAAAGCGCTGTTTTACTAAATTGTTTGTTTTATGACCTGTTTTTACAATTTATTCTAAAAAGATCTTCAAAGCATTTCGGGTTAATTTGTAATTCTTTGAAACTTTTTAAATCATGATTTGTTTAAGTTAATAAAACCTTTTTCAGATTTAATTTTAAACCGTTGGTTATGGCAAAATATCTTATTGAAGTAGCTCATAGCCCTGAGAAATATGAATGCCTCAGGTCGGTATCTATTTTACTCAGTTCAGGATCACATTTCCTTATGAATGCCGATTGGGGATGCCTTGATGGTGAACATAAAGCGTGGTTTACAATGGATGCAGAGAGTAAGGAAGAAGCGATGATGGTTGTCCCTCCGGCTTACAGAAAAGATACAAAAATATCGCGACTTAACCGGTTCAATCTAAAGGAGGTTGATGAAATGCTCAAACATCATCAGGGGTAATGGAAGTTTTGGCAAAGTCGTTTCAGAAAAATACAAACCATTAAATTAATAGTAATATGAAAACAATGAATCCTGTCGTGCATTTTGAGATGCCAGCACTCGACAGAAGCCGGATGGCAGAGTTTTATACAAAAGTGTTTGGTTGGAAGGCTACGCTTTTGGGAGAAGAGATGGGCAACTACGTAACAGTGTCTACAACTGAACCGGATGAAAAAGGAAGACCCAAAATGCCAGGAGCCATTAACGGAGGGTTTTTCCCTATTCAAAAAGATATGCCAGAGCAGCATCCTTCTGTTGTAATAGCAGTTGATAACATCAGTGAATCTATGAAGAATGTTACTAAAGAAGGAGGTAAGGTTTTGGGTGAACCTATGGATATCCCCGGTGTTGGTTCTTTTGTTTCATTTACTGATACAGAGGGTAACAGGGTAAGTCTGCTTCAGCCAGTGATGAAGTAGCCTGATTCCAATCCCTTATAAAATCGATGCTATAGTATATCAGATTCCGGATACTTAAAATATTTGATTATCAAATTTGAACAATTCACTAAAAGAATATGTTTAGTGTATAATAAGTGAAACAAAAAGTATTAAAATAGAAATAGTTATTGAAATTTAAAATTTTAAAGTCATGAAAAAATTTTTATCAATTAGTCTGGGAATAGTGGGATTTGTTCTTCCTTCTTTCGGACAATCTCACGATTTTAACATCAACGACAGGGAGCCAATCGTTACTGCAGTAATTCCTAAGGATCAGGTTCCGGCTGCAGTCTTAAACGCTGTTAATGTTCAGTTTAATAAAGATAACCCGCTGACATGGTCTAAATTTCCATATGCTCTGAAAGAATACGGATGGGTTTATGATGTTGGACAGGGAAATCTTGATCTTGACCGTTATGAGGTTAACATGAAGACTAATTCAGGGAACGATTTGTGGGCTATCTACACAAACAAGGGAGAACTTGTCGAAACGAGAGAAATGTCGACAAATATTATAGTACCCGCTAATATAATGGAAGCATTTTTAAAGAGTAAATATAAAGACTGGACTATTGTTGGAAATAAAGAGATCATAAAGTTTTATCACGATCATAACAACAGTAGCGTGGAACAACACATGCGTCTTACAGTTGAAAAAGATGGTGTTAAAAGAAGTATCTCATTTAACTGGCAGGGAACTAACTAATAACATAATACAAGGTTTAGAAAATCAGTTAGTTGTTTAATAAAATAGCTAACTGATTTTTTTTCGTTTAAACATTAATAAAATAACAAATATATTCTCAGGCGATGGTATGCAGAGTTACCTTTTTACTATTTGTTCTTTTTTTCTCTGAACAGTGCTACGGCCAGACCCATAAAGGGAAGGTAGTATTAAAAGAGACCAATTCAGGAGTAGCTTATGTGAACATTGGAGTTATAGGAAGTAACATTGGAACTGTTACGGATGCGTCCGGTAATTTTTCGATTATCCTGGATAATAAATATGACAAAGACTCAATTCGGTTCTCTATGATTGGTTACGACTCAAGAAGCTTCCTTGTAAGTAGTTTCAAAAGAGATACGATATCTCTTGTTTTTCTCACGCCACGGTCTTATACTCTTCCTGAGATAAAGGTTGTATATAGAAAACCAAGGGAAACGAGATTGGGATTACGTATTGAAGAAAGTTCACTGAGGTGTGGCTTTGCTTCAAATGATCTTGGTTCTGAACTTGGGGTAAAACTTAAAGTAAGAGGATTTGTAAAGTTAAAGGATATAAATTTCAATGTTGCAGTATGTACTTTCGATTCGGTTACTTACAGGCTAAACATATACGAAGAGCAAAATAATGGCGAGTACAGGAATATTTTATCCAGACCTATATATATTACATTTTCAAAGGATAAAATTAATAAGGTTATCAGCTTCGATCTCACAAATTATTCGATATTGGTCAGTGGAAATATTCTGGTCGCGCTGGAACTTTACAGAGATTTAGGTGAAGGTCGTTTATTGTTTCATACCGAATTCTTTTCTGGTTCTACTTTTCACCGGAAAACGATTGAAGGAAACTGGACCGAATCCAAAGGTGTTATCGGGATGTATCTTAATGGACTAGTGGTGAGATAAACTTCATGAGAGGAACGGTCATCCTGAAGAAGCCTGATAACATTAGAATCAAACAAAATCAAAAATTCCATCAAAAAAGGGTGTCCAGCAATGAACACCCTTTTCTAAATTGTGATTCGGTGTGCGATCTATTTTGAACTAAAATCGCTATATGTTATTGAGCCACTATATATATCTGAAGTTGTTAAGCCGGAAGCAAGATTTACCTGTAAGGCGAAAACATATTTATCGCCATCCTGAGTTACAATTATGCTCCCATCAACAACCGGATCAGTCTGATTGGAGTAGGAATCACTTCCAACTGCAAACTTAAGATTACCCGAGTCAAAAGTAAATGGAGTTTTTGTACCGGAATTGGTGAAAGTGTATTCACCTGTTGGGATTAATCCGTCGGAGTTTGCATAGAGCGTTACCTGAAACTGCGCAGGTGCATTGGAAACAGATTCATCGGGAAAGTATAAAATGAAATTTTGTTGATTGAGTGCGAGTTGCATTACTCTTGTATTTGAAGCTGTTGGCCCAAGGTCAACGATCGATCCTACAATGGGTACCGGAGGAGGATTAACTGGAGTACCGGTAACCGGATTTAGTGAAGATGACTCCTTCGAACATGAGATCAGTGCTATTGATGAAATAGCTAAAATCACTAAAGATCTAATTGGACTCTTTGTTTTCATAGCTTTAAAATTTAGAGTTAATAATTACTATAAAATTTGCTTTTCCCATAACCGTTATTTAGAAACATTTTAAACTATAAACAACAGAAGTGCACTCAGGGTTCAATTTAAGAGATGTTTTTTATGTTTCGAGCTTATGAACATTTTCGCTTCACGTTCTGTTTAATGGGTCTAAATAAATTCATATAAGTTACCATGAAAAAGTATTCAGGTTCAACAAGTAGGCTGTTTTTCGGAATCGCTCTTCTTTTAACACTTGTAAGTTTTACAGAAAGCTGTTCAAAAAAAGCGATGTCCGATATGACAGGCACTTCCGGAGGCCCTGGTAGCAAGGGAACCCCGGGGGCAAATGAGGTCTGGATTCAGGGAATGGCATTTACTCCTGTTGCGTTAACTGTCGTTACAGGGACAACCATAGTCTGGACAAATAAAGATGCTATTTCGCACACTGTTACCAGTGATGCTGGTTTATTCGATAGTGGCCCGATAAAGAGTGGTGATACCTTTAGCTATACCTTTTCGGCAGTGGGCGCGTATACCTATCATTGCTCTATTCATCCTACCATGATGGGGAGTATTATCGTAACTACTACTCCTGTTACAAACGCAGCTGTTTCAATTTATAACATGTCGTTTGTTCCTTCAACAGTTACAATTTCTGCCGGGACATCGGTAACCTGGACCAACAACGATTCAATGAATCATACAGTAACAAGCGATACCGGAGTCTTCAATAGTGGTGTTATCAGCACAGCCGGGGCTTATGGGACGGGCGGCTCTTTTACTTATACCTTTAATACCCCCGGGACTTATCCCTATCATTGTACTATTCATCCTACAATGACTGGTTCAGTTATAGTAAACTAAATTTCTGATCTGAATTTTAGTTATTTCAGGTAACCCTGGTATCAGTCATTCCAGTTAAGTTAATTTTAGAAAAGGGAAAGGAATAAAGATCTGGCCAAACTAAACAAACTTGTTTATTGTGCCAGATTCCTTTTTAAATTAATAGAGTAAATTTGTTTTTGAACCTGATTAACAGGCATAAGCACTCCTTAAATGAGCTGATACACGATATACTATTTCCGGCAATAAAATACGTTATTAAGCGAAGGGACATATTATCATCAGTACAATTTAATTTAAATCTAAGCCTATGAAAATCTGCAAAATTTCTAACAAGCACCTCTCTTTCTGCCTGCTCGTCAGGTTGGTGATCCTGCTGCCGGCCTTTGTCATAATTCAGAAGGTTGAAGGGCAGGAGACAGGAACAAAGGGTTTCGCATTTAAGGAAGGGTCGTACGAAAACACTTTCAGCACTGTAAGGATAGGAACAGGGCAATCAGTAATGATCGTTCCTAAGGGCGAATTTCATGTTGTAATCCAGCATCGTTTTGGCGAGATAACGGGTGGAGTAAATGACTTATTTGGAATGGATGGGGCCCTTACCAGAATTGGTTTCGACTATGGAATATCAGACTGGTTGTCGGCAGGTATTGGAAGAAGTCTTTTTGAGAAAACTTACGATCTCGAATTAAAGGCGAGTATCCTTAAGCAAAATTCAAAAGGGACTCCTGTTTCCCTGACATATTATGTCTCGCTTTTAGACAACACACTTAACAACTATTTTCCGGTTGGTCACAATTCAAATGGTTCTCACCTGAGTTTTGTAAATCAGCTTATTGCTGCCAGAAACCAGGGGAGATGCTCTCTTCAGGTCTCTCCAATGTGGTTACATTCCAATTATGAAGTAAGGACCGGTAGCCCAATGGATATTTTCGCTGTTGATATTGATGGCAGAGTAAGGATATTTGAGCGAATTGGATTAATAGCTGAATATATACCAGTTCTCACAAATCAACCTTTTATACAGACAAACCCGTTTACTCTTGGAGTTGATATAAATACCGGTGGGCATCAGTTTCAGCTGATATTCAGCAACAGCCAGGGTACTAATGAAAAATCCATTTTAACAGATACAGGAGGAAACTGGTCAAAGGGTCATATCTATTTCGGGTTCAACCTTACCCGTGTTTTTAATTCTAAAATGTTATAGGGATTTAAATTACTACCAGTCACTGTTTTAAAATCTGCATAAAACGTATGGGATGGAAAATGCAAAATTATCAGATGGAGGACATGTTTTATTATTTGATGGTGTGTGTGTTCTATGCAGCAGATTGGTACAATTCATGGCAAAAAGGGACAAAAAATCTCAATTCAGATTTATCGCTTTGCAATCAGCTTCCGGAAAATCACTGCTTACACAATATGGTTTACCTGAGGATTTCATCGAAAGTGTTGTATACATCAGCAACGGTAGACTTCATCTGAAATCGTCGGCGATTCTCTATATGCTGAAAGATATGGGAGGGGTTTGGAGGTTGCCTTTTATTTTTATGGCTTTTCCCCGTTTTATAAGGGATCCTGTTTATGATATTATTGCTCACTCACGGTATAAATTTTTTGGAAAGTCAGCCTCCGGTTAAAATAAACATAATCTGGCAGAATTTGTTATAAACTCAAATCTCAACTCTTAACGATTTGCTGAATATGAAACCCCTAGATAGCTTATTAGCCAACATCAGGATTGATTACTCTTCTAAGGGAATTAGATTGAAAGATGTTGCTGATAATCCTCTAAGGCAATTTGAATTATGGATTGAAGAAGCAATAAAAAATAATGTCAATCTTGTCAATGTAATGCATTTAGCAACTGTCGGAACAGATGGCAGACCATCGGGACGTATAATTCTTCTGAGAGGATTTGATGAAAGGGGTTTTGTTTTCTTTACAAATTACAACAGCAGGAAAGGAAACGATCTGGAAAAAAACAGGTATGCCTGCATGACATTTTTTTGGAATGAAATGGCCCGACAAGTCAGAATTGAAGGAGATGTACACAAAGTTTCTGACTCTGAATCGGATGAATATTTCAGTAGCCGTCCCAGGGAAAACCAGATCAGCACGATAGCTTCACAACAAAGCAGGGTTCTTGAAAGCAGAGAGAGTCTGGAAAAAGAGGTGCTGGAATTGGAGTTGAAATATAAGGGACAACCCGTTCCGAGACCTTCCGGATGGGGAGGATTTTATTTATCCCCCGACAAAATGGAGTTCTGGCAGGGAATGGAGCACAGATTGCATGACCGGATTCTCTATATTAAGGATGAAAATAACTCCTGGATAAAACAGAGGTTATATCCGTAGAATTCCGTTAATCGAAACTAAAATTTATTAGTCATGAATTTCAGATTAGAAAATGACACACTGGGGGAGATACAGGTTCCGGCCGATAAATACTGGGGAGCGCAGACTCAGCGATCGTTAAATAATTTTCCCATCGGACCTGCAGCATCCATGCCGCTGGAGATTATTCATGCTTTCGGCTATCTGAAAAAAGCAGCAGCCATTACCAATAACAAGTTTGGATTACTGTCAGACGAAAAAATGAAAATTATCTCAGAAGTCTGTGATGAAATAATTGCAGGGAAACTGGATGATCAGTTTCCGTTAGTGATATGGCAGACCGGATCAGGAACACACACCAACATGAACTGCAACGAGGTTATCGCCAACAGAGCTCATGTTCTGGCAGGAAACAAATTAGGTGAAGGTGCGAGGCTTCTTCATCCCAACGATGATGTAAATAAATCACAGTCCTCTAACGATACTTTCCCCACAGCAATGAGTATTGCAGCGTACAGCATGATTCATAACAATACCCTGCCCGGATTAGAGATGCTGGCAAAAGCACTGACCCTGAAATCTTCAGAGATGTCGGCAATAATAAAAACCGGTCGCACTCATTTGATGGACGCAACTCCAATATCCCTCGGGCAGGAGTTTTCCGGATACGTTTCCCAGCTTACCCATGGTATAAATGCCCTTACCAGAACTTTACCACATTTGTCGGAGCTGGCAATCGGTGGAACAGCTGTGGGTACCGGAATGAATGCCCCCGAGGGTTTTGCCGCGGAAGTTGCAGGAACAATTGCCGGATTAACAAAATTTCCCTTTGTTTCCGCAGAAAATAAATTTGAAGCACTTGCAGCAAATGATGCAATTGTTGAGACTCATGGTGCTTTGAAACAATTGGCTGTGAGCCTGATGAAAATCGCAAACGATATCAGGATGATGGCTTCCGGACCACGTTCGGGTTTTGGTGAAATAATTATTCCTGCGAACGAAGCTGGTTCTTCTATTATGCCCGGCAAGGTAAATCCTACACAAACAGAGGCAATTACTATGGTTTGTGCTCAGATAATGGGTAACGATACAACTATTTCCATTGCAGGATCGAACGGCCATTTTGAACTGAATGTTTTTAAACCTGCGATGATAAGTGCTTTATTACAGTCTGCTTCACTATTGGGAGATGCATGTAAAGCCTTCACCAATTCCTGTATCGTTGGAATAAAACCCGACCTGAACAAAATTGATGAGAATCTAAAGAAATCATTAATGCTGGTGACTGCTCTGAATATTCATATTGGCTATGATAACGCAGCAAAAATTGTTAAAAAGGCGTTCTCAGAAAATATAACATTGAAAGAAGCTGCCTTAGCATTGAAACTTTTAACAGGAAAACAGTTTGAGGAATGGGTAAATCCAATGGAGATGATTCACCCTCTTAAAAAGAAATTTTAACCTATTATGTTTAACTATACGGCTACATACACCGATCATTATCAATTGACGATGGCTCAGGCATATTTTCTTAAGGGCAAGAAGGATACTCGGGCGGTGTTCGATTATTTCTTTCGCAGGTTGCCTTTTGACTCAGGGTATGCAATATTTGCCGGGCTGGAAGATCTGATAAGTGCACTTGAAATTTTGAGATTTGATGAAAAAGATGTGGACTTTCTGAAGCAACAGGGATTGCACCCCGGGTTTATAAATTACCTCAAATCATTCCGGTTTAATGGAAATATCTATTCTTCCACTGAAGGTGATTTAGTATTTCCTGTCAGGCCGGTTTTGCAGGTTGAGGCGAATATAATTGAAGCTCAGATAATTGAAACAATTCTTCTTAATATTCTTAATTTCCAAAGTCTTATTGCTACAAAAGCCAGCAGGTTGCGACAAGCAGCTGAAGGACGTAAACTAATCGACTTTGGATTAAGGAGAGCACAGGGGCCGGGAGGCTATTATGCCAGCAGGGCGGCTTTTATAGGTGGATTTGACGCCACCAGCAATGTTCGGGCAGGTCGCGACTATGGAATCGTTGTCTCCGGAACCATGGCTCATTCATACATTGAGAGCTACGATGATGAACTCACCGCATTTATTGATTTCACAGAAGTTCAACCTGAAAATTGCGTACTGCTCGTCGATACTTATGACACACTGAAATTTGGAGTTCCTAATGCTATTCTTGCAGCAAAAAAGATGGAAGAGAAAGGACACAAATTAAGTGGAATCCGGCTCGACAGCGGTGATCTTGCCTACCTTTCAAAAAAGAGCAGGGAGTTACTTGACAATGCAGGGCTGCATTACGTTAAGATAGCCGTGTCAAACCAGCTTGATGAGTTTGTGATAAAAAGCCTTCTCGAGCAACAAGCTCCTATAGACATCTTTGGTGTAGGTACAAATCTGGTTACAGGGCACCCCGATGCTGCCCTCGATGGTGTGTACAAACTATCTGTTGCCGATGGCAAACCCAGGATAAAGCTATCAGAGAATGTGGGGAAGATTACCTTGCCTCATAGAAAACAAGTTTACAGGGTATTGGATAAGGATGGGAAATTAGCCGGAGCAGATGTTGTAAGTCTGGAGGGGGAGGATCCTGAGATAATGCATCACCCTCTTTATCCGTTAAAATCACTAAATATCAAAAATAATAAGAAAGAACCACTTCTTCATCCTGTAATGGAAAATGGGAAAAGAGTAGCCCACCCCCTCTCTCTTCAGGACATAGCTGAATATAGCAGGGATAGGTTAAAGAGTCTGCCGTCTGAGTTTAAACGATTTAATTATCCTCATATTTACAAAGTTGGACTAAGCGATAAACTTAAAAATGAAAGGGACAGACTTATTGCAGAATTTAAAAAATAATTCCAATGAAGGCGTTAGTTATTGTAGATGTTCAGAACGATTTTATGCCTGGAGGTTCTCTCGAAGTTTCTCAGGGCGATACTATTATATCTCCTATCAATAGTATTCAGGGATATTTCGATCTGGTAGTGGCAACCCAGGACTGGCACCCTAAAACTCATAAGAGCTTTGCATCAAACTACCTGAACAAAAAACCCTTTGACCGGATTATTCTTAATGGACTGGAACAGGTACTCTGGCCCGACCATTGTGTTCAGGGCTCGCGGGGTGCTGATTTTCATCCGCTGCTTGAAACTGATAGAATAGCTGCCATCTTTAGAAAAGGAATGGATCCGGAAACAGATAGTTACAGCGGGTTTTATGACAATGGGCACAAAATAAGTTCAGGTCTTGCGGGATATCTTCATGACAAGAAAATTATAGACTTATATTTTTGCGGACTAGCCTCCGACATATGCGTCTATTACTCAATAAGAGATTCTCTGAACGAAGGGTTCAAAGCAACTTTGATTGAAGATGCTTCCCGTCCTCTTAACGACGATACATTTTCGCTCATAAAAAAAGAGCTTTTAGAGTCAGGCGTCCAGATAATTAGTAGAGGGAAATTCATTAATATTATCGGTAATTCGGTTAACTCCATAGCAGATAAAATATGATTGAATTTCATTAAACATTACTCCTCCTCATTTGTTGAATTATTCTATAAAATGTTTCTTCCGATAGATAGTTGCATAACATATTTAGAATCTTAGTAATTCAGACAATGAAAAATTCGAAAGGACTCAAATCAATTATCTTTCACACAGAAGACGAAAACAAAGTCCTGTTAATCAGGTTGGTTGTAGGATTAGTTTTTCTTACAGAAGGAATTCAGAAATATCTGTTTCCGGAACTTCTGGGTACCGGACGTTTTGAGAAAATCGGATTCGCTGACCCGGCTTTCTGGGCATATTTTACCGGAACATTTGAAATTGTGTGCGGTACGTTACTGTTGTTGGGGTTGTTGACAAGGTTAGCTTCCATCCCGCTCTTTATTATCATGGCGACTGCTTTTGTTACAACTAAGTGGCCATTGTTGATCGGTAAAGGTTTCTGGGTTATGGCACATGAATATCGTACAGATTTTGCCATGACCTTACTTCTTGTTTACCTTTTAATTTCCGGGGGTGGAAGATGGTCGATAGATAAGGAAATAAGATAATTTAATTATTAAGAAATATGAAAAGAATAGCAATTTTAGGAACAGGAGGCGTTGGTCAGACACTGGCCTCCAAGTTTTTAGAGTCGGGTTACGAAATTATGCTCGGTACACGAAATGTGGAAACTAAATTGTCTGCAAGCACTAAAGATCAATATGGAAATCCACCATTTAAAGAATGGCTTGCAGCAAACAAAGGAGCTAAGCTTGGGACTCTGAAAGAGGCTGCTGCTTTTGGAGAGATTATTCTAAATGCCACCAAAGGTTCTGAATCGATTAATGCTTTAAAAGCTGTTGAACTGAAAGATATTGATGGGAAGATCCTTATTGACATTGCTAATCCGCTCGATTTTTCAATGGGCATGCCACCAAGACTTATACCTGAGCTTTGCAATACAAATTCTCTGGCTGAAGAAATTCAAAGATCATTTCCAAAAGCAAGGGTCGTTAAAACCATGAACACTATGTGGAGTGGACTTATGATAAATCCGGGTCTTGTAAACAGGGGTGATCATAATATTTTCGTTTGCGGGAATGATGCCGAAGCTAAAGAAAGTGTAAAAAAAATATTGCAGTCATTTGGATGGTCTGAAAAGAATATTCTTGACCTGGGCGACATAAGTGCTGCCCGGGCTACAGAAATGTATCTGCCATTGTGGCTCCGAATTTCAGCTGCAACTAATTACAAACCAATGAATCTGAGAATAGTAAATTGACATTTTTAGGGTTTCATAAAATGAGTTTTTCAACAAGGTGAGATTCAGGTTTAAGTAGAAGTTGAGGTACCAAATTTAAAATTTAAGGTCATGGATTTAACTAAGAAGAAATGCGTCCCTTGTGAGGGAGGAACTCCTCCTCTCAGTGAGAAGGAGATATCGGAGTATAAAAAATATATTTCCGAAGAGTGGAAAGTTTCGAAAGATAATAAAGTTTCGAAAGAGTATTTTTTTGTAAACTATAAACATACGATTGATTTTGTGAACAAAGTTGCAAACCTCGCTGAGTCGGAGGGTCACCATCCTGTTATGATGGTATTTTATGGTAGGGTGGTTATCGAATTGTGGACTCATGCCATAAATGGATTATCAGAAAATGATTTTATTATGGCTTCTAAAATCGATAAGTTATGATTAAACCAGAAGACCTGACAAAGATAATTGAGACTCCGCTGGGTCGGTTTAACTACGTTTCACTGAAAGAGATAAATATCACCGGAATTGAAATCAGCGAATTACCTTTTTCAATCAGGATACTTCTCGAAAACATTGTTCGTAATTTCAACGGAGACAGTTTTAATCAAACACATCTTGAGAATATTTTAACCTGGAATTCAAAATCGGAGCACTCCGAAATTCCATATTTACCAGCCAGGGTATTGATGCAGGATTTTACTGGTGTACCTTCCATTGTTGATATTGCATCAATCAGGTCTGAGGTAGTGCGTAAGGGCAGAAATCCTCAGTTGATAAATCCTCAGGTACCGGTTGACCTGATAATTGACCACTCTGTTCAGGTCGACTATTTTGGTACCAACTATGCATATGAAAGAAATGTGGCATTGGAGTATCAGCGCAATAATGAGAGGTACTCTTTATTAAAATGGGCCCAGGCATCCTTTAATAATTTTAATGTGCTTCCTCCCGGAATGGGGATTTGTCATCAGGTAAACCTGGAATACCTGGCAAAAGTGGTGACAACGAGAAATGGATTTATTTTTCCTGATACACTTGTAGGAACTGATTCACACACCCCAATGATTAATGGGATTGGTGTGCTTGGTTGGGGAGTAGGAGGCATAGAAGCTGAGGCAGTAATGCTGGGTCAGCCAATTTACATTATGCTTCCGGAGGTAATCGGGTTGAAACTTTCCGGAAAGTTACAGGAAGGCACTACATCTACAGATTTAGTTCTCTCCGTGGCCGAGCTCTTGCGGAAGAAAGGTGTTGTTGGAAAATTTGTGGAGGTTTTCGGAAGCGGGTTGAATGGCCTATCCGTTCCTGACAGAGCAACAATCTCAAACATGTCACCAGAGTTTGGATGTACAGTAACCTATTTTCCGCCCGATCAGAAGACATTGGATTATTTAAGAATAACAGGAAGGGAAGAGAATCAGATTGAAACAGTAGAGAAATACCTGAAAACAAACTATTTGTGGAGAGAAAATGAGGAAAGTATAAAATTTACCGACATAATTGAATTAAACCTTGATGTGGTTGAACCCTCAGTAGCAGGTCCGAAAAGGCCACAGGATAAGATTGTTCTAACCGGGGTGAAAAACCGGTTTATGGAAATCTTAAAGGGAAGCTACGACAGAGAATATGTCGAATATGATGAAAGAGAAGTGGGAGGATGGTCTTATGAAGGAGGACCAATCAAGGGAAATATTTACGAAACGGATAATGAAACACAAAATAATAGCGGTGCCGGAATTGAGAAGGGGGAACAATTACAAACAAAAAATGGTCTTCAGAGTGTTAAAATTAAAACTGATAATTCGGAATTTCTTTTAAGTGATGGATCAGTAGTTATTGCCGCAATTACCAGTTGCACAAATACTTCCAATCCGAGTGTTATGATTGGCGCTGCGCTGTTGGCAAAGAAAGCTGTAGAAAGAGGCCTTAAGACAAAACTCTGGGTAAAAACTAGTCTTGCTCCCGGATCTAAAGTAGTAACAGAGTATCTCGAAAAGGCCAATTTAATGCCATTTTTGGAAGCGTTGGGCTTTCATACGGTTGGATTCGGCTGTACTACGTGTATCGGGAATAGCGGTCCGTTACCAACGCATATAAGTAATGCTGTAACAGAAAACAAACTGGTCGTTGCATCAGTCCTTTCCGGGAACAGAAATTTTGAGGCGAGGATACATCCGTTTGTTAAAATGAATTTTCTGGCTTCCCCCCCGCTGGTAGTTGCTTATGCAATCGGGGGTAGAATTGATATTAACTTTCAAACCGAACCATTGGGTTTTGATCCAAATATGGAGTCGATATTCCTGAAGGATCTCTGGCCGACATCTGAAGAAATTCAGACGGTTATGGATAAAGTGCTTGAGGCAAAAAACTTCGTCACAAATTACAAAAGCATATTTCAGGGAGATGAAAAATGGCGGTCGCTTCCAACTTCAAAGAGTAATGTATATCAGTGGGAGGAAGAATCGACCTACCTGCACGAACTCCCATTTTTTAAGGATATTTCTTTGAAACCCGACAGAGTCTCAGATATAAAGTCAGCAATGGTGCTTTTGAGACTTGGCGATTCAGTAACGACAGATCATATTTCACCAGCGGGTTACATTGCCGAAAACTCACCTGCCGGTCAGTATCTCAAGTCGCTGGGAGTTGAAAAAGAAGATTTTAATTCATACGGTTCTCGCAGAGGAAATCATGAAGTAATGGTACGTGGTACATTCGCCAACCTTCGTCTGAAAAATGAATTAGTCAGCAGGGAAGGTGGCTGGACCCTTTATCACCCAACAGGGGAAATGATGACAATTTACGATGCAGCTCAGCACTACCGGGCGGAGGAAATCCCCCTTATCATTCTTGCTGGTAAGGAATACGGAAGCGGTTCTTCCCGCGACTGGGCTGCAAAGGGAGTTTCCTTGTTAGGTGTACGGGCAATTATTGCGGAAAGCTTTGAGCGAATACACAGAAGCAATTTGGTTGGGATGGGTGTTCTGCCACTTCAGTTTTTAAATGGTGATAGTATTAAATCTCTCGGATTGGAGGGAACTGAAGTATTTGATATATTGAACCTTGAAGAATTAAGACCAAACAAGGAGATAAAAGTAAGAGTTACTAAGGTTGATGGTTCCAAATCAGAATTTAATGTAATAGCAAGACTTGATTCTTCTACGGAAATTTCATATTTTCAGAACAAAGGTATTCTGCAATATGTATTAAGAAGCTTCCTGGCGAAAAATTCAGTTTAATAGTCGCTCAGAGAGATCCTAAGCTGATATGCTTGTTGCACAATTCTTATTCTTCCGATATCTACCTGAACAAAGTCAAGTGAAAATATTGTATTGATGTTTGCTTATAAACAGCATTACTGCAAAGCATCATATTTTATTTAAGAATTAGTCATTAACTTTCAAGATTTCTTATAAAAAGTCATTTGCAGATATTTTTAGATGAATAACCCAGTACATCAGGTATTTACAGTTTATTCAATTTTCTTTCTGGCCACTTCGCTTGTCTCCTTTTTTGTTGCTTTCCTGGCGCTTCAGAGAAGATCAGTGAAAGGGGCAAGGGAACTTGCCTGGCTAATGATAGCTGCCGGAGCCGGAGCCTTTTGTATTATTTTTGAAACAGCAGCTCCGATATTGTCGGAAAAGATTCTCTGGTCGAAGTTCGAATATTTCGGAGGGGTTGCCACGCCTGTCCTGTATTTAATTTTCGTTCTAAGGTTTACCGGGGGAGACAAATTTATCTCTTTAAAAAATATCCTGCTTCTGTTTCTGATTCCCATTGTTACATTGTTTCTTACATTTACTAACGAGAAACATAATCTGATGTGGTCGGGGTTTTCTCCAATATCCCCAAGAACAAATCTGGTGGAATATTATCATGGGCTTTGGTTTTGGATAGGTTATATCGGATACACGTATCTTTTACTCGGAGTATCGGCCGTTATAATATTCAAATTTATTTTACGTCATGGAAAAGCATTCAGTTCGCAGGGATGGATAGTTTTAACCGGTGGTTTGTTTCCATGGATTGTGAGCATAATTTATTTAACCGGTAATAACCCGGTTCCTGGCCTTGACCTTGCCCCTGTAAGCATTCTGGTGAGTGGTATTCTGGCAGCATTTGCAATCTTATATTCGGGATTTCTCGATCTTGTACCCATTGCAAGAGAAACACTAATGGAAACCCTTCCCGATGGTATTCTTGTCCTTGACAGCAAGAACAGGATACAGGATATAAATGAAGCAGCCCTGTCATTCCTTGGCATCAGGGATAAGAACATAATTGGATTTCCTGCAGGGGCATCGGGTGCTTTAACCAGACCATTACTGATTGCAGTTATCAATGAGAAAACTTTTGAGCAGATAGAAATTCAGAGTAACGAATTAATAACTACATATAATATAATCAAACAGCCTGTCAGAAATCAACATGGCAGCAAGCTGGTGATGATCCGCAACATTTCTGATCGAAAACGTGCAGAGGAAGCGCTAATTGAGAGTGAGATAAAATACCGTGGACTGGTTGAAAATTCACCGGATGCCATAGCTATTTATGTTGGAACGGAAATAGTTTTTGTAAATAAGGAGTGCCTGAGGCTGATGGCCGCGGAGAGCGAATCTGAATTGATCGGGAAATCTGTTATACAATTTATCCATCCGGATTCAAGAGAGTTAGTGATAGAACGGATGAAAGCAGCAAGAATTGAAGGAAGTGTTCTGCCTCTTATTGAAGAGAAGTATATCCGGCTCGATGGTACATCTGTTTATGTGGAAGTGAAAACCACAGCAATTAAGTTCGGAAACAGAATGGCTGTACAATTGATCGTACGCGATATAACGGAACGCAAGAAGACTGAGCTGGAATTAATAAAAGCTAAAGAACGTGCCGAAGAAAGTGACAGGTTGAAATCAGCATTCCTTGCGAATATGAGTCATGAAATACGGACTCCTATGAATGGAATTCTGGGTTTTGCCGACCTGCTCAAGACTCCTGATCTGACCGGGGAACAACAAATATCGTATGTGAATATTATTCAGAAAAGTGGTGAAAGGATGCTCGGAATAATTAATGACATTATTGACATTTCGAGAATTGAATCGGGACAAATAAAGATCACTCTTTCAAAAACAAATATAAATGATCAGATTGAGGGGCTATACTCCTTCTTTTTACCGGAAGTAAGAGATAAGGGCCTTCATTTGGAAGTTGGGAGTTCCTTGCCTTCAAAAGAGGCCGTAATTAAAACCGATGGCGAGAAGTTCAATGCTATTTTTATCAATCTCATTAAAAATGCAATAAAATTCACCCAAAAAGGCAAAATCGAAGTAGGCTACCAGAAGAAAAACGGAGATCTTGAATTCTATGTAAAAGACACGGGTATCGGAATCATGAAAGAACAAATGGAATTCATTTTTGAGAGGTTCAGACAGGGAAATGAGTCGCTTAGCAGAAGTTATGAAGGCGCAGGACTTGGGTTATCTATTTCTAAAGCCTACGTTGAGATGCTTGGCGGGAAGATAAGAGTTGAAAGTGAATCAGGTAAAGGATCTTCATTCTATTTTACATTACCCTACGATACAGAACTAAGCTCAATGGTGTTAATAACAGGTATCGAGGGTGACGCTCAGGTTAAGTCCCCGGTTATGAATCTGAAAATATTACTGGCAGAAGACGATAAAGCATCTGAAATGTTAATAGAAAAATCTATCAGGTTGATTGGGAAGGTGGAATGGAAAGTAAGAACCGGGGCAGATGCAGTTGACGTTTGCAGAAATAATCCTGACATTGACCTGATTCTGATGGATATCAAAATGCCGGTTATGGATGGTTATGAGGCTACCCGGCAGATACGGCAGTTTAATAAAAATGTTATAATCATTGCCCAGACGGCCCTGGCGCTGATAGGCGATAAAGAAAAGGCTATTGATGCAGGATGCAATGATTATGTTTCCAAACCTATTGACAACAAATTATTGCTGGAGTTGCTGGAAAAGCATTTCGCTAAATGATCCGTTGAAGGACAATCCCCCAGATTAAAAATTGCCGTTTCATTGATTAAGAAATTTGTTTACCAAATTCTTACCCTCAAGCTATCCGGAACCCATAAAGCATCACCCTGTTTAACTCCAAATGCCTGATAGAATTCAGGAATGTTCGATAGAGGCCCGTTTACACGGAATTTTGCAGGTGGATGTTCGTTGCTTTTCACCTGATTAGCGATTGTCTCTGGACGATCGTTCACCATCCATGCGAGTGCATAACCAAGGAAGAAGCGTTGAGAAGGACTCAGCCCTGAAATAATAACATTGTTCTTAAATTGATCGGTTTTCCTGAAAGCTTCATAAGCCATTACAACACCTCCCAGATCGGCTATATTTTCTCCCTCAGTGAGTTCACCATTAATATGCAGACTATCAACTGCGATATATTTATTGAACTGCTTAACAATCATTTTTGTCCTGTTACTGAACCTGGTGCTGTCATCGCTTGTCCACCAGCTGTTCAGATTGCCGAGAGCATTGTACTTTGATCCCTGATCGTCAAAGCCATGTGTGATCTCATGTCCAAATGTGGCTCCAATAATTGCATAGAGCAAAGCATCATCGGCCATTTTCCCCTCATAACCAGGTACTATTATATTACAACCCGGAATACAAATCTCGTTGTTGGAGGGATTATAGTAGGCATTATATGTTTGTGGCTCCATCCCCCATTCAGTGCGATCTACAGGTTTTCCATATTTTGAAATCATATAATTCATTTCCCACTTGTTGGCATTTATTACATTTCTTACAAATGATTTTCGGTCGATCTGCATTGCACTTAAATCTTTCCATTTGTCGGGATAGCCCACTTTCATAATTACAAGACTGAGCTTGTTCAATGCTTTTTCTTTCGTTGCACTGCTCATCCAATCCAATGTTTTTAATCGTTCGGAATAAACAGCCTTGATCTGGTTACCGATCTCGATCATCTTATCTTTTGTACCTTTTGGTAAATATTCATCAACGTATACCTGGCCAATCAGCTCCCCAAGCGAACCATTTGTTTGCTGTACCACTCTTTTCCATCTTGGTTTGGGCTCTTTTACTCCACGGAGTGTTGAAGAATAGAAATTAAAAAATTCAAGGTAGGTTTTATCATCCATGTAACCGGAAAGGCTCCTGATAAAGTGGTATTTGAGATAATCCTTCCATTCATCAAGATTATATGACCGGAGGTAGCTATCTAGTGAGTTTAAGAATTCAGGTTGACCTACAATGACGGTATCCACATTACTAAGACCGACCTCATTAATAAAGATCCGCCAGTCTATTTCCGGAGTTGATGCTGCAAGCTGTTTAAATGTTTTCTTATTGTAATTCGACCAGGGATCGCGTAAATCTTCTCTTTTTCTTGATGTATTGGCCATTGAGGTTTCAAGTTTCATGAGATTATTTGCAGCAGATTTTGCTTTTTCGTTGCTGTATCCCAGTATCTTAAAGGTATTTTCCAGATGCGTGACAAATTTCTGACGGATTGAAATAGTCCTGGAATCGGTATCGAAATAAAAATTCCGATCGGGAAGACTTAATCCGCCCTGACTAAGGAAGATTGTATTCTTACTACTGATTTTGTCATCCTGACCTACATAAAACTGGAATAATGGAGAGCCGCCGATGTTGTTTTGATATGCTGCTGTTTTTATTATGCCATTGATGTCTTTTATAGCATCAATTGCATCTAAATCATCCTTTAAGTCAACGATGCCATTTTTGTTAAGAGTAACACTATCCATACCCGTGAAGAAGAAATCCCCGATCTTTTGTTTGTTGCTTCCTTCAATTGGATTCGTGATTGCTGAAGAAAGTTCACAAATATGACGGACCTGGCTGTTAATTGTATCCTGAACCAGTTGAAATATCCCATTGCTCGATTCGTTATTGGGAATGGGATTTTGTTTAAACCATTTCCCATTTGCATATAGGAAAAAATCTTCTCCTGGCTTTATTGAAGAATCGATATGTGAAACAAGAGCATCGGGAGCCGGTTCTTTTTTCACATTCCGGCAGGATGAAACTGCAATTATTGTTACAATTATAACAGAAAAAATGCTAAAATGTGTTTTCATAATTAAGGATTTTTGAATACTTAATAAAATGTAAAAGCTGATTCTCGACAAGATTTCTATAAGGCATTTATAATTATATTGTTGGCAAGCCCGACCTGTTGAGTATAAGCTTCAATAGTTTTTGAAACTATCTCAATGTTTTCCTGGGCCTCTTTCCAGTTTCTTTGTTCAATACCTTCGCGGATGCCCGGCAAGGTCTTAACCCCATACCCGGTATAGTATCCTGGTGCATAGATCTGATGCTTATACCAGGTTCTCTTTGGCAGACCAATTTCATTGATCAGGCTTCTTTCTACTTTATAAAGAATTTGATTCAGCTCATTTTGTTTAGCTGCAGGCAATTGCGTGGCAGTGCTATATTGTTTCTGAAATTCTTCTGATGTAGTGTTCAGAAGAGTCATTGCATTTTCGAGATGGCTAAAATCAAGGTAAGGTACCGAATTTTCAATTTTTGGTGACCGAATGTTTTTTAAAGTATCTTTTGCGTAATCAAATAATTTATCCCTGATCATCATACTCTCAATATTTGTTTCGGTTCTTGTGTTTTCAAGTAAAACCTTTAATTCTGTTACATAGTTGGCAACTGTTTTATAAAAACTATTGACATCAAATGGTAACACATCTGCATTAGCCATCCTCATCATTACCCTTCCACAGGTTTTGGATAAGGTAACATCATACTGAAATCCGGGATCGGTAAATCTAACAAAATGATCATATGAATCATAAATAGAATGATATTCTCCACCCTGTCCTTCACCACTAAAACTCAGATTCATAGATGCAATACCTAAAAACTGAAGAAAGCCTGACCAGTCCGAGCCGGCGCCAAGGGCATCGAGTTTTATGTTTTTATTTCCGATTAGTTTCGTCCGTGCAGAAACATCTGCCGTTACCATATTCAGAGCATATTTTCTTTCTTTAATACTCACTCCGGTTTGCGGATCAATAACATCTCTGGCTACCTCATTAAAAAATGGCTCAAGTGAATGTGAACCTGATGCATTAATAAACCCACGGGAGTTAGCATCGGTATTTAAATAAAGAACAGCTTTTTTCCTTAACTCTGCCTGATGGTCTTCTGTCCACTCTGTTGATCCCAATAGACTTGGTTCTTCTCCATCCCATGCACAATACACAAGAGTACGCTTTAACTTAAGCCCCTTCTTTACCAGTTCGCCAATAACCCTTGCCTCTTCCATTTCTGACACAATGCCACTTACAGGATCACCGGCACCGTTTACCCAGGCATCGTGATGATTCCCGCGGATGATCCATTCATCCGGTAATTCACTGCCGGGTAATTTCGCTATCACGTCATACAATTGTTTTATATCCCAGTTAAACTCCAGTTTCAAATGCACTTTGTCTTTACCGGGACCAATGTGATAAGTGATGGGTAGTGCACCTCTCCATGATGCAGGTGCAACCTGTCCGCCAAGAGATTTTAATAAAGGTAACGCATCTTCGTAAGAAATCGGCAACACAGGAATTTTCATAATAGTTACGGCTTCGCTCCTGTCTAAACGCTTTGCATCTTTGGTAGCTGCAACTCCGGGAGTAAGAGGATCCCCTGGATAAACAGGCATATCCATAACCGAGCCCCTCTGAACTCCTTCCTTTGGACGAAATGCTCCTTCAGGATAGACATCTCCCTGTGCATAGCCATCATCTTCGGGGTTGGAATAAATAAGGCATCCGATTGCACCGTGCTCATATGCTACTTTGGGTTTAATCCCTCTCCATGATCCACCATATTTGGCTATCACGATTTTTCCTTTTACATCTACTCCCATACGTTCGAGCTCTTCATAATCTGAGGGGATACCCCGATTTACAAAAACTAATTCAGCTGTTACATCACCATCAGCAGAATATGCATTATAAGTTGGCAGTTGTTCGCTTTTTTGGCCGGAAGTTTTGTCCTCTTTCAAAGTAGGTTCTTCCAGTTTTGCTTTAAAAGGCTTGCTGCCAGTTAGTTCCAGGGACCTTGTTTTTGGTGTTGGAAACAGGACATAATACGATACAATTTCTGATTGAAAGCCCCATTGTGTAAATAAATTCGAGATGAATTCCGCATTGGCTTTGTCCTGTGGACTGCCAACATGATGCGGATGGGAGGAAAGAAACAACATCCATGTGTCGAGATTCTTTATACTAAGTTGGGCATCAAACTGTTTTTCCCAACCTATTTGATTTTCGGCATGGCTATCTGTAAAGCCCATAAGCTTTTGGGCATTGCTTAATGCCGCAATAGACAGAAACATTATAACAAGAATCAGACTTTTCATAATTGAATTTTTTATCAAAAGTTTGTAATATTTATAATGCCAATCCTCCAATTAGCAAATAGTATCCAAATATACTTAAAGCACGGGGAAATGTATATCCACCTGTGCTGTTTTCATAATAAGTAACAAACTAACAATTTAATAAAGTTTAAGGAATTAAAAGCAACGCATATTTAGTTATTCAATACTTGTTAAATGAAAAAACCCTGCAATGATTTAAGTTACAGGATTTTATCTTTGTTTAATTGCTCCCCAGGTGACTTACGACCTACGGATTAATCCCGAGTCCTCGGGATTGCTCTAACCAAGTTTATTATTTAGTCTGTTTTTCACGAGATTTTCAAAATACACAGGATTATCTTTTTCAGCGATAAGCTTTTCGAGGAAAGCCCTGCTTTTTGAATCTTAATGAATCTTTCAATAATCAATTAATTGCATTTGGACTCAGAGCATTCGAAATAAACTTTAATTTCCTATTGTGGTATAAAAACACTTTAGAACTATTATTATATTTTTGGTTTAATAGAATACAATTTGAAATAGAATAAATATCTTTGATAAACACTCTTTATAAAAACAACGAGTTAAATTAATTAATTATGGGGAAAAATGTAAAAAAGATTGGTTTTACCCGCACCGGCATTCTGCGGATATTATCCTTGACTGTTATCCTGGCATTCTTATTGCCTGCAATGACGAATGCACAGGGGAAAGCTAATTTCGCCGGTAACTGGACCTATAATGCTTCAAAAAGCACTCAACCCCCAGCCGGTGGCGGTGGTGGTGGCGGCGGACGTGGAGGTTTTGGCGGCGGCAATATTGTTGCCACCCAGGAAGCCAACCTTCTAACTGTTGCAACAACAAGAGCCGGACAGGACGGCACGCCAGTGACCACAACTATGAAATATACTCTTGATGGGAAGGAAACTAAAAACAGTACTCCTGGTTTCGGCGGGGGAGACCCAATGGAGGTACCATCAGTTGCTACATATTCAGCAGATGGCAAATCCCTAACGATTGTCACTACCAGAACCTTTGGTGATCAGACAATGAAAACTACTGAGGTCTGGACACTCACTGACTCCAATACTCTTACTATTACTTCAACCAGGCCTGGATTTAATGGGGGAGATGCAACTACCACCAATAGAGTTTATGACAAGAAGTAACCTTTAGGCTATAAAAATCCTTTGAAAAAGAGGCTCCATCGCGGGGCCTTTTTTTATTGAAACAAAGGCAATTTAATAGTTGCAAAAACCCCTATAGAGTGTGAGTCTTGAGGAAAAAAATGAGAGTGCTCGCTCTTGCTCTCACTCTTTTTTAAGCTCCCCATGTAACTTACGACCCACGGATTAATCCCGAGTCCTCGGGATTGCTCTAACCAACCATTTATTATTTAAGGATATTTTCAATCAGGGCAGAGATAAAATCCTGATTTTCCTTTTCTGCGATAAGCTTTTCCAAAAAGATTTTGCTTTTCTGATTCTTGATAAATCTCTCGACAATCATAGCTTCTCCCCTGTTTGCCGATACTTCAAAAAATACTTTCAGTTCCCATGGCAGATACTTCGCAGTAAACTTACTGAATACAAGGGGATTATTATGTTCCTCAAGACGCCTATACACATCAGATGTTGATCCGACGTAGTACTTACCTGATTTCTTACTGATTAGAATATAAATGTAAAACACGGCAGCGAAAAGAAAAGGAGATAATTATGGTTATCTCCTTATTAATTGCTCCCCAGGTAAGACTCGAACTTACGACCCACGGATTAACAGTCCGTTGCTCTAACCAACTGAGCTACTGAGGAATATTTCATTTCACCTTTTTCACTTGTTGGTCCACGGATTAATCCCGACGCTTCGGGATTGCTCTAACCAACTGAGCTACTGAGGAATATTTCATTTCATCTTTTTCACTTGTTGGTCCACGGATTAATCCCGACGCTTCGGGATTGCTCTAACCAACTGAGCTACTGAGGAATATTTCATTTCATCTTTTTCACTTGTTGGTCCACGGATTAATCCCGACGCTTCGGGATTGCTCTAACCAACTGAGCTACTGAGGAATATTTCATTTCATCTTTTTCACTTGTTGGTCCACGGATTAATCCCGACGCTTCGGGATTGCTCTAACCAACTGAGCTACTGAGGAATATGTTTTCTTCTCATATGAAATCAATTAATCCGGGATTCTAATAATCTTACCGGTATTTTGACTTACTGAGATATATTTTTTAATGAACAAAACTTTATTTTAGCAGGCCAAAAGTAAGGGCTTTTAGTGAATTAACCAATATCTTTGGGAAAAATTTTTAAAATGAGGTGCATAAGGCTGCATACATATATGTTAAAGAACATATATTCAACAACATACAGGTCATATTTTATTAATAAAAACAATTTTTAGGATGAACAAAATACTTGGTATTGGCAATGCTCTTGTCGATGTAATGACTTTCATTAATGATGATATCATTTTAGAGAGTTTCGGTTTACCAAAAGGCAGTATGCAGCTTGTTGATGAGGCAAAATCGAAACTGGTAAAGTCTGAAACAGTGAATTTTAACCGAAGCCTGGCATCGGGGGGATCGGCTGCCAATACAATACATGGACTGGCAATGCTGGATGTGGAAACAGGGTTTATTGGATCTATAGGTCAGGATGAGCTTGGAGATTTTTTTGAAAATGATATGAGGAGCGCCGGTATAAATACCATGCTGATAAGACGAAGCTCTGTTACAGGTACTGCGGTAGCTCTTATTTCGCCGGATTCTGAAAGAACTTTTGCAACTCATCTGGGAGCCGCGGTTGAACTTGGGGCATCTGACCTTAACCCTGAATTCTTTGAAGGATACGATATTCTTTATCTTGAAGGATACCTGATCTTTAACAAACCGCTTGTTGAACAAGCCTGCAAAATTGCGAAAGAGAAAAACATGAAAATTGCACTCGACCTTGCAAGTTATAATGTGGTTGAGGCAATGCTGCCGGCCTTCAGGGAAATAATTGAAAAATATGTCGATATTATATTTGCCAATGAAGAAGAAGCAAAAGCATTTACAGGAATGATGCCTGAAGAAGCTTTAAAAAGTATTGCCAGCATATGTGATGTAGCCGTTATTAAGGTGGGGAGTGAGGGATCCTGGATAAAAAGGGGCGAAGAGGTTCTTAAAATCGGAACGATAAAAGTTAACCCTGTTGATACTACTGGTGCGGGCGATCTATATGCGGCTGGTTTCCTATATGGTTATTCAAAGAATTTTGATCTTGAGAAATGCGGAATCCTGGGCTCGCATATGGCCGGGAAAGTAATTGAGATTGTTGGAGCCAGAATGGATGAACAGAAATGGCAGGAAATTAAGCAGAGTATTGATATAATAGACTAACTTAATACATTGAAATTAAACTCACTTTAATTGGTTTAAAATGAATTTAAAATCAAATGATTCTGCCTTAAAAACACTTATCTGGTTTTTAATTGCCCTGGGTGCCCTTAACCTTCTGCAAGCCTTTCAGACTCCCATAAACCCTGATGAGGCATATTACTGGATGTATTCTAAATACCTTGCCTGGGGATATTTTGATCATCCCCCCATGATCGCAATAATGATCAGGCTTGGAGATATGTTATTTCATAATGAACTTGGGGTAAGATTTTTAGTTGTTGTTAGCCAGATAGGGACCCTTTGGATTATCTGGGAGCTAATAAACGAGGACCAACAACTTACAAAAAGTAGCCTTTATATTTTTATGATGCTGGTCGCAATTCTCCCGGTTTTCAATATTTATGGATTTATTGCCACCCCCGACGCTCCACTTCTTTTCTTTACAGCTGTTTTTCTTCTCCTGTATAATAGGTTCTTAAAACAGGAGAATTGGAAAAACACTCTGCTCCTTGGGGTTTCAATGGCATGTCTTGTATATAGTAAATACCATGGGGCGCTTCTGATAATAATTGTCATATTTTCAAATCTAAAGCTATTGCGGAGTCCTAAATTCTATAGCGCTTCAATCCTTGCCGTTCTTTTATTTCTTCCGCACCTTCTCTGGCAATATTCAAATGATTTTCCTTCGGTAAAATACCACCTTGTCGACAGAGTTTCAGGGTTCGTTATTGGAAATGTTCCTCAATACCTGCTTAATCTGCTTCTTATCCACAATCCGTTTATACTGCCGGTATTCATCTGGTTGATCTTTAAGAGTAAGCCTAAGAACCAGTTTGAAAAGACATTAAGCTATGTTATTTACGGCTTTATAGTATTCTTTTTTATCTCAAGTTTTCGTTATAGGGTAGAACCACAATGGACCGCTGTGATAAGCATACCAATGGTAATTCTACTTTTGCGGAACCCCGGCTTTGAATCGCGTTTCGGAAATTACCTTAAATGGGTAACCATATTTTCTCTTCCGGTTTTACTGTTTGTCAGGATTGCTTTTATGGTAGATTTTTTACCGGTATCGTATCTGAAAAAAGGATATCACAACACAAAAGAACGAGCCATCGAAATAGGTAAAATAGCGGGTGACAAGCCGGTTGTTTTTACCAATTCATACCAGGACGCCTCGAAATACACTTTTTACACGGGGAAGTTTGCTCACACCCTCAACAACTTAAATTATCGAAAAAACCAATACGACCTATGGGATTTTGAAGAGAAGATTCATGGAAAGGAAGTATTGTATGTACCACATTTTATGACAGATAACATACGAAATACTTTCACGAAACATGTTTTTTCAACTGGCGATTCAGCATATGTAAGGGTTTACACGGACTTTCAATCGCTTCAGCGGGAATGTGTTGCATTAAGCGATATAAGTTATAATTACTCAATCAGTAAAACGAATAGCATTCATCTGAAAATATTCAATCCGTATCCATTTAAGATTAATTTGAATAATAAGGACTTTCCTGTAGTATTCCAGATTGGTTTTTTTAAGAATGGAAAATTGGAGTATACGAAGAGGTTAATACTTCCTGAGGGTATCGTAGCTTTGCAAACCGGTGAGACAATTTCAGCAGACTGCAGCTTTACATTGGAAGGCCTGGCACCCGGGAAATATAAAATTGCCATCTGTTCCGAAAGCGGTATTCAATATATTACTATTAACAGTGCCTTAAGAGAGGCAATGGTAGCAGAATAAGGTCTTCCTTAAACCTCTACGAGGTATAATATTCTGATGAAAATCATTTCTACAAGACTGTATGCCCTAAGGGTAGTTTCTAATTTAGCTTCAAAACTACCGCGTAGCGGTTCCACTATTGTAGAAAAAAAAACAAATTTAGAATTCCCTGTAGGGGATAAACAGTAAACAATCTGTCTTTCTGTAACCTAGATCATTTGGCCGGTTTAAAGATCAGATCCACTACATCCGCTTTGCCGAACATCTCTACAGCGATATTCTGGATATCTTTAATAGTGAAAGCCTTCAGAATGTTCTCATAGTTTGCCGGATCGTTGGAGTTAATGCCATAACTGTAATACCTGCTCAGAACGCTGAGCCAGTAGGAATTATGCATCTTGTTCTCCTCACGGGTTTTCAACATATTATTTATTGTCTTATCAAGATTCTGTTGACTTGGACCGTTTTTCATGAGGTTATCGAGTTCCCGGTATATAATTGCTTTCATATCATTAGCCCTTGCCGGATCGCAATCGAAGTTAATTACTCCTTCAGCAAGCTCAACAGGCCTTTTTTGTTCAGATAGAGATACTCTTACTCCATATGTTCCGCCTTCATCTTCACGTACCTTTTCAGTATATACAAGATCAAGAATACCGTTAATTACTTCAAGACCGAGGTAATTATACGGAGAATATTTCATCGGCTCTGCAAACGAAAGGAAGACTGTTGATTTAGGAATTGTCAATGGCATGCTTATTTCTCGGACTATTTTGCCCTTTGGTTGTTCCACTTTTCTGTCAATCCATGTCTCCTTTCTTCCTTCTGATGGCAGGGAACCGATATACTTTTCCACTATTGGGATTACTGTATCCTGACTAATGTTACCTACAATAAAGAAAGTAAATTCGTCTGCACTATTGAAACGGTCTCTGTATATTTTCTGAATTTCATCAAGAGTAATTTTGGCAACTGACTCTTTTGACAGAATAGGTGTTCTTGGATTATATCCTGTGGTTATTAAGGAGATACTATCGCTTTTTATCTTATTGGGATCTTTTTCCATGTTTCCAATTAAGGCTACATACCTTGCTATGATGGCATCGTGGGCGACTTTATCAAACCTTGGATGTGCAAGATGAAGATAAAGAAGCTGCATCATTGTCTCAAAATCTTTTGGAGTTGAGGAACCGCTTATAGATTCTGTTGTTTCTCCAAGTGAAACCGATACGCTTGCTTTTTTGCCTGCAAGCATTTTTTGCAAGGTTATATTATCAAAATTCCCTACACCATACATAGGAATAACTGTAGGAAGAAGATTTGCCGGCATGACAAGGTTATTATCGAGCTTAGATACTCCGCCAAAGCTAAACGCATTTAGTAAAATATTGTCTTTCTCATATTCCACTTTTTTGTATATGACTTTGGCATTATTGCCCAGAGTCCATTCAACTGCATCAAACATTGGGAGGGGAACTGTCTTCACAATTTTAGATCCCTTAAGCTGTTCGTTTACCAGTGATTCCACAAGGACTTTATCTTCATAGGGACTTATCGGAGAGTTTTTTACTTTTGCAATAATATCCAGAGCTTCTTGTTTTGTAAGATGCTTTATGTCAGCCCCTTCAAGTCCCTGTACTACAATTGTTCTGTTCTCATCAATCATAACTTCTTTAAACTTTGCCGAGATCTCTTCAGGTGTTATGCCATCAATTACCTGTTTAAGGAATTCGTAATCGAAGCCAATTGTAGTAAGTGGCTCTCCGGTAAGAAAATAATTCTGGATTCCTTCAACATAAGTATCGTTATCAATTTTATCTTTTTGTTTGTAACTATTTTCATACGATGAAAGCATTGATGCTTTTGCCCTTTTAAGTTCACCACTGGTAAAACCATATTTGCGGGCCCTTTCGGCCTCGGTATAAATTGCTTCAAGTGCCTTTCCTTCTTCATTTTTCCTGGCATTGGCAGAAATAGAAAAAGCGTCATACTCTCTGGCATAATAACCACCGAATGATATAGAACCGCTGATAAAAGGTGGGTTTTCCTTCTGCAGTAGTTCTCCAATGCGGGTGTTTATCATTGAATTCATAAGAGAAATAATATGATTGTCGCGTATGTATTTCAGATTTTTGTCTTTAGCAGGGACAGCTTTGTGAAGAGCAATCACAGACACAGAAGTTTGAGGAGCTTCCTTATCCTGTGCGAGAACGAAGTTTGTCTCTTTGTGGTATGGTACTTCAACCGGGAGGCGGGGTGAAAGATTTACAGTTGCCGGAATGGACGAAAAGAGTGCTTTTATTCTTGCTTCAACTTCATCTACATTTATGTCCCCCACAACCGCTATCGCCTGTAGGTCTGGCCGGTACCACTGACGATAGTAGTCTCTTAAAGTGTTGTATTTGAAATTTTTAATAATATCAATACTTCCTATAATGTCTCTTTCAGCATATTTTGAGCCTTTTAAAACTACAGGTATTACTTCAAAGATCATCCGTCTGCTTGCGTTTTTGCTGGTCCTCCATTCCTCGGTAATAACACCCCGTTCCAGATCTATCTCTTTATCTGACAGGGTAATATAATGCGACCAGTCATTTAATATCAGAATGCATGTGTCAACAAGTCCCGGGGCATCAACGGGTACATTACTAAGGTTGTAGACAGTCTCATCAAAGCCCGTATATGCGTTTATATTACTTCCGAAACCCACTCCGTGTTTTTCGAGTCCGCTTATGATTCCTTTATCCGGAAAATGTAATGTTCCGTTAAATGCCATATGCTCAAGAAAATGTGCCAGTCCGTTCTGGTTGTCGTTTTCAAGTATTGCGCCAACGTTCTGAATTATATAGAAGCTGGCTCTCTTCTCCGGTTCATTATTTTTCCGGATAAAATAGGTTAACCCGTTTTGCAGCTTTCCGATTCTTATATCAGGATCTAATGGAGCTGGTTTTGAAAGATCAGCCTGGGCAAAAATGCTGACAGAGAGGAATAATGAAATTACAAGAATTCCTAAATACTTAAAAGTTTTCATTTGATTTTTGAGTTGATGAATATTGATTATAATGTTAAAGATAACAATAAATCGAGATGATTTCTTTTTGACACTAAAACACAAAGGCACAAAGTAACATCAAGAATTTGCTTCTGGAGACAGGCTCTTAGTGTTTCTTGGTGTTTTGGAGCTTTGGTGGCAATTTTTCTATTTAAAAAGTCCGTGAAGTTCTGCATTAATCTTATCAATTACTTCGCTGAGATGATCGTTGTTATTCGGGAAATTATAATGATCTGCCTCAATAATCAGAACTTTACCGAGATTATATGATTCCATCCAGGCTTCATAACGTTCATTTAATCTTTTCAGGTAATCAATACGAATAGAACTTTCATATTCGCGGCCGCGTTTCTGAATCTGATTCACAAGTGTAGGTACAGAGGCTCTCAGATAAAGAAGAAGATCGGGTGGCTGTACAAGAGAACTCATCATCTTAAAGAGTTTCGAGTAGTTATCAAAGTCGCGGGTAGACATTAATCCCATTGAATGAAGGTTCGGTGCGAATATATAGGCATCTTCATAAATGGTCCTATCCTGTATAATTGTCTTATCCGATTTTCTGATCTCAAGGATTTGGCTGAAACGGGAATTAAGGAAATATATCTGCAGATTAAACGACCAGCGTTGCATATCTTCATAAAAGTCGTTCAGATAAGGATTGTCGTCAACGTCTTCATAATGAGCCTGCCAATTAAATTGTTTAGCCAGCAGTCCCGCCAGTGTTGTTTTCCCCGATCCGATATTTCCGGCAATAGCTATGTGCATAAGATTGATTGTTTATTTAGTGGTTATAAAATTAGTAAAAATGACAGAGAAATAATAAAAAAAGTGCCTAAAGTGCCTAGAGTGCCTAAAGTGAACTGAAGTTTGGAGTGCCTAAAGGTGAATATGATATATAGTTTCGTTTATTAAAGAACTCTAAATACTCTAGGCACTCTAGGCATTTTAGGCACTCTAGTCACTTTTTATCCCTGCAATAACATACAGATCTTCAATATGTTCTCTTGAGTTTGATAGCCGGGGTACTTTATTCTGACCTCCTAGCTTATTCTTAATCTTGAGCCATTTATTAAAAGTTCCTCTGGGAACGACACGCACTACAGGTTTTTCCAGATTGAGGTCTTTATATCTTTTGGCTTCATAATCGGAATTGACTGATTTAAGCGTCTCATCTAGATTATCGATGAAGAGATTAACATCTGATGGTTCAATCTCGAATTCAATTAACCACTCATGCGAACCTTTTTTAGAGGTATCCATAAATACAGGACCAGCTGTGTATTCCGAAACAACAGCATTTGTTGCTTTACAGGCCGATACAATTGCTTTATCAGCGTTGTCCATAATTACCTCTTCGCCAAAAACATTTATAAATTGTTTTGTTCTTCCAGAAATTATGAATCTGTGAGGGTCAAGACTGGTAAAAATGATTGTATCACCCATCATATATCTCCAGAGTCCGCCATTGGTTGAAATGATTATAGCATAGCTTATCCCTTTTTCAACTTCTCCAATTGTATAAGCTTTAGGGGAGTCAGTACAGATTTGATCGGCAGGAACGAATTCATAAAAAATCCCATAATCGAGCATTAGAAGCATATCCCCTTTCGTTGGATCATCCTGAATGCCAAAGAAACCCTCTGAAGCATTATATGTTTCCATATAGTTCATCTGACTTCCTTCAATTAGTTTCTGATATTGTTCACGATAAGGATTAAAACTTATTCCCCCATGAAAAAAGACTTCCAGATTAGGCCACACATCAAGAAGGTTCGATTTGCCGGTATAAGCAAGAATTTGTTTAATTAAAACCAGATACCATGAAGGAACACCGGAAATATTTGTAACATTTTCGTTAACAGATGTTTTGGTTATCATTTCAAGTTTCTCTTCGAAATCTTCCAGAAGAGCGATCTTTTGTTTTGGCGTTCTTATTACTTCAACCCAGAAGGGAGCATTTTCGATCAGAATGGCAGAGAGGTCGCCATAAAGAGAATCGTTGCTAAACTGATTTATTTTATGACTTCCCCCGAGGGTCAGGCATTTTCCTGAAAAGATCCCGGTGTCGGGTTTGTTCATGGTATAAATAGCAAGAATATCTTTTGCCGCCCTGTAATGACAATCTTCAAGCGCCTCACGGCTCATAGGAATAAATTTACTTTTTGTTGAGGTGGTTCCGGATGACTTTGCAAACCATTTTATTTCTCCCGGCCATAAAAGATTTGACTCTCCTTTCCGAAGACGTTCAACATAAGGAATAATCTCCTCATAAGCTTGTATGGGAATCCTCGACTGATATTCTTTTATTGAACTGATAGAAGCGTAGTTGTATTTCTTTCCCCATTCAGTAGTTTGCGCTTTTGCAATAAGATGGAATAAAGATTCCTGTTGTGTTTCCACAGGGTATTTCTTGAACAGGTCAATCTGACTTAAGCGCTTTACATTCAACCAGTTAATAATAGATGGAATAATAGCCATTATGAAATCAGTTTGACGACTAAGATATATAAAATAGTTCTTGATATTGGTCTCAAAATTCAGCTAAAAACATCTTTCAGTACTTCGAGAGACTTTATTCTCTTAAGTCCGGGTAGATGAAGAGAATAATACCGAAGGAGGGTCTCTAGCAGTTCGTTTCTTTGTGAACCTGAAAGAGAAATCGAATTTATATTATCGTAAGAAGATACAAAAAAATCTGCCAGAAGAGCCGAAATCTCAGGATTTGCATAACTGCCATGCACCGGAGGAGTCTGAACAAAAAGTCCATTCAGCATATCGAAATATATATCGTTTATGCTTTCTTTTAGTCCGGGTTCAAATCCAAGAAAGCTGCTTAACCCGGCAAGAAATGCAATATGAAAATTAGCATATCCTTCCCTGCATCCCTCAAAGTATTTTATTGATTCCTCAATGAAATCAAACATCTCTTCGTGGGGGCTTTCTTCCTTCAGAACTGAGGTCAGCACTTCACCCAGAAAGATAGCAACGCTGCTTTTCATGATATTGGAATGAATATCGTAAGGAGTGAACGAAACGGAAAATTCCTTCAGGACCTGCATCTCCCGGCTTGATTTATAGCTCATTTCAAGCTCGAGTATGAACATTGGCTGAAAGAGGATATTATATTTCCCGGTCTTCTTATTCCTCATTCCTTTTATAAGAAATGACTGTCTGCCGAATTTCCGCGTGTACAATCTGGCAACAATCCCGGAATCAGAATATTTTATCTGGCTAAGAATTATCCCTCTGGTTTTCTCGAGCATGTGGTTTGATGATTTATTCAAAGATAAAATTATTATATTTACTGGTCAATCAACTCCAGGATGGCTGTAATAAACAATGAAGAACTTGTAAAAAGGATAGCCCGCCTTGCCAAGCAGAATCAGGATCTCGAGGAACAACTTAAAAAACTTGAGAAGCTGAACGAAAAACTGGCAAAGGATAATGAGAAGATCAGGGCTCTTTATGAAAAACTATCGCCCGATGCTCTGAAGGAACCGGCAGAAGGGGAAAGAAGAGAGAGTTCGCTTAAGTTTAATATGGCGACTGTTCTTTTCGCAGACATCCATGGGCTTTCCAAGCTTGTTGAGGGAATGGATTCGTCGGCAGTGATGGATGAGCTGGATGAGATCCTTTTTGAATTTGATGCAATCGTCAAAAGATTCAAAATTGAGAAGATCAAGACTATCGGTGATACTTATATGTGTGCCGGAGGAATCCCTGTAAAAAATATTACAAATCCCATAGAAGTAGTAATGGCTGCCATGGAGATGAAGAATTTCCTGGCAAAATTCGAAATTCGCCAAAGAGGAAATGATATTCGCATCTGGGATTTAAAAATTGGAATCCACACTGGTCCTGTTACTGCCACAATTTCGGGGAAGAAGAAAGTTAATTACGATATCAAGGGAGACACAGTCAATACTGCCAGCCGGGTGGAAGCTACATCTGATAATGCTTCAATTCTAATCTCCGTGATGACATATGAACTTGTAAAAGAGTTTTTCGACTGCGAATATTTTGGCAAGCTCCCTGTGAAATACAAAGGGGATCTTCAGATGTATAGAGTTATCGGACTGAAACCAGAATTTTCAGTGAACGGAGAAGGCCTCTTGCCAAACGAATCGTTTAAAATAAAATTCGGACTGATTCAATTTACTGATATGCAGGAGATTCTTCTTGATAAACTTGAGAAAGAACTGCCCGATTATCTTTTTTATCATAATGTAAAGCACACTGTCGACGTGGTTACAGAAGTAGAACTTATCGGTTGGGGCGAAGGCTGTTCAGATGAGGAAATATTGCTTCTGAAAACTGCAGGATTATTTCACGACGCCGGCCATATTATTGCTTATGATAATCACGAGTATTACAGCACTGAGATAGCTAAGGAGATGTTGCCTAAATACAACTACTCTGATGAACAGATAGAGAGGATCTGTGCAATAATCATGGCCACTAAATTGCCGCCACGCCCAACAAATCTCCTTGAAAACATAATTTGTGATTCCGATCTGGATTACCTTGGGAGAAGTGATTTTATTCCTGTTTCCAATACGCTTTATGAGGAGCTGAAAGCGCAGAATAAAATGGGCTCATTGAACGATTGGAACAAGATACAGGTCAAGTTTATTTCCGGTCATCAGTATTTTACAGAGACAGCACGGAGTCTGAGGGAGGTGAATAAGCAGCTTCAGATAGAACGTATCCAGAGCCTGATAACTGAGTAGTCTATAATAAGTTAACTCCTCTCTCACCCCGCCACCCCCAAACCCCCCAAGGGGGGCTTTATGGGTCTTATCGTATCACCAGCATCTTCGTTACCATAGATTCAGCACCATCATTACTGGCGCAAAATACCAGATAGACGCCGGTGGCAACCCTTTTGCCATTATATGTTTTCAGATCCCAGGACGCCAGACCTCCATCGGAAACAGTTTGATATACAAGATTCCCGCTAATGTCGGTTATCCTTATTTGTGAATCGCGCATCAACCCGGTAATAGTAACATTCCCGGTAAAATCTTCCCTGACCGGATTAGGGAAAGTATAGACATTTGTGAATTTATCTTCTCCTTCCTTTGCGTCGCCCCTTATCGACTGAACACCTTTAGATGTCCCGAACCAGACATCGCTGGTTTTATTATCGACCGAAAGGGCTACGATTGAATTTGAGAGTATCGGACTATTCTGTTCATTATAATTTTTAATCTGTTTGGTTCCATCGGGGGAAAGGAGATACGCTCCCGAACTGAAAGTGCCAAGCCATTTCCTGTTTGCACCATCAACAGCAATTGATGTTATTATTTCTGTACCAAGCATATAATCTGCCAGGTCGGTTCCGTCGTTGCGGGGTATCTTAATATGGAACGCGTTTAGTTCAGACGTAAATACTTTTTCGGGATTGTAGTAGATTAAGGGGCCCTGGTCGGTGCCAACCCAGATATTGCCATCAAGATCTTCTGCAATAGAATAGACCGATGAAATTGTTCTGCCCTCGCTGTCCTTTACCAGCATCTTCTTAGATCTGTCGTCGGTAAATACATCGGGAGTGTTATTGTCGTCCAGAACAAACAGGCCATATCCCCTTGGCAAAACAATCCATTTATATCCGTTTTTTGCAATTATAATATCTCCAATGGTTGGGACATCTATTGTTATGGGGTTAACAATCCAGGTGTCATCGGGTCTTAGGACTTTAATACTGCCCGGCACTCCGGTTTGTGTGATCCACAGGTTTTTAGATTTATCCATTGCCAGACCGCAGATTCTAACGTATGGCTGTCCTGCGATTATTGTCTGCATGGGTGAATTTGATTCTTTGTATTGTTTTTTCAGGACGTTATTCTGATACTCAAGAAGTCCGCCTCCCCATGTGGATACAAAAAAGTGATTATTGTCCTCCGGATCAATAAGGGCTCTCATTGGATCTTTGAATGTCATTGGCAAAACAGAAGTCCAGCCATTATTCTCAAAAACAGAGATCTCCAACGATCTCCACTGATTGTTCCATGAAGCGTCACCTCCTCCACCCCCGATAATTGTTTTTCCATTATATGAGGTAATACTATACGCATTGTTTGATACCGGTCCGGGAAGGGTAAATATTGAAAATGCCGACATGTTTTCACCTTTTACCAGTCCTGAGCTAAGATCAGCAATCCATAAGTTTCCACCCTCAACCACGGCCTGTGAAACATTTGGCGGTGCGAGACTACCTCCATAAGATGTTATCGTTTTACCAAGCACTCCATTAATATAATATCTTAGTGACGAGGAGGAAGAGATAGTAAAACCGCTGGTTCCCAAGTCGAAGGAGGTATTAAAAACTCCCGGAATGTATGAAAAAAGTGAGCTTCCCCCATCGATGATATAAACGTAATCCCCTGCAGAATAAGGGACCGACAGGTTTGCGTATAGCATACCTCCCGAAAAAACAAGGGCTGTGTATTTCCCTGATGGATTTGGCAGACTGCCGACAACGCTCCAGTTTCCAAAGTATGCTAACCCGGGATTTGAAACGTCAGCATAATAGACCCCGGAGCTAGTCGCTGCATATATTCTATTGTTCCCGAACGTGATATCCCATACATCAGAAACCGAAGAACCGTCTCCTGGTTTCCAGGTATCGTAAATCTCTCTTTTATTTATATCTATCAAAACAATTCCAAAGCTGCTTGCCATGTAGGCATATTTCCCATTTGTCTTTATACGGTTTATCTCCTTGTTCCCGGGAATATACTTTCTGCTGATATCAGGTATATTATAAATTATACTGCCCTTCATAAGATCTATATTGCCAGTAGTATAAGCAATAATAAGAGTTTTGTTTTCTTCAGACCAGGCAATTGTGCTTATTCCGCTCTCGGTTAACCCATTAGTACGCGACAATTTCCTGAGTTCAGCGAACTCTTTATTATATATGATTATTGAGGAGCCCGTGGAGACGTAGATTTCGGTCGAGCCTACGGCAAGACATTTAGCTGTATTATAGGCGAGATGGTCCGACCACGATCCGACCGGTGTTTGGGAGTTGGCCCGAAGGAACAGTATCAATAATAAGGATATGAAGAGTATCTTTCTCATTTCATAATAACTGGTTTGAAGTCGGAAGACTGAAAGAAAGTAAGTAGTATGTAGTAAGTAGTAAATAGTATAACTAAATCTTTCTGTTTCTGCTTACTTCCTAATACCTACTACCTACTTCTTACTACTTACTACTTACTACTTACTTCTTACTACCTACTCCGTCTTTCCAAGAAAACCTGCAAATCATCTATTTATTGTCCGGGTTCCCGTACAGATAAAGGAATTCCTTTAATTTGTCAAATGCTCTCGCCCTGTGCGATACAGTATTTTTCTCTGAGAGGGGCATCTGGGCGAAAGTCGTGTTTTTTCCATCTGGTACAAATACCGGATCGTAACCAAATCCTTCCTCTCCTCTCTTTTCGCTGATTATTGTACCCTCAACAATTCCTTCAAAAAGATACTCTCTGTTTTCCAGGATGAGGGCAATGACAGTTCTGAACCTGGCTTTGCGGTTTTCATTATTTCCAAGCATTAACAATACCTTTTGAATATTTGCCGCCGAATCTTTGTTCTCTCCTGCAAATCTTGCGGAATGAACTCCGGGCAATCCGTTGAGGGCTTCAACCTCAAGACCGGTATCGTCTGCAAAGACATTCATTCCGGTAATATTGTGAACATATCTTGCTTTGGCTAAGGCATTTCCCTCAATAAGCGGTTCTTCTTCCGGGATATCTTCAGTAATATTTAAATCGCTTAAGCTCCGGAGAGTAAAAGCATTTCCAAGGATACTGCTTATCTCCCTTATTTTATGTTCGTTATTTGAAGCGAATATTAATGTCATAGAGAATGTATTTCTGATTGGCCAAAAATAGTCAAAATTGAGCTTTCCTTTTGACCTGAGATTATTAAGTGCTACTTTTGGGTTAATAAAAAGCAAGATAATAGTTTATGTCGTATATCGGAAGATTGATTTTATTCAGTTGGATTTGTATTTTTTCATTCCTCTCTAAAGCTTCAGCAGCTAATGTTATTGCTGGTTCAATCGACATATTTTCATTTTCAGGCTTTTCAGTTCCAAACGATACGGTTATTGCTATTCCAGCTGTTCCCGGGCAACAGAATGGGACATTAAGTAAAAAGTTTGTCCTCAGATACAGAGATAATAATATTACTTTCCTGCTTTCCCCTGCAGCCAATTATGAATACCAGTTTTTTCTGAAAGGATTTGATTCCGGATGGACCTCCTGGGTAAATCGCAGCTATAAGGAATACACTAACCTCAAAGCCGGAAACTATATTTTTCAGAGCAGGTACCGTGATAGTGATAAGAATGTACACGAAATGTCACCAGTACTATTCAAAGTACTTCCCTTATGGTACTTCTCGAGAGTGGCAATCATTCTTTATCTGATTTTATTCTTTTTAATTATATGGGCTTTATACAGGCAGCTCGATCTGGGGTTTGCCAGAAAACAGTATATGTTGGAAATGCTTATCAATAAAAGAACCGAGGATCTTATTATTGAGAAGGAGAAGAGCGAGACATTACTTGCAAATGTACTTCCGAAAAATACCGCAGATGAAATAATGTCAAAAGGAAAAGCTTCGAAGATTAAATATAACTTTGTTACTGTGTTGTTCTCAGATATACAGGGATTTACAAAGATTGCCGAGGAGATGAACCCTGAGGTGTTAATCGATGAACTCGATAAGTTCTTTTTTCATTTCGATTCAGTTGTTGAGAAGTTCGGTATTGAGAAAATAAAAACAATTGGTGATGCTTACATGTGTGCAGGAGGGATTCCTGAAAAAAACCGCACTAATCCGGTAGAAGTAATCCTTGCAGCTCTTGAGATGAAATCGTATATGAAAAGGTTAAAAGAGAACTCTGAGCTTGAAGGGATGAAGTTCTGGGATATTCGAATTGGTATTCACACGGGAACAGTAGTTGCAGGGGTGGTGGGGCAGAAAAAGCTATCGTATGACATCTGGGGAGATACAGTTAATACAGCCAGCAGGATGGAGTCGTCGGGGGAGGCCGGCAAGATAAATATATCAGGTACAACGTATGAGTTTGTGAAGGAGTTTTTCACTTGCGAATACCGGGGCAAGATGCCCGTTAAATACAAGGGAGAGCTGGAGATGTATTTCGTGGAAGGAATAGTACCGGATCTAAGTGATGAAAAAGGTGGCCCAAATGCAAAATTCATCGTTAAAATGCAGATGATCAAACTTCAGGATATTGAAGAAATGATCACCAAATTGTTTGATGATGAGGCATCTCCGAATTTATATTTTCACAATTCGTCGCTGGTAAGAAACATAACCAACCAGGTTGAACTTTTATCAGGTGCAGAAAAGCTTTCCGGGGAAGATTATATTAACCTGAAGCTGGCTTCAATATTTTTGTTTACCGGATATATAACTGACTACGAAAAACCGATGGAGGCTACTCTCAGACTGGTAGATGAGATCTTACCAAGGTATGGCTTTGAACCCGGAAATGTTGAAACGACAAAAAAGATTATCAGGAACGCGTTTAATGAGAATCCGGAATCACTTTCAGACAAGATCCTCCACGATGCAAAGTATGACTACCTGGGGCGCATCGACTATATAAAACTTACTGATAAACTTCTGAGGGAACGGACCGAATATGGTAAACATACTGACAGTAAATCGTGGATTGAAATTCAGATGAAATTGCTTACAGATCATGATTTTATTACAAAAACTGCCAGGCTTTTCAGAAGTGTAAGGACGGAGGATCAGATTGCCAGAATCCAGTCGCCAGCTGAATAATTTTCCGCTTCCTTCTAACAGTTATATTGTTTTTTAATCGCTCTATTCTCAGCATTTCGTCAGCGCACTCCGAGTTAAAAATTACTTTGATAGCAGATATGATAGCTGTTACATATAATTTTAAATTTTAAAGATGTATTTTTACGGCAATTATAACAAGGGTCATTATGGAAAATCTCGATTGGAAAAGCTTACCATTCGGTTATATGAAAACTGATTTTAATGTCAGGTGTGTCTATAAGAATGGAGAATGGGGAAAAATTGAAGTTTCGTCTTCGGAATATATTGATATTCATATAGCTGCTACCGGATTGCATTATGGACAGGAAGCTTTTGAAGGGCTTAAAGCTTATATGGGAAAAGATGGCAGGATCAGGTTGTTTCGATGGGAAGAAAATGCCAAAAGGATGGCTTCATCGGCAAAGGGAATTAAAATGGCTGTCTTTCCAACAGAATTGTTCAAAGAAGCTTTGTTTAAGGTTATTCAGTTAAATAAAAGATTTGTGCCGCCGTATGGATCAGGTGCAACATTATATATCAGACCTTTGCTTTATGGAAGTGGCGCTGAAGTTGGTGTAAAACCTGCCTCTGAGTATACTTTCATAATGTTCGTAATGCCTGTGGGCCCGTACTTCAAAGGTGGTGTAAAACCAGTCAACATGCTGATTTGCCGCGATGTTGACAGGGCAGCGCCTCTCGGAACCGGTAACTTTAAGGTTGGTGGCAATTACGCAGCCAGCCTGCGGGCTATTGTGTCCGCACACGATTCAGGATATTCAAGCCCAATTTTTCTTGATTCAATTGAAAAAAAATATATCGATGAATGTGGTCCATCAAATTTCTTCGGAATAAAGGATAATACCTATGTAACACCAAAATCGGATTCAATCCTGAATTCAATAACTAATATGAGTTTGATAGAAATTGCAGAAAGCTTTGGGATGAAGGTTGAGAGGAGGAAAGTAGCTGTGGAAGAACTATCTACATTCAGTGAAACCGGAAATTGTGGTACCGCTGCAGTAATCAGTCCGATAGCGAAAATATTTGATCCTGAAAACAATATGATTTACGAATATTGCAAAGATGGAGAGCCAGGGAAATTAACTATGAGGCTTTATAATAAACTTGTTGCTATTCAGAATGGTGATGAACCTGATACATTTGGGTGGATAACGATTGTGGAATAATACCCCCCATCCACCCCAAAGGGGGGGCTAAAACATTGATATAAATTAGGTTGAGAAGGGAGTAGGGCACAAGGTAGGCAAGAAAAACAAAAAGGAAGAAAGTTGAAGAATAAAGAGAAAGGATTTTCTAAGACGAGGCTGAGAAGCTCCTATCTGACTCTTATTATAAGTGTCTCTCTTGTGTTATTCCTACTTGGTGCCCTGGGTTTTATTCTCATTAACGCTAGGCAACTGGCAGATTATTTCCGGGAAAGTCTCTCTTTCTCAGTGATGCTTAATGATGACGCAAAAGAGGCCGATATCAGAATGCTTCAGAAAGACCTTGATGCAAAACCTTATGTCAAATCTACTAAATATATTTCGAAGGATGAGGCTGCCGTAAAGATGAAGGAAGACCTTGGAGAAGATTTTATAAGCTTTCTGGGCGATAATCCGTTACCACCATCAATTGACGTTTATCTGTATGCCAGGTATACAGCTCCAGATAGTGTTGCGAAAATTGAGAAATATGTCCTTGAATATCCATTCGTTAAAGAGGTATACTATCAGGAGTCTTTACTTTTCCTGATTAATGAAAATGTAAGGAAAATCAGTTTGTTCCTGCTGGTTATAAGTTCATTTCTCTTTCTTATCGCACTTACGATCATTAATAATACAATCAGGCTTTCAATCTATTCCAAACGCTTTATAATAAGAACTATGCAGCTTGTGGGGGCGACAAGATCGTTCATCCGAAGGCCATTCATTATTCAAAGCGTTTTTCACGGTCTTATTGCCGCGCTTCTTGCCATGGCTTTATTAATGGGATTGCTTTACTTAATCGAGAAGGAGTTTTTCCTGATGTTCACCTTCGAAAACACCTCTCTCTTCCTTCTCCTAGGAGCTTGCATTATTGCTACAGGGGTTTTGATAAACATAATTTCTACATATTTTTCGGTAAACAGGTATCTGAGCATTTCAGAAGATAAATTATATTATTAATTTAGTTATGAGCACGAAAAACGAAAACAAAGAAAAATCAAATTTTGCATTGGGAGCAGAAAATTACAAGCTTCTCGCAATTGGTTTTGCTATTATCGTTGTTGGATTTTTACTTATGCTGGGAGGTAAATCACCTTCTCCGGATAAATTCAGTGACAATATATTCAGCTTCAGGAGAATAACGCTTGCTCCGATAGTCGTACTTGCGGGTTTCGCTTTCGAGATATGGGCGATTATGAAGAAGCCGAAATAAAGACAGAAGCTGGAAGACGGAAGTAAGAAGTAGGTAGTAGGAAGTAGGAAGTAGGTAGTAAGCAGAGGCAGGACGATTTAGTTATACTATTTACTACATACTACATACTACATACTTTCTATCGGTCTTCCAACCATTTATTTTTTAAAACATTCAAATATCTGATCATCATGAGTTGGTTTCACGCATTGGTTCTTGGTGTAATCCAGGGACTTACAGAGTTTTTACCTGTTAGTAGCTCAGGACACCTGGAGATTGCAAAATCGTTATTAGGTGTTGATCCCGACACCAGTTTTTATTTTACCGTAGCTGTACACGGAGCAACGGTACTAAGCACAATATTTGTTTTCTGGAAGGAAATACTGAACCTGATTACAGGGTCGCTTAAATTTAAAATGAATGAAGAGACATCCTATGTTCTTAAGATAATAATATCAATGATCCCGGTAGGCATCGCTGGAGTTTTACTTAAAGATCCTATTAAGCAACTCTTTAATGGTAACCTGGTTTTTATTGGACTGATGCTTCTTATAACTTCGGCTGTTCTTGCAGTTGCTCACTTTATAAACAAACGCGACAGAACTATTGGCTATAAAGATGCTTTTATTATAGGTATCTCGCAGGCAATTGCGGTTATCCCGGGAATATCGAGGTCAGCTTCAACAATCTCGACTGGCTTGATAATCGGAAATAAAAAAGAAGAAATTGCCAGGTTTTCGTTTCTTATGGTGCTAATACCGGTGCTGGGAGAAAATCTACTGGAAATAATTTCCGGGGATATTTCAATGAACAGTGCAAGTGTTGGGAGCGTAATTATCGGATTTTTAGCCGCATTTGTTTCAGGATATTTTGCCTGCACATGGATGATTTCACTGGTAAAAAGAAGCAAGCTTATATGGTTTTCGATTTACTGTGCAGTGGTAGGATTAATTTCAATATTTGTCCTTTAGATGGAAGAAAAAGTCCGAAGTATTTTTGAAGAAGGTCAGATACTTCTATTCGATAAGCCACTTTACTGGACCTCTTTCGATCTGGTGAATAAGGTGAGGATAATGATAAGGAGCGCCTTTGGAATAAAGAAGATCAAGGTAGGGCATGCAGGTACTTTAGATCCGCTTGCCACCGGACTAGTGATTATTTGCACCGGTAAATTCACAAAGAAAATTGATGAGTTCCGCGATCTCGACAAAGAATATGTTGCAACTTTTCATCTTGGAGAGACTACTCCCTCATTTGATCTTGAAACAGAGACTGATAACAGATACCCTACTGATCACATAAACGAGGAATTGGTAAAAAAAGTCCTGGATAGTTTCATCGGGGAACAAAAACAGCTACCTCCGATGTATTCTGCCAAGCTTATTGACGGAACCCGGGCTTACGAATATGCAAGGAAGGGAGTTCACAAGGAACTAGAGCCAGCATCGGTAACTTTCAGAGAAATAGAACTACTTTCTTTTGGAATACCAGATATAAAGGTAAGGCTTGTATGCACCAAAGGGACTTACATCAGGTCGTTTGCCCGAGACTTAGGAGCAGCTCTTAATAGTGGCAGTTATCTTGCAGCATTAGAAAGAACTTCGATTGGATCCTTTCATGTAAATAAGGCCTTCTCACTCGAAAAATTCCAGAAATATATTGAACAAATGCAACAAATTTAACTTTACTACGTATAAAGGACTTCATTTTACCAACGCGATTATATATTTATTATGAAATTATCAAAATTCAGATTCAATTTACCTCAGGAGTTAATTGCTTTATATCCGTCTCCAAACAGAGATGAGTCAAGGTTGTTGGTGGTTAACCGGAAAACAGGGGAATTTCAGCATAAGATTTTCAAAGATATTACGGAGTACTTTAGCGAGAATGATGTATTGGTATTTAATAACACAAAGGTATTTCCTGCACGGTTATATGGTAATAAGGAGAAAACCGGAGCCGAGATAGAAGTGTTTTTGCTGAGGGAACTTAACCGGGAACAACGATTATGGGATGTCCTGGTGGATCCAGCCAGAAAAATAAGGATTGGCAACAAACTATATTTTGGGGAAGATGATCTTCTGGTTGCTGAGGTAATAGATAATACAACATCGAGAGGAAGAACACTCAGATTCCTGTTCGACGGGACATATGAAGAATTTAAAGAAACACTATACGGTTTGGGAGAGACTCCTCTGCCAAAATTTATTAACAGACCGGTTGAGCCTGAAGACAGCGAAAGATATCAAACAATTTTTGCAAAACATGAAGGAGCAGTTGCTGCTCCCACAGCCGGGTTGCACTTTAGCAGGGAGCTATTAAAAAAACTTGAGATTATTGGAACTGAGTTTGCCGAAATAACACTTCATGTAGGTTTGGGAAACTTCAGAAGCGTTGATGTAGAGGATCTTACCAAACATAAGGTAGACTCCGAAAGAATCTTAATCACAGATGAGTGTGTGTCGATTGTAAACAAAGCTAAAGATAACAAGTACAAAATATGTGCTGTTGGTACCACAGTTGTAAGGACTCTCGAAAGTTCTGTTTCTACCGATGGGTATCTTAAACCGTATGATGGTTGGACGAATAAATTCATATTTCCTCCTTACGAGTTTAAAGTGCCAGATATGATGATAAGTAATTTCCATCTTCCATATTCCACTCTTCTGATGATGGTCTCGGCATTTGCCGGTTACGACCTTCTTTTCGATGCTTATAAAGTTGCAGTTAAGGAGAAGTATCGGTTTGGTACATATGGGGATGCGATGCTGATTATATAGTCTTGCGGTCTACTGGTCTTGCGGTCCTGCGGTCTTGCGGTCAACTGGTCTTGCGGTCCTGCGGTCTTGCGGTCAACTGGTCTTGCGGTCCTGCGGTCTTGCAGTCATTAATCTATAAATTTGTTTGATAACACAGATTTAGAAATTTTATAACTTTAATTGTTATAAACTAAATCGTGCTATTATGGGAACAATAAAAAATTTTGAGGATCTCGAGGTGTGGAAAATGTCGAGAGAGCTTGTCAACTTAATTTATTCTGATTTCAGGAAGTGTCGGGATCTTACTTTCAAAGATCAGATAACCAGAGCTGGAGTTTCTTCCATGAACAATATCTCTGAAGGCTTCTGTAGGAGTAGTGATGCAGAATTCAGACAATTTCTAAATATTTCAAAAGGTTCAACAGGGGAAGTTAAAAGCATGTACTATATTGCTGAAGATCAGAATTATGTTTCGTCTGAAACAGCCATTGACAGAAGAACCAAAGCTCAAAAAATAATTAATGGAAACAGCAGCTTCATGAAATACCTCAAGTCGGGTAAATAGCGGACCGCAAGACCAGAAGACCGCAAGACTGCAGGACCTTTTTTGAACTTATACGAATCCTAAATCTTTAGATTACTTGCTAAAATAAAGTGATCATCAAAGAATAAATTTGGTTTGTCAAAATACACTTCCGAATTTATAACTATTTTCTATCTTTAAGACTTATTTAAATGGTTGCCATAGTGCAACCTTGAGTAGTTTATAGAAGTCTTAGAACAGGATATTCATTTGTCCGTTTTGAACATTAAGGACGGACATTAAAATACTAATAACATTGATCGATCTTTAAAAAAAAAGAAAAGAGGTCGGACAGTTACTTTATTGTATTATAATGGCACACCCTTCGACAAGCTCAGGGTAAGGCGCAAGGGTAAAAGACTGCAAGACTGCACGACAATTAGATATTTAGGACATTTAGACAACATAGGAGGTACAGTATGAAAACGACACGAAACACATCTTCAGGAATATCTTGGAAGAGAAGATGGCAGACAGGAAAGAGAGCATTGTGTGCTCCTTCCGCAATCGTATTGTTTATGGTGATGCTGAGTGGCATTATCGGTGGCCAGAAATCGTTTGGTCAGGGTGTCGGGATTAATGAGACGACAGCTATCACGCCGGATGGCTCTTCAATCCTCGAGCTCAGATCGACGCTTAGAGGATTTCTGGCGCCAAGGATGACTCAAGCTCAAAGGGATGCCATTGCAACTCCAGGAACGCCAGCAACTGGCTTAATAATCTATAATACAACTACAAACAAGCTTAATATTTTCGATGGTATTGTGTGGAGAGTGTTGTTTTCAGGCGATTTTGGGGTGAATAGTATTACAGGTACATTAAATCGTATTTTAATTACTGGTACATCTGCAGATCCAATAATAAATATTGATCCAGGCTATCTCGGACAAACTTCAATAAACACATTAGGTACAATTACAACAGGAACATGGAATGCCAACATATTAAATGTTCTGTATGGTGGAACAGGATTATCCTCAGGTATCTCAGGTGGAATCCCTTACTATAGCACTAACTCAACAATGGCCTCTTCCCTATTGCTGACAGCCAATGGTGTGGTTATCGGTGGGGGATCAGGAGCAGCTCCCCACACAATTTCAACTGCGAACGGGGGAATACTAAATACAAACAGCACCGGAGTACCGGTAATTACAGCAACTCCAATACTTGGTTTGACAGGGACAAAGGGAACTATTTCTTTATCCGGCAATACAAGTGGTGTTGTAACTATTCAGCCACAGGCAGCCGCGGGTACTTATAACTTCAACCTGCCTGCAGCAGCCGGAACAGCAGGTCAGGCCTTATTAAGCGGTGGCGGAGGAGCTAGTCCGATGACTTATGGCACTCTGGGAGTGCCGGGTGGAGGAACGGGGTTGACGACCTTTGGAGGGAATAATACAGTACTTTACACATCAGCTCCGGATGTACTCAATTCAGTACCAGCATCAACAGTAGCGGGACAGTTCCTGCAGACTACAACAATTGGAGGTGCGCCGACATGGAAGAGCGTGCTCGATGTTGTTAATGGAGGGACAGGACAATCCTCTCCATTTATTCCGGGCGGAGTTTTGTATGGTTCAACAGCTACTGCAGCAGGAATTACAACGGCTGGATCAGCAGGACAAATGTTGAGAAGTGCAGGAGCAGGAACTCCTGTTTGGTCTTCGCCGACTTACCCGAATAGTGCAACACCTGGCAAGATAATGAGGGGAGATGGGACAAACTGGTTAGAGACAGCAACGACATACCCAAATGCAACAACGATTAATCAGTTGTTATTTTCACCTAGCGATAACAATATTGCAGGACTGGCAACTCTCAATAATGGAGTATTGGTTACGAACAGCTCTGGCGTTCCGCAATGGACAAACAGGACTGACTTTACTTCATCTGCCTTGCTGAGCACTCATATTTATGTAGGGAACACATCCAACGTAGCAACCGATGTTCCTATGAGTGGTGATGCTACAATAGCTAATTCCGGAGCAGTTACTGTTGGTCGGATAAATGGAGCAACGGTGCCAATATCCGGAGCTCTGGTAACTGGAAACGTACTGCAGGTAAGTAACTTAAGCGGATTGGCCTATGCGCCGGTAAACGTGGGGGGTGGATTAAATTATGTGACTGGTGTTTTGCCGGTACCCAACGGAGGGACAGGACAATCAACCCTGGGTATACATGGTGTATTGGTTGGTAATGCTGGATCCGCAATAAGTACAACAGGAACAGGTAATGCTGGACAGGTGTTACAGAGCCGTGGAGCAGGGTCAGATCCCAGCTATTCTACAGCAGTTTATCCTACAACAACAACAATAAATCAGATTTTATATTCATCGGCAGGTGATAATATAGCTGGGATAGCAACTTCGAACAATGGGGTGCTTACAACCAGTGGGGCAGGAGTGCCATCTATCAGTTCGACACTACCCAATGCTGTGCAGGATAACATAACAAGGTTAGGGACAATAAATACAGGAGTCTGGAATGGGACAATAGTTGACCTGTCACATGGTGGGACCAATACAGATCTTTCATTGGGAACGCCGGCAATAGGCGATCTTTTATACGGGACAGCGACTGGTTTTGCCAGACTGGCAGATATAGCCACTGGAAATGTATTATTAAGCGGGGGATCGGGTATAGCGCCATTATGGGGAAAGATAGGTTTAGGCTCACATGTAAGCGGAGTGCTTCCTGTGCTCAATGGAGGAACGGGATATGACAATACGTTCACAAACGGACAATTGCTAATAGGCAATTCATCAGGAACCCTGACAAGGAACACCCTGACAGGTACATCAAACCAGATCAATGTTGCAAATGGGAATGGAACTATAACACTATCAACTCCTCAGAATATCCATTCATCAGCCACCCCGACCTTTTCTGGGTTAACACTAAGCGGATTGGCAATCAACTCGGGAGTTTATACGAATGGGGCCAGCGGACTAACAACAGCACCACCGATTACCGGGACATTAGGATACTGGAATAGAGACGATATAGGCAAGATATTGTCACCGGCGAATGCAGGAGATGCCATCACTACCAGTGGGAATATTTACACAACGGTGGCAGGAACAATCACTTCTGCAGGATTACTGACAGGCCAGGCAGGAGCAACAATATCGGGAGCTTCAATAAACCTTAATAGCAGTTCAGATTTTGCAACGAACATCAATACGGGATCATCGACAGGTGCAGTAACGATAGGAAATTCATTGAATACCATAACCCTTCCTGCCTTTGTTACAGCCGGAGTTGTACATAATGCCGCCGGAGGAGTTTTATCATCAAGTCTGATAGTCAATGCTGATATAACCAATGGTACGATAGTTCTTCCGGATAAGATCACGGGTATTTTACCTCTCCCCAATGGAGGAACCGGGGTCAACACACTAACTAATCATGGAGTAGTTGTTGGACAGGGGACAAACCCTGTGGTTACAGTTAGCGGCTCCACAGGTCAGGTATTACAGAGCCGTGGAGCAGGCACAGATCCCAGCTATTCTACAGCAGTTTATCCTACAACGACAACAATAAATCAGATTTTATATTCATCGATAGGTGATAATATAACTGGAATAACAACTTCGAACAATGGGGTGCTTACTACCAGCGGGGCAGGAGTGCCATCTATTAGTTCGACTCTTCCAAATGCGGTACAGGATAACATAACAAGGTTAGGGACAATAAATACAGGAGTGTGGAACGGGACAATAGTTGACCTGTCACATGGTGGGACCAATACCGATCTTTCATTGGGAACACCGGCAATAGGAGATCTTTTATACGGGACAGCGACTGGTTTTGCCAGACTGGCAGATATAGCCACTGGAAATGTATTATTAAGCGGGGGATCGGGTACGGCACCTTTATGGGGAAAGATAGGACTAACCTCCCATGTAAACGGAGTATTACCGATAGCCAATGGAGGTACTAACTCAAGCATAGCACTTTCAGGGAAATCGTTAATGGTATCTGACGGGGGTGCAATTGTGCAGGCACCTCTAATGACCGATGGACAGGTAATTGTAGGAAAGTCCGGAGAGGCACCACAACAGGTATTGCTTAGTGGCGATGCAACGATAAATAATGCAGGATCGCTCCTTATTTCAAATGATGCAATCACAACCTCAAAGATTTTGAACAATGCAGTTTCCTACTCTAAAATACAAGCTGTTAGTGCAACAAGTAAAATTTTGGGGAGCTCACAAACTACTACGAATGTTCAGGAAATTTCGCTAGGTAGCGGACTTACACTGACTGGTACAACACTTACCTCCTACGGATTAGGTGGTACGGTAACTGACTTTACTTCAGGAAATTTATCACCACTTTTCACAACATCTGTAGCTACTTCAACAACCACACCTGCGTTATCATTTACTCTTTCTAATGCAGGGGCATACTCAATCTTCGGTAATTTTGCTGGTACGAGTGCTCCTCCGACATTTTTCTCACCAATACTTGCTTCCCCTTTATTTGCGAATCAGGGATCTGCTAATACTATTCTGCATGGAAATTCAGGAGGTGATCCTTCGTGGGGAACAATAGTAAATGGAGATGTTGATGCCACAGCGGGGATAGTAGACACGAAACTAGCGACGATAGCCACATCAGGCAAGGTATCTAACTCAGCCACAACGGCTACAAATTTAAATACCAATAGTGCAATAGTCTCAAGGGATGGCAGTGGGAACTTTAGTGCAGGGATAATCAGTGCAGCCTTGACAGGTAATGTTACAGGAGATTTAACAGGCAACGTAACGGGTAATGTAGTTGGAAATCTTACAGGCGATGTCACGGGAAATGTAAGTGGCACAGCAGCCAATGTTACTGGAATAGTAGCTATACTAAATGGAGGGACGGGATCCTCGACAGTATTGGGAGCAAAGACTAATTTAGGGTTAGAGAACGTAGATAACACAACAGATTTAAATAAACCGATCTCAACCTTAACACAGAGTGCGTTGAATCTAAAGGCCCCGTTGGCATCACCTAGTTTAACAGGAACGCCATTAGCACCAACAGCTATAGCCGGGACAAATACAACACAAATAGCAACCACGGCTTTTGTGGCTGATGCAGTAACAACAGCAACACCAGATGCAACGACCTTGGTAAAGGGAAAAGTACAGTTGGCAGGTGATTTGGGCGGAGTAGGGACAACCGCCGCCGCCCCAATAATCAGTGCAGGTGCGATAGATGACAGTAAGGTATCCGCCACAGCGGGGATAGTAGACACGAAACTAGCGACGATAGCCACATCAGGCAAGGTATCTAACTCAGCCACAACGGCTACAAATTTAAATACCAATAGTGCAATAGTCTCAAGGGATGGCAGTGGGAACTTTAGTGCAGGGATAATCAGTGCAGCCTTGACAGGTAATGTTACAGGAGATTTAACAGGCAACGTAACGGGTAATGTAGTTGGAAATCTTACAGGCGATGTCACGGGAAATGTAAGTGGCACAGCAGCCAATGTTACTGGAATAGTAGCTATACTAAATGGAGGGACGGGATCCTCGACAGTATTGGGAGCAAAGACTAATTTAGGGTTAGAGAACGTAGATAACACAACAGATTTAAATAAACCGATCTCAACCTTAACACAGAGTGCGTTGAATCTAAAGGCCCCGTTGGCATCACCTAGTTTAACAGGAACGCCATTAGCACCAACAGCTATAGCCGGGACAAATACAACACAAATAGCAACCACGGCTTTTGTGGCTGATGCAGTAACAACAGCAACACCAGATGCAACGACCTTGGTAAAGGGAAAAGTACAGTTGGCAGGTGATTTGGGCGGAGTAGGGACAACCGCCGCCGCCCCAATAATCAGTGCAGGTGCGATAGATGACAGTAAGGTATCCGCCACAGCGGGGATAGTAGACACGAAACTAGCGACGATAGCCACATCAGGCAAGGTATCTAACTCAGCCACAACGGCTACAAATTTAAATACCAATAGTGCAATAGTCTCAAGGGATGGCAGTGGGAACTTTAGTGCAGGGATAATCAGTGCAGCCTTGACAGGTAATGTTACAGGAGATTTAACAGGCAACGTAACGGGTAATGTAGTTGGAAATCTTACAGGCGATGTCACGGGAAATGTAAGTGGCACAGCAGCTAATGTTACTGGAATCGTAGCTATACTAAACGGAGGAACAGGTCAAATAACTCAACAGGCAGCTATAAATGCTCTGGTAGGTGGAGTAACTTCGGGACAATATCTTCGTGGGAATGGAACAAATGTCTTGCTTTCAGGCATTCAGGCTGCAGATGTTCCAACTCTTAATCAAAATTCGACAGGAACAGCAAATATAGCCGGAGGTACAGTGGGTGCTATTCCTTATCAAACTGCTCTTAATACAACAAGTGTGTTGGCATCCACAGCAACGGCGAATAAAGTACTCATGTCAGGTTCAAGTGCTGCTCCGGTTTGGTCCACACCAACTTTCCCAAATGCAAGTGCCACTATAAGAAAGATGATTGTTTCTGATGGGACAAATTGGGTTGCCTCAACTGAAACATATGCAACTCCTGGAACAGCTGGAAACTTATTAGTTTCAGATGGTACTAACTGGACATCTGCTCTACCAACCTTTAACCAGAGTACCACTGGAAGTGCTGCAAAATGGACTACAGCAAGAAATCTTGCAGGCAATAGCGTAGATGGATCAGCTGCGGTACCATTTACGAACAAATTTATTGTCCAAGGAACAGCTGATGCAGGATTAACTGGTGCCCAATTTTTAGGAGCATTGGGTACGGGTCTTCTAAAGAATACTACCACCACAGGGGTTTTAAGTTTGGCTACAGTTGGTTCAGATTATTCTGCAGGAACATCTGCCTTGTCAACAGGGATTTTAAAATCAACAACAACAACAGGGGCATTAACTATTGCAGTTGCTGGAGATTTTCCTACCCTAAATCAAAATACAACCGGAACGGCTTCAAATGTTACTGGGACGGTTGCTATTGCAAATGGTGGTACAGGATCTACTACCCAGAATTTTGTTGATCTTACGACAAATCAAACTATTGCTGGCATAAAAACATTTTCAAGCGGGGTAGTTTATAAAGGGGATTTAACAATAGACGCAACAGGTTCAGGTGATGGTCAAGGAGCGAATCCACTTCCTCGTACAGTTGGAATAATCCCTATGCCAATAAACTCATATGCCCGTTATGCTTTTGGTGACGATCATAATGTTTTACAAAATGGTTATCAAAAACGCATGCAACTTGTTTCATATTGGGGTGTCGATATATCTGGAAATACGGGGGTAATGACAGCTCCTCTATTTTTTGCGGGTGTAACCGGTGACCCCTCACTAAATGTTATAGGAACCAGAGGCACAAACCCTATTTTGGTAGTAGGTCCCTCATCTGCAACAACTCAAACGGCAAATCTTCAGGAATGGAGAAATTCTACCGGAACTGCCATTTCTGCAATAAATTCTACTGGTGGCGCAACAATAAATGGAGCTTTCAACTGGGCAGGTACGTCAGGAGGAACAGCTAATGCGAAAACTGTCACTCTTTCACCCGCGCCAACCACCTATACAACTGGGATGATGGTGGTTTTTAAAGCTGGAAGTAGTAATACTGGTGCTTGTACAATAAGTGTAAATTCGTTAGCTGCAACAAGCATTTTAACTGTAACAGGAGGGGCCTTAGCATCTGGTGATATTACATCCGGTGGAGTATATATTGTCGTATTTGATGGAACTAACTTTTATTTGATCAGATAAGAATTTCATCACAATTATTAATAGGAGTTACTGCAAAACAAAGGGGGAGATGAAGAAATCGTAACGAAACGATGATTCTACAAAGAGGAACGAAAATGATAAAACGTAAGCAAAAAGACAAAAGTGAGACCAATAGAAATACAAAACTGAAATAAAATGAGAAACATGAGAAACATGAAACCGATACTTTTTGCCCTTGCAGCCCTGCTATTCACTATCAGCATCTCTGCACAACAGCAACTTGCAAAAAGTGCAAATGTTCAACAGCCTGCAGCTGCAGTGAAACTTGCATCGTCTGCTGATACTCTCCAGTATACCCTAGGCGCCTTCATCGGCCAGTGGATGATAAAAAACAGCTTCACAGTTTCCAACCCTGTCCTTTTTAAAAGAGGGATGGATGATGTATTGCAAAACAAAAAGCTGGCAGTAACCGATTCAACTATTGTACCGATCGTTGCTGCCTACCAGCTTGCCACACAGAATGCACGCAGCCGCCTTATGGAAGAGCAGTTGTTTGCCGCCCTGAAAGGTAAAGCTGGCGTGGGTGTCCTGCCCGATGGTGTTCATTATATTGTCATAAAAGCCGGAACAGGTGTCCGCCCAACTGCAAAAGACAGTGTTGTTATAAACGCTATCGGTGTGTTTGCCGATGGTACCGTGTTTGAAGATACTTTTCAGAAAAAGAAAACAATAACCACATTGACGAGCGCTCTAATCCCCGGACTGAACGAGGCAATTCAATTAATGCCGGAAGGATCGGTATGGAGAGTGTTCGTTCCCTCCGCACTGGCTTATGGTCCTGCCGGTTTGCCAAACGTGATACCTGCTAACTCGGCTTTGGTGTTCGATATTACGCTGATGCAGGTAGTAGGTAGTAAGAAGTAGGTAGTAAGAAGTAGGAAGTAGGAAGTAGGAAGTAAGAAGTAGGTAGTAGGTAGAAAGACAATGGTAGAGACGCAAAATATTGCGTCTCGAGCAACGACAATCGCAAAACGTTTAATAAACAAGAGAATTTGCAGACAGAGAAATGACATTTAGACAGACACATACAAGGCTTCCGGGCAGAAGAAGGAGTAGCTCCATGAAAAGAGCTATCTTACTGCTATGTCTGGGTTTTATGCCTGTGGCATTGTTTTCTCAGGTCATTTCAAATAAAGATGCTGCAATTTCTGTCTCTTCAGGAATTGTCGTGGGCTCAAAAGATGCCATCAATACTTCGTCAGGTATCTTTTCAAACGGAGGAACAATAAATCTTTCAGGTAATTATTCAAGTTCCGGAGTTACTATTGGTAATGGAACATATACAATAGGGGGTAACTGGACAAACACCGGAACCTTTTTTGAGAGCAATAGCACGGTGATCTTTAATGGTTCTCATAATCAGTCAGTTATTCATGTCGGGGGAACCTTCTACAATCTCTCACTAAATAACACAGGACCAGTGTCGTCCGATAGTGTTGGACTTCTTAATAACATCACCGTAAGAAACACACTGTCGATGCAGAATGGCAATTTTAATACGGTTGCTAATACATTGTATCTTTTCAATTCAAACCCTGCAGCTTTGAATTATACCTCAGTAACCGGCAGCAGGGTATTAGGAAAATTCGAAAGGGGTATCAACCCGGCAGGGACTTATCTTTTCCCTCTTGGCACTCCTGCATTTTATAACCCCGCAAACTTTACTATAGCTTCACCCGCTGCAATCTCCGGTACAATACTTTCGGAATTCATTCCATCAGATCCAAACAATAATGGCCTTCCTTTACCCGACTATTCAATTAACCCCTGGGTGGAAGTTGACAGTACCTTCATCGATGGATTCTGGAGTTTTAAATCGAACGGCTTATCAAGTGGGAACTTCAACATTAATCTGAATGGGACTGGATTTACAGAACCGGTAAAGGATATAACACGTGTGGTAAAACGCATTAATGGCAGTCCGTGGACAGTAGACGGGGCTCACAGAGATGCTTCGGGACTGGTTGCTTTCAGGGATAATCTTGCCGCGATCAGCCCATCTTCAGTAACTCAGTTTGCCTTGGCGAAAGCAAATCCGTTAATTACATCACAACCCAGGAGTCTGACAGTTTGTGAAGAGACTAACCCTGAATTCACTATTACAGCAACTGGTAAGGCGGTTTTAACTTTCAGATGGTATAAAGATGGAGTTTTATTAACTAACCCCCTCTTCGGACAACCTCATTATATCATCGACAGGTCGGTTGGATCTATTACAATTCTTAGTGTGACATTAGACGATGCCGGGGGTTATTATTGCGTTGTTAAAGACGGGGATGGTAACACAACAATTAGTCAAACAGCTACACTTACTGTAAATAAAATTCCGAGAGCAACAGTATCTAATTCATTACAACCAAACGAATGTTCTGGGGTTACATTCGATGGTATGGTTCTGGAAGAGACTTATGGTGTTACGGGGACTACTTATATCTGGAGCAGAACAGAGCCAATTGGCATTACATCATCAGATTTACCTGCAAATGGGATAGCACCGAACATAATTGACCTGTTAACCGGGACGTTTACGAATACTACAGATGCCCCTATTAAGGTTGATTTCACTATAATACCCGTGGGACCAGATTTTCTCAGTTATGCCGGGAGCACAGACTATATCAGATGTACCGGATTAGCAGTGCACGCATCAGTTACTGTTAACCCGACACCAAGAGTGATAGCTGTTAATTCTCAGATATGTTACGGGGGGTCAACAACCATTAATCTTGTTTCTCCCTCGGTTATGACACAGCCAAATGTTATTAAATTTAATTATACTTCAACCGCCACAGCACTTCCGGCAATTTTACCGGGAAATTACAGCACTGATATTGACGTTCTGTATGGCACTGTCTTGTCAATGTCTTATTCAAATAAGAGCGATACCCTGCAATCGGTATATTACAATATAACTCCGACAGCAGTCGGACTTTGTCCAGCTGGCGCTGAAGTTCCGTTTGAGATAAAAGTTCACCCGCTGCCTCTTCAGAAGCTGTTGATGCCTAAGACCCTTACATGCGATGGAGGATCGGATGCCATACTTACAGCCGTTCTTGCAAAAGGAACAAGTCCCTTCAATGTCTTATGGACCGGTCCTTTCAGTTACCGTGTGCAGTATACAACTAGAGATACATCAACCAATGCTACCAACCTTAAGGGGGGTAGATTTGATGTTGTAATTACTGATAGTATGGGTTGTACCAAAAGTGGCAGTCAAATTATTACCGGGGCAAGACTCAAGTCATTCCTGCGTGTAATTCCGAAAACAACTAATGGATATGGGACTACTTGTACCGATTCTCCGGATGGTGAGCTCTGGATACAGGAAACAGTAAACTCTACCGGTATACCACAATTTAAGTATTCGATATTATATAATAACCTTGATACCCTAATACGTAATACTCTTACCACAACAGGTGTATATCAGAAATATACCAACCTTCGTCCTGGAAACTATAAATTATTTATGAAAGATTCGAATGGTTGTATTAACACTGATTACCCTGAGGTTGACATAGCCGGACCTGATACAATTAAAGTGGAATTTGATAAGAAAATATATCCCGGCGGTTTTAACATAACCTGCAAGAATAAAAACGACGGATCAGTATCGGTAAAAACAATCTCTGGTGGTAATGGTGGTTATTCCTACAAATGGTCTGCAGCAACAGGAACTTTAACTGTAAGCACAACAACAAGTCTTCTCGACAGCGTACCAGCCGGCAAATATTACCTCCGGACAACCGACAGGCTTGGGTGTATAAAGATTGATAGCGTTACCCTTATAGAACCTTCCGGTATGCAGCTGACGGGCAGCGAGTTATCGATAAGCAAAGATGGGAATACCAATATTTCATGCAACGGAGGTAATGATGGTTACATTAAACTTAACATAACTGGTGGTTCGGGTAATAATTCATATTCCTGGATCAGTTCAAACGGTTATACCGGATCGACAAAAGATATTTTTGGATTGAAAGCAGGCGATTATGAAGCAACGGTAACAGACCAGACAGGTTGTGTTCTCAGACTTATGCCAGGCTCCGCTCTGCCTAAATTTACTCTGACTGAACCAACTCCTTTATCAGTTGTGAGTACAACTTCAACGTCGGCCGATGGTGCATATAACATCAACTGTAACGGAGGTAAGACAGGCTGGATAAATATTACAGTATCAGGAGGTAGCGCAGGTAACTATAAATACAACTGGAGCACAACCGACGGATCGGGCATTGTAAATGGACAAAAGAACCAGAGCTCCTTAACCGCCGGGACTTATAATCTAAGCGTAATGGATTCAAATAATTGTGTTATAACAAAATCCTTTACACTTACGCAGCCACCGGTATTTACGACCCGGATTTCTGCCACTAATATAACCTGCCAATCGCCAGGATTTAACAATGGCTCGATGGATCTCACCGTCTCAGGAGGTGTTGCACCTTACAGTTATCTATGGTCAAATGGAGCAGCAACAGAAGATATTAATGGTCTCACGCAGGGGCTCTATAAGGTCACGGTTACTTATAACGGAAGTTGTTCGAAGGTAGATTCGGCAAGAGTATATGTGCCACCACCACTCAAGTATACCAGAGTGTTATCAGATTATAACGGATACAATGTTAGCTGCTTTGGCATGGCAAATGGCTCAATTAAGGTTACCCCAACAGGAGGCATGGCTCCTTTTGTTTACTACTGGAAAGGGCCATCAGGGTTTACTGCCAGCACACAGGATGTTTCAGACCTTAAAGCCGGTCAGTATGTTCTGACAATTACAGATAATAATTTCTGCTCTGCTACTGAAATTATTAATCTTACTGAACCCGGTAAGCTTGGAATGACATTTAGCTTGTCGGCAAGTAATGCCGGTGGGTACAATCTGAACTGTGCAGGCGATAATAATGGGTATATAGGGATCGAACCTCTTAATCAGGTAAAATCGGTAAGTTACCTGTGGGACGATGGTATTTTTGGAAAGACACGGACAAATCTGACAGCGGGTAATTATAGTGTAATTATTACCGATGCAAACAATTGCTATGCTTCATCGGTCGTTACTCTGACTGAACCTGATTCCCTGAAAAATAAATTTGACGTTTCACCTCCGTTATGTCCCGATAAACCCGATGGGGAAATCCGGTTAAAGGAAAGTGGCGGAGTTAAGGGAACAGATTATACATATCTATGGTCAGATAATTCGACAAATCCGACTTTGTCGAATATTCCAAGGGGGTCGTATAAGGTTTCCATAAGAGACATGAATGGATGCTCAATCAGAGATTCTGTAATTGTTGAATCGCGAAATGAAACATGCCTAATAATTCCGAACGCAATTTCAGCTAATGGTGACCTGATAAACGATGTCTGGAATATTGGTGAGATCGAATTGTATCCAAATATGGAAATCAATATTATTAACAGGTGGGGAGAATCTGTATGGAGATCCGATAAAGGGTATACACACCCATGGGATGGTACCAGCAATGGAGCTCCTCTTCCGATTGATTCTTATCATTATATTATAGATTTACATAACGGGTCGAAACCGATTGTTGGAAGCATTACGATTGTAAGATAATTTGAATATTTTTAGACAGTAGTGAGGAAAGTTGTTTTCATATTAACATTGTTGCTGGTTTGCAATTGGGCTTTTGGTCAACAGATGCCGTTGTTCAGTCAGTACCTGTATAACAAGTTCCTTATTAACCCGGCTGTTGCAGGAAGCGATGGTTATACAAGCGTAAGTCTCACTGCCAGGGAACAATGGGTGGGTTATTACGGTGCTCCAAGGACCTTCTCATTCAGTGTTCAATCGCGAATGCTGAAAAAAAGTTTCATATTAAAGGAGACCAGGGTTAAGCGTCAGATTTACAGGCCAAAATCGGATGGAAAAGTTGGATTAGGGGGCTACGTATTCAGCGATAAAAATGGTTTGATTCAGAGAACAGGGTTCCAGTTCTCCTACGCCTATCATATGTGGTTACGGAATAGTACTCAGTTCTCGTTAGGCCTTGCATTAACTGGTTATCAGTATAAAATCAATGAGAAAGAGATAAACTTTGAGGACCCGAATGAACCCTGGCTCAATAATAATCTGAGAAGAGGGATTTTCGTTCCTGATATGACTTTTGGTGCATATCTTCTCAATCAAAAGTACTGTCTCGGTTTCTCAGCTGATCAGTTATTGGAAGCTTCTGCGAAGTTTTCAGATCTGGCGTATAAAAATTTCAAAATGAGCCGGCAATATTACCTTTTTGGATCGTACGACTTTAGCTCAGGCACTTATAATGTAATCCAACCCTCTTTTCTTGTTTTGATGTCGGGCCAGTTTAAACCACAGGCCGACATTGGCGCTACCTATATTGTCAATAAAGATTTTTGGGCTGGCCTGGCTTACAGAACAAGCAAAGCACTGATTACCACAGTAGGAGTAAAATATCAGAATATATTTATCGGATATGCATTTGATTTCACATTTCAGGCAATTCAAAGAGTTACTTATGGAACCCACGAAATTAATTTTGCCGTGAAGTTCGGAGATAGTTCAAGAAGATATCGCTGGCTCGATCGTTATTGATAATAACCCCTTTCCATTTGCCTGTTGAATAAAGCCTTTGTGTACCTTCGTGTTGCCCTTCGTGTACCTTTGTGGTAAAAATAAAATCTTGAACCACAAAGGGCACAAAGTAATACACAAAGTATCACAAAGTTAAGAATCCCAAACTCATCACTTTTACAGTCGCCCCTGAAATAAATCCAATCTTTTAACTCTGCGGTTAAAAAGACCTTCAATGACCCACCAATTCCTATAAAATATTTAATTCTTATTTAGATTGGATTTTTCCGAAGGATATATAAAATGGAACTACTCTTCTTTTTTTGGAAGACTGATAATAAAGCAAATGGAAGAGCTTTTATAGCACCTTTTAGAAATGGTAATTTTGATCCTAAGTATTTTTCACTCATTATGGAAATGTAGAATTCATCGAGGGGGAGAGTCCTGAGCTTTGTTATTCTGAATCCTGTTTTTCCTGCAAAAAGTTTAAAAGTTGACGGGTTGAAATGCCACAGGTGCCTTGGTACATCATACGCTGCCCAGAATTGTTTAAAGGATAAAGCATCGTATGAATCACAATTAGGCAATGCAATAAGGCACAGACCTCCGGGTTTCAGGAGTATATGTATATCCGACATATATTTAAAAGGGTCGTGAAAATGTTCCAGAACGTGCCATAAAGTAATGCAGTCGAAGCTACCTTGTTCAAGAGAGGCAATCTGAGCCGGGTCAATTACATCCAGTCCAAAACCTGAAATAGCGGTCATGCGCGCTTTCTCATTTATTTCAACTCCTTTAACATTCCAACCCGATTTTTTCATTACATGAGCAAAGTGACCAGTTCCGCTACCAATATCCAGTAAATTTCCACTTTTTAAACCCGTCTCGATGGTAATAATCCTTCTCTTTCTGCCTAACATAAGATTTCTGACAAGACGGTAGATCTTATTTAAAAATCCTACAGAGGTGTTGCTGTGTGAAATGTAATCGTCTGATTCGTAGTATTGGCCTATTTCACTCTCTCCTGGATAATCCTGAGTAAAAACAAAATTGCATGACGAACAGCCATTAAGCGAAAAGACCTTGTGGCTGACAAAGTGATCGATGCATCTGAATTTTTCGAAAATCTTTTCGGATGAACATAAGGGGCATACATTGTGATGCACCATATTATTCAGACTTTAAATTCAGTTTATTATTCATAAGGAAATACCCTGCAAGAAGTAGTAACAGAAGGATAGAACTTGCCAGAGAGATTCTATTACCAACAATATAGGATTTTGGTTTAAAAGCAAATTTAATTTCATGATCCCCTGCAGGAACTATCATTCCCCGCAAAATATAATCTGTCCTGAAGTATTTACTCTCCTTGCCGTCGATATAGCTGATCCATCCTGCCGGGTAATAAATCTCGGAAAAGACTACAAGTTTCTCTTCTTTGGCACTGTATTTATAGGTTAATTCATCAGCCCTGTAGGATGTGAGTTCTATCTTTTCATTCTCTCCGACCGGGTATGAGGGCTTTGTTATCTGGTCTTTGAAAGCCACATCTATCACGGCTTCTCTTGAAGGATCTAGTTTGTTTATCGCTGATATTTCCTGATTGGGATTGGCAACCATCACTGGTTTTTCAACAAACCATGCATTTCCCAGAGCATTTGGATTTACTTCAGGAGCCATCTGACCAGAGATGATGAAGTATTTAGCATTCAGCATATTCAGAGCATTGTTTGTGTACAATTTCTTTAAGGCAGGCTGTAAATCCTCAAGTGACTTGGCTGTTCTTATTACTGCATCATATAACATCAGGTCCTGAATAATTGAGGAGTCAATAAGTTCCTGGTATCTCTCCATCTTGGCTCCGTGATAACCACCAATTGATTTGTGAAAGTAGGAAGTGGGTGAATTATCATTAAAAGGAGAGACAGCAAGATTAAGGACTCTGTAGTAGGAGGGATCTTTAAGAATAAAAGCATCCGCAATTGAAGGGGTAAATGATTTTTGAATAACAGCAGGTCTTTCAAATTTATCTGCGTTCAGGTATCTTTTATCTACTGTCCAAAGATCAAAAACTATCAGGACACCTAAAGTAACAATAGCATATTCCTTTTTTAACTTCCCATAGATAAATCCAAGTATTGTTCCTGCTGAAAGAAGAACAAACACAAGCGACCTGAATGTGTCTGATTTTAGCAGATCCTTTCTGTCGGCAATCATGGCAGACTTAAGCCAATCGGGGATGTTTCCGCTCTCCATTGGACTTAAAAATGATCCGGCTATGCCTGGAAAAATTAATACCAGAAGAAGAAAACCGCCTGTAATACCGGCAGCAATCTGCAAACTTTTTATCAGAGATTTCCTTGTTATGGTCCCGTTAAAAATATCTCTTAGCGCAAGCATACCTAACAGGGGAATACAGAATTCGGCGATTACAAGAGCCATTGTTATAGCTCTGAATTTGTTGTAGCCCGGAAAGTAATCAATGAAGAGGTTAGATAATGGCATGAAGTTCTTGCCCCAGGCAAGCATAATGGAAAGGATGGTTGCCGCTAATAACCACCATTTTTCGGGACCTTTTATTATTATCAGACCAAGAATAAAAAGAAAGATAACGATTGCTCCCACATAATGCGGTCCTTCCGTCCCGGGTTGTGTCCCCCAATACTTCTGCAACTGATTTGCAGCAGACTGAGCTTTGTTTTGTGTCAGCGCTTTCATTGTTTCTGAATCATTGTCAAAGGGTTTGCTCGACCCTCCTACAAAGTTGGGAATCAGAAGATTAAATGTTTCCCCAATCCCATAACTCCAATATGTTATGTAATCTTTATCAAGACCTGAAGTCTTTGTTTTGTTTTCAACAGTAAGATCTGATTTTCCACGTATGGAATATTTGCCATATTCATAAGTAGTATAAAGGCTTGCGAAGTTTATCCCGATTGCAATCAGAAATGGTATTACGAGTATGGCGGAGGTCTTAAGAAATTTTGGAATTGTTTTATTTTTAAAAGAATAGATAAATTCAACAATTCCAAAAACAAGAAGGCAAAGCATCGCATAATAGGCTATCTGCGGATGTTCTGCCTGTAATTCGAGAGCAAGAAAAACAGCAGTGAGCAATGCTCCTTTTACTGCATTGTGGCGATAGGCGTAATAAACTCCTCCAATCAATGGCGGCATGTAGGCAAGTGCAATTGCCTGTGTGTTGTGCCCTGCCCCGATAACCTGAAAGAAAAAGGATGTGAAACCATATGCAAGCGCTCCGGTAATGGCCAGCCATGGGTTAACGCCAAACAATATAAGCAGAAGATAAAATCCGGCCATTGAAAGGAACAGAACCGATACCGGCATTCCGTATTCTCTCAAGACCCTGTCGAGTTGTTTACTAAGGTTTCCGGGATATCTTGTTGAGATCAGGTAGGCCGGCATTCCGCTAAACATGGAGTTTGTCCAGAGGGGTTCCTTACCATATTTTAACCTGAAATCCTGGATCTCCTTCGAAGAAACAGCAGAAACAGTTGAATCATTAGCTTTTAATACTTTTCCTTCGATAACAGGGTAAAAATATACGAATGAGACTACAGTAAATATTACTACTGCAATCAGATGTGGTATAAAGGGTTTGAGTTTATCTTTTATTTGCATTCTTCTTGTTGTTAAGATTTGTAAGCTATAAGAAAGACAAAAATATGTAATTACGTGCAATTATTTATCATTTTGGGCTAAAGCCCTTCAATAGAGAGTTTCTGCAATCCGTTGGCTGAAGCCAACGGTAATTGAAATCTCAATTTTTCAGATTTTGTTGATTGAAGTAAATAGTAATTCAAATTCCTCTTCACAATTTTTAAGCTATTAATATAAATCCTTCGCAACAAATATACTTTTCAATTACCGTCGGTTTTAACCGACGGTAAGACCAACATACAATTATAGAGGACTTTAGTCCAATGCAGAGCGAGTACCCATATACCGCTGGCTGAAGCCAACGGTAAATAAACTGCCTGCTATTCATCAGAAATCCCACCCAGAGAATTCAGGTTACTTTTGATATTTCTAAACTTTGCCCATTTGGCCACAAACCCTCTGATAGACTGTATCTCAACAGGTTCATAAAAATTAAAAAAATACAGTATCAAAGGAAAACTGATAACCCCGGCTGTCTTCAATATCAACCTTGGCAGTAGTTCCATCTGGTTAAAAATCAGACTTGAAAACGACAGAATAGTTCCGGTGATAAGGATTATAATTATTTTCCTTGTCTCGTAGGGAATAAAAAAGAATTTCTGGGAATAGTGATAGCTCGCATAAAAATATATGAATTGAGATATTAATGTGGCTATCGCTGCTCCGGTAATATCCCAGATGGGTATAAGTAGTATGTTCAGGGCGAGACTTAAGACGGTATCCAAAATTACAATAACTCCGATTATTCTGGTCTTTTTCGCAAAGTGTAAGCCGTAGATTGTAACATCCTTCATATTGACAAAAAAGATTGAGATTACCAGGAATGGAATAATAACAACAGCTCCCCAGTATTCTTTTGATCCGACCATTACTTTAATCAATTCGTACGAGAACATCGCAACCCCGACACTTGCGAACATAATTACATAAGAGGAGTAAAGAAGTACCTTGGAGTAAAATCTTTTATAATCGGGCGAATCCATGCGCTTGAACATCATTGGCCCAAGGGCAAGTCTGATTGAATCAACAATTACAAGCTTAAGAACACTGGTAATTTTAAAAGCAAGGGAGTAAAGTGCCACTGATTTCAGTACCGTAAGTGAATTAAGTGAAAAACGGTCAATAACAGTAAGAAGAGCCGCAGAGATATTTGCCAGCAGCAGAGGGAACCCATAAATATTCATCGATCTGAAAATGTTCTTGTCAAAGAATACAACCGAGTTTTTAATCGTGTACCCCAGAAGGATTAAAATGACAAAAACATTGCCTATCACCTGTGCAAGATAAATACCTTCAATACCCATTTTTCGTACAATTATAAAATAGAGGGTAAGAAAGAGAACTGAGGCAAGTCTTAGCAGGTTAGTTACAGAATAGAGCATAGACTTTGACTGGAGTCTCATGAGGGTATTGACAATAGTTCCTACTGACTGAATTGCAGAAGAAATAATTACAAGAGATATTATTTTAGCCCAGTCTGGTTTAGAAAAAAGGAAAACAGAAATAGTCCCGGAAAGAGGAATCAGAATCAGACAAAACAAAACGGAAACAATCAGTTGTGTAGAGTACGACATAAAGAAAATACCCTTCTGGTTGGTTTTATGTTCCTTATCCCAGAACCACCTGGTAAGACTCTGTGGCAAGGCAGATGCCATTGATGCCGCAAGAATGAGCCCGGTAATATCGAATACTGTGATCATCCCGAAATCATTGGGCGAAAAATACTTTATATCCGTAAACAGTGGAATAAGAAAAAATCCAACGAGCTTAACAGCAACGTTTCCGAGACCGTAAATGAAGGTGTCTTTTAAGGATATCTTTATTGATTTTAACATAGATTTATATATTCAAAAATCTGTGCTGCCGACTGTTTAATAAGGTTTTTCCATTATCAAAATCATTACGAAGATACTATTTAGCTTTAAAATACCAGCCTGGCATTTTCTTAAAACAGTTTAGTACTTTTACAAGCATCAGAAATTATTTATTTATCATACATGTTTATTAAAATTGGAGATCTCACGCCACCTGATTATAACGGGATAAAAGTTATGGCAGCATATGGACTTCATTCTGATATATTCAGATTATTAAATCCATATTTGAAGGAGGGTATGCATATCCTCGATTTCGGTTGCGGACAGGGGGCTTTCTCACAAAGACTTGTTGATGCAGGAATGGTGGTTGACGCATGTGATATTAATACTGAACAGATCAAAGCCAGGGTAAACAAGAAAATTACTCTTGATCTGAACAGTACAGAGATTACGGATTCCATTACCGAAAAATATGATGTGGTAATTGCTCTCGAAATTATTGAACATCTCGAAAATCCCTGGAAGTATCTTAGAGATTGTATTTCTCTATTAAAAAGTGGGGGAATAATTGTTCTTAGTACTCCTAACATATCAAGCTTTCCTTCCAGGCTTAGATTTTTCATGCGAGGATCACTTTTGGCGTATGAAAAAGCTGATCTGGCTCATGGGCACATTACTCCGCTATCTTTCATTCAGCTCGAAAACATGTTTAGTACCTGCAATCTTGAGATATTAAAAAAAGGAGATGCCGGAACAATACCCTTTTTCCATTTATCCGGATTTTCTACTTTTTCTTTTTTCAGGAATACCTTTCTTCAGCTATTTTACCCGTTTATGTCAGGGCCCAAAAAAGGAAGGGCTCTTGCATATATATTGAGAAAAAATGGATAATCACTATTATGCTTTTGCGGTTAGGAACATTCCTGAAGCCGGATATGCATTTTACGTTATTTAATTAGTCAGGTATCCTATTTTTTGAAACATCTTTATAAAGCTGGGTAATTCTCTTTATAAATGCCTTTTTACCATATCTTTCGCTTGCATATTCTCTAATCGAAGTTTTGTCATAACTATCTATATTTCCCGATAACAAATCGATTGCTGCTGCCAGTTCCAGTGGATTTTCTTTTTCAACCAACACCCCGGTCTCTTTAACTACTATCTCCTCCGGACCACCACATTTTGTTGCAATTACTGGAATACCGCAAGCCATAGCTTCAATCAGAACAATGCCAAAAGTCTCATACCGGCTTGGCAAGACAAACAGATCAAGTTTTGAATAAAATGACGGCGCGTCTGCAGGCAGGATTTCCCCGTAAAATATACAATTAGCTTCAACCCCCAGTTGTTTCGACATCTCCCTGAAGGTGTTGAGCAATTTGCCGTTTCCTCCAATGTGTAATGAGAATTGGGTATCTCTTAAGGATGAAACAGCTTTTAGTAATAAATCCAGACCTTTGTTATAGCTTCCCAACTCTCCAAGAAAACCGATATTTAATTTTCCGCTCGGTTTTGCTTCAATTAGTTCGAACCGTTCAGTATCGACAAAATTCGTAATAATGTTAATAGGACGATTACACAGGGGAGTAATCTCAATTTGTAATGAACTGCTTACTGCAATCACGCTTGCAGAATTCCTGAGAGCATATCTGACACACAGTTTATGAACCCGGCTTCTGAAGTAATTAGTCACGCGGGAATGTTCTGTAAGAATATTCGGGATCTTTTTATTCCTCTGTAACAATGCCCCGAGAAATCCGGCAGGATAGGATAAGTGACTGTGAATAAGATCTATATGATTATTCGCAAGGATTTCATTTTCAATGAATCTGTAAGTATTGCAGAGATATTTCAGTTGAGTGATAACAGGGATGGATCTTTTTATTGTAACTTCATACTCAGTGAGATTTCCTGATGACTTTTTAGAAAATGAATATTTTCCGAATGGGGAGAAATCCGAATAATCAACCTTAAAGTATACTACAGTTACAATGTGACTTAAAGAAATTGCCTGAGCCTGATTTTTGATAAAAATACCCTGCCAGGAGTTATTAACATCAGGATAGGAATGAGTAAGAAGCAATATGTTCATGAGAAAACTGCTATTGAATCGGTGAGAGTTGCATTCTTTACCTGTTACGCTGTAAATTTAATATATTTGCGCATTGGGGCAACTTTAAATTTGACCTAATCAAAAGTGCTATTACGAATCCGTTGAACATGAAGATTTTAATGCTTCTTGATAATCAATTTCCGCCCGACATCAGGGTAGCGAAAGAGGCTAAATCACTTTTGAATGAGGGACATGAGGTCGCAATCCTATCCTATAATTATAATAGTGCAAAACCTGTTGAGATTATAAATGGGATCAAAGTTTTCAGATTCCCGATTAATAGGCAGGTATCCAAAAAGATCCTTGGCCTGTCTCTTCAGCTGCCTTTTTACCGTTTGGTATGGCAAAAGGCAATCAGGGACATTGCAAAAGAATATAACTTCGATGTGGTACACATTCATGATCTTCCGCTGTGTACGCTGATTGCCTTCATCAAAGCCAGATATCAGGTACCTGTAGTGGCGGATATGCACGAAAATTTCCCTTTCCTGGTAGCAGAACAACCTTACATGAATTCGTTATTTGCACGGATTTTTCTTAGTAAGGGAAAATGGTTTGGAAAAGAGAAAGAATGGCTTTCCATTGCTGACTCAATTATTTGCGTTGCAGAGGAGATGAAAAACAGAATTGAATCGGTTGTTGCACTTCAGAAACATATAGCAGTAGTTCCTAATACACCCGAAAAGGATGAGTTAAGGGCTTCAATGGTAAACGCATCTCTCATTGCAGGTAAATTTTCAGGTACATATAACATTCTATATGTCGGAGGCCTGGATTCAACCCGGGGAATTGAAATCCTCATCAGGGCCGCTGAGATCGCATTAAAAACTATTACTTCATTAAGAATAATTATTGTTGGAGACGGAAAAATACTTCCTGATCTGAAGCAACTGACACACTCGCTACATCTTGAAAACACTGTTTTTTTCGAAGGATTTAAACCACAGGATGAGGTAGGGAGTTATATTTCCATTTCCGATGTATGTGTTATACCTCACAAAAAATCTCCCCAGACAGATAATTCAAGTCCGAATAAGCTTTTTCAGTACCTCTATTTCAAAAAGCCGGTTATATCATCAGACTGTAATTCAATTGAGAAGATTATTTTAAATGAAAAATGCGGTTTGATATTTCATGACAATTCCCCTGAAGAATTGGCAGCAAGGATGATCCTACTGTTTGAAAATTCCAAAATCAGAAATGAGATGGGGGAAAATGGATACAGAGCTGTTACGGATAAATATAACTGGAACATTACAGTAGCTCCTTTACTTTCGGTTTACTCAGATTTTAAAATTGATTAAGACTCATGTGCGGAATTGCAGGTATATATAATTGCTCAGGAGAACCAGTTGATAAGTCAGCTCTTGAAAAAATGACGCGGATAATACATCATCGCGGACCTGACGACGAAGGGTATGTGCTGATTCAGACAAGTAATAACAGCATTCAACACTGCAAGGGTGACGACACGATACCTGAGTTGCAAAGTAAAATTCCTCATGTGCGACAGGGAATTACAGCTGATCTTGCATTTGGTTTCAGGAGACTTTCGATTATTGATCTTAGTGAAAAAGGTCACCAGCCAATGAGTGATCGCACCGGGAAACTCTGGATAGTATTTAATGGTGAAATTTATAACTATCTGGAAATAAGGAAGGAATTAATTAATCTGGGATATAGTTTTTTAACGAAAAGCGATACTGAGGTTATTCTAGCTGCTTATGAACAATGGGGAACCGCTTGCCTTGACCATTTTAATGGCATGTGGGCATTTGCTCTCTGGGATGGGCGGACCAAAACACTTTTTTGTGCAAGAGACAGATTCGGGGTGAAACCATTTTATTACTACTGGAATGGCAAACAGTTTATTTTCGGATCGGAAGTAAAGCAAATGCTTGTTCATAATATTGATAAAACACTTGATGAACAAGTAATTGCAAAAAGTTTTGCCATCAGTAATTTTCTTGAAAACTCAGGCGGGACCTATTTTAAACATATAAAGACACTTGCTCATTCACATTACCTTCTGTTGAAAGGAAAGGAATTGAGTATCCACCGTTACTATGATTTACCGGTAAACGAATTTGAAAAATCCACCCTTAGTTTCAGCGAAGCATCGGAATCCTACCTTGAATTGTTCAGAGACTCGGTGAAACTGAGAATGAGAAGTGACGTGGAAGTTGGAAGTGCACTTAGCGGTGGGTTAGATTCTTCAGCGATCGTAATGCTGGCAGCCGGCTATACACCAAAACAGTTTCAGACATTTTCATCATACTTCACACAATCTGCAGCGTACGATGAAAGGAAATGGATCTCTCTTGTTGTTAACCGGACTAAGAGCAATGCACATTATATATCAGCCGATCCGGAGGTGGTAAGAAAAGAGATTGAGAATATTATATGGCATCACGATGTACCTCTTGAAGGTTCGAGTCCGGTTGCACAATATTATGTTATGCGGTTAGCAAGGGAGAACAAGGTAACCGTGCTTCTCGACGGACAAGGCTCTGACGAGATATCAGGGGGTTATAACCATGCTTACTACCGGTATTATGCCGATCTGCTAAGTCAATTCAAACTAGGAAAGTTTTTCCATCAGTATCCAGCTTATTTAAAATACAATCAGAAGGGGTCCGCTCTGGCAAAAATTGCCAAAACCGCTGCAGTACTGGCTTTTAAAGAATCAACATTGTACCGGACCGAAGCGAGGCAATCATTCCAGCCACTTACAGGATTTGATCTTAAACATCCGGAAATGAATGAAGTAATTGACCTGCATTGTTCAAGATTATCAAATTTTCTGTATAACCAGGTAATGTCGACCTCCATACAAACACTTCTGCATTATGAGGACCGTAATTCTATGGCTCATTCAATTGAAAGCCGTGTCCCGTTTCTGGATTACAGGCTGGTAGAATTTGTGTTTTCATTACCATCGGAATACAAGATTAAGGGGCAGCTTGGAAAATATATTCACCGTGAGGCTCTAAAAAAGATTGTTCCTGCTGAAATCATGGATAGAAAGGACAAAGTGGGGTTTCTCGCGCCCGGCGAAAATTTCTGGCTTCGGAACGAATGGAAGGATCTTACACTTGCTACTTTTCAATCAGCTGAATTTAGAAGCAGGGGAGTTTTCGACCATAAAAAGATAAATTCAGAGTACCAGCGATATCTTCAGGGAGACAATACCAATGCAAAAAAACTCTGGCAGGTGCTGATGATGGAATTCTGGTTCAGGAAATTTGTTGAATCACCTCCACAAGCTTTGCAGTAAGCGATTTTCCTGAGAAATTTTGAATAAGATCGTTTGTTGTTAAATTATTAACACCTGATTCCTTGTTTTGGAGGGATTCCTTAATATATTCTGAAATACCCTTTTGGTCGTTGTATCCGAATGTTTTGCCACTTCCGCTTGATGTAATAATATCAGCTGCATCTCCATCAACCGGTCCGAGGCAGATAATTGGTTTCCCTGAAGCTATATACTCAAACAACTTTCCTGTAATTATACTTTTATTACTTTGATGATCAGGGATAATCAATAACAGTAAATCTGAATTATACATGAATTTAATTGCCTCATTATGGTCTACATAAGGCACAAATTCAATTTGGGGATTATGGACTTCTGAAAGCAACAGTTCTTGCTGTTTTGGAGAAACAGTGCCGACAAATTTTAAGCAATAGTCATTACTTTTATCAGTTGCAATTTTAAGCGCATTGAGAAAACCGCCGATAGGGTATGAGTCTGATAATGTTCCAATGTAGGATATTGTAAACGAAGCTGTCTTACCGGAAGAATCTCCGGCAAAATCATCCTCATCATATCCATTGGTAATAACTTCTATTTTGTTTTCAATCACGGGCAGCTTGCCTGAATAGTGATCTTTTAAAGACTTTCCGACGGTGATTATGCAGTCAGCTTCCTTCAGCACTTTTTTCTCATATCTTCTGTCAATTTCTCTGGCTAAAAATGTATGGTAAAACTGAGTGTAGTAATAGATATCTGTCCAGGGATCGCGCAGATCTGCAATCCATTTAATTCCCGGATACTTTTTCCGGAGCTTCAGCCCGATTAGTTGAGTAGAATGGGGCGGGCTGGTTGTGATAACATGACTTATACCTTCGGATTCAATTAAATCACAGGCTTTTCTAAAGGCATATTTATTCCATCCACGGCGTGGATCGGGAATAAAAAAGTTACCCCTGACAAAGCGCATCAGCTTTACTTTAAGAGAGTTCTCTGAGCTGTTGGCAAATCCGGCTGTCGGGATTTTCGATTTATTCTTCTTATAAATACTGAAAAAATCTGTTGCGGGGGTTTTATAAACCTTCACAGATGAAGAAAGCCCAGAAAGGAGGGAATCATCTGTAACCGGGTATGCAGCATATTCCGGATCTACAGTAAGGATAACAGGTTCCCAATCAAAATGTGGCAGATACTTTGAAAACCTTAGCCATCGTTGTACTCCGGCACCCCCGCTTGGCGGCCAGTAGTAGGTTATTATTAGAACCTTTGAGAGGGATGTAGAGGCATTAGAGGCTGTAGAAGCAATAGAAGCTATAAATGCTTTAGATGTCAAAGCAGTTTCGGGAGTATTGTTCTTTAACTGCCTCATTTTGCGATGCTCTGAATGAGTTTATTTAGGAGGAAGCTTATTTCAACTGCCTTTTTTTCTGATTCTTCGTACTGTTCCTGATCAAGATATTTAAGGTCTTTTGAGAGGAGTAAATGATATCTTGTTTCTTCAAGAGAACCCCTTGAGTTGTAAAGATAAGCACAAAACTCTTTGTCGGTTTTTTTTGATTTTCCTTCAACAATATTTGCAGCAACTGAACTTGAAGATCTTCTTAATTGCTGACACAATCCAAATCGCTCAATGTCAGGGAATGTATTTGTCAAGCCATAAACAAATAAAACAAAATCGTGGGATTTCTGCCATACTATCAGATCTTTCCAGGGATGTCCCATTACTGTTTTCTTTTGATTTACCCTCTCTTTATTTTTCGCCTTTAAAGCCTCTAAAGCCTCTAAAGCCTTTACAGCCTTTTCAGCACGGACTGCAGAGATACTTTTTCTTTAATTATTTCCTTAAGCTGTTCAATACTGACCCGTTCCTGTTTCATCGAATCGCGATACCTTATTGTAACATTCTTATCTGTAAGAGTTTCGTGATCTATTGTAATGCAATATGGAGTTCCAATCGCATCCTGCCTTCTGTATCGTCTTCCGATAGAATCTTTATCGTCGTACTGGCAGTTAAAATCAAATTTCAGATCGTGCACAATTTTTTCAGCAATCTCCGGGAGCCCGTCTTTTTTAACAAGCGGCATAACGGCCAGTTTTACAGGGGCAAGGAAGGATGGCAACCTGAGAACAACGCGGGTATCTATTGTACCATCTTCCTTCTTCAATTCTTCTTCCTGATAGGCTGCAGACATTACCTGAAGAAACATTCTGTCGACCCCGATGGATGTTTCGACTACAAACGGGACATACGATTCACCTTTATCCGGATCGAAATACTGCATTTTTTTGCCGCTGTACTCCTGGTGTTGTTTCAGATCGTAATCAGTTCTGGAGTGAATCCCTTCAACTTCCTTGAATCCGAATGGGAATTTATATTCAATATCGGTTGCTGCGTTAGCATAATGGGCTAGTTTAACATGGTCGTGAAAGCGGTAATTCTCACTTCCGAAACCGAGAGCCTGATGCCACTTCATCCTTTTTTCTTTCCATGTTTTGAACCATTCCAGTTCGGTTCCGGGCTGAACAAAAAACTGCATCTCCATCTGTTCAAACTCTCTCATTCTGAAAATAAACTGCCGGGCAACTATTTCATTACGAAAAGCTTTTCCGATCTGGGCAATTCCGAATGGGAGTTTCATCCTTCCGGTTTTCTGCACGTTAAGGAAGTTGACAAAAATCCCCTGGGCAGTTTCAGGACGGAGATAAATTTTGTTAGCACCCTCGGAAGTCGACCCCATCTCTGTTGAAAACATGAGGTTGAACTGCCTTACATCTGTCCAGTTGCGGGTACCAGAAATCGGGCACACTATTTCATTATCGATGATTATCTGTTTTAGTTCAACGAGGTTTGTCTCATTTAATGCTTTCGAAAACCGTGCATTTAACTCATCAATCTTCGCCTGATTGGCCATAACCCGGGGATTGGTCTCCCTGAATTTTTTTTCATCGAAAGATTCCCCAAACCTTTCACGTGCTTTTTCTACTTCCTTGGTTATCTTATCATCTATTTTGGCAAGGTGTTCTTCAATGAGAACATCAGCTCGGTACCTCTTTTTGGAATCTTTATTGTCTATGAGAGGGTCGTTAAATGCATCCACGTGGCCAGATGCTTTCCAAATGGTTGGGTGCATGAATATTGCAGAATCGAGACCCACTATATTATCGTTAAGGAGAACCATGCTGTCCCACCAGTACTTTTTTATATTGTTTTTCAGCTCAACACCATACTGACCATAATCATAAACCGCGCTTAATCCGTCGTAAATTTCACTCGATGGAAACACGTATCCATATTCCTTACAATGAGCAACTAATTTCTTAAAGAGATCTTCCTGGGCCATAATATTTTGTTTTACTTGAATGGAAGGCAAAAGTAATTTAAAAACTTGTGTTTTACAAGGAGAGAAACCCCCCAGCCCCCCTAAAGGGGGGTTAAAACTCATTAGTATAATTAATTAGCCCCCCTTCAGGGGGGGTGGGGGGTTCAATCAAATCTATTCGTATCTTTATCACCTCATTTCTATAGGAGAATATGAAAAAGAGAACTGATTTTCTTGTAATAGGATCAGGGATTGCAGGTCTGACCTTTGCGCTTAAGGCTGCCAAATACGGTAAGGTTGCTATTGTTACAAAAGCTAATCTCGAGGATTCCAATACCAAATATGCTCAGGGTGGTATCGCTGCCGTTTTCAGTGAACCTGATAACTTTGAAAAGCATATTAAGGATACTCTGATTGCTGGTGGAGGCTGCTGTAATGAGGAAGTTGTAAGGATGGTTGTTCAGGAAGCGCCGGAGAGAATCAAGGATCTTATTGATCTGGGCGTGTCGTTCGATAAAAACGAAGACGGGACCTACGACCTCGCAAAAGAAGGAGGACATACCGAACACCGGATATTGCATGCTAAAGACAGAACAGGACAGGCTATAGAGAACACTCTTGTTGAACGGGTCAGAAAGGATCCGAACATTGAAATTTTTGAACATTTTTTTGCCATTGAGGTCCTTACCCAACATCATCTGGGAGATGTTGTAAAAAGAAATTACCCCAACATCAGATGCTTTGGAGCCTATGTTGCTGATCTGGTAAATCAGAAAGTATGGACGTTTCTTTCAAAAGTTACTGTTGTAGCCACAGGAGGGTTGGGGAATGTATATTTAACTACAACTAATCCTGAAATTGCTACAGGAGATGGCGTTGCCATGGTTTACAGAGCGAAGGGAACAATTGAAAATCTTGAATTTATTCAGTTTCATCCGACATCTTTATTTGATCCAAACATCCGACCATCATTTCTAATTACAGAAGCCTTGCGGGGTTACGGTGCAATCCTGAAGAATATATCGGGCGAACAGTTCATGAAAAGATATGATAGTCGTGGATCGCTTGCACCCCGCGACATTGTTGCAAGGGCAATTGATAATGAAATGAAAATCTGGGGGGACGATCATATGTGGCTCGATTGTACACATCTGGAACCTGAAGCTCTGAAGGATCATTTCCCAAATGTCTATGAACACTGTCTTACCCGAGGGATTGATATTACAAAGGATTATATTCCGATAGTTCCGGCAGCACATTATTCCTGTGGCGGAATTCAGGTGGATATGGATGGACAAAGCAGCATCGACAGGCTTTATGCACTTGGGGAAGTCTCTTCCACCGGACTTCATGGAGCTAACAGGCTGGCTTCAAATTCACTGATTGAAGCAGCAGTATATTCTCACCGTGCAGTAATTCATTCTTCAAAAAGACTGAGCGATCTGAAATTTGAGGAGAAAATTCCTGACTGGGATTATAAAGGAACAACGCATCTCGAAGAAATGGTGCTTATAACTCAAAGTCTCAGGGAAGTACAGTTTATCATGAACAACTATGTTGGCATTGTAAGATCAGATCTCAGACTTGAGCGGGCTATGGTGAGGCTGGAAATTTTATATAACGAGACAGAAAGCCTTTATAAACGATCGCTTATCTCAAAAAAACTCTGTGAGCTTAGGAACCTTATTAACGTTGGTTATATAATAATTAAGATGGCGAAAAGCAGGAAGGAAAGTATAGGCCTTCATTATTCAATCGATTACCCAAAGAGCGCCATTTCTGAATTCTAATTTATCTTTTACCCATGAACCATCTAGAATCAACCTTCCAGAGTAAAAACAGTTTCTGGAGATATATTGTAATGATAGCTGCAGTTCTCCTTGCTTCTAATACAATCGGAGCGCTTCCTTTACTCATCGCTATAGCCGCCAGATCAGTATCAAATCCTGCAGTCTTATCAGCTATTTCTGCTAATCCGGGCGATTACAGTGTGCTGGGGTTGAATCCCAATGTCGGTCTGATAATGATGCTTTTCCCATTTATAGCGGGCCTGGCCGCATTTGTACTGCTTATTAAACCTCTGAATAGCAGGACATTTATAAATACAATAAATGGAACCGGAAAGATAAGGTGGAACCGGTTCTTTGTATCGGCATTTATCTGGACATTACTTTCAGCGGGATATTTGATTTTGTATATAAAAGTTAATCCTGCAAATTTTACAATAAATAACAAGACCCTCTCTCTTTTAGGTCTGTCTGCTGTATCGTTGTTATTTATTCCCTTTCAGGCAACTTTTGAAGAAGCGCTTTTCAGGGGATATCTTATGCAGGGTTTTGCCAGAATGGCCCGGAACAGATGGTTTCCATTGGTTATGACTTCAATACTCTTTGGCCTTCTGCATGCTTTTAATCCGGAAGTAAAAGAGTACGGTTTTTTTACAATGATACCTCAATATATCCTCTTCGGATTGATCTTTGGAATTATTACAATTTTTGATGACGGAATCGAAGCCGCGATGGGAGCTCATTCTGCAAACAATGCTTTTCTGTGCATTATGGTAACAAACAAATCGTCAGCCTTACAGACACCTGCATTATTCGTTCAAAATAGCGTTTACCCCTGGACGGAGTTTGCTGGACTTCTGATAAGCGGAATTCTTTTCATCCTGATCCTTAAAATTCTTTTCAAGTGGAATGATTTTTCGTTATTGTTTAAGAAGATTCCGCGTGTCATCATCGACTGAATAAAAATCCGCTAAACGGCTGTGGGGCTGTTGAAAAAGTCAAAATCCATTAACCGCAAAGGTCGCAAAGAAAATCGCAAAGATCGCAAAGAGCTTTGTTACAATATTTTAACTTTGCGTCCTTTGCGCCACCTTTGCGTACTTTGCGGTTAGAAAAGACTTTTTAGACAGCCCCGGTGTTGCTTCTTCAAATATTGTAAATAGAGGTTTTATCATCCGTTCTGAAATCGCCCCATTTTTCCTTTATCTCATTAATGATTCTTATGATATCCGCAGGTTCTACAGCTGTGAGTAGCATTAATCGTGTCTCTTTGAAATGAGGTAATCCCTTAAAATAATTTGAAAGATGTCTTCTCATTTCAAAAATGGCCCTCTTCCCGTCTTTGAATTCGAGAGATTTTGAAAGATGAAACAGCGCCAGTTCAGCCTTTTCGTTCACCGATGGTTCGGGGAGAAGTTCGCCAGTGCTGATGTAATGTTTAATATCGCGGAAAATCCATGGACGGCCAACTGTAGCCCGTCCTATCATAATACCATCAACGCCATATCTGTTAAACATCTCTTTTGCCTTTACCGGTCCGTCAATATCACCATTACCGATAATCGGGATTTTCATTCTCTGATTATTCTTAACCTCCCCGATGAGGGTCCAGTCGGCAGCGCCCTTATAAAGCTGTGCCCTTGTTCTTCCATGAATTGTCAGAGCTTTTATGCCAACATCCTGCAGCCGTTCTGCAACATCTACTATATTTCTGCTCTCATCATCCCAGCCGAGCCGCGTCTTAACTGTGACAGGAAGTTTGACAGCTCTCACGATGGCTTCTGTCATTGAAATCATAAGAGGAATATTCCTGAGCATACCAGCACCAGCGCCTCTGTTTGCAATTTTCTTTACAGGGCATCCGAAGTTAATGTCGATCAGTTCTGGTTTGGCTTCCTCTGCAATAAGCGCTGCTTCAACCATTGCATCTGTAAGGTGACCATAAAGCTGAATACCTATTGGTCTTTCATAATCGTAGATGTCGAGCTTCTTCATACTTTTCTGACCATCGCGGATAAGACCATCGGAAGAGATAAATTCTGTATACATAAAATCTGCTCCATTAGTCTTGCAGAGAATTCTGAAAGAAGGATCTGTTATGTCCTCCATTGGAGCAAGGAACAAAGGATAATCGCCTAAAGATATGTTGTCAATTTTCAAGAGAACCTTATTTTGAGCGGGTAAATTATTAATTTTAAACCACAAAGGGCACAAAGGTTTTCACTAAGGAAAACAAAGAAAAATGTACCGGTGTCCGCTGTAAAATTAGTAAAATGACCGATAATCGAAGCCTTTTTTCGCTGTACGGGAAATCGCCTGTTTATCAGCTGTTTGTGTCTGTGTTCCTGATAGTCTTTTTAGGATTATTTCTTTTTTGCGGATCATTGTTAGCGGTATCAGTACTCCCGAATAGTGATTTCGCAAGGCTTACTGCAATCATTTCGTCAGACATTAACGAAAAAGACATTGGGCTCCTGAGGTATATATTAATTTCTCAGGAATTTTCTTTCTTTCTCATTCCCGGAATATTAATTCTGAAACTGATCAGGCCTGATAATCAGAATTATATAAATAATTCTAGATTGCCACTGGCAACAGATATATTACTTGTTGTTATTCTTGGATTCTGTCTCTTTCCAATTACAAGTTATTCAGGAGGGCTTAATGCAGGAATGCATTTTCCGCACTGGCTTTCCGGGGTTGAAAAATGGATGGTTGAGAAGGAAAATAGTACAGATCAGGTAATGAATACTCTTATTTCTCCGGTTACTTTTCGGGCTATGATTTTTAATGTTTTAATGATAGCTGTTCTTCCGGCGATCGGAGAAGAGATAATCTTCAGAGGGATATTTCAGAAGATCTTTTCTGACCTTTTCAGGTCTGGTCACCTGGCAATATGGTTCACTGCCTTTCTGTTCAGTACATTACATTTTCAGTTTTTTGGATTCTTGCCGAGATTTATACTCGGACTTGTTTTTGGATATCTCTTTTTTTGGAGCGGAACACTTTGGCTGCCCGTCATTTCACATTTTTTGAATAATGCTGTTTCGGTTGTCGTGATTTACTTACAAGGTGGTGAAAATGCGTCTGTTATTCCTGAAATATCTTCAAAAAATCAATTAATGGCCCTGTTTCTTCCACTGGTAGTGGGTACCGCTATACTTATCTATTTTCATAAAAAGATGAAAAGGGGATCAATATAGCAGTAGGGTTTGAGATCGACTTTTCTCCCCGTGGATTTAAAACGTGGAGTTTATTTAAGATGCTACAGCGCTTCGGAGCTCGTTTTTCCTATAAAAATAAACCAGCCCGTACGACTCATTAATGCTCTTTCTCAGCTCCTCCGGGAGTTTGCTATTGGTTGACTCAATTTCGTTCCATAACTGAAGAATTACTTCATCGGCTTCTTCCCGCAGAATATCATTTTTTTCGCTGTAATCGTCAGTCCTCTTTACAAGTATATTGTGTTGATTTAATGCATTGACAAAATTTTCAAACCGTACCTTAACAACTGCGATTGTGGGATTGTTGATTGGATTTCCGCATTTTCTTATCCTGAACTCCTCTCCATCAATTATCCTTCTACCCCAGCTTAACAGTTCGTTTTCGGTATTCAGCGAAGGTACTGTTGACTCTTTCATTTCCAGTCCATAATAAGCTCTTGTTTCCAGCGGAAGATCACCTCTTACAATTGCCATATTCATAACCCGGATAAAATGAGTCAGATACATCCGTGCCTTCTTTAACACTTCACTATAATCATTGTTTTTCTTATTCTGGGATGCCAGTGATTGACGATACAATTTAATGTTTAACTCAAACTGAGGGAAAATTCTCTGAAGCCTGATTAATGCTTTTGAAGAGAAGGCCAGTTTATGAGGAGGAACCTCTCTTCCTTTCTCAAGAGCTATCCTCATTGCCTTCAAACGGGCAGTGTCGGTATTAGGTAATCTTCTATAAGGCATGGCAGATCATCATTGTTAATAAACTGTTCATATCTGATACGAATATATAATTTATTTATTAATAATAAAAACCATTCGCAATTTTAATGTATTTGATTAGCACATGTTTGAAGATACCAGAGCAGAATTTTAATGTAATGGGGAAATCAATTTAATTTAGATTCAGGAATGGAAGCCGTATTTCTTGCTTAATCACTTATTATTATTGGAAGTTCGGGTTCAGAATTGTAATTTGGTAGATTCAATTTAATTAATATCTGAATGAAATGTTTAAAAGCGAAGTATATGTCAAAAGGAGAGAAGAACTCCACAAAAAACTAAAATCCGGATTGGCTTTATTCATTGGAAATGGTGAAGCCCCTATGAATTATCCCGGCAATACTTATCATTTCAGACAGGACAGTGATTTCCTCTATTTCTTCGGACTCGATGTACCCGGATTTTCCGGAGTAATGGATTTCGACTCCGGGAAAGACTGGATCTATGGAAATGATGTTGATATGGATGATATTATCTGGATGGGTCCCCAGCCAACTGTGAAAGAACTGGCTCTTAAATGTGGGGTTACTCAAACAGCTAAAATGTCAGTTCTTGAAGAGGTAATTCACAGCGCTCTTCTAAAAAAACGAAAAGTGCACTTCCTTCCTCCATACCGGGGAGAATCAAAGATGATTCTTGGATCGTTGATAAAGGAGAATCCGTGCCAGATGAAGACTCTCGCTTCTATGGATCTTATTAAAGCTGTTATCGCGATGAGGTCTATAAAAGAAAAAGTTGAAATAGACGAAATTGAAAAAGCTGTGGAAGTTGCGTACGAAATGCATGTCATGGCTATGAGAATGTGCAAACAGGGTGTGAGAGAGCAGGATATTTTCGGCACTATTGAAGGGATAGCGCTTTCTAAATCGGGAGGAACGTCTTTCCCTATTATTCTTAGTATAAACGGACAGACTCTTCATAATCATTCACATGGTAATATTCTTAAGAAAGGGAAAATGATGGTTACTGATGCAGGAGCCGAGACGAGCCTGCACTACGCTTCCGATATTACACGTACTACACCCGTTGGAGGGAAATTCAGTCAGCAGCAAAAAGATATCTATGAGATTGTTCTGAAAGCCAACACTGAATCTATTAATGCCACAAAACCAGGTTTATCTAACCGCGATCTTCATTTTATGGCTTGCAAAATAATAGCTGCCGGAATGAAAGACCTGGGTTTAATGAAAGGCGATGTTGATGAAGCAGTTGCTGCCGGGGCCCATGCGCTCTTTATGCCTCACGGACTTGGCCATATGATGGGGCTCGATGTACATGACATGGAAGCTCTCGGAGAGGATTATATCGGATATAATGATGAGGTGAAACGTAGCAACCAGTTTGGGACTGCTTTCCTTAGGTTTGCTTTACCTTACAAACCGGGACATGTATTTACTGTAGAACCCGGTTGCTATTTCATTCCGGAGCTTATCGACATGTGGAAAGCAGAAGGGAAATTCAAAGATTTTGTCAATTACAGCAAGATTGAAAGCTATATGCCTATTGGCGGAATCAGAATAGAAGATGATGTACTTATAACTGAAAAAGGACATAAAGTTCTCGGCAAACCAATACCAAAAACTGTAAAAGAAGTCGAAGCTATCTGCTCCTGATTTTTCTCTGTGACTACTTGCCCCCCAACCCCCCTAAAGGGGGGCTAATACTCACATCTACAGGATCTAATAGTTTAAAGGGCAGGGGGCAAAAAAGCAAAGGGGAGAAGCGTGAGGTATTTTTAGTTCCCTGTTGTTCTTCTTGCCTGTCCGGGGAATACAACAAGGCTCTCGTGTCCTGCTGCATCTACTGCCTGTATACCGAAGAAATAGTTATCTTTTGAGTATGGAATTGTAATTTCATTTCCGGTTACAAACAACTTCTTCTCCCATAGTGGCTGGTATGTTTCACGCATCAGTATATAATACCCGGCAGGTTTAGTACCTTTTGGGGAACTGCTCCATCTGAGTGTGGTTTTGTTTGTTAATCCACTGGTTACCATACCGCAATTTACGGGTTCGTAAGGTGCTGAGGCAAGGTTGGCTATTGTTGCCAGGTTTACGCCTGTGTTCTTTCTTACATATTCATAATCAACATACTCAGGCAAATCTCCCATCTGAATTCCGTTTTCAATGGCGGGAACTTTATGGGTCCGGTCATAATTTTCATTGAATTCAGTCATCCTTACTGCTGTGAAACCTTCCTGGCAAAACGGAGTATGGTCACCGCTTCTGCCAAACCTGTCATTACGAAATATCAGGGTAACATTAATCTGATCGACGTATCTTTCTCCCGCCTCTTTTATGTAACGAGCCAGCTGCCTCGATTTGCTGTCGTTTTCACCGGATGTATATTTTCTTAGCGCTATCATCTGTTCTGTTTCCACAGCAGGAACTCCCTCACTGAATATTCTTACTCTGGTATTATCATTGAGAAGAGTCTCGCTTGAGCCGCTATTCCCGATCATGTCATTATTAATCATTGCAATTATATTCCAGTTCTCCTTCTTAGCTTTTTCAGCCATAAATTTCGCTCCGTATAGTCCTTGCTCTTCTCCGGATACAGTCATAAAAACAATAGTTGCTGAAAATTTTCTGGATGACATAACTCTTAAAAGTTCCAGGATAGCAGAAACACCAGATCCGTCATCGTTTGCCCCCGGAGCCATGCTTGTGCTATCATTATCAAGTGCTGCACGGGAGTCGAGATGAGCGCTTACCACAATTCTTCTGTCGTCTGAAGGATCAGTCCCCTTTAGCGTCGCCACCACATTCCTTAACCTGGTAGCATGAGGCATTCTCTCTCCGGGACCACCTACAGAATATTCTTCAAATTTCACTTCCAGGCGTCCCTCAGAAGCCGGGATGTTCTTCTCCATTTCAGATTTAACCCAGTTCCAGGCCGCGCCTATTCCGATATTTGGATCGGTCTGAGTACTAAGATCGTGACGTGTTTTAAAACTTACAAGTTTTCTTACATCTTGCTGGATCTTATCATTTGAGATCTCATCCACCATTTTCTTTATTTCAGGATCGCGGTTTACTATCATTTGTGCATTACAGAACAATGTAAATGATACGAGAATAAGAAGTAAAATTGCCTTTTTCATATGGGTAATAAGTTTGAGATAAAGGTAGGGATTATCATAAAATAAAAGTGTCCAAAAAGAAATTTAACCACTGAGAACCGCAGAGATTTTACGCAGAGAGCCGCAGAGTGGATAATACTTATATTCTCCTATGCGGCCCTCTGCGTTAAAAAAAGACTAAGTCTCTAATATGCTTTATAGTATTCCCGATTGAGGCGGGCAATATTGGTCAGCTTGATTTGTTTCGGACACTCAGCCTCGCAAGCCCCTGTATTTGAGCAGTTTCCAAATCCAACTGCGTCCATCATTTCTACCATGGCTTTTACACGTTCTTTGGCTTCCACGCGTCCTTGCGGCAAAAGAGCAAACTGGGAAATCTTGGCAGAAACAAATAACATGGCAGAAGCATTTTTACAGGCAGCTACACATGCCCCGCATCCAATGCAAATTGCAGAATTGAAAGCTTCATCAGATTTGGATTTCTGTACCAGAATTGAATTTGCTTCAGGAGCAGCTCCTGTGTTTACTGAAATGAAACCACCTGCAATCTGGATCTTATCAAAAGCTGCACGGTCGACTATCAGGTCTTTGATTACCGGGAAAGGTTTTGCTCTCCAGGGTTCTACCCAGATGGTGTCGCCGTCCTTAAAGTATCTCATAGAAAGATGGCATGTTGTTATAGCAGGTATTGGTCCGTGAGGATGACCATTAATATACATCCCGCACGATCCGCAAATCCCTTCTCTGCAATCGTGATCAAATGCGACCGGGTCTTTGTCTTCTTCAGCCAGTCTTTTATTCAGCGAATCGAGCATCTCAAGAAATGCCATCTCAGGTGATACATTATCCATTTGGTATGTAACAAAATTACCTTTGGATTTTGCATTTTTCTGACGCCATATTTTAAGTGTTAGCTTCATATTCTGTGTATTTTATTGTGTCTTATATGTTGTCTTGCAGTCTTGCGGTCAAGCAGTACTGCGGTCATTCTAAAAAGCAGAATGGGTTGACTGCATGACCAGATGACTGCAAGACTTGCAAGACTATTTGTAACTTCGTACCTTCATTTCAACATCCACAAATTTTAATTCTTCCTTGTGCATTACCTCAGGCTTGCCTTCTCCTCCATATTCCCAGGCAGCAACGTAAGTAAATTCTTCATCGTTTCTAAGGGCTTCTCCATCGGGGGTCTGGTATTCTTCCCTGAAATGGGCCCCACACGACTCTTTTCTATTAAGGGCGTCGGTTACAAGCAGTTCGGTAAGTTCGAAAAAATCGGCAACTCTGCCTGCCTTTTCGAGTTCCATATTAAGTTCAGTGAAAGTGCCCGGAATATTCAGATCTTTCCAGAATTCTTCCTCCAGGTCCTTTATCAGCACCAACGCTTTTTTGAGACCTTCTTCGTTCCTTACCATTCCGCAGTAATCCCACATAATTTTACCAAGACGCTTGTGGAATGAGGCTGCTGTTTGTTTTCCTTTAATGGAAAGAAACTTTTTCAGTCTTACTACAACCTCTTTTTCCGCAGCATCAAACTCAGGTTTATCCGTAGAGATCTTTGGTACCCTGATCTCATCGGCCAGGTAATTGCTGATAGTATTAGGCAGAATAAAATATCCATCGCCAGAGGCCTGCATCAGGGAACTTGCTCCAAGTCTGTTTGCCCCATGATCGGAAAAGTTGGCTTCACCAATTGCGTAAAGTCCCGGGATAGTTGTCATAAGCTCATAATCAACCCATAATCCTCCCATAGTATAATGGCCGGCCGGATATATACGCATCGGTTCATCATAAGGATCAATCCCGGTAATGGTTTTATACATCTCGAAAAGGTTACCATACTTGTTCTCAATAGTTTTTTTTCCCTGTTTCTTTATTGCATCCCTGAAGTCGAGGTTTACTGCAAGTCCGGTCTCTCCAACACCATAACCTGCGTCGCATCTCTCTTTTGCTGCCCTTGATGCGACATCGCGGGGGACAAGATTACCAAAAGCTGGGTATCTTCTTTCGAGATAATAATCTCTTTCTTCCTCTGGTATTTCATTTGCAGGTCGCTTATCTCCCTTCATTTTAGGAACCCATACACGGCCATCGTTCCTCAGAGATTCCGACATTAGTGTAAGTTTCGACTGGAACTCATTCAACTGGGGTACGCAGGTAGGGTGTATCTGTACAAAACTTGGGTTTGCAAAATAGGCGCCTTTTTTATGGGCTTTCCAGGCAGCTGATGCGTTTGAATTTACGGCAAGGGTAGATAAATAATAAATTGTCCCATAACCACCTGTTGCCAGTACAACCGCATGGGCGGCATGCCTCTCAATCTCCCCGGTAATAAGGTTTCGCGCAATAATTCCTCTCGCTTTACCATCAATCAATACCAGATCGAGCATTTCCCGCCTTGGGAACATGGTTACGTTCCCTTTTTTTATCTGACGGTTCAATGATGAGTAGACGCCGAGAAGACATTGCTGACCAGTTTGTCCGCTGGAATAAAATGTTCTTGATACCTGTACTCCGCCAAATGATCTGGTATCGAGTGTTCCTCCGTAATCGCGGGCAAATGGCACTCCTAAAGCCGTGTAATGATCAATAACCTCATTACTTACCTCAGCTGCCCTGTAGACATTTCCTTCCCTGGCCCTGAAATCACCTCCCTTTATCATGTCGTAGAACAGGCGATAAGTGCTGTCACCATCACTCTGATAGTTTTTTGCAGCATTTATCCCTCCCTGGGCTGCAACAGAATGTGCCCTTCGCGGAGAATCCTGATAACAAAATGTTTTAACACTATACCCAAGTTCCCCAAGGGCGGAGGATGCTCCCGCACCTGACAATCCGGTTCCTATAACTATAATCTCAAGTTTCTTCTTATTGGCAGGGTTTACCAGTTTTACGGAAGCTTTGTACTTGGTCCATTTCTCTGCCAAGGGACCATCCGGTATCTTTGAAATAAGTTTTGTCATGATAATATTTTTTTCTTTTCTGAATTACCTGAAAAGCCAGAGTGTTATTGAAATAGAAGCAAATCCTATGGGAAGAGCTATCGCATAAATAAGAGCAACGGTTTTTACTACCGGTGTCCAGATTCTGTGATTAAGTCCAAGTGTCTGGAAAGCTGAAGAGAAAGCATGGTAAAGATGAAAGCCAAGCAGCGCGAAGCAGACAAGATATATATAATTATATGCCGGAATCTTGAACAAGTTGTGCGCAACAGAATAAAAATCTTCAGGATTTCCCTTCACAAATCCCAGTTTTATAAAGAAGAAATTAAAGAAGTGAAGAATGAGAAATGTCATTATCGTAGCGCCTGTCCAGATCATAAACCTGGAGAAAAACGTTGTTTCTGATTTGTTACCGCTAACATATCCGATGGGACGGGCAAGCCAATTCTGAATCTGTAGGAAAATGCCCCAGGAAATATGAACAACGATAGCGCCTATCAGGACTACTTCCATAATTCTTATCAATGGAAATGTCGCCATGAAATGTGCAGCCTCATTAAATGGTAGCGGGTTGTGCTTAAGCAACATGAGGTTAATAATCAGATGGACCGGCAAAAATGTAAGCAGAAAGAGACCTGCCAGAGCCATAACTACTTTTTTGGAAATGGAGGAAAATAAAACTTTGTTCATCGATTGTCAGATATATTAAAGTTTATTTATAGACGAAAAGGAAGTGAAACAAAATTAATTGTATTTAGCGGGCTTTCAATTTTATATGCTTTTTATCACAAAATAAGGAATTCATTGGATGAAAAATCTGTGATATAATAATTGTCTAACTTTACAAAATTAAATAATTTATCAATATGATATTTTCATTCAAGGGTGGTGAAATTAATTATTCCGACTCGGGGAAAGGGAACACAATTGTTCTTCTTCACGGTTATCTCGAATCGTCAGAAGTATGGAATGGTTTTGAGATGCGACTTGCTGAGTTTTTCAGGGTCATCTCAATTGATCTTCCCGGTCATGGACTTTCATCAGTCTACGGAGAAGTTCATACAATGGAGTTTTTGGCAGAAGCTGTTAAGGAAATAATTGACAGTCTCAATATCAAAAAAGTCTTTCTGGCAGGCCATTCCCTGGGAGGATACGTAACACTCGCGTTTCTGGAACTGTTCCCTGATAATCTTTCCGGATATTGCTTATTCCATTCGCAACCATTTGCAGACCCACCGGCTGTTATTGAAAAGAGAAGGAGGGAAATAGCTGTGGTAAAAGCCGGCAAAAAAGATTTAATGTATCCAGATAACATCGAACGGATGTTTGCTCCCTCAAATCTTAAAGTCTTTTCTTTAGCGCTTGAAAGGTCCAGGAATATAGCATCAAAATTACCAGGAGATGGTATTATTGCCTTACTGAACGGAATGATTTTAAGACCTTCCCGATTAGCTTTTATGGAAGAAGGCAGGGTTCCCTGTCTTTGGATTTTAGGCTCGATGGATAATTATATCCCATACGATTTTATTAAATCGAAAGTAAACCTTCCTGCTAATGCAGAACTGGTGGTCCTTGAAAAGTCTGGCCATCTGGGGTTTGTAGAGGAGGAAGATAGGTCGGTGGCTATTGTTACAGCATTTGTGCTTCGCTCCTTGCAATGACAGTTAGATAGGTTATAAAAGGGAGTTAAGGATTGCTTCGTCGTTCCTCCTCGCAATGACAGACACCTTATAAAAGGACGTGTCATTGCGAGGAGGAACGACGAAGCAATCGTTCTATCCCATTATTAAGCTTCCTGATTACTTATTTCTTCAGAAAATCAATAGCATATTTAAGAGTAGTATCAATCTCCTCCCAAATAGGATAGAATCCTTTGTTATCCAGAATATTACGCGCTATATATGCTTTTAGCTGGGTATTGATTATATCTCCTGAAATTTTTAAGCCCGCAGGATCTTTCTTTACCCCGTTTTCAGAAGCATATTGCACAAACTGATCGAGAAGCGCCTGTCTGTCGAGATATTTTTCCAGCTCTCCAGCTTCGGTATATTTCTTTAATAATTCTCTTTTGTTTTCAGTATACTTTAACGAGTATCTGTAAATGAGTGACCTTACTTTAAGAAAATATGGAGATATTCCTAAAGTGTCTGCCGGCACAAACTTATCCGGCATTATACCTCCGCCACCATAAACAATTCTTCCTCCCGGGGTTGTAAACTTCAGAGAGTCGGCAAAATGAATACTATCGGAAACTTCAAATTCTCCATGTGTATACCTTGTATTCAGATCATCATAATATTTTTCAAGATCGTTATAGGGTTTCTGAATTGACCTGCCGGTAGGGGTATAGTAACGGGCAATTGTAAGCCTCATTCCTGAGCCATCCGCAAATGGGATCGGTTCCTGAACCAGTCCTTTTCCGAAAGATCGTCTTCCGATAATGGTTCCCCTGTCATTATCCTGAATTGCACCGGCAAGAATCTCACTTGCAGATGCACTCCACTCATCTATCAGAACTACAAGGTCGCCAGTTTCAAACTCCCCTTTACCGGTTGCCCTTGCATCGCTTCGTGGCTGGGCCCTTCCTTTTGTATATACTATCAGCTGCCCTTCTTTCAAAAATTGATTGGCAATTTGTATGGTGGCCTCCATAATTCCTCCGGAATTACCACGCAGATCAAGAATAAGTTTTGTCATACCCTTTGCTTTCAGCTCCCTGAGTCCTTTCATGAACTCATCAAAAGTAGTCATGGCAAAAGTGTTGATTTTTATGTAACCGGTATTTCCATTAACCATGTAATCTACATCAACACTGTACATGGGAATCTTATCACGGGTAATTTCGAAAGGTAGCAGCTCATGGTGACCATTTCGGAGAATTTTAACTTTTACCACAGTCCCCCGGGGACCTTTAAGCATTCCCATCACTTTCTCATCGCTTATATGCTTACCTGCAACAAGTGAATCGTTTACGTAAAGGATTTTATCTCCTGGCAGTAGTCCAAGTTTTTCTGAAGGGCCACCGGGAATTGTACTTATTATTAAAATCGTATCAGTAAGCATGTTGAACGATATACCAATACCATCAAAATTACCCTGCAAGGGCTCATTAACCCGTACAAGATCTTTCGCCGGAATATAAACGGAGTGAGGATCGAGTTTTTTAAGAATTGCAGGTATAGCAGCTTCAACGAGGTCGTTCCTGTTCACCGAATCAACATAGTTAGTTTCGATAATATTGAGGATATTATTCAACTTGTCGTTCCTTGTCCGTATGTTGGAGTGAGGCGGTAAGCTGCTTTCTCCCGGCAGGTATTTTCCGATTAGGATACCTGCTGCCAGGGCAATTGCCAGCATTACAGGTAGAAAAACACTTCTTTTTGTATTATTGTAGTTCATAAATATCTTTTTCTGGGTCAATAAAAACCAATTCAATTCCGGCACGTTTCAGAAGGTCAAGACCATCTGTTTTGTGGTACCGGTTGCAATAAACCACTCTGCTGATACCTGCCTGGATAATAAGTTTTGAACATTCCATGCAGGGTGATGTGGTAACATAAAGGGTGGAATCCTCACTTGAATTATTGGATTTCGCAACCTTGGTGATTGCATTTGCCTCAGCATGAAGGACATATGGTTTTGTTACATTATTTTCATCCTCACACACATTTTCAAATCCTGAAGGAGTCCCGTTATATCCATCTGAAATAATCATCTTCCCTTTTACAATCAGGGCTCCAACCTGCCTTCTTATGCAGTATGAATTTTGCGCCCAGATGAGGGCCATCTCAAGATAGCGCTTGTCGAATGTAATCTGTTTTTCACCATACGGCTTCAGATCATTTTTATCTGACATTGTTTCCTGATTTTTACCTATTTAAAAAGGTTTCAAAGTTAATTATTTTTATTAATCATGAATTATTATATTTGAGATGCTTTTGATACTCTAATCTTATTACCATGTTTAACACAGCTCATTTTCATCCGATGATTGTGCACTTTCCGGTCGCAATAATTATTGTTGGATTCACAGCTGAAGTTGTATCACTCTTTTTCAAAAGTGAAAAATGTCTTTCAAAAACCGGGTTCTATCTTATGATTCTTGGCGCTTTGGCTGCTATAGCTGCCTGGTCGACCGGACACTTATTTGCAGGTGAACCGACAGAAGGAGAGATCTTAAAGGTCTTCTCAAAGCATGAGACAATGGGTTTTATCACTATGATCTTAATGGTTATCGGATCGCTTTTCAGGGTATGGCTCCTTGTAAAAAAGAAAGAGGAGACTCAGCTTAAGTGGATTGCTTTTAGTTTTTACCTTCTGGCTTTTTGTTCAGTAAGCATAACAGGATACCTGGGAGGTGCAATGGTTTATGATTATATGATGGGGCTCTGAAAATTCATCTGATTTTTGGAAATTAATCCGGAATTAAGCCGATCTTAATCGAATCTTAACACCTGAATAGGTACAAATGGATATTTTTGGCATTATTCAAGTGAAATTATTATTCAATAAATACTACAATTATGAAAACAGTAATCAGATTAGTTTCCTTTACATTAGCCATTGGCTTATTGTTTGGTTGCACTTCAAAACCCGTTAAAACTATCGGGAATCTTAAAGATGCCTATAATGGAGAATCGACCGCAAGCGTCAAGTATGCTGCTTATGCTGAGAAAGCCAGGGCTGAGGGATTTGAAAATGTTGCGATTATGTTTACTGCAATTTCAAAATCTGAATCCGTGCACGCTGGTAATCACAAAAAAGTGCTGGAAAAGCTTGGTGAAAAAGTAGAAGCTCCAACTATTGCCCCTTTTACTGTTCTTTCAACCGCAGAGAATCTTGCCGATGCAGTAAAAGGCGAAACATATGAGGTGCATGTAATGTACCCGGAATTTATTCTGGAAGCAAAAACATCAAAGACACCTGATGCTGTTAAGTCATTTACCTGGGCTGTTGATACCGAAAAGAAGCATCAGGCTTATTATACAGATGCACTTGAGACCGTGAATAGTGGTGGTGAAAAAGCCATGATTGTAAATTGGTTTGTATGCCCGGTTTGTGGTAACACCTTCGATGCCACTACTGTTCTTGCAAAATGTGATTTCTGCCTGACCCCACGCGAAAAGTTCATATCATTTTAATATGAAGTATTTTCTTACTGCTGTTATTTGTTTTACATTATTCATAAACCTTAATGGCCAGTTAAATATAACTGACAAGAGGGATGGTAATGTATATCATACTGCTATTATTAACGGTGTTACGTGGATGTCAGAAAACCTTAAGTACAAAACTAAAGGTGCATTTTTTTTCGACAATGATTCTAACAACATGCCTGGTTACGGAATTTTATATGATTGGAAAACTGCCCAGACAGTTTGCCCTGTTGGATGGCATTTGCCATCGGGGAGTGAGTTCAGGGCTCTTGCAAGTTACCTGGAGCAGAAAGATACATTGAGTAAAATTTCATCCGACACCTCCTCTTTTGGTGTTCAGCTTGGGGGCATGCAGGACTATGAAGGAACATTTTCTGAAATGGATGAGAGTTGCTACTACTGGACTTCTACTGAATATGACACAAATAACTCGGAGTACTTTAGTTATATTATTATGAATGATATTCCTGTAATAGATATTTCGAGGCAGGAAGATATAGCCGATATTCATGGCACCGAAAAGTCGAATAAATATTCAGTTCGTTGTGTGAAATAGGAAGGTTTGGCTGAGAAGACCTGCACCAATTTATTTAGCCCGGTCGAATCCGTAAGAATTTAAAATTTTCTTAAAGATCTCAGTGTTGTCATATATGCCGGTAAACTTTTCAGAACCTGGGCCATAGGCATATACAGGTACCATTACTGCTGTATGGTCAGTTGTTGAAAAGCTCAATTTTACTGTATGAGCTGCTTTGTCACCACCTGTGATTGTTACACCACCTGTTTCATGGTCTGCTGTTATCACTATCAGGGTATGCCCGTCTTTTTTTGCATAATCGAGGGCAACTCCAACCGATAAATCAAAGTCGAGGGTTTCGTCAATTAATGTGTCGGCACGGTTAGCATGACCAGCCCAGTCTATCTGTGATCCTTCGACGAGGAGAAAAAACCCTTTTGGATTCTTACTTAAAATTTCTATAGCTTTTCCCGTCGATGCGGGAAGCATGTTACCCCTCCCACTTAAACGATAAGGATTTTGAAGGTGGGCTGTAAACCCGGCAAGTTTCAACGAAGCAGAATTCAGAATTGAACTCATAGAGGTGTCTACTTCGTAACCTCTTATCCTTAAGCTATCAATAAGATTTAATTTATCCTTCCTTTTTGCAAAATGGTCATATCCGCCACCAATGAAAACATCTATATCGGTTTTTAGAAAATCGGAAGCAATATCCTCATAGCTTCCTCTGCTTGACTGATGGGCAATAAATGAGGCAGGTGTGGCATGAGTTACTGCAGCAGTGGAAACAATACCAGTTGCAAGGCCATAGCCCTCTGCTACTTCCAGGATAGACTTAACTTTAATTCCCTGAGAATCGACACCAATTGCTCCGTTTTTTGTTTTAGTTCCTGTTGCAAGGGCAGTTCCGGCAGCACCTGAATCAGTAATATAATTATCTGCCGAATATGTGGTTTGCAATCCTGATGCAGAGCATTGTAAAATATTGAGAGGCTTTTCAGAGACTGTCATTGCTGCATAAACATCAGCAACGCCCATCCCGTCACCAATCATGAAAATAACATTTCTGATCTCGGGATCTCTTGCAACACCACCTTTCTCACAGGAATAGCATGATAGTAAAAATGGTAACAATAAAACAGGTAAAACAGGGGAAAGCCGATTCTTCATTTCGATTACAAATTAGCTGTATACATTAGCTCGTAAATGTAGAAAATATATAAAAGTTACCCAAACTGACTTTTCCCCGGAAACTTTTTCAAGAAAAAATTTGATTTAATATTTTAATGTCGTATGTTTGCGACATTAAAACAATTATATGAACAAATCTGAAAAATTTGATGAATCGTTACAGGAACTTGCGAAATTTGCGAGGGTAATTTCTCACCCGGCACGACTAGCAATACTAAAATACCTTGCCGAAACAAAAACATGCATTTCGGGAGATATTTCAGATAAGTTACCCCTGAGCAGAACTACCGTCTCCCAACACCTGAAAGAGCTGCGCGATATCGGTTTGATACATGGAGAAATTGACGGCCTGAAAATTAATTACTGCCTATGCTCAACAGAGATTGGCAGATTTCTTAAAATATTCGAAGTTTTCTTTGAACCGGTAAAGAAGGCAGAAGTCGTTTGTTAATATTCACTATTTTATTCCATAATCACTTGATTTCTTTCGATATGAACAAAAGTTATTTTACAGGAAATATCACAATTTCTGATATATCGATACCCGTGGTATTAACCAACTTAAACCTGGCGGACTTCATAGGTGCCGTTATGGTACGTTGGGGTATAAACCGTAACAATTTCAGAGTGAATCCTGGTCTTTTTGCAGTTGGAAATCCTGATCCTTCTTCTGCAGTTTATGTTACAGCCAACTATAAACTTTCATTTGATGCTTTGCGTAAAAATCTCTCCGGGATTAACTGTTGGATACTGGTATTGGATACAAAAGGGGTGAATGTATGGTGTGCTGCCGGTAAAGGTACATTCAGTTCCAAAGAGCTGATTAAAAAGATCAAGGAAGTTTCACTCGATAGAATTGTGAGTCATAGGAAGGTGATTCTTCCACAACTGGGGGCAACCGGAGTAGCAGCTCATATAGTAAAGGAGCAGACTGGATTTAATGTGCATTACGGACCAGTACGGGCAGCTGATATTAAGAGATATGTTAATGCAGGATACAGAGCAGATAAAGAAATGAGGAGGGTTACCTTCAACTTCGCTGATCGGATTAAGCTTATTCCCAACGATTTCATGTATGGGAAATTTTATCTTCTTCCAGCTTTGGTAATTATCTACCTTCTCTCAGGTCTGTCGGTTAATGGCATCTCTTTCAAAAATTTCTCTGAAATCGGTGGGCCCGCTTTATTTAATATATTTCTGGCCTACTTATCAGGTATTGTAATTACTCCTATGTTTCTTACCAGTATTCCGGCCAGGGCATTCTCATTGAAGGGCTTTTACACCGGATTGATTCTTTCTCTGGCTCTTCTGCTTCTTGGTCGTACAGGGAAAAACATTTTTGAAATTGTTTCATGGTTTATGATTATAACTGCGATTTCTTCTTTCCTCGCAATGAATTTTACCGGTTCATCCACCTACACTTCATTGTCGGGCGTTAAAAAAGAAATGAAAGTCTCGCTTCCCTTTCAGATCGGTTTTGTTGTTATAGGAACAATCTTACATGTTATAGGAAAATTGAATTAAATTTGAACGATGAAAGAACCAATGTATTTGTCGGATGTAGTGACATTAAGTTTATGTGAGCAGACATGCAACGGATGCGGAATGTGCGTAAATGTTTGCCCTCACGAAGTGTTTGAACTTTCAGGAAAGAAAGCTCATATTGTAAACAGAGATTATTGTATGGAATGCGGGGCTTGTCAGGTAAACTGCCCGGTACAGGCAATAAAAGTAAATTCAGGAGTTGGATGTGCTGCGGGAATTCTGAATGGAATACTCAATAACTCAGAACCCACTTGCGGTTGTTCTGATGGAAATTCAAATTGTTGTTAAGTGAGATTCAATGCTGGTATTAGCAGAAATGCAGACTTTTGCATAAATTGAATTGAAATTCAAAAAAACTGAAAATGAAAATATTGATTTTATGTACAGGCAACAGTTGCAGGAGTCAGATGGCACAGGGATTTCTTAAATCTTTTGATAAGAGGCTGAATGTTTTTTCGGCCGGAACTAACCCTGTCGCCAAAATAAATGGTACTGCCGTGGATGTAATGAAAAAAGCCGGGATTGATATTAGTCATGAGAAACCCAAAAATGTCGATATTTACCTGAATGAGGAATGGGATTATGTAATTACCGTCTGTGACGATGCGAATGAAACATGTCCTGTTTTCCCGGGAAAAGTTCGGAACAGATTACATATGGGTTTTGACGACCCGTCTAAGGAAAAAGGTAATTATACAGAGATTTTGAATGAATTCTACAGGGTCAGAAATGAGATAAAAGATGAGTTTTATAAATTGTACGAATCAGAGTTAAGGAAGAAACTTTGAATTTGTAAAATCCTTTTATTTACTTTGAATATGGCTCCACGACTTAAATTTCTTGACAGATACCTGACATTGTGGATTTTCCTTGCGATGTTTATTGGTGTTTTTTCAGGATACCTTTATCCGTCAATTGCATCGTTCTGGGATTCCATGAAATCCTCCCCTGAAAGTACAACCAATATTCCAATAGCAATTGGGTTGATATTGATGATGTATCCCCCGCTTGCCAAGGTAAAATATGAAGAATTGGGAAATGTTTTCAGAAATACAAAAATTCTGAGTCTTTCATTAATTCAGAACTGGATAATCGGACCAATTCTGATGTTTTCTCTGGCAATACTTTTCTTTAAAATATTTCCGGGGAAAGACAATGCCAACCTTCCATATATGTACGGTATAATTTTAATTGGCATCGCCCGTTGCATTGCAATGGTAATTGTATGGAACGATCTTGCAAAGGGCGATAGTGAATATTGTGCGGGATTGGTCGCTTTAAATTCAATATTTCAGGTTTTGCTTTTTTCAGTCTATGCATGGATCTTTATTGCTGTTTTGCCCGGATGGTTTGGTGTACCAACAAATTCAATTGTTGAAAACATTACTATTGGTCAAATAGCTAAAAGCGTCTTTATTTATCTTGGGATCCCCTTTATAGCGGGCTTTTTAACCCGCTTCATTCTTATCAGAATTAAAAGCAAAGAGTGGTATCACACACAATTTATTCCCAAAATCAGTCCCATTACACTTATTGCTCTGCTATTCACCATATTGGTTATGTTTTCATTGAAAGGTGAATACATTGTAAAGTTACCCATCGATGTTGTGCTCATCGCAATTCCTCTCATCCTTTATTTTATTATCATGTTCCTGTTCTCATTTTTAATGAGCAGGAAGACAGGAGCAACCTATGAACAATCAGCAACACTTTCATTTACCGCGGCGAGTAATAATTTTGAACTTGCAATTGCCGTGGCCATTGCTGTTTTTGGTATTAACTCAGGAGAAGCTTTTACTGCGGTAATTGGTCCATTGGTTGAGGTGCCTGTAATGATAGGGTTGGTGAATGTAGCACAGTACTTTAAAAGAAAGTTTGCATGGGAGAAAGTATTTTAACGATTTCCATTGCCGGTTTTTTGGCAGGCTTCATCTTCTCAATGCCTATTGCAGGGCCAATCAGCATCTTAATTACTTCAAACGCACTTAAAGGAAGATTACGTTACTGCAACCTTATTTGCATTGGGGCTTCTATTGCAGATTTTGCTTATGTTTTTGTTGCGGTGTATGGTTTAACAAAGCTATATTCTTTATACAAACCTGCCATCCCATATATTTTTGTAGTGGGCTCAATATTCTTTTTCTATCTGGCAAATAAAATAATAAAAACGAAAATAGACATTGAACATCTGGAAGACAAAAGTCACCTCTCCGAAAAGATTGAAAAGCGCGACAAAGGAGCTTTTTACACGGGATTCATGATAAACTTCCTTAATCCGACATTATTTATTGGAGTGCTTACTTCCTCTTTTTTCGTGATTTCACTTGTGGCGTCTATGGGTTTTCATACCGGAGGACTAGCAGGTAGGATCGACAAAAATATTGAGGAAATTAGTAACATCGAAGGAAAAAGGATTGAGAAACCTCAGGCTTTATCGATACCTCAGCTGAACAAAATACAGATAGGAAAGCATAAAGAACACAAACCCGATCAAACTGCCTATCCGACCTACTTTCATATGGTAATAAGCATCTGTTATGCGTTCTTTCTTTCCCTTGGTAGTATAACATGGTTTTTTCTTATGGCATTTATTGTAGTGCGCTACCGGAAAAAAATAAGTATCAACGTAATCTCAGGTTTTATTAAAAGTCTTGGGATAATGCTTGGCATTTTTGGTTTATACTTTGGATACCAGGCTGTAAGATTGTTTCTCTGATATATTCCCTGACTTATATTTTGGATAGCTATTTTCTGAGACCGGATCTGTGAAGCACAATCGTCGTCTCTTCAGATGTTATGATGTGTCCTTTCCCGAGATTCTCGAATAATGGTTTTATCGATTCAAGATATGCATCAATTTTGCCGGGTTCATCAATCATTTCAACTACAAGTGGAATTTTTTCAGATATCTCCCAGAGTTTGTCGCTGAATATTTCACTGCTTGCACCAAAACCCATAATTCCCTTGAGCACAGTGGCGCCTGCGATTCCAAAATTCCTGGCTGAATATACAATTACCTCATACAGAGGCTTATGCTCATGCTTATCAGTTGAACTGATATAGATCCGTACCCTTTTTGCTTTTTCGTCAGGCTTCATGGCACTATAAAGTTTTTGTTATAAGAACTCCGATAAAAGTTGCTGCAATACCAAGGAAAACACTCAAGCCGGTGTATAGAAAAAAGTTAAAGATTTCTCCATCTCTAAGAAGCGCAAGATTCTCATTTGCAAATGTGGAAAACGTAGTAAACCCTCCACAGAAACCAACCGCAAGAAAAAGTTTCCACCCTGAAGTTAAAAGTGAGCTCCGTTCAGAAAAGCCATAAATAAGACCGATGAGAAAGCATCCTGTGATATTAACTGCGAACGTACCAAAAGGGAAAGCAGAAGGAAAATAGTTTTGCATGAACCTCGATGCCATAAACCTCGATACACTCCCTATAAATCCTCCCGTACCAACCAGAAGTATAGTTTTAATCATAATGCACTGAACTTTCCGCTACAATAGTTGAAATTAAAGTTCATCACAAAGTAACACAAAGATATCAATCACTATAATTAAATTTGTAGAAATTTTGAATGTTGGATTCCAGTTAGCATGTTGAGAATCGGATTCTTCATATTTCTTATTGTGAGAGTTACTCTTTGTCAGGCACAGGAGGACTATGTTCCGGCACCGCCATTTCATAAATACGATATCAAAATGGGATATCTCAGTTCGCTGATCTATCCGGGGGTAAGCGCTGGTTTTGAGTATTTCATGATCAGAAAAGATCCTCAACTCTCAAAAATGAATCGAGATCTCAGAGTTCTGACAAGAGACAGGTTTATTTCTGCTAACATAAACTGGTACCATCATACTGAATTTCATGATAATCTCTACCTTTCCTTAGAATGGGTAAGAAGGAGGACCAAATCGTCCGGTTACCTATCCGAATTTTCCTTCGGTCCGGGTTTCAGCCGTGCTTTTTTAGGCGGGACTACTTACAGGGTCGACAGTAATGGTAATGTTTCAGTTTCTAAGCTCGCAGGTTATAATTATGCTCTCATTACGGTTGGAACGGGATTGGGCTATGATTACTCCGTGAAGAAGAACCTGCCATATTTACTCTTTGCAAAGATGAACCTGATTTGCATGTTTCCTTATAATAGTACCATATATTTCAGACCTGTTCTTGAACTTGGACTTCGATATACACCAAACAGAATGAAACCTTCAGCAGTTTTAAAGTCAATTACTTAACAGGAAAAGGATGAGAATGATATTTCTTGTATTATTTATTCTGGTCTTTACTGGTTGCCAAAAAGAAAAGATATCCCTTTCTGATAATGTTTCAGAAGCATTCTACGTTGAAAATGCCGGTGCCTCTATGCGGGTACTTGTTGAAGGGAACACCCTCAACAACACTTACATATTAATTATTCACGGTGGCCCCGGTGCCAGTTCATATCTTTACGACACAAAGTATATAAACAAGAACCTGGGTAACAAATATGCTATGGTTTACTGGGACCAGAGAAACGCAGGAGCTTCGCAGGGAACTAACAACGGTGGAAATCTTCATCTCGATCAGATGGTTGACGATCTGAAAAAAGTTATTGAGGTCCTCAGGTTCCGGTATGGTAATAGTATTAGCATTTTTCTGGTCTGTCACAGTTTTGGTGGTATGATTGCTGCCGATTTCGTAACAAAGCCGGTTTTGCAAAGCATGATAAAAGGTCTTGTTAATGTAGATGGGAGCCATAATTATCCTTTAAACGATACTCTTACAAGGGAGATGCTGATCAGTACCGGACAATATGAGATTTCAAAAAACAGAAATACCGATAATTGGATTCCCATAATCAATTACTGCAATACACATCAGGGCAATTTTAGCTTCGAGGAGTCCCAGCAACTTGAATCATATGGAGTTGAGGCTGAAAAATATATTGATAGTGTAAAAACCTATAGCGTTTTTTACGAGGTATTGAAATATGCAATTTCCAACAACTATCCCGTAACGGCTATGGCCAGCAACCTGATCTTTTCAGAAGATTCAAATTTTAATAAGGAACTGGCTGTAACCCGATTTTCCGACGATTTAGTGAACGTTACAATTCCTGTGTTACTATTGTGGGGGAAGTACGATTTCGTTTGTCCGCCTTCACTTGGGAGGGACTTCCTCGATCGAATCGGATCAACTGAAAAGAAAATGGTTATCTCCCCGATAAGTGGGCACAGTATGATATTTCAAGACAAAAAACTATTTTGCGAGGAAGTTGGTTCTTTCGTATCAAAGTACAGATAATCAGATGATAAAACTGTTGTTTCTTATCAGGAAGATTGACCAATAATTACTAAAAACAGAAACTCTATGGGCACAAAACTTTTACTGCTGGCAATATTTGGCATTGCTATGGCACATTTTGAAGGTGTGGTAGTGGTATATCTCAGGAAAGCTCTTGGGATGCTCGATTCGGAATCAAATAAAGAATCAATCGAGAAATTTCCCAAACGATACCTAAATATTGAAATGACCAGGGAGGCAGCTACGATCATAATGCTTGTTATTCTTGCATTTCTGGTTGGAACTACCTGGGTGGAGAAGGGAATTTTTTTCCTCTGGACTTTCGCATTCTGGGATCTCTTCTATTATTTGTCGCTATACATTTTAATAAAATGGCCACCAACCTTTACAACAATTGATGTCCTTTTCCTGATACCAAAACCATGGATAGCTCCGGTGTGGTTTCCTATTGGTATTTCGGGCCTTACGATTATTACCATTTTAATTCTGGCTTTAATGAATTTGGTTTAGCTTGCAGGGAATATTTATCGATAGATTGTTTTCTATACATTGATTATAAACTAATATTATCTAAAATGAAAAGATTATTGCTTTTAAGTGGTTGCTTGCTTACACTGGTAACAGGATTAAATCTTATGGGCCAGAATGCGAGATCAGAGTACAGCATTGTGAATAAAATACAGCTGCCGGGTGACGGGGGGTGGGATTATTTGTCTGTTGATGAGGCAGGAGCGAGGCTGTTTGTGTCTCATTCTTCTGTTGTTGTTGTAGCTGATCTTAAAACAAATAAGCTTGCCGGAACTATAAATGACACTCCCGGGGTTCATGGTATTGCGCTTGCGGAGGATCTTAATAAAGCTTTTATAAGTGTTGGGAGGAATGCCTCAGTAAAGATCATTAATTTCAAGACTCTTGAACTTATTGCAGATGTAAAAGTTACCGGGCAAAACCCTGATGCAATTTTATATGATCAATTCTCAAAAAAGGTTTTAACATTCAACGGAGGTTCTGCTAACGCCACGGTGCTTGATGCAGTAACTAATGAAGTTGTTGGCACAATTCCTCTTGCAGGTAAACCTGAGTTCCCGGCTTCAGATGGTAAAGGGAAGATCTTTGTAAACATTGAAGACAAAAACCTTATTTCTGTTATTGACATAAAGACAATGACAGTTGAGAAATCATGGCCCATAGCACCCGGGGAAGGTGCAAGCGGTCTTGCTCTTGACAACGAGACTCACCGGCTTTTCGCAGTATGTGGCAATAAATTAATGATGGTTGTAGATGCAACTGATGGACATGTTGTTACCAGCCTGCCTATTGGTGATGGTTGCGACGGAGTAAAGTTCGACCAGGGTTTAAAGAGGGCGTATAGTTCGAATGGGGAGGGAACTATGACAGTTGTTCAGGAAGTGAATAAAGATAATTTCAAGGTTATTGAAAATGTAAAAACTATGTCAGGTTCCAGAACTCTTGCCCTGGATAGTAAAACACACCATATCTATCTGCCTTCTGTTGAATACAGCCCGGCTGCAGCAGCAACAGCTGATAATCCAAGACCAAGAAGGACTGTTGTTCCCGGATCATTTGCAGTGTTGGATATAGCTCCGGTAAAATAATCAGAAGATTTCATTCACCACGGATGTCACGGATTTGCACGGAAATATTTATCCGTGCTGATTCAGTGCATCTCCGTGAAATCCGTGGTTAATTTTTTCAATAAGAATCTCACTTATCCCATCTTTCAGAAATGGGATATTAAAACTAGCGGGATTAGATCTACTCAGGAAGCAGAAAAGCTGAGATTAGAATTTATAGTTTTCAAGGAAGTCGGATACTGTTACAAATTCACCTTTCTTTTTGAGAAAGGTAAGGAGCTTGTTGAATTTCTCAGTGTACCTTTTTCCACTGGGGTTTCTGATAAAGGCAGGAATTGCAAATTGATCAATACCTGCAAACTCCCAGGGATGGAAGTATAAATGGACAAACTTGTCATTCCTGAGTACTGAGTTACACATGAGTTGAAACATGGTCAGGTTAAGGTTCTTAAAACTGAACCAGGAAAGAGGAAACCGGATAATCGGGCTAACCGAGACTGGAAATTCTGTTATATTGGTTCCTTCAATTTTATATGGTCGCCTTGAAATGCCAAAATTATTATATCTGCCTGGGAGATAGGTCGGATTGATGGAAGAATCGAACATGAATCCAGCCTGACTGAGCATAGCATAATCCACTTCTTGAAACCGTGGCATTCGGAATGCTTTTACTAATTTACCGGAGGTTTTCTCCAGAATAGTTTTTGAACGGATAAAATACTCTTCGTTAAAAGCAGAATGATAGAAAGAATGGGAGCCAATTTCATGGTTTTCGGAGAGTAATTTAATCAACGATGGATTTTTCTCACAAAAATATCCTGTTGTAAAGAATGTAGCCTTAACCTGGTGAAAATCCAGCAGGTGAACCAATTTTTTAAGACCCTCACTGGTTATTCCAAATTGCTGTTCTTCAGAAATCTGGCACTTGTATTCGAGAGGGAGATCAAATTCCTCAAGATCAAAAGTCAATATGATTTTAGTTTTCAGTATCGTAACAGGATTTTAGTTAGATTCATTACTTCTCGCCAAACCACATTAGCGCTGAATTCGGAGAATTTTATTTTTGGACGCGGCTGCACCTTTACAGTTAAATATTTCATTTTCTTTCTCAGGCACAAATGGATAAACTCAAGGTCAAATAGGAATCCATTTGTCTTGGTCTGAAGAAATAATGTTTTTGCTTCATTGTCAAAGCCTTTTATACCAGCTTGAGTATCATGTACTTTAAAGCCTGTCAGAACATAATTAATATTATGAAGGGTTACTGATAGTAATCTGCGTTTTAACGGTAACATTCGAAAATATTCCCTATCGCGTATACCAATAATAAGATTAGGATTAGAAATGCAGTAAATCTGATACATATTTTTAACCACCCCGAATCCGAAAGGGAAATCAATGTCAGTGTAAACATAAAAATCAGCTTGTATTTTGCTTAAACCAAACCTGAGAGCATATCCCTTTCCCCTATTTTCCGGATATGAATAATATACAATCTTGTCAGACCTTAACTGTAGTTTATCAATTAATGATTCATCTAGAACAGTCGATCCGTCATTTACCAGAACAAGGGAGTATTCAATGTCATAAAATATCAAATCAAGTCCCGACAATGAATCGCAGATATTTTCAAACCAGTCGTTATGCGGATTGTAAAGTGGGACTATTATTGCCAGTTTTGACATACTTCTGTATTAATGAAACCTGAATTTTTATAAATATGAGAATTGGTCCAACTGCTTTAAGAACATATGGATCGACATAATTCTTTTTTACGTAAACGGGGAATATATCTGAAGGTGACATTACAGTAAGAATGAGAGTTATAACAAGCAGGATCTTATCAAAAACAGTTTTTTCAGATCTGACATACCAGATAGCTACTCCTGTACTTGCGATGATATATGTTGAACTCTCGGCAGCCTGATTGAATATTACTACCCAAATCATAATGTAAGCCAAAAATAAAAACTTTACATCCTCGTAAGACTTCTTAATGAGAATCAGAAACATTGTTAATAGCAAAATTAGAACACCAAAAAGCTGAGTATAATAAATAGGGATAATAATTTTAAAATCTTTTGTCAGGATGGCCATAACAGACAATCCTAGGTTATTGTCGTGATCACTCGATATTGCCTCCAGCCATTGCTTATAAAGTAATACAAACTGCCCCGGGGTGTAGAAAAGCAGAGGTAAGCCGGCAATTACAAGGAACGATAACAAGAGATGAATAAAGCTTTTTAATCGTGGCGATTTAAGGACGTAGAAGGCTCCCGACACAGCTCCGTAAACCTTAACAAAAAAGCCGAGACTAACCAGGAATGATGATTTTAAAGTCGATTTCCTTTCAAGAAAAACAAATGTAAATAATATGCTTGCCGCAATTAATGAATTGGTTTGCATATTCTGAATTGAGGTAATTAATTCAAGAAAAGTAAAATAGAGTATGAAGATGATAGCCTTTTTATCGAGTGGGAGGAGACGTACGGCAAGATAATATAATCCTCCAATCAGTGCGACCCAGACAAACATCGATAAAAAAGTAGGGAGATAGGCAATTGGTGCAATCAGAAGAGCAAAAGCCGGGCTATACAAAAACACATCGTAATATTCTTTGGGGTATTCGAGGTAAAGGTTAACTTTTTGAAAAAAATGAAAGGAAGAATGCTGAAATATGGTAAAATTATTATAGCTGGTGAAGAAATAGTGCTGAATAGGAACCACTATTACAATAATTGCTAATAATATGTTTAAAATTAAATATTTATCTGATAGTTGCTCCCAGATCCTTTTTAGCATAAAAGTTGATTTTCCCATAGCAAATATAATATTTTTTACCTTTTAGACCCTCTTTTCTGATAATTATGATATTGTCGAGTATTCTACTAACTAAGCATTTACATCATTCAAATATTCACCCTCACTCTAAAAGCAAAAAAGAGATTATATTTATGAAAAATTCGGACAATGAAGAGAGGATCGGTTCTGAATGAATATAGTTCCGGGATAATATTCCGATCACTTAAATATAGAAACTACCGTTTGTTCTTCAGCGGACAGAGCATTTCTCTTATCGGAACCTGGATGCAAAGGATTGCCATGCCCTGGCTGGTCTATCACCTAACAGGCTCAGCATTTCTCCTTGGGCTGGTAGGATTTGCCGGACAAATACCAACCTTCTTGCTTTCTCCTGTCGCAGGAGTACTAACTGACCGGTGGAACCGATACAGGGTTTTACTGGTTACACAAATAGTTTCGATGATTCAGGCTTCCGTTCTTACATGGCTTTGTCTGAGTGGAACAATTCAGGTATGGCAAATTGTATGTTTAAGTATAGTTATGGGTTGTATAAATGCTTTTGATGTACCTGCCCGACACTCTTTTGTTGTTGATATGGTGGAGAAGAAAGAAGACCTTGGAAATGCCATTGCACTGAATTCACTAATGTTTAATGGCGCAAGACTCATTGGTCCATCGGTTGCCGGTATTATTCTTGCCTCTACAAGCGAAGGTATCTGCTTTCTTCTGAATGCTATAAGCTATGTTTTTGTAATTGTTTCATTATTAATGATGAAGTTAAAGGTGAAGGCAGTGAAAGAGAAGAGCAAAGAGATTTTAGCCGAACTAAAAGAGGGCCTGAACTATACTTTTGGCTTTGCTCCGATAAAGCATCTTATACTTCTGTTGAGTATATCAAGTTTAATGGGAATGTCGTATTCGGTATTGATGCCTGTCTTTGCTAAAGAGATCTTGCACGGGGGATCTCAAACTTTCGGGTTCCTGATGGGCGCTGCCGGTTTCGGAGCATTGATGGGTGCGCTTTATCTTGCTTCACGGAAATCTGTAGTTAAACTGGGGAGAATCATACCGGCGTCTGCATTGCTTTTCGGTACTGGACTAATTTTACTGTCCTTCTCGAGAATTTTTCCCTTGTCATTAATCCTCATGGTTTTTATTGGACTAGGAATGATGATGCAAGCCTCAGCCAGTAATATTGTAATTCAAACAATTACAGAGGATGATAAAAGGGGGAGGGTTATGAGTTTCTATTCAATGGCCATAATGGGTACTGCGCCATTCGGAAGTTTAATTGCTGGCTGGCTGGCTAAACTTATTGGAACACCCGGAACAATACTTATCGGTGGTATATCAACAATTATAGGAGCTCTGATTTTCTTGAGAAAATTACCTGAATTAAAAACAATTGTACGACCTATTTATGTTGAAATGGGGATTATTCCTGAATCTGAGATTCCCACATTGTAAAAGAGATTAAGAACCAGATTTTTATATTTTAACCTGATGAATATTTCATTCAGAAAGATTGAGGAGAAAGACAACAAAGAACTGGCAGAGCTCATAAGATCGGTTTTCAGGGAATTCAAGATCGACAAGCCGGGCACTGTTTACTTCGACCCCACGACAGACAACCTCTATGGGCTTTTCAATATTCCCGGATGTGAATACTGGATTGCAGATGATGATGGTAAAATTGTCGGGGGTTGCGGTGTTTATCCCACACCAGGGCTGCCTGAAGGGTGTGCCGAAATGGTAAAGTTATACCTCCTGGCAGCTCAAAGGGGAAGGGGAATTGGGTGGCAGCTTATGCAAAAAAGTATTGAGTCAGCCAAAAGGATGGGATACAGGCAATTATATCTTGAGTCGTTACCAGAACTAAACAAGGCGTTAAGTTTATATGAAAAGGCGGGATTTAGATATATTCCGGCACCTTTGGGTAATTCCGGCCATTTTGGGTGCAACATCTGGATGTTGAAAGAACTAAGATAAATACGATTTAAAGTTTATTAACATTTCCCATATCTTAAAGTTTGTTAAAAACTACTGCTAAAAATCTGGTTTTAACGTTATACTGCTTCTAAAAGGTAATTTTTAAAAATATAAACGATTATCTATAATATAGCGTGCTAATTACTTCAATAACAGATATATACACCAGGGGGACGAGCTGAGATTTACTTTTAGCAGAAAAGTGAAGATACTAATAATTGCATAGTTAGTCAATCTAATATTGAAATTCGCAAACGATGATTCATTGGGCGTTAGAAGACCAGAGTTCCGGCTTCAGGCAAAAATCATGGAAAAATGGTACTCGTTTTTTTTATTACTCCTGTGGAATATAGGAGGCCTGATAGTTGTCATATAGCTGGTTTCCTTGCAGGTCAGTATAACTAGTTGAGGATACAAATTATTTTTATACTTTCGTGGCGGGATATAGTTGGAAGATATTGAATATAAAATTAGTGAATATAAAATGAAAAGATTTTTAATTATTGCTGGTGTTGTTGTTGCAATTGTGGCTTTGATTGTCTTCAACAAGATGACAACTAAAAGTGTCATTTCGAATATTTATACAGAAGTTAAAAAAGGTACTTTTGAGGTAACTGTAACTAACTCAGGAGAACTGCTTGCTGAAAGATCGCTCGATATAAGAGGTCCGGAAATGGGTCAGCAGCAAAACCAACAGCAGGGTGGACAACAGGTTGTGGTTATGAGTACCAGTTCATCTGGTGGTCAGCAAGTCACTGTTAGGTCTGGCGGTGGCGGTGGCGGTGGAATGGGCGGCGGTGGCAACATGGGCGGCGGTGGCGGCATGGGAGGAGGAAGAGGAGGTTCTGATATTCATGCAGCAGATCTCAAGATTCTCGACATAGTACCAGAAGGTACAATAGTTAAAAAAGGAGATTATATCGCTCAACTCGATAAATCATCTTATGAAAATAACCTAAGAGATCAACTCACAAGTCTTACAACCTTAAGGGCCTCTCTTGAAATGGCAATTCTGGATACAGCGGTCCAACTTTCCGGATTAAGGGACGGGATTACAAATCAGCAAAATGTTGTTGAAGAGGCTAAAATTACTCTTGCACAGTCCCTATACGAGTCTCCATCAGTCAAACGTCAGGCTCAGCTTACAGTGGATAAAGCAGAACGTACACTTGAACAGAAGGTTAAGTCGTATGAACTGTCAATTGCCAAGCTCAATGCAAGTTTATTGCGGCAGAAACTTTCCGTTTCAAAAGGAGAAAGACTTATTGCTGATCTTCAGGATTACATTGCAAAATTTACTGTAACCGCTCCTTCCGACGGTATGGTCATTTATAAAAAAGATAGAAACGGATCGAAAAGGAAAGCGGGTTCTTCTCTCAATGCATTTGACCTTGTAATTGCAACTCTTCCTGATCTTTCTTCGATGCTTTCAAAGACATATGTAAACGAAATCGAAGTAAGCAAAATTCGAATTGGCCAAAAAGTTAATATTAACGTAGATGCATTTCCTGCCAAGGCATTTACAGGTAGTGTAATGAGTATTGCAAACATTGGTGAGGTACTTCCAAATTCAGATTCAAAGATGTTTGAAGTACAGATCAAGGTAGACGGATCAGATCCTTCGCTTCGACCTACCATGACAACGGGCAATAAAATCATTTTGAAATCTTATAACGATGTTGTCTATGTTCCAACAGAGTGTGTTCAGGCAGGATTGGATAGCATTACTTTTGTTTATGAGAAAAAAGGGACAAGACAGATTGTTCTGCTGGGCGAATCGAACGATAAAAATGTTATCGTTGAACAAGGACTTACACCTGGTACTGTTTTATATTTAACAACTCCTACAGAACCGGAAAAATTCAAATTAGTAGGGGAAAACCTTATACAGAGTATTAAGGAGCGTAAGTAGTCTTTATGTCATTCTAACTTGTTATGGATCATAACAGAAAATGATCAACATATATAGCCCTCAGCTTGAACAAGGTTGGGGGCTTTTTTGTATATTGACTTTTTTTAGAAAATGAGCAGGAAAACATTCACAATTCTTATCGTATTTGTCGGGTTAGTCAATATGACCGGACTAATGAATGATATTTTTACTGCTGATTCGTCACTATATGCTACTATTTCAAAATCAATAAGTCAGTCGGGCGATTATCTCAACATCTATGTTCAGGGCAAGGATTGGCTCGATAAGCCGCATTTCCCATTTTGGGTTTGCGCTCTTTCAATCAAAGCTTTCGGGGTAAATACATTTGCTTATAAATTTCCATCTGTTTTGTTTTTTCTACTTGGGCTGATATATACCTATAAGTTAGCTAAACTCCTGTACGACAAAGAAACTGCTCGTCTGGCAACATTGATAATAGGGTCTTCTGTTCACATTATCATATCAAATAACGATACGCGTGCGGAAGCAATTCTTTTATGCCTGGTAGTGGCGGCGGTATACTACATGTACAGGTTGACATTAAAATTTACACTTAGGGATATTCTCCTTACATCAATATTCAGCGCTGCAGCGGTAATGACAAAGGGTATTTTTGTACTGATAATTATATATTCTGCAATTTTCGGTAATATGATTTTGAAGAAGGAGTATAATAAGATTTTTAATTACAGATGGGCTCTTGTTTTCGCCCTGACATTCATATTTATTCTGCCCGAACTATATGCTCTTTACGTACAGTTTGATCTCCACCCCGAAAAAGTTGTTTTTAACCGAACAGGAGTTTCCGGGATTAAGTTTTTCCTTTGGGACTGTCAGTTTGGCAGATTTTTTAATACCGGGCCCATAAAAGGAACAGGGGATATTACTTTCTTCATTGGAACACTGTTCTGGGCATTTGCGCCATGGGCAATTGCAGGACTAACAGCATTGTTCATCACCGGAAAGAGGATGTTAAAAAAGATCCTTTTAAGAGAATATGTTACTTTCTTTGGTTTCACGATAATGTTCATTGTGTTCTCAATTTCAAAATTTCAACTGCCACATTATTTAAATATAATATACCCTTTTTTAGCTATCTTATTGGCAGACTTTATTATAGGAAGTATTTCAAATGCCAGATTAACTCAGGTAACCAAAATTTCAATTAATATTTATGCCTCATTTTATATTGTGGTAATGGTCGTTCTTGAATATTTCTTCAGGTCCGATAATCTCTATATTTCTATATTTCTGATAGTCTGTTCAATATTGCTGATTATGTACATTAACCTCTCAAAGATTGTACTTAAACACAATCATCTCATTTTGGGAGTGATGTCCACCATGTTCTTTGCACTGTTCCTGAACCTTGCATTCTATCCAACACTGTTAAAATATCAGGCCGGAGCAAAATCAGCGATGTATGTCAATAAAGAGTATCCTCAGTATAATGTAATTGCAACAGGTCTCGACGATTGGCTATTAGATTACTACCTCAAGAGCAAATTGACCCGCATTGAGGATATAGCTGAACTTAATAAAATCCGTACTGATCCTAAAATACTGATATATACCGATGATATCTTCTTAAAGAGTATGAAGGAAAATAATCTGAGTTATTCAGTACTTAAGTCATTTGACTATTTTCATACAACCCGGTTGAATATGAAATTTATAAATCACCTTACCAGGGAAAAATCTCTGGGCAAGCGGTATCTCGTTAAAATCGAAAACCATTAACCACAAAGGGCTCAAAGGTTTTTCGCTAAGCTCGCAAAGGGCAAATTATTTATACTATTGCTTCGCGTACTTTGCGTCATCTTTGCGTACTTTGCGGTTAAATTTGCCGATATTATCTTATAGCCTTATAGGTGAAGTTATCGAAAGTTACTTTCCCTTCACCAATAGAGCAAAGTCCAATGCGCAGACTTAAAAATCCTCCAAGGACGTTATGCTGTATCGCAGAGACTTCAACGGAGTTTTCTATTTTATTCCATTTAACTCCGTCGGTGCTGTAATACATATCAACCACATTTTCAACTTTTTTCAACCGGAGAAATGCATGATTTTTAATCACTTTCTCTTCAGCTACGAACTGCCATAACTGAAGATTTGCAATGATATCTTCACCATCAGTTAAAATACCCGAATGTGCTTTTTTGTTGTAGAAGAGTGATAATCCTGCTGTTGCTTTTCCCTCAATAAATACTTCTACTTCAGCAACATATGAATTGTCGGTTGGTATACAAAGCAGCGGAGAACAATCACTGATGGAATCACCTTGTGCCTTAATAACTAATCGATTATTAACTATCTGAAACCGGGTGGGATCATATTTCCCAAAGGATTTCCATTGTAGTTTCAGCTGATTTCCGTCGAAGTTATCACTTAATGAAAATGAAGGTTTTGAAACCACATTTGAAGGTCTTTTAATTGGGTCACCGGTATTTATTCCATCGGGTGTTTTAAACCAGCCATCACTTGTCCACTCCATTGGCTGAAGCAAAGTTTGACGTCCCATATTTGGATGGCTATTTTCATAACCGTGAAAAACCATCCACCATTTTCCACTGGCATCTTCAAACAAAGTGCCATGACCCTTTGACCACCACTTTTCAGAGATATTATTTGTCCGGACTATGGGATTATATGGTGAGTTTTCCCAGGGGCCGAAAGGTGATTTCGACCGTGCCGAAACAACCATATGGCTTGTAGGTGGACCTGCCGTGCCTCCTTCAGCCATTATAAGATAATAGTAATCACCATGTTTAAGGAGTTTTGGACCTTCGAGGCAGAAACATTCAATAGACCACTCGCGGGGAATTGTCCACCCGTTGTATGCCTGTTTTAATTCGCCTGTAACTTTAAGACCATCGTCTGAAATGGGCACATAACCACCGCCACTAAAATATAGATATCGTTTTCCGGCAGCATCGGTAATATGCCCCGGATCGATTACAGTACCGACTTTTAAATCTGTTGGTTCGCTCCATGGACCCTTTATAGAATCGGCTGTGACCACCCAGTTTGTATTATTTGCCGGGAAATAGATATAATACTTGTTTTTAAATTTAATAAGGTCAGGAGCCCACACCGAACCTACGTATTTATGCAAGGCATTTGTTAATGGAGTCCAGTTAATTAAATCTTTTGAATGCCATATCAACAGACCAGGATAGTATTCAAAAGATGAATGAACTATGTAATAATCATTTCCCTCACGCAAAATACTCGGATCGGGGTAATCTCCTGCAAAAATTGGGTTCAGATAAAATCCGGCTCCCTTTTCGGAGGTATTTATCTGGTATTGTGCATTTGTAAATAAGGCCAATTGTAAAAGATAGGTAATTATTATAGTTTTCTTCATATCGGAATTGTTTGAACGGTTATATTTCAAAATTACGGAAATAAAACTTTATATCCATCTCTTTATAAATAGCCTGTTCTAATGTTCTGGTTGGTTGGTGGAAACAAAAAATGCCCTGATATTATCGTTATCAAGGCATTTTGAGTTTAATCAAGTACCCGGAGCCGGGATCGAACCGGCACAGCATTGCTACCACTGGTGTTTGAGACCAGCGCGTCTACCAATTCCGCCATCCGGGCTTAAAATGTCCTGCGGTCGTGCAGGTCATGCAAGTCATGCGGTCGTCTATTAAAGAACAGGCTGCGAAAGTAAGAAATTTTTTAAACTTTTAACTTTTTCCTTTTTCTTTTGTCTTCAGTCTTCTTTTCACCCCTTCTCCCTTTCACCTCTTCTCCTTTTCTTTTTTCAATAGCATCTCTCTTATTGCTATCTCTATGCCTTCAGCATCAAACCCACACTCCTTCTGGAGTTCATTCTGAGTTCCATGTTCTACAAAATAATCGGGAATACCAAGTCGTCTGACTTCAGAATTGTATCCGTTATCTGACATAAACTCAATTACAGCGCTTCCAAAACCTCCTTTTAACATGCCGTCTTCAACCGTAATAATATGGCTGAAATTTTTAAAGACTGTGTGCAGTAAAGTCAAATCCATAGGCATCACAAATCTCATGTCGAAATGCGCAATAGAAACATTTTCTCCTGCAAATTTTTTAGCTACTGAAGCAACTGTATTTCCAGGATTACCAATGGTTAATATTGCAAGATCGTCTCCTTTGCTTATCTGACGGGCTTTCCCAATCTCTATTTCTTTAAATGGCTGTTCCCATTCGGTAAAATTGCCCTGACCCCTGGGATATCGTATCGAAAAGGGTGAATTGGTTTTTTCAAGCTGGGCGGTGTACATCAGGTTTCTAAGTTCAACCTCGTCCATAGGCGCTGTGACGATCATATTCGGGATACTTCTCATAAAGGCTATATCGAAGAATCCATGATGTGTTGCTCCATCTGCGCCCACAAGTCCTGCACGATCGACACAAAAAACCACGTGGAGGTTCTGAAGAGCAACATCGTGTATAATCTGATCGTACGATCGTTGTATAAACGATGAATAAATACAACAAAATGGCACCATACCCTGTGCAGCGAGTCCGGCAGAGAAAGTCACTGCGTGCTGCTCGGCAATACCCACATCAAAGGTTCTCCCTGGCATTTCTTTCATCATGAGATTAAGAGAACTGCCGGTTGGCATGGCTGGTGTAATTGCTAGTATCTTATTGTTCAGCTTTGCCAGTTCAAGTATTGTTTTACCAAAAACCTCCTGGTATGTAGGTGCTGTGTTGAGGTTGGTGGTACTGATTATTTCACCTGTTTTTTTGTCGAATTTCCCCGGGGCATGAAATGTTGTCTGATCTTCCTCTGCCTGTTTGAATCCCTTTCCTTTAACTGTAATACAGTGAAGTAGCTTTGGTCCGGGAATTCGCTTCATATCCTCAAGGACCTTCGTAAGATGCAGAACATCGTGCCCGTCAATTGGTCCGAAATACCGGAAGTTCAATCCTTCGAACAGATTACTTCTATCGAGAATGGTACTTTTTAAGCCGGCTTCAACCTGGGCTGCAAGTGTCCTGGCATTTGGCCCTAGTTTCCCGAATATTCCAAGCATGTTCCAAACCCTGTCCTTGAATCTGTTATAAGTTTTGCTGGTGGTTATATCGAGCAAATATTCCTTTAAAGCTCCTACGTTTGCATCAATGGCAATATTGTTATCATTGAGGATTACGAGTATATCGGATTTGCCTATACCAGCATTATTAAGACCCTCAAAAGCCTGGCCGGCAGTCATTGCCCCGTCGCCTATTACTGCAACCACGTGCCTCTTCTCTCCTTTGAGCTGCGCAGCAAGCGCCATTCCCAGAGCTGCTGAAATGGAAGTTGATGAATGACCTGTGCCAAATGAATCATATTCACTTTCTGCCATTTTTGGGAACCCGCTTATTCCCTTGTATTTTCTGTTGGAAGCAAAAGTATTCCTTCTTCCAGTGAGAATTTTGTGCCCGTATGCCTGATGCCCTACATCCCAGATAATCTTATCGTAGGGGGTGTTAAAAACATAATGAAGTGCCACAGTTAACTCTACCACTCCCAGGCTTGCCCCGAAATGTCCGGGATTATTGCAAACAACGTCAATAATAAATTGCCGGAGTTCCGAACTAACCTGGGCAAGGTCGGTCGGATCGAGTTTCCTGAGATCTTCAGGAGTTGTTATTTTAAAGAGTAAATTCTCTCCTTTATTCATTCTGCAATTGTTGAAACTAATAACCCGCAAATATAACAATAACTTATAAAAGAGTGCCTAAAGTTCAACGTGCCTAAAGTCTCTAAAGTACTTATTATTTAATACCATCCTATGAAGAGGCTTCACCGGGATTTTCTTATTTTTGTTTCGCAATTCAATTTGCCTTCGACAATTTTTTAGTCATGTCGGTGTTATATTATAAATCAAATTGAAACTATGAAAAGATCAGCGTCTATAATTTCCGGTGCTTTCTTAATCTTAATGCTTGCAATATCATGCGTTTCCGGCAGAAAATTCGGTAAGCTTCAGGACACAAGTAAGCAGTTTATGAACGAGAGAGATGCATTAAAGGAAAGCAATTTGGGGCTGGAGATGCAAAACAAAGAACTTGTTGCGAAGATTGCAGCCCTTGAAAAGGAAATGATTATTCTGAAACAGGATATTGGCAATGTACAAATTTCAAGGGATAAGGCTATTGAAGATATGAATAAGATCTCCGGGCGGTATGCTGAACTACAGAACGCACAGGAAGATCTGATAAAGGGAAATGTTAAGGAGACTCAAAAACTTCTTACTGAACTCCAGGCTGCTCAGCAAAACCTTCAGAAGAAGGAGGATCTTCTGCATCAGCTGGAACAGACTCTCGATGCAAAAAAGGCATCTCTTGATGAGCTCACGTTTGAACTTGAAAAGAAGAACGCACGCATGGCGGAACTTGAAAAAATTCTCGATGCACAAAAGAAGATTGTACAGGATTTGAAGAATAAGGTGTCGGAAGCTCTGCTGGGGTTCGAAAATAATGGGTTGACAGTTACCATGAAAAATGGGAAAGTATATGTATCACTTGATGAAAAACTGCTCTTTAAATCAGCAAGTTATGATATAGATGCAAATGGCAGAAATGCGTTGAAAAAACTTGCAGGTGTATTGGAGAAAAACCCGGATATTCAGATAACCATTGAGGGTCATACTGACAATGTCCCCTACAATCCCGGAGCTGGTCAGTTGAAGGACAACTGGGATTTAAGTGTGAAAAGGGCTACAACGGTTGTCAGGGTACTTCTGGAAGGTTCAAAAATAGATGCCAAACGGTTAACTGCCTCAGGAAGGAGTCAGTATCTCCCGGTTGATGACACTAATACTGCGGATGGCAGGCAAAAAAACAGGAGAACAGAGATCGTTCTTACGCCGGATCTTACGGAGCTGTATAACCTGATTAATAAGTATTAGGAATGATTTCGGATTTCGGATTTGAGATTTCGGATTTAGATCAACTATGTCTTAGTTTTAATTCCGCAATCCGCAATCCGAATTCCGCAATCACTTTGAGAATTCCTGAAGTTTCACTTTCATATTTTTCAAAGCCTGTAGCAGATTTTCCTCAGGACGAAGAAAATCCTGATTCGCCCAGAAAGTTGGGTCATAACTGGTAATGGTCTTCGAGAAAATTGAATGTATTGGCGCCAGTTCTTCCCTGTCAAATCTGGTTACATTTTTCAGACTTACCTCAGTTATTGCCAGTTCAAAGAATACTTTAAATTGCGTATTAAACAGGTTTCTTTTCTTTTTTGATGTAAAAATAAGGTCGCCTCTCACATGACTTAAGAAATATCTGCTGCCAATCTTCCTGTAGCTTACGGAATACTTAACTGAAACAGGCCAGGTGTCAAACCCAGGAGAGGCTTCATCAACAAATGAACCTCTTATCTTGTTGATCAATGACTGATTAAGTTCAAATTCAGCATTCAGAATACCGAAGTCTTTGGTATTAATGTATATTGCTCCCTTGAACAGGGGCATGTCGACATTTTCCCGTTGCTCAAACTCAATTACATATGCAGACTCTTCATCGTAGGTTACAATATCTGTCAACCTGTATGTATAGTCTTTCATTCCTTCAGGTGTAAGGAAATCGAAAATGTTTTTTGCCCCATCGAGATCCAGACAGGTACTTAACCCCGCTTTAAGTCGTAAAGCCAAAGTATCGCTCCGATTAATGTTTTCTATTTTTCGGCTTTTTAAAACCTTTATCTGATCTCCGAGAAGTACTGCATTATAAGCGCTTTTGTAAATCTGAAGTACAGCTTCGGAATAAGTCTGAAGTTCCTCCTTTTTAAGAACGCCTTCACGGTAAAAACCAGTCATTAGTGCAGGTGTGTCTCCATAGTTGATTGGAATTGCCTGACGCGCTTTGTTAATGATATCCTGGGGGAACTGATTTCTTATAATAATTTCAGGTATAGAAATGAATTCCCGCTTCATAGAAATGGTGAAGTTATTTCCGATAGCCTGTTTTACGGCAATTTCCCTGCCATAATATCCCAGATATGAAACAGATAGCGTATCGTTAATTAGCCCAGATGGTATTTTCAGACCGAATTCTCCGGCGCTGTTGGTAACTGTGCCACGACCACTCTTTTTTAATGCAATTGTAGCAAATGACAATGGTTCGTGTGTTTCATCATCAATTATTGAACCCGTAATATACTCTGTTTCAGTGTGAGATACTGAAGCAATATTTTTTTCAGCAGGTCTGGATAGCCGGGAGATAATAATATACCTGTCTATAACTGAATATAAGAGGGAATCACTTTTAAGTATGCTGTCAAGAATCAGGTGTAGCTTAAAATTATTAAAAACAAATGGTACCTTTTTATCCGCATCGATTAATCGTGTATCATAGGTAAAATTATAGCCTGTTTTTTTGCTTATTAGGTCAAGAGCAGCGGAGGTTTTTATATTACCGGCCCTGAATGAAAATGTTGAATCAAGAATACTGCTCTGACAATTGGTTTCCCGGAGAAGTATTAAAGAAATGAAAGTGACAATTGCCGATATTCTGATATATCTATAGGCGGCTGTCGGTAACATTATTAATTAATGAATTATTTTTTCCTGAGATGGTAAATTGTTCCATCTTTGGTGAAACTCAGGTTAAAGCTAGTACAAATTAAGCGAATTATTGTATCCTGCGATTGAGTATCTATCGGAGAGGTCCATACATTATTATTAATTGCCGGATCATCAGCAACGATATCCATATTATACACTCTCTTCAGATCATTGAAGACAACTTCAAGCTTTTGTCCATTATAGAAGAGTTTATTAGTTTTCCAGGCAAGGTAGTTGGGGTTTTTGTTGATTTCCTTTAAAGAGTTGCCCAAGTCAAATCTTCCTATAAACTCCGGATCAAGCTCAAGAGAGCGTAGGCCTGAATTATCTGAAAGCAAAACTTTCCCTGTTTTTACATAAACCTCAACTTCTGATCTGCTGTCATTTGTTCTGACGTTAAAGGTTGTTCCAACCACCTTTACTTTAGCGGTTCCTGCATCAATAATAAAAGGATTCAACGCATCGGGAGCTATTTCAAAAAAAGCTTCACCTTTAAGTTTTACATTCCTGTTATGTTTTCCAAAATTTGCACGGTAACTTAATTCCGTATTCCGGTTTAAAATAATATTGCTTCCATCGGGCAGAGAAACCAAAAGATTTTTCTGGTCATTCCCGGTTATGAACGCTATATTTCTGCTGAAAGTACCATTTTTGCCCAGGTATATTCCAAGAGTCCCAAGGCTTAATAATATAATAGCTGCCGCTGCAATTCTTATAATTATACTTCTTGAAAATCTGATTTTTAAAGAACTATTACCCATCTGGGTATTGTCCATTTTTATTCTTGTCTGAACATTTTCCCAGGCTTTGTCGACATCTATATTTGTTTCACTATTCATATTTTTCAACTCTTTCCATTGACCAGCTGTATTATTCAGATCTTCGGCCATAAACTGGTCGAGATCATCTGTGTTCTCAACTTTTTCGTCCGAGAGGATTGATGCCAGATTAATCCAATCCTTATCGGTAAAATTTTCTATCTTGCTCATCTCTTTCATTGTTCTGTTAATTCTTTCCTGAACTCTTTCAAAGCTTTTCCCATATTTGCCTCAACCGTTTTTACTGAAACAGAAAGTTTTTGGGCGATTTCGTGATATTTAAGTCCTTCAAACCTGCTCATACAAAATATCTTTCCGCATCGTTCGGGAAGTCGTTCCAGAATCCTGGCAATTTTTGCCTGAAGTTCTTTGTAATTAAGGATATCCGAAGGGGTTTCCTGAGTATCGGTCTCTCTCGATAACATTTCACCAGCGTGCCGCTCCACAACTCTTGCATGCTCTATATAATGCAAGCATTTGTTATGCACAGATCTGTAGAGATAACCATTCAATGAACTCTCAATAACTAATTTGTCTTTGTCTTTCCAAAGGCGGTAGAAAAGATCCTGCACAATTTCTTCCGCAGTATCATTATCCTTAATCAGGGTTTTTGCATAGCGAACCAGCGAAGCATAGGAGGACCGGAAAAGTGACTCGAATTGCTGAACGTCACCTTTTCTGATCCTCCTTACTATCTCGCTATCCAAAACCATTTTTAGAGTTGTTTATTTCTCTTCTTCGCGGTCACTGAACTTAAGCTTTCTGCTCAGTCGGCGTATTGCCGATTCGATACTTTGGTCAGGTTCAATTATATTATAGTCTCCCCAGAAAGCTGCATCCGTAAATGCACCTACTTTTTCTGAAAATACATCACTATACTTAATCTTATCTTTGCTAGCAAATTTAATAACTTCCTGGTCAGTACGGTCGGTAATTGCTATTTCTGACATTGTGGTATAATATGTATTGAAAAGCCGTCTTGCCCAGTTAACTTTAAACCTTACTTCCGCGCGTGAGTATGCGAAATGCCACTTGCCATCCTGTTCACGGTATTTGGTTCTGTATGTAGCAATCTCCGGTGTGACTTTCATTCCAAGAGGCTTTTTCCTTATAAATATTGAGGAAGCGGCTTCTTTATCAGAGAGGTTGAATCCAAATTCAGCTTCCGTAATCGCGTATGATTCCATCTCTATGTAAAGCGTTCCCATAAATAAAGGAATATCTACTGTTGGTTTCTGTAAGAAGTCAATCACATAGTGAGGTTTATTATCTATTTCGATTACACTCGAAAGGGTGTAGTTATAATATTTCATCGCGTCCATTGTGAGAATACTTTCTGTATTTTTTAGGATGTCGAGTTGTAGTGCGCTAACGGGGCCTCCCTGGAGCTTAAACAGCACAGTATCCATTTTTTCAACATCTGAGCTTTTACGTCCTTTATAAATTCTGGCGCCATCAAAGCGAAGATCGTTATTGTAGGGAGCTTTAAAAATCTCAACAACTGCTTCTCCAATAGACACATAAGTTCTATTTTTTCTGATGGTTTCCCTATAGAAGCCGGTCATCAGGTTGGGAACCGACTCGTAGTTTTTACTGATGTTACTGATTGCTTTTTCTACGATATAATTTGGATCCATCGGTTTTACGACGATCTCCTTTATCGGAATAGGAGCGGGCTCGAGGGAAATCACATTCTTATAGCCATTATCTTTCATTTCAGTTAGAGGAACACTCTTGTTCTTGTACCCCAGAAACGAGATCTCAAGGTTCTTTGAAGTAACCCCTTCACCAATCTTAAGGATAAATTCGCCATCGATGTTTGTTATTGTTGCCACATTCGATTCTTTTAAAGAAACCGAAGCAAACACCAGAGGTGAACGACTTTCTGCATCTATTACCTTGCCTTTGATTGTGGTATAAGTCTGCTGGTCATTCTTTTTACCGGCCGATAACTCACCGCCAAAAGCACTCTGTACCAGAGAGCCCGCCAGAAGGAGAGCTGCCATCAGTGAAATGTTTTTTAAAGCCTTCATGATATTCATTTATTAAATTTAAAATGGTTTTTGTGATTTTTTACAGAAAGAATCCTTTCCGTAACAACACTAAGACCTTTAATATGTTTTATACCCTATTCCACCGGCGAAATATTTTCTTATCTTACCTCATCTTTGGAGCTACCGTAAAATTAAGAAATTGAAAAAACATATAAATCTTGTTAAAGCTGGCTTCTCTTATCTGAGGAGTTCAGTTACTGGTAGCTTAACTCTTGATTTTATGCCACTTTCTATTGGAGCTGAACTTACAAATATCTGTAATCTTCAATGTCCGGAATGTCCTTCAGGTTCAAACCGCATGCAGAGGGGGAGAGGATATATGCAAACAGATCTGTTTGATAAAGTTATAAAAGAACTTAGTCCCTATCTTTTTAACATAAATCTCTATTTTCAGGGAGAACCTATGTTGCATCCTTCCTTTTTCTCCTTTCTAAGAAAAAGCAAAAATATTCATACAATAGTCTCATCTAACGGTCATTTCCTGACTGTTGAAAATTCAGAAAAAATTGCCAGTTCGGGTTTGAGTAAGCTTGTCATTTCACTTGATGGCATAAATCAGGAAACCTATTCCGCTTACAGAATAAATGGATGTTTCAACACAGTTCTTGAAGGATTAAAAAATGTCACGGCTGCGAAGGCAAAATACAGTTCCCTTCTGGAAATCGAAATACAATTTATTGTAAATAAGTTTAACGAGACTCAGATTCCGGATGTCCGTAAGCTGGCAAAGACTTTTAAGACCTCGCTGAGGTTGAAATCGATGCAGATTATCGACAAAGCTGATGTTGGACTTTGGAGTCCATTAAATGAGAGATTCAGAAGATATAAGGAGAAAAACGGGGATTATGTCACTAAGAGTTCCTTGCCTGACAGATGTGCAAGGTTATGGTTTAATCCTGTAATAACATGGGATGGTAAAGTGATACCCTGTTGTTTCGACAAAGACGCAGAGTATGTTATGGGAGACCTTAACCACGATTCTTTCAGGGAGATATGGAATGGCCCTAAGTACAGGATGTTCAGAAGAAGCATTTTAACCGGCCGGAATATGATTGAGATGTGTAGAAACTGTACATCGGGATTGAAAGGAGTAAGTTGTTGAAATCACGCCCCCCAACCCCCCCCCTAAAGAGGGGCTAATGCATTGTATGTTTGAGGACTAACCCCCTTTTAGGGGGGCAGGGGGGTTAAAGCTACACCGTCATTACGTCTTTTTCTTTAACCGCCATTACTTTATCAATTTTACCATTGTACGAGTGAGTCATCTGCTGTACCAGTTCAACAGCTTCTTTCTCAAGGTCCTCCGGCAACCCGTCTTTGAGTAATTGTTTAAGCTCATCATTAGCCCATTTCCGTGCAGTACGAACGCTGATCTTTGCTGTTTCTCCTTCGTTGCGAACCTGTTTTACCAGCTGGTGGCGCCTTTCTTCAGTGAGGGGAGGTATATTAATCCTGATTGCTTCCCCATTATTTATAGGCGTAAGTCCAATATTTGCTGCCATTATAGCTTTTTCAATAGGACTAAGCATATTCTTTTCCCAGGGTTGTATCATAATGGTTTTAGCATCCGGAGTATTTATATTCGAAACCTGCGTAAGAGGCGAGATCACTCCGTAATAGTCGACAGTTATACCATCGAGCAACGCAGGATTGGACCTTCCTGCACGAAGTCTGGCTAATTCATGTTCCAGATGTTCGAGAGCTTTCTCCATTCTATCCCTGGTCTCTTCTGTAATCAGATCAATTTCTTCGTTCATATTGAGTAGGTTAGATTATAATTAGTTCTGGATATTGATCGGTTTTTGGATTTGAATTCATTTAAACAAAAATAATAAAATAGGCGGAATATCAATAATCCTGTCAATTTCTCACAAGAGTACCAATGGTTTTCCCATTTATCAGCTGAATCAGGTTTCCCGGACTGTTCATGTCAAAAACAATCAGTGGCATATTATTGTCTCTGCACAAAGTGAAAGCGGTGGAATCCATAACTTTTAATCTCCTTTTGATAACCTCCTCGAAGGAGATAGTTTCAAATTTTTCAGCACCAGGATCTTTTTCCGGATCGCTGTTGTAAACTCCATCCACCCGGGTACCCTTCAGCAGTACATCTGCCCCGATTTCCACAGCTCTTAAAGCGGCTGCCGTATCGGTGGTAAAAAACGGATTCCCTGTTCCTCCTGATAGTATACAAACTGTTTTTTCATTCATGGCTTCGAGAACACGATCTCTGTTATATAGTTCTCCAACCGGCTCCATCCGTATGGCAGTAAATACTTTTGCTTTTCCTCCCAGGCGCGATACTGCACTTTCAAGGGCAAGACTGTTGATGACGGTAGCCAGCATGCCCATCTGGTCGCCTTTTACCCTGTCAAATCCGGATTTTATTCCACTTAGTCCCCGAAAGATGTTTCCTCCACCAATGACGATGGCAACCCCACATCCGGTATTGACTACCTCAATGATCTGTTTGGCATAATCTTCCAAAACAGCATCACTTATTCCGCTGGTTCCTTTACCTGCCAGCGATTCGCCACTAAGCTTTAATAGTATCCTGGAATATTTCATATAGTTGTTCTTTATTGTAAAGATAGAAAAATAACGAAGAACATGAGGGTGGCAAGTTCGTTGTTTAAATCGCAAAAAAAGAGGCGCCCTGAAGCGCCGTCTCAATATTGAAATATGAACCTACGTGTTACAGATTAAGTGTAAATCGTTTGAATTCAGTTACTGTCAGTTCTTTATTAAAAGATTGAAGATATTGTCTGATAGTAATTTTGTTGTCTTTCACAAATTCCTGATTTAACAAAGTACTCTCTTTGAAGAATTTGGCAAGTTTGCCAAGTGCTATTTTCTCTAGCATCTCTTCGGGTTTCCCGTCAAGTCTTGCCTGTTCTTTACCAATCTCTATTTCCTGGGCAACAACTGCTTCGGAAACAAAGTCTTTATCAATAGCAACAGGATTCATGGCAGCGATTTGCATAGCTACATCTTTGTAAACCTGTTCATCAATACCTGCTTTTGTAAAACCAACCATTGTGGCAAGTCTGTTTCCGGGGTGTATGTACGATTGAACATAAGCAGCCTCAATTTTCTCATAATAAGAAAGATCAAGTTTCTCTCCGATAATACCTACATACTCAACAATCTTGTCGCCAACTTTACCACCATCCATAGGAAGCGATTTAAGTTCATCAAGGTTGGCAGGCTTCTTTGTAACAGCGATATCAAGTACTTTATTTGCAAGAGCCATAAAGTCGGCATTTTTTGCAACAAAGTCAGTTTCGCTGTTAAGAACAATTATTGCACCGATTTTTCCATCTGCAGATACTTTTGATAAAACGACTCCCTCAGAAGCCTCCTTGTCAGCACGTTTATTTGCGACAGCCTGTCCTTTCTTACGGATTATTTCAATTGCTTTCTCAAAGTTGCCTTCAGATTCCTCCAGAGCTTTCTTGCAGTCCATCATTCCAGCAAGTGTGACTCTTCTCAATTTTGCAACATCAGCAGCACTAATAGCAGCCATAATAATATCTTTATTGTTAATAATTATTTTTCCTCTGATTATTCCTCAACGTCATCAGATACTTTTACAACATCGTCGTCATCTGATTCAAGAGTGTCGTCATCGTCTGCTTCCTCTTCTTCTTCGTCTTCTTCAACAATAGCTTCAATTATTGCAGCAGGAATATCTTTTGTTTCGAGCTCTTTCCTCATTATTTTCTTATCCTTTTGCTGAGGCTCTTTATCTTTTTCAAGTTTCCTTTCGTTGAGGCCTTCCTCTATTGCTTCGCAGAGGATGCCAATAATTAACGAAATTGATTTTGAAGCATCGTCATTTGCAGGTATAGGGAATTCTATATCGGAAGGATTTGAATTCGTATCTACCATTGCAAAAACAGGAATTCCGAGCCTTTTTGCTTCTTTCACGGCGATATGTTCTTTGCTAACATCAACAATGAAAAGAGCTGAAGGTAGTCTTGTAAGATCAATTATACTGCCAAGAGTTTTTTCAAGTTTTGCCCTCTGCCTTGTAATCTGAAGTCTTTCGCGCTTGGATAGGTTAAGGAATGTACCGTCTGTAGCCATTTTGTCGATTGACGACATTTTTTTAACTGCCTTTCGGATAGTCGGGAAGTTGGTAAGCATGCCACCCGGCCAGCGTTCTGTTACATAAGGCATATTAACTGCTTTAACTTTCTCGGCAACTATTTCTTTTGCCTGTTTCTTTGTTGCGACAAAGAGTACTTTCTTCCCCGACTTAGCAATATGTTTAATTGCTAAAGCAGCTTCATCGATTTTTACAATTGTTTTTTCAAGGTCAATAATGTGAATACCGTTGCGTTCCATAAAAATGTAAGGAGCCATCGCGGGATTCCATTTTCTTTTGAGGTGTCCGAAATGCACACCTGCATCAAGCAATTCTTTGAAATTTGTTCTTGGCATTTTTTGAGTTTTTAAGTTTACATTCTTTCAATCAATTGCAAAGTAGCCCCGCCAACTGGCGGGAGTCTTGGCAATTTAGATACTAAACTTGCATCTATATCGACTGATCTTAATAAATTCTAACGTTTACTGAACTGGAATCTCTTACGTGCTTTTGGCTGGCCTGGTTTTTTCCTTTCAACCTCACGTGGATCGCGTGTAACAAATCCGTTTGTTCTGAGAGCTGACTTTGTGTCCGCATCGATCATTATAAGTGCTCTGGTGATTCCAAGACGAAGAGCTTCAGCCTGGCCCTTTACACCGCCACCATCAAGATTGGCATTAATATCATACTTATCGGTGACATTAAGAAGAACCAGAGGTTGGGTAACAACATACTGAAGTGTTTCAGCACCGAAATATTCTTTATAGTCCCTGCCGTTTATTGTAATTTTTCCTTTGCCATCGCTTAAATATACCCGCGCTACAGCTGCTTTCCTTCTTCCAAGAGCATTGATAGTTTCCATATTTTGTGCTTAATGATTTTAAAGTTCAATTGGTTTTGGTTTCTGTGCCTCATGTGGATGAGAAGTACCGGCGTAGACATGCAGATTTCTGAAAAGCGCACTACCCAGTCTGTTTTTCGGCAACATACCCTTAACAGCTTTCTCAATCAATCCGATAGGATTCTTTTTCAAAAGCGCTTCAGCAGTAGTAAATCTCTGACCACCGGGATATCCGGTATGCCTAATATACACCTTATCTGACCACTTTTCACCTGAAAGGTTAATCTTTTCAGCGTTAATAACAATTACGTTATCACCACAATCAACGTGAGGTGTAAAGTCTGTCTTATGTTTTCCTCGCAAAGTAGAGGCTACAACTGTTGCCAGCCTTCCAAGAATCTTGTCTTCAGCATCAATAATAACCCACTCTTTATTAACAGTAGCCTTATTTGCTGAAACCGTTTTATAGCTTAAGGTGTTCACTTGCTTCTAATTTTAAATTGATACGCTTATATATAATGTAATAACCCGATAATTTTGGGGACTGCAAAAATACAATATATTTCATAAAAAAAAAGAATATTGAATAGAATTTATTTTTGTTAGCCAAAACTAGCTTATTTTTGTGGGCTGATTTGTTTTGCAAAGCTATTAATATTTGCTGTTGCAACAAGTCCGGTTTATTTATAAATCATGCGTTAAATAATCCTTTGTGCACCTTCGTGTTTACTCCTCAAAGGATCACTAAGGAAGAAAAACAATAAAGTTACTTTTTAGAGTCCAATGAAATGCATAAAAATGGAAACAGATAAACAATTACTCCTCAGGGCAATTGAAATTGCAGGGAAGGGTGTTGATAATGGAGGAGGACCTTTCGGTGCTGTAATATCTAAAGATGGCGTAATTATCTCAGAGTCATATAATAGTGTTGTGCTGTCTAACGATCCTACGGCACATGCTGAAATTCTTGCGATCAGAAAAGCTTCCGCTGCATTGAAATCGCATAACCTCGAAGAATGTACTTTATATACCTCATGTGAACCGTGCCCCATGTGTCTGGGTGCAATTTACTGGGCTGGTATAAAAAAAGTTGTGTATGCATGCGACCGGGTAGATGCGGAATCGGCTGGATTCAGCGATAAATTAATTTATGAGGAAATTGTCCTTAATCCGGATGAAAGAAAAGTTGACTTTATTCGTGTATCGGATACCGGTGCAAAGGAAGTATTTAAAAAATGGGATCAGCTTGATACAAAAATCCCTTATTGAGATTATGACTTCCGGAATACGTTTGGAAAGAGATTTCTTTACCCGCGATGTACTGGAGGTTGCACCTGATTTATTAGGGAAAGATATTAGTATTATACTCCCCGATAATACAATTGGGAGGTTCATGATCAGAGACGTTGAGGCTTACAGGGGTATTGATGATAAAGCCTGTCACGCTTCGAAGGGGAGAACAAAGAGAACTGAAGTTATGTTTTTTGAGGGTGGAAGACTTTATGTATATCTTGTTTATGGTATGTACTGGATGCTGAATGTTGTAACCGGACAAAAAGATGATCCCCAGGCTGTTTTGATAAGAGGTGTAAATGGAATTTCAGGCCCGGGAAGATTAGCAAAGGTTTTGGGCATTGACAAGACCTTTAATGGAACCGACCTGGTTTTTTCAGACAGGATCTGGATTGTAGAATCTGGAACCACTCCTTATTATAAAACCGGACCGAGAATCGGAATTGATTATGCCGGTGAATATTGGAAAACAATACCATGGCGGTTCTATATCGATCCCCTTTCATAATGTCTGGAATTACTTACCGGACAACCTTATACAGGGGGCTGGAGGGTACTGACAACGAGTTAAAATGATGTTAAAATAAGATAGTATTTGAAGGTGTATTGTATTTTTTACGTTCTTTGTTAGATAAATAAATCAAAATCAGCCTTTTTATGGATTCAATTTGGGGCAATTATCGCCGCTGGAACAATCTTACCGGATGGTTTCTTTTTGTCGTTTCTGCTATGGTTTACCTCTTAACCCTTGAGCCGACTGTGAGCTTTTGGGATTGTGGTGAATTCATTCTTTCAGCTTTTAAACTACAGGTGGGTCATCCTCCCGGAGCACCCCTATTCTTAATGATTGGAAGAGTTGCAACTATGTTTGCCGGCGGCGATACATCAAAGGTTCCGGTAACAATGAATGTTCTTTCAGCTCTTTGCAGCGCGTTAGCAATAATGTTCCTTTTCTGGACCATCACACATCTTGTCCGTAAGGTATTTATAAAGGATAATGTACTTGAATCAAAGCATATTCCGGCGATAATTGGCAGCGGGATAATTGGTGCGCTCGCCTATACATTTTCTGACACATTCTGGTTTTCGGCAGTCGAAGGGGAGCTTTACGCCATCTCTTCTCTGGTTACTGCTCTTGTATTCTGGGCAATGTTAAAGTGGGAAGACGAAGAAGATAAACCCTATTCCGGCAGATGGATAATAATGATTGCCTATATAATGGGACTTGGTCTGGGAATACACCGTCTCAACCTGCTTATAATACCTGTCCTGGTCTTTGTCTTTTATTTTAAGAAATATGAAGTCTCCAAAAAAGGTGTAATCAAAACCTTTTTTATAGCAATCCTCCTGGTGGGCCTTATGGTGTTTGTTATTATGCCGGGAGTGCCTGAGGTGGCAGGATGGTTTGAATTGTTTTTTGTCAACATTCTGGGACTGCCATATAACAGCGGACTACTATTTTACCTGGTAGTTTTGTTTGGGGCTCTGGCTTTTGGCATATACTACTCATTGCAGCACAAGAGAGTTGTTCTCAATTATGTTCTTACTTCTTTGACTGTGGTTATGATTGGTTATTCGTCATACGCAATGATCATGATAAGATCATCTGCCAGGCCACCTATGAACCAGAATAATCCATCGGATGTTTTTTCTCTTTCATACTATATTAATATGAAACAGTATGGAAGCGCACCAAAATTATTCGGGAACTATTACAGCGCACCGGTTGTGGATGTGACGCAGGTTATAGCCGGATACAATAAGGTAGCAGGTAAATATAAACCATACTATCGTCCTGAATATAAATACAGTACGAAGTTCGAAACAATATTCCCACGTATGTACAGTTCGGATCCGGACCATGAAAGTGCCTACAAATACTGGGGGAAAGTGGTTGGCAGAAAGTATTCGGTAGGGTCTGAAAAGGAAGCAGTTGTATGTCCTACCTTCGGTGAAAACCTTCGGTACTTTTTTAATTACCAAATTGGCTTTATGTACATGAGATATTTCATGTGGAATTTTGTCGGCAGGCAAAACGATATAGAAGGAAACGGTAATCCCATACACGGAAACTGGGTAAGCGGAATAAAATTTATTGATGAAGCCCGGCTTGGTTCTCTCGATAAGCTTCCCTCAGATATCACCAAAAACCCGGCTAACAATAAATATTACTTTCTGCCTCTGCTTGTTGGTATTGCAGGCATGTTCTGGCAATACAAGAAAAACAACAGCGGTTTCTGGCTTGTAATGGCATTCTTTATTATGACGGGGCTGGCTATTATCCTTTACCTTAATCAGTATCCAAACCAGCCAAGAGAGCGTGACTACGCTTATGCAGGATCATTTTATGCCTTTGCTATCTGGATAGGTTTAGGGTTTATGTTCATTTACGAAAAGCTTCTTAAGTATCTGGGAAACAAAAATTCTGCTGCAGTTACATTGGTTGTTCTGCTGGCTGCAGTTCCGGTACTTATGGGTTTCCAGAACTGGGATGATCACGACCGTTCGGGTCGGTACACTGCCAGAGATATTGGGGCCAACTATTTGAATTCATGTGCTCCGAACAGCATATTATTTACATATGGCGACAACGATTCCTTTCCGGTATGGTACGTACAGGATGTGGAAGGAGTGCGAAGAGATATACGTGTTGCAAACCTTAGTTATTTTCAGGCTGGCTGGTATATTGAAATGATGAGACAGAAAGCTTATGACTCAGATCCGATGCCTCTCACTCTTGGACCAGATAAGTATATGGACGGAGTAAGGGATCAGCTTCCGATAAATAAAAGGGTCGATAAACCTGTTGATATTAAGGAGATTGTTCAGTTTGCAGGTAGTGATGATCAGAAATACAAGATGGACATAAGCGGAAGAGGAGATTTCATGAATTACATTCCAGCCGACAAGTTTATTATTGATGTTGACACTGCAAAAGTGCTTGCAAACGGTACCGTTAAACCTTATTATAAGGATAGAATTGTTTCTCCGATGATTTGGACCTACTCTGAAACAGATGCTTTCAAAGGTGATCTTGCTATGATGGACCTGATCTCAACTAACAAATGGGAAAGACCGATATACATTTCGACAACTGTGCCTTCAAGTCAGTATAAGGGGCTTGAGAAGTATTTTGTTGAGGAAGGATTAGCGTACAAGATAGTTCCAATTAAGATAGATAAACCTGAGCAGGGTGAGTTCGGAATGATTGATGATGCTGTGATGTACGATAACCTGATGAATAAATTCAAATGGGGAAATGCAGAAGATCCAAAGGTATATCTCGATGAGAATAACCGCAGAATGTTCAGCAATTTCCGAAGGATATTCGGAACCCTCGCAAAAGATCTGATTACAAAGGGAGATACTTCGAAAGCAATTGAAGCTGTTCATCGTGGTCTTTCAATTGTCCCGGCCGAAAAAATGCCAAACGATTTCTTCTCTGTCGGTCTGGCAGAAGTGTTGCTCAGAGCAGGAAAGAAAGAGGAGGGGGAGAAGCTGCTTCTTGATATTGCTGGTTACTCAAAGAAATACCTCGACTATGCTATCAGCCTGACTCCGGCTGAACGCTTTGGCCTCGATTATCCGACTGGAATAAACATGCAGTGTCTGCTTGACATATATAACATTTCGACCACCCTGAAGCTGACAAACATCAATGCTATTATTGAACCCGACATGAATAGTTATTATAGTAAGCTCTATTCTACAAAATAGTTTACTATGAGGCTATTCAGACAGTGGGTCTTTGTGCGTTGGCTTTACGGTGATGCTATATTCAGGATTAAGTGTAACGAAAAGATCCTCTATCTTACATTTGATGATGGACCAGATGACGGTTCAACTCTGAAATTGCTTGATATTCTTGATCTGTATCATATTAAGGCTCAGTTCTTTTGCTCCGGGAAGGCTGCAAAAAAGTATCCTGATCTAATCCAGGCTATAAAAGCCAGGGGACATGTATTAGGGAATCATGGTTTTAATCATCTGAATGGGTGGAAGACTCCTTTAGAGAAGTACGTTTCTGACGCTTCCGACGCAGCAAAATATACTTCCATGGATTTTTTCAGACCTCCATACGGACGTTTACGATTTCGTCAGTACAGATTCTTAAAGAGAAAGTATAGAATTGTTTTCTGGGATTTAATGCCTTATGATTTTGATCTTTCATTTGGCAGGGAGAAAGTTCTTAACACCCTTAAAAGTAAAATGCGTCCAGGATCTGTTCTTGTACTTCATGATTCATCAGGCACATTGGCAAATGAAGTACTCCCGGATTTTTTAGCTTTTGCCTCGGATCAGGGATATCGGTTTGAGTTGCTCTAGATTCATTTTCTAAATGAGGAAAGCGCTGGCTTCTGAAAAAACATTTTTAAAGCAGGAATCGACTTTACCACTCATGGGAAAATCGAACACAGGGAATGGATTTTCGTGGGAATAGTCGAATGGGAAATCCCAGATCTTAACAGAGTTTTTATTCTTTGTCTCCCTAAGAGTTGCAACAATACCCTTTGAAGGGATAACGGTATCTTTTAACAGGGATACGGATCTAATCCTGTCGTCAAGCTTTTTTAAAATATTTTCCCTAAACGACCTTAACCTTCCCAGGTCTATCATCGATCTGAAAGCCATTCCTAACTGGCTGGAAAAGATGTATTCAGCCAACGGGCCTTTCCCTTTAATGCTTTTTTCAAAATCGTTAAGATAATAATCGTAAAGCCGGTCGAAAGCAAGACTATCCATAATCAGTTTTGAGGATCCCCTCATATTACTGAATACCGATCCCCCGCAGAAAATGAAAAGCTTCGACTCATCGAAAATCTTCTCAGGGTTCCCCATAAAAAGTATTTCAGCCAGAAATGCCCCGATAGAGTAAGCAAAAACATTAATCTTGTTTGACTGAGGAATAACCGGATGCTCACCTCTTTTGATACTTCCCAGGAGTTTAGTAAGGTCTGTTACCGTCTGATATCCCGAATTGAGGAACCTCAAAGGGTCTTCAGTAAGTCTGTTGCTCAATGCTACGTTGGCAAAACTCGACATCTTAAGATCGGTGGCTAAAGCGCTCCTGTTTTTCATAAAAGGAATCATGGCTCGTGGATCTTTCCACGATTTAGGAGACCTGTTGATATGAAAGGATATTGGAAAAAGAATAACGTAACTGTTTGTGTCAAGGGCCAGATAATATGCCCAGGTCAGGTATTTAACCCAGCTTCTTTCATTAAGTCCGTGAAGTAAAAGGATAACCTTATTGCTTTCAGGTTGTGGTGGAGAAAAAACCGGATAAGAGAAGGAAATATTTTCCGGAATAAGCACGTCGCTTTTATTTGAAAAACTGTTTACTGAGATATCTGCCTGAAAACTGATATTATGGATTTTTACATCAGATCCCGGAATAAGTATCTCAGTTTCCTCGCTGTTGAAAATTGATTTCAGCTCTTTAAATGTTTTTGTATAGTCCATCTCTGTCTTGTTCAGCTCTGTTTATTTGCAAAGGAAGCAGAGACATTCAGAAAAGTCAAATTTATGTGCCGGGTGCCAGTTCAGAGTGATAGAATTAATTAATCAGGGACGTAAATTGATTATACGGGACAGAAAATAAAAGAGTTTTAGGCATATAAAGGAGATTCCTCCCTATGAACCAAAAAAATATGTCATCCCGAATCCATTCTTCAGCCAATGTCTTAAATAACTGGAAGTAAAAAGGTGAATGGATGAGGGATCTCCTTTCGTGTGGAAGGGCGCCCTTAATTTCGTATAAATTTGCTAAATTTGTATTAAGCAAAACCAATATGATAATCGATTTCCAGAAACCTATACCTGCATATCTGATTGAAAAGCGGAATATAATCCGCCTGGTGGTTTTTACTTCAATCTTTGCATTGGTTTTTATTAATATTTATTCCCCCTTTGGTGTAGACCGGTGGTTTAATCTCACCCAGCTACAATTCCTTACCTATTCGAGTCTCATTATTCTTACCGGTGTGCTTGTTGTTGTTATAAGCCGGATAATAATGTTCCAGGTTTGTAAAAGACACCTTATATCTATATGGCAATATCTCGCATGGATTTTTGCAGAAGTGCTTTGTATGGCTCTTTTCTATACGATGTTTGAAAAAATCTTCCTTGATGATACAAGATTGTTTTCTGATCTGGTGAAGTTATCGGCAAGAAATACTTCGCTGGTTCTCTTATTGCCCTATTCCGTCTTGTGGCTTTATTTTTCATGGAAAGATAAAAAGGATCAAATTGACCGTCTGGCAGATATTCAAACCTTTTCAACTAATCCAAGGAACATGATCCCATTTTATGATGAAAAAGGAATCCTGAAATTCTCAATAAAAAAAGAAAACCTGCTTTATCTCGAGGCAGCTGAAAATTACGTGAACATTTGTTATCTTAATAAAGGAAATGTTTCAAAATACCTGCTTCGCGACACGCTTAAAAAGATGGAAGAAAGCTTTTCAGGAACAGAGATAATCAGATGTCATAGATCGTATATTGTAAATTTTGATAAGGTGAAAGTGATCAGAAAGGATAAAGATGGACTAAAACTGGAGCTCGATAATCCATTGGCTATCGATTTACCTGTTTCAAAAACCTATGTAAATGTAGTAATGCAGACGTTTTCCAAATATTGCCAGACAAACGATATGTAAGTGGTGTTTACTCAATCACGATTTTTTTAATCGGGATGAAATGCTACTTTTGAAATGATATAATAAGCTCCTATTAAATGAATATTCTAATCCTCGGCTCAGGTGGAAGGGAACATGCTCTTACCTGGAAACTTGCCCAAAGTAAAAAGGTGAAAAAGATCTTCATAGGTCCGGGCAACGCAGGCACATCTCTCCTTGGAACAAATCTGAAGCTTGACCCAGGGAACTTTCCCGATGTAAAGCGCGCTGTCCTTGAAAATCAGATCGATATAGTAGTTGTTGGTCCGGAAGCTCCGCTGGTAGACGGAATAGTTGATTTTTTCCGAAGCGATAACCAACTAAAAAATGTTCCTGTCGTTGGTCCTGATAAGTCTGCGGCACGTTTGGAGGGGAGCAAAGATTTTGCGAAGGATTTTCTTACACGGTACAATATTCCTACTGCTGCGTATAAAAGTTTCGATATTTCATCCCTCTGGGAGGTTCCTGTTTTCCTGAGAACTCTTAAACCTCCTTATGTTATTAAAGCCGATGGTCTGGCAGCCGGGAAAGGGGTAATGATAATTGATGACATCCATGATGCAGAAAAGGAGGTCGGGGATATTCTAAAAGGAAAATTCGGTGCAGCAGGGGAAAAAGTTGTTGTTGAGCAATTTCTTAAGGGTATCGAATTATCGGTATTTATTATTACAGACGGGAAATCATATAAGCTTTTGCCTGAAGCGAAGGATTATAAGAGAATTGGAGTTGGTGACACGGGCCTTAATACAGGTGGAATGGGAGCTGTTTCTCCTGTGCCTTTTGCAGGCCCCGACTTTATGGCAAAGGTGAAAAAGAAGATTATCGACCCAACCATGAAAGGTTTGTCTGCAGATGGAATTGTATATAAAGGATTCATTTTCTTCGGTCTTATAAATGTTGACGGAGAACCTTTTGTGATAGAGTATAATGCCAGGCTTGGCGACCCTGAGTCGGAGGTAATAATTCCAAGAATTAAATCGGACCTTTTTGATCTGATTGATGGTGTTGTAAAAGGAACTCTGGCTGATAAAGTAATTGAGATCGACGATCGATATGTTACAACAGTTATCCTTGCATCGGGAGGTTACCCGGGTAATTATGAGAAGGGAAAACCGATTTCGGGATTTGACCAGGTAAAGGAGAGCATAGTATTCCATGCAGGAACCACAATAACAGTTGATAAAGTAGTTACTTCAGGAGGGCGGGTACTTGCAGTAAGCGCCAGAGGAGATACAATGCGAAAAGCGCTTGATTCTTCGTACCACGACGCCGGACTGTTAAAGTTCGATGGTGTCTATTACAGAACTGATATTGGTTTTGATCTATAGATAAATGTTATTAAGGTTATTTAAAGGTACCGGTCCGGTAGTAATATTCTTCATCATTATTACTCTTTTTGCTGTCTGGATAAGTGCTGTCCTGAAACCTCCATCTGATTCTTTATTTTATTCAGGTGCAGATCCAATGCCTCTTTATGGCCTTCTTAGATTTTTAACCAATAAATCTCAGTACCTTGGAGTAATTGTTTCTTTTCTGATGGTTTCGCTAATGGCCTTCCTGCTGGTTAACTTTAATACGAGGGTTCTTTTTATTAGTGAAAGGACTTTTTTGCCTGCTTTGATTTATATCTTATTAGGAGGGCTCTTCCCTGAGTACCAGGATTTAAATCCTGTACTCCCTGCCTCAATTTTTCTTATGGCAGCTTTTGGAAGAATAATGGACAGTTACAGGAAACAGGGAGTTGTATATAATTTTTTTGACGCTGGGATCCTTATCAGTACCGGGAGTTTATTTTACGCCAACCTAATCTGGTTTGGACTTCTTGTCTTAATCGGAATCGCTCTTCTTCGTTCGAGCAATATTGTGGAAATAACTACATCTCTGCTTGGCTTAATCACACCATATGTTATACTTTTTGGTTATTATTATGTGATGGGCAAAGATTTGAGATCTCTTCTATTCCTGATTGAAAATAATCTGATTGGGAAAGCAGATGCGCATGAATTCTCAAGGTTGTCGATTGTTGCCCTCGCATCTGTCGGACTGATTCTGATTGTCAGTATAGGGTATCTTTTCAGGCTTATTAACACAAAGAAGATCAGATCGCGCCAGACTTTCTTTCTCCTGATATGGGGGTTTTTGATTTCAATCGTGGTATACATTGTTGTTCCATCATCTTCAGTTGAAATGATTTGGATAATAATCATTCCTGCCAGCTATTTTCTGACACATTATTTTGTATTCGTAAAGAGAAAGATTGTACCTGAAATAGTTTTTACTATACTAATTCTTGTGGTTGTACTTATTCAGATTTTGTACCTTAGGTGATCAGGTTATTTTACCATAGAAACAACGCCAACCCCCGACCCCTGCTGTCCGTTTGTAAAATCATAATTTAGCTGGTAGATGCCACTTTTGTTACAAATAAAATCAACATAGGGATAAACCTTACCTGTCTTTGGGTCGTAGGAAGAAATTATTGTCTTGTTTGCATCGTCTTTAATACTCAAAAATAGCTGACCTTTGGAATCTTGTGTGTTACACATTGTGAATCTGTATTTTGTATTCTTCCAAAGGGAACAAGGTGCCTTGAACCTGAGTTCTCCCTGTGCATCTCCCTTTCCGAGCTGGATTCTGAAGTCTTTCAGATATTTGGCATTTTCTCCGGCGCTGATAACACACTTACCTACGAGAGGGTCTGTTGTCTGCCCGAAAGACAGCAACCCAATTGTCAAAAGAAGTGAAAGTGCAAAGATGAACTTCTTCATATTAATTATTTAAAACTAATCTGTTCCTTATACTTTTAGTAATATCAATGATTCCATCAAGTTGTTGTTTCGACATATCGACATTGCTGGTTTCAGTTTGAGTAACAGTAAGCGCCCCATCCTTTTCCACGCTTATCGGATCACCCTGAGTATAAGTTATTCGAATATCACGGTACTTATCTTTAATATCTGAGAGATCCTTACAGAGCTTTTTAAATTCAGGATCGCGGTTGCAGTAAGGATTCAGTAGGAAGATAAGATCGTTTAAGATGATCTTCTGCTCCCCAATCCTGTCGCTGAGAATTTTGTTCGGTACATTAACGACTACCTGGGTGGCCAGATATTGACCTTCTATCCATACACCGACAATCATAAGAGCGGATAGTTGCGCCCTGTCGTTTGCTCTGAGATAATTATCTATTTGTGTATAGGAATCTATTGAAAGAAACAGAAGGGAGTCGAGGTTTGATTTATTTTGTGATAATCTTTTTATCGATTCGAAGTCAAAAAACTGACCTACTTTAATATCCTCGGCAAGTTTTCTGATTGAGGAAAGCACGTCAAGCGATGAGCCGGTTTTCTCATAAATATTGAGATACCCCAGGTCGGCGCCAAGAATACCCAGCTTAAGAGCTTTGTCAAAATTAGTGCTCTGCTTCTTTGCATCTATCGATTCAGCAAGATAGCTGGGGGAGAAAGGAACTTGTAATGTTTGCAGAAGATTTGCAATTTCAACCGGAGAAGAAATGTTCTTCGCAATGTCCGCAATTGCTTCAGGAGTTAATTTTTGAGATTCGGATAATGGAACTGAGTCAGCTTCAGGAAATACAAACTCACTGGTCTTACTTGACGAATTTCTGCAGGCAAGGATGAGAAATACCACAAAAACTAACAAGAATGCACTTCCTTTCATTTAAAATGATTTATAGGTAATTACAAAAGTACAAAAAATCGCTATCAAAAAACATTTTATTTTATTTTCGAAACTTTAGTCCTTCAAATAGTCTCACAACTCTTGCCAGCACCTCATGGTATAACAGCAGATAGAGAAGAACAGTGCTCAGAAGGACAATTGATATATTGAAAATAAATGTGTCTGTTTTTAATCCAAAAATATATTTTGCAGGAGCGTAAAAATGAGTTCTGAAACCCAGAAACCCTCTTTTATCAGGGTCCATGTAGATCGGATCGGTATTCTGAACAAGGGAGTTCTGGTAGACCAGGATTTTTTTCCTTTCATAAGGTTTTGTAACGATCTCTTCCAGCTTGTTGTTGTAGTAATCATTCTCTAATTCCTTAAGCTTTAAACTATTAAGACTGTAAAACTTATCTCTTCTATCGCTTGCTGAATTCGAAATTTTACTGAAGAGCTTGTCTGCTCTGTCGAGGTAACTTGTTACTGAATCGGCAACATCAGGATTAAATTCATAAGGTACGAGATCGGAGAGGTAAGTGAAAGCAGGTATTTTGTTGTTAAGCGACATCTTTGTCAATTCATTTTTCAGGAGCTGCAACTTACTGAATTGGCGGGTAGATTTCTTCAGAATCTGATCTTCGTTATTACCCATATTTTTCGGGTTGCTTTTGTATTCAAATAAGGAAGTCTTTAGTGCTTCGCGTAATGCCTTTATGCGGTGCACCTTATTAAATTCAGCTTCACTTATTATTTTTTGAAGCATGTAATATGTTTCGTGCTTGGTATTATATTCGGTTTTACTATACCGGTTATCTTTAAACTGAGATACGATAAGAGCCTCATAGGTCCACCTTGTCGGCATTAATTCAGCGATTAACGGTACTTTGTCAACATTGCCGATCTTCCTGTTTAGCTTATCAAATGAGAACATGGCTCCGCTAAGGACCATCATCGGGATAATTAACAAGGGGATTACAATGTAAATCGTGATCGCCGAATTAAATGAGGCTGATATGTTTAACCCGAGCATGTTGGCGCAAAAAGCTGTTGTAAAAAGGGCTGCCCAATAAGTAAAAAACATGCCTTTGATTCCAAGAATCGGATTTGCAATAGCGACAAAAAGTAATGTTTGAAGGGCAGAAATGCCTATTAAAATTGCAACCTTGGAGTAGAGATAACTTGAGCGGCTCAGATTTAGGAAATGTTCTCTTTTTAATATTTTTCTGTCACGAAAAATCTCTTCTGCACTAATCGTCAACCCGAGAAACAGTGCAACGATCAGGCTCATGAAAATATAAATGGGGATATTTTCATTTTCAGAGAATATATAAACATCCGAATCAGGATCAGGGATGTATCTTATTATGAATGAGAGTATAAACCCAAGAATCGGAGCTTCAAGAAGAGTAAGGGCAACATATTGAGTATTAGAAATTTTGCTCTTAAAATCTCTGGAGAGGTAGATTAAAAACTGTCTGAACGGTCCCGGTCTTCTGAGATTTTTATGAGGAGGTTCCTTTACCTCAGGAACTTGCACCAGAGGATTTTTCGAATAAAAGGTGTTTGACCATTCATGAGGTTTGACTTTCCTTTTTTCAGTATATTGTCCGAACTCGTCAACGACCTGAGTTTCAATAATATTAAATATAGTTTCAGGGTTCACATTACCGCATGAAGGGCACTCCCCCTGGTCTGAATTTATTTGTACGTCAAGAGTTTTAAAATATATAACTGAGTCGACAGGATTTCCAAAATATGCCATACATCCGCCCTGATCGAGGATTATAATCTTATCGAACATCTTGAAGATCTCTGACGAGGGCTGATGAATTACAGTAAATATCAGTTTTCCTTTTAGTGTAAGGTCGCGAAGCAGATCCATCAGATTCTCTGAATCTCTCGATGAGAGCCCCGATGTGGGCTCGTCAAGAAACATTACCAGGGGTTCCCTTATAAGTTCCAACGCTATATTCAGTCTTTTCCTCTGCCCTCCGCTTATTACTTTGTTGAATGGGTTGCCTACTTTGAGCTCTCTCTTCTCAAGTAATCCGAGATTAGCGAGTGTATGATCTACCAATTGAGTAATCTCGGCTTTAGATTTATCATTAAAGCACTGACACGCAGCAAAATATAAATTTTCAAATACTGTAAGGTCCTCTATCAGAAGATCATCTTGCGGAACATACCCGAAAACACCTTCAAGATCCTTGTTATTATCAATTATATTTAATCCGTTAATTTTTACACTCCCGAAAGTAGACTTCTGGATACCACTCAAAAGATTAAGCAAAGTTGTCTTCCCGGAACCGCTTGGACCCATAATTCCGATAAGCTTTCCTTCCTCTACGGAAAAGTTAATATTGTCTACTGCTGCCTTCCCCTCCCAGAAATAGTAGGAAAGGTTTTCTACCGTAAATGATAATTTATGGATAATTAAGTTGGAGAGAAATTTCGAGCTGATATCACTATAATATATTGAATGTCCCTGCCTCGATTTAACAGAACCGCCTTTGGCAAAAGTATATACATTACCGGCTCTGATGGGGAGTCCGTTAAGATATAACTGATCCTTTGAGATGTATTTGAGGAAATAGAGGTCTACACTGGCAATTCTTAAAATGATAATATGAGTATCCTTATATCCGGTTAGCATGCGATTGCATATTTCACATTCATCATCTTCCGGACTGAGAACAAGAATCGCATTATTCCTTAGATTCTCAGGATTGTCATTCATTACAAATAACTCAATTGCAGCAAATTCTTCAGGCGATATCTTAAAAACTTCGGCAACTGTATTTATTATATTCATCCGTTGAGGCGTGAATTGGCGGTTGGCATTCACCAATTCGTATAATCGCATCAGAACTACAACCTTCTGCTCCTGATTTAATGTCCTGTTTATCTTTTTGCATATACCCAGAATCTTAACGGAGTCTTTTACTGAGGGTGAGGTTGGTTCCTGTACCTTAGATCTTTCAATGATCGGGCCCGCATGATCATTAAAAAGAGTAAGATACTCCTCTACGGTTTCGCTAGTCAGTTGTTTTTTTAGAAAGGTTGCGACATAGTCGCGCTCATTCATAAGTATCCCGCCGTCCTGTTTTACAATCAGGGCAAATAATTCCATTAATGCTTTTAGAATCTCCTCACTCATAAATAAGCTGCGATCTTGTGCTTTCTTAAAGACCGAAGTTAGAAAAAACTATTTCTTTTCAGCTAAAAGGAGAACTAAAATTTTCCTAGAGCCCTTCCCGGAACCGGAATACTGCCAGAATTGGCTGAATATAAAACGCCGGGGTCCCGAAGGGCCTTAGTTTCCGGCACGATTACAAAGACTTACTGCAGTTGCTTGTAATCAATATTGTTTTAAGGAATTCCTGTAAACTACTTGAGATAAAATACATTTTGAGTATCGGGAATAAGACAAGTGTGATAATTGATTTTCAAGCACCCTGAAATCCACATGTCTCGTTCCCGATCGTCAAAATACAATAGTTGAACAATATTTTTTGGAATATATATTGTTCAGTTACAATCAGATCATTGGCCAGAAACTATACCGGCCAACCTGATAATGTTATTTTTTGTCGTAAACCAGAGAGGTTTTCATTTCACCATCCGGAGCGGCAAATGACGTCTCGATCAGAAGAGTTTTGCTATCATCGCCTAACTTCCATGTTTCAGAGGACTTCATCTCTTGGCTATTTCCTCCCATGTCGAAGACCATAGTGGTCGCAATAGTCATTGACTTTTTGTCAGCTGACCAGGTAACAGTGGATTTTCTTTTTGAATCCATCATCCCTGTGTTTTCGCAAACTTTACCATCAAGGGTGAGATTTTCTGTAGTTTTCATTTCTCCACCGTCGAATCCTGCCTGGGTCCGTTCGTCGGTAAGGGTATTCCCGTCCTGTTTTACTACAAGAGTTGTAGCATTCATTCGGAACTGACTATCTCCTAATTTACTTTTCGATTCGTTAAACGCCCATGTCCCGGAAAAGTTTACATTATTCTGAGCATTCAGGGGCATGTTGCATAGAAAAATAATAAGCCCGGTTCCAGCCAAAAGGCTTAACCTTTTCAGATTTAAAGTGAAAGATTTTATCATTTTAATAAATGTTTAGGTGATAATTAAATAATTACTATGATACTTTTATCAAGATAAAATTATAGAAATATTTTATAATAATGCTCTGAGTATGGGCAATTGTATCATTTTTATTTAAAAACTTTGCAAATCCTTCTGAAAGTGATTATTCGTTCTCTTTAAATAGTTTCACGTTAAGAGCTGTAGACCCTTTTGGACCTTTGCCTATTTCGAAACTTACTATATTGTTTTCTTTTATTGGTTCCTGTAGGTTGTTGGCATGAACAAAAACACTTTGTTTATTTTCCATATCCCTGATGAAACCAAAACCTTTTGAATCGTTAAAAAAGGTAACAACACCTTTCCTGACGTAATCAGGCTTCTTGGAAGGATCGTTCTTTGTTACGCTGGTTTCTATAGCGTTAGCTTCAATCTGTATTTTTTTGGTTGGGTCGGGAGGAGTGGATGTTATCATTCCGTTTTCGTCAACATATGCAATCATATCATCAAAACTGCTTTTCCCCGTCTCTTTTCTTATAAGCCGTTTTTTTTCTTTTTCTTTTCTTTTCTTTTCTTTTTTATTTTTTACTTCTTTTTTGTTTGATGTTTCCTGCGATTTGCCCATAAATTTATATTTGGTTAATTATTAATCCTCCGGCCTGACGAAATTCGGTAAGAACCACAAAGGTACTGTTTTATTTCCGGATATCGGTTATCTTAATTGTTTAGCTTTTAGGCAATAAAGTCATATACACTACTCATGTCATTTGGCCTTCGGCTGTCATTAGCACTTCGTGCGGCATTAACTCTGTATCACTAGCACTTCGTGCGTCATTAGCTTCGCGTCATTAGTACTTCGTGCGTCATTAATTGTCAGAAAGTTATCTTACAACTTAATGACTATTTAGCATATGTTGGCAGGAAATTTGCGGGTATAGCTTCAAATTATAAAATTAAGCTAAAATGAAAAAGATCTTATTTCTGACTTTTATTACAATTCTAGGTTTTCAAAACGCTGAATCACAATTTCTGAAAGATGCCAAAAAACTTCTAAACTCAGGAAATAAAGGTTTTACCGAGAAAGATGCAGCTGATGCCATAAAAGAGGCCTTGGAAAATGGTACAAATCAAAGTGTGAAACTGGTATCAGTCACAGACGGATATTGGGGTAATCCTGAAATCAAAATTCCGTTCCCTGCTGAAGCGAAAGAGATGGAGTCGAAGCTTCGGGCTATAGGGATGGGAAAGAAAGTAGATGAATTTAATGTTTCGATGAACCGGGCCGCCGAAAAGGCAGGCAGTGAAGCAAAACCTATTTTCATTGCAGCTGTCAAAGGCATGACGGTTAAGGATGCAATAAACATTGTGAAAGGTGAAAATAATGCTGCTACAATGTACCTGAAAAATACAACTTCGCCTGAATTGAATCAGAAATTTCAACCAATAATTAAGAATGCTCTCGATAATGTAAGTGCAACAAAATACTGGAGCGACCTTATAACAGCTTATAATAAAATTCCTCTTGTGAAAAAGATGAATCCCGATCTTACAGGATATGTTACAGGAAAAGCCATCGATGGGCTCTTTGTTATGATTGCCAAAGAGGAAGTCAAAATTCGGAAAGATCCCATGGCAAGGACATCAGAACTGCTGAAGAAAGTTTTTGGGAACTAAAGACAATTCGTTTCAGATTTTATCTTGAGGGTCCAAAATAGTACAAATGACTGTGAATAATGCTATTGCTGTAATTTTGTATATTTTGTATATTTGAAAAACATATTTTCGAATTATGTACCAGAAAGATTATATTCTGAGATTGATAGAACAAATAGGGGAGCTTATCAGAGGAATCTTTGGTCTGATAAAAGACAGGAAGTTCGATCAGGCAAGACAAAAACTTGATGATCTCTATTACGATGCGTTAAAAGAAGATGCTGCCTTCTTTTCAGTAATATCTGAGGATAAGATAACGCATAAACTGCTTGTGGATCACAACTATACAAACGGACATCTCGAAATACTCGCCGGTTTGTTTCATGCTGAATCAGAACTTGCCCTGGCTACCGGACTGAGGTCGGAATCTCTCGAATACTCCCGGAAGGCGCTTGCATTACTGACCTTCATTGATGCTGAGTACAAAGTTTATTCCCAGGAGAGACTTGATCAGATGGAATTGATACGTGAACGGATTAAAAACCTATCATAACTAAAAGTATGCGCCTGATAACTCTGATATTCTTAATAGTTTCCCTGCCTGCTTATGCACAGAAGCCTGACAGTACCTCTGCTCTTAATTCCATGCTAAATGCAGAGCTTGGTTTTGCCCAAAGTTCTGTTAAACATGGACTTAATGCAGCATTTGTTGAAAACTTTACCGAGGAGTCAGTTCTTTTTACCAGTGAATGGATAACTAATGGGAAACATTACTATCAACAACGGAAGGAGACACCTGTTGTATTGAAATGGGAGCCTGAGTTTATGGATATCTCCCTTAGTCGCGATTTTGGGATAAGCACAGGCCCATGGGAGATGCAGGATTATCGTCCTAACACTGAACCATTAAGCACAGGCTATTTCCTCACGGTATGGAAAAAGCAACCCGACGGAATCTGGAAGGTTATACTTGACGCCGGTTCTCAGACTCCACCCCCGGCTGCCAACATGCACAAAATTTCTTTTCCAGCTGGAGCTGATAAGCAGGTTGCTAATCCCATAAACATTAATCCTTCAAAAGCATCAACTGAATTGTTGGAAAGGGAAAAGCAGGCTCTCGGTATCTGGACAAGCAATCCTGTGGCATCTACTTATGCTTCATTTCTAGCAGCTGATGCACGGATTCAGATCGGAGGAGAACTTCCTAAAGTAAAACGAGATGATATAAATATTTGGCTTTCTAAGCTTGCCAAAAACATGACATGGACAACAAAAGGTTGCGGTGCTGCGAGTTCAGCCGATCTCGGTTTTACTTATGGGACTTTCGAAATATATAACGCCACCGGAAGCTCTAAAGGGCATTACGTTCATATCTGGAAAAGGCAGCCCGATGGTAAGTGGCTTATTATTATAGAGATGAGGAATGTTGATTAATCTTCTAATCTACCCGTATCACTCTTCCTTTACCTGTAAGCTCGTTAATCCTGATTACAGGAGTACCATGATAATAGATATTTCCCAATCCCCTGATTGATGCTTCGATATTATCGGAAGCATTTACATGAACAGCGCCAATCGATTCGTTATAAATCTCTGCATTTTTACAGAGAAGGCTGTCGGCAAAAACAGCTGAGCCATAACGATTAGATATCGAACAACTATTCGCATGTCCGATAAAATTAAAATACCCAAGAGTGTTTGCATGATTGATGATCTCGAAAATATTGCAGTCAATCACCATCCTCACCTCTGCTATTCCTCCGACGGCTACAAGTGTCAACACATCTGCCTTTATCGTATCCTGGTTTGAAACATTTACAGGATCGTTGAACTTAATAAAATCAAGATTGGTAAAATGCAATATGAGCTTGTTTTTGGTGTGATTTAGGGATATTTTTTTGTGATCGTCAATAACCAGTGAATCACCATTTATCAATGCATCAATAGCGGAAATATTATTCCCCCCATTTATAATCAATCTGTTCGTTGAATCCTGTATAAGTATGATATTAAAAATCCCGTTAACTTCAAGATAATGGAAATCCTTCAGCACTATTTCTCGTGTACCTTCTTCATCATTAAATAGCAATTTCTGGCATGAAACTGCCAAAAATGAAAATAGAAAAATGCAGAATAAAAGTCTTTTCATTGTGTCAGATATATTTTTCACTTACCAGGAATAACCAAGCCCGTATTCAAGACAATCTGCTTTTGCCATGTGCGATTTTACAGCGATGTTCACATTAAAGTTCCCTGGCAAGAGGTATTGTAAAGATATTTTATTGTATACCCGTGTTAAAACAGTGTATTTTGAATAAAGGTAATACCCTAGCTGTATTCCCATCACCATTTGTTTATATCGAATTGCATATGAGGAATGAAGCCCGAAACGTAATAGCTTACCAAGTTCCTGTTCCGGAACACCGTCTTTATCCGCTAGTCCTTCCCTGATCGATCCATCATACGAAAAATCTGTTCCAATACCAATTTTCCTTTTTATACTTACCATTCGTTCAATATTATATGAGAGGGATGACGTGAGGTATTTTCTGTTGACGAGATTATCAGAAACTTTCAATCCCGAAGAAAATATTACAGATTGAACGTAATTTTTCTGAAATGGAGGAATCTCTGCGTCGCGCATTATAAAATTATTTTTATTGAGAAGGTAATTGAAGCCAAGCGAAAATGCACCGACGTTAATGCCATAATTGGGCGATCTGGTCTTCCCATTAGAAAAATGTGTTATTGCAGCTTCGATAGCTACTTCACTGCGGGGAGAAAGAGCTATTTTTCCGTTTATTCCCAGGTGAATATATATATTAGCATGTGAGCCGATTGCCCTGTTTAAATGGTTGGTGTAGATATTAAAGGATTTGGGAATATAGGCGCCTCCTGCCGCAAGCTGATAATTAAGTGAAACTTTCTGAACAAATTTAAAAAGGGGGATATTTATAAAAGAATATAATACATAAGCATTTCCAAATACCTCATTATTACCGAGGCTCCAGCACGAAAATCCGAAACCCTGTCTGGGGTAACGATAAAGTTTCTCCCAATAATCCTTACCGTCTGCAGGACGACTTAAAGAGATGTCAAAAGCATATATGTCATCCTTTATGAGATAGCCTAATGCTTTGTAGAAAGGGACACTCATTCCGCTATGTATCTTTAGCTCAACTACATACGGATTTTTCGCCACCTGCGTTTTCCCAATGAGCGAAGTACAAAGAAGAATTAAAATTAGAAATCGATTTTTCACAGTAACTATTAACCTGACACTAGGATAAAATTTTCATTAGGTTTTTGATTAGAGGCATTGCGTTACACAAAGGAAATCATTTTTCGCAAAAATCAAGATTTAGGATACAAATGCTCATAATTAATTTGATAGCGATCCCAAACACTCAGCGTAATTCAGCTTCCGGCTTCATTTTGTTTTTTCTATATGAGAAAACGACTTTTCAGATGTATTAATAACGTAGACTAAAAGTGCTGGAACTTTATCTGAAGTTGAAAAGTCTGCAACGATAATATGATTTTATGGAACATTAACCGGTATTCATACCTAAGAATTAACGTGTCGTTTGTGCATTAAATAACAGGCACTATGATCCTTGGTATTTTATTTATATAGAGTCGAATAGCCTATAAGGAGAAGAAACAAAAAATTCACACTTAACGATAAAACCTACTCAACTAACCCATTAACCAACCTGCCTATGTTAAAAAACAAAAAGTCAAACTTACTTGTGAATGATGCCGTTGTACTGGCATCAGTTTCATTTAAATTTCAAAATTTTCAATTTTCGCATTCCATTAGACAAAAAAACTAAATCATGGGAAAAAAACTAACTAACCTAATTCCTCTGGTACTGATAGCTCTTCTTATCAGTACTTTGCAGATAAAAGCATCAGAAACGGTGTCTGCCGACATGCAGCAGCGTGCTATAACAGGTACCATTCTGGATGAAAACAAAACCCCTATGCCAGGTGTGAATATCAAGGTAGAGGGATCAGCTATCGGGGCCATTTCCGATATTAACGGGAAATACTCTGTTAATGTGGCCAGTGGAGAGGCAATTCTTGTCTTTTCATTTATTGGATATAATGAAATGAAAGTCCCGACAGCCGGGAAATCAATTATTGACGTAACTCTTGTACCGTCTGTTGAAACACTCGAAGAAGTTGTAGTTGTTGGTTACGGTGTTACCAAAAAGAGAGACATAACAGGAGCTATCTCATCTGTAAAGAGTGCCGACCTGAAAAACCTTACTTTTACCGATGCAGCTCATGCAATGCAGGGTAAAGCCGCAGGCGTTCAGATTGTAAACACAACAGGTGCTCCTGGTTCTACGGCTTCGATCCAAATCCGCGGGTACTCATCGAACACACAAACCTCCCCTCTTATTATAGTTGATGGTTTGAAGGTACCCAACATGACCTATCTCGATCCGGATAATATCGAATCAATAGAGGTACTGAAGGACGGAGCCTCTGCAGCTATCTACGGTATCGAGGCTGGAAACGGTGTTATCCTTATCACTACAAAAAGTGGTGGTGGCCAGGGTAAGGTTTTCTACAACTACCAGCAGACATCCATGACGGCTGCTAATATGCCCAAAATGTTAAATGCAGCACAGTACATGGATTGGCAGGTATTATCCGGAGCATGTAAAACTGCAGATTTTAATTACGACGGTGTTACTGATACAAACTGGGGGGAACGCATGTTTGAAACAGGCTCCTTAACGCGTCATACTCTTGGTTTTCAGGGAGGTAGCGACAAAGGTAATCTCTATGTATCATTGAATTCTATCAGCAATAACGGTATTATCACCGGCGATAAAGATAGTTATAAACGTATGACCGGTCAGATCAATGCTGATTATAAGATAAAGGACTGGGTTAGCGTGGGTATTACCACTTCTATTGAGAAAAATTCGTCCAAGAGTGTATCTGAAGCTGCCTCCACAGGTATCAGTACTATTGGATCTATTCTTCTTTATGATCCGATAACTCCGTGGTCATATACTCCAGGAACAGAGCCTGCCCGCGTACTGACCCAACTTGCAAATGGACGGGTATATCCGACCGATCCCGCAACAGGCTATATTTATGGCACATCTATATTTGCCGGGAATAGTGGTATCTGGCATCCTGCAACTATGCGTGACAGATCGGACACCAGAAACGATGCCTTCAATTTAATGGGAACAGCTTTCGCAAACTTCACCCCAATTAAAGGTCTTACGGTGACATCACGATTAGGATATCGAGCCGGTTATGCACAAGTTGCGACATATAACTATCCGTTATTTATTAACACAACAGCCACCCAGAATATGTCCTTGAATGGTCGTTCCTCCAACACGCTCTATTATCAGTGGGAGAATTTCGCGAACTACCTGTTCAATGTTGGAAAACACAATTTCACCACAATGGCCGGTATGTCGTATCAGTATTCAGGAAGCGACCAGGTATATGCTTCTGCAAACACTCTTTCGAATACTGCTCCAAACTATCGTTATCTTAACAATGCTATCAACTCAACTGGCATGTCAGTTTCGGGTGCACCCAATTATAACACGAACATGTCATATTATGGACGTTTAGGATGGTCGTACATGAACAAATATAACCTTCAGGGCAGCTTACGTGCTGATGCTTACGACACATCGAAACTCGACAAAGACCATCGCTGGGGCTACTTCCCTTCAATTTCCGGAGGATGGACAATCACCAGCGAACCATTTATGGATAATATCAAAGATAAAATCGGTTTGTCTCTCATGAAACTCCGCGGATCTTATGGTATAAATGGTAACGTAAACGCACTTAGTGGTTATCAGTACAATACCACACTTAGTTCATCAATAGGGAGCGGATATGACTTCGGTAGCGGTTCCGGACAGTTAACAGGTGTAACTCCTTCAAGCCGCCTTTCTAATCCGTTGATCAAATGGGAAACCACACGACAGTTAAACTTAGGTGTTGATGCACGCTTCCTGAAGGATCGTTTGGATGTTACTATCGACTGGTATAACAAGAACACCTTCGACCTGCTGACAAGCACTGCAGCTTCTGGTAATACCGGATCCTCAACCGTTTATGTTAATGCCGGCGAGGTTAACAACAAAGGTTTGGAATTTTCGGCCACATGGAGAGATCAGATTGGTGACTTCACATACAGCTTAAATGGCAATATAGCCACTTTGCATAATGAAGTCACTGTTGGAACTTCAAAAGACCGTGTAATAGGTGCATCTATCTTCCAGTCATATCCTGTAACTTATTTTGAAGCAGGATATCCTCTGTGGTACCTCCGTACTTTTATTGTTGATCACATAGATGCTGCCAACGGAAAAGCTGTTTACAAAGACGTTGATAACAGCGGGGCAATAAATACATTGGATCAGGATTATGCAGGAAGCGCAATTCCTACATATACCTACGCCGTAACCATAAACCTTGGATATAAGGGCTTCGACCTTTCTGTTAATGGAATAGGTGTGGGAGGTAATAAAAGGCTTTATGCTCTGAACCGTGGTGACTTCCCTCAGGAAAACACCCTGCTGGAATTCTACAAAAACATGTGGACTCCGACTAATACAAATTCAAAATACGCGAAACCTGATTATACAGACACCTATTACAGGGCTTCGACAGCTATGGTATTCGATGCATCATTTTTCAAGATCAAACAGATGCAGCTCGGTTACAGTATCCCCAGGAATATCCTTAAGAAAGCTAATATTGGCGAATTGAGGGCTTACGTCTCACTCGATGACTGGTTTACATTCACGAAATATCCAGGACTTGACCCTGAAACGAGTACTAACACAACCTCCAGTCTCGCCATTGATGCTGGTAGCTATCCTATCTCAAGGAAAGTTGTATTCGGTGTAAACGTCACATTCTAATTGTAAAAACATATAACTATGAAAAAGTATATTTATGCACTTTTCCTGGTACTGATACTCGCTTCCTGCGAACAGAGCCTTCTTGATATTGAGCAGAAAAGTGTTCTAGCATTGGACACATACTATAAAACCGCAGGTCCCGTAGAAGCCGAATCTCTTATCGCTTCGGTTTACAAATTATATTACGGTACTCTAAATGGTGTTTCTCAAATATTATTCCTGGACATGTTGAGTGACGACCACTATGCTGGTGGCGCTTCTTTCTCAGACCAGGGTTCTAATTTCCAGGAAGCCAGCAACCTCATCATTACTTCGATGGCTTCCCCTCTGAAAACTGAATATCTCACTTGTTATCAGATTATAAAAAACTGTAATTTGATTATCGAGAATATACCAACAACTACCGACGCCAGAGTAAATCGCGTGAAGGCAGAGGCTAATTTTTTCAGATCGTTGTGCATGTTCGAACTTGTACGCTGGTTTGGAACTCCTCCACTCGTTGAAAAAGTTCTCACTAATTCAGCAGAGTACAGTGCTGCGAATACACCATCAAAAACAACTATTGACTGGTGCCTGTTGCACATGCAGGAAGCAGCTGATGCACTTCCTGCACTCACAGCTGTTGGTACTCAGAGAACATTCGGAGCACGTATTTCTAAGCATGCAGCTCTGGCTTACAAAGGTAAAATAGCCCTCTGGTATGCTACAAGATATAAAGATAATACATATCTGGCCCAGGCAGTTACACCTCTTAAGACCGTCATCAACTCGGGTCTTTATGGTCTTCTTACCGATATGTTCCAGATTGACCGTATACCAGGCGACTTTAGCAAAGAGTACGTATTTGAATACAATTGTGCTGATGCTAACGGATATTCGCCAAACCAGGCTGACATCAGGCAGACATGGCTTGGTTTGCGTTCAGAGAATATGGCCGTCCCAACTGATCTCGCACCATTGGCCTGGGGATGGGATCCACCAACTGGTGAATTCGGCAGATTCCTCAAGGCTCATGAAGCCAATGACATCGAAAAGCCCCGTTTCAAATCGACTATCAAAACATACGAACAGATTTTGGCCATGACGTATGCAACAGGTACAACCCCCGGAATCTTTAATAATATAACAGCTTGTACCGGCTATTTCCGAAGCAGGCAATTGAATTATGTGGCAGATCTTTACACCGATATTACATCCTCCTACAAGTATTCAAAAGCTAACTATCATTACATGCGTTACCCGGAAGTTCTGTTGATGTATGCTGAAGCTAAATTCCTTGTTGACGCTGATGCCGACGGCACTGGTCTGGCAGCGCTTAACCAGGTTCGCACAAGAGCTCAGCTGACTCCTCTTGCAAGTTTAACTTATCAGGATATAAAAGATGAGCGTCGCGCTGAAATGTGGCAGGAACATGAACGCTTCTTCGACATCGTCCGCTGGGGTGATGCAGCAACAGTTCTGAAAGATAAAGGTAAAACCTGGTACACATTCTATGGATACAATGCAGGTACAACAGTTTGGAACATTCAAACCCGTACAGGTACAGGTAATGGCTGGTCGGACAAATACAATCTTTTACCCTTCCCATATGAACAGTTATCGGTTAATCCGAATTTAGTTCAGAATGATGGTTGGCAGTAGATGTTTGCAGAATCTGAATAACAGAATTATTTAAAATGATTAACGCTGTCGGTATTTTCCGGCAGCGTTAATTTATTAAATACGGAGCAAAAGCACAATTGTGCATGTATTCCAGGTTAATAATATCAAGTGCAGATAGCAATTAGATATTATCTGCAAATTGGAATAGAATACCCCAGTGAAATCAGCAAATTGCCATTATTATTCTTTCCATCTTCAGGGTATTTTTGAATATTCATTAGTCCATAGGCACCTCTCAGATTCAAAATAAATGATCCAAACCCGGCATGTTGAGATAAACCGAGCCCTCCTGTAATTCCGAAATTTGCATGTCTGATCTGGTTAGTAATACCTGTATTTGCATCAAATGATACCGGGAAGGGTTGTCCATTAATAGGATTAACACTAACTGGCTGGTTACCTGCTGCATCAGCATAAACAACACTTGAACCACTCGTTATTTGCTTCGCATTAAGCAGAAACCCTGCATAGGGACCCAGATCAATAAAGAATTTCGTTGTCCTGCCTAATGGGATTGAATACTTAGCTAATAGCGGGACGTCTAAATAATTCAGAACAGATTCATTGTTATAAGTTGCATAAAAATATGTACCGGCCGGAACAAGCGGATTGAAAGAGGAGGCTGCAAATGCCTGCATACCATTTCTCTGCCCTCCTTCACCTGAATAAAGCGCTTCAAGTTCCAGTGAGAACCTTGGTTTTGCATTCCACATTAAAGTGACGCCGTAAGCCCCTCCCGATCTGGAAGACCAGTTTTCACTCAGCGGATTCCCTTTTCCTCCGGTTAGCTTCGGGATATTCAGACCACCAAATACACCTAAGTCAAATTTCGAATTACTCAGGTCTGACGATGATTGAGCAATTAATACCACGATTGAACAGATCAAAATTACAGATGATAAAATAATTTTTTTCATAGCCTGATTATTAAATGTTATCTTATTAATATCTCAATGAATTACACTTCATGTAATTATGCACAAAAAAGTGCATTTCATTTATTCAACTTAATTATTTGTTCAGTTATATATCTAAAGTCTCTGTATATACCAGGTATAAACATCCGTTTCTTGTGTAAGAAATATTGTAAAAGGAATAACACTTTAGTTTAAAAAATGTTAAACTTTTTATTAAAAATTTATTGAGATTAGAAGTCAGGAATTCTTAAATTTGTCTGATATGAAAAAAATGCACATCAGACCCTATAATGTTGTTGATAATTCCCAGCTTCCTGAAGTATCTGTATATCAATATATTGCTGAAGGGGATCCTCTGTAAATAGAGGGTGAAATGTATTATATTTGTGAAAAGCAGGAAACAAGACCAATCCCTCCACGATAGGTGTCATCCCACTTGTCGTAAGAGATCCGGCCAGGATTACAAACATTGAAAACTACATAATGTGCCTGTCAATTGCCCGTAGGAGAGTTCAATTTAAAAATGAAAAAGGAGATTGTGATCTTGATAGTTGTGATGAGATGACTATTTCGTAAGGTTCGTTTGCACTTTATTCCATCAAATAATGGTCATTTATCACTTTGAGTGTTATTAGCTACGCTTTTAGTGAGGAGTCATTTGCAGCAGGTTTTCTTCATGATTAAGTTCATACCAGAAGCCTTTTTCAGAAGAATTTATAACCAAAACTTTGAAAATAATAAGGTTGGCCAATATCGATTCTGCTCTGTAAGCAGGGATATTGGCAATCTTTCTGAACCCTGATACTGTTATACAGCAGTTTTTCTTCAGATAATCCAATAGCAAATTTTCGGCTTTACTGAATTTCACCATTACCCCGGAGCTCTTTTCTTTTTTCCGCCATACCTGAAGCAACACCTTGTTAGCCACAAGGTTCTGATCGTGATTTCTGAAGTAAGGCAACCACTTTCCGTCTTCATCTTTGGCCTGATATGGTCTTGTTTCCCCTTTTTTTACCTCGACTTCAAGAATGGTTTTGCCGGCTGTCGTATGTTGTTTTATAGTATAATTAATTTCAGGTCTGCAAAAGAGATTGGCCGCAGTATCAACCATATAGAGCTCTTCATCAGATTTAATACCGGCAATACTTCCATTATCACGTACTCCGATGAGCAACCTTCCTCCATCGCTGTTGGAAAAGGCGGTTAATGTGCGGGCTATCTTTCTGCTGTCGGAGACGCAGAACTTAAAATCGAGTTTCTGATTTTCACCCTCTTCGATAAGCTTTCTAATATAGTTCTCCATTTGGTTTACGCCGGATGATTTTGACCTGCAAAGTTATGACGTTAATTCAGAAATGGGGATGTCTTATATTCTTTTTCCTGACACCAGGGCATCAAGTCCCCGGGTCTCAATAGTTATCCGGAGCCATCCTTACCTTATTTGCCTGTTCAAAAGCATATCCCATTTTCAGAAGTTTATCCTCCTCGAACGGTCTGCCAATAAATGTAATATTTGTTGGTTCACCCTTTGCGGAATAACCCATTGGGACAGTCAGGCAGGGGTAGTGAGCAATTGCGGCCTCACCTGCATTGCGGTTGCTGAAAGAAAGAACTGCGTCGAGTTTAAATTCTGTCATTGGTTTCTCAAAGAACCTGACACCTGCATCGTGAAGGTTTGCTTTTATCTTAGTGAGCTCTTCCTGATTTATGTCCGATTTAACAATTCCCAGAAAAAGACCCTGACCGTAAGGAATTCTGAGAAGGGAATCTTCTTTGTTATAATCAACAATGTCAGACACTGATCGGAATTTAACCTCAGTGGAGGCATACTTCATAAGATAATCAGGGAGATCAGTTTTCATATCAGCGCTAAGAACAGAAGTGAAACTGGTTGTATTAATCTGTTCCGGATCAAATTCAATTGCTATACCGCCAAAGGAAACTATTTTTCCAACCGTCATCTTATAGACAGAATCCATTAAAAGAGCTTTATTAACCCCAAATCGCAAGCCACTGAGGGTTCCGGTTTTTAAATCTTCCCAGTACTTTTTATTCTTTGGATTGCCTTTTGTTGCTATATCGGCCTTGTCTTCACCGCTCATGGCCGACAACAGAATTGCATTATCAATTATATTCCGGGTTATTGGCCCGGGAGTATCGTATGTGGAAGATATAGGGACAATACCACCTCTACTCAATAAACCGATTGTAGGTTTGAGACCGACAACGAAGTTTTTGCCCGATGGTGAAAGAATAGATCCTGATGTTTCAGTTCCTACAGCTGCTGCTGCATAACCGGCTGCAATGGCGACAGCACTACCGGAGCTTGATCCTCCGGTGTCGAAAATTTTGCGCCTGTAAGGATTGAGTGTCTGTCCGCCAACAGCACTGTAACCGTTCGGACAATCAGGAGAAAGAAAGTTGGCCCATTCGCTCAAATTGGTTTTCCCCAGTATTATTCCACCTTTTTCTTTTATTCGTTCTACAATAAAGGCATCTGATGTTTTATTGTTTCTCAGTGCCGCTGCCCCGGCAGTTGTTGGCAGGCCTTCAAAATCTATATTATCCTTTAACAGGATTGGCATGCCATATATCGGATTGTCTGAAGATGATTTGTTTATATCTCTCTTCCTGGCTTCATTTACAGCATCGGGATTAATATCGATTATAGCGTTAAGGTAGAGGTCTTTGTTGTTTTCGTACTTAACAATCCGGTACAGATACCATTGTGTAAGGGCTTCATATGAAAGTGCACCTGACCTGATGTAATTCTGAATGGTTGGGATATCCTGTTCATAGATCAGTGGTTTTAGTTTTTGATAATCCTCTTCCGTGAAATTTTTGATTTGTTCCGATACATTTTTCCAGATGTCATTTTTATTACTGATTTTTGACTGGATAAGTTTAAACTGCATTTTTTTGGAAGCATGGCCTGCATTATTGACCAGTTCTGCAGACTCATCATATGGCACCCATTTAGGAATGATCGTCTTTGGTTTTTGAGCACAGGCAAATGAAAAGAGCAGCAAAAAGAAGATTAGGTTTTTCATAAAGATTATTTCATTTATAAAATAATTATGGAGTAAATATGTGAAAAAAGCTTCAACGAAGCAAGGGGAAAATGGAGAAGGGGTGAGGTGGGCTGAGGTGGGCTGAGACTAAGAGACTAAGAGACTAAGAGACTAAGTGACAAAGAGATGAATAGACTCATGAGTATAACAGACTCCGTATTACTCAGTGCATACTCTGTGTATCTCCGTGGTTAACAAAACCTGAATGAAGAATAATCATATAATTTTTACTTTGGGAATGACCTTAATTTTTAGGAAACATCTTTAAATTTGGCTTAACTAAAAATCAATATTCCCTGAAACAATAAATAATGAAATTATGAATAATGAAGAACAAGTAAACGGCGATTCTGAATTGGATGATAATGAAATTCAGGAAAATAGTGATTCTTTAAATGTCCCTCATTCAGTTTCTAAACCAATTAAAATCTCTGACGATTCAAACTCAAATGAAATTCTTGTATTCACCTCTTTCAATAATGTTTATAAAGTTCAGAAAAAGGAGATCATTGATAAGTTTCAGGCTTTAAGAAAAATAGAATTTGAACCGGATGAAAAGCCGATATATCTTACCGGAGAAAAGAAATACAGAGGTTTTTTAATTGTTGCCTTTGAGAACGGAAAGGTTGGAAAGATTTCCATGGAGAGTTATCAGACCGAATATGCCAGGAAAAAGCTGAAAAATGCTTTTAATAATGAATCGCGGTTACTTTTCACTGAACTCATAGAAAACGATATCGATTTAGTTGCGATCAGCAGTATCAGGAAGGTAATCCTGTTTAACACCGCTCAGATCAATCCTGTTGGCAGCAGAACCACAAAAGGCGTCCAGGTAATGAAGCCAAAGGATGGCAGTTCGATGATAAGGGTAAAACGTCTGGAGCACACCAGGCTCACGGAACCTGAATATTACAGGAAGAGTGAGGGGTTGAATGTTGTTGGGTATTACCTGAAACCAGGGGATGAAGTGTAGATTTCTCACTGATCCCAGACCGTCATTCACTTAGCGTCATATGAATAGTCATTTACGCTTTGTGCGTCATTTGGCTTCGGAGCCACTCACTTCGTGTCATTCGATAGCTTTACAGCTTAATGACTACTTAATGACAATTGAATGACTTTTGTTTTATAACATGTTGAATATCAGTTACTTATGTGCCATTCCCATAAGCATCCCGCCAAAATAGGGTATAAGCCAGATCAGCCATACCGTCAGGCTATATTTATGGAAATTGATCCGCATTTTTTCACTACCTTTTCTTACCACGTAAGTCGCCCAAGTTGCATGAAAGAGCATGAGCCACAATGCAATCTGTCCGGTAAGATTATGCAGGTGAAGAATGTTAAAAGGTTCTTGTGCAAGCCTCGTCATGGCTAAGGTTCCTGAGACATCGAACATGAAGCCTGTCCAGAAGGCAGCAACGTGCCAGCCCTTAAGGTATCGGGAAAACCGTTCCGACCAGATGCCGGTGGAGTAAAAGACCAGAGCAAGAGTTATAAGAGTAGTGGAGAGGATCAAATATGTGTTCATTTAGTGCAAATATAAATCGATAAAGGTAACGAAGAAATGTAATCGTGGAAGTGGGGTTAATAATTTTATGGAATAAGGTTGAAAAGCCAATAACCACGGAGGCCGATGAGGATTACAGAAGGTTGCAAATAGAATCTGTGATCCAACCTCCGTGTTTCTCCGTGTTCTCCGTGTCTCCGTGGTAGAAATAAAAAACTCCTTAACAAAACTAATTATTTAACAATACTAATCTATTACTTCTTAGGCATCTTGGGCTGTTGTGCCATATTCATCTTCTGCATTGGATCTACATCTGAGTTCCACGTTTCAATTTTGATTTTAAGTGAACCGTCTTTTTGTTTTTCCCATACGGTAAGATACTTTCCATGATCATCTATTGGTTTCTCCATACCTGTCATTGTAAGATTTAGTTTGTACGTCCCAACTTCGGTTATCAGATTGCCATTTACAAGGACCTCCAGCGTTTTTGGTTCAAATGAATTATATTTTATTCCTTTCGTTCGCATATCCATACTCGATTTTTTAATAGCTTCAATGCCCTGAAGGAGAGGCTCTCCATTTGGCATCGAGATAGCATCGCTGGTGTACAGGCTAAGATTTTTCTCGATATTTCCTGAAATCATATCCTTAGCCATTTCCTTATTGAGATTCTCGATCTTGGTTTTAAATTCAGAAACCGACTGAGAAAAAGCTACACTGGTTACAAACATTAAAACAAGCAGCATAGCAACTGATTTTAAATCTGCTCTTTTCATAGCTTTCATTTTTAATTATTAATTACAATTTGTTTGCAAACACTACTGAACCACAAATAACAATTATTAAACGAGGTTGGTTTAATAAATCCCAATAAATATTTCAAAAACCAGGAGGACAAATCTCAAATAGAAGGCGCAACGTCGCAAAGGCTCAAAGGGACAAATGCACAATATTTGTAATAATCTCAAAAGTTGATTTTTCCGGAAATATTATCTGCAGATGGGAATAGCAGGTCCAGGAGACATTAACAGGTTGCCATTATGATTCTGTCCATCTTCAGGATATTTTTGGATATTCATTAATGAACACTTACTGGAATTACCCTTTAAGAATTCTTAAATTTGCCTGATATAAAAAACTTACGTATCAGACCATATAACGTCGTTGATAATTCTAAGGCTTCCTGAGATTTTGATTGGCCATGTCATTACTGTCGGCGATCCTCTGGAAATTGATGGTGAAATGTACTACGTGTGAAAACTCAGGTAATCTGTCTGATTCCCCGAGATAGGGGTAGTACCACTGATGCAGTCCCAAGATACTGTTCATAATTTAATATGAAATCTTTTGCATCAGGGAACAAACAGTGCAGCGTTATAGCTCAAAAATATTTCAGCAGGAAGGCTACTCTAATGCTCTGATAAGCGATTTGATCTCATCATACGATTCCTGCACTTTTTTTGGCAGGGAATAATTTACAAGGTTTGACTTTAAAACTGATCCGTTTTTCCCGGGTTCGATCCAGGCAATATGGTATACGTTCATCAGGAATTTTACATTGTCGGAATCTGTAAGTTCAATAAAGCAGTTTCTCATTGTTGCGCTGATTAAATTTTACTTTTCTATTCGTTAATTTTATTTTATACAATATTACAGGTATTTGCGATTTTTCTTGTTTAAACCTGCTGCATTTGTACCCTTGAAATTCATATTATAACTCAAGCCACAAACATACCAATTCGGAATTAATTACGTTTCAGTTAATAGCTAACAGGTGTTTAATTATGAATAAGATATATAATCCGGGCCATAGAATGGGGAGCGTAGTTTTACTGTTTCTTTTACTGATTACAGCTTACGGATGTATAAAGGAAAAGTTTGATAGTTCGAAATTTGATAGCTCAATTAGTCTGAATCCCGGACTGGCTATTCCAATAGGCTACTCTCATCTGGGTATTGAAAAATATCTTCAGGATTCAACCGTTAAAAAAGTATTACGGATTGGACCGGACGGCTTCCTGAGTCTGTATTACTATTCGGAGGTTACTTCAGGAATAATGAGCAGTCTTTTGTCATTAGCTGATTTAGATACTTCCAAAATCATTCTGAATCAATCTCCCACAGTAATAAATCTGCAGTCCCCGGGAGCATCATTTGACCTCTCTGACTCTCTATCCATTCCATTTAATCTGACTCAGACCGATGCGCGCATCGACAGTGTAAGTTTCCTCGGTGGAATTTTTGAGGCAATTCAGACTTTCTCAACCCTTACCGGTACTATCACTTACAGATTTCCCGGACTTGTAAGAAACGGGGAATCCCTTAATATTCCTTTGAATATATCAGATCAGGGGTTTACTGTTGCGCTTTCCGATTACACCTTCATTCCTGAACATAAAGCAGACAATAATATTCTGAAATGTATTATTAATGTTCATCTTCAGACACCATCCGGACCAATTAACAACGGGTCAGAACTATTCAGGACTAAACTGGCTGTTTCTTCACCAAATTATAAGACAATCTATGGTGACTTTGGCGGGTATGATTTAATCCTTCCCCCATTCAGCTTCACTACTGGGATTTTCAACAAGGTTAATTCCGGAAATTTTAAGTTTACTGATCCGAAAGTAAAACTATTGTTTTCAAATTCAATTGGGGTGCCGGTCGGCCTTTCTTTCAGTATGTTATATGCTATGGACCGCAGCGGCAATCATTTTCCGTTTGTTGGTCCCGGAGTTCCTGATCTGGCTAAGCCCAGGATTATCAACTATCCTTCATTAAACCAGATAGGTAAAACGGTTAAGGACAGCCTGGTTCTGGACAAGTCGAATTCAAACCTCAGCGATGTTCTGGCCTCAAATCCGGTGTTGGTGAATGTGAATGCAACTGCGGTGTTGAACTCGCCAACGGTCTCCGGAACCACTTTCATCAACTACAATTCGGAATATTCTGTGGGAGCATCCATCGAGTTGCCTCTGTGGGGAAAAGGAGGGTTAATAGAGCTGATCGACACTATGAGTTTCAATTATCCCAAAACTTCACTGTTAGCGCCGGACAGACTAGAGCAGCTCATAATTCACATCAATATTACCAACTCCTTTCCGGTTTCTGTTCAACCTCAGATTTATCTCCTCGACGGGAACAACATGCTCATTGACAGTTTATTTACTGGCAATCTGAAAATAGAAGGAGCAACAGATATTAATAATGATGGAATTGCAGATCCGCATTTGCAGGATCCTTTAGATATTGTGCTTTCAGGGTCAAGGATTGATAACCTTTACAAAACCCGGCGCTTTTTAGTAAAGGGGAAGCTCAGTACCACGAATTTTCCGGTTGATGATGTTAGATTCTATTTATCTTATTTTCTTGATATTAAGTTAGGGCTGATCGGTAAGTTAAAAATCAATCCGGGTAAATAGTCATGGATACTTCCTGTTCATATTTCCCTGAAGGGCTGAAGAGAAAAGCTTTTGCAGTGATCTTATTTGCTTCACTTCTTTTAACAGTGCACAATCAGGAAATATTTTCGCAGGATAATACAATGTTCCTGATGCCGGGCATCCCGCAATCGAACCAGTTGAATCCGGCCCTTATGATTCCCTGCAGAGCATATGTGGAACTGCCGTTAATCTCATCAGTGAGGGTGTTTATACGAAACTCTGCTTTCGGGTTTCATGATGCTGTGCACACCGGAACCGGCATACAATCAGATATTTACTATCCCGATCTGACAGCTCTCGATAATAAACTGAGAAGAATTAATTATTTCCAGACAGAACTGGATGTTAATCTCTTTGGGATTGGATTTGGTATTAAAGACTGGTACTTCACTTTCGGAATTTCAAGTCACTCTGACCAGCTGTTTTCTTATCCGCATGATATTATTTCTCTTAAGGATGGCAACTGGCAGGTTGAAAATGGGCTGGCCTCACCTGTTGATCTGAGCAAATTGGGAATGGAAATAACATTCTGGAATTCCATTGGAGTTAGTGCTGCAAAAAAAGTAAATGAAGGCCTTCGGATTGGAATGCGTCTTAAGTATCTGCAGGGAATGGCTAATCTCATCACCCCAAAATCGGAGCTTTCAATTAATACTACGTCAAACCCTATTACTCTTGAAGCCAGATTGAATTACCAGGCAAATGCCTCGTTTCCGGTCAAAGTCGGTTATGCCGCCAACGGATTGGTGAATAGCCTTAACTTTGACAATACCTTAAATAATATCGCTGGTGATTTTATTTTTAATGGAAATAGGGGTATGGCAATCGATGCAGGTGTCGTATATGATCTTGATGATATTACCCAGCTGTCAGCAAGTTTCACCGATCTTGGATTCATTCACTGGAGGAAAAATGTAAATAATTTCGGGGCAAAAGGTAGTTTTATTTTCGATGGGATCGATCTTGATAAGTATCAGACCAATCCAAGTTCAACAGATCTTCTGAAGGCTCTTGGGGATTCAATTACCAGGGCATTCAAACCCAACGGGTCGTCAAACACATATACCACGCTTATGCCAGTGAAGATTTTCGGAGGTGTTACACGTGTGTTAATGCCGAACGTGAGGGCCGGAGCCATGGGCCGCGTTGAAATCTACAATCTTCATTTAATGCCATCGATGACCTTCTCAATGAATTATACACCAATCCCTTCCATTGCAGCTTCTTTAAGCTACACAATCATGAATAACAAATTCGATCAGGTGGGAGCAGGGATAGCTCTTGGCAACAGGGGAGGACAGTTCTACATTGTCACAGATAATATACCTCTCAGATTTACCAAAGATTCCCGGTCAGCTCTTATGTGGCCTTACAATGCAAGGATGCTCAGCCTGCGTTTTGGATTCAACCTGATATTTGGCTGCAATAAGAAAAAGAATGAATCGAAGTCAGCTAAGTATCATAGACGAGATATCTGTCCTGCTTATTGGTAGATAAGTCTTTCACCTTCGGCGTCATTTGACCTTCGGCAGTCATTCATTGTCGTGGTTGCCAACAACTTAATGACTATGAATGACAACATAATGACAACATAATGACAATTGAATGACGATTTTGTTATTTAATTTCCTGAACCAGCTAATTAATCTTTACCATTTTTCGGCCAAATTGACGTATCTTAAAAAACTACTTAACATTCAGTTATAAAGCAAGATACCCTGTAGATCATATGGAAATTCCTATCTTTTTTTTGTTTGGCTTTAATATTGATATATAGAATTCATTTAACAATTAATATTATATGGATACTTTTTCTGAAATGATTGTAGGGGCTGTTGACAAGGCTAAAAATGCCGTAGTTAAAATTGACAAGTTTACGCTTGTCAGGGAAAAGGAAAGACCCTCCGGTTCGGCCTCCGGATTTGTATTTTCCAGCGACGGATTGATACTTACAAATGCACATGTTATTGATGACTCAAACAGGTTGAATGTTACATTACTCGACGGAGATGAATTCTCAGGGGAAGTTATTGGAACAGATAAAGATACAGATTTAGCTATTATTAAAATTTTTGGTTCCGGATATACCCCTGTAAAACTTGGCGTCTCGGGAGATCTCAAAATAGGTCAGCTTGTAATTGCAATCGGCAATCCATTAGGTTACCAGCATTCGGTTTCAGTTGGAGTACTTAGTGGTGTCGCGCGAACGATGCGTACTCCCGGCGGTCAGCTCATTGACGATATACTGCAGTCTGACGCCGCGATGAATCCAGGGAACTCCGGCGGCCCGATGATTGATACTAATGGCGAGGTTGTCGGGATAAATACTGCAATTATTCCCGGAGCTCAAAACCTTAGTTTTTCAATAGGTATTGATACCGCAAAGGAGATTGCCAGATATCTTATTAGCGACGGGAAGGTGGTTAAGGCATTTCTTGGTCTGATGACTCAGGAAATAGAGATACACCCCAGGATAAGAAACTTTTACAAACTAAATTCAAAGAGAGGATTAATTATTGCAGGAGTGGAGAACCCTTCACCAGCATCGCGGGCAAACCTTCATGAAGGTGATATCATTGTTGAGTTTGACGGAGATACTGTTACTAATTCAGTGGATCTTACAAAACATCTGATAGGCAGGAAACTAATTCTGAAAAATACGCATATGAAAGTGTTGCGTCGGACCAAAATAATGGAAATTGACATCTTCCCTGTTGAACGCAGAGCAGCCTGATTGTATTAAAAGAACCGGCCTGAGCCGGTTCTTTTCTATACCTGTACTGGAGCGTTAGTCTTTTCATCTTCTCTGCAGTAAGGTCTGTATTTGTCGTTATACTTTCTTCTCCACTCACCTCTTCCTCTGTGATGTCCGCCAGGCGCAACCCCGGTAAGGAGAATTTTAGAAAGTAAAAATATCCCGGCGGTCTGCCAGAATGAGAGTACCGGTCCATGAAACAGAACAGGAATCAAAGCGTTCCATAAACACATGGTTACGAATATTGCAAGTGTCACAAAACCCAGACCAAGAATACCGAAACCAACGAACTTTAGAATTCTTAATGTTTTCATACTAATTATTTTTTAAAAGTTTATACAAATCATTTAATTTTTGTCTCAGAGCAAGAACTGCATATCGTTTGCGGGAGATCAGTGTATTGACGCCGATGCCAGTCTTCTCAGAAATTTCCTTGAAACTTAACTCGTCAAACTCATTAGCGACGAATATCTCTCTTTGTTCCCGGGGCAATTCGGAAAGAGTTTCTTCAATGGTATCCCATATCAGATCCTTAAGATCATCTTCTTCAGGTGTTGAACCTAAAGAAGGAAGTATCTCTTCAAGAGTCAGAGGACCATCTTCACTATCTCTGGCGTTTTCAGTATAATTGAAGCTAACGGGCTTCTTTTTGCGGAAGAGATCAATGATGCGGTTATCCGCCACTTTATAAAGCCAGGAGGTGAGGTTTTCAAATCTTCTGATATCTCTGAATCCGACAGTAAGCTGATAAAAGACATCCTGCAGTATATCTTCAGCTTCTACCTTGTCAGGTACGCGGTTCCTGATATAACCTAGCAGACGATTCCGTTCATCTTTATAAACATTTCCTATTTTATCTGACTCTAAAGGACTCATCTGAAAAGATTATTTAGTTACTAAGACGAATGAGGAATACAAATATTTTAAAGATTTCCTAAAATTTTTGTTAGCCGACACTTTAAATTGTATCAGAAGTGAATTATTATCTACTGGTACTCGGTATTAATCTATCCTTAATGTCAACTTAATTTTATCTTAATTAAAAATGTTTTTAACGTTAATAAATTTGGGTTGACTATAAATAAGAAACAGCGTTAAGAGTCTCGATTAATAATAGTCGGGCAGCCGTTCAGCAGAGGTAGATGCTTATTCCATTAAGTAACAGGTATGCTGTTAATATTGTTGAAGAATAGGTTAATTTCTTGTATCACCATATAACAATAACTTCAATAATACTACTAAATCGGTAAATATGGAAAGTAATAAGCCTACATTTTATGAGGAGGTAAGAAGTGCCGGGATTTCCCGAAAAGAATTTCTTAAGTTTTGTACAGCCGCAGCTGCTGTGCTAGGTTTAGAAGCCAGTGGCATAGGACAGATAGTAAAAGCACTTGAGACCAAACGAAGACCACCTGTAATATGGTTCCATTTCCAGGAATGCACCTGTTGCAGTGAATCTTTTATAAGAGGCTCTCACCCAATAGTTGCAGATCTTATACTCGACAGTTTGTCGCTCGATTATACTGAGACACTGATGGCTGCCTCAGGTTTTCAGGCCGAGGAAGCATACCAGTCGGTGATGGCAAAATATCCTGGTGAGTATTTGCTATTGGTGGAGGGTTCAATCCCCACGGGCAACGAAGCTTTTTGTTGCATCGGAGGTAGAAGTGCCCTTCAGATTATGGAGGAAGCAGCCAAAAATGCAAAGGCGATTGTCTGCTGGGGAAATTGTGCGTCAGCAGGATGTATCCAGGCAGCAAAACCAAATCCTACCGGAGCAAAACCGATACATAAAATTATTAAAGGGAAACCAATTATAAATGTTCAGGGTTGCCCGCCAATACCCGATGTGATGATCGGCACGATTGTTCATTTGCTCACATTTGACCGCCTTCCCCAGCTTGATTCAATGTTAAGGCCAAAGGCTTTTTATTCGAAAAGGGTACACGACACTTGTTATCGTCGTCCAAATTTCGATGCTGGTTTGTTTGTCAAGAGCTTTGATGATGACGGAGCCAGACATGGCTATTGTCTTTATAAAATGGGATGCAGAGGGCCTCTTACATATAATGATTGCGGTACCATGAGATGGAATGAGGGCATTAGTTTTCCGATTCAATCGGGTCACGGTTGTATAGGATGTGCAGCCGATTCATTCTGGGATAATGGTCCTTTTTACAGGCATCTTCCCAGTACACCCGGATTTGGAATTGAATCTACGGCAGACAAGGTTGGAATTGGACTGGGTGCTGCTACGGCAATAGGTATTGCAGGGCATGCCATTCTGACAAATGTCCGCAAGTTTAATGAGATACGAAATAAGCATGAATCAGACCCGGTAACTCCTAAAGAATAATCAAATGGCAGAAAGAATAGTTATAGATCCCATTACCCGAATTGAAGGTCATTTACGGGTTGAAATTGAAGTTAATAACGGAATTGTGACCGACGCCTGGAGTGCCGGAACAATGGTTCGTGGCATTGAAACAATTTTGAAGGGTCGCGACCCCCGCGATGCGTGGGCATTTGCTGCAAGAGTCTGCGGTGTCTGTACCTCAGTCCATGCCCTTGCGTCAGTTAGAACGGTTGAAAATGCATTGGGCATAACTATACCGCCCAATGCTGAACTGATCCGTAACCTGATGGCGTGTGCACATGTTATGCAGGACCATGTGGTGCATTTTTATGTACTTCATGCTCTCGATTGGGTTGATGTAGTATCTGCCCTCAAAGCAGATCCTTCAGAGACATCGACTCTCGCCCAGAGTATATCGCCCTGGCCAAAGAGTTCAACAGGTTATTTCAGAGATGTTCAGAATCGTTTTAAAAATTTTGTCGACAGCGGTCAGCTTGGCATTTTTGCGAACGGGTACTGGGGGCACCCTGCTTATAAACTTCCGCCTGCAGCCAACCTGATGGCAGTAGCTCATTACCTTGAGGCTCTCCAATGGCAAAAGGAGATGGTTAAAGTACAGACTATCTTCGGGGGTAAGAATCCTCATGCAAATTATGTAGTTGGTGGGGCACCATGTTCGATCAATATAGATGACGCAACTGCTCTCAATGCTGAGCGACTAGCCTTTGTGGGGAAGCTTTTTAAGGATGGAAAGACATTTATAGACCAGGTTTATATACCCGACCTGCTGGCAATAGCATCGTTCTATAAAAACGACTGGGGTGCAATTGGAGGGGGTCTGTCGAACTACATGTCGTTCGGCGATTTACCAACCAATGGTTACAATGATCCTGACAGGTTTAAGATACCCCGTGGGGTAATACTAAACCGCGATCTTGGTAAAATACATGAAATAAAAGGGGATGACCCTGAGGAGATACAGGAATTTGTTAACCACTCCTGGTACGATTACTCAAAGGGAGATTCTGCCGGATTACACCCATGGGATGGAGAGAGTAAAATTAATTATACAGGACCTATACCACCATACAAGAACCTCGATGTTTCTCAAAAATACAGCTGGGTAAAAACCCCGAGATGGAAAGGTCATCCCGTGGAAGTTGGCCCACTGGCAAGGGTGCTAATGGGATATGCAGCAGGTCGTCCTGAATATAAGGAAGTTGTTGATTACGCTCTTAAAACTCTCGACATCCCTGTAACAGCCTTATTCTCAACACTTGGAAGAACAGCTGCCAGGGGTCTGGAAACAAAAATCACATGCGATTGGGGCCTGGAGTTTTTCAATAAACTGCTCGACAATATCCGGAATGGCGACACCCGCACAATGAACAATGATAAGTGGGATCCGGAATCATGGCCAAAAACTGCCAAAGGATTTGGAATGGAGGAGGCACCACGGGGCGCATTGTCGCATTTTATTGTGATTAAAGACAAAAAAATTGAGAACTATCAGATGGTAGTTCCCTCAACATGGAATGCCTCTCCACGCGATCCGCAGGGCAATCGTTCAGCTTATGAGCAATCTCTTATCGGGACGCCTGTTGCAGATGCTAAAATCCCACTCGAAGTTCTCCGCACTATCCACTCTTTCGATCCCTGTCTGGCCTGTGCAGTACATATTTATGATGAAAACGGAAGTCATATTCATAACCTCAAAACTTATTAAGATATGAGAAGCAGATCAAACACCATGCGTGAGGTGTATGTATGGGAATTGCCTGTTCGCTTCTATCATTGGATAAATGCACTGTGCATAACAGTTCAGTGTATAACCGGTTATCTGATCGGTAACCCGCCTGCCTTTATGAATAATACGGAAGCCTATTACAATTTTTGGTTCGGAACAGTAAGATTCATCCATTTTACAAGTGCCTTTGTATTCTTCTTTAACTTTCTTTTTCGTATTTACTGGGGATTTGTCGGAAATGAATTTTCGCGGTGGTATAATTTTATTCCTCTTAAACGTTGTCAGTGGAGAGAAATCATAAACGTTATAAAAGTGGATGTTATGCAAACCACTAACAGGCAAATCGATTCAATAGGTCATAACTCCCTGGCCAGTCTCATATATTTCATAACCTTTTTACTCTTCCTGCTTCAATGTTTTACCGGGTTTGGTATGTATGCTGCCATGAGCCAGGGTTTTTTACCAAAACTATTTACCTGGGTAGTACCGTTTCTGGGAGGGGATATGCAAACCAGACAGATTCACCATCTTCTGATGTGGGGATTTATAATATTCGCTTTTGTACATATCTATCTCGTTTTTTATCATGATTATATTGAACGTCGTGGTACAACCTCATCAATGATTGGAGGGTGGAAGTCGATAAAGGAAGATGTGGCTGACCGTCATGAAAATAAAACAGAAGAATGCCCAAAAGGGTTTTAACTATTGGTAATGCCTTTGACTGAAGTGAAAAGGAATAAAATACTGATCCTGGGTATAGGGAATATTTTACTAAACGATGAAGGCGTAGGAATTCACCTGATCTCCAAACTGGAAAGAGAGGGGTTTGCTGATGCTGACCTGATGGATGGAGGAACGGGTGGCTTTAACCTCCTGGGAGTTATCCAGTCTTACGAAAGGGTTATATTTGTCGATGCTTCATTCGATACTTATCCTCCCGGAACAGTGAGAGTGATGCATCCACGGTATGCAAATGATTTTCCTCATCGCTTAAGCGCACATGAAATCGGGCTAAAGGACCTGATTGATGCAGTATTCTTACTTGGAAATGAGCCCCGCATCTATCTCATCGCTATCGCAATAAGAGATTTTCAGAAATTGGGAACAAAACTGACACCTGATGTTGAGAGAGCCATTCCTGATGCAATAAAAAAAATAAAGAAACTACTCAATTCTTTTCAAACTGAATCTGTTAGCCCTGAGGGTACTAATTCCTACCGGTAGACGATAGTGAGTGTACCTGCTCCGAAATCCATTTGTACCAGAGGTTGGTCCCTTCGCCTGTTTTAGCCGACATAACAATAAACTGAAGATCGGGATTAATGGACAGAGCATATTTAATCAATTTATCGGGATTTAAATCGACATAGGGCAGCAGGTCTGATTTGTTTATTATACAGAGGTGTGACGACTGAAACATATAAGGATATTTCAGAGGCTTGTCTTCGCCTTCGGTAACACTTATCACCACTACTCTTTTAAATTCACCCAGATCGAACAGGGCAGGACAAACCAAATTGCCGACATTTTCTATAAATAAAACAGAGTCTTCCTCAATATCAATTTTTTTCAAAGCCGCCTCTATCATTTTTGCGTCAAGATGACATCCCGTTCCAGTGTTAATCTGAATCGCATGTGCTCCGGATTTCTCTATTCTCTCTGCATCAAGAATGGTCTGCTGATCTCCCTCAATTACAAATATTTTTTGGGTAGCTATCAGTGCCTTGATTGTTCGTTCAAGAATACTTGTTTTACCCGATCCGGGGGAACTTACCAGGTTCAGACTAAGGATATTTCTTCGTTCAAAAAATTCACGGTTTTCCCCGGCCAGCCTGTTATTAGTTGCGAGAATGTCGATATTAAAATCAACTAGCTTCTTTTGGCCTTGTTCGTTAGAATGCTCATGGGAATGTTCATGAGGATCATCATGAGAATGTTCATGAGGGTGACTATGAGGGTGCTCATGGGGGTGTTCATGAGGGTGTTCATGTGAATGGTAGTGGTCATGATCGTGTTTAGGTTCATGAGAATTACGTGGGTCATGGATCTCAAATTTGCCTGTCTCACCGCATCCGCAAGTTTCGCACATTGCTATTAAATTTAATGGTTTTACTGAATCTCCTATACGTAACAAACATTCATTTCATGCAATCATCAGTGACACTATCCTTAACTCTTCTCCCCCTGATACTTTTGAAGGGAAACACTGACATTCAGGGCATGTATCCATCCTGTGATCCATCTCAAATTCCAGATTACAAGTGTAACATGTTCCCAGCCCTTTCTTACTGATAATATTAATTGACGCTCCGGCAAGTATCGTACCATTGACCAATAACTCAAGGGCTGATTTAAATGCTTCAGCATCAACCCCACTCAGATTGCCTACCTCGATTGAAATTTCCTCAATTGCCCCGGAAATCTTTTTATCACCCTCGCGGTTAACAATGTTGATGACCTCTTCAGCCAGGGATATTTCATGCATAATAACTAAATTTAACAAATGCGTGGTAACTGGTCGCCAGACAGGGCATCCAATATTCGACGGCCACCTGTCCGGTTCTTCAATACAACCCTTCCCGGGTGATCGGATACCACCAGTGCAATAATTGAACTGTTTCTTCCCAACTCGTTTCTCTTCATGACTTCCAGTATGCCGGGTCCCTGATTTTCATCAGCTACAATCAGAACCTTCCCCTCATTAGCTATGTGAAGAGGATCGAACCCAAGTAGTTCACACATTGCACTCACCACTGAGTTAATCGGCAAAGATGACTCGTCTACTTCAATACCAAGCATGGTTTTCCCTGCCAGTTCATTCAACACTGTGGCAACTCCGCCTCTGGTCGGGTCGCGCATAAATTTTACAGGATATTTATCAAGAACTTCACGAATAAGACGGTTGAGAGAGGAACAATCAGATTCAACCGCAGATCTGAAATTAAAGGACTCACGTGCGTTCATCACTGCCATGCCATGATCACCTATATTACCATTTATAATAAGGATGTCACCTGGAATTATATCGAGGGCTTTACCAATTTTACTTTCATCTTTCCTGAAACGTCCAATCCCTGTTGTGTTAATAAACAATTTATCACATTTCCCCTTATTAACTACTTTTGTGTCTCCTGTAACAATAAGCACACCGGCTTTTTTTGCCTCTTCTGCAAGAGATACTACAATAAGTTCAAGTTCGCTGAGCGGGAATCCTTCTTCAAGGATAAAGGAAACACTGAGATAAAGTGGTTCAGCTCCTGACACAGATAGGTCGTTAACAGTTCCGCAAACAGCAAGTTTCCCAATGTTTCCCCCCGGGAAAAACAATGGATCGATTACGAAGGAATCGGTGGTAAATGCTATTTCAGGGGAGAGATCTGACAAAACAGCAGAATCGGCCTGTTCATTCAGAATTATATTGCCGAAATGCTTTATAAACATATCACCTATCAGGTCCTGCATCATCGTGCCACCACTCCCGTGACTTAGCAATATTTTCTTTTCCTCCTTTTTCATGATCGGTATTTATAATATGCGGCACATGTTCCTTCTCCCGACACCATACAAGCTCCGACAGGATTTGCCGGTGTGCACATTTTACCAAAAAGTTTACAATGGAGAGGGGTCTGAAGCCCTCTGAGAATCAGACCGCATATACATCCTTTAGGTTCGGTGGATACAGGTACAGCTATTTTAAATTTTCTTTCAGCATTAAATGATGAATATTTGTCGCGGATTTTAAGGCCGCTTTCAGGAATTATACCCAGTCCTCTCCATATGTCTGCCCCTGTTTCAAATACATCATTCATAACCTTCTGAGCAATTTTATTTCCCCCGTTATGAACTACCCGCTGATATTGAATCTCAACTTTTGGCACTCCTGTTTCGATCTGTAAAACAAGCATCAGGATTGCCTGCATAATATCGGCAGGTTCAAACCCGGAAACGACTACACCTAATCGATGATAAAGAACCAGATCATCATAGATTCCCGTGCCAGTTATGGCAGTCACATGTCCGGGAGCAATGAACCCGTCAATCTTTACCCCGTCCTGGACGAGGGCTTTCATAACTGGCGGCATTAATTTATGAGCGCTAATAACTGAAAAGTTGTGGATACCCTCTTTATCAGCCTTTATTATAGCGGCACCAGTGGCCGGGGCTGTTGTTTCAAACCCGATACCCAGAAAAATGACATTGCTGTTGGGATTCATTCTGGCAATGTCAATTGATTCGAGCACGGAATACACAATGCGGATATCACTTCCATTTGCCTTCTCTTTCTCGAGCGATGTGGAAGAACCGGGTACACGTAACATATCTCCGTAAGTAGTAATGATAACATCAGACATCTTACTGTGTTCAATTGCCGTATCAATAAAATGCTGATCTGAAACACATACCGGACAACCGGGACCCGAAATAAGCCTGATATTAGGTGGAAGAAGCGATGCAAGGCCGAATCGGTGAAGAGCCATTGTATGACCTCCGCATACTTCCATAAGAACAATATCCTTTTTTGAAATTTCTTTCAGCCGGCTGGCAACCGCAAGGACCAGGTCCTTTTTTCTGTATTCATCAATATACTTCATCGTCAGAATCAGTTAACCCTGTTCTGTTCCATTTCATTTAATAACCGTAAAGTTTCTTCTGCCTCTTCCGGATCTACTTTTTCAATTGCAAAACCTGCATGAAGCATTATAAAATCACCCGGCTTAACATCATTGAGCAGCAGAAGACTTGCGGTATACTCCACATCTTCAATGCATACTTTGGCGCTTTCACCTTTAACGCTTATAACTTTTGCAGGAATAGCTAAACACATTGTAATTCTCTTCTTTTAGATGCAACAGCTAACTGACCAAGAGCAATCCCTCCATCATTGGTTGGAACTATTGAGTGTGACCAAACTTCAAATTTATTTTTCTCAAGTAATTCTGTTGTTCCTTCCAGCAGATACTTATTCTGAAATACACCTCCGGATAAAACAACTTTATTTATCCCTTCATTACTTCGGATAGTGTTTACACATTCAAAAATAATCAATATTATCGTATTGTGGAATTTTGTAGCTATGGTTTCCTTATCGGTACCTGCCCTGATATCTTCTACAATCCCCCGGATTGTTTTATCGAAGCAGATAGTCTCAGCATTTGAGTATTCATAGTATCCGGTACAATCATGTCTGATCAATGATTCGAGTCGCATCGGTCCTTCAGCCTGAAATGTTGCTACCTGCACTACGTCAAGTAATGATGCAACCGTATCGAAGAGCCGTCCTGCACCTGAGGTAAGCGGACAATTGATATTTTTATCAATCATTCTGGTAATCAATGCCGTATTTTCGTGATTGAGTTTTTTATAAAACGGCAGGTCGAGCTCTGTCATACTTTTCCCGTAAACCTTATAGAGACTTGATATTGCCAATCTCCATGGTTCTTCTGCTGCGCTATCCCCTCCTGGTAAATGCATATATTCAAAATGAGTTACCCTCGAAAAATCATTAAGATCGCAAATAAGGAACTCAGATCCCCATATATTGCCATCGGTTCCATAACCGGTACCGTCAAAAGCAACCCCGATGACTTTTTCATCGAGACCGTATTCGGCCATACACGATGCAATGTGGGCATGATGATGCTGCACATGCACCACAGGAAGGTTGCCCCATTTCATCCCGGTTCGGGTTGAAATATAACCCGGGTGCTTATCCACAGCCAGAAGCGAAGGTTTTATTCTGAAAAGTTTCAGAAATTGTTTAATTGTACTTTCGTAGAATTGGGTGGTTTCTATTGTCTGAAGGTCCCCAATGTGCTGGCTCATAAAAGCTTTATTCCCTTTTCCTGCGCAAAAGCAGTTTGTAAGCTCTGCCCCGAACGCTACAATTCCTTCTGAGTTAAATGAGGTTCGCACAGGGGCAGGTACATAACCCCGTGAACGACGGAAAATTCGTTCTTTTCCTCCAATAATCCTGACAACTGAATCATCAGTCCGATTGTAAATACTGCGGTTATGTAAAACAATAATGTCCACCAGGTTTGCAAACTGATCAAGAGCTGGCTGGTTATCTTTCAGAATTGGTTCGCTGCTGAAATTACCACTTGTCAATACAAGGGCTGATGTTTTCAAATGCCGGAAAAGTAAGTAATGAAATGGCATATAAGGAAGCATTACCCCAAGAAGATTTAATCCTGAATTTAAATTGTTTGCGAGTACAACAGGTCCACAGTGGATTTTTTTCTTTTCCAGAAGCACTATTGGTCTACGCCACGAAGAAAGAACTTTCTCCTCCAAAGAATCAGTTTCTGCGTAAAGCCTGAGTTTCTCAATGTTAAAAAACATTAGGGCAAATGGTTTTCCATCCCTGTTTTTTACCTCTCTGAGCTTCCGGACAGCTGTCTCATCAAAAGCATCGCAGGCAAGATGCATTCCTCCAAGTCCTTTTAGGAGAACAACTCCTCCTTCATCAATGCATTTTGAAACTTTTTCAATAATAATATTTGTTTTGTTACTTATCATCAGTCCTCCGGAATAAATTTCATATTGAGGTCCACAGATGTTACAAGCAGTTGGTTGTGCATGAAACCTTCTGTTCGTGACAGTATTATACTCATTTTGGCACGCAGGGCACATCATAAAAGATTTCATTGTCGTTTTAGCCCGGTCGTAAGGCAGGTCTTCCGTAATAGTAAAGCGGGGACCACAGTTGGTGCAATTTACAAATGCATAATCTTTATGGATGCCTTTGTTGTCCATGTCAAGAAGGCACTCTTCACAAACAGCTATATCGGGACTGATTTCTGTTACTTCGTCTGATACATTTCGGCTATTTAGAATCCTGAAATCCCTGGATGAAGTTGTTTTGATCTCTTCTGTTGAGATTTCTTCTATTATGGCTGCGGCAGGTCTTTCAACTTTTAAAGAGTAAAGGAAAGTATCCAGATTTTTTTGGTCTCCTGTAACCTGGATCATTACATTTTCATTGGTATTACGGACCCATCCCGACAGATTATCACGTGTTGCAATCCTGAAGACAAATGGACGGAAGCCAACTCCCTGAACTAATCCTTTAACAATTATGTTTAAAGATTTTTCCACTTAATGTTCGTAAATCTTAGTAATTGTAAAAATACACATATTTCACCTGAAATGCCAGAAAATTAGCATGTGTAGAAACAGTATTACCAGTTATTTACGATATATTACATTTTATTCCTGAGCGACAGTTTTCTTAGAGGTTTGTTCACCTTAATTGTGGTGAAATCAACGACAAGCGTCATGAAGCCACCAAATACCACCGATGGTACCAGACCCATTATTTTAGCTGCGACACCCGACTCGAAAGCGCCCAGCTCGTTGGAAGAGCCTATGAATATGCTATTTACAGAAGCTGCCCTTCCCCGCATTTCATCAGGGGTGAAGAGATGAAGAATTGTTCCCCTTATAACAACACCCCCTGAGCAATCCAAGTCCCTGCGGTCCGGCGAAAAGAATGTCAGATGCAAATACAGGAAGCATTGCTACAGCGCCTCCGAAGAGAACTGCAAACATATCAAGAGTAAATGCTCCCAGTAATTCGGGTGTTTTAAAAACAAAATCGATACTGCTCCTTATACGGATGAATACCCCTTCAGCAGTTGTAACAACCTCATGCCTGCCTGATTTAATGAACATGATCATAAATAAAGAGAGGGAGTAAAAGCCTAAAACGAGAGAATAAGCAGGTATTATGCCCCAGTACCCATATACCATTCCACCTATTGCAGGTCCCATTACTGCGGCAACCTGCCAGTTTGCACTGTTCCATATTGCTGCATTTGAATATAAATTTCTGGGTACCAGCTGACCCATTAATGCTACCTGGGCCGGATTTAAAATCCCTCGTGCAAAGCCGCTTAAAAAGATTGTGATGAAGATCGGGGTAACCCCGTATTTTGCTGAAAAGTAATGAATATTCGCGCTATATATCAGAAGTATCAACGATCCCATAATAAGCAAAAGAGTCGTATAATTTACGATCTTTCGACGATTCCAGAGATCGGTATAATGTCCGGCAAGGAGTGATATGCTTACCTGTGGAATCACCTCTGCCAGACCAATAAAACCAAGCCAGAGAACATTATGTGTCAAATCTTAAATCTGCCATCCTACAATAACCGACTGCATAAGTGTAGCCATCGTCATTAGTATGCGATAGGAGAGGTAAAAGCGGTAATTTTTAACATGTAGTACAGCAAATGCTTCGCCGGAAAACAATGGCCTCATATCTATTTTTTTAAACACAAAAATAACTATTTGAGGGCAACGTATTCAATAATAGAATATTTTATAAATTTGTTTTAAACTATTAAATCAAAGAAGATGAATAGCCAGGGTAATAAATCAATTATAATAATCGGCGGAGGATTTGCCGGTCTGGCCGCAGGTATTTATGCTCGTCTGAATGGCTATACTACTCAGATATTTGAAATGCATAACCTGCCAGGGGGGCTCTGTACATCGTGGGACCGGAAGGGATTTACCTTCGACTGCTGCATTCACTGGCTTGTTGGTTCTTCTGCTGAAAGCGGACTGCACGATATGTGGGAAGAGACAGGTGTTACCCAGGGACGCAGTTTCGTTGATGTTGATGAATATATGAGGTTTGAAGATTCTGACGGTCGCACTCTCATCTTTTATACAGATACAGACCGTCTGGAGAAACATCTTATGGAATTCTCACCGCAGGATGAGAAGCCAATAAAAGAGTTCATCGAAGGTATAAGAATGTGTCTGCCTTTTGATATGGCTTCAAAACATGATTCTTTCCTTAAAAGGCGTAAAAAACAGACCCGGTCCTTTCTTAATTTTTTGAGAAACGGAAAGAAAATGAAGAGCTGGATGAACACAACAATGGATAGTCTCTCGGAACGATTTAAGGATACATTACTCAGGAAAGCATTTAAAGAAATATGGATCCCTGAATTCTCTGCATTTTTTGTACTCTTTACATTCGCCTATCTGAATAACAAAAATGCAGGGTACCCTGTCGGGGGCTCATTTCCAATGTCTAAATCAATGGAAGAACGCTACAGATACCTAGGAGGGACAATACATTACAATGCCAGGGTAACTAAGATACTTACTGAAGGTGGAAAGAGTACAGGGGTCGTACTTGAAGACGGAAGTGAACATTTTGCAGCCAGAGTTATCTCCGCTGCAGATGGTAGGTCAACGTTATTTAGTATGCTTGACGGGAAATTTCTGGATGAGAAAACACAAGAACCGTATGAAAAATGGCCTCGGTTTCCATCACTTATATTCGTATCGCTTGGAGTAAACCGTACTTTTGAAGAGGTTCCGAAAACAGTATCAGGATTCACTTTTCAGCTCAAAAAGCCAGTTGAGATAGGCGACCTGGTTCGTGATAAGCTTTCGGTACATATTTATAATCAGGATCCTACACTGGCTCCTGCAGGGAAGACCGCTATTACAGTGATGCTCAGCTCTGAATTTGAATACTGGGAAAATCTTTCTCAGAACAAAAAGGAATATCTTAATAAAAAAGAAGAAATTGGAAATAAGGTGGTTGAGTTGCTTGAAGAGCGCTTTCCCGGGATCACTCCACTTGTTGAGGTTATTGATGTTGCAACTCCTCTCACTTTTGAACGATATACAGGAAACTGGAAGGGATCCTTCGAAGGTTGGTTGATAACTCCCCAGAATGCAAATGTCATTATTAAACCAATGTCACAAACGCTTCCGGGCCTCGAAAATTTCTATATGTGCGGGCAATGGGTTGAACCAGGAGGAGGACTTCCTACCTCCGTTATGTCGGCCCGCAGGTTAATCAAGAGAATCTGTAAGGAAGACAGCAGGAAATTTAAGACAGAATAACCCACTGCATACTGTCTTCCATCTTCCTTCTTCAGTCTTCAGTCTTCCATCTCCTGTATTAGGTCTTCCTACTTTTGTCTCTCCAGAGTATCACCCTGATATTTTGACTAACTTTGCAGATTATCAATTTCTGTCAGGTAGGCTATGAAAAAAATACCGGTTCAGATAAAGATCGGATCATTAATGTTACTGGCAGTAGTCATCCTGTCGGCAGCTGGTTATCTGTCGTACAGGAATCTTTCTTCGATAGTATCCTCAATCAAAGTCGATCAGAAACCCGACCTCAGATTAATAACTATCAGGGAAATCTCTATGGATCTGGAAAGAGCCCAAAACAGTATTCGCATTTACACATTAACAAAAGATACACTAGATCTGCAACCCTATTACTCTGTCATATCGGATATTGATGGAAAGGTGGGCAGGTTAAAAGAGGAATGTATGAATGATACCTTACTTCCCGATCAGATTGATACTATAAGCAATCTCATCGGGGAGAACATAATAATCTGGAACAAACTCCTTAATCTGAATAATAATCAGAACGTTGCCGGATATATAAATCAGCTATCCTCCCGTCTTAGTATTGAAGCTGAGAATGCCAAGAAAAAGAAAGGTGTATTTAAACGGATATTTGGAAACGATAATGAAAGTCAGGATAAAGAACTTGCAATAATAAATGATCTTCAGACCTTTAAGCAGACAGATTCAATTGCCAGGCGAAGGCTGATTGCCCGTGAATCGCAGTTAGCTGTTACGGGAAGTGAAATAAAGGAAAGATTTTACGATTTAATCTCAAAGATAGAAAATGAGATCTCTGTAATGGTTGAGGCAAAGGCAAAAGCCGCAGATATTCTCGCACGTAAAACATATTCATGGCTTGCCTTGTTTTCGTTATCGGGGACGCTGCTGGCAATAGCTGTAATGTTTATAATCATAAGGTTCGTGAGGAAAACTCGTTTGTATCAGATTGCTCTTGAGAATTCAGGTGAGGAAGCCCGAAAGCTGGCACGCACAAGAGAGATGTTTGTTGCAAATATGAGCCATGAGATTAGGACACCGGTAACTGCTATCTCAGGGTTTACTGAGCAACTATTGCAGGAACCGGCCGATGAAAACACCGCCAGGTCGCTGAGAGTAATTAAATCTTCATCAGATCACCTTAAGAATATAATAAACGATATCCTTGATTTTTCGAAATTGCAAAATGAAAAACAGGTGATGGAGCAGGTCAATTTCAACATCAGGCAACTACTGGAAGAGGTGTATTCACTATTTGAAAAACAGGCGCTCAGGAACAATACAATGTTAAGTTATTCTTTAAGCCCCGATACACCTCCGGTTCTTCTGGGAGATCCATATCGCCTTAAACAGATAATAATAAACCTGGTAAGTAATTCGGTTAAATTCACACAGAACGGGAAGGTTCATTTCAGTGTGAAAAGCAACAGCCTGACACAAAACAAACTTGAACTGCTGATGGAATTTACCGACACAGGCATCGGAATTGAAGAAAGTAAACTGGCCTTTATCTTTGAAGATTTCGCACAGGAAGAAACGAGCACCTCAAGAAAATATGGAGGTACTGGTTTGGGATTATCAATAGTAAAAAAACTTGTTGACCTGCACGGGGGAACCATTGTTTGTGTCAGCCGAAAAAATCATGGGACCAGTATAACCTGCCGGCTTCCTTATTTGGAAGGAGATGAAAAACTGATAAAACCCGAACCCGAACCGTCGCTTAATATTCCCCCGGTAATAAGCAATCTGAAGATCCTTATCGTCGATGATGAAGAATACAACCGTCTGTTGTTCAAAACTATATTAACCAGATGGAAGGTAAAATTCCGTGAAGCAGCTGACGGCTCGGAAGCTCTGGCCATACTAAAATCAGATCGTTTCGATCTCGTTTTTATGGACGACAGGATGCCTGGAATAGATGGAATAACAGCCACCCGGACAATCCGGAAAGAAATGAACATAAGTGGGACGGAAATGCCTGTTATATGTATTTCGGCAGTCGACGGAAGCGATGCGAAACAAAAATATATTGATGCAGGAATGAACGAATTTCTGCCAAAACCTTTTACCGAAATGACTCTCCTGAATACGATCCTGTCGGTGTTAAAAACTCTTCCAAAAAAAAGAAATGAGGAGCATGCAATCCCTGTGAAGAATAAGCCTGAGATTTCTGTTAAAATGAATCTTGATAACCTTTACCACATCTCAGGTGATGATGAGCATTTTGTTAAACAGATGCTCATATCGTTCGCTGAAAGCACACAAAACGGACTCGCTATGATGAATGAGGAATTGACGAAGGGTAACCTGAAACAGGTTGCTGATCTGGCACATAAACTGTTGCCACCTGCCCGACATATAGGCGCAACTGATCTTTGCGGTTATCTGGGTACGATTGAAGATAGTGTGAATAACAATAGCAACGGAGAGTCTGTAAAAAATATTATTAAACAAGCAATGAAGGAATTCGAAGCTGTTAATGAACTCATTAAGGAAAGGATAGCTAAAATTGAGTGAAATTATTTTCGACGGTACCATTTTTTGTTACTTTGTGAACTGAAGATATATTTAATAACCTCCAACTGAAATTATATGTCTGAAAGGCCCTTGAAAATTTTTGTTGTTGAAGACAGTGAATGGTATAACAGGTTGCTCGTTCATACTCTTTCCTTAAACCCCGATTACGAGATTAAGAGTTTTGCTAATGGCAAAGATTTCCTCGGAGCTCTTTATGAATCGCCCGATATAGTTACACTGGACTATCGTTTGCCTGATATAACCGGACTTGAGCTATTAAAAAGAATAAAGGATGAAAACAGTGATATTCAGGTTATACTCATATCGGAACAGGGAGACATTGACACTGTGGTAAACCTGTTAAAGCTGGGAGCTTATGATTATATAACCAAATCGGACGATATCAAAGACCGTTTGCTCAACACAATAAAGAATATCCACGATGGGATTGGTCTTAAGCGAGAGATTTCATCACTTCGCCGTGAGATACAAAAAAAGTTCAGTTTTCGCCAGACTATTATTGGTGATAGTAAAGCAATCAGGGGAGTGTATGAACTAATCGACAAAGCTCTCAGTACAAATATTACAGTTGTGGTAACCGGGGAGACTGGTACTGGAAAAGAGCTGGTTGCCAAGGCAATACATTATAATTCTAAACGAAAGGATAAACCTTTTGTAACAGTGAATGTTGCAGCCATCCCATCTGAACTTATTGAAAGTGAGTTGTTCGGACACGAAAAAGGATCATTTACCGGAGCGGCATTCAGACGGATAGGACGTTTTGAGGAAGCTGATGGTGGAACTCTTTTCCTTGACGAGATTGCTGAAATGGAACTGAGCCTGCAATCGAAATTATTAAGGGTATTGCAGGAAAAAGAGATCGTACGGATAGGAGGCAGTAGGCCTGTTAAAACCGATTGCAGGATAGTTGTGGCAACAAACAAAAATCTTAAAGAGGAAGTAAAAAAAGGCAAATTCAGGGAAGATCTCTATTACAGGCTGTTGGGTCTGCCTATTGAATTGCCGCCTCTTCGGGAACGACATAATGACATTCTGATACTGGCACACTACTTTACTGATAAGTTCTGTACGGAGAATAATATTCCTCAGAAAAAACTATCAGCGGAATCGCAAAAGAAACTTATGAGTCATTCCTACCCGGGTAATGTCAGAGAACTGAAATCGATTATCGAACTGGCTGTTACCCTGTCGGAAAACGCAGAGATTGAGCCCTCCGATCTTGTCATCGACAAAGATGATCCATTGTCGGATATCAGTAATAAACTTCTTACTTTAAAGGAATACGAGTTGAAGATAATAAGGGCGGCGTTGAAGAAGAACAATAACGATATCAAACTCACCGCAGAAAAGCTCAATATCGGAATCTCTACTATTTACAGGTTATTAAAGGAAGAAAAGGGATAAAAATAAAAGCGCAAAGTACAAATATTCAATATATTATCTCTGCGGCCCTCTGCGGATCCTCAGCGCTCTCTGCAGTAAAAATTGCTGCTTGGTTTTCTCAAAATGAGAATCAATTTCTCAAAATGAACAAGACTCAATTTTCTTTAAATTAGTTAATATACACATTATGAATACATTAATTGCTTAATTCATTCCGGGCATGGCTTTTGTTTAAGCTGTGCCATAACAAATCAACGGAGGAATGTATTATGAAAAACGATGAAACAACATCAGGAAACAAAAATGTACAGGGATCAGATCCAAAAAAAGACGAAACCGGGATTCACAGCGGAATGAGTGAAACAACAAAAGCACGATTTGCCGCAAGAGAAGCAAGAAGTGAAGGGCTCAGGAAAGGTGTATGGACAAGTGTAGCTATAAGTTTGGTTGTTCTTATTACAGTGGGTATTTTCGGTATTTCACGCTTTAATACTGAGAAGAAACAGCAGCTTGCTGCTATTGAAAATCAAAAAACTTCCTACACACAACTCTTAACAACCAGAGATTCTGTAATAAATGAGTGGATAGTCACATTTGATCAGGTTGAAAAAGATCTGAATATGGTAAAAGAAAAAGAGAAAATTATCACTGTAAATTCAACCAACGGTGAGTTTTCGAAAAGTAAAAAAGAACAAATACAAAGAGATATAGCATATATAAATACCGTACTCGATCAGAACAGAAAAAAAATAGAATCACTTACAGCACAGCTTAAGAATTCAGGTGGAACAATTAAAGGTCTGCAGCTAAAGGTTGCTGATCTTGAAGCTTCTATGAAACTTCGTGAAGCTGAAGTATCGGAATTAAAATTAGCGCTGGTTAATAAAGATTTTGAGATTGGGAAACTGAATACAATTATGACTGATCAGCAGTTAGCTATTGTGCAGAAGGATCAAAAAATCGCCGATCAGGTTAATGAGAAGAACAAAGCATATGTTGCCTATGGTACATATAAAGATCTGAAAGCAAAGGGTCTTGTAACCAAAGAAGGTGGATTTATTGGAATTGGTAAGAAGGAATTAGTTACCGCAGAATTTGCAGACAGTGCATTTACGCAGGTCAATATCACCGAATTAAAAGAGATCCCGGTAAATTCAAAAAATGCAAAATTTATGACCGATCACCCAAAAGGTTCCTACGCGATGATTACCAACGCTGACAAGAAAATCACAAGCATTGAAATAACAGATCCGGAACAGTTCTGGAAGATATCGAGGTACGCAGTTGTTGAAACTAAAAATTAGAAACGATCGATAGTCTGATTCAAAAGGATGGTTTTTCCTGTAGAATTATCAGGCCCCGCAAGGATTTTATATCTGCGGGGCCTTTCTATTTACTTCTGATCTCATAATTCGAATGTTCCCTGCCTGCAGGCAGACAAGAGATGTTCTTAGTTTGCCTTTGCGCCCTTTGTGCCCCTTACGCCTTTTTCGCCTTTTATAACTCCAGCTCTTTCAGTTCCGATTCATAGTCTGACTGCAGATCTTCGTGCAACACTTTTACTTTGTTCTTAATTGTTGCGATCAGCCCTATGTAGAGTTTCATAAGAGCAGTGTTTCTCTGAATTGATGGTGAGATTTTTTTAAGTTTTGTGCAATAATAAAGAAGCAGTTCTACCTCAGTTTCCTTGCGAAGGGAGTACCTGATATACTTTTTGGTACTTCGTAAGATTTTCCTGAGACTCTTTTTGATCAGGTATTGGCTTTTTCTGTTTCGCTCTTCAAATTGCAGATCGATATCCTTCTTTACACTTTCTACATAAGATGCCTCATCACCCGACTCGAACAACAGGTAGGTAAGCAACTCTTTATTTTCCTTTTTGAATTTTGATAACCGAAGACAGATCTCCCGAAGTTCTTTTGGAGAACGATCTTCCAATTCAAGTTTGAGTTCTTTAACTGTTACGGCTTTCATTTAATATCGAAAGATTCATAATATGGAACTTCTTTTTAGCATCTCTCACGATCCAGAATATAACAGCGCTTATTAATGCCGCGAAGAAACACCATACCGATGTAAGATACTGGGTGAAGAATATTGCCGTGATAAGACAAGATAGAAACATCAGTATACCCAATAAATGTGTTCTCTGGATACTGGAAATGAAGAGTGGAGTTATAGTAACGATTAAATAGATAATAAAGGCCGGCATAGAAAGCGATTTTGGGAAATCGGTATTGTACAGGATATGATATCCCATAATTTGAGGAGTTACATTGAAGATTACGAGGCAATAAGCATAATATGATGACAAAGATAGTCCCATAATAAGAAGGATACGCAATATTCTTTTTCTTTTTTTATTCTTCTCCATAAGCAAAACAGCCAGTGGGATCATTGTTGGCCAAAGGAAATCTGCCATAATCAGGAATATGTAGGTCGCTGTTTTCTGGAGATGGATGTATTCAGGCAATGGGATTGTCACCCATAAACATCCTTCAACTATCTGCTGGAATGCAAAAAACAGAGGGATACTTGCAAAAACCAGCTGTGAAGGTTTGTGAATTTCCCGGACAGTTGCAATTCCTATTGCACCAATTACTATTCCACCTGCAAAACTTGCTTCTGCTGAAAAACACATATATTCTCCCTTTCTGTTAGTATCTTATAATGGTTTTCAATCGTTAAGACGACGGATTTATAATAATTATCTGATAATGATACGACTATTATTCGGATAATAGTTTTATTTCATGCCAGAGGTTAAGATAGTGCATTTTAATAGATAAAGAAAGCAGGTCGAAACCTGCTTCTCTGTGGAGATTAGGGGAATCGAACCCCTGACCTTGTGGCTGCCAGCCACACGCTCTAGCCAACTGAGCTAAACCCCCTTGATGAGTGGTCAAATGTAAGAAAAAAATAAAAATAATGATGCATAATTGGAACCTTCTCTTAATAGTTTTGTTGCACGAACACTATTTAGTAATTTTGCGCACATTTGATATCCGATTATGTTTAATATTTTTCTAGTCGGATGGGATGTAAGAATGGCACTATAATTGATTATATCCCATTAAATTAAGCTTCAATCAGATAATTTAACAGAGCAGAAGAGAGTGAAGAATGTACGATAATCTTAGACACAGGCTGGAGTTTGATGATCTGCTTTTTAAAATGCGGAACAAGGAGTATGGCGCTTATCAGTTGCGAAAGAAATACAACTCCGTTCTGATTTTTGGAGTTATCATTGCATCTTTAATTATGAGTTCGGTAGTGATTATCCCTTTCATCTTTACTTCCAGGGATGAAAAGGTTCTTAGGGGAGGTAATAATTATGTTCAGGTTCAGATGCAAAACTTTGAAATACCTCCCGACGAGTTATTACCCCCTCCCGCACCTCCTCCCCCGGAATTGGAATCTGTTCAGGAAATCGCAGAGTATATACCACCTGTGGTTGTTGATAGCATTCCCCCATCCGAACCCACTCTTGCAACAAACGACCAGATTATGGCTCAGACTTCAGTTGAAAAGGTCGAAATTGAAGGAACAGGTATCGGTGAGGATGTATTGTCAGGTCAGCGAGGAGGGTATTCAGACGAACCATTTATCAGGGTCGAGGTAATGCCTTCCTTTAGAGGAGGTGACATCGGGAAGTTCCGCGAATGGGTGGGATTAAGAACCAATTATCCTCAGGCAGCAATTAAAAAAAATATCCAGGGAACAGTATTTCTGACATTCATTGTAGAAAAGGATGGAGCAGTAAGTAATGTGACCGTTGTGAAGGGAGTTGATCCTTTATTAGACGAGGAAGCAGTCAGAGCAATCTCTGCATCACCCAAATGGACACCCGGACTCCAGCGCGGACAACCAGTAAGAGTAAGATTTTCAATCCCTCTGAGTTTTAAGAATTGAATTTTAAATGTCAGTAAAAGAGGAAGTTAAAGGAAATTGTATTTTCAATGTTTTTCTTATCTTTATCAACATAAAATTATTAAGTCTGATACTATGAAACGAATTTTTCCAATTATTATTCTCGTTACCATTATCCTTTCAGGATGCGGTTCTTCAAAGAAACAGCTTCAAAAGGGAAATTACGATGCGGCAATAGAAAAAGCAGTAAAACAGCTACGAAGAGATGAAAGCGATGTTAAACAAATTGACATTCTCACCCAGGCATACAAAGTTGCAAATGAACAGGATGTTGAGAGGATCCGTTTTCTTAAGATGGAAGGAAGACCGAATAACTGGGATGAGATATATCAGGTTTATAAAGCTTTGAACGACAGACAAACCCTTGTCAGATCTGTAACTCCTTTAAATTACAACGGAAGATCTGTCGATTTCCCATACGTTGATTATTTACCCGATATGGCTAATGCAAAACGTAAGGCTGCTGACTTCTACTATGCCCATGGTATAGAACTAATGAAGAGTAATATAAAAGAATCTTACAGACAGGCTTATGTAGAATTCATCAGGGCTAAAAATTATGTTGGAGACTATGAAGGAATTGATAGTAAAATTCTTGATGCTAAAACACTTGGAATGAGCAGAGTATTTGTAACAATTCAGAACACCTCCATTTTGCAGTTTCCAAGGGAATTCGAACAGGACCTCCTCGTTCTTGATCTGCCTTCTCTCAATTCTGAATGGGTTGAATATCATACTCAGAACCTTAACTCAAATACACAATACGACTATTTTGTTAATGTAAATATCAAAAACATTGCAGTAAGCCCCGACCAGACTATTCAAAAAGATTCGGTAATTAAAAGGGATGTTGAGGATGGGTTTACATATGTTCTTGATAAAAAAGGCAATGTTATGAGGGACTCTTTAGGGAATGATATTAAACTTAAAAAGTACAAGACATTGCAATGTGCACTTGTGGAGTCGATTCAGACAAAAGCATGTCGTATCGATGGTGATGTTGAAGTGATTCAGATGAACCCGAATAAGGTGCTTAAAAAAGACCCAATCGGAGCACAGTCGACTTTCGAAAATGTATCCTCGCGTGCATTGGGGGATGTACAGGCTCTGAATGCCCAGCAACTGGAACGGACCAAAAAAGGTCAGGTTCCTTTTCCAACCGATATCGATATGGTGATGCGATGTTCTGAAAACCTGAAGAGGGCGATTAACGGCGCTATTCAGAACGACAGAAGGTTTATTTATTAATGCCGGAAGCAAGAAGTAGATAGTAAGAAGTAGGAATTAGGAAGTAGGAAGTCTTATCTATCCCTTCTTTCATCTTTTGACTTCAGTCTTCGGTCTTCCGTCTTCTAACCTTTTCAAATGACAACATGATAGAAACAAAAGCAATTCAGGAGAGGGCAATTCTTGTTGGAATCGTCAAATCGGGGCAGGATGAACGTGAAGTTGAGGATTATCTGAATGAGCTTTCATTTCTCGCAGAGACTGCCGGAGCAGAGCCAGTTAAAAGATTTACCCAAAAACTTGATGTGGCAAACCCGCGCACCTTTGTCGGCTCGGGCAAAATGGAGGAGATAGCTCTCTTTGTGAAGGAAAATGCAATCGACATTGCTGTATTTGATGATGAGCTCTCTCCGAGTCAGATCAGAAATATTGAGGAAAAATTAGGCTGCCGTATTCTCGACAGAACCAATCTTATTCTGGACATTTTCGCAAACAGGGCAAGGACGGCACATGCAAGAACCCAGGTGGAACTTGCTCAATATCAATATCTGTTGCCTCGCCTTACCGGAATGTGGACACACCTCGAAAGACAAAGAGGAGGGATCGGTTTAAGAGGCCCTGGAGAAACAGAGATAGAGACCGACAGGAGGATTATCAGAGACCGGATTTCATTCCTGAAAACACAACTTAAAAAAATCGACACACAGATGTCGACCCAAAGGAAAAGCCGGGGGAAAATGATAAGGGTGGCTCTCGTTGGATATACCAATGTCGGGAAATCCACTGTTATGAATCTTTTAAGCAAATCGGATGTATTTGCTGAAAATAAACTTTTTGCAACTCTCGACACAACCGTCCGAAAAGTGGTAATTGAGAACCTTCCTTTTCTGCTCTCAGATACTGTCGGGTTTATACGCAAACTCCCTCACGATCTCGTGGAGTCTTTCAAATCAACGCTTGATGAGGTGAGGGAATCAGATGTTCTCGTTCATGTTGTGGATGTCTCTCATCCTAATTTTGAAGAACAGATAAAAGTGGTGGATGAGACTCTGCGAGAACTTGGTGCAAAAGATAAGCCATCAATTCTCCTTTTTAATAAGATCGATGCTTTCTCATACACTCTTAAAGAAGAAGACGATCTGGCTCCTGTCGTTAAAGAAAATTACTCCCTGTCTGATCTGAAAAAGTCGTGGATGGCTTCCGACAAACACTTCAAAACAGTATTTATCTCCGCAAAAACAAAGGAGAACCTGGATGAACTTAAGAAAATTCTCTACGAAGAAGTAAAACAGATTCACGTAAAAAGGTATCCTTTTAATGATTATCTTTTTGATAATCAGGAAGAAACCTAAGACAATATCTTCCGATTTTTTACCCCCTAAATCCCCCCAAGGGGGGACTTTCATGACTCTATGTTGTCTCTTAAGCCCCCCTTGAGCCTCCCAACCCCCCTAAAGGGGGGCTAAAACACATATTTATAGTGAATTAACCCCCCTTTAGGGGGGCAGGGGGGCTATAAAGGTGGAGGTTAACGAAGAAGTATGCTCTAATACAATTTATTAGCCGCCATATACTCAGCAATCTGAACAGCGTTGGTGGCAGCCCCTTTCCTTATATTATCTGATACCACCCAGATATTAAGACATTTTTCTTTCGACAGATCCCTTCTGATCCTGCCAACAAATACTTCATCTTTGTTATGGGCATTAATAGGCATCGGATACTTATTTTCAGAAGGATTATCATAAACAACAACACCAGGGAAATTACTAATGAGAGAAACTACATCTTCAATTTTGAAATCCTTTTCAAATTCGATGTTAACTGCCTCTGAATGTCCTCCCACAACCGGTATTCTGACTACTGTTGCGGTGACCTGTATCGTTTGATCTTCAAGTATTTTGCGTGTTTCATCGAGAAGTTTCTGCTCCTCGGTCGTATATCCGTCGGGTTGAAAAGAACCACCATGAGGGAAACAGTTTTTATCAATTGGATGAGCATATGCCATCTCTCCCTTAATACCGGCTCTCTCATTTTCCATCTGGGCAACTGCTTTTACACCGGTTCCTGTTACTGACTGATAGGTTGCAACGACAAGACGTTTGATCTTGTATTTTTTATGAAGCGGCGCCAGAGCCATAACCATTTGTATTGTAGAGCAGTTGGGATTGGCAATGATACGATCGCCTTTTTTTATTGCATGAAAATTGATTTCGGGTACAATTAGAGGAACATTTTTATCCATGCGCCAGTAAGAAGAATTATCTACTACCACAGTTCCGTTTTTAGCAAAGATCGGGGCCCATTCCCTTGAAGTTGTTGCTCCGGCAGAAAATATGGCAAAAACAGGTTTGGCATCAACAGCATCCTGAACACTAACAACCTTAACAGCCTTTCCTTTAAAAAAAACTTCTTTTCCGACCGACTTCTCAGAAGCAGCTGGGATTAATTCTGTGACAGGGAAATTTCTTTCCTCGAGTACTTTCATCATTGTGCGGCCTACCATTCCGGTGGCTCCTACAACTGCAATTTTCATAGTTAATTGTTTGGAATTAATTGAGTTATTATATAAATTTACTTTAAAGATCAGAAACGGTCAAAATTAGCTTTTTTTTCAATTCGTCCGCTGCATGAAAAAAGTTATTTTTCTGGCCATGTTGATGCCATTTACGGCATTTGGTCAGATTATTGAAAATTTTGAAACAGGAAGTGCTAACAACTGGATTCAAAGTACACAGGGTCGCTGGAAAGCTGACAGCATATCAGCTGTTTCCGGGAAATATTCCCTGCATCATATATTTGATAACCCCGTTGCCGGAATCGATAAGATTGGGATTCCGGTCAAAAATCTGCATCCTGCGGAGGGTTTCACAAAATGGTCATTCCTGGTCAGACATGGTTATAATCCATCATCATCAAATAACTGGTCAGCTTTTCTCATGTCAGATACTGACCCTGACGCACTGGCCATTGATGGAAATATTAATGGATTTCGCAGTTGGAGTGGATCTTATAGGTTCGGATGATACTCTTCGTCTCTGGAAAATCAAAGGGAGTGTATTGACAACCGTATTAAGCTTCAGGATTAACTGGGAGACAACCATCGGCGTGGCCACAACTGCAAAGATTATTGTTGAAAGGTCACCTGAAGGAAACTGGACGGTATCGGCAAACAGACTGAATGGTAGTCTTATAGGCTCAAATTCCGCCACCGACAAGGAATTGTTTAATTCAGCATGGTTTGAAATATGGTATAAATATTCCTCAACCGGCGACCGGCTTTTGTGGATCGATGATCTGAAAATTGAAGGTAATTTTTATGTAGATAATGAACCGCCGGTTGTCACCAGTTGTATTATGTCAGGAAAGAATTCTGTTGACGTTTCTTTTAATGAGGAGCCTTCTTCAGAATTAATGGTGCCGGGAAATTTTTCTGTGAATAACATCGAATCCCAATCGATAAGCATTAAAAAAATCAAGGCACTGACTTACAGGATCGAATTTAGTAATAACTTCATTAACAGGACATTAAATAAACTGATAATCAATAAATTATGCGACCGATCGGGCAATTGTTCCCTGGATATTCCTGTTCCGTTTACTCCTCTGTGGGTATTACCGGGAGATGTGATAATCTCTGAAATAATGGCAGATCCGGAACCTGCAGTTTCTCTTCCGGCGAAGGAGTATTTTGAGATAACAAACCGAACAGAATATGCTTTTAACCTGAAAAACTGGAGACTCTCTTCCGAAGGACAAAATATATTCTTCCCCGAGACAGTCATTGAACCTTCCGGAATAATGATAATATGCCTTCCTCAGGATACATCACTTTTTCTTAAATACGGGAAAGTGATCGGATTAAAAGGATTGCCTGTGCTTAATGATGATGGAAAGATGTTATGTCTGTCCGACAGCTCAGGAATGCTTATACATGGAGTGGAATATTCTTCAGCATGGTATGGCGATCAGTTAAAATCGGGTGGCGGCTGGTCGCTCGAGATGATTGATACCCGTTTCCCATTTTATGATAATGGAAACTGGATTGCTTCTTCATCAAGAAAAGGAGGGACTCCGGGATCAGTTAATGCTGTCTCAAGGGTAAATGAGGATATTTCATTCAACGGAATTGAGAATGTATTTCCTGAAGATAGTCTTCACATAAATATCAGATTATCAGAGCCAATACTTAATTTTCCGGATAAGATTAGGGGAATAAAAATTGATGGCAGAGATATCTCAGGGATTTCTCTTTCAGATCAGCTTTTCAGGGTGTTTTCTCTTAACCCTGAAATTCCACTTACCAGAAGAGAAACACATGAACTGGAAATTTCAGGAGATATCCGCGATTTTGCCGGGAATAGCATTGAAAAAAGAAATTTCACTTTTGGTCTGCCGGAAAATATTGAATACGGCGATGTTATGTTTAATGAGCTTCTGTTCAATCCGTTGCCCGGCGATCCTGATTATCTGGAATTGTATAACCGTTCATCAAAGATCGTCGATGCTGCTAAACTTCAGATAGTTACTGTTTCTGAAGCCACAGGAGACACTTCTCAAATTTATCCGTTATCGGAGGAACACAGGTGCATTTTGCCTGAGAATTACTTTGCAGTAACAACCGATAAAGGCAAAGTTACAGACAGATACCTCTCTTCCGATCCTGAATATATCTTCGAGGCAGGGTCTGTTCCCTCAATGGCTGACGACAAAGGAAACCTGGTTCTTTTTACCAGAGAGCTTGATGTTATAGATAAGGTTAGCTACAATGAGAAGATGCAGTTCTCTCTTCTTGCAAGCTTTGAAGGAGTGGCGCTTGAAAAGATCAATAAAGAATTAAACTCTGAAGATCAGACGAACTGGCATTCCGCATCAGCAAGTTGCGGGTGGGGAACACCGGGCGCTAAAAACTCTGATAATATTGAACTGACAGAAACATCAGATAAAATCATTCTGTCGACAACAAAAATTACTCCTGATAATGATGGATTTGAGGACTTTCTTTTAATCTCTCTTTCGTTGCCGGGAAATGGAAATGTAATATCTGCTTCAGTTTTTGACGAAACCGGAAGTCATGTAAAAAAGATCGCTTCAAACCTGCTGGCAGGAACAGAAACTTCATTGGTCTGGGATGGAACAGGAGATGATGGTACTCTTGTCAATTCCGGTATCTATATTATTTTCATTTCAATGTATAACGACAAAGGAAAGACAGAAAAATGGAAAAAAGTCTGTACTGTAATCAGATAATATAGAGATAATTTAGGATAACCAGTGAAATTTCTTTTACCGCAGAGGGCGCGGAGAAGTCGCAGAGGGCCGCAGAGAAAATAAAATCATTTGACACTCAGCGGTTCTCAGCGTAATTCCTCAGCGGTTCTCAGCGGTTAATGGATTTAATCTTAAGAAAATAGAGGCCTGCTCTTCTAAGCTATTACAGAGACGAAATCATCTCCGTCATAATAGTTGTCATACGCGATTCGGTTTTAGCCGCTTCGTTTTGAACCGATTCGTGTGTTGTGTACTCAATTTTCCCTTCAACCCCAAGATCAGTAATCACACTAACCGCAAAGCATGGTATATTCATGTGTCTTGCAACGATAACTTCAGGAGTGGTCGACATTCCAACTGCATCTGCTCCGATTATCCTGAAATATTTATATTCGGAAGGTGTTTCAAACGTTGGTCCGGATGTTGAAAGATAAACTCCTTTATGAATCCGGATATTATGATCGTGAGCAATTAGCAGCGCTTTCTTTACAAGATACTTATCATAGGCTTCTCCCATATCTGGAAACCTGGGGCCGATGCGATCGTCATTCGGACCAATCAATGGATTAGGCAGGAGGTTAATATGATCGGTAATTACCATAATGTCTCCAATCAGAAAATCCGGATTAACGCCACCTGCAGCATTTGATAAAAAGAGGCACTTAATTCCCAGATATTTTAAAACCCGTACAGGCAAAGCGACCTGATCGGGCCCGAATCCTTCATAATAATGAAATCGCCCTTTCATGGCTACGATTTTCTTCTTTCCAAAATCACCATAAATAAGTTTCCCTGCGTGTCCTTCAACCGTTGAAATAGGAAAGTTTGGAATATCTTTGTAGTCGATCTCAATCCTGTTTTCGATTTTCGTAGTGAGTTCACCAAGTCCGGTACCAAGAATTATACCCGCATCAGGATCAATTATGCCTGCACGTCTCAGAAATTCTGTTGTTTCGTTTATTTTTTCTAACATAATCAATTATCAGATTATCAAACTCATTCTTGTCGTTATTCAAAAAATATATCTCAACAGGAATATAGTAAAAAGCCGATTTTATCGGTTCTGCAATATTAGTAAATTCCCGCAACCTTACAGCATCTTTTTCGGTTGTGATGAGATACTTTAGAGGAGACTTAAGTGTCTCATAGGCTGAAATAATTGTTTTAATATCCTTCTCTTTGAAATTATGATGATCGGGAAATGAAATACAGATCACTTCCTCAGAACTTTTCTGGATATATTCCTTTAGTGAAGAGGGATTCGCGATCCCGGTGATAAGGACAACTCCATATCCGGATGGTTGTGACAAATCTAATGGTGCTGATGTTTTGCTTTCTCTGAAAACTGGCACAGGATCTTTATAGGAAACTGAGGTAAAATAAAGATTTTGGTATGGCGCTTTATCTATCTCTTTTACAAGCAGCCGCCTTTGTATTGGTGAAATATTTTCAGGAGATTTTGTAATAAGTATAATATCCGCTCTTCTCATATTTTCTTTATTCTCCCTTAGATTTCCATATGGCAGCAGATGATCCCTGACAAACAATCGTTCAAAGTCGGATAGAAGAATCGAGAAACCGGGTTTAATTCTTCTGTGCTGAAAACCATCATCGAGGATTATTACTTCAGTTTCGGGATGGGTTTCCAGAATAGTATTTACCCCATTCACCCTGTTTCTGTCGACTGTTACCAGAACTTCGGGGAACTTCAGGTAAATTTGCATTGGTTCATCACCTATCTCTCTCACAAATGAGTCAGGCGTTGCAATTCTGAAGCCGCGCGTTTTCCTTTTGTAGCCCCTGCTTAAGGTCGCTACTTTGAAATTTTGCCTGAGTAGTCCTGTAATATATTCGGTATGAGGCGTTTTGCCAGTTCCGCCAACAGTTATATTCCCTACACAGATAATAGGAAGATTAAACTCTGCAGAAGGGAGAATGCCGCTATTGTACAAGAAATTTCTAATCCCGGTTATCATACCGAAGATTAGTGAAAGGGGATAAAAAAGAATATTTTTCCTTTTTACCATAGATTAATGGATCTCAATCAGATAGGGAAGTCGGGCCTGAATTCCTGACAGCTCTCTGATATCCTGAACGATATTGAAATACCTGGCAGTTTCCCCAAGTTCCTTCTTCAATATACTCATCTTAATATCACCACTAAGTTGAGAGAGAATCCTGGTATAGGGATCTTCAATTACTGGAAGTTCTCTTATTGACCATGATTCGATACCTGCCAGATTTGCAGCGCCTTTGATAGCATCTTTTAGTCCGCCTATTTCATCTACAAGACCATTTTTAATTGCTCTGGTTCCGCTCCATACTCTTCCCTGACCAATGCTGTCTACAGATCCGGGGGTCATTTTTCTTCCGGCCGCAACTTTACCGATAAAGTCTTTGTATGTATCTTCGATGCTCATCTGCATTACTTCCTTTTCGTAACTGTTCATAGGTCTGACAATTGAAGGAAAGTCTGAATTTTTATTTGTGCTTACAACATCAGTTGTCAGACCAAGTTTTTGTTCAAGTAGTTTCTCGGCATTCGGAACCAGTCCGAACACTCCTATGGAACCTGATATTGAGGTTGGGTCGGCATAAATTTTTGTCCCGGGGGCAGATATAAAATATCCGCCTGATGCTGCATAATTTCCCATCGAGATAACCAGTGGCTTTACTTTCGCTGCAAGATCCAGTTCCCGCCAAATAATATCTGAAGCAATTGCGCTTCCCCCTGGTGAATTAACACGTAGTACTATTGCTTTTACAGTTGTATCAAGTCTCTCTTTCCTGATAACATCCGCGTAAAAGTTTCCGCCAATATTGCCATCATTTCCCTTGCCCATAACAATATTACCTTCTGCGTAGATGACTGCTATCCTGTTTTTAACAGAGATAACTTTCTTTGGATCAGGGACTTTTGTATACTTCATCATTGATACCAGATTAAGATCTTTACCTGGATTGATACCAGACAGAATTCTTAGTGTATCTATTAACTGATCACGAAAAATTAGTCCATCCACAAGCTTGGAAGAGAGCGCCCTGGAGGCGAGATTTCCATCCAGATTATCAGCTATAAGGTTAAGCTGTTCTGAGGTTAACCCCCTCGATTTTGAAATATCATCTATTACACTAGTCCAGATTGACCCGGCATAATCTTTTATCTGAGCCTTATTCTCATCGCTTAACTTATCGAGAATATATGGTTCTACAGCGCCTTTGAATTTTCCGTGACGAACTACCTGAACTTCAACACCTATCTTGTCGAGAGCTTTTTTATAAAACATAACTTCGCTGCTCAGCCCCTTAAAATCTACTGTTGATGAAGGATTGATGTAGATCTTGTCGGCAGCGGTAGAAAGGTAATAACACTCCTGAGTAAGAACATAATCAGAATATGAAATAACAAACTTACCACCCTCTCTGAACTTCAGAAGAGCATTCCTTATTTCTCCTGTTGTTGCCCATCCCGAGGGGAGCAACCCATTCTCAATAAGAATGCCGGTAATTTTTTTATCGGAAGAAGCTTTTTCTATGTTTTCAAGAATCTCGTTTAGTCCGGCAGCAGGAGAAAGAGTCATGTTGAGGATGTCAATTCCGGCCAACGGATTCTGATTTCCCCTGTCGGGTATAGTCACTCCGGCCTTCAGGACCAGAATGGAATTATCACTTATTGAAACAGGTTTATCACCCGAAGCAACCATAGCGCTCAATCCGGCGAGTAATACTACAAGCAAAAGGAGGGAGCTGATTATAACGCCGACGATTGTCGCAAGAACATATTTAAGGAAGTTTTTCATTTTTTAAGCGATTTATTTAAAAGAAATTTAAATATATAAAAACAAAATGAATCTGTAAAGGTATGCATGTATTTAATACTTTTGATACGCAATCAGATAGATTATGAAAGTTGTTTTTCTTGGTATCGGAACTAACCTTGGTGACAGGGAGTCAAATCTGAAAGAAGCCATAGCCGGTATCGAGAAGCATATCGGAAGGGTAATAAATTCCTCTTCGGTTTATGAGACAGAACCGTGGGGTTTTAAGGCTGAACAGGAGTTCCTGAATATCGTGGTAAAAGTTGAAACCGAGTTAATTCCAACTGATTTATTAGAGGCGATACTGGTTCTTGAGAAAAAGCTTGGGAGAATAAGAAGCGAAAACCAGTATTCCTCAAGGGTAATTGATATAGATATCCTTTTCTACGAAAATGAAATAATTAATTCTGAAGAACTAAGGGTGCCTCATCCCTTACTCCATGAAAGAAAGTTTGTTCTGGTTCCGCTATGTGAGATTGAACCCGAGCTTGTTCATCCTGTATTGAAAAAATCAGTGACGTGGTTGTTGGAAAAGTGTGAGGATAAAAGTAATGTTTACCCCCCAACCCCCCCAAGGGGGGGCTAATTCCGTCTGGTTTATTGATTATCAAATAGATCTGCAGTGTTGCCGCCCCCTTTGGGGAGATGCCACGGAGCAGCAGAGGGGGTTCTCACAGCACCCCGTTATCCGCAAAGCTATAGTAACTCTTCTCAGAAATTATGAGGTGATCGAGGAGCTGAATATCCATCAGGTTTCCTGCCTCTTTTATTTTCTGTGTGATTTTTGTATCAGATTCACTTGGACTGAGATTTCCTGATGGATGGTTATGGCAGACGATTATGCCGGAGGCAAGATATTCAATGGCTTTTTTCATAACAATGCGTACGTCTGTAACTGTACCGCTTACTCCTCCCTGACTGAGTTTCATCTGGTTTATCACTTTATTCGACCGGTTGAGAAATAATATCCAGAACTCTTCATGAACAAGGTCGGAGAGGAGAGGCTGAAAAATGTCAGCAACATCTTTGGAGCATTTTATCTGCACAACATCAGGGGCTTCAGCAAGTTTTCTCCTTCTGCCCAATTCAAGAGCAGCTGCAATAGTTACTGCTCTTGCGGGACCAATACCATGAAGTTTTCTGAGATCTGAAATTGCCAGTTTGCCAAGAGAATTGAGGTTGTTATTGGCAACACCTAACAACTCACGGCCAAGTTCTACAGCAGATTTATCTTTTGTTCCGGAACTGATAAGGATCGCCAGTAATTCAGCATCGCTCAGACTGGCTGTACCATTCCGGATAAGTTTTTCCCTGGGTCTGTCTTCAACAGCCCAGTCAGTTATTTTAAGAGACATGCAGCACGAGTTTTTAAACGCAACTGCAATATAAGAAATTCAAATAACAAAATAAATGAATATTATGAGTCTTAAAGAAAGCCCAATTGATTTTTAATTCGCAGAGGTTTCGCTTCGGTTCTTCGTTTACCCCGGCCCCAGGGGGAGCGAAGAACCGGGTGTAGATTTATCGATATGAGCTTGGCGCCTCCAAAATCAATTTACTCCCCTTGGGGAAGGGGTAAATAAATTGATTTTGAATATTAGAGTACCCTTATTTTAATATTTCGGTAGTACACCAGTCCCTGATGATATTGTAACAGAATATGTCCTTTTTCCACCATGCCAAATGTCGGAACGGCATTGTTGAATTTACTTTTGGCAACAGCAGCGAGATAAGATTCGTCGCCCCTGGTAACCTCAAGTATTTTTATCCCATTCAGCCAATGTTCTATTTTCTTGCCGTTAACTACTATTTTTATTGAGTTCCATTCTCCGGGAGCGTTTACCTTTTTCTTTGACTCATCAGGAGGAAAAAGGTCATATAACGATCCGAGACGATGATTTGCCTGTTTGGCATCAGCTCCTAAAACATCATCCAGTATCTGATACTCGCATCCCAATTTCCCGCCAGGATTGTATGTTGTAAAGAAGTATTTTACTCCGCTATTGCAGGCTGGAGTTACATTATAGTCGAGTACAAATTCGAAATTTGAATATTCATTTGCAGTAATGATATCTACACCTTTGGGACCAACAACAGTACTCAGGATTCCGTCTTTTATCTCCCAACCACCTTCAGGAATTGGCTGATCATTTGATGTTGTCCAGCCATTCAGGCTCTTGCCATCAAAAAGAAGCACCCAGCCATCCTTTTTTTCTGTGGGGGTAAGCGTATTGGGAGCTTGCGAAAAGATGCCATTCGGTAAGAGCAAAAAAAGTCCGGTATAAAAAATAGTTTTTTTCATTTTCAGGAATTTAGAAAAAACAGTTATAGAAAACATAATTTAAGATGTCCAAAGTATAAATTTTATCTGAGAATCAGTCTAGCCCGGGCAGATTTTTTGGTTGTAGCCTTTTACACGAACGAATAAAAAAGGCCGTACCAATGCGATACAGCCTCCTGAATTATGATAGAATAATATTATAAGCTACTTACGTGCTTCACAATTGATGACTTCAGGTTGGAAGCTTTCTTCTTGTGAATGATGTTCTTTTTAGCAAGTTTGTCAAGCATCGAGCTTAATTTTGGAAGCAGAGCGCCCGCCTCTTCCTTGTTTGTTGTTGAGCGAATTGCTTTAAGAGCATTACGAGTAGTTTTTGCATAATACTTGTTATTCTCTTTTCTAACTTCGATCTGCCTGATCCTTTTTTCTGACGACTTATGATTTGCCATATTCCTAAATATATTGTCTTGAAACTCCAAAAATAGTAGTCCATAGGGGAATCGAACCCCTGTTAACAGGATGAAAACCTGACGTCCTAACCACTAGACGAATGGACCGTACAAAGAACTTTAAAATGCGGATGCAAAGAAAGGATGTTTTTTTTGATCTGCAAAATATTTGACTTAAATAATATCAGAGATAATTTGTTTTATAATTATGCAAGCGAACAAATGTCAAATCCGTCAAAATCACCTGAACTCATAAACAGATAAACCGGGTTTGAATAAGTAAGCTCTTTTATTGCATTGAACATCTCCCCTGAGTTGTCGTAAACACTTATATTATTTCCTCCAAATGCCTCATAAACAGCTTCTTTTGATAAAGACTTAAGGTTCTTTAAAGCCAGTGCATGAGGGTTGAAATAAACAAAAGCTGTGGTGGCATTCTCAAGCGTCCCGATGTAAAGTGGCAGAAATTCAGGACTTAGGCTTGAGAAGGTATGCAGCTCAAAAACTGCTATAATATTCCTTCCCGGGTATCTGGAATAGATGGCATCTACAGTAGCTTTTACTTTGGACGGGGAATGCGCGAAATCGAGATAGATCACCCCTTTCTCGTTTTCTTTGAGCTTCTGAAGCCTTTTAGATGTTCCCTCAAAACTTTTAATTGCTTCATAAAAATCATCCTCTTTTATTCCTGCTGCCAAACAAACCTCTTTTGCCGCGGAAAGGTTTTGCATATTGTGCTCGCCAAAGATCTTTACAGGGACAGTTCTGTTAATTGTTGCTGCGTAAAAGCCTGTTTTATTCTGAAAATACCCATGAACTTTGTACGGAATTTTTTTGACTGAAGGCGATGCATTTCCGGCAATCTTTTTTACCTCCTCATCCCCCTCGAAGTAGATCAGAGATCCTCCGGGCGAGATTTTATCTACAAAAATCCTAAACTGCCCGATGTAATTTTCAAATGTGGGAAACACATTCATATGATCCCATGCAATGCCGTTAAGCACAGCAATATCGGGCATATACAAATGAAACTTTGGTCTCCTGTCTAGCGCTGATGTCAGATACTCGTCGCCTTCAAAAACTGCAATCTTAGCTTCATGTGATAATCCTACCATTGTTTCGAACCCGTCTATTATGGATCCAACCATGTAATCGAATTTAATTCCCAGGAACCTGAAGACATGCATTATCATGGCAGTTGTTGTTGTTTTACCATGACTTCCGGCAACGACTATCCTTTTTTTGTCTTTTGTCTGTTCAAACAGATATTCGGGAAAGGACTTTATTGTTAGTCCAAGTGCGCGTGCTTTTATAAGCTCAGGATTATCAGCTTTGGCATGCATTCCCAGAATAATTGTGTCTATGTCGGCTGTTATCCGGTTTGTGTCCCATCCGTACTCCCAAGGAAGAAGGCCATGTTGGGCCAGCCGCGATTGTGCAGGCTCAAAGATTTCATCATCAGAGCCGGTAACAATATATCCTTTTTTGTGAAGGGCTATTGCCAGATTGTGCATAACAGCTCCTCCAATTGCAATAAAATGTACTTTCATCTATTTATTTTGTGAATAATGAGTGAAATATCTAAATTTCGCTTAAGATCATTTTTTACAGCTGTAAAGTAATGTAAAAATCACGAATCTGGCGATCGTGCAGTTAATGTTATATATTTGTGTGAAGGAAATGAACGCAGGAAATTCACATGGAATTCAGATCGAGCCACAACTATAAAAGCGGACATTCCGTAGAACTGCTGCGAAGTGGCGAACCCTTCTTTGCAGAATGCGAAAAAATTATCAATAACGCTAAGCAATATATTCATTTTCAGACTTATATTGTTGATGATGACAAAACGGGCAGGCGCATTGTTGATGCATTAGTAAGAGCTTCGGAAAGAGGTGTGCGTGTATATTTCCTGCTGGATGCCTATGGCGGGAGCAGCTTTTCTAAAGAGCTTACAATCAGGGTTGAAGAAGCCGGTATCCTTTTCAGAAAATTTTCACCAGGGTTCATCACTAAAGGATTTCAGTTAAGTCTCAGGCTTCATCATAAAGTGCTTTTGGCAGATGGCGAAGTAGCAATAATTGGGGGAATGAATATCGCAGACCGGTACCATGGAACTAAATCTGCCAGAGAATGGCTCGATTTTGCCATCCTGATAAAAGGGCCTGAATGTGCTCATATACTCTTCATTCTGAAAAGTCTATGGAACAAAACTTTCATCTCGCGAAAAGAACGGGCCACAGAAAAAATACATACTCTGGTTGCTTTTGAAACGAATGTCAGATTGAAAGTACTCCAGAATAACTGGTACAGGAATAAAATAGAAATATTGAAAAGTTATCGTTCCGCGCTTAAACATTCGCATACAAGAATGATTATTATGGCAAGTTATTTCCTGCCCGGACGAAATGAACGTAAGCTCCTCAGAAATGCAAGCAGGCGCGGGGTGAATATAAAAATAGTCCTTGCCGCCCAATCAGATTCATGGGTATTTAAAAGAGCAACAAACTTTCTATACGATTTTATCCTTCGGAATAAGATTAAAATTTATGAGTACCTGCCATCAAATCTTCATGCAAAAGTAGCGACGGTAGATGGCATATGGAGCACGATTGGCAGCTATAATATGAACCATCTCAGCGACTATGGCAGTGTTGAGATGAATGCTGATATTCTTGATGCTCAATTTGCTACGATGTTTGAGAAAATCCTTCTGGAGATCATTGAGAAAGACTGCAAACAGGTAACATTCGAAGAGCATACTCACCATAAAACATGGTTCTGGCAGCTTTTCGCATGGTTTTCGTATCAGTTCCTCAGAATTATGATGAGGATCATGTTTAGTTTAACATCGAAACATAAATAATAACTTCATTGGAAAAACTAAAATGAAACTTCAACTATTCAATATAGCTAATTTCAAAGTTGACGGGGGAGCCATGTTCGGTGTTGTCCCAAAGGTGCTCTGGTCGAGAGTGTATTCTTCGGATGAATACAACCTCATTAACCTCACTCTCAGATCACTTATTGTGGAAACCGGGAAACATGTGATATTGGTTGACACTGGTTGGGGCGACAAACAGGATGAAAAATTTTTCCGGCATGTTCATTTAAACGGGGGGGAAGGACTTATTAATGGTCTGGCCAGCCGAGGTTATAACCCTGAAGATATTACAGACGTTGTTCTAACACATCTGCATGCCGACCATTGTGGTGGCGGTGTGAAAAAGAATGAATTTGATAACGGTTATGAACTTACCTTCCCTGAGGCAATATATCATGTAAGCAGAACACAATGGGAATGGGCTGTTAAGAATAATGTGAGAGAGGCAGACGCCTTCCTTGAGGAGAACATACTTCCATTAATGGATAGCGGCCACCTGAATCTGATAGACGAAGATTGTGAATTATTTCCCGGCTTTTTGGTGAGACATTGTTATGGACATACTCCCGGATTAATTATACCCATTATTAAATCTGAGGAAAGAACTTTTATCTATACGGGCGACCTTATCCCCACCATTGCGCACATTCCGGTAATCTGGAATATGAGCTACGACATAGAATCACTTAAGACAATTGAAGAGAAAGAAAAAATTCTGAAGGAAGCTCTTGACAATAAGTCTGTTCTGGTGTTCCAGCACGATGAAAAAGTAGAATGCTGCACTGTTGAGATGACTCCGAAAGGCATCAGGGCAAAAGAAAGGTTTGATTTTAAGGATCTTGGATTGAACCCAAATAGATTTGAAATTAAATTATAATGTCAACATAGGTGAGGGGGATTCCTCGCTGGCGCTCGGAATGACAATGCGAGGTTGTTGTGCAGGGTGGAAGTTAAGGCGATTCGCTGAGCGAATCGCCTTAACTCCCACTCCATGCCATATAAAACACTGTCATTCCGAGCGATAGCGAGGAATCTCATACTCTTTTGTACTAAGATTATATTGATATCCGATACTCATTTAATATTTATGCTATGGCAGATTTTTTCTACGAGAAACCATTTCAGATTGAAAGGGACTCAACCAGCTACAGACTCTTAACAAAAGAGTATGTGAAAGTGGTAGACGAGGAAGGCAGAAAGGTTTTAAGATTGGATCCCCGTGGGCTTGAAATATTAGCCAGAGAAGCAGTCTCTGATTTGTCGTTCTTCCTCAGAACTTCTCACCTGGAGAAACTGGCAAAAATACTTGACGATCCGGAAGCGACTGATAACGACCGGTTTGTGGCATATATGATGTTACGCAATACAGTTATTTCATCCAAGGGAGAACTTCCCTGGTGCCAGGATACCGGTACTGCAATTGTTATCGGTAAAAAGGGGGAGAATGTTTTTACAGGAGCCAAAGATGCGGAACATATTTCTAAAGGCATCTACGAGACTTACAAAAATAAAAACCTGCGCTATTCCCAGGTTGTTCCGTTTTCAATGTTCGAAGAAAAGAATACGGGCTCAAATCTACCGGCTCAGATCGACATTTATTCCACTGAAGGCAATTCGTATGAGTTTCTTTTTATAACTAAGGGTGGCGGATCAGCTAACAAGACTTTTCTTTACCAGCAGACAAAATCGTTACTAAATGAAGCTTCGCTGATTAAGTTTGTTAAAGAGAAGATAAAAGAACTAGGTACTTCTGCATGTCCGCCTTATCATCTTGCACTTGTGATAGGTGGCACTTCTGCTGAAGCAACTCTTAAAACAGTTAAGGAAGCATCAGCCGGATATCTCGATCATATACCAACAACTGGTAATGCTGCGGGAAGAGCATTCCGCGATATTGAGTGGGAGAGCAGGATTGAAAAAATATGTCATGAATACGGTGTCGGAGCTCAGTTTGGCGGTAAATACTTTGTGCACGACGTCAGGGTCATCCGTCTTCCAAGGCATGCTGCCTCCTGTCCGGTTGGACTTGGTGTAAGTTGCAGTGCTGACAGGAACATTAAAGCCAAAATTAATAAGGATGGTATTTATCTTGAAGAACTCGAGAGAAATCCTGCCCGCTTCATGCCTGAAAAAGCTCCTGAATTTGAAAAGCCGGTTGAGATAAACCTCGATCGTCCCATGAAAGAAGTGCTTGCAGAGCTATCAAAATATACCGTTAAAACAAGACTTAGTCTGACCGGTACACTAATTGTGGCGCGCGACATTGCACATGCTCAGATTAAAAAACTTCTTGACGATGGGAAACCGATGCCTGAATACTTTAAAAATCATCCGATTTATTATGCCGGTCCCGCAAAAACACCTGAAGGTATGCCATCGGGTAGTTTTGGTCCTACAACGGCCGGACGAATGGATTCATATGTTGACCTGTTCCAGAGCCTTGGCGGATCATTAATAATGCTGGCGAAAGGAAACAGGAGCCGGCAGGTAATAGATGCCTGTAAGAAGTATGGAGGTTTTTACCTTGGAACACCGGGAGGTCCGGCCGCATTGTTGGCCGCTGAAAACATCAAATCGGTGGAAATAGTTGATTTTGAAGATCTTGGCATGGAGGCAATTCGAAAGATCCGTGTAGAGAATCTGGCCGCTTTCATTTTAACTGACGATAAGGGGAATGATTTTTTTGATGAGTATAATAAGTAGAAGAGACGGCGCAATGGCACAACGGCGCAAAGGGCACAAAGGGCGAAAAGGGCTCTGTGGCCCTCTGCGTAGAACCTCTGCGGTTCTCTGCGTTTAAAATGACTTTCTAAACAACCCCCTTTGGGTGTATTTCTTCAGAATTTTTTAACAGAGTTATTTCTTCAGGTATTCTTTAGTGCTTTGAACAATGGCATAATTTTTAAGCGTGCTTAATGTAGCATAATGCACATCCGCTGCTTTAATCGTATAATCTCCAAACTTCAGATCTTTTGTTGCACATGCATCATGGATGAGAATACATTTGAATCCGTAGTCGCTGGCGGCACGCGTAGCTGCTTCAACGCACATATGGGTCTGCATTCCGCAAATGACAAGTGTATCGGTTTTATTGGTTTTAAGAAACCCAAGCAAATCAGTTCCGAGAAAACTATTCACAGCATCCTTTGAAATGACCTTTTCAGAAGGTAATGGTTTAACGATATCATTTATCTTCCCTCCCGGTTCCGAATTATGACGCACATGAATTACCAGCAATTTCTTTTGCCTGAAATCTGCAAGCAAAAGCGCAGCGTTTGCAGCAGCTTTTTCAGGCTCAACAAGCGCAGATTTTCCTCCGGGAAAATAGAAATCCTGAATATCAATAATCAACAATGCTTTGCGACTTGTCTGGGCTGAAATATTAAAGATGATGCTAATAAAAACAGCTATTGTTAAAATTGTTTTTTTCATTTGATTGTTTTTCAGAAAGTGGTTATTATTCATTTAAGATTTTCAAAGTTAATAAATTCTTTTTCCCTTATCTTTGATACCGATAATTAGTAACAAAAACATGAAGAAAATAAGAGCTTTCCGATCAGTCATATTTGTGTTAACAATTGCTGCTTTTCTCATAACTATATCCGGATTCAGGAAGGATACCAGGCAACCATTCAAAAACTATGTTCTTATCATTTCGTTCGATGGTTTCAGGTGGGACTATAATAAATTGTATGCTACTCCGAACCTGAATAAGCTCGCAAAAGATGGGGTAAAGGCCGACAGGATGATCGCTTCATTTCCAACTAAAACATTTCCAAACCATTATACAATAGCAACCGGGTTGTATCCCGATCATCATGGTCTTGTTGACAATAGTTTCATGGCAACGGATCTGGGACTATATTACAGAATGGGTGACCGGGCTGCTGTTGAAAATCCGGCTTTTTACGGGGGAGAGCCAATGTGGGAAACCGCTGAGAAACAAGGTGCGAAAGCCGGTGCATTTTTTTGGGTTGGGTCTGAAGCACCTGTTGGTGGGAAATACCCTACTTACTGGAAAAAATATGACGGTACAGTGACTTATGAGGCCAGAATTGATACTGTGATTAAATGGTTCGCATATCCTCTGGATAAGAGACCGGAATTGATTAACCTCTATTTTGATGAACCAGACCTTACAAGTCATGAGGCCGGGCCTGTATCGGTTGAAACAGGAAGGGTAGTTGAAAGGATCGATAGCATAGTTGGAGAAATCCGGCAAAAATTGTCAACCCTTCCGGAAGCTAAAAGGATTAATCTGATCATCCTTTCTGATCATGGTATGGAATCAATATCATCTGAAAGATATATCAATATAAAAGATGTTGTTCCGAACAGAATGATTGCTTCAATTTCCGGAGGCAATCCTGTCTATGAGATTAATCCTGCAGAAGGAAAGAGGGATAGTGTTTTGTACTTCCTCAATTCAGTTAAAGGTATGAAGGCATGGAGAAAATCGCAGCTTCCTCAGAAATGGCATTATGGAACAAATCCCCGGATCCCCGAGATTGTTGTGGTTGCTGATAGTTCCTGGAGCCTGGGTACAAGGCCTGATGCTTCCTCGATAAGAGGTGGCGCTCATGGTTATGATAATTTTAACTCCGATATGTTTGCAATATTCTATGCCTCTGGTCCGGCATTCAAAAAGAATTATCAATTTAAAGAACTGAATAACATAGATGTTTATAATCTGGTTTGCAGAATACTGGATTTAAAACCGGCTGCAAATGATGGTGATCCAAATCACATTAAAGGATTGCTGAGGTAGTCCCACCTGCACCTGAAAAATTTGCTGTCTTTAACTCCTGGGGCTGTTGAAAAAGTCGAAATGCATTAACCGCAAAGAGCGCAAAGAAAATGCGCAAAGAACGCAAAGAGCTTTATTACAATGTTTTAACTTTGCGTCCTTTGCGCCACCTTTGCGTCCTTTGCGGTTAAAAAAGACTTTTTAATCACCCCCTTTATCTACTTCCTCCATTTCAAAATATCCATTAGGTTGACGAACGAGGGTATATGGGTTAAATCCTGGATTTCCTTAAATAGATTTTCATTCCGGGTGTGACTTTTGATATTTCGGAAAATTCTCCTTATTATTAGTACCAAATTCCCTGACAGATGAATCGAGCGACAATAATTAATGAACTACGAAGACAATCGGAGGTTATATGGGATATTATTGTTATCGGAGGTGGAGCAACAGGCCTTGGGGTAGCTCTCGATGCATCATCACGGGGATACAAAACCCTGTTACTAGAACAGTCTGATTTCGCAAAGGCTACCTCCTCGCGAAGCACAAAGCTTGTCCATGGGGGTGTTAGGTATTTGGCTCAGGGAGATCTTCTGTTGGTTATGGAGGCCCTCCGCGAACGAGGGATTATGCTTAAAAACGCTCCACAACTTACATTCAATCAGGAATTTGTTATTCCGGTTTACACCCACTGGGATGTCTTAATGTATACGGTCGGTTTGAAATTCTATGATATACTTGCAGGCAGGTTAAGTCTTGGGAAATCCTATTTCATCAACCGCGATAAAACACTCGCGCGATTACCTAAGTTAATGAAAAAGGGATTGAAAGGGGGAGTTGTTTATCACGACGGGCAATTTGACGATTCAAGAATGGCATTAGCCCTGGCAAAGACTTGTCTTGATAATGGCGGATTGGTACTGAATTACTTCAAAGTTACAGGTTTGTTGAAGAATGTAACTAACCAAATTGATGGTGTCTGCGCTACCGATCTGATCTCCGGAGAAGAATTTAAGCTGAAGTCAAAACTGGTAATTAACGCAACAGGGGTTTTTGCCGATGATATTGCCAGGATGGATAATCCGGATTCAAAACCCACAATAAGGCCAAGTCAGGGTGTACATCTTGTTCTCGACAAATCATTTCTTCAGAGCGAATCGGCGATAATGATCCCTAAAACCTCCGACGGGAGGGTCCTCTTTGCTATTCCATGGTATGATAAGGTCGTGGTAGGCACTACAGATACACCTCTGGATAAAATAAGCCTCGAACCAGTTGCCCTGGAAAAAGAAATTGATTTCATACTCCGTACTGCTGAACTATATCTCACTAAACCTCCACGTGTTGAGGATATTCTTTGCGTTTTTGCCGGATTGCGTCCGCTTGCTGCAAATCCTGACAATGCTATTTCAACAAAGGAAGTATCGCGTCGACATAAGATAACTGTATCCCCAGCGGGCCTCCTCACTATTATTGGCGGGAAATGGACAACATATCGTTTGATGGCAGAAGAGGCTATCGATAAAGCAATTAAAAAAGGGCTTCTTGAAAAGAGGAGATGCAAAACTTCAAAGCTGAGGCTGACAAAAGGATCGGAAAATATTTCGTCATCGCGACTGCATATTTACGGTGAGGGATCGTCAGAGATCGAATCTCTTATAAACGAAAAACCTGAATTAGGGTTACCTATCACTTCCGGGTTACCGTACACGTCAGCTGAAATAATCTGGATTTGCAGAAATGAAATGCCTCAATCAATTGAAGATGTTCTTGCAAGAAGGACCAGGGCATTATTCCTCGATGCCAGAGCAAGCGCTGATATGGCTTCGGGGGTAACCCAATTGATGGCTAAGGAATTTGGTTACGGACCTGAATGGGAAACGGAACAGATAGAGTCTTATAATCAGTTGTATAAAAACTATATTCGGAACAGATGAAAAAATACGTCTTGGCATTCGACCAGGGAACAACCAGTTCCAGGGCAATTGTATTCGACTACAAGGGTATCCCCGTGGCATCATCGCAGAAGGAGTTTACCCAGTTTTTCCCTAAACCCGGATGGGTTGAACACGATCCTGAAGAAATATGGGCCACACAGGCTGGGGTGGCTCTTGAAGCGATTACAAGGGCAGGAATCGAAAGTGTAAATATTGCAGCCATTGGAATAACAAACCAGCGGGAGACAACCGTTGTATGGAACAGGAAGACAGGAAAACCTGTTTATAATGCAATAGTCTGGCAGGACAGGCGTACTTCCGATTTTTGTGATAAGCTAAGAAGTGAAGGACAAAGTCAGAAAATTCTTAAAAAAACCGGGCTGATTATCGATGCTTATTTTTCAGCCACAAAGGTAAAATGGATACTCGACAACGTAAAAGGTACAAGGCAGCTTGCTGAATCAGGACAGCTGGCTTTTGGCACAATAGATTCGTGGCTCGTGTGGAACCTTACAAAGGGAAAACTTCATATTACCGATGTGTCGAATGCCTCCAGAACTATGCTATTTAATATACATTCGCTTAAGTGGGATAAGGAATTACTTAAGATTTTTGGTATCCCCGAGAGCATGCTTCCTGAAGTAAAATCTTCAAGTGAAGTATATGGTAACACTGTAGGTCTGTTTGCTTCTGAAATTCCGGTTGCCGGCATTGCCGGAGACCAGCAGTCAGCCCTCTTTGGACAGATGTGTATTGAACCCGGAATGGTAAAGAACACATACGGCACAGGATGTTTTATGATGATGAATACAGGTAACAAGCCAATTGAATCAAAAAGCAAGTTACTTACAACCGTTGCGTGGAAAATCGGGGAAGATACTCAATATGCCCTCGAGGGAAGTATTTTTATTGCGGGAGCTGTTGTACAGTGGTTACGCGACGGACTGGGAATTATCAAAAAATCGCAGGACATTGAAAAGCTTGCCGCTAAAGTAAAAGATAGCGACGGAGTCTATTTTGTCCCTGCGTTTGCTGGGTTGGGTGCGCCTTATTGGAATCAACATGCTCGTGGTACGATGGTTGGTCTCACCAGAGGTTCTAATGCATCGCATATAGCAAGAGCTGCCCTTGATAGTATAGCATACCAGACTTTGGAGGTGCTGCTGGCAATGCAAAAAGATTCGGGGATAAAGATCCGTGAACTACGTGTTGATGGGGGAGCAACAGTTAATGACAAACTTATGCAGTTTCAATCCGATCTTTTACAGTCGAAAGTAGTACGTCCGAAGATTACTGAAACTACAGCGTTGGGTGCTGCTTATTTAGCTGGTCTGGCAGTTAAATACTGGAGCGACATAAGTGAGATTAAGCAGCAGTGGCAGATGGACAGAACTTTTACGTCGGAGATCAAAGAAGAAGCGACGACTTCACTTATTAAAGGCTGGCACAGGGCTGTTAATGCCGCCAGAGTATGGGCTGATGATAAGGAATAACTAAACACAAATCTATATGAATGCATTTTTCGCTGAATTTTTCGGAACAGCAATAATAATTGTTTTTGGAGGAGGTGTAGTTGCCAATGTCCTTCTCGATAAAACGAAAGGAAATAATAGCGGTTGGATTGTAATTACCTTTGGTTGGGCAGTCGGGGTATTTACAGGAGTCTTAATCGCAGCACCAGTAAGCGGAGCCCACCTGAATCCTGCGGTTACTCTTGCTCTTGTGCTGGCGAATAAGTTTTCTCTTTCACTTCTTCCAATGTACGTTTGTGCTCAGATGCTTGGTGCAATGTTTGGGGCAGTTCTAGTCTGGCTGGCTTATAAAAAGCATTTTGATGCAACCTCCGATGGTGATGCAAAGCTGGCAGTATTCTGTACTGCACCGAATATCCGTAGTTACTGGTATAATGTCCTCACTGAAGTTATTGGAACATATGTTCTTGCACTTGCTGTTCTATATATGGCCCAGCCGGAGGTCGGACTTGGAGCATTGAATGCACTGCCGGTTGCAATAGTCGTTCTTGGCCTTGGACTGTCGATCGGGGGACCAACAGGATACGCAATCAATCCGGCACGCGACCTTGGTCCCCGAATTGTGCATTTCTTTCTGCCGCTTCCAAATAAAAGAGACAGTGACTGGAAATATGCCTGGGTTCCCGTTCTGGGCCCTTTAGTTGGTGCATCCCTTGCAGCAGGAATGTTTGTTCTCTTCGCAGGTTAAAGTTTATTCTTCAACTTTAAGTACTCTAGTCACTTTAGTCACTTCTTACCTGCAGTCCTGTTCCACCCTGATAATGGACTTTACATCATATCCGTTATCAATGGCTTTCTGTAGGAGCATTTTGTAGGTAGGTTCATCCATCTTTTTTTCTCTGGCAAGAATCCAAAGGTATTTGAGTGAAGGATCTCCAACAAGAACATATCTGTAATCCTTATCGAGGTGCATTATCCAGTAGTCACCGGAGAAAGGCCAGAAAAACTGCACCTTAAGTTTCGCTGGAGAATTTTTGTCAGGTACCCAGGCAACACCCTTAGCAGAGGTTGACTTACCCGGATCAGTAATGTAATTTCCTGCGTTAACAACTGTTATTCTTCCATCCTCCCGGAGAGCATAATCGGCGGAAGTACATTTAAGTTTTCTTTCGAAGTAATTTGGTAGCCTTGCAATTTCATACCACTTTCCTTTATATCTGTTAAGATCTACGGCGGGTACTACTGAAGGTGTTTTTTGGGAATAGGCTGAACTGAAAATCATAATAGAAAAAAGAATAAGTACAGTTTTTTTCATAAGTAGTTTACTCTACAAACAACAAGACTATGAAAATGTTTCATAGTATCACTTCATTCCCGGAGTAATGATCCGATAATTTCCACTTAAATGCATCAGGCTGAAAAGATATAATAATCCGTCGTAATAGGGATCGAAATATCCATCGGAATATGGTTCCAATTTTGCGTTCCAGACTGCATCAACGAATTTCCAGCTTTTCGCCTGTGTTCCCATAATGGAGGCTGCAGCAGAGGTACCTACTAGTCCAATGGAGTGCCTTAATTTCTGAAATCCGCCAGCCTGAAGTATAGTGGTTGGCAGAGTACCGTCCTGGTTAAACTGATCTTCAAAAGTATCAATTCCCCTGCAGAAAAGGAAGTTCTGAAAACGTTTTGCATAATCCTTCTTCCATTCTGCATCTTTTGCATACCATGAATAATCCATTGCTATATTCATTGGTACCCTCCAGGAATCGTAGCGGAAAGCGGCTCCCATACGGCCCCGTACTTTTACCTTTCCACTAAATTCAGTATAATCATTATTAAGACCGGTTACCGGATCGCACGCCCTGTGAAGAAAAACACGGGCAGTATCGGCGCAATCTCTGTAAAACTGTTCATGTCCATCTTTGGCATATTCAGCCCATATCTCAAAAAAAGCAGGTAGATGGTAGGAAGGATCCGTCCAGTCGTAGCCCGATTTATCAGGAACAAAGGTTATTTGTTTATGTTCTACATTTATCACGTTCGTCATGTTGCCTTTACCTTCTTTGCTCCACATGGCATCGAGAATTCTTCTGGCTTCTGCGTAATAATTTATACCGGTGTTATTTCCCCAGCGATTTGAGGCAAAAAGGAGGGAAGTCACAAAGTATAACTCACCATCTGAAGCAGAACCTTCTGAGTTGTGTTGCCCGGTCTCGGGTTTAACACTCCATGCAAAATATGCATCTCTGTCGCCTCCCTGATGCTGCATATATTTTTTGGTCCATCGCCATAAACGGTCAAAGACATCTTTTTTATTGAATTGCACAGCAACCATCAGACCATAAGATAAACCCTCTGTTCTGGCATCATGGTTCTTAAGATCAGACACATAAGCCATTGAATCGCCAACCTCAAAATATACTCTGTTAGGTCCTTCGAATACATCATAATAAGCCTTGGCAAGTTTTGCATCAATATCAGCTTTCTTATAACCTGCATCGAGAAAAACATTCCGGTATTTACCTGTTTCATGAGCTCCTTTTTTCCAGGGTTTCATTACTCCGCGACTGTCTTTTACATCTTTGTTACAATCCTGAACCTGATCAATCCCGGCGACAGTTGTCCAGTTACAGATTGCAAATAGTACTAAGATTGAGAAAAATGTCTTTTTCATATCTGGTTTTATAATTAGCAAGAAGTAATTCCGCATCTCATTTTTGACCAATTTAGTAATAATATTGTTTGAGGTGGTCAGAAAATATATATTTTCTTCTATAATTCAGGTATCAGTTCTCATTATTCTGCTAAATTTGGAAGCACATATTTATTCAATAACATTTTGTCATTATGAAAAAGATTGTATTGCTGGTATTAATGGTGATTCTGATACAGGGATTTTCGGTTAACATGCAGGGTAAAGGTATTGATCCTGTTAAGAAAGATTCCCTGGGATTGCATAACGGGAATGTTGTATTCCTTTATACATTGAAAAACAAAGATGGGAATATTCTGAAACTGACAAATTACGGAGCAAGAATTGTCCGGATTGAAGTCCCTGATAAAAATGGTGTAAAAGACAATATTACCGTAGGAGCTGAAACACTTGACGGAATATTAAGGGGCGATCAATTCGGAGGTTCTACTGTTGGAAGGTATGCGAACAGGATAGCAAACGGAAAGTTTACACTCGACGGTGTGGTATATAATCTGCAGATAAACAACGCTCCTAATACACTTCACGGAGGAAAGAATGGTTGGTTTTCCAAAGAGTGGACCGGAGAGATTGTAAAAAACAGCAAAGTTCCTGCGGTTAAGTTTACATATGTTTGTCCAGATATGGCTGAAGGTTTCCCAGGGACTGTTACTATTGAAGTGGTATACAGCTGGACCGATAAAAATGAAATAGTTCTTGACTACACTGCCACTACCGACAAGAAGACCGTTATAAATGTTACAAATCATGCATACTTCAATCTTCACGGGACCGGAAAAGGTTACGTGTTCGACCACATACTTACAATAAATGCTTCCGCATATACACCATGCAATGCTACAAAAATACCAACGGGTGAAATAAGGCCTGTAAAGGGAACTCCATTTGATTTTACAGTTGCCCGTCCGATGGGAGAAAAATTCGGCGAGACGTACGAAAATGCTGTCGTTAGCGGATATGACCATAACTGGGTTCTGGATAAAAAAACGAAAGTTGCTGCAACAGTTTATGATCCTGTAACCGGTCGCTTCATGGAAGTAATTACTGACCAGCCAGGGTTGCAGTTTTACTCCGGCAGCGGTGGAATGCAATGGAAGAATTCTCTGACTACACCCAATGCTCCGGTAAATACGAGATCATCGTTTGCCCTCGAAACACAACATTTTCCCGACAGTCCCAATCAACCTGGATTCCCTTCAACAGTTTTGAACCCGGGTGAAAAATTTAAATCAAAAACTATTTACAGGTTTTCTGTGAAAAAGTAAATGTCAAAAGAATTTTATCTGAGTTTTACCGCAAAGGGCGCAAAGGAAACATGCTGAGTACGCAAAGATTTAATATTAAGCACATTAACTCTGCGGTTCTCAGCGTTTCCTCAGCGAACTCTGCGTTAAAATATTTAATCCAAGATCTGGCTGGGTCCGATTAATATTGCAACATAATTATTATGGATACAAATTAACCTTTATATAAATGAATATTAAGCTAATTATTTCTCTGACAATCTTGTCTTTATTAACGATCTGCCCTATCGAAGCGCAAAAACTAGCGATCGGGCACAATCCCATAATTTATGCCGATGTTCCTGATCCGGATGTGATTGCAGTAGGAGATAACTTTTATATGGTCTCCACAACAATGTTTTTCTGTCCGGGAGCACCTATTATGCGTTCAAAGGACTTGGTTCACTGGGAGATAGTGAACTATGTTTATGATGCTCTGGAAGATAACGACACATATAACCTTGTTGGGGGTAAAAACGCTTATGGTAAAGGTTCCTGGGCCTCATCGTTGAGATATTTTGATGGTGTTTTTTACAATATTTTCGTATCGAACGACCAGAGGAAAACTTATATGTACAAAACAAAGGATATAGAAAAAGGTCCATGGACACGGAGCATAATTCCGGAAGTATTACACGATCCTTCGTTATTATTCGAAGACGGGCACCTGTATGTAATTTATGGAGCTGCTCAGATTCGCGTCAGGGAGCTTCTCCCGGATGGTTCCGCAATTAAAAAGGATGGAGTAGATAAGGTTGTGATCGTTAGTAAAGGATATAATCTTAACGCAGAGGGCAGCCATCTATATAAGATCAACGGTAAATATTATAATTTTGTAATTGCCTGGCCACGCGGCGGGATGAGGCAGGAGATATGTTATCGCAGCGATTCATTGCTTGGTACCTATGAAATGAAAGTAGTTATGAATGATAAAATTGGATCTCGTAGCGATGGGATAGCCCAGGGGGGTATCGTTCAGACTTCCCGTGGTGACTGGTATTCTATTATTTTCCAGGATCATGGGGCAGTTGGCAGATGCCCGGTCCTTCAGCCGGTTAAGTGGGTTGATGGATGGCCGGTGTTTGGCAACGAAGGTAAAGCAATGGAGACTGTGGAAGTAAATCTGTCACCTGCAGGCAAGGAATATATAATCGCCAACGATGAATTTAAGTACTCTCAAAACAAACTATCGCTGGTCTGGCAATGGAACCACAATCCCGACAATTCTCTCTGGTCGGTTACAGAACGAAAAGGCTGGCTTAGGCTTAAAACAGGGGTTGTAGGTAAGGATATTATGCAAACAAGAAATTTATTGGGTCAACGGACGGTGGGTCCACGTTGCAGCACGGAGGTTCTTCTCGATGCAATAGGAATGCAGGCTGGCGACCATGCCGGTATTTGCGCCTTCCAGGGAAATTACGCTGCTTTAGGCGTGAATGTTTCAGAAAGCGGAGAAAAAAAGATTGTTCTGACCTCCCGCATACCTCGTCAGGAGCCGGCTGAGGTATTCAGTCAGACTATGCCAAAAGGTAAAAACAAAGTGTACCTGAAAATCGTATATAATTTTGAACCGGCACAGAAAGATTCTGAAGGTGATATCGCGACATTCTTCTTTTCATTCGACAACAAAACATGGACGGATACCGGCTATAAACTTAAGATGAAGTACACACTCGATCTTTTTGTCGGATACCGCAGCATGATTTACAACTATGCAACTGTTAAGGCTGGAGGATATGCCGATTTCGATTATTACAGGCAGGAAGTTTTATAATTTTTTCTATTTACTTCTTACTTCTTACTTCTTACTTCTTACTTTTAGCTACTATAGTTTCTTTTAAGACAAAAATGACCCTGATCTGATGAAAAAAATATTAAGTACTGCTGCTGCTGTAATATTCTGTGGTATGATTACAGGGCAACAAGCCCAAAAAGTGAATATCAACATTAAGGCCGGCGCTCCTTCAGGAATAATCGATTCAAAAATTTATGGCCAGCTTTTTGAGCATATCTACTTCTCAGCCGATGGCGGGTTGTGGGGTGAAATGATTGCCGAGCGTTCGTTTGAGCCGGAGCAATACCCCGGAATCTCCCCCCGGGAAGGCTTTTTCGATGGTTGGTATGAAGATGATAATAACATTCTTCATTCGCCAACTCTTTTCGAGCAGCCTATCCCCATGGTTACCGTCGATAATAAAAGTTATGTTATAACTACAGATATAAAATGGCGGGCATTCAAGTTTGCCCGGCATATGTGGAGTGGCGGTTATGCTGATATGAGAGTCGTATTTAAAACCAGATCAGATGGTAAAAGTTATCGGTTCCGTCTGCACGACCCGCAATACGAATCTGGCAATCCAAGAAATCCCCAGCAGAGTAAAGAAGCAACATTTGCCATTGAGCAGGAGTCTGTAACCGAGCGTCAGGGTCGCGACGGCAAACCAATGAAGGTAACAACATGGGAACCAGTTAAGAGTGTAGTAGTTAAGCCGGGACAGATCGACAAAGCAGAAGAATGGCATGCTCTGATTCTTGAATGCAATGGTGAAAATGTTAAAGTTTTATGGGACGGAAAACAGGTTTTAAAGTGCAGTGGTCTTGACAACACTGCTACAAAAAACGAAATATCATTCGGTGTAAATAACACTGACTCACAGTATAAAGGAATTAATATTACTTCCTCCGATGGTAAAAAGATTTATCTGGAAGGAATGCCGGAAGTGGTTAAAAACCATGCTGTAGCTCCTCAGTGGAAATCTTTTGGCGCTGGGAAGTTCGAAATGGTGAAGGGTGATGCGGTAAATATGAAATACTCCCAGAAGATAGTTGCCGGATCGGAGTTTACAGGTGTTTCTCAGGGTCCTTTCTCAATAAGGAAAAGTGAAGTCTATTCAGGTTCGCTTTGGGCAAAAGGCGACGGTAATGCTGAACTTTCCATAGCTTTTACATCCGGGTCCAAAAGCGTTGCATCTAAAGTAATCGGAAAGCCTGGTGCCGGCTGGAAGAAATATGAGTTTTCGCTCGAACCCTCCGGATATGAAGGTGATGCCGATTTGGCCATTGGAGCAAAAGGAGGGAGCCTTCAGATCGACCAGGTAAGTATGATGTCTCACTCAGCTATCAGTTTGGGTGGTTTCAGACCAGACATCTATAAAGCTGTTGAACAACTGGGTCCGACAAACCTTCGTTGGCCGGGAGGTGGATATGCAGCTCAGTACAGTTGGAAATGGGGGGTTGGTCCGCAGGAAAACCGTATCCGCTGGGCACACTACATGTGGATGAATTATGATCAGAATGAATTTGGAACGGATGAATTTATTCAACTATGCCGCCAGATAAACTCTGAACCGGTTATCGTTGTACGTATCGGATTCGACAGACCGGATTCGGAACATGCGGCGATAGTTCAGGAAGCAATCGACTGGGTAGCCTATTGCAATGAGCCAGCTACTGGAAAGTGGGGTAGCAAGAGGGCAGCAAACGGACACCCGGAACCATACAATGTAAAGTACTGGGAGATAGATAATGAGATGTGGGAGTATGGAATAGAAAAATATGAAGCCGCAGTAAGAGAATTTTCAACCGGAATGCGGAAGGTAGATCCGGATATCAAAATAATTGTATGCGGAGGATTTGGTAATCCTACAGACAAAGAATTCATTAACCGTTCAGGAAATTATTTTGATTATATGAGCCTTCATCATTATGAGGGTGAAAACGGATATGCAACAGGTCCTGCAAAGCTTGGTACACTTTACGATCAGTATGCAGAAATGATTGCAGGAAGTCCTAACCCAAATATAAAATTATACATATCAGAATGGAATCTGAATAGTATCGACTGGCGAACAGGTTTGTTTGCCGGAGGATTTCTGAATGTATGTGAGCAGCGTCCTGTTGTTGATATGGGAGCAGCAGCATTGTTTATCCGCCGTACCGACGCTCCGGCATGGAACAACGCTTTTATCAATTTTGATTATAAAGGACTTTTTGTTGCTCCAAATTATGTCGTTACAAAACTGTGGCATGACAACTTCTCAAAATACCGCCTGACATATACAGGTGAAACCGGAAACCTTAGCATTGTCTCCACGCTTTCTGAAAATGGAGAGAATGTAATTGTAAAAATTGTAAATCCGACTGAGAATCCAATTGATCTGACAATTGCAGGAGACTGGAAACAGATAACAGGTGCGGGATACCAGTTTGTTGCCCCTGGTTCTCTGAAGTCTGCCAATTCCATGGAATCACCTAATGCAGTTTCTGTTGAAAAGAAAGAAATTGTACCGGTCAATAATGCTGTAAACATGACAGTTGCGCCATTGTCAGCCGGAGTACTTACTTTGAAGAAGGGATTTTAAGGAAAAGTGGAGATATTGTTTCTCGTCCACGATATTGCTGCTAATGACAACAATTTATAGTTACACTTTATGAGCTATTGATTATTGTCGTTATGAGATTGGGAGATCCCTCTCCCGCTGAAGCGGGATCGGGATGACAATTCATATTAGGGGACGGGGGGGAAGAAGTGGCGATTCGCAGAAAAATGTTGAAAAGGGACAAAATTGGATTGCGAATCGCCACTTCTTCCCCTCTCTGCGTCCTCATAACAGGCTGTCATCCCGAGCGATAGCGAGGGATCCCCTTCTCGTTATAGCCGATTTACGATACAAGACACATCAGACCATTGGAAAAAGACCCTCTTCCAATAAAATTCTATTCAAACAAAAGTGCGTCCTATAAACTGACGACCTCATACGTTCTTCCTGCTTCCGCATTAAATTCCAGAACATTTGATTCGGGTCTGAAGGTTTTTATTTCCTTACCATCAGAAAATATAGTTGCTTTGGCTTTGGTCCTGATTCTGCATTTATCAGTGAATTTTGGATTAATAAATGCCCGCGTCAACTTTCCATCATGCCAGAAGATATTCACTTTGTAAGCACCTCTTGCCACAAGTCCCTGAATGCCTCCATCCTTCCATTCATCAGGAAGGGCTGGCAAAAGTGATATTTCGGAAGAATGACTTTGCATTAACATCTCTGTAATACCTGCGGTCACACCCTGTATTGCCTGGTTTCCTTCAAATGAAGGTGTAATTCGGCTATCCTCTGCTCTTGGATGAATACTAACATCTGTGAGCATAGTTTTTAGAACTTCATATGCTTGTTGTGGTTCTTCTAACCTTGCGTGGAGGTTTATTTTCCATGCACCCGACCAGCCAAGATTAATATTACCTCTTCTTTTAAGAACAACATCAACTGCCTTTGTCAGTCCAGGTGTTTTGCGCAGGGTTATATCATCATCAGGATATACCGCAAAAAGGTGAGATAAATGACGATGAGTAGGCTCCAACTCTTTAAAGTCGTACAACCATTCCTGCAACTGACCAAAACTTCCGATCTGATGGGGAGGCAATTTGGTCAAAGAAGCCTCAAGTTGTTGCTTCATACCACTATCCTTATTCAGTACTTTACATGCCGTGATGCAATTTCGGAAGAGGTTCCGTATGATCTGATTATCCATTGATGTCCCCATCGAAACAGAACATGTTTCTCCCTTATCTGTAATGAAACTGTTTTCTGGGGTAGTTGAAGGGCATGTCACAAGCCAGCCTGTTTTTGGATCGGTAATCAGGAAATCAAGAAAAAATTCTGTGGCTCCTTTTAATAAGGGGTATATTTTTTTAAGATACGCGGTATCGCCGGTATAATTATAGTGCTCAAACAATTGTCCCATAAGCCATGCTCCTCCCATTGGCCAGGTTGCATATTGCGGATCTCCATCTGTTGGAGCCGTATTAAACCAGATGTCTGTTCCATGATGGGCCGTCCATCCCCGGCAGCCATATAACTCTTTTGCCGTTCTTGCCCCGGCCTGGGCTAAATTCTCAACAAACAATAGGAGCGATTCATTGATATTTGGAAGGTTAGTGCTTTCAACGGGCCAGTAGCATTCTTCAATATTTATGTTTAGTGTCCATCTGCCTCTCCATCGTCCCTCCATATCATCGAGCCAGATGTTATGGTTATTAAAAGCAAGAGTATTTTCTCTGGCCCCGGCAAGCAATAGATACCGTCCATATTGAAAGTATTGTGAAATGTACAACGGATCATTTCCTCCAGCCCTGAGCTTGTCCATTCTTTCTGATGTTGTCAGATTTGAATTTTCGTTTTTCCCAAGATCAATTTTGCATGAATGGAATAGTGGAAAATAGTCACTTATATGCCTTTCTTTAAGTTTGGTAAAAGAGTACTGAGCAGCCTTTGAAATATATACTTTACATTTTTCTTTTTCGTTTTCTGAAACGTCATTCCAGTTCTTCCAGTTGGTTGCCCCAGCTAAAATTAAAGTAACACAATTGGCATTTTTAACAACAATTCTTGCCCCTCCGGCATTTGAATCACTGGTTAAAGTTCCTCCATCCTGAACTATTTTTAATCTCGATTGCCATTTCATCTTAGCAGGCAATATTCGTAAATTATAGGAGTTGGTAGTATTCTCAATTGTTGTTCCATCCATAACAATAACATCATCCTCCAAATGAATAGTTGCCGATGGCTGGAGACTGGATAACCATGTGTTTATGTTTATGGAACCCTTTTTACTGGCTGTTAACCGCATAACAATCACCTGATCGGTGTAACTGGCAAAAACTTCCCTTTTATAATTCACACCTTCCAGTTGATAAGAAACAGTAACCAAAGCACTGTCCATGCTTAGTTTTCTAGCATACTTAACCACTTTTTCCTGATCATGTCCGGGGAATTGAACATTTAACCGCCCCATTGGCTGGTAGTATTGCACGCTCATTGGCATGCTGGAAAGTTTTTTTGCTTCGTTGTTGGCAGATAGCCAATCTTTATCCAGAACAAATTTCCGGATGTTTTTTATTATTTCCGGGCCGGCTGGATTATTTGGATTGTAGGGTCCTCCGGTCCACAATGTTTCATCATTGAAAGGAATAACTTCATCAGAGGTTTTTCCCAGAACCATTCCTGCAAATCGCCCGGTTCCAATGGGTAGCCCTTCCCAATATTTTGTTGCTGGCTTATTGTACCACCAGCACATTTCATCCTGCTGAACTCCTCCGTTTTTACCTTGGGATGAGAGTGATTGACCGGTAGAAGAAACAACTCCAATTGAGTTTAAAAGAAGTACCAGAATTCCGATTTTTATTCCCATTTTTGTTTTTAAGATTTACAATCAGTAAAAATAGTAAGATAATTGTCGGATACAACGAAAGTAAATGTTCTGATGGCAGGAAATTTCAGCAGATAGGTAATAATTAACTTTCAGAATTGCGTTTGACTTTTTTCATTGTTAGTCTGAGGAACTAAACAGGATAAATTCGTAATGAAAATCAATCCGATTAGAATAAAAAATAAATGGAGTCATTTGAGCCTCTATTTATCGATCACCTCATTCACTTTAGTATACTCTATCCTCTTTGTTTCCACTGTACGTCTTAAATCAGTTAAACCTGAAGTAGTAAATTATATTACCCGGGAACGCATTTCGATCAATGAAGGCTGGCGGTTCTTTAAATATGATTCATTATCTGACAACCTTATCTATGATGTCCGGCCTGCAGTTAGCGGTTACAGGGATGACAGGCCTGCGGATTCTAAACCAACCGAGGCCGAGGGTGTTGTGGTAGGTCAAAATGTATTGAAAGCGTGGATCTTACCTTCAGGGAATGATTTCATCAAAGATTCAAAAAGACATTATGTCCGTCCTGCAGGAAATCCTGGCAGCAGTTTCCCCTTTGTTAAAAGCAATTTCGATGATAGTTCATGGAAAAACATAAATCTGCCACACGACTGGGCAATCGAGGGCCCGTTTATTACAGGAGAAGATGCCGGAGTAGGAGGTAGCATGGGACGCCTGCCAAGTCCCGGGGTTGCTTGGTACAGGAAGAAGCTGGAGATTCCAAAATCGGATACAGACAGATCAATATTCCTGGATATTGACGGTGCTATGTCGTATGCCATGGTATGGCTAAACGGCAACCTGGTTGGAGGCTGGCCATTTGGATATTCATCCTTTCGACTTAACTTAACACCTTATATTATACCCGGAGGTGTGAACCAGCTGGCTATCCGACTGGACAATCCGCCCAGTTCTTCACGATGGTACCCCGGAGCCGGCATTTATCGTAACGTCTGGTTAACCAAAACAAATCCTGTACATGTTGGTCAGTGGGGCACTTTTATTACAACCCCGGAGGTTACATCTCTCTCCGCAAAAATAAAACTGTCAGTTAGTATAGACAATGACTCTAAGATTAAAGCGGATATTAAAGTGATTACTCAGGTCTACATACTCGACTCAAATAATAAAATAGCCGGAACTGCAGTGCTCTCTTTTCAGCCCCTTACCGGTACGGTTGAAGCTGGTGGGAAATTAAAAATAGAAGGGTCTGCAATTCTTAACAATCCCAGATTATGGGGACCACCACCAACACAGGTCCCTAACAGGTATGTAGCAGTCACTACTTTATTACAGGCCGACAAGGAAGTAGATAAATATGAAACACCTTTTGGCATCCGGTCACTTCGTTTTGATGCTAACTCGGGGATATATATCAATGGGGAGCTCATAAAGATTAAAGGTGTCGATATGCACCACGATCTGGGTTCGCTTGGCTCAGCCTTTAATTACCGCGCTGCTGAGAGGCAACTGGAGATTCTTAAAGAGATGGGTTGTAATGCCATCCGCATGTCGCATAATCCACCTGCTCCTGAGCTATTGGAACTAACAGACCGGATGGGATTTCTTGTAATAGATGAGGCATTCGATGTATGGGTCCGGAAAAAAACGGCTCTCGACTTTAGTCTGATATTCCCTGACTGGTATGAGCAGGATTTACGGGCGCTCGTACGCCGCGACAGAAACAATCCCTCTGTGATTATTTGGAGCTTTGGGAACGAAGTAGGCGAACAGTACACCGCAGAGGAAGGCGCTGCCCTTGCAAAGGAACTAAGTAATATTATAAAAGAGGAAGATAACACCAGGGCTACCACCAGCGCAATGAACTATGCCAAACCTGACATGCCCTTTCCGGCATCTATGGACCTAATAAGCCTTAACTACCAGGGAGAAGGGATTCGAAATACCCCGGAGTTTGAAGGTACTACCCGCATTCGTACAGAACCGCAATACTCTGCATTTCATTCAAAATTTCCTGACAAGGTGGTGCTTAGCAGTGAGGCAGCATCTGCGTTCAGTAGTCGCGGAATCTATATGTTCCCTGTATCGAAAGAGATTAGTTCTCCTGTAAAAGACGGCATGGGTGGAGACTCCCGGATTCAGCAGGTAAGCTCTTACGAGCTATACGCCGTTGATTTTGGTTCTTCGGCAGACAAAGTGTTTAAGTACCAGGATCAGAATCCTTTTGTGGCCGGACATTTTGTGTGGACCGGATGGGATCACTTGGGGGAACCGACACCATATTATCATTCGCGTAGTTCATATTGCGGTATAATTGATCTTGCCGGATTTAAAAAGGATCGTTTCTATCTTTATCAGTCGTACTGGCGCCCGGAGCTGCCTATGGCTCATATACTGCCTCATTGGAATTGGCCGGAACGTGTTGGAGAAATCACGCCGGTACATGTTTTCACTTCAGGCGATGAGGCAGAACTGTTCCTCAACGGAAAGTCTCTTGGCCGAAAGAAAAAAGGACAGTTTGAATACCGGCTTCGCTGGGATGATGTGAAATATGAACCAGGAACACTCAAAGTAATGGCATTCAAAAATGGTAAGCTATGGGCGGAAGATACAGTGGAGACAACCGGAGAACCGGCTAACCTGATAGCTAAAGCGGATCGGAAAACAATTAAACCGGATGGAAAAGACCTGGTTTTCATTACGGTACAGGTGGCTGACAATAAAAATCGTACAGTGCCCCGTTCCAGTAACCTGATAGAGTTTAGTATTGATGGCCCTGGTGTTATTGTTGCAACCGATAATGGTGACCCTACGGATATGACTCCATTCCCTTCCCACAAACGCAAAGCATTCAGTGGAATGGCGATTGTTATAGTTCGCTCTGATCCTTCAAAAACCGGATTGATTAAGGTAACTGCAAAATCAACAGGACTAAGAGATGCAGTAGTGGAGGTATACAGCAATTGATTCTATTTATAAATTTAATCTTAAAAATGATAAAATCGATCCTTACTTTATTCTTAATTTTATTCTCAATTATCGGCTCCGGATACAGAGGTGTTGGTGACAACTTCAATTCATCTCCTCAGGACAAATCAAAGGATAATATTGAACATCAGATACTATACAATGGCCGTGTATGGCAGAATCAGTTCAGTAATACTGACGGGGACCAGTTTTTTGTTTCGCCAGATTTTTCGACCGGGGATGTAGGTGTTGACGGCTTTGATTTTGACAGTATTAAAATAAAGTATGACCTGATTAATGACGAGCTGCTATTACTAAAAGAGGACGGGACTATCATAGTACTTAATAAAGAGATGATAAATTCTTTCAGGCTCTCTTATGACGATAATATCTTTAAGTTTGTGAATTTTAATAGTTCTTCTTCAGTTAATTTAGATGGATATTGTCATTTATTGTATGACGGTAAAATCAAAGTCTACGCCAAATATGCAAAGGAGTTGATACCTACAACAATTACCAATGGACTCCCCAGATTCAGCCAGATAAATAAAGTATATATATTAAAGGATGGTAAGATCCACAGGGCTGATAACAGAAGGGAATTACTGAATCTTTTCGCTGAAGGTGAGGAGCAGGCGATGTTAAAAAAATATATGAGAACTAATCAAATAATCATTTCGAGGAACGACCCTGATAGTTTCAGACGTGTAATAGAATATTATGAGACAAAGACAAAATAACGTTCACGCAATTAAAATCATAGTACTATTTGCTGTAATTGCATTGTTTTCGGTAAACTCTCTGAAAGCACAGGAGGATGTAAAGATTACATGGAATTATGAAGGGCTTACATTCAGACAGTTTGTTGATGCAGCAGAAAGCAAAGCAGGGATAAGGTTTTTCTTCAGGGAGGAGTGGATGCAGGATCTCAAACCCGGAGATTATCCAGGGATAAATTCCCTGCCTGAATTACTTACCAAAATGTTTAAAACAAAATTTCTCTATTTCTACCGCGATAGCAATGGTGATTTTATAATTACAAAAAACGCTGAGGTTGAACATATTGAAATTGTACAGGTAGAAAGAAATTCTATCCCGCAGGATGATTATGCCCTGGAGATGGAAAAGCAGAGATCATCTGAAAGTCTGCACCTTGACATTGGGGATCCTGCCGGGAAGGACCTTCCCGGAAATGTCAATATCACAGGTTCTATTATTGAGAGTGACTCAAGGGAGTCTCTTTCCGGAGCTTCGGTTTTTGTTCAGGACATGTCAATTGGAAGACTGTCAAACCAGTACGGTTTTTTTAACCTCGACATTCCCAGGGGTGCTCATGTGATACGCTTTTCTTTCATTGGCATGAAGGAAAAAAAGGTCTACGTCAATGTTTACGGATCGGGCGTGCTTAACATTGAGATGAACAGCGCCCTGATACCCCTTAAGGAAACTGTAGTTTATGGAGAGAGAAATGCAATTCTCCAGCGCAACGAATCGGGAGTAGTAAAAGTCGATGTGGAAGCTCTGAAGTTCCAGCCCACTTCAATGGGAGAACCGGATGTTACTAAAAGTCTGCTACTGATCCCCGGTGTTCTGTCTGTTGGAGAAGGTTCAGTTGGATTCAATGTAAGAGGAGGATCCTCCGACCAGAACCTTATGCTGTTATATGGTGCACCAATCTATTACCCTTCTCATTTTTTTGGTTTCTTTACTTCTGTGAATGCCGATATAATTAAGGACTTCACAATTTATAAAGGAGGTATCCCTGCAAGATACGGGGGCAGGCTCTCATCAGTAATTGACATCAATACAAAAGAAGGTAACAGGAGAGAAACGAAAGGAAATGCCGGCATAAGCCCCGTTACAACTCACATATTGGTTGAAGGCCCGATTAAAAAAGATAAGGCTTCATTCGTTTTGGCAGCAAGAACAACATACTCGAACTGGGTGCTCAGATTATTAGACGATCCGGCAATAAGAAACAGTGCTGCTTCTTTTTATGACATGAATGCTAGTATTTCATATGATATAAATAAAACTAATAAGCTTGAAATATCTTCCTACCTCAGTCACGATGCTTTCAGACTGAATTCAGATACTTTGTACAGATACGATAACAACATTATATCAGCACGGTTAAGACACTCATTTAACAGCAGACACTTTGTGGTTATCAACCTGTATAACAGCCACTTCGGATATGATATGTCGAGCGACAAACCCGCCACCGAAGCTTTTATTTTGTCGCACAGAATAAACAGCACAGGACTAAAAGCTGATTTCAACTTATATAGCGGGAGTCATGAAATCAGATACGGTCTTGAAATGACTCATCACACAGTACTGCCAGGTCGTTACCTTCCATTAACTGATTCCTCTCTGGTATTAGCGAAAAGAATACCATTTGAACGTGCTGTTGAAACCGCAGTTTATATTGATGAACGCTATCCGATATCAGAATCGGTTTCAATAAACGCAGGATTAAGATTCTCTTCCTACCGTTCTCTGGGCCCTGGTTCTGTTTTGGAATACGATCCTGAGCTCTCAAAACAGCCTGCCTCGGTAATTGATACCATAAATTATAAGAGTGCTCATACTATCAGTCATTATGCAGGTCCAGAATTCAGGCTTTCACTGAACATAAGGGTGTCTGAAAACAGCTCGTTAAAGATCAATTTTAACCATATGAGGCAGTATCTTAACCTTCTTTCAAACACCTTCGCAATATCGCCGACTGATACCTGGAAACTGAGTGATTATTATATTAAACCACAGGTTGGTGATCAGTATGCAGCAGGATTATACAGACTTATGTCGGGAGGAAAGATGGAGGCTTCAGTTGAGGTCTATTATAAACGGATAAAGAATATGGTCGATTTCAAAGGGATGGCTGACCTTATTATGAACGAGCATATAGAGATGGATCTGGCACCGGTTGATGGAAAGGCATACGGGATTGAATTATTACTCAAAAAGAGTACAGGCCGTAGCAGATGGGATATTGGGTACACCTGGTCGAGGACACTTTTGAAATCGACTGGAAATTTCAGGGATGAGATAATCAACAATTCAACATGGTTTCCGGCAAATTATGACAAACCAAATAATTTAACCCTTACACACACGTACCTTTATTCCCGAAGGTTAAGTTTTTCAACTAATTTTACGTGGAGCACCGGCCGCCCGGTAACATATCCGCTGACATCTTATTACATGGGAGATAAACTTGTTGTTCAGTATTCCGTTAGGAATGCCTACAGGATCCCGGATTATATGCGCCTTGATGTTTCCTGTACAATAAATGGGAATCTAAGGTCGCATAAGATCGCAAATCCTCACTATATTTTCTCTGTCTACAATCTTCTTGGCAGGCAAAATCCTTACTCAGTGTTTTTTCGCAATGACAATAACAAAATTTATGGGTACCAGCTATCCATATTTGGTCGGGCAATACCATCCGTCAGTTTTAATTTTGATTTTTAGATATGAAATATTTACGTAATTTATCTGCTTTCATCCTTATCATTACTGCCACCGGCTGTATAAAACAGTTCTTGCCGGAAACAGGAACCGATCCGGACTTGTATGTCGTGGAGGGATTGATAACTGATCAGCCAGGGAGTCAGGGGGTAAGAGTATCCAGATCTGTACCAATTGGAAAGAGTTCCGATTTAGTTCCAATAAATGGATGCAACGTGTGGATAACCAATGATCTTGGGACCAGATACCCTCTTACCGGCGCTTCCGGGATCTATATTACAAGTAATGATTTCAGAGCGGTTGTGGGAAGGAAATATTCGATAAATATTGAAATAAAACGCTATGATGCTTCGTCAAAAAAGACGATTGTTGATTTTCTACAGTCGCTCCCCGAAGAAATGTTGTCTGTCCCTCCTATCGACAGTTTGTATTATGAAAAAGTACAGCTAACATCGGAAAATGGATTCCCCGTCGAGGGTGAAGGTTGCCAGGTGTTCCTGAATACTTCCGATCCAGCCAACAAAAGCAGGTTTTTCAGGTGGGATTACTCTGAAACCTGGAAAATACAGGCCCCATCTTACCAGAGATCAGTTAATAAAGTATGCTGGGTAACCAATAATTCAGATGAAATAAATACAAAAGCAGTCACGGGTCTTAGTGAAAGCAAAATCAAAGCATTGAAGGTCAAGTTTATTTCAAATCTATCAGATAGACTTTCAGTGCGTTACAGGATTCAGGTAAATCAATATTCTTTAAGTGAAAACGAGTATAATTATTGGAGCGATCTTGGGAAGCTCACTCAAGAATCAGGGAATTTTTATGACATAACACCAGCCTCTGTTTATGGCAATTTGTTTATTGTGGGGGATCCCAACCGGCAGGTTCTTGGCTTTTTTAGTGTATCTGCAAAAAGTTCAAAAGTCATGTATATCAGTGATTATTTTAAGAAACTTATAGATCCGTACAGAGACTGTCTGAAAGATTCCGTTAAAGCTACCCAGGATGCACCTTTCCCCCCTGCCGGGCTGTTAGAATATGCAGGTGTTAATTACTGGATTGTTGAAGTAAAACCCAATTTCATCATTACAACTGACAATAAAGGCTGTGTCGATTGCACAGTGAGGGGAACAAAAGTGAAACCAGATTTCTGGAAAGAATCATGGGAGATGCCTAAAAGCAATAATAACGACCAATGAAACAGGAAGTGAGAATATATATGAATGACGAATTTTAATTACAGATGAGACTTATAATCAGCTCAGTTTTTCTTATTATCCTGAATTCAGGCGTTTATTCTCAGGTTAAAAATGATATCCTTGAGAATCTTACGAGGAAGTTTCAATCTTACTGCGAATCATTTCCCCGTGAAGAGATATTTGTCCAATCTGACAGGGATATCTATATAGTCGGAGAAGAGCTCCGGTTCAGCATTTTTCTGTTCGACCGGAAGAATGAAAAACTTACAGGGGCAAGTAGGATCGCTTATTTCGAAATACTGAATCCTGTTAACAGACCTGTTGCCCAGATAAAAGTAGGGCTCACAGATGGTATTGGATCAGGACAGGTAGTACTCCCCGATACGTTAAGCCCGGGTGTATATACGATTCGCTCATATACCAACTGGATGAAAAACTTCATGCCATCAAATTGCTTTACCCGGAAAATAAAAGTATACGGAGTGCCGGGTGACAAGAATTTTTCTTTTCCTGAGGAATTCCGGGAAATTGCATCAGAGAAAGAACTGGTTCAAAACGGAATTTCGGGAAGGGTCATCAAAGATAATAGAGGACTACTTCTGGCAGAAATAATTACAGGTATTGAATACAGGGTAAAAAACAATAATTCAAGTTATATATTCCTTCAGACACATGGCGTAATTAATTATAGATCTGCAGTTACGCTTACCAGTGACACAATGCGGTTTGAGATTCCAGCATCAAATGTTATTTCCGGAATAAGCCAGCTTTCAATTTTTGATTCGGAAGGAAAACCTGTCTGCGAAACCTATTCCTTTACAAAGAAGGGAGGTAATAAAGTTTCTCATGTGAATGTCTCTTCTCCGGACACAATACGTCCAAGAGGTGAAGTATTGATAACTGTGGAAGCTGCTGGTCCCGGTTCAAATGATGATTCTTCCTTTCTAAGCATCACTATAGTTCCTTCGGGTTCTAAAATATTTACAGGTATCGAAGATTATATGGTTTTCGGATCAGAATTTGGACAATTGCCTGATGATTTTATTAGAACTCCATTGGATGATATTCCCGACACTCTGATGGATAATTTTCTGGCCACAGCAAAGAGCAACTGGCTCGACTGGAATCTTATTTTATCTGAAAACCAGGCGGAGATCAGGTATCAAAAGGAAACCCGTTACCATTACCTGGTCGGTTCAATGTTTAATAATAACATAACTGATACTTTATTAAACCATCATGTATTCCTTTCCATTCCGGGGAAAAAAGCCATGCTGCAATATTCAGTAATAGACCCCGATGGAAGATTTCGCTTTTCACTTCCCATAGATACTAAAACAAGAGATCTTGTAATACAGACCGATGAAAAAAGTAACAATAACAAAGTGGTTATCCTTTCTTCATTTTCTGACAGATATCCGGCAATTAGCATTCAAAAACGAAGTCAAACATCTCTTCCGGTGATTGTGCAGAAACTGGGAATAAACAATCGCATTATGAAGATTTACAGAACCTTTGAACCGCGAACTGTAAGTATTCAGGAAGAGTTTACAAGCGGGAAGGCGAGGTTTTACGGGAAACCGGATATCGAGCTAATAATGGCAGACTATATAAAACTACCAACTATGCAGGAAGTTTTCTTCGAACTTTTACCTGGTGTTTCAATGAAGTCGGAAAATGCCGGATACAGAGTTACAATAGCTGGCATAACAGGTAACAGATTAAATGAGGATCCTCTTTTACTTATAGATGGTGTTGTGATTAGGGACCCTGCGACACTTTACAATCTCGATCCTCAGCTCGTTGAGAAAATAGATGTGGTTAAAGCGCGATATGTTATTGGCGATTACATGTTCTACGGGTTGGTAAATATTATAACAATCAAAGGTATCCTGGACAATATCAGACTTCCGGAGGAAGCAGTAAGAATGCGTTACCGCGATTACGAACCAGACCAAAAATTCACCTATCCGGATTATTCCTCAGGTCAGACCCTGCAAAGTCATCTGCCGGATTTCAGGAACACACTTTACTGGAACTCTCAGGTTTTATTTAGCTCAGAAAGAAAGAGCATCCTTTCATTCTTCGCCTCAGACTTTATATCGAATTATGATATCATAGTGACTGGAGTTTCCAAAAACGGAAACTTCATTTCTCAAAAAAAATCAATGAATATTCGGAAATGATTCGATAATGACCATACCTTTGAATCTTTACAACGATGCAACTGTTTAGTCAGACAGGTGAAAGCATCATGGACTTAATTTCAAAGGTGAAAACTTAATATAAAAGGTATAAAATGGGAAAGAAATCTTATTTGAGGAGCTCAGAATGGTTCGGGAAAGATGATAAGATGGGTTTTGTTCACAGAAGCTGGCTTCGGAACCAGGGTCATCCCGATCATATGTTCAGAGGGAAGCCTGTTATCGGCATCTGCAATACATGGTCAGACCTAACGCCATGCAATGGTCATTTACGAGAATTTGCCGAAATTGTGAAGCGCGGAGTGTATGAAGCTGGCGGTTTCCCATTTGAGTTTCCGGTTATGTCGCTTGGCGAAACTATAATGAAGCCCGGCACTATGCTCTGGAGAAACCTTGCAAGCATGGATGTAGAGGAGACTATAAGAGCCAACCCGCTCGATGGTATAGTTCTTCTTACAGGTTGCGATAAAACGACTCCTTCGACACTTATGGGAGCAGCAAGTGTTAACCTCCCCACAATTGTTGTACCTGGCGGTCCGATGTTAAATGGTAAATTCAGGGGTAAGGATATCGGGTCAGGGACAACCACTTGGCAATTATCGGAAGGATTGAAAGCTGGAACAGTATCCAGGGAAGACCTTGTGGAAGCGGAAGTTTGCATGTCGAGAAGTGCCGGCCATTGCAATACTATGGGTACAGCATCGACTATGGCCACAATGGTTGAAGCGCTTGGTCTGACATTACCAGGCGCATCTGCTATTCCAGCGGTGGACTCCAGGAAAAAGGTAATGGCTCATCTCTCCGGGAACAGAATAGTTGAGATGGTTAATGAGAACATAAGGTTGTCTGACATACTGACAAGGAACGCATTTGAAAATACAATAAAGATAAACTCTGCTGTTGGCGGTTCAACCAACTTTCTGATTCACCTGATTGCTATCGCAGGAAGGATTGGTGTTGACCTTACTATTGACGATTTTGATCGTCTCGGAAGTGATATGCCTCTACTGCTGAATCTTATGCCTTCAGGGAAATATCTGATGGAAGATTTTTATTATGCCGGAGGATTACCTGTTATAATCGACCAGTTGAAGGATATTATTCATTCAGATGCTCTTACCATAAATGGGAAATCAATAGGTGAAAACTGCAAAGGGGCGGTCTGCTATAATCGCGAGGTAATTGCAGAGCTTGACAAACCAATAAAACATAAAGCAGGAATTGCAGTACTTAGAGGTAATCTCTGTGTAAATGGCGCAGTCATTAAACCTTCGGCAACTTCCGGGAAATTGCTTAAACACAGAGGCAGGGCGGTTGTATTTGAGAATATTGAAGAATATCATGCGACAATTGACAATCCGGATCTGGATATTGATGAAAACTGCATTATGGTATTAAAAGGAGCAGGCCCAAGGGGTTACCCTGGAATGCCGGAAGTGGGAAACCTTGAACTTCCTGAAAAGCTGATAAAAAAAGGAATTACAGATATGGTCCGTATTTCAGATGCCCGAATGAGTGGAACTGCATATGGCACAGTTGTCTTACATGTATCTCCTGAATCTGCTGTTGGTGGAGTTCTTGCTCTGGTGAAAACCGGAGATATCATAGAGCTTGATGTTGAGAAAAGGTCACTAAACCTTCTTGTTTCAGATGAAGAACTTCAGAGGAGACGCGACGCATGGATTAAGCCTCAACCGGTTGTTGAAAGAGGATATGTAAGAATGTTCATAGAGCATGTTGAACAGGCCGATAAAGGCTGTGATTTTGATTTTCTTAAAGGAGGATCAGGGTCTGTGGTCTTAAGAGATCTGCATTAAAGATACTTTCGTAAATCCAGTTTTACAGGATGACTTTTGTAATAATTATTCTTGCAATTTCCTTACAGATATTTTTGTCTGTTAAAAAAATCAGCCCTTTCATTTCGCTTCTGCTTGTTGCAATTCTTACAGGCTTGTTCCTGGGAATGAAACCTGCTGATGTAATAAAATCAATCGAAAGCGGAGTTGGGAACACTTTATCAGGACTTGCACTAATCCTCTGTCTGGGGGCGATTCTCGGCAAGATCCTTGAATCGAGTGGCGCGACAAAAAAAATCTCTGCAACCCTTATTAATAGTTTTGGAGTGCAGAATATTCAATGGTCACTTCTTCTTACAGGATTTCTGGTTGGACTTCCTCTATACTACAATGCCGGGTTTATTATTCTTGTGCCGCTGGTCTTCTCAATCGCCAAAGAAACACGCTTACCGGTTCTTTACCTGGCTATTCCAATGGCGGCATCCTTGTCAACAGTACATTGTTTCCTGCCTCCTCATCCAAGTCCTGTTATTCTGGTAAATGCTTTCAAAGCTGATCTTGGAATGACCATGGTTTACGGTGCAATTATCGCGTTACCAGCGATAGTAGTTGCAGGTCCGTTACTCGGGCGACTGCTTAAAAATGTAAAAACTGATATGGCAGGATTATTCGCTGCAAAAGAAGATATCCCTTATGAAAAACTGCCACCGGCATTACCAAGTTTCGCAATCGCACTTCTCCCTGTTTTTCTTATTGCTGTTTCTGTGATTTCAAAGAGCATCCTTCCTGAAGGATCATTACTTAACAAGGTATTAGGCTTTCTTGGAGATGCCAATATTGCATTATTTATATCTGTTATTCTTGCCTTATGGTATTTTGGATTGAGGTCGGGACAAAAGACAGAAAACACCATGAAGTGGCTTAATGAGGGCATCTCTGGAATATCAGTCATTATGCTGATCATAACGGCAGGGGGTGTTTTTAAGCAGGTACTTACCGATAGTGGTACCGCTGAATATATTTCGGAACTCAGCAACGACTGGCATATGCCTGCTCTTGTGTTTGCGTGGATTGTTACTGCATTGCTCAGGGTGACCCTGGGCTCAGCTACAGTTGCCGGAATTACAGCAACCGGAATAGTATCGCCACTTCTAGCAACAACTCATGTTTCACCAGAATTGATGGTATTGGCGGTGGGAGCAGGAAGCGTATTTGGGTCGCATGTTAACGATACTGCATTCTGGATGTTCAAAGAATTTTTCAATCTTTCTCTTAAGCAGACCTTCTTTTCCTGGACATTAATGGAAACCACCATATCCTTCATGGGGTTGTTTGGTGTACTAGTCTTAAACTTTATAATCAAATAATCACAGAGAAAGAATCATCACCTGGTTTTCTGATATTCAGTTTCGATAATCAGCTTTCAAAGTATACTCCATCCTTTTCCAGTTTCTGTCTGAGCTCACTATATGGCAGATTACGGGTACCACAATTCTTTGCTGCACACAAGGCTGCTGCAGTTCCAGCTCCCTGACCTTGTCCCATACAGCTGACAGTATTTCGGGTTGACATATGTGCATCGTGGTTTGAAGTGATAAGCATTCCGGCTACAAGCAGATTATCAATATCCTTCACCCGCAGCGCTTTATATGGTATTCCGTATGTTCCTCCGTTTTTTACCCTTAATCTTGGTGCAGAATCATGAAAACCATATACCATAATGTCGTCCTCGAAATGCTTACCTTCAAGAACATCTGATGAAGTAATATCATAATCGCATGTAATTGTCCTTCCCCTGCGTATGTTCAACGATGGACTTGTGCGCGCAATGAACGCATTTTCACACCCGGGGAGGTATTTTCTGAAAAGTTCAAGCGTTTTATACTGATTCTGTCTGATTAAAAGCTCAGCTTTTGCAACTTCGTCTCTGTTGGTAGGGCTGACTGCCATCTTATAGTTTATTTTTATAAACATCATGTAATTATCATGGACTGTGGTCGTTATAAGTCCTGATCCGAGTTTTCTCATTCCATCGACAAATTCAGCCGGAAACAGAGCATTTGGTCCCCCGGTACCTTCACTTCCCATTCTGACGATCTTGCCATCTTTCCCATCGCGTAATCCCAGAGCCAGTTGACCGAGAGCATTTTTCGATTTCAGGTAGTCAGACAGGGTTTCAATATTTACATTACCAATACCCATACTGTTGCATACAGGGTGATCGTTGAGTTCCACAAAGGTTGCCCCAGCATATGCCGAAAGGTCTCCATATGCCGTACTATCTACAAAACATTTTGCTTTAAATAATTCCCTTCCTGCCCTGCTCTGAACAATTACACCCTCAATGGACGATCCTTTTTTTACTGCACCGCTTACAAGACTATTGACAAATATTGCTACACCTGCTTCCGACATCATCTCAAAAACCACCAGTTTGTACATCTCAGTGTCGATTGAAGTACAGACTGAATCGTAGTCGTAATTTGTAAGCATTTCCGCATGACCTGAAGTACCACGAACAAGCAATAGCCGGTCGATTATTTCCTGTGGGATGCCTCTTACTACCTGACGTTTCTGAACACCGGGAAAAGCTTTCCAAAGGTTGAAGAAACTGTGCAGTGCGGTTCCTCCCTCAACTACCGTACCTCCCGGGTACCCCTTGGCCTCAATGAGAGCGGTTTTTGCTCCCTGTCTGGCGGACGCGATTGCTGCTACCACACCGGCGGTTCCTCCACCGGCAATAACAACATCAAACTCTCTCACTGGCAGCTTTTTTGATTCTTCTTCATAGAAACTATTCTGATCGGCATCTTTAAACGAAGTTAAATTGATAGCTGGTACTGTAAGTCCTGCCAGCAATATGTTCCTTGAAAATTTCCTGCGGTCCATTTTATATGTTATTAGATTATCTTTTGTTTCATTTAATCGTAAATGTATAATTATTAATTTTTATTATAGTTCGAATATTATAAATTACTCATAAACCTCTAGATTTTAATTTCAACGGTTTCAACTATTTCGTCCCTAAGGGACTTAGGACCTTTGTCTAACTTGCATTCTACCAGTATTATGTCCCTACGGGACGATCCCGTCAGGGATCAAATATAGGTAGAAAATACAGCACCCCTGTTGCAATAAGTCCCATAGGAACGCAATATAATCATGGGTATAAAGGATTTATTATTTCTTAACATGACCTAAATTATTTTTAGCATAGGATGCAAAAAACTAAAACTGCCAAAAGGATTATAACATTCAGGACTCACAAAAAAATATTGAGAATATGATTGTGTGTTCTTGTTATATTATATTTATCTTTTCGTTTTAAAAAATGTGATATTAATTAGCACCCGTTTTCTGTTGAATTATATAAAATTGACTAACATTTTAACCTAACCTATTATGAATAAATTATTTGGACTTTTGGTTGGTATACTGCAGTGCTTTATGCTTTCCGGACAGGTACAGTCAGATTATGTGCCTCTTAAAGAACTTTTCAAGAAAGATTTTCTTGTAGGAGTTGCGGTTAATGCAAGAACGATTACCGGAGATGCCGGGAAGATGGTAATTGATAATTTCAACACTATGACTTGTGAGAACGAAATGAAACCTCAGAGCCTTTTATTTTTCCCAAGGCCTGGTCAGATGGGAGCACCACAGACCTCGCTTAAACTCGACACTATTAACGGACTGGTATTTAACTGGGCTTCGGCTGATCGTATCGTTGAATTTGCAAAGGCTAATAATATGAAAATGCGTGGTCATACACTGGTATGGCACAGCCAGACACCTGCTGCATTTTTCAATGATGACAAGGGCACCCCTCTTACAAAAGACCAGCTTTATGCAAGATTAAAAGTGTATATGACTGCTGTAATGAATCATTTCAAGGATGTTACTTTTTGCTGGGACGTTGTAAACGAAGCGGTTTCAGATAAAGAAGGAGAGATTTACAGGACAGAAAGTCCATGGTACAAAGTATGTGGGAAAGATTACCTGGCATATGCTTTCCGTACAGCAAGAAGTATAAATCCAAATGTGACACTGGTTTATAACGATTATAATCTGGTAAATCCTGCAAAACTTGAGCGTGCAATGATAATTCTCAAAGAATTAGTTGCTGCCGGAGTACCTATCGACGCTGTTGGTCTTCAGGGTCATTGGAGCAATGATATTACTGCTGAAATGCTTCAGACTGTGATAGACCGTATTACAGCGCTAGGACTGAAGATTCAGGTTACCGAGCTGGATGTAACAACCTACACTTCTTATCATGGGGATGGAGCAAAAAATCAGGTACAGGTAACACAGCCATACACCAAAGAAGTAGAAGACAGATTGGCGGACAGTTATAAAAGGTTCTTTGAGGTACTTCATAAGAATGCAGGAAAAGTTACTTCTGTAACCTTTTGGGGCCTCGACGATGGAAGAACGTGGCTCAATGGTTTTCCTGTTCGCGGACGCACCGATTATCCTATGCTGTTTGACAAAGAACTTAAACCCAAGAAGGCATACTACAGCGTGAAATCAGTATATGTGAAGTAGTCCTGAATGGATCTATTTCCAGGATCCTTAAGTTGACTAGAAATCCATTAACCGCAAAGGGCGCAAAGGTTTTCGCAAAGCTCGCAAAGAGCTGAATTACTATTTTTTAGCTTTGCTTTCTTTGCGCAATCTTTGCGTACTCTGCGGTTAATTTATCATTTTCTTACCCGTTAAGATAAGGTTTGCAGGAGCAGGTTGAGGCATTCCGGGAGGTCCCGGGCGACGTCCTAGAGGTGCTATTATTTCCATCTTCAGCTGATCGCCCTCAAAGCCAAAATTGAAAGTTTCGGTAGAGCCCGGATTGAACATCGAGAGATAGAAGGCTGAAAGCTGATTTGCAGCTGTCCAGGTGCATATACCCGCAGTACGAACCGGGGTGACACCCATAGTATTGGGATAAACTGTACGGGCAATTGCAAGGGAACGGTCTGTCATTCCAACCAACCAGCTATCGAGACCGAAAGGGATATTATGAATTGCACTCCCAGTAATAAATGTAAGATAGCAATTCCCGGAAGCATCGAAACGGAACAGGGTGGAATTGATTCCAAGTGGATTCTCATCCATCTTATATCGTCGGGTGTTCATCGTGACCTTGGTGGTGGTAGTGGTATTAAATGGCCGCTTGATCTCATATCCGGCAATTGCAGCTTTTAAGTCGAACGATTTGTCGGCTTTAAGTTTTTTATCGCTCATTGAGGGCAGCATATCATAAATAAGTTTATTGAATCCGGCTTCATCACCAATGCTGCTATGACAAACCAGGATAAAATCATATTCGGGTATTACCATAATAAGCTGATTCTGTCCACCGATGGCACGGTACGAATGATGGCGTCCCATCCATATCTGATAACCATAACCTTGTGAGCCATCTTCAGCAGCATTCTCATTTTCTTCAGGTGTCTTTTCCGGATGTTGATAAATATGTGGAGTTGTTGCTGCCTCAGTCCACTTGGGATCTATCAGCTGCTTACCGTTCCACTTTCCTTTATTAATGAGGAACAGACCCATTTTAGCCAGATCAGAAGTTTTCATATGGGTTCCGCCATTGCCCATGTTATATCCATCATTGTCCATTTCCCAAATCACATCCTCTATACCCAGGGGATCGAGGAGGCGTGGCTTCAGGTACTCATAAAGAGAAACACCGCTTACTTTGGTGATGATGTGCGACAGCATGTGAGAAGCTGTTATGTTATACGCAAAAGAGGTTCCCGGTTCATGAGCAAACCGGGCTGCCAGGAAAGAACGGACCTGACTGTCTCCGGAGCCGGCATACGGCATTGAGGCATGGCCGACCGACATTGTCAGCAAATGCTTTACAGTTAGCGAAGCCAGCTGAGGAGAGATGGTATCGGGAAGCAGATCGGGAAAAAAGGAGGTAACCTTATCTTCTATATTCAGCAGACCCTCCTGAACAGCAAACCCAACCGCTGTGCCGGTAAAAGTCTTGGTTGCCGAATACATAGCATGTTGATATTGAGGAGCGTATGGCGCCCACCAGTGTTCAGCTATCACTTTTCCATGACGAAGCATCATTAGCCCATGGACATCGTAACCCTTCTCTTCGACCGACTTAAAAAATTTAGCAATGGTCTCAGAAGGGACACCCTGTTCCCCGGGAGTACTTCTCTCTAACCCGTCCTTTGACAAGTTGGAATCCTGAACGGATTTGGAACACCCTGTTACAAATAAACACACAAGAATCAGGGGGATAAGCACCCGGAAATGAAATGATTTTACTTTCATGTTTTTATGTAGTAATAATTAAATTCTGACCTAAATCACACTGTTTAACCCAAAGGCAGGACTTTCTCACCATAAACCTCATTAAGTACCTGAGCCGCACAGCCATATATTGCAGATAAGCCGCAGAATATTCCTTCAATTCCTGCAATTACTTTTATTACTTTTATGCCTGTAAAATCGCCAATCGCCAAAAGTAAGAAAAGTATTGTGAGAGATCCGAATACAATCTGCAATACCCGGTTTAACCTTAACGTTCCAATAAACATGAAAGCTGTGAATACACCCCACATAAGCAGGTACCAGCCCATAGAAACCTCGTCGGATTTTAAATCGGTACCGATTGATGACCGGGGGATTAACCAGATTGCAACTAAAGAGATCCAGAAGGAGCCATAAGCCGTAAAAGCAGTCGCCCCAAACGTATTGTTCTTTTTCCATTCCTGTATTCCTGCTATAATCTGCATTATTCCTCCCACGAAAATCCCCATTCCAATTATCATGGAGTTTAGCTCGTATAATCCAGCATTGTGAAGATTCAACAAAACAGTTGTCATTCCAAATCCAAGAAGTCCCATAGGTGCAGGATTTCCTGTTGAATCCTTAATTGTGAATGTGTTTTCAGATGTATTCATTTTTATAGATTAAAACGAGGACAAGGTTCCCCGCAGGGTAAAATTAAAATTTCCGGCAATATTACAACCATGACTTTGACATTTTTACCAGGTTTTAATGTAAAATATTCTTCTCCCAGTTTTTCATCGGGATTATCTGCAAACTTGCAGACAGAAATTATAAGAAGGTATATCGGTTTAGAATATTTGCTTAAGGGGTTGTAAATTTGACTATAATTCAACAAAGATTAAAGTAACCGCTTATGAATAAAAGTTTTATAAAAATTGCTTTCAGGTTTCTTTGGCGAAACAGAACCTACACTACACTCAATTTTTTGTGCTTCACATTTGGTCTGACCTGTGCAATTATTTCTGCATTATATATCATGAATATATTCAACTACGACAAGTTCCACAAAAACTACAATAACTTGTATGAAGTTGAATCGATGGTGACCTATTTTAACGGCGACCGTTTCCTTAAAGAACCCGTTTCTGCCTCTCTTAAGGCAGTAATTGAAGAGAATATTCCTGAAACAGAGTCTATTACACGGATTGCCTTCCGAAGCTTTACAGTAAATGCCGGAGATAAATCATTTAAAGAATCTTGTATTTATGCTGATGAAAACTTTTTTGATATGTTTTCTTTCCCTTTAGGTTCGAAAGGGAGTTCAAATATTTTATCTGATATTAACTCGGTATTGATTTCCGCGAGAACTGCCAATAAGCTTTTTTCAACCATCGATTGTCTTGGAAAAACAGTTATTCTGAAAGACGGCAATAAAGAGGAAGTATTCACAATTTCAGGAGTATTCAGGGATGTCCCTTCTCAATCTACACTTCAATTCGATATTGTGATTCCATTCTCTAAGTTCTTATCCACAAATAGCCAGGCAAATGAAACAGGGGCTTCTGCAAACCAGATCTGGGTGTCATTTGATAAAAATGTGAATATAAGTGAGATAAAAACAAAGATTAAAGATTTAATCAAAACTCAGGAAACTACTTTAAACCAGCAATTGTTTTTAGTACCTCTTAAAGAAAAGAATCTCTATTCATATTCAGGAGAAAAAAGAGTATGGAGAGAGATGCGGAATGTAGTTATTATTGGCAGTATCGGATTCGCCATACTCCTTATTGCGTGTTTTAATTTTATAAATCTGGCAATTGCCCTGAATATCAAAAGATATCGTGAGGTAGGGATCAAAAAGGTTGCCGGCGCCACAAAATCAAACATAATTATTCAGTTCCTGGGTGAAACATTTATCTTAATTATGATAAGCATGTTGAGCGCAATTCTTCTTTCCCGCGTGCTTATAGTTGGTTTCAATTCGATGTTTCAAGGAGATATATACTTAGGATTTAAAGAAATTAAAGTAACCCTTGTCTTTACTTTGATTGCTTTGTTTACCGGATTGTTTTCAGGATTACTTCCATCGCTATACCTGGCGTCAGCCAATCCGGTATCTATTCTCAAATCGAAAATTATTACAGGTCATAGCTACAGCTACTTCAGGCAGAGCCTGATTGTCTTTCAGTTTGTAATACCTGTTGTTTTAATAATATGTATGATGATCATTAAAGTTCAGGAGCGATACATGAGTAACTTCGATACAGGATTTGATAAGAATAAACTAATCATTATTAACAATTCAAAAAATCTGGAGGATCATGAAGAAAGCTTAAAGGCCGATTTGCTTTCAATTCCGGGTATTGAGGCATTAAGTTTCACAAACTGCATTCCTTTTCGTGGGTCAAGTGTCACCAATGATGTAACATGGGAAGGAAAAGATAATTCGAAAAAGCTCGATTTCTGGTGTATCAAAACCGATTTTAACTATAACAAAACTGTGCAGATCAAAATGATAGCCGGAAGATATTTTGATAAATCCTTTGTTTCAGATTCTGTATGTTTTGTAATTAATGACATAGCTGCCAATGTTATGAAAACAAAGGATCCAATAGTCAGCTCATTAACTGTTGAAGGGAAGAAAGGTAAAATTATTGGTGTTTTCAAAGACTTCCATGCAATTGATCTTGCTGGTCCACTGGTACCGACAATTATTTCTGTAAGTGGTAAAAACAGGAATACCTTACTTATAAGATTTTCATCCGGGACCTTTCGTGAAATGGTTAATAAAATCGGGGAAATATATAAGCGCTATGAGACTGATATCCCTTTTCAACCGGTCCTTTTCAGAGATCTTCCCGATTATTCACGGTTGCGTACTATTTCAAGTCTTGTTGGTCTTGCTTTTATTATTGCTCTATTACTGGCTTGTCTGGGGTTATCCGGACTGGCAATGTTTACTGCTGAAAGCCGGACCAAAGAGATCGGCATAAGAAAGGTAAATGGAGCAACGATCTTATCAATAATGCGATTATTGCTGAAGAATTATACAAAATGGCTGAGTATTGCATTTGTTTTTGCATTACCCATTGCATTTATTCTTGGCAATATCTTTCTCTCACGATTTTATTTTCGATGCCCGATGCCTTTATGGCCATTCATAGCCGGTCCGTTTATTGCTGCTTTTGTTGCCTTACTTACCGTGAGCTGGCAAAGCTGGCGGGCCTCGTCGAAGAATCCTGTTGAGTCGCTGAGTTATGAGTAACTTTGGATCATAGTGTTGTTACGATCATCTTGTTTAAGCCTATCTGAGTCATCTCATTTTTATTTGATTTACATTTAACCCTTTTGTAACTTTATCACATAAAACTGCTAACAGAGGGAATACAATTTGTATTGAAACATAACCTAGAAACTATGAAAACTTTAAAAACCCTATTCAGTTGCATTATTCTATCCGGTATGATTACCGGGAATCTTCTTGCCCAGCAAACAGCTGTGATCAAAATTGATCTCGATCGTAAAATAGGTGCAATCGACCCAAACATCTACGGTAGTTTTCTTGAAGCTCCCAAGAGGGGTTTGTACGAACCAGGGACCCCGTTAGCTGATGAAAACGGTTTCAGGAAAGACCTTATCGCGCTTATAAAAGAGCTGAATGTCCCAGTTGTAAGATGGCCGGGGGGTAACTTTGTTTCGGGTTATAACTGGGAGGATGGGATAGGCCCGAAGGAAAAGCGTCCTGTTAGGCAGGATCTGGCATGGAACAGGCTTGAAGACAACCAGATGGGAACTGATGAATATGTAAAATTCTGCAAGCTTGTCGGGACTGAAAATTATATTTGTATAAATGCAGGAACTGGCACTCTTAACGATGCTATACACTGGGTGGAATATTGTAACTATCCCAAAGGGACCTATTATTCTGACCTTCGGAGGAAGTACGGTAGTGAAGAACCATATAAAGTAAAATACTGGGCTCTTGGAAATGAGATTGACGGCCCCTGGCAACTGGGACATAAAAACAAGGAAGATTATGTAAAGTTCGCTTACCAGGCAGCGAAGATGATGACATTGGTAGATAAGAGTATCAAGCTTGTAGTGTCAGGTTCATCGAACTTCCCTTTAGTCACAGGGGATTATGATCCTAAGGATGGCTGGATTGACTGGAATGATTATGTTCTAGATCATATGGTTGGGTTGGTTGATTATATTTCTATCCATAGATATGCCACACAGGCATTAAGGGGATTGCCTGATCAAGGATTTGCTAATCAGATGTCTTTGAGTATGGAGATTGATCAGAAGATTGAAGTTGTTGGGGAGCTGATTAACAAAGCTATGATTAAATCAGGATCAAAAAGACCGATCTATATTGCATTTGATGAATATAGTGCTCGTGGAAGCAATCTTTCCGGGGCATTGATGCTCGCCCAGCATTTAAACTCTTTTATCCGTCATGCCGATGTAGTTAAAATGGCAAATCTTACTTTTCTTACAGGCCTGGTCGGCAGCTCTCCTGATGGTGATTTCAAAAATACTCTCTTTTACCCGTTCTATCTTTACTCGAAGAATTGCCTGGGTACGTCCCTTGATGTTTATGTAAACTGCGAAAAATACAGCAACGAACTTTTTAAAAATATCCCATATCTCGACGTGACAGCTTCATTTAACGAAACAGCAAAAGAGGTGGTTGTGAATGTTATAAACAAGAATGAAACTAAGGCCATCGCTACAGATGTCGTTTTGCAGTCTGGTGAGTATACCGGAAGTTTTAAAGCCAATGAGGTTAACGGAGAAACCATAAACTCAACCAATACCAAAACCAAAGAGGATGTCAAGACAGTGACGAAGGAGCTTAAATTCAAGGGAAATACGATCAGTTACACTTTTCCGGCACACTCAATAACACAGTTTCAGATAGCTCTCAAGTAAACTTATTTAACCGCAAAGAACGCAAAGGAAATACGCAAAGGGCGCAAAGAATTAATATTCATTACATTATCTCTGTGGCCCTCTGAGTATCCTCTGCGCCCTCTGCGTTAAAAATGACTTTTTAGGTAACCCGAATTATTTATAAATATGTAAAGTATGAATCATACCCTTTATAACAGGTTCCTATTCTTAATTTTGTGTGTGTTTTCTATTACTGGCATCTCTTGTTCCAGAACTGGTGCCAATGAGGGAAAACATCATCCATGGGAGATGATCGAGATAACTCTCTTGGCAGAGAAGCAATACAGTAACCCCTATACCGACGTAACCTGTTGGGTGGAGCTCGAAGGGCCCGGTTTTTCGAAGCGGGTTTATGGTTTCTGGGACGGCGCTAATATTTTTAAGGTAAGAGTTGTTGCCACAAATCCAGGTAAATGGCGCTGGAAAAGTTCTTCGGATCAGCCTGCTGATAATGGACTAAACAATAAGCGGGGTGAGTTTGAAGCATTCGGATGGCAGGATAAGGATTTGGCTCAGAATCCTAACCGACGAGGTTTTATAAGGCCTTCAAAATCGGGCCATGCTCTTCAGTACGCGGATGGGTCTCCCTTTTTTATGCTTGGCGACACATGGCTTGCAGGCACTACATGGCGTTTACCTTTCAGAAATGCTGTTTCACCGGATAACTATGAACCTGGTCCGGGAATCGGTTTTGAAGATGCCGTAACCTACAGGAAAAAACAGGGATTTAATTCTGTTAGTATGATTGCCTGTTTCCCTAACTGGGAAGCAGATGAAAATGCGAATACTTATGCTGACTCAAACGGCATTTTCGTAAGAAATGCCTGGGAGAAATTTGGCTATTTAGTCAAAGATGGTCAGATGACTTCCAAGGATATGCGTGATGAAAGCGGTAACAAACCTTTTGCCATGTCCCAAAAACATAAAGGGGTTGCAGATTTTAACAGAATTACTCCGGAATATTTTCAAAGTCTCGACAAAAAGATGCAATATCTCTCTGAGCAGGGTTTTATCCCATTGCTTGAGAGTGTACGACGGGATAACTGTCCGGCATGGAAAGAATACTTTGATTTTAATGAATCGTACTCCAGGTATATTCAGTATCTCATTTCGAGATATGGTGCATATAATATTCTTTTCAGCGGCATTCATCTCGACTGGATTCCAAAAGAATACAGCCTTACTGCTGATGAATTCAATGAAGCACTCACATATCACCTCAAAAAGTATGGACCTATGCCTTTCGGGCAACCATACACCACACTGATAAACAATTCAACCTTTACACAATTCGGTCATGGGCAGAATTGTCCATGGCTTACAATGCACAGCGTGGGAAATAACCCCCGTGATAATCGTGTTTCAGCTATGCTCGATACATTGTTTAAGCTTACACCTGCTTACCCGGCAATTAATTTTGAACCTTACTACACCGGCTGGGATCATTCACTTAACAAACCTCACGGAGAGCGACCGCCTACTAATTCTGCCAGGGATAATTACTTCACAAGGTCGATGATGTATGTATCTGTCCTTTCAGGTGGATTATCCGGGCATGTCCATGGAACAGCTGCCTATGATATGACTTCCACCGGCGAACCTGCGGGCTTCCGGCCACATATCTGGGACGCTTTGAAATATGAATCGGCCACTTATATGAAACATTTAGGTGAATTTATCCTGTCGGAAGGTGAAAAATATCAGACTCTTGAGCCGGTTCAGGAGGACATTGTACCAAGGAAAGCTTCGGGGAGTTTTGATGACGGACTTGACGGGTGGTCATTTATGATGAGGAATGTTGAGAAAGACTTTGCGTTGTTATATTTTGAAAATGGTTCGGTTAAACCAGTTCTGAAAGGATTCATTCCTTCCACACAATATTCTGTATTATGGTATAATCCACAAGAAGGGGAGTGGGAAAAACCACTGAGTATTAAGACAGATAATCAGGGACAATTGACTTTTTCCTCTTTCCCCGATTCGCAAAACCTTTCAGTAACAGACTGGGCTGTGAAGTTAAAAACAGAATAATTATTCTTAACGCACCTTGATAACCTGTTTATCTTTGTTGTTTTCCATGAACCGGATAAAACTTTCATGAATATATTCAGGATTCAGATCATCCCGGATATTTATGTAAACATTCCAGTTTTTCTTTTGAGTGAAATAATTCATCATATCCTCAAGTGATGATTTTCCATAGATTTCAGTTGGGATAATATTCTCTCTTAAATATCTTAAGTGTATTGAACCGAAAACAACAACACTGTTTGGTTCTACTGCTTTATATCTTTCGAGGACAGTCCGGGTATTCTCAAAATAATTTGCATTTTGGAAGTAGTTTTTCCCGGTCGTCACATACTTATATATATTGTATTTATAAGGAATATAATTGAAACTCAGAATTGCCAGGATTACAAGATAAAAGACATGGGAATTCATAATCTTTATTTCAGGTTTGCCCTGAAGATAAGATATGAGTGATAGAATAATCAAAAAAGACCCCGGGGCTAAAAACCTGAAGTCGAGGGGAGTGATATTGGAAAACCACCTGATTGTGATAATTGCTGCAAGATATGTTACCCCGGAGAGTAAGAGATACTTCCATAAGCCATCAAATTTTTTATCTCGATGGTTCTTTCCTCTGGAAGTGAATAAATAAATGCCTAATAACAAGAATAATCCCATTGTTATTAACAACGGTTTCCACCTGTTTATTAATATGAATTCCTCTTTTAATGCTGCCAATAACTGATTAAACAGTTCGAGGTTAGATTCCTCCGGAAGCGATCGGGGCATGCCCGTCAAATACCCTGTTGAAATTTTATTGTGATATAAATACAATCCTGCGAATATCAGTTGCAATAAAGCTACTAAAAGCAATTTGCCTGAAAGAAACCATCTGTGTTTTAAAAGGTTAACAAGAGCAATCAGACCAATAATCCCAACTGTAACCAGACCAACATACCGCATCGTGAACAATGCGATACCGGAAAGCAGAAGCCCGGCTAACCAAATTATCTTCCCTGAGGTTTCCACACATTTATAGAGCGTGAGAGCAGTAAGCAGCAGAAATAGAATAAAAGGTACCTCCGACCAGGTGTACGAAAATATCTGAATGTTAGCATAAATGAAAAATATTAATCCGGCCCATTGAGCATTTCCCCTGAAAATGTAACTGAATAATAGCAGTATAGCTCCGATTATTAAAAGGTTTAGAGCTTTGGAAGCCCAAACAATTCCTAGTCCGGTAATTTTCGAGATTATTGCAATCATTACCGGATATCCAACCGGCCAGGTTGCGAAAAATGTTTGTCCGTCGGGAGAACTGTAATCGGGAATTTTAAAACCTTCCCCGGCAAGAAGATTTTTTGAAAGTCTGAGGTAAAATGTTGAATCGGGACTGAGATAACCGTTTGGATCAACAAATGTATTAAACAGGACAATCACACTAAGGCAAAGAAATAATAAGACTAATTTATAGTTAATCATCTGTTTCACCGGTGAAAGAAATTTTATCATGGTTTTTATTCTAATTTACGAAAACCATTTTCTTTCCCTGTTTTTTAGATCAGCAAGAATCTCTACGGTTGTATTTACATTGTCAATAACCTGCCAGTCGAACATTCCGACAAGAATAAAGTCGGCTCCGTTCTCAAATGCCCAGCGGAACCCGTCTCTTGGCCGTATCGCTCCTGCAGCCAGAACCTTAAACGCTACAAACGGTTTCTTAACCTGCTTCATAACCTCTATGCTGCGTTTAGGAAAAAGGTCCCACATGTTTTCGTGATATTTATTATGTTCTACATATGAAGGACCAATTGCAAGGTAGGGATCAGTGCGGTCCGCTTCAGGAAGTGCAGACCAGTATTTATCATGATGGAATGTCTTAAGATAATAGTCCAGAGGAATACTTTCTTTCTCACATGCCTCAATTGTCTCAATACAGTGTGCCCCCATCCCGGCCTGTAATCCTTTCTTTTGGATGTATTCCATAGCTTTGGAAAGATCATCTTTTTTACCTTCCCTGATATAACCATCGGCCACCCTGCCATGAATATATATTGAAGTAGGTTTGAGAGCTATCGCCCGGTTTATATCCGACAGTAGGTCATTTGATGGTAAATCTGCCATACAAATGCCCTGGATATTACTTTTATGTAACTCATTGTACTTACTAAGATATGGATATGATTCAATTGTAAGAAGCAATGTATCGATTCCTGCCTGAACTCCCAGATCGATGGTGTCAAGTATTTTTTGTTCAGTGTTGTAAGCTCTCATAAGGTCGTTTGCATAAATAAGATCCCGTCCATGAGATTGTCCTATGATCATATTGCAACCCATTATCATCCTGCTTACAGTGAGGTTGCCGAGTTTCCCTTTAGGCAATACCCCCTTAAGATCCTTTATCGTTTTTGCACCTCCAGGAGCTCTTTGAGGTGATTGAGCCTGGGTTGTGGTATTTTCAACAGGTATATAATTGTAATTCATCAAACCACCTAAAGCAATTCCTCCCAGTGCTGCCTTCCTTAAGAAACTACGGCGATCATTACCTGTTTTGGAATTTGTGGCTTCTTCCTTTAGTGACTCATTTTCAGACTGCTCCTTTTGCCCGTTTATTTTAGCAATTTGCTGTGATTTTTTTTTCATAAGTTCGACAATTTAGGTTACTGCATAAAATCTCTGAATGTGTTTATCGAAAATGGCGATTCATATTTTTTTACCAACCTTGAGTGAGGTTATCAAATCTACAAATTTTTAAAAATTAAACCGTTAATTATTAAAAAAATTTAACCCCGGAGGGAGGCATAACATAGAAAAAGCCCTGTTGCTTTCGAAACAAGGCTTTTTCATTAACAATTAGACTCTCACAAATAAAATCAACAACTACTTATAGGTTGTTGTCACTATAAATTTTCCGAATTCTTTTCCGGGAACAATCTTCATTCCCAATTCTCCAAGAACTTTTGTTCCTGTACCGAGAGGAGAAAGAGCTTCTGTTTTTGTGACTTTATCCTTAGAACCTATCACATCGGCTTTTGTTAATTCACCTTTCCAAAGTGTAGGACCGAAAGTATGTCTCAATGCATAATTCCCGGGAACAATACTATCAAATACATACTCATTAGTGTTCTCGTGAATCATAATCCGCTTGAGCATTTTATTATCTTTCATAAGTTCGATTTCTGCACCACGGCCCATCGTTTGTTCTGTTCTTTCCCTGTAATAATTAGTTCCGCTACTGAATGCCTCAACCTTAAAGAAGTACTCCGGATTTTTGTTAAGACTGTGCATTGTAAGAGTATACTTATCATATACCATGTAGTTGTTATATAGTTTATTAGGTTCAATACCGTAACTGACAACATATCCATCGGCTCCTTCAACTGGTTTCCAGGTAATAGTTGCGTCGCGACGATCTTCAGGGTCACGGACAGCCAAAACTTCTTTTACCTCAGTAAATTTAGCTTTATCAGGGTTTCCAAAAATCCGTAAATCCTTAACAGCAAACTTCCCGCTATCAGGGGTGAATGCATTGGTTAACTTTACATACCGGGCTTTTACAGGTTCTGAAAGTTCGGTATAATCATGTCTGTTATCGACAGCATTATTTGTCTTATCGATCAGCATCGACCAGTTCTTATTGTCATTAGAGGTCTGTACTGTAAATGACTGATAACGGCTTAATCCGCTAACCGGAGCAAAGCCCCTGCCAAATTGTACTTTTGCATCCTGTTGGTCCCAATTGACCTGCAAAGCATATATTTTACACTCCTTGCCAAGATCTACTGTCATAAATTCTCCGGGATCTCCCGTTTTTGCACTCCAATGGGTCATGAAATTTTCATCAACAGCATTTCCCGGCAGAAAACCAGGGAGTGTGGATGATGTCTCTACATATTTTTTCTGGGATAGAAGCATCCATCCGGTGAAGTTATTATCAACAGCATCTTTCTTGATACCCGGATAATACTGTGGGTAATCTCCAAAAGCAGTATTTGAGTGCATTACACCTTCAGCATCAACAGCAGTTGGGAACAAAGAGAGTTCACCTCCACCTCTTCCGCCATAATATGCAGGGATCATACAAATGGTCCATAATTGTCCGTTCTTGTCGTGGAAAGTGCTGCCATGACCTGCCCCGGGAGCAAATCCTGTTGTTTTGAATGTAAGTGGGTTATGTTCTGAATATTTAAATGGCCCCATTGGACTATCTGCTACATAAACCCCGTGAGAATATGACAAAAATTCAAGACCTATTGCGGCATATTGCAGGTAGTATTTCCCATTATGTTTAATCATCCAGGGACCTTCGATCCATGGTGATTCTTCCGGGAAATAAGGTCTGTGTGTAAAATAAGGGAATATTACATCTTCAGCTCTTCTACGCTCAAATCCATGTTCAGCATAGTTTCCAAAGAAGCAGACAACTGGTTTCCCGATCTCCTTGAAGCCGTTCTTCGGATCAAGCTCAACGACCTGGAATGGTAAAATCTGAGACCAGCCCCAATACATATAAAACCTGCCGTCGTCGTCGCGAAACATGTCAGCATCGCCATAATCCCTGTCCAAACTGCCAATTTTTGTCCATTTTCCACTCTTGGGATCAGTAGTTGAGAACACATCTCTTGCATTCATTGAACAAGCGTACATAGTCTCACCGTCAGTTAAAACCGATGGACAGCTTCTTGGATAATCAGGAACATCAAGATAGGTCCAGTCTCTCATATTACTGGAATACCAGTATCCTCTGCCACCGGTAATAAAAAGATAATAATCATTTTTATAAAGAACTACAACAGGCTCTCCGGCCCTGCGTGCCCTTTCAGAGCCCACACTCAGGTTGAGAGGATTACAGAATGTCATCGGTTTATCCGATATCTGAACTGTGAACGGTTTCGATTGGTCGGAAGTACCAGGACTGGTGGAGCTCCTGCTACAGGAAGCGTTGGTAATCAGAGTGACGATTACCAGCAGAACTACTGTTTTTAGCGTCAGTTTAAACATAATTGGTTAAGATTAAGTTGGTTTATTTTAAAATTAAAATATCCTAAGCTGAGTTTTTGCACAAAACCGCATTACTTGTTATACGATATAAAAATGTTGTTCTCATCCTGAAAATGTTGATTTATTAAAGTTAGGCTAAAACTTTTTAATAACAAATGGTAATTTATTAAATCTGGTTTTACCTGGCTCCGGCAGCCTGTGAAAATATTAAACATTAAATGAGAATGCATCTTACTTTTTACTATCAATAATAGTCCGAAAATTTTTGGATGTCTAAAAAATACATTTAACTTTGCATCACAAAGTACTTTTATCTTATGAAAAACGAAACTGAATCCATTGAGGATTTAAAGGCAATCAGGAAAATAATGGAAGAGTCTTCAAGATTTCTTTCTCTCAGCGGTCTTTCGGGAATATTTGCCGGGCTAACGGCTATAGCAGGCGCAATTTTTGCTTATTTCTTTATTCTTGATAACGGGAATATTCATTATGAGACGTATCTGAGCAGCTTGTCGGGCAAAGAAACTTTTTCTCTCCGATGGCAACTTATGGCAGATGCTGCAATAGTACTAGTTATCTCTGTGCTGCTATCTCTATATTTTTCAATGAAAAGGGCAAAAAAGGAGGGGAGTAACTTCTTTACTCTCACTTCCAAAAGGATGCTGATTAATCTTCTTATTCCCCTTGTTACAGGAGGGGTTTTTATTACTGCTCTGCTGCTTCAGAACAATATCCGGTTAATTGTACCATGCTTTCTTATTTTTTATGGACTTGCACTAGTCAACGCCGGTAAGTTCACGTATAATGAAATATTTTACCTCGGGGTAATGGAAATAATCATTGGTCTTGTGGCGACCTTTATTCCAGGACTAAGTCTGGTATTCTGGATTATCGGTTTTGGTATCCTTCATATTGTTTATGGGCTGGCGATGTACAGAAAATATGAGATATGAAAGGGCTTATTTCGAACATTAACAAAGTATTTGAAAGCAGGGTACGATTGGGGATTATGTCAGTTTTAATGGCAAACAATTCCTATGATTTTAACAGTCTTAAGGAGACTTTGGATCTTACAGACGGTAATCTTGCAAGTCATCTCAAGGCTTTAGAGGAAAAAGGATTGATAAGGGTAAATAAGCAATTCATAGGACGGAAACCAAACACAAGCTACTCTGCAACTGAAACTGGTATGGCAGAGTTCAGGTTGCACCTGAAAGCTCTCGAAAATCTAATAAAGGAACAGTAATACTAAAAAGCATTATAATAGAGATCATTATGAAGGAAAGAATTAAAGAAAACATAAATAATCCTGAGAAGCTTGAACAATTATATCAGGCTGACAGGGAAGCTTTTGAATCAGAATTTGAAGAAGTCTATCCGGATATTGAAGATTCCCAATTGTTAAAATACTGGAAGATTAGATTAGATTATAATAAGCTGCCAGGTCAGAAAAAAAAGTTTATCCTGAATGATATTTTAGTGCTCATTTCAATATGTCTGGTAGCCGGATTTCTAATTAAAATACCTGCAATTTTTAATATCCGGATGCCTGAGATTTTTTATGAAAAAAATGCAGGGATAATTGTTTTCTTCGGACTGACTCTTTTCATCGTTTGGACCAACAAAATATTTGATTTAAAAAAAGTTATCCCGGTCATTATTGCTTTTGTATTTCTGACAATATATGTCAATCTCATACCAGCGGGCACTAAAAGCGATGTTATTAATCTGATTTACATTCATCTGCCTCTTTTAATGTGGTGTATTTTCGCATTAGTTTTCATTGATTTCAATCTAAAGGATAAAATTAAACGGATTGAATATATCAGGTACAATGGTGACCTGGCCATTCTAATGGCTTTAATAGTTATAGCAGGCGGTATTTTGACCGGCATTACTATCGGATTGTTCGGGGCCATAGGGATTAATATTGAGCATTTTTATATGGAAAATGTTGTTATTGTAGGAGCAGTTTCTGTACCAATTGTTGCCACTTATATTATAAAGAATTATACAGCATTAACTAATAAGATAGCTCCCCTGATAGCCAATATCTTCAGTCCGCTGGTCTTACTTACAGCCATAATATTTCTTATTGCTCTGGCAACCTCAGACAAGAATCTATACAGTGATCGTGAATTTTTACTGATATTTAACATCATGCTATTGGGTGTTATGGCAGTAATTGTCTTTTCAATTTCTGAAACATCAGCTGTCAGAAAACAGAAATTCACTGAAATGACATTATTTATTCTCTCGATAATAACTGTGATTATAGACCTGATTGCCTTATCTGCAATATTTTATCGCTTAGGAACCTTCGGCATAACTCCCAACAGATTAGCTGTACTTGGATCAAATATCCTGATATTAGGCAACCTGGCTTTGTTAATTTTTGATTTGTACAAAGTAAATTTCAGAAAAGCGATGATCAGGGAAGTTGAACTTACCATTGCTAAATACCTGCCTGTTTATGTTATCTGGATTCTGTTTGTGCTATTCGGATTCCCTCTGATCTTTGGTTTTTTGAAATAAATACTTTTGTGATTTGAACAAGACCTTTCTTAGAAATAGTTATGATTTATACGCTTGCTTTTGTTTAGAATATTTATTCCGAATTATTATTATAAATTTTATTTATTTTACTTTGTCAATTAGCGCTTGAAGTCTATAATTTCTTCAATTAATTTAGTATTCATTACAGTTAAATAAGCCTAATGACGAACCTCATCTCCTCAGTTAAACAACTATTTAATTATAAAGCTCTCTTATTGTTTCTTTGTCTGTGTTCGGTAATGCTCCTTAAGTCATATTTTGACAAGGACGGGAATATCAGTCCTGATTCAACATACTATCTCAGGCTCTCACAAAACCTTTTGTCGGGAGAAGGGTTCAAAATCCCGGATTATACAAATTCAGACGGCAAAACATTTTTCTCAATCTGGCCGGTAGGATATCCAATCATGATTTTTACCATATCGAAACTTACTGGTTTGGGAGTAGTATGGGCATCCAAAGTTTTGAACCTTTTAGTAATGGCCATTATTCTGCTGATCTTTCGGAATATTTTCAAGAATAATTTGCATTGGGTTGGCCTGCTGTTCTTTGTCGACTCTTTTTTTCTGATATTCACATACACCTGGTCTGAAGCACCATTTGTCCTTTTTCTTCTTCTTACCGCCTTATCACTTTATAAATGTGTTGAAACATCAGGAGGATTTCTCTGGCTGACGGTGCTTTTATTATCTGGTATTATTCTGTTCCTGATGCGATATATTGGTTTATTTTCGGTTTCAATTATAGGGATTATTGTCATTATCAACCTGATTAAACGAAAGTGGGAGCTTTCTGTTAAACTGATAATAGTTGCATTTCTGCAATTGGTATTTGCTGGATTCTACTTATATCATAACTTAGTGACTTCCGGTCATTTAACCGGAATGCAACGTGACCTGCCTGAAGAATCAAATCTGGAACTGATCAGGCAATTGTTACATGGATTAAAAGAGGAATTCATTGTAATGAAGTGTGGGATACCATTGACATTTAGCTTTTTATTGCTTCTCCTGCTAGGGATATATCTATTCATAAACAGGAGGAAAGGTAACAAAAACGCTAAACCAGCTGGATTGTCGTTGTATTTCTTATTGGCGGGGTTATTATACTATGGTGCAATGATTGGCGCTAAATGGTTTTCTAATTTCACACCTCTCGATTACAGGTATTTGTTCCCGGGAACTTTTATGATAATACTTTCACTTGCAACATACCTTCAGGGTAAACCGATTTGGAAAATTATGAATTCGAATCTTTTATATTTTGCAATACTGATAACCTTAATTATTCATTATTTGCCATACTCACTCAACATCATTAAAAAAGGAGCCGACGGTATCAGCTATTTCCAAAAACCAAATTACATCACTAATACTCATGTGATTTTAGAAAGATATAAAGAAGTTAAACCAAAAAGTGTCGTTCTGTTCGGATCAATTCATTTAAGGTATCTGAGAGAAGACATTATACCAACTGAAATTTACAATAAGTCTACTTATGAGGATATGATATCCTTCTTCTCACAGAAAAAGGACTGGAACGTTTATATAAATATCACAGACAAACTGGATCCTTTATATGTCCATGACAGTTTTATCCGGTTTATGGAAGAAAATAAAGACAAGCAGATCGTTAAAGTACTGTAGGGGGTAGTAAGTTAGTAACAGATTGAATCTTCTTTTTATTTAAAACAGACTAAACGGGGGCAAGGATTTTTCTCAATCAATATCCAGTTTTTGGTTATTCAATGTCATCTTCCAGGTAGCTTCTGCACTCCTCATCTTTTTTATTTCAAATATTCCTCTCATAGGAATTTCATCATTTCAACCTATTGATTTTTTATAAACATTTTTAAATAGAATGTATCCTATAAAAGCTGACGTTAAGATCTTCTAATTACATTCCCACAAATAAAAACCAGATTTAAAATGCCTGGTTACTATTTAATGAAATCCGACTGACTCAAATATCTCTTATTAAGGCTTTCAGACAATATTCAATAGTCTGTTAAATACTGCTGAATCACCTTCAAAGGCAGCCTTCAGGACCTGATCTTTCCAGGTTTTCAAACTGTCATCATTCTCCGGAATACTGTCGTCAAGTATTTTAAGAATTACAGATACTTCATCTATTTCGGTCTTTCTCAATTTACTTATCACAGGTTTAAGATTTTCTGTACTGTCGCAGGATAAATTTGAAAAAAAGCTCATACTGTCTGACTCCTGTACTATAATCTGGCTACCTTTTTTACTATAATCATTCTCCTCACATCCTTTCCTCAAAGTAAACCATACAAAAGTTCCAGCTCCTTCCGGGGAAGAGATACCGATTGTTCCTTCCATCGCCTCAACAGCCAGCTTGCAGTAGGCCAGACCTATACCAGTTGAATTGGAATAAGCAAATGATCTGCTCTCCCCCTGGACATATTCGTTAAAGACTTCATCTATTATGTTGGCAGGAATACCTCCACCATTGTCCTTTATCCCTATCCTTACATTTTCTCCTTCTTCAACTGCTGATAATAAGATAGTATCACCAAAAGACGAGTATTTAATAGCATTACTGATAAGATTATCAAAGATCCGTTCTGTTATCTGAGGATCTGCATAAACAAAAATATTTGCCGGAATTTCACTTTTAAGTATTAAAGAAGAATTGGAAAGCATGAATGAGAACTTGTCAAGAAGCTTAGCTACTGAGGATCTAAGGTCGAATGAAATGAAGTTGATTTTCATTCTCATATTTTCCAGTTTATTTACTTCCAGAATATTCATTATCAGGTCCAGCATCCCCCAGGATAGCTTACCGATCATTTTCCCCGATTTGGACGAGATTTCGTTTGTTTCAGCAATATTTATGATAAGATTAAGAGGATTTTTAAGATCGTGAATGATCATCCTTGTCATTTGCTGCCTGTATGCTTCCAGTTTTTTAATCTCGTCATTTGCATTCTTCAATTTATCAGACTGTTTGTACAGATCATCGCGCTGACGCCGGATTTCAAGGTTTTTCTCTTCAAGCTCCTGTGCGAGTTCAGATTTTAGAATTGCATATTCAGATACAGAATCCCTTATCATCTCCAGAGCATGAGTTCTATCCCTTACCTCCTTTTCCAGATTATTACTGTCCTTCCACTTTTCTTCCAGAGTCTGCTTAATCTGTTTTTTTAACCTTTTGTACCGAATAAAAAGGTAAACGACAATAACCAGGAACAAAAGTAACAATATCAAAAGAGCACCATTGACTGAAAACATCGACATAAACCTAATGTATTGTTCAAATAATTGTATAAAAATAGTATCTTTATTTAGCTCAGAGAAGATTTATTAATATTAAATATCCTTCTACAATAAAAAAATGGAAAACTACACTATCCTGCTGGTGGATGATGATCCGGAACATCTTAAGCTTTTAACCGGTAACCTGATTGCACACAATCCTGAATATCAACTGTTGATAGCTACAAATGGAAGATCCGGATTTGAAATAGCAGTAAAAAAACTGCCCGATCTGATCTTGATGGACTGGGAAATGCCAAAGGTAAATGGTGTGGAAGCCATAAGATTGATTAAAGCTGATGAAAATGCGAGGGCTATTCCTATAATAATGATTACAGGCACTCAATATGATGCAGACAAGTTGAAGGAAGCAATGGATGCTGGGGCAATCGATTTTATCAGTAAACCTTACAATGCGGTAGAGCTTATAGCACGTATTATGACACAGATACGTCATATCGAAATAAACAGGCAGCTGCTGGTACAACAGGATCTGATCAGAAATCAGGAGATGGAGTTGTCAGAAAAAGAGAAATCAATTCTGAGGCAGGAGATAGATAATCAAAAGAAACAGCTTACTATGAATGCCTTAAATATGATACGACAGGGAGAAATAATTCAGTCAACCATAAGTGAGCTCAACAAGGTTTTCCCGTTTACATCGCATGAGGGCAGGTTAATTCTCAACTCAGTGATATCGCAGTTTAACGACAAGACCAACGAACATCTTCAGAAAGAGTTTGAAATATGCTTTGAGAAAGTACATTCAGATTTTTATACTAACCTCACTTCAGCTATTCCCGATATCTCTGTCCGTGAAAAAAGGCTTTGTGCCTTCCTTCGTATGAATATGACCTCAAAAGAGATTGCAGCTATAACATTCCAAACTACTAATGCAATTGACGTCGCCAGGCACAGACTCCGAAAAAAGATCGGAGTAGAAAATGATGAAGGATTCATGAGGTTTCTGATGAACTTGTGACGCTGCATCCTACAATTTTCAGATTTTCGAACCACCTGATTTTCGAATTATCTGACTTTTAAATCTTCTGCCTTGCCGAAATCTGAATTTCTATTCTTTTTTCCTTATTATTTCTATTCTTTTAAGTTCTTGTATTATAATTACTTATAACATATGTAAGGTTATGTAAGGTTGTTGTAAGGATCAGTAATGCTGTTTATAATGATCTTTTTCTGAACCTGTAGTAACGTTGCATAAAAGAGAACAAATAACCAAATTAAATAAACCATGAAAAATCACATCAGAATCTTAAAAGTGCTCTTCCTCCTTGTCATGTTTTCCCAGATAGTGATCGGACAGACAGGTAATGAAACTGAAGCACTACTTCAGAAATTAGTAGATCTGAAAGAACTACAAAATGTACTGCCAAAAAACGATGAGGGCACTATCAGACAGTTATATATTTTACAACAGCGGGTATCGTTTCCCGCCAATACAAATGTACAGATAGCCGGTAAGAAAGTGGAGCTTGTTGATCAGGCACAAATTGAAAATATAGCTGATCCATACTATCTCCTTTTCTGGGATTTCAGGATCAGTGATAACAAGGCAAACATCGGCTTTATGCTTATGAGCAAATCTGGTATAAATCAAATTGAACTAATTCGTGTTGTCTCAGAAGCCGAAAAGAAAGGAACTGAATGGGTGCTTATTAATGTTAAAGTAGACAAGCTGCGTTAACTTCTTAAAATATTAAATAAACAACCTAAAATAACAACATATGAAAAATATTTTTACACATCGTGAGCCAACTTTTTTAAATTTAATGAAGCTAATGGCTTTGGCATTGTTCTTTTGTATGCAGACAATTTTTATCCTGCCGGCTATTGCTCAGGATCCGATCGTAACAAATTCGGCAACCTACGATGTCTTCATGAACCTCGATCCATCGCGAGGTCTCAATCCAACCAACTTTGCAAATGACGTCTCGTCCTACCTTAATACTCTGGGAGCAGCTGCAGGATCGTATCGTCTAACCACCTCATCGGTTACACTTGACCCCACTGATGTTGCCAAATGGGAGGTTTACGACCATTATGACAATGTGTGGTACGCCAATCAGACGGCATGGTCTGCCTCCCCCGGTGGTTTTAACAACGGTAACATTCCGTCTAATTGGTATTACTATAATGTCAGTGATTATTATAGTCCCTATAGTAAAACAACAATCGCGGATCTGCTTGCTAATCCAACAGTTTGGGCACAGATGCAAACTCATGGGCTTCAATCGCATATCTACCCATACGTTGAAAACGGAAAACCTGCAATGCAATTTTATGGTTACGGCCAGATTGCAGCCGCAGATTTCCTGTATTATCCTGCCGATGTTGCCTCTACTAAAACTGTTAAATTTGACGTTGATGCATCAAATGTTTCAACGCATACCTTGAACTCTGCCGGTTTTCTGATTAATGGAGGTACATCCGGCGCGGGTGCTTCCAAAACCATCAGTGGATACTTACTGCTCTTTGCCTGGAACGGTGATTATAATTATAAGGCTAATAGTTTGGCCAGCGTCAAAATCTATAAGCTTAGCAATGTGAATGTTGATATTCTTCATAATAACTGGTCTTCAGTAGCTTCATATAATCCTTCTACGTATATGTATGAACCAGGTACCCTGATCGCGTCATCTACGTTTAGTACTTTTTACACAAAAAGCCATATCGAGTTGAGCATTACAAGTACATCCTTAACAGCGACCGTACAGCAGGTTGACGAAAGTGGAAATCTTACAGGATCAAAAAGTACAATGTTTAACTCACAAGCTCTTACCAACTCCGGTTTCGGCGGGTTCGGTCCATTTGTTTTGTATAATAGTCATGGTTGCACTATGGGTACAGGATTCCGTTATTCCAATCTCGAAATGGCACTTGGCAGTGAGCTTTCCGGCAGTTCTTCGCTTGAGCCGTACAAATTTGCTGAATACCTCAACAACAGCACAAATCGCTTTTTTGTCAACCTTACAAATACTTCTGCAACTAATTATTCAGCTGCTTCAAATGATATGGATAATGCGTATCTCACCAGAATCGAAGCTGACAAAGTAATAATGATTACAGACGAAAGCACAGGCACATATCTGCCTGGCACACTAAATCAGAATATAAAGAATGTTTCAACTGAACCAACTGATGCTACTGTAGCATTAAAAATATCTAATTTCTCTTCATTAACACCAGCACAGCAACTTGCAGCAAAAACGGCATATCTGATTTTTAACACTACACTCGGATCGTACGGAACCATTCCAATACCCTCTACGACTGCGGTTGCGTCGCTATATATTATGGATAGTCCTGGAACGGATGCCTCATGGACCGGTGCAAAACAGGTAAATGAGATCAACTCCTGGCTGGTAAGCGGAGCAAGCATAAACATTTATTTCAAGCACGACCAGAGTGTTAATGCTTCAGGGTTGACAGCAACCTACACATTAAAAAACCCAAGTGGCACGAACACTGTTATAACACCTTCTACCGATGCGAACGGTAAATTATATTATGCTTTCCCGAAATCGTCAGCAACAGGAGCATACTCTGTCACTCTTAGTTATGCAACAGGAGGATCTATTACAACTACTGTCCCTGCAACTTCAACTTTCAATTTTGCACCTGTGCCTCAGCTCGATGGCAGTCCTGTCATTACCGGCACAATGCAATACGGTCAAATACTGACTGTTACACCAAACATAACCAGCGTTCCCGGAATAGCAGGCACTCTTTCATATCAATGGAAAGCAAACGGCGTTGCAATTACCAACGCTACAAACCAAACATATAAATTGTCTGCCAATGAAGTTGGTAAAACCATTTCCTGCGACATTACAAGCAATGCACAGCAAGGAACAAAAAGTGCAACAGCGTCAGGAACTGTGTCTCAAGTCACCCTCACACCTACTGTTTCGGTGGTAAATAGTAAAACCTACAACGGTACAACGGTCACAACAGGAGGTACTATCTCATTTTCCGGCACTGTGAACAGCGAAACCCCTACATACAACGCTACAATAGTCTGGACTAGCGCTAATGCCGGCACAAGTACGGTTAACGTATCAGGTATAAGCTTATCAAACATGGCCGACAGATATGTTTTGTCAGTTACATCATTAAGCAATGTGACCCCGGGCAACAATGCCACGATCAGCAAAGCAACCCTGACAGTAACAGGGTCTACTGTTACATCAAAAACTTATGACGGATCAACAACAGCTGCAATTTCCAGCGCCACATTGTCAGGAAAATTAGGATCTGATGACGTCGCTCTTGCCAATTCCACATCAGGAATATTTAATAATGCAAATGTTGGTACCGGAAAAACCGTTACTGCCGCAATGACTATATCAGGTTCCGCAGCAGGCAATTACACTCTTACACAGCCAACGCCTACAGGTAACATCACTGCAAAATCAGTTACCATTACGGGAGTAACTGCAGCAAGCAAGGTTTACGATGGCTTAACAGCAGCGACATTAAGTGGTTATGTAGTAAGTACCTACGTTGGTACTGAAACTTTAACAATTACTACCGGAACCGGCGCTTTTGCCAACAAAAACGTTGGAACAAAGGCTGTAACCGCATCCGGATTTGCCATTGCAGATGGAGCTAACGGTGGACTGGCTTCAAACTATAGTCTCTCAGGCCAACCTGTTATTGCCAATCAGTCAATCACTGCCAAGCCAATTTCAGTGACTGCTGATACTAAAACAAAGGTTTACGGTCAGGCTGATCCTTCTCTTACATACACATTTGCTCCTTCACTTATCACAGGTGATTCATTCACAGGTTCTGTTTCAAGAACAGCAGGTGAAAATGTTGGTTCATTCGCAATCAATCAGAATAGCCTGACTCTGAGCAGTAACTACACACTTAATTATACTTCAGCTGATCTTTCAATCACTGCCAAGCCAATTTCAGTGACTGCTGATACTAAAACAAAGGTTTACGGTCAGGCTGATCCTTCTCTTACATACACATTTGCTCCTTCACTTATCACAGGTGATTCATTCACAGGTTCTGTTTCAAGAACATCTGGTGAAAATGTGGGTTCATTCGCAATCAATCAGAATAGCCTGACTCTGAGCAGTAACTACACACTTAATTATACTTCAGCTGATCTTTCAATCACTGCCAAGCCGATTGCAGTTACTGCTGGTACAAAAACAAAGGTTTACGGTGAATCAGATCCTACTCTTACTTACACATTTACCCCTGCACTTGTTTCAGGAGATGTCTTCACAGGTTCTGTTTCAAGAACAGCAGGTGAAAATGTTGGTTCATTCTCAATTAACAAGAATGACCTGGCTCTGAGCAGCAACTACACTCTTAATTTTAGCTCAGCTGATCTGTCAATCACAGCCAAGCCAATTTCAGTTACCGCTGATATAAAAACAAAGGTTTACGGTGAAGCAGATCCTTCTCTTACATATATATTTACTCCAGCACTTATCTCAGGAGATGCATTCACAGGTTCTGTTTCAAGAACAGCAGGTGAAAATGTTGGTTCATTCTCAATTAACAAGAATGACCTGGCTCTGAGCAGCAACTACACTCTTAATTTTACCTCAGCTGATCTGTCAATCACAGCCAAGCCAATTTCAGTTACCGCTGATACAAAAACAAAGGTTTACGGTGAATCAGATCCTTCTCTTACATACACATTTACTCCAGCACTTATCTCAGGAGATGCATTCACAGGTTCTGTTTCAAGAACAGCAGGTGAAAATGTTGGCTCATTCGCAATCAATAAGAATAGCTTGGCTCTGAGTAGCAACTACACCCTGAATTATACCTCAGCAGATCTGTCAATCACTGTCAAGCCAATTGCTGTTAGTGCTGATACTAAAACAAAGGTTTACGGTGAATCTGATCCTGCTCTTACCTACACATTTACTCCTGCACTTATCTCAGGAGATGCATTCACAGGTTCCGTTTTAAGAACAGCAGGTGAAAATGTTGGCTCATTCGCAATCAATCAGAATAGCCTGGCTCTGAGCAGCAACTACACCCTGAATTATACCTCAGCAGATCTGTCAATCACTGCCAAGCCAATTGCAGTTACAGCTGATACAAAAACTAAGGTTTACGGTGAATCAGATCCTGCTCTTACCTACACGCTTACTCCTGCACTTATCTCAGGAGATGCATTCACAGGTTCTGTTTCAAGAACAGCAGGTGAAAATGTTGGCACATTCTCAATTAACAAGAATGACCTGGCTCTGAGCAGCAACTACACCCTGAATTTTACCTCAGCAGATCTGTCAATCACAGCCAAGCCAATTTCAGTTACCGCTGATACAAAAACAAAGGTTTACGGTGAAGCAGATCCTTCTCTTACATATATATTTACTCCAGCACTTATCTCAGGAGATGCATTCACAGGTTCTGTTTCAAGAACAGCAGGTGAAAATGTTGGTTCATTCTCAATTAACAAGAATGACCTGGCTCTGAGCAGCAACTACACTCTTAATTTTACCTCATCTGATCTTTCAATCACTGCCAAGTCAATTTCAGTTACCGCTGATACAAAAACAAAGGTTTACGGTGAATCAGATCCTACTCTTACATACACATTTACCCCTGCACTTATCTCAGGAGATGCATTCACAGGTTCTGTTTCAAGAACGTCAGGTGAAAATGTTGGCTCATTCGCCATCAATCAGAATAGCCTGGCTCTGAGCAGCAACTACACTCTTAATTTTACCTCATCTGATCTTTCAATCACTGCCAAGTCAATTTCAGTTACCGCTGATACAAAAACAAAGGTTTACGGTGAATCAGATCCTACTCTTACATACACATTTAGTCCTGCGCTTATCTTAGGAGATGCATTCACCGGTTCTCTTTCAAGGACAACTGGAGAAAATGTCGGGGCCTATTCAATTACTGGAGGAGACCTTGCTTTGAGCAGCAACTATGCAATGACATATACTCCTGCTGATCTCACCGTGAATAAAGCTCCCCTTACTGTTACTGCTGACACAAAAGAGAAGGTGTACGGATCAGTCAACCCAGTACTTACATTCAGGTACAACGGTTTCATTGCTGGTGAGGATGAGTCTGTTCTCGACACCAAACCACTTACAACAACATCGGTAACAGTTAACTCTGATGCAGGAAATCATGTTGAAGCAATTATTGTGAATGGTGGTGATGATAATAACTATCAATTCAGCTATCTGCCTGCCGATTTCAATATCACTAAAGCGATCCTAACAGCTACGGCCAATGATAAAACAAAAGTTTATGGTAAGACTAATCCCGAGCTGACATTCTCATATTCAGGTTTTGTGAACGGAGATGACAGCAACGTTATTGATGTGCATCCGACAATTGTAACAGACGCCACGATTACTTCACCTGTTGGTGTATATCCGGTTATACTTGCCCTCGGAAGCGACAACAACTATATTATAAACCGTACCGATGGATCGCTTACAGTAACAAAGGCATTACTTACTGCCACTGCAGACAATAAATCAAAATTATACAGTAAGTCAAATCCTCCCCTTACCGTTTCATACACTGGTTTTGTCAACGGCGATGGCGCTTCATCTCTCGATGTTGCACCTGTACCTTCAACAGAAGCAACAGTGTTATCAGGGACAGGCTCCTATCCTGTAATACTTTCAGCTGGTTCGGATAACAACTACGAGATCACTAATGTTGATGGCGTACTCACTGTTAATAAGTCAGTTCTCAAAGTAACTGCCGATAATAAACGGAGGATTTACAATGAGGCAAATCCTGCACTGACTATCTCGTATTCAGGTTTTGTAAACGGAGATAACCTTAGCTCCATCGACTCAAAACCATCAGCTTCTACTTCTGCAGCAATCACTTCGGACGCAGGAAGCTATTCAATATCTGTTAATGGAGGATCAGACAACAATTATTCGTTCGAATATCAAAACGGAACACTTGAGATCGTTAAAGCCGACCAGGTAATAACATTCCAGACAATACCTTCAGGATTAAGGGCAACTGAAAACCAGCAGCTCAACGCCACGTCAACAAGTGGACTGCCAGTAAGGTTTGAGTCATCAGATCCCGGCATAACAGATATCAACGGAAATAAGATGTCAGTTGTCAGGGAAGGAACTGTTACGATAACAGCTACACAGGAAGGGAATCAGAACTACAATCCTGCCAAGGCTGTGGCACAGACAATTGAGACAATGCCAACATTCGACAACATAAGGTCGTTATTCACACCAAACAGCGATGGCATGAACGACTACTGGTATATACCTGATATAGAACAGTATGGTAGTATTATTCATATTCAGATATACAACCGTTTTGGTAAAATGGTATATGAATCACCTGCCTACAAGAATGATTGGGACGGTACATACAACGGAAAACCGCTTCCGGAGGGCTCATATTACTACCTCTTAAAGGGAAGCGAGAAGAAGGTGATCATCAAGGGGGTGGTGAATATTGTAAGATAGGCATCATGAGTTGTTTGTCAGGCATCAGGTAATCCAAAAGCCTGATGCCCAAAGCCAGAAAACGAAACAAAAAAAGAAGTAAAAGAATAAAACCAAATAAAATGAAAAAGTTAATCTACATAACAATAATGATGGTGGTTCCAACAGGCATCTTTGCCCAGCAGTTCCCTTTTATGGAAGCATACAACCTGAATCCTTTTTCAATGTCACCCTCGTATGCGGGTATTAAGAATCCGCAAACACTGTTTCTGGATTACAGATCTGACTGGTCGGGGGTTGACGGTGGACCTTCCACCTGTCAGTTAAGTTACAATGACAAGTTAAAGAACAGGGTGGGAGTGGGTGGCAAATTCATCTTTGATAAGACAGACATCTTTAAACAGACCATGCTGATGGGAACTTACACCTATGAGGTGCAGGTCGCTAAAGAACATCTGGTTAACTTCGGTATGTCAATGGGATTTTACAGGAACTCAATTGATCTTGGAAAGTATTATAACGATGCTAATTTTGTTAATGATGCTGTACTTATTTATGGATTGGAAAAGTCGAGAATAAAACTTGCCACAGACATAAGCGCCCTTTACAGGTTCAGAAATATTGAAGCAGGAATAGTGTTTTCGAATTTAATGTTCGGAACAGCTAAATACAGCGAATCGGACATAACCTATAAGCCTCTGAAGAACTACCTGGTTCATGCTTCGTATAATTACAAGATAAGTGATTTGTTTGTGGTTCAACCAATGGTTCTTGTAAGGGGTGGGCAGCATTACCCAACGCAGATTGAGTTTGCTACTGAAGCCAGGTATATGGAGAAATTTCAGGGCATGCTTGTTTACCGTACGGGAGGTATATGGGGACTTGGATTCGGTGGAGAAGTCTATAAGGGTGTTCTGCTGAACTATTCATACAACCTAAGTACCAATGTTGCAACAAATACTTTCGGAAGTCATCAGCTGACTCTCGGTGTGAGAATATTTGAATTTGTTCATAAGAAGGGAGTCGATTTGGGGAATGTCATTAATTAATCGGGAACTTCGTTTTTTCATCTTGAAGGGGCTGGATAGCGTTTTTCAGCCCCTTATAAGTTTCAGAAGATAACAACGATTCAGAAAGAAGCTCATAAACTTAACAGGCTAAATATTCAATTTTTTTCATTTTATAAAGATGCAGGAAGAGCAGATGGATATAAAAGTAAAAACTGACAGATTTGGAAAGTGTAACCCTGAAAACGAATATAATCTTAAAACTTCCAGGGTTGAAAATTTCAAATTAAATCTTTGTCTTCAGAATATTTACAGATGTTACAGGTCGATGGCTACAAGGAAGGGACTTGAATTCAGATATGATATCACTCTGGATGATCAGGAATCAGAAATATTAACAGATGGCAGAATGCTCAATAGAGTAATCTCTGGTCTGATAAAAAATGCCCTGATGGTTACTGTGTCAGGCTATGTTTCATTTGGTTATATGAAAAGGGGGCTTTTTTTAGAATTTTATGTATCAGATACCGGGGAAGGTATGAACGAAGAGGAAACGAAGATAATCTTTTCTGAAAATGCGGTTCCCCATGATATAAGGATTAATTCAATTAACAATATTTCCAGTCTGTACGAATATAGAATAACTTTAAAAGCTCTTGGTGGCGCTATGCGCGTGGAAAGTGATCCTTTGGAAGGATCGGTTATCTTTTTTACTTTGCCTTATAAGAAAGCCTGAAATTATTTAATTTAATTTTGCGATCCTTCAGATTGCTTTTACAGATATGAAGAAACCAGCGACAGCAGCTGATTCTTGCTGAAAGGTTTTGCAATGAAATCATTACAGCCATTTGATACAGCAATTGATTTGTCGTTTGAATAAGCTGTCTGTGCAATAATCTTAACATCTTTACTAATTTCCCTGATCAGTCTGGCAGCAGTAAAACCATCCATTACCGGCATTCTTATGTCCATCAGTATCAGATCTATGGCTTCTGACTTAAAGATATCCACTGCCTGACTTCCATTCTCTGCCCTGATAATCTCAACGTTAAGTCTTGAGAGGAAATTGCTTATAAGATAGAAGTTAAGGTTATCATCTTCAGCGACAAGAATTTTTTTCCGTGAAGTATTTATGACTCTAACTTTATTTTCCGGGTAAGATTTCTTTTTGTCCGGATCTTCAGGAACAGGTGAATATGGTATTGTAAAGAAAAATTCGGTTCCTTTACCTTCCTGAGATTCAAACCAAAACGTTCCTCCCATTATCTCAACATACGATTTGGCTAAGATCAGTCCAAGCCCCGGGCCCTTCGAATTTTGCACAAAAGAGGAGTGAACGGTTTTAAAATTAAAAAGCGCTTTCTGTTTCTCCCGACTTATTCCCGTTCCCGTATCTGAAATACTAAATTCAGTATAATTATTGCAGAACCTGCAATTAAAAGTAACCTTTCCTGTAAATGTGTTTTCAAGCGAGTTCAAGATAAGAATATCAAAAACCTGTCTCAGCTTGGCTTCATCTGTAAAGACATCTGAAATAGTTTCACCCTGGAAAATATTCTTTTCTAAAACCAGATCCTTCTGGTTGAATTTCGAATAGTATTTACTGTAAATTTCATCCAGTAACTCAGGAATATGTATTGTATCAGCATAAATCTTAATTTCACCGGTCTCTATTTCAGCAATCTCATTAAAAGCATTTATACTGGAGATAATGTTTTCTGAGGTATCGGATATTATTTTTATAAATTTTGAAACATTCTCCTTTTTTAAATCCGGCTCCTTGAGTAACTGGGAGAAGCCTGTAATCGCATTCATAGGAGTTTTCATTTCATGAGCAAATCCCGAAAGGTATCTTCCTTTTCTCAAACACTCCTCCTTGTATTTGGTCAGAAGATCATCTGTTTTGCATTTTTCCTGATAAGTATTAATTAATCTGACGACAATTCTTGTAAATGATTCAAGATTTTCAATTTTAGAAAAACCGCTATCCCTGTTACTATCAAGAAGTATAATTAACCCTTCAAAATTACCTCTTAAGGAAATATGCAGCATTGTACCATCATTAGCATAAGCATAGCTGAAAACAGCACCCCCGTGGACAGACAATTCATTAAGGCTTCTGTAATAATTTTCCATGTAAAATTCAGAAACAGAATTATCCTTATCTCCGGCTATACCTGAAGAAACTATAATATAAGGTTTACTTTCATTGTCTTTTGATAGAAGAAGACCTTTGCTGCAATTATTAAGCTTAAGATACGCGGAGAGCACGGTGTCAAAAAAATCTGAGCTTCCGCTTGAACCTGATACAATAAGTTTTTCTATGAATTCGAACACTTGGTTATAATCTGACAGTTGGTACTACAAAGTTATTTTTTTTGTCTGTTTATCCAAGGGATAAAGGTGGTTTCTTAATTTTGGGTCATTGATTCCCAATATGTTGAAAATACCATAACTTTTTCTTTATAGCCAGGACTGGTGAAATACCTAACCTCAAATTGGTTGGAGACCTATATAAAATACTGATACTCATGGATTCTTAGATTGCTATGTTATTGTCAATTCTGGTGATACGAAAGCACTTAATATGCGCTCCCAATAATCCTCCAAGTGAATGGCCGAAGAAACATTTATCCGTAGTGTCGACCCTGTGGTTGTTTTCAATTTAGGGGAACAGATCATTCTTAATAAAGGCAATGTAGCTATCTGCTTTCCCTGAGGGTTCAAAACCTTAATAGTGCGTTGGGGTCATTTTACAAGGCTTTTTCTTTGTAGCGGAGGGTGGTGAAATATCCAACCTGGAATTGTTAGAAGACATAAGTATAATTGTGGAATTTACGGATACAGATGCAGCGAGCAAAAGATCCCTAGACAAGGCGAGTCTCGATAAAAATGTTATCTATACGCATTTATATCTCGATAAAAGTGTAATTTTACATTATAAATAGATGATTAGTAAAATGAAAAGAGACAGACTCTCGGAACTTGTTTTATGGAAGGAGAATCAAAGAAGGAAACCTTTGATTTTAAGAGGTGCCCGCCAGACTGGTAAAACCTGGTTACTTAAGGAATTTGGAAAGACTCACTTCAGGGAACTTGTTTATGTCAATTTTGAAGAAGCTATCAATCTGCGATCCATTTTTAAATCCGACTTTGATATTACCCGTATAATTACAACACTTCAGATTTACTCACAAAAAGTGATATCTGCCGATGACACTTTAATAATTTTTGACGAGATTCAGTCAGCCGAGAATGGAATTACCTCTTTGAAATATTTTAGTGAAAATGCACCGCAATATTATTTGATTGCAGCAGGATCTTTATTGGGGATGGGATTGCACAGCAAGGTATCTTTCCCTGTGGGTAAGGTGGATTTTATGGATTTAAGGCCTATGTCTTTCACTGAATTTCTCATGGCTTTAAAAGAAGATGGTCTGGCAGAATCAATTAGGGAAAATGACTGGGCTACCTTATCATTGTTTCACATTAAACTTATTGAATATCTTAAGTATTACTTGTATGTTGGTGGTATGCCAGAAGTTGTGAAAGTCTTTTCAGAAACGAGAGACTGGGAACTGGTTCGCAAATTTCATATTCAGATACTAAATTCATATGAAGCAGATTTTTCAAAACATACTCCAAATGAAATAGTGCCACGGGTTCGAATGGTATGGCAAAGTATTCCTGCACAACTGGATAAGGAAAACAAGAAATTTGTTTATGGGGTAATACGTGAGGGAGCCAGGGCAAAAGATTTTGAAATTGCTATTCAATGGCTTGTAGATTGTGGATTAGTAATAAAGATCCACAGGGTTTCAAAGCCTGGTCTGCCATTGATAGCGTACCAGGATTTATCAGTATTTAAGCTCTTTCTTCACGATGTAGGTCTGCTGGGTGCAATGGCAGGTATTCAGATCACTGCTTTAATAAATGGTGACTCGGTCTTTACAGAGTTCAAAGGAGCCTTGACAGAGCAATATGTAATGCAGCAACTACGGATTGATAGTAACCGGTACATTGGTTACTGGACTAACGAGAAAAGTACTTCTGAAGTTGATTTTATATTACAGGAAAAGGGAGATATTGTTCCAATCGAAGTAAAATCGGGAGAAAATGTCCGGGCGAAAAGTTTCAGACTGTTTTGTGAAAAGTATTCTCCAGCAAGAGCAGTCAGAACAGCCTTGACTCCTTACAAAATTGAAGATTGGATGACAAATGTTCCTTTGTATGGGATATGAAGTACAACTGAATTTAGCTGAGGATGATGAAATGTCTAACCTTGATTTAATAAAAGACCTTGATAAAATTATTGTACTGTTAGGGTCTTTGAACAAATAAGAGTAATCATCCTCTTATAAATCTTTACATCTTTATCTTTCACCCGATTTGAGCCAACATAATCTGACTTTTAATTCAGCGACCTATACTCATTAGGGGTCTGGCCGATTTCATTTTTGAACATACGGCTAAAATGCTGTGGATGTTTAAACCCTAATTCATAAGCTATTTCGCTTACCGATTTGCTTGTGTCAAAGATTCGCTCTTTTGCTATATCCATTATTTTCAATTGAATATGCTCCTGAGGTGATTTGCCCGTTTCTTTTTTAATCAAATCACCCAAATAGTTTACTGATAGGTGGATATTTTCAGCACAGTATTTTACAGTTGGTAATCCTATTGTTTGTGGCATTTCTGAATTAAAATAATTATCCAGTAATCTTTCAAACTTTACCAGGATATCCTTGTTTACACTACCTCGGGTTATAAATTGCCGGTCAAAAAAACGAAGGCAATAATTTAAAAATAATTCAATATTATTAGAAATAAGCTTTTTACTGTGTTTATCAATCGATTGATGTAATTCGTAGTCTATTTTATTCAGGCAATCTGTAACAATCTTTCATTCTTTTTCAGACAAATGCAGCGCCTCATTTGCATCATAAGAGAAGAAAGTATAATCTTTTATGTTATGACCAAGCGAAGTGCCCCTGATTAAATCAGGATGAAAAAGTAAGCCCCATCCTTTAGGTTTTGGGCTTCCAGGAGCATTGCCTATCCCAACAACCTGACCAGGAGCTATAAATACCAGAGTACCTTCCTGATAATCATAATAATTGCAACCATATCTCATGTCGCCGCATTTTACTTCTTTCAGGAAAACACAATAGAATCCATAATGTGCCTTTGCTTCGGGAATGAGTTTCATTTTTGAAAAATCAATTACACTTACCAGGGGATGAAGAGTTCCGATTCCTCGCAAAGTGTTGAATTGAGTTATATTGTCCAGATTAATTATTTCGACCCCCATATAAATAGTAAGTTTTGCGTATTTGTATAAGAAATTTCAGCGAAACAGCAGGAAATTATAAAATTTTATAATTCGAACTTTTTCAAAATAAAAAAAACATGAGAGAATTTTTCATGTAGGACGTACGTTTTCAGGAACTGCCCATGATCAGGAAATTTCTTTTTCGCTGGATACAATGATGTTAGAGTCTGGGGGGGGGGAGGTTGTTTGTCAGATGGGGATATACTGGGGGGGAGGTTAATGGCAGTTATGGTACATATAAAACGGCATTATAGTACATATAAAATTTACCTGATATGGAGTTTGTATCTATTGAGACTGTTATTTAATACGCATCCGAAAGAGTCACGAAGTTTACCAACATGACAATGGATTTTGATATCTTTGCGATATGTGGAACAAGAATAATATAACATTCTTCAGGAGGGTAATGTTGGAGTGGTTTAATTCCAACAGGAGAGATTTCCCTTGGCGTAAATCTGGTATAAACAATTACGAATTAATAATAAGTGAAATTTTATTGCAGCGAACCAAAGCGGAGACGGTTGCGAAATATTATAACACTTTTTTTGCAAAATATCCCAATTGGGATAAAATAAAAAATGCTTCCATTAACGACCTTGAGAACATACTTAGACCTTTGGGTTTATACAAACACCGTGCAAATAGGTTGCAAAAGATAATTCACGAGTATAAGGCAAAGAATGGAATATTGCCGCAGAACACTGGCGAATTACATGAATCCAAACTTTCCACGTTGTATATTTCAAACGCCTATGAATTGTTTATACTTGACCATCGTGCGGCTCTTCTGGATGTAAACATGGCAAGGGTTCTGAGTCGTTTTTTCAGTCCTCAGGAATTTAAGGATGTGCGCCATGATAAAATCCTTCAGGATTTGGCTTATAATGTTATCAATATAAAAAAAAGCAAGGATATTAACTGGGCAATTCTTGATTATGCTGCACTAATTTGCAAATCATCAAAACCTAAGTGTTCGGATTGTAAACTCAGGACACGATGTAAATTTTATGAATTAACGAACGATCTGAACGATGGAGATAAGACTGAAGAGTCACAGATTAGTATGACATACGATGCAGATATTCCTTTAAATCCAGAGAAGCCTATTAAGGTTGTTTCATTGTTTTCTGGTTGTGGTGGCATGGATTTGGGATTCGAAGGTGACTTTTCAGTGCATAGAGATTCAATAAATGAAAAACTTAATGAGGATTTCATTAACGGGACGACTGATAAGAAATTCGTCAAGCTCAATTCAACAATATTTCAAACGGTATTCGCTAACGATATTTTACTTGAAGCACGAAATTCATGGGTGAGTTATTTCAAACGTAAAGGTTATCCCCCAGAAGTTTATCATGTGGAAAGTATTGTTGATTTGGTGAAACTTCATAAGCAGGGAGTAAAAGTATTCCCTGATCACGTTGATGTTGTAACTGGAGGATTTCCTTGTCAGGATTTCAGTTTGGCGGGTAAACGAAACGGCTTCAATTCTCACAAAGATCATAACGGTAAAATTATTAAAACTGATATCCCTTCGATCGAAACACGTGGGCAACTGTACATGTGGTTAAAGGAGGTCGTAGAGATCACGTTACCGAACATCTTTATTGCGGAGAACGTGAAAGGATTAGTGAATCTGACAAACGTGAAGGAAATCATACAGAAAGATTTTGCAAACGCCAATAGTAACGGATACTTGGTTCTTAACCCTATGGTGTTGCATGCAGCCGATTATGGTGTGCCACAATCGAGAGAAAGGGTCATCTTTATCGGGATTAAGAAATCAGCCTTAAACGCTGAGGCGTTGAAGGAATTGTCAAAGGAAATTGTTAAAGATGAATACAACCCATATCCTAAGCCTTCCCATGCTTTTACGATTAAGGGAGAAAATTTAAAACCACCAGTTAAACTGAAATCAATCTTAGAGGGATTAGCTGAACCTGATCAATCCGTTGACCCTTCACAGATTTTTTACTCCAAAGCAAAATTCATGGGTAAACACTGTCAGGGTCAGACAGAAATAAATTTGAACAGCATCAGTCCTACTATCAGGGCAGAGCATCATGGTAATATAGAATTTAGGAGGTTAAGTGTGAAAAATGGAGGAAAGGGTTTGGAAGAAAACAAGAAATTGGTTGAACGAAGGTTAACTCCACGAGAGTGCGCATTGATTCAGACTTTCCCGCCTGAATATGATTTTGTTATACCTTCATCAGGGAACAAGTTTTTTATAAGTCCATCTTCTGCTTATAAGATCATTGGGAATGCAGTACCCCCATTACTCGCATACCATATCGCCAAACGTATTGAAAAATTATGGAACATATATTTTAAACCAATCTCAAATGGTAATCTCAATAAATCCCGAACCAAACAGGGAAGTGTTTCAGTTACTACTGAATAATACTGTTGATTTCTTGAAGTCAGATTCAAAGAAGAAACAAGAAGACTATCAGAAATTGTTAGGCAATAAACTTGAAGATGCGGTTGCGGACGTAATGATCGAAAATGCAAAAGGCACACCGTTTGAAAATTCCATTGAACTTATATCAGGTCAGCGATTCCCAGATATTATTGCGAATAATTTTTATGGTGTTGAAGTGAAAACTTCGAAACAAGATCACTGGACAACAACGGGTAATTCTGTATTAGAAGGGACGAGAGTTGACGGCATCGAAAGAATCTTCATGCTCTTTGGCAAGATGGCATCCCCGATTGATTTCAAATGCCGTCCATATGAGGAATGCTTATCTGAAGTCGTGGTAACTCATTCTCCACGATATTTAATTAACATGGACTTGGGAGCAGGCCAGACTATTTTCGATAAATTAAACATACCATATGATACGTTACGAGCCTCAGCAAATCCAATTAAGCCAATAATAGACTATTACAGGCAGTTTCTGAAATCAGGCGAAGAAGTATGGTGGCTCGATCAGGACGGCTCGAAATCGACTGGATTAATCATTAAATCGTGGAATAACTTGCCTGTTGCAGAACGAAATAACTTTGTCGCCTCAGCTATGATATTTTTTCCACAAGTTTTTAGCAACAGTCAGGATAAATTCAATGTCGTAGCTACATGGTTAATTAATGATCATGGCGTAATCTGCCCAAATATGCGTGATGCCTTCACAGCAGGAGGTCAAGGTCAAATAATCTGGAAGAAAAGAACATATTCAGGTATCCCAAAGGTCATTATAAAAATGGTTGGCTTGATTGATGAAATCAAGAATGCGCTGAATAACACAGACAAAGAAATCTTATGTAAGTATTGGGGTCTAAGAGTCACCAATAAGGCGAATTCGTGGATTGACTTAGTTGAGGCAAATACTCAATATATGAGGCTACCATTGGATTTGAGAACATATCTGAAGGAAAAAATGTGAGGACTGGATTTGTTTTTAATTAAGAACAGTTCATTGAAGAAAAAACACTGCTTAAGACACTGGATAAATGAAAAAAGCCTGTAAATTATTAGTTTACAGGCTTATCTGTTTTCGCTTTGTAGCGGAGGAAGGATTCGAACCTCCGACCTTTGGGTTATGAGCCCAACGAGCTACCACTGCTCCACCCCGCAATATGGGTGCAAAGGTAGTATTTAAATAGCAATAACCAAAAGATAGATAGTTATTTTTTGAAATGGTAGTAAGACTGAAGTAGTAAGAAGTAGGTAGTAGGCAGTAGATAGTATATAGTAGTGCGTCTGCTCCGGATTTCCGACTTTTCAATTAAAATTCTTAAATTTGTTTCAACATTTATGTGCAATTTATTGTTCTGTAATTTGAACAATTTTTTTAACCAAAACCTATTACTATGCCAAGGGTATTTAAAGCAACAGAATTGGAGAAAGAGGAAAAAGAAATCAAACGCGACTACCTCGACAGACATATGCCTCACGTTTACTGCCCCGATGAGGTAAAAAGAGGAGAAAAATTTGAAGTAAAAGTAAAGCTTGGAGAAGAGTATGCCCATCCCGATGAACATGAACATTTCATCAGCGTTATACAACTCTGGAACAGAGAGACATTACTTGCGGAGGCCCGATATACTGCCGGTGTATATGGGAATAAGCCTTCTCATTTTGAAATCGATTTCTATATTGTTGCACCTGAAGTATCCATGAACCTGTCTGCAATGTCAGTCTGTACAAAGCACGGCCTATGGCAAAGTGAAGACAAACAGGTTAAGGTAATATAATAATAATCAAGATATTGCGAATTGCGGATTTGGGATTGCGGATTGGACTAGATTACAGGGTTAAAAATATTCCGAAATCGAAAATCTGAAATTTATGAAATCTGGTTTACCTGAAGATGATTTCCAATGGTAATATTCCTATTTAAGACTTATTTAACAGATTTATGAGGCAGGATTATTATCTTTGCTGGCCGAATATTTGTTAAGTTATGGCTAAAGAGGAAAAGAAAAAAAACAACTGGCGCGACAAATACAGATTTTCTGTAATAAATGACCATTCATTTGAGGAGGTCTGGAGAATCAGACTTACCCGTTATAATGCTTTCCTGCTCATTACTTTTCTTATAATTTTTATTATCGGCGCTACAACTTCTCTTATTTTTTTCACAAACCTGAGAGAGTTCGTTCCGGGTTATCCCGACGTTACAATGCGACGTAACATTCTTATGAGTGCAATACGTCTCGATTCGCTCGATCATGAACTTGCTTTGCGCGATAAATACTTTGCTAACCTAAGCGCCATAATTTCCGGTAATAAGCCGGATGAGCTCTATTCGAAGCAGGACACTTCAAAGAACTATAAGGAAATAATTTTCAGCACTTCATCAGAAGACGCTGCCCTAAGGAACAGTGTTGAGAATGAAGAGAAATATAATCTTACTCTCGGCGTTTCAAATCAGGAATCAGTAACAAGTCTTGCAGGACTTCATTTCTTTGCACCTGTTAAGGGGATAGTCTCCGGAAAATATAATGTTCGGGAAAAGCACTTCGGGACCGATATTGTAACAAAACAGAATGCTCTCGTATCAGCTGTACTTGCCGGCACTGTCATATTCACAGGATGGACGATGGAAACCGGATTCGTAATTGAAGTTCAGCATTCAGGGAATATAGTATCTGTGTACAAGCATAATGCCAGTCTGTTAAAAGAAACAGGCGATCTTGTGAGGGCCGGCGACGCAATCTCTGTTGTAGGAGGTTCCGGTGAACTATATACCTCTGGTCCACACTTGCATTTTGAGATATGGTACAAGGGTAGTGCACTTGACCCTGAGAAACATATCATATTTTAAAAAACAGGATGCAGATTATGCCAGAAAGAATTGCATTGTTGGGATCAACCGGGTCTATTGGCTCTCAGTCGCTGGATGTAATTGCCCGATACCCAGATAAATTTATCGTTGAAGTTCTGGTTGGGTGTAATAATATCGATCTTCTTACTCAGCAGGCAAGAAAATTCCTTCCCGACTCTGTTGTAATAGGAAATGAAAAGCTCTATCTGAAATTAAAAGAAAATCTGAGCGACACCCAAATCAAAGTCTATGCTGGTAAAGAAGCGATCGATCAGGTTGTAATATCTTCGAATGTTGATGTTGTTATCGCATCTATAGTCGGTTATTCCGGATTAAGGCCAACAATTGCCGCGATAAAAGCTGGGAAGAAGATTGCTCTTGCAAACAAAGAGACTCTTGTAGTTGCCGGAGAAATAATTGGTAACCTTGCCAGAGAATCGGGGAGCCAGATAATACCTGTCGATTCCGAACATTCAGCAATATTTCAATGCCTCGTGGGTGAAAGAGGCAACCCGATTGAAAAAATTACACTTACCGCTTCAGGTGGACCATTTCTGGATTTCTCGGAGGAAAAACTAAAAAGTGTAAAGCCGAGCCAGGCTTTGAAACATCCAAACTGGGATATGGGCAGCAAAGTAACAATCGATTCAGCTTCACTAATGAACAAGGGATTGGAGGTTATTGAAGCTAAATGGCTCTTCGACCTTCGTCCCGATCAGATATCTGTTATTGTTCATCCTCAATCGGTTATACATTCATTCGTCCATTTTGCCGATGGATCGGTTAAGGCTCAACTGGGTGTACCTGATATGAGAGTGCCAATTCTATATGCTCTGACATATCCCGATCGTTTTATCTCCGACCTTCCGAGACTCGATTTCCATGACTATAAAAGCTTAACTTTCTGCGACCCTGATACGAAAAAATTCAGAAACCTCTCCCTGGCTTACAGTGCCCTGAAAAAGGGAGGGAATATGCCATGCATTCTTAATGCGGCTAATGAAATCGCTGTAAATGCCTTCCTGACTGAAGAGGCCGGATTTTTACAAATGTCAGATATTGTGGAATATACCTTGGAAAATAGTGATTTTTCACCTTCTCCTGACCTCGATTCCCTTGAGGTTTCGGATTGCAATGCCAGGGAAATTGCTGCTAACTATATAAATAAAATTAAAAAATAACGATGACTATACTAATCAAAATATTACAATTCGTAATGAGTCTTTCGATTCTTGTTGTAATACATGAATTGGGACATTTTACGATGGCTAAACTATTCAAAACCAGAGTTGAAAAGTTCTACCTTTTCTTCGACCCATGGTTCTCCCTGTTTAAATACAAAAAAGGAGAAACGGAGTATGGTATCGGATGGTTGCCACTTGGAGGTTATGTCAAAATCTCAGGAATGATTGATGAATCGATGGACAAAGAGCAGATGAAACTACCACCTCAGCCATATGAATTCAGATCAAAATCATCAGGACAAAGACTACTCATTATGACTGGTGGAGTGTTTTTCAACTTTATTTCCGCCATGCTGATTTATGTATGTGTTCTGTTCGCATGGGGAGAAACCTACCTGCCTACTTCAAATGTTAAATATGGTATCGTTACCGATTCGGTTGGATATGCAATAGGGTTGAGGAATGGTGACAAAATCCTTACCGTCGATAATCAAAAGGTGGAGAACTTCCAGCAGATAACGTCTGATATTGTATTGAATAATCGTAAAACAATTCAGGTAGAACGAAACGGCCAGAAGATAAATATCACAATACCACAGGAATTTATCCCCCAGATGTTAAAGGGAAAAGGTCAGATCGACTATCGCTTACCATTCAGGCCTATGCTGATCAAAACATACGACAAAGAATCGCCTGCCAAAAAAGCAGGAGTTCTTCTGGGTGATGAGCTGGTTGGTCTTGACAGTATAAAATTTGCATACGCTGATGAGTTTCAGAACTACCTTATTGTGAACAAATCACGACCGATTATTCTGAACCTGAAGCGAAATGGTAAGGATGAAAATATTTCTGTGATGCCTACTGCAGCCGGACTTCTTGGAATCAGATATACTATCGGATCATTAAATCAGATTTTTGACCTTAAAACAGTGAAATATGGATTCTTTCAGTCGATTCCTGCAGGTATAAATAAAGGATTCAAGACAATTGCAGATTATCTTAAACAGTTCAAGCTGATATTTTCAAGAAATTCCAAGGCTTATGAATCACTTGGTGGATTTATTACAATAGGCAGTATCTTCCCGGGGGTTTGGGATTGGCAGTCATTCTGGAATCTTACAGCTTTTCTTTCAATCATTCTTGCTGTAATGAACATCCTTCCTATACCTGCACTTGATGGTGGACATGTTATGTTCCTGTTGTTTGAGGTTATCACCGGAAGGAAACCAAGTGACAAATTCCTTGAAAATGCCCAGATTGTCGGAATGATTTTGCTTTTCTCCCTGCTGATCTTTGCTAATGGGAACGATATTCTTAAGTTGTTAAGGAAGTAAAGAATATTTTTATTACGACTTGCAAATAATTAAAGTATTTATAACTTTGTACAATCACTAATATAAAAAAGAGATGGGAAATTTAGGCGCTACAGAGATTTTACTGATTTTACTGGTTGTGGTACTTCTTTTCGGTGGGAAAAAGATTCCTGAACTTATGAAAGGTGTCGGACAAGGCATGAAAGAATTCAAGAAGGCCTCAAAATACGACCCAGCAGATGATAAAGAAGTTGTAACTAAAGATAAAGTTTAAATTATAATTTATTCTCTGGAAACCTGCATCTCGATGCGGGTTTTTTTATTTTACAGCCATCCTCCACTTCTTATTTTTACCCCCTAAATCCCCATCTGGGGGACTTGTTAGCCCCCCAGATGGGGGGATGGGGGGTTAATAACGTCATACTTCTGATTTCTTCTAACAGGAATGAACCCGGCATCTTTTATTATCGATTGCATCTCTTTGGCATTGAAACGATTCGATGATCCTGCCGCACTAACAACATTCTCTTCAATCATTATTGAACCAAGATCATTAGCACCCGAATGTAGCGACAGTCCGGCGATTTCTGTTCCAACTGTAAGTATAGATGCCTGTATGTTTTTTATGTTATTTAGCATAATTCGGCTTATGGCTATTAGCCTTATGTAACCAGGTCCATCATACTGACTTTTAATATTATACTTTTTTAATAAAGCAGTTCCTTCATCCTGAAACGGCCAGGGGATGAAGGTTATAAATCCATAACTTTCTTTGGGTTTCTTATCCTGGAGCTCTCTCAACTTTATCAGGTGTTCGACTCTTTCCCATATAGTTTCAATATGGCCATACATCATTGTTGCTGATGTAGGAAGATTCAAGAGGTGAGCCTCTCGCATCACCTCAAGCCACTCTCCAGATGTGGCCTTTGCTGGCGAAACAACCTTACGAACGCGATCGCATAAGTATTTCAGCTCCTGCCCCAGGGAGGCTGTCGAGACCTGCCTTAATAAGCTTTGATAAGACATCATTATAAGACAGACTCTCTTTCTTTGCAAGGAATACTATCTCCGGAGGACCAAGGGCATGAAGTCTTAATGATGGATAAAGTTCCTTCAGTTTTTGGAAAAGTTCAGTATAAAAATCTAATCCCAGATCCGGATTCATACCTCCCTGCAAAAGAAGTTGATCTCCTCCCAGGGAATATAACTCGTCGATCTTGCATTTATATTCCTCAATTGTTGTTGTATATGCATCCAAAGCCCCTTTTTTTCTGCAGAAATTGCAGAATGTGCATTGTGAAAAGCAAACATTGGTAATATTTACATTTCTATCGATCATCCAGCCGACCGAGTTCCCTTTATTGTGATGCTGGCGGAGCTTATTTGCAACAAACATTAGCTCTTCCAGAGGGGCCTTCATATAAAGCTCACACCCTTCCTCAACACTCAGAGGAACAAGAGATAAAGCTTTCTCATATAATTCTTCTAAAGTCAGTATCATTCTCAAATGCGTTTTATGTTTTTATAAACTTCAGTTTAGCTTGCCCCTAAATCCCCTAAAGGGGACTTGTTGAACTTCAGCAAGTTTTAAGCCCCCTTTAGGGGGTTGGGGGCGAAAATCAGAGAAGACAATTATTCCTCCTTAAGCTTTTATTGTCAGGCTAATCCCCCTTATCTCTTATTCAAAATTAGTCGAAGCAAAGGTAACTCTTTGGAAACAAAACAATCAAATTTTTAATTAACTTTAGCTCATCAAAAATCAAAGGATTTTATTATGAAACCAGAAATTCTTCAAGTATCTGAAATCTCAAAAAATCAATCGGTTGTATGTATTCTGGGGACCAATAAGATTCCAGGATATCTGAACCTTGGCAAAAACGAAAAGGAATTTGCTGAAAACCGTTTGAAAGAAAAGCAAGAATGCGTCTTCATCAACTCATACAATAAGTGTACTTATCTTATCAGATTAAAGGATGGAATAAGTGACTATAAGATTCGTGAAGAGCTTCGCAAAAGCGCCTATGGTTTAAAAAAACTCATTAAACAAAATAATCATTCAGAACTGGTTATTGCTTCTGATAAAGCATATAAGGGGGCAATCGAAGACTTTACGGAAGGTTTTCTTTTAAGTATTTATTCATTCGACAAATACAAAACAAAAGCAGATGATGAGGCAGATAACCAGTTTCCGGAAAAACTGCTGCTCCTTGGGAATGCTGATAAGAAGGAGTGCGAATGGGTTACTAATCTTACTGATGCAGCTTATTTTACACGTGATCTGATTAATGAGCCTGTTAATCATTTGAATGCAACAGCATTAGCAGCTGAAATAAAAAAGATTGGCGACACTGCAGGGTTTTCGGTAGAGATACTCAATAAAGGCAAGATTGAAGCGCTTAAAATGGGAGGTCTCCTGGCAGTAAATAAAGGTAGTGTTGATCCTCCGGTATTTTGCATACTTGAGTGGCTCCCGAAAAAGTGTTTGAATAAAAATCCCATTATTCTTGTCGGGAAAGGAATCGTTTATGATACCGGCGGCCTGAATATAAAAACGGGAAATTTCATGGATGGAATGAAAGGTGATATGGCGGGTGCGGCAATAGTAACAGGTGTTCTTTATATGGCTGCCAAATCGGAGCTCCCGTTGCATATTATCGGATTAGTTCCTTCTACAGATAACCGTCCTGGCGGAAATGCGTATACACAGGGCGACATCATAACAATGTTCAATAAAAAAACTGTTGAAATAGGGAATACTGATGCAGAAGGCCGGCTTATCCTTGCTGACGCTATCAGCTATGCATCGAAATACAAACCGGAACTAATTATTGATATTGCAACCCTGACTGGTTCTGCCGCAATGACCTTTGCTAATCAGGCTATTGCTTTAATGACCAATGCTGACAGGAAGTATATTGACCTCATCGAGGAGTGTGGTAATGATGTATATGAAAGAATTGCGGAATTGCCAATGTGGGAAGAGTACGGAGAGTTACTGAAATCTGATATTGCCGACATGAAGAATATCGGAGGAAGGGAAGCCGGGGCGATTATTGCCGGAAAATTTCTTGAAAAATTTGCTGAGTTTCCACTTATACATCTCGATATTGCAGGTACGGAAATGCTCAAGAAGGATGATTTTTACAGATTGAAAAACGGACCAGGATCGGGGTTGAGGCTGCTTGCAACGTTCCTGAAAAAAATGGCAGCCGATTATAAAAAGAAGAAATAGAACCTTATGGAAAATAAAATAATTTTAGCAGGCATCTCACACGGAGACATTAATGGAATTGGTTATGAAGTGATTATTAAAGCTCTTTCCGACCCGGTTATTAATGATATTTGCACTCCAATTGTTTACGGATCACCCAAGGTCGCTGCTTATCATCGTAAAGCGTTGAATATTAATAATTTCAGTTTCAATAATATTCGTGTTGCAGAGGAAGCTAATTCGAAAAAGGCAAACATTATAAACTGTCTTGATGATAATACCAGGGTTGAGCTGGGGAAATCTACTCCTCAGGGAGGTGAAGCTGCCCTCATCTCTCTCGAAAGAGCAGTTGATGATCTAAAAAGCGGGAAAATAGATGTTCTGATTACTGCACCCATAGATAAAAAGAATATTCAATCGGAAAATTTTAAATTTAAAGGACATACTGACTATCTGAAATCAAGAGCCGGAGTTGAAGAGATACTCATGTTTATGATAAGCGAAAGTATGAGAATCGGCATGGTTACCGACCATGTGCCACTCAGCAAAGTACCGGAACTGATAACCCAGGAACTTCTGTTACGCAAGATAAGGTTGATGAATCAATCACTTATCCTCGATTTTGGAATTCGCCGTCCACGTATAGCAGTGCTGGGACTTAATCCGCATGCAGGTGATAATTCCCTGCTGGGCACGGAGGAAGCCGAAATTATTATCCCTGCTATACTCCGCGGCTACACAATGAAGGCATTTTAACTTTTGGCCCATTTCCGGCAGACGGATTTTTCGGAGCAGGCTCCTTTGTAAAGTTTGATGGTATTCTGGCAATGTATCACGATCAGGGACTCACCCCATTTAAAGCCTTATCTTTCGATTCCGGAGTTAACTTCACTGCCGGATTGCCATTTATCAGAACCTCGCCTGTTCATGGAACCGCTTTTGCAATTGCAGGCAAAGGTGAAGCTTCTGAAAATTCATTTCGTCAGGCAATATATCTTGCCTGTGACATATTCAGAAACAGGCAGACCTATGCTGAAATAACTAAAAATCCATTGAAACGGCAGGATATTGACGTGCATAACGACCGTTACGACGAACTTCCTCCCGATATTTATAACCCCGAACAATAGCCATGATAGATTATCATTAATGGTTCCATAACCCAGATTACTCCAACATTCCTTACTCTGGAGACAAATGGAGTTGGATATTTTATAAATATTTCGTTAAGTACTTTTTCAAAGCTTGAAGGGAAAAGCGAGTATAAAGTTCTTGTACATGAGGTAATCAGGGAAGATAGTCATCTTCTATTCGGATTTGCCGATATTGAGGAGAGGGATATTTTCCGATTGCTGATATCTGTTACAGGAGTGGGAGCAAATACTGCAAGAATGATGCTTTCGTCTCTTAGCTCCGTAGAAATAGAGAAGGCGATCTTAGGATCGGATGTAAATGTTCTCAAAAGTGTAAAGGGAATTGGATTGAAGACCGCCCAGAGAATAATTATCGACCTTAAAGACAAACTTGGAAAGACATCCGGTACAGGCGAAATATTTGCTTTTTCAGACAATACAAAGCGTGAAGAGGCGTTATCAGCATTAGTAATGCTTGGGTTTGCCAAAAGTGCTGTCTCTAAGATCCTTGATAAGATTGTCAGAGAAGAAAAAAATCTGACAGTGGAGGATTTGATAAAGAGAGCTCTTAAAAACTTGTAATTCTGAATATACGCCGGATTGGGATCAGAGATATCATATAAAAATCTTCTGGTATTGTTATATCTTGCACTGTCGGTTTCTTTTTTATTGAAGCCCGCAGAAGCAAGTAGTCAGAACCCTGTACAATCAAATGTAAAGGTCGATACTTCACGTAAATCAATTCTGAAACTGGAAGATAATTCAGGGCATCCATGGGAGCCGCAGAAACAGTCTCCCTTATTCCTGAATAACCCAACAAACATTAAATCTTCTGTAATTTACAACCCTGAAAAGAATGAATACATTCTATATGAGAAAGTTGGGGCTTTCGATTATCGTACACCAGTGTTCATGTCGCCGGAAGAATTCAGAAAATATGAGTACAACAGGGCAATGCGCGAATACTGGCAATCGCGCATAACTGGCGTTCAGTCAGGGTTCAGATCGACACTTATACCACAAATTGAAATCGGCGGCGCTGCATTCGACAAAATATTTGGAAGCAACACAATTAACATCATTCCTCAGGGCTCAGCCGAATTAATTTTTGGAGTTAATATCTCACGTACACAAAACCCGACTCTCTCTGAAAAATTACGAACCATTCCAACCTTCGATTTCAAGGAAAAAATTCAGATGAATGTCACCGGAACAATTGGTGATAAAATGCAGCTTGGAGTCAATTATAATACCGATGCTATGTTCGAATTTGAGAACCGGACAAAGCTTCAGTATGCAGGAAAGGAAGATGAGATACTTAAAAAAGTTGAGGCAGGAGATGTTACTCTTCCTCTGACAGGAACCCTTATAACAGGAAGTTACAGTCTGTTTGGATTGAAAACAGAAATGCAATTCGGAAAGATGACTGTTACGACTGTTCTCTCGCAACAAAAAGGTCAGTCGTCGGTTGTTGATGTTAAGGGTGGAGCACAATTGACAGATTATGAGTTATATGCCGACGAATATGAGGCAAACCGACATTTCTTCCTGTCGCAATATTTCAGAGACACATACGACGAATCTTTAAAAAACCTTCCGATAATAAGCTCAGGAATTAATATTCAGAGGATTGAAGTGTGGGTAACAAATAAATCAAGTCGTTTTGAGGATGCAAGTAACAGAAATATTGTTGCTTTCATGGATCTGGGTGAAAACTCAAATCATATCTTCAACAAGGTCCCCGGCTTTCAGGCTCCTTCCGGGGCACTGACATATCCTTCCAATTCAGCTAATAGGATGTATGAACAACTTACAACAACATACGGTCTTATAAGGGATGTTAACCAGGTAACCAATTCCTTCGACCCCTTATCGCCGGGTTTTCAGATCGGACGCGATTTTGAAAAGATTGAAAACGCAAGAATGCTCAATGATAGGGAATATGACTTTAACCGTCAACTAGGTTATATTTCCTTAAATACTGCCCTTAATACAGATGAGGTACTGGCAGTTGCATATGAGTATACGCTTGGTGGACAGGTGTTTAAGGTAGGAGAATTTTCCACTGACGGTATTACTGCACCCCAAACCCTTTTGTTAAAATTAATTAAGGGCACAACACTAAGTCCAAAGCTTCCGACTTGGAAACTTATGATGAAAAATATTTATTCCCTGGGTTCAGGGAAACTTGATAAAAAAGATTTTGAATTGAACGTTCTCTATCAGGACGATAAAACAGGAAACTCCATTAACTATCTTCCGGAAGGCAAACTTGCCGATAAGATTCTTCTGCAGGTTCTGGGACTCGATAATCTTAACTCACAGAACGACAGACAACCTGATGGATTTTTTGACTTTATTGACGGGGTTACAGTTATGGTCGACAGAGGTAAAATTATCTTCCCGGTACTTGAACCATTCGGAAGTTACCTGGCGGGTAAAATTGCAGACCCCGGGTTGATAAGCAAATATGTTTATCAGGAGCTTTATGATTCTACTCAGACTGTAGCCAAACAGATGGCTGAAAAGAATAAGTTTATCCTGAAAGGCCAGTACTCCTCTGAGTCAGGATCGGAGATAAGGCTTAATGCTACCAGTATTCCTCAGGGTGCTGTTAAAGTTACGGCAGGAGGAGTTCCTCTTACAGAAAACACAGATTATACGGTCGATTATAATATGGGGACTGTCAGGATTATCAACAGCGCCCTGATTGAATCGCAAACTCCAATTCAGGTCTCTCTCGAAAGCAACCAGTTTTTTGGATTCCAGACAAAAACCCTTGTCGGAACACATCTCGACTACAGAGTGTCAAATAATTTTGATATCGGAGGAACCATTCTTCATCTCACAGAAAGACCTTATACACAGAAAGTTAATTATGGAGAAGAGCCAATTTCTAATACAATTTGGGGATTGAACACTTCTTATAAGACTGAATCACAACTTCTTACAAAGATAATCGACAAAATTCCACTTCTCGATACAAAAACTCCTTCATCCTTTTCGTTTTTTGGGGAGTTTGCCAACCTTATACCCGGCCATTCAAAAGCTATAACAAATGCCGGCAATTCGTACATTGACGATTTTGAGGCGAGTGAGATTCCGTTGGATCTTAAATCATTTAATGCCTGGACAATAGCAAGCATCCCTCAGGGCCAGGATCAGCTTTTCCCGGAAGCCCGATTGAATAATAATCTGGCAAGCGGTTTTAACAGATCTAAATTGGCCTGGTACGTTATCGACCCCCTCTTTCTCCGAAACGGTTCATCAACACCAGAGTATATTAAGCAACATCCGGATGAGCAATCAAGCCATTTTGTCAGGGAAATTTATGAAAATGAAATTTTCCCGTATAAGGAAAGTCCAAGTGGAATCCCGACAAGTATTTCTGTTCTAAACCTTGCATATTATCCGGAAGAGAAAGGTCCATATAACTATGATGTTAATCCGGGTACATACTCTGCCGGAATGAGTACAATCGGGAAACTTAATGATCCAAAATCGAGGTGGGGTGGTATAATGAGAGAAGTGATTACCAGCGATTTTGAAACAGCAAACATTCAATATATTAAGTTCTGGCTCATGGACCCGTTTGTTGAAAACCCAAATATGGAGGGTGGCGACTTTTATATAAATCTGGGAAATGTTTCTGAAGATATACTGCGCGATTCAAGAAAAAGCTTTGAAAATGGACTCCCGGGAGGACCGGTTGTGAAAAACGTTGATACTACTGCATGGGGCAGGGTGCCAACGGTTCAGGCAGTTGTGCAGGCTTTTGATAATGCACTTGAATCGAGACGTTACCAGGATGTGGGTCTCGATGGACTTAGTGACGCCGATGAACAGACATTTTTTAAAGACTATCTTAATAAAAGTCTTCTGATAGCCGACCCTTCAGCGTACCAGGATATTCTAAAAGATCCTTCAAGCGACGATTTTCATTATTTCAGAGGGTCTGACTATGATTCTCAGCAACTCGGGATTCTCGACAGGTACAAGAAATACAACGGAGAGGAGGGAAACTCACCCACTTCTGAGATGTCAACAGAATCTTACCCTACTTCCGGGTCAACATTACCGGATATGGAGGACATTAATCGTGATAACACCCTTAGTGAAACAGAGAGCTATTACCAGTACAAAGTAAGCATGCGTCCCGGAGATCTTAAAGTGGGTTCGAACTTTGTGGATGATGAGATAGAATATGAAGCTACCTTTGCAAACGGGAAGAAATCCAAAGTAAAGTGGTATCAGTTTAAAATCCCGATTACAGATTATCAGAAGGTTATCGGGCCTATCCAAGACTTCAAATCAATTCGTTTTATGAGGATGTTCCTCCGCAATTTCAAAGAACCGATAATTATGCGGTTTGCAAATCTTGATCTTGTGAGAGCTGAATGGAGAAAATATAATATCTCGTTCATGGAGGGAGGCGAACGTATTACAGTTCCTGAAGCTACTGACGGGACCTTTGAAATAAGTTCTGTAAGTATTGAGGAAAACTCCGGCAAAGTGCCGGTTAATTATGTGCTACCTCCCGGTTTTAACAGAATTACTGATCCTCAAAACCCCCAACTGCGTCAGCTCAACGAACAATCAATGGTTTTAAAGGTTCAAAACCTTGAGGATGGTGATGCAAGAGCTGCCTTCAGAAATGTTAATCTGGACATCAGACAATACCGGAAACTTCGTATGGAAGTCCATGCTGAAGCGATGATAGGACAGCCATTACGTGATGATGATTTAACAGCTTTTATCAGAATAGGATCGGATTATAAGGGGAACTTTTATGAATATGAGATCCCTTTGAAGCTTACGCCACCCGGACGTTATGACAATAATTCAGATGCCGACAGAGCTAAAGTATGGCCTTCAGAGAATAGCTTTGACATAGATTTATCTGTATTACAGGATGCTAAGCAGGAAAGAAACAGGCAGATGCAACTGCCTGGATCGTCCTTAAGTGTTTCAGACGTATTTGTGTACCAGTCGGGAAATGCAAGAATTTCCGTATCAGGTAATCCCAATCTGAGCAACGTGAGAGTGATCATGACAGGAGTGAGGAACCCGATAAAAACAAGAAACAAACTTAAAGACGACGGCAACCCGAAATATGGTGAAGTATGGGTTAACGAGCTGCGCCTGAATGATTTCATTGAAAACGGGGGATGGGCAGCAAATGCTCATTTACAGGCAAAACTGGCAGATCTTGGTACCGTGGATATGGTTGGTCAAACGAGTACTCCCGGATGGGGAAGTATCGATAAGAAGGTTAATGACCGCAGCAAGGAACAGATCTCAAAATATGATATCTCATCGAGTGTTGAGATGGGAAAATTCTTTCCAGAAAAACTTGGTGTCAGGCTTCCCGTATATATAGGTTATTCTGAGACTAAAATTAATCCGCAGTACAACCCGCTTGATCCGGATATTCTTTTGAAGGATGCTTTGAGCGCCGCTAAAAATCAGACAGTCCGTGATTCAATATTACAAATATCGCAGGATCTTGCCCGAAGAAAAACGATTACCGTTAGTAATGCCGGAATTACCAAACGGGGAGAAAAACCTCATGCCTGGGACATTGCCAACGTGAGTCTGAACTATACTTATAATGAAATATATCAAAGCAATACTAAAACCGAGATCAATCTTGAGAAGACATATCGTGGAGGCTTAAATTATGATTTTCAGGCACAACCAGTAAATGTGATGCCATTTAAGAATGTAAATTTCTTAAATTCACCAGTATTACGAATCATTAAAGACTTTAACTTCTATCTCTTCCCGAAAAGTCTGTCATTCAGAACGGATCTGAACCGTTATTATAATGAAATAAAAACCCGGAATATAAATAACCCATATCTGAAGGTTGAGCCTTCTTTCAGGAAAGACTTTGAATGGACCCGTATTTACGACTTTAAATACGATATTACGCGTCAGCTGAAATTCGATTTCAACGCAACAAATCTTGCCAGGATAGACGAGCCACAGGGAGGAGTAGACAAAAGCAGGTATGCCAGCACTTACAACGCCTGGCGCGACTCAGTTCTTATAAATCTTAAGAATTTTGGACGTACAACAAACTATAATCATTTTATTAATGTTACCTATACGGTCCCGATAAATAAGCTTCCATTACTCTCGTGGATGAATGCAAATGCAAGGTATAGTGCAAATTATACATGGCTCGCCGGTCCACTTTATCCCGACAGCATGAAGATAAATCTGGGGAATTCCATTAAAAATCAGAATGAACTTTCACTCACCGGGATGGCCAGCCTTACAACTATATATAATAGCTCAAAATTCCTGAAGAACATTGAGAATAATACACGTCCCGATGCCCGTCAGCGAACCACTACAGATCTTCAGAGTGTTACCTACACCAGGCAAAAGGTTAATTTCAAGGCAAATGCATTAAAGGCAATAATACATAACCTTAATACAAAGGATGTTAAGATTCGGGTCACGAATAAGGACGGAGCTGAAGTAAAGGGTAAAATGGAAATTGTCAGCTCAAACAGGGTTAATTTTACAGCTGCAGAGCAGGTCGATGGCGCCACAGTGACCGTTGAGGGAAAAATAGCCAGACGTCGCAGCCCTTTCATTGTTGCGGGCGAATATGCCATCAGGGCTTTGATGGGAGTAAGGTCGGTAAGTTTAACTTACACTTCAGCTCAGGGACAATTTCTTCCGGGATATACGCCGGTTACAAAATTCCTTGGGATGTCGGAGGATAATAATCTCCTTGCCCCGGGTTTGCCGTTTGTGCTGGGATATAACGACAAAAATTTCTTCGATAAAGCTGTTTCAAACAAGTGGCTTTCAACAGACACTATTCTTAATAATCCGGCTTTATACAATAATAAGATCGATATTTCTGCCCGGGCTCAGCTTGAACCTTTTCCTGGAATGAGGATCGATCTCAATGCCGACCGAAGATTTTTGGAAAGCGTAAGTTCTTATTATGTTGCCGATTACAAAGGAAATTTCCCTGAGAGTACAAGGAACAGAATAGTTTCCGGAAACTTTTCTATTTCAGTGATTTCGTGGGGAACAGCATTTGAGAAAATCTCAAAAACCAATGATTACGTTTCCCCTACATTTGAAGCTTTTAAGGCAAATACCGTTGTCATATCCGAACGAAGAGCGGAAGAGAGACAAAAGAGCGATCCGGGTTACGACCCGAATATTGACCCTATAACCGGGAAACCTGTTGATGGCCCATATAAAAGCGGGTATGGAAAGACCTCAAGGGAAGTTCTTATCCCCGCATTCCTGGCGGCTTATACTAAATCTAATGCCCAGAATGTCGGACTGGAAACATTCCCATCGGCTCTCAAGATGATGCCGAACTGGAGGATTAACTTCGACGGTTTAACAAAGTTTGAATTCTTTCAGCAATTCTTCAGGTCGGTAAACATCATGCATCAGTACAGGAGCACATATCAGATCGGTTCTTATACTACAAATTTGAGATTCGACGGCGATGCTTATGGAATGACCAATGTAAGAGACCTTCAGAATAATTATATTCAACAGTTTGAAATTAATGTAGTTACAATCAGCGAACAGTTCAGCCCTCTGATAAACATCGATCTTAACTGGAAGAACAGTCTTACCACCCGATTTGAATGGAGAAAATCACGGACGGTTTCACTTAACCTTACCAGTAACCAGATTGCTGATGCACGGGATAATGAGCTAATCTTTGGGGCAGGATACAGATTTGATAATGTGCAGATAATATTAAAAACCGGGGGTGCACAGAGAGCTCTGAAAAGTGATCTTAATCTTCGCCTTGATTTTTCGGTTCGGGATAATAAAACTCTTGTTCGGAAACTTATTGAGGATGTAAACCAGCCTGTTGTTGGACAAAAAGTATTAACGATAGGCACTACAGCTGATTATGTTCTGAGCGACAGATTTAATCTTCAGATATTTGCAGACCACACTATGAATAACCCATTTGTAGCCAATACATTCCCTACATCAAACACAAACTTTGGGTTCAGTCTTAAATTCACCCTAATTCAATAATTTCTGCTGAAGTTTTTTATTTCAATATTCGCACCCCAAAACAAAAAAAATCTTTATTTTTGACTTGTTCTGAAAACAAAACAGGGTATCCTAATTATCAATTAATATAATCTAAGTTATGAACGTTCCGGAAAATTTATTGTATACCAAAGACCACGAATGGTTGCGAGTTGAAGCCAATTTTGGCTATATTGGAGTTACTGATTTTGCTCAGGGCGAGCTGGGCGATATCGTGTTCATTGAAATTGAAACAGTAGGCGAGACCTTGAATAAAGAGGAAGTGTTTGGGACGATTGAGGCTGTTAAAACGGTATCTGATATGTTTATGCCCGTTACCGGAGAGATACTGGAAGTCAACCCGGAACTTGAAGTTAAACCTGATGTTGTAAATAAAGATCCTTATGGCAAAGGCTGGATGGTTAAAATAAGAATTACTAACCCTGGTCAGTTAGCCGATCTTCTTACTCCGGACAAGTATAAGGCTCTGTTATAATGTGTTAGCCCCCCTTTAGGGGGGATGGGGGATATTCTACAAGGTCTTTTTCACCTCAAATTCTTGGTAACCTTCAATAACATCACCCACTTTTATATCGTCGAATTTATGAATGTTAAGTCCGCATTCATAACCTCCAACAACCTCTTTGACATCATCTTTAAAGCGTTTGAGTGATCCAAGTTCGCCGGTGTAGACAACTATACCGTCGCGGATAATCCTTACTCTTGTGTTCCTGGTAATCTTACCCTCTTTTACATAGCAGCCTGCAACAGTACCAACCTTCGTAACTTTGAATATCTCCCGTATCTCAAGAGTTGCAACGATCTCTTCCTTAACTTCAGGCATAAGCATACCTTCCATTGCAGATCTGATCTCTTCGATAGCGTTGTATATTATTGAATACAACCTGACATCTATCTCTTCTTTCTCGGCAAGTTTCCTGGCACTTACTGAAGGTCGTACCTGGAACCCGACAATAATGGCGTTTGAAGCAGCTGCAAGGAGAACATCCGACTCCGAGATCTGGCCAACGGCCTTGTGAATTATATTAAGTTGTATCTCAGGTGTTGAGAGTTTTATAAGTGAGTCGCTCAGTGCTTCTATTGAACCGTCGACATCGCCCTTTACAATAATGTTAAGTTCCTGGAAATTCCCGATTGCAATTCTTCGGCCTATTTCATCAAGAGTAATATGTTTTTGTGTACGCAGACCCTGTTCTCTCTGAAGCTGAGCCCTTTTAGTGGCTATGTCTTTTGCTTCACGATCGCTGTCCATCACATTAAATTTATCACCAGCCTGAGGAGCTCCGTTTAAACCTAAAATCAGGGTAGGTGTAGCCGGTCCAACAACTTCAACCCTATGACCTCTTTCGTTGTACATAGCTTTTATATGTCCAAAGCAGCTACCCGCAAGCATAACGTCTCCGATTCTGAGTGTTCCGGCTTTTACAAGTACTGTTGCTGTAAATCCTCTTCCTTTGTCCAGCGAAGACTCAATAACTGTTCCGATAGCTGGTTTATCAGGATTTGCTTTAAGATCAAGCATCTCAGCTTCGAGAAGTATCTTGTCGAGGAGCAGATCAATATTCAAACCGCTTTTTGCAGATATCTCCTGAGACTGATACTTACCTCCCCAGTCTTCAACGAGATAGTTCATTGTAGCGAGAGCTTCTTTTATCTTTTCAGGATTAGCAGTCGGTTTGTCAATCTTATTTATAGCGAATATTATTGGAACCCCGGCAGCTGAAGCATGGTTAATGGCTTCCCTTGTCTGAGGCATAACACCATCATCAGCGGCGACAACAATAATTGCAATATCTGTTATTTGTGCACCACGTGCACGCATAGCTGTAAATGCTTCATGACCAGGAGTGTCGAGGAAGGTTATTTGTCTTCCGTCGGCAAGGATAACTCCGTATGCACCTATATGCTGGGTGATTCCTCCTGCCTCTCCTGCTATAACGTTTGTATTACGTATATAATCAAGTAATTTCGTTTTTCCATGGTCAACGTGTCCCATTACAGTTACTATCGGAGGTCTTGGTTTGAGGTCTTCTGCCGAATCTACTACCTCTTTTACAGCTTCCTGTAATTCGGCGCTTACAAATTCAACCTTGAAACCGAACTCATCTGCAAGCAGTGCCATTGTTTCTGCATCGAGACGCTGGTTTATCGAAACAAAGAGACCAAGACTCATACATGTTGAAATGATCTCGGTAACAGCGACATTCATCATAGAAGCCAGCTCATTAACAGACACAAATTCTGTTACCTTAAGAATATTCTTGTCCTGTTCAATTTTATCAACAACCTCTTTGTGTTTCTGGCTTACTGCCTCTCTTTTATCTCTTCTGTAGCGGGAACCCTTCGATTTCCCTTTTGTGGTCAGCCTGGCAAGTGTCTCTTTTATCTGTTTCGAAACTTCTTCTTCATTAACCTGAGCTCTTACAGGTCTCTTTTTCAAAACCTTCTTAGCAACAGGTTTGTCTTTTTTATCTGTAGTAACCGGTTTAACAACAGGAGTCACCTCTTTTTCTTTCAGTATTCTTTTTCTTCTCTTCTTTCTCCGGAAATCTGAATCACCACCGGTACGTACAGGTTGAAATGGTGTAGCTTTCTTTTTTTCTTCCAGTGGTAAATCTATTCTTCCAACTACTCTTGGTCCGACCAGTTTTTTGAAGTCGGTTTTATACAGAGCGACTATTTCTTCTTCAGGTTCAATGAACATTATCGGGTCGATGACTTCCTCAACAGGGCGCTCGTCAACTACAGTTTCGATAACACTTTGGTCAACTGTAACAGGTTCTTTTGTTGCGGCTTGTACAGGCTCTTCTTTCTTTGGTTCAGCTTTTTCCCTGCTCTTTTCTTTTACAGCTTCCTGCGTTTTCTCTTTAGATTTGCCCTTCTTCTCTTCTTTACTTACAGGTTTTGCTTCTTTGGGAACGGTATCCAGGTCTATTTTGCCAACGATGCGGATATCAATACTCGATTTCGGCTTTACTTCTTCAACCGGAACCTGAGCAGAGACGACAGGTGTTTCTTTTTCCGGCTGTGGCTTTACTTTCTCAGGTACTTTTGGTTCAGGAACGGTTTCAACAGGTTTTTGCTCAACAACTTCCTTCGGAGGTGGTGCTTTTTCAGTTTTTGGTTTTAATGTTTTCTCAAGATCAATCTTTCCAACAAGTTTAATATCGGGCTTTTTGATTTCATCCCTGATATCCATAGTTGTCTTAACCCCAGAAGAATCTTTAATCAGTACATCTTCATCCTTTTCACCTTCTTCAGCTATCAGTTTGTCTGAAAAATCATTAATGGAGACAGACTCTTTCTTTTTGTGAAGATCTTTAAGAATGAGCTTCTCAGATTCTTTCTTAACACTGATGTCAGTGCTGTATTCTTTTACAAGCAGAATATATGCTTCATTCGGAAGTTTTGTATTTGGGTTGGGATCAAGATCGAACCCTTTTTTATGCAGGAATTCCACAATAGTGGATATCCCCACATTGAATTCGCGGGCTGCTTTGCTTAATCTTGTAACCTTAATATCCTCTGTCATAAATATGCCTTGCCTTTATTAAAACTTAAAAAACCTGAATACAAAAAAGTCTATATTATCATATTACTCAAACTCGGCTCTTAGGATGTTGACAACTTCTTTCACTGTCTCTTCTTCAAGATCAGTCCTTTTTACAAGGTCACTGATCGAGAGGTTCAATACGCTTCTTGCAGTATCGCAACCAATAGCGTTGAGTTCTTCGATTATCCAATCTTCAATCTCATCACCAAATTCTGAAAGGTTAACATCTTCTTCATCTTCACCTCCCGGTTCCCTGTAGACATCAATCTCATAACCGGTAAGTTGACTGGCGAGTTTAATGTTCAGTCCACCCTTACCAATGGCGAGTGAAACCTCATTTGGCTTAAGATAGATCTGGGCTCTTTTTGTCTCTTCAACCAGTTTTATGGAAGTTATTTTTGCAGGACTAAGCGCCCTCTGAATGAAGAGCTGATTATTTGAAGTGAAGTTGATAACATCAATATTCTCATTTCGCAACTCCCTTACTATTCCATGAATTCTCGAACCTTTCATACCAACACAGGCGCCAACCGGATCTATTCTTTCGTCATACGATTCAACAGCTACCTTGGCTCGTTCACCGGGCACCCTAACGATATTCTTGATCGTAATAAGTCCGTCGAATATTTCCGGAACTTCGAGTTCAAATAATCTCTCGAGGAATACCGGGGATGTGCGGCTAAGAATGATGAACGGAGTGTTGTTTCTCATTTCAACTTTTATGACAACCGCCCTTATCGAGTCTCCCTTGCGGAAATGATCGGAAGGAATCTGCTCGCTTTTTGGCAGAATAAGTTCATTGCTGTCGTCGTCGAGAACAAGGATCTCCCTTTTCCATACCTGATAGACCTCTCCTGTAACGATTTCACCAATACGATCCTTGTATTTTATATAGATATTATTCTTTTCAAGGTCAAGGATCCTTGCGGTTAGATTCTGCCTTAAAGATAAAATAGCCCTTCTCCCGAAGTCGAGAAATTTAACCTCATCGGAAACTTCTTCACCAACTTCATAGTCTTCGTCAATCTCTTTTGCTTTTGAAAGAGGTATCTGCAGAACAGGGTCAGTTAACTCTTTATCGTCAACAACAACTCTGTTTCTCCATATTTCAAAATCACCTTTATCGATATTGACAATGATGTCAAAATTTTCAGCTGTGCCATACTTTTTTGCGAGCATGCTTCTGAATACGTCTTCCAGTACACTCATCATGGTAGGACGGTCAATATTCTTCAGCTCTTTAAATTCCGAAAAGGTGTCGATTAAATTAACATTTTCCATCTGCTGTAATCCCTTTTTATTACTTGATTGTTAAAATAACTCTTGTCGATTTTATTTGTTCAAAATTGAATGAAATATCCTTCAATTCTTTCGTTTTTCCTTTGACTTTTACTTCTGTTTCCAGCTCAAATCCGCCTTTTGTAATATTCTTTAGTTTTCCTGTGTATTTAACGCCTTCAATATCAATAACTTCAACTTTTTTACCATCGTTTTTATAGTATTGTTCGATAACTGCAAAAGGCAGATCAAGGCCGGGTGATGATACCTGAAGTTCAAAATCTTCAGTTTCACGATCGAGATTCTTTTCAATCTCTCTGTGTAGTCCGGCACACTCATCAATAGTTATGCCATTATTTTTATCAGCCAGCACAGTAATCCTGTTTGCACTGCTCACTTTAACAGCTACAAGAAAGAGTCCTGTCCCCTTAATGAACTCTTCAACTATGGCCTGTATCTTCTGTTTCTCTACCATCTCTTAAAAACCGGTAACAAAATAGGGGACTCTGGTCCCCTAGGTGTCAAATGCCCCACAAATCGGATGCAAAGGTACGTATTTTTATCAGTTTACCAAAAATATCATTAAAAAAATTGAAGTATTAAGCTTGTGGTTCAAAGATGTAGCTTGTAAATCAGTAAACATTTCGATATTTGCCCTTTTGTATAATCAAAGCGATAACCGGATAGAATATTATTGGGCTTATTATGATTGAGAATGACATTTATGAACCTGACAACCGGTTACTTCTTGAGAACTGTACCTTGTGTCCCAGAGAGTGCCGGGTAAACAGATTTGAAGGTGGAAATGGTTACTGTGGAATTGATGCCGGCCTAAATATAGCTTCAATATGTATCCACAAGGGAGAGGAGCCGGCAATTAGTGGTCTTAAAGGTATTTGTAACATCTTCTTTTCAGGGTGTAACCTGCATTGTATTTATTGTCAGAACCACGATATCAGCCATGGTACCTTTTACTCAGGTGAAGGTATGAAGCTTGAGACTGTATTGGACAAAGTGACAGAGATACTAAATACAGGAATCAATGCTTTAGGATTTGTTTCCCCATCTCATGTTGTACCTCAGGTGAAAGCAATAATCAGGGGTCTTAAAATGAGAGGCATGAGTCCTGTAATAGTATATAATACAAATAGTTATGATAAGGTGGAAACATTACGTTCACTCTCAGGTCTTATAGATGTATACCTTCCCGATTTAAAATATGTTACATCCGCTCTGGCATCAGAGTTTTCCGACGCTTCTGATTATCCGGAAGTAGCCCTGCTGGCAATTAAGGAGATGTATTATCAGAAAGGGTCGACTCTCAGACTCGATGAAAATGGGAGAGCTGAAAATGGAATGTTATTGAGGCACCTGGTTCTTCCGGGTCATGTTGAGGAGAGCAGGAAAGTTTTAAGGCTGATCGCGGAGGAATTATCTCCCGGGGTTCATCTGTCGCTCATGTCGCAATATTTCCCGACTTATCAGGTTCTAAACCATCCGGTACTAAACCGTACGTTGTACACGACTGAATATGAGGCTGTGGTAAAGGAAATGGAAGACCTGGGTTTCAGAAACGGTTGGGTTCAGGAGATAGAAAGCAACAGGAGTTATGTTCCAGATTTCAGTAAGCAAAATCCTTTTAGCTGAGATTAAGTGACCGCCTTCTTGAATAAACTGTAAAAGTAATCAGACAAGATCGCAGGCATCCTCGGGCATCCAGTGTGCATCTTTTCCGTCCCATTTTACATTACATCCTATCGGATTTGTTACCGGAACAGAAATTTGTTTCCCTGTGGTTAGTTCCTCAAGAACAGTATCAAGATTGTTTGTTGTCATCTTTGAAGTATCTCTTGGGTTATCGACTCCACGTCCTGTGTAAACCAATGTTCTGGCTTCATCGAACACATAGAAATGCGGTGTTCGTAATGCCCCGTATTTTTTGGCAACATCCTGACTCTGGTCGTATAAGTAAACCCATGGGAATTTCTTTTCTTTCATCCTTTTAACCATGTTTGGGAAACTGTCTTCGGGGTAAGTATTTTCACTATTCGAATTTATACCGACAAACCCGACACCTTTCCCTGCAAACTTACTGGCAGTTGTGCGTGTAAGCTCATCGGATCCGATAACATAGGGACAGTGATTGCAGGTAAAGAACAATACGAGAAATTTGAATTTATCGAAATCTGAAAGGCTGTATTCTTTCCCATCAGTTGCGCGGAGTTTAAAATCTATTGCTTTTTGTCCTGGTTGAAGTGTAAATGCCATAATCTTAAAGTTAAATATCTGGAATAACAGTTTTGAAGGTTATTTGTTCTTTGGAAAATGAGTATCAAAAATACTAAAACCTTTTGCTTTCTCAAGAAGGGTAGATTGAACGAGCTCCACAATATCAGGAGGAAGTTGTTGTAACTTATTTAATTGCCAGGCAACCTCTTCATCCGTTGATTTGCCTGCAAGTCTAAGAGCTTTTAAAGCATACAATGCTCCGCCAATTGAGTGGTCTGCCATATGAGCAGTCGCAACGGTATGTCCAATGGAACGGGCCAATGCAACCGATACCGGATCGGACAATTCTCTTGCCACCGCATGAGCTCCAACTGAGGCTTTTCGTGCTTCCCCCACCGAAACATTTCCTGCTTCCCATTCTTTTGCAATATACAGTGTATAAATAAGTTGTGGATTGGGATCACCATCAATCAGCGACAGCACATGCTCTGAGCATTCCCTTGCCCATCTGATCAGCTTTTGGTGATTCTCTTTGGTAAGAGGTCCTCCCCTGTGAACAGCAATAAATCTTTTGTCGCGCATTTTACTATCTAAAAGGCAGTCACTTCAGGATTAGTAGGTCAAAACCCCTGTGTGCATTGTCATTTTCCATTCTGTTCCAACCTTCGAATATACTTTGCATACCCTGCCTTTCCAATGGTTTGGATTATTTTGTTTGTCAATCCAGAGGGTATCAATATCAACTACTGCAAAGGCTCCGTCTTTTTCATCCGAAATAACAATTTTTTTTATCTCCCTCTTGTTATGGGCAAGTTTATGATTATCAAAAAGATCCTGCCATCCTTTGCTCCATCGTTCTTTGTTGAATCTTCCCAGTGCCATTATCCAATCCATCGGGTCGTGCGACTGAAAGGTTCTTGGCCACGGCCATACCATATCGGGATGGAATATTGAGATAAGCAGATTTACATCCAGCGTATCCCATGCTCTTGTTTCCCTGTTTACTATCTCGGTAATTTCTTCTTCTTCCCTAGACATAGATAATTATTAATAATTTGTATTACCTATCTGGAGTACAAAGTTATGATTTATCATGAAAATTTTCTGCCTAGATTTTTGTATAATAAATTATATGGTTTTCCCATCTGTGATAAAGGTGAATAACCTATCCCTGATAATTGAATTCCAGCCTTGCTCGCACCTTGTGTAACACTCTTTTTCCGGCACGAGCCCTTCATGAGTAAAGTGTAGTATGGTTTTTTTTCCTTTTGGGCTTACCTCAAAAATCATTTTTGTGTTAGTCCATTCATATTTATCTTTTTCGAGCCAGTACAGTTTGCTGTCTGTAACGAGCCATACGATCTTTTTATTGGGAATTACGTCAACTAGTTTTTGTTTCGAATAATGCATTTCGGGATGGTGAATAATAAATTCATCATTAAGTTGATTACTACTGCCTTCATAATCTTTACTCCACCACTTGGATACTTCTTTAAGACAGTTGAAAACTTCTTGTGGTGATTTTGCAACTTCTATTGTTACAGTGTAATTTGTTTTTATGGATTCTTGATTCTTCATTGTGATTATTTGTTTAATTTGTCATTTAAGAAATTTCTGAATTTTCTAGTATGGGTACCTTGTGTTTTGTATTTATCTGATAATTATCATTTTAAATTTAAATCAAAGTTCAATGTGTCAAAAAATATAGTGAGCGAATCTAGCTTACCATTCTTAACTTTCCATATTTCAGCAACATCTCCATTTATACTTTTCCCATTTGGGAAAACATAGTTGTAATTTCCAATTACACATGCAGAATCGTTATCGACAATCATTTGTTTTACGTGCATAACAGTATATAATCGGGAGAATCTCTTAATTACTTCGAGATAGGCAGATTTGCCAACCAATGGAGTTGTTTTTAACATGTCGCCCCCCCAAAATTTAAAATCGTCAGACAGCACTGACTCCCAATTACTCTTTTGGGCAAACCCTTTATAATAAGTTTCCAGAAGTTCTGATGTAGACATACATTTTGATTTTTAGCAATTAAAATTCTTTTTCATTATAACAAACAGGCAGTAGAAAAAGTTAACTATTTTGAGTTCAAATTCTGTATTTGTTATACTACTTTAAATATTAATGGTCACTTATGGCATTAGATTCAAATTTCCTGGAGGCTATTAAGTAATTCATAACTATCATCTGAAGCTTTGTAAAAATTGCTAAATTGCGAGACAAATAAGAAAAACATGGAAATCAACAAACATTCAGAGCAGCATAGAAAAGTTGTAGTAGTGGGAGCAGGGTCGGTTGGCGCAACATACTGTTATGCATTGGCTCAGAGTGGGTTGGCGGACGAGATTGTATTAATCGACAGAAATGAAGATCTTATGAAGGGGCAGGTTCTCGATCTGGTGCATGGCCAACCCTTTTTCCCGACTGTAATAATCCGTTCCGGATCTGTTGAAGATTATAAAGACGCCCAGCTTGTTGTAATTACTGCCGGTGCCGCACAAAAACCCGGCGAGACAAGATTGCAGCTTATTAAAAAGAATGCCGAAATAACCGGAAGCATTGCAGAAGATATAGCCAGACATGAATGTAATGGTGTAATGCTTATTGTGAGCAACCCTGTTGATATTCTCACCTATGTGGCTTTAAAAAGGTCGGGCTGGGAAGCTTCCAGAGTAATAGGATCGGGAACAGTGCTCGACAGCGCCAGGTTCAGATATCTTATCAGCAATCATTGTGATGTAGATGTACATAACGTTCATGCATACATACTGGGTGAGCACGGGGATAGTGAGTTTGCTGCATGGTCGATGACCAATATAGCAGGTATCAACATTGATGAATATTGCCCTGTCTGTGGAAAGTGCTCAAACTGGAAAGAACACAGGAATAGTATTGAGCAACAGGTAAGGGAGTCGGCATACCATATTATTAATTATAAAGGGTCTACCCAATTTGCAGTAGGCCTTGCGCTTGTTAGGATTACAGGGGCTATTCTCCGCAGTCAGAAAAGTGTAATGACCGTCTCGACGTTGCTGAATGGTGAGTTTGGAATAAATGACGTCTGTCTAAGTGTGCCATGTGTTGTTTCTGATAAGGGTATCCTAAGGATAATTGAGAGCCCTCTTACTTTGGTAGAACTTACCTCCCTGACGGGATCAGCCGGTGTTCTTCGAAAAGTAATAGAATCAATGTAGAAGGCCATCTTTGGCGCTCAACTTATTTGATGAAGCCTGATTAAAATACATTGGGTGTCTTAAAAATCAAAATCCATTAACCGCAAAGGTCGCTAAGGTTTTTCGCAAAGGTCGCAAAGATCTCAATAAACATATTTTATCTTTGCGTTCTTTGCGCATTCTTTGCGAGCTTTGCGGTTAAAATGAGCTTTTTATATTTACTTGTTTTCTGCTCTTTATTTCTTCAATCAAACCCAGATCATCGGGAGTAATCAGAATTTTCCTACTTTCGGTTTTAATCAGGACGAAGTTTTTATTTTGTGTCCCGTACATTGTAACGCTGCCAAGCCCCTGAGAATAGAATTTCCCATAATTACCAAATAATCCCCCGACACCAAAGGTGCGAATCATACCTTTGAGATCCCAGTCACCAGCTAATCGGATATCCTTAATAGAGTCAATGGGAATGCTAATATCTGATATTGGCCTGTGAATTATAAAATTGTCTTTATCAATTGAATACTTCTGAGGCGCTAATAAATAACAAAAGAGAATCGTTGCAGTAAGAAATAAGAGAACACTTGAGTGAGTCAGAATTAAAGTCAGGTTGCCTTTAGCATGCAGCAATCCGACAAGACTTTTATATCCTAAAAATGCAAACAGGATGATTACTCCAATTGTAATTATCTGAATGGCCATGCTTTTTGAGGCTCTAAATTCCATAAGCGATTAATTTAACATATCTGACCAGGGTTTAATGAAGAATCCTGCAATTTTATCCGCTTCATTTAATACTACCCTTATTTCTAATTTCTTATTGCTCTTGTCAAAATCTCCCTTAAACCTGTAAATACCAATGGCTTTACTACTTCCCTGAACCCATGTCTCGGCATATTCAAGAGATTTAAAATCTCCGAATTGTGTTTTTAGTTGCTGATATAATAATTTTTGTGTTTCCCCGGTAAGTTGATTCTTCACAGGATCGATAGCCTCATTCTGAAAAACATAGGTTTCCCCGCTTTTTAGCTTTCCGAGGAAATCGGAGGCAAACTTCTGTGCAATTTTTATTTTGTTTTTATCGGTTTCAGAATCGCTGAGTTTTTTGAAATCCTGACCGAAAGAATTCATGCTAAGAATAAGACATACTCCTAAAAAAAGTGAAATTGATTTCATGATTTAATGGATTAATTATATTATTAATTTGAGAAATAATTTTATGCAAACCTCTGCCAGCATAAGACTTATGATGAATGATATTATTAATCTTTCGTTTTTAATGTTACAGGAAATCCTGAAGGCGTTAAATAAAAGAATAATCGTCCAAATCAGTGTTGCGAAATAAAAACCTATTATGAAGTACATCTCCCAGGACTGGATAACAAAGCTTTGGAAGATAGGTATTGTCCTGATAAGTGGTGTTAATCCCATGGGAATCCGCGATAGCAAAACAGTTCCGAAAGTGTCGATTGGCCTTATCTTTGATTTTGAAAGGAGGAAGCCTGATAAATGCAAAAAGAGTGAAGTAATAAGCCAGGCTGAAAGATTTTCCGTAAGAAAGACCCAATAACCAGAATCCTTTGCAAAATCAATATTTAGAAGCCCGTAAAAATGAGTTCCTGTCTTGAATGCGAGGTATGTGGTTATCAGAAAACCAGTTATCCCGATGATGAAGGATTTCAATCCTGCAACTTGAGTAAAGGGATTATACAGATATCTGGCTTTCATCGGTGTCGAGGTTTTTAATTCTGAAAATAATTTCATCAAGAATATTTCGTACGGTCGGATAACTAAGTTTCATGTTTTGGGCCATGATTTTTAAACTGCCGCTTGCCTTAACAAATTCCAGAATAAATCGCTGATCTTCCGTGGGTAACTGTGAGATAACAGGTAATGCAAACAATCCGGTAACTTTGGTACCACATTTCTCACAATGCAATTGAGTCACCTGCAATTGATTTTCACAGCTTGGACATTTCAATGGTAGTTTTTTATTCATTCAAGCAAATTTGAACAAATATAAAACAAACATTAATAAAGTCAAAATATAAATCAAATAAATTGATTATTGGATTAATATAATGTGGTTATAATCTTAATATAATAAGAATGCTTTATAAGCAGACCTGATCAGAACAACCCGATACCTGAACTCAGTTTTGCAGTAGGGTTAACAATTCTTCCTTTAGCTTCGGATCTGTAGGGCGTTTTGCACTTGGATCAATTATATATCCACTTTTATCGAGCAATATGTATCTGGGAATACCTCCAACCAGAAAGTCGTCGAAGAAGGTCGTGGAATCATCTCGTGCATATATGTGTATTCCTCCCAGTTCTTTTTCTTTAATCATTTTCCGCCAGCGCTCCCTGTTGTCATTCATACCGATACTGATAAACTGAATATTGTAATTATTAAGGTCGGCTTCCAACTGTTTTAAAGCCGGCATCTCAACTAAGCAGGGGGTACACCATGTAGCCCAGATATCAAGGTAAACGAGTTTCCCTTTTAATGAAGCAAGTGTTACTGGTTGGTTGCTTATATCAATGAAACTGAAATCCGGAGAGAGGTTTCCCTTTTCAATTTTCTTATGTTTTTCATACAAGACTTTAAGATCGCCTTGTAACTTCTTGTCGTTAATATATCCGGAAAGCTTCTCATATACTTTATCCAATTCCTTTGAATTGTCGAGCATTGTTCTGCTAAGCTGGCGCGCCATGCTTTCTCTTACCTTTTGATTTGTAAGCTCATTCCCAACTATATTCATAACTTCTAAATTCCGGTCAGCTGAACTGTTATTTTTAACACTCGTCGTAGCTTTCTGAAAGATATAACTTTCAATTAAACCAAGGTAATAGGGCGACATAAGAAGCTTCTCATCATTAATATTCAAAGACTTAAAGGGATCGGGAAATTGATCGGATACTTTAAAATCTTTATTCTGGCTAAAAAACTGATATGAGAGCTCATATGTTGACAAAAGATACAGCTTCCGAAGCTCATAATTATTTAGTTGCCAAAACTCGAAGTCTTTATCAAAACCAACTCCGGAATTCTTAAGACGTGCAACTCTTAAGTTATATAATGAATCAGCAAGTTTCAGATAGCGCTTTTCCTCAAGACTGAAAAGATAACTGGCTGTGTTAAGTTTCCTCATATCAGGGCTCTCTTCAAAAAGGAACTCCCTGGCCAGGTAATTGTTTTCATTTGCTCCCTTCCCTTTATAGATTAGCGATTCGTCAAACGACTTAGTATCAACCTCAATGTTCAAATCAAATCCGGGTGCAAGAAAGATACCTGTCCTTTCCGGCCCATGATACAAATTGTAAAAACCTTTATCAATTTGAAATGTATCGGCGAAAGTATTATCGCTTTTATTGAGTTTTATTGTTTGAACGATTTTGTTTGTCTGATCAAGGATTACAATTGAATCCGCTTTTGGATTTTCAATCTTCCCTGACAGGATCATTGGTCCATTTGCATTTTGTTCCTTACATGAGATTAATGCAATAATTGTGATAATTGTAATGCAGACTTTTTTCATCTTATTATATTTTAATTAGTTATAATGAAATTGCTGAGAAACGTTTATTTGTAAAAGGATAACTATCATGTTTCAGAAAGTCAACACAACTCCGAAAGAACCTGAATGAACTTATTTAGTTTATAGATCGATTAACAAATATACAACGAGTATGTTAGTTTCGCAACTAAAAGGCTCGTTATTTTTTGCAACAATATTCAACTGCAGAAATAGGGGATTTCTCGATTAATTTGATGCAATAAAAAACAGACGTTTAAATGGGAAGATAACCTTTCCGTTTTTTTGTTTCGGATAGTCTTTGATAATTTCCGATAAAACCTGTGCCTCAAAATCATTTTTATCATTACTGGTCTCCAGCCTGTCAAGATATGGTCTTAGCCCGGCGCTTCTTACCATTTCTAAAATCGATAAATGGGAATCCATAATGTGCATATAATATGTTTCCCAGATATCAATATCGTTGGAGAAGAGAGATAACTGGTTAAAATAGAAAGAGTAATTATGAATTGTGAATATCTCAGATGCCACTTTAGTCAATGGTTTCCAGCGGTCTTCATTGGCAATGTTTTCAATAGCTTTTCCAATATGCATATCCCAGAACATAGGTATCTGAATTGCGAGGAGCCCTTTCTTATTTAAAGAGCGGAAGAGTTTTTTGAATAATGCCTCGTGATCAGGGATCCACTGAATGGTAGCATTTGAAAAAATAATGTCGTAGGTATCGGTGAATTCGTCTTTCCGTGCGTCTAATATTTCCCAGTTCTGATCCGGGTAATCCTTTTTAGCCTTTTCGATCATGGCTGGTGAATTATCAATCCCGATAATATCCGAGTCAGGCCATCTTTGGGCCAAAACCTGAGTGCTGTTCCCGGGGCCACAGCCAATGTCAATAATTTTTGATGGATCATCGATTTTGATACGCGACACCAAATCAATGGAAGGTTGTATTCTTTCCTTACCGAATCTAAGATACAGGTCGGGGTTCCAATCTTTGTTATTCATTTTATTCCATATTCATAAGGCAGCCAATCAGCAATACGCTTCATTGCCATATCACCTTCCCACGCTATTCCCATCAGGTCGGCATAACCACTGGCATCAAAGAAAACCTGATCTTTAAGGAAATTGATATAGCTTTTGGATTTATAGGGAGAATAGATTATGCAAAGCTTTTCCGGGAATTTGATAAACCGTTTACCATTAATGCCCTGAATTACGATCTTGTTGTAAGCAAGATCCTCACCATAAGTATTTTGTACCTTAAATCCTGCTGAAAATAGATCATTTGCCCAAAGTTCTCTGAAAAAGTGCATTCTTGATCCAAGAAATGTGCTTTTTCTTCTTTCCTCAAAAAGCTGTTTTTTTGTTTCATCTTTTGCCCAATCCTCATTGAAGATAATATTACCGTTGAAGGAGAAGGATCTGTCCCTAAGACGATATTCAAAATTATCAAGATAGTATGTGATTTTGTATCCCAGACCATTATTGTAGATCACAAGCGGTTTGGAAGCAAATGCCCGAAGAGTATCTTTACACGATCCATAGTTAAATGTGATATCCTTTTCATTAATTATTTCACATTTTTCACCATTCTCGGTAGCTCCAAGAAATTCACTTCGGAACAATTCCAGATATCTTTTTCTAGCCCTGGTAAGCGATTTGGCTTCAACTACAACATCATTCAGCTCAAAGGTTTTGGGCGTAAGGTAAACTGTAAACGGTTTCTTTGAAGAGACTTCTGCAAAAGTAGCAGAATAATAGCCTAAGGCGCTTACTGTTAATGGCTTTGACTCGTTACCTGCTATTTCTAATTCGAAATGCCCGGTTTTATCAGAGTTAGTACCAACAAAGGTTCCATTGAAATAAATTGAAGCAAAATCAATTATATTTTTTGTCTCCTTGTCGTAAATAGTTCCGCTAACAATCTGATTATATGCTGTTATATTTAAGTTTATGAAAATTATAAGTGAGATAAGCTTCTTCATACCTTCTATTTTTTGATTCCACGAAATTGACATTTGGGTTAGTTTCACCCCTCCATCTTTTCAGATATCCTTTTAAACGGTTTTGTTATTTCCTTATTATCGTCTTTAACCAGGCATCGAGAGGGATAATAGTATCTTTTGGAGTATCCCAAACACCAATATTACCATTATCTGCATTTACGAAGAGCAAGATTAAGCTTGAAACGTGCCCGGTTTTTTGATGAAACTGCACTATTTTAAATTGCCAGTTCTTATCACTATCAGTTGGGACATTTTCTACATAGAGCTGATTAAAGATTGTTGAATCCTCATATTTATAATCGAGAAGCTGCCTGAATTCCGGGACCTGTCTCACCAATTCAATTGCAAGAGAATCATTTATTTTGAATTTTCTATTTGATTCTGAGAATTCAATATTAAGTGAATCGCCTTTAAAATCATCATTTGAATTTGTAACAGTACCTGACGAATTCTTGCTTTTGGAACTAAACTGACATGAATACAAAGCTCCGGTTATGATAAGCAAAATCAAAAAGGTGTAAAATTTCATAATTTCTCAACGTTATGTACAAAGATTATTTACTGAAGTAAAAAACGTCCCACAAATCCGCCTCCGGGTACCAGTTTAATGGTTAATACATCGTTCGGTGATACTGTTTTTTCCTGTCGGTCGATGCTGGTATTGGTAAGCTTATCGTCGTATATCAGCGTCGCTTTTTCAGATTTCTTAAGAAAATCAAGAGGGATTTTAATTTCTCTTTCTGTAGCTCCATTCATAACACCAACCCACCAGGTATCTCCATTACGGCGCGCATAGGCAACGACATCTCCAATGCTTGTGCACGACAACACCCTTGTTTCGTCCCAGACCGTAGGTATTTGCTGGAAGAGATCAAACATAGGGCTTTCGATGTAGAATTTATACTGGTCGGTAAAATGTGTGATAGGTGAGAGATATATAATCGCCTGTGCAAACTCGTGGGGCCATGTAAATTTTGTAGTAGTTAATTGTGCAGGGTCCAGAATAACCGGAGTAATATCTGCAGCGCCGGCCATTAAGCGTGTAAATGGTAAATTCACGTCTTGTTCGAGAGGCTCTACCCTGCGATACCTTGTCATATGATATTCGTTACCGCGAACAGCCTCACGGGTAATGTCGTTTGGATAAGTGCGGCGCAACCCTGTTGGCTTAACACTTCCATGAAAATTCAGAAGTAATTTCAGTTCTGCACAGTCCTGCATTGTGCCCATATACCATTGCATAATATCGGAAGTAGCATCGGGAATAAAGTCGATTTTGATGCCATCGGCCCCAAGTGCTTTCACTTTCTCTAAATATGTCCGGCGTTTATCTCCCTCGCGCATCTCTTTGGAATCGACCCATACAATTGATTTAACGCCAACACTTTTCCCGTATGCAACCACGTCTGCCAACAATGCCCACTGGTCTTTGTCGGCGGTACGCCAGGTGCGCCAGCCATCATCAACAAGGTAATATTCCCACTTCAATTTTGCCGCTGCGTCGTACCAGTTTTTCTGATCATCCAGCTTTGGACTGCCAACGCTCCACCATTGCCACAGGCAACGTCCAGGTTGCACCCACGAAAAATCCATTCCTTTGGCAGGAGCGGGTGATAGGTTCATTAACAGATCGGAGTTTATCAATCCCGTTAAATTTTTCGCGATTATTGTTGTACGCCAGGGTGATACTTTTTGTCCGAGATAAGTGCCGTTTAAGAAAGTCGGTTTATCGTCTGTTCTCCTTTGAATATCCCAACCCTGTTTAGCAAATGGGAAGGTCGCTTTAAAAATGTTGCCATTTCGCATAAAAGAGAGATCAGAAAAATCTTCGCAATCGGCTTCGGTAATGGAGAGAAAATGATCTGCAACTTCAAGAGTAATTGGACCCATTACCACTTTATCCTGAGGAACCTTTTCCAATGTAGTAACATTGCTCAAAGCCTCGTAACTTTGGTTAAAGCCCTGCCATGCTATTTTGGTTGTTCTTTCAGGCAGGTTCCATGAGGTGGATTCGCTGTTTATATGTTTTGAACCCTCGGGAATGGTGTATCGGATTGCTACGCCGTCGTCGTAAACTCGTACAATCAGTTTGAATCGTCTACCTGCCGTTTCTACCGGGATATCTGCCTCCTTTGCATGATTCCTGGCAATGGGATGATTTCCGATGAGTGAATAGCTTTCGTCAATTTCCCGAAGAACAGGCTTTGAACCAATTTTTGCACCACTGCCTAAATCGGTGCTGTCGACTGTTATTCCCAATGGCGATGCTTCCAATATCTGAACTTTGTCTGACTTTATGGAATAGGATAGGCGTCCTTCAGCAGTAACAAAAACCAAAACCGACAGATGTTTGTCGGGGCTGCTGATTTTGATTTCCTTTTGAGCCAAAGTCACATTAATACCCGAGAGCAAAAATATTGATGCAAGGAATGCTTTACTTAAATTTTTCATATTTGATCCTGTTTTTTCCGACATCAAAGAGATCATTCTAGAATGTTATCTTCTCAGTGATTTCCATTAAATCCTCTATATCTTTATCATATTCTTTACCTATTTTCTGGCTAAATTCTCCATATCCTTTCATTCTTCTGGACTTCGAGTTGTGAAGAGTTTCCCAGATTTTTGTCTTTTTCGTATCGACGACCCTTCGCAAGCTCTGAATATTCTTTTCGGTGTTATATTTAGCTTTTAACAGACAGATCTTTAGCAAGGCAGTTTCAATCACTTTCAGGTTATTCTCTATTTGCAAATCTTCAAGGTCTTTTTTTATTTCATAACAACATTTCTGATCCGAAATCATCATTTGGTCTTTTATTTCAAAGAGTAGTTGTTCAACCACCTGTAAGGTCGATGAAAAAGATCTTTTATGGTTATCAGAAAGTATGATTTTTTCCTGTTGCATAGAGTTTTTAACTTAAAAGATAAACGGTTATACTTATCGGTTTACCCGTTATGGAAGCTTCTTCTTTTCAACTGTCCAGTTGGGCCACTGAGATAGTCCGCATGGCTCTCCTATAAACACTTTCCCAGCTTCGTTATCACCTTTCAATTGCCATTTATACCATGCAGTAGCAACTTTTGCAAAGTCTCCCCCGTGAGGCTGACTGTATGTTCCACCATGACCAATACCCTTCATGTTTGCCACAAAAACCGGCACATGGTCTATTCGTTTGAAATCATCCATCCCGTTGGCATAGGCGATATCTGTTTCACCTCCGAGAATGTAGAGTGTAGGCGTATGCAATTTCAAAAGATAATCTTTTGTCAGGTTAGGCATACCGCCCATTCCGCTTGAAGGATTTCCTAAAATACCACTATTGCAGATAACAGCTGTAGTAACACGTGGGTCGGGAGCATTCTCGAGAGTCTGCAGTCCTCCGCATGACATACCACTAACCGCAATTTTCGAAATATCTATCTTATTGTAATATGGACTCTTTTTATCGTTGTTCTGAGCAATCGCCCAGTTAATAGCATCGATCATCTGCGTAGATTTCGAAGAACCGCTGCCGCGTTGGCCTTCCTGAGGCATCGGACCAATTGCAACTATCAGAAAACCGTATGAAGACACCTCCGAAAGGAAGTTTATATGCTCCCAGGGTGAGTTGGTGCAGGCACCATTACCCCATGCAATTATCGGCAGCTTGTTTTTATCACCAAAAACACTCAGATCTTTTGGCCTGAAGATAGTATGAGTTGGTAAAGAGATCTCGGAAAGCATGATGGCTTTATAAGGACCGGTTCCTCCATCTTCTACTGTTCTTGAAGTGGGTTGACCTGTAGAAGCAGTTGCCTGTCCAGATACTGGATTCAGAGAACAAAACCCGGCAAAAGCCAGAAAAATAAAGGAAGCATTCAATTTTCTCATAATAATCAGATTAAGGTGTAATATTATAACCAGGTATTAACTTCCGGATTTCACTTTACCAATCAGTAAGTTTTTCACCCCGTTACTCATGCTAAAAATATACAAAACCATGTTATTACTTACATAATGATGAAATATAATTAAGTTTTAATCGCTGAGCTTAAGCCCAACCCAACTGGCAGTTATGTAAATCTAACCCTTAGTTCGCTTTCTGGGATGTGATTTAAAAAACTCCCATATAATATCATTAGCATTAATTCCTGAATTTTCAACTGTAAACCACTGATGAGCTCCTCTTTGCATAACATACAAAAGGATATCGGTTTTTGAATTATTACAACTCCAGCTTTTCACGAGGTAGTTATCTTCCTTATGGATTGTGTCGGGTTTTGTCGTGCAGGAATAATAGGAAGACCATCGGGTAAGTATGCTGTCGACTGATTCGTACAGGGTTTCGCTTGGATTGTGCTGCCCATAGTAATAGACTGTACTATCATTAAGCGCATGCAGATGCAATACCGGGACAGGAAAGTCCGGATTCTTCTTGCTTACATAGACCATTTGTCCTGATACAGGGGCAATGGCTGCAATTTTACCAGATAATTCAAAGCCGAGCCGGTAAGTCATTCTCGAACCGTTAGAATGCCCGGTTATGAAAATACGGTTTGGATCGATGGTGTAATATGCCGAGATCTTATCGATCATATCATTAATAAAACCCACATCGTCGGTTTGAGCGGTCCATTCCTCCCAGGGTCCGCCACAGTTCCATGCCTGGGGATTGGTCTCATTCCATGGGTAGGGGATACCATTGGGATAGGCCACAATGAAACCTTCCTTATCAGCTTTTTCGCTCAAATGTGTCCATTTCTCCATACCCTCAGCTGTAGCTGTGTAGCCATGCATAACTACCACGAGGGGAGTGACCACATTATTTGAGTAGGATGGGGGCACATGCAAAATATACGACCGGGTGTAACCGTGCACCAGGTAATTCAATGAATTAGCATGCGGAACCTCATCAATGCCTTCATTCTTTTTACAGGAAAACAGGACTACTGACAGAAGAGCAAGAAGAAACACATACAGTACATGTTTCATAATGGTATTTTTAATCAAAGAGAGGCAACTTATTTAAAATTGTAGTTAAATATTCACTTTAAATCCTAAATCAATCTCATATGCCGGAATTCCACCTTTTATTCCCCAATTCGCAAGAGGCTGTTCGTTCAATATTATGAAAACGCTTTCTTTATGAACTAACCCGCTATATTCTAGTTTATTGACAATTGTTTGATATAATTTTCTTTTCGTTTCTTTTGTCCTGCCAATAAACATTGAAATCTCAATTAATACCTCATAAGGTGGTTTCATTTGAAAAAAACCTTCTTCATATTCAATTAGCCGAATATTCCTGTCATCTGGTTTTAACAGCAAAGATTCAGTAACGGCATCCAAAACTAAATCACGTATTTTAATGAGATCAGGTTTGTTGCGACTCTTTAATAACTCAATTTTTACCAGTGGCATTTAAGGTTTCTTTTTTCGTTTAAGAATAAAAGCTCAGAATTCAGTCTATTTCAGCACTTTCTTATATACCTTTTTAATTTTATTTTCTCCGTTAAGCTTACTCTTATGTGATTCCTCTATAGTGAGAGTTTTGCCATCATCAGACAAATTATAAGAATTTGCAGTGGTGAAATCCTGCGCCACGCCATCTATTTTATCTGTCATTACATAGCTGGTAGTGAGGATTTTTTTATCTGCCGACCATTTTACAAATTTTTTGGCCGGACCAGTACCTCCATTATCAGTTGTGACTCTTCCATCGAGGAAAAATGAGTCGGGTGGAATAATATAATCTTCCTTCCCCGGCCGTTTAAAGGTATTCCCAAATGAAATCGTTGCAGCGTTTTGTTTGATCTCGAGTATGATTATTCCTTCAAATGAATAGTCACCTGTTTCGTCTTTTTCACTTCTGACCTTGTCAAACTCCCATTGCCCGGAGTAGACTGTTGGTGTCTGGGCCTGGAGATTAAGTGCGGAAAGTAGTAAGATCGAGGTGAGCGATACTTTAAGAATTACGCTGCATATTTGTCCCGAAAGATGATTTTGTTTCATGATGCATCAGGATTAGTCTGAATATCTATTTATTCTCGTATCTAAGATAGTCATTTTTTAAAAATGGCAATAGTCATTCAATTGTCATTAAGTAGTCATTAGGTTGTCATTAAGTTGTCATTAAGTTGTAAGATAACTTACTAGCAATTAATGACGGCCGAAGGCCAAATGACCATTGAATGACGCGAAGCGAATGACACTCCTTCGCTTTAGCTTCGGAGGGCACGGCGGCAGAAGGTCAGACTACATAAACTTCTCGCGTTTCTGGAGATTAAAAAGAGCCACCAATATAAACACCAGGGAGGCGGAAATAAGAATGATGTGATTCTTGAGGGTAATAAGCGACCAGCTTGTTTCATTCATGTTTCGCGGCATATTGAAAGGGTTGAGAAATACGTTCCACTGACTGCTGCTCAGGGTATCGCTGAGAATGAGGAATAATAATCCGAATACGATCATCACAACTGCGGTACCATTGCCATTCCTGATAATGGTTGAGAGCATAAATGCCATTATTCCCAGAAAAATTACAGGCAGCATAACCTGCCATGTCATATTCACGACACGGAATTTAACTATAAAGAATGATGACAACATTGTGAAGACCAGCATTATGAGAAATGCTATAACGAAGATGAGTATTATCCTCACCAGCCATACTTTATACCTGTAGTTCGGTATTCCAAAAAGGATTTCAATGGTGCGGGCATCGAGATCGTTCTGGATGCCAAAAACAGATGGATAAAATACAAGCAGTATCCCTGAAAAAAGAAAAATTCCAAACATATCCTCCATCCTTGAGATATCATTGGTATAAACATATAACACTGAAAGTCCAATATATATCAGTATTGACCCTGCCAGAAACCAGATAAACCTGTTTGAGAAGATGATCCTCAGGTTATAGATGATCATCTTGTAAATCAGGGTCAGATAATTATTTAAAGTTGCACCTTTCATTTTGTCATTTTTAATCTGATGTTTTTATGAGACCGTTCTGACTTTTTTCCTGAGGAGCCACAGATAAGCATCCTCCAGATTCGGTGTTACGGAAAGCGCTTCATGATGGGGCTTATCTTCAGATATACAACGAACTCTTACAAATTCGCCCTCCGACATATGATGTACCACCAGATGGCTGTCTATAAAGCTTGAAAAGTCTTTTGTGGGAATATTGAACTGCCATACATGTCCTTCGGCTTCTTTTGTCATATCTATCGGTTTCCCAAGATATGCCAGAAGGCCTTTGTTAAGAACAGCAACCTGATAACAGGAGCTTGAGATATCCTCTATAATGTGAGTGGAGAAGATGACAACCCTGTCGCGGCTCAGCTCAACAAGAAGGTTCCTGAACCTTATCCTCTCCCGTGGATCGAGACCGGCAGTTGGCTCATCTACAACCAGTATGCGGGGCAGATGAAGTAGTATCATGGCAATACCCATTCTCTGCTTCATCCCTCCCGAGTAAGAGCCTATTTTATCGTTTCTGCGTTCGTCCATGTGGACTGCCTTCAGGCAATAGGTTACTCTTTCTTCCCTGATCTTTGAATCGGTAATATTCTTGAGCATAGCCTGATAATGCAGGTAATCGTTAGCCGTCATATTTTCGTAACTTCCGAACTCCTGCGGAAGATATCCGATAAGTCCCTGAAGCTCTTCCCTCTTTTTCTGGGTGTCCATCCCGTTTATCCATACCTTGCCATAGCTCTGTTCCAGAATTCCGCAGATTATCCTCATAAGGGTTGTCTTTCCTGCACCATTTGGTCCGAGGAGTCCGAACATCCCGTTTCCGATTTCCATTGAAACACAACTTAGCGCTTTAAAAGGTTTTTGCTTTCTGCCTATCAAAGGAATTGAGGCGACAATCCTATAGAAATTTTTACGTATATTTTTGAACCTACCCTTCAAACGGTATATATCAATGTTCTCAGAACTCATCTTAACTCCGGCTTTATATATGATAAGTCCTGCAAACCAAAGTGTTCCAAGAATAATTACTACAGCAATGTTTTGCCATCTTTTCTGAAAAAAGTAAATATTGGCAAGCGGAATGAACCAGAATATCAGAAAATCAAGGACTTTTGTCAAAGTAAAAAGGAATTTTCTCTTCCCGGCCAGGCCGAAATTCGTAAGTAATTTTTTAAGCGGTATCCATATCCCAAGAAGCGAGAACCATATGCCGATACTGAACAGAAAGATCCAGAAATTGCTCTTTAGATAGATATAAGTGAAGTAGATAACGAAACCGAGAAGGGGAACCTGCCATATAATATTGTTCAGATCACTCCATGAGGTATACTTCTTCGTATAGCCTAACCTTTCCCTGATTTTTGCACCAGCTTTCCATTCTCTCTGAGCGCGACTTTCCCTACCATATATTTTAACAAGACTTTGTACGCGGATATTTATAAGTTCGTCGGGGGCGATAACGGTCTCCCGTGCTTTCCTCAGTGTATTCATAAAAAACCAGGTACTGGCAGGCACAAGAATTATGGCAAGAATTGTTGTTATTAATTTCCACAGGAATGCGTCGATATAAATGTATATCACAAAAATAAGCAGCGAAAACACAAGAAGCTGAATAACTTTTGTTTTCCATTTAAGTGAATAGATCCATGAAAGGGAGTTCTCGAGTCCGGAGTAGAACGTTGGAATGAAGATGAGAGTAAGCATCGTACTAAGTGTCAGACCTCCAATAACAGTTATTGCAAAAGCAGCGCCTATTGAAGCCACAAATTCAGCAGTACCCATGGCAAGCGGGAAAAGTGCAATTACAGTTGTTCCTGCTGTAATAAGGATCGGTCTGACTCTGGAAATCCCCGCGGTCATAAGAGCCCGTGAACGTCTGTTTCCTCTCTTCCTTAAAATATTGGTATAGTCGATCAGCAGGATGCCATTGTTTACCACAACACCCAGAAGTATAAGGAATCCGATAAGGGTATTGGCATTCAGAAGAGAATTGTTTGTGAGGATCAATGCTATGAGAGAGCCTAAAGCCGCCAGAGGAATGCTGAACATAAGTACAATAGGAGTAGAGAGCGATTCAAAGACTGACGCGAGGATCATATAAATCAGAAGAAATGCCATTCCGATGAGGTAGTAGAAATCCTTAAGAGGATCCGATTCATGTACCACTTCTACGGCTATTCCTGAGGGTATGTTAAACTCTGAAACTACCGATTCAATTTCAGCCCTTGCACCTTCAAGAAGATCTTTTGATGCTGTAATATCAGAATTGAAGCTATAAGTAACTGTGATCGTTTTCTCCTGGTTTTCCCTGTGTATATTACCCATGCCGGAAGAAAAGACCACATTCGATAATTCCTGCATTTCCATTATATTGGAACTGTTTCCTGTTACTTCCAACCGCTTCAGGTCGTCGATGGTTTTGTCGGTTGCCACCTTTATCTGTCCGAATTCGTCGGCGTATTTCAGGGTTATGTCGTAAGTATCGGTCCCCTGTTTGAAAGTGGCCCCGGATGAATACTCTCTGCCAAGTGTAGAGAGGGAGGTTGTGATATTATTAAGCGTGAAGTTGTTACGTCCAATATAGTCCATATCGAACTTCAGGTGTACCTCCGGTGTATTGTCCTGAACATTTGCACTGGCACTGCTTACTGTAGAAAGATTTTGAATTGATGCCTTAATATCATCCGAAAGATTTTTCATCTGTTCAAAATCCTGTCCTTTAATTACCACGCTTTCAGTTGTTGTACCAATACCAAGGAGGTTTGTGAAGTTTGCTCCGGGATTGACTCCGCCACTGCTACCTGAACCTGAGGATGTAACGTCATTCATGGAAATCTCGGCTGTCCTGATGAATTTTGCTTTTGCAAGAATATCGCTTTTAATTTCCGGAAGAGTCCTTTTACTTTTCTTGTCCCATTCTTTTGCGAGATTAACAGTTACCGTAGCTGATGTCTCCGAAATACGACTGATGATATCAGCTTTTTCCGGTACATCGTTTAGTCTCTGTTCAATTTCCGTTACAACAGCATCAGTTTTTTCAAGGGTCGATCCTGAGGGCATTGTAACTGAAAGTCTGAAACTGGGAGTTACGACTTCCTTTGAGGAACTTACTGTTAGAGTGAGGCTGATGAGAAGTGCTGCGAAGAAGACGATTAGTGTTCCTATTATTGTACCTGCCGGGTTTCTCATACTGGCCTTGAGGGCAAGATAATAAGCCTGAATGAGCCTGTTATGTATTGAGAGCTTCTTGAAGATCCCCAGTTCAGCGCCCTTTGGTAATTTTAGCATGAAATGTGTTGCCATTGGGATGAACAGAAGAGCAACTGCTAAAGATATAAGAAGGGTGGCGACAATAGAAATTCCTATATTCTTACCGAGCAGATTGATCTCGAAGTTGTTTGAAAAGAGGAAAGGAAGGAAAACAGTTATAGTTGTAAGTGTAGAGGCAACAATAGATCTCCAGACCTCACTCGTACCCTGCTTTACTGCACTGTCAATATCCTTTCCCTGACTAATAAGCCGGTATATATTCTCGAGAACAACAACTGAGTTATCTACAAGCATCCCTATGGCAAGAGCCATTCCAACGAGAGTAAGGCTGTTTATTGAAATGTTGTACGCATAGAACAGGTTAAATGCCGCATATACCGAAATAGGAATTGAGAGTGCAATAATGAAAACCAGTCTTATATTACGCAAAAACAACCAGAGAATGAGAACAGCCAGTAATCCTCCTATAACTGCAAGATGAATTATCTGGTTTAAATTGTTCTCCATTATTTCGGCATTATTATTTTGAATAACTATCTCCACACCTTCCGATTTGAGATTATCATTCAATTTGTTAACCGTTTCGATTGTTTTATGGGAAAGGTCAATCAGGTTGGCCTGATTATCATTCACCAGGGTCGCCGTCACGGCCTCAAGGCCATTAATCCTGCTGTATGAAGTCTGTTCTTTTACACCAAAAAAGATAGTGGCTATATCTTTGAGGGTAACAGATCCGTTTTGTTTTACAATGATGTTGCCAATATCGTTCACATCTGTATAATCGGAAGTTACATTAACAAATAGTTTATTGGGCCCATCCTTTACTGTTCCTACAAAAGTCTTTTCAGTGCCGTTGTTGTTCAATAAGCTTGTTACCTGCGACATGGATATACCATAAGCCTTACATGCTTTTTCATTTAACCTTATCTCAATTGATTTTTGTTGTCCCCCGTAAACGGTAACCCCGGCAATACCATTAATGTTTTCAAGTTCGGGAGTTATTTCCTTATCGGTTACATTTCTGATTCTGTCTATTCCACCGGAGCCTCTTATCTGTAATTCCATGAACTGGCCCGTTAGCTGGGTAAGGTCAATCTTTACTACTGAAATTTTAAATTCTGTTGGTAATGTTGCCTTAACCTGATTTATCTTTTCCTGTAACTTCAGATTGGCGTATTTCATTTTGGAACTCTGGGTATAGTACAGGATGATGGTCCCGGAACGTGAAGTAATGGTTGATTCTATTTTTTCAATACCTTCGAGTGTAGCTATAGCGCCTTCGAGCGGAACAATTGCATGATTTTCAATGTAATTTGGATCCATCTCCAGAGAAGTAGAAACCTGCACAATAAGAGTTGGAAGCTGGGAATTAGGGTAAAGTTCAACCGGGAGTTGCTTGTAGGAAATATATCCCAGCATGGTGATCCCGATAAAGAACATACTGATCAGGACTTTTCTATTTATAATGAAATTCATTTTTAGCAGGTCTTAGTCATTATAAGCAAACTTTTAAGCCGGTTTCTTCCTTGTGATCATTTCACTGAAAGAATCAAAAACCCAATAAACACATGGTATAACAATAAGAGTAAGAATAGTCGAAGAAACCAATCCACCTATAACTGCCAGCGCCATTGGAGATCTGAGTGAGGCACTTTCGCCAATGCCTATTGTAAGAGGGATAAGTGCAAATATTGTTGTAAGACTTGTCATTAATATCGGTCTTATTCTCTGCGATCCTGCTGTTATTATAGAATCCTTTTTGCCCAGTCCTGTCAGTCGTAACTGGTTAATACGGTCTATCAGAATAATTGCATTACTTACTGCAATCCCTCCCAGCATTATAATACCAATGTACGCCATCATATTGAGGGTTTTTCCAAATATGAAGAATGTGATTATTGTACCAACTAAAGCAAGGGGAATTGTTAATAAAATAACAAAGGGCTGAATTATAGATTCAAATTCCGATGCAAGCACCATAAATACCAGTATAATTGAGAGGATTAGTGCAAAAGTAAGGTTCGAATTTGACTCTTTTCTTAATAATTCCTCTCCTGTGATATCAATCCTGTAGTTAGCAGGCAATGCAATTGCTTTCAGGGAATTACGGGCCTCGCTTACAACCTTGTCGAATGATTTGGAATTATTCACCATTGCGTAGATATAGCTTGTCCGGCTCTGATCGTGTCGCGAAATTTCCCTGGGCGCCACTACTGTTTTGATTGTGGCCAATGAGCTGAGAGGTACTTTTACCGATCCGGCTGTAATTAACAGATCTTCAAGTTGATTAAGGGATAGATCACCGAGTTTTATGGTAATATCCTTCATTTCACCATCCTTTTCGAGGGTCCCGGCGGAAGCCCCCGTCAGATTGCTTTTTACCTGGTTTATGACGTTATCAACGGACACGTTGTAGTAACTTGTTTTGAATCTGTCGACTGCTATTTCAACTTCCGGGGTACCCTGATCGAGTGATGTTGTGATGTTGTACAGACCGGTATTATACTGAAGTGCAGTTTTTGATTCGTTGATTATCTTTTCAATCTCCGAAAATTCTTTTCCTTTAACTTCTACAACAAATGGGGCTGTAGTTGTACCCAAACTTGATTGTAAAGCAGTTTCTTCCTGTGAAAAACTGGCATCAATATCGGGAACGGTTTTAAGAAATTTATCAACCATAGTAATAGCTTCCTCGGTGAACGAGGCATACTCAGCTTTAAGGAATACTTTGATATTCCCATAGTTTTCATTATTTGAAGTTGCAGTCTGGGTAGTAGTCGTACTTAATTCACCCCCTGCCTGACTGTATATCATTTTGATTTTGTCGCCCAGAAGTTCCTTTATCGTTCCTTCTATTTTTTGTATAGTACTCTGGGTCCTTTCGAGATTTGTACCTTCCGGCAGCTTCAATTCCAGTGTGAATTCAGATGAGGCTGATTTAGGCATATACTCACTGCCGAGTTTTGGTATTAAAAGAGCAGTTAAGCCCATAAATACAATTGACAGAATTATTACGAGCAACCTTTTTTCAATGACTTTTGAAAGAAACTTTGGATACCAGCGGAACTGCATTGGGGTGCTTAACTGTACCGACTGACCTTTCTTTTCTTTGAAAAACACGCTTACCAGCATCGGGATAACAAGCATTGCCACAAATAATGATGAGATAAGCGCGAAGGCTACTGTCCAGGCCTGATCTTTGAACATTTCACCTGAGGCTCCCCTGAGATACACTATCGGAAGGAATACCACAATTGTTGTGATTGTTGAGGCTGTGATAGCGCCACCTACCTGACCGGTACCTGCAATAACTGCTTCCCGCAGCGGCATCCCTTCATCCCTGTTCCTTGTAATATTTTCGAGAACAACAATTGCATCGTCAACAAGCCTGCCGGCCCCAAGGGCCAGCCCTCCCAATGTCATAATGTTTAACGTGAGGTGGTTGAAATACATGAGGTTGAAGGTTGCAATAATAGAAATTGGGATAGCAACACTTACTACCAGGGTTGTGCCAATCCTTCTCAGGAAGACATAGAGAACTATCATTGCCAGGAAGATTCCGAGAAGCCCGGAATTTTTTACCTCTTTAATGGCATTGTCGATATATTTGCCCTGATCCTTAACAATTGTGAATTCATAACCGGGAAGAGCTTTGGAGAGGACTCCGAGCTCATTGGTTATGTTATTTACAGCTTCTACTGTGTTGAACTTTGGCTCTTTGTAAATTGATAAACCAATACAGCGTTCTCCATTGATTGTGACAATGTTCTGAGGATCCTTATTTTTAAATTTTATGGTTGCAATATCACGAAGATACACCGGAATTTTATCTGTAGTTGTTGATGTTCCCTGGGTAGTGGTGGCGGCTGTTGTAGAAGTAGCTGTCTTAAACCCAACAATTATATTTTTCTAGGTCTTTCAGATTGGCAAGAACGCTTACTCCCTTTACGGTATATTTGAGCCCCAGTTCAGTTATGGAACCTCCCGACACGTTTTTATTATAATTTGTAATCTGTGTTGCAACGGCATCTGAGCTTAATCCGAATGATTCAAGGATATATTTATTGGTTTCAATTACTACTTCGCTCTCTTCCTGTCCGGTTAATGTCACATCAGCTATGCCTTCAATTCTTACGAGTTCGTTCCGGATATAGTTTTCTGCAACTTTCCTTAATTCATCCATGTCGGTAATCTGCTTATTCCTTAACCCTACAATCAAAACAGGAGAGGCATTTGGATCGTATTGTGAAATATTAAATGATGTCAGGGTTGAATTCTGGCTGAAAGAGTTCAAAGCCTTCTGAAGGTCGAGAAATGCCTCGTCCATATCTTTGTTCCAGCTATACTCCACAGTAATAAGTGCTGAGCCGATTTTAGATACTGATGAAACCTGAATAACATCATTCTGGCGCATTGAAAGAGATTCAATCTGATCGACATAGTTTTTCTCAATCTCTTCAGGAGGTTTTTCTCCGGCGGTGAGTTCAACATATATCTTCGGATTGTTCAGGTTTGGGAAAAGATCAGTTCCAAGTTTCCCGAGAGAAATGAATCCCAGTAGGACTACACCGAGTACAAACATTAAAACTGTAACCGGATATTTTACAGCAAATTGAGCAATCCTGTTCATAATTTCTATTTAATGATTTTGACCTTCGACCTGTTGCTGAGTGTTTCAAAACCAGCAGTCACAACACGATCGTTTTTAACCAGCCCGCTTGTTACTTCAACATCGTTCAGGTTTTCCAGACCGGTCTGAATTATTCTTTCTGAAGCTGTGCCATCCCTATCGATAACAAAGATGGTTTTTCCTCTCTGACGCGAAAGTATAATGTTCTTAGGTAACACTATTACCGAGTCTTTGTGAACTACCACAATATCGGCTTTGACGAACATACCCGGCCTGAGAAGATACTTTGGATTATTGATCAGAATATTTCCCTGGAAAGTTCTCGTATCGGCATTAATAGCAGGTGAAAGCTGGGTTACATTTCCAATGATTGTGTCCTTGGGAATAGTGTAATTTGTTAACTTAACTATCTGACCTGGTTGGATGGTGGAAATGTATTTCTCAGGAAGCTGAACATTCATATACATCTTCTCATAATCCATAATCTTGACGATCGATGAACCCGAGTTTACCCTGGTTCCCTGGGTATAATAGGTTAAGTCAACAATGACTCCGTTGATAGGGGCTGAAATCTTTGTCTTCGACATAGACAGCTTTGCACTTTCCAAAGCTGTTTTAGCATTCTCATTATTTATACTTGCTGTTTTCAGGTCTGAAAGTGTAATCCCTCCCTTTTCATATAGTGACTCCTGTTGTTTGAGTTGGCTCTGTGTGAGTTCGAGGTTTAACTCAGTGGTTGCAAGCTTAACAGAATTAACATATTCCTGATCTTCAAGTCTGGCAATAAGGTCACCGGCATTTACCTTATCGTTCAATTGCCATTGCTTCCCGGTACGGGGATTTTTTTCCAGGAAATAATTTGCAGTTATCTCCGATTTTAGTTCTATAGAACCTATCGGGTAAGCTGTTCCCGATGTATTGACATATTCTTCAATTGACTTTAGAGCGGTGGTTTGTACCGAAACCGGAATCTCAACATCAGCATTGAGATTCTGTGTAGTTGTTTTACAGCTTACAGCTGCAAAAACTGTGGCTAGTATTAAAATGAAACTCTTTTTCATATATTATTAATATTTAATATTTTAAGGTCTTGGTTGGTATAACAGCTTCTTTCTTTTCAAAGTCGTAAAGTGTTTGTATTTTGAGGTTGAGGAGCTCAAGTTTGTAAGATATTATTGAGTTTGTGTAGGTCAGTTTGTTCTGTGAGAGCTGGTTTTGATATTGATTAAGATCCAAACCGGTAAGGGTTCCGTTTTTATACTTTTCAAGATTCAGGTCGTAAGTTAATTGAGCATTGGTTACAGATTTAAGAGCTATTCCAATCTGGTTTTGAAGATTATTAAGGTTTCTGTAGCTCTGTCTAACGGCCAGTATAATATCATTCTGTTGTACTCCCAGATCAATTTTACTCGACTCAATAGATGCCTCACTTGACTTTATTCTCGACTTTTTTTCTCCCCAGTCCCAGAGAGGAATCTGAAATGAGACTGACACATTTTCGTTGTTTTTAGGATCAGAATAGATATCCTTTAGGGTTGTATTATTCCCGTTAAAACCAAATGAAAGTCCGAGGTTCCCTTTAAATTCGTTTAGAGCTTTAGTCTGAACAAGGTTATCGTAAGAAGTTTCAATGGAGATCTCACGTTGTCTTAATTCCATTCTGTTTTTAAGTCCCTGGTCGATTGCAAAAGCTATATCGATCTTTGCCGTTGTATCTACTGCAATATTTGGAATTACCACAATGTCACTATAAAGATCCATGCCAACAAGATCCTTAAAGTTATCTTTTGCATTTTCAAAAGAAACCTGTTTGTTTTCATAATCCGACCTGGTTGTTGCAAGGTTTAACTCGGCCTGGAACATTTCTGACTGTGATGATACACCCGCATTTACTTTATTTTTGGATATATCGTAACTCTTCTGCATATTTTCATAAGCCTGCTTTGCAATATCCAGACTTTGTTGCTGCTGGTAAACTGTATAAAAGGCCTGAGTGACGCTGTTCTCAAGTGAAAGAAGCTGTATTGCGTAACCTAACTGAGCATTCTCAAGCGAAAGCTGAAGTTCCTTTAGAGTGAGTTTTGTCCGATTGTAAGTGAACAATGGTTGAGTTAAGCTCAGGGAGAGATCATTGTTGAATTTAACTCCGGCTGCCGTCGGGAATTGTTCATTCACAAGTATATTGGTATAGCTGAAGTTATTATTCAAAGTCAGCGTTGCGTCTGTTGGCAAAATGGGTTGGGAAATCGTAAACTGACCAGCGCTCTGAACTTGCTTGGTTGTGTTAAAGCCTGTGTTACTGTTATATGCCCGGTTCTGGGAGTAGCTTACAGGATTGACTGACAGAGAAAAATTGGATTTTAATGCAGCTCTCTGTGCATTCAGATTCTCCTGACTTCTTATAAGATTCAGCCTGGTCTTTAATATAGTGGGACTATTTGTCTGGGCCTGGGAAAGAGCCTGTTCAAGTGTAAGTCCGGTTTGAGAGAATACGCTGAACGGCAAGATAACCATCATTAAAATGATCAGGATAAGAATCCGGGTTTTTCTGTTGACTTGGTTTTTCATTCTTTTATTATTTTAATCCTTATATTTTTTCCAATAATTACCGGTTACCGAGACGCAAAATTTTGCGTCTCTACTGTTTTAAACCCGATGTTGTGTCAGACGCAAAATTTTGCGTCTGACACTACTATTTACTACCTACTGCTTCTGTATCACCCATTTAACGGCATCGCCGATAACAGCTCTTCCTGTGGATAAATTTGAAAGGGTAACCTTTGCGGTGTCTGCTTTGAGGTAATAAGTTCCCAGTTTATTCCACCCACTCTCCGCCATTGTATAATCGAGGTCCACATTTTCTACACCCCGATCGTGATAAATACTGTAATGAAATTCCTTATAGGGTTCAGCAGGCTGCCCCAATCCGCCAAATCCTCCTCTTCCCTGACCTCCGGGTCCTCCAGGCCCTCCCGGACCTCCAGGTCCTCCAGGTCCTCCAGGTCCTCCAGGTCCTCCAGGTCCCTGCATTCCTCCACCACCGGGTCCGCCTCCTCCTCCTTGTCTTCCGCCACCACCCTGTCCTCCTCCCGGTCTGCCGGCTCCTCCTCCTATAACCATCATCCTGTCGGCAGTTTTACCGATATATGTGTAGACATCATAATAACCAGGTTTCGGGATTACTGTAGCCCATGTTAGTATTTTATCGCCAGTGCCTGCTTTGGTATAAACAGCTGAACGGATATATTTCCCAAAGTAGATAGATTGCACAATTGGCTGCCAGAATGTTGGAATCCTGATAAGGCTCAATTGCTGATAACTATCCCCGTTTTTATTTTGAATCCCAAGGATCTTTTTTAGCCTGTTCCCGGTATTTGTGGTACTTACTTTGAAGCCGGGATCCTCATTATCGACTATCAGTTCACTGGTATCAGAAGAGGTTGTGTATGATGTCAGAAGCTCTTCTCCTGAGAATGGTTTTATAGCATCATCCGATTTATTTATCTTATCAATAGGCAGAGTTATTTCCCCCGGAATGTTTTTAGAGATAAGGGTATTTATCATCAGGCTTCTGGGTTGAGCATCCTGAATAATCCCAATTCTCTTTGTTTCATGAGGTCCCAGGTATATAATTTTAGCAATATCGGATGCTTCCATGCCACGGCCCTGAAATGAAATCTGCATACGGCCTCCGCCACCTGCCTGGCCCCCGCTAAAAGTAAAACCGCCACCTCCGGCACCACCGCCACCTCCCGTTCCGCCACGGCCACCACCTCCGCCACCACCGGCACCCCCGCGAACTCCCGCGGCTCCACCTGCCCGGAATGAGATATTAAATAACCCTCCGGAAGATTCCTGATTGGATGCAACAAATGTTACCAGATATCTTAATCGTTCATTAATAATAATTTGAGATGCCTCCAGGTTCGAAAACAGGAATCCCGGCAGTTCCTTTCCACTGAACCATTCCTCCAGATAAGGATAGCATTCAAAGCCGAACTTGTTTAAGATATCATTATTGAAAGTTTTAATATTTACTCTCTTAAATCTATGATCATCAATATACTGTGCAAACCAGGTCTTGAATTCATCAATTCCTGCTTTAGATCTGATGAGATTAAATAAATAGTCCCCTTTTACTGTTAAAACTGTCCCCAGGGTATCTCCGCCAGGGTTTTTTGCAAGGAGTTCTTTAAAACTTTGCTTTTTCAGTACAAGGTTAGCCATGTCATTTTCTGAAAGGTCTCCTGTAATTGACTGCATACCTGCTCTTGCCGGAGTATTTACTTTTTGAAGATGAACTTCGAAAACAGCATTGATAACTGGATATTCTGAGGAGTAGAAATTATTCTTAAAGAAGTAAAAACTTGGGCCAAGCAGATATCTTGACGGTTCATTTGCAACAGCTCCGTTGACCACTCTGAAGTTCTCGCCACTGATAAAGGTGCTTCGCATGAATGTATTGAAGATCCTTAGTTGCAGGTCTTTATCTGAAATAACCTGTCCGTTTGCAGTCATCCTTCTCTTTTGTTGTTTGAACTGCTTATAGAAACCTGCCTGATTAAGAGTAGAGAGTCTTTCAGGGAGAAGTACCATCGACGGCTGAACTTCTGCACGGGTTTGAGTACTTTCTCTCGGATAGGAATAGAATTGCACAGGTACTTCAATAAAGCTGAGATCTTCAAAAGGATAGCGGGTTGAGAAATTTGATTCCAGATCCCTCATCAGACCCGATACGAGATTTGGCAAGGTGTCTTTTAGGGACTCAAGATCCTTTTTGTAATAATCATTCCCGGGGAAATGGTAAGATATATATTCAACCGACCCGGCCTTGAGAGAGTCTCTCTGGTAATTACCTATTGCGAGAGTAAGACCAGTGAGCGGCAATTTTGGCTTAAAGAGGTAGTAGCCATTTTCCATAATCATGTTTCCCTGTGATGCGGGCACGAGGTTATTGGAGGTTTTTACTTTCAGAGAAAATCTCGTGAAATCAATTTTTATTTGTGCAGGATTTGATGGATAGAAGTTTAGACCTGCTACAGGGTACCAATGAGTCTCAGGAGTAAGCAGAACATAATCTTTGGTAAGAAACGACTGCCTCTTATTAACGCTCAACAGCGAAACTTTATACGGATTATCCTTGATGTTATCATTGTAATTGGGAGAGCAAAATGATTCGTTGATGCCTCCGGAATATTCGAATTCGATGTTGTCGCTTTCACCTGGATTTAGATTTTTTCCCGGAATTATTTCAATGATGTGATTTATTCGTTTAAAATTCAGCTCTTTTCCGCCGGAAGAAATCTTTGTGACTTTCAGGGAGGGATTAAGTGAAAAGTAGTACTGGTCTAAAGGTTCGGAATTGTCATTTGAAATTGTCAGAACTGCTTTTGCATCGAATGAGTTTCCCTTATGAGTAAACTCAATTGATGCGTCAGTTGTTGAGGCAAACTTTTTATTTTCATACTCACGGTTAGTGGTAATTACCAGTTGTTTAAAATTTCTTTTGGTTGAATAAACCGACAAGGTGTTAAATATGCACACTAACGATCCTCCAAGAAAAACAAACAGAAAAATTATTGTTATTATTCTATGTAGTTTAGATTGTGGCAATCGTTTGAACAATAAGACTGTTGCCATTATTAAAGAAAGTCCGGCAAAAAAATAGATAAGTCTCTGATTTATTATTTCACTAAGATTATCAAAACCGATCATCCCTGATCGGAAGACAGGCAATCCGAATGCCATATAGTCGAAAATGAATCCGGCCCTGAAGTAAAGATAGAATATATCCAGAGCAGCATAGCCAAGAAGAACCAGAAACGTAATTGCCTGATTTTTTATCAATGACATAAGGGTAAATGCCAGTCCCAGGCTGAACACCAGAGTTGGTATACTTATAATTAAAAGATAATATAAGTAAGCCATTATGTTCACCGACATACTTTTTGAAATGATGTTTGTGACCAGGCCTATTGCAAGAACAATAAGATTCAGACTTAGGAACAGCCTCAGAATTCCCCATGATTTTCCTATAATATACTCAAAGTTTGACATTGACCTTGTGTATAATACCTCATTGGTATCCAGTTTTTTGTCGCGCTTAAGGAAGTCTGCAGCCAGGAAAATTACCACAATTGCCTGTCCTATATTCAGAATGTAGAGATTCATCTGAGGCAGAGAAGATGAGATTGATACTACTTCCCATTGCTCGTTTCCGACAGGTGAGAACATACCAATGTTCAGAATGGTGAAGATAAACAGGGCTCCTAAGGAAAACAGACGGAAAAACCAGCTACGTCTGAGGGTTTTTGCCTCGTAGCGGGCTACTGTACTGATATTATGAAGAAATGCCATTAGCGTAAATTATTGTCAATCAATTAAAGATGTCTTCAATTTGTGTTCCATATAATAGACATAGGCATGCTCTATGTTAGGAGTAATACTGATTGCGTTATATTCAGGGAAATGATCCGATACTACCTGCACTTCCCATCCTGTTTCATTGGGGATTGTTGAAATAACATTGTAGGTTTCTTTTACTTTCTCATATTCAGCAGGCGTCAGGATAAGTTTAAAAACATGTTCTTCAGCATGTTTTACCAGGTTTTCCGGCGATCCGTAGTATACCAGTTCCCCCCGGTTAAGAAGTGCCATCCCCTGGCAGGTTGATGAGATATCTCCAACAATATGAGTAGATAAAATTATAATTACATCGTTCTGGCTTAACTGGGAAAGTACATTCCTGAATTTTATCCTCTCATCCGGGTCGAGTCCTGTAGTTGGCTCATCAACAATTATTATTTTGGGATTTCCGATCAGGGCCTGGGCAATTCCGAGCCTGCGTTTCATACCACCCGACAATTTGTTTGCCTGCCGGTCGCGGGCTTCAAGCAGTCCAACCTGATCAAGTAACCGGTCAACCTCAGCCATACGTTCCTTTCTGTTCTTAATACCTGCAAGAGATCCGGCATAATCGAGAAACTCCCATGTTTTTAATGCAGTAAAGAATCTGAAATCCTGCGGAAGATAACCGAGCATGCTTCTGATTTCTTTCCTGTTACTCTGAATATCTTTCCCATTTACCAGAACAACACCTGACGTTGGTTTCATCAGTGTAACAAGAATTCTCATAAGACTTGATTTTCCTGCACCGTTTGGTCCAAGAAGACCGAACATACCTGTACCAAATTCAAGGTTTATGTTCTTTAGGGCATGGTTGCCGTTAGGGTATATTTGATTCAGATTCTGGATTTCAATTTTCATAAATTGAATGTTTTTCGAACCAGTTGAGTTAATTGTTCTATATTGACATGTTAAAGACGGAAATTATTTCAATTGTTACGATAATTGTAGATTTTAATATAAATATTTTTCGCGCATCCTCTTATAATCATCAATTCAGCTTTGTAGAACGTATTGTTATTTTTCATTAACAAATAACGCAGGTCTGGTCGATTATCATCATAAGGTATTCCACCGTCATTGTCCTTCGGGTCATTCAATGGTCATTAGCGCTTCGCGCGTCATTAATTGTTAGTAGGTTTCCCTGCAATTGAATAATTACCTAATGACAACCTAATGACAACTTAATGACAACTTAATGACAATTGATCAACTATTGAATTTGAGAAACTAATTCCTATTTTTACAGTCAAATTTTTCATAGTGGTTTATCTGACAAACAAGCGAAAGATAATTAATGATCCGGTTTACGGATTTATCAACATCCCCGGGGATTTTATTTTTGATCTGATTGAGCATCCCTGGTTTCAGAGATTAAGAAATATTAAGCAATTGGGACTGACAAGTCTTGTCTATCCGGGAGCTACTCACAGCAGGTTTCAACATGGGCTCGGATCGCTTCATCTGATGAATATGGCAATCAGCACTCTGAGAAGCAAAGGTGTTGTAGTTTCAGCTATGGAAGAAGAAGCAACATTTATTGCAATTCTTTTACACGATGCCGGTCATGGTCCATTTTCTCATGCCCTCGAGAATTCCATTATCGGTGGAATAACTCACGAAGATCTTTCTCTTCTGATGATGCGAAAACTGAATGAGCAATACGATGGGAAGCTCGATCTTGCTATTAAGATCTTCACAGGGAAGTATGTAAGGAGATTTTTACATGAACTGGTTTCTGGTCAGATTGATATGGACCGCCTTGATTACCTGCGGAGGGATTGTTTTTTCACAGGTGTAATTGAAGGGGCAATAGGATCAGACAGGATAATAAGGATGCTTAATGTTGTTAATGACAGGCTCGTAATTGACGAAAAGGGGATCTATTCAATAGAAAAATTCCTGGTTGCCCGCCGGCAGATGTACTGGCAGGTTTATATGCACAAAACAGTTCTCGCCGCCGAAACCCTGCTGGTTAATGTTTTAAAACGGGCCAAAGAGCTGGCAAACGATGGTGTTGACCTGTACGCGACGCCGTCTCTCAGGTTTTTTCTTTACAATAAAATTGGATATGACGACCTGATATCTGAGGGTAAGTTTACTCCTGATATTATTGCTGCTAACTTTGCCAGGCTCGACGATACCGACATTATGGTTTCAGCGAAATACTGGGCCGATCATAATGACAAAGTTCTTTCAGATCTGTCGGGCAGATTGAACAGAAGGGACCTTTTCGCCATTGAGCTTCAGAATGAACCCATCTCGCAGGAAAGAATTAAGGATCTTTCCCGTAAGGTACAGATTGTTATGAAGATAGAGCCTAAATCAGAAGGATATTATGTATTTTCTGACAGTATTTATAATATGGCATTTACTCCGGAAGAACCTGAAATAAAGATTTTACTGAAAAATGGAAATACAGCAGATATCTCAACCGTTTCAGACATGTTCAACCATCAATTCCTGTCGGAAAGAATAACTAAGTATTTTCTATGTTATCCCAAAGAGTGTCGATAATTAGTAAAATTGATCAATAGAGGTAATGTACTTAAATTCAGCTATATACTATCGTTTCAGGAGTCATTTATTATTTTTTAACGTAGAGTGCGCTGAGAAGTCGCAGAGAACCGCAGAGTTAATGAGTTTAATATTACATCTTTGCGTCCTTTGCGTATTTCCTTCGCGTCCTTTGCGGTTAAAGGATTTCAACATCTTCGACAGCCCCAGGATGGGGGTTCCCTCATAAAAAACAAAAATTGATTTATTAAACGAAGTTTCTCAAAAACAAAAACTAATAATCATGGAATTTACAGCAGCAACAATAGCAGGATTTTTAAAGGGGGAAATTGAAGGGAACCCGGAGACTAAAGTAAACACCATTGCTAAAATAGAGGAAGGTCATGCAGGTGCGTTATCATTTTTGGCTAATCCAAAGTATGAACAATATATCTATACAACAAAATCATCAGTTGTTTTGGTTAACAGGAGTTTCTTACCCTCATCTGCAATTTCGGCTACTCTGATAAAAGTCGACAATGCCTATGAAGCTTTTGCATCCCTTCTCCGTCTTGTCGATCAGTCGCGTCCCAAAAAGAAAGGTATTCATGCCACAGCAATCATCGAAAAGTCAGCAAAAATTGGATCCGATGTATATATTGGAGCCTTAGCGTATATAGGTGAGAATTGTGTTATAGGCGATGGATGTTCCGTTTATCCGCAGGTTTATATTGGCGATGGTTCAAAGCTTGGAAATAGTACAACTCTTTATTCCGGGGTTAAGGTATATCATGAATGTGTGATAGGTGAGGGGTGCATTATTCATTCAGGAACAGTGATAGGGAGCGATGGATTCGGATTTGCACCACAATCGGAAAACGAATATATGAAGATCCCCCAGCTTGGGAATGTTGTCCTTGAGGATCATGTGGAAATAGGCGCTAATGTCACCATCGATCGTGCAACAATGGGTTCAACTATTATTCATAAAGGAGTCAAACTCGATAACCTGATCCAGATCGGACATAATGTTGAGGTTGGGGAAAATACAGTTATGGCCTCACAAACAGGTATTTCGGGATCAACAAAAGTTGGTAAGAACTGCATGTTTGGCGGACAGGTGGGTCTGGCTGGGCACATAAAAATAGCAAACGGGACAAAAATCGGAGCTCAGGGCGGCATCTTGTCGGAAGTTAAGGAAGAAAACACTGCTATTATAGGTTCCCCCGCGATCGAAATTAAAAATTTCATGAGATCTTCGATACTCTTTAGAAAATTGCCGGAACTTGCAAAGAAAATAGATACACTGGAAAAAGAGTTGGAATCGCTGAAAAAGAAGTAGTTTTACCCTTAAACAGGAGGAATATCGGTTGAGGTAATTTCAGTTATAAATCATTTTTCTGGATTGTTCGGATAATTTTTCTTTTTTTTGTACCCGGAATTTAATTTAACATCTGACACTAATGAGTGAGAAACAACGGACGCTTGCAAAAGAGATAAGCCTCACAGGGAAAGGGCTGCATACCGGAAATAATGTAACTATTACCTTTAAACCTGCTCCTGTAAATCATGGCTATAAATTTTGCAGGGTCGATTTGCCCGGGAACCCGGTTATTGATGCTTTGGCAGAACATGTTACGGATACATCAAGGGGAACTACTCTTGTACAAAACAACGCATCGGTATCTACCATTGAACACGTAATGGCTGCACTGAGCGGCCTTCGGGTTGATAATGCGATGATAGAGTTGAATGGTCCCGAAGCCCCGATAATGGGAGGATCTGCCTGGAAATTTGTCGATGCAATTAAAGAAGCCGGATTGGTTGAGCAGAAGGAGGAGAGAAATTATTTTGTTGTAAAACAGAAGATTACCTTTTCCGATGAAGAACATGGAGTGGACCTGATAGTTTATCCCGACGATCATTTCAGTGTGAATGTCCTGATTGACTATAACTCGAAAATTCTTGGGAATCAATATTCCATTCTCGATACTATTGATGATTTTGAAGAAAAAATAAGCAAAAGCAGAACATTTGTTTTCTTCCACGAACTGGAACCTCTGTTCAACATGGGCCTTATAAAAGGAGGAGATCTGGATAATGCAATTGTTATCCTCGAAAAAGAAGTTGACCAGTCTGAAATAGACCGGATTGCTAAACTTTTTAACAGGCCGGGCATCAGTACACATACTGCCGGAATACTTAATAATACAGAACTTCGGTATCCTAACGAACCGGCGCGGCATAAGCTACTTGACATTATGGGAGATCTGGCGCTCGTTGGCCTGCCCATAAAAGGGAAAGTAGTTGCAACCCGACCGGGTCATTTCGCAAATACACGTCTGGCTAAGATCATACGTCAGGAGATGAAGAAGGCTCTTTCTAAACGCGACGTCCCTGTTTATGATCCTTCACAACCTCCGATTTTTACTATTGAAGAGATACGAAAACGATTACCGCACAGATTTCCGTTCCTACTTGTTGACAAGGTAATCTCACTCGATGAGACATCAATTGTCGGAATTAAAAATGTTACCTTTAATGAATCATTCTTTCAGGGTCATTTCCCTGAAGAGCCCATAATGCCAGGAGTATTGCTGGTTGAAGCCCTGGCACAAACCGGAGGATTACTTGTTCTGAGTACTGTGGAAGAACCTGAAAAGTATTCTACTTATTTTCTTAAGATTGATAAAGTTAAGTTCAAGAACAAAGTTGTTCCCGGAGATACTGTGATTCTCAAAATGGAGCTTTCTGATGTAATGCGAAGAGGTATTGCAACAATGTTCGGACAGGCATATGTAGGAAACAAACTTGTACTTGAAGGTGAAATGACTGCTCAGGTAGTAAAAAATAAATAAGAATAATGGTTTCAAAACTTGCTTTTATTCATCCCGATGCGAATTTAGGAAAGGACGTAACCATTGAACCCTTCGCTTATATTGCCGGGAATGTAGTAATTGGTGATGGAACATGGGTAGGCCCCAATTCAACCATAATGGATGGTGCAAGAATCGGGAAAAACTGCAAGATATTTCCATCTGCCGTTATTTCAGGTATACCGCAGGATTTAAAATTCAGAGGTGAGGAGACTACTGCTGAAATTGGCGACAACACAACAATGAGGGAATGTGTAACTGTGAATCGTGGCACCGCGGCAACAGGAAAGACCATAGTCGGATCAAATTGTCTGTTGATGGCTTATTCGCATATTGGTCATGACTGTGTTGTTGGAGACAATTGTATCATTGGTAATGCTTCCGCCCTGGCCGGAGAAGTGAACATCCAGGATTGGGCAATTCTCAGTGGTGGAACCCTTGTTCACCAGTTTACAAATATCGGGGCTCATGTTATAATTGGCGGAGGATCTAAAGTACGCACTGATGTACCACCTTTTATCAAAGCCGACAGAGATCCTCTTTCTTATCTGGGTCTGAACTCGGTAGGACTTACCCGGCGCGGTTTCGAGAAAGCCAGAATTGATGAGATACATAATATATACAGGGTTATATATCAGAACGGAATGAATATTTCCCAGGCTCTCGATAAAGTCGAAAAGGATTTTGAATCATCCGCCGACAGGGATTATATCCTGGATTTCATAAGAAAATCTGAACGGGGAATAATCAGGGCAAGATAATATCTGTATTGTTTACTTCCAGCCCTGAGCTGAGATCTTTACTTCAGAACCATCATCACCTGCAATTAAGTTTCCGGAGTCGTACTCGCTCATATGTCCAATAACCTTTACAGATTGAATAAGCTTTATTTTTTCGAAAGAACTTAGCGGAACTGTAAATAGCAGCTCATAATCCTCACCTCCGTTTAAAGCTGGAACCATCGGATCTATATTAAATTCTTCAGCCAGTTTTGAGGTTTCATAATCTATTGGTACTTTACTGTAAAAGATTCTGCAACCTGTATTCGATAATTTGCAGAGATGGAGAAGATCGGAGGCTAATCCATCGGTGACATCGATCATTGATGTTGGCATTATCCCGGCTTCGTGCAGCTCAGTTAATGTATTAACAGGGAACTCAGGTTTTAACTGCCTTCCGACAGCATATTCAAATCCTGTAAGATCGGGTTGTGTAACTTTCTCTTTCTCAAATAATTTCCGTTCTCTTTCAAGAAGCTGAAGGCCCATAAAGGCAGAACCAAAATCACCCGTTACGCAGATCAGATCGTTAGGCCGGGCACCATCCCTCTTTACCACAAATTCTTTTTCAACAGTTCCAATAGCTGTAACTCCGATTGTAAGTCCGGTAAGAGAACTGGTGGTGTCGCCACCAACAAGATCGACATGATATTTATCGCATGCGAGATAAATGCCTTCGTAGATTTCATCAATCTGCTCTACTGAAAATCTGGAACTTATCCCCAATGAGATGAGTAGCTGACCAGGCTTTCCATTCATTGCATAGATATCAGAAATTGCCCTTATAACAGCTTTATAACCAAGATGTTTTAAAGGTGAATAAATCAGGTTGAAATGAATTCCCTCGAGTAATATATCGGTAGATACAAGAGTCAGTAATTTCCCCGAATCAATAATTGCAGCATCGTCTCCGACACCTTTTATCGTGGAGCTGTTGGATGTCTGGTGCTTTGATGTGATATGAGAAATCAGGCCAAATTTTCCTAATTCAGCGATAGATGTTTTTTTGTTTTCAGAATCATTCATGTTTCAAAAATTAACCGCAAAGAACGCAAAGTAGTCGCAAAGTTCGCAAAGAAAAAACTAAAATTCTGTATTTGCTAAGCGAAGTTGCAACTTCGCTTTCATTTTAGACAAAAGGTTTTCAACGAAGTCACAGACTTCGCCGAGCAAAGGGATGGGGTAAGAATATCACACATTTACAATATCCCTTCCAAATGGGCTTAGCGCTATCGCAGTTAACTTGAAGTGCTGCAATCCAAACGGTATGCCGATTATTGTAATGCAAAGCAGCACTCCAAAAAATGCATGTGTGGCAGCAATCCATAAACCACCTGTCAGCAGCCATAATATGTTCATGAAAATATAAAGGCATCCGGAAGCCCTCAGCTGGACTCGTGTATCCCTTCCGAAAGGCCATATTGCAAGGGCAGCCATCTTAAGTGTTTGGATTCCAAATGGAATACCTACAATAGTGATCATAAGTATCAGACTACCAATAAAATATTCTATAGCGATGATTATACCTCCAAAGATTAACCAGATTATATTTCCAAAAAATCTCATCTTAATTTGAATTAAAGGTTATTCAAGTATAATGGTTTTGTCCTTTGGATATTTCACCGAATAGGTCAGCACTACCTGCTTGGTTTCCTGTGGTTTGATCTCAAGATCCCATTTTATCTCACCACTCTCCTGATTATGTCTGCCACCCGACAATTCAATTGCTTCCACAGTTATTCCGCTATTTGTTGAAACAGGGATCTGATCATTCAAAGTTAATTTTACCTGGGTGGATTTGTTGTTTCTTACTGTAAGCAGATAGGAGTAGGTCTCCGTTTTGTTAGCTCCGATTACCTTTTTACTAGTGAACTCTTTCCGTTTTTCTCTCTTAACAAGGATACTGTTATCGCTTCCAAGCGAAATGGTAAGAGTATCTGTTAACTGGTTAACATTCAGGGTAGATCTGCCTACAAATGAATTTTCAAAATATAAAGTTGCCTCCCCGCTCTGAAGACTGAATTTTGACCAGTCGGTAATGTTTGCCGTGAGGTATGCTAACTGGGATAGTTTAGGAAGTGTAACATATTTATATTCAGCAGGAGCAGTTAGTCGCTGAATATCAACTGTTTGTATTTTCCCATCAGAAGGAATTGTGTAAGGGACCGCTACATCGAAAGTAATGGTTGTTTCACCAACCTGTTTCTCAACAACAACCGGAGGAGCTTCCGCCATCATAGCTTTTTCTTCCATTTTAGCGGAGGAGGGAGCCATTTCCATCATAACTGGTGCATTGCTTTTTCTGGCACTCTCATCTCTTAATAATCTCATAGGGGCCGGATTATAATAGTCAATAAACCAGGGATATAATGCAGGAATATTCCCTGAAACCCATGGTGTGGCGTTTGAGAAACTTAACTTAACATCTTTCCAGACAACACCTGAGTTCTGAAAGACATTCGCTTTGTAAAATATGGTAACCGGATTCTTTATATCATCAACTCTGATATCGTAGGATGGATACCACCCGGCGTTTGAAACAACATAGCTAAATGATAACCTGCCAGATACCTGTTTCTCCGATGAGGCAGTAACCATAATCTCACCTGAAGGAAGCTTCTGTTTCCCAACCTTGTCGGCTATTTGTTTCTGAAGTGCTGATATCTCTTTCTCATAATCTTTTATCAGCCTCTCTTTCTTCAGTATACTCAATGTAATCTGTTCCATATTGCTGGAATACAGATCCATCATACTTTTAAACTGCTCAATGGTAAAGGTTGTTTTCTTGTCAAGGACAGCTTTGTTGGCTGTGAGAAAAGAACTTTTTTCCTTCAATATACCAATTGCTGTTGTTTCATCCTCGACCTTTATCTGAAGAGATTCAAGCTGGGTCCTTAAACTTTTTATTTCAGGGGAGTCTTCAAGATTCTGAAGATAATTGTTCTGCAGGGTCACGGAGAGAATTGTGAATTCTCCAAATCCTTTTACCTGTATGCTTTGAGCATCAATGTATGGCGAAAGACCTGAAAGTCTGAGTATTGTTTTCCCGGGCAAAAGTGAAACAGAAGACTCCTGTTCAATCTGGGCCCTGTCGGGAAATACTGTAACATGTTTCATGTCAGCATTTACCTCCTTCTCAGTCTGCGCAAAAAGATTAAGCACAGACGAAAGTATGAATATTAATATTACAGATCTTCTTCTCATAGTATTTTGATCTAAGTTTTGCACTCTAAAGTTAGGATATTTTTTACTACTGTGACATGGTTCCCAAATTCTCCCCTTCTCCCTTTCTCCCCTTCCTTCTAACAAACCTTGTGCCGTTTTCCCTTTGCACCGTTGCACCGTTGCGCCGTTGTGTCTTACCCTGAGCCCGTCGAAGGGTGTGCCGTTAATAATATGTTAAATATCTTAAATATGACCTTCGTCATGTTTATTAGCTTACCTTTGGCCTCTAATCAATTGGGGAAAATGAAAGTATTAAGGATTGGTAATCTTACAATTGCAGTGCCTATTATTCAGGGCGGTATGGGTGTTGGGATCTCTCTTTCGGGCCTGGCTGCTGCAGTAGCAAATGAAGGTGGGGTGGGCGTTATATCAAGCGCTGGTCTTGGACTTTTATACAAAGATTTTTCATCAGATTATCTGGAAGCCAGCATTCAGGGTCTCAAAGAAGAGATACGCAAAGCTCGTGAAAAGACACTTGGTGTTATAGGTGTAAATGTGATGGTCGCGATGACCAATTTCACAGATATGATCAAAACAGCAATTTCCGAAAAGGTCGATATTATTACTGCAGGAGCCGGATTGCCACTTGACTTACCATCATTTTTAAAGAAGGATAGCGTAACAAAACTTGTCCCAATAATTTCATCAGCAAGGGCAGCAAAAATAATCTGCGAAAAATGGAAAGCCAACTATAATTACCTTCCGGATGCTTTTATTGTTGAAGGCCCAAAGGCAGGTGGACATCTGGGTTTTAAGGAAGAACAGATATTTGATAATGAATACTCACTTGAGAAACTTGTCCCGGAGATTGTTACAGAACTGAAAGTGTTTGAGGACAAATACGATACAAAAATTCCATTGATCGCTGCGGGAGGCATTTATACAGGTGAAGACATTAATAATATACTCAAGCTGGGAGCTTCTGGTGTACAGATGGGAACCCGTTTTGTAACTACCGATGAATGTGATGCTTCTGACGCGTTCAAACAAGCATATATTGATGCAGAAAGCAAAGATATTGAGATAATCAGAAGTCCCGTAGGTATGCCCGGCCGGGCTATACTCAGTAATTTTATCACTAAAGTAAGAGACGGCAAGAAACAGCCGAAGAGCTGTCCTTTCAAATGCATCAAGACGTGTGACATATCCAAAAGTCCTTATTGCATAATAATAGCTTTGATAAACGCTCTCAAAGGTAATTTTGAAAACGGATATGCTTTTGCCGGTTCAAATGCCTTTAGGGCAACAAAGATACTCTCGGTAAAAGAGACATTTCAATCGCTGCTGAAGGAGTACAAGGAAAGTAAGAAGTAAGCAATAAACAGTAAGTAGTAATCCCAATCAGGATCTTCTTCTTACTACCTACTTCCTACTTCCTACTACCTACTATTTGATAAGTTCCAGATAACTCATCGTCCCTGATACAGCCCCTTTCTCAGGTACTTTTCCCATCGGACAACCCGGGACGGGACAATTTATTATCTTATGTCGTTTATTATCGGCAGGTTCCCAGCCCATTATAAAAAGCAGAACAAAGAATCCGATAATATACGCGACAACCACATGCCATCCCTCTTTAACCCAGAGAAATACATCGCGTGACTCCGGAAATTTATTTGTGATAGCTACTCCTGCTGAGGAGCCAAACCAGATCATCGATCCACCGAATCCAACACTGTATGCAAGCATGCCCCAGTCGTAATGGCCCTGATCGAGGCATAGTTTTGTAAGCGGAATATTATCAAATACAGAAGAGAGAAATCCAAGTACCAGTGCAGTAAACCATGATGCATTTGGAAGTTCTTCAACAGGCATAAGCGATGCACAAAATACAAGGCAAAGGAGGAAGATAGTTCCTTTTAGTGCGCCCGGAACTTCTTTCCATGGAACAGGTTTGAGGAAAGAACCGATTATAATAGCTATCCAGACTCCAAGTGCAGGCAGATCGTAAAGGATATTTGATATAATTGCACCGGCTAGGATAAGCGCCACTTTAAAGATTTTTATCCAGTCAATTCTGACATTAGGGTCAGCATCCTTTTGAATTCTCTGGTATTTATCCTGCTGATGAGATGCAAACCATGAGAAAAATAATAACGCTGCCCCTGCTGCAATAAAACTATGGAGAACATTAAAAGCGCTTACCCCATCAATCCACATCATAGTTGTTGTGGTATCCCCAACAACACTTCCGCTTCCGCCTGCATTACTGGCAGCTACAATGGCTGCAATATAACCGATGTGAACTCTCTTTCTGAACACCACCAGGGCGATTGAACCCCCGATAAGGGCTGCCGCAATATTATCGAGAAATGACGAAAGTATAAATACAATAATAAGGAGAAGAAAAGGCCCCTTCCAGTCGTCAGGAAGATAGTTTGGAAGTACATCAGGAACATGGGATTCCTCAAACAGTTTTGATAAAATTGCAAATCCGAGCAATAGCCCCAGAAGATTAATTAATATACTCCATTCGCCCTGCCTCATAGATTTATGCAAAAGTTGCTCCCAAAGAGGATTCTGTCCAAAAATATGCTCAGACAAATGAAACCCCGGATCAAAAATAAGTTTGAAAGTCAGCAGTAGCACCAACCCTGTAACAGCCACCCAAAAAGTCTGGTTATGAAAGAGTGCGACACCAAGAAGTATTAGTCCGAAAATAATAAATTCTACCCTTATCGGTCCTACTGAAGGAACTGTCCCAGTAGCACCAAAAATAGAGACAGGAGCAAATAGGATAAGTATTAACAGAATGATTTTCTTGCTTTTGGCTGCCATCAATGTTCTTAAATAACCTTTAATTATACTCAATCGACAAAACCGCATGTTTATAACATCGGGCTGCCAAGATAATGATAATCCTGCGTCTCCTCACTGCTAAAACCTATCATTTTTAAATATCATTTGCTTCGCTGTCATTTGGCTTCGCCGTCATTAATTGTTATTAAACTAGTTTACAACCTAATGACAACCTAATGACAATCGAGTGACCAACGCCCGACATTTTTTCCCGAATCATTCTTCCAATAATCCTTATTTTTCTTATTTTTGCGTGTTTATTTAGATTAAATATAGTTAAGGGTTTTAAATAATAAGTTTTAGCGAAAGAAGAAACGCATACCGGGAAGCTCGAAAACAGATATGGATATAACAAATGTGATTTAATCTTGTTTCTTAGGTATAATGAAGTGGGAAATTGAAAAGCAATCAGATGGAAAAGGATAATGATAAGATATTAAGTGACGTAACATCAGGTGAATACAAGTATGGTTTCTACTCCGATATTGCAATGGATAAGATTCCGAAGGGTCTGAGCGAGGAGGTAGTAAGAATTATTTCAGCAAAGAAGAATGAACCTGCCTGGCTGCTTGATTTCCGTCTCAAATCATACCGTCACTGGCTTACAATGAAGATGCCGACCTGGCCAAATCTTAAGATTCCACCAATAAATTACCAGGATATTATATTCTATGCAGCCCCTGTGGAACGGCCAAAAGTAGACAGTCTGGATGATATTGATCCCGAGCTGCGAAAGACATTCGACAAACTCGGCATACCTCTTACAGAACAGAAGCATCTTGCTGGTGTTGCAGTTGATGCCGTAATTGACAGCGTTTCGGTTAAAACAACTTTTAAAGAAACCCTTGCTGAGATGGGAATCATCTTTTGCTCATTCAGTGATGCGGTAAAGGAATATCCCGAGTTGGTTAAAAGGTATATGGGATCGGTTGTGCCATACACAGATAATTTTTTTGCAACACTTAACTCAGCTGTCTTCAGCGATGGGTCATTTTGTTATATACCGAAAGGGGTTAGATGCCCGATGGAACTCTCGACTTACTTCCGGATTAACTCGGCAAATACGGGTCAGTTCGAAAGGACCTTGCTTATAGCGGATGAAGAGAGCTATGTTAGTTACCTCGAGGGGTGCACTGCTCCTTCTAGAGATGAGAACCAGCTTCATGCTGCAATAGTCGAGATAGTCGCTGAAAAGAATGCCGAGGTTAAATATTCTACTGTTCAGAACTGGTACCCGGGTAATAAGGAAGGAAAAGGCGGTGTTTTTAATTTCGTCACCAAACGCGGTATGTGTAAAGGAGAAAACTCAAAAATTTCATGGACACAGATTGAAACCGGTTCTGCAATAACCTGGAAATACCCATCGTGTATTTTGCGTGGCGATAATTCAACCGGTGAATTCTATTCTGTTGCGGTTACCAATAACCATCAGCAGGCTGACACAGGTACCAAGATGACTCATATTGGGAAAAATACAAAAAGTACAATAGTATCAAAGGGGATTTCAGCCGGGAGAGGTCAGAATAGTTACAGAGGACTTGTGAAGGTCTTGAAAAATGCAACAAATGCGAGGAACTATTCACAGTGCGACTCATTATTGCTGGGAGATAAATGCGGAGCACATACCTTCCCTTATCTTGAGGTTGATAACCAGACTGCAATAGTTGAACACGAAGCTACAACTTCAAAAATTGGTGAGGACCAGATCTTCTACTGCAACCAGAGGGGTATCTCTACTGAGGATGCAATAGGCCTGATTGTTAACGGATATGCACGCGAAGTACTTAATAAGCTTCCGATGGAATTTGCAGTTGAAGCTCAGAAACTCCTTCAGATAAGTCTTGAAGGAAGCGTAGGGTAGTAAAGACAGAAGTAAGAAGTAAGAAGTAGGAAGTAGGAAGTAGGAAGTAGGAAGTAAGATGTAAGAAGTAAGAATTTAGAAGTAAGAAGTATATATTATGTTGATAATTAATAATTTAAAGGCCTCAATTGGTGGGAAGAGTATCTTAAAAGGAATTACTCTTAATGTAAAGGCCGGTGAGATACATGCGATAATGGGCCCGAATGGTTCCGGAAAAAGCACTTTAGCAGCAGTTCTTGCAGGCAGAGAATTTGTTGAAGTAACTGAAGGGACCGTATCGTATTTCGGAAAAAATCTGCTGGATATGCCACCGGAGGACCGTGCCAAAGAGGGAATATTCCTCGGGTTTCAGTATCCAATTGAGATCCCCGGAGTAAGTATGGTAAATTTCATGAAGACTGCTGTTAATGAACATCGAAAACACAATGGCCTTGAGCCATTGTCTGCTTCTGATTTCCTGAAAATGATGCGGGAGAAAAAGGAGATGGTGGAAATAGATTCAAAACTTGCCAACCGCTCTGTGAACGAAGGCTTTTCAGGGGGTGAAAAAAAGAAAAATGAGATTTTTCAAATGGCGATGCTCGAACCAAAACTGGCTATCCTCGACGAAACTGATTCTGGTCTAGATATTGATGCGCTGAGGGTTGTGGCCAATGGAGTAAATAAACTTAAGAGAGCCGATAATTCATTCATTGTAATTACCCACTACCAGCGGCTGCTCGATTTTATTGTACCGGATGTTGTTCACGTTCTTTATGATGGACGTATAGTTAAAACAGCGGGTAAAGAGCTGGCTCTCGAACTGGAAGAAAAGGGTTACGACTGGATCAAAAAGGAAGTGGAAAATAATATACTGGCATGAACGGAAACACTGAAGTAACAGAACGATATTTAGAGCTTTATAAAGAGAACATTGTTAAGATATCCGGTATTTCTTCTCCATGGATCAACTCTTTCAGGAAGGATGCGGTTGAGAAATTCAGTGAGCTAGGCGTCCCTACGAGGAAAGATGAGGCTTATAAATATACGAATCTGAATACCTTTTTTGATCACGAATACAAAAACTATTTTCTTCCTGAAAAAGCCGATTTCGTTAAAGCTGAAAAGTTCAGATGCGATGTGGCTAATCTTGATACCCATGGTATTGTCCTGTTAAATGGATTTTATCCCACTATTCATGAAAAGCTAAAACAATTATCAAGCGGGGTATGGATCGGAAGTCTCAATGAAGCAGCTCTTCGTTTTCCCGAGCTGATAGAAAAACACTACGGGAAATATGCAAAAAGCAAAACAGACGGTCTGGTAGATCTTAATACAGCGATGGCATCAGATGGAATATTTGTTTATGTGCCTGAAGGCGTGGTGCTTACAAAGCCTGTTCAGGTAGTTGATCTTTTGCAGTCCGACACTGATATGTTTAATCAGCACAGAAACCTCATAATAGTGGAGAAAAATGCTGAGTTTTCGATAATTATCTGCGATCATACTCTCTCACCCCAGAAGTTCCTTACAAATTCCGTAACGGAAGTTTTTGTTGGAGAAGGTGCTCATTTCGATCTGATAAGAATGCAGAATGAACATAATGGCGCCTGTAAAATAACTAACACATTTATTCATCAGGAAAAAAACAGCGTTGCCACCTCAAATAATCTTACTCTTCACGGAGGACTTATAAGAAACAGTACATATCATTTCCTTGGAGGAGAACATGCAGAGTGCTATTCATATGGCTTGTTTCTGACAGATAAATTTCAACATGTCGACAATTTTGTAAATGTGGATCATGCTTTTCCTAATTGTACAAGTAATCAGCTGTTTAAAGGTGTCTTAGATGATGCATCAACAGGTGCCTTTAATGGACGGATACTTGTGCGCCCCGATGCGCAGGGCACACTGGCTTATCAGAAGAACAATAATATACTCCTTACAGACGATGCCAAAATGGACAGCAAACCACAACTAGAAATCTATGCTGACGATGTGAAATGCAGTCATGGAGCTACAATCGGACAGGTAGATAGTGATGCACTTTTCTATCTTCAGTCGAGGGGAATAAATAAAAGGGAGGCGCGATTAATGCTTATGTTTGGATTTGCACACGAAGTAATTCAGAACATTAAAGTAGAAGCTCTTCGCGAAAGAATGGATAACCTGGTTATGCAGCGTCTAAAGGGAGAACTTTCCCGTTGCGCCAGTTGTTTGGTTAAATGCGGCTAATTTGAAAAAACTGTGAAAAATATTGATGAAATAAGAGCCGACTTTCCAATCCTGAGCAGGCTGGTATATGGTAAACCACTTGTTTATTTCGATAATGGTGCTACTACCCAAAAACCTCAGTGCGTTATTGACACCCTTGTTGATGTATATTCAAACTATAACTCCAACATACACAGAGGAGTGCACTTTTTAAGCGATATGTCTTCTGAAGCCTACGAAGAGGCGCGAAACAAGGTGAAGTTATTTATCAATGCTGACAAAAGAGAAGAAATAGTCTTTACTTCCGGGACAACAGGATCAATAAATGGAATTGCCTTTTCTTTTGGAGAAAGATACATCAATCCTGGAGACGAAATAATTATTAGTCATCTGGAGCATCATGCAAATATAGTCCCCTGGCAGATGATGTGTGAGAGAAAAGGAGCTCTGTTGAAAGTTATTCCTGTAAATGATAATGGGGAGATAATTTTTGAGGAGTATTTGAAATTGCTTTCGCCCAGAACAAAACTAGTTTCTGTAACACAGGTATCTAATTCTCTAGGAACAATTCTCCCGGTAAAAGAAATTATCAATGCCGCCCATTCTGCTGATATACCAGTACTCCTCGACGGAGCGCAGGGTATTCAGCATGGAATTATTGATATGCAGGAACTCGATTGTGATTTTTATGTCTTCTCAGGACATAAAATATATGGTCCTAACGGTATCGGCGTCTTGTACGGTAAAGAAAAATGGCTTTCTGAACTACCTCCTTTTCAGGGTGGTGGTGACATGGTCGACAAGGTTACATTTGAAAAAACAACATATAATGAACTTCCATTTAAGTTTGAAGCAGGGACTATGAATTACCCGGCTGCGATTGGATTGGCGAGGGCGCTGGATTATGTTACGGAAACAGGAAGAGAAAGCATAGCAGAGAGAGAGAATGAACTTTTATTATATGTAACTGAAAAGTTATCATCTATTGAAGGTCTGACAATTCTTGGCAAGTCTTCAAAGAAAATTTCTACTATCTCTTTTCTTTTGAAAAACATACATCAATACGATGCAGGTGTGATTCTCGATAAGATGGGCATAGCCGTAAGAACAGGTACACATTGTGCACAACCTGTCATGGATCGTTTTGGTGTTGAAGGAACAATACGTGCATCAATCTGTTTTTACAATACAGAGGAAGAAATAGATGCACTAGCAACGGGTATTAATAAAGTAATAAGCATGTTCGCTTAATATAACTATATGACAATCAGCGAAGTACAAGATAGTATTGTTAATGAGTTTTCGTTGTTCGATGACTGGATGGACAAGTATAATCTGCTTATAGATTATGGGAAGGAACTGGAAGTCATTGATCCGAAGTTCAAAGTGAAAGATTTTCTCATCGAAGGCTGCCAGTCGAAGGTTTGGCTGCACCCTGAATTTGATGGAAAGGTCATCACCTTCAAAGCCGACAGTGATGCTATAATTACAAGAGGAATCGTAGCCCTGCTCATTAAAGTACTTTCAGGACGAACACCGGAAGAAATAATTGCTACTGATTTATATTTTATAGAGAAAATAGGCCTGAGGCAGAATCTGTCACCAACCCGATCGAACGGATTGTTATCGATGGTAAGGCAGATGAAGTTGTATGCTATGGCCCTGCAGGCAAGTAGTAAGTAGTAGAGACGCGATACTTCGCGTCTCAATAACCAGTAAAGACGCAACATTTTGCGTCTCACAAAATAGCAACAGTTAGAAAAATGGACGCATCAGAACTATTAGAAATTGAGATAAGAATCGGAGAGGTGCTCAAAACAATTTTTGACCCGGAGATCCCGGTAAACATATACGATCTTGGGCTTATCTATGAGGTTAGTGTCGACGATGATCATATCGCACATATTACAATGACACTTACAGCTCCAAACTGTCCGATGGCAGAAGAGCTTATTGAAGAGGTTAAGTACAAAGTGGGAGGTACCAGAGGTGTAAAGGAATGTGATCTCAAGCTAACCTTCAATCCTCCATGGGATAAAAGTATGCTTAGCGAAGAGGCAAAGCTTGAGCTTGGATTTCTATAGACCGACATATATGACCGCAATAGCAGACAGAACACTCTCGTCGCTTATAAAGGAAAAAGCCATTGAAATTGGTTTTGATCTGTGTGGTATTGCCCAATCAAGACCTCTGACGGAACGAGAAACAATATTGAAGAGATGGTGTTCTGAAGGAATGAATGCTGGGATGACTTATCTCAATAAAGAAACAGATAAAAGGATAAATCCTGAATTTCTGGTGCCGGGGGCAAAATCGCTGATTGTAACAGGACTAGGTTATTATTCTGAAAAACGACAAAAAGAACCTGGTGTACCAATATTGTCTAGGTATGCTTATGGGGAAAGTTATCATACTGTTATCAAAAGGAAGCTCGACAAACTTTTAACTTTTATTAAGTCAGTGAAACCGGAAACATATGGAAGAATATTTGTCGATTCTGCTCCGCTTCTTGAGAAAGCATGGGCAACAGAGGCGGGTCTGGGCTGGCAGGGGCGACATTCAATAATAATAAACAGGGAAATTGGGTCTTTCTTTTTCATAGGAACTTTGGTTCTGGATATTGAACTGGAATATGATAAACCTGTCAGTGAAGAATACTGTGGCAATTGCAGATTATGCATTGATCTCTGCCCTACCAGTGCAATAAACGGTAACCGTACAATCGATGCCAGAAAATGTATTGCAAATCTGACGATTGAAAACAGGGGTCCGATTCCTGAAGAGATTCTTCCAAAAGTGGGAGGGAGGGTCTATGGCTGCGACAGGTGTCAGGAGGTATGTCCATGGAATAAAGACGCTAAACCAAATAATAATCCGGAGTTTGATCTTCCTTCGGAAATTGAAATGATGACAAAGGATGACTGGCTAAATCTTTCAAAAGATAAGTTCAAGCAGCTCTTTAAAGGAACACCTATTGAAAGACGTAAATACGATCCTTTTATGCGAAACGTAATTGATGTCACAAACCGTTAAACCTCTACGAGGTAAATCGTAGATAGAAGGGTTATTGATCTACAAGCTACAAAACTTTATCGCCTACGGCGAAGAGAGATCTTTCTGGAATATCTCTAACGGAACAAATTATCCGGTTATTACATTTGTTATAGCCCGTAGGGCTTCCAGTATTGTAGATGAGGAGTCAACACAGATTGTCATACCTCGTAGAGGTTAAACCACCATTCCTGTAGGAGATCGACAAATATGTGTATGTAAAACAAAAAAACGACATTTGTTTTTTACCTTGCTCCTAAATGATCGTCTAATCTTTAAACACAATTATTTATTTTGATCGATTTAAAGCTTATAGAAGATTGCCGGGGAGGAAATTTAAGCAATTTCAGGAAACTTGTGGAACAAACATCGCCTATGGCTTTCTCAATAGCTTTCAGAATGCTGGGAGACGAAGAACAAGCGCGGGATGTGGTTCAGGAAACAATGATCACAATTTGGCAGAAGCTTAACAAAATACGGTCAGCAGAATTTTACAGGATCTGGATCTACAGAATAGTTGTTAATAAATGCTACGATCAGCTGAGAAGACGGAAGAGAATTCCGGAATTTGGAGCAGATGATCAGACATGGGAAATCATATCAAATAAATTTTCAGAAACACCTTCAAATGAGCTTGAGAATAGAGAGAATGCGCAAATAATAAGTCTTTTAACAAACAAGCTGAGTCCAAAACAAAAAGCAGTTTTTTTATTGGCAGATGTTGAAGAGATGCCACACGATGAAATTTCAGCAATTACAGGAATGAATAAGTCGGGCATTAAGGCAAACCTGTATCATGCGCGAAAAAATATTTATGAATTAATCGAAAAATACTACGGCAATGGTACCCGAAAATGAGAATTATAATAAAATAGTGAAACTCCTCAGAAGCTCAAAACCTACTCTGTTGTCAACAGAAGAGATTGAAAACGAAGTAATAAAAAGGATTTCGAAAACCCCGAAACCAAAATATTCTCTTTCAGATGTAACAGACTTTTTCTTTGGGTGGGTTTACATCGATTGGGTAAGAAGGAGCCTGATATCAGCTTCTGCTATATTAATTATGGTCTTCGTATGGCAGCAGGGTATAATTCTAAAACGGATAAATAATTTAAACAGAGAAACTATAATAATTGAAAAGGGAACCTCATCTGACAGGATGGAAGATATTGAAAGAATCCTGACCCTATACAGATACTCCGGGAGCAAACTTGACTCAAAAATGATTACAATATCAGCAGCTGAAATGAAGGACCTCCTGACGGCAATGAAAGAAGCAGAGGTAAAATATAAAGATCTGGAGAATCTGATAAATAGCGATCCGGAATTGAAAAAGTACATTGAAAAGAAGCTTGAAGAGAATAGCAGTTCTAAAATTAAATTATAGTCCCATGAAGAAAAGTTCAGTCAAACCAATCGTCTTGTTAATTATTCTTCTGGTAGTATCGTGTAATGAACCGGAAACTGTGGTTACAAATTTTGTGCATCCCGATGGTTCCGTGTTGAGGTGTATTGAAATGAGGAGCCCTAATGATAAAGTTGAAGAAAGATTTGCTGTGTCCGATTTGCAGGTCCCTTTTGACAGCACATGGACCGTTAAGGATTCAGTTGAATTTAATGCAAAAGGGGATTCAATATGGATAAGAAAAGCTGAAAAGCTTTTTAGAAATGTTGATGAGATAAATTTGTCATATAAAAGTGATTCAGGAGCAAATAAAAAATTTTCAAGAGAAGCTGGATTTAAAAAAAGATTTAAATGGTTTAATACGGAATTCCGGTTCTCAGAAAGAATTGACAAGGAGCTGTCATTTGGCTATCCGGTAAATAAATTTCTAAACAGCGAGGAGCTACTCTATTTTTATTCTCCGGAAAGCCTGAAAAATGAAAAGGAGAATGGTGCTGATAGTCTGAAATACAAAGCTCTAAGCGATTCAATAAAACACAAAACCGACAGATGGACCTCAAAAAACATTGTTTCTGAGTGGATTGGCGAGTTTTCGAAACTTACAAAAGGTACATCAGGTAAAGACATGTCCTTCCAATCTTTAAAATCACGTGAAGATGAATTCGCATATATCGTTGAAAAAGATGATAAGCAATTAGACAGCTTATGGAAAAATGGGATTCTGCTTAAGGAATTTGTTGGTGAAGCGAATGCCACGAAGTATAAGACTGAAGCTGATTCTGCTATTACTCTCATCACTAACAAACTCTTAGCTGACTTCCGGGAATATTCTGTGAGGATAGTAATGCCCGGGAAACTTATCGGGACAAATGGTTTTATAGATAGCAGTCGGGTATTACTCTGGCCTGTTAAGGCAGACTTTTTTATGACTGAACCTTATGAAATGTGGGCTGAGTCGAAGGTTACAAATATGTGGGCATGGATTGTTTCCGGATTGTTTCTCATTTTTGTATTAACAGGAGTAATCTTCAGAATAATAAAAAAAGGCTGATGCGCTCAGCCTTCTTAACCAAAAAAAAAACCAAACTCTAACCAACCTAACCTATTTTACGTAATCCTTTAGTATCAGCATCAATTTCTGACGTGTAAAGAAAATCCTGCTTTTTACAGTCCCGATTTTTAATCCAAGCTCGTCGCCTATCTCTTTATATTTGTATCCCGATATATGCATCCTGAATGGTATTCTGAATTCGTCACTCAACGAATCTATTGCCTTTTCTATTTCTCCTTCAGAATAGGTTGATTCCGGAGAAATAAAACCTTTGTCACCCGGTTGATTTATATAATAGAGATCCTGCGTTCCATCTATAATAGTATTCTCTTTAACATTTCGTCTGTAGTTATTTATGAAGGTGTTCTTCATTATTGTGAACACCCAGGCTTTCAGATTCGTATAGTCAACAAATTTGTCTTTATAAGTTATGGCTTTCAGGTAAGTGTCCTGTACCAGGTCAAGAGCAGTATCGCGATCGGATGTAAGACTCATTGCAAACCTTTGCAGGTTGGTCTTCATTCCGATAAGGCTGTTGTTAAATTCAAATTGTGTCATGGCTCTATATTTAAGTATTGTGGATACAAATTTAAACTGATATAAAAAGATAAGCAAATCTTAATATCCTAATATCTTTATATTCTATGGATGTTATAAAGTCTTGAGGATTGTAATGATAATATTTACAGTATCTTAGCATCGTTATATTTAATAGTTTATAAATAATGTATAAATTATAATTCTTTACTTTAATTTGGTTCCCGGGAAAAACGTAATAGAGTTGATTGTAAAATATATGTTGAAACAAAAGTAGACACGATTGAAATGGGCAACATTAAGATGTGGTTAACGTTTAATTAATTATGAATTAAGAATTAGCATCAGAGGAGTTATTTTTAACCGACTCTCATAATTTTTAAAAGAAATGGATTATGGATTTTAACATTAAGCTTCGGAATGGTCAGATTTTAAGCGGGATAATTCAAAGTCCGGGAGAAAATGCACGGGCAGTAATTATTATGGTTCACGGACTAGGTGAGCACATTCAACGATATTATTATTGGGCCGATCTATTTAAAAAAGAGGGTATCGGTTTCGCAGGAGTTGACCTGCCTGGTCATGGTCGTTCTGAAGGAAGGAGAGGCAACATTAAAAGCTATGCCCGGCCTGGTGAGATGATAGACATACTTCTTACCAGCTGCCGCAAGACTTTCCCGGGAATTCCAATTTTTATATATGGTCATAGTCTGGGGGGAGGTATTGTCCTTGATTACCTAATAAGAAATAACCCTAAAATAAAAGGTGCAATTGTAACATCTCCATGGCTCCGGCTTTCATTTGAACCTTCAGCAGCCAAAATGTTTATCGCCTCTGTAATGAAATACATTTTACCAGGACTTACTCAATCATCAGGTTTAAATGTAAGCCATATCTCGCATGACAATAATGTAGTTGAAAAATACCGGACCGATCCGCTTGTGCATGGAAAAATATCAGTAAGCCTTTTCAATGAAGCCATGACTGCCGGTAAATATTGTTTAAAGAACGCTGCCGAACTTAAGATTCCAACTCTCCTGATACATGGCAGCGACGATCTGATATGCTCACCTGACGGAAGCCGTGAATTTGCTGCAAAATGTCCAATGGCAGAACTGAAGATTTGGGAAGGGGGATATCATGAATTGCATAATGAAGAATTTAAGGAACAGGTTTTTGCATTTATTATGAACTGGATCAACACTAAAATATAATTTCGGATTGCGGATTTCGGATTGCGGATTGAAGAGCTTGAATTAATAGTCTGATTATTCACCTAAAATCCGAAATCGAAAATCCGAATTCCGAAATATTAACATGGAACTCAGAACAACATTTAAAATAGACCCGTCCAGGGTGAAGATTAACTATAGCACTCCGGTTATGTTCATCGGTTCGTGTTTTGCTTCTTCAATCGGTTCTATGATGGGACAGGGACGTATGCCTGTAATGATAAATCCCTCAGGTACAGTTTATAATCCTGTTTCAGTTTGTAATACTCTTGAAACAATTACTTCAGGAAAAGAATTTACAATCAACGATTTGTATTTTCATAACGACACTTATCTAAGTTTTTACCATTACACTGATTTTTCCTCTGAAAACCCTTCGGAAGTTCTTGAAAAGATAAATAAACGATCGAAGGAAGCTGCTGAATTCTTAAGAAACGCACGATTCCTTATCATAACATTGGGCACCGCCAGAGTTTATAAATGGAAAGAGACCGGGACTATTGTTTCGAATTGCCATAAGATAGCAGCCAGCTATTTCGAACCTGAACTACTTACAGTTGACGATATTGTAAACAGGTGGCAGGGAGAACTCGATAGACTAAGCTCACGCTATCCTCAATTAAAAATTGTCTTTACGATTAGTCCGGTACGGCATTGGAAAGATGGGGCTCATGGTAATCAGATAAGTAAATCAACACTGTTACTCGCTGTGGAAGAGTTGCTCAGGCACGCCTCTTCTCCTCAGTATTTTCCTGCATATGAATTATTTATGGATGATTTACGGGATTATCGTTTTTATGACAACGATATGCTTCATCCTTCTCCGTTAGGAATAAATTACACATGGGATGCTTTTAAGGGATGTTATATGGATAGCAGAACTATCAATATATGGAATGATGTTGTAAGGATAACAAAAGCTACAAGGCACAAAATAAATACTGGTTCAAAGAGTAAAATTGAAAAATTTGCCCAAAGTATGCTTCAGCAAATTTCTGAAGTTGAAAATATTACACCATCAGTAAACTTATCGAACGAGCGCAATTACTTCATCAATCTGCTGAAATAGAAGCTCGGCTAATAATTGTAGATTGAACAATCTCTTTTTTTTTGTTGTTATGATGTTAGATTTATTTAAGCATGAGAAGAATTCTATTTGTTACATTTCTGGTTTTTACAATACCTACAATAATAACAGCACAACAAAATTCAGGAGTAATTACAGGAAGGGTTTATAATTCAAAGACAAATGAGGGTGTTCCTTTTTCCACCGTTCAATTATGGGGTGCTTCGATTGGAGCATTTACCGATGTCGACGGGAAATATATTTTATCAGGATTAAAACCGGGATTTGTTGAATTAAGAGTTTCATCTGTCGGATTCAAACCGTTTATTTCCAGCGCAGTAATGGTTACTAACAGTCATCAGGTAGCCCTTGACATACCATTGGAAGAGGCAGAAATAAACGTTGGAGAGGTGGTAATAAAGGCATCACCATTTATAAAGAAGATAGAATCGCCCATATCTGCCAGAATAATTGGCATTGATGAGATTGAGAAAAATCCGGGAGGGAACCGCGACATATCTAAAGTAATACAATCATTTCCGGGTGTAGCTTCAACACCGGCTTTCAGAAATGATGTGATTGTAAGAGGTGGTGGACCAAATGAAAACCGATTTTACATTGATAATGTTGAAATTCCGTATCTGAATCACTTTTCTACTCAGGGCTCATCAGGAGGCCCTGTCGGAATAATAAATGTTGACTTCGTTCAGTCAGTCGATTTTATCTCCAGCGCTTTTCCTGCTTCGAAAGGGAACGCCTTAAGTTCTATTCTCAATTTTACTTTTGTGGATGGCAATAAGGACAAGATGAAGTACCGGGCTACATTAGGTGCCTCCGATCTTGGTTTAACAATTGATGGGCCAACAGGCAAAAAAAGCTCTCTGATAATGTCGGTACGGCGGTCGTATCTGAAATATCTTTTCAGCGCCCTTAAACTACCTTTTCTTCCTACATACACGGACTTTCAGGTAAAGTATAAGATCCGTCTCGACAAAAAAAATGAACTTACATTTCTGGGACTTGGGGCAAAAGATGATTTTAGTCTGAACCTTAAGGCTAACGATACAGAGTTTCAGCGATATATCCTGGATTATATTCCAGTTCAAAAACAGTATAGTTATGTTGCAGGAGTAGTATTGAAGCACTTCAGAGATAATGGGTACGACACATGGGTACTTAGCCGCAATTACCTTAATAATTCGCAGTATAAATATTTAAACAACGTAGAAACAGATACCAACAAGATTTTGGATTATCGGTCAGGTGAAGGCGAAATAAAAGCGCGGTATGAGAGAATTATACTTGGTGAAAATGGCTTCAGATTAAGTTATGGCGCAGGAGGGGAGTATGCTCATTACAGAAACTCAACTTTTAAGCTTATTTATTCAGATAATATAAGAAACGAAATAGACTATAATACAAACCTTAAGTTTCTCAAATATGGTCTTTTCGGACAGATTAGCAAATCATATTTAAAGAAAAAGCTTAGTTTATCGCTTGGAGTTCGAACTGATGCTAACACTTATTCAAGTATTATGTCGAATCCCTTGAGTCAGTTATCTCCAAGGTTTTCAGCTTCTTACATCCTTACAAATAAACTGAACCTCAATTTTAGTACAGGAAGATTTTTTCAGCTTCCTCCATATACCGCGCTTGGCTATTCAAATATAAACGGTGTTTTTATTAATAAACAAAACGATCTGAAGTACATGACGGCTGATCATTTTGTTGTAGGACTGGAGTTTGTTCCTTCAGAGAATATACAGGTAACACTTGAGAGTTTTCTCAAGAATTATTCACATTATCCTTTTTCTGTCAGAGATTCTGTGCCACTCTCAAGCAAAAGTGCTGATTATGGTATTTTTGGAGATGAGGCACTTCTTTCATCCTCAAGGGGAAGAGCTTATGGACTGGAACTTCTGGTAAGGCTTAAAGAGTTCAGGAAGATGAACGTTGTTTTATCTTATACTTACGTGAGGAGTGAGTTTCGGGGATTGAATTCAGGTATGATCCCTTCATCCTGGGACAATAAGCACCTTTTAAATCTGACGGGAACCAAAAAATTTAACCATAACTGGGAACTCGGGCTAAAATGGCGATTTGTCGGTGGTGCCCCTTATACTCCTTATGACATCCAGAAGTCGTCTGATAAAGCAGCATGGAATCTACAGAGCCAGGGTTATCTCGACTATTCAAAGTTTAATACTTTAAGGCTCAAAGCATTTCATCAATTAGATGTTCGAATTGATAAACAATATTTTTACAGTGGCTGGTCGCTTATGTTTTATACCGACGTACAAAATGTTTATAACCACAAAGCTGATGAACCCCCTCTTCTGGTAAGAGTTTTAGACAGTAATGGAGTACCTGTGTCAGATCCGTCAAATCCTCAGATGTACGATCTCAAGTATCTTAAAAACTATACAGGTACTGTATTACCTACTGTAGGGATAATAATTGAATTTTAATCTATTTAAGTGAGAATCAAAGCGAATTGATGACCCTTATAAACTCCGATGGATCCTTTGTCATAATCAGCTTACTGCTCGATTTTCTATAAATTTCCTCAGGAGAATCAGTGAGAATGATCTTTTTAAGTTCCAGGGATTTCCCGATGTTACTGAAGTACTCAATTTTCTTTTCAGCGAAATCAAAAGCGCTTGAGTTAACTATTAGATAATCAAATGGTTTAATTTTATATATCTCTTGCACTTCAGTGGAAGGTAAAATTCCTCCTGTAAATATTACATCAAATCCTCTTTTCCTCAGCACATATTTATAAAAAAGGAAGTTGTTATCTGTAAGATTATCAGACGTATTAATCATGGCAACAGAAGCTTTCGTTTTTTCTGTAGCATGTTCGAGGAGGCTGTCCTCAATAATTATAATCTGTTTTATGGTGTTTCTTATAAATTGTTCCTGAGCTCTGGAAAGACTCCCTGTTTGCCAGAGTATTCTTGCTTTTTCAAGGAGCGGGAACAGATATTGCGAATATGCTTCTTCAATTCCAATATTTTTTATGAACGGAGACAGAGCTTCCTTAAACATTTTTTCGTTGAATCTGATGGCTGACATCAGAATCTTCCCTGGCTGAAAATTCTGATCGAGGTCATCATGTTTACTGCTAACGGTCATTACCTGCTGGGTAAGCTCATCTTCATCAAGCGCTGCTATCTTTGATATTTTAAGTCCATTACGATTGAGGTACGCGACATTAAGAATCTTTTTAAGTTCCGATTCACTATAGGTTCTTATGTTTGAGTCGGTTCTGTCAGGCTCAAGAATAGAATACCTCTTCTCCCAGATACGAATGGTGTGCGCTTTTATTCCGGAAAAATTTTCCAGATCTTTTATTGAAAATACATTTAACCCGTCTTCCATCGCTAATGTTATTTATACATTATATTAGGTTCTAAATTTTAATATGCTTTCAGGTATTATATTCTTTTGATTCCCATATCAGCACAAACAACTGCTTCTGCAACATATAAACAAAAAAGGGACATGATTGTTTATCAATTTGCTGATAAGAAGTAGTTTGAAAGCTTATTCCCCGGGATCCCTCCCCCTGAAATTCCCTTACGGGACGAAAATAACAATTATTTGTTACTTGGATTCCTCAATCATTATTTTTTTTATTACTCTGTTTCCGTCACTAAAAAGAACAGTAACAAGATACATCCCTCTCCTGGGATTTTCGAGCAAAATTCTGGTCAATTGCTGAGGATTATTGTATTGCATTCTGAAAATATCCTGACCGATGATATTTGTTATTTTGACAGCGGAGACATCCTTGTCGGTTTTTATTGTAAAACTATTGTCAATTACTGGTACCGGGTAAATGCTTACTGAAATATCTGCAACATCTTTGAGATTCCCTTTCGTTCGTGTAAAAACGGTAATATCAGTTGTATCCTTCTGGGCTTGAAGTGATAAGCTGAAAATTATAAGGGCAAAGAAGAGTAAATATTTCTTCATAGTTACCTTTTTAGGGATTTCCCTACAAAAATTGTGCTAAAGATACAAAAACCTACATATTTTGTTTCAGTATCTGTAACGCCTTCTCAAGGTCATGAGGAGTATCGATACCAATAGTTTCCCATTTTGTTACAGCAGTTCTGATTTTGAAACCGTTTTCAATCCACCTGTTTTGTTCAAGCGATTCAGATATTTCAAGAGGGCTGCGTGCAAGCAATGTTATCTGTTTCAATGTGTTTGTTCTGTAGGCGTAAAGGCCAATGTGCTTATAGTATGAATGTTCCTCCGACCATGTTTCTGGCTTAGAGTCCCGGATAAATGGTATGGCGGCACGACTGAAGTAAATTGCATCTCCAAAAATATTTATTACTACTTTCGGTTGGTTTGGGTTGAAAATATCCTCTCCGTGTTCAGTTTTTCTTACGAGAGTGGAAATTTGCACCTCATCACCAGTAAAACATTTCATTAGAAGATCAATCTGTTCAGGCCTGATAAATGGTTCGTCTCCCTGAATATTTACCACAATATCTATTTGTTTGCCGGTATCAGCAATTACTTTTTCCACAGCTTCAGCACACCGGTCAGTTCCGCTCATGTGATGCGAGGAAGTCATGACTGCATTTCCTCCGAAGCTGATTACTTTGTCATAAATCCTTTTATCGTCAGTTGCAACATATATAAGGTTAAGCCTTTTTGAGGCTTGTTCATACACACGCTGTATCATGGTTTTGTCGCCTATCATTGCCAGGGGTTTCCCCGGAAATCGTGACGATTCAAAACGTGCAGGTATTATTCCGGCAAAAATATAATGTGGTTCTTTTTCCATATTGCGAATTTAAGAAAAATGCATTTCCCAATGTTTTAAAATTTAGTTAATTTCGCACATTGTAAAAGATGAAATGAAAGATCTGCAAATAATTAAGCAACGGTTTGGAATAATTGGTAATTATGAGGGACTTAACAGGGCCATCGACATTGCTGCCCAGGTGGCTCCAACCGATCTTTCTGTACTCATAACCGGGGAAAGCGGCACAGGAAAGGAAACATTTCCACAGATAGTTCATAGTTTTAGTACCAGGAAGCATGGACCATATATCGCCGTAAACTGTGGAGCGATACCTGAAGGAACAATAGATTCGGAGTTGTTTGGCCACGAAAAGGGATCCTTTACAGGAGCTACCGATAGTCGTAAAGGTTATTTTGAGGTTGCTGACGGGGGTACGGTTTTTCTCGATGAAGTTGCAGAATTGCCTCTGTCAACCCAGGTACGCCTTCTCAGAGTGCTCGAGACAGGGGAGTTTATCAGAGTAGGCTCCTCAAAAGTTCAGAAAACGAATGTGAGGGTGATAGCAGCAAGTAACGTGGAAGTACCTGCTGCAATAGATAAGGGCAGGTTCAGGGAAGATCTGTTCTACAGACTTAATACTGTTCCCATAAAAATGCCCGCACTCAGAGAACGGGGTGAGGATATCTTTCTTCTCTTCAGGAAATTTGCAGTGGATTTTGCAGAGAAATACCGGATGCCTGCAATAAGGCTCGACCCTGATGCCAGAAAAGTACTTCTTACATATTCATGGCCCGGAAATGTGAGACAGCTTAAAAATATTACGGAACAGATATCAATAATAGAGAATGACCGCGAAGTAACTGCTGCTAAACTTCGGACTTATCTGCCGGATTATGGAGGAGTTAAACTTCCCGCTATAATAAAAAAGGAAGAAGAAAAATCCTTCTCATCCGAAAGGGAGATTTTATATAAAATCCTTTTCGACATGAAAAGCGACATGAACGACTTGAAGAAGCTTGTTCTGGATCTGATGCGGCATGGAGAAACTGATGTCACTTTCCACGAGTCAAACTCCAGAGTTATTAAGAACCTTTTCAGGGAAGTTGAGGGTGTTGAAAATGCTTCAGTGAGTGGTGAAGCTTCTTCAAATGAGTTTCCTGCTCATCAGTCAAGGAGTGATATCCAGGATACCGAAGAGATAATAGAAGAATCATTTTCCCTGGCTGACAAAGAGGTTGAAATGATCAATAAAGCCCTTGCTAAATATAACGGGAAAAGAAAGATGGCAGCAAAAGAACTCGGAATTTCCGAGCGAACCCTTTACAGAAAGATAAAAGAGTATGGCATTGAATCGTAAACATAACATCTATTACCGGGCGAGTCGTTTCCTTCTGGTTCCGGTTATATGCCTGGTATTGCTGTATTCATGTAAAGTGTCATATTCATTCTCTGGCGCCAGCATATCACCTGCGGTTAAAACATTCAGTGTTCAGTTTTTCCAAAATCGTGCGCCGCTTGTCCAACCCGGACTTAGTCTGTATGTAACAGATGCACTAATTGATAAATGTAAAAGTCAGACTAATCTGAAATATCTTACAGGGCAGGGTGATGTAAATTTCGAAGGAGTAATTGTTGATTATAGCTCTCGTCCTCAGACTGTAGCTGCTGATGCCCAGGCTGCAATGAACAGATTTACCATAAGTATAAAAGTTAAATATACCAATTCGGTCAACCCTGATAATAATTTCGATCAGACATTCACTAGATATGAGGACTATAGTGGTAACCTCGATCTTAGTAAGGTTGAAAAAGATCTTTCTGATAAAATTGTCGAAATGATAGTTGAGGATGTTTTCAATCAGGCTTTTGTAAACTGGTAACAGGAATGAATAGGAATGACTTTTTGAATTTGATTGGAAACAGAGTTCCGGTTGATCGCATGCTTACAGTCGAAATATCTGACCTTATCAGCATTTTTCCTTATTTCCAGAGTGCGCATTTACTATTATTAAAAGGAATGCAAAGCAATTCTGATGTAAAATTCGAGAACCAGTTGAGAAACTCTGCAATACATATAGCCGACAGAGAAGTATTATACTACTTGCTTAATTCCGGATTATCAAAGGAAAGTGCAAGCGAAAAACCAATGAAAAATGAACTCTATTCAGGGGAGCCAGATAACACTGATACCCAACAGACAGTTATTGAGTCCGCCAAAAACAGCGATTATCTTATCAATGAAATCGAAAATAGTTCAGAAGAATCAAAGCCTGCAGAAAATGAAAGTTCAGGTAATGTGACTGAGGGTCATTCAATAATGATCTCAGAGGTGGGGGATATTATCGAGTCTGCCGGGGTAATGATTCTGTCGGAAGAGGAATCATCTTCTTCAGAGGACAAAGTTTTTTATATGGATCCTGGAATTGCAGCAAGCGACCGCAGTGATCTTCTTGAACTCGATCTCGACCTGAACGATACCAATTTAACGGGAGAAGATTTGTCAGGTCTGCGACAAGCTGACAACTCTTCTGATGCTTCGAAGAAGTCGCAGGCAGAATTGATCGATATGTTCATCATCACGAACCCCCGGATAGAGCCAAACAGGGAAAAACTTAATATGCCTGCTGAAGATATTTCAAAATCTTTTGTTGAAGGAGAGGGAGGTTTTATTACTGAAACATTGGCAAAAATCTATGTCAGTCAGGGGTATTATTCCAAAGCAATAGATATTTATGAGAAATTATGTTTGAAATTTCCGGAAAAAAGCAGTTACTTTGCGTCTCAAATTGAAAAAGTTACGGAGCATATAAAAAAGTGAACAGATGGGAATTTATATTTTTGTTTCAGTATTAGTAATTATCGCATGTTTTCTTCAGATTCTGATTGTTCTTGTTCAGAATTCAAAGGGTGGGGGACTTGCTGCGAATTTCACCTCCACGGGTCAATCGATGGGTGTACGGAAAACTGCAGATTTTCTTGAGAAGTCAACCTGGACGCTTGCAGGTGCCATTTTGATCCTTTGTGTTGTTGCAACAGCAACTATCCCTCGCGGGTCAACCACAGGAAAATCGAGGATTCAGAACCAGATTCAGAACGCTGTTGATCCTTCTGCAATACCAACATTACCTACTGCTGTACCACCTCCGGCAAGTACAACTCCGTCAACCACTCCTCCGGCGACAAAATAGATTTCTATAATGTAATATTGAATATAAGTGTCAGTTTGTCATCAGCTGACACTTTTTTGTTTAATTAGCAATATGCTGTAATTCAAGATGTTACTATAGCGATGAATATCCATTCCATGAATAGTGTCAGACATACACCGTTCAAATGCAAAGAGAAAATCCAAAATGGCATTTTTTTCGAATTGGCATGGAATATGCTTAAAGAGGAAGTCGGAAAATGATGTTTAACTTTAAAACTAGATAAAAATGGCACAATTGAAAGGCAAGATTTTAGCAGGCAAGGTTCTTGTAAAACCTAATGAAGCTGAAGAAAAAACAGCAAGCGGAATTATAATTCCTGATTCCGCGAAGGAAAAACCACGTCAGGGTAAGGTAGTTCTCGTTGGAGCTGCAAAGAAAGATGAAGAGATGGAAGTAAAGAAAGGTGATGTAGTCCTTTATGGAAAATATGCCGGACAGGAGCTTACAATAGACGGTGAAGATTATCTGCTTGTATCTCAGACAGATGTTCTTTTTATAGCTTAATTTTTCGCAAATAAATTTAAATCATATCGATATGGCAAAAGAAATAAAATTTAATATTGAAGCTCGTGCTCTTCTTAAGGAAGGTGTAGATGAGCTTGCTAATGCAGTAAAAGTAACCTTGGGTCCAAAAGGCCGTCATGTAGTTCTTGAAAAGAAATATGGCGCTCCTCAGATCACGAAAGATGGCGTAACTGTTGCTAAAGACATCGAACTTTCAGATCCATATAAAAATATGGGCGCCCAAATGGTTAAAGAAGTTGCTTCCAAAACCGGAGATATCGCTGGTGACGGAACAACAACTGCTACAGTACTTGCACAGTCTATTATTAATGTAGGACTGAAAAACATCACAGCAGGTGCGAACCCAATGGATATTAAAAGAGGTATCGACAAAGCAGTTGAGAAAGTTGTAGCTCACATTAAATCACAGGCCAAAGTAATTGGCGACGATCTTAAGAAAATTGAACAGGTAGCACGAGTAGCTGCTAACGATGATGAAGAGATCGGAAGACTTATAGCTGAGGCAATGGGTAAGGTACACAAAGAAGGTGTAATTACCGTTGAGGAATCTAAAGGTACCTCTACATCTGTTGAAGTTGTTGAAGGTATGCAATTCGACCGTGGATATATCTCCGCATATTTTGTTACTAATGCTGAGAAGATGGAAGCCGACCTGGAGAATCCATATATATTAATATTCGACAAGAAGGTTTCGACGATGAAAGATATGCTTCCTGTTCTTGAGGCAACAGCTCAGACAGGTCGTCCTTTGTTAATTATTTCTGAAGATGTTGAAGGTGAAGCTCTTGCAACACTGGTTGTAAACCGTTTGCGCGGTTCATTAAGAGTGTGCGCAGTTAAAGCCCCCGGATTTGGCGACAGAAGAAAAGAAATGCTTGAGGATATAGCTATACTTACCGGCGGAACAGTAATATCTGAAGAAAAAGGTCTGAAACTTGAACATACAACTCTTGACCTTCTTGGTACTGCAGAAAAAGTAACCATAAATAAAGAAAATACTACTATTGTTAATGGAGCAGGCGACAAGGAGATGATCAAAGCCAGAGTTGCCCAGATCAGACAGCAGATGTCGACTACAACATCTGACTATGATAAAGAAAAATTACAGGAACGTCTTGCTAAACTTGCAGGCGGAGTTGCTGTTCTTTATATCGGAGCATCATCTGAAGTTGAGATGAAAGAGAAGAAAGACCGCGTTGATGATTCACTACATGCAACACGTGCTGCAATTGAAGAAGGTATTGTTCCAGGTGGTGGTGTTGCATATATCCGTGCAATCAGTGCTCTGGAAGGCCTTAAAGGCGAGAATGATGATCAGACTACAGGTATTGAAATTGTGAAACGCGCAATTGAAGAACCTTTACGTCAGATTGCAGTAAACGCAGGTAAAGAAGGCGCTGTTGTAGTTCAGAACGTTAAGGCTGGTAAATTAGACTACGGCTACAATGCTCAGACAGACACATATGAGAAACTTTATGCTGTTGGTGTTATTGATCCGGCTAAGGTTACCCGTGTAGCTCTTGAAAACGCTGCATCAGTTGCCGGTATGTTCCTTACTACCGAAGCTGTTATAGTTGAAGAAAAAGAAGATCATCCGGCTGGTCCCCCACAGGGTATGGGAGGCGGAATGCCAGGTATGATGTAATTCATTCAATCAATAAACCTATATTAATGTTGTAGGTCCATTGTAGGGTCCGCTCGCGAGCGGACCCTACATATTTATAATACCCCCCCCTACATATTTATAATGACCCCTACAATTTATGACCCTTGCAATTTATGACCCCTGCAATTTATGACCCCTGCAATTTATGACCCCTGCAATTTATGCCCGCCCAACATATTTATTAAATTTTATATATTTGCACCTGTTTAAAAGCAACATAGTTAGATGGATAAAATCCGCAATTTCTGCATAATAGCACATATTGATCATGGTAAAAGTACCCTGGCCGACCGGTTACTGGAGAAGACCAATACAATAACCGAAAGAGAATACCAGGCTCAGATACTCGACGATATGGATCTTGAAAGAGAGAGGGGTATTACCATAAAGAGTCATGCAATTCAGATGGAATATTTTCATGAAGGGAAAAAATATATCCTGAATCTCATCGATACTCCCGGGCATGTCGATTTTTCATATGAAGTATCCCGTTCAATTGCTGCCTGCGAAGGGGCTTTGCTTGTTATCGACGCAACTCAGGGGATACAGGCGCAGACTATCTCTAACCTCTACATGGCAATTGATCATAATCTTGAGATCATTCCGGTACTGAATAAAATGGATATGGCATCTGCAATGCCGGAAGAGGTTAAAGATCAGATAGTTGATCTTGTTGGATGTAAAAGGGAAGACATAATTGAGGCCAGCGCTAAAACAGGTATGGGCGTTGAAAAAATTCTTCGCGATATTGTCACTCGGATTCCACCTCCGAAAGGCGATCCTGAGGCACCATTACAAGCTCTGATATTCGACTCAATCTTTAATTCATTCAGGGGTATTATTGCATATATTAAAGTAGTAAACGGAACCTGAGGAAAGGGGAGAAGGTAAAATTCGTGAATACTGATCATGAATATAATGCTGAAGAAATTGGTGTACTGAAACTGAAGCAGGACCCCCGTGATAAATTAAGTGTTGGAGATGTTGGGTACATAATTTCCGGAGTAAAAGTATCTGCTGAAGTTAAGGTTGGAGATACAATAACTCATGTTAAAAATCCTTGCGAATCAGCTATCTCTGGATTTGAAGATGTTAAGCCAATGGTTTTTGCCGGTATCTACCCGGTTGATGCAGATGATTATGAAGATCTTAGGATTTCGATTGAAAAACTACAGCTCAACGATGCTTCACTTTCATTTATACCAGAATCGTCCGCTGCGCTTGGATTTGGTTTCAGATGCGGTTTCCTTGGATTGCTTCATATGGAAATTATCCAGGAACGTCTCGACAGGGAATTCGATATGGATGTAATTACTACCGTACCAAACGTATCATTTAAAGCCTATACCACCAAAGGGGAGGAGATAGATGTTCATAATCCGTCAGGATTGCCTCCTGTAAACCATCTTGAACGCATTGAAGAGCCTTATATAAATGCACAGGTAATAACGCTCTCGGAATATGTAGGATCGATAATGACACTTTGTATTGATAAAAGAGGTGTTCTGAAAAATCAGGTTTATCTTACACGTGACAGGGTTGAATTGACCTTTGAAATGCCCTTAGCCGAGATTGTATTTGATTTCTATGATAAACTGAAAAGCATTTCTAAAGGTTATGCCTCTTTCGATTATTACTATATAAATTATCAGAAGGCTGATCTTGTACGACTTGATATTCTTTTAAACGGGGAAATGGTGGATGCTCTTTCAACACTTATCTATAGAGGTCATTCCTATGAATTTGGAAGAAAAATGTGCGTTAAGCTGAAAGAACTAATCCCACGACAGCAGTTCGATATTGCTATTCAGGCTGCTATAGGCGCTAAAATTATTTCGCGTGAAACCGTAAAAGCCGTCAGGAAAGATGTAACTGCAAAATGTTATGGCGGTGATATTACACGTAAAAGGAAGCTTCTTGAGAAACAGAAGAAAGGTAAGAAGCGGATGCGTCAGGTAGGTAATGTTGAAGTTCCTCAATCTGCATTTCTGGCAGTCTTAAAACTTGATTAGAATCTGTCGAATATTCCTCCTGCTTTTTAACCCCCTGCCCCCTAAAGGGGGTTAAAAATCAGGATATTAGCCCCCCTTTAGGGGGGGTGGGGGGTAAATTCAGCTGATCAGTTTATATCCTCTGCCGTGAACATTTAATATTTTTACAGAAGGATCTTTCTTAAGATATTTTCTCAATCGCGTGATATATACATCCATACTCCTGGCATTGAAATAGTTATCATCAATCCAGATAGTCTTAAGAGCGTAATTTCTTTCAAGGATCTCATTTCCATAACGGCACAGAAGTTCAAGAAGTTCCGATTCTTTTGTAGTCAGGCTTATTAGTTGATCCTTATATGCAAGTACCTGTTTCAGAGGATCAAATGTATAGCTTCCGATAGTGTATGACTCCTCTTTTTTATTTGTAGAAACTTTTGTGGTTCTTCTCAGAATAGCTTCGATACGATAAAGCAGTTCTTCCATTGAGAATGGTTTTGTGATATAATCGTCTGCCCCAGATTTAAATCCTTCAAGTATATCTTCTTTCTGATTTTTTGCAGTAAGAAAAATTATTGGCATATCGGGATCAACGATACGGATCATCTTAGCCAGTGTAATACCATCCATTTCTGGCATCATAATATCGAGAATACAGAGCCCATATGAACTTTTTGAAAAGGCTTCCAGGGCCAGACTGCCATTAACATACAATGCTGTATCGTAGTTTTTAGCTGTAAGATAGTTCTTTAACAGATTTCCAAGGTTGCTATCATCTTCAGCCAGCAGTATTCTTTTATCATTCATGTTAATCTGATTTAGGTAGAAAAATAGTAAATTTTGTTCCTTTGTTAAGCTGACTTTCAACCTTAATTGTTCCGTTATGCTCCTCAATAATTTTTTTGACGTAGGTTAAACCAAGGCCAAATCCTTTGACATTATGAACATTTCCGGAATGAACGCGGTAGAACTTGTCAAAAACTTTTTTAAGATCATCTTTATGTATCCCAATCCCTTTGTCTTCAATAGCTATAATAATACTTTTCTTATTATTCCTTGTGGTGATATTAATTTCAGGATTATCCCTCGAATACTTAATTGCATTATCAATAAGGTTGGATATTGAGTTCAGAAAATGAATTTCATCAATCATTGCAAGGGAATAAACTGCCTGAAAATCTTTTTTTATAGAGCCATTGCGGCTTTTGATCTGAAGTGAAAAATTTTCTACGGCTTTATCAATAATTGCATGCACATCAAGTTCCACCAAATTGAGTTTCATTTTAACTTTTTCAAATATTGCCATCTGAAGAACTTTCTCGACCTGGAATTTAAGCCTCATACTCTCATCGGAAATTACTTTAGCCAGATTGTCAATATTTTTATCCTTGTCAGGAATTGACTTATCGGCCATCATCTGTGATGCGAGAGAAATTGTAGAGATAGGGGTCTTCAGTTCATGCGTCATATTATTTATAAAATCACTTCTTATCTCTGAAATCTTTTTCTGTCGGAAGATGACAATAAATGTTCCGGTAGAAAGAATCAGCAGAAGTAGCATAAACAAGATTGAAAGAAACCCGAGTATTCCGACTTTTTCAAATTTATACTGCTGTTCCTGAAGGCAATAGAGAACTATTTGATTCTGACTGGGAACAGGATCGTTGGGAAAAAGCTGAATAATAAATTTATTTGTACCCGGTTTATCCGTGAATCCGGGAGTTTTCCAGATATTTCCTAACCGGCCGGAGCGTATAGAGAATTCAAAATTGAGATTGATACCTACATCATCAAGTGCTTTTCTGAGTAATTTTTTTAGATTTTCAGCGTCAATTCTTTCCCGGATATCTGGTGTATTACGAAGAATCTTCTCCATAATATTTTCCAGAGAGACAATTTTATTGGTCACTCTTCCTGATATATCTGAATTTGATATTTGTGATGTTGGCTCGGGAGAGTCGTCTGTTGAAAAGGGGGAGGTATCCTCAGATGTAATAAATATCTTATGACCGCTGCTTGTTATTGCTACCGGCTTATTCGGACTGTCGAGCCCATACATTTTTAGCAGATCGGAGTTAGGCTGGTACCCATGAAGTTTTTTTGCAAGTGGGGAATTCGCCGGAACTATTGCTGTAACTGAGTCTGTTGAAGCCGTGTCAATATCTTCTCCAATGTTTTTTATTAATTCTTTCTCTTCAAGATCAAGAACAACAGATTCAAGAGCTTTGTTTGCAAGATACCGGAACTGCTGATCTGTAATAGCTATGGCATTTCGAATCCAGTATAACTGTATAAGAATCAGCCCTGAAATTGCAAGGAAGAAAAAGAGGGCAAGCAAAACAATGGTTTTTTTCTTCATACAATAACAAAAATACTTGTATATATTTTATAAAGACGCCGTTTAACGTTCTTTAACAGTAAAAGTGTGGAGTGAACTAAAGTTTGAAGTGCCTAAAGTTATCAGAAGTACTGGTTAGCTCTTGGTCGGGGGAAAAAACTTTAACATGTATTGATTAATCAAAAAGTGATTTAACTCCAGGCATTTTAGGCACTCTAGCCACTTTAGGCACTTTTCCCAATTTTAACATATCATTAAATATATGTTAATATTCAACTATTTAGCCAGATTAGTTTTTTTTATCTGGGAACACGCCTTATATTTGTACAGGATTTGGCACGATATTTGAATTAAAAAGATATAAGGGTTTTTTCATAGGTTAGGTTAGTTTTAGGGTTTCAAAAAGTGAGGCTGACAATCGTCAGCCTCTTCTTTTTTTAGGAAGATTGATGATTCGCTAATAGTTACACAGGCCATTCTATTTCTTTTCCAGCTGTTTTACTTTCTCAATTTTCAGATTTTTTTCTCTGGCCGTCTGGTATATATGCTTAATAATATGATATAGATTTTTTCTTTTCGATCCAGGTCAGGTTAATGATAAAAAAGCCACCGTTGTTAAAGACTAACTTCAGCTTTTTCTGTGTAGCGGGTACAACAAGTTCCTTTATATCAATCCATTTAAATGATCTCAAATTTGGTGCTAATATCCCGTAACGAAATTCCAATTTATCATCGTCAACCAAAAAATAGAGATCTTTTCTTTTTACGGTAGCGTAAATAGCGAACACAGAAACGGCCAGTCCTGCTCCAAACGGGATTAAGGCAAGATCTGCTGAAATATCAACATTCTTCAATATGAGGCTTCTGTACAAAATGAAAATCCCGCTAAGAAAAAACATCGCGCAGAAACTCCATATAAGAATTTTTCCCTCTTTCGAGAAGTCTTTTTCAGCTAAATTGTAATAGTGGCTTTCCATACTCTATATTGTTAACAGACGTAAATTTTTGTCCTTCAGAGTGTCAATATCGACCCTGAAGACAGCGCTCACTGCTCCTATTTCTCTCAGTCCTGCAGTTATTCGATTGATACTTTCAGTGTTATCAGGTACATGTAGCTGAATAATATAGTCAATGTTTTTAAGCTGTTTAAGCAGAAAGTGCTTACCCGATCTGTTAGAAATAAGATTGAATACGAAGTCGGGTGAACCACTCGTGTCGGAGAATCTGCTGAAAGCCAAAACAGATTTGTCACCGTCTGTAACTTCAAAAGGGGAATTATTTCTAAGAGATATACCGAATTTGGAATTCAGGGCAAAGGAAAGTTTGTAATCCGGTTCGGTTGTAACAACCCCGAGGAGCAGAAAGTTATTTATCTGACTTACGTTTAAATGTACGCGCTTAATTTTCTGCCTGCTCTCCATTTATAAATAACTTAACAAGTAAAGTTAAGAAAAAATGAGATAATTAATCTTTTCAGCTGAAATTATCTCTAAGTTTGATCCAGGCTTTGCTGGCTGCTTCCTGCTCAGCCTCTTTTTTAGAGGCGCCATGGCCCTCACCCATCTCTTGTTTATCGATTATCAGAATAGTTGAGAAGACAGATTTCCGGTGATTAAAATCATATTCCTCATTATACGTGAATATCAGGTTAGATTTATGTTTCTGCACCCATTCGAAAACCAGGCTTTTGTAGTCGGTATCAGTATTAACAATCGTTTCAATATCAAGGTATTTATTGAAGACGTTCCTGATAAAAATCTTTTTTGTTTTTTTGTAACCTTTGTCTAAGAAGACCGATCCGATCAAAGCTTCAAGTGCATCTCCATAAAGGTTTTTTGTGGGCTGCATTGAACTGACATTACTTATCAGTATCTTATTTATTCCCATCGACATGGCAAGCTGGTTCAGGATTTCACGGTTTACAATTCTTGCCCGTATTTTTGTCATGAAGCCCTCATTAGCATCAGGGAATTTATCAAATAGAAAATCTGAGAGTATGGCATCTAAAATGGCATCTCCCAGATATTCCAGTCTTTCATTATTCACCTTTTTACCATTTGGAAGAGTAAAAGTTGCTGAGCGGTGAATAAAAGCTATTTCGTATAATTTAAGGTTTCCGGGTTTAAATCCCAATAATTTTTTTAAACGGGAACTAAATTCCTGTTTCTCAAGAAGGTATGTACCATTAATTCGTTTTCCGAAGAACGACACTAAAGCTCAGCTTTTCTTATTACTACAGAAGCGTTATGGCCTCCAAATCCGAAAGTATTGCTTATTGCAATATTTACTTTCCTGTTCTGGGCCTTATTTAGTGTTAAATTCAGGTTCTGATCGATAGCTGGATCAGCAACCTTGAAATTAATTGTTGGAGGTACAATATCGTGAATTACAGCCATTATGGCGGCAATAGCTTCAATAGCTCCGGCGGCACCAAGAAGGTGGCCTGTCATTGATTTTGTTGAACTGATGTTGAGCTTATAGGCATGTTCCCCAAAAACACTCACAATAGCTTTTGTTTCAGAGATATCACCAAGGGGAGTAGATGTTCCGTGAACATTAATATAATCAACATCCTCAAAGTTTATTCCGGCATCCTTAACGGCAATCTTCATTACATTCCTGGCACCCAGACCTTCAGGATGCGGAGCAGTAAGATGATATGCATCAGCAGTTAATCCGGTGCCAATCAGCTCAGCATAGATTTTTGCTCCTCTTGCTTTGGCATGTTCATACTCTTCAACAATGAGAGCGCCTGCACCCTCACCAAGTACAAATCCATCGCGGGTCTGATCAAAAGGTCTCGACGCTGATTTGTATTCCTCATTATTTGTTGAGAGCGCCTGTAAGGCATTAAATCCGCCAACCCCTGGTTCATTGACACTTGCTTCAGATCCACCGGTTACGAATATATCGGCTTTACCCCAGCGAATATAATTTATTGCGTCAATTATGGCATTGGTCGAGGAGGCACAGGCTGATACAGTAGCGAAGTTTGGTCCCATGAAACCATACTTTATTGAGATTGAACCCGCTGCAATATCACTGATCATTTTAGGAATGAAGAAAGGACTGAAACGGGGCGTCCCATCACCAAGAACATAATCTTTAATAGCAAGATAGAATGTCTCAATTCCCCCGATTCCTGAAGCCCATATTACACCAACCCTTTCTTTGTCAACCTTATCAAGATTTAATCCTGAATCGGTAATTGCTTCATCAGTTGCTATAAGAGCGTACTGAGAGTACAAATCGAGTTTGTTGGCTTCTTTCCTGTCGAAATACTTTTTAGAGTCGTAGTCCTTTAATTCGCATGCAAACTTGGTTTTGAACTTTTCAGTATTGAAACGGGTTATCATCCCAGCACCGCTAACTCCATTCTTTAATCCCTCCCAATATTCATGCAAATTATTACCTAAAGGAGTCAATGCTCCAATTCCTGTTACTACAACTCTTCTCATAAATGGGGTATTAAAAATGCAAATTATTTTGCATTTTCCTCAATGTACTTGATTGCATCACCAACTGTACCGATGGTCTCTGCCTGATCGTCAGGAATACCGATATTAAATTCCTTCTCGAACTCCATAATTAACTCTACTGTATCAAGGGAGTCAGCTCCTAAATCATTAGTAAAACTAGCTTCTGGAGTTACTTCTGATTCGTCTACTCCAAGTTTGTCAACTATAATTTCCTTTACTCTTGTGGCAATGTCCGACATAATAATAAAATTTTAATTAATATTAATTTTTGAACCATGCAAAGAAATATATTTGTACTTTATTTTTCAAGTGATTTGATGTTTTTTTATTTATGGTACAGTTCAATGTGTTGATAATTAGAAAAATAATCTTATTTTAAGGCATTATTAATATTAAACAGCAAATATGCTAATTATCAATATATGAGAAACATAGCAATATTGGCCTCGGGCAACGGGACCAATGCAGAAAATATAATTAATTACTTTTCGACCAGAAATACCGCTAAAGTAAGTCTTGTTTTGTCAAATAACCGTCAGGCAATGGTTCTAAAAAGGGCTGAAGCGCATAATATAAGAACGGTTTTTTTCGAACGCAAAGAATTTTATGTCACAGGGAAGGTACTCCGGTACCTTGCATTGTATAAAATTGACTTTATTGTTCTGGCGGGTTTTATATGGTTAGTCCCCGAAAATATCATAGAACTGTACCCAGGGCGAATAATTAATATTCATCCGGCTCTTCTGCCTGCTCATGGTGGAAAAGGTATGTATGGTGATGCCGTACATAAGTCTGTAATTGCAGATCATGATAAGCAATCAGGAATAACCATTCATTATGTTAATAAACAATATGATACCGGGGATATTATTTTTCAGGAACGCTGTAAAGTTGATCCGAAAGATACTCACGATACTCTTGCAAAAAAAATACATGCTCTTGAATATGAGCATTATCCAAGAATAATAGAAGATCTTGTTGTTAAACTTCCCGATATGTTAATTAATAGTCCCGAGCAGAGTTAGGACTACTTCCTTGTTTATTTCAAATTTCGGTTTGTTTTCTTCCGAAACCGGTTCCACAGAGGGTGCATCAACTTTTAAGGGGTCGACGGGTGATCCGTTTCTGTAAAAACGGAAGTCAAGATGAGGTCCTGTTGAAAGTCCGCTGCTGCCAACATAACCAATTATATCCTTTTGTTTTACTATTGCTCCGGTCCTGATTCCTTCTCCAAAACGGCTCAGATGAAGGTAAGCAGTTGAATAAACACTGTTATGCTGTATTTTGACCATTCTCCCGGAAGAGCCTTCATTTGTAGCAGATACAACCCTCCCGTCGCCAATTGCATACACAGGAGTTCCTATTGGAGCAGCATAATCAACGCCATAGTGTGCCCGGACGATTCTGAGGATAGGATGCATCCTTGCTGAGGAAAAGTGGGAGCTGATCCTGGAAAACTGCAGAGGCGCTTTCAGGAATGCTTTTCTCAGACTATTTCCGTCAATGTCAAAATACGACTCTTTCCCATCCTGGTAAAATGGAATGGCGGTTATTGAGCGACCAGACCGGTTAAATTGTGCGCCATATATTCTGTCGATACCCAGTGAAATGCTGTCAATAAAACGTTCTTCGTAGATTACTTTGAAATTATCCCCTTTCTGCAATCCAAAGAAATCGACTGTCCATGCAAAAATTTCTGACAATTTTCCTGACAGATCACGATGCAGACCACCAGTAATCATTGCATCCCAGAGAGAGGTTTCAATTGTGCCGGATGAGTATTTGATGACGGATCTAATCTCCTTTTTGAAAGGAGTAATGTTTAGTGAGTCATTAAAACTGAATACATAAAATGTTGAAGGTTCATGCTCATAAACCAGATATTTTGCCCTGGAATTACTGTCTCTGCTGCAAAAAAGGGTGTAATTACTTCCTGACCTTATCTTCCTGACATCAAATACGGTTTTGGAGTTTCTGGTTACCTGGTCAATCTCCTTCATGCTCACACCATGCTTAAGAAGAATTTCAGAGAGAAAACCATTTTGTTTAATGTGTCCGGAAATCAGATCAAATGAGTCGGAAGGGATCCCGTAGGTAAATACAGGCGGAGGAGTTTGCCGAACGATAGATGTATCGGCAACCACCGAGATTGGTTCGTTCTTGTCTTTTAATGAACTGGTGCATGAACCGACCAAAATAACAAAGGAAAGTATGGTTATATATTTCACATGAAAAATCTTCAAAGAATTTATACTAATGGACCGATGTCGGAAGACGGAGGACCGAGCATGAAGTATGAAGTAAGTAGTATGAAGTACTAATACATGCCTGCTCTACTTTTTACTACCTACTACTTACTGCTTACTGCCTACTTCCCCTTCTAGCCTTTTATAACAATATTCACAATCCTGCCCGGGACAACAATAATATTGGCAGGAGTGGCCCCTGCAAGCCATTTCTGAGTTCTCTCATCAGCCAGGACAACTTTAATTATTTCTTCTTTCGTCATACTGACTGGCAGCTCCATATTGAACCTCATTTTACCGTTGAATGATATTGGGTAGTTAAAATTATCTTCTACAAGGTACTTCTCATTATATTCCGGCCATGGTTCATATGCCAGTGTCTTTTGATTTCCCAGTTGATTCCATAATTCTTCTGCCATATGAGGGGCAAAAGGAGCCAGGATTTTTGCAAAAGAGGATGCAGTTTCAGTTGTTACTTTACCCTTCTTTGTGGCGAGATTAAGGAAAATCATCATGGCTGAGATAGCCGTATTAAACCTGAGCGTTTCGATATCTCCCCCAACCTTTTTAATTGTATAGTGAAGGCTTTTTAATACTTCAGGATCCTCAGAACCGGTTACTATATTCTCTGGGACAGACAGGAAGCGAAAGGCCCTGCCAAGAAACCCAAAAACTCCTTTAACGCCTTTATCATCCCATGGTTTTGTGACATCCAGGGGACCCATAAACATCTCATAAAGCCTTAGCGAATCAGCTCCGTACTTTAAAGTAACATCGTCGGGATTAACAACATTCTTAAGCGATTTTGACATTTTTGCAACAATCTGCCTGAGTTCTGCTCCCGTTTCTTTATGGTAATACTTATTATCGCGTTCTTCAACCAGATCTCCTGATACTTTCGACCCCGACTCGGTTTCAAAGGCGAAGGCAAGAATCATTCCCTGGTTAAATAATCTCTTATACGGCTCGTCAGTAGATACGATTCCAAGATCGTATAACACTTTATGCCAGAATCGGCTGTAGAGCAGGTGAAGGACAGCGTGTTCAGCGCCACCTATATATAAATCAACCGGCATCCAGTATTTTTCTTTCGCCACATCGAAGATCATCTTATCGTTCGACGGATCAATGAAACGGAGATAATACCAGCACGAACCAGCCCACTGTGGCATGGTGTTGGTTTCTCTTCTTCCCTTCCGGCCATTTTTATCAGTTACATTAAGCCATTCGCTGGAATTCGAAAGAGGCGATTCCCCCGATTCTCCCGGCAGATATTTTTCAAGTTCCGGAAGTTCAAGAGGAAGTTCATTCTCATCAAGAAGAGTAATTTCACCATCTTCCCAGTGAATTACAGGGAATGGCTCTCCCCAGTATCTCTGTCTGCTGAAAAGCCAATCACGGATCTTATAATTTACTTTTGCAGCTCCAAGCTTTTTAGCAACGAGCCATTCTGTTATCTGAGCTATCCCGGCTTCCTTATTCAAACCGTTAATATCCAAACCATTTACCAGATCTGATGAGTTAATATACCTACCATCTTCAGTCCAGCATTCCTTGCCACCCAGAATCCTTTTCTTCTGATCAGGATCAGCAACATCCGGATCCTGAATGCACAGAATAGGGAGATCAAATTTTTGTGCGAAATCAAAGTCCCTGTTATCGTGAGCAGGTACAGCCATAATAGCTCCAGTTCCGTATCCGGTAAGTACGTAGTCGGCTACCCATATCGGGATTGGTTTTCTGTTAACTGGATTTATGGCATTTCGGCCGGTAAAAACACCGGTTTTTTCCTTTGCCAGATCTGTACGGTCGAGATCAGACTTAAGCGAAGTGGCTTTAATATAATCATCTACAGCGCTCTTCTGACCGGCAGTAGTTATTGCTCCGGTAAGCGGGTGTTCCGGTGCGATAACCATGTATGTAGCTCCAAATAAGGTATCGGGACGGGTTGTAAACACCCTCAGGTTCTCATTCAGCCCTTCAATTTTAAAATCAACCTCTGCACCGGTCGATCGTCCGATCCAGTTCCGTTGCATGTCTTTGATCCCCTCAGGCCAATCGAGGTTGTCGATACCTTTCAGCAACCTGTCGGCATAAAGAGGTATTCTTAACATCCATTGTTTAAGGTTTTTCTTCTCAACCCTGTTTCCGCATTTTTCATGGGTGCCATCGGTGAGCACCTCTTCGTTTGCGCAGACAATCCTGCAGCTCGGACACCACCAAACCTGTGCATTCGCATAATATGCAAGCCTTTTCGAATCGATATATTTAACAACCTCATCTTTCCCAAGCTCTTTTATGTTGCCTGGTACTATTAGTTCAGAGATTGGCTTTCCTTTCTGGGAATCCTCATCGAACCAAGTATTGTAAAGACGGATAAAAATCCACTGGGTCCATTTAAAGTAGCCCGGATCAGTAGTATTTATTTCTTTGTCCCAGTCGTAGCTTAAGCCAAGTTCTTTTATCTGACGCCTGAAAGTATCACAATTTTTCCTGGTTGTAATCGAAGGATGTGTTCCGGTTTGGATCGCATACTGTTCAGCAGGGAGTCCAAATGCATCCCATCCCATCGGGTGGAGGACATTGAATCCTTTCATCCTTTTATACCTGCTGAAGATATCAGTTGCCGTATATCCTTCAGGATGACCAACATGCAGTCCGGCCCCGGATGGATAGGGAAACATATCGAGAATATAGCATTTTTTAGGGTTTGTTAAATCTTCGGATGTTTTGAAGGTTTTGTTGTCCTCCCAGTATTTCTGCCACTTTTTTTCGATTTCGTGAAAATTGTAATCCATATACTTCTTTATTATAAGTGGGCAAAAATAGACAAACTTTGGCAAAAAACAGTGCATTAAGACTGCATTTGATTCTATTCTTAAGGCTTAACCACGGAGTTACACGGAGTACTCACGGAGTAACAACCGCTAATTTTAGTAAGGACAGAATAATTTATTCTCTTAATAAGCTTTATAAATTTTAACTCCGTGAACGGTGAAGCCCTCGAAGAAGTGAAACTCCGTGTTTCCTTTGTGTTACTTCGTCGTAAATCATTAAATTCATTCCAATTAGTTGCAAAACCCGGCTTTTGCTTATACTTTTTCGCAAGCAGTCGGATCCCATGGTTCAATAGATACCTGCCTGCTGGCTGGAACTAACAGATTCCGGTTCTGTTGATTGAGGGTTTGATTTGCTACGGCCTTGCTAAAGAGACATTAATATAGACATGAGAATACCAAGAAAAGTAAGGATCACCATAGTCAAAATGCTAATTTTTGCTAACACTTTCCCTTTGAATTTGTCGGGATGTCTTTTAATTCTGAAATAGCTGATTATTCCCAAAATGCATCCTACTGCGATAAATGACATCTCGTTATATAAAAAAAAGGGGCTCATAAGCGTAAAAACAAATCCGACTATTCCTATTGGCTCATTTTTTTTTGAAATATTTCCTGCGGGGGGAACATTCTGTATGCCATGTCCAAAGAAATCAGTATTTCCGTTTGAATATTTAACTTTGCTTATTACTTTTTTTGATACACTATTTGGAGACGATGTGGAAGAATCACAATTATTAAATTTGATATTCGATAGACCTTCTTTAATTATTTTGACATTCATCCACGATCCGGATCTGAGAAAGATGGTATCGCAGTCGGCCCGTTGAGGTATAAACCTGTTATCGATTGAAGCTACCATTTGCTTCTTAAACTGGTTTTTACTCAGGCTGAAATCAATCTCCGGATCAGTTGTTAATTTTGTCTTTTGTGATTGATTCCTTATTAGTTTTAGTACATTGATAGCCAGATTGTTTCTTTTTAGATTTGGTTTAAGGGTTACAATCGTTTTTTGAGGTTTTTTTGGAAATTCAGGACATGACAATGCAGCTCGTTTAACTGAATGGCAAGAGAAAAAAGTTAAACTTATTAAAAGAGATATTAGTGCAATAAGATTTTTTGGTGTGGGCATTCGATCAGTAAACTACCTTATAATAAATCAAATTTATGAAATTCAATTAATATTTCCTATTCTAATCTCTAGATTGTCCCATTTAAGCAACCCGATACCTACCTGCCACCCAATTTAACAAAGTAGAACGCTAATCATATAGTCAAATATAAGTGGTTCGGATGAGCATCAAGCACCCAGGACGAAGCTCTCAGGACCAAATTTTACAAATAGTTGTAAAACCCGGCTTTTGGTTATACTTTTGCAGCATCAAGAAGGTCCCGTAGTTCAATGGATAGAATGACAGATTCCGGTTCTGTTGGTTGGGCGTTCGAGTCGCCCCGGGATCACAAAAAGAGGCTGCAGAAATGCGGCCTCTTTATGTTATTTGGCTTTTTTAATTGTTGCTCATCAATATAATAAGCAAGACTGCTGCCAATCCCAATAGTACCGCAAAGGTTATCTTTATCCAACTGTAAGGTCTTTCCCCCTGAACTTCTCCGGTCCGACCGTTAATAAGGAACCGGTAGATTTTCCCGCCATAGTTATAGGCGCTTATCCATATAGGGAGAAGGACATGCTTGAAGGTAATATTTGTATAGGTAGTACTAAGTGAACTGATTCTCTGATGGTCACCGCCAATATCTCTGCAGACGGTAGAATTAATTACTTCGTTCATCTTTATTTTTGCATCATCTAGTCCCTCCCTGAGATCTACCTGGTAACTCTCGGTTTTAAAACCACTTAGATAGCTTTCATTGAAAGAAACCATATTCTCAAGCCCCCATGGTTCAAGCTTTTCGACATATTCTTTCGGAAGTGATTTGCTTGCTACTACCAAAACGTCATCAAATACATTGTCAACATGGCCGCTTACACTGCTCCAGCGAATTTTGGTAACAGTGCGTGTTTTGATTGTCATCTTACCATTTTCCATCACAGGACCAGTCTCCGTAGTCTGATAATTATCGCCTCTTTCCCCCTGATAATCAGTGCTTGTTTTTGAATCATAGGTCCAGTATGGAATGTACAATCCGGTTAGCTTTTCCTGCTGAGTTGCTTTCTTTTTAAGCTCATTTGGGGCAAACCATAGTTTCCTGATCCAGATACTGAAAGCTTCAAACGCTTTTTGCTGATCGATAGCGAAGGGCAGCAAAGCTTTTGGTTTAATGGAATGCGATGTTGATGCGTTCTTAACAACCAGAGGAGATCCGCAGCATGGACAGGTGTCCGACACGACATTGGGATTGAATGTTGTCTGAGCGCCGCATGCCTGGCATTTTATTGTTGCAACTTCGAGGGATGAGGATCCTTTCTCAAACTCAGTAACAAACTTTTCAAAGTCCAGTTCTTCAAACATCTGTGTTGATGCTTCAATCTCATTTTCTGTTCCGCAAGCCGGACATTTGAGGTGGTTAGTTCCCGGAGCATACTGCAATTTGCCGGAGCAACCTTTGCAGATTATCTCTTTTTGAATTGTTTCAGATAAAATGGTTTCTTCGCTCATTGCTTATCTTATTTCTTATTTCGGAGGGATTGGAGGAGGAACGGAGCCAAAAATATTACTTAAATCTTGTTGAGAGCCGGCTGCTCCCCATTGATCCATTCCCTGTTTCCATACAAGAGTGTCTTTATTTAGTTGTCCCTGCGCAGCCATTTGCTTAAGTGTGTTCAGATCGAACGGACCAGATTGTTGTCCACCTACAGCAACGAAGTAGCTGACTGCTCCCGGAACCGGGGGCGGAACTGACTGGGGTTGCTGTGACTGCTGCTGGCCAGGTTGTCCCATTTGCCCCATCATTGCATTCGCCATTCCAAATCCCATTCCCATTCCCATACCTGTTGAAGCACCTCCGCCCGATGGATTTTTTGCTGCTGCTTCCATCGATTCGGCAACCTGGAACTGAGTAAACTTACTCATATCGCCAATGATACCCATACTCGAACGCTTGTCAAGAGCTGCTTCCACGTTTTCAGGGAGAGTGATGCTTGCTACCAGGAACTTGAGAAGGTCAATTCCGTACTCGAGAAATTCCGGTTTCATTTTATTTTCACAGAACTTCGAGATCTCATCAAAATTAGAGGCCATATCAAGAACCGGGATTTTGCTCTCTCCAATTGCATCTGTAAAGCGAGTTACAGCGACATTACGCAATTGATTGGTAATGCTTTCTGTGGTGAAGTTTCCATCTGTTCCTGCAATTGTCTTTATAAACAGACCCGGATCAGAGATCTTCATTGCATAATTCCCGTTTGCTCTTATGCGAATTGGTCCGAATTCAGGATCTCGCAGCATAATAGGATTAGGCGTTCCCCACAGTAAATCGGTAAATTGTTTTGTATTGACAAAGTACACTTCAGCAAGAAAGGGACTGTTAAATCCGTACTTCCAGCCTTTTAATGTTGTAAGGATAGGAAGGTTTGCTGTGTCGAGGGTGTAGAGTCCGGGTTTGAACATATCAGCAAGCTGCCCTTCGTTTATCAGGACTGCTACCTGAGACTCCCTGACTGTAAGTTTTGCACCGTTTTTAATCTCGTTCTGATAACGTTCAAAACGATGAACCATTGTATTATTTGTCGGGTCGAGCCATTGAATTATGTCGATAAATTCCCCGCGCAACTTGTTCATTAGTCCCATATTTTGAAGTTTAAGTTTATAAATCAAATACCTTATTTGATATTTATTCTAGTAAAATTATCGATAGTCAGGAATAATGGATCACAAAACAGTCAGAAAATCAATTTAATTACCCCAGCCCCAAGGGGAGTAAATTGATTTTCTTCGCTCCCCATGGGGTCAGGGTGAACGAAGAAAATCAATGAATTTATATGAGTTATTCGCGATGCCATTTCTTCCAGTAATATTAGCTAACCAAGATATTAAAATCTTTTTCATGAATCAAATATTTAACAAAAATGAAAAGTTTAGGTATTTTGGCAGTTCTAATTGCAAATGGTTATTCCGCAGAAATAATTAAAACAGACCCAGATGAAAAACGCAGTTGAATTATTTACCTCTTTCCGTGGGATGTGGTTCTATTTCAATGATTATTATAAAATCATAAGGCAAAAGGGTGATGATTCAAAATTCTACTTCGGACGAAAATATCCAATAATAAAGGACCGATTTTCCCAATCTGGAGTAATGAATGGTCACTATTTTCATCAGGACCTTTTCGTCGCAAGAAAAATCTTTGAAAGTAATCCGTTACGTCACCTTGATATCGGATCAAGAACCGATGGTTTTGTAGCACATGTTGCTGTTTTCAGGAAGATTGAAATAATGGATATCCGCGACCAGAAGAGCAAAGTCAGAAACATTACGTTCAGAAAAGCTGATCTTATGCAGCTTCCGGACGATATGATCAATGCTTTTGATTCTGTATCATCATTGCATGCAATTGAGCATTTCGGATTAGGAAGATATGGTGATCCTATAGATTATTTTGGGTACCTGAAAGCAATAGATAATATAACCAGGATATTACAGCCCGGAGGCAAATTCTATTTTTCAGTTCCAATTGGAAGTCAGCGGATCGAGTTTAATGCCCACAGGATATTTTCTGTAAGATATCTTATTGATCTCTTCAGTGAAAACTTCATACTGAACAGCTTTTCGTACATAGATGACAAAGGAGACCTTTTTGAAGAGGTGAGCATGGAGCAAGGTGAGATAGACAGAAATTGGGGATGTAAATATGGTTGTGGTATATTTGAACTATCAAAAAAAATAAATTGATATTGCAAACCCGGGTGTTTTAATTTTAATATGAAGTTAGGTTATGGTTAATAGTAACGACATATTGCGCCGGATAAGATATACTTTCGAGTTGAGCGATTCGAAAATGATTGATATATTCAAACTGGCAGGACATGAAGTGATGAGACCTCAGGTTAGTGATTGGCTCAAAAAGGATGACGATCCGGCCTTCAGTGATCTGAGTGATAATCAATTGGCTATTTTCCTGAATGGATTTATAATTGAAAAGCGCGGCAAAAAAGAAGGTAGTCAGCCTGTTGCGGAAAAGAGGCTGAACAATAATATTGTGTTCAGAAAGTTAAAAATTGCGCTGAACCTTAAAGATGAAGATATACTTGAGATTCTTGGTCAGGTGGAGTTTCACATTAGTAAACATGAGCTCAGTGCATTTTTCAGAAAGCCCGAACAGCCACAATATCGGCCTTGTCAGGATCAGATTCTTCGGAATTTTTTGCACGGGTTGCAGATAAAATTTCATAAGTGAAAGGGTTTCTCACAGCTTTTTTTTACCTTTTTGATAAGTGAAAATGCTATTTATGTGAAGAGGCAGTCTTAAAAGCTGTTTTTTGCCCCCTGCCCCCTAAAGGGGGTTCAAAGATGCTGATAATCAGAAAGTTTCCTTTAGGGGATTTAGGGGCTAAAAAATTAAGACTTTTGAGACGTGCTCTTTATTTTATAACCTTTAAGAGTATGTCTTCTAATTGCTCCCGTGAAAAAAATCGTTAAAGAATAGCAGATGATACTTTATAGAATTGGTCCAGAACTGCCAGTTGTGACTTCCCGGACGTTCTGTATAATCATGAGGTATATTCCTTTCGAGAAGAAGTTGATGCATACGTTTATTGCACTCATAAAAGAAGTCGCTTGTACCGATATCAAAGATTAATTTAGGACTCTTACTATCGAGCAGATAGACCAAATTAACATCTGTATTTTCTTCCCATGCTGCCTTATTTTCGGCATAACTTCCTAAACGTTTGGCTATATCCCAGCTATTTGGGAACGGGCGAATATCCAAACCGCCGCTCATGCTGCCTGCTGCGCCCCACACATCCTGATGCCGGAATGCGAGATAAAAGGCACCATGACCTCCCATACTCAGTCCGGAAATAGCTCTGCCTTTTTTATCTGCAATTGTTTTATATTTTGAGTCAATTGCTGCGATCAATTCTTTTGATACATATGTTTCATATTTCATGGTTGGATCAACCGGACTATCAAAATACCAGCTGGTGAATCCTCCATCGGGACAAACGATCATCAATTGATATTGATCGGCATAGTCTTTTATCAATGGTGCTTTAGTAACCCAGTCGTATTGATTACCAGTGGCTCCGTGGAGCAAATACACCACAGGGAATCCATCTTTAGGGGCTTCGGCTTTGTCAGGAATAATTACAATATTTAAAACTATTTTATTCATCGCCTTACTCATCACCTTAAGGGTGTCAACTTTTGCAGCATAAGTATTTACTATGCTACAGATAATTGCAAATAGAATTAATAATCGTTTCATTGACTGTATTTTATAATAATTACTAAATTTTTTCATTTTCATTTTAAATTCAGGATGGAATTTCAAGACCCTTCTCATTATCAGATTTAGCCTTTTTCGGATTAGTATTTGGTTTTATCCATTAAGTCAAGGAAGCCGTTTACGATTCCGCTTTCAGCATAACCCGGTTTAATTCTTGATGATAAAACTTCAAATGTCTGATAGCCATAAGCGATATCACTTGGTATGTAACCAGTATTAGAACCTCCGTTGGCTACTGTTACCATTATGGTACGTGCGAAAGGTGATTCATTTTTAAGACGTACTGCGATTTGGTTGAAAACTTCGGAGCCCATAGCGCAAAGAGCAATATCCTCAATCTGTAAATAGAAAAGTTTTGCAGATACGGAATCAGCATCTTCATATTGCCCTGTATAACCTGCACGGCCTCCACCATTAACCTGACGACGTCCGGGGAATTTTATGATTTGTTGTGCTGATGATATACGTATTGAGTTTTCGGCGCGTTTAACTGTCCTCATAACATGCATAACCTCTTCACCTAGCATCTGTCCCATCGACTGACATATCTCCTTCTGCTGGTTCATCAGTTTTGCAACTTTAGAATTGTTCCTGTCAAGACCAGTTCCTCCGGAAGGCATCCTGTTGCTTATGTCTTCACCACGTGAGGCATAATCAGCAATCCTGATATCGCGCAAGTCAAAAGTTTGCTGGAAATATAATGGATTTTGGTCGCCACATGCACCTTCCGACCAAAGCGCAACAACAGCGTCGTCGAAGCTATCTTCAATGTAGTTAGACGTTGCACTCGGAGCATCACCGCATACCATATCGAGCTGTCCGGCGGCAACAGCATGCATTGCGTAATTGTAATAAACAGCTATAGGTTCACCTTTAAGATTCTTGAAAGTGATAACAGCAACCGTCTTATCTGACTGTCCATCATAATTGGGACCTTCCCACCAGGTGCGACGGTCTTTATCAAAAATATTTCGGTTTACATTTATATAGGAGACACCGGTTCCCCAACTCATAATTGCAGGCTGCATTTTTTCATAGGCAGTTTTAATCACACCATAGACATATTCTACCAATTTATCATTACTTATACGTGCCGCACTGTGGGTGTGAGTCGCGTTGATAATAACATTACCAACTGGAATTCCCAGTTCGGTTTCGGCTCGTTTTGTCACTGCATCAAAAAGACCGGCTGAAACAGCACCTGCATCTATTGATACGAGAGCTGCATTTGTTATTCCATTGCTGACAACTATTGCCCTTGCATGAATACGGTCTACGATACCAAGCATTTTAACCGCCAGCACTTCTTCCAGGGTAGGAGTTATATCAACCTTTGCTGCTCCGGCTTTCAGTGTACCCCTGCTATTTGATGGTACTGATACAGCTACTGGTTTGGCTGTTGCGGTTTTCGATGCGGCTTTTCCACCGGACTGGGCAGTTACCGAAGCTGATAGAATCAGACCGACAGCCAATACCACAGTTTTAATAAGTTTAAGTCTTGTTGTCATAATAATAACATTAACAGGATTCTTTTTATGTAAGAGGAACATTATTTCATTTTTAATGCATCTGAAACAGCTTTCTCAACCAGAGCATCCATCACCTTATACCCTTGCAGATTTGGATGGACTCCATCGGGTGAATACTCAGCTTTCATTCCTTTTTTCTCATCGGACATAGGAGTATGGAAGTCAATATACGCAATGTTATTCTTTTTTGCATATGACTGGATCATCTCATTCAGCTTAATAATCTTACCTGCTGGTTCCAACCCGGGACTCCATGGATAATTGTAAACTGGCAAAACTGAACACAATATTACCTTGATATTGTTTGCCTTAGCTAATTCAGCCATTGAGGCGATATTCCCAAAAATCTCCTCCAGAGTTATTGGACCAGTATTTCCGGCAATGTCATTGGTGCCAGCCAGTATGATAACAAGAGAGGGGTTTAGATTAATAACATCATTTCGGAAGCGAACAAGCATCTGGGGAGTTGTTTGACCACTAATGCCCCTGTCTACAAAGGATTTGTTTTTAACAAAAAAATCACCGTCAACGGTTTTCCAGAATTCTGTAATTGAGTTCCCCATGAAGACAACCCGTTTTTCGCCGGCAGCAATTGTAGGAAGCTTTTTATTCTCATCGGCGTATTTTGTTAAGTTAGCCCAATCTTTGCGCAACTTATCATCCGCAACCTTGCGAATAGAATCCTGTTGTGCCGGGGAGAAGGAAGGTCTTGCATTTCTCTGCCCACTGGCAGGAATATTTCCCTGTCCAAAGCCTATTGGAACAATACTTATGCATAGAAAAGACATGCATGCAGAAGCTAACAATTTATTCATTCTGGTTTTCATAATACTTTATATTTATGTTAGTTAGTAATACTTTGATCCATTTCATACTCACTTCGGTCCAGTTCTGTAAGCCTGTGTTTTGTAGGATTAAAAACGAAGTTCATTAATGCACCAATAAATAGCAGACCTGCAAAAATCGCGGCAAGCACAAAACCATATTTAATATGTCCGAAAGCATCACTCACAGCTCCCATTGCTAAAGGTCCCAGGGCAGCACCTGAAGCAGTGAAAAATAATATAATACCGGCAACAGAACCATGTTTTGTCTTTGGGAAACAACTTATACCTTTTGAATTTAAAGTAGGGTAAATAACAGACATGAACAAACCGGTAAGTGGGAGCAATATTACAGCCACACCAACTCCTAAAATAGCGCTTCCAATAAAACAGACCAGAATAAGAAAGCTGAAAATACTCAAAACTAATGTCCAGTTAAATTTGGCCATTACCCATGATCCTAAAAATCTTCCAGCTGCACGTAGTATAAAGAAAATTGAAAGCGAGTATGTAGCTATGAAAACAGCATTTCCCTTATATCCGGAAATAAGTGTGGGCATCCATACATAAATTGAACATTCAACAGCGACATAAAGAAAAGCTCCTATTGAAAAACCAATGGCGTAAGGATCTTTCATCATTAACCATGTGCCTTTCAAATTGACAGGTTCTTCCGTTTTTTTAATAGTTACAGGATATTTAACAAGCAAAGCAATTGCTATAAGAATAATACACAGGGTGCCAGCTACAACGTACAACCATTTCCATTCGACTCCGATTGAAAGAAAGTAGGTTACAATAGCTGGTCCGATAATTGCGCCAACTGCAAAAAAACCTTCAACAGTATTCATGGTTGAGGTATGTTCGGTTGTTGATTTGGATATATCTCCAATAAGCGCCAGGGCTCCGGTTTTAAAAATGCCGATTGCAATTCCTGCAACAATCATAAGGCTAAGGAAAAATGCAAATGAATTTCCAATAATATATAAATAGGAATTAAGAGCAAAAAGACTTAACCCAATAATGATGGTTATTTTCCGCCCGAGCCTGTCAGCCACAAATCCAAGGAAAGCCCCTCCCAATGCAATTGCCACCATGGGAGTATAATGCATCATTCCGGCGGCAGTCATGCTGAGCTGAAATTGTTTCATTACTTCGGGAATGATCACCCCAACCGCATCTGTAGTCATAGCGAACATCATAAACATTAGAAATGTCAACCACTTGATAATTACTATATTTGGTGCCACGGTCTTCCCTGGGTTTGTGTTCATATGTTTTATTTAAGTTGAATCATACTTCAAATTCTAGCAACTGCTTACTGGTAAATATAAACATCCTTGCCATCTTCATCGCTTGCTGATATAGTAAAGGTGTAATCTTTTAAATTTGCTTCCAGCGTTGTTGTAAATCTATTATTTTCCCAACGCAGTTTCAACAGGTCGGACCTGGAATCAAGGATTTTCAATTTTGCATCAAATCCGAAAGCCGGGAAGGTATTTCTAAATCTCAGCAGCGAGAGCTGACGCTTAACAATATCCTTATCAAGTTCCTTAAATGCCTGTTCCCGGGTCAGATTAGTCCTGTTGATTTCCTTGTGGCCTGCGGAACCGGCTTTTTCGAAAGCAGCATAATCATTTTTCCCCGCAAGCAGATCGAGGTACCATACCTGTGGTTTTCCCGGCATAAAAATCTGAATTGCCCTGGCTAAAATGAGTTTTGCGTCATCTTCCCCCAATGCGCTTTAATAGGTTGCATTTACCTGATAGTAAATATTCTTTTTACCATGGAGATCCTTTACATAACCGCCTCGTTTAACAACAATGTCTATAAGACTTTGTATCTGTTTATCAGATAACAGTCCCTTTAAATCGAGAAGTGGTATCCCATCATGACATCCAAGCATATTTACAGTCCTGATGCCTTTATCCTGTATATCTTCTATCCATCTGATCAAAAACTCATTTGAACTCCTTTCGAATGCATCTATAATTAATCCCGGAAGGAAGAAATCATAAGTCATAAAGCCTTTTTTGGAAAGCTTCTCGTGTATTTTTTCCTCGTACCTTGAATGAATCTCTGGCAAAAGAGTAAGACCGAATTTGTCGGCCAATTCTTTTATTTCTTCCAGAAGATCCCAGGTTCCGGGTTCGTTAAGAAAGTTTTTAGCTCCGGGTTCTTTTGGTGCATAAGCAAATGCATCAAGCCGTATTATCTCCGCGCCATATCCGGATAGTTTTTTAAGCGTATCTTCATAATATTCCCAGACCAGTGGTGATTTTATATTCAGGTCCATTTGTCCCAGATATTTTCTCCGGGATTCGAGCATCTCAATGATCTTTTCACGGTATTTAGACAACCTGCCGAATTCGATCCCGGAGGGTTTCTGACCATCAGTAAGAGCCTTATTTATTATCTCAGCAAGCTTTTCAGCCATCGTGTATTGGAGACCCAAAGCTCTCATTATGTCCTGGGCATCAATTTTTTCATATCTGACCTCCTGGTAAAAGGTGTTCCAGTAAGGGATTTCTTTTCCATCAGGCATACGGACCATAAGAATAGGGAGGCCGGGCTTTCTGAAAAACATATCCTTAATATATTCAGGATCGGGCTGAATATAACCTTCATCGGTCATTTTGCCGAAGCCTTCCCAGAACTTATTCCAGTTAATGAAAAAGTCTTTATATTTTGATGCTTCACCATTTTTCAGGATATCCTGGAACTGACTGGAGAGCACTGATGAATGGTTTAGCACAAAGTCGAATTTGAGCGTTAGCCCAATTTCATTCAGATCCTTCAGATCTTTCCAGGAGGAGTATAGCTCGTTTAATTCATAATCTATAATTGAAAATCCCCTGTCGAGATCGGTATTGAAAATGCTGGGAAGGATGTAAAAAGACTGAAAAACATTTTTTAGTTCTGGCGATTGAAGGAACTTTACAATATCTCCCAAAGATCCTCCGATACTATCGGGGTATGAATTGAATATAGGACCTGCTTTAATTATTGATTTTGTATGTAATTTGGTATTGCTGCCCATATTTTTCTTCTCCTATAACTGTTCCTTTTTCATCAGACTGACAAAATCTTTGTGTGTTAAGATTTCATTACTCTTTGACAATATCAGTTTTGCCTTTTTAGCCTGGGATATAAGCATCTCCTGTTCTATCTGCAATACCATTGTTGTAAATGAGCTATCAGTAGCGCCGTCCCTGTTGCGCGATCTCCTGTGCTCGAGAGTTTCGCGGGGAGTGCTATTGAGAAGAATAGGAATGTCGACACCATTAAGGTTATTGTTATTTCCATGAGTCCATTCAATTATCATTACGTTTATATTCCTGAAATCAACGTTATCATACCAGAGTTCTGTCTCTTCTCTCCCCATTCTTTTAAGGTATATCCGGTCTTCACCGTTCTTAAATTGTGAAATAATTCCGGAGAGTTCCCTGAAATCTATTTCATTTGAGGTTCCCAGATAATTTCTGAGTCCGTCACGACCTGAATTCTGGTATATGGAAAGCCATGGATAAGTATTAATAGAATCAGGGTTTGAATCATTGCCGTTTTCCTGTAACTCTTTCAGTGCAGCGTGTATTCCTTCCTGGTATTGTCCGCTGAAGATAAGACCATCGATTCCGCTTTTCCTGAAAACCCGTAATCTTTCTGCATCGTTGTATTTTGGTATTCGATGAGGATAATTATCTCCCGACAAAGTATAACTGCCGACATGCATATTATTTAAATAATAGGAGAGGAGAGATGCGATTTCAGATTTTCCCACACCTGAGCCCCCACAAACAGCAACAACCGCACGCTGAAAAGGGTTGCCTTCGAGTATGGGAATCAGCAGCCCGGCCAATCCTGGAAAAATAATCTTTGCTTTATCTGTATGCTTTGAACTGATGTTGACTTTGTCGCCCGGCATATCACCAACAGGAATGCTATTTAAATCATGAATATCCTCTGGAATCCATGGGAGATGTTCTCTCATTTTACCAGCTACATTATTATTCTTTTTTTTGATTTTGTCAACCGACATTTCTTCAACTGCGTTTTTTAGATTTACTTCAATAAATATATGCAGTTTTATTGTAATCAATCTGGTTTTTGCGGGACTTTTGAGATTTATCGGAAAACGAAGCATCTAAGCTAAACGAATACTATCTCAAAGCAAATTGAGCTCTGTTGAAAAAACTCACATGGTTAAAAGATTGGGATTTGATTGAAAATAGGCTGACCAACTAATATTTTTTCTAAGTTTGTATTTGGTACAGGCTTTTTCATCAATAAAAACAATATCCGGGTGAAACCAACAGAAGGCATTCCGGGTTTGGTAAAAATTTATAAACCACTAGTTTTAAAATAAATCACATATGAAGAGAGTTAAATTTGTATTGAAATGGCAGCAGGTAATTTTATTAATTGCGGCTATGTTTCTGTTTTCTGTAAAAGTATCTAAAGGGGATAACAATCCGTCGAAAACGGACCCGTCGTTTTCCAAATCAGCGCATCATACAGCAGGAAATCCTTATCTGCCACTCTGGGAGCATTTGCCAGATGGAGAACCTCGTGTATTTGAAGATCCCGACAAGCCGGGGAAATTCCGCATCTATATCATCGGATCGCACGATGTCAGATTTGGTAGCTATTGCGGTCCGGACATTAGGGCCTGGTCGGCTCCTGTTGAGGATTTATCAACCTGGCGTGACGAAGGACCCATTTTTACATATCCAATAGGCGGACAGTGGGATGTTATGTACGCTCCTGACCTAGTTGAAGTGAAAAGAAAAGATGGCACAAAGGATTACTATTTGTACCCTCACAGTCGTGGCCGGAACCGGGAAGCAATGGTGGCAAGAGGAAGCCGTCCGGACGGTCCGTTTACTCCGCTTAACATGACTGCTGACGGAACGGCTACTATTCCCGGAAGTACAATGGGATTCGATCCTTCAGTATATATTGACTACATCACGGATCCAAAAGATCCTGATTTTGAAACCGGGTTCAGAGCCTACGGATTCTGGGGATTCCAAAGGTCATCAGCTGGTCAGTTAGATCAGAAAACTATGTATTCGCTCAGGCCCGGAACTGAAGCTATTGGTTATTTTATTCCTGCAAGCTCCAGATATGGCGTTGTTAGAGATCCCCAAGGCACAACCTATACAGCAGTCTATCCCGGTGAGGATCTTGGTTCCTTCAACTTTTTTGAAGCTGCATCCATCCGTAAGGTTGGGAATAAATTTGTATGGGTTTACAGCGGATATTCAGGTCCTGAATATGGACTAAGCAGTACCAACTCGGCTTTGCGTTATGCTTACGGCGATTCTCCACTTGGTCCGTGGAAAGCCGGCGGTGTTCTTGTCGATTCACGGGCAGTGGTGCCAAGTATGGACGGAACCACACTTCAGACAGGTTATTCTGGACACAACACTCACGGTAGCATCCAGTTGATCAATGACCAGTATTATGTATTCTATCACAGGGCGCCAAGAGGTTTCGGAAATGCACGTCAGCCGATGGTTGCCCCCGTCACTATCAAGTGGGATGAGAAACCGGTAGCAGAAGGTGGAAAAGTTGCGATCAGAGCATATAACCCATACTCGGAAGATAAAATATGGACTGCAAAGGATAGTCAGGGAAAAGAATACACCGGTGCCGAAGTGACTTCGGAAGGATTCCAGATTTTTGGCCTCGACCCTTATCAATATTACTCCGCCGGATACGCATGCTATCTTTCCAACCAAAATATCCAACAGGATTCGTGGGATATCTGGGATAATAACATGCCCATTACAAGTGTGAAGAATGGTAACATTATCGGTTATAAATATTTTGGCTTTGGAGGACTTGACAAAGACTCTAAAGGATTGAAAGCTTTTGAAGGAACCAAATCTAAGAACAAAACTGCTTTCAACCTGTTCCTTGCACCAAAGACAAAAAACTCATTTAAAGTCAACGTTTGGTTAGATGGACCCTGGGACAATGCCATATGGAAAGGGAAGAAAATCGGCGTCGTTGATGTACCGGCAAATTCTACTCAGGAAATAACAAAATTCACCATTGACGTTTCATCGTTTGTTGACAATCTGGATAAAAAGCATGCCATTTTTCTTATAGCTGAAGGTCCTGATGCTGAAGGTCTTTTCGATTTAGCCGGACTTGGCTTCAGCTCTGATAAAAAGAAAATAGTTCGGCCTGTTGCACCTGTAGTCAGTATCAGTGTTAATGGAGCAGCTATTGATCTGCCTGCCACTCCGGTAAGGTCAACAAATGCAAATGGTATTGTGGGGCTTGATCTTTATGAGACTACTTATAAGCTTCCATCTGGTGTAACCGGAATACCAAAAGTATCAGCCTCTGCAAGCGATAAGGTTGTAAAGGTGGCTATTACTCAGGCAGAATCGAAAACTGGAACTGCTGTTGTAAAGTTTGATTATAAAGGTGTAGTTAAAACATACAGAATCGTGTTTGCGTCGGAATAAAAGTTAAAGCAGAGATGCTGTTGCGGGATTACGACCTCTCTTCGTTCGGTCGTGATCCCATAGGGGAAACCTGCAAAGTCTGAATAAACCCTGTCGGGTTTTGTTTATTTCAACGAAGCTCCTTCAGAAATCGAGCTTTCTTCGGATCTTCCTTGAAATAAACAACCCCGCTGGCGCGGGGTTTGTTCAGACTTTGCGGAGAGAGGGGGATTCGAACCCCCGGTACCCTTTTGAGGTACACACGCTTTCCAGGCGTGCCAGTTAAACCACTCCTGCATCTCTCCCTTAATTAATGCAAATGGGGTTGAAAACCGCCGCGAAATTACAAAAATATTTTTACAATATGCCTTGTCATGAGATTTCTCCGGCAAGCGATTTTTTCAGGGACGCAATTACTTCATCCTTTGAGGAATATCTTCCAAGGAGGTGCATTAACTTTGTAACTGAGGCTTCAGATGTAATGTCTTTGCCGCTTACGACTCCCGCTTCAAGCATCTGGCGGCTTGTTTCATACATTCCCATCTCTACGCTGCCTCCAATGCACTGCGTTACATTAAATATAATCCCTCCCTTATCTATAAATTGAATCAGTTCGTCCAGGAACCATTGGTATGTTGGAGCATTGCCAGATCCGAAAGTTTCAATAATTAGACCACGTAGTCCTTCAATTCTTGTAACAGCATGAACAAGCTTTCTGTTGATCCCCGGGAACAGTTTCAGAATTGCGACATTGGTATCGAACAATTTGTGAACGATCAGCTTACTTTCTTTCCCTGGATACCGGATAAAGTTATTCGAATAGCGCAGATGCAATCCTACTTCAGCCAGAGGAGGATAGTTAGGTGAATTAAATGCGTCGAAATGCTCGGCACTCATCTTGGTTGTACGGTTTCCCCTCGTGAGTTTATTGTCGAAATAAATGCATACTTCAGGTACTGCGGCTACACCTTCTGCCATAGCAGCAGCTATTTCGATAGCCGTAATGAGATTTTCTCTCCCGTCAGTCCTGAGAAGACCGATCGGTAATTGGGACCCGGTAAGTATTACTGGTTTACGAAGGTTCTCGAGCATAAAACTTAAGGCAGATGCAGAATATGCCATTGTATCAGTACCATGTAAGATAACGAACCCATCGAAATCACTGTACCCTTCTTCAATAATTTCCGCGAGTTTGACCCATACTTCCGGATCAACATTACTTGAATCTTTTACAGGGTCGAAGGATATAGAATGCAGATCATAACCGAACTTACTCAGCTCGGGTACATGATCTGTAATATGACGGAAGTCGATAGGCATTAAAGATCCCGTTACAGGATCCTGAACCATTCCTATCGTTCCACCGGTGTAAATTATCAGGATGGATATTTCATTATAATTATTTTTCATTCTTTTATCTCAGATATTGAATAGTTCGATTGAGTTGGCATATGTTATTGAGGCAACTTCTTCCTCACTCATTTCAAAAATTTCGGCCAGCTTTTTATTTATAATGCAAAGATATGAACTCTCATTTCTTTTTCCTCTATGTGGAACAGGAGGAAGATAGGGTGAATCGGTTTCGAGGATAAGGTGCTGAGCCCCAACCTCCTTAACTACTCTGTCGAGGCCGGAATTCTTGAAGGTAACAATTCCACCAATCCCGAGTTTAAATCCCATACCTATTGCCTTTTCACCATCTTTGATGCTCCCTGTGAAAGCATGAAACACACCTTTCAGACCTTTTCCTCCGAACTCATTAAGCACTGAAAAAACCTCTGGAAATGATTCTCTTGCATGTACTGCCACCGGTAATCCATGCTCCAATGCAAAAGAAATTTGCCGTCTGAAAGCAATCTTTTGTTCTTCCAGGTGAGTCTTGTCCCAAAAAAGATCAATTCCAATTTCCCCTATTGCGATGAATTTATGTTTAAAAAACGACTCTTCAATCTCGTTAAGTTGATCAATGTAATCGTCTTTTACAGATGTAGGATGAAGACCTGCCATAGGGAAGCAGATCCCTGGATAACGTCGACACTGCTGAAATCATTTGATCTACAGAATGAACATCGATATTCGGTAACAATAGTTTGATAACACCACAATCTATTGCCCTTTTAATCATCTCATCCCTGTCGGCATCAAAATCCGCAAGATATAAATGCGTGTGAGTATCAATGAGTTTCATTAAACAACTCCCTGTGCTATCATCGCATTGGCAACCTTCACGAATCCTCCAATATTGGCGCCATCCATGTAATTAATGAAGCCATTATCCTTAGTACCGTATTTCACACATGTTTTGTGAATATTGATCATAATTGTCTGAAGTTTCTGGTCGACTTCTTCCCGCGACCATGGCAGTCTCATGGAATTCTGGGTCATCTCAAGTCCTGATGTTGCTACCCCGCCTGCGTTTGCAGCTTTCCCTGGCCCATAAAGGATCTGTGTGTTGAGAAAGACCCCGATTGCTTCTGGCGTGGATGGCATGTTCGCCCCTTCAGCCACACAAATACATCCGTTCTTGACAAGCAGTCTGGCCTCGTCCTCATTAATCTCATTTTGTGTTGCGTTTGGCATTGCAATATCGCACTTGATGATCCATGGACGCTTACCTTCAAAGTATTCAACACCATATTTTTCTGCATATTCTTTAATTCTTCCTCTTTTTACATTTTTAAGCTCCATAATAAAATGAAGTTTTTCAGCATCAATTCCCCTTGGGTCGTATATAAAACCACCTGAATCTGATGCAGTTACAACTTTGCCACCAAGTTCTGTAACCTTTTCTGCTGCATATTGGGCAACATTTCCTGAACCTGAAATGCAAACGGTTTTGCCTTTTAAACCCTCGCCCCGTGTGGCAAGCATTTCCTGTGCAAAGTAAGTTGTCCCGTAGCCAGTTGCTTCAGGACGGATGAGCGATCCGCCCCATTCTATACCTTTTCCGGTGAGAACTCCGGTAAATTCATTTTTTAGTCTCTTGTACTGACCAAAGAGAAATCCTATTTCGCGTCCGCCAACACCAATATCTCCGGCAGGTATATCTGTATCAGCTCCAATATGACGGAATAGTTCCGACATGAAACTCTGGCAGAACCGCATCACTTCGTTATCTGATTTTCCTTTAGGATCGAAATCAGAACCTCCTTTTCCTCCTCCCATTGGTAAAGTTGTAAGACTGTTCTTAAATACCTGTTCAAAAGCCAGAAACTTAAGAATGCCCATGTTAACGGTAGGATGGAGGCGCAGACCACCTTTATAAGGCCCGATTGCGCTGTTCATCTCAATTCTGTAACCACGGTTAATCTGTACTTCTCCTTTGTCATCTAACCATGGGACCCTGAAGATGATTGTTCGTTCAGGTTCTGCAATTCTCTCAAGGATCTTTGCATGTTTATACTTTGGATTTTCTTCGATAAAGGGAATCAGGGATTCTGCAACCTCCTGAACGGCCTGATGGAACTCGTTCTCACCAGGATTTCTGGCCTTTATCAGTGCCATAAATTGATGTACTCTCGGATCCATAATTTTGAGTTTTAGTTGAAAAATCAATTGGAGGCCTAAAATTACAAAAAACTAATACAATAAACCTTTCATTTTTGAAGGAAAATCTACCAAACCCGACTTGAATTATCCACCTCAGAAGAATCTGAAAATCAATAAAAAACATAAAATTTAAAGCGCAAATTTCAAACTGAAATTAATACACGCTTTATGTTTGCATTTTTCAATTAATACTTTACATTTTGCATTATTTTGATAAAGTATAGTTTATAATTTTGCACTAAATTAGTAATCATAATTTACACCGTTCTGTAGAGATTACCAGGAGAACACTTCAGTATTCCTTTAAACTCCATCTGAAGAAGCATTGAAGATAACTTGTAAACTGGAATTTCAAGTGTGCGGCAGATACTATCTATTGTCATTTCTCCCTGTTTCATAAGCAGTTCAAAGATGATCTTCTCGGAATCATCAAGTTCTGAAAAGAGTGTTCTCTGGACAGGCGGCTTTATTTTCTCGGGTTTCCAGTCAAGAAAATATTCAATATCGTCTGAACATTCTATCAGGGAGGCTTTATTCTCCCTTATAAGGCTGTTGCAACCAGACGACCACTGATCATCCGGTCTTCCGGGAACAGCAAAGACATCCCGGTTATATGAGTTTGCTATATCAGCTGTAATAAGTGCACCTCCTTTTATCCCTGATTCCACGACCAGAGTTGCATCCGACATTCCTGCGATAATCCGGTTTCTTTTTATAAAATTATTTCGTTCCGGTAAAGCATCAGAAAGGAAATCAGTAATCAGTCCGCCGTTTTTTGTCATTGCCTTTGCTGTTGAGGCATGAACAGAAGGGTAGGTGGTTTTAAATCCATGCGCCAGAACTCCGATTGTCTGCAGGTTATTTGCCAGCGCTGCTTTGTGAGATGCAATATCTATACCATAAGCCAATCCACTGACAATAATCACATCGGGGTGTCCTATAGCCAATCCTCCGATTATCTTATCGCATAGTTCCCGGCCTCTTATCGTAGCGTTGCGGGTTCCGACAACACTGAGAATCTTTGCACTGTTGAGATCGCAGGTCCCGGTATAGAAAAACACAACAGGTGAATCGTCGCATTGCCGGAGCCTGAAAGGATAATCATCGTCGAGATAGAAAAAGCATTTGATATTATGTTTTACAACATATTCTGCTTCTTTTTCGGCAGCATCTAGATAATTACGATCGCTAATATATTTTGCGATACCGGGTCCTATTCCAGGAATTTTGGTAAGAGAGCGGTAAGGTTCGTGAAATACGGCTTCAACGTTTCCGAAATGTGAGACTAGTTTTCGCGCATTTATGTCACCAATACGCGGTATCTGACCCAGCGCAATTTTATGCGTTAGAGAAATTTCTGACATGGCACAAGAAAATGAGACATACAAATATAAAAAAAGTAGAGACGCAAAATCTTGCATCTCTACCGTTTATATTAGAATAATCCTAAAATTATTATTTGTTGCAGGTTGCAGGTTGTGTGCCCCGTGCCCTTCGCCCTGTGTCTTGTGCCCTTAGATTACACCCATATCAAGCATTGAATTAGCGACCTTAAGGAATCCTGCAATGTTTGCTCCTTTTACATAATCGACATAACCATCTTCTCTCTTGCCATGCTTAACGCACTGTTCGTGAATATTTTGCATAATCTCATGGAGGCGGCCATCAACTTCCTGACTGTTCCAGCGCAGTTTCATTGAGTTTTGTGTCATTTCCAGACCTGATGTGGCAACTCCACCGGCGTTTACAGCTTTCCCGGGAGCAAATAAAATCTTATTCTTATGAAATTCCTCAACAGCTTCAGGAGTACATCCCATATTTGAGATTTCAGCAACAAGTAATACTCCATTGCTGATCAGTTTTTTAGCATCTTCTCCGGTAAGCTCATTTTGGGTAGCACATGGCAGGGCTATATCAACCTTTACATCCCATGGGCGTTTCCCTTCATGAAATTCAGTACCTTCAAATGTATAGGAATATGGTTTAACAACATCTTCATTTGAAGCACGTAGTTCGAGCATATACTCAATCTTCTTTCCTGAGATTCCTTCAGGGTCGTAAATATAGCCATCAGGACCTGAAATAGTAACAACTTTTCCGCCAAGTTCTGTTGCTTTCAAAGCAGCTCCCCATGCGACGTTGCCAAACCCTGATATAGAAATAGTCTTACCTTTAAGAGTTTCATTTATTGTTGCAAGCATTTCTTTAGCAAAATATATTCCGCCAAAACCTGTTGCTTCAGGACGAATAAGGGATCCGCCCCAGTTACTTCCCTTTCCGGTTAATACACCGGTATGCTCGCCTTTCAGCTTTTTATACATACCGTACAGGAACCCAATTTCGCGTCCGCCAACTCCAATATCGCCTGCAGGAACATCTGTTTCGGGGCCAATATATTTCCATAATTCGAGCATAAATGACTGGCAGAAACGCATTACCTCCGCATTTGATTTTCCTTTTGGGTCAAAGTCTGAACCACCTTTTGCACCACCCATCGGAAGGGTAGTGAGAGCATTTTTAAAGATCTGCTCAAATCCAAGGAACTTTAAAATTGAGAGGTTGACGCTGGGGTGCAGCCTCAAACCGCCTTTGTAAGGACCGATTGCATTATTAAACTGAACCCGGTACCCGAGATTAACTTTTACATTTCCTTCATCATCAACCCAGGGAACTTTAAAAGTAATTGCTCTATCGGGTTCGATGAGCCTTTCAACAATGTTTGCTGATTCGAATTGAGGATTTTCGTTATAAACCTCCTCAATTGATTCAAGAACTTCTCTTACTGCCTGTAAATATTCAACCTCGCCAGGATGTTTCTTTTCGAGGTTGTTCATGATTTTATCTACGTTCATATCTTGTGTTTTAATTATTAATCAAACCAAAAAAATACATGACGAAATTACGGGTGTTAAAAAATATTAAAAATGATAAAACTCATGTTATCAGATGATAACCTTCACATCTGGGGGACAAGTAAGTTCAAAGATTTTACGATCATTGCTCTCTCCTTTTTTGACAATGCGCTTATGTAAACAGGAGGATATTTTGCAACACCTTCTTTGTATTGCTGAAACAGAGTAATGCTACGGATAAGTCCGAGATATTTCGACTCCACCTTGAACCCGGTCAAAGTTTTTTTATTTATTTCAACAGAGTTTTTTCTTCCTCCGAATATACCTGATTCAAAGTATCTGATGATGATGGTCTCTCCTTCATCGGAAAAATAGATGAATCGATAGTTTCTTATCGTTGGCAGAAAAACTATAATCAGATATATAATCACCAACACTACGGTCCAGCTGGTTTCATCAAAGCCAAGCAAAGGATATCTGATAAGTCTTTCGAAATAAGTAAGAATAACATAAGCCAGAATTATCAATGTGGCCGTAAACAGAGTAAATCTTTGAATTTTTATCGTCAGACTGTTATCGAAGGTCATAAATGAATCATTTTTGTAAAATTAGTCTTTTTCCTTTAGTCTTTTCTTTTTAGCTCTTTTTTATAAGAAGCTGGCGCGGATTTGCAATCCGTGCCATTGTATTTGATAAGTTAGAAACGAGTTATACACTCATAACAGTAAGGTATTATAAGGGCACGGATTGCAAATCCGCGCCAGCATAGCCTGGAGGTGGATTCAAACCTCATCTCTTGCTTTTAAAAAATTTCATCAGAAGTTCTTTGCATTCATTTTCAAGGATTCCGGAAACGACTTTCGTTTTTGGATGAAGAAGTGAATCAGATACCGACCTGAAACCTTTCTTCACATCGGCAGCTCCGTAAACCAGGCCACTTGCCTGACTCCATCCTATTGCCCCGGCGCACATAGCGCAAGGTTCCAGTGTAACATATATGGTGCAGTTGGTAAGATATTTACCTCCCAGCCAGTTCGTGGCTGCTGTTATAGCCTGCATCTCGGCGTGAGCAGTCGGGTCCTTAAGGGTTTCGGTTAGATTATGCGCTCTTGCAATAATGATATTGTTGCAGACAACTACTGCACCGATAGGAACCTCCCTCTTCTCAAAAGCTTTATTTGCTTCTGCAAGAGCTGCCCGCATATATTGTTCATCATTCTTGAGCATCATTTATCTGGTTTTATACTTATGCAGTTGTCCTTTCAGGGAATGGGAGTGTAAACTTAAAATTACTTCCTGTTCCCGCTTCACTTTCAGCCCAGATTTTACCTCCATGTCTTTGCACGAATTCCTTACAAAGCAATAATCCTAAACCGGTACCTGATTCGTTGGAAGTACCCATTGTTGTAATCACTTGTGAGATATCAAATAATTTTGGAAGATTCTCGTGATTAATGCCAACCCCTTTATCTGCAACAACTACTGTAACTTCAGAATGTGTCTGTTGGCACGAAAGCGATACTATTCCTCCATTGTTTGAAAATTTTATTGCATTTGAAACAAGATTTCTGAGCACTGTTTTTAACATTTCAACTTCAGCAAAGACAGAACATTTCTCATCTATCTGGCAATCTATTCTGATATTTTTCGCCCTGGCATTTGATTCAAGGGTTTCAAGAATATTTTTACAAACATCTCTGAAATCAAGATATTTAGGATTGAACGGTATCTTACCCTGTTGGGCCTTTGCCCACATAAGGATTTCTTCAAGTAAATTATGGGTGTTTCTTGTTGTTTGATTTATACTGTTGACTATTTCTTGGATATCATCCATCGGAAGTTTGCGGAGATCCTCTTTCAATAAATCAGACAAACCAATCAGGGCATTAAACGGACTTCGCAGATCGTGCGATAATATTGAAATAAACCTGTCTTTATCAAGATTCAGTTGGAGTAATTTGAATTCATTTTCTTTCAGTGACTCAGCTGCTTTCTTACGATCGGTTATGTCAAAATTAAGAACAGCGATTGACACAACTTTTCCTGTTGAGTCAAAGATAGGAGTATAATTTGCCTGAAGCCATCGTTCACCTGATTTGAGATTGAACGAATTCTCGTAAGAAACAGATTTTCCAGATCTTACCTCGTTAATGTACTTCAAGGCGAATTGGTAATTCGCATCCCCGATGATGTCAATCAGGTTGCTTCCTACGATTTTTTCTTTAGGAATCCCAAAGGATGTCTCATACAAATCGTTTACAAATTCATACTTTAGGGTATCCGCATTTACGTAAGCAATAAATCCTGGAATGTTGTCGGCAAGGCTAAGGAACTTCCTGTTGATTTCCATTAATTTCTGTTCAGCCTGTTTATGTTCTGTAATGTCGATGAAAATGCCATGAGAACCAAGAAATTGATTCTCCTCATCATATTGAGGAACAGCTGTAATAAACACATTCCTCTTTTCCCCGTTCAGACGGGTCAGTTCAAATTCATATTTACTGCTTTCCCCTTTCCTGCGAAGAGCTGATTGATCGAGAACCCGTTTGTATTCCTGCTCAGTTAGAAACTCTTTAAGATTTCTCCCTGCCAATTCACCTTTCCCCGCCCCGAAAATTTTCTCGGCAACAGAATTTACCAATACAAAGTTTTCCTCAGGGTCAACTAATCCAATGCCTTCTCCAACATTCTCAAATATATACCTGTATTTCTTTTCACTTACTTCAACCATTTTTCTCTCACTTGTATAATGTTTCAGTAAAAATCTGATTGTAAGGTAAACAAAGATTGAAGAGAAAATTGAAGTAATCAGACTGTCGGCCCACCGCATTTTTTCATTCGGGAAGTCTGAAATTATATCAGGTCTGAAATATTGAATCAGATAGATGACAATGACCATCGATTCAAAGAGTATCAGTACCCATATTCTGAGTCTCTCTTTTACTACAATTAATGCCAGAATCAACAATACAAGTGCAACAGTCATAATCGAACCGTTTATGCCACCATTGTAAATCCATATAATTGAAATTCCAATGAAAGAAAAAGCTATCATTGGTATTATCAGTTGTTCGAATTTTCTTTTGAAACGCACCAGATAATAAAGAATCGAAAGGAATAACAGCAACGAAAAGCAAACTATCAAAACAATTGATTGAGCCTGTAAAATGATACTTACAATAATTGCTATTATGCTAATAACCAACCCAATAATAATCACAGAGAAAAACAAATGATTTTCTAATGAGAAGATTTCGTTAGCGCCGATAACAAAATTCAGAATCTCTTTAACTTTCTTTCTGATCATTCATTTAATATTTTCAAGATCGTTAAGACAAATCATCTGTAGTTAAATAAGTAACAAAACTCTGTTTCCTGCGAAGAATTGTAGTCATGAGACGAAGTGGTCTCAATAAGGTAAAAGTGTCCGAAGATTATTGTTATGTTTTATTTAAAATTCTAATTGTAAAACAAGGCAATTTAGATAATTAAATCAGATAAATCAATTTTATATTATTGTCTTTAATATATGTTTAATAACATGTTTTAGGCCCGAAATCGACTTGAAACTTGTTGGCAAAGCTCCCTGCTGGGCCGGATAACTTCTTTTTATTTGTTTAGAAGTTTGGAATACAAGGATGAACCTGACCGGAATTATTTAGGAATTGTGTTAATTTTTATTTCTTATTTTTGCTGAAATTTAAAAGTTAAAAAATGTACAGGACACACACATGCGGTGAGTTGAACTTGGATCTTACAGGGAAGTCGGTTATTCTCTGTGGCTGGGTTCAGAAATCGAGAGATCTGGGCGGAATGACTTTTGTTGATCTTCGCGACAGATATGGTATAACCCAGCTGGTATTCAATATGGAAACTAACCCCGGACTGTGTGAGAAAGCCCGGAAACTCGGACGTGAATTTGTAATTCAGGCCAAAGGAGAAGTAAGGGAAAGGAGTAATAAGAATCCTAAGATACCAACAGGTGACATTGAGATTGATGTTACCGAACTAAATACACTCAACAAAAGTGAGATCCCTCCTTTTACAATCGAAGAGGAAACCGATGGGGGTGAGGAGCTGAGGATGAAGTACCGTTACCTCGATCTTCGCAGGACATCCGTTAAAAACAACATAATTCTTCGTCATAAATTTGCCCAGGAGGTTCGTAAATACATGGATTCAATAGGATTTATTGAGGTTGAAACGCCAGTCCTTATAAAATCAACGCCTGAAGGAGCCCGCGATTTCGTTGTACCCTCAAGGATGCACCCGGGAACATTCTATGCTTTGCCGCAATCCCCACAGACATTGAAACAATTACTGATGGTCGCCGGGTTCGACAAGTATTTTCAAGTTGTAAAATGCTTCAGGGATGAAGACCTGCGGGCCGACAGACAACCGGAGTTTTCACAGATAGATTGTGAAATGTCGTTTGTTGAACGAAACGATATCCTCGACACATTTGAAGGGCTGGCAAAATACCTTTTTAGTCAAATAAAAGGTGTTGAATTCAATGAACCATTTCTTAGATTACCATATAGCGATGCGATGGAATTATACGGTTCAGATAAACCCGATCTTCGTTTTGAAATGACATTTACCGACCTTACAAAAACAGTTAAAGGTCATGATTTCGCAGTTTTTGATTCTTCCGAGTATGTTGGAGGCATCTGTGCAACAGGATGTTCAGAATACACAAGAAAACAACTGGATGAACTTACAGATTTTGTCAGGAAACCACAGATAGGAGCGAAAGGCCTTGTTTATCTGAGATATAATATTGATGGTACATTCAAATCTTCGGTTGACAAATTTTACTCAACTGAGGAGTTGAAGAAATGGGCCGGTGATATGAAAGCATCTCCCGGCGATTTGATTCTCGTACTTAGCGGTGATAAGAAAAAGACTCTCTCAGCTCTTTCAGAACTCAGGCTTGAAATGGGAAACAGGATGGGTTTGAGGACCAAAGAAAAATTTGTTCCGCTATGGGTTGTTGATTTCCCGCTTCTTGAGTGGGATGAAGAGTCGAAGAGATTCTATGCAATGCACCATCCGTTTACATCTCCAATTCCGGAAGATTTGGTATTGATGGAAACTGATCCGGGTGAAGTAAGAGCTGATGCCTACGACCTCGTGATTAATGGAGTCGAAATCGGAGGAGGATCTATAAGAATTCACGATTCCAGTGTCCAGAAACTTATGTTCAAAGTACTTGGATTCAGCGATGAGGAGGCTGTTGATCAATTCGGATTCCTTTTGAATGCCTTTAAGTTTGGGGCACCACCTCACGGCGGAATTGCATTCGGATTCGACAGGTGGGTTGCGATGTTCGGAGGACAGGATTCAATCCGCGATTTTATAGCGTTTCCAAAGAATAACTCAGGAAGAGATGTAATGCTTGATACTCCTTCACCAATATCTGATAAGCAACTTGCCGAGCTGATGTTAGAAGTTAAAAAAGAAAAGAAAGCCTGATCCTTTATCTTTTATCGGTAGCTCTCTTAAGTGTTATTTTAATAACTCCGTTTGAGCCTCTCGATCCGTATAAACCTGCTGCTGCCCCTTTTAACACTTCAATTGATTTAACATCTATCGGAGAAATATTATCAATATTAGAAGTAATTATCTCGTCTACTACAAATAGAGGTTCCACACTTTGTGTTAATGAGGTTGTTCCGCGGATTGTAATGGTTTTTCCCCGTACATTAACTCCCGGAACTTTTCCGGCCATCATTTGATAAATATCTGAATAGACAGGGCTTTTGCCACTGTTGTTATTTATTTTATTTACCGTGGAGCTTACATTTTTCTTGTTTGAAGATCCCGATTCTTTATTAACAACACTATCTGCACCGGAACCATTTTTCCCGGAGTATTGCGGTGATGAAAGGTTACTCAGCGTGAAATTTATTTCATTCCGCCCATCAATAGGAACTTCAATTGTACCATTTTCTGATGTAAAAACTGCTATTAATCGCGCACCTGCAAGGATCTTTACCTTATAAAAACCTTTTTTGTTGGTAACAATATCTGTTTTGTTCTTATCAATGAGAATGACAGCTCCGGAAACAGGATTCTGGTTAATATCAGTAACATATCCGGAAATAGTAGTCTTTTTTTTAGTACTGTTGTCAGTCGTTTGCCCTGACCCAATAATCGGAAGACCCGCGAGCAAAAGAACAATATAATAAAGCTTTAACATCATCTTTTTTTTATTAAATTTTATGCAAGTTATGCCTGCTATGGTTTATGAAAAATCCGGTTCTCTTTAAACCTTTATAGTAATAAGAACAAGCAAATTAAAGCTTTCAAAAAGCACCCTTTACCTGTTTTTCTTTTCGGATCCGTTAATAAGTGTAATTATAATCACTCCGTTAGCACCTCTTGATCCATATATAGAGGCGGACGCTCCTTTAAGAACAGATATACTTTCAACCATTGTCGGAGATATCCCATCGATACTTTCTACCGGCATCCCGTCAACTACAAAAAGAGGATCGGTTCCGGCATTGAAAGACGATTGTCCCTGAATTTTAATACTCTTCCCATTAACTACTACCCCGGGAGTCCCAACAAGTACTTCATAAATACTTTTATATGTATCGTACTTTCCGCTTCTTCCGTCTATACTGCTGACATTTGTTGAAAGATTTTTTTGACTTGTATTCCCATATCCGATGTTTACTTCCTTACTATTTTCAGATTTGTCCGTTACTTTCGATTTGGTTGCTGAATTCAGGCCAAGAGTAAAGTCAATTGTTGATCTGCCATTTATTGGCTCACTTTTAACTCCGTTGAAGAAGGTCACTATTGTTATTGAGTCGGCAGCAGGTGAAACCCTTATTTTATATCTTCCCTGTTGGTTTGTAGTTATATTGGTATTCTTATTATCGACCATTATCAGAGCACCCGTTACAGGTTTATTCAGAGCATCAGTTACAAGACCGGAAACAACAAACTTTTTATTGGTGTTTTGACCAAAACTGACAGAGATAAATACTATCGAAAAACTTACAAGAAAAAGAGTTTTGAATTTCATCTTCATAATTTATTTTAGAAATACAGGTTATAGCCATCCTTATCTATTTGCAAATCAGCAGAAATTTACACATTATTTCCGATAAGTGTTGCCGAGGTGCACCTTTCAATAAGTACCTTAACGTAGTCTCCTTTTCCGAATTCACCAGCAGGGAATACTACCATTTTATTCTGCGATGTACGTCCCGACAAGAATTTTTCAGATCTTTTGGAAAATCCTTCGACAAGAACTTCAAAGGTTTTCCCAATGTCGTTCTTTTTTGATTTTATTGAAAGCTTGTTCTGCAAGGCTATCATTTCGCTTAATCTTTCCGACTTAATGCTATCCGGAATATCATCTTTAAATTTTCTGGCAGCTTTTGTCCCGGGTCGTTCACTATATTTAAACATATACGCAAAATCGAAACCAACCAGCTCCATCAGGGATAACGATTCTTTATGGTCTTCATCTGTTTCAGTACAAAAACCAGTAATCATATCAGTCGAAAGAGCACATTCCGGAATTATAGAATGAATGGCTTTTATCCGATCGAGATACCATTCTCTTGAATATTCGCGGTTCATAAGTTTGAGAATTCTGCTGCTTCCGCTTTGAGCCGGCAGATGAATATGTTTACAGATGTTTTCATGACGGGCAATTGTGTGAAGCAGTTCATCTGAAATATCTTTTGGATGTGATGTTGAAAACCTAACCCTTAAAAGTGGATTTTCTGATGCCACTTTTTCAATAAGATCGGGGAAACTGAAGATCTCATTATTATCCGTCCATTTATACGAATCAACATTCTGTCCGAGAAGGACAACCTCTCTGTAACCCATTCCCACGAGCTCCTTAATTTCTCTTAACACAGATTCCGGGTTACGGCTTCTCTCGGCACCCCGTACATAAGGAACAACACAATATGAACACATATTATTACATCCCCTCATAATTGACACAAACGATGAAACACCGTTCTTGTCCATTCTTACGGGGGAAATGTCTGCATAGGTTTCTTCCCGCGAAAGTAGGACATTTACAGCTTTATGCCCGGCCTCCGCTTCAGCCACAAGCAATGGGAGCTCGCGGTAGGCATCAGGACCAACTACAATATCTACAAGCTGTTCTGTCTCAATCAGTTTTTCTTTTAATCTTTCTGCCATGCAGCCAATTATACCGATTTTTAGATCGGCTTTGTTTTTCTTCAGATGACTGATTGCTTTTAGACGTCCCCATATACGCTGCTCGGCATTATCCCGTATTGAACAAGTATTAATAAGAATCAGGTCTGCATCTTCAATTACCTCGGCTGCAACATACCCTTCTTCGGAAAGTATTGACACAACAACCTCACTGTCTGCCACATTCATCTGGCAACCATAAGTCTCTATATATACTTTTCTCGTCATTTAATTCTTATTAATAATTAAGTGGCGCAAAAGGCACAAAGGGCGCAAAGGGCCTATGGCAAATGGAGTGTTTGCTCCTTCTCCGTTTCTCCCCCTCTCCGTTTCTCCCTCTCTTCCCTTCTTCTTCAATTTCCGCACAAAAGTATGAACTATGAACGAGGTATGAAAGAATTATTTAAATTTGCATAGATAAAACTAAACTTTAAAATATGTCAGGTCATAGTAAATGGTCAACCATTAAGAGGAAAAAAGGTGCTATAGATGCAAAAAGAGGGAAGAAATTTACCAAGATTATAAAAGAGATAATAATTGCTGCAAAAGAGGGAGGCAGCGACCCTGAATCTAATGCCAGGTTGAGGCTTGCCGTTCAGAATGCTAAAGGAGCCAACATGCCCAAAGACAACATAGAGAGGGCAATTAAGAAGGCTACAGCAGCTGATGCTGAAAGTTTTACCGAAACCACATTTGAAGGTTATGCACCATGTGGTATTGCAGTGTTCGTTGAATGCCTGACAGATAATAATAACAGAACTGTGGCTTCTGTAAGAGCAGCCTTCAATAAACACGGCGGAAACCTGGGAACGAACGGATCGCTTAGTTTCATATTTGACAGAAAAGGTATTTTTACTTTAAAAAATGAAGGACTGGTGCTTGAAGATCTCGAGCTTGAGATGATTGACGCCGGAGCTGAAGATTTTGAGGTTGACGGAGACAGAATTACTGTGACATGCGCAATGGAAGATTTCGGTAGCGTTAACAGGAAACTCAACGAACTTGGTATTGAACCCGAGGAAGCTGGTCTGAAGAGGATACCGAATGATACTAAAAAACTTGATCTAGAATCTGCTAAAAAGGTCTTGAAACTGTTAGATATACTTGAGGATGATGATGATATACAGTTTGTTTATCATAATCTTGAGATGACCGACGAACTTGCAGCGGAGCTTGGATAAAAATTCCCGTGGCATTTATTCTTCTCGCTTATGAAGAAACTTTTACCTGTACTTCTTTTACTTTTCCTTTTTTTATCATGCAATAAAAAAAGTGAAAGCGATTTTATATGGGAAAAATCGGCTGGTGCAGGTAAGGCTTTCTTCATTCAAACAGCTCCTGATTCGGGATTCATTGCTGGTGGAAAAGCTGATGGGAAGCCATATTTTCTGAGAGTTAACAAAGACAGGTCCACGTTAATAGACTTTAAAGCCGATGTCGACGGACTATTCAGCTCTGCATGGTTCGATACAACTGGTTATATTGTTTCCGGAAGTTCAGCTGGTAAAATGTTACTTATGGGTTACAGTCCAAGTGGAGAAAAAGTGTGGGAAAATTCCCTGGATGCCGGGTTTAAGATCGAGATTACAAATCTGTTCTATACAGGCAACGGAAGCTTTCTGGCAATCGGCACACCTGATCCCGATTCTTCGGCTTACACTTCTTCAGGACTCCTCTTCGTTTCATTCGATAAGTCGGGACATATAATTACACAGAAAAAAATCAGCGAGTCTTCATTTCTCTCAGCAAATGAAGCTTTTGTAGATTATAATGGAAATATCTTTCTTGCTCTCACCAGGAAACCTGCTTATGCAAAAACAAAAGCCTCTGTCGCAAAATACGACAATACTTTTCAAAAATTGTGGGAAACAGAACTATATACTAACCCGGAGTTTGGAGCAGCAAGTCGCTCAATAATAGCTGACGATGCCGGAAATATTTATGTTGGAGGAAACACCGAAGTTTCGACAAAGGACGGAAAATCTAATACTTCCTTTTTGGCTTCGCTCTCAAATAACGGGATTATAAGATGGAAGAAATACCTCGAAGGTTCAAATAAGGGTTCTGCTCTTATCTTTGATAGTTCCGGAAATCTGATTATGCTGAACAGAAATTGTTTTATTATCAATATTACTAACCCTTCTAACGGTTCGAATGCTGGAAGGTCCCAGTTATTAAGTGTTTGTAATTCAGACAACACAGAGGCCTTTGGTTCTGATATCAGAATAAATTTTGACAAAAATATCCTTGTCGCTGGATCGATGGGAGGCAGCTTTTACCTTGCCCTAAAATCCGCCCAATAACATTCTTCAATTCAGGAAAATAATAAAAGAGTGAAATGTGTTTCTATTGTGTTTGCGAAATGTTAATTTTGCACCATGATAAGAAAACTTATTTTAGCGCTGGTAATTCTGACCATTACAACAGGAATCGGGCGGTCACAGTCCATTATCAAAACTTCAGAACTTTTCAGATCATCCGAAGCTAATACTGGCAGGGGAAGACTTACCATAATTCAGGATCCTGCTCTGGATACGCTGATAAGCAGATACATACTTGGCAATAGGATGCTTGGCGAAAAGTATACTTATTTAGGTATGGATGGATTCAGAATTCAGATCTTCAACAGTTCAAACAGGAATGCAAGGGAGGAATCAGGGAAGGTCAAAGCTGAGTTTATTACCAAATTTCCCAACATTAATTCACATGAGTTATTTGAGAATCCCGGGTATTTTAAAGTCCGGGTGGGCGATTTCAGATCAAAAACAGAAGCGACAAAGTTGTTTATAGAAATCAGTAAGGTATTCCCTGACGCATACATTGTCCCCGATTTTATTAATTTTCCGGAGGGTAACTAATTATGAGCGATAGGATCAAACACGAATGTGGCATTGCAATGTTAAGATTGCGTAAGCCGATGGAGTATTATATTGAAAAATATGGTACATGGAGCTATGGACTGCAAAAAATGTACCTGATGATGGAGAAGCAGCATAACAGAGGGCAGGACGGGGCAGGTATTGCCGGAATAAAGCTCGATGTTGCGCCTGGAAACAGATACATTTTCAGGCAGAGATCAAATCAGGCAAATCCAATCAAAGAGATATTTGGACTTATTTATGAGGATATTGATAATCTCACCAAAACAAATCTTGAGGATTTTAAGAACCCGACATTTATAAAGGAAAACGTACCATTCGCCTGCGATATCTATCTTGGACATCTTCGTTACGGCACCTACGGCAATTATAATATCGACTATGTACACCCGGTGAGCCGGGAGAATAACTGGAAGTCGAAGAATCTGGTTATGGCAGGGAACTTCAATCTTACAAATGTGGGTGAGGTATTCAGAAGTCTTATTGAGTTGGGACAGAACCCTGTAGATTTTTCTGATACTGTTACGATCCTGGAAAATATAGGTCACAGGCTCGATGAGGAAAATGAGCGGTTGTTCCGCCAATTCAAAGATGAGGGGTTTTCAAAAAAAGACATCTCGCCGCTTATTGAAAAAAATCTTGACGTTGCGGCAATATTAAAAAAAGCAAGCCGCAACTGGGACGGCGGATATGCAATGGCTGGAATGGTTGGACATGGTGATGCATTTGTAATGAGAGATCCTGCCGGTATCAGGCCAGCTTATTATTATATCGACGATGAAGTAGTGGTGGTGGCATCCGAAAGGCCTGTTATACAGACTATCTTTAATGTAAGAACAGATGATGTTATTGAATTGCCACCTGCAAGCGCACTAATAATAAAGGCATCCGGAGAAACATCAATTGAAAATATCAGGGAGAAAGCAGAGCCTAGAAAATGTTCCTTCGAAAGAATATATTTTTCAAGGGGTACTGATAAAGCTATCTACCGCGAAAGAAAAAAGCTGGGAGAACTGCTCGCGCAAACGGTTCTGAAATCTATCGACTATGACCTTGATCATACTGTATTTTCATATATTCCAAACACTGCTGAGAGTGCATTTTATGGCCTTATAGAAGGAGTTGAAAAATACCTTGACCAGGTAAAAATTGATCATATCCTTAGCAGGGGAAAATATCTTAGCAGAGAGGAGCTTGAGAAAATTATTCAGCAAAGACCAAGAGTAGAGAAAATTGCAGTTAAAGATGCGAAACTCAGGACCTTCATATCTGAAGATAAGGGTCGCGATGACCTTGTCGGACATGTCTATGACGTCACTTATGGGGTTATAAAGCGGGGGGTAGATAATCTTGTAGTTATCGACGATTCCATCGTTAGAGGAACCACATTGAAGAAAAGCATAATTAGGATACTCGATAAGCTCGATCCGAAAAAAATAATCGTTGTATCTTCATCACCACAATTGAGATACCCCGATTGTTATGGGATCGACATGGCAAAACTTGGTGATTTTATTGCATTCAGGGCAGCTATCGAACTCTTAAAGGAAACCGGCAGAGAGTCATTAATTCAGGACGTATATAAGGAAGCAATTGCTGAATTGAAGAAGCCGGTGGAAGAAATGAAAAACATAGTTCGCAAAATATACCACCCTTTTACACCCGATGAAGTATCAAGGAAAATCTCCGCAATGTTAAGGTCTGATGAGATCAGATCGGAAGTTGAGATTGTGTTTCAATCAATTGAAGGTTTACATGAAGCTTGTCCCGGTCATTCCGGCGACTGGTATTTTACCGGAAATTACCCAACACCGGGAGGTAATAAGGTTGTAAACCAGTCTTTTATTAATTATGTTGAAGGCAGAAATGTAAGAGCTTACTGATTTTCGTGCGAAAACCAGGTGATCTCAAAATCTTTTTTGTAGGAAGCAAGGTGCCTGTTGATCTTTTCAACGTAGATATCCCTTAGAGTTATCATAATTCCTGTTTCCTCAACATCACCGAATTTATGATTTATGAAAGTACCAAAAGTCTTCATCGTTGGTGAAAGGTTCATATAGGCATTTATTAGCGGAGGAATAGTCTCGTTCAGGTTTCTTACTTCCCTGGAAAGAATCTTGTAGTTCTCCTTATACCTCCTCCATCTCTTGAAAAGTTTTTTCATTTCCTCTTCATGCAGCTCAATATGAATCGGATCAATAGGTGTTACGAGTTTGTCGGGGTCGTTAAAATGCCTTTTAAGAAAATAGAGTATCATGTTTCTAGCTTTCTGATTGAAATGTGGATACATGGTAACTTTCCCAAAAAGATATTTAAGGTGATGATTGTCTATTATTACAGCGCCAAGTCCATCCCAGAGATTATCGAGAGCATACAGACTTTTTCTGCCCATGGAACGCGATTGATAATCGGGGTGAACGAAGGATCTTCCAAGTTCCATCAGATGGGGATAGTACTTTTTCAGAAATTTATCTGAAAAATGGAAATAAGAGGATGAAGCCAGTTTGGTGATATCGCAGTCTGTGCAACCTTTCTCAGGAAAGTAGAATCGATACCCTCCTATTATTTCACGATTTTCAGGATCCCAGACAATCAGTTGTTTTTGAGGGTCAATTTTAGCAGTGTCAAAATCATCAATATCGATCTCTTTTCCTGTTCCTCCCCCCGCATGCCTGAAGGTAAGTTCTCTTACCCGTCCCACTTCGTGCATCAATGAGGGCGAATTGTTATTGTCGAATATATAAACCTCGTTGTTACCATTATTGGTCTTGCGAAGAAGTTTGTCACTTGTCAGTTCAGCAATTATCTGATCTTTTGGCAATTGGGCAACTATGGGTTTCATTGGTTCTTAATAAGTAAATGCGAGATTTCAGCAGACAGTTTTATTTTATTGAAATGCAATTTAATCTTTTTTTTAATTCACTGTTTATCCTTATATAAATGATTCCAGTTCATACGATCTGGCTTTAACCCAATCGGCCCATTCGAGTGGGGATTTCGACTTATCGAATGTTTCCCAGGGGATAGGTTTTCCGAAAACCAAACGAATTTCTTTGCCTTTTTGTTTGAACATTTCATCAGCCAGGTATAACATCTCAATATTGGCTTTAACCCCGATGAGTTTCCTCAGGTTGGCAAGCTTATAGAAAAAGTCAGAATTCCTTCCCGCAAAGTAAGCAGGGACAACATCTCTTTTGTGTTGTATCGATTTAATAATAAAGCTTTTATGCCACTCAAGGTCCCTTATTATTCCTTTCTTCATTCTGGAACATAACCCGGCAGGAAAATAGAGTATCTGACTATCTGATGAATAGGCTTCCTCGATTTTCCTGGCTGCTTCTTTCCCCTGCGATCCATGCTTATTTATTGGAAGAAAAACCCCTGATAAATTTTCGATATTTGTGAGAATGTCGTTTACTGGAAATTTGATATCGGTGAAATGTTTGGAAAGTTCATAGATAAATACTATCCCGTCTAACCCGCCGAGAGGGTGATTTGATACAAAAAAATAGCGACCTGTTTTTGGAATATTTTCTGTTCCGGCAACCTTATAAGTAATTTCAAAATACTTCAGAAAAGCTCCTACCAATTCTGCATTTTTCAGGTAACCCCATTTGCCCAGAAAATCGTTCAGTTCATCCTGATGCACAATCCTTTTCAGGTAATTTACTATAAAGCCCGGCACTATTTTTTTTAAGGCAGGATTTTTTGAATAAAGAACCTTCCCGACATCTATTGCCTGAGATGTATTTGTTTCCTGAGTAAAATTCATATGCAGAATATTTCTTAGAAAGGAATGATAATTCAGGAGTCAGTTTAATTATTCAAAAAAATTTGAACTTCTGATTTGAGTTTTGGTAGGTGATTAATCAGAATACTCCAGATTAAATCATCAGAAATCTTGTCGTAACCATGTGCAATCCTGTTCCTTGTTCCTATTATTTTTTGCGCATTTACCAGTTCAAATTTACTATCCCTCTTCAAAATTCTGGAGATAGCCTCGCCAAAAATCTCGATGTTTCGTTCTACTGCACGTTTGGTTTTTACATCTTTTAAATATTCTTCAAATATTTTCGGTCTATCGAGAAAATAGTTATCAATTTCTTCAATTGACTGAATTACATCATATAACCATGTCTTAATATCATTGTCCATATATAAGCTGTTTTGAAGAGTCTATGGATTGCCGTAATAAAGGATTTATTATTGCTTTATCTTCTAACAAATCAACCTCTCTTTTTAAAAGATGTTCAAGTGAATCTTTAAGATCGAAATAATTATCAGCATAATCATATAAATCGACACCCTGAAAATCTACTATAAAGTCAATATCACTATGCTTCCTGAATCTATTTGTGAGCACTGACCCGAAAACATACATCTGTCTGACATTATGTCTTTTACACAGATCATTAATCACCTTTATATTACTTTCAACTATATTCATACAGCAAAGATAGCTATTTTAGTCTTCTGTCATCAAATTGACATTTTCAATTCTCGAGCTGGTTAAAATGTTTCTTTCGAATATTAAATCCCAATCCTAGGCGATTTTTTGGATTCTACTCTCTAAAAGTTATCAACATTAGTTGAAAAAAGTGGGGTAAAGTGGGGTAAAGTGGAGAAAAAATGTTTATTTTAGCCCTTTATTTAGAATTGAGAGGATGGCCACATTCATAGGTGATTACGCATGCAAGGTTGATGTTAAAGGAAGAATTATCCTTCCTTCTGCATTCAAAAAGCAGATGCCTGCTGATGCCCAGGATCATTTTGTGGTGCGTAAAGACATCTTCGAGAACTGCCTGGTGCTCTATTCCATCGAGGATTGGAACACACAACTTGGCAAGATCAGGAAAAAAATAAATCCATATAACCGGGAGCATAATATGTTCTTAAGGAACTTCTTCAAAGGAACAGCAGAGCTCTCTCTCGATAATAACAATCGTTTACTGATTCCTAAAAGATTGATGGACCTAATCAACGCTGACCGTGATGTAATACTGGCCGGACAGGATGGCCGTATTGAGATCTGGGCAAGCGATGTATATGAGAAGATTGACATGCCGGCCGACGCTTTTGCTGATCTGGCTGAGAAATTGTTGGGTGGAAGTTTAAATGAGCCTGAAATATAATGGTTTACCATATCCCTGCACTGCTCCATGAGAGTATTGACGGGCTGAAAATTCGGCCTGAAGGGGTTTATGTCGACGTAACATTCGGTGGTGGTGGGCACTCGATGGAGATTTTGAAACGACTCACTACAGGAAAACTTATTGCTTTTGATCAGGACGACGATGCAAAACTAAATGCACCTGACGATCAGAGATTTTTATTCCTTCATCAGAACTTCCGCTTCCTGAAAAATAATCTTCTTTTCAATAATATCAGAAATATTGACGGTCTGATAGCCGACCTGGGCGTTTCTTTCCACCAGTTCGATGAACCGGAGAGGGGCTTTACCTTCAGACAGGACGCTCCACTGGATATGAGGATGAATAAGAATAGCCAGATTACAGCTTCTGATCTGCTGAACAACGCTGAAGAATCTTTTCTGGCTGATGTCTTTTACAACTTCGGAGAACTTACAAATTCAAGAAGAATAGCCAGGGAGATTGTTGCTGCACGATCTGTAAAACTTCTTACCACTGTAAACGATATGATTGGGGCAATCGGGAAACTGGCACCATTCAGGCAGGAACATAAATTCTATGCCAAGGTCTTTCAGGCTTTACGCATCGAAGTAAATCACGAAATTGATTATCTGAAGGAGATGCTGGAACAATCGCTTTCTGTTCTTAATTCCGGAGGAAGGTTGGTTGTAATAACATATCATTCACTCGAAGACCGGGTGGTGAAAAACTTTATGAAGACTGGCAACTTTGAAGGCGAGGAGAAAAAAGATTTCTATGGAAATATTGAAACTCCTTTCAGGCTCATAAACAAAAAAGGCACGACTCCCGGAGATGAAGAAATAGCGAATAATAACAGGTCACGAAGCGCCAGGCTCAGAATAGCTGAAAAGATATAAAGAGATGAAAGCAAGTACTGAGAAAGTAAAAAAGGCACAGAAGACTGGCAGTTTCATTAAGGAACTTCTAAGCGGGAGCATGATCTCAGAAAAGATCATTCTTAAGAACCTGGGGTATGTTTCACTGATAACATTTCTGGCTGCATTATATATCGGAAACCGGTTTCATGCTGAGAAGATCACCCGTGAAACAACGAAACTACAACGCGAGGTAAGAGATTTAAGATCAGAGTCACTCTCAACTACAGCAGCTCTTATGTCAGCGAGCAAGCAGTCGGAAGTATTCGGACTTGTAAGGGAAAAGGGACTTAACCTTGAAGAGTTAAAGACCCCGCCATATAAACTATTGGTAAGTAAAAAATAGAACCAATGGCAGTAAGGGATGAGATAGTTTGGAAAAGTGGCATAGTATATATTGGTATAGCTTTGTTTGCCGTTGCACTTCTTGTACGTATCCTCATCCTGCAATATGTTCAGCGGGGAAAGTGGCAGGATATGAGCGAGAAATTCGTCTTTAAAACAGGCGAAATGCCAGCCAGCAGGGGAGACATACTTACAAGCGACGGACGACTTTTGGCAAGCTCGGTTCCCTACTATACAATCTATATGGATACCCGTAGCTCCGGAATGTCGGCTGAAACATGGTCGGGTGGTATAAGCGGTTTGTCGACCGGCCTTTCTCAGATACTCGGAGTACGGTCAGCTGCCGGTTGGAAGACTGTAATAACTGATGCCAGAAGGAAGGGCGACCGTTATTTTCTGATTGAAAGAAAAGTAGATTTTGAGACTCTTCAGAAATTAAAACAACTTCCAATTTTCAGGGAAGGTCAGTATAAAGGGGGGATGGTTTCACAGGTCGAAAACAGGAGGATCCTTCCGAACAGTGAAATGGCTGCCCGTACAATAGGTTACCTTAACCTTGGAAGCGAAGGTAACGAGGTTGGTATCGAAGGCGCTTTTGACAAAGAGCTTGGGGGTAAAAACGGAGTAGCAGTTATGCAAAGGCTTACTGGCGGCGACTGGATAACTGTTGAAGGAACCAACAGTGTGGCTTCAAAGGATGGGAATGATGTTGTTACTACCATTGATATTGATTTACAGGATGTTGCAACAACCGCGCTTCTCAGGCAGCTCAGAAAAAACGATGCCGACCATGGCTGTGCTGTTGTGATGGAGGTCTCGACAGGTGAAATAAGGGCAATTGCCAACCTCGGACTTCAAAGCGATGGTGATTATCACGAGACTTACAATTACGCTGTTGGAGAAAGTACTGAACCGGGATCAACATTTAAACTTCCTTCGCTCATGGCGGCAATAGAAGACGGTGTTATTGATACCGGGGATATTGTTGACACTGGCACGGGTTCAGTTAAGTACTATGACCACACCATAAGAGACACCAAAGAAGAAGGGCATGGCAAAATTACTGTAAATGAGGTTTTTGAGGTGTCTTCAAACGTCGGGACCGCAAAGCTTATCTACGAGCATTACAAAGATAACCCTAAAGATTTTGTGAACCGGCTTTATGCAATGAAGTTGAATAAACCACTTGGTCTACAGATTAAGGGAGAAGGCGACCCTCTCATAAGATATCCCGGTGATAAACTCTGGTCGGGTCTATCCTTACCAATGATGTCGCACGGTTATGAGGTACAGCTTACACCTCTGCAGATACTTACATTTTATAACGCGGTAGCTAACGATGGCAAGATGATGCGTCCTCTTTTTGTAACAGCTATAATGAGAAATGGCAGCGTAATTAAGAGATTCGAGCCGGAGGTCATAATTAATTCAATTGCCTCGAGGTCGACAATACGAAAAGCAAAGAAGATGATGGAAGGTGTAGTGGAAAGGGGAACCGCCACAAACCTGAGAAACAGCAACTATAAGATAGCCGGTAAAACAGGTACTGCACAGCGGGCAAAAGATAAATTTGGTTACCGGAAGGGTGGCGGGATATCCTATCAGGCCTCATTTGTCGGGTATTTTCCGGCTGAGAATCCCAAATATTCCTGTATTGTAGTAATTAATGATCCCTCGAACGGTGTATATTATGGAAACATAGTTGCAGGTACAGTTTTCAAAGAAATTTCCGATAAGGTATATGCAACAAATTTTTTCCGCGATTATACAGCTGAGAGACCAGAAGGAGTAAAGCTATCAGCTCCGGAAGCCGGAAACGGATTCAGGGAAGACATTAATGAAGTGCTAAAAAACCTGAACGTTAGGTATAAACGAACTGCCGATGACGACTGGGTTGCCACCAGGGAAAGTGGCGACACAATAAGGTTGGCAGGGGTGAAACTGCAAAAAGGTCTCGTCCCGGATGTAAGAGGAATGAGCCTTCGCGATGCAATTTACCTTCTCGAGAATTCAGGTATCCGGGTCAGATATAATGGCAAAGGAAGAGTGTTGAGGCAATCGCCTGAACATGGCGCTGTAAAGTACGATGGAACAGTTGTTTCACTTGAGATGAATATGTAAAATGGTGAAGATTGAGGAAATATTAAAAGGTATAGACATTATTTCTCTGAGAGGAGAGAAAAATGTGATCATTTCGAATATCGAATTTGATTCACGGAATGTAACTGCCGGATCGTTGTTTGTTGCTGTAAAAGGATATAAGTCGGATGGCCACGATTTTATTGATTCAGCAATCGCTTTGGGTGCAACAGCAGTTCTCTGCGAAAACCTTCCGAAGAACCCTGCAGCAAACGTTTGCTGGATAAAAACTTCCGACAGCGCCAAAGCTCTTGGGGAGGCAGCCTCAAATTTTTATGGAAACCCTTCTTCATCCCTTAAACTAGTTGGAGTGACCGGTACAAACGGAAAAACAACTATTGCCACACTCCTTTATAATATGTTCATCGGACTTGGTTACAAATGCGGCCTGTTCTCTACTGTCTGTAACTATATCAACGGGACGGAGCTTCCTGCAACTCATACTACTCCCGATCCTGTTCAGCTTAACAAATTATTGTCTGAGATGGTGTCCAAAGGGTGCGATTACGCTTTTATGGAGGTAAGCTCCCACTCAGCTCACCAGCAACGTATCGCAGGATTGAAGTTTGAAGGCGGGATTTTTACAAACCTCACCCACGACCACCTCGATTATCATAAAACCTTCGATAACTACCTGGCTGCCAAGAAGAGTTTTTTTGACCGTTTGCCTGGAGGAGCGTTTGCGCTGGTTAATGCAGATGATAAAAACGGCCCTGTTATGCTTCAGAATACGAAGGCCCGTAAATACACATTTTCTGTCAGGGGAATGGCAGACTTCCGTTGCAGCATAATAGAGCAGAGCTTCGAAGGCATGGCTCTAAAAATTCAGGGGGAGGAAGTCTGGACCAGGTTCATTGGTGATTATAATGCTTCAAACCTGCTGGCAGTATATGCAGCATCCGAACTTCTCGGAGCAGCAAAAGCTGAAATCCTGCCTATACTCAGTGATCTTCATTCTGTTGCAGGAAGGCTTGAGGTAGTTAAATCCGACAGTGGAATCTCGGGACTTGTTGATTATGCACATACTCCCGATGCTCTTATGAATGTAATAGAGACTATCAATAAAATCAGGGAGGGTGGCGTGCAGCTGATTACAGTTGTTGGCGCCGGTGGAGACAGGGACAAGACAAAACGTCCAAAGATGGCAGCCATTTCTGCAGAGGGTAGCAGCAAAGTGATTCTTACATCCGATAACCCAAGAACGGAAGATCCTGAAAAAATATTGGACGATATGGAAGCCGGAATTACACCGGATCTAAAACGAAAAACACTAAGGATCGCAAACAGACATGAAGCTATTAAAACTGCAGTAATGATGGCAAATCCGGGCGATGTGATACTTGTTGCAGGTAAGGGACACGAGACTTACCAGGATATTATGGGTGTTAAACACCATTTTGACGACAGGGAAGAACTTAGAAATGCATTATTACTGAGGTAAATACTGAGAAAACATGCTATACTACCTTTTCGAATACCTTCATAAACTTGGTGTGCCGGGCGCTGGAATCTTCAATTATATCTCATTCAGGTCGGCGGCAGCTGTCATTACATCCCTTTTCATTTCATTACTAATCGGGAAACGAATTATCAACTATCTGCAGGTAAAACAAATCGGGGAGGTTGTCAGAGATCTGGGTCTCGAGGGTCAGTATCAGAAAAAGGGAACACCTTCCATGGGAGGTATTATAATAATTGCTTCAATAGTCATTCCAACTCTTTTGTTTGCCCGACTCGATAATGTATACATCATCCTGATGCTCATAACAACTATCTGGCTCGGACTTATTGGATTCCTTGACGATTATATCAAGATTTTTAAGAAGAACAAAGAAGGCCTTGCCGGCAGGTTTAAAATAGCTGGCCAGATTGTTCTCGGGATAATAGTTGGTCTGACACTGTTTTTCAGCAGTGAAGTTAAAATTGCCGAAAAAGTAGATGTTTCAAATCTTACTTTAAGAGAGCGTACTCAAATTCTGGATACATCTAAACCTATTCCTGCCAAGGGGGTCATCACAATGGAAAGGAAGTCAACCAAGACTACTATTCCTTTTGTAAAGAATAATGAATTCGACTACTCTTGGCTTGTTGGATTTATTAGTCCGGAAAACAGGCGCCCGTTTACATGGATTGTCTTTGTGATAATAGTAATCTTCATAGTTACCTCTGTATCAAATGGCGCGAACCTTACGGATGGGCTCGACGGACTTGCGACAGGAACATCGGCGATTATAGGAACAGCACTAGCCATTCTGGCTTATGTCTCCAGTAACCTTATTTATGCCAGCTACCTTAATATAATGTATATCCCCGGGTCGGGCGAGCTTGTTATTTTCGCCAGCGCATTCATTGGGGCCACAATCGGATTTTTATGGTACAACTCTTTCCCGGCACAGGTATTTATGGGCGATACCGGGAGTCTTGCTCTTGGTGGAATTATAGCTGTATTTGCTTTTATTATCCGGAAGGAGCTTTTGATCCCTGTTCTCTGCGGGATATTCCTGGTCGAAAACCTGTCGGTAGTTATGCAGGTTGCCTGGTTTAAAAGGACAAAAAGAAAGTACGGTGCGGGGAGAAGAATTTTCCTTATGGCGCCACTTCATCACCATTATCAGAAAAAAGGATTCCCGGAACCAAAGATTGTAACACGGTTCTGGATAGTCGCAATAATATTGGCAGTTATAAGTATCGTAACGCTCAAGATCAGGTAGTAAAATGAAAAAGAAGATTGTAATACTGGGAGCAGGGGAGAGTGGAACAGGATCGGCAATACTTGCACAAAAACAAGGGTTTGAAGTATTTGTGTCTGATATGGGACAGATCAAAGAGAATTATAAGGAAATTCTTAATAAACATGCTATTAGCTGGGAAGAAAACAACCATAATGAAAAGATCATACTATCAGCTGACGAGGTAATTAAAAGTCCGGGAATACCGGAAAAAGCCCCGATTATTCAAAAGCTCCGTGAGAAAGGATTACAGGTAATATCTGAAATTGAATTTGCAGGCCGGTATGCAAAGGGGATGAAGATATGTATCACTGGTAGCAATGGGAAGACAACTGTAACCAATCTGATCTATCATATACTTAAGAAAGCAGGCAAAAACGCTGCTATGACCGGTAATGTTGGGAGCAGTTTTGCAATGGCTGTGGCAGAGGGAACTTACGATTATTACATCATTGAACTGAGCAGTTTCCAGCTCGACGGCATGTATGAATTTAAGGCAGATATTGCCATTCTGATGAATATAACCCCTGATCATCTCGACAGATACGGTTATAAGCTGCAGAACTACATTGACTCAAAGTTCAGAATAACTCATAACCAGACTAAATCTGATTTTCTAATCTTTTGGGAAGGCGATCCCATTATAAAAGCTGAACTGGCGAAAAAACAATATGGCGCTACCCTCCTTCCTTTCTCGGATGAGATTTCGGAAGGTATGACAGCTTATATCGAAAACAACGAACTCATTATTGATTACTCTAATAAAACCAACCTTATGACCATTCACGATTTGGCTCTTAAAGGCCGCCACAACACCTATAACTCCATGGCAGCCGCTATTGCCGGGAAAGTTCTGAATATCCGGAAGGATGTGATTAGAGAAAGTCTTAAAGATTTTCAGGGAGTTGAACATCGACTGGAGCCGGTTATTACGGTATGCGGTGTTGATTTCATTAATGATTCAAAGGCAACTAATGTTAACTCTACTTGGTATGCCCTTGAATGTATGGAAAATGATATTATCTGGATCGTTGGAGGAGTAGATAAGGGGAACGACTATTCCGAACTTTTTCCACTCGTACGGAAGAAGGTGAAAGCAATCGTTTGCTTGGGAAAAGACAACGCGAAGATACTAGAGGCTTTCAAAGGGATTGTTACAACAATTGTTGAAACAACATCAATGAAGGAGGCAGTTAGGTCATCATATTACCTGGCAAAGAAAGGTGAAACTGTTTTGTTATCACCCGCATGTGCAAGTTTTGATCTTTTCAGGAATTATGAAGACAGGGGCCGTCAGTTTAAAGAGGAAGTAAGAAATTTGTAATCTAAGAATTTAATGCAACAGGGCTGGCTTACAAAAACATTTAAGGGCGACAAGGCTATATGGGGTCTTGTTACTCTCTTTATGATCTATTCCCTGCTTGCAGTTTATAGTTCATCAGTGAGTGTGGCTTATATGAAGTACGGTGGTAATACTACCTATTTCCTTAGGAGTCAGTTTTTTATGCTTGTTCTTAGCCTGGTCATTATTGTTGTTGTCCACTACTTACCTTATAGAATCTATTTTTCAGTGGCAGGAGTGGTACTGATTGGCGCTGTAGGTTTGCTAATACTTACATTCGCTTTCGGATCGCGGGTAAATGAAGCTACCAGATGGCTTGTAATTCCGGGTACCGGATTCAGGCTCCAGACTTCAGATGTAGCAAAGGTAGCGCTTGTCCTTTACCTGGCGAGAACACTGGCCAAATATCAGAATGAGCTTAATAATTTTATGCTTGTAACGAAGTATTTTATTATTCCAATCGGTATTGTATGTGGACTTATATTACCCGAAAACCTCTCTACTGCGCTAATGGTGTTTGGCATTAGTATGATCATTATGTTCATTGGCAGGGTTCCTTTTAAGTTCCTTCTGGCTTATGTAGGGATGGCAGTTGTAGGGGTTATATTATTTGCTATGGTACTCACAATTGTTGCCAAAAGTAACAGGGTTCAGGTTTGGAAGAACAGGATCGAGCATTTTATTTCCGGTACGGAAGATGCAGATGGTGATTATCAGTCTAATCAGGCTAAGATAGCAATTTCAACAGGCGGACTGTTTGGTAAGGCTCCCGGACACAGCACTCAGAGAAATATGCTACCACAGTCAAACTCCGATTTTATTTTTGCAATAATAATAGAGGAATACGGATTACTTCTGGGGGCAATCCCGCTTATTTTAGCGTACATGATACTGCTCTTCAGAGGTATCACTATAGCTAAAAAATGTGAAACAGCGTTCCCGGCCTTTCTGGTTTTAGGACTGATTGTAATGATTGTTGTACAGGCTATGTTGAATATGCTGGTAGCGGTCGGATTATTCCCTGTAACCGGACAGACGCTTCCAATGGTTAGCTGGGGAAGGACCTCTGTCCTGGTAATGAGCTTTTCAATTGGTGCTATCCTAAGCGTAAGCCGGGTGGTAAATGCAAGAATTAAGCAGGAAGAATTGCCTGTGGAGGAAGTTACTGACGAAGGAGAAAAAATATATGACGCAGCAAAATCATAAAAGGGTTATCATTAGCGGAGGTGGTACAGGCGGGCATATCTTCCCTGCCATATCTATCGCTAATGCTCTCAGGGCAATAGATCCTGATGTAGAGATCCTATTTGTGGGCGCTGAGGGCAGGATGGAGATGGAAAAAGTTCCGGCGGCAGGGTACAAAATTATAGGATTACCGGTGAGCGGATTTCAGAGAAGTCTGACACTCAAAAACATTAAGGTACTGGCGAAACTATTCAGGAGTCTTCGCTTATCGCGCAAAGTTCTTAAAGAATTTAAGCCTGATGTTGTTGTAGGTGTGGGCGGGTATGCAAGCGGACCTGTTTTGCGACAGGCTGGGAATATGGGAATCCCAACACTTATTCAGGAACAAAACAGCTACGCAGGTATTACAAATAAATTGCTAGCCAAAAAAGCATCTGTGATTTGTGTTGCTTACGATGGAATGGAAAAGTACTTCCCGGCAAGTAAGATAATTAAAACCGGGAATCCTGTCCGCCAGAATTTCGACAACCTTGAAAGTTTTAAAAGCGAAGCGTTATCATTTTTCAATCTTAAAAAAGATTTTCCGGTTATTCTTGTACTCGGAGGATCACTCGGAGCAGGTACTATAAATAACAGTCTTTCTGAAAATATCAGCAGGCTTCGGGAATCAGACTGCCAGTGGTTATGGCAGACCGGGAAATATTATTATGAAAATGTTAAAGCTCTTGTATCCGTATCATTCTGTGACAATATTTCCGTTCATGGGTTCATTAACAGGATGGACTATGCTTATGCCGCGGCAGATATTATTATATCGCGTGCCGGGGCGGGGACAATATCAGAGCTATGTCTGGTTGGCAAACCTGTAATACTTGTCCCTTCACCAAACGTAGCGGAAGATCATCAGACAAAAAATGCAAAGGCATTGTCCGACCGTGGAGCTGCCGTGTTTATTGCTGATAATAAGGCAGTTGTAGTTCTTGTAAGTGAAGCAATTAGCTTAGTATCAGATAGTTCAAAAAGGGAAAAGCTTTCAGAAAATATTATTAAGATGGCAGACAGAGATGCCGATAAAAGAATTGCAGAAGAAGTTTATAAGCTTGCAGGAAAATGATTGATATCAAAAACAGAGAAGGAGTTTATTTTGTCGGGATAGGAGGTATCGGCATGAGTGCCCTGGCTCGTTATTTTGTTCGGGGTGGTTTTATTATTGGTGGTTACGACAGGACTGAAAGTAAAATTACTGTTTCTCTTATTGAGGAGGGGTGCTCTGTTTCATACAACGATGATGTGAAAAGTTTACCAGATCTCTTTGGCGATGTTACCAAAAAAGATAAGGTATTAATTGTGTATACACCTGCTATTCCGGCAGAAAATAAGATTTTGTCGTTTTTCCGGAGTAATGGGTACAGCCTTTACAAGCGATCGGAAATACTGGGTGAGATATCAGAAGGTACAGATACACTTGCTGTTGCAGGTACTCATGGAAAAACAACTGTCTCGACAATGATTGCGCATCTGCTTAAGCAGTCTCAGGTCGATTGTTCTGCTTTCCTCGGTGGCATCTCAAAAAACTACAATACGAACCTTCTGATCGGAGAAGGAAGATATACTGTTATGGAAGCTGATGAATTCGACAGATCGTTCCATCGACTTAAGCCGTTGATGGCAGTCGTTACTTCGCTCGATGCAGATCATCTGGATATATATGGTGACCAGCGAACAATGATAGAGGCCTATAATCAATTCTGCAGCAAGATAAGACCAGGGGGTATGTTGGTTGTAAATAGTAAGATACGTAGTGAAATAACGGTTCCTGCCGATGTAAAATGCTTCACATATGGCCTTGATGAGACTGCCGACTACAGGGCGTTTAACATCGAACTTGGGAATGATTATTACAGGTTTAATATCAAAACACCTACGACGGTGGTTGATGATCTTCACTTTGCATTTCCGGGAATAATAAATATTGAAAACTTTACTGCTGCTTTTGCAATAGCTCTTATGTGCGGGGTCACGGTTCAGGAAATAAGAAAAGCTATTATCCTGTTCCAGGGTGTAAGGCGCAGGTTCGATATCAGGATTAATTTGCCCGGACTCACCTATGTCGACGATTATGCACATCATCCGGAAGAGATTAGAGCCTGCATTACTTCAGTAAAAGAGTATTTCAGGGGCAGGAAAATAACAGGTATTTTTCAACCTCATCTCTTCACAAGAACACGAGATCATGCTGATGGTTTTGCAAAAATTCTGGATGAACTTGACGATGTAATATTACTGCCCATTTATCCTGCGAGAGAAAAACCGATTGAAGGAGTAAGCTCCGAATTGATTTTTGATAAAATGAAGTCAGCTAATAAAAGACTTCTGAATAAAAGCGATATCCCTGGTCATCTTGATGTAAGCAATCTCGATGTATTACTTACTATTGGAGCTGGCGACATTGATACACTGGTCGGACCAATTGAAAATAAGTTACTGAAGGAGAGAGGTGCATGAGAAAGATTTATAAAATATTGCTGATCCTGCCGATTCTGTACCTTATTATAGTACCAGTCTATCTTGTCAGATCTTCGAACAGCAAACCTTGTTCCGGGATTGTGATTGATATTAATGATTCTACTGATTATCATTTTGTAACGGGAAAGCAATTATTGAATCTTTTATATGGAAATGGGGGAAAAATAATCGGCAGACCTGTAAAAGAAATCCCTGTCGCTGAAATTGAAGACAGAATCAAAGTTTTGCACGAATTAAAAGTTGCTGAAGTGTATATGTCAATAGATGGGAGTTTGCATGTTTATGTTGATCAGCGTAACCCGGTAATGAGGGTTATGCCTGACAGCGGTGGTGATTATTTCGTTGATGAGGAAGGTGTTGTTGTACGCCGGCGAAATCTATATAATCCTCGGTTACATATTGTTGAAGGCAATGTAAATATAAGTTCCGCGATGCTTAATGGAGTCAGTGTTCTGGATACAAGTATTAAGAACTCAATTTTAAAAGATATCTATTACCTGGTAAATTATATAGACGACGATGATTTCTGGTCGGCACAGATAGATCAGATCTCTGTTGATAATAATGATGAGATTGATCTTATTCCACGTGTAGGTAACCAGCTTATCCATCTGGGAACGACTGAAAATTATGAAGGCAAGCTGAGAAATCTTGAAGCTTTCTACGATAAAGTGTTACCTGAAGTAGGATGGAACAAATATTCTCTTATAAACCTGGAGTTTAAAGATCAGATAGTATGCAAAAGGAGATAATTAAAATAAATCATATTTAAGTCATGAGCAAAAAAGAACAGTATGTAGCAGCTATTGACATAGGAACCACAAAAATTGTGGCGATTGTCGGTAAGAAAAACGAGAATGGTAAAATTGAGATTCTCGGACTCAGCAAAACACCTTCGAAAGGTGTAAAGAGAGGTGTTGTTCTGAATATTGAAGAAACAGTTAATGCCATACAGACTACGGTAGATGATGTTCAGAAAAGATCAGGTATTCTTTTCACTGAAGTGTTCGTCGGGATAGCTGGTCAGCACATCAAAAGCATGAAGAGCCGTGGCTATATTATGCGTGATGCATACGATGATGAAATCCAGAAGGAGGAGGTATTCAAACTGATTGAGGACATGCATAAGATCCATATCGATATTGGAGAGGAGATTATACATGTTATCCCGCAGAACTTTATTGTTGATAATGAGACTGGGGTAAAAAGTCCTATCGGGATGTGCGGAAGACGCCTCGAAGCAAATTTTCACATTGTCATTGGTCAGGTAGCTGCGGCCAAGAACATCGAAAAATGCATCAGGAAAGCAAATCTGACTGTTAAGGATATGATCCTGGAACCACTTGCATCTTCCGATGCAGTTCTTACTGATGATGAGAAGGAGGCAGGAGTGGTGCTGGTTGATATCGGTGGAGGAACAACAGATGTTGCTGTATATTATGATAATATTATTCGTCATACAGCCGTCATTCCTTTTGGAGGTAATGTTGTTACAAAAGACATCAAAGAAGGTTGTGCAATACTTCAGAGACATGCTGAGCAACTTAAAATCCAGTATGGCTCTGCTCTTGGAGATATGGCTGCCGAAGATAAGGTAGTATCTATTCCGGGAATTAGCGGAAGAGAGCCTAAAGAAATCTCATTTAAGAGCCTTGCATATATAATCCAGTCGAGGATGGAGGAGATTATAGATGCTGTGAATTTCGAAATTCAGAATTCCGGATATGCCGATAAACTTGCTGCAGGGGTTGTAATAACAGGAGGTGGAGCTATGCTGAAGCACCTCACACAGCTGATGAAATTTAAGACCGCGATGGATGTAAGAATAGGACTTCCCAATGAACATCTGGCAGGATCGGCTAAAAATGAAATTTGCCAGCCAATGTATGCAACCAGTGTAGGTCTTATTATGAGGGGCTTCGAATATCTTGAAACCTATAAAAAATCATTCAATGCAGGAAGCAAGGATGATTTTGTAAAACCAAAAGTCGTTCCTCAGTATATTGAGGAGAAAGCTGACACAATTTTAACCGGTGAAAAAGCTGAAAAAGCTCAATCTGCTGAAACCGTCGATGCATTTACTAATCCATCTCAGGAAGAGGAAAAAATACCTCTTACCGAAAAGATTAAGAGTATGCTTTCAAGAATGTTTGAGGTTGAAGATCAGTCCATTAAGTAATAAATAATCAACACTATGACAGACGATATAATGAATTTTGATCTGCCGGTAGAGAGATCATCGATAATTAAAGGTCCTTGGAATCGGAGGTGGTGGAAACAACGCAGTTAATCACATGTTTGAAAAAGGAATCAGGGATGTGAACTTCGTTGTTTGCAATACTGATCACCAGGCGCTTATTAAGAGCCCGGTACCAATTAAAGTGCAAATTGGGGAAGCACTTACTGAGGGAAGGGGAGCAGGCAGTAAGCCTGAGATCGGAAGGCAGGCTGCCATCGAGAATATCGATGATGTTATGGATGCACTGTCGGGTAATACAAAAATGGTTTTTATAACCACCGGAATGGGTGGAGGAACCGGCACCGGGGCAACCCCTGTAATTGCGAAGGCATGCAAAGATGCAGGAATGTTAACTATTGCAGTGGTTACAATACCTTTTAAATCGGAAGGCAAAGTGCGTATCCGACAGGCTATTGATGGGGTAACATGAGCTAAAAGATCATGTAGACTCCCTTCTTGTTATAAATAATGAAAAACTTAGGGAGATATATGGGAATCAGCCTGTGTCGACTGCTTTTGCTAAAGCAGATGATATTCTTACCACTGCTGTAAAAGGTATTGCAGAAATTATAACTGTTACAGGATATATAAATGTTGATTTTGCAGATGTTGAAACAGTAATGAAAAACTCCGGTGTTTCTATAATGGGTATGGGAAAAGCTTCGGGTGAGAACAGGGCAATAAAAGCTATTGAAAACGCTCTCGCTTCCCCATTGCTGAATTCCAATGATATAACCGGGGCAAACAGTATACTTATCAATATTTCATCAGGAATAGGCGATCATGAAATTACCATGGATGAACTGGGAGAGATAACCGACTATATTTACGATGCAGCTTCAGATGATGCATTAATAATAAGAGGATTATCCAAAGATGAAAACCTGAATGAAGAGGTGTGTGTTTCAGTTATAGCAACTGGCTTTGAATCGAATAGTATTTTCCAGCCTTATAAAGCCACTAAAACAAATAAGGTAGAATTATTAACTAATAAAGGTGCTGTACCAAATCGTATCATAACCGAAAACGGCGATGATATATTTTCGGTTCACGAAAAGGGGAGAAGGACAATTATTACTGACTTTGAAGAAGAATCGCAGGGAGTCATTGATTTCAGCCTTGAAAATAGTGCAGAAATGAATGAAATAAAAAACAGGCGTTACCGGGATGAGGAAGATCACTCTGAAAAGCCTGAAGCAACAATGCGAAAAGTTAAGCATATGCAGAACATCCTTAAGAAAGAGGGGCTTTCGAATAAAACTATGAAAGAGAATATCGATACTTTTGAAGATGTACCGGCCTATGTCAGGAAAAACTTGTCGATAGGTTCCCCTGAAAGTGGTTCCGACAGCAAACTCTCGAAATTTACTCTTACATCGGGCGAGAATAATGAACCTGTTTTGCGGGAGAATAATGCTTACCTGAACGATAATGTAGACTAGAATCACTTTAACCCAAAGGACGCAAAGCTAAGAAAACGTATTTGAGCTCTTTGCGACCTTTGCGCTTCCTTAGCAACCTTTGCGGTTAATTTTTCTATCTTTGCCTTCGATGATCAGAAATATTTCAATAGCATTATTCTTCCTTCTCTCAGCCGGGCTATTTGCCCAGAAACCCGATACCCTTAAGCCAAAGATATTAAGGCAATGGAATCTGTCACCTGACTTTACCCGGGAGGTGAATATCCCTTTCGATACAGTCTTTTCATTATTTAACAGGTTCAAGCTTGCTGACAGGTATTCCCCATTCAATACTTCTCTGGGCAATTACGGACTTCCTTTGTACCAGCTCAACTTTTTTGACAGGATTTCTGACCCGGATAAATTTCTGTATGACTACTATTATCCTTTTATGCATGTTCCGGATAAAGCTCTGTTTATGAATACACAAATTCCGTTTACAGAACTTGTCTGGACATTCGCCGGTCCAAAAGAGACAGCAGAGCAGACATTCAGGGTAAGGCACACACAAAACGTTAACAGGTTCTTAAATTTCGGATTAATATATGATATTGTATACAGTCTTGGAATTTACGACCAGCAAAGATCAGAAGATAAGGCATTTACACTGTTTTCATCATATACTGGATCAAAGTATAAGCTTTACTTTTCAGCGGGTATAAATGGTATGATTTCTCATGAAAACGGTGGTGTTGATAGTACGGCTCAGCTTGCACTTACACAAACAAGAGCCATCCCGGTCAGGCTGGGAAGTCTTGATAAAGCTGTCAGCTCTTTAAAGAACCGCAATATTCTTATAGTTCAACGGTATACACTGGGCGGCAATGTTCATGTGAAAAATGATAGTCTGTCGAAAAAATCATCCGGGTTTTTAGGCTTAAGCGGCACATTTTCTCATGTGTTTGTAATAGAAAGCAATGCCCGGACATATTCAGATGCTTACCCTATGTCGGGGTTTTACGATACTGCTCATATTTTGATCAGCAGGAAAGTAACTTCAGACTCACTTTATTCAAGAAGCATAAAAAACACAATAAGGTTTGATTTTACTACTGATGAAACCAGGAAATTCAGACTTGGGGGTGGAGTAGGATTACGTAATGAGATGTTCAGGTACAGCCAGATTATACCAACTCACGATACTACATTTGCCGACACTGCATCATGGACAAAAAGTAATTTTGTCCTTTTAGGGAAATTATTTAACAATATTGGAAACAAATTCAGCTGGGAGGCAACAGGAGAACTTTTTCTGACCGGATTCAGAGCCGGCGATTTTAATCTTAACGGACAGATAGTGAAGTCGTTCGACATGAAAAAAGGCATGGCTTCGTGGCTCATAACAGGGGCAATCGCGAACAAGGAGCCATCGTTCTGGTACGATCAGTGGGGAAGTAACAATTTTGAATGGCACAATAACATGAGTAAGGAGTTGCGAATCGATCTGGGATCATCTTTATCTTATCCCGGCAGAGCTTTTGAACTCAAAATTAATTATGCAATTATAGATAATTATACCGATTTCGGGCTTGATGCAATGCCATCACAGCACTCCGGAGGCCTGTCTGTAGCTGCCCTGAGCCTGAGAAAAGGATTGCATGCCTGGAAATTTCACCTCGATTCAGATGTGCTGATTCAAAAAAGCAGCAATAAGGATATTCTGGACCTGCCACTTGCTGCATTACGTTCAGCCGGATACTTTGAGCATTTGTTCAGATTTAAATCAACAGGTGGTAAACTGAACACACAGCTGGGATTTGATGTAACTTTTAATACACTTTACAAACCTTATGGTTATATGCCGGCAACCGGCAGATTTTACAGGCAGGAGACGAGTACCGGAAACTATCCTTTTGTCAATTTATTTCTAAACCTTAAACTGAAAAGGACCAGAATCTTCTTTATGTACGACCATTTTAACGCAGGAATGATGGGTAATAATTACTATATGATCCCCAATTACCCAATGACTGTCAGAATGTTACGCTACGGTCTGGCTTGGACATTTTATAATTAGAAAAATTATACTACCTTTGCACCCGTTTTCAACCCTAATGTTACACTAATAAGTTTCTTTTGGTAAAAAAGGTAATATTTTTATTAACATTTCTGGGAACAGTACTTTTTTCCTGTTCCGATAATCACCCTGCCCCAACAACTTTAAGCACTTCTGTATCGTTCGACCTTGATTCTATAAGAACCAGGGGTAAGCTTATCGCCATAACTGACTTTAATTCGACAAATTATTTCGTCTACAAAGGAGAACCAATGGGTTTCAACTATGAACTCCTGAAGTCGTTTTCAGATCACCTGGGACTTGACCTGGAGATTATAAGTGAAAACAACATTGAAAAAGCATTTTCAATGCTAAACTCCGGGGAGGTGGATCTGCTTGCCATTGGCCTTACAGTAAATTCTTCAGGTAAGAAAGGTATACTTTTTTCGGAACCATTTACTGAGACCCGGCAGGTACTTGTGCAGCGAAAACCCCACAACTGGAGATCATTAACAGTTGATGCGATCGACAGGAGTCTTATCAGAAACCAGATGGGACTGGCAAAGAAAAATGTTTATGTTCAAAAGGGTTCCTCACCTGTTGAGCGTCTGGCTACTCTCGCCAACGAAATAGGCGATTCTATCAAAGTTATTGAGGTGCCATACGAACCGGAGAAATTGATCAGGCACGTATCAGATGGTGAGATAGATTACACTGTTTGCGATGAAAATGTAGCCCTGGTAAACGCTACTTACTACCCAAATATAGACGTAAGTACACCAATAAGCTTTCCTCAGAGTCAGGCGTGGGGAGTCAGAATTAAGGATTCTGAAAAGCTAATAAACGCTCTTAATAACTGGATAATTTCCTATAAAAGGTCGGGATCATACGCTCAATTGTATGCTAAATATTTCAGAAATTCCCGTTCGAGCATTATGGTGAGGAGCGATTACTTCGCTTTAAATACCGGCAAGGTGTCGCAGTATGATGATATTATCAGAGAGTCGTCTACAACCATTCATTGGGATTGGAGGTTACTGGCAGCTCTAATATGTCAGGAGTCGAGATTTGACACTAATGTCAGATCACTTACGGGGGCATTCGGATTAATGCAGATAATGCCGGAGACAGGAAGAACATTCGGAATAGATTCTACTGCTTCTCCCAAGAAAAATATTATTGCAGGCATCCGCTATATTAACTGGCTTCATAAGATATTCGACCCAAAAATAGTTGATGAGAATGAAAGGTTAAGGTTTATTCTTGCAGCTTATAATGCTGGTCCTGGACATGTTCTTGATGCAATGAAGCTTGCAGAAAAAAACGGTATGAATCCACAAAAATGGGACGGAAATGTTGCTGTGTGGCTGACAAAAAAGTCTGATCCAAAATACTTCAATGATATTGTTGTAAAAAGTGGATATTTCAGGGGAACAGAGTCTGTTGCCTTTGTTTCGGAGATACTGAACCGTTATGAGCATTATAAAAATATCATTCCTGAGGAAAAGGGGAAATAGCCTTTATATAATCTTTTGGGATTAAATTCCCAATTTGGGATTGATATTCTCCATCCAAAAATCTTTTTAAGCGCAGAGAACCGCAGAGGGAAGACGCAGAGAACCGCAGAGATGAACCATCATTTTCACAAAATGATTTAAGTTATAGAATTACCTCTGCGGCTCTCTGCGCCTACTCTGCGAGCTCTGCGTTAAAATAAAGGAATCAGGGAAAAAAGATTCATCTTAGTTCATTGGTATATTTCGTTCTCTGATTATTGTCAGTAATTCGTGAAGCATCATAGCTGTTGCCCCCCAGATAACATTCCCATCGTAATCATAATACTTAATATCAATAGATTCACCCCTTATTACCATTGGTTTAGTTTTCTTAATTGAAGGATCCAGAAATCTCTCAATATCGGCATCAAAAAGGAAAACAACTTCTTCATGCTGCTCAATGAAATCTGGTTTTTTCTCTGTCCATCCGACAACAGGAGTAACCAACATATTGCTCACAGGAATATATAAAGGGGTAAGAGTACCAATAACGGCAACTGTTTTTGGATCGACCCCTGTCTCCTCATAGGCTTCACGCAGAGCAGTGTCAGTAATATCCTTATCACCAGCCTCCTTTTTACCTCCAGGGAAGCTTATTTGTCCTCCATGAACGCCTTCATAATTATGTCGTTGCATGAAAACAGTATAAATAGATTCTTCATAAGGGTATAGCAATATTAATACAGCCGCAATCCTGGCATCATTTCCCGGCGATCTTGGGAAATTTCTTATCATGCGGTCGGAAGAAGCCATTTGCCACTGAACTTCCGTTCCGGGTAATGGTTTCTGTAGTTCTTGCTTCAATAGGTCGATGAATCTATTCATACCTCAAGGCCTCTACAGGATTTTTTGTTGCTGCCCTCCAGCTTTGCAAGCTCACAGTGACCAAAGCAATTACAAGCGAAAGTAATCCTGCCGTAACGAAGATCCACCAGCTGAGATCAATCCTGTACGCAAAGTTCTGAAGCCATTTATCCAGAACATACCATGCAACAGGTACTGCAACCACAAAAGCTATTGCGACCCAGATAACAAAGTCTCTGGTAAGCATCAGCATTATTTCTGTTACCCTGGCGCCGTTAATCTTTCTCAACCCGATCTCTTTACGTTTCTGGTTAAGGTAAAATACTATCAGTCCGTATAATCCCAGACATGCAATTATTATTGAAAGTAATGTAAGTGAAGCCTGGAACTTTCCAAACCGGGTCTCGGAGTGGTATTGTTTGAAGAAGAAATCTTCCGCAAAGAACAGATCCATCGGGTCGGAGGGAAAGTGATTTACCCAGATTACCTTTAGCTTGTCAAGAGCCTTACTTGTTTCACGGGTTGTTACTCTAACCGAATAGTATCCGAATTCAAAAGGATGGCCATTATTATAGATCATCGGGTAGATAGGTTTCTGGAGTCCTTCATTGTGAAAATCGGCCAGTACCCCAATAACTTCAATAGGCACAGAATCGTTGCTTGCCCGATAGATGAACCTGCCTACTGCCTCCTCAGGATTTTTAAACTGGAGTTCTTTTATGCTACTCTCATTAAGAAGCACTCTTCGACGGTTATCAGATGGCAGAGATGAAAAATTACGGCCGGCAATAAGTTTCAACCCAAAGGTCTCAATAAGTCCATCATCGCCTGTATTTTCAAAGAATGTGGAGTTTGGACGAACACCTGCATCGGGCCTGACATATTCAACATTTCCATATCTTGGTGATTCCCCGGGAGTGAAGCTATTTGCTGTTGCTGATTTGAATTCAGGTTCGCTAAGAAGGTCACGTCTGAAGGAAAGATATTTTGATCTTCGGGAGGTATCGGAGTTGAGTGAGGCGGGAGCATTAAGTGTTATTACATTATTGAAATCAAGTCCCAGATCTGCTTTCTTCATGAATAATATCTGTCTGTAAACCGTAAGGGTGATACTTAAAAAAACTATTGAGAGAGCCATCTGCAAAATAACCATCCCCTTCTGGAAACCTCTGCTCTGTCTGATCACTTTCTTCCCACTGAAAGGATTAAGTCCGGACAGGGTGAGAGTGTTATAAATGCTCGAGAAAAGAATTCCTATTAAAGCAACACCTGCCAGTGACCAGATAACATACCTTATAGGAATTACTGCTTCGGATAATGGGATCTCAAAGAATCGTGCAAATGAATTCAGCAAAACACGGTATAATATAAGAGACAGAATTATAGCAGTCAGGTTGAGTATTACAGTCTCAATAAATGACTGAAGCCATATATGAAATTTTGTTGCCCCTATCAGTTTTCTCAATCCTATCTCATCGGATCTTTTTGCAGCAAGGGCAGTCGAGAGGTTTACATAATTTATCCAGGCTATTAGTACGGTCAACAAGGCTATAACCAAAAGAAAAAAGAGTGACTTCTGGTTAGTCTGAGAGCCCATTTCACCTTCAAGTCCGCGGATATAATGAAGATCGGATACCTGCTGGAGAAAAATAGTTGTTTTACGCTCACTTAGCCTGCGGGGGGTATTGGTATTTACAAGTTTTGTGAGGGTTTCTTCGATGTTTTTGACTTTAACGCCGGGTTTGAGCTTAATATAATTCCAGTATCCGCCGGAATTCCAACTGGGTGTTCTGCTGATCCAGCCATATTGTTCCCATGTCTTCAAAGAAATGTAATAATCGGCAGTAAGGTGAGTATTAGACGGAAGATCCTGAAATACTCCGGTAATCTCAACTGGCATTCCCTCATTCACCTTCATTATTTTACCTATGGGATCCTGGTTACCAAACACAGGTGCTACCTTCGATTGAGCAATGATACCTGTTAATGGTCTGGTAAAGTCAATTGTCCCTTTTGTAAGATGAAAGGGAAACACTTTTTCAATTCCTTCATCAACCCATAATACACGCTGCTGAGCAAGTTTAGCCTCCTCGAAACGGATGAGGCAGCTTTCGAAATAAGCATCTCCGTTTGCTTCAATTCCGGGGACATCTTTTTTAAGGGCGAAGTACAAAGCTCGTGATGTTTTACACCCATGATAGAAGAGCTCTTCGCCTGTTTTAACATCGGAGTTTACCCTGTAAATAGATTTTGATTCAGGGAAAAATGCGTCGAATGAAATCTCATAAAAAAGATAATGAACTATAAATAAAAATGCTGTTAGGCCCATTGTGAGACCGCAGACATTGATAATCGATATCCCTTTATTTTTAAGCAGAGTGCGAACTGCTGAGAGTAAATGAATTTTGAACATTATCTGAATTTTTATCTTTTAGCTAACTATTTAAGTACAGCTAAGATAATAATTATTCGTATCGTATACCTCAACCGGGGTTTCGGTGATACCCGACAATTTTGCCAGCTAAATCCTATTAGGGAGGTTTTTAAGAAGTCAGAACATTTCCTGTATGCCAACAGGCAGGGAACAAACTAATTCAGAAATCAGAAGTTCTTAATTCGCTGTTCGTGTGTGTTTTGGCATCAGGCTTAAAGAAAGAACTACAGCACCATTTGTGTCAGGTACAGAGCTAATTTTTTTCTTATATACTTGAATATTTGTAGAGGGAAGAGGAAAGTTTATTTATTGTAAAAAGTACAATTCCAAAAACTAAGAAGTAAATAATAATAAGTTGTCCAATATTTGAATAATCATTTTGAGGGCTGAATAATATTCTATGAAATGAAGTGCCTATTTTTAAGCTAATACCAGTAATATTAATATGCAAAATCTTTAATAAACTAAAAATCAAACTATCAAAGGAGATGAATATTAAAAAGAATAATCCAACATTATGAAAAACTGTTTTTTTACGATTATCAAATCTGATTTTATTCATTACCAAATGGTTGAAGTCAGGTTTTACTAATTCAAGCTTACTATCCGCCAGAATTCTTTTTGTCAACTTATCAATATTTGAGTTATCCATTATATGAGATTTTGAATTTCTGATTTTAATCTTTCTTCCAGTACTATATACATTTTTTTTCTTGCCCTGTGAATTTTCATTTTCAATGTTTCCTGTGAAATTTTAGTTATTTCCGCGATCTCTTCTATCGAATTTTCATTTAGATAATATAGTGTTAATAGCAATCTGTCTTCAACACACAATTCACCTAGAGCATAATTAATGAATTTCTGTTGATCAGCCTGTATGAGACCCCTATATACAGATTCAACATTCTCAATTATTGAATCTGATACTTTATCAATATCAATGTTACGAGTATCTTTTTTTTCTCTTTTTAGTTTAGATAAAGAATTGTTCACTACTATTCTGTAAAACCAGGTTGAAAATTTAGAATCGAACCTGAATTTATTTAATGACTTAAATGCTTTTAAAAATGAATCCTGAACGATTTCCTCTGCGTCCTCTCTATTGTTTATTATCCGAAAAGCAATTGAGAAAGCCATATCCTTATATTTTTCAATGAAATATGAAAATTTAGATACATCTCCTTCAAGAACTTTTTGAAGGTAAAGGTTTTCCATTCCTTAAATCTGTTTCTTGTCTCCTCTTCTCTTAATGAAAGCATAGCCCACAAGGCCAATACCTCCAAATAGAACAGCCAAAATTCCCATAATGTCATCCTTTAAAGCAATCGTTTCTACTAATATATAGCCAATTAGCAAACCAACACCCGTACAACCTGCCAACATACCCCACAACAAAACATCTTGAAAAGGGCCGTCTTTCTTTTCAGTAGTAGTAATGTTAATACCCTTTTCAATTAATGACATTCTTTCCTTATGTTTCGCTTTTTGTATGAAAAACAACACCAGAATAATAGTTATTGGTAAGACACCCAGAATAATTGCCATTGAGATTAAATCATCTACATTCATATCAGTATTATTTTTTAGTTTAACAAACTGTTAATTTAACATTTGACTACATAAAATGGTATTTGGTAACCAGTTTAAAATTTTAAGGGAAAAACAATTATTTAATAATTCCTTTCCCCCCTCCCTGTTCTTCATCAGTTTCAATCAGTCTATCGAGTTTTTTCCCGGATTTCCCAATATTAAATTTATAACTTAAACGAATGAAAAAGAGATGGTTGAGATTAATTGCATCTTTAGTGTCCTGGACGACTTTGTCAGTTATGATCGTCTTATTGTCATAGACATAATTCTTGCTCCACGGATTTATAGAAAAGACACTTATGCTGACTTTTTTACTTATTGATTTATTCAAACCTACAACAAAATCGTAATAATTATGTGTGATATTCTGATAATTAATGATAGGAGCATTGTAGTTGTACTCAAAAATTACAATCCAATCCTTTGGAATAACGATTTGAGAAGAAACATTAAGTCTCCATGAAGTGCGATTCATTGGATCGTTGATCCCATATTCGGGTAGCGCTTTGAGCTCTCGTTTGTAATAGGTGAAAGATGGGCTTATTGTCCAAATTTTCATCACTGCAAGGGTTCCTGAAATTGTAATGCCGTATTCAAAATCATTACTTACATTGTTATACTTACGTAACAAAACCGAATCTGATGTTGTGAAGTTTACCTGCCTTATGTCATTTTTGATAAAGCTTAAATACGGCCGGTAACTCAGATACATAGGTTCAACTAATTGTATGCGATGAGTAAGTTCTAACCTGTCGGAATAACCGGGTTTTAGATCAGGATTGCCAGTCGACTGCATATATGAATCGTCTTTGTAGTTAGTGGGACTTAATTGATTTACAGTTGGACGTGATACAGATTTCCTGTAACTTAGTCTGAATGTATGATTTTTTCCAAGCTTATATTGAGCTGATACCGAGGGAAGCAAACTATTGTACTGATTCGTAGTATCATATCCGTGAACTATATGAACATCTGATATTTCATAACGAATACCTGTCTGGAGATTTAGTTTACCCACATTCCACGATAAATTAGAATATACTGAATGTCTGTATTCATTGTAATTAATCAGGTCGGAATACTCTGCTATTGCATCATAGTAAGAAAAATCTGCCCTAAGTAAATTCCCATTATATCCTGCAGATAATTTTATTTTTTCCGAAAATGGATAAGTATAATCCACCTTTAGGATGAGTTGCCTTGAACTGTTTTCTGTAATCTGGTCAAGTTCATTCGATAATTGGTCGGATATAATTCCTTCTGAGATATAGTTCTGTTCGTAATAATCACTGATATTGATAATTCGTTTATTGCTCAGATAGCTTTCAAAGGATATTTCATGAAATTTCTTTGCAAATTTATGTTGATAGTAAAGGGAATAATCATAATAATAATTCTTTGTAATACTTGAATTTCTGCTTTTGTTATGAGTACTTATTTGATCTGATACAAAAATGTTATCAGATGTTAATATGCTCTTAACCGGTATATTTGGACGAACTGAGCTATAAAAGTTAAACAGATTCTTGTCATTTGAAAACCAGTCAACCCCATAACTGAAACCGGCTTTGTTCCCATAATTCTTTCCATTAATATTTTGGGATAAGACACTTGAATCAGGGGAGACTGTTATGCGTCTGTTTGATGTCTCTGAATTATACTTTTGAAGATTGTAATTGCCAGCAATATAAAAACGCACCTTTTTGTAGAATAGATCAATGCTCCCATTGTTTTTGCCCAGAATAGTTCCTGAAGTTGGTATATCTAATCTCATCCTTGCGCTTAATCCGTACTGGATATCTTTTTTCAGAATAATATTGATTACAGCATCTATATCGCTGTCATATTTTGCACCAGGATTAGTAATAACTTCAATTTTATCTACCAACCCGGGATTAAGTTGCATAAGGTAATTACGATCAACAATTCGTCCATTTATTTGGAAGAGGATATTGTTACTCCCGGCCAATTTTACGTTGTCTGAAATATAATCTACAGTAACATCAGGTAGTTGTCGTAATAGTTCGAGACCGGATTGGGCAATTTCTGCCGATCTGTTTTTAATTGCATAAATGGTTTTGTCGTCTTCTAAAACGCCAGTTAATTTATGTCCGGTTACAACTACTTCACCTAACGACTTAGATTCTGTTGTTAAATTAGTACTTCCAAACTTAATCGAGGGCTTTTGTGCAGATAATTCAAATTCAGATACAAATTCCTTTCGGTAACCAAGAAATGAAATTCGTAATAAGTATTTTCCGTAAGGGACATTTTCCAGAAGGTATTTTCCCTCGTTGTTTGTTATAGTGCCATTTACTAAAGTTGAATCACTACTTATCAGGAGTTCTACAGTTGCATAAGGAACTATTTTATTTGTCTCTGCATCAGTAACAGATCCTTCAATCTTGCCAGGATCAGACGCGATTAAATTAAAAGAATAGAATACATAGACGAATAAAGTAATTGCGACTCTAATAAATTTACCACTCATAATTTTATGTTCTTAAGTTTAACATTTTGGTTTCCTAGCATTGGACTACACAAAATGTTATCCGGTAACTAAAATATGAAGGTATCTTAATGAATGGTCAGGGTAATATATATAAATAAGCCGGCAATTGAGGGGTAGATAAAATTAATGATATTTGCTGTCATTGCGAGGAGCTTGCGACGAAGCAATCTCCCCGGCTATAGGGAATCTTACTTTTGTCTTTACTACTCGTATCGTAAAGCTTCTACAGGATTCCTCGTCGCAGCTTTCCAGGTTTGCCAGCTTACTGTTATAAGAGCAATCCCAAGAACAATAATTATTGCAAGCGCAAAAATCCACCAGCTTATTTCAGTCTTATATGCGTAATTCTGGAGCCATTTTCTCATAGCGTACCATGATACCGGAACTGCAAAAATGAAAGCAAAAAGAATCCATCTTCCAAGATCTTTGTTCAAAATAAAAAGAATGTCCGGAACACTTGCCCCATTAATCCGGCGAATACCTGTTTCTTTTGTCCGCGTTTGTGTCTTTTGAAATGAGATTGTGAACAGCCCTATCATTGAAAGGAAAAGACTTATGATGGAACATGATATAATTAGTTTTATATAGTTCTTATTTTCCCTGTGAAACCATTCAAAACGATCGCCCACCGATTCTATATTCAATGGAAAGTCAGGTATCATTTCATTCCAAACATTTTCAATAGTTTTTCTAGCCTGAATAACCTGGTTAACTGAGGGTTTAACAAGAAGGTGAGATCCTTTTTTACTGTATGATATAAATGATGGTTCAACATATGTCTTAAGGCTGAAATAGTTAAAATCCTTCACAACTCCCACAATTGTCATATCCTCCATACCCGGAAAAATTTTACCTACTAAATCCTGTTCAGGAAAAAGTTTTGCAAATGACTGATTTATGAGACATTTCTTCCCGATAACCGATTCTGTCCCTGAAAAATCGCTTCCTTCAAGTAACTGAATACCCAAAACTTTTAGATAGTTCTCATCACCTGTGAAACCAGCCGGAGCATACTGTTTTTCAACTCCGTTCTGCTGATATTTCAACGATACCAAAAAATGCTCCAATACCGGTGAGGCAGTTACAACAGAAATAGAATTGACCGATTGGTTTTTAAGCAACTCTTCTTTGAATACCGGTGCTTTATCAGCATACTGACCCGGAAGCTTAATTTCGATTACATTTTTGTCAAGACCAATTGGCCTGTTTGTAATGAATTGCATCTGTCTGATGATAATGATTGAGCAGATTATAAGAGCTATTGAACCGGAAATCTGAATGATATTTAATACCGGAATCTGAACAATTCTGATTTTTTCAGAGGTCCCCTCTCGTAAAAAAATATTATTTGTTTCGGAATAAATCAGATATGAAACGAAAAGAAGTGTTATTAAGAATATAAATACCAGAAAGGATAAAAGCAATCCTATTTGTCGGGGTTGAAGAATAAAGGTTTCTGAGATCTTACTATCTGTTAATTGGTTAAAAAATGGCATCAGCTCGAACATTAAATAGAGACCTGCTAAAAACGAGAACCCTATAAGGATAGAATTTTCAATCATAAAACGGGAGATGATCCCCGATTTAGAACCTCCATTTATAAGTCTGATTTTAAATTCCTTAGTCTTAATCAGGAATTTATTTGCCAGGATCCCAAGATAATTGAACGTTGCTATCGCAAGTATTAAGATTCCAATTATCAGTGCAACCCAGAGGTCGGTTTTGTTTCTGTTGATTTCAACTGCAGAACCACGGGAAGTATCGAAGTAGGCTTTTTTAAGCGGTTCAAGATAATAGGGGACAGGTGTACCAACATTAATTACAGGTATTAAAGCCTTGTTTTCCAAAAATAACTTCTCTGTTTCATTCTGATTTGTTTGTTTTGAGAGACGCACGTAACATCTGCTGTCTGTTTCCCCGATAAGACGAACCATATCAAATACAAGCTGAGAATTCTCGCTTGGCTTTTTAAATATCCCCGAAACAACCAGTCTGTCAGTTTTGTCACTGTTTACAATTCCAATGATCTTGCCTAAGGGATCTTCCGATCCAAAATACTTTTTTGCCAGATCTTCCGAAATTACAACGTTGTTAGTAGATTCTAAAGCAGAGGAGGCGTTGTTCGTGAGTAATTTATATGAAAAGAAACTGAAAAAATTGGCCGACACTTTTACTATTGGAGGTTGATCATTAAAGATTTTATTATTAACCACGATCCTCTGTGAACCGGAATTAGTTATCCGGCAAAAATCTTCGACCTGAGGAAAATTGGCTTTCATATATTCTGCAGAGCCAAACTTGCAATAATAGATTTTCTTTCCGGGAAACCAGGGATCATCACATTTAAGGGCGTATATCTGATTTTTATTCTCATGGAAACTGTCAGTCCCCAATTCCCGTGTCAGGAACATAATTATCAGACTAAATGAGGAAACTCCTACCGCCAGACTTACTATAACAACTGATGTATTGAGCCTGTCTCTGATAAGGCTCCTGAAAATCTGATTAAACATATCTCTTTACTTATTTTTTTAACTTTTTATCTTTTCCTCCTTTTTTTTACATCTCCCAGTCTCTAAGTCTCTAAGTCTCTAAGTCTCCCAGTCTCCCCCTCATGCCTCATTCCTCACACCTCACACCTCACACCTCACTACTCATACCTCAACGCCTCCACCGGATTTCTCCTTGCCACTTTCCAGCTTTGCCAGCTTACAGTGAGTAATGCAATTCCCAGTGCCAGCAAGCCGGAAATGATGAAAATCCACCAGCTCATAGTTGTCTGGTATGCAAAACTTTCGAGCCATGCATGTATAGCAAACCAGGCAACCGGAGCAGCTATTACAAAGGCGATAGCCACCCATTTCACGAGATCTTTGTTTAGCATGGTCAGTACTTCAGAAACTCTGGCTCCATTAACTTTCCTGATGCCGATTTCTTTCGTTCGTCTTTTGGTGGTAAATATTGCAAGACTTAATAAGCCCATACAGGAGATTGTCAAAGCCAGCAAGGCCGATGTGGAGAGTATATTTTTAAAATTCAGATCGCTTTGGTATTGTGACTCAAATTCCTTGTTCGAAAAGAAGCAGATGAATTCATCCTTAGGATAGAGTCTTTTCCAGATTTTTTCGATTTCTTTAATCGTGCCCGGTACATTAGGTGCATTTAATTTGAAAGAATAATAACCTACCGACATTTCCCATTGCAGATTCTGAAGATATATTGACGGCTTAACAGGCTGATGTAAAGAAACATGATGATAGTTTTCGATAACTCCTTTTACTTTATATGTCTCCTGCCCAATCCTGAAAACTGATCCGATTGCGTCTTTAGGTTTTTTATATCCCATAGCTTCCGAAGTCAGACGATTAACGATCACTTCATCTGAGGTCCAATCGGCCCTTTCAATTATATTATCACCTGCAACTAATTGAATAGCATATGTTTTCAAAAAAGAATCGTCGATACTGATTTCACTGAATGGAGAACCAAATGGATCAGCTGAATTTCCGGGCAGGACATTATCCTGGATACGGCGGATTTCTTTCCCAGGTACCGATGAGCTAACACTGAATGAATTTACACCCGACAGACCAAGCACTTCATTTCTAAAAGTTAAAAGCTTCGAAGGAATTTCCGGACTATTAGTCATAGTCATAGGTGTATAACTAAAAATGGTTTGCTGACCTGAGAAACCCAGTTTTTGTTTCATTACAAAATCCATTTGTTTGAAAATTCCAATTGTGCAGATAATCAGAATAATACTAATAGCAAATTGCAGGACAATAAGAGCTTTCCTACTTGACCATGACTGGTTCAGAGCTACTGACTGACCCTTCAGCGATAAAAAGATGGGCGTACTGAAAACCAACAGAAAAGGGATAAGTGTGGAAATGAGTGCACCAGATAAAACGATGATAATCATTATCAGGACAGTTAGTCCCGATATCGCAGCCATGGGCAATTGTAATGGGATAACTATTGTTGCAATTTGAACTGAAACGAGCAAAGCAAGGCCGTACAGAAACATATTTTTGAACAACAGGGAAACAAAGACAGATATCTTACTTGAACCGTTCAATATCCGAATAGAATAGCTCTTACGTTCTTCGATTGCCGAAATGGTGCTTAAATTTAAATAATTAACAATACACACAACCAATATGACCATGGCCAGTATTACCAGAAAGTTCACCTGCATCGTACTTCCGTTTGAACTGAGCTCGTCGTTGAGGTTCGAATGCAGATGGATCGATTCTACAGGTTGAAAAATAAATTTAATGCTGCTTTTTTCAAGGTTCGGTGGTAACCCTACTTTTTTCATTGCCTGAAGCGCGGCTGATTTGACTGTCGTTACGCTTACATTCGGATCGAGTCTGATGTAACAATTAGGCCTGAATTGCGTTGGTGAACCCCATCTGGACCGGGTATAGGGCGATGCTTTTTGATATGTAAAGGTTGGATTTTCAATGAGTTTCTGAGTATTGTTATCAAAATTCCTCATATAATAGTTCAGTGACTGGTAGCTTCCCAAAACATCGACCTTAATATGACTATTGCCAGGGATATCCTCAAACACAGATTTAACCAGAAACTTCCATCCCTCGTTTAAGGTAATCTCCTTGTTCAACGGATCTTCATTCCCGAAAAGTTTTTTGGCAAAAGATTCTGAAATGGCTACTCCATGAACATCACCAAACAGCTGGTTGGATTCCTTGTAGATTATCTTGCGTTCAAAGACATTAAAAAAAGTGGTGTCGCTCCAAAACCAGTCAACGTTCTGAATAACTTTCTCATGGTCGTAAACTGTTATTACATCCCTGGCGAGGTTGCACTGAGAAACGATACCAGGGACCTCCGCTTTAAGTAGTTCCGATGATCCTTCAAAGTTTCTGGCCGACCGGTACACTCTTCCGTCCTCATAAGACAGATCGAGGCCAAGCCGGTAAATCGATTGGGAATCCTTCCAGAAAGTGTCGTAGGAATATTCGTACTTGATTTTAACCAAAAGGAAGGTTACAATGGTAAAACCAATAACCAAACCACCAATCTGAATAGCTGTAAGGAGTTTGTTGTTTAACAGGCTTCTGATCAAGATTTTTACGGTGAAATTGTTCATGTCTGGTAGTTTGATTATTGACTATTTTTCAAGCGCTTTTATTTGTTTGATAGTATCTTAAATATCATGTTCATCGATCTTCGGTTAGATACATTGATAAGCCAAAGGCTTGGTTTTTATCTATTTCGATTTTTTTATCAAATTCTTTCCCAATCAAATTCTTTTTCAATAGATATAGCTTTGCCTTTTCCAGCGATTTAACTTTGAATGTGATACTTTGTACCTCTTTAATATTGCTTTTATTGAGCTTAAATTCATGCATGCCACTTGTTTCCCGGAATTTGTTATTCTTTATTACTTCAGGACTGATTAATTCTTTCCATTTCTGCATATTTATATTGTCTGTATAACCAATACAAATCTCTTTAACATATTCAATGCCTAATTCATTTGAATATTTAACGCTCGCGTAACTGTCTTGTGCCTCTTCATAAACATGAAACACTTTATAGATTCTTTCCGAATCTGTATTCATGCCATATCGTAAAGAATCTTTTATTCGGTTATCATTTATTATTTCAGGTCCTCTGTCCATGAAACTTATTGTCATATTGTCTCCGCATAATGAAGAATCCTTCTGAATATAGATGAAATTGTCTCCTGATTGATGATCTATTTTTCTTTGTGTAAGGCCAATCGCAGACTGGGATATGGATTCAGAAGGTTCAAAAGTCAATCCGAAGAAGATAGCCCTGAAGTCATTAGAGGCATAGGCAAATTTGTCTTTGTATGGGCCACAAGGTTCCAATACCAGGTTACCTGCATATACGCCTGCATATCTGGTATTACCTCCAACCGGATAATAATAAATTGGCAAATTCAGCTTATCAACTAAAAAATGAAAAACAGAGTCGTGAGAAATAGTGTCTCTCACATGTATCGACAGTGTATGTAATCCGGCAGAAAGTAAAGATTTTTTTTGGGTAATGTCGGCTATGCTAACAACTTCTGTTTGAGAAAGGTTAGTTTGGCAAAGCATTATTAATGCAAAGAACATCAAAAAGAAATATTTCAAAGGTCTTTTCATAAATTACAGCATTTAATTACTTCCTGTTTTTAATACCAATAAAATTAAATGTCACTCATACCTCAATGCCTCAACCGGGTTCCTTGTTGCCGCCTTCCAGCTCTGTCAGAAACCACCCCTAAGTCCCCCAAATAAGGATTTAGGGGGTTGACTACTCATACCTCAGAACCTCCACTGGGTTTTTCGTTGCTGCCCTCCAGCTATTCCAGCTGATGGTAAATAATGCTATTAATAATGCTGAAAATCCTGCTGCTGCAAAAATCCACCAGCTTAGTTCCGTTTTATAGGCAAACCGCTTTAGCCATTCCACCATTATATACATCGAAAGAGGAATTGAGATTACAATAGCTGCAAGTACCCATTTAATAAAATCAATATTGAGAAGTAACAGGATTTCTGAAATCGAGGAACCATTCACCTTTCTGATACCGATCTCCTTAGTCTTTTTTGAAATGCTGATGAGTGCAATTCCGAACAGACCCATAACTGCAAGGACCGTTGCCAGAAGTGAAAAAGCTCCAATAATCTTTGACTGGTTTTTCTCATTTCCATAAAAATCGGATACCTGATCAGTCAGATACCTTGCTTCAAATATTTCGTTAGGTGCAATCCGCGCATACAATTCACGAAGCCTTGCGATGATTGCTTTATCATTTGTACCATCTGTTTTTATCGCCAGAAGGCCCATTTTTGCAGGGTTCTGTTGAAGGATGACCATTGGTTGGATTAAGGTGTGAAGTGAATGAGCATGGAAATCTTTTACAATACCCCTGACGTTAAATGCCCCCAGATACACATCTCCGGGTTTTATTTTATACTTTATAGCACTCGATTCATTAAATAGTACGTCAATCTGAGGTGTTTGCCTGTAGGGTCCGAATACTGAGCCTTCAATTACTTCTATTCCCAGTAATTCAGTCATCCCTTCACCCATTATCAAACCATCAAATCTTACTTTTTCACCATCAGGATTTGCTAAATTTATTGGTAAATAGGCTCCAAACGGAGGAATGAATGATGAACCTGCTGTTTTTTTCACTCCGGGAATCTTACTCAGTTCGTCACAAATAGTAGTGAAACTGACTTTTAGCTCAGGTGAATTCATTTCACAAATCAATATGTTATCAGGATTGATCCCAACAAAATTTGTCAACGAATATTTTATCTGTTTTGACAGAGTAATCACGCAAACCGCCAATACAATAAAGATGGAAAAATGGAAGATCAGAAATGAGTAGTTCCACCTTGCCGGCCTGACCGATTCTGAAGTTTTACCTGTGAGCATCCTTATTGCCGGAATCCTTGAATAATTGTGTCCGATTAATAGTCCCGAGGAAGTACCGGTAAAAATCACAACAGATACAAGTATTAACCACATATAGGGATTGGAAAAAATCTCATTAGACAAGGTCTTGTCAAGAGTATCGTTTATGAATGACATTCCGGAATCAATTACAATATACGCTGGTACAAGACTCAGCAATGCAACAAGGTTTGATTCAATGATAATTTGTTTTCGGATAGAGAAAAGTGATGCGCCAAAGACTTTCCTTGTTCCAAGTTCACGAATCCGTTCAGCAATTGAGGCACGAGCCAACAGAATATAATTAATAACTGATATCAAGAGTATAAATAGTGAAATTGCTTCATAGTATTTTAGTTCACTTTGATTTCCCTCCCGCCAGAATCGTGCACCGCCAAGTCCTTGTGATTTAAGGTATATATCAGTTACTGGTTGCATTGAATATTTGAGGTCTTTTAACTTCTCATTCTTGATAATCTCTTTATACTTTTCCATTTTTGAAGTCAGAATTTCTATATCAGTATTATTCCCGAGTACCACATATGAGAGAAACTCTGAATTCATCCAGGTTAAGGAAGTATTGTTTTCATTTCCATATTCACCAAGTTGCTTCTGGAATTGTCTGAACATTTTGTCAGATAATTTAATATCGGCAATAAACTCCGGGTAAAGAGTAGAAGTAGCTGGCATATTCTTATATATACCTGAAACAGAAAGATTTGTGAATCCATCAGGCAACTCGAAAGAAAGAACTTCCCCAAGAGGGGATAGATTTCCGAAATACTTCAGCGCAGTTTTTTCAGAAATGGCAATCTCACCGATTGAATTAGCCGGATTTCCGGAAATAAATTTTATGCCCAGAATTTTAAAAAGTGAAGGATCTGCGAACCCCAAATATTTATCTTTTACAAGCTCATTATTTCTGTTTCGGAGTATGATGTCGTTTGTCTGGTAGAACCTGAAAAAATCTTTCACTTCCGGAAATTCTTCTTTCATTTTCTCTGCAAGAGGATATTGAGTAAGTCCAGTCTGACCAAATACAATCCGGTATACATTCCGGTTATTAGGAATAAACCTGTTGAATGAGGTTTCGTGAAGTATCAGGGCAAGTAGAAGGATAATACATCCCAGCCCGATTCCCAAACCCATAATACTGATCGTCGATTGAACTATATTACGGGTTATATTTCTGATAGCTATTTTAAAGTATTGTCTGGTCATTTATCTATTTTATAATTTTTTATCAATTATATTCATCTTTTTCTTCTTTTCACCATTTTACCTCTACTCCCATTCTCACCCTCATTCCTCACGCCTCACTACTCATACCTCAACGCCTCCACCGGATTCTTCGTAGCCGCACTCCAGCTCTGAAGACTCACAGTCAACAGGGCAATTACAAAGGCTATTATTCCTGAAACTATAAATATCCACCAGCTTATTTCTGTCCTGTATGCAAAGTTCATAAGCCATTTTTTCATCACAAACCAGGCAATAGGACAGGAGATCAACCAGGCAACGGCTACCCATTTTATAAAGTCAATGTTTAACATCATCAGTATCTCAGTTACCCTGGCCCCGTTTACTTTCCGCAAGCCGATCTCTTTGGTCCGGCGCCCGGTACTATAGATTGAAAGTCCAAAAAGTCCAATACTCGCAACAAACAATGCAAGTAATGCAAATGCAAAAAGCAGGTTCTCAAATCTTCGTTCAGATTTGTATTGCAGATCGTAAGTCTCGCCCAGAAATGAATACTCAAATGCGAAAGCCGGACACATTTCATCCCATGTTATCTTGGTTCTTTCCAGGGCTCCGGCGATGTTATTTCCATTGATTCTTATATTAATATAATTCACGCGTTCCTGATTATAAAACAGGATTACGGGTGTCTGCTCATAGTTTAAACCCCTGTAATGGAAATCCTTAATTATGCCAATAATCTCGCCCATTATCCCATTTCCCGGAGTTATTAACTGTCCTAACGGATTCTTCAGACCATATTGTTTTATTGCCTGCTCATTAATGAGATAGGTGGCTTTTAAATCACTTATATTGCCGGCTGAAAAATTGCGTCCTTCTTTAAGTCTGATGTCCATTGTCTTCAAGTAATCAGCGTCAACATAATTATTAAAATACTTATTCTCGTTTCCCTCGATTTTTACACAACACCACGATCCCCAATAATTTCCTGGTATTCGGTTAGAGTAAGAAAGACTGATAATCTCAGGATACTTTAAAAGTTTTTCCTTAAAAAGATCGAGGTGTCCAACCAACTGAGAATTGATTTTTAAATTTAAAATATTGTTTTTATTGAAGCCCAAATCTTTTTCATTCATATACCTGAATTGTTGGTTGGCTATCAGGGTGCAGCAAATCAAAGTAATCGAGACCAGATTCTGGAATATTATTAAGCCATTCCGGATACCAATGTGATTTGCATTTCCAGAAAGCTTCTTCTTGATTGAATTAATATTGTAAGAGCTGATATAAATACTGGGGTAAATACCTGAAATAAATGTAAATGCGATTAATCCTCCTGACAGGATGAGCAGATTGTTTGTAGTATATAAATCGGATGAACTGACAAAAAATCCGGTAAGTGAGTTAAGTAACGGGTTTAGGAACCATAATATTAAAATAGATAATAGAATGGAAAGAAATATATACATGACAGTTTCGAAAAGGAACTGTAATATCAGTTGAAATTTAGTAGCTCCCTGAAGTTTCTTAAGGCTGACTTCCTTTGACCGTGAAACAGCATTCGCAATTGTCAGATTGATGAAATTAATTGCAGCCAAAAGGAGAATAAAAATTGAAACTGCAATCAAAATCTTGTTATAAAGTAGATTCCCGTGCTTGGTATTGCTTTCATTTTCAACTTCATGGGAATAGTAAATATCATTGAAAGGCCTGAGTTTGAAAGCGTCATTATAACCAACCTTTTTCAAATGATCCATGACAATTTTCTCAAATACCTCTTTATGCATACCTTCGGGAAATAATATATAGGTGGGATAACTCCACCCATCGTACTCCTTAAGAACCCCTTTATACTTGATTGTTTCCAGACTTTCGATTGAAGCTAATGCCGAAACTGTGAGATGGAGATATAGCTGATCTTTTATTACTGCTGTAACAGTGAAGTCAAATTGATTTTCAAACCTGACTATTTTTCCGACAACATCGGTGCTTCCAAAATACTTTTTAGCTAGAGATTCCGTCAGGACAAGTGAAAAAGGTTTGATAAGAGCATTTCCCGGATCACCAGCAATAAACTCAAGGGGAAAAGTTTTAAAAAAGGTGCTATCAGCAAATGTGAGAACTTTCAGATTAAATGGATTATTATCAACCTGAATTCCTGCATCTTCCCAGAAGTTGAGCCTTGTTGAAATAATCTGACCGGAAAGACTCTGATTCATGGAATGACCAAGAAAAGGTGGCATGCTCGCCCAATTTGTTTCAAGCCTGTAGACCCTTCTGCCGGTAGAAATATTCTTGTCATATTTGTTTTCATTAATAACAAACGACCATATAATTATTACTGAAACAAGGCTTATGGCCAAACCAAGGACTTTAATAATTGATGAAATGAAATTCTTTTTAAAATTTCTTGCAGCAATTTTAAGTAATCCATCTAAAAACATAATTTAACTTATTTTATCTGCTTTAAACAAACTCCTCTTTTCCCATTTTTTGATTCTCCCATTTCCGCTGTCGTGGAATCGCCACCACGCTTCGATCTCCCCTTCATTCCTCACCCCTCACTACTCGCTACTCATATCTCAAAGCCTCCACCGGATTCCTCGTTGCAGCCCTCCAGCTTTGCAGACTTACTGTCAGCAAAGCAATTCCAAGGGATATTATTCCTGACAATACAAATACCCACCAGCTGAGCTCGGTTTTGTATGCAAAATTCTGTAACCACATATACATTGCAAAAAAGGCTATTGGACAAGCGATTACAAAAGCTCTCGCTACCCAATTGATGAAGTTTCTGTTTAGCAGGAACATCACTTCTGAAATGGTCGCACCATTCACTTTTCGCAACCCTATTTCTTTGGTCCTGCTCTCGTTCATACGTAACGACAAACCTAAGATTCCAAGAATGCATAAAAAAACTGTTATTGAAGCAAATAGGAAAAAGAGGTTAAGTGCTTTATAGTCCGATTTATAATAATCGGCTATCCTGTCGCTGAGAAATCTATAGCGAAATTCCTGGTTGGGAAAGACATTTTCCCATATTTTATTTATTTTTTCAATCTCTCCGGGAAGGACTTTTACATTCTTGATTCCAGAACTCCCTGAAGACAAAAGTTTAATATTTACAGTCCCGAAGCCTCCGGGATTATTAAAAAATACGCATGGCCTGATTTGGTTCCGTAATGAACCGGAGTTAAAGTCCCCAACCACACCTTTAATACTTAACTTCATTCCATCAGGTCCATTAATTGTAGCACCAATGGCTTCATCAGCATTTTTGAAACCGGTTTCCAGCAGAAATTCATTGTTTAAAATTACGGCGGATGTATCCTTCGAAGAAAAATTTTGGCCGGCTATAAAAGTGAAAGAGTATAAATTGAGATAAGCAGTATCGATATATTTGATTTCAGCATCAATTCTTTTTTCCTGATCATTAATAAACCGACTAAAAGAAGTCCATTGTTGGGATTCGGCAGGTACAACCGAACTATAAGCCACACTTTTTATCCCCGGATCAGATATTAGTTCTGCCGAGAATGATGGCAGCTTCGATTTCTGATTCTCTGGCAACCTTATATAAATAATATTATCAGTCTTATATCCAAGTTCCTTGTGATTGATAAAATAAATTTGTTTGACAATAAACAGTGTTGCAATAATTACTGATTGTGCTACGACAAACTGAAGGATTACACTGGTTTTTCCAAAAGTGTCACCTCTTCCTGAATTGCCTCTGTCACTCCCTTTCAGAAGATTGGATAACGATTTTAAATTCAGGTTAAATATTGAAAATATTATCGAAAGGAAACTACCAACAAACAAAAGTCCGACTACAAGAAGAACAGAGGATATGTTAATCTCCGGAATATATCCCTTTGGAATGTCAATAAAAGAGTAAAAGTTTTTAATAACAGGTATTGTCAATTGAAGGCTGACCAGCAGAGCGAAAAAGTTTACCAGCAACGACTCGGTGAGAAATTGAAAAAATACAGAAATCGGCTTGCTGCCCAGGATCAGCTTTAAAGCAATCTGTTTTCTTTGTTTAATTGTTTCGGCCAGAAAAAAATTACTATAATTAAACGAGGCTATCAGAAAAATGAATGCACCTATAAGTATCAGTGCCAGAAGCAGACCTGCGCTAACAGTTCGATTATTATAATTTCCATACTGACTCTCTTTATGAACCCGTGAAAGAGGCTGCAATTTGAATTGGCGTCCTTCAAGACGATTAGATCCTGCATTTGATGCGTAAATTTCCTTGAATTTTTTTTCTGCTGAAACAACATCATTCCTGCTATTTAATACCACATAACATTGAAAGTTGTCTGATAAACCACCCCAATCGGTAGTAAACCCCGGATCTAGTTTTTCTGAAAAAGTTCTCAATGATAATAAAACTTTAAAAGGGAGGTCAGTATTTTCAGGCAGATTCTGGATGACTCCCTCTACGGTGAATTTTGTTCCGAAGATGATTATATCACGACCAACAGGATCTTCGCCAGCAAAGAGTATTTGAGATGCTTCCTCAGTTATAACAGCTGTAAATGGTTTATCCAGAACCTGTTTCCCTTCTCCTCTTAACCATTTCAGTCCATTTTTCCCGAAATCAAAAACATTAAAGAAAGAAGGTTCAGTAAAAACAATTCCATCGTTGAGTGTGAATGACTTTTCTACTGTGCTGTCACTGGTCGGTATATTGATTTTTTGGCCATACAGGTAAAACATTGAAACAACATCGCGCAATTCGGGTACAGACTTTTTTAATGCAGCAGGAAGAGGAAAATGAACTCCGGTGCGATATTCAAGTCCGCCGTTTGTATATTCCAATCCAGATGTAACCCTGACAATCCTGTAAATATTCCTGCTTTGTGTATGGGAACTATCAAAACTTAATTCATAGTTGATCTTGGCGTAAATTACAAGACAGCTTGTTAATCCTATCACCAGACTTGCAAAAATTAAGAGATTTGATTTGTAGTTTCGTGAAATTCTTCTGATTGCTATTTTTAGATATTGTCCGCTCATATATACCTGGTTTTGAATTTGATAAATTAGCAACTAAAATTCTTTAAAATCCTTTAACCGCAAAGGGCGCAAAGATTACGCAAAGGGCGCAAAGAAAATCTACCTCATTATACTCTCCCATTCTCCCTTTCTCCCCCTCTCCCCTTCACCCATTCTCCCCCTCATTCCTCACGCCTCTCTACTCATAACGGAGCGCCTCCACCGGATTCCTCGTAGCAGTCCTCCAACTCTGCCAGCTTACAGTAAAGACAGCTATCAGCAGTGCTGACAATCCTGCTAATGCAAATAGCCACCAGCTTAACTCCGTCTTATAGGCATAATTCTTAAGCCACTGATTCATTATATACCAGGCAACCGGTGTTGAGATTACAAATGCTAAAACTACCCATCTTATAAAATTGCTGTTCAGCATAAAAAGTATTTCTCCAATTTTTGCTCCATTTACCTTTCGGATTCCTATTTCCTTTACTCTTCTCTGACATGCATTCAGAGACATTGCCAGTATCCCGAGACAGCATATTATTATTGCACTTGCCGACATTAGCGAAAAGGTTCTGCGGAACTGTAATTCTGAATTATACATTTTCTCCAAAGCTGTATCGAAAAAGCTTATTTCTACAGGGAATGAAGGTGAAAGCTCTGCAGTTATTGCTTTTATATCTTCCATAGTTTTTCTAAGTGAGTTAAAGTTCTCTGTCTGAGCATGTACCAGACAATATGATTCCTGGCGCTCATTCCTTATTGCCAGAGCACTGATCTCCCTGTTAACAGGTTTATAATGGAAATCTTTCAAAACACCTATAATTTCAGATGGACTGGCATTTTCGCCCATCATACCAACCATAATGGTTCCTCCGATCGGATCAGTTAGATTATATTTTCTGACAAAGGTTTCATTTACTATAATTTTCCCTACGTCCGAAGGCAGATCGTCAGAATAAAATCTCCCTGAAACCAATTCAAGTCCCAGAAGCTTATAGAATGCTTCATCTGCACAAAAAGTGTCGAATTCGACTTGTTTGTTTTCGCCGTTTAAAGTCAGACGTGTACCCCAGCTGGAAATAACTTTTCCGGGGAAGTACTGGGAAAATGAAACTTCATTTATTGCAGGTTCCCCTTTCAGCTTTTCCTTCAGTACATCCTTTTTGGACATAAGTTGTTCAGTAAGTTTAATGCCAATTATATTGTTCTGATTCATTCCCAGTTCATTACTTCCGAACCGAACCTGCTTCTGGACAAGCAAAGTAAAGGCTACAAGGGTAATTGCAATTGCAAATTGTAAGGTTACCAGGGCACCGTTAATTGTGTATCTGGTTTTGTTACTCCTTACTGTTTTTTTCAGATTATCTGCTGCTCTGGAAGAGGCGATTTTCAAAGCAGGAATAATACTAAAAACTATACTCAGAAAGAAAACACCTATAATTGAGGCGATTAAAAACTTAAGTGAACCAGCTATATACTCATTGTATCTGATTCCGGTATAACCACTTATAAATGAGGTTAATGAGAAGGTTATTTGGAGGGCGAATATGAACGAGACCAAAAAGAAAATTAGTGACTCAGCCATGACATTTCTTAATATTTCTGAGCGGGGAGCTCCTAAAACTTTCATTATCCCCATCTGTTTTACCCGTTCCTGCCACTGTGATGATGAAATATTTACAAAGTTTATGAGAGCTATCATAAGAACAAGAACAGCGACGAAAAGTAGTACCATAACCTTTTTCCTGTTTCCGCTTCTGAGATGATCGGAACCAAAGAGAGAGATCTTCGAAAAATAGACCTTTGTTAAAGGTACCAGATTGGCCTCCGAATAACTCTTCTGTTCTTTTTCAGGGATGACCCTTACTATGTTTTTAATGATATCATCAGCTTTGGCAGCCTTCTCGAGTAACAGAAATATCTGAAAATTATTCCACCCCCAGTCTTTCATTTCATCCCCGTTCGACTGAACAATATTTTTTGTAGTTATGGATGTAACTGCACTGAAATTCAGACAAGTGTTATTTTTCTGATCTTTAAATACAGCTTTTACTGTCAGACTAAACTTGTTGTTCATCATGACCTGCTTTCCAAGAGCATTCTCCTTGCCGAAGAGTTTTCCTGCCAGACCTTCTGAAAGTACTATTCCCATCGGTTCCGAAAGCGCTGAGCTAATATCTCCTTCAGAACTAGTATAAGAAAAGACCTTAAAAAAATCCTCATCCGCAAAAATCAGATCTGAAGTTAAGGGTTCATTATTTCCGATTTGAAAGGTCGGAGGTTCCCAGCTTCCCGTAATCCTGACAACCGACTCAAGTCCGGGTATTCTCTCCCTGATAGTCTCATAGAGTATCCCCGGCAAATAAATGGCATCAGGGCTCTTCTTTAAAAGGTAGGTCTCATTGACATTATTATGAAAATTGTCGGTTGTAAGCTCGCTGTAGCAGTAAACAGACAGTATAATTACTATGGCAAGACTAACTGATAATCCAAACAGGTTGATCAGGTTTGTAACCGGATTGTGAATGAAATTGCGAATGATTGATTTAAGTATGATTTTCATAGTTTATCCTCTGAATAATCCTTAGTTAATCCATCGTTTATCCTGATATGATCACTTTTTTAATACTATAATTATGCCACTACCGTATATGTCTAAATTACAGCTTAATAAGTAAGATAGTATATTAGTAGTAGTAAATATATTTTACATTCAATCGTAAAAATATTTTACGATTTATTGATTTTTGGTTGGAATTGAAATACTTTTATTGAAAATAAAATAATTGGTAGAAAAAATGAAATCCATTAACCACGGAGTTACACGGAGTTTCACAGAATAAATTGCTCGCTGATGCCAATTTGCAATTGGTGCTATATTTTTTGGCACGATTGCAAATCCGCGCCAGCAGCGTATTAATAATCCGTGTCACTCCGTGATTAATCCGTGGTTAAACAGATCTTTAGAAATAAAAGATATGCAGATCCAGAATAGCAGCATTTTACTTGTCGACGATAACAAAAGCATCCTAAGCGCACTTGATATTCTGTTATCTCCGGTTTTTAAATCTGTTACTTCGCTTTCAGGCACCAACCAGATTCTCTCTGAGCTCCAAAGGAATGAATACCAACTGGTAATTCTTGACATGAATTTCAAGGCCGGAGTAAATACCGGAAATGAGGGATTATTCTGGCTTGGGAAAATCAAGGAAGCTTATCCCGACATTTCAGTTGTTATGATAACTGCATATGGTGATATTGACCTGGCAGTAAAGGCTCTGAAAGCCGGAGCTTCCGACTTCGTACTGAAGCCCTGGGATAACGACAAACTGATTGCTACTTTGAAACTTGCCATTGAGCTTACCAATTCAAAAAAAGAGGTGAAGCAACTCAAAAAAGAATTCAACCGCAACCAGAAATATATTATCGGTTCATCGCCCGCACTGATGAATGTTTTAAACCTTGTCAGAAAAGTTGCCCGTACAGATGCAAATGTTTTAATTACCGGGGAAAACGGTACCGGAAAAGAGCTCATTGCACAGGAGATCCACAGGCTTTCTCATCGATCTGCAGAAGTAATGGTTACTGTCGACATGGGCTCTCTAAGTGAATCGCTTTTTGAAAGTGAGTTATTTGGTCATGTGAAGGGCGCATTTACTGATGCCAGGGAAAGTCGGTCCGGGCAAATTTGAAACCGCAAACAAAGGCACACTCTTCCTAGATGAGATAGGAAATATTTCAATACATCTTCAGTCGAAACTACTCACTGCGATTGAAAGTCGTCAGATTACCCGCATTGGCTCAAACGTTGTTAATGATGTTGATATAAGATTGATCTGTGCTACAAACCGAGACTTGAATTGTATGGTGAGTTCCGGTTTATTCAGGGAAGATCTGCTTTATCGAATCAATACTATTCATATTGAAGTACCGCCCCTCAGAGACAGGGGCAATGATATTCTTATTCTTTCAGAGTTCTTTCTTAAGAAATTTGCACACCGTTATAACAAACCGGAAATAAGGATCAACCGGCAAGCCGGTGAAAAACTTATGAAGTATGCATGGCCGGGAAATATCAGAGAGCTTCAGCATACAATTGAAAAAGCTGTAATTCTCAGCGAATCAAATGTTCTTAAACCGGAGGACCTTTTTGTAAAGAATTCCTCCACACAGGTAAATCAGGTTTTTTCAACACTTGAAGAGATGGAACGACAAATGATGCAACAGGCACTGGATCAGAATAATGGAAACCTTACTGCCGCTGCCACCCAACTGGGAATTACACGACAGACATTATATAACAGGCTCAAAAAATAAAACTATGATAAGCAGGAACCTGTATTTTAATATAATTGTCAGGGTTTTGGTATTACTGCTCCTGTCTCTTTCGCTTAGCTATATTGCCGTGGTTATTCCTTCACTCCGGCTCTCAATAATATTTGTTGTTCTGCTGTTGATCTCCATTTATAATCTGATTTCTTACTTAAATGCAACGAACAGAAAGATCCGGTTTTTCTTCGATTCGGTAAGGAATGATGACTCAACTCTTACATTTCCCGAAGGCACTAAAGAAAGGAGTCTCAGAGAATTATACGAAAGCATGCAGAAGGTTAACCTTCAGATTCAACAGCTAAGAATAGAAAACAGAAACCAGGAACAATATTTCCAGATTCTTATTGAGCACCTTGGTGCAGGAATAATTTCATTCGATGAAAAAGGATTCATCCTTCATGCAAATTCTGCGGTAAAAAAGCTGTTATCACTCAGCGTTCTTACTCACCTTAAACAGCTGGAAAGAATTGATGCCGGACTGTATAGTGCAATAAGCGAAATACATTCCGGTGAAAGGAGGCTTATCGGTCTGATGACTCCGGAAGGTGAGATTCAGGTTTCACTTAAAGCCACGACACTGAAAATTAAGGATAGTAAGTTTATAATCCTTTCGCTGCAGGATATTAAAAGTGAACTTGATGAGAAAGAACTCGAATCATGGATGAAACTTATCAGGGTTCTGATGCATGAGATAATGAATTCAATAACTCCTATCACATCTTTATCTGAAAGTCTGTCAAGAATTTATGTGCAAAACAACCTTCATATTAAACCGGAAGAGATAACTCAGAAAACTATTTATACCACCATTCAGGGACTTGATGTAATCCGCGAACAGGGAAAAGGATTAATGTCGTTTGTAGAATCTTACAGAAAGTTAACGCGTATTCCAGAGCCCGTTAAAAAATCATTCAGGGTGGGAGAGTTGTTCGACAGAATTAAACTTCTTTACAGCTCACTCGAAAATAGCGGGAATGCTATTCTTGATATTGAAGTGCCATCAGATAATGCCGAGCTTAATGCCGACCAAAACCTTATTAGCCAGGTCCTGATTAATATACTGAAGAATGCCGTTGAAGCAAATGAGAATAATCAGGTTGCTAAAATCGTTCTTAAAGCATCTGTTCATGAAGGTTTTGCTACTGAAATTTGCATAACAGATAATGGGCCGGGTATAAGTGAAGATGTTTTAGATAAGATATTCATTCCTTTCTTTACTACCCGACGGAATGGTTCCGGAATCGGATTAAGTCTTTCGAAACAGATAATGAAAGCGCATGGAGGCACTCTGAAAGTCAGATCTGTTCCAAATAAGGAAACAGTCTTTTGCCTAAGCTTCTAATCAACCCTTTGCGCCCCTTGTGCCCTTTGCGCCCCTTACGTCCTCTTTTAATCATACTTAATTGCCTTCACAGGCGTTATCCTGCTAATCAATTGTGAAGGAACCAGAAGCATAATAATAATAGCAGCCATAGTACCTGCGTTAAGTAGCAGAATATGGGAAAGTTGAAGGTTTACCGGGACCGTCTTAATATAATATGAAGAAGCATCAAGTGTAAGAATACCTGTTTTGAGCTGAATATATGCAATACCGATTCCTATCAGATTTCCCCATAATAATCCCTTGGCTATAAGATATGTAGCCTGGTAAATAAAGACCCGCCGTATTGTCCTGTCCTCGGAACCCAGAGCTTTCAGGATCCCTATCATATTGGTCTTTTCCAGTATAAGGATGAGTAAACCGGATATCATATTGAATCCGGCCACAATCAGCATCAGCAGAATAATAATTATTACATTGACATCCTGAAAGTTCAACCAGTCGAAGATCTGAGGGTACTTGGTCCTGATACTTGTTACTTTGAACTTGGCATCTTCTTCTGTTATTTTATAACCGATTGCATCACGAACAGCCTGGGTCATATTATCGAGCTGATCAAAATCGCGAATGAATATTTCAAACCCGCTTACCTGGTCATCCCTCCAGCCATTTAGTTTTTTAATATGACCGATATCGCAGAAAACATAGATTTTATCGAATTCTTCCAGACTGGTTTCATAGATACCACTTATTGTAAATTTTCTCCAGCGGGCCGGTTCCTGGACAAAAAGCATTGTGAAAGAATCACCCGTTTTTAGCCTGAGCATATCAGAGATTCTTTTTGAGATAATCACTTTATCGGTTCGCCCGGTATCGCTTACCGTAAAGACTGTACCATCTACCATGTTGCTTTTAAAATAGCTCCAGTCATAATCGCTTCCGATTCCCTTAAGTACAACTCCCTGAATCTCCTCGTCGGTTTTTATGATACCGGCTTTTGTTGCAAAAACCTGAATATGTGAAATGCCGGGGATCTGCTTAATTTTTGAGATGAATTGCTGCGTGTCACTTACTGGCACCGTCTCATATGAATTATTTGAATCGAAGTTGGTGATCTGTATATTCGATCCGAATCCAACTACTTTTTCCCTGATCTGTTGTTTGAACCCGGTAAGTATAGCTACTGCAAGTATCATCACAGCAAGCCCCGTGGCAATACCAATTATGGCAATTACGTTTATTGGCCGGGAGAAGGAAGTTTCCTCGCGTCTTCCTTTGATGAGCCTTTCTGCTATGAAATATGGTAAATTCATCTTTTTTGTAAGACACCAAAATTAGGAAAATATTGTTAATTATCTTGTTTAACCACTCCAGGGTATCATTATATGATGGATGATTGATTTTCTACAATACTATAAGCCCTACGGGCTATGTAGAAGATATGGAATTCAACCAGATCAGGATTTAACCATAAGGGCATTCAACTGGCAACCTGTTATCCGGATTTGCTGAATAAACACCCGAATGTCAATAATCAGATAGATAAAAATTATGACTGCTATTCGTTGTAGGCGATAAGGTATTGTGGAAAAATATCCGATTCTCAATTTTCTGTTTATTTAAATTGTAGCCACTGTGCGTCGTAGGCGATAAAGTATTGTAGCAGAATATGATGAGAGTCTATTTATTCCTCGTAGAGGATTAAGAATTGTCTGATTTATTATTTAGTTTTACAAGTCAAAATTCATATTTAGATGAAACAAGTTATAGTTACAATTCTGTTAGGCTGGTTTTTGGTTTTATTTACACTATGTTCATGGGCAAAGAAAGCTCCTCTACCGGGAGCGTATCAGATTCAGAGCTACAAACAGCTGCTTGAAGGAAAATCGATAGCTATTGTAGCAAACCAAACTTCCATGGTTGGAAAGACTCATCTTGTTGATACTCTCTTTTCGTCAGGAATTATTATAAAAGCGATATTTGCTCCCGAACATGGCTTCAGGGATTTGGCAGATGCAGGGGAAACAGTTGCCAGTTCCAAAGACCCGAAAACCGGAGTTCCCGTTATTAGTCTGTATGGCTCTCATTATAAGCCTACTCCGGCAGACCTTGCCGGGATCGATATGGTAATCTTCGATATCCAGGATGTGGGAGTAAGGTTCTATACGTACGTTTCCACCCTCCATTATGTTATGGAAGCATGTGCTGAAAACCATGTGAAATGTTTAATCCTCGACCGTCCAAACCCTAATGGTTTCTATTGCGACGGGAATATTCTTGATACTTTGCATAAATCCTTCGTAGGAATGCACCCTGTACCTGTTGTTCATGGTATGACTGTAGGAGAGTATGCCGGAATGATAAATGGAGAGGGTTGGCTGAAAAATAAGGTTAAATGCGATCTGATAGTTATTAAATGTAAAAATTACACTCATAATACATATTACGAGCTTCCGATAAAACCGTCACCGAACCTGCCTAACCAGAACTCCGTTTACCTTTATCCCTCACTCTGTTTTTTTGAAGGCACAAATATTTCACTGGGCAGAGGGACTTCTTTCCCATTTCAGGTTTATGGATCACCGTCCTTGCCCGACACAGGTTTTAGTTTTACTCCGGAGAGTGTTGCAGGTGCAAAAAATCCTCCTCTTCTCGGGAAAAAATGTTTTGGAGTTGATCTGAGGAACGCTTTAAAAGACGGACAGGTACCTTCGCCAAAAATAAATCTCACCTGGGTAATTGATGCATACCGTGCATTCCCTGATAAAAGCAAATTTTTTATCCCGTATTTCGATGTTCTGGCAGGGGGGCCCGTTCTGCGGGAGCAAATAGAGAGAGGAATGACTGAGGAGCAAATCCGCAAAACCTGGAAACCTGGACTAGTTAAGTTTTCTAAGATAAGGGAGAAATACTTGTTATATAAGTAATAGTCTTGCGGTCGTGCGGTCTTGCAGTCGTGCGGTCAAACTCTTCCAGGATAAACCTTAAGCGCTTCAGCAATAATATTAACGGCTTTCCTGAGATCTTCGATCTTTAGGACGTAGGCTATGCGTACTTCATTTTTGCCCGACCCTGGTGTAGAATAAAATCCTGAAGCCGGCGCAACCATAACAGTCTGATTTTTATATTCAAAATCTTCCAGAAGCCATTGTGCAAACTTATCGGCATCATCTACCGGAAGCTTCACAACAGTGTAGAATGCTCCTTTTGGTTTTGGGCAATAAACACCCGGGATCTTATTTAAGGCATCTACCAAATAGTTTCTGCGCTCTGTGTACTCTTTGTTTACATCCTTGAAATACTGTTCTGGAGTATCAATTGATGCTTCACCTGCTATCTGTCCAAGCCCCGGCGGAGAAAGCCGTGCCTGAGCAAATTTTAGGGCAGTTGAAATTACTTCTTTGTTTCGTGAAACCAGTGCCCCGATCCTGACACCACATTCACTGTACCGTTTAGATACAGAATCAAGAAGGATTACATTATTCTCAATACCTTCAAGATTCATACAAGAGAAATACTCTGCTCCATCATAACAGAATTCCCGGTAAGCTTCATCTGCAAAAAGAAAAAGATCATGTTTCTTAACTATCTCCCGTATCTGAAGAAGCTCTTCCTTCGAATAGAGATATCCTGTCGGATTATTTGGATTACAAATAATTATACCCTTCGTTTTTGAAGTGATCTTCTTCTCAATTTCCTTTATTGGAGGAAGTGCAAAGTCATCTGAGATATATGATGTAACCGGTACAATTTTGATTCCTGCACTAGTTGCAAAGCCATTGTAATTGGCATAAAATGGTTCCGGGGTAATTACCTCTTCACCCGGATTGACACAAGACATCAGTGCAAAAAGAACAGCTTCAGAACCTCCTGTGGTTACAAGTATTTGAGTATGATCAACATGGATCCCTGCCTTCTGATAATAGCCAGCCAGTTTACGCCGGTAAGATTCGTTACCTGCGGAATGACTGTACTCAATAACCTTCAGATTAATATTTCGAATCGCATTCAAGGCAACTTCCGGAGTAGGAATATCAGGTTGACCGATATTCAGATGGAATACTTCCCTGCCTTTAAGCTTTGCCCCCTCGGAATAGGGAACTAGCTTCCGTATTGGCGATGCAGGCATCGCGTTACCTCTTTTGGATATTAGTGGCATAACTGATTCTTAATTAATCTTAAAATTCAGTGCAAAACTAATCAATTTAGTGCAGTAAAAAGATGATATTTATTATGATATAACCAGATATTGTTTCAGTACATCGAACGAATTATGCCCCATATTGAAGACATCACCCTCGGGTTGTATCATTTTAATTTCTATTTTTACGGATCAATTATTTACAAAATTATCAATACCTACAATGGATATTCCTTCAAAATTTGAGTCGGGAAAGGCAGAAGCTAAATGGTATAGTTACTGGATGGAACAGGGGTTTTTCAAAAGTACTCCTGATGAGCGTGAGCCATACACAGTTGTTATCCCGCCTCCGAATGTGACAGGAGTACTTCATATGGGGCATATGCTCAACAATACTATTCAGGATGTTCTTGTAAGAAGGGCTCGGATGCAGGGAAAGAATGCGTGCTGGGTTCCGGGAACCGACCATGCTTCAATTGCAACAGAAGCAAAAGTTGTTGCAAAGCTAAAAGCCGAAGGGATTGAAAAACGTGATCTGACCAGGGAACAATTTCTCGATCATGCCTGGTTGTGGACCAATAAACATGGTGGTATTATTCTTGAACAACTTAAACGTCTGGGCGCTTCATGCGACTGGGATCGTACCCTGTTTACAATGGATGAGAAAAGATACGATTCAGTAATAACAGTTTTTATCGACTTGTTCAATAAAGGTCTCATCTACAGAGGTGTAAGGATGGTTAACTGGGACCCCCAGGCCATTACTGCTGTTTCGGATGAGGAAGTAATTTATACTGAAGAAAAATCAAAACTCTATTATGTTCGTTATAAGATAGTTGGAGAGGATGATTATGTGATGGTTGCAACGACTCGTCCCGAAACAATACTGGGAGATACAGCCGTTTGTGCTAATCCGGACGATAAAAGATATCAGCATCTTAAGGGTAAAAAGGTTATTGTCCCGATGGCTAACCGTGAGGTGCCATTTATTTTTGACAGCTATGTTGATCCCGAGTTCGGAACAGGTTGTCTCAAGATTACTCCTGCTCATGATATTAATGACTATGAAATAGGACTGAGGCATTACTTACCATCGATAGATGTTTTTAACGATGATGGAACAATTAGCCGGAACGCCGGGATGTTCGTTGGAATCGACCGTTTCAAAGCAAAGGATCTAGCTGAAAAAGAACTGGCAAGAACAGGAAACCTTGTCAGGGTTGAAGATTATAATAATAAAATTGGTCGCTCCGAAAGAACTAATTCAGTAATTGAACCCCGTCTTTCGCTTCAGTGGTTCTTAAAGATGAAGGATCTTTCAGTACCAGCTCTCGATGCTGTATTAAACGATGAAGTTCAGATCTACCCCGCTAAATTTAAGAACCTCTACCGTCACTGGATGGAGAATGTTCGCGACTGGTGCATCAGCCGTCAGCTCTGGTGGGGACACAGGATTCCCGCGTGGTACTATAATAATAACGAGTTTGTTGTTGCAGAGTCTATTGAGGTTGCACTGGTGATGGCCAGGGAAAAGAGCGGCAATTTATCGCTGAAAGCAACAGATTTACATCAGGATGAAGATGTGCTCGATACATGGTTCTCTTCCTGGCTATGGCCCATTACATCGTTCGATGGTATTAATGAACCTGATAATGAAGACATTAAATACTACTATCCTACAAATGATCTTATAACGGCTCCTGAAATTCTCTTTTTCTGGGTTGCAAGAATGATTATTGCCGGATACGAGTTCAGGGGGCAAAAGCCTTTTAACAATGTATATCTTACAGGTTTGGTCCGCGACCAGCAGCGGAGAAAAATGTCAAAATCCCTAGGCAACTCACCGGAACCAATTGATCTTATTGAAAAATATGGTGCCGATGGAGTAAGAGTAGGAATGTTGTTATGCTCCCCTGCAGGGAACGATCTTCTTTATGAAGACAACTTGCCGGAACAGGGACGTAATTTTGCCAACAAAATCTGGAACGCTTTCAGGCTCGTTAGAAGCTGGGAGGTGGATGAGAATATCGATCAGCCAGTTTCCTCGAAAGTTGCTGTAGAATGGATGAATGAAGTTATGGAAAAATCAATTTTAGATATTGATTCAAACTTCAGTAAATTCAGGATATCGGAAGCTCTTATGACAACATATAAACTGTTCTGGGATGAATTTTCAGGATGGTACCTTGAGATAATAAAACCTGAATATCAGAAACCGGTCGACAGGATTACTTTGGAAGCTACTCTTTCCATATTCGATAAACTCCTTAAGCTGATCCACCCTTTTATGCCTTTTATTACAGAGGAGATATGGCAGCTTCTTTCGGTTAGAGCTACTGGTGAGAGCATAATGGTTACCCGGATTCCGGAAGCTGTCAACTTCGATGCCGGGTTTATCGGAAGGTTCGAATCAGTAAAGGAAACAATAAGCGCGATACGTACCGTCAGAAAAAGCAAAGATATCCCGAATAAAGATAAGATAGAGCTCATGGTACGCCTGGAGAGGAAAGCGTTTGATAACCATTTTCTCCCAGTTATTAGTAAATTATGCAACTTGTCGGATGTCACTTTTGTATCCGAAAAGCAGGAAGGGGCAGTTTCTTTCATGGCAGGAACCATTGAGTACTTTGTTCCGCTATCCGGCAAGATTGACCTGGAGGCTGAGCTGATTAAGTTAGGACAGGATCTGGAGTATCAAAAAGGATTTCTTCTTAATGTTTTGAAAAAGCTTGAAAATGAAAGATTTGTAAATAGCGCTCCTGCAAATGTACTTGAACTTGAAAGAAAGAAAAAAAGTGACGCGGAGTCGAAGATAAAATCCCTCGAAGAGAGAATAAACGAGTTGAGAAGTCTGTAAAGTCAAAAGTCCATAAAGTCCATAAAGTCTCTTGACTGCAAGACTTGCAAGACCGCAAGACCGCAAGACAATCTACGGCATGAGTTTCCTGACGAAGTAATTCTGATCTACCGGAACAAGTTCCCAGTTGTCATTAAGTAATAGGGTCCAGCCATCACCCGAAATGTGTTTAGGAGCTTCTTTAAATCCTTTAGCGGATATACGAAGATACTTATAGTTGTTAGATACCAGACAGCCCACTTTATCAACCGTAAGTTTTCCCCAGTTATCGGATACCCTCATTGAAGTGTACAGAGTACCAAGAGTATCGAGAGGATGAATGTCCTCCGGTTCAAAATCAAAATAAGGACTTTCAAGTTCCAGGAAGACAACAGGTTTTTCAGTAAACACACTTATCTGGTTGTGTATACTTTGTTTTATAACTTCCAGGCGTTGAGCTTCTTCTTTATTTATTTCATCTATTTCGTAATTTACTGCCAGACTTCCGGCAACATCTCTGCAAATGGCAGGTAACTCAATGTTATATAATTCCTTAACTGCTTTCCCCAAATCAAAATTATCTGTTTTAATTTGGCGAAAATCATATCCTTTGTCATAAAGAAGGGTAGCATATAATGCACCGTGAATAACTCCGTACGACCTGGCATAGGATGGCATTGAGTAGACCCTGTCGAGGTTCTCTAAAAGTCTTGTTTTATATTCTTGTGGTGATCCGGTACACAGAAGCGTAAATGTAAATGTAGCTAGTCCTTCGTAAGTTTCGAACCGGTTTTCCTCTGAAGCAAACTTTTGATATAACTCCCTGTTTGAACCTCTGAAGATAAGAGCATCCCTGATTGCCAGTTGACGTTCATCACCCTCAGAGGTAAGTGCTTTCCGAAGAGCTTTCCATTCAAGTTTGATCCATAAACGCGCTTCCTTTTCATCCATGTTACTAACATTGAAACTTGAAGCAGCTATCCCCTCATATTCCTGAAACCGGTGAAACAATCCACGGATAGCCCTGGTTTTTATCCTGAAATTATCATCTTCCAGTGGAAGTGTTGCCATGGCGAAAAGAGTACCTCCGAAATTTGCAGGAGTATTATTTAGCAGAAGTTCCTTTGGGTATATTCCGGTGAAGACATTGTCTTTAGCTTTCAGAAGTCCTTGATTATCCTGGGTATTGGCAACTATTGAACGGGAAGTACGGTCGACAAACATAATCGGACCATAAAGATTCTTTCCCCAGAGCTTACCGCTATCCCTGTCGCAGATATCTTTAATATCATTAAAATATTTAGTCGCCCTATCGGGTGTGAAGTATGTTTCGGTTTTCTTCCCGTTACAACCTATAAGAAAGAGGAAGAGGGGTAATAATATCCATTTATTCATTCTGAATGGTTTACAAGGCGAAAGTAATGAAAATTATTTCAAATTGGCAAGGTATGCTAACAAACGACCTTGCAACCCTGAATTTGGAATATATTTACCAACTTGTTCTATATAGCTTTGAGGCTCATATCAAGACTTTTGATATGATGTGTTAGTGCACCGACAGAAATAAAGTCTACTCCGCATTCTGCATAAGCTCTGATGGTGGAAAGTGAAATTCCGCCTGAAGACTCGGTTTCATAGCTGCCTCCAATTTCCCTGACAGCTGATAATGTGTCTTCTATACTGAAATTATCGAGCATGATACGATCAACATTTCCAACCGAAATAATAGCTTTGATATCTTCAAGGCTTCGTGCTTCAATCTCTACGTTCAGCTTAAGATTATGTTTCTTCTGATACTCAACAGTATTCAAAATTGCCTTCCTGATTCCACCTGAAAAATCGATATGATTATCTTTTAGCAATATCATATCGTATAGTCCCATCCTGTGATTATAACCACCTCCAATCCGTACAGCTTCCTTTTCAAGAAATCGCATACCTGGAGTGGTCTTCCTGGTGTCAAGAATCCGGGTCTTTAGTCCCTTCAGCTTAGATGCATATTCATGAGTGCTTGTTGCTATGCCACTCATTCTCTGCATAATATTTAAGACAAGGCGTTCCGACTTAAGTATGGATTGCTGCCGCCCATGAATAATAAATGCAATATCGCCGGGAGCGACTTCTGCCCCATCGTTGAGTAACCCTTCATATTTCAGTTCGGTGTCGACAAGGTTGAAAAGCTCTCTCGCAATGCGAATACCGGCAAGTATACCATTATCTTTAATGAGAAGCTTGGCGCTTCCTCTGGCATCATACGGGATAGATGCCAACGAAGAATGATCGCCGTCACCTAAATCTTCTGCAATGCTTTTTATAAGAAACTCCCTGAGAATGCTATTTTCCATTGTCCGCCTCAATCCTTATCTGATGAATCAGTAACTCTGTATCTACCTTTTTAAGAAGAAAATATACCCTAAAATCTCCCTTCTCCGTTTTAAGGTTACCGATAGCATATTGGGCATCATTTTTTGCACCCTGATGCCTGATTGTAAAATCTTTTGTCTGGTATTCTGAAAAAAAATCTTTCAGAATTGTCTCAGCTACATTTTTTTTATAGAAATCTTCTTTATCAAGGAGAAGAAGCTCAATTGTTGAATTCATATATTTCGACAATTCTGCCGCATTCCCGGCTTTAATTGCGATGGAAATCCCACCAGGAATTTTCGCCTGCTCCTGTGCAGAGGCAATAAGACCGCTGAATGCAATTAAAACTACCGGAATTATCTTTACGGGATTCATTTCAATTTAGTTTTAGGTTGCCGGATCGTTAAACAAACAAAAAACAAATTTACTAATAATTTGTTTAAAAAATCTCATAATGAAGGGTTAATATCAATTTGCCGAATTGTTTGGAAGAGTAATAGACGGAAGACAGAAGACGGAAGTAGATAGTAAGCAGTAAGAAGTAGGTGGTAGGAAGTAAAAAGTGACGAAGTGGATATTAGTTTTTCTACTTCAAACTCCGGTCTTCGGTCTTCCGGCAAATAATTTCATTCTCCTTTTCAAACATCTGTACATGCCAGACAAACATATTTTACTATTTTTGTGAATACCGGCTGTTTCTGGGAATTAATCAATTAAGAAATCATATTTTATGAAGATTGCTTTATTGCAAACAGGAAAAACCACAGATAAAAATATTTCCGCTGTTGCTGACCTCTACACATCGAGGATAAAGAAATATTCAGCATTTGAAATAATTACTCTTCCTGAATTAAAGAACACAAAAAACATGCCTGTACCCGACCAAAAAAATAAAGAGGGTAAAAGAATAATGCAAGCTGTAAACAGTGATGAGTATGTTATTCTGCTCGACGAAAAGGGGAAAGAACTAAAAACTCTTGATTTTTCTGACTTGCTTGGGAAAATATTCCTGCTTCAGAAGAAGCGAATTGTCTTTATTATTGGAGGGCCATGGGGTTTCTCTGAAGAAGTCTACAACAGGGCAGATCTGAAATTGTCGCTTTCCAAAATGACCTTCCCTCATCAACTGGTACGATTATTGTTTCTGGAACAACTTTACCGGTCGTTTACAATCATAAAAGGAGAACCCTATCATCATGAGTAAGTTGTAACTAACGAACTATGACTAGAAATCGCAGGAGATTAATACTGGCTGTTCTTACTGTTGTAATGTTGCTGATTGCAATGGCAACTGAATCTGTATATTTCAGCGATTTTGAATACAGGCTCCGCACAAGAATGTTCAATAAAATTCTTGGTTCAAAAGAACAAATAATGGAGGATTGCCTGAATGGTATGAAACCATTGCTGGCGAGCAACAATCATCATGGATCGGTATCGGAAAACGACCTTTTTTCAATTGCAGAGGAGAATAATATTACTATTCTGGAATACCTCGACAATAAGCTTCACTATTGGTCGGACAATGGATTCGATGTGCCTACATTCATGACCGACACAATCTATAACAAATCGTTGATATTTTTGCAGAATGGATGGTTCCTAACCAAGAAAATCCAGGCAGGGAATGAATCTATAGTCGGGCTTCTCAGGTTACATACTGACTATGGTTTTGAAAACAACATAATAAAAAGCGGGTTTTCAAAGGAATTCAGGATTGCAGAAGATGTGGGTTTTAGTACCGATAAAGAACAATCTGCTTTCCACGTTCATGATAAATCCGGTGAATTTCTTTTTTCTCTTATTTTCCCTGCTGAGAAAGGACACTCTTTGTTCATCTTCATTCCTGTCAGCCTGTGGGCAGCGGTTTTCATTCTTGTTATTCTTTTAACTTTTGAAATTGCTAAATTTTTTGTTTCCAGGGCTAAAAGATTTATAGCTTCGGGCTTTGTTTTAATTGTCTTCAGCGCTATTTACTCCTTGCTTCTGTTCGCTGGTAAACCGGCTGTCCTTTTTCACACTGAACTATTTTCACCCTACCGGTTTTCACTAAACTCTTTTCTACCCTCGCTCGGTCAACTGCTTATCCTAAGTATACTGGGAACCTGTTTTTCATATTTCATTTATCGTTACATCCCGGTTAAAGAATTGAAGAAAGGAGGGAAAATATCAGATTATCTGATTCTTACAATTCTTCTGTCAGTTGCAGCTTTTATGTTTAGTTGTTGCAACCTTCTTTTCAGCACATTAGTAGAGAATTCAAATATTAATTTTGAAACTTATAAAATACTGGAAATTAATTGGTTCAGTATTGTTGGATTTTCTGCAGTCCTTCTATTGGAACTCTTCCCCGCTATACTTCTGTTGAAAATCTTCGTAATAACCAAACAATACAGCAGGCATACTATTTTATATGCAGGACTTACTTCCACTTTGGTGCCTGTATCATTTATAAACGGCAACCCCACAACCTTTATCCCGGTAACTGTTTTTTACATTTTAATTTTAATACTGGTTTGGTTCTGTATATATAAAAAAGGCGGAGTATTTAACCTTGCACTAATATCTTCAGTGATTTTTGGGCTTTATTCACTTTACGTTATAACTATTCTTTCTGAAGAAAAGATTACTGCAAACCTTAAGATCCAGGCAATCTCTTTTTCAACCGAGAATGATCCGGAAGCAGAACTTCTTCTGCTCGATTTGTGGCCGGTAATCTCGAAAGATACCACGCTTGCAGGTATGATGAAGGTCGATGCTTTCGACATGATTGATTTTGAGAGGATTACAAACTATCTGCAAGAAACATATTTTACAGGTTACTGGCGTAATTTCTATTTTAATTCCGTTCAATGCAGAAGTGATCAGCTTTTAAAAATAAATGAGGGCAGAGTTGTTGCCCAGAATTGCTTTAGTTTTTTTGAGGACCGCATTCGTCGCGATGGCCGGCAGCTTACAGGTACGGGTTTTTATTTTATTGATAATCAGGGGGGAAGGTCCTATTATATCGGAAAAATGTTTTTCAAAGGGGAGAAAGGAATTACTAACGGATTGTTTATTGAGCTTTACAGCGATCTCAACATGTTCCAACCCGGTTACTCAGAACTGCTTCTCGATAAAAATTATCATGGATATGCGCGTCTAAAGGATTATTCTTTTGCAAAATATATTAACGGAGAAATAGTTCTCAGAACAGGCGAATTTCCGTACGATAAGACCGATGCCGATTACATTAAGGAAAACACGGAATACAAAATATTTACAGCCGACGGATACAATCACGTACTCTATAAGAACGGAAATGCAACGGTATTAATTAGCCGGCCTGAACTTACTCTTGGCGATATAGCTATCTCATATGCCTATCTGTTCGCGTTTACTCTTCTATTTCTGAATCTCATTCTTTTAATAATCAGGCGGCCCGACCTGAAGAGCGTTTTTACCTTTAATTTCCGGCAAAAGCTTCAGATGTCGTTCATTGGAGTGCTGGTATTTTCGTTTATCCTTATCGGATATGTGGTTTCTTCTTTTACCATTGGTCAGTACGTTACCCGTCATAACGATAACCTAAAGGAAAAGCTAAACTCTGTTTACCTTGAACTTGAAGGGAACATCTCAAATGAAAAATATCTCTCAAACGATTGGAGAAATGCGAACTACTCCTCCCTGAATGATCTGCTGATAAAACTTTCTAATGTCTTCGAGACCGATATCAACATGTACGATCTTAACCAGTTACTGATAGCAACTTCACGACCCGAGATTTTTTTCCGTAACCTCACCAGCCGAAGAATGAATAACATGGCTTATACCAATCTCGACATCCTGAGGAGAAGCGAATATTTTCAGAAAGAAAAGATCGGAAGCCTGGAATATTTGTCAGCTTACCTACCCTTCTTCAATACAGATGGAAAAGTTATAGCATATCTTAACCTTCCTTATTTCAGAATGCAAAGTGTGCTGGCAAAGGAAATATCGAATCTTATAGTTGCGGTTATTAATTTCACTCTTCTGTTAATACTGATTACGACAAGTATAGCAGTGTTTATTAGCGGAAGAATTACCGCTCCTCTTACCATGCTCGGAGAAGGCCTTGCGTCTGTGGAAGTTGGAAAAAAGAGCAAGCAGCTTTCGTACAAAGGAAAAGATGAGATTGGTGAGCTTGTTAAACAGTATAACAGTATGGTTGATGAAATAGAAGAGAGCACTCATAAACTGGCCAATTCAGAAAGAGAATATGCATGGAGGGAGATGGCAAAACAAATCGCCCACGAAATTAAGAACCCGCTTACCCCAATGAAGCTTAATGTGCAGCAACTCCTTAAGTCGTGGAAAGATAAAGCCCCCGGGTTTGACCGGAAAATTGAGCAGTTTACTGAAAACCAGATAGAATATATCGATAATCTCTCGTCGATCGCATCTGCCTTTTCAGCATTTGCAAAGATGCCTGGTAATAATCCTATGGAGATAAATATTATTGATCAGATAAAAACTACATTAGGGTTGTTCAGGAACACCGATAATGTGACCTTCCGGGTGCAATGGCCCCACGAAAGTAAGGTTATAGTTTATGCTGATAAAGAGCACATTAACGGGATTTTTTCAAACCTTTTCAAGAATGGAATACAATCAATTCCCTCCGACAGGGAAGGAGTGATAAAAGTACATATTATAGTCAAAAGCAATACGGTAGTAATTTCAGTTACTGATAATGGAACAGGTATTCCTGATGAACTTCAGAAGAGACTGTTCACGCCGAACTTTACTACAAAAACATCGGGGATGGGACTGGGATTGTCGATTGTAAAACGGTATATAGAGAATACGAACGGTAAAATCTGGTTTGAGTCAGAAACCGATAAGGGCAGTACTTTTTATGTTGAATTGCCTCTGATGTACACAGTTGAAAAACCATGAAATCCCTTTAACGGCTGAATTATTGAAATTGAATAATTCAATTTAATAGCTATATTAGCGGTTCATATCTGCTTTGAATGAAAGAAGGGTTGAACTCCTATATTAAGAAATTGATATTAAGTTTGTTAGTCGTTACCGGCTTCCTTGTTTCATCGTTTTCACAAACCAAAATTAGCGGTACTATTAATCAATACGGGCATGTTACAGGCATTGGCAGCAATTATGTTATTGTAAATGACCCGACTCAGTTTGCTCAATTTGCAGTTGGCGATACCGTTCTTCTTATTCAAATGAAAGGGGCAATTATCTCTTTGGAAGAAAATCCTGGTACAATCGGAACGTTGGTAGACTCTGTTGGAGCGCCGGGAATTCATGAATTCCTGTTAATTTCTGCGATAGACATAGGGAATAAGATTACTTTTAAAAAGAAAATTTTAAACACCTTTTCTGTTGAGGGATCAGTTCAGATTGTAAAAGTACCTTCATATAAAAATTCTGCTGTTGTTGATAATTCAGACCTTACCTGTGCACCATGGGACAGTATTTCCAAAACAGGCGGGGTATTGACAATGATTGTAGGAAAAACTCTTTTCCTTAATAAAAATATTGATGTATCCGGTAATGGGTTCCTTGGAGGGGCAAGCGCCATTGGAGCAGGACTGTGCATGGAAACGGCCCCGTCAACACTTGATAAATATTATTACAATTCAGCGTCTTCCTTCTCCGGATATAAAGGAGAAAGTCCTGCTACCAGAGGAGCACCAACAGGAGTACCTCCCTATCTTAAATTATTTCCTGATTATGCAAAAGGTAAAGGGCCCTCTTTTACAGGTGGTGGAGGTGGAAATGGCAAATTTTCCGGTGGAGGTGGTGGAGCTAATTACGGAAGGGGAGGTGATGGGGATGTAGAACTCTGTACAAACTATTTTGGCGGTAGCTTCGGTCGTGAAACGAAGCTTTCTTATCTTGATGGTAGTATTTTCATGGGAGGCGGCGGCGGATCTTCAACTTATCTTAATGATGGATCAACTTCATCACCCGGGGGAAGAGGCGGTGGAATTATTATTATTGTCTGTGGTGAAATAAGTGGTAATGGGAAAGCTATTCTCGCAAACGGGGCAACTGCTGTAAAAGCTATATCAAATTCAGGTTCCGGAGGAGGAGGTGGTGGTGGTTCTGTTGCACTCTATCTTGAGAATTTTGCTTCAACTTCACTTACGATTTCAGCAAATGGGGGAAATGGCGGAGACCATGACGGTGATTTTGGAACTGGTGGCGGCGGTGGCGGCGGATTAATAAAAATCAGCAATATTACTGTTCCCGGAAATGTAACCAGAACAGTTTCAAAAGGATTGAAAGGACAAAGGCTAGGAAGCCAATCAACGGATGGCACTATTGGAGAAAGTAATACCAACTTCGTAGCTGTTCTCAATGGATTCCTTTTCAATATTATCAGATCATCTGTAACAGGAAACCAGGCCGACTCGGTCTGCTCCGATACGCCTCTTCCAATAATTACCGGAACAAGACCTGTCGGAGGCAAAAGACCATATACCTTTCTTTGGGAAAAGAGTTACGAAAGAACTTTTGCTTCACCTATAACACTGACATTGGTTGGTGCTGATTCTGTAAATTATACTCCTAAACCGGCCGATATAATTACTCCGACAGATAGTGTCTTCTTCAGAAGAAGTATTATTGATTCATCGACTCCTTCATCTCTTACAGATGTGAGCAAGTTTGTTAAATTTACTGTTCATCCTAAGATTCAGAATAACAATATTGTTGTTGATCCGGATACAATTTGCTTTAATGGTGATCCTCAATTGATAAAACAAAAATTGCCTGATCTTGTGGTTCCAACTACAAAATATCTTAATTACAGCTGGCAGGACAGTATCGTCGGGGGAACCTGGAGTGTGGAAAGAGCAACAACCAAAGAGTATGATCCAACCTCACTGTTAACTGTGGATACATGGTACAGACGTACGGTAAGGTCGGGCAGTTGTATTGACAGAACGGCAATAGCAAAAATCAAAGTGCTTCCGAAGCTCGCTGATAACGCTATAACTAAACTAACTGACACTATTTGTTTCGGAGGAAATACTGATCTTGCTACTATTCCCGGACCAACAGGAGGATTACCGACTGATTACAGGTACAAATGGGAATACAGTTCATCAGGTTCTTCAGGTACCTGGAGCGCTGTATCCGGAGGAGTAAACGCGTCGTACGATCCTGATTTATCGGTATCACTACCTGTCGGGAATAATTATTACAGGCGGATAGTTTATTCGGGAGAACAGAACGTATGCAAAGACACAAGCGCTTCCGCATTAAGGAAAGTATGGCCGGTAATAGTAAATAACCTGATAAAGGCCGATCAGACAATTGGATACGACAGTATTCCTATAACTCTTGGTCAGAATACCGGGTTTGTTACCGGAGGGAGTGGCGAATATATTTATTCCTGGGTAAAAGACACAGTGAACTATCCAATCGCTCCAGGGCAAAATGCTGTAAATCAGGCCAATTATTTACCTCCAAATCTTAAGTGGACTGTCTCATTCAGAAGGATGGTTAAGTCATCTGTTTGCAGGGACACGAGCAACTCAGTTAAGATTACTGTTGATTCACCTATCATTAATACTATCTCATTGGCAACTGCTGCTTTAGATACAATTTATACCGGGCAGGCTCCGGGACAAATTAGCGGATCTACACCTGCAGGTGGAAGCGGAATTGCCGGGGATTATTCTTATAAATGGTACAAGTCGCTTACAGGAGGACCACTGAAAAGTGAATGGTCAGAAATCACGGGTAGTATACTTATTAACCTGTCGCCCGGGAATTTAACTCTTACAACCTGGTTCCGCAGAGATGTAAGTTCACCCGCAGTTGCAGTCAGATCGGCCTATGAGAGTAATAAAATAAAGGTGACCGTATTACCAAAGATCCAGAACGTTGATATGTCAGCAAGTCAGGCAATCTGTTATGGAAAACGTCCGCTGCAGATTACGGGATCAGCTCTCTCGGGAGGTGATGGCAAATACAGGTTTACCTGGCAGGATAGCACAACACTGCATACATGGCAGGATATTCCGGGATTTGTGAAATGTGATTCCGCCAATTTTAAACCTCCGGTTCTTACATCAGATACCAGGTACAAACGTATTGTTTATTCAGGAAAAAATAACTGTGGGTCGGAGACTTCAAAGGTAGTTAACATTAAAGTGAACCCCTTACCTGCTGCAGTTTTAACCAACACAGCCGACACCACTATCTGCGCCGGTTCCAAAGTTGAGCTGAAGATACAATTGACAGGTCCTGTATCGGACTGGAAAGTAACCTACCAGGAAAATCTTGTCGCCGGATCTGCTAACAATACTACTGCCTCAGCTTTTACATTGGCAGCTTCTCCCGGTTCTTCAACAGCTTCTACAATTTATAACTATTCGCTATTCAAAGTGGAGGATGCAAATGGTTGTATCGCAACATCCCTCACAGGAACTAAAAAAGCTGTAGTTTATAAAATTCCAAACTCTAATGCCGGTCCGGCTGTTGATACAGTTTGCGGTCCTACAATTACTCTCACTGCGATTCCTGATGTCGGAACAGGCACATGGTACTATCCTTCTGCTGTTGTTGCTTCAACTCCCAATAGCTCAATTGTTACAGTGTCTGTCGATTCAACTTTTACAGGGAAAAGTATTACCGATAAGTTCATATGGAAAGAGATTAACTGGCAATGTTCAGGCAAAGATTCAATTAATGTTACCTTCTTTAAAAGGGCAGGTCCAGTCAATGCCGGGCGCGACACAACACTATATTCCTTCGATAATATTTTTCATACGGTTGCGACCCCTCTTGTTGTTGGTACCGGACAATGGTCAGTTGTGGAAGGTTCAGGCGATTTCAATGATTATTCCGCCAATTCAACTGTTATAAGGGACCTGACGAAAGGGATGAATAAGTTTCGATGGAAGGTTTCAAATGGTAAGTGCGTTAGTGAAGATATTGTTGCGGTTAACATACTTGATATTTTTATTCCTGAAGGATTTTCGCCTAATAATGATGGCTTAAATGATACGTTTATAATTACTGGTTTAGATCTTCCAAACCAGATTGCTGAGCTGAAAATTGTTAACAGTGCAGGAGTTGAAGTGTTTACGACTTCCAATATAAATGGACAGGAATGGGCCGATTGGGATGGGAGAAACACAAATGGAGCAGGTATGCCGGAAGGTACTTATTATTATCTCCTGAAAATGACATCTGCAGGCTCTTACGGGAACGGTCAGGTATTTAAAAGGAGTGGATTCATTATTCTTAAAAGATATTAAAAGGTAAAAGAATTGAAAAGAAGGTGTTATAGTATTGGAAATTTAAGTAAGCTCAGGCTTTTGTTTACCTTCTCTTTCCTGTTTATACTTAATGGAGTTCCGGGGCAGGCATTACCCGACTCCTCAAGTATAAGCCTCGGCTATCCTGTATATAGTCAGTATCTTCAGAACGGTCTTATGATAAATCCTGCCTATGCCGGTTCACGGGGAGCTTTAAGCGCACTTCTTTCTTACAGAATGCAGTGGATAGGTACACATGGTTCTCCGGTTATTCAGTCAGTCTCTCTTCATACACCTATGAAAAATGACAAGGTGTCGCTTGGGCTTATAGCACAATTCATGCAATTTGGATTTACCAAATCGACCAGCATTTATGGCAATTATGCTTACCGGATAAGAGTTAGAAACGGACAGCTGTCATTCGGACTCAAAGCAGGTGCTGATATATCTAACAATGATTATACGGGAATCCTGCTTACCAACAGCGGAGACCCTGTCTTCTCAGGCAATAACAAACCTTACATATTACCTAACGCCGGAGCGGGGATGTATTATTTCAGCGACAAACTCTTTGCCGGATTCTCTATTCCTTCATTTCTGAGTTATAGAAAAACAGGAAACGGGTCTGTTCAGGCTTATCATAAATTTAGTGAGTACGACGTTATCTTTTCAGCCGGCGGACTTATAACCTTTTCACAGTTTTTTAAATTCAAACCTTCTGTGCTGATTGACTATTCCCTTCAAAACACAAAAAAACTAACCCAATTGGATATTAACGGCAATTTTATTCTTGCCGATTTAATTTGGCTGGGAGGTTCGTGGAGGACATCCGAGCAGGTAGCTGTGGGAATTCTTCAGATACAGGCAACACAACAGTTGATGTTAGGCTTTTCTTATGATTACCCTGTCGGACGGATGAATTCTTACTCAAAAGGATCGAGTGAATTCATTTTAAGATACGAGTTCGGGTATAAGGTAAGTGCTGCTAATCCAAGGTATTTTTAGCTTTATGAGGAGAGGAATATTCCATATCATAACAATTGTCTTGATTGCTTTTTCCGCTCCGGGAGAATTGTGGGCGCAGCAACCCTCAGTCTTCAGAGTTAAAAAAATGTCTTTCAACACAGCCAGATTCAGTGAAATTGCTCCGGTGATTGTAAAAGATGGTATACTTTTCTGTTCCGACAGACGCTTCAGTATGATAAAAGACAGAACGGGCTATAATGGAAACAGGCTATACAATATTTATCTGGCAGAACGAAAAGACACCTCAGATTGGACTAAGCCGTTGGAACTAAAGAGTGAACGCAGTTCTTTTTTTAATAATGGCCCGATGTGCATTGCCCCGGATGGCAAAACGGTCTATTTTACAAGCGAAGTAGAGACAGGGAAAGCTGCAAAAAACAAGAAATTCAAAAATCATAACGGCATTTTTATAGCAGATCTTTCAGGTTCCGACCTTGTGTCATTACGGCCTTTTAAGTATAATAATCCTTTGTACGATGTTGCACAACCTTCCATCAGCAGCGACGGGAAATACCTTTTCTTCGCTTCTGATATGCCTGGAGGACAGGGCGGGTCTGATTTATATTACTGCGAACTGATAAATGGTGAGTGGAGCAACCCAAAAAACCTGGGCCCTAAAGTAAATTCACCTGCAAGTGAAAATTACCCATATATTCACTCCTCCGGGAGACTATATTTTTCTTCAAACAGAGCAGGTGGACTTGGGAAACTGGATGTATACTATACCTCTTTATTATATGGTTCATGGGAAGCGCCTACTCATATGTCAGAACCTATAAATTCACAATCGGATGATTTCGCATTTGTGGCAAATGATAATCTGCAAACCGGATACTTCTCCTCAAATCGCAGCAACAGTGATGATATTTATGAGTTTGTATCTACAATAATCCGGAAAGTATCGTGCGATACTCTACAGGAAAACAGTTTCTGTTACCGGTTTGTGGAAGAAAACGCCGTAAAATACGATTCGTTACCTTTCCGTTATAATTGGAAATTTGGCGACGGAAAAAGTGAAAGCGGAGTGATGGTGGAACATTGTTATAAGAACCCCGGTACTTATGTTGTACAACTTGACATTGAAAACCTTCTTACAAAGGAAGTCCTGCGAAATCAAAAGTCAGATACTCTGGTTATAACTGAAATTGAACAACCATATATTTCTTCGCCCGATAAAATTGACCTGGGCCAGAAGATAGATCTGAGCGCTGATAAAACCAATCTCCCAGGATGGAAGATTGCACAGTATTACTGGAACTTTGGTGATGAGACAGTTGCAACAGGAAAGGATGTTCCAAAGACATATTTAAGAGCCGGAACCTATAATGTTCAGTTAATAGTATCATCTGAACCGGAACCGGGAGGAAAGGTTAGAGAAGCCTGCGTTTCAAAAAATATTACCGTAATACGTAAACCCTGACATATATAATAACTATTTTTGAATATTAATGAAATTGAATAGCTTAATAGGGAGAGTACTGGTTTTCATTTTGTTTCTTGTACTGGCGGTTTTTGACAAATTATCTGCACAGCCAGTACCGGGAAAAGATGAAAATATACCTTTTCTTGTAACATTCGGGAAGGAAGGACAAACTTCGTGGGGTGATGATAGTTTTTTCCAGATATTCTTCTTTTCAATACCTAAAGATTACAAACAACCATTTTACATAAGAATATTTGACCCTGATTGCGGAGGCGAATGGGATGAAATTGAGGGCGAGTTTAATTCTAAATTCCTGTTTTCTGTGTATGGAGGAAAAGGAGTTGATCCGGAAAAGAATGAGGACTCAAAAGGATTGTTGAAAGGAGTAAATTACAAGACAGGTAACTTATTGGCGTCCAAGGTTTTTGGAAGTGAAGCAAGATACGATAACAAGTGGTATACCTTTGGGCCGTTTAATCCTGCAGAAGGTGATTTTAATGAAAAATGGAACAGCAATATTTTTAAAATTGTTTGCGAAGGTATAAGCGGTGATGATGGAAATTTATTCAGATATTTCCTTAGCCGGGATCCTGAAAACAATCTTGCTATTGAAGGGGGTAATGCATTTACATTTAAATATCATATTCGTTTATGGAACGATTATAAAAGTGTATCGCATATTTATCCGTACATCGACACTGGAATTATCTTTATTAAACAGAGTAACTTCGACTGGGATAATGATGGTACAATCCTGGTAGTTTCAAAATACAAACAAGGAATTGAGGTCCCGATATCGAATCAGGACGACTGGGCTACCTCCAAAATACCAATTGAACCTGAAGAAGTTAATTCTTCACTTGATTTTCAATTTCATAAAAGACAGGAAAATGAAGGGGGCCTGGTAAAAAACAATAATGTTGTTATTACTCTCGAAAACCAGAGAGGCGATGCTATAAAGTTTTACAGTTCTCCAATCGGCGGGGTACCGGTATACGTCCCAAAGCCTAAAATAATAAAAATACCGCCAAAAAAATAAGCAGAGCCTGAAATGAGAATCAATAGCACTCTGAAAATATTCTATAGCGCGATAGGGTGCTTGTTCCTGTTACTGATCCCGTCTATAGCAGATGGTCAGACTTATAGCTTTAAAAATTATAGTGCTGAGAGTAGTATCCCTAGCGGATTTGTTTACACTTTAAACCAATCTAAAGATGGATTTCTCTGGACTGGAACAGCTAATGGGATCTCGCGCTTTGACGGGTATAATTTTTATAACGTTCCATATCCTGATTCTACAACTAACAGATATCCGACTGCTGCGATCGCCGATAAAGAAGGGACTCTTTGGTTTGGATGCAGCGATGGTTCCGTATTCTATGTAAATGAAAATACACTTATCCCTGTAGCTTTATCAAACTCAAAAAGCGTTAGTGAGCTGGTTGAGGGGCCGGATGGATTCATCTATGTTATTCCCCAGGGCCAGCCTGTGTTTGGGATTAATCCTATAAATACAAAAGAGATAAAAAAATATGCTATTTCAGGTGATCCTGTAATGCTCTCAGCATCTTTTACCAATGCAGGAAATTTACTTATTGGTACCCAGAAAAATGTCCTTGAATGTAAACTTGCCATTGACTCGGCTCTGATCTTGCATACGATTGAAGGTTTTGACTATTCAAGCATTACTGCAATTCATAAGACTGACGATAGTACAAGATTTATCCTGGGGACTAAAGATAACGGCCTTTTTCAGTTGAAACTTTCCGGTAAAAGCAGATTACTTTCTCGTTTCCATAGTCACCCTGAATGGGACACATTAAATATTACGTCTATTACCGACGATTTGGAACATAACCTGTGGATATCAACATCAGGCTCAGGAGTATTCCAGATCAGATTATCGCCAACTAGCGAAACTGCAGTAACAAACTGTTTCTATAATCTAAACACCGGACTCACTTCCAATGATGTTAATACTGTGTTTCAGGATAATGAAGGAAATTACTGGATCGCTTTTTACGGGCAGGGCATTTCAATGCTTACTTCCTATACCTTCGGATATTACAAACCCGGAAGGAATTCTATGGAAAATAATATTCTCTACGTGAATAGCTTTAATGACGGATATCTTTTAGGTACTCCTCTGGGGTTTCATATTTTCAATCCTGCAATCGGTAAGTCAGTCTCATTCACTGATCTGTCGGGTCAGGTTGGAAAGAAAGAAATTACCTGTTATTTTCTCGACGATCAGAAAAACCTCTGGATAGGTACAGCGGGTAATGGATTATATATGAGAAACAGATCTGGTACGGTTAAGCTAATCCATCAATCAGGAGACTCAGGAGCTGACGATATAAAGGATATTAAGATGGATAATAAATACATCTGGCTGGCAACTACCAATGGTGCTATTGTTCTCGATAAAAATGTTGCAGATACTAAAAGTGAAAAGGCGAGATTTGATCTTAGCAACGGATTGCCTCACAATAGTATCAACTCAATCCTTCTGGCTAGTGACGGAAATATATATATTGGAACGGAGAGTGACAGATTGTTTAAAATCGAGAGAGACAGATTATTTAAAATAGACGCAGACTCTGTCGTAACTCCATGTAAATCAGTTATGACGGGCAGTACCAAAAATAAGGTCCTCTCATTATCACAAGCCCATGATTCTACAATCTGGGTTGCGACAAATGGCAATGGTGTATTTGAATTCTTTAACGATTCAGTGAAAGTGATTAACCGTTCAAATGATCTGATGTCGAACTATTGCTACAGCATCCTTTCCGATTCCGAAAATAATGTCTGGATCGGGCATGAGAAAGGATTTTCAAGGTTTAACTCGAACCTCAGTTCGATGACCACCTATGGAACTGATTTTGCCAAGGGAGGACAGAGTAATCCGGATGGAATGTACGAATCGGCCGATAAAAAGATATTTATTGGAACGACTGAGGGGTTGATTATTTATGACAAGAAAAAAGATGCAATGCGGGAAGTTGCTCCTCTTACAAGCATTAACTCCATTACAATTAACGACGTAGTTTACCCTTATCAAAAGTCGTTCACACTTCCATATAATAAAAAATACCTGATAACTGTTTCATATTCAGCCATTAATTTCAGTGCTCCCGATAAAGTTTACTATAGTACATTTATGGAAAACTTTGATAATGACTGGAGTAAATTCAATTCATTAAGAGAGGTCGCCTATAGTCTGAGTGACGGAAAATATAGATTTAATCTGATATCCGTAAATAAAGACGGTATGTCGCAGGAAGTTCCTGTCGCTTTTGATATTCTGATTAAAAAACCAATTTGGAGAACATGGTGGTTTGTACTGCTGGCTATATCAGCAGGGACAGGTATAATAATTCTGATAATACGGGAGCGTGACAAAGCCCAGAAGAAGGTTCAGGAATATCTTGAAACAGAACTTGCTGCCAGAACCAGCATAGTTGTAAAGCAGAAAGAAGAAATTGAACTGCAGAACATTGGAATAACAGACAGTATAAACTATGCCAAGCGCATACAATCGAATATTTTACCGGATATTAATAAGCTGAAAGAATCTTTCAACGATGCTTTCGTTTTGTTCCATCCCCGCGACATAGTAAGCGGCGACTTCTACTGGTTCGATAAACTCGCGGAAGATAAGTTTGTGATAGTATGCGCTGACTCAACCGGTCACGGTGTGCCGGGAGCTTTCATGTCGATGATCGGATCAACCCTGCTTCAGGATATCGTAACCAGAAAAAGGATCTCCAAGCCGTCACAAATTCTGACCTTGCTTGATAAGCAGATCTTCTCAACGCTGAACCAGAATGTGGAATTGGGAGTCTCTAACGACGGAATGGATATGGTTGTATGTGAGTTTAACATAAAAACCAGGCACCTGAGATTTGCTTCTGCCATGCGGCCAGTAATTATAGTGATTGACGGTGAGCCATACTATATTAAGGGAAACAGATCGTCAGTAGGAGGAGAGTCGGTAATTGAAAAGTATTTTGACGATCAGGAATACTATCTCGGCAAGGGTGATACCGTGTATCTTTTTTCCGACGGGCTGCCTGACCAGTTTGGTGGTACGGATGGTAAGAAGATGAAGATCGCAAGGTTAAAGCGACTTATTGAACAGGTATCTAAATTGCCAATGGATGAACAAAAAGATGCAATAGCAAAATTCTACTTTGAATGGAAAGGCTCTTTTGATCAGGTCGACGATATCCTGATTATGGGGATAAAAGTCTGAAGATTTTACTTTGTGTAGGTATTATTCACAGCGGGAACTATTTCACCGGTAGAGGCCACATTACTTTCATTCAGAGCCCTGTCCTTTATATAAAAATCATATTTTATCGTGTCTGCCGGAGAATAGAACAGATAAAGAAAAGTAAGTGAGATGGTTCCTTTTAAAATTTTATTCACTCCAAGTCTTTCCATATAAGGTATTCTGTACGACGGATAAGGTAAGAAAACATTACTTTTATCAGTAGACACAACCATTACACCACCTTTTTTCAAGTACAGAGTAAGGAAAAGATTTGTGGTATCAGTCATGAACCCGTCTGGAGTGTCTAATCCAAGATCACCATCCCCGTCTTCAAAATAGAACTCAAGCCTTCCTGCTTTATACTTTCCCAGATAGGTGTTCGTATCGAAAACAACAAACCTATCGAATCTGATGAATGGAACTGCAGGTAGTTGCTCTACCTTCCTGCACGAATCCAGTACAAGTATGCCAATAATGCTTATAGCCAGATACTTAATAATTCTCATAGTTTTCCAATGCTATAACTGGTTCAAACAAAAATCACACCAAATATGGTCATTTTTTTCGAAAAAATATTCTTATAGGAACACCGGTAAAATCATATTTCTCTCTCATCCTGTTTTCAAGGTACCTCTTATATGGATCCTTAACATATTGAGGCAGGTTGCAGAAAAACGCAAAAGCAGGAGTATATATTGGCAGCTGGGTCACATATTTAATTTTAACATATTTCCCTTTTAATGCCGGGGGAGGGTTGTTTTTAACGATCTGCAACATCACCTCATTTAATTCTGAAGTGCTTATCTTCCTGTTCCTGTTCAGGTTAACCCGCTCTACAAGTTCCAGTACCTTATGAATCCTCTGCTTGTTAATTGCAGAAATAAACAGAATAGGATAATCTGTAAATGGAGCTGTTTTTTCCCTGATATCTTTTTCAAACAAAATTGTTGTATTGTTATCCTTCTCTATTAGATCCCATTTGTTAACGAGAACTATCATCCCTTTGTTATTCTTCTGTATAAGACCAATAATGTTGAGGTCCTGCGACTCGATACCCCTTGTGGCATCTATCAGCAAAAGACAAATATCTGAGTTTTCAATTGTTCTAACGGCTCTCATAACAGAGTAGAACTCAATGTCTTCGCTTACTTTGCCCTTTTTTCGTAACCCGGCTGTATCGACCAGAAGAAAATCGTGTTGAAATTTGTTATACCTTGTATATATAGAATCACGTGTGGTCCCGGCAACAGGTGTAACTATATTTCTTTCCTCGCCAAGAAGAGAATTTATAAGCGACGATTTGCCAACATTTGGTCGTCCGACAATGGCAATCCTGGGCAACTCAGGCATCGGTTCAACCTCCTCCTGCGGAAGCGATTTCACCACTTCGTCGAGAAGTTCTCCGGTACCACTGCCATTCATAGAACTTAATGGAAAGTAGTCTCCTAGTCCAAGGTTATAAAATTCAGTGGCATCCATCAGTCTTTCACCATTATCGACCTTATTAACCACAACCACAACTTTCTTATTTACTCTTCGAAGTAGCGCTGCTACCGATGTGTCCATTTCGTGTATTCCGGCAGTAACGTCGACCATGAAAATTATTAGGTCGGCTTCCTCAATCGCAAGAAGAACCTGTTTGTTTATTTCTTCCTCAAAAACATCATCAGAGTTTTGAACGTATCCTCCGGTATCGATTACAGAAAAATCCATTCCGTTCCAATGCGACATCCCGTAATTACGATCGCGGGTGACCCCGCTCACTTCGTCAACGATAGCTTCTTTTGCATCAATAAGCCTGTTGAAGAGCGTCGATTTTCCTACATTGGGCCTTCCAACTATAGCAACTATTCTACTCATAAGTAAATTTGAAATTTATCGGTAACCAAACCTTTTTAGAATAAGTGGTTTATCTCTCCAGTCTTTTGTAACCTTTACATACATCTCAAGGAAGACCTTCTTTTTGAAAAAATCTTCCATATCGTGTCTCGCTTCAGTTCCCACTCTTTTTAACATTAATCCCTTGTGCCCGATAATGATTCCCTTCTGACTGTCGCGGGTAACATGGATCAGTGCCCTTATTTTGATGATATCCTTTTCATCACTAAAGCTTTCAATCTCAATCTCAACGGAATAGGGGATCTCTTTTTTATAATGAATAAGTATTTTCTCGCGAATTATTTCAGAGGCGAAGAACCGTTCATACTTATCTGTAAGCTGATCTTTCGGGAAATATGCAGGGCCCTCGGGAAGCTTATTCCTTATAGCATTTAGAAGCGAATCGAGATTGAACTTCTTTAAACCTGAAACGGGAATGACCGGTGAGTCAGGAAAGGCCTTATGCCACAACTCCACAACCTTTTCAAGCTCATCCTGTTGAGAAAGATCAACTTTGTTTACTGCTATAATGACCGGGATTCCGGATTCCTTAATTCTGTCGATGTACTCCCCTTCCCAGGCTGTCCTTTCACCAACATCTGTAATATAAAGTATCAGATCGGCATCTGAGAGAGCTGAGTTAACAAAGTTCATCATTGTCTCCTGAAGCTTGTATTGGGGTCTTAGAATACCGGGGGTATCGGAATAGACTATCTGGAAATCCTCACCATTCACGATTCCCATAATCCTGTGCCTTGTAGTTTGGGCTTTTGCTGTGATGATCGACAGCTTCTCACCGACAAGCGCATTCATTATTGTCGATTTCCCGACATTAGGGTTTCCCAGAATATTTACAAATCCCGATCTGTGGCTCATCTTCTTCTGTTAAAATATACCCCGTTTCAACATAATAATCTCCTTTTCATTAAGGAATCTCCACTTTCCCCGTTGTACATTCTTTTTTGTAAGACCAGCAAAGTATACTCTGTCGAGTTTCTTTACTTTATATCCGAGTGTTTCAAACATCCTTCTTACCACCCTGTTCTGCCCGGAGTGAAGCTCAATCCCGATCTGGCTTTTATCGTCAGGATCAGCATAAGAGACAGCATCTGCAAGAACTGTTATTCCATCCAGTTCTACACCTTCCGTAAGTTTGAACAGATCGTTTTTAGTTACGGGATTATCGAGAAAAACATGATATATTTTTTTCCTTTTATATTTAGGATGAGTCAGCTTCCCGGCCAGGTCGCCGTCGTTTGTAAGAAGCAAAACGCCGGTTGTTGCTTTGTCGAGACGGCCTACCGGATAAACTCTTTCAGTGCATCCTTCGCCGATAAGTTCAAGAACAGTATGCTCGGCATGAGGATCATCAACTGTTGTTACATAGCCTTTTGGCTTATTCATAAGTATATAAACCTTTTTTTCAGAAGAGAGTTTTTTACTCTTATATCTTACCTCATCGTCATAGCTTACTTTAGTACCAAGATCAGTTACAACAGCACCATTAACGGTTATAAATCCGTTTTTTATATGCTCATCAGCATCCCTGCGCGAGCAGACACCACTATTGGCTATAAACCTGTTAAGTCTTATCAGCGTTGAAATCTTCTGTTTGCCTTTCAAAACCGGTTTCACTGTCCGTGCAGTTCTTCCTTCACTCTTACCAGCTTTATCAGCACTTCCTCCTTCAGAACTGACTTTATAATTCTGTTTCTTTATAAAATTTCCCTGAGGCTTTTCCCCATTTCCCCTGAGCCTTGCTTCAGGTTTTCTGTTCTCCATATCAATTAATTATCAGGGTGCAAAGGTACAATTATTTGGTGATATTTTAGTTTAACGTTTTTTTTGCACCTTTGTGGGTCTGAAAAACTATTCTGTATGGCACTGATAAAATCAATTTCTGGTATAAGAGGAACCATTGGCGGAAAACCTGGAGAGAGTTTATCTCCGGTCGATATTGTGAAGTTCACCGCAGCATTTGGGACCTGGATTCAGCAAAAGAAAAGTAAAAAAGATTTGAGTCTTGTTGTTGGACGCGATGCCAGGAGATCAGGAAGCATGGTGAATAATCTGGTAATAACCACCCTGAGAAATCTGGGCATAAGTGTTACAGATCTTGGACTGGCTTCTACTCCCACAGTAGAGGTTGCCGTTACCGGAATGCATGCTGACGGAGGAATAATTATTACCGCGAGCCATAACCCCTCAGAATGGAATGCACTTAAATTATTAAATGAAAATGGCGAATTTCTGACATCCATCGACGGAATGGAGGTTTTAAAGATTGCAGAAAATGAAGATTTTATTTTTGTTGGTGATGATCATACAGGCTCATTCATTGAAGATAATTCCTGGGGTCAGAAACATATTGATCAAATTCTCTCACTAAAGCTGGTTGATATCAAGGCGATAAGACAGGCAGGATTTACTGTAGCGATCGATTGCATAAACTCAGTGGGTGGAATCATATTGCCCCAGTTACTAAGATGTCTGGGAGTAGATTCTATATTAGAGTTGAATACAAGTCCCGACGGTAATTTTGCACACAATCCCGAACCAATCCCGGAAAATCTTAAGGGTATTTCGGATCTGGTCAAAAGTAAAAAGGCGGATATCGGCTTTGTTGTAGACCCGGATGTAGACCGACTGGCAATTGTATGTGAAGATGGAAGCATGTTCGGTGAGGAGTATACACTTGTAGCTGTCGCTGATTATGTTTTAAAACATAAACAGGGCTCCACGGTTTCTAATCTCTCTTCTACGAGGGCCTTAAGAGTTATTGCAGAACAGTATGGCTGTAAACACTTCTCATCCGCAGTTGGAGAAGTTAATGTTGTTGATGAGATGAAAAAGCGAGGTGCTGTTATTGGTGGCGAAGGAAACGGAGGGGTTATTTACCCTGAACTTCATTATGGGCGCGATGCTTTATTGGGAATAGCACTGTTCCTGTCGCATCTGGCGAAAAGTAATTTGAAATGCTCCGAATTAAGGCAACTATATCCAGAGTTTATAATCGCCAAGAAAAAGCTTACATTATCTCCTGATGTTGAGTTTTCCACAATAATTAATGCAGTTAAGGATTCATTTGCCAGGCTTCCTTTTGATGAGAGAGATGGACTATGGATCGATAACGGAACAGGTTGGGTACAGATAAGAAAATCAAATACAGAACCTATAATGAGAATCTATGCAGAAGGGAGGACAAGTTTTGAAGCTGACGAGCTTGCAAGTCGCGTAATTAAAATTGTTAAAAATCTCTAAATAAAATTATTTTTTCCGACCTGTCGGAATAAATCAACCATAATGAGTGTCTGTAAATCATAACAGCAAAAGGCAATGTTGTTAAAAATTGTTAATGAAGAATCAGAGAATGACTCTTTTTAATACTTTTGTGACTCATTTTTTTTGAATATATTAATTATTTAAATTTCAGATGTATCGAGCATGTTTTACAGATTTAGTTTTATGAGAAAAATATTTTTAACATGCAAACTCCATCATACATTTAAAATCAAACTCTATTTATGATGAAAAGAACAATTATGATTATTTCAGGCATTGTTGTTGTTATTGCAATCGTTGTTGTGGTTGTTATCAGCAAGGCAAACGCAAAGAAAAACATTTCGAATCTTTTTGTTGAATCAATGAAAGGTCAGTTCGACATCATTGTAACCACAACAGGAGAATTACAGGCGAAAGTTTCGACCGACATCCAAGGTCCTAATATTGGTTCTAACAGAAATTTCAGGGCTACCGACATAAAAATTACCGATATTGTCCCTGAAGGTACCGAAGTTAAAAAGGGCGATTATATAGCAACCCTGGACAAAACAACTTTTGATAATAATTTGAAGGATGAACTCGACAAGCTCACCACCTATGAGGCAAACCTGGAAATGAAAATTCTCGATACTGCGGTTACACTTAGTAACTACAGGGATCAGATTAAGAATCTGAGATCTTCAGTGGATGAGGCACAGATTATCGTTGATCAGTCTAAGTATGAGCCTCCTACAACTCAGCGTCAGGCGGTTATTTCTCTTGAACAGGCTAAACGAACTCTCGACCAGAATATTAAAAGTTATGCATTACAGGTAGAAAGGGCTAAATCTGATATGAGAAATACAAAGATGTATCTGTCAGATGAGCAACAAAGAGTAAAGGATATACAGGACATCTTAACTCAATTTGTAATAACTGCTCCTTCTGATGGTATGATCATTTACAAAAGAGACAGGACAGGAACCAAACGTAAGATTGGCTCTTCAATAACGGGATTCGATAATGTTGTTGCTACATTACCCGACATGTCTTCAATGATCTCCAAAACCTATGTAAACGAAATTGATGTCAGTAAAGTGAAAATAGGGCAAAAAGTCCAGATGATTGTTGATGCTTTCCCTGAGAAAAAATACACAGGATCTGTAATATATGTTGCCAATATTGGCGAACAGCTTCCAAGTGCAGACGCAAAGGTATTTGAGGTACAGATTGAAGTCGATGGATCCGATCCTATACTTAAACCATCTATGACAACAGGTAATAAAATTGTCACCCAGACTTTGAGCGATGTAAATTATATTCCTCTTGAAAGCGTTCAGTTAGGCGCTGACAGTGTCCCATTTGTTTATGAGAAAAATGGGAAAAAACAAATTCTCGTTCTGGGAGAATCAAACGAGAACTTTGTTGTTGTTGAACAAGGATTGGAAGCCGGCGTTCAGATTTACCTGAACACTCCTGCAAGTCCTGATGGCTTTAAACTTTCAGGGGAAGAGCTTATTGCAGTTAATATAGAGCGGGCTAAAGTGAAAAAAGCAGAGGAGGATCGTAAAATGCAGGAGGCTGAGAAAGCTAAATTACAGAGAGGTAACGGAATGATGAACGGTGGTCCTGGTGGCGGTATGATGATGCCGAGAGGTGGAGCAGGCGGAGGTATGAATATTACACCTGAAATGATGCAACAATTCCAGAACAGACGTGGTCAGGGTGGCCAGGGTATGGGTCAAGGCGGCCAGGGTATGGGTGGCGGAGGTAGAGATACTGCAGGAATGAGGCAGCGTTTTCAACAGAATGGTGGTGTTCGTGATACTTCAGCACGACGCAGAACAAACAGACAGCCAGCTCAGCAGGAAGGTTAATAAATTAAAACGAAAAGAAAATGTTCAGATTTATATTACGATATTTCCACGATATTGAAATTGCTGTCGAATCGATTGTGTCTAATAAACTTAAATCGATGCTTACTGCTCTCGGAATAATTTTTGGTGTTGCTGCAGTTATTGCAATGCTTGCCATCGGGAAGGGAGCTAAAATGGAGATTATGGAACAGATGAAGATGGTTGGGGTAAACAATATACTTATCAATCCTGTAATACCCGACAAATCTTCTTCAGCAGCCGAAGGTGAAAAACAGCAAAAGAAATTTTCAAGAGGATTAAGCATGCTTGATGTGGAGGCGATTAAAGAAACTCTTCCATCTGTAAAAAGAATCAGTCCGGAAATTTCCTTTAATTCCACTGCGATGCTCAACGGTGTAAAGTACACAGCAAAACTTGTGGGTGTTTCGAACGATTACTTCTATCTGTATAATCTACCACTGGTAGCAGGAGCTATTTTTAATAGCTTTCAGGAAGAGAATGGTATACAGGTATGTATCATCGGTGCAAACATCAGGGCAAAATTCTTCAGTAAACTGGACCCTTTAGGACAATACATTAAATTCAATGGTCAATGGCTGAAAGTAATCGGGGTACTACAGAAAACAAACGTTAGTCTAACCGGCTTTGAAGAGAAGGGTGTAAATGTTTATAATGATAATATCTACATTCCTATTCAGACGATGCTGTTACGCTATCAGAACAGGGCGTTGCTTAACACAAAAACTGTTTCACAGTCTTCTTCAATGGATTTTTTCGGAGGAATGGGAATGGGCGGTCCAATGTCAATGGTTCTGGCAAGCAGCTCGGATGCATCGAGCAGCACGGAAACAAATTATAACCAGCTCGACAGAATCGTTGTACAGGTAACAGAAACAGAGCAGTTAGCGACAAGTACTGAAATTCTCAGCCGTATGCTCAGCAGAAGACATACAGGGGTTAAAGACTTTGAAATAACAGTTCCTGAACTCCTTCTGAAACAACAACAGAGAACGAAGGATATCTTTAATATTGTTCTTGGAGCGATAGCAAGTATCTCACTCATCGTGGGAGGAATTGGTATCATGAATATCATGTTCGCTTCAGTTATGGAAAGGATTAAGGAAATAGGTACAAGGATGGCTATCGGGGCAAAGAAAATGGATATAGTTGTTCAGTTCCTCTCAGAGGCTGTACTCATTAGTGTGTCAGGTGGTTTCATTGGAATATTTTTTGGAGTCATTATGGCAAAACTGATAGAACAGATTGCTGGTATTATGACAGTAGTTTCGTTCTTTTCAATATTTATTTCTTTTGGAGTGTCAGCAGCAGTAGGAGTTATCTTCGGATATGCTCCCGCAAAACGGGCGTCTGAAAAAGACCCGATTGAATCATTAAGGTATGAATAACCCCCTTCTGCCTCACAAATTCGGCATCTTCCCCCAGGGGGGACGAAAGGATGGTATAAATTATTATAATCTAAAAATGAAAAAAACACTTTTATCTTCAATACTGATTGTGCTTGCATTTTCATTAGTGAAAATTGATGCACAACAGGTTACAAAGCTTACTTTGCAGGAAGTTATAAAGCTGGCTGAAGCACAGTCACCAAACGCTCTGATGGCCAAACACAGGTTTCGTGCCAGTTACTGGAGTTACAGAACATTCCTTGCCCAGTATAGACCGTCGCTTACCCTTACCGGGACAACCCCTGATTACAGTAATGCAATCGATAAGGTATATGACTCAAACTCAGGAAGTTATGTTTATAGAGCTACAAATTCAGTAAGTAACCTTGCTTCTCTTTCATTATCGCAGAATATTGGATTAACAGGAGGAGCTATATCATTAAACTCCGACCTTACATTATTCAACGATCTTGCTCCGAAAAGCGGAGGTATTACACGTTCATACATCACTTCACCGGTAAGCATTGGTTTAAATCAGCCAATCTTCAGGTATAATTCGCTTAAATGGCAGAAAAAAACTGAACCATTGAGATACGATGCTGCTATGAAAACTTACCTTGGAAGTATTGAGGATGTGCATCAGTCAGCTGTTTCAAGTTTTTTCTCACTCGCGTTGGCTCAGATAAATACTCAGATTGCTAAAACAAACTTTTTAAATGCCGATACTTTGTGGCAGATGTCACAGGGTCGTTATAACCTTGGGACAATCGCTGAGGATGAACTTCTGCAGATGCAGCTCTCCTGGCTTAATACTCAAACAGCTCAAAAACAAGCTGATATGAATTTAAGAGACAGAGAGATACGACTCAAATCATTTCTCGGAATAACTTCAGACAGCACTAAATTGGAACTGATAATTCCTGCGGATATCCCTTCTCTTCAGGTTTCCTCAAAAGAGGTACATGATTTAGCTATGGCCAATAACCCTGATATTGTCACTCAACAGCTTGCAGTTCTCACAGCCCAGTCTAGTCTGGCCCAGGCCAAGGGAGATAAAGGATTTAAAGCAACACTGACAGGTTCATTTGGTTTACGCGATCAGAACTCTGATTTTGCCCAGGCATATGCTGTTCCGAGCCAAACTCAACGGGTAAGATTGGGCTTTACACTTCCTATTCTCGACTGGGGCTTGGGAAGAGGAAAAGTAAAAATGGCACAATCGAGTCTCGAACTTGCACAGGTTCAGGCAGATCAGGCAATTACTGATTTTACCCAGACTCTTTCCCTTGACGTTGAGATGTTTAACCTTCAAGCCTCCCAGGTTGCTATTGCAGCTAAGTCAGATACAGTTGGACAGAAATTGTATGAAGTTACCAAAGCAAGATTTATGATCGGGAAGATAGCTATTCTGGACCTAAATAACGCTGATACCAGAAAAGATGAGAACAGGAGGGCCTATATACAGGCACTTCAGAATTACTGGAACTATTTCTACACGATACGTAACCTTGCTTTGTTTGATTTTATTGAAAGGAAACCACTTGAAGCTAATTATGATGAATTGCTTAAATAAAAGCTAATACTACTGATATTAAGGCTGGATTATTTTGATCCGGCCTTTTTTATACCTTTCCCTAAAGGCTTTCTTAAAAGCCCTTGTGAACCTTAGTGATAACCTTAGTGTACCTTTGTGGTAAAGTATAAATCATTGAACCACAAAGGATCACGAATTATTGCATTAAGTAACACAAAGGGAAGAGGGTATAAAGTGAAATGCGGAACAATGGCTTAGGTCTATGATGACTATTTAATCCCCTAATTCATCTGATTAATAATTGATTGTTTTTGCAAAAATTTAATATCTTTGCGCCTCAATAAAGAAGAGTAAGAAATAAATTATCATTATAATCCCTAAAGAACAGACAAATGCAGAATAAAGCAGCTATCATCGTTCTGGCAATAGCATTAGGTTTGGTATCTATCTACCAACTTTCATTTACAGGTGCAACCTATAAGGTTAGAAAAGAGGCCAGGGCTTATGCAAAAGGAAACCTTGTAAAGGAAACTGACTATATCGACTCAATTTCCACTTTGCCAAAAGAGAAATGGAGTTTCCTTGGGAACACCTTTAAAGAGTGTCAGAAGAAAGAACTTAACCTGGGTCTCGACCTTAAAGGAGGGATGAACGTGATCCTTGAAGTATCTGTTGAAGATATTCTCAAAGCCCTTTCCAATTTTAATCCTGACAAAACCTTTAATGCAGCTCTTGAAAAAGCAAAAGAAGCTCAGAAATCAAGCCAGGCCGACTATCTTACTCTTTTTGGAAAAGCTTTTCAGGAAGTTGACCCCAATGCAAAACTGGCCTCAATATTCGGTACTCCTGAATTAAGGGAGAAAATAAATTTCAATTCAACAAACGCTGAGGTGTTAAAAGTACTTGATGTTGAAGTATCGGGTGCTATAACCAATGCTTTCAATATACTTCGTACCAGGATTGACCGTTTCGGAGTTGTACAGCCAAATATAACTAATATGTCTACCAAAGGCCGTATATTAATAGAACTTCCTGGTCAGACTAACCCCAAAAGGGTTCAGCGAGCTTCTTCAGGGTACTGCAAACCTTGAATTCTGGGAAACTTACGAGAATAGTGAGATTATCGGGTACCTCTCTCAGGCTAATAACCTGTTAAAAGAAATTCAGGCAGAGAATCGTCTTAATGCTACGCCGGTCACGACCCAGAAAGCAGCCGGAGTTCCTTCTGATACAACCAAAAAAGATCAGACACTTCTTGATCTGATAGCGAAAGATACTTCAAAAGCAGCGAGTGCTGTTACCCGCGAGGATTTTACACTGCAGAATCCGTTATTTGGACTTCTTAGTCCCCGGGTTACAGCCGAAGGTCAACCATTACCATCAAGCATGATCGGACTAGCCAGTTCCAAAGACACAGCCAAGGTAAATGCGATACTGAAAATGAACCGGATTAAGACTCTCTTTCCGCGTGATCTTAAATTTATGTGGAGTCAGAATCCCTACAAGTATGACCCGACTAAAACAATGTACGAGCTTCATGCTATAAAGGTCACAACCCGCGATGGTCGTCCTCCTCTCGATGGTGCTTGCATTACTTCAGCAAGAACCTCCTCAGGGATAACTGGCTCTGAGGTAAAAGTTGACATGTCGATGAATGCAGATGGAGCAAAAACATGGGCCAGGATGACCCGTGAAAATATCGGAAGATGCCTTGCTGTTGTTCTCGATGGCTATGTTCGTTCATACCCAAGAGTACAAAATGAGATAACAGGTGGAAGTACAGAAATAACAGGCGATTTTACTATTGAAGAAGCTGACGACCTGGCCAACATTCTTAAATCAGGAAAGCTTCCTGCACCTGCAAGAATCATTTCAGATACAATTGTAGGCCCAACACTCGGAGCCGAAGCTATAAATTCGGGTTTTATTTCATTTATAATAGCTTTTGCCTTTGTTCTTGCTTTTATGGTATTCTATTACAGCAAGAGTGCGGGATCAATAGCTAATATTGCTCTGCTGGCAAACGTATTTCTCCTTTTTGGTGTTCTTGCATCTCTCAACGCAGTGCTTACTCTCCCCGGTATTGCCGGTATCGTTCTAACAATGGGTATGGCTGTCGATGCCAACGTTCTGATATATGAACGAATAAGGGAGGAGCTAAGGGCAGGAAAGGGATTAAAACTTGCCATTGCTGATGGTTATAAACATGCATACTCAGCAATTATTGACTCCAACGTAACGACAATCCTTACGGGTATTGTACTTTATGTTTTCGGAACAGGCCCGATTAAAGGATTTGCAACAACGCTGGTTATAGGGATCCTTACATCATTGTTTACTGCAATATTTATTACGAGGTTAATATATGAAAGTGCTTTAAAGAAAAACAGAAATCTTACCTTCTCAATCAAGATTACTTCAGAAGTCTTTAAACATACAAAGATCGATTTCATAGGAATGCGAAAATATTTCTATGTTGTTTCAGGCGTGATTCTGATTGCCGGAGTTGTGTCATTATTTGTAAGAGGACTAAATCCGGGTATCGACTTTACCGGTGGGCGTACCTATGTGGTTCAATTTGATAAACCGGTCACCACTGAAGATATTGCATCCAGGCTTAATGCCTCATTCGGAGAACTGCCTCAGGTTGTTACATTTGGTAGCAATAACCAGGTAAAGATCACAACAAAGTACAAGATTAATGAGTCAGGAGTAGATGATGAAGTTGAAACAAAATTGTATGATGGTTTAAAAGGTGTTATCGGAGAGAACGTTAGCAAAGAAGAGTTTCTAAGTAAATACCGAAGAAGTTCTGAGACTGTGGGCCCTGTTGTTGCTGCCGATATCAAGATAAATGCTTTCTACGCTGTTGGTATCGCCCTTATTCTTATCTTCTTCTATATCTTTTTGCGATTCCGCTATTGGCAGTATGGATTCGGAGCAGTGATTTCACTGTTTCATGATGTGTTGCTTGTTATAGGGGTTTATTCAATTTTCTGGGGTATTATGCCATTTTCGATGGAGATAGATCAGGCCTTCATAGCGGCAATTCTAACAGTAATCGGATTCTCGGTAAACGATACTGTAATTGTCTTCGACCGGCTCAGAGAATATCTTCCATTATATCGGAAACGGCCAATGAAGGAAGTTCTTAATATGGCTATAAACTCAACTCTAAGCAGAACCATTAACACCACTCTCACAGTGATGCTCACGATTGTTGCGATGTTTATTTTCGGAGGTGCTGTGATCCGTGGATTTATGTTCGCACTTATGGTCGGGATCGGTACAGGTGTATACTCATCGGTATTCGTCGCTACTGCTTTGATGTATGATACAACACCTCACAAAGGAAGTGCCGATGAAGATCCTAAGTCAAAACTTAAAGCATAAACACCCCCTAACCCCCCAAGGGGGGAATTATAAACCTCAAAGTCCCCCTTGGGGGATTTAGGGGTAGAGTATAGAAAGAGGCTTCTGAAAGAGCCTCTTTTTATATTTCATAGGATTATAATATCTGAGAATGTCATTATTCTTTTCTAACTTTGCCGGGCGTAAGGAATGATACTTTTATTAAAGTTTTTATGAGCGGACAGGAAATATTTGTAATAATCATTGTTGCCCTGCTTTTATTCGGAGCGGAGAAGCTACCGGATATTGCCAGGACTATGGGAAAGGGAATGCGCGATTTTAAAAAGGCAACAGACGAGATCAGGAGGGAGCTGGAAAACAGCACTATGGACATACGCAAGGATATGAATGAAGTTACCGATTCAATAAAAAAGGATGTAACTGATTTTCAGAATAAAATAACTAAGGATGTAAATGAAGTTAATGACTCCATCAGGAATGATATGAATAATGCCACCTCCGGCGTTCGGCAGGAAATGAATTCTGTAGCTGACGCTATGAAGAACGATCCTCCTAAACCTGAAGAAACATCCAAGGACGAATCGAAGAAACCTCATGAAGATGAGAAGAAAGATCCTTCCAATTATTCCGGCAATTATAACGAGATGGGCGAGTTTGAACATCATGATTAGAACAGCAGGAATCACAAAAGCATACGGAAATCTTAAAGTTCTGAAAGGGATCGATCTTCTTATTGAAGAGAAAGAAGTCGTCTCGATCGTGGGCGCCAGCGGCGCCGGCAAAACAACACTGCTTCAGATTATTGGAACACTCGACCGCCCTGACGGAGGCGAAATATTTTATAATGGTACTGACATTACCAGGTTACGGGGTAAAGCGCTGGCTGCTTTTCGTAATAACAATATTGGATTTGTATTTCAGTTTCATCAGCTACTTCCGGAATTTACAGCGCTCGAAAACGTATGCATCCCTGCATATATTGCTGGCAAAAGCAAAATTGAAGCTGAACGAAAAGCTACTGAGCTTCTTGGTTTTTTAAGCCTCTCGGATAGACTTGATCATAAACCTTCTGAGCTTAGTGGCGGAGAACAGCAGCGTGTTGCTGTAGCCCGTGCACTGGTAAATAATCCTTCAGTTATTCTGGCCGATGAGCCTTCAGGTAATCTCGATACCGAAAACAAAAATGAGCTCCATAAATTATTTTTCAAACTACGCGATACCTTTGGCCAGACAATTATAATCGTTACCCACGATCGGCAGCTGGCAGCTATGTCCGACAGGATATTACAGATCAAAGACGGACTGATTGTGAATGAATCATAGATGCGGGTAATACCTTCATGATGAAAAAAGATAGTTTATCTGACACTTCTTCCCTTCGCCAGAAAGCCGAAGAGCTTCTGATGAAAAAACCGTTAAATAAATCTGACCAATTAGCCGATACTGATGTCCTGAAAATCATTCACGAACTAGAGGTTCGCATGATTGAAGTCGAAATGCAGAATGATGAACTTCTTATTGGAGCTGCCTCCTCTGCAATAGATACTGAAAAATTTCGTAAACTTTATGAGTTTTCACCATCGGGCTACTTTACCCTTTCATCTAATGGGAAGATACTCCAGTTGAATCAAAAGGGTGCAGTAATACTCGGGAAGGAGCAGGGTAAATTAGTAAACAGCATGTTCGGCTTTTTTGTTTCAGATGATACCAGACCTATTTTTAATTCATTTCTTAAAAAAGTATTCATAAGCAATCAAACAGAAACATGTGAAGTAGTAATAACGAAAGAAGATAAGCCTGCAGATCAGCTTTACATAAAAGGAAAAGCTCAGGATGATATTAGTTGCATGATAACAACTACCATTACTACTGAAATTAAATTGCTTGAGAAGGTATTGGTTTCCAGGGAGGAAAGGCTACAACTGGCAATTAAGGCAATAGGATTCGGAACATACTCCTTTGATTTCGTTTCAGGAATATCCATATATTCAAAGGAATTTTTATCTATCTATGGCCTCAATCCAAATGACAGAATCGAATTAGATTCCGACCTGGTTCCGAAAGCAATTCACCCTGAAGATAAGAATTACTTTTTGAGGTCAATGAATTACGCAAATGATCCCACTGGTAATGGAATACTCAATATAGTATTTCGCATTTTTCATACAGATGGAACAGTAAGATGGTTAAGAACTAATGGATTAACTGTGTTCAGCGGGATTGAGAAATCCGACAGGCCACTTTATGCAAATGGAATTATTCAGGATATTACAGCACAGAAAAAAGCAGAGTATGAATTGAAAAGAAGTGAAGAACGTTTTAAACTGTTTTTCGATTCAAGTCCTGATGGCATAGTCCGTATCGGAAATTCCGGACTCATTGAAAGTGCTAACCTTGCACAAAGCAGGATGTATGGTTGTGAATCACCTGAAGAGATGGTGGGAATATCTCCAACACTACTTATCGCCCCTTCGATGAGGGAATATTCGGCGGGGATAATGAAACGACGACTTAACGGGGAGGATATTCCTCCTGTTGAGTACGATCTGATAAGAATGGATGGAACAATATTTAAAGGGGAGACTTCTGCAACAATTTTACGAAATGAGGATGATTCAGTCTCTGGATATATCTGCGTTACCCGCGATACTACTCTACGACTGATTGAAAGACAGGCTCTTCAAAATAGTGAGAAGAAATTCCGATCGCTCTTCGAAGCCATGCATGAGGGATTTGCCTTTCACGAAATTATCTGCGATAAAGCAGGCAAAGCTGTTGATTACCGATTCCTGGAAATTAACCCGGCATTCGAAAACCTTACAGGACTTAAAGCTAAAGAAATTATTGGAAGAACATATCTTGAAGTATTCCCTGATGATGAAAAATTCTGGGTTGATACATATGGGGAAGTTGCATTGACCGGGAACCAGGTGCATTTTGAAAATTTCAACAAAGTACTTGATCGGTACTATCAGGTAAGTGCATACTCTCCGGAACAAGGTAAATTTGCTACTATTTTTCTTGATATTACTAAACGCAAAATTGGCGAAATTGAGCTTGAAAAAAGCCACAGCACCCTTTTTAAACTCTCACAACAAGTTCCAGGTGTAATATATCAGTACAGATTATACCCGGACGGACGTTCCTGTTTTCCTTACTCAAGCTCCGGTATGTACGAGATTTATGAGTATTACCCCAAAGATGTCTGTGAAGATGCGACACCTGTATTTGGAAGACTACATCCTGAGGATAGTGAGATGGTATCAGCATTAATAACGGAATCGGCTAGAAACCTTACCCATTTTCATTGTGAGTTCAGAGTAATTCTGCCATCTCAGGGACTCCGGTGGCGATATAGCGATGCTATGCCTGAAAAAATGACTGACGGGAGTACTTTATGGCATGGAATAATATATGATATAACCGAAAGTAAAACCAAAGAAATTGAACTTGAGAATTCCCGGGAACAACTTGAACAGTTAAATCTATACTTGCACAGAGTTAGGGAGGAAGAGAGGAAGCATATCTCAAGAGAACTACATGATGAATTGGGTCAGGCGCTTACAGCTATAAAAATAGACATTGGAATACTTAAGAACAATCTGACTACTTCAATAAATTTAGTACCAAAAATAGATAAGATCACATCTCTTTTAAACGATTCAATAATTACCGTACAAAGACTAACTTCTGAGCTTAGGCCTCATATACTTGATGATCTTGGTTTGGTAGCAGCAATTGATTGGTATACAAAAGAGTATATTGAAAGAACCGGAATACCTATTGCTATTAATATTGACAAGAGTATTAGTCTGCCCGCTGAAATTGAGTTGGTTATATTCAGAATCCTGCAGGAATCGCTTACAAACATTGCCAGGCACTCAAAAGCAGATAATGCGGAAATCATCTTTTACAGACAGAAAAGCGATGTGATCCTTGAAATTAAAGATGATGGCATTGGCATTTCGACGGTAGATAGAAAATCCCCCAAATCCCTGGGTCTTTTGAACATGAGTGAGCGGGCAAGAGATATTGGTGGCAAATTCGTCATTGAATCGAGGAAAAAGAAAGGAGCCAGGATCTGTCTTACGGTACCGGATATATTGTTTGAGGAGTAACAGGTCGGGATTAAAGGATTGCTTCGTCGCTCGTTCCTCGCTCCTCGCAATGACTCATTGTTATATTATATGACCGTCATTGCGAGGAGCACGACGAAGCAATCCTTAAATCACTTCACAATATTCCTAAATGACGTTTCACTATTTTTTCTACCTTTATACCACATAATGACCCCACTCTTGAAAATTCTCATCACAGACGACCACAAAATTGTAAGGGATGGTTTAAAGGAAATACTGAAACAAGTCTCTGATATTGACTCAGTTATTGAGGCTAACGATGGCAGGGAGGCATTGGATCACGTTCATAGCGCCGATTTTGATCTGGTACTTCTTGATATCTCACTTCCGGATATGACAGGTTTAGAAGTTCTTCAGGCGATAATTAAGAAAAGACCTGGTCAAAAAGTACTTGTTTTAAGCATGCATCCGCAGGAACAATATGCTTTAAGAGCTTTAAAACTAGGTGCTTCGGGGTACCTTACCAAGAGTACAGCTGCTGAAGAACTTATTGCAGCTGTAAAGAAGATAAACGCCGGGGGTAAATACATTTCATCTTCTCTGGCAGAAAGTATTGCCCTTCATCTCGATAAGGATTTCTCCAAACCGCTTCACGATTCTCTCTCCACGCGTGAATTTGAAATATTGATTAAGATTGCCACCGGGAAGCCACTCCAGGAAATTGGTAATGAACTTTGTATATCGGGAAAAACAGTCTCAACCTACCGCTCCCGGATCATGGAAAAAATGGGACTAACAAAAAATGCGGAACTCATTCAGTATTGTATTAGGAACGGATTAGTTTAACAACGACGTACGGCGCACGGCTAACGGCACAAGGCACACAGCAAAGGGTTAACGGATGATTGCAGGAATAGCTATGATCTGGATTTGATCAGATTTGTCAGCATTCCCAAGATTCCTTTGCACTCATTAGTAAAATATTCCTTGTCAACTTCAAGGATGTATCCAATTCTGGAAGCAATCATCAATTGTGTATATAATTCAGCTGATGAACCTTTTGCAATATAAAAGTGCCGGACAGACTGTTTATCAGTACCTAATTCATCTCCCTAGGAAATATTACTAGAAAAACTCACAGATGCCCGTCTCATTTGGTCCTTCAAACCAAAGTCTTTTTGAATTAATTTATTTTCTTCTGTTAGTTTGTAAATAGAGACCGCAAGCTCAATGGCACGATTCCAAACCTTAAGATTTTCGAACTTACTCATAGCAGCAAGTTTTTAAGATTTATAAATATTTATTCCATTCTAAAAATAGTAAAATAAATATTATGATTAACCCTATGCCGTATGCCGCATGTCGTTCGCCGTTCGTCGTTTACCTTTTGCCATTAGCCGTTCGTCGTTAGCAGTGCGTCGTTAGCCGTTCGCCGTTTTCCGTGCGTCTTCCTGTAAGTTTTCCCTGACATATCTTTCCTCCTTTCCCTACAATCGGGTTTTTTAGTTTGGTCTACCTTTAAACGGAATTAACTAATAATCAAAAAAATGAAGGTATTGATCGCCGATGATTCCCGTCTTATGAGGGAAAGAATTCGGGAGACAATTTCCATCTTTAGTAATGTTGAGATTGTTTGTGAAACAGAGAATGGGATAAAGACACTTGAAGAACTGAACAAACATAATCCCGATCTGGCGATTCTGGATATCCGCATGCCAGATAAAAACGGACTTGAAATTCTTAAGGAGTTCCGGATAAAAAATAAAAGTACCAGGATCATTATCCTCACCAACTATGCTTATGATCAATATAAAGACAGGGCATTTGAAAATGGTGCTGACTATTTCTACAGTAAGTCGGAAGACTTCGATAAGATAGCTGCAGTGGTTGCGGCCCTTCTCAAAAATGGAAGTGGTAAGAGGCACCTTATCTAATCATTTATAATTCTTTTTTAAAAAATTCTCATTGTTGAAATAAATAATTTTTTACTCGGGAAAACATGAAAAAGCTAGTGAAAAAGGAACCTTCTGCTCAATTAAATGGTGAACAACAGGCACTCAGGGAGAGCGAAGAAAGATTCCGAGTGCTTGAGAATGAACTTAAGCAAGAGAAGTTCCTGATAGATGCTATCTCCGATCAGATCTACTTTAAAGACCTGAAAAGCCGGTTTATAAGAATTAATAAGTCTCAGGCTGCTAAACTTGGATTAGATAATACTGATAAAGCTATTGGCAAAACTGATTTTGATTTCTTTTCAAACGAACATGCTCAACAGGCATTCGACGATGAGCAGCAAGTCTTAAATTCTGGTTTAACAGTCACTAAAGAAGAAAAGGAGACTCATTTCAACCGCACCGACACATGGGTTTCAACAATAAAAATGCCATTTCGGGATGTAGAAGGGAATATTATCGGCACATATGGAATATCGCGCGATATAACAGAGCGTAAGATAGCTGAAAACGCCCTTAAGGTAAGTAACGAACGCTTTCTCTTTGCCACAGAGGGTGCCAATATAGGAATTTGGAACTGGGATCTTATTTCAGATGAATTGGTATTTTCGAACCTGTGCAAAACATTATTTGGTATTCCCTCGGAGGAGAAAATAACCTACCAGCGATTTAGTGATGCTTTGTACCCCGATGACCGTTTAAAAACAGATTTGACAGTAAAGGATGCACTCGACAATCACAAAGAATACGAAATGGAATATCGCAGCCTTTGGCCTGATGGAAGCGTCCATTGGCTTGCGGCAATAGGTAGGGGTTATTATGATGCAGACGGGAAAGCCATAAGGATGGAAGGTGTAGTGCAGGGCATCGATGAGAGGAAACAGGCAGAAGAACAACTTTTAAATTCCAGACAGGAACTGGAACAAAAAGTTAAAGATCTTGATAAAGCAATAGGAGATCTGAAACGTTCCAACCAGGAACTTGAGCAATTTGCTTATGTGGCATCTCACGACCTACAGGAACCTTTAAGAATGGTATCGAGCTATACCCAGCTTCTGGAGAGAAGATATAAAGACAAACTCGATCAGGATGCTACCGACTTCATAAATTATGCAGTAGATGGCGCCAACAGGATGCAGCGTCTTATTAACGACCTGCTCGATTTTTCAAGAGTTACAACAAAAGGTAAACCCCTTGTAAAGGTTGATCTCTCTGCAGTTCTTGGTCAAGCGGTGGCAAATCTTCAAAATAAAATTCAGGAAACAGGTTCGATGATTGTAAATGAGGACCTGCCCTTTGCATATGGGGATGACGGACAGCTTGTAAGGGTCTTTCAGAACCTTCTCGATAATGCCATGAAATTCAAAGGGGAAGCACCTCCAAGAATCAATATTTCGGCAAAAGGGTTTGACAATCTTGTCCAGGTTTCTGTTGCCGATAATGGAATCGGAATTGAAAAAATCTACAGCGAACGGGTGTTTACTATTTTTCAGAGGTTACATACCAAGGCTGAGTATCCGGGAACAGGAATCGGGCTGGCTATTTGTAAACGCACTATTGAAAGGCACGGTGGCAAAATATGGTTTGAATCGGAACCCGGAAAGGGTACTACATTCTACTTTACTTTAAACATTAAATAGCTACATTATGACAACAAATGAAATGATCCATCCAATTGAAATCCTCCTGGTAGAGGATAACCCTGGTGATGCAAGACTGGCGAAGGAAGCTCTTAAAGAAAGTAAACTTAAGAACAATCTCTATATAGCTGACGATGGTGTGGAGGCTATGGATTTCCTTAATAAAAAAGGCAAATATAAAGATATGCCCAGACCCGATCTTGTCATTCTCGATCTTAACCTCCCCAGAAAAGATGGCAGAGAAGTGCTAAATGACATAAAGACAGACGATAACCTTAAAAGAATTCCGGTTGTAATCCTTACAATATCAAAAGCAGAGGAAGATATACTTAAAAGCTACAACCTTCACGCGAACTGCTTTATTTCAAAACCTATTGATCTTGATCAATTTATCAAAGTAGTAAAGTCAATTGAAGACTTCTGGCTTACGATTGTAAAACTGCCAAACGCGAAAGAATACTAGATTTTTTCAATTATCTGCAATATATGACCTTTTGATAACATAAATCTGAACACTGAATGCTTCTCTCTGATTACAAATAATGTGAATTAAAGATGAAAAAAGAACTTAACTTATTGCTGGTAGAGGACAATGATGGTGATATAAGAATCATAAAAGAACTTTTGAAGGAACAAAACATTATGACTTTCGTCATTACTATTGCCGGAAGCCTTGCCGAAGCTCTTGAAAATCTTGCAAAAAATGAGTTTGATATAATTCTGCTTGATCTGGGTTTGCCCGATAGCTTTGGTTATGAAACTTTCAGCAAATTGATTAAGCTCTATCCAAAGGCTAATGCGATAATCATTCTTACCGGACTTAATGATACTGAGATAGGTCTGAGTGCAATGTATGAGGGTGCTCAGGATTACATAATAAAGGGGAATATTGACTCTGATAAATTAACAAAATCAATTATATATTCTTTTGAACGTAACCGTTTGAATAATGAACTAAAGGAGCAACTTGCAACAATAAAAATTGCGGAAGAGGCTCTGGTGAAAGCTAAAGATAAGGCAGAAGAGGGCGACAGGCTGAAAACAGCATTTCTTCATAACATCTCACACGAGATCAGAACCCCTATGAATGCTATTGTAGGGTTCAGCGCATTACTCAGTGAACCTGACCTCTCCCCGGAAACACGTCAGTCATTTATAGAAACAATAGTTCAGAGCAGTAATAATCTTCTTGCCATAATAACCGATATTGTTGATATATCAAATATTGATGCCAAACTGGTAAAAATATCTGAAAGCGAAGTTGACCTGAATAAAGTTGTAACAACCGTTGCAGACATTTTCAGATTGAGAATAAAAGAAACCTCTAAGCCACTTAATGTAAAAACAAATCTCCCATCTGAGGGTGTGAAAATATTAACAGATACCTCAAAATTCTATCAGGTATTATCAAATCTGCTGAATAATGCCATCAAATTTACGCATACTGGTGAAATTGAAATAGGATATACCATAGGAATGCAAAAGGTTGAATTCTACGTTTCTGACACCGGTATTGGAATTTCAGAAGTAAACTTCAATAAGATTTTTGACAGATTCTATCAGGTGGAATACTCGGAAACCCGGCAGTACGAAGGAACGGGCCTTGGATTATCAATCTCAAAAGCATATGTTGAACTGCTCGGAGGTAAAATATGGGTTAATTCTGAAATAGGGAAAGGATCGGTATTCTGTTTTACAATCCCTCTCAGGGAACATGAAGTGGTTCATTCAATTAATTTACCAAAGCCCAATCGGGGTAAAGTTATTAGCCGGGGGAAAAGAATCCTTGTTGCAGAAGATATTGAAAGCAATTATAAATTAATACGGTTTTATCTCGCTTCAATAAACGTTGAAACAATAAGGGCGGAAAATGGTAAGGATGCCGTTGATCAGTTCCGTTCAAATCCTGATATTGCTTTAATCCTGATGGATATAAAAATGCCAGGGATGGATGGTTATGAGGCTGTAAAACTGATAAGGGAGATCAACAATAAAGTCCCGATAATAATGCAGACAGCTTTTGCTGACGATAAAGTAAAATCTTTGGAAAGCGGATGTAATGGATTTCTTCCCAAGCCATTCAATAAAGCACAACTTATTTCGTTTATTGAGGAATATCTATAATGAGATTTATCTGTAATTTGTAGCAGTGGGATATGTTAATTAATAGAGAGAAACATAGAGAACGGAATACTCCGGTTCGGCTTTTCATACTAACAATTTCTTCAATAATTCTAAGTCATTTTCTGATCGGGATTTTTGTGAAATTTCTTCCGCACACAAAAATCTGGCCGGAGCTATTAATTGATACGGTTCTGCTTTCAATAATTGTTTTTCCTATAATATATTTCTTTGTATTTAAGCCACTGACATTTAGGTTTGAAGAGGTAAAGAAAAACAACGAAGAGATTCTTAAACTTCATCTTGCAGTTGAATCTTCAGGTGAAGCTGTATTTATAACAAATCGTGATGGTTTTATAACATATATAAATAAAGAATTTACAAATCTGTATGGCTTTACCTCAGATGAAGTAATTGAGAAATGTACTCCGCGCATTCTGAAAAGTACCAGAATGTCGGCTGAGGATTATGTACTCTTCTGGCAAAGTATCCTTAATAAACAACCAGTCAGGGGAGAATTAGTAAACAAAACCAAAGATGGAAGATATCTGACAATAGAATCAAGTGTAAATCCAATACTTAATCGTAACAATGATATTATAGGATTTATTGGTATTCAGCATGATATCTCAGCAAGAAAACATTCTGAGATGGAGAGCCAGATATTGTTTGATATTTCACGTTACGCAACAACAACTGCTACCCTTGATGAATTTCTAGAACTCGTACACATCTCACTCAGCACTATTCTTTACGCTGAAAATTGTTTCGTTGCCCTTTATGATGAAATTACATCTCGGTTCAGCTTTCCATATTTCATTGATAAACGAGATTCTAAACCCATGCCATCAGCCATGGCTAAAAGCTGTACAGCTTATGTTTTCAGGACGAACAGACCCCTTCTGCTTACAAATGAAATATTCTACAGACTAAAAGAACAAAATGAAGTCGAATTAGTAGGCACATCTTCTCCCTCATGGATTGGAATTCCCCTTCATACACCATCGAAAGTTATAGGTGTTTTGGTCCTTCAACATTACGAAAAGGAGAATGTTTATTCTGAAGCTGACCTAAAACTTCTTGTTTCAATTGGTAATCAGATTTCGGTTTCACTTGAAAGAAAACTGGCTGAAGAAGAAATTTTACTTAAAAATGAGCTCCTTCAGACAATCAACTCAGAAAAAGATAAGTTCTTTTCAATACTTGCACACGATCTTAGAGGGCCCTTAAGCGCCTTTGTGTCAGTTACTCAAATACTTACAGAAAACATAAAATCAATGACCAAAGATGAGATAGAGGATATTTCAATAAGTATGAATAATGATGCTTCAAATATCTTCAGCCTGCTTGAAAATCTGCTTGAGTGGTCGAGGTTGAAACGTGGTATTATGGAGTTCCAGCTTGTAAGGTTCAATCTGAATGAGGGTATTAATTCCTCTGCAAGAGTATTATCCGGAATTGCTTCAGTAAAGGGAATAAATGTAGTTATTAATGTTCCTGAAAACCTGGAAATAGTTGCGGATAATCATATGTTTAATACTATAGTCAGGAATCTGGTTTCAAATGCCGTAAAATTTTCATTTTCAGGAGGAACAATTGAGATCTCTGGTTATAGGAACAGTGTAAATTCAATAGAAATCAGAATAAGTGATTCGGGAATTGGCATGCCTGCTGAACTGAAAAACAGATTATTTAAAATGAACGAAAATTCCGGAAGGAAAGGTACAAAAGGGGAAGCCAGTTCAGGACTTGGATTACTATTATGTAAGGAGTTTATTGATAAGCATAATGGCAAAATCTGGGCTGAGAGTGAGGAGGGTAGTGGGAGTATATTCTATTTCTCACTACCTGAAAGAAGTGATCGGTAATCTGTGATCGGTATATTGTTTACTTTAATTCAAGAAATCTTAATCATTTCTTAATCTTACATTAATTTAATTCTAATTCATGGCACTGTTTTTAGGAATAAATTTGACTCGTTATATTTTAATTAACAGGTAATTATTAACTACAAATTATTTCTACAATGAAAAAGTTATTCGTTTTATCAATGACAATTCTGCTCGCGCTTGCTTCTCTACAGGCGCAAACACAGAAGCCAGCTAAAGAAACTAAATCTGAAAGGGTAGCACTCAGAAAACTTGAAGGAACTAAAGTGAGTGAAAGAGCAATCAGTGCTTTTAACGCCGACTTTAAAGGTGCTACAAATGTACAGTCGAAAAGAGTTGATACTTTCGATGAGTTCTCATTCACAGCTAAGGACGGGCAAAAGATGAAAGCATTTTATGATTTTGATAATCTACTGGTTGGGACTACCATGGTGAAAACTTTCGCCGATTTGCCTGTAAAAGGTCAGGAACAAATCAAAAAAGAATACAAAGATTACACTGCTGGACCTGTTGTTTTCTATGATGACAATGAGGCAAATGCAACCGATATGATATTGTATGGTATTCAGTTTGAGGATGCTGACAATTATTTTGTTGAGATGACAAAAGGTGAGAAGAAAATAGTTTTACAGGTTAATCCCCAGGGATCGGTCTTCTTCTTCAAAGATCTTAAATAATCTTATTCTACATCATTTTATCCGGGAGGGTCTCTCAACTATGTAAAGGGGAGGTCTTCCCTCTTTTTTTTTGTAGGATAGCATCATTTTATAAAGCCGGAAACCCCTAACCCAAACAGAGCAAAATCGTATTTTACCGGATCATCAAAATCCAATTCACGTAAATAAGTGTCCAGTTCAGAGACTGCCCTGGAATCATTCTGGTTCCTGGTAATCAATCCAAGCTTCCGGGCTACGTTTCCTGAGTGAACATCAAGAGGACATGATAAAATAGAGGGAGGGATGGACTGCCATAAACCAAAGTCAACGCCCCTGTTATCCTTTCGAACCATCCATCGCAGGTACATATTAATTTTCTTGGCCGCTGACCCTTTAAGCGGGTCTGAAATATGTTTTTCAGTTCGGTATGAATGCGGCAATTCAAAAAAAATATTTTTCAGATTATGTATTGCCGGTTGTAAAGAGTAGATCGTTCGGTATTTGTTAAAAATCCCTTCAAGCCCGTTCTTCTCCTTATAGATAAGTTGTAAGGCTTTGATAAAGTAAACAAAATCATCGGAATTAAAAGTCCTGTGAACAAATCCCTTCACTTTTCCAAGATCATTATTCTGGTGGTTCAAAATGAAATCGTACGGCGAATTATCCATCAATTCCATCATCCTTTTTGCATTTCTGACAATCATTGTCCGGTTTCCCCATGAAATTGTGGCTGCCAGAAATCCAGAAATTTCAATATCTTCTTTTAGGGAAAAAGAATGGGGTATACTAATTGGGTCAGATTCAATGAAATTGATGTTATTATATTTATTTACTTTGTCGTCGAGAAACTCTTTTAATTCTGCCTTTGTCAACCTCATTCAGGTAAGATTTATTTTCGTAAAAGTAAAAATTAAACGTAAAAATACTGGAAAATAAACATCATGGCCAATAATTATTTCAGCTTTAAGCAATTCACAATATCTCAGGATAGATCAGCCTTTAAAGTTGGAACTGATGGTGTGTTACTTGGTGCCATTGCTGATGTTGGTGGAGCTCAGAAAATTCTTGATGTAGGATCAGGTTCCGGGCTGATTGCAATAATGCTGGCGCAAAGAAGTGAAGCGGATATTTCAGCGATTGAGCCCGACTTTGGATCGTATGTTCAGGCTTGCGATAATATAGGCAATTGCAAATGGAGCAGCAGGATAAGTATCGAAAACTGTGACCTGCAAAGCTACACAGCCAATGAGAAGTTTGATCTTATAGTTACTAATCCTCCATTCTTTAAGGATTCCCTAAAGAACCCCGATCAAAGAAAAGCAGCTGCAAGGCATAATGATTCGCTCACTTCGGATGAATTGCTGACGGGAGTATCGAGGCTCCTGGTTGAAAATGGAAAGTTTCAACTGATAATGCCATATGCTGAAGGGAACATTTTTATTGTTGAGGCTGCCGGTTTTGGATTTTTCTGCAATAGTATCTTGAAAATAAGGCCATTACCAGATTCAGAAATCAGGCGACTTATTTTAACCTTCAGCAGGCAAAAAACTGTTCCATCTGAAAAGTTCCTCACAATCGAAAAAGGTAAGAGACATGAGTTTACGGAAGATTATATAAACCTGACGAAGGAGTTTTATCTGAAATTCTGAGCAAGAGGAGCCACAGAGTTGCACAGAGAAGAATGGCAATGCAAGTGGATTATTTAGTCTGAAAATTTATTTCTAAAACTATTTCTTTAATATCTCCGGGAGTGTATCTTTGTTAACAAGCATCTGATTAATAATTAGCCAATATTCCCCCCAAAGAAAGAGAATGCCGGATCTCCATAAATATGTAGAAACACCACTGATGAAGCAGTATAATGACATCAAGACGAAACATCCTGATGCGATACTCCTTTTCAGGGTGGGTGACTTTTATGAAACATTCGGGGAAGATGCAATCAGGACATCTGAGATTCTTGGGATTACACTTACCCGTCGGGCTAATGGTTCAGCACAGTTTGTTGAGCTTGCCGGCTTCCCCTACCATGCCCTAGATATCTATCTTCCCAGGCTTGTCAGAGCGGGCCAGCGGGTAGCAATATGTGAGCAGCTCGAAGATCCTAAGATGACAAAAAAGATTGTTAAAAGAGGAATTATCGAACTGGTTACACCCGGAGTTTCCCTGAATGAAAATGTCCTTAATCATAAAGAAAATAATTTTCTGGCTGCGGTTCATATTGATAAAAAGATAGCCGGCGTTGCATTTCTTGATATTTCCACCGGCGAGTTCCTTACTTCGGAAGGGACCATAGATTATATCGATCAGATGCTGAGCAATTTTCAGCCTAAAGAAGTTTTGTTTGAGAAGGGACAAAAAGAACTCTTCCTGGAATATTTTGGCCCTAAGTACTATACCTTTAAACTAGATGATTGGATCTTTACTCCTGAAGCAGCAAGCGACCGATTGCTTAAGCAGTTTGAAACCAGCTCGTTGAAAGGTTTTGGTGTTCATAATCTCTCATTTGGCATCATAGCTGCCGGGGCTATCCTTTACTATCTCGATTTAACTCAGCATGAACAACTTGGTCATATTACAAGTCTCTCCAGAATAGAAGAGAACCGCTACGTCTGGCTCGATAAGTTCACAATAAAAAATCTTGAATTGTTCAGCACCCCATATGAGGGGGCACGGACCCTCCTTCATGTGATGGACAAAACTATTTCTCCAATGGGAGGGAGGCTTCTCAAGAGATGGCTGTCTCTTCCGCTAAAGGATATCCAACCGGTAAACGACAGGCTCAATATAGTTCAGTTTCTCGTAGAAAACACTCAGCAGAAGGACGAAATTGCATCTCTTATCCGCCAGGTGGGAGACCTGGAAAGACTCATTTCAAAAGTAGCTGTGAGCAGGATAAATCCCCGTGAAGTAGTACAGTTGAAAAGAGCCCTGAGGGCAATTGAACCTCTTCAGACAATATGTAATAACAGCGGGTGTGTCCCGCTTGAAAAGCTTGCTGAACAGCTGAATCCATGCAAGTTGATTGCCGACAAAATTGACATAGAGTTGAACAATGATCCGCCTGTTCAAATCAACAGAGGAAATGCGATTGCAGAAGGGATATCTCCGGAACTTGATGACATGAGAAAAATATTATACCATGGTAAAGACTATCTGGCTGAATTACAGACTCGAGAGAGTGAACGCACTGGTATAACATCACTGAAGGTGAGCTTTAACAATGTATTTGGCTACTATATTGAAGTAAGAAATACTCACAAGGATAAGGTGCCTCCGGAATGGATAAGGAAACAAACACTGGTTAGTGCAGAACGTTATATTACAGAGGAGCTTAAAGAATATGAGAGTAAGATTTTTGGCGCTGAGGAGAAGATAATCGCTCTCGAGACAAAACTTTTCTCCGATCTCGTACTTTCTATTCTTGAATATATACCTCCGATACAACTAAACTCTTCACTTATTGCACGACTTGATTGTCTTCAGTCGTTTGCAGTTATCTCTGCTGAAAACAATTACGTGAGACCTGTACTTAACGATTCTAGGATCCTTGAAATATCAGAGGGGCGACACCCGGTTATTGAGAAACAATTACCTGTTGGAGAGGTTTATGTTCCTAACGATCTTACTCTCGATACGGAAGATCAGCAGATCATTATACTCACAGGACCGAATATGTCGGGGAAATCGGCTTTATTGCGACAGACAGCTCTGATAGTCCTTATGGCCCAAACTGGTTGCTTCGTTCCGGCGAAATCAGCATCTATCGGTATGGTCGATAAGATATTTACAAGGGTAGGAGCTTCAGACAATATAAGCCTGGGTGAATCTACATTTATGGTTGAGATGAATGAGACAGCCAGTATTTTAAATAACCTCTCAGACAGGAGCCTTATCCTTCTCGATGAAATCGGACGGGGAACAAGCACATACGATGGGATCTCAATTGCCTGGGCTATGGTGGAATATCTTCATGAAAACAAGCTCAGGGCAAAAACTCTATTTGCCACCCATTATCACGAGCTAAATGAGATGGAAAATTCCTTTCCGCGAGTTAAAAACTATAGTGTTTCGATAAAAGAACTTAATAATAAAGTGATCTTTCTGAGAAAGCTTAAGAGAGGTGGAAGCGAACATAGTTTCGGGATACACGTTGCCAGGATGGCGGGAATGCCTAGGAGCGTAGTGAACCGGGCCGATGAAATCCTTAAGGAACTGGAACAGAGCCACGATAAGAAAGATCTCCGAAAACCAATTTCCGATCTCGCAAATCACAGGGAAGGTATGCAGCTTAGCATCTTCCAGTTAGACGATCCGGTACTGAAACAGATCCGCGATGAAATTCTTGAAATAGATATTGATAATCTTACACCTGTTGAAGCATTAAATAAGCTCTACAGTATCAAAAAATATCTAAAATAAACTGTGGTTGACCAAAGCTTTTTTTTACCGCAGAGTTACGCATGTCCTCAGCGCACTCTGCGGTTAATGGATTTCGACTTTAAATATACTTTCTGAATTTATCCCCGAGTTTAAAATAGGTATATCTCCCGGCATCATTTCCGGTAGCATGCAACAATTCTCCGTCGGTTGTAAACGTGCTTTGTTCTCCGACAATCTGAGAGAAGTAAACGTCGCTGCTCTTTCCCATCTCATCCTGAAGAATGACATGTGCCAGATTTTTGTGAATATCAGACATTAAGGGAGCATTGCACAATGGACAGAAAAACTCCAGATGTTCTCCTGCCTGAATTTTGAAAGAAGGATGCTTAATGCTGGTATAATTCCCGATCTGGGGACTCAGCAACATGAGTGCAGATTGTTTTTTGCTGTTTTTTATTTTGAAGATAATATTATCTCCTACCCGTATGTGTTCTTTGCACCTTGGGCATAAAAAATCGTTCATGGTGACCTCCTGTTTTGAATTTCATATGTATATAACAAAAACAGCAGATGTTTTGTTAAAAAATCCCCTTTTTCAAAATTATATTTTCTATTTACTCTTAAAAATTTAACCTGTATTAATTTAGAATCCGTACCAGATGCGTACATCTTTTTTATAATAGATTGTCATCAGAGAAATGATTAGAAAATCTTAATGGTAAATTAATCTTTCATATTGTAATATTTCGGAACTTTGTGAATTATTTTGACTTCCTTAATAATCATAGTTCATATCTCAATTGAAAAAGACTCAAAACAAATCTGCTTCAGATAATCTGCTTCGTCAAAAAGCGGTAGAACATTTGAAAAAGATAAATCCTGATTCGAATCCTTCTTCTACCGAATCTGATATTCTAAAATTATATCACGAGCTTGAAGTACACCGTGTAGAACTTGAAATTCAGAATAGTGAGTTGATGGATGCAAATGAAATTCTTTTATTTGAGAAGAAAGAGAGGGAGAAGCATGAGGAAGAACTGCTCTCAATAAATAAAAAACTTGAACAAGCGCTACAGATAAATGCTGATAAAAGTCGTTTTATTTCTATTCTGGCACATGATTTAAGAAGTCCTTTCAGTGTAATTCTTGGTTATTCCGAACTTTTGCTTGAAAGGATGCCTGAACTAAAAATAAACGAAATTGAAAAGTTTGTTAACGATATAAAAAAAACAACACAGGAAACATTCAGTTTATTGGAAGACCTTCTTCATTGGGCAAGAGTTCAATCCGGCAGCTTCCCTTTTAAACCGCAAATTCTCAATATCACAGAAGTTCTTAATGATACTGTTGAGTCTCTGACATCTGCTGCTGAGGAGAAAAATATCAAAATTATTTATTCGGTTCCGGGAAATATGAATCTGTTTGCTGATTCATATATGTTTAAAACTATTCTCAGAAATCTCATTTCAAACTCTATAAAAATCTCAGGGAATTATGGAGCGGTAACTGCTAATGTAAAACTAACAGATTCAGGAATAGCATTTAGCATTTATGATGACGGGAAAGGCTCTGCACCAGAAAATATCGAGACGCTTTTCGAAGTTTCGCAGCTTCAGAATACTTCCGGCCCCGATGCTGAAAATGGATTCGGATTGGAATTAATTCTTTGCAGGGGTTTCGTAGAAAAACATGGAGGTACCATAAAAGCTGAAAGCATCTCAGGTGGAGGGACTGCATTTAAGTTTATTCTTCCTCAAAACCAGCCATCAGTTGAGAGGGGAATTGCAATGGTTCCGGGTGAAGAATTCATTACTGCAAATCTTAAAATTTTAATTGCTGACGATAACGAATCAATCAGAATGATTCTGGGAGAAATGGTAAAGAGGTTTGCCCGGGAGGTTCTTTTTGCAAAATCGGGGGAAGAGGCTGTTTCAATATTTCAGAATAATCCTGATACAGATCTGATTTTTATGGATTTCTATATGCCTGGACTCAATGGTTTTGATGCCACTCAGAAGATACGACAACTAAATAAAGATGTAATAATCTTTGTTGAAACGGCAGATACTCTTTCGAATATTACCGAGGAGTTTGCCGGAGTAAAAATCAATGATTATTTCCCAAAGCCTTTCAGCAAAGCCTACCTCAATCAGCTAATTAAAAAGCATTTCAAAAACAGGACATTGACTTAGATTAATTTACTTGCTGTCGGGAATGAAATCGAGGGCAATTGAGTTCATGCAATATCTTTTACCGGTTGGGGGAGGACCATCATCGAAAATGTGTCCTAAGTGTCCTCCGCATCTTCCGCAGAGTACTTCAATCCTTTCCATACCTAATGATGAATCGCGTTTGAAAACAGTGCTGTTCTTATCCTCCTGTTCAAAAAAACTTGGCCAGCCGCAGGTACTGGCAAACTTTGCTTCAGAGCGAAATAGTTTTCTGCCACAGGCTGCACAGTAATATGTGCCTTTTGTATCCGCATTCCAGTACTTGCCGGTAAATGGCTGCTCGGTAGCTGCCCGACGGGTAACCTGATAAACATCCTCTGGTAATATCATTTTCCACTCTGCGTCGGTAAGATTCAGTTTCGTAGTATCGGTATTAGAATAGTAGGGATTTAGCGGTTTAACTATAGATTTCATGTTCGGACTCAATTGATTAACGTTTTTACCTTGTCCACATGCATTCACTGTAATTGTGATTGCCAGTGATACAATTATTAAGATTTTATTATGAAGTGAGCCAGGAGTTTTCATAATTATTTTTTTAACCTGTCTTTAAACACTTTTTCGAATTTTTCCAGTTTGGGTTGTATAACCATTTTACAGTATGGCTCAGCTTTATTCTGGTTATAATAATCCTGGTGATAGTCCTCCGCTTTGTAAAAGTTTGTGAATGGATCGAGTTGGGTTACAATTGGTTTATCATATGCCTTTGCCTTATTCAATTCATCAATAATACTCTGGGCAATTTTGCGCTGCTGCTCATTTCTGTAAAAAATAACTGACCTGTATTGTGTTCCTACATCGTCACCCTGCCTGTTCAAGGTTGTAGGGTCATGAACAGTGAAAAACACCTTAAGGATTTCTTCTTCTGAAGTTCTTGTTTTGTCAAAAATAATCTGTACCGCTTCGGCATGTCCGGTTAATCCGGTGCATACCTCCCTGTAAGACGGATTTTTGACCGTGCCTCCTGAATAGCCTGATTCCACTTTTATAACTCCGTCGAGCATTTCATATACTGCCTCCACACACCAGAAACATCCGCCTCCCAGGATTATAGTGTCATTTACTGAAGAGTTGGCCGGGAGTTTTGATTCAGATTTCAGATAAGTCGATTTACTAAGTTTTTCCATTGCTTTCTTATTATTTGCTGTTCCTCCTGATGTACTTAACAACATGATAAAAACTATAAGTAGTTTGAATACGATCAAAAAAGAAATATTTGTTTTTGTAATTAACTTATTCATTTTCTAAGAAGTTTGGTTCTTCCATGATTATCACCAATAAACAACAAATGATGACTTATGTTTAGTATTAGGAAAAAGAACACTACAGTATATTATAACAAAAAGATATTTACCACTTTACAGATATCTTCCTGTTGTCATTCGGGAAAGTGATGGAAATTGTTGTAGCTCCTGCAGTGGTTTTTCCGGATTGTCCATTTATGATATACTCTGTTCCTGAGGGAAATCCATGCAGGATTAGTTCAACAGTATTAAATTTTGTTAGCCAATCACCTTTCACATTATCTAATATAATCTCATGCTGCGTTGGGTTAAAGCTTATCACTCGTTCATAATATTTTCCCTGCCTGTATTTATATGTTATCCCATCATCTTCATAATAGGTAAATACTGAAGGAAGATCTCCATACCATACGTTAAGATACATTATTCCATCTCCTTTTTCTGAGGTACTCTGAGTTACATATTGCATCGGGATAATTGCCCCGCCTTTTACAAATACAGGCAAATTGTTTAATGGAGATTCTGCCCAGATGATTTTATCTCCTTCAGTTTTCTCATCATTTCCAAAGCGATACCAGTTTCCAGCCGGAAGGTAAACCTGTAGCGCTTTATCAGTGCTGGCAACCGGAGCTACCAGCATTGAAGGACCAAATAAAAACTCGTTTTCAAAGCGGGTGTCATACACTTCCCCTGAGTGCCCATAATCTATTACCAGACTTCTGTTTACAGGCATACCTGTTTGAGTGGATTCATAAAAGGAGGAGTAAATATACGGGAGCAGACGATAACGAGTCTGAATAGAATTCCGGATAAGTACTTCATTACCTTCTCCCCAGGCCCATGGTTCGTGTGAGGTGTTTCCTTTTTGTGTGTGGTTTCTGAACATTGGGGTATATACACCCAACGACATCCAGCGTACCATAAGTTCGGGAGTAGGGTTGCCTGTAAATCCTCCGATATCCACCCCGGTGAAAGGTACTCCTGATAATCCCATGCTGTTTATCATCCTATACGCAAGAATCATATGCTCATCGGTGGAATTATTGTCTCCAGTCCACATGGCTGAGTATCGTTGTATGCCTGAATATGCAGCACGGGTCAGTACAAAAGGACGGTTCCCTTTTAATAATTGTCTGGTCCCTTCAAAGGTTGCACGGGCCATCTGCATTCCATAAATATTATGGGCGCTTTTCATGGTTACCTTATCATTTTCCTCACCAAATTCAACCAGAGGCGGAATAGACTGGCCCCATGCAGCAGGTTCATTCATATCGTTCCAGAAACCTGTTACTCCGGCATCGACCAATACCTTAAAATTCTCACCCCACCATTTTCTTACCACCTCTCTGGTAAAGTCGGGAAAGTGACTTCTTCCGGCCCACACGCTGCCAGTATATGGTTTCCCATCTGGGTAACGGACAAAATACTGGTTCTTTAATCCTGAAATATAAGGCTGGTAACCATTTGGATCAATTTTTATACCCGGATCTACAATGGTTACAAGATGCATATTCATGGTCTTAAGGGAATCTGCCAATTCTTTCGGATCAGGGAAAGTACCAGGGTTCCATGTAAAGATGCGGTATCCATTCAGATAATCGATATCGCAATAAATTACATCGCAGGGGATACTGTCTTCCCTCATCCTCCGTGCAACATCAAGTAGTTGCTTCTGGCTCATGTAGCTGTAACGACATTGCTGATAACCAAGACTCCACAAGGGTGGCATCTCCATTCTTCCGGTGAGCCAGGTGTAGTCGCTAATCTGTTGTACAACCGTGGGAGCACCGAAAAAGTAGTAATTCATTTCTCCTCCTTCAGCGCCAAAAGAGTACATCTTCCCATCAGTAGATCCGCCAAAATTGAAGAATGACTTATAGCTATTATCAAAGAAAACACCAAATACAGTGTTGGAGTGCACACCAATAAAATAAGGTATTGTTGAATAAAGCGGATCATCCTTTAACCCGTAACCCGGCTTATCGCTGTTCCAGTTTACATACGATTGTTCGCGACGGTTAAATGGACCTGTCTTCTCTCCGAGGCCAATAAACCTTTCATCATCCGTCAGCTTACGGTAGCTTGTTATCTCTGTCCCTTGCCACGAAACCCCCAGAGAAGGATCGTCGCCATCGAGCCAGTCTCCTTTAGCATTATAGAAATCAATATATAGCGGATTCTTATGAACGACAATTTTCAGAGAATCGGTTAACAGTGTAATATCCTTTTCACCTACAGTCATGGTTTTAAAATCGGATATTTCATTCTGAATAACAGCATATGAGGGATTTACACCAGCATCAATTGGTACTATTCTGACCCTGACCACGGAAGGTGAATAAACACTGAGCAGGAGCTCCTTTTTATCGACTGTAGAAATACGAACAATACGATTAACAATCTTAACTGTTTTAACGGCGCCTATTCGATGGCTTAATAGGTTATCCCCGGCGAAAGCGTTCATGGAGAAGAATATTAATAATAGTGTGAAAACGGTTAATTTGTTTTTCATGGCATTTCGGATAAGAATTCAAAGTTCAGAATTAGTAAGCTTGTAGTAGAACAATTTATTTTGTTGGAAGTTTGCTTTTAAATAAAAAAAACACTCAACTAAAAGTACCGTAATAAGCTGATTAACCGGCAATCCGTTAACAAAAGTTGATTATGTGTGTTATTACTAAAGAGAAGTTTTAAAGTTATTTTTGTATTGTAATCAGAGCTATTTACGATGGGCGAAATTCAAATTCGTAAATTGGGTAAGAGTTACCTTGAGGTTTCAGCAATAGGGCAAGGCTGTATGGGAATGAGTTTTGGTTACGGAACTATTTCCGATAAAAAGGAAATGATTGCATTAATTCATGAAGCTGTTGAAAGCGGAGTCACTTTTTTTGATACCGCTGAAGCTTAGCATTGATATAAATTCCGGATTAAATGACTCTACCTATGAACAATTTTAATGAAAGTAAAATTTTTACGGGATTAATATGCTTGTTACTTGTAATCGGATGCAGACAAACAGCGAATCAGTCAGATCACATTATTCATCAGGGAATTCCTGTAACCGTTTCATCGGTCGGACACGGACCGATGATCAATTACATTGAGTTAAGCGCCACCTCGGCTTTTTTGGTAAAAGCTGAAATAAAAGCGCCTGCCACTGGCTATCTCAATGATATTCTTATTAACCAGGGAGATGCTGTAAAAAAGGATCAGTCGTTATTCACCATAAAAACAAAAGAGGCAGCTGCGATTTTACCTGACTCCTCCAATTGGATGAATTTCAGGGGTATTTTAAATGTAAAAGCTGCTTCGGCGGGATTTATTTCATCTGTTGATCACAGCAAAGGCGATTATATAGCCGAGGGTGATAAATTATGTCAGATCTCTCTTCCTGAAAGTTTTGTGTTTATTCTGGATGTTCCTTTTGAATTAACATCTTACACGAAGTTAAACACCGAATGTGAAGTTATCCTTCCAGATAGCCAGATTTTCAAAGGTATTATCAAATCCAGTTTTCCATCTATGTCTGTCAACTCACAAACGGAACGCTTTATCGTAAGGCTTGAAAAACCATCAAGGTTGCCTGAAAATCTGACAGCAAAGATAAGAATTGTAAAAGCGTTGGTGAATTCAGCAAGCAGCCTGCAATCGTCGTGTATCCTAACCGATGAAACAATGCAGCAATTCTGGGTAATGAAACTTATAAACGATACAGTAGCTGTTAAGGTTCCTGTTACAACAGGGATAAAGGAGAAAGAATTTGTACAGATAGTCCGGCCCCAATTTAATGCCTCTGACTTGTTTCTGTCTTCTGGAAATTATGGCCTGGGTGATACCGTTAGTGTAAAAGTTATTAAAAAAACAGGTAATGAATAGCAAAAGCTTTTACAGGTATTTCCTGAAGCCAATAATATTCATACTGTTCGCATTCCTGCTTTGGGGCATCTATTCTTACAGGAAAATGCAAACCTCACTGTTTCCTGATGTTACTTTCCCAAAAATTATGATCATCGCCGATAACGGAGAACAACCTGTCGACAAGATGATGATAACCGTAACGAAACCGCTCGAGATTGCTGTCAAAAGAGTTAATGGTATTACAACCGTGAGGAGCAGTACCAACAGAGGTAGCTGTACCATTGAAGCATTTTTCGACTGGAATGTGGATATTAATCTGGCAAAAACTCAGCTGAATGAGAGGATTAATGAAATAAAGAATATTCTGCCTTCTACGGTAAATATAGTAGTCGAATCGATGAGTCAGAATATCTATCCTGTAATGGGTTTCACAATTGAGAGCGATAAGTACAGCCAAATCGACCTGAAGAATACAGCATTATTTACTCTTCGTCCGTTGTTTTCGCAAATAGCCGGGATCTCAAACGTAATCGTAAGAGGCGGTAAAACCAAAGAATTTGTAATTTCTCCTGATTCTCAAAGACTTATTTCATTGGGACTTACCCCCGATGATATTATTATCGCCCTCGGAAATACAAATTTTATTGAGTCGAATGGTCTCCTTTCAAATTACCGTCGGCTTTATCTTTCACTCACTGATACGCGTTTTAAGAACATTGATGAGCTAAAGAATGTTGCTGTAAAAAATGATGGGCACAGGATAATCCGCCTTTCTGACATCGCTAATGTAGATCTGGAGGAACAACAGGAGTTTATAAGGATAAATGCCAATGGTCACGACGCGGTAATTATCGACCTAATTAAACAAAAGGGCGTAAACCTTGTGGATTTTTCAGACAACGTTACTAAAAAAGCTCTCGAAATTCAGAAACAATTGCCAGCCGGAATGGTGTTGAAACCGTATTATAACCAGGCTGCATTTGTTACAAATTCTATCGATAGTGTTCTCAAAAGTATTTATGAAGGCTTGTTTCTGGCAATCATTGTGGTAATACTATTTTTGCGGTCATTCAGGGCGAGTCTGCAAATCATTATCATAATTCCGATAACTCTGGCGCTCTCGGTAATTACGCTTCATTTTATTCATATCACTCTTAATATCATGTCACTTGGAGCTATTGCGGCTTCAATCGGACTTATCATAGATGATGCAATAGTAATTATTGAGCAACTCCATAGAACACACGAGGAGAACCCTGAAAAAGACAAATATTCAGTTGTTCATGAAACTATGAAAATGTTCCTGCCGGCAATGGTTGGATCATCGCTTAGTACCATTGTTATTTTTCTTCCATTCGTAATGATGAGTGGCGTAGCAGGAAGCTTTTTTAAAGAGCTGACCCTCACAATGGAGATAACATTGATTTGTTCTTTTGTAGCAACCTGGATCGGATTGCCGGCCCTTCACCTCTTATTCGGATATAAACCACATAAGAATTTTAAAACATCAATAACAGCAGAACAAAAGCAGGAAAAGAGAAAACTCAGGTGGCTTATCTGGTTCTTTAACAAACCTGCTTTTGCAATTGGTTTCATTCTTCTTCTGGTTTTGTCTGCAATTCTGATGATCAGGAAACTTGAAACAGGGTTTTTACCTGAACTCGACGAAGGTTCAATTGTACTCGACTATATTGCACCTGCAGGAACAACTCTTGATGCTTCAGATGCAATTCTGAGAGAAGTAGATAAGGTGGTGCTCAATCATCCGGATGTTGAAACGTATATGCGACGAACCGGGACAAACATGATTTCAGGTATCAGCATGGCTTCAGGAGTAATTCCGCCAAACTATGGAGACTACCTCATTCAATTGAAACAAGGGGTAAAAAGAAAAACTGAGGCAGTGATATCGGAACTGCGTGAAGAGGCAGCAGCAGTTGCCCCTGCTCTTGAAATAGAATTTGGCCAACGTATTGCTGATCTCCTAGGTGATTTGATAGGCAGACCGCAACCCGTGGTTATTAAAATATTTGGGGATGACCAATCAAAATTGCAGGAACTGGCTCTTCGTGTACAGGATAACCTGAATAAAATTGATGGAGTGGCTGATGTCATGAATGGAATTATCTACGATGGCCCTTCAGTTACCATTATTCCGGACCAGGATAAGCTCGCACAGTTTAGAATCACTCCAGTCGATTTTCAGACACAGCTTAAAATATATAATGAAGGTTTTCAGGTTGGCCAGATACAGGAGGGAGAACAAATGCTTACCATTCTTATGCGTAACACAAAATTCAAAGACAATAATATAGATCTGATAAAAAATCAGCCTGTTTATTTACCTGACGGTTCATATAAACCTTTACAATATTTTGCAAAGGTTATGTTATCTCAGGGCGATCCCGAACTGACAAGAGAAGATCTTAAATCGGATATTGAAGTAACAGCCCGTCTGGAGAACCGCGATTTAGGCAGTGCAATAAATGAGATCCGTGCAGTTATCTCCAAAAACGTTCCGCTTCCTGCAGGCTTTTATATTGAGTATGGCGGAACTTATGAACAACAGCAGGCATCATTCCGCGAACTTTTGCTTATCCTGCTGACTGCTATTCTGCTCGTATTTACGGTGTTATTAATTCTTTTCAGGGATCTCAGAATATCCTTTCTCATCATTTTTATATCCATTCTTGGAATTGGAGGTTGTGTAAGTGCATTGTACCTCACAAAAATTCCACTAAATGTCGGCAGTTACACCGGTATAATAATGATTGTCGGGATTATTGCAGAGAATGCAATCTTCACAGTTAATCAGTTCCTGACTACCTACCAGACAACTTCCGATGTTGATAAATCTATCAACTACGCCATATCACTTCGTATAAGACCAAAACTGATGACAGCCATTGGGGCCATTCTTGCATTGACCCCCCTGGCTCTTGGGATAGGAGTGGGAGCACAAATGCAACAACCACTTGCTATTTCAGTAATCGGCGGTTTTGTAATTGCAATGCCGTTATTATTAATGGTCTTCCCTTCACTTCTAAGGTTGATCTACCGAAAACCATAAACCGCAAAGGGCGCCAACTTCGCGTACTTTGCGGTCAAATGGGTTATAAAAAATTCTTCCTTTCAGATTTCTACGGCCTTGCCTGAACAACAGGTACCGGGGTATAATTTATTTTTTTAGATGCCCATTCAATAAAATATTTTACATTCGGTCCGTCGGTATGGCCCCCGTCGTGCTGACGCCATGCCAGCTCACCATCAAGAAGTCCCGTAAGTACCGGAGGCATTACTTCTTTGGTATAATCGTTAGAAACACCCAGATCTTTAGTGCCGAGTAATTTAAATACTGCACCTGCTGCAATTGTAGCCTGGTAGCTTCCTTTCTGATCGAGCCATTTTGCATCGCCCTTCTCAGGAACACCATAACTTATGAAAGTCAGTCTTGGTGCACACATTGCGATAAGATCATGGGAATCAACATGCAGTTGCCCGGCATTTCCAACTCCAGATTTTGATTCAGCAGCACCATATTTCAGATAATTGCCAGCCATCCAGTGGTATTCGCCGGTACCGGTAAGACTTTCAACAGCTTCTCCAAAGTTACGGCGGTGAAGAGTAGCTCCTCCTTTTCCAGAAGAACCAACCAGTGCCATGGCGAAACGTTGCTCAAAAGCAAGTGTAACCAGAGCTGCTTTCCCATATCGTGAAACACCCTCTATACCGACATGCTTTGCATCAACAGCAGGATCGGTTTCAAGATAATCAAGTCCGCGTGCAGCTCCCCATGCCCATGCTCTCAGAGAGCCCCAATCTTCTGGTGTACGGGTCTGGCCTTTATTCACAAGACCTATTATACCTCTTGTAAGTCCGGCTCCATTGTCAGCCTGAATACTTGAAGGATCTATTGAAGCATAACCCCAGCCTGCAGCAAGCAGCTGTTGTGTTGCAGGAGGATCGGCAACAGGACCTGCCTGAGCGGGAGCAGCCGGAGCTCCCATCATACCTCCAAAAGGTGAAGCAGATGCTGCAGCGGTTATAGGTGTATATGCAGGATATTTGTCCAATAATGTTTTCATCTCAGGGGATTGCTGTGCAAGAAGTTGTCTCAGAGCTTTGTTGATAGTTGCCAGGTCATCGCGGTTAGGTTGTGCCGGTGCCGGCAAACTGCCTGCTCCTCCGAACATCATCAATACTGGTACTGGGCCAGTAACATTTGCGGGAGTGACAAGTATCATTGAAATATTTACATCGATGAGGGGATAATTTGAATTATCGACATGTCCTGTTAGCTTTTTTGCTATAACAGGAATACGTCCAACCATCTCTCTCTCTGAGATATCAACGGTCCATTTAACTGCCGGAATGTTTTTTGGGAGACGGCCATAGACTTCTTTTTCCATATCGTCCACAATCTCCGGACGGCGTTGTTTCCACCATATATCGGCTGATGTTACTTTCTTGCCATTTTTTAAAGTCAGTAAATCAGGAAGAACAGGATATGGATTGGCCACAGATTCATCATAGTTTGCATGATTGGGTGCTGTTTCGGTCCCGCTTGGGCCCGGACGCAAGCTTTTTATCCCAAGCTGATCCATCATATTCTGGTGATCCTCTTCTGCTGTCAATTTTGCAGGCGGATTTTGTCCTGGTGTTGGTGCAGGATTTTGTGCAACAAGCCTGATTGATAATAAGAGTAATAATAAAAATAATGTTTTTTTCATGTTGAATATTTTAACTGATTAGTAATTTGTTGAGTAATTCATTCTTAAAAGGATTCATCTAAATAAAGAAACAGAAACCCATTAAATATTATGTTGAAACTAATGCTATTGATTATCCCCTGAGTAACCTGAATCTTTTTTTATTATTTTTTAAAGCTACTATTTTTTTGAATTGAATAGCAAAGGATGACTAAATTCTTTGTCCTGTAGATGAAAGTATTACATATGCAGCCGCATTTGAAAGGATAGCCATTTGATACTGAATATGCCGGAACATGTAAACGTATGAGCATATTCTTTACTGGTTGTTATCGGGAAATGATATTTTTTACATTTATTAATTTTGGATTAAAATATTGCTAACTTCGGTGCATTCGGGGATAGAAAAAGGGACCCAAAATCTTTGGCAGAATAATTTATGCATGAACGTACGACTTCAGACGAATCTTTGTTAGTACAAAGTCTGGCGAAAGGAAATCTTCTCGCCTTTAATAGTCTTTACAAAGAGTACAGTAATCGTTTATATCGTTTCGCCTTAGGATACCTTAAGTCTGAAGAAGAAGCTGAGGAATTGGTTCAGGAAGTCTTTATGATAATATGGGAAAAGAGAAATGAATTGCGAGAGGAATTATCATTTAAGTCTTTTCTTTTTACAATAGCATTTAATATTATCCGGAAACATTTCCGCACTAAAGCTTATCTTATGAAGTACCTGAAATCAGGAGTAAATTCCGAGCTTGACTTCCAGACTTCCAGAAACATAACCTATAATTCTCTGCAAAAGTACATTACCGACCTCATCGATCAATTGCCTGACCGTCGTAAAGAAATATTTGTTAAAAGCAGGGTAGATGGATACAGTATTAAAGAAATATCAGAAGAACTGAGCATTAGTCATAAGACGGTCGAAAATCAAATAACTACAGCTTTAAAATTCATAAGGACAAACCTAAACAGAGAAAATGACCTGGTTAATAATTACTAATTATACCTAAGGGGAATTACGAATATCATACATATTTTCTATTCCCCTTGTACTCTGTGTAGAAAATCACTCCTTAACTACTCCTTTTTGTAATATTTCTGCCAGCCTGGCAGGGTGTTATTGTATTTCTGTGGATATAACTATAAAAAGAGCTGGTTAATAAATATTTTATGAGAAGTGGTTGCATTATGATTATTAGGAATATGGAAGAGATTCTAAGACGGGTTAGAATACATTTTAACTCTTCCAGCTTTAAAATGAATTAAAATTTAACTTTTTTGGGTTTAAATTGAGTTGAGTTTTTTTATTTGTAAGTAGTTAGTAATTTTAGGGTTAAGAGCAGTCCTCACTAATATGGGGACTGCTTTTTTTATTTCAGATTGGCTCCTAACTCACATGGTCGACCCAGTCTATTGGATTGTTCGATCCAAGTTTTATCAGAATTTTTACCGGTGTATTCTGTGGTAAGTGCATGTCGATGTTAGCCTGACCAGGTTTAAATGCAGCGGCCAATATTCCGGTTGGTGCTGAGATCTCCTTAATACCATGCCTTACTATCAATGTGATGTCCTGCTTTCTCATAGAGGTTATAGTAACATCTACGGTACCTGCTTCTATATCCCACGATAGTTTGTCGATCTTAGCGAAAGTTCTGGCTAGCATTCCGTTAATCGATCCTCTTATAAGAGCTGGGGGAAGTGCCGGAAGCAATTCAATAATACCCGGGCGGGAGTAGGCAAGCATCTCCATCATGACTGCAGGAATTCCAGCCTGAGCATCCGGTATGGGTATGCCATAAGGCTCGCGCGAACATCTTAAAGAAGTGCTTACGTAGCCTTGCTCAATCAATTGTCTCAGTTGTATTTCCACAAGGATATTGTCTTTGAGTCGTGCCCCTATCAAAGCCCGGTGGCAACGACCATAAGCAGCTAATGTTTCACCAGCAACCGCAGTAGACATGGTGTCGAATGCACGCTTCCGGTTTGCTATTTCTGCGGCCTTTGCCAGTTGAGATGTGCGATCAGGATCAATTTCGTCTCCCGGCCAAGCCCCATATAGATGAGAGACATGACGATGGCTGTAATGTTCTTCCAGGGTGGGCCATGCCCATTCTTTCAGAGTGCCGTCCTGTTCGAGCAGGTATGGTGGCAGTTTTGCCAGCATTGCTTTCCATTTCTTTACACTATCTGCATCGGTGCCTAAAATCTCACAAGCCTGTATTAAATTAGTAAGGACATCCCGGCATACAGCAATGTCCATGCTGGCGTTGATCAGTACAGGTCCGGTAGGGTCAGTGCTTCGGGGATTGTTCTCGGGTGAGATGGATGGGACAAAGATATAATTCCCGTCTTTGTCGGTAAGAGTCAGGAATTCCTCATAGAATTTTGCAAGTTCTTTATATGGTGGAACAACGCGGTTACGAAGAAATTCCATATCCCCTGTAACCAGATACTTGTCCCAGAAATGGCGCAAACTCCAACCTCCGGCAGAAATCCAATAAGGCCATACGCCTATTCCGGAAATTGGGGTATAATAGAAATTGACACCGAATCCCTTATCCGGGAAGAGCGGATATGAAGTGCCTCCAAAACCGAAAATATTTTTGGCATTAGTACGGCAATCTTGTGCAATTTCCTCCATCCAATTGAAGTAAGCCTCCATACCTTCCTTCAGGTTTCCCAGTGCAGCGCCAGCTGTTTGCAGGTCAATGGTGGAATTGATATGGGCTGCAATGCTTGGATATTTACCTGTATTAAGGATAAACCAATAGCGTCCCATTTCGAAGATCTTCTCCAATAGCGCTGGTGAATAGTCAGGTCTTGAGTGCTGGTCAGCCAGAATCTCCTCGGTCGACATTCCGTACTGAGGAGCTCCTCCGAAATCTACTGTTACACGGTTGAGAATTTCCGATTGGACCTTTTGATGTCTGTCAAGCAATGCTGCATAGTCCGGTGCGAGACCTTCAACAGCTTTACGAAGTGCTTCTACTTTATCCTCACTGAATTCAGGAAAATATTCAATTCGGGTAAGCAGCATTACTGAGGATGCATTTTCGATAACCAGAGTACTTCCATACATCCTGGCTGAGCCTCCGTTGCGAACCACGCGTGTCATTCCCGCGTAACCGCTATTGTCGACAGAAGGATCCAAACGACATTTGTAGATCATCCGCTGCTCATTGGAGTCTTGCTGAACTTCGCCGGCTTCAACACCCTTTGGCGCCAGTTTTTTCTGGTCAGCTGCAAGGTGAGCAAATGCTAACAGGTCCGGATCTGTTGTACCTATTCCCCTCAGGCCACCCCAATCCATACCGGAACATTGGGTCCATGCCGCTGACTTCTGCAAAGATAGCTGGAGGTTAATACTTTTTCCTTGAGGAGCAGTGAGCAATTGGACAACAACGTTATCGGGTCGTGAAGTGAATGTCCGACGAAGCCAGTCGCCATGTTCATCACTCCAGATCACCTTTATCTCGCCATTCTCAAAATTGACGGTACGCAGATAGTTTCTGCCAGAGTTAGTTTTAGGATAGTTAAGCGTCATAAGGAACGCCGGGATGGTAAGATGAGGTTCTGTGTCTTGTTTTATTGCCCCATCATTCATGTGCTGAAGTGCGAGAGCGATGGCATCGCTGGTTTTTCCATCCAAAGCCATTTGACGTACCTGAGGAAAAATGTCTGCAACGTTTGGCGCCTCCATGGGCCTTCTCCATGGCATGAGCAGACTTTCGTGGTGGAAAAGTATTTGCTCAGAGCAGGGATCACCCATTAACTCAATATTCATAGTTCCATTGCCGGAGATGAGTGCCTCGTTTGCAAGGTTTCCGGGAGCGATGCTGCAAAAACCCCTCTCGGGTACAATCTTAAGTCTGATTCGTTCCTTCAACGGCATCGGTGGAATCGGATACAATCTCCCGGCTTCCGGAAGTTTAGCTAACCATGGCCCCCCCTGCACACGTTTCAGATACTCATCCGGACGATTGTCCGATGATGGTGCTGCTGCTTTTTGTGGTTCTTCTTCAGCTGCAACAAACGATGGTAATATCTCCAAAGAACCTACCAGGCCTGCAGCAGCTACGCTTGTCTTTACAAAATTTCTGCGTTTCATATATATTTTGTTTTTCTTATTGATTATACCCAATTAATCCAATCCAGCGGATTGCGCTGGCCTATTTTCAGGTGAATTTCCACCGGTTTTCCTTCCGGTAAATGCAATTCGCATGTAGCAGTATCGGATTTGGGTTTCTCCGCCAAAACTCCGGAAGAGGCAGTAATTTCTTCGATACCATACCGGGCAATTAATGTCACGTCCTGTTTTTTCAGGGAAGTGACTGTTAAATCCACGGTCCGGGTATCCATGTTCCAGGTCAGTTTATCCAGCTTCGCAGATGTGCGAAGGAGCATTCCGTTGATGGATCCTTTTAGCAGTGATGGTGGAAGGGCAGGAAGAACTTCAATTACGCCGGGGCGTGAGTAGGCCAGCATTTCCATCATGATAGCGGGAATCCCACCTTGCGCATCTGCTATTCGCATGTTGGCATACGGATCGTGAGGACAAATAAATGTCGTACCGACGAAACCTTCTTCAAGAAGTTGCCTTAGTTCGCTGTCCACCATATAGTTATCTTTAAGCCTTGCTCCAATCAAACCACGTTGGCAATGGCTATGAGCAGCAAGTCTTTCATGCACTCGTTTCCGGTCTGCTATCACAGTAGCCTTAGCCAGTAACGGGGTACGGTCAGGATCAATTTCATCACCTGGCCATGCACCGTAGCCTTGAGAGATATGACGGTGGTTATAACGTTCTCCCAGATCTGACCATGCCCATTCCTTTAAAGTACCATCCGGCTCCAGCAGGTGCGGTGGCAGTTTGGCCAGCATCGCCTTCCATTTCGAAATATTTTCGGCTTCAATTCCCAGAAGCTCGCAAGCTTCCACTAAATTGCCTATGACTTCCCTGCAGACTGAAATGTCCATACTGGCGTTTATCACTGCCATACATCCTGGATTCAGGCTACCGGGATTGTTCTCAGGAGAGAAGGAAGGAACAAAGATATAGTTACCATTTTTGTCTGTAACTGTCAGAAAATCCTCATAAAACAATGCCAGATCCTTATAAAGCGGTACCATACGGTTACGGAGGAAATCAAGATCGCCTGTTACAAGATAGTGGTCCCAAAAAGGACGCAATACCCACCCACCAGCGCTGATCCAGTAGGGATGTGGCCAGGTCTCCCCGGTATTTTCAGCATAGTCGAACATAGAAAATACACCAGAGTCTTTAGTCGGCGCAATAGGATAATGAGCTCCACGCATACCGTAAATATTCTGTGCATTAGTGTGATAATCAGGGACCAGACTTTCAATCCAGTTGAAATAGGCCAGCTCGCCTTCAAGGTAATTGCCTATCGACATTGGTGCAATCTGAAGGTTAGTATTGACATTAGTCAGGGCAGACACACTCCGATACTTGCCGGTGGTGATGATGAACCAGTAGCGGCACATCTCGAAAAATGTTTTAAGAAAAGCCCCTGAATAGCCCTCGCTGGAGTGCTGATCAGAGAGAAGCTCTTCTGTTGACATACCATATTTTGAGGGGTCGGAAAAATCGACCGTGATGCGGTTAAGCATCTCCGATTGAATCTTGCGGGCCCGCTCTAAAAGTGCTGGATAGTCCGGGGTAAGTCCTTCCAGCGCTACCCTTACAGCTTCCACTTTGTCCTCACTATAATCGGGGAAATATTCAATGCGCGTGAGCAACATAACGGAAGAAGCATTCTCAATTACAAGTGTAGTTCCATCTATGCGCGCAGAGCCGCCAATTCTGACCACTCGGGTCACACCAGCATAACCCCTGTTGTCTACCGTAGGATCTAAACGACCCTTGAAAATCAGTCTTTGCTCGTTGATTTCCATTTGAGAGTTGCTGGGAGCTGCCCCCTGAGCTCCCGCACGGCCACGTATACCTGCAGCGTTTTGCCCTCCTCCTGTACTGCGTGCTCCTCCGCCACCTCCTCCTTCAGATATCTTGATACGGACATTCACCGACTTTCCACTGGGGGCAGTTAGTGATTGGACAACAATATTGTCGGGCCTCGATGTGAAAATCCTTCGAACCCATTCACCGTTGTTGTCCGTCCAGTGAACCTTAATCTCGGTACTCTCGAAATCAACCGTGCGGAGATAGTCCCTAACCGTTGTACTTCCCGGGAACTCCAAAAGCAAGGAGTATCTGGAGCCACCTAACCCGGCGGCCCTGCCTGTGGCGGTTTTACGCCATTCTTCGTATCCAATCATTGCCCCCTCGTGATATTTTCCTTCCATTATCATTTGCCTCACCAGAGGGAAGACACTCGCTATTTTGGGTGCTTCAGAGGACTTCTTACGAGGTGCGAAAAGGCTCTCGTGGTTGAAAGGAATCAGTTCAGTGTAGGGATTGCCCGCCAGCTCTATGTTTACTGCTCCATTACCAGTGAGGAGACCTTCACCACCGGGTGCCAGACAGCAAAAACCACGCTGGGGCACAATCTGCCTTTTGATTCTATCCTCCAGTGACATTGGAGTGATCAGAATAGCAGGTGTCTGTTTTGATTTGGCAGATACCGGTTGTTTAGACAATAACTTATCTGCCCTGACCTTTTTAAGGTATTCAGCGGATCGGATATCTTCCTTAAACGCTCCTGACGATTTTGAAACTTTACCAGTAACACTGGTTGGTTTTGGGGAATTTTGTTCGGTTGTAGAAAACCCGGTGATTGATTTTTGAGTACCAAGTAAGCCGGCACCGGCAACCACTGCGCCTGTCTTAAGGAAATTTCTTCGCTTCATAACTACCTTTTAAGGTTTGTTTTCGATTTATATTATGTAGGTATTAAGAACAACTGAAGTATGATTGTAAATGAAACCTAAATATAATAATAAATAGCTTTTAAATTCAAGTAAACAGTGAACACATTTTTATAAGTTTAAGAATTAGCCACATTCTTTATATGGATCCGCTTAATAGTTAGAATAATTTTTCAATGCACCTTAGGTGTTAAGCAGGGTTAGTGGATATAAGTATATAAGTAGTAAGATCAATCCGTTTTATTAGGATTAATTACTTACTGAATACCAAGAGTTTATAAGGTATTCTGAAGCTGGTGGTTGTATATATTTCTTTGATATTGAAAATTATTACATGAAAGGTTTTGAATTTGACAATGAAAAGTTAGAAGCATTTTTTAAAGGTGTTTACTCAGAAAAAGATGAGGAGTACATAAATAATCTGTTTACTGATGAATCAAAAAAGACAGAATTAAAAGGAGCTCTCTCAGAACAGTTTGATTCTTTATCATCAGAACACATAAGTGAGGAAAAGAATCTTGATCATATTCTCTACAGGATTAATTATGATATAAATAACCTGAAAAAATCACAAAAAATTATTTCGTTCGATAAGATTCTAAAGTGGGGGATGAGAATAGCCAGCCTGATTATTCTTCCTCTCCTTATTTATTCTGGTTTCAGAACTGTCAGGGAGGCTGCCCTGAAAAAGGAAACATGGGTTGAGATAAAAGCTCCGGCCTGGACAAGGGCCCAGTTTTCTCTTCCTGATGGTACTATCGGGTGGCTTAACAGTAATTCAAGTGTAAGGTATAATGGAAATTTTAGTTTAGACAGGCAGGTTATTCTAAAGGGAGAAGCTTTTTTTGATGTATTTAAGGATAATAGCAGACCTTTCTTTGTGAACACTAAAGATGTTTCTGTTGAAGTGCTGGGTACCCGTTTTAACATTGAAGCTTATGAGGATGAGAAAACAATTGATGTTGTTCTTGAAGAAGGATCGCTGATCTTCAATGCTGAGAAAATGAACAAATCCTATACAATGGTTCCCAGCGATCATGTCAGCTATGATAAGGCCGGGCTGGATTTTACAACTGAAACTGTTCAGCCTCAAAAATATATCTCCTGGACAGAAGGACGTCTTGAATTCAGAAATGATCCTCTCGATGTTATTGTCAGGAGACTTGCCCGCTGGTACGACGTCAGTATTGAATTGGACGTTAATGTAAATGATGATGCGAGATTGCGTGCCACGTTTATTGATGACGGCCTTGATGAGGTCTTGGATTTGTTGAGTCGCAGTTTGCCAATTAAATATGAGATTGAAAATGGGCAACTATTACAAAATGGAATTTACTCCAAAACGAAAGTAAGAATTTATCCAAAAAATAAGTAACCTAACTACTAACTAAAAGAAAATTGCCTATGGAATAGCACCTTTAAGCAAAAACAGGAAGACGATGGAACCGCCTCCCTGTGTACTTTGCCAAGTTAATCTTTTTACGTACTAACCTAACTAAAAACATTTCAAAGTTATGAAAATAAATTTTGATTTATGGGTGTATAACCGCCCTTCCCTAAAAAAACTCATTATGGAACTAAAAATTGCAATCTTTATTACAATTGCTACCGTTTCGAATGTCTTTTCCACACCATCATATTCCCAGGTTGCCAAAGTTTCGCTTGATATGAAAAGCAGCAAACTTGAAAAGGTGATGGATGAAATTGAAAAGCAAAGCGAATTTTATTTCATCTTTAGTCAGAAACAAATAGATGTTACCAGAGAAGTTGATATTCAGGTAGAGAACAGGCTCATTACCGATATCCTTCCAGAATTATTTTCCGGAACCAATGTACAATATACAGTAATTGACAGGAAAATTCTGCTAACCAATGACCCAAAGGATATTCCTATAGCCGCAAACATTTTAGCTGCGGAACAACAGCAATCTGTTACAGGTACCGTTAAAGACAGTAAAGGAGAGCTTCTTGCGGGGGTGAATGTGGTATTTAAGGGAACTACAGTTGGTGCAATTACAGATATTAATGGGAAATATTCTATTAACGCTCCTGATAAAAATGGAACACTGGTATTCACCTTCATAGGATATACCGCTCAGGAAGTTGCAATAGGTGGCAAAAATGTTGTGGATGCATTACTAAAGGAGGAGTTACAGTCATTAAGTGAAGTTGTTGTTACAGCTCTTGGGATTAAAAGAGAAGCAAAAAGTGTTGGATATGCTGTTACTTCAGTTAATACCGATCAGATAGTAAACGCAAATATGGTTAATTTTGGCAACAGCCTTACGGGGAAAGTTGCCGGATTAAACGTTTCTTCGCTTCCATCAGGAGCCGGAGGTACTTCTAAGATTAGAATTCGTGGACAGTCATCTTTAAGCGCCAATAACTCTCCTTTAATTGTTGTTAATGGAGTTCCCATAAACAACGACCCGGCAACTGCCAGTAATCCAAATGCCCAGACTTCCGATTTAGGTGATGGTCTGCAAAGTATTAACCCTGAAGATATAGAATCGATGACGGTACTTAAAGGCGCTTCTGCAGCTGCCTTGTATGGTTTCCGGGCAAAAGACGGGGTCTTAATAATTACAACTAAAACAGGAAGCAAGAGTACCGGTATAGGAGTCGAATTTAGCAGCAGTTTCACAGCTGAAAAAGCTTTGGATTTTACCGATTTACAATATGAATATGGACAGGGTGAATTCGGTATTAAACCGGCCAGCATTTCAGATGCACGTTCTTCAGGAGGATGGAGCTTTGGAACCAGGTTTGACGGTCAGCCAACCTATAGCATAGATGGCCTCCAGCATCCATATCTTCCTTTTAAAGATCGCATTGGTTCTTTCTATGAAACTGGTATGAATTTTACTAATTCACTGGCTTTTTCGGGTGGTAATGAAAAAGGAAGTTTTCGACTCTCTTTCTCTAATACAGATGCCAAAAATATAATCCCGAATTCAGATTTCAACAAGAAGATCTTTGATTTTGGTGTGAATTATAAGTTTAGCGAAAAATTCTCTTTACAGTTTAACGCCAACTATTCCATCGACGAAAACAAAAACCCTCCTTTCGGTGGGCAGACCTATAGTATTCCGAACTCCATTATGACAATGTCAAACACTATAGATCCAAGATGGATGAAGGAAGCCTACATAAATCCGATAACGGGTAATGAACAACAATGGACACGATTCTTAGATCGTACCAACTGGTACTGGACAATAAATAAACGACTCGAAGAAAGCAACAGGAATCGTATATTCGGAAATATCGTATTAAAGTATCAATTGGCTCCATGGCTTTATGCACAGGGGCGTGTTGGACAGGATTACTATTCCCGGAGTCATAGTCTTAACAGTCCGACAGGTACTGCTAACCTCTCACCGGTTCCAGTCGGATATAACGGTAGCTTTAACCAGAATGCCGAAACCTTTCAGGAAATTAACTTTGACTTCCTGATAGGGACAACCAAGAAACTAGGTGACTTTGGAATTAATGCGACCTTTGGAGGTAACTCTATGGATCAGACTAGAACCAACCTCTCCACATCAGTTACTAACTTTTATATCAGGGATCTGTATACAATCGGTAATGGGCAGATTAAGAACCCCAGTTACACATATTCCGGAAAGAAAGTAAATTCATTGTATGGAACATTGGATTTTTCATTTAAAGAATATTTATTTTTAAATGTTACAGGCCGTAATGACTGGTTTTCCACTCTGAATCCGGGTTCTAACAGTTATCTGTATCCATCAGTCAGTAGCAGCTTTTTATTCAGCCAGGCTTTAGCCGACCTTATGCCATCATGGTTATCCTATGGTAAGGTTCGCGTTTCGTATGCTGAGGTAGGAGGAGATACCGACCCTTATAGCAATGCATTATTCTATTCCATGAATGCCAACACCTATAATGGTTATGCTTATGGAGGCATTTCAACAGGTGTAAGCCCGAACCCTTATCTACGGCCTCTGAAAGTAAAAGAAGCTGAAGCAGGTATGGAATTAATATTATTTGACAGAAGAATAAGCATGGACGTTGCAGTGTATAGAAAAAACACAATTGACGAAATACTAAACGTAGATGTATCTAATGCTTCGGGGTACTCTTCAACAACTATAAATGTTGGAAGGTTGAGGAACCAGGGTTTTGAATCCCTCATAACATTTGTACCGGTTCGAAATACAAACTTTAGATGGGAAGCCGGGATTAACTATACCTATAATATAAGCAAAGTTCTGGAATTATCTTCTGGTCAGACAAAAATAGATGTTGGGTCCGGAACTTTTATCGGAGGAGTTTCTGAAGAGGTAGGTCAGCCACTCGGCTCTTTAAGGGGGAATGATTATTTACGTGATAGTCAGGGAAGGATTATAACTACAAATGGCAGGGTTAAATCAGGAAACCAGGTCACTTTCGGTAGCGCTATTCCCAAGCATATTGGTGGTATCCTCAATACTTTTACTTACAAGAAAATTCGCGTTTTTGCGCAGATCGATTTTAAAGCAGGCCACAAACTGATTTCTGCCACCGACTGGAACATGAATCGCTCGGGTCATTCTAAAGCATCATTGCCCGGCCGTGAAGGTGGTGTCATATTTGATGGTGTAAATCCTGATGGATCTCCAAATACCATAGCAGTAGAAGCTGAATCTTTCTATACAGATTATAGTGGACAGAGGATAGTAACTGAAGCTGTTTATAATGCAAGTTTTGTCAGATGGAGAACATTGTCAGTTGGATATGATCTTACTCATCTGGTAGCTGGTACCGTAATAAAAGGACTTTCAATAAATGCAGGTATCAACAATTTCCTCATGATCAAGAAATATACCGACAACATAGATCCTGAAGCCATATCTTCAGCTTCCGACCTTCAGGTTGGTCTGGAAACAGTTTCACAACCTACAACTCGTAGTTATTCTGTAAGTTTAAATGTTAAGTTCTAATATAAATAATGAATATTATGAAAAATAGATATATTCTTGCTACTCTATGTTTACTGCTACTAAGCATCAGTAGTTGTGAAAAGGGGTTTGTGGAAAAAAACACTAATCCGGTGCTCGCTACAACGATAGATCCTGTTTATCAGCTTGTTACTGCTGAAATTGTAGGAATTGACATTGTACATTATGAAGCTACCATTGTACAACAAGCTCAGCATCTTCTGGGAGGAGCTGAGGAAGCTGGTAACAGAAATACTTATCAGGACAGATATGTGGCTGATCACTTTAATACCTTGTTTGGAACTCCAATAAAGAATCTGGTTGATATTTTACATGCTACCAAGGACGATGCCACCCGGACAAACCTTTACAATATGGCGCGGATTCTTAAAGCTTACAACTTTATGATATTGGTAGATTCCTATGGAGATGTTCCTTACTCAGAAGCAGGTCTTGGCTATATTTCGAATCTTTATCTGCCAAAATACGACGACCAAAAAGCCATCTATCTGGATCTTGAGAAAGAATTGAAGGAAGCAGTTGAGGCACTCGATGCTACCAAAGATAAAGTTAGCCAGGAGATGTACTTCGCTGGCGACATCCCGAAATGGAAAAAATTCGGTAATTCATTACTTCTGAGATTGGGAATGAGATATGTGAAAATTGATGATGCTAAGGCGAAAGCTGTTGTAGCGATTGCTACAGATCCGACCAGGGGCGGCGTTATGGCCAGTAATAGTGATAATGTGGTTCTTAAATGTAATACAACTCAAACAAATCCTTCAAATGGATGGATTTATGGCTCTGTTCGCTATATATGGCATTTAGGCAAACCCTTCGTTGATTATCTTAAAACAAACAATGACCCTCGCCTTCAGTATATTGCAGCATTATATCCCGATCCTTCATCAGCAACTCCCGGTACACCCGATACAGATCCTACGCATCAGATTGGTTGTCCATTCGGGTATACCGATGTTAATATTGTAACTGCACCTGGCTACCCGGGTAAAATCGGAAGCGCTTTTAAATATTCCCAGTTTAACCGTTCAACAATAGGCAGAAGTGATTCATGGCTTTATTATGTTACTTATTCTCAGACCCAGTTACTTTTAGCTGAAGCCCGTTTCAGGGGTTATATTACCACCAGTACTGTAAAAGATTATTATGAGGCAGGTGTAAAAGGGCATATGTCTCAGCTCGACATGTTTGGAAGCACCGGGTCTGTCTCCCCGATAACCGCGGCTCAGCAGAGTGCTTATCTTTTGCAAGCAGGTATCGCTTATGATCCTGCACAGGTGTTAAAACAATTAAATGAACAATATTGGGTAGCCTGTCTTATGATATGGCCTGAGGCGTGGGCAAACTTCAGAAGAACTGGTTTTCCTCAGTTAAACCCAATCAACTTTCCGGGTGAAGATGTTTCAGTTTCAATAGCAGGTGGAGGAGATGGATTTATTCACCGGTTTCAGTATTCATTGAAAGAATGGTCGGTTAACCCTGCTAACGCTCAGATTGCAAAAGACCGGATGGGTGGCGACAATTTAGGAATTCGTGTTTTTTGGGATAAGAAATAACTTGTTTGAATTCTGAATTATTTGTGAAGGGGGCAAACTTCTGGTTTGCTTCCTTCACTAATTCTTACTCCTGTAAAAATAACTTAAGTTTTAAATTTTATAACCAAGGCAAAAATGGAAAGAAAAACATTCATACAAATGGCAGCAGCTGTACCTGCCGCTGCTGTGTTGCCAAACTTTGGCAATCTCGCAGATCCCCAGAAAGGAAAAGTTACAATAACTGATGTAAAATTCATGCGTGTTCAGATTGGCAGTCGTGGTCATGTTCTGCCACTTGTCAAAATCGAAACCGACGCAGGTATTTATGGAATTGGTGAATGCCATCATGATATTACAGGACTTGCAGCCAAAGAGGTAGTTCTGAACGCATTCAAACAAATATTAGTAAAACAGGATCCTTTCGATATAGCACGGCTCACTCAAATGATGAAGTGGCGCATATCATATACCGGTGGAAACGGAGGAATTGGGATACATGCAGTTACTGGTTGCGAGATTGCTCTATGGGACCTGGTTGGAAAACTTCTCAACATGCCGCTTCGAAAAATTCTTGGAGGAGGGTGCTATACAGATAAGGTCAGAGCCTACCTTACCAGCCAGCCCAGAAATATGCTCGATAAGGCAGTCTGTAAGGAATGGATTGATTATGTAAATGGCTCTGTACAAAAATGGACAGCGGCGAAACCTTTCAGAATATCAAGAAGACCCGGAGGAAGCGAATTAAATCGCCGTCTTTCCCATGCCGAACTCAAAACAAATATTCAGGCTTTTAGTAATATGAGAGAAGCTGCAGGTGATGATTTCGAGCTTATTGTACATTGCCACTGGGAGTTTGGGTTTTATGATGCCCTGAGTTTCGCCAAGGCATTGGAGCCAATCAGACCATGGTGGATCGAAGACCCCATGCCAATAAACTATGTGGAAACCTGGGCCAAGCTTACAGCTGCCTCACCGGTATGTATCTCCACAGGAGAAAATCTTTATACTTTATATGACTTTCTTCCATTTATCACCAACCAGGCAGTTCATATGGTCGAGATTGATATTTCTATGGCTGGCGGATTACTCGAGGCAAAGAAGATTGCTGAACTTGCAAATACCTATTATATGCCTGTTGCAACTCATAATGTTATGGGACCTATAGCAACTATTGCTTCAGCAAATTGCGCTGCCACCATGCTCGATTTTATTGGACATGAGAGCTATGATTACACAAAAGATTCACGCGATGGTCATGCCGACTGGGGTACTCTGGTTGAGTACGACAGAGATATAATAAAAGACGGGTATATTCAACTCTCAGACAAACCGGGTCTTGGGCTGGATCTTAACAAAGATGTTGCAATGAAATATCTGGTTGAAGGTGAAAAATGGTGGGGTTAAAAATTGATGTTTTTTCGGGTTTAAACCAGAATCCTTTGTAATTTTATGATTAATGAACATTAACTAAACTTTAAAAATGAAGAGAAGGAATTTTATCAGAAATATGGCAATTGCAGCACCCGCACTAGCATTCTTGCCTTCTTTAGACATGTTTGCCAATCCTATGAAAGGGAAAGTAAAAATTACTGATGTGCAATGTGTCCGTACTAAAATAGGTATGCGGGTCAGCCCCCTGGTTAAAATAACCACCGATTCTGGCTTATTCGGAATTGGTGAATGTCACCACGACGAGAATGGATTTGGTGCAAAGGATATTGTCCTAAGTGTTTGCAAACCAATACTAATGGGACAAGACCCACTCGATCTGGCGTATCTGGTCTTCAAGATGAGCACACGTACATCTTACTACGGAGGGAACCATGGTATCGCCACACATGCTATTACCGGTGTGGAGATGGCAATGTGGGATCTGATCGGAAAAATTACAGAACAACCTGTTCGTAAGATTTTAGGAGGTGGCAGCCAGGTTAGCGAGGTCAGGGCATATGCTTCATCCCGTCCAAGAAATATGATGGATATGGATTCCTGTAAGGAATTTGCAACGTTGATGCATAGTCAGGGATGGACAGCATGCAAAAGCGACATTGATAGGGATCAGTCGTGGAACAAGCTCGACAACCGTCGGATCTCCAATACCGGAGTGGACAAAATTGCAAAAGGTTTTAGTAATATGAGAGAAGCGCTGGGTCCAGAGTTCGACATAGCTGTACACTGCCATTGGGAGTTCGATTTTGAAAGTGCATTACGCGTGGCAAATGCTGTTGCACCGATTCGTCCTATCTGGCTGGAAGACCCTATGCCTATTGCTTATAATGAACAATGGGTTAAACTAACCGAGAAATCACCTGTACCTATCCTTTGCGGAGAGAATCTGTATACCAGAGATGACTTCCGCCCTTTTATTGTGAATCAGGGAGTTAATATGATAGAGATTGATTTATCAATGGCGGGAGGTCTTCTGGAAGCTAAAAAAATTGCAGATCTTGCTGAAACGTATTACATACCGGTTTGCACGCATAATGTTGCAGGCCCTATTGCTACTATTGCTTCAGCTAATTTTGCCGCCACTGTTCGTGAGTTTGTTGCCCACGAAACGTTTATCAACAATCCAGCGAACCGTGCAGGTAAAGGAATCAACGGAGATCAGGATGTGCTGGGCTATGATAAGGAAATGATCGTAAAAGGTCACATTCAATTGAGCGACAGACCAGGATTTGGGTTTGACTTAAATGAAAAACTGATAAAAGAAAAATATCTTGTCGAGGGGGAAACCTGGTGGAAATAATCACCTGATTTATCTTTCTCATTATAATATGGACCACCCTGATGAACTGTTCCAGTTGGGAGCAGATTCATCCAGGGTGGTTTTGTTTATAAACCTTTTTTTCGAATATCACTTATTTAGAGTGCATCTTTTGCGAAAGAGGCAACTGAGAATTTGATAAGTAAAAAAGTTTTATCAAATATTTCATTATCTTGGAACTGAATTATCATGAACTTTAAACTATGACATTATGAACCCAAATGATCCTTCCAGGCGGAAATTTCTTAAGAATGCCCTGGCACTATCTGCAGCTGCCGCTTTACCTACAATTATAACGAAGGCAGCTTATGGGGCTGCAAGTCCTCAGAAATTACCTGCAAGACCAAATGAGAAAGTAAACCTTGCTTGCATTGGTATCGGAGGGCAGGGGGGAAGTGATATCAGGGATTTTGCAAATACAGGATTGTGTAACATTGTTGCACTCTGCGACACAGATATGGGGGGACCTGCCACATTGGCCTCACTTAAAGCTTACCCGAACGTACCAAGGTTTCAGGATTTCAGGGTCATGTTCGACAAGATGGGAAATGAGATTGATGCGGCCCTGATTGCTATTCCCGATTTTTCACATTTTCCTGTTGCCATGCTCGCAATGAGCCTTGGGAAACATGTTTATGTGGAGAAGCCTATGGCGCGTACCTTCAATGAGGTTCAACTCATGATGAACGCAGCACGAAAATATAATGTTGTTACCCAGATGGGAAACCAGGGTCACTCAGAAGCAAATTATTTTCAATTTAAGGCATGGGTCGATGCAGGGATAATAAAAGATGTAACTGCTTTTACGGGACATATGAATTCAAGCAGACGGTGGCATGGTTGGGATACCAATATAAGCAAATATCCGGCCGGGGAGCCAATTCCACAAACACTCGACTGGGATACATGGCTTGGAACCGCTAATGAGCATGATTATAATCACGATTATGTTAACGGACAATGGAGATGCTGGTACGACATGGGCATGGGAGCGCTGGGAGACTGGGGTGCCCATATAATGGATAGCGTACACCAGTTTCTGAATCTCGGACTACCATATGAGATAAATCCCACATTGATTAAAGGATGGAATCCATTTTTCTTTCCTCAGTCGGAGACTCTTGTTTATAAATTCCCCGCAAGAGGAGAAATGCCACCACTCGACCTGACCTGGTACGACGGACTTGATAATATCCCTCCTCTGCCAATCGGACATGGTGGTGATGTGGCAATTGATCCTAATATACCTGCCCCAAGCAATGGTCCGCTTAAACCGGCAACATTGAACCCGGGTAAGATAATGTACAGCAAAGATTTAACTTTTAAAGGGGGAACTCATGGAGCCACCCTCTCCATAATACCTTCAGACAAGGCAAAGGAGATGGAGTCAAAACTTCCTCAGGTTCCAAAGAGCCCGTCGAACCATTATAAAAACTTTCTTCTGGCTTGTAAGGGTCTCGAAGAAGCCCGTTCTTCATTCGATGTTGCGGGTCCTCTGAGTCAGATATTTAATCTGGGAGTTATTGCTGCCCAGTTAAATACAAAGCTGCTGTTCGATAGACAGAAGAAGGTAATAACTAACCATCCACTTGCTAATCAGATGCTTGTAGGAAAGGCTCCACGACGAGGCTGGGAACAATATTATAAGCTCTGATCACTAAAAAAAGCCAAAACTATTTACCACGGATTTCACGGAAGTACACGGAGTAAATAAGGATTTGGATTTCCGTGTTACTACTTTCCAGCGATGTTGTACTTGGTTTTACGCCTTCCCGCATGGAGGTATTTTAAGAAGTCAGAACATTTGACCAATAGAAATCAGAAATCAGAAGTTCTTACTTCGCTGTTCGATTGTTCCTCATTCTTACTTCAAAAGCCCCCCTTGGGGGTTGGCGGTAGACTATTATTATAACTCTCCGGAGGTCCGAGATAACTTGGCTTAAGACCACCGGTATTTATAATAATTTTCTGCAAAACAACACCCGGATCAACCATATATATTCTGAGGGTATGATATCCTGGCGTTTTTATTGTGTGACTTGAATGACTGAAACGTGCATTATCCAGAACCGACTTTTCCCAATCGGCATTTCTGTTCTGAGCATTATAGTCAGCAGGAACGAGGGTTATAATCTGGGGACTATCATTATCAAATGCCACCCCGTACTGCATTGCCCTGCCAGCCATGAAGTTAAGAGTTGGCGAGAATACTGATGTCACATCATATGTGCCTGTAGTGAACAGATATATTTTGTACTCAATATATGGAGAGTCTTTTCCCGGTGTCAGAGGAGGGGTATCAATATTCGAGGCTGTCCTCATTGCAGATAGTGTATGTCCGTAATCTTCAATCCTTATCCACCTATTGGTACCCTCATCGTTTTTTTTGGTAAAGTGTTCAGCTTCAATCGAAACATATCCATCACTTTCAACAAATCCCTGTAAGGAAGAAAGAGTTATTTCTGAAGGATTAAAGGAGGTTAAAGATACCGACACATCAGATCCGGTTCCTGAGATTTTAATTTCACCGTTATTTTTCCCCTTTGGTACTTTATTCCAGTCGATAGATATCCATATTCGTTCTTCTTTTTCAATTGTACCTTTCGGCTTCTTCAAAATTATCCAGGACTTATCAGCTGATATTGAATAATCAAATGGTTTTGATCCCTTATTGAATACATCTAAGTACTGGCTCTGTTTATTGAAAATGTCAAATTCAGGCAATGAGGCTTTCGTTGCTTCTCCGGGCCAGACAGCTTCCGAGCCTGCAATAGAAACTCCCATAAGTGCGTTTTCCTGAGGATTTATCTCTTGCAGTTTTATAGCTTTTAAGTTGTTTACCGGAGGATCTGCCCAGTTTACATAACCCAGGTGCGACTGGTCCATAAAGTGATTCCACTTCCCGCCTGCAAATTCGCGGTTATAATAACCCATCATGGTTGTATCTTCCTGAAACAGTAGTATTGTTCTTGCGGCCATGTCGTTAGTTGCAGCTCTTCCCTGACGGAAGTAGAGTGCATTTTTACCTGCAGTAAAATAGAGGTCGTTTACCAAAGCGCATGCTCTTACCGGAAAAAGAACAAGTTGGTAGTATGCATCGCGCATCTCGGGAGGCAACTTGCCCGAAATAGCTTCGGCTTTATCGGCAATTGATTTATAGTCTTCCACAACTCTCTCTGCCTCCCGGTAATTTACCTGGCTATAAGTTGCAGGGGAAAGAAGCTCGGGTTTGCGACGGCCATTGAATTTGGTATAAGCAGCTAATATTTCAGCAATATCCTTAGAATAGGTCTCTCCGAATTGTCGTGCTGCCCACTGTCGGGTATACTCGTTTATGTTTTCATTGGTCTGCTTTCCGGTATTCCATCCCAGATCAAGAAAATATTCAATTGGTAACTCGTATCCTTTGAAATGACCAACGTTTACAATCCATACCCGGTCGGCTCCATATTCTTTTGCCAGCGACATCTGATCCCATATCTTGGCAATCGGGCTTGTGTTTAGCCACTGATAACTTCTTGGTCCGCCATGATAATCGAAGTGATAGTAGATACCTGCTCCGCCACTTCTTTTCCTTTCTTCAGCTGTTGGCAACCTTCGTACATTGCCCCAGTTGTCTTCTGCCCATAATAAAGTAACATCATCAGGAACTCTCATCCCTAATCTGTAATAATCAAGAACTTCTTTGTAAAGACACCATAGTTGGGGAATTTTGGTAATGTCGGGATTGATTTCTTCGACCAGCATTTTCCGCTGGACACTAACAATATCTTCAAGCATCTTCATGTTTGCTGGTGGACCTCCGGGCGCCATCTCAGTATCATTTGCACCCCTGAGACCAATTGTTACGATACTTTCATAATTTTTATTTCTTACAATTCCCTCCCTCCAGAAAGCCTTCAGGATATCAGGATTTTTGGCATAGTTCCAGGTACCGATCGTTTTAAGATACCGCCTGTCCCATTCTTTTTGGGCCCGAAGCATAGGTTCCTGATGAGAGTTACCCATTACAATGCCATATTCATCAGCGAGTTTGGGATTTTGAGGGTCATCCTCATTAAAAGCATTGTTCCACATTGCAGGCCACAAATAGTTACCTTTAAGCCTGAGTATCAGTTCAAAAAGTCTTGTGTAAAATTCATGTCCGTAATTTCCTACCCCGGCTGGCATTTGAGGGTTTTCTCCTACCGGAACATCACCAAATTTAGCCCTTATCCAGTTTGTCAGATCAGGCGCTTCGTCATTGAGAAATATTCCGCGGTATTTCACCGAAGGGGAACCTTGTACATATCTCCCCGGACTTACATAAAGTGCATTTCTCTTCAATACAGGAACATCGGCCCACCAGTACCACGGAGAGACCCCGATTTGCTTTGAAACTTCATAAATCCCGAAAATTGTACCCCTTTTGTCACTTCCAGTAATAACAAGTGCTTTTTTTATACCGGGGAGAGGGTTGTCGATTGTCTGAATCAAAAAAGTCTCCCACTTCCCCACAATCTCTTTTACATCTATCTTCTTGTCTTTTATAAGCTTATCGATGATATTGCTTTTTCCTACTGTGCCTGCAATGATAATCGTCTGAGATTCAGGTATTATGTCTAAAGTAAGCTTTGGTTGGGCGTTTGTAACCTTTCCGATATCAGATTGGAGATCTTTAAAAGCTCGTATAACACCTGGCCAGTCGTTGGAACTGATAACCAGCTCCGCTGATTTTCCTGAAGCAGAAATTACAAACTTTCCGTTACCTTTTTCAGTCGAGATAAAAGTATCTCTGTCGGGTTTTATCTGAGCACCAATCTGCTGAAAAATGAAACCAACCAAAAGTATAGAAATCGAAAATTTGCTCATAGAAGTTAGTTTTTGAGAGTTATTTTTAACAATATTAATGTATTTTTACTAGGTATCTGCTCCCTCTGTAATTTTTTCGGGACTAAGTTATTGAATACTGAAAACCTGATGCAATTATTACAGAAAGACAGATCAAAAATTAATTAATTTAATTCCGAATAAATGAATAAAAGAATTTCAATTTTGCTTTTTGCAGCTATAATGACGGGTGCAACCTGTCTGGCTCAAATCGGTCAGCCTTCCCTTTTCACAATTCAGGACGATGGTCAGTGGCAAAAGGCCAGTACTACTCACCGGCTGGCGCAGTTCCCTAAGATTCATAAAGACGGCAGAGTATGGTTTCAGTATAAAGCTCCGGCAACAGCACAGTCGGTAATACTGCACATGGATACCATAAACCACGTCATGCAGAAAGATGCCAAGGGTCTCTGGAACGTTCTTATCCCGGGTCCCAAGGTGGGATACCAGGTATACTGGATAATTGTTGACGGCGTTGAGGTGGAAGATCCCGGCAGCGATATCTTCTACTCGAATGGATACCGCACTGTACTCGAGGTTCCTTCACCCACGGAAGACTTCTACCAGGCGAAACTTGTACCCCATGGCGATGTAAGGGAACACTGGTTCTATTCGAAGGTAACCGGTTCGTTCCGACGTATGTTTGTATACACCCCTCCCGATTATGACAAAAGTGGAAGCACACGCTATCCGGTACTCTACCTTCAGCATGGGGCAGGTGAGCTCGAAATGGAATGGACTCATTCGGGTAAAGCAAACTTCATCCTTGATAACCTTATTGCCAGGGGTAAAGCGCTCCCCATGATAATAGTGATGAACAATGGGTTCGCAACTCGGCCCGATCAGGTTGGACAGACTCTTACTGGTAATTCGAGATGGGTTGCATTTGAAGAAATGCTTATTAAAGAGGTAATACCGGATATAGATGTGAATTACCGTACCATTGCCGATCGTGAACATCGTGCAATGGCCGGTCTTTCAATGGGTGGGATGCAAACTTTCACAATAGGTCTTAACCGTCTGGATACATTCTCTTCACTGGGTATTTTCAGCGGGGTGCCGACCAACTACTCCGATCTTATCAAGAGTTCGCTGGAACAGGGACCGGCATTCAATAACCGGGTTAAGCTGCTTTGGTTTGGTTGCGGTACCGATGAGGCTTCATTCCGCGACAGGCAGAAGGAGCTTCAGTCTCTTCTTGAAAAATCAGGGATAGAGGCACAATACTTTGTTTCAAATGGCACAGCTCATGAATTTCAGACATGGCGTAGGTGCCTCAATAATTTCGCACCGCTTCTCTTCAGATAACAATTAATGATTTTTAAGAATTCATAATAGTTGTGATTGAACGACGCTCAAAGATTTGCAGAGTGTAACGATGGATAAGTAATAATGCGATCGCGGGGAATTCAGAATTAAATAAACAATCCTGAAAAGATCTGTTATCAAGTCTCTTTTCCCGATAGACAAATACTTTTAAGAAAGTATACTATTCACTTTTTTTGTATATTGGCAGTGATTTAAACCAACGAGTTATATTTTATTATTAAACCCAAATAATCAAATGAAAAACAAGAGTTCAAGAAGAGCATTTCTAGGCAAAGCTGCCACTGTTGCTGCCGTAGCGGCAGTTAACCCTCTGGCAAGTTTTGGAGAAGGTTATCAACAGGCTGTTACTGCAGCGCCAAAGGTTTCAGCTCCCTCTGATCTGAAAATCACAGATGTGAAATGTGCGTACATGGGGGGAAGTCTTTTTGTGAAAATATACACCAATCAGGGTATCTATGGATGTGGTGAAGGTGTTGATGCTATTGGTGGTACTTATTACCTGGTTCAGAGTATGGCCAGAAGATTAAGAGGTCAAAGCCCATTGAATGTTAGCAGAATCTTTGAAGACATTAGAAGAGGTGGTCATTTTGGTGGTGGACAGTCTGGTGTTTTTGTGGCAGTACTTACCGCTATTGAATGTGCATTATGGGATTTAGCCGGGAAAGCGCTTAATGTTCCTGTTTATCAATTAATGGGTGGAAAATTCCGTGACAAAATCAGAGTATATAGTGATACGGCACTTTACCGGAATAATTTACCACAACCGAAAGATTTTGCTGATGCTGCAACTAATGCCGTTAAATTAGGTTTTAACGCTATTAAGTTCGATTTAGATGAAGCCAACGATCCATATAAATATGACAGATATAACTGGACCGCCAGTGAAGGTGAAGTAGAGCGCATGTATAATCAGATTGCAGCTGTAAGAGAGGCGGTCGGACCCAAGATTGACTTATGTCTTGATATGCATGGAAGATATGATCTGGTTTCAGCTCTGGCAGTTGCCAAACGGTTGGAACCACTGCATGTGATGTGGCTTGAAGAACCAATTCCTGCAGAAAATGTGGATGCATTCAAAATTATTGCCAACTCTACATCAACACCTATTGCAGCAGGTGAAAATATTTATCTGGCTTATGGGTTTAAGAGGGCATTGGAAATAGGAGGGCTGAGTTATGTTATGCCCGATCTTCAAAAATGCGGCGGACTTGGTGAAGGACAGCGTATTGCCAACCTGGCTAATCTCTATTACATACCTTTTGCTCCTCACATGGTTGCTACATTTCTTGGTGCAATGGCTTGTGCGCATGTATGTGCTTCAGTACCTAACTTCGTAATTATGGAGTGGCAGTCATACTTCTTTACCGATAAGAGGTATAAGGAAATCATGACATTTGATGAAGGTGACTGGGTAGTTAACAGTTTTATGAAAGTATCGAATAAGCCTGGTATTGGTGTTGATATCAATGAAGAAGCATTGAAAAAGTATGCTACTCCTAACATGCCTTTCTTTGCATAGACGATAATAAATATGATTAAATAGAATCACTTTTGGGTTCTATTGATATCTTATAAAATGATAAAACCCTCATATCTTGATTGATATGAGGGTTTTTGCTACTCCAAAGGTTTTGCTGGGGATGTCTAAAAAATGGATTTCAACTTTTTCAACAGCCTCAAACTTTTTCTATCTATTTCGTTGCGCTAATATACGAAGACACCTGATCCTGCGGACCACCAACATACTTTGGATAGTTTGGATAGGAGCAGAGAAGATATCCTTTACCTTCAGGTTTCGCTACAACACGGCCTTCACTGCTTATAACAAGTGTTTTTTCAGGAGCAACCCCATTTTCAACCCATGCCATTATCATATCCATTTTATCGTTGGAGTTTGGAGTAGGTATATTTTTCACCTCAACTGTTTGTCCGTCACCGTTCATCTTATAACTCTTGCCCGACAAGCCATGGCCTGCCTGCGGAACAACATATAACCGTGCAAACTGATCCAGGTTCTTCTGTCCCATCTTGTTTATCACAGACTGATAGTAATCAAGTTGTGCTCCTGATGAGGCAATAAAATCCTGAGTGCCGACAGTAATGATTATTTTCCCACCACGTTTATAAAATGCGCTTAGATCCGGATTATTTGAATCGAGCCATTCGGATATTTGCTTGCGTCGTTCATTCATTGAAGCACTTTCTTTATAGTCGAGTGGATTAGCTGACAGATTCTGCATCAGGAACCCTGTTACTCCAAGAACACCCAACGAAGTATGTACCGGAGCAACATCAGGTGCGCCTTCCTGTCCCTTGTAACGGGTAGAGGAAATTGTCCCAAAAGATCCTGGATCGGTAGTCGGAAGCCACATCCCAAAAGACTTAACACCATTTGCCAAGGGAGTTGAGAATTTATATGGACTATAAATAAATTCAAGTGTCTTGATTTGTTCATTTGTGAGCTTTGCCGATGTTGAATTATCTTCAGGTTTCGAATCCTTACCATCCGGGCCACGGAGAGCTGCCCATGGATCTTTCGGACCTATCCCGTCTGTAACATCAAAAATAGCTCGTGAAGCCATATAATTATTGATTATCCCATCAGATAATCCGTCGAGTTTGTCACATTGCCTCAGAAACTCAGCACTGATTGCATTAGCTTTGGCAGGCGTCACCCAGCTTGCCAAAGGTATTTCCTGTATTCTAATAAGCTCAGGGGCGAGCATAAGTGATGAAAAGCTCACTATCGGGACATCAGCTATAATTCCATTATAATCATCAGGGTATCTCTGCGCGACAGTAAGGCCTTCACGACCACCCTGTGAACCTCCGACATAATAGTTGAAGCGGGGCCTTTCCCCATAAATTCTTTCCATTATTACCATTGCGGCATCATGAGTTTTCTTCATCTGCATATAACCGAGATTGCGAATTGCCTCGTCGTTGAGTGCCCAGGCATCAGGTTTAGCTCCGGCAGGTCCGGAAGCCAGAACAGTACCTCCTCCCATTCCACCCATCATTCCGGCCTGATGGCCTGAGTCGCTGCCATACAATGCGAATCCTTTATTGATCAGAGGATTTCTTCCTTCCCTTACCGTGATCGAACCATTCATACCTCCACCGCCAGATTGCATGGCATGGTACGACCAGCTTGCAGGGAGGAGAACTCTGAAGTTAATGGGCCAGCCATTTGGATCTACAGGGAATATTGAACCTTCAACAACAGCATAAGCAGGTGTGGCCTCCGTGGCTTCAACCCAACGCGTAGGATAAAGCTTAACCGATCCAACTGGCTCCCCAATAGCTGTTGCCGGAATAGTTGTACCTGCCTTTTCAATATCCGATTTGGTGATTATTTTATTTTTTAAAGAGGAATCCTGACTGTTCGCAAGGTTTGCCATTATCAGGATTGCGGAAATAGTAAGTAAGAGTCTTTTCATAATCTGAATATAATTTGAAGTTTATTATTTAAATTCTTCAGTCCGGGTTACAGGCCATCTTTATTTCTGGTTTTGGATAGCAAGCTTTACATTCTGCAACCAGACTATTTCATTTAAAATTGAATCTGAACCGGATTGATTTAATCCATTTCCACCCTTCATCCCTCTACCACCACCACCCATCCTGCCACCACCCATTCTGCCTCCATTCATTCCAGCCCCGATCCCTCCGCCGTCTCTTCTATTGCCACGACCACCTCCGGATCTTCCATCACTGCTTCTGTTCATTCCCAAAGATTGAAGAGATTCATGGCTTAACCCAATTACTAATTGCTCCTTTTTCTTTTTGGAGTTTTTTACTATAGCTGGTAGTTTTACCAATGGCAGGATAACCTGATAATACAAATATTCTTTCTGAGAATAAACAGAACCTCTGAAATTACCTGGTTCGGAAGCGGAAACGATATCAGAACCAGCTTCATTAAAACCAATAAGCTCTAAAGAATTTCTTTCTAGATCTGGAATTATGTTGCGCTCCTGAAGTGGTTTCAGATTATCCTCCCCACTGCGAATAAGATTTCGAGAAGGTCCTTCAGAAGGAGTCTTAGATATATTATTTCTCAAATTTGATTTACCCACAGGGTATCTCACACCCATTATTTTTTTCTTTTTTCCGTTGGTGTTTATCCAAACGGTAATACCAGATCTTCTAATTATCTGTTTGACATTATCGTCAAAAACTCTCAGGTTGATATAAATATTATCCTCATCATTTGCAATATAGTAATAAAACATCCCTGTTTCTGAGTAAATGAAATCCTTAAATGCTGACTGAAATATATCAATATTTTTATCAAATCTGAAACATTGATATGTTTTAATCTTCTGGGCATTGATGATGGTGGAGAAAAACATCAGAATGATAACAGAAATGGCTTTCTTCATCTAAATGTAGTTTGTAAATCAGACAATTCCGGAGTGAGAATTATTCCACAATTATGGTAACATTGGAAATTTTGAGGGACTGTCAATGATCCAAGCTATTGAAGTGCTTTCAGCTCCACGTTTGCTGTTTGGTACTTTTAAAAAGTAAGGATGTAATCTATCCTGAACTATCTAAAATTTTAAGTAGACTATCTGTGCGATATTCTTAATAAAATCGTTAATCTGTAGCTCAATCTCTTTCTGATTTGGAAGCCTGGTCTTCATAGCAATTTTGTTAATCACATTAATAAAAGTGTCAATATCCTCACCTGTATTCTCAATTCCAAGGCTTACCCGGGTAACACCCGGAAACCTTAGCCCCGGAAAAAGCCGGGCAAGAATTCTCTGGAATCGCTCAAGTGCAGGAGGGACATTAAGAATGTGCTTAACCAGAATATGAGCACAGTGGCAGCCATATCGCACACCAATTCCGCTTCTGATTGCTAATTCCTTTGCAACTGCGGGTGCCATTATACCCTTGACTGTAAATACTACAACTCCGCCTTTCTGATCGATCCTGGGAGATGAAGAATCCTTAACTCCAAAAATCTTTAATCCCTCAATTTTTGATAGTCCGTTCAGGAGTTTTACTGTAAGAGCTAGTTCTTCCTTTCTTATTAAGTCAAATCCAATTCGCTCAAGAAGGATCAAAGATTTTCCAAGAGCAGCAATACCTCCTGCGTTTTCTTCCCCGGAAGTTTTGACTTGTTCAAGTTCCAGAGAATTAAAATTAAGCAGATCCTTCCTGCATATTAAAGCTCCGGCACCAAATGGTGCATAAACCTTATGAGCAGAAAAGGCAAGAAAGTCAATTCTGCATTTATCAATTTCAACTTTACGATGGGCGATAAGCTGTGCAGCGTCTACAAATAATAGTGCTCCATATTTATGAACTATCCTGCTTATTTCCTCCAGATCATTAATGGAGCCAAGTACATTTGAAGCTCCACTCATGGCCATTAACCTGATTCGTTTGTTTCCGTGTTTTCCATCCCGGTTATAAGATGATAAATGAGCATCCAGCTCGTTCAAGTCCAAAAAGCCCTCATGGTCAACACTAAGCCTTTCGATGCTAATTCCCGGTATCAATCTCCATGGCAGATCGTTCGATGTATGTTCGAGGATTGTACTAAGCACCACAGGTTCTGTTCCTGTTTCCGGTTTCAGGCCAAAATTTTGGGCTGCCAGATTAATAGCTTCGGTAGTATTTGAAGTAAAAATCAACTCATATTCATCCATCGACGCACTAAGCGTTTTTAAGCAAATGGACCTTACTTCATTGATGATCTCTTTTTGTATTTGTTGTGGCTGCCTCCATGTCTGGAAGACAGCATTCCATATAGGTGTGAATGTCGGAGTACTCGCACAGTTATCGAGGTTAAGGTATGGCCTGGAGCCTTCATTGGTAGGGACATTTAATTTGTAGCCTATAAGAGTCTGCCTTAGTTCTTCCAACAGTTCTTTCCCGGAATATTTCTCCATTTCGTCACGATACAGAATTTGAACAGCGGTAACCTCATTTGAAGCCACATCCCTGAAGATATTTGGTCCTGATTGTTTTATCAGGCACAATGCCCTTGCAAAGGCAATAACGTTTATGATGGATGGCGTCCCGGCTTCGAATCTGTCGGGTGGATTGGCCCATATCACCCAATCGGGAGAAACCAGGGTGGCAGTTCCACCACCTGCCCATAATGGCGAACCTTTTGGCAACGCGTTCCTTTTTACTGCTAATGCCCTTACTCCCAGCGACAAGCCAAATTCAAGGCTGGAAACACTTTGGTAACTCTCTGGCTCAATGATTGCTTTATAAGCTTCTTCAGCTTTTGGAGAGCAAAAAATTACCAGATATTTATTTCCGTTAAGTCCGAGGTAGCTAAGAACTATTTCCCTCGCCTGTTCAAACAGATAAGTAGATACAATTGACTTCAACCCGCTACCTCTATGGACATTGGAATAAGTTTCCAGAGCTGTTAGCACACCACTCCCAAGATCGGTAAAAGCATCAGTTGTCTTTTGCATACAAACGGTATAATAGCTTAACGAAAGATAAATAATTCAGGCAAAAAAGAACCATGGGGATTAAAATAAATACAAAGAAAGCTGTTGTTTCCACTATTCACCGACCTTTTTTAACAATATACCGATTTATGTTTCCTTCGGCTAAACATCTTAGATTTCTTTGTAGGAGTCCAATAAGAATTTTTTAATCAAGACTTTTAAAGCAGATCAAAAATGGCAAAAAAGATTGTGATTATCGGGGGAGGGGTCGCCGGGCTTTCAGCTGGCATCTACTCAAGGCTTAATGGTTTCGATACTGAAATTATTGAGATGCATTCTATTACAGGTGGCCAGTGTACAGCATGGAACAGAAAGGGTTACAGGTTCGATTACTGCCTTCATTGGTTGGTAGGAACCAGGAAAGGACCTTTTAATGATATCTGGAAGGAAACCGGTGTCTTAAACGACAGCGTGGAAATAGTGGACCATGAAATTCACACAAAAGTGTTTTCAGCTGATGGGAGAGAATTTACTATCTACACTAACCTTTACAAGTGGGAGAAGTACCTGTGCGACATGGCTCCGGAAGATTCTACCGGGATAATCAGGATGTGTAACGATATGAGGAAATCTGCTTTTCTGCAACCTTTTTCTGATCCGCCGGGGTTAAGAAAATTCAGCAGTACAGTCTATTCTCTATTTAATATGATGCCTGTAATGATCTTATTTATGAAGTATGGCCACAAAAACTGCGATGAGTATTTTCAGAAATTCGAATTTACAAATGAGAACCTGAAATACTTCTTAAATTCCCTATATGTCAGACGCAACTTTTCAGCTTTGGCATTTATAATGATGTTCGCCTGGTTTAATCAGAAGAATGCCGGTTATCTTATTGGAGGTTCGCTGCCAATGGCAAAAAGAATGAATGAAAGGTATCTTGGTCTTGGAGGACAGCTCAGAACAAATGCAAAAGTTGCTAAAATAACTGTGGAGAACAATTCGGCAAATGGGGTTATCCTTTCTGATGGCACAGAAATAAGTGCTGATTATGTTATAAGTGCCGCCGATGGACATTCTACTATTTTTGATATGCTTGAGGGGAAGTATCTTACGAAGAAGATCTCATATGCATATGAAAACTGGGAGTTATTTACTCCAATTGTTCAAGTTTCATTCGGACTAACTAAGAAGATTGAGTCTGATGTTCCTGTCGAAACATGGATTAATAAGGATCTGTTTATCGGAAAGACAAAAACCACAAATGGGTATTCAATTATGAACTATTTTTATGATCCGACCATGGCCCCTGACAGAAAATCAGTTATAGTAATCAGGTTTGAATCACCGTGGGAATTATGGAAGAATATGAATTCTTCAGAATATAAAACTGAAAAAGAACAGATTGCGAAAGATGCCTTAGCTCTTCTCGAAAAACGTTACCCTGGTATTTCCGGGAGTATAGAAGTGAGTGACGTGGCTACTCCTGTAACTGATGTTAACTACACAGGTGTATGGAAAGGTTCTTATGAAGGATTTATGCCATCGAGCAAAAATCTGATAGATAATATCAGCCCTGTTATTCCCGGACTCAAAAGGTTTTACATGGCTGGCCAATGGCTCTTTCCCGGTGGAGGTCTGCCTCCTGCAGGGCAATCAGGCAAATGGGCTGTTCAATACGTCTGTAAAGAGGAAAATATCAGGTTTAAAACAAAGTAGACTTTTAAATAGTCATTTTATTCCTGATACTATTTAGTTACATCTTGTAAACCAATGCATTAATATTCATTCCTGCTCCAACGGATCCGAAAATAATGACATCATCCTTACTAATTTGGTGGGGTTTGAGCTGCCCCTTTAATATAAGATCCAGTAAAGTAGGTATTGTGGCAACTGAGGAGTTTCCGAGCCATTCAATGGTCATTGGCATTATATCTTTTGGTACCTCAGATATATTATAGAGACTAAAAAATCTCTTTATTATTGCATCATCCATCTTGCCATTGGCCTGATGAATCAACACTTTTTTAATCTCTTTTAGTTGGATATCAGTTTTTTCAAGGCACTCTTTTATTGTTGGAGGGACTTTTTCAATTGCATATTGATAAAGCTTCCGTCCATGCATTTTTAAGTAAGTGTTATTCTCATTTTCATCGTCATTCTTGTACGATTTACCCATAAACAGCATCCTGGAATTCACTAAAGTATCGGATCGTGTTTTGTGCGCAAGAATTCCAATTGGCGATTCACTTAATTTAGCTTCAAGAACTGTGGCTCCGGCACCGTCGGCATACAACATGCAGTCCCTGTCGTGCGGGTCAAAAACTCTGGAAAGGGTATCAGCCCCAATAACCAGTACCTTTTTTGCATCTCCTGATTTAATTAAATAATCGGCCTGAATTGTGGCCTGCAACCAGCCCGGACAGCCAAAAAGTATATCATATGCTACGGTATTCGGGTTTTCAATATCCAATTTATGTTTTACCCTGGCAGCTAAAGAAGGTACAATATCTGTTCTTTTGTTGTCATTTTTTAAATCACCAAAATTATGAGCAACAATTATGTAATCAAGCTCCTCTTTGTTTAAGCCAGCTGCTGCAAGAGCATTAAGAGCAGCATAATAAGCAATATCAGAGGTTGCCAGATTGTCGGTAACATATCTTCTTTCTTCAATAGTTGTGATGTCAAAGAACTTGTCAATTATTTCCTGATTCCCTTTGTCCAGCTTTTTACCTTCTGAATCATAAAATTCATTTAGCAGGAAATCCTTATTACTGATAAGTTTTGTTGGGATATAACTTCCTGTTCCCGTAATAACACTGTAGATTCTTGCTGCCATATTTATTTTAACATTGTTTTTTCCCTCGGAGCTGAATGATGATTTGCAAATGTAACTATTGTTTGGAAATCACTAGTAATGCGTTGATTTTTTAATCTATTTTCAATTTGTTTTGTAATTTATTGATATCTATTAAATTATAGAGTTCTTTGATTTTTTGATTAGAATTGATCTGTTGACCCCGGAGGGGTCTAATTTAAATAACCGTGGGTGCAACCCATGGTAAGACAAAAAAATCCTCTGCCAACCCCGGAGGGGTTGAATAATGAACTCTATATACCATCCTAATATTCAGCCCCTTTAGGGCTGGGGCATTCAGTTTATACTTGACCGTGGGTTGCACCCACGGGAATTCATATTATGCCACTTCGTGGCAAAACTTAATATTTAATAAGCGTATTGATCGTATTTTTAAATATGAAAGAAAGGATAACTAGTTCAAGAATTTTGATCTTAATTTGCTGTTATATTTGTTACTTCACATTTAAGAATGTTAAACATTACACTAATCATTTTATAAGATGAGCAGATTAGCCAGGGTTATAAAGAAATTTCCACGTGTTTTCTGGATTTCCAATTTCATTGAACTTTTCGAACGGTGGGCATGGTATGGCTTTTACAACGCTTTTGCGCTTTATCTTACTTTATCGAAAGATACCGGAGCACTTGGCTTTACCCAGGTGCAAAAAGGAGCTATAATTGGTACCGGCTCAATGCTCCTGTATTTTCTTCCGATTTTAACCGGAGCTATTGCCGACAGGATTGGGTTCAAAAAAGTACTCATACTTTCCTTTACGGCATATATTGCAGGTTACTTTATGATAGGACATTTCGAAACGTATGGATTGATATTTGCTTCCTATCTTTTTCTGGCAACCGCTGGCGCACTCTTTAAACCAATTGTCTCGGGGATGATTGCGAAAACGACGGATGAAGAAACCTCATCAGTCGGATTCGGGATATTTTATATGATGGTTAATATAGGAGGATTTATAGGACCCTTCATTGCCGGCTTTCTTTATAAGATCAGTTGGAACTATGTCTTCCTGATGTCTGGAATCACAATTGCAATAAATTATATTTTCGTCTTTTTCTTTTTTAAGGAACCGGGAAGAGAACCATCTGGAAAAACATTCCTTCAAAATTGCGGAATTGCTCTCAAAAATATTTTAACAGCGCTGTCCGATTGGAGATATCTGGTCTTTTTGTTGATAATGGCAGTTTTCTGGACTGCATTCAACCAGCTCTACTATTCTTTTCCGGTTTTTATCGACCATTGGGTTGATATAGATCAGCTGTCAGTTGCGGTTGGATTGAAACCCGGAACCATCACTGCGGTTACTGTGGTAAGTATGGATGCCTTTTTCATTATAGCACTGCAAATGTATATTTCCTCGGTGAGTATGAAGTTTAAACCACTGAATTCTATAATGACCGGAATGCTGATCCTTGCCATTGGACTGGTACTAATGTTTATAACCCGAAATCCATGGTTTGTACTTATAGGAGTTTTGATATTTGCAATCGGAGAAATGGCTTCTTCACCAAAATTTACTGAGTATGTAGGGCGCATTGCTCCTCCCGATAAGAAAGCTCTTTATATGGGAACATCTTTTCTTCCTCTGGCGCTTGGCCATTTCGCTGCCGGGTGGATTTCAGGAAAACCTTATGAAGTACTTGCCGATAAAGTCTATCTCTTACAGAAAGCGGTTGCAGCAAAAGGGTTTGATATTCCTCAGATATCAGATTCATTCTCCCAGAACCAGTATTTTGAAAAAGCCCAGCAACTTTTTCATATGGATAGTTCCCAGCTGACTCAATATCTCTGGAATACATATCATCCTGAAAATGTATGGATTATGTTTGCAAGCCTTGGTTTGCTGGCAAGTGTGTTACTATACTTATATGATAAATTCATATTGGTAAAAAAAGCGTGAAAGGGAAACGGTTTAAACAACTTTACTCTGTGAGCAGAAGAAGTGCACATTGACAACTTTTGAGAGTTTCAATTTTGGTTTTAAATACTCAGTTCATTAAAACAATTTATTATGTCTGGAAATAGAAATTTTAGATCCCTGCATTTGTATTCGATCGTGTTTTTATCGTGCATATTGCTGAATACTGTAAATATTTCAGGTCAGCCTGCTGGCGGAACAACCAAAAAATGGGTGGGTACGTGGAGTACCGGAGTTCAACTGGTCGAAACACGTAATAATCCACCTTCTCCGGGCTTGACTGGTAATTCATTGCGACAGATAGTCAGAGTTTCAATAGGAGGGGAGACAATCCGTGTAAAGTTTTCAAATGAATACAGTAAGGACCCCGTTACGATGCATTCGGTTCAAATTGCTACGTCAACCGGTGGTAGTCTTATTGACCTGACTACAAATCAAAACCTGACATTTAATGGTAAGAAGGACATTACACTGATTCCAGGTACATCTGTTTTATCAGATCCCATTAAGTTCAATCTGAAACCAAGAATGGATGTGGCAATAACTATATACTTTGGAGATACATCTCCGGATATAACCGGTCACCCCGGATCTCGCACAAACTCTTACCTATTGGCCGGGAACAATGCTACTGTGACAGACTTTGCCGGATCTGTCATTGCTGAACACTGGTATGTCATTAACGGTATTGATGTACAGGCTTCATCAACGTCATCCTGCGTCGCAATCCTTGGTAACTCAATTACAGACGGACGCGGATCAACTACAAATATGCAAAACAGGTGGCCTGATCTTCTGTCGGAACGGCTTCTTGCAAACCCTTCTACAAGCCAGGTTGGTGTTCTTAATCTCGGCATTGGTGGTAATTGTGTGCTTAAAGATTGTCTTGGTACCGCTGGTATTAACCGGTATGAAAAAGATATTCTCAACCAGTCGGGAGTAAAATCCGTAATAATTTTTGAAGGTGTTAACGATATTGGAGGGGTGAGAACACCTGATGCTGCAAGCTCGGTTGCCTCAGGGCTGATTTCCGCATACAAAACAATGATTGATTCTGCCCATTCAAGGGGTTTGAAGATCTACGGTGCAACAATTACTCCGTTTAAAGGTAATGGTTACTACAATCAATATAGTGAAATGTGCAGGAATGAGGTAAATGGGTGGATTCGTAGTAGCGGCAGGTTTGATGCTATATTCGACTTTGACAAGATGGTACGGAATCCTGAGGATACCACCAGCCTTGTGTCATCTAATCAGAACGATGGTTTGCATCCTGACTTGCAGGGATTCAGAAAAATGGCAGACTGCATCGACCTGAAGCTATTTTAAGACATGTTTCAGATTACACATGCTCATTACCTTTTTCAGGATCGTTACATAAAGTTAAAAATTTGTATTAAATTTCTTAAAATGTAACTTTGTCTTGTAACTGATAATTACAAACACATGAAAAGAATTTTATTAATTGGAGCAAGTGGCTTTATCGGATCAGCGATTCTGAAGGAAGCTCTCGAAAGGAATCATCTTGTTACAGCTCTTGTCAGACACCCGGAAAAGATAAAGCTGGTTCATAAAAACCTGGTTGTAAAAGCGGGTGATATATTTCTTAGTAAAGTTGTTTCAGACGCAGCCAAAGGTGCTGATGCTGTTATCAGCGCTTACAATCCCGGATGGAAGAATCCAGATATAGCAGCAGATACAACAAGAGGCTACCTGAGTATTCTTGAAGGTGTCAGGAATGCAGGCGTGAAAAGATTTCTGGTAGTAGGAGGGGCCGCGTCTCTGTTTATTTCCCCCGGAAAAAGATTGATGGATTCAGGAATTTTCCCTGACTCCTTTCTGCCTGCTGTGAAAGCACTGGCAGATATTTATCTTATTACTTTGGACGCGGAGAAGATTATTGACTGGGTGTTTTTCTCCCCGGCTGGAATGATTGAGCCCGGTGAACGGACAGCTAAATTCCGTTTGGGGAAAGACGATATGATTGTTAATTCAAAAGGGGAAAGCAAGATCTCTGTACAGGATTATGCAGTCGCTATGATTGATGAACTTGAAAAACCAGCGCACCATAAGGAAAGGTTTACAATTGGCTATTAAAAGAGCTAATTACATTTTAAATAAAAAGACTAAATTTAGCAATAATCAGGATCGTTTAATAAATATATCTAACTCTATGAAAAAGTTATTTGTTTCCTCACTGCTTTTAAGCGTTTTATTCTTCACTACCAAATCCTATTCCCAGACAAAAGTTGACCCTTCTGAAATTGCCTCTTCAGTCCCTGAACTTAGTGCATTTCATGAAGTTATCTACCCGATATGGCATGATGCTTATCCTGCAAAAGACTTTAAAGCTCTGAAAGGATTTGTCCCCCAAATTAAATCATCTATGGAATCTATTAACAAAGTGAAACTTACGGGGATACTGAGAGATAAGGAGGCGGTCTGGAAAAAACAATTAGCCGAATTGAATAGTTCAGCCCAGAAGTATTATGATGCATCAGTTAGTAATGATAATAACTCATTACTTTCAGCAGCAGAGAGTCTCCATTCCAATTATGAGAAAATGGCTAGAGTTATCCGACCGGCAACTAAGGAAATTGACGAGTTTCATCAGACCTTGTACGTTATTTATCATAAACTTCTTCCCGATCAGAAATTCAGTGAAATATCTGCTATGTCAGGTACTCTTATAACTAAAGCTGAGGCAATTAAGAATTATTCCCGAGATGCTCTTAAGACACGACTTGGTAATAATGCTGACAAATATGATGCTGCAGCGAAAAAGCTATATGATGCTTCTCTTACGCTAGGAGAAGTTTTGAAGGGCGATGATGTAAAAAAGAAAAAAGAATCAGTTGAATTACTGCATTCTGCATATCAGAGTCTCGATTCGTTATTCTAGCATACGATAAAGTTAGTATTTATTATATATTTCCCATTCCTCGATTTCTCCGGGTACTATTTTAAAAAGAGAATGGGGGTCAATATTGGTTTCTTTTAGTAATCTGTAATATCTCTCCGTATCCCTGGTTTTGAGTTTCTTTAACAGATGCTGCATCTCATATTCTATTTGTCCGATAGTGACATTTAAATTTACAGGTTCTTTATTCACATTGAATTTAGCTTTATTAAAGTGATATCCACGGGTTAGAGATTCCTCGTAAACTGCTGCCAGATATTGATTAATAACGGGGAGGGCATTGCCGGAGTTTTTAAAACGCGTTAACTGTGGATGGTTTTTATACCCCCTGGTCTTTTCCTCCAATACATTTTTCGCAAGAAGGGTTTCTCTCCAAAGCGCAACCAGACCTTTAGTATCCAGATATTTAGGATGTATCGACCAGATTCTCATGACGGAAATATATTTGGCATTTTACTTTGTTCCCCGCACAAATGAGAGTATTGGGAGACCCATTACCCGATACTTTGCCCGCGAAATCTCTGTTTTTGAAAAGCCGGATGATTCCATCACCGGCTTAAGATCTTCAAGATCGTGCTTCAACATAAATCCTAAAAACAGTTTTAATATGCTTCTTGATATCTTTTCCGGTGGTAGTGCAAGATCGAGCACCAGCAGACTGCCATTTGGTTTGAGCACCCGAAAGATTTCTTTTATCCCGTTATTTCTTACCTTTTCAGACATATGGAAAATCATGAAACTGCACATTACTTCATCAAAATGTTCATCGGGAAAAGGAATATCCTGAATATTGCCAACCTGGAACGAGACATCCAGGTTGGCTTCTGCAGCCTTTTTCCTGCTTACTTCTATCATCCCGGGGATGATATCAATGGCAGCGACACTGCCTTCCTTTCCGGCTTGTTTTTTTGCGGCGTGCGACAATGATCCTGTTGCACATCCAATCTCAAGTACGGAATCTCCTTGTTTAATCTGTGCCAGGTTTACTGTCATCTTACGTAACTCATCTTCGCGACCTAACGTAATTCTTTTCATGTATCGGTCGTATGAATTAACCATTTTTTCCATTTGATTTTTAATGATAATATCTTCATCATTAATGCTATGAGTTGATTTGTAGTTTGTCATTTTATCCTCTACATTTTAATTAATAGGTTCGGGTTCAATATCTACAATTACATTTGAAACATATTTTATATGGTCCATTATCACATGTTCCACCTCTTCAGCAATACTATGTGCCTCAGTAAGACTAAGGGTTGAAACTGTCCTGATATATACCTCAACCAGGAGCTGATGACCGGACCACCGAGCTTTAATATTCTTTATTTCTTTCGCTCCGGAGACGTGTGACACAGCATGTTGAATTTCATCCAGATATTCAGGTTCAACTCCATCGAGCAGCCTGGTGAACACTTTTTTGGCGGAATCCCAAACTATCTTAAGTATTGTTAATGTTATTAATACACCAATTATGGGGTCAGCCAAAGGAAAGCCAAGTATCACTCCGATAGCGCCGAAAAGAACCGCAAGGCTTGTAAAACCATCTATTCTTGCATGATAACCATCTGCAATCAGGGCAGCGCTGCCAATCTCCCTTCCAACTCTGATCCTGAAGAGGGCAACCCCTTCATTCCCGCTAAAGCCAATGATTGATGCTACTATGACCGCCCAGATGTTTTGAATCGGAAGAGGATGAATTAATCTGTCAATAGCCTGATAACCAGCGACTATTGCACTGAATAAGATGATGAGTACTACAATAACCCCAGCAAGATCCTCAACTCTTCCAAACCCATAAGTAAATCTTTTTGAAGGTTTTCTTAATGCGAATAGAAATGCAATTCCCAATGGAATGGCCGTAACGGTATCACCAAGATTATGTATTGTATCGGCCAGTAGTGCCACACTTCCTGTAAAAACCACAACAACAACCTGAAAGAGGAAAGTTGCAGTAAGGATTATGAATGACCATTTAACTGCCCAAATGCCTTTTTTGGTGGAAACAATCCAAGCATCTATTGAACCATGTGAATGCCCATGTTTTGGGGTAGTCCTTTCTATGTGATTCTCATTCTTACCCATGGGTTTAGTGTATGTAGCTGTCAAGCGCCTTTTTAAATTCAACTAATTCTGTCTCCAGCGCTTTATCATTTACTTTTCCAATGACACAATGATCGAAATGATCTTCCAGTAAAATCTTCGAAGCTTTCTTCATGGCAGCCTGTACTGCTGAAAATTGAATTAGTACCTGGTCGCAGGGCTTCCCTTCTTCCAGCATTTTAATAATTCCTCTTACATGACCTTCAATCTTAGAAAGTCTGTTTATTACCTCTTTAATGTGTTTATGTTCTTCCATAATATCTTTTTATCCTATCCCCCCGGGGGGGATATGCAAATGTAAATATATTTTTTGAAACTCAAAATTTTATCATAGATTAAGAATAAAAAATGCAACAATTGTTTATCTGATGCGATCCTCGAAAAGATGGGGAGACAAGGAGAAACGTAGGATCCGCCTCGGCTAAAGCAGCTGAGGGCGATGATGGAGAGATGAAATTTTTACTTTTTAATTGCCACGATAACACCCTGGGTTAAAAAAATCGACCAGGTTATACTACAATGTTTTATCTCACTCTGTTTATTTAATTCATTCACGACCTCCTCCATCTTCAGTGGGCGCTCGTCGTAGAAAATCCATAAACCAAGCAATTCAGCAAACGTCCGTGTGATTTTGTATAACCACGTTGGAGTGGGGAAGGTAATAATACAAATCCCCCCGGTTTTAAGATAGCAGAAGTGCGAAGCTATACATTTCATTGTCAGTGCTGGTGTGAAATGCTCTATTAAACCAACGCTGAACACAATATCAAACATTTCAGTCTTTTCTTCTGCTTTAAGTATATCTGCAAATTCTAATTCAAGATTAGTTGCATTTTTCAACCGATTAGTCGTTTTCTCCAACCCCAGCTGATTATTATCTACAATAAGGTATTTTACCGGATTAAGGTCATTATTAATTGCTTCATAAAAGCAACTGTTCGCACCACCTAATTCTGCAATTTTAATCCCGGATCTTACAACAGGAGTGAATTGGGTCATTAACCTTATTAGCTTATCAGATGTAATTTTCCTGCTAAAAGAGGATAATTTATAAGGATTTGAATAATAGCTATCCCAATCAGTATTTCCCATTTGAGTTTTCTGTTGAATAAAATACAAAGCTACGCTGAACTGCAAAACTCACGAAAAATAGAAGCATCTCAATGAGTGCTTTTGAAAGGAGCAGATTGAAATGAAGAAAATTCACAGATGCCGTTATTCCAAGGTAGGAAAGACTACCCAGGACAATAACAAGTAACCAGTATTTTACAAAAGCCCAAATAGCTCTTGACTGGCTTTTAAAAACGATTTTTTTATTTACTGCAAAATTATAATTCCCGGCAATAATTCTGGCTATAATAGTGCTCACCAATAAACTAAGGCCAAACCTGGTGCATAGAATAAAAATAAAAAAATCAATTGCAGATGTTGTCAGCGACGATAACAGGAAACGAAACAGGACAAAATATATTCTAATTGAATCGATGACAGGATTGAAGTGTGACGAACTATTTTGATCAATATAGATTGTCTCAATCGGAACTTCAGTAATTGATAGGTTGTTTTTTCCACAGGAAACAAGCATGTTTATTTCATATTCGTACTTTTCACCCTCAAGTTTTAAACATTGCGGCATATATCCGGATGGTATACCTCTCAAACCTGTTTGAGTATCCGATACTTTTAACCCTGTAAGCAAGTAAAAAATACGCTTAGTAATTTCATTACCAATCTTGCTTCTGAATGGAACATTATCCTTAAAATTGCGACAGCCAATTGTCAGGTTGTCAGGAAATTCAGAAAGTTTTTTTTGAACTTTAATTATGTCCTCAGCTGAATGTTGACCATCCGCATCTGCAGTAACTACACCATTGAGCCAGGGATAATTTAACAGGGCAAAATTCAATCCAGTTTTGATAGCTCGACCCTTACCCATATTAACAGCATGAGTAACCACCTGGCAAGAAATATTTTTCCTGACCTGAGCGAATATATCTTCTGATTCAGGACCAGATCCATCATTTACAATAATTATATTTTGTATACCAGATTCAATTAATTTGTCAGTTAAATCAACCAATTGTTTGTTTGGTCTGTAAGCTGGTATTAATATCGGGATGGTCATTAATTTAAATTTACCGGATTTTTATAAACCGAAATCCATCTTGATTAAAAAGCTCTTTATACGATCCGGATCTTATTCGTTCTTCGATAAAGGAGGGAAATTCCGTCGAGTCTGCATACTCCGGACTCCAAAGTAAAAATCCAATTGTTTCATCATTCAATATCTCACTTTTTGGGATAATATTTTTTATCTGACCTCCAAAATAATACTGACCTATTTCCGGTAATAACTTCAGATACTGATAGTCGGTGAATATATATTTGGAGATTGGAGATTTAGCATTGTACAAATATAAATTTTGATTAACCTCTTTATAGCCCAGATCTTTTAACCTGAAATCTTGCGATGCTTTTAATTTGACAAGATCGACCTTCTTATTGAAAATAAAAATCCCGGCAGGAATGGCAATTATGAAAATCATTAATATCACTTTACTGACAATGCTTTTCTTAATCTTAATATACTGAAACAGCCCAACAGGTTTTTGAACTTTTCTCAAAATCATATCTAAGCCGAATCCAATACCCAGGGAAAAATATGGTAATATTACGGCCACGTTTCGAATGCTGTAAGAAAAAAACAGTGCCCATACAAGGTAGTATGGGATAACGTATATAACATTTAAGCTCCTGATTGTTTTGTTGGTAAAAGAAAGAGCAAAAAAAACAAGACAACAGGTGAATAAGGTTTTATCTGAAAATAAATTTAAAAATGTACTGTTGGCTGACATTAATCTTTCACTAAAAGATGCTCCTTTAAATATGTCATGTGTAACATAACCGATTTCTGACGCAGCTTGCCCGTTTTTTATGGCCATTTCAGCCCATAAATAATAAGGCAACACTATTACAATTAGACTAAAAAGCATATATGCAAACATCTTAAAAGCCTTTCGTGATGTCCAAACAAACACGTTTTTTGACAAGACAAATAGAAACAGCGGATATATCAATATAAGAAATATGCCTGCTTGCTTGGTTACTGATGCACCACAAGCAAATAAAGCGCTTAAAAGGATATATTTTAGTTTTTCAGATTCATTATCTTTTTCTTCTATCATAACCAGGCTGATATAAACCATTGCTGAAAAATATGCAACAGCAACGTCGGCAAATCCGTCTGTCCAGAAAAAATTATCTCCCTTGAAACAGAGGAAAATAAAAAATGCAGTGAGATAATAGAAAGCCGACCTCTGTTTTATACCAATAACAATGAACGCATAAACTGGCAAAATCAGAAACAGGTGCATTATCGTCCTTGGAATAAACTGGAATGGATATTTGCAGAGAACATAAGCTACTGACCAGTTTGCAGGTATCAATTGCGGATAATGATAAGTACTTACAGGCATTCCATTGTTGGAAAACTCTATTGCCCATTTGTTCCAGGAAAATATGGCATCCCATGATTCAAAAACCTTTCCGGCATCTGAAATTAGTACGCCTGTAAGAGATATGAGCAACAAAAGAGATAAAATAAACAATATGAATTTTATAAGATCGTATGTCGATTTTTGAACATTGGTTAATAATTGGATTTCATGCAAAAAATCAGAAATGCTTTTTCTTACATTATATGGTTTAATATTTACCCATTTAGTAAGAAAAACAATTGCTAAAAACACAAATTCAGCGATAAGAAGCCCTATTAGTGATAACCTTGTATAAATATTAAAATATGCGAGGAAGAAAACAACTATGTAATTAATAATCAGGCTTAATCCAAATGAAAATACCGGAATCATTGATAGACTTGAGTGAACAGATTTCCTATTCAGAAGCATATAGGCTATAAATCCGGGAAGAAAACAAATTTGCAGAAATGAAATAAAAATAGGGAAAAACATCGCGAAAGGTCTGAATGATTTATAACCAACTATTTACATCAAAGGGTTGAGCATTGCTATATCAAATTTAATCAATTTTCTAAATTACACTTACTGTTTCCGTCTTTTTTTAAAGACGCTTTTAAGAAAGGAAGAACTGTGATCTTTATATTCACAGAACCAATCTGACATCATCACTACCTTAGAGATTCAGAAGTTACATAAAGGAGCAAGAGGTCTGGGAAGGAGGGAGAAGAAAGAAGCCTCATTTTTCAATGAGGCTTTTCTGTACCCCGAACGGACAAAAGTTGCAACCAGATCAATGAATTTGGTGAGTCAGCAACCTAACAATGGGATTTTTAAATTCTTTCGACAAGATTCGTATTGACATTGGGCCTAAGAATCGGATATGAACAGAATTTAGTGTTGCCTATTCTTCAGGCATCTTATACTGCAGCCGCCCTGCATTACATAAAGAATTCTTGTGACAGCCTTTGAATCTGCAGTTAGTATACGTATCCAGAGACCATCATACTGCACATGTTTTGTAGATGACCACCATTGCCCCTTAGAACCCATTCCTGAAAATGTTCCCTGGGGATCCCTTATACCCCCTGGTAGTCCAGAAAAATAGCTGGTATTAAAACCATTACCTCCATCAGACCATTCTGAGAGATACTTCAACTGTAGTCCTTCATTAGTTCCCCTGATCTTCTCAGCATCGGCATCTTTCACAGTCATGCCCAAATACATTTCCATTTTTTTCCAGTCATCATCACTTGGGACCCGCCATCCGACAGGACATATCTTATTAACAGCTGCTGAATATCCATTATAAATTATTCCATTCTTGTTATTGTATGTAGCAGAGTCATTATCATACCAGGTTCTTTTAGAAGACCTAAGATTAGGGGCAATACCGCACCATTCTGTATTATCCTTTACGATGTCAATGGGTGCTCCGTCATTAAATCTTGTTGTTCTTAGATTTTCTGTCATCCAGGTCTGATCTCCTATCTCTATTGTTTTGTAGCTATTTCCATCTATGTCGCTTACTGAGCTGAAGACCGGATCCGTACCGCTGCGAAATGTAACTTCAGTTCCATATGCAATGCCAGTGTTATTTCTGGCATAAGCTTTTATATAATATTGTGTTGATTGCTGAAGCCCGTCAATCATGAATAAATATTCTCCCAATCCGGTTCCGGAAGAAACTTTGACACCGTTTTTTTCTGGCTCGGGTGTAGAGCCCCAGTAAATACCTCTTTCAGTTAAAGCGGATGTTCCGCTATATAATACATTTCCACCTGCAAAGGCAGACGTATGAAAACGATCAGGAGAGTTATATGTCTCAATATATGGGAGAGATGTGTCTGGTATAATGGTAAAACTGGAGATTTCTGAGGAACAACCACGACTACAGGTATCTTTTGCGGAATATTGCAGGTAGTATGTTGTGCTTTTGCTCAGTCCTGTTAGTTTGTAGGTGTTTGAATCCTGTTGTGAGATCAGCTTCATGTTTTCAGGATCAGTACCAAATAACAAATTAAATTTGACTTTGAGAGTTTTTGAAGAAATCCATTTTATGGTCAGGTGATCGGATGAAAATATTGAACCATTAACCGGAGTCTGTATCAAGCAGAGTTGAGTGGAAGCAGACATGCTGAAAGGACATGGATCCTTAGGATGGGGGGGCGCGTCTGTACCTGTCTTATCGCACCTGATACAACATAATATTAAAAGACAAATTGGAATGATTTTTAGCAATTTGTTTTTTATGTTTACTTCTCTGTAATTTGGCTCAGGGATAAACGACGATTTCATTGCTCCTGGTAATTCGTATGTAAAGATAAACCAATCATTCACGAAAGTCAATTTTTTTTAATTAACCCAGAACTACAAAATGCGTTTTTCCCAGGTTTAATGGAATGTCCTTTCCTGAATTGACTTTACTTGTTTCTTCTATTTCACACTTTTCTGTGTAAACATACTTCTGTACCCCGAACGGCACAAAGTTGCAACTTTTTTGAATATTGTCTATTGTATAAAATGATTGTGCATGAATCTCGTTTAAGGATATGGATTTTGCTTGAGAATAGCATAACAACCGACTTATTATCGGGTAAGAGAAGCATCACCAATTCTTTCTCCCATTTTAATAGTTGTTTCATATCCCAGTGCTGTATTGATCAATAAGTCCTTGTCAATGTAGATTTTGCTTTTTTCAAACAGCAGTACTACTGTTGAGCCTCCAAATTTAAAGTAGCCTTTCTCTTCACCTTTCTTTACGGAACTTCCTTTATAAGTTTGTACGATGCTTCCTACCATGGTGGCACCAACTTCGGCCATAATAACATCGCCAAACAATGGATTTGAAAGAATTGTATATTCCCGTTTATTCAAACAGAATATTTTAGTCTTTTTACGCAAAGCAAATGGGTTTACGGAATAATAGTCACCTTCAATCTTTTTGTTTGCAGTCAAATACCCGCTGACCGGGAAATGAAAACGATGATAATCGACGGGAGCCAGACGAATGATAATAAGGGTACCATTACTGTACTTTTGTGAAAGAACAGGATTATCCAAAAAGGAAAATACATCAAAGCGACATCCTTTTATGATAAAATCGGAATTGCTAATATCGGTGTAAGCCAGGATTTTCCCATCTGCAGGAGATACAAGAATATTAAAGCTGGTATCAATTGGTCTTGCGTTATCTTTTAGTTTTCGGGTAAAAAAATCGTTAAAACTTTTGAAATCATGTTCTTGCGCATCGCTTATATCAATATCAAAATCTTCAATAAATGGATGGATCCTTTTAGCTGAAGAAGTACGATCCATCATTTTACCATAGATCGATGAAACCAGCTTTCTTTTCACCAACACCCACAAGGTTACTTCCCCTATTGGTTTGTTATACAACCATACCAACCATTTTTCTCCGGCTACCTTTTCTGTTTTTAACTGGCCGCTTTCTCTTACATAATATTGAATGGAGTCTTGAGGTGTTGTTGGAAAGTAATTAACGATGATAATTATTGCTAGCAACAACAAAATGATGCCCCACCTTTTTTTAGTTTTTGTTATTTTCATGTCTGCTTTAATTGCTTTACTAAGCAAAAATATATCAATGTTCTTTACTTTCACCCACGTTCCATTAATCTATAAATTCTTAACTGCAAAAGTAGCAGGTCCTGACCATATTTGGCAGGTCTGATTATCATTTGCATATTTAATTAACTAACAAGCATTTAAGCCTGAATTATGGTGGTCAATCCATTCCGACTGATTGTAGTCAAGGGTATCAGCTTTTCCACCAATTGGACTCATCCTCTGAATTAGTGAGGGTTTCAGGCTGTCATAAAAAGAAACAAGAGGTCGATTCTGACCTCTTGTGCCTCTGGGTACCCGGAGCGGGACTTCAATCTATCTTATTGCATTTTACTTCATTATATTAAAATATCAGATATACAGCATGTTAAATAAATGTTATTTGCTTATTAGACTTCATTTTATTGCATTTGAGTAATTATTAGCACCTAATCAGCACCTACTTTTGGTTTATGTAAAGAGGTATAAAACGTCCAGATCTTTCGCAGGACTATTTTAATTTAAGCCAGAACATATAAACAGAATATTAGTGAATATGGAAAAAGGGCTGCAGAATTATTGCTTCAAAACAAGTTCCAAAAACTGGTTTTAACCTGCTGGTGATAAAAATAATTGACAAAAATATAACAGAATAATCACTGCCTTTTCTAGAGTCTATTACTTTCGACTTTTTTTCTCACAAGCAAGGTTAAAATCTGAAGCAATAATGTTTGTAGATATAAATTTGGTTCAAAAATCGGCATTACATTTTAATAGAAAATAAACCCCAATTATTAGGGTTTATCATGCTAACCAAGAAGTTCGATTAAGAAAATAGATTGTTTTACTATTTCCTCACTTGAAGGGAATTCCCCAAATACCAAAAGTCTGAAATCATTTTCATATGAATATTGTATCTGATCCCAGATTGCAGTAAAATTTTTAAACAGAGGTGATTCCGTGTACCCGGAGTTATACCAATTCTCCGGATCAAAAAACCTGGTTTTTTCCTCCTCAAACATTTTTATAAAATCTGCCTTGAACCCAGATATATTCTCAGGATCATGGAGTGCTGGAGTATTTATTAAGTAGTAGATATCGTAGAAATGCCGGACTTTAGCTCTTATTCTTTCAACACCATCATCATAGAAAGAAAGCCTGATTAGTGATAGAATTTTTTCAATAAGGGTGATCCTTGGGTCTAAAACAAATAGTTCGAAGGGATGGAGATTAAATTCAGTAAGTGTTCCAATGTTTTCAGTTTCAGTTAGAAATTGGGCTATCATGGAGTTTACCGGATGCATATTATACGGAACAGGGTTGGCAAATGAATTGATCTCAAGTATTAATTTGTCATGAAGGCCAATTGAATCATTTTTTGTGATTCTATCGTAATTAAAAGCTGTCTTCCGGAAGTTTTTCTGTTTACTTGTTAAGTTTGGAATTTCTATTTCAGTAAAACCTGAAGTTATTTCTTTCTCCACCCTTCTAATCATAACCCTTTGCTGAGTTTCTGTCTGTCCTTCTGATTTTAGGATTGCAAGGTCTACATCCTCAGAAAATCTATTTATCAACTTATGAACCTTTGACAGAGAGGTTCCACCCTTAAAAATTACCTTATTTTTGAACTCAGATTGAGAAAGTCTTTTAAGTAAAAGAGTAACCCAGTAATCTTTTTCTACAAAGACATCTCTGATCCCGAGATGCTCACTGGCTGCCCGTATCGCATCATTAAGCGCTTCCTTGTTTTCATGCAGTGTCATGATATTCTCCATTTTAGTTTATTATTCAGTATCGCCTCACTAATATTAAAATTATATTCAGAAACAGTATTTAATGACTCAAGTAGCTGCTTTGTATTATTTTTTGTACTTATCTGGTCAACTATTGCCCCTGTCAGAGCTCTGGTCCCCGGATTGTATTTTAGAGCATATCTGGTTAAAAGATCAAGATTTTTTTTTGGCAACATTTCGATTATCGAAATTAACCTTTGGCATGATTTAGAAACGTCTGAATCAGGAATCCTTTTTATGAACCTTATGGCATCAAGTATTTGCAGTATATTAATATTATCACTGGTGATTGTATTTTTCTGTCTGATGAACCGGATATTATATTTCCCTCTTTTTTTAGGTTTCTTGTCAATATTTGTTCCAATCTGGATGGTATTCGATATCTGTGTTGTTAGCCCAAGTTTATTAAATGCACTAATCCCGGTAAGATACCCTATTATCTTGTTGTTGTCTTCAAGAAGATCTTTTACAACCTGATATTCTGCTGGCCGAAGCGATCCGAATTGTGTTATTTCAGGTTTATAAAACTGTCCTTTTGAGAGTCTGACTATTTTCCCTGCTGACACCAATCTGTTTAATGACATTTTGAGGGCACTCAGATTTTTCACCGGTATATCAAAATCGTTGTAGGTGAAAACATAACCTGTCTTAAACCTATTAATCTTATTTATAACTATATCAGATACTTTCATCGAATTGTCTGTTTGTTACAAATATATGAAATGTGACGTATTTACCGGCAAAAACGTCACATATATTTTCTTATATAGAGTAAAAGCATCTGAAAACATTAAGTATTACCATTAATAACAGATTAAATTCTACAGGCAATAGCACTAAATACATCATAAATTGTATCTATTTTATTTTGAGAAGAAGGGTTTTATGATGTAATTTCTCCTAAGCGAGAACATATAAACAGTAAGCTTTTAACTAAAACACAAGTAAAAACAGGGTATGTTAAAACTCTCCCGCTTAATGATTTCGCTCTGAAAATACTTAAAAAGTATGAAGTGGATGAAGATCCCCTTTCATAAAATGTCTATTCAGAATATTATCGAAGATATGAAAGAAGGCTGTGGTATTATTATTACCAAACAATTTCTAAAAACAGGATTTAATCGGCTGGTGATAAAAAAAAGTGTGATAGGCATTGAAACAACAGGAGAATCGCTTCCACTCCATTAGTCCATTTCCTTCCATACTGCCAGAAAGTCTTTTATTACCAATAGTATAATGCTTGGGGTAAACATAAAAGCTTTGCAGGTTATGGGGGCACCTAAAAAAGAGAAGAATTTGAAAAAATACCTGAAGATTACAGATGCGTTTAAGAGCCAGGTCATGGACAATACCTGGAATGTTTTGAGTTTAAACCATATACCAAAAGAGCTTATTTCTCAAAATTAGTCTTTCGTCAAATTTTTTTTATCACCAGCATATCGTTCTTCAAAAAAATATACCGTTACAGGCTCAAAAAGTCTTTTCTGATAATTGTTGCTTTCAATTGATATTAATAGTAAGGTAGTCTAATTACAATTCTAGTAAATTACGAATTCAAATCACCCATTAATTTCAATTTGATTGGATCGAATATCCTATAAGCAATTAGCTTCACACGGTCATTAAAGAGAAACCATACTAAAGCATAACCCCACACAAACAATGCCCAACCCCAGCCGAGCGGTGTCATAAAAACCCCATAGACAGCTATCAAAGTAGCTATAATTTGAGTGCTTAGAACTGCCACCCATAAAATTCTTGCAGGTCTGATTGACCAGAAAGGACCACGAGTTCGAGTTAAGAAAATAGTCAGATGTCCGGCTACCGATAATTTCAGATACATTAATGTTTGGATATGAGCACGATCGAGATGAAAGACACGTTCCCCAAGATAAAACAAGCCAAAAGCCGAGACTACACCAATGATTCCCAGTACCGTAGATATGCCAAGTACCATTCTCATATTCCAGGCCTCTGGCTGATCCTTATAGTGAACGTTGTCATAAGCGATTGACAGGATAGCCCCATCGTTAAGTAAGGCCAACATAACAATCATTACAGCGGTTAAGGGATAAAAGTTAAAGATCAGGATTGCCAGGGTCATAAAAAACAGGACTCGCAATGTCTCTGCTATACGATAGATTGCGTAACTATTCATCCGCTGGAAAATGCGACGACTCTCCTTAATTGCATCGATAATTACCGATAAACCAGGTGTTAGTAGAACAATATCGGCAGCTGCACGAGCTGCGTCGGTAGCATCCGAAACCGCGATACCACAGTCGGCTTTCTTTAGTGCAGGTGCATCATTAACCCCATCTCCGGTCATCCCAACGATATGGCCTAGTCTCTGCAAAACATCTACTATGTGATACTTGTGTTCCGGAAAAACCTGAGCAAAACCGTCAGCATTTTCAATTGAGTCGGTGACTGGCTTAGTTTCCTTATGCTTTGAGTCACCTAAACCGCCTGCATCAAGAATGCTTGAACCCATGTTTAATCGCTTTGCAGTTTCCTGAGCTATCGCAAGTGCATCGCCGGTTACCATCATAATCTTTACGCCCATTGACAGAGCTGTTGCGATCGTGTCCCCGGCATCCTGCCGGGGAGGATCAAACAATGGAAGCACTCCAATAAACTGCCATTTTCCATCTTCTCCTGCCTTGGCTACGCCCAATGAACGAAAACCGCGAGCAGCAAATTCATTAACTGCTTTATCGACAGAAGCCCTTATCTCCAAATGATTAGTCGCCAATTCCTGAATTACCTGGGGGGCACCTTTTGTCACTTTAAAGGTCATCCCATCCTTATCTTTTACAGTGGCTTCAGTGCGTTTATGCACAGGGTCGAATGGTTGAAAATGAACCACATCATAAGTCTTCAGGATATCCTTATCTTTCAGACCGCCCAATACCGCCAGATCAATAGTGTCGTTATTTTCGGCACGTGATGCCAGCGCACCATAAAGAATCACCTGTTCTGGAGCGGTATTATTTATGCAAAACGGATCTCCAAGCGACAGCTTGTTCTGCGTCAGGGTACCAGTCTTGTCCGCGCACAATATGTCAACACCTGCCAACTCTTCTATAGCCACCAATCGACTTACAATAGCCTCTTTTTTAGCAAGAAGACGTGCACCTACTGCCATCGTTACCGACAACACAGTAGGCATCGCTACGGGGATTGCTGCGACAGTCAGAACAAGTGCAAACTGCAGTGTTGTAAGTATTTTATCTCCCCGAAAGAGCGCTACCGCAATTATTATTGCCACAAGAGCTACAGCTAGTATTATCAGATAATCGCCAATCTTTAAAACTGCCTTTTGAAAATGGCTGACTGTGTGTGCTTCCTGAACGAGCTGGGCAGTCTTCCCAAAGTAAGTGTTAGCTCCTGTTCCATAAACCATTGCCCCGATCTCACCCTGCCGGATTATTGAACCTGAAAATACAGCATCACCAGGTTTACAGTTAGCGGGTAATGATTCTCCTGTCAGTGTCGATTGATCAACTTCCACGGGATCTCCATCCAACAAGCGGGCGTCTGCCGGTACTATGTCACCTAGGCGCAGGCGAATAACATCACCGGGAACCAATTCACGTGCTGCGGGGGTGACCCATTTTCCATCACGTTTCACTCTGGCCTTAACAGCCAGTTTAGCCTTAAGAGCCTCGATGGCACTACTGGCTTCCCGTTCTTCCCAGAACCCTACCATACCGTTAGCCAGAAGCAGAACCAGTATGATACCAAAGTCAGGCCAATGCCTGGCAAGTGCAGAAAGGATTACCGCTGCTTCAATCATCCATGGAATAGGACCCCAGAAATATGATAGAAATTTCAGGAACTGATTTGTTTTTTTTTCCGCAATTTCATTTGGCCCGTATTTGGCGAGACGTTTCTGTGCTTCTTCCTGGGTGAGTCCTTCAGGCGAAGAGGCCAATTTGGTCTGAAGTTCAGCCATGGGCAAGGTCTTCAGATCATCATTTGTGTTCGATCTGTTACCTGATTCCGATTCCGGAGGTTTTGGATTGTCTATTCTGGTATTCATTATACTTGTTTTTATGATTACCGGGGACTATAATTTGCTCTTTTATTAATCAGACATACAGTTGATTATAGTTTTAATATAGCTTATCTTTTATGTTTTTGGGTGTAGCAGGATATACGAGTTTATAATCATGTGACAATAAATTTGCATCCTTATTCCTGTATTCAATCTGACCCAGAAGATGAGTGATGATAGCGATATGAGCCGCATTTTTCTTATTTGCATTCACCACATACCATGGAGAGTGCTTGAAATTTGTTTTCAGCAACATCTCATTACGAGCTTTAGAATAATCTTTCCAGAACTTTTTTGCCTCCTTATCAATTGGGCTAATTTTCCACTGTTTGAGTGGGTCAGTTTCACGGTCTTTTAACCTTCTTTCTTGCTCTTTTTTGCTGATATCAAGGTAATATTTTAGGATTATGAAGCCGGCATCAACAAGCATCTTTTCAAATAATTCAACCTCAGTGAAAAATGATTTGTATTGTTTCTCAGTACAAAAACCCATAACTTTTTCGACCCCGGCCCGGTTATACCAGCTTCGGTTAAGTAGTACAAATTCACCAGATACTGGCAAATGAACTGAGTAACGCTGATAGTACCATTCAAGTTGCTGCCTGTCAGAAGGCTTATTTAAAGCTACAACCCTGGTTTCTCGTGGACTTAGGTGTTTTATAATTCTTTTTATAGTCCCATCCTTCCCAGCTGCATCCCTGCCTTCAAGGATTACCAGCAATTTAAGGTTGGACGATATAATTTCCTTTTGCAGCTTGACCAGTTCTATAAAGAGTTTATGCAATGTTTCCTTCTTTTCCTTTTCCATGTTAATGGTTTTGCTGTTACTGATTTTCAGAGATCCATTTTTTTGCTTCTTCCAATTCAGCATTCATAAATACCCGAAGTTCGCATGAAAGCATATGACCAAAGAATTTTGCAAAAGTATTTATCATCTCATGATCGGAGACCAGAGCAATCCTATCCCAGGCAGATAAATGTTTCATACCCAATTTTTGCATCATCAAGCATTGCGCTAAGGTCAAATCCGGTAAAGTTGCCTCCAAGTTCGTAGATCATCCTGATTTTTTTGTTTGTTTTAAACTTTTCCTCTATGGCAGGAATTAAAACTGATTCATAGTCCGTTCCGGTTATTTTTCCTTCTGCTGAAACGCCCAGAACGTTGTCGGGGAAACCTTTTAATAATTTTAACATTTTTTTGAGTTTTTAGTTTATGATTTATTGTAATGAATCATGTTTTTGCCTCGATCAGGCTTATCTATTTATCGACAGAATCAAATTCAGATTCTACCTTTCTCGGATCGGGATAATCTCCTGGTAATTTTTTAAATAGATGCTTTCTATCAGTATGATTTTTTCTAATCAACAATATTAAGATTGTAACTATTACAAGTATAAATCCTATCAGTAATAACCAATTCTGTTTCATATAGTTTTATTTTATTTTTACTCGCACTGTTCCTATTTGAAAGGTTACCATATCCATTTATTTTTCTTTGGATGTGTTGTTTTTCTGTTCCTGAAGCAATTCAATGATTTTATCTAATTTATCCACTTCAATTGACTTCAACTTAATTGCCAGGGCTTCTATCTCTTGTTTCGCATCCTTATTCGTTCTGTAATCCTGTTCAGCATGTACCCTGTCACGTTGGTTTTGTCGGTTTTGCGACATCATAATAATGGGTGCGGCATATGCTGCCTGCGTTGAGAAAAGAAGATTTAGTAATATGAATGGGTAAACATCCCAATGAAACATAAATCCAACAAGGTTCAAACCCATCCAAATTATTACTAAAACTGTTTGAATGATTATAAACTTCCATGAACCCATTCCATTTGCAACCGCATCAGATATGCGACCACCAAAGCTTAATGATGCATGATGTCTCTCATGCCAGGTTTTCTGAGTTTCCATTTATATAGAATATTTTATAATTTACTGGTTATCGTTGCCAGTGAATCAACCTGATTTCAAGAGGTGTTAATTAATCCCATAGTAAAGGTTAATCATTCTTTTTTTGTCGGAACAACTAAAAGCGGTATCGAAGTATGATGAAGAACTTTTTCTGTTACACTTCCCATTACAATATTTTCCAACCATTTCCGGCTGTGAGATCCAATAACGATAACATCTGCTTTCATTTCTTTTGCAGTAGCCAGAATAGAATCAGCAAAATCACCTTCTTTGACAATTGTCTTAATTGTATTATCACCCAGGTGTTTTTTTGAAGTTTCAAGATATTTCAGAGATGCCTCCATCAGTCCCTGAACAGTGTTTAATTGTAGTGGGCTTACGTCTATAAACCCCGAAAAACCCATAATAGGAGAATATCCTGATGTGGCATAAAATACAGAATCTGTAATCACATGTAACAGTACTACTTCAGCATTCATCGATTTTGCCATCGAAAAACCTACCTCTGCAACTTTTTGTGCAGTTGGATTATAATCCAGGGCAATCAATACTTTTTTCATCTTATTTGTATTTTGTATACACTAGTTATAATATCTTATATTTTGGTTTACGATATTGATCAGAAAATTCTGCCTCAAACGATTGAAACCATTTGAACGATCACTTTCGTCTCTTTATTAAGAAGTACCCAATCAGAAATCCAATGATAATACCAACAAGTATCTCAATCCAATTCCAATTTCCCATGTTCATATACCGGCCATTACCATTCATCATTCCCTGGCCATTTTCACACTCTGCTATCAGAATCGCAAAAACAACAAATGAAAGTGTTTTGATCATAACTGTAATCCTTCCCGTTTTCATAATTTTGTATTTAATTGATTAATTTATACTTACAAATATCTATTCCCTTATGTCCTAATACTACATACTGCGTGCATTAAATGCTCCCAGCGACCATATATCATCTGCAACAATGCGTAATCGATAATTTGGAAAAGAAAGGACAGGAATATAAGCTTTGTTTATCATCTGATGAGCGTAGTTGCCCAGCAGTAAATTTGAAGCACTCTTCTCTTGTTCTGTCATTATTGAAATCAGGTCAGCATTAATTGATCGTGCGTAATCAAGAGTTGAATCTGTAAGATTGCTCCCTGTAAGATGCTTAATTTTATATTTAATGTTATTCTTGTCAAGATATGAAGCCACCTGATCGGCATATTGGTGAAGCTTTTTTTCGATGCTCTTTAAATTTGAAAGCTGGATTGACAGGATGTGAATTTCTGAATTAAAAATCTTTGCTATTTCTACTGTATATGGCACTTTTTCCCGGGTCTGAAAAGTAATATCCAGGGGTAATACTATCCTGTCAATATTTTGAGAGAGTTGACTTCTTCTGACAGTTATCACAGGATTCCTTGAGTGAGAAGTTATTTTGTAAGCATTACCTCCAATGAACAATTCTTCGAAACCAGATGCCCCATGTGTTGATAGCACAGTAAGAACGTCTTCATACTTATCTGCCAGATCTGCTACTTCCTTAAATATTTTACCTTCTTTAATCGTGTAACTTATTGTAAAGTTTAAATTGCTTTTCTCTGTGAGTTTTTTAAGTAATTCCTCAAATTTTGATTTTGCAAGTTGATTCTCCTTTTCCTCTTGTTTGTAATAGTCACCAGTATAATTATTAGTAATGTGAACCATCTGGATATCTGCTCCGGTTTTAGCAGCCAACATTAATGCCAGATTCAAACCAGTCAATGACTCTTCTGAGAAATCCAGGGGAACGATAATTGTTTTCATTATATTCAAATTAATTATTAAAACTCCTATAGGATAATGAACATTGACATTTCATAATAATACTGAGCGATCACGGTTCACTTTAAATAACTTACATCAAATGTCTCCAGACTGATAAAACTACTCTCTGGAGAAACAACGCGTCTATCAAATACTTACTAAAAATTAAACAAGATTAATTATGTAATGTTCAATGTGTATATTTATTATCTTCTATGCTATCAGCTTATTAAAGGAGCTAAAGTATGAACTTGGACACCTAAACCTGTTACATGACTTTTTGAAAAAATTACATAATTCACGGGATTTATAACAATTGCGGACCGTGTACCTTATACAGAAATAGTACCTTAGGGTGTTAGCTGCAATAAAACGGAAGTTTATTAAAATTGAAAAATTAACAACTTGTTATTACTCTCAACGGAATTCATAATAGTTGGGGAATTGTGGATAGGCTTGATTATATGACGCAGGCCATATTTCTTTTATATAAACAAATGTATCTGATGAAATTGATATTCCACTGGTTCATAAAATATAATATATTGCCTCGAACAAGGGTTTAGAGGCTATAATTGTTGGTATTAACATAGATGACCGAAAGGGATTACATACTAGAATGAAAGACAAGCAGGATATAAGAGTCACTTCATATAGAGTTCCTCTCTGTGTGATCCTCGCTCGACCGGGGGAACGCTTAAGCCAGCTTTTGCTTATAAATCAAGAAAGGGAATAGCGTTATTCGGCTAAGCCTCATAGGTCATTTAACCAGATTTTTCCATAAATTTAGCCTAACGATTAAAATGGAGGACTGGAAGTGCTACTTTTATTCTGAAACCCAGTCGGAGTAATCCGACTCGAACAGAAGAGCCCTTTCAACCCAGGAATGTATGGAATGAATGTTAAGTGAAAAGATAATGGACTCTCAATAATGCAATTAAACGACAAAAGGTGAATTGTATGTTTCTTTTCTGTTGCTTATCAAAAGAAAAAACCCTGTAATCAATTGAAATACAGGGTTTTAAAAGTACCCGGAGCGGGACTTGAACCCGCACAACCGCAATGGTCACAGGATTTTAAGTCCTGCGTGTCTACCATTCCACCATCCGGGCAGAATTTAGTGGGGCAAATTTAAACAAAATATCCTTAAAAAATACTACTTACTTCATCTGAGAGAATAAAACTCTGTGGTTCTCTGTGTCTTCTCAGTGGTTCTCTGTGTAAGTTAATAAATATTAAGAACTTACACAGAGTTACACAGAGGTTTCACAGAGGTTCACAGAGGTTTATTTTTTTCTTATTTTACAAGAATTGGTTTTCCTAATCCAACTTTCTCAAGTCCTTTAAGTTGAGTTGCGGCATCGCCTACTACAACGTAATACATCTTTGCCGGATTAATATATTTTTTTGCAATCTCAAGTTGTTTTTCCGCGGTGAGTCCCTTCAGATATGCCCCTTCCTGGTTAATATAATCTGCCGGAAGATTAAATGAGGTCATAGTACCGAGCATACCCATTAGATTAGACAATGTTTCGTAACTCCGGGTCTTGCTTTTCATCAAACCTGACCTGGTAAAATCGATATATTCCTGAGGCATATTTTTACTGTATTTCTCCATCTCAGTTTTGAAAATTTCCAAAGATTCCTCCGTTGAATTGGTGCGGACCTGTGAAGTAGCGCTGAAATACCCATAATTTTTAAAGCCTGATACAGTGGAACTTGCTCCATAAGTAAATCCTTTCTCTTCACGGATTATTATATTAAAGATTCCGGAAAGTGAAGCACCTCCAAGTTTATAATTGGCAACAAAAACTGGATAGTAATCAGGACTATTTCTTGGAACAGTAAAAGTCCCAATTGAAATGACCGATTGTTTTGCACCAGGAACATCTACAAAATAGAGCATCGATTTCTCAGGAGGTCCGGGGACTTTAATCTCAGGTATTACCACCTCTTTTGACTGCCATTTCTTATTCAATGTTGCTAGAGCAGCTTCAACCCTTGCCTGATCAACATCACCCACAAGAAGGAATTTTGCAATGGAAGGGGAGAAATATTTATTGTAATACTCTTTAAGGTCATCCATTGTTATTGCGGAAACAGATTTTTCGGTTCCTGACGCATCTATAGCAAGTATATTATCTCCAAACATTAGCTTGTTTAGTGTGCTGGAAGCCAGGTAGGTAGGCATTGAAGCATTTCGTTTTAACCCGTTAATAATTCTTGTTTTGGCCAAAGCGAACTGTTCTTCATCCCATCTTGGTTCAAGAAGAATCTCTTCAGCAAGTGCAAGTGTCTTCTCGAAGTTACGGGCGAGCGCGCTGACATCAATTGAAATATCTTCATTGCCTGCTGATACCCTTATTGAAGCTCCAAGTAAACCGATAGCATCTTCAAGTTGCTCGGGAGTTTTGTTTTTGGTTCCTTCATTCATCATCGAAGCAACAAGACTGGCAACCCCGGCTTTCTCAACCTTATCGAGCATGTGGCCGCCATCAATTACTATAGAATATTGAACCATAGGAAGTTCGTTCTGCATTATGCCTGTAAGCTTCATGCCATTGGTAAGTGAAGCTGACCACGGAGTAGGAATAGTTACTTCAGGATCCGGTCCAACCGGGGGCATAACAGAACGATCAAATTTTGTAGGTGTTTTTGCAATTACCTCTTCTGCTGCTGCATCAGTTTTGACCTCAGCAGCTTTTGTTACATCCTCTTCAACTATATTGGCATTTTGGGATCCTTCAACAATCAGGTTCGCCTGACCTTTGGGAACAAAACTTGTTTCAACAAAATTCTTGCCTTTAATATATTTTTCAAATACTGCTTTAACATCAGCCATTGTAACTGCTTTGATATTGGCAAGATCTTTTTTGTAAAATTCAGGATCCCCGGTATACATTGCATATTCTGCAAGGGTGAAGGATTTCGACTGTACGCTGGAAAAACCTCTGTAAAATCCGGTTTCACTTTCTGCTTTTATCCTTGTAATATCTTCTTCAGAGAACCCATCTTTTTCGAATTTGTCAATACCTTCAAATATCGCTTTCTCAACATCTGTGAGATTAACTCCAGGATTGGCAGTAACTGAAATATTGAATGAGCCGGCAAGTTCCTGTGAACCATTTCTTGCTGAAACCCTTGATGTGAGTTTCTTTTCTTTAACAAGAATTGTATAAAGAGGTGATTTTTTGCTGTTTGCTAAGAGCTCACCAAGAAAATCAAGTGCATATGCCTCTTTTGAGAATTGTTCAACAGCAGGAAATGCCATTGTAAGCTGTGGAGCCCTTGAAAAGTTATCCTCATGGTACAACCTTATAGTCGAAGATAATGTAACACGGGCAGGGTCTCTTTTTTCTATTTTTTCGCCTCCCGGAATCTCGCCAAAGTATTTCTCAACCAATGCTTTAACTTCGTCCTTATTAATATCACCGGTTATTACAAGAAAAGCATTATTAGGGGCATAGAACTTTTTGTGAAAAGCTCTTACATCACCAACAGTTGCATTGGTCAGGTCCTGCATTTCACCAATAACTGTCCAGCTGTAAGGATGACCCTTTGGATAAAGGTTTTTAAGAATGAGTCCCTGGTTAAAACCATTAGGAGCATTATCTACACTCTGTCGTTTTTCATTTTGAACAACATTTTGCTGGTTTGCAAGAGTTGACTTAGTGACAGTGTTTTCAAGATAGCCCATTCTGTCAGACTCCATCCATAATGCCATTTCAAGTGCATTTTTCGGAACTGTCTCATAATAATTGGTTCTGTCCTGACTTGTACTTCCATTGAATGTGCCTCCGGCTCCCATTATATACTGAACGAATTGCTTCTCTCCAATATTTTCTGACCGCTGGAACATCATGTGTTCAAAAAGATGCGCAAAGCCAGTCTTCCCCTGAGTTTCGCGGCTTGATCCGACATGATAATAAACTGCCACAGCAGCAATTGGATCAGAATGATCTTCATGCAATATAACAGTAAGCCCGTTAGCAAGTGAATATTTTTCTATTGGAATGGAAAACCCGGCATCCTTTGTTTCTTGCTTACAGGAGAAAAGTGATGCAACCAGAGTGATCATAATTAAAGGTAATGTTTTTCTCATAATTTGTTTTTTAATGATAGGTCCATAGGTAAATACGAATTGCCAGCGAAAGATAAAAACAATTATTTTACCACAAATATTAAAAGGGATACAAATTACAGTTATGATTGGATTAAAATAAAAAAGGCTGCTTTCGCAACCTCTTTTTGTTTGAGCGGGAGACGGGACTCGAACCCGCGACCCCGACCTTGGCAAGGTCGTGCTCTACCAACTGAGCTACTCCCGCAATTTCACGGGCAAAAATAAGAATTTTTTTTTATCCGCAAAGAGCAGCAGGTAAAATAACACGATAATAAAAAAAATGATGTGATATTTATTTCTTTATCGGCCCCCAATCGACCAGTGTATTATTCTCAAAATAGAGCCAGGTGTTTTTGTACATCCACTCTTCCTTTATCAGGTTACCGTTGATTACCCTGTTAGTTTTTCCCGGTCTTCCCCAGCTGTCAGTTACCATCTCAGCATTCATTCCCTTCCAAATCTTACCAGCCATCAGCCGTGATGCCATATTTGTACCATATTTGCTCTCGAGGAAAGAGAATCTGCTAACCTGCTGTTGTTGCTCTGGTTGCGATTGTGGCGCCACCTGTTCGTACACTATGGTTTTATCCGGTTTTTGCTCAGGATTGTTTATCACAGCATCGCGTTTATAAATGAATCCTTCATCTTCATCAAATACAACATGGAAATAAGTACTGTCGGAATCCAGAACTGTTACGATTGATCCTGAGGGTATAATCGATATAACGGTTGTAAGGTCATTTTTCGCACCAAAAAGACGGGTCGAATTTTTTAAGGTTGCAGTTAAAGTATCAGTCTGGGCTGGCTTACTCAATTCGAGATTCTGAAGCAGCTCAACATTTTGCGTCTGTGCCTGGACAACTATCCCTGCAAAAAATATCAAAGTCGGGATTATTAGTTTTTTCATAATGTTTATTTTATGTGTTAATATTTAGCACAAAAAATGTACCAAATTTTACGGCTCAAAGGGCTCAAAGGGCTCAAGGGGCGCAAAGGCACAACGGCACAACGGCTCAACGGCCCAACAGTTGACTTTTGTCTCTAAGTCCCTCAGTCTCCCATTCTCCCATTCTCCCATTCTCCCCGTCTCCCCGTCACCCCTTCTTCCTCATGAGCATCAATCCATCCCGCAGAGGCACAATGACAATATCAACTCCGGACTCTTTAATTATCATCTCATTAAAGTCGATTATCCCTCTGGTCTGCGGATCTGTGGGTTCAGTCTCAATAACTTTTCCTCCCCACAGCACATTGTCAGCCAGAATAAAACCTCCCGGTTTAACTTTCTCAATAACAAGACGGTAGTAATCGATATACTCTCTTTTATCTCCGTCGATGAATACCAGATCGAACATAAGATCTATTCCCGCGATCAGGTCAAGTGCATTCCCTGTAAGTTGTGTAATTTTTGATTCAGCTCCTGCTTTACAGATCCAGGAGTGTGTAAAAGATGTGAGTTCGTCATTAATTTCGATAGTTATCAGCTTTCCCCCTGGCTTTAGACCTTTTGCAAGACAAATAGCTGAGTAGCCTGTAAATGTGCCTATCTCGAGAATGTTTTCAGGCATTATCATCATCGACAACATCTCCAGGAATTTCCCCTGAAGATGACCACTTGTCATATTGGGATTTACAAATCGTATATGAGTCTGCCTGTAGAGCTCTTCCAGAACCGGGTCTTCCGGTGTGGAATGTTTAAGAATATATTCTTCAAGTTTGCGATCCATTTGTAAGAGATGCTGGTTGCTTGTTCCTGGTTGCTAGTTATAGAAATTTACTAACTTAATCCGTCATTGCGAGGAGCTTGCGACGAAGCAATCTCGTCTACTTATATATCAACGTCGACAACTTCCCCGGCTCAAACACTTCATTTGCTGTTTCGAGCAATTCGGAAGCGGTTACACTGTCGATCTTTTTGCAAATTTGCTCAATTGTCTCTATCTTATCGAAAACCAGAAGACTTTTACCCAGACTGAGCATAAGGCTTTCATGATTTTCATAACCTCTTACGAGATACCCTTTGATTTGATTTTTTGCTTTGCTTAACTGAATTGATCCAAGTTTTGAGACCCTGAGTTTATTCAGTTCCTCCATTGCTATTGAAATACTTTTTTTAAGGTTATGACTGTCGGTTCCGAAGTATATTGAGAAGATGCCGGTATCTAAGTATGGATTATAACTTGACTCGACATTATATGCAAGACCGTTTTTTTCGCGAAGTGAAAGGTTTAGTCGGGAGTTAAGTCCCTGTCCGCCAAGAATGTTATTGAGAAGAAACATACCCATCCTGCGTTTATCTTTCAGATCGTAAGCAATATTACCCATAATGCAGTGATTCTGGAAGGTATTCATCTTTTTTGTCAGTGAAGCAGGTTTATATAGCCAGACTTTGTTAGCTCTTTCCTCTTTGCTTTTAGGAATGATATCGCCGAAATGTGTTTTAAAAAGCTTCAGGATCTTTTCATCAGAGATATTTCCGACCGAGCAAAAGACCATTTCGTGAGTGTTGTAGTTGTTCGATATGAATTCGAAGATCTTCTTTTGGGAGAATGATTTTACCGACTCAGGGGTACCGAGAATATTCCTGCCAATAGGCTGCCCTGAGAATATGAGCTCTTCAAAATCATCAAAAATGAGTTCTGCGGGATTGTCGAGATAAGAGTTAATCTCTTCAATAACGACATCTTTTTCTTTTTCAATTTCTTTTTCGGGGAAGATGGAATTAAAAGTTATATCGCTGATTAATTCCACAGCTCTCTCATAATCTTCTTTAAGGAATGAAGCATGGACAGCTGTTTCCTCTTTGGTAGTATAGGCATTAAGTTCTCCGCCAACGTCTTCGAGCCGGCTGAGGATATGGTAGGCTTTTCTTTTTTTTGTTCCTTTAAACAGCACATGTTCAATGAAATGAGCCATCCCATGTTCGGGTACTGTTTCATCGCGCGAACCGGTATTAATTATAAGTCCGCAATGTGCAACCAGTCCCGGTATTCTGTGATGAACAAGTCTGATGCCATTATCAAGAGTATGAAGGAGGAGATCCATCGTAAGTAATTAATGAGGATGCAAATGTACCATTTCGGTAAAATGATTCCAAATAGATTTTTTTCGTGAAAGTTTTTGGTTACTCATGCGAAAAAAATATTTTTCTAAGCATAAGTCGGATGTATCAATGAGCTTAGTGCAGAAATAAATCAAACTAAAATAGCTGCCTATAAGACAGCTATTTACGTTTGAAAGAAGTGGTGCCACCAGGAATCGAACCGGGGACACATGGATTTTCAGTCCATTGCTCTACCGACTGAGCTATGGCACCTCTTTTCGGTTTGCAAATATATATTTCAAAACTGAGTAAGCAAAACTTTATCTTGAAAAAATCCATTTTAAACTCAATGTTTGTTATTTATCTTATAACTCATTGAGATAAGTAATTAATATATAGCCATTTAGCTATTATTATTTGGAGCATTAATTCTTAACTTTTTCCTCGAGAGCCTTTCGGATTATCGTCCTTAATTCCAACTGCTTGGTTTCAACCTCATGTCTGGCAGTCGGACGGAAATATTCTGCATACCGGCATTTAACAAGCTTATAGTGAAGGTCATCAACATTACCTTTAATGTCGAGCCCGAGCTTTATTGGCAGCGGACAATCAACCACTGAAACATGATAATCGAATGTCATGTCAAAATTATGACGCCCTGCAATAACTGCCTTGTATTTATCCATTACAATGAGGAAAGGATATATATCAATTTCATTACGGAAGATGGTGAATTCGGCCGCCAGTGAATCTACTTTGTTCTGGGTTTTTTTGTTGAATCTGAGCTTTTTGGCAATCTCAGTGAAGGTCTCTCCGTCCATCAGAACCAGGTTATTCCCCTTGATTGATGCAGCTCCGCGCAATGTCGATTTTTTGACATTATATAAAGAGTCCAGATAGGTCTCGGCAGCAATGTGAAACTCGCCTCTTCCTCCGAACGATCTCAGCATAGGCATAATACTGTCGATATCAGGAATCATGGTCAGCAATTCACTTATCTGAACATCCATCATATGATAATCAATCCCCAGGTAGAGATGATTCTTCCTGGGTGTCTGATACATAGCTGTCAGCTGCATCCTTGCAACAGGTGTCTGGAATGTAAGTCCGTCGAGAAGTAGGATACCATCATGAACTGTGACGACTCCTTTAATATTGGTTGCAGTATCAACGCCTATTGTTGCCAGCTTAACATTTGCATTAAGAGTAACATCAATCTTCTTCGGCACCATATACGGACCGGTACTTACAGTGTCGACTGTTGTGTTTTCGTGCTTCCGCACACTGGCTGAATCGTAAGTTCCTATTCCGCTTGTGAGTGCCATTAACTGTGCAACATCTGTTTTGTCGGATATAAAACTGAATTTGCCCCTCAGAATTGAATCACCTCTGAAATAGGACAAAACATTATTTAAACTGCCACTAAGCTGAAAATCGGATTTGCCAATTTTCATACTGCTTTCTCTAATACTAAATGTCTCAGGATCGAAATCCATTTTCACAGATGGGATCTCGATAGTATTCGTAAATTCCGACATGGATATCAGACCCTTGTTAACATCAACATAACCTTTTACGAGCCACTGCAGGAAGGTATCTTTCTGGGTATTATCGTTCGATATGTCGAGGTCAGTGCTAATTTTATTAAAAGTTGCTATATTTTTACCCATTGCAGCTTTAAGCTCACCACTGTTATACGATAAAATTATATGAGGCTGATCAGAGAAACCTGGCCTTGGAGATACCGCTACTTTTCCCTGCGGAGAGGCAATAACGATTGACATGTCATTCATTCCTGCCGACATTGATTCCATGCTGAACCTGCAGATCAGATCAGGTATCCTGGTGCTATCTCTCATGTCGGAAGCTTCGATGATTAGCGAAGATTTTTTCAGCGACGCATTATAACTGGCAATCTTCCCGGCAGTAACATTATCACTCAGTATCGAAGCATAGACAAATTTGGCATTTCCTGATGTCGGACTAGCGGATGGCAAAGAAAAGTCAACCTTTGATCTGTCAGATTTAAGTGTTATGCTGTCATATTTAACATCAAAATCCGAAAGGGTTAAGGACCCCGATAATTTCATCTTTTCAAATTGATTTTTATCAAGCTGGTCCATGGTAAAGCGTGTCTTAACCTCACCAGATGCTTTTCCCGAGATAGTAGTCTTCATATCTGCAGGGATCATGCTGTTAAATTCATCCAGCATCAGATCACCATTGGTGGTAAGATCACATGTAATATCTTTAAACAAATGGGTAACCATTCCCTTAGCGCTGAATGCAGACTTTGGAGTTTTTGCAGAGAATCTATTGATGCGAACAAATGAAAGTGCGTCACTTGTCAGATCAGTATATATGGTAAAATCACCATCAGCATCATGAAGCGGTATTGGTAGAGATGAATAGGTCAGTTTGCCTTGTTCATATGTTACATGCATGTCCAATAGAGGGTAACTCTTGTCATTATAGACACCTTTTATAGTCCCATCTGATGAGAGTAATCCGTCTGCCTCAAGTCCATCGAAGTATGACTGAAAAGAAGGTGGCACTATTTCCCGGAATTTTTTAAAGGGCCATGATGCTGTTCTATAGGTAAGGTCGGTAATAATGTTTTTACTTACAGTATCATTCTGAATAGTCCCGTTAAGCGAAAGCTCCATGTTGTTTATTGAAGCAGTCGCGTTTTTGAGTGTTATAAACTGACGTGAAGTGATGATGTCTAGAGGAAGATCAATCGTTAAAGATGACTTCTGAAGATATTTTTCTCCGACATAATCGAGCGATATCATCGAAGTGCCTGCCTTTAGATTACCGTTTATTTTGTCGCTTGTAACAGTTCCGCTGATCTTTCCGCTGAGGTTATGAATTTCGGTATTCAGCTTATCTTTTCCCTCGCCATAGGAAAGAACCATCATTGATGTGCCTGCCTCCATGTTACCATTTATATTTTTGCCGAAAGAAGTTCCACTGATTTTTGCACTAAGGTCATGGATTTCTGTGTTTAGTTTTTCTTTTTCCTGTCCGTATACCATCGACAACATTGATGAGTTCACCGTAACATTTCCGCTTATACTGTCGTGCGAAATTTTCCCGTCGATTTTTGCACTAAGACTGCGGATTACTGTGTTAAGCTTTAATGAGAGGTCATTATAATGAAGGCTTATATCTTTCAGTTCAATGTTTCTGATATCAATAAATGGCAACTCGGTTTTCTGTGCTGAGACAGGGGCCGGATTAGTATCCGCAGGCATGATGTTGTAGTTGGCATGACCGAGGCTGTCGGCATACACGTTAACTGATCCTCCGGTCATCTCAAGACCAATCAGAACGATATTCTTCTTTTTCCAGTATGCCCTTGCATCGATTACTCCCACAAGTTTATTTACCCTCACCAGTGTATCAGACATAGAACCTGCTATAGGGTTTATTAATGCGAACTCACTGACCTTAAGGCCAAAATTTGGGAAGGTACTGAAGAATGTTAATTCCACAGAACCTATTTCCGATTTACAGCTGAGATATTTCGCGGCCTGTTTGCGTACAATCGGAGTTATTTTTTCAGGAGTAAAGACAATCCAGATTACGACGCCGATCGCGATGACCAGCACTCCCAGAAAGGAGAGAAAAGAAATAAGAAAAATCTTTATGAATTTTTTCATATAGTTTTAACCCTGCTATCAATTTATGAAAGAAGTGATGTATTATTTGGCAACTTTGGTAAAGGAGAATTTTGACCCGAATGTATCATGATATTTCAATGATGTTGAAGTCAATTCCGTTACTGTATAAATCTTTGGTACTAAGCTATTAAAATGGATCTGTGTCAGTACATCCTTGTCAAGTGTCCAGGTAAATGGCTGAGCCTCCGCTTCGGTTACATCATCGGCCGTATCCCAGGTGCTGCCTGTACCGTTAGCAAGATATTTGTAGTACAATGTTCCTGACTGCCATTTTCCGGTCAATAGTGTCTGATCGAAAGATGTACCAAGCTTCGTACATGAAACAGCAAGCAGAGTAAAAACAGTAAACACAGTCAGATATCGAAGTGTCTTTTTCATATTATAGAGTATTTAAAATAAATGTATTTATTTTTTCCTGTTAATTAACCAGAACCTCCAATTAAGGCTATTCCGGTCAGATTTCAGGTCACAATATAGTAAAAATCCGGCAAATAGTAAAGTGACGAAGGGACTGCAAGACTGCAGGACCGCAAGACCGCACGACTATTTATCCTTAATACCTTCTTTTATCCTCTCGTTTATTTCATCAATAACAGGTGTTACATCTATATGTCTGTGACCCCCTTTTAAGTGATGAACTGTAATGTTATGTTTGGTAAACTCTTTCTTCTCAAACTTCTTTTCATCCTGTCCCCAAAACACAATTACCTTTTTATTATTAATTTTCATTATTTCCTTGAGAACGTCATATGGCCATCGTCTGTTGCCAAGTCCTATCTGGTCTAAAAAATGAATTTCGAAATCTGAATTGTAAGATGGTGAAAGCAAAACAATAAATTCCACTTTAGCTTTCCATTCAGGGCTCATTAAATTGTATACAAAAGGCACAACTTCAGATCCGAATGAATATCCCGCAAATATGAATTTTTGACGATTATATTTTTTAAGGTTCAGTTCAATGTAAGGCAGAATACTATCAAGGGTTTGTTGAGGAGTTTTACGCTCGCTGAAATATCTGTATGAATTGATACACATCAGTGGGATCTTATTTGTACATAAGCTGTCGGTTAATTTTTCATCAAAAGAGCTCCTGCCGGAATCGCCTGTGAAAAATACTACCAGTGGATTATTGCTGGTTATGGTATCGCTGCATTGAGGATTTATGATATAATTAGTTTGCGCCTGTGCATTATAACTAATAATAATAAGTATTAAAAAAAGATATTTCCTAAACATGTAAACCACCAATTAATATCCGGGTATTAATATAAACAACAAAAATATCCATAATGTTATTGCTACGTCTTCTTAAAATTGAAGAGGATGTCTAAAAAGTTGAAACTCATTAACCGCAAAGGGCGCTAAGGAATTCGCAAAGATCGCAAAGAGGCCCGAAAGTTAAGAAATAGCCTGGCAGACAATTTTATCGAAGGCCCAAGTTGCAGTGGTGATGTTTTTACTTCGCGTCCTTTGCGCCAACTTAGCGTACTTTGCGGTTAAAATGGTCTTTTGATGCAACCTCTAGTTTTTATCGTGGATCCACTCCTTTAATTATTTTTTCATCAACGATCTTAATATCAAATGGCAATTCTCCTGATTTGAGCAGGTTAACAAGATTGTTAGCTTCTTCAACAGTAAAATTACCGGTAATTTCGGTACTTCCACCAGAAATTTCATTCTGAACTCTTGGATATGATCTGACATAACCGTTATATACAATTGCAATACAACGGGAAATATTTTCCCTGGTAATTTTAGCCCATGTCTTTGAGCTTTCAGGGTCCATAGTCAACCTGATTTTTATATCTTTCTTATTGGATCCTGCGATTGCCTCTGCGGAGATAATTGCCCCTCCATCAAGTGGGGGACATCGGTCTGCTCTGGTTATTTTAATTGCATGTAATCCATACAAAAGGTTTGATGGATCATATTTATAGGGTTTTGAATCCCACAAGAATTTAAGATTAACAGGGAACAATGCTTTTACTGTATCCATCTTAAGATACCGGTTAACCGTTGAGGTGTCTTTTGCATCTGCCAGTCCAACCATGCACGATGGTAAAAGTTCTCCATTAGATGTAATCCTTGGGCCCAGTATGCTAAACAGGGGATTCTCATCTGACGATTGTTTCCGGGAATCAAAAAAGGTTGTTTTTACACTGCTTTTTCCTGTTAAATCAGGACCTGGCTTTTCTTCTTCTTTAACGGTAGAGACGGAAGTGCGCATTAACCGTAATATATTATCCGCTTTTGTCAGATACCCGATTACCTCAGAGTTCTCATATGTTTCCCAGAACTCCAGTTTATTGTTAGCGGTTATCACATTTGTAATCAGATGGATTTTGGTGGTGTCAACATTGTGAAGAGTTAAAAGAATTTGATCTTCTGTAACATCAAGCTTTAGCTTCTCCTGTGAAATTCCAAAAAAGTTGATCAGCCTTTTATTAATTACCTCAGCAGCCTTATTCATACCTGCCTGACTGATTGCTGAATTAGTGCTTTGCGGTGCGACTTTAACTTTTAAGTCGAAGTTATCTTTCGTTGTACATCCAAAAGATGACAATCCCACAAAAAGAAATGCCAGAATTATTGATTTTGCTTTCATAAAAGTATGTTTTAAGTTAAAAAAATTGCTTCCCGGATTAAACGGGATATTAAAAAACCAGGTGTTGGATTTAACTTAAAACGGGGAGATCTTCTTTGTCATTAAAGGAAGGATTGAAACGTAACCTCCAAAGAAGCAAAGGTTCTATTGTAAGTCTTGTTTTTTGAATTTGAATAAAACTTTGAGCTATTCTGCGATTATGCTCTGAAATTTTATATGGGATCGAAAATGGATTGAGATTAGTTTTGTTGAAAGCAGATTCAGAATGTTTTTGAAAATCGGGCAACCATACACCGTTTGTTATTATGGTATTGTGATGATAGGAGTTGGTCCCTAATGCTAATTCAGTTTGTACAGTATATCTTGTTGAAGAGGAAGAGTGATTTTCCTGATTATTTAAAAAAACCAGAACAAAAAGAGAGAATATAGCTATAAAAAATATAGCTCTAAAGTTTAGGTCCTTATCTTCTGAATGTTCTCTCATGAATCAAAGTTAGATAATTGATTTGAAACAACTACCATCTTTTCTTGGCTTTTTCTTATTCGTACCGGTGTCTTTTACTGAGACTTTGCTTAATGATGGTATAGTTAAAACGCTGAACGCCTCTATTTCCTTTTTAAGTCTTTATGTGTTTGACAAATTTTTTCCTCCGTTGAGTATCTCTTTAGCCATATTTTTAAATTCTGTTTTAAATCTTTCGTTCATTTTATCTAAATCATCTTTTTGCTCATCTATTTTTACTCTCAGGTTACGAATGTCGGCATCCCTTTCAGATACTGAAGCTGTGAGGGTATTAATATGTTTTTCTTTCGAATTAATATCATCTTTCATCAAAACAGCTTCTTTTTCAAACCTTGTAATTTGTCTGTCCGTTGACTCCTTGTATACAGAAGCTCTTTGTTTCATTACAAACCAGGAGAAAAGGCTTCCCAGAAGTACGCCAGTAATGAGGAAAAGCAGGTCGTTTAACATAGTTACCTCCTTTTTACTCAGGTGAAAAATAAGTTTATTAATAATCCGGATGGACATAATCGCCATCCGGATCCTGAATTATGCAATAGCTATCTGTCTTGCAGGTTTTAGCCTGGCGTCCTCTTTTTTAGGTATAATAATCCGTAGAATGCCATCATCATATTTTGCGCCAATTTTCTCGCTATCAACTGAGTTGGGTAAGGTAAAAGAACGACTGAATGACTGATAGCTGAATTCACGTAGAGAAAACTGCTGACCTTCTTTTGTTTCATTTGTAATCTCCTTGTCTGATGAGACTGTAAGAAGATCGTGGTTTAATTCAATTTTGAAATCATTCTTGGTAAACCCGGGAGCAGCAACCTCTACTTCAAAGGCATCGTTACTTTCCTTAATATTTACTGAAGGTAACGTAGTATTTGTGTTAGAATAACTTCGGTTCGGCCAGTTGAATAGATCGTTATCAAAAAAACGGTCGAACAACGATGGGTACTGATTTGAAAATCTCATAAGTGTCATAGCTTTGTCCTCCATTTTTAGTTAGTACTATTTTTATTCGCATGAGAGGATATTCAAAAAAAATACCAAATGAAGAAATGTCATCAGCTTATATGAAGTTTTTTGAAATATTTTGATTTTCAAAATTTTACCTGAAGCACCATGAATGTCATAATGACATGATTATGTGATGATTGGCGTCAGAATGACAGTTTTTGTGTTGGTGTTTTCTTTTAAGTTACTGATACAAAAGATGCTGGATTGTTGAAGCATTTAGCATAAATGCTCAGAAATATTTGTAAATTTATTTCGATTTATATTTCACAAAAAGGATTAATTATGAAAAGGATAATATTGTTACTGATAGTGTTGATGATGTGCTTATCTGTTTCAGCCAGAAAACATCCTGGATGGCTGAGGAATGCTGTTTTTTATCAGATTTACCCTTCTTCCTTTCAGGATAATGACGGAAACGGTATTGGTGACATAAAAGGTGTCCAGTCGAGGTTGGATTATATACAATCGATTGGTATAAATACGATATGGTTTAACCCGCTTTTTAAATCTGCGTGGCAGGATGGTGGCTATGATGTGATAGATTACTATCAGGTGGATCCGCGCTTTGGGACCAATACGGAACTTGTTGATCTCATTAAAGAAGTACATAAAAGAGGAATGCATATAACTCTTGACCTTGTTGCGGGACACTCCTCCGATCAATCGGAATGGTTTAAACAATCAATGGAGGCTGATAATAACCTGCAATTCAGTGATTATTATATCTGGGCCCCTGTTAAACCAGATAATTTAACCCGTCAGGAAGCCTCCGCCTGGGTCGAGAAAAATGCTGCAAGGGCAAAATATTATGTTAAGAACTTCTATAATAGTCAGCCGGCACTTAATTACGGTTATGCAAATCCCAATCCTGATCGCCCCTGGGAACAGTCGGTTAACGCACCCGGTCCCCAGGCTGTACGCCGCGAATTGCAAAACATTATTACATTCTGGATGGAAAAAGGTGTCGATGGTTTTCGGGTGGATATGGCGGCGAGCCTGATAAAAAATGATCCCGATAAGTCTGAAACAATTGCTCTCTGGAAAAACCTGACCAGCTGGTTTGAAGAGAAATTCCCTCAGGGTGTGCTGATAGCAGAATGGTTTAACCCGAAACAAGCTATTGAAGGAGGCTTTGATATAGATTTTTTGCTTAGCGGTAATTTATTTTCTTCCAGGGGGAGAGGGGCTCAGACACCGACCAGTGTATATTTTGATAAAGCAGGAGCAGGGGATTTTGCAACATGGTACAAAAGTTATATCGATCAATATGAGAACACAGTTGGTAAAGGGTATGTTTCGGTTCCAACAGGTAATCACGATAACCCGCGTATTGCAACTACTGCCCGAGGCGATGGTCCTCAGTTAAAGGTTGCCATGACATTTTTCCTTACCCTGCCCGGTGTTCCTTTTATATATTATGGCGACGAAATAGGATTGAAATTCATACCAAATTTGCCAGCTGTTGAAGGGAGCAATGTTCGTTCAGGTGAGCGCACTCCAATGCAATGGGATAATACACTGAATGCAGGATTCTCATCCGCTCCTAAAGAGAAAATCTATATCCCACAGGACCCCGATCCAAATCGTCCGACAGTTGCAAATCAGGATAAAGATCCGAATTCATTACTAAATTTTGTCAGAGCATTGATTACATTCAGGACATCTTCTGAAGCACTCGGGAATGATGGGGAATTTAAAATGATGGGAGATATAACCAAACCATACCCTTTAATATATATGCGTTACAAGGGGAATGAAAAATATATTATCGGATTAAATCCTTCAGATAAAATGGTTGAAGCAGATATCGAAACATTGAATTCAGTTCATGTCAAATATGTTTTTGGAACAAATGTAAAATGTAGTTATAAGCCTGGTAAAACAGTCGACAAGATAAAGCTGCCTGCTCTGTCGGCTGTAGTATTTAAATTGGAGTAAATTTCTGATTTGAATTAGATATTACGATGCAGGGCACCGGGATATAAACTATTTTTGGTTATACTCAAAAATCCCATCCCATAATTCATCTATTCTGATAAGAGCTTTCTCCAAAGGAAGAACTTCCCATTTGCCGTTAGTTTCGATACCCAACCCGATTTTCTTTAACTTATGCAAAGCATCTTCTACATCAAAATCAAGATCTGTATCCAGCTTTGACTTAAACCACGATTCAATCTGAGAATCAAGCTCCTCTGAGGTTAAAGGGCTCTTGCTTCTGTTTAAAAATGAGTATGCCAGAATTGTTTCCTTAAGTTCTTCTTCTTCCGATGAGTTTAACAATGAATAAAAGGCACCACTATTATTCCCCAGATTTTTAAAATAGAGACTATCAGAAAGCATTTTCGAGAATTTAATTTTCTTATTCACAAAGCTGCTATACTGACGGAACAGGTAACCTCCCAGGACTCCAAGTGCGATTAAGCCCTGATTAAGCGCTGTTTTACTATTTAACAGATCTAACGACTCACCCGATTTGTAAGCCGAATACATTAATATCAATGCAGGAATAACTTTTGTACTTAAAAGTGAAATGCCTCCACCGATACCAGGCACCCAGAATAATAGTTTATCGGTTGTCGACATCTTTGGAACTGCATTTGGGAAAATAGTTTCGAGATCGTTTTTTGGTACTCGTTTAAAGATTTTCAATACAATACACCCGGGATCATAAGGCATTTTCCTTAACCGAACCTTATCTTCGGCAAAGTAACTTTCATCGTTATAATAAAGGTAAATCATTACACGATCGTAGTATTCAAACTCTATTTCTTTCTTCCAGAAAAGGAATTTAGTAACTTTTTCCCTGGTTTTATGATGACCCCGAACGAATAATCCATAATCTTTAAAATCGTTAAAGTCAATTGCAAGTTTTAAACCTATCAGGTCGGAGCTATTGAAAGCTGCATTTAAAGTATCCTGGTCGACACGATTATAGTTACCCCTTTCAAGAACCTTAAAAAGAGTTTCATTAAAAACCTGAACATCACTTTTCCCGACAAATCCTGCCCGTTCCTGTTGTGTTAAATCGGGGTCGAAAAAGGCATAGTTTTGTTTCAGTTTACGGATAAGATCAAACGCTTCGTAATGGAAATAATGCTCCAGTATATCGAAAAGCTTCCGGAAACCATCGACTTCCTTTTTATCTTCAGAATATTCAGCTATTTGTTGTTCGAGTAAGAATTCCTTATCGAATGGAATGTACTGCTCTCGTTTCATATTGAATTCCGTTAAAATAACAATTGCAATAAATGCCTAAAGTTAATGCATTATGAAAATATATTCAGCTGCTTATATAGAGTATAGTAATTCTTCATTTCATTTTCGTCAGATTGTGATATACCTTATAAACAGTTATATTATTTTTGTAGTGGATGATGAAAAATAAGTATTATTTGCCTGTTTTGCATCATCCGACAAGTAATTTCCTTTGAAACATCTTCTTAAATATTTATAATAATTAACTAGTGAATATGAAGACAAACCTTGTTTTAAAACAAACGTTAGGGACCTTATTGTTTTTTGCAATCATTTTTATCAGCGCCGGGAAATTATTCTATTGGCAGGGTGGTGTATATGTAATTATTGGTGTATTTATGTCAATCCTGACTTTCACTGTGTTTAAATTAGATCCCGGTCTAATGGAGGAGCGTTCTAAACCTGGAGAAGGCGCCAAAAAATGGGACAAAATGATTCTGGGATTAACTTTTCTGGCAACTATCGCCATGTATATCATTGCCGGACTCGATTCCGGACGCTTTCATTGGTCACCGGAATTTCATTGGAGTGTTTATTTATCAGGAATTGTATTAACCATCACAGGGCAACTTCTTTTTCTTATTTCCCAGAAGCAAAATAAGTTTTTCTCCAGCACGGTACGGATTCAGTCTGACAGGGCGCACACGGTTTGCGAATCAGGTCTTTATAAAGTTGTAAGACACCCTGCATATCTGGGGTCAACCATTCAGGCATTAGGATTTCCTCTGTTATTTGGATCCCTTTGGAGTATATTACCAGTATGTATTTTAATTCTTTTTCTATTGACCAGAACCTATCTGGAAGACAAAACTTTAAAAAATGAACTAAAGGGTTATAATGAATATTCTCTTAAAACCAGATACAGGCTTATTCCGTATTTATGGTAAAACATTACCGATATTTCTTTATTCCCTGAATAATGAGACAGCTTCTTTCATAAGAGCCGATATCGGAAGCTCCTGAGGACATATTTTTTCACAATCTTTGCACTCAGTACATCTGCCGGCTTTGCCACTTACGCGAACGTAACCTGTAAGCCAGGGGTTTGGGTCATTCCACATGGCTGCGTTATTAAGAGCTGTCAGCACGTCAGGAATATCAACTCCGGAAGCGCATGGCATGCAATACCGACATGATGTGCAATCTGCTTTCATTCTTGCACCCAGGGCGTTTCGCAATTTGTCAAATATCAATATTTCATCTCTTGTAAGAGAATTAGGAAATCCTTCGTTAGCAACCTTTATGTTTTCTATTACCTGCTCCATAGTGTTCATACCCGAAAGAAGGCCCGATACGGCTGTTTCGTTCCAAACAAAACGCAATGCCCATTCCGCCGGGCTCCTTTTAATAGCAGATTCATTTATCACCGACATCATTTCTGTAGGAAGCTTCTGCGCTAGTTTACCACCTTTTAATGGCTCCATTACCACTACTCCAATGCCTTTATCAGCAGCATATTTAAGACCCTTATATCCTGCCTGAAAGTCAATATCCATGTAATTATATTGTATCTGTGCAAAAGCCCAGTCGTATTCATCGCAAATCCTAATAAAATCTTTGGCTTGTCCATGAAATGAAAATGCAGGAATTCTTATCTTCCCCTCGGCTTTCTTTTTGTCAAGAAACTCGCGTACTCCGAGTTTGCACATCCTGTCCCATGTTTCACCATCAAGACCATGGAGAAGATAGAAATCTAAATAGTCTGTCTTCAACCTTTCTAATTGTTCCTCCAGAAACATATCCATCTGTTCTTTTTGCTTAAGATAAAAAAGTGGCATCTTGGTAGCCAGATGAACTTTTTTTCTCCATCCACCCGAGAGTGCTTCACCTACAAAAGGTTCGCTTTCTCCCCGTTGCCCAAAGACCGCGGAATGATAAAAATAGGCTGTATCAACGTAATTAACTCCCTGGTCTATAGCGTAGTGTAGCAATTGTGTAGCCTTCGGATAATCGATTTTCTCAGGTTTGTGATCAATGGTCGGGAGTCTCATACATCCAAATCCGAGAATAGAAAGATCAATACCTGTTTTACTAAGTTTCCTGTAGAGCATAAATTAACCTCCTGATTATTATAATTATTGACGTAAATATTCCCCAAAATATTGTGATCAAGAAACGATTTTATTTTTTCTTAACAGGATATCCTACTGTCTGCCCAAATAGTGCCTTTTGGTGAGTCTTCAGTTTCAATTTTTCAGAAAGAACAGCTTTGTTGCAATTATGAAACCAGGATGCCATATTCTGGGAAGCTGCAAACAGATATACATTGCCGGCTATCAAGCCTGTATCTACAAAATAATAAGACTTTTGAATTTCAGGGTTCTGCAAGCCGGGTTCCTGGAAGCCTGAAGTGTTGGCAAGTTTGTTAATATCTGCAACATAAATGAGTCGGACTGGAGCCTTATCTCCAAAATTTACTTGCCCTGGACTTATTGCCAAATTTCGAAAATCCCCTTCAACAACAGGACTCAGTTTATGGTTAAACGGATCGTAAAAATATATCCCTTCCTGAAGGGCAACGTAGAGATCAATTTCCTGCGAGTTGCTTGCCGTTGCTGCTGTCCTCCCGGGTATTCCAAACGGACCTTTCTTGCGATTTACTCCGCATGCAACCCAGAGGAGATTTGAGAGAGTCTGCAACGACAGCTTCTTATCACTAATTTCACGAGAAGTTCTTCTCTGTTGAAATACTTTAAGAATTGATTTTTTATCATCAATTATAGGTTTCAACAGCGATATTGTTTTCAGATTTCCATAAGGAATAAGGTCAACTGTTACCTTAGTCCCGTCTGATTTTTTCTTATTTATTTTATTTGGCATAAGCTTCTCACTTTGCAAAGGAACTATTTATAAATAGATTTTTATAACATGTTTTAGAGGAACAAAGTTCTATAAATAATTGTTAACATTATCAAACCAATATTGCTTTTCAGAAGTTTTTTGAAGTATGCAAGCCAATATTTGTTTAAATAGCTTTTTTATCGGAAATTTGAGAACAACATTTTAACTCTTTAAAATAATATATTTGTAATTTAGATCATCTGTTAATTCATGATATTCAAATAATTAAAAGAAATTCAAAGTATGAAAAGAATCATTGTTCCCATAATTACACTCGCTTTGCTTACAGCCTGTTCCGGTAATGTCAAAAAAAATGCCGACGTTAAGAAAATTTATCCCCCTTTAGATATTCAAAACATGGATAAGTCGGTTCAGCCAGGTGATGATTTTTTCACCTATGCTAATGGTACATGGTTGAAAAACAATCCGATACCGGCCGATAAAAATGCCCGTGATGCCTTTGATGAGCTTTTTGAGAAAAACAGACGCGATATTAAGGAAATAATTGAAGAAACTGCTGCTGCGAAAGATGTTCCGGCGGGGAGCAATGCAGAAAAAATAGGAACTTTTTTTAATTCCGGCATGGATTCTATGTCAATCGAACAGAAAGGGATAATTCCGCTTAAGATGTTCTTCGACAAGATTGATGCTATTCGTAATACATCAGATATACAATCTGTTGTTGCCTTTTTTCAAACATATCAGATCAGCCCGTTTTTTTATCTGTTTTCAGGTCAGGATTCAAAGAACAGCACCAGTGTGATCGCCCAGGTTTACCAGTCAGGTACCGGGTTGCCTGAGAGGGACTATTATTTTAATACAGATGAGTCTACAAAAAAGATCAGGGAGAAATATCTCATCCATCTGACAAAAATGTTTGAGTTATTAAATGAAGATCCTACTACTGCGCAGAAAAATGCTAATACCATTATGAGGATGGAGACTCAGTTAGCTAAAGCTTCTTTTTCGAATGTTGAAAATCAGGACCCCCAGAAAACTTATAATAAAGTCACTCTTGAAGGATTGACTAAACTTACACCGGACATAAACTGGAATTCATATTTTACTGAGGTCGGCTATCCCGGATTATCAGAAATTAATATTTCTCAGCCCGGTTTCATGAAAGAGCTTGGCAATATGCTGAAGACTGTTTCCGTAGATGATTGGAAAACGTTTCTGCGCTGGCATTTAATTAATAATACTGCTCCTTTTCTAAATAGAGCTTTTGTTGAGCAGAATTTTGATTTTTATAGCCGGACATTAAGAGGCCAGGAGAAAATGGAGCCTCGCTGGAAACTTGTTCTTGATGTTACCAGCGGCTCGCTTGGGGAAGCCATAGGTCAGTTATATGTAAATAAATATTTCCCTCCGGTAGCCAAGCAAAAGATGACAGACCTTGTTATGAATCTTAAAAAATCTTTGAAACAAAGAATTGAAAATCTTTCCTGGATGGGTCCTGAAACTAAAAAAGAAGCTTTAGCCAAACTTGAGAAAATGGGAGTGAAAGTAGGATATCCTGATAAGTGGAGAGACTATTCCGGGTTAATTGTTTCCTCACAGTCGTATGTACTGAACGTACTAAATTCCAGCGCATTTGAATTCAAATACGCTATGGACAAAATTGGGAAACCAGTCGATCCTACGGAATGGGGAATGACACCTCAGACAGTGAATGCTTATTACAATCCGAATCGTAATGAGATCGTTTTCCCGGCCGGAATACTTCAGCCTCCCTTCTTTAACATGGATGCAGACGATGCCGTTAACTACGGCGCTATTGGCATGGTAATAGGTCATGAGATGACTCATGGTTTTGACAATACCGGCAGGCAGTATGATAAAGATGGAAATCTTCGTGACTGGTGGACCAAAGATGATTCCAAAGCATTTGAAACTCATACAGCTATGCTCGTTGATCAATATAACCATTATGAGATACTCGATTCTACTTTTGTTAACGGGAAACTTACTCTTGGTGAAAATATAGCAGATCTGGGCGGTTGTACAGTTGCTTACAACGCTTATAAGTTATCTCTTGAAGGTAAAGAAACACCGAAACCGATCGACGGGCTTACAAATTACCAGCGTTTCTTCCTTTCTTATGCCCAGATATGGAGAACCAATATGAGAGATGCGGAAATTAAGAGAAGGGTAAAGGTAGACGAGCATTCACCTGCTAAAGCCAGGATTAATGGAGTTGTTTACAATATGCCTGAATTCTATGAAGCCTTTCCGGAAGTAAAAACTGGAAATAAGCTTTACAGACCAGTCGAACAACGACCGGTTATCTGGTAAGTTATTGAATGAGTCGGACGCAAAAAATTTCATTATGAATCCAAACGCAATAAGGGAATTTGCTTCTTCTTTTCAGAAAAGCAGAATTCTGTTAAGTAGCTTTGAACTGGATATCTTTACTGTGCTTACTGAATCGGGCAACACAAACGAACAGATTGCTAAGCAATTGAAGTTAGACAGACATGCCAGTGAACGATTGCTAAACGCTTTGGTATCACTGGGATTTCTTGTCAAAAAAAATAATATGTTCTTTAACACATCCGACAGTTTTACTTTTTTGTCGAAGAAGAGCCCTGATTATCTTGGGGGGCTCATGCACTCAAATCATCTCTGGAACACCTGGAGCAACCTGACGCAGGTTGTGAAAACCGGTATCTCTGCCCACCCTTCTGAAATCAATGAAAGAGGAGAGGAGTGGCTTTTCTCTTTTATTACTGCTATGCACGACAGAGCAAAAAAACAGGCTCCTCTGCAATTAAAAAATATCGATTTGAAAGGTGTTGGATCTACTTTGGATGTCGGAGGTGGCTCTGGTGCCTATTCTATGGAATTTGTTACAAAAAAGCCAGATATTGAAGCTACAGTTTTTGATTTGCCAAACGTTATACCTATTACCAAAAAATTTCTAGAAAAAGAAGGTTTTTCAGATAAGATAAAAACTCATTCCGGTGATTACACAACTGATAATTTACCAAAGGGATTTGATCTGGTATTCATGTCGGCAATTATACACAGCAATCCACTCGAAGAAAACCGCTCTCTGATAAGGAAATGCTTCAATTCCCTGAATAAGAATGGCAGAATTGTTATTCAGGACTGGATAATGAACAGCGACAGAACACAACCATTGGCAGGTGCTGTTTTTGCAATAAATATGCTGGTCGGAACTGAAGCCGGAGATTGCTTTACAGAAAAAGAGGTTACAGAAATGCTGACCAGCGCCGGATTCAGGAACATTTTAAGGATAGAGTTCGAATCAGGACTGAGTCAGGTTACTGCTGATAAAATATAGCCGGATTTTAATAGAAGTTATAATCGAATAACCTCAAACCTCACTATTTCTTGTAGTTGATAATCTCTTCGGACGTTTTTCTGGCAGATGCAGACGAAACAGCATCTACACTTTTATTAATATTCCCAATACGAAGTACCATAACAGCTTTATATCCGGCAGGTATCTGATAAGCATCACGTTTTAAGTTTACATTACGGATAGGACTACCATATATACGAGCACCAAGACCAAGTCCTTCTGCTGCTATAAACATGCTTTGAGTCGCAAGGCCACAGTCGAAATCAGGAGTAGTTCCTGCCGGTAGCGTTTCAATGCCGGAAATAATAATAAGCACGTTTCCGGGAACCACATCATTTATGATCTCTTTCATTGATGCATCATCCTTAATAATGGTAAACTTCCATGGCTGGCGATTATTTGCGCTCGGAGCCTTGATACCGCATTTCAATATTAAATCTAGTTGCTGGTCGGTAACAGGCACTGATGAATAGTTACGAACGGAATATCCGGAAAGAATGACATCGATAACCGGATTCCCGGCAACCTGCCCTTTTAATTGTGCAGTTGCCAGAAACGCAATTAATGATAGTGTAAGTAATGTTCTCATGCTATTAGCCATTAAGATTAATATTATAATTTGGACGTTAAGATAGTCAATTTTTATGTCCACCCCATCTGCTCTTACACTTAATTTTTAATTCGTACCTTAGTCACAACTAAATCCTCTTAAAATTATTAACCTATGTCAGATTCAAGGCGTTCATTTTTAAAAACACTTGGTATTGGGAGTGCTGGGTTTGCATCAATATTAACAAATTTCGGATCGGGGATTCAGAAGGCTGTGACAAATCAGTCACTAAGATCAACACCTGAAGATCTGAAGATTACAAAAGTATCAGCTGCTTACTGTCTGGAATCACAAAGACGAATGTTTCTCAAGATTGAAACCAACCAGGGGATTACCGGATATGGTGAGGGTACTGATGCTGTAGTTGGAGGATACTACCTGGCCAAAGAATTAGGAGGTCAGATAGTTGGCAAAAATCCTCTTGAGGTTTACAGGTTATTTGAAGATATCCGGAAATTTAACGGAGCTAATACATTTTCCGGAGCTCAGGCAGGAACTTTTATCGGGGTTTTATCAGCAATTGAAATTGCATTATGGGATCTTACCGGTAAGGCGGTAGGTTTGCCGGTTTACAGACTTATCGGAGGAAAGTTCAGAGATTCGATCCATGTGTACACCCATCCGGAAGTGAACAATGCTCCCCCGGCTGAAATTGCCGCCTCTTGTCTGGCAGCTAAGAATAAAGGTTATGACGGCATTAAAGTCATTGTAGATTACTCAACATACAAAGACACTGGAATAAAACAGGATTACTATAATCCCACAGCCAGCAACAAGGAGTTGGATCATATAGCTAAAACTATCGGTTCAGTACGGGATGCTGTAGGACCAGACATGGCAATAATGGTTGAGATGCATACCAGGTATGATTTACCTACAGGTATCAGAATAGTTAAACTTCTTGAACAGTTTAATCCTACATGGATTGAGGAGCCTGTTCCGGCAGAGAATATGGATGCACTGAGGGAGATTACGCTATCAACAAACATTCCTATTTGTGTGGGTGAAAATCTATTTCTTGGATACCAGTTCCAGGAACTGCTCGAAAAGAAGGCTGCTGATATTATAATGCCCGATATACAAAAATGCGGAGGGATCGGCGAAGGACAGCGGATAGCAAATATTGCCAATCTTCATTATGTGCCTTTTGCTCCTCATATGGTTTCTTCTCCATATGGCATGATGGCTTCAGCACATCTCTGCGCAGCTGTCCCCAACTTTTATATGATGGAAACATACCAACCGGCCTTGACAACAGGATGGGCTGGAATTATGGAAGAGACTCCTGTTATAGAAAACAGTTTTCTGAAAGTGTCAGATAAGCCGGGAATCGGACTTAACTTAATAGAAGAGGGCATAAGAAAATATGCAACCCCCGGGATTCCGTTTTTTGCATAATTCAAAAAGAGTAAAAATCAAACAAAAATCCCGGCTGCACAATAATATAAGGTATAACACTATGAAAAATATAAATCCACTGATCAAAAAATTGATTGGTAGTTTCCTGACCATTTCATTAATTGGGGTGGCATATCCGCCAAATACCCGGGCTCAGGACTCTGATATTAATGCATCGATAGCAAAGTATCGCAAGGGACAACTCATAGTTCAGGCTAAAAGGGGCTCCAAAGTGAATGTAGAGCAGGTAAGACACGAATTCTGGTTTGGGTGTGCCATTCCGAACAGTCTTGCCGGGGGTATGTCGCCGGATAATTTGAAAAAATTCAAGGAAAAATTTTTGGAGAATTTCAATGCAGCTACCACTGAAAACGCATTGAAGTGGATGATAATGGAGCCGCAGAAGGATAAAGAGAATTGGGCTGTAATAGATACAATCCTGAGCTGGACGGAGAAAAACAATATTCCACTGAGGGGGCATAACATTTTCTGGGGTATTTTCAAGTCGCCCAATACTGGCCAGCAATATGTACAAAACTGGGTTGTGGAATTAAGTGATGCGGAGTTAAAACAGAGAATTCAGCTACGGGCAGAGAATGTAACAAAGCGCTATAAAGGGAGGTTTTACGAATACGACCTTAATAACGAAATGATACATGGCAACTATTATGAAGACAGGCTTGGTCCTGATATCACAAAACTAATGTTCCAGTGGGCACATAAGGGCGACCCCGATGCAAAACTGTTTTTAAATGACTATGATGTTCTGATCAACGACTCTCCCCTGGGTATCGGACTTACTGAATACATGGCATTTATACGGAAATTGCTAAAGCAGGGAATCCCGATTTCAGGTGTAGGGGCACAGGGACATAGCCACCTTGAAACATTCGACCGCAAGGTGCTTAAGAACGCACTGGATTCACTTGCAACATTTAATCTCCCAATCCGCATAACCGAGTTTAACCTGCCAGGCATGCGTTCAAAGTACAAGTCGCTTCAACTGACACCAGAGCAGGAAGAGGCAAAGGCAAAGGAGATTGTTGATTATTATAGAATATGCTTTGCCCATCCTGCCGTAACAGGTATACTTATGTGGGGATTCTGGGAAGGCGCAAACTGGATTCCATCTTCATCAATGTATAAAAGCGATTGGACCCCGACTCCAACTGCAGAAGCCTATCATAATCTTATTTATAAGGAGTGGTGGACCAGTGAATCAGGAGTTGCAGACAGTGGCGGGCTATTTAAAACCCTGGCCTTCTATGGCACATATAAGGTAACTGTTGACGGGGTTACAAAGGAAATCGATCTGTACAAGGTGAAGGGCAATGCTATGGTTGATTTTAGGAACCAGTCCGAATAAGGAATATGTAGATTTCTTCCTTAATTAGAAATATAAACCCATCCTAAATAAACCTTATGAGAAAGAACCTGTCAAGAAGAAACTGGCTTAAGAACACCACCGCAGGGATGGCCGGACTCTTAGCCGCTGAGCAACTATCCGGTAAGCCTGTTAACTATTCGGAAGAAGGAAGTAAATTCAATGTAGATAAAGCCATGATGGCGCCGGGTGATTCGATTAAGATAACTAAACTGGAGATTATTCCTGTGAACACATTGCGTACCATTTTTGTAAAAATGCATACCAATGTCGGGATTACAGGAATAGGTGAAGGGACAGTTGAGGGACGGATATCTACGGTAATGGCGGCTATTAAGGAACTGGAGGAATATCTTATCGGGAAAGATCCCAGAAGACCGGCTTTTCACTGGCAGGCTATCTACCGGCATGCCTTTTACAGGGGAAGCATTATCTTGACCAGCGCATTGTCGGCTGTGGATATTGCAATGTGGGACATAAAGGGAAAGGCATTGGGAGTTCCTGTGTACGAACTGCTTGGAGGACCAACCCGCGACCGGGTAAGGGTATATGGACAGGCAGAATCTCCAAAAGCGGCTCAGGAGGTAATTGATCAGGGATATACATCTTTGAAAGTAGGAGTTACATCAAGCAGAGGAAGATTGTCGCGTATAGTTGAGAATCCTGATTTCATTCAGGGGATTGTGGAAAATGTCTCAGCCATCAGAAATGTTATTGGTCCGAAAGTAGATATGGGAATTGAACTTCACGGTGATCATTCACCACAGACCTCTATGCAAATTATTAAAGCACTTGAGCCCTTTCAACCCTGGTTTTATGAAGAGCCAATACAGTTCCAGGACCTTCCGCTTATGGCTGAGATGGCAAAGAAAACAACTATACCTTTCGCTACTGGTGAGCGTATGGTAACAAAGTGGCAGTTCCGCGATTTGCTTTCTCTGGGCGCTGCCTCACTTCTTCAGCCGGATGTTACTCATTGCGGGGGTATTACTGAATTGAAAGCTATCTCGACCCTTGCCGAAGCCTATTATGCATCTATGCTTCCACATGCAAAAGAGGGAATCGTAGGAGCTGTTGCATCATTGCATGTTGCAGCGAGCATTCCCAATCTTCTGGCTCATGAACCGCCCAGCCTTCAGGCTGCTCCTGATGATGGAGTGAAGCGCAGCTCACTGGGTAAAAGCTATATTAAGAAACCCTTGGTTATGGACAAGGACGGACATATTACGCTTGTCGGTAATATAGATGGTCCCGGGCTTGGATTAGAGCTCGACGACAATCTTGTTGATAACGAGCGTGGTGTCAAAGAATGGAAATTCCCTGAAATGTGGGATAGCTTCGACGGATCGGTACTTGACCATTAATGTCAGGAAACATATTCCTCATCAGGTATCTTGTATACTGTCTAAGCCGGTTGCATCCAGATAAGCTGACTTTTGATGTTATTGCTTAATTTATAGGTTTTTATGTGATCTTTAATGCTCTCACCAATTATCTCGATCTTGCTGAGGTCAGGATCGCCAAGACCGGTTTGTGCACAATAATTCAGATATCCTACTTTGGCAAAATCAACACCCATCAGTTCAACACCAACCCTGTCGGCTGCGAACCAGGTGGGACTTACAACACAAACCCTATGATCAACAGCAGTGCCGTTCATTGGTCCGTTTCCTTCCATTCCCTGGAAGCCGTCGATTAATGAGAGATGAGGATGAATAGTTGAGGCGAGTGAATAGAGATTGAAGTTTATTCCCCTGACGCCGTTACCATGTACTATCGGCTTGTCACTCACCGCACCCGGTTTACTGTTTCTGCCAAAAGCAAATCCTGCATCTTTAATTGGGGTGCCAAAAATTATATTCTTAAGAGAAAGGGTAACTACTGCCCTGTCGTGAGTTTTCATTCTTGTAACTGATACAATATATGAGTCGGGACTTAAAATTATCTTAGACATCCTTACAGGGTGTGGTCTGAAATCCTTTTCATCAAAGACATATCTGATCTCATACCCTTCCTGATCGAGATCGACCAGTTTTACACCGTATTTATCGGCAACTCTCTGGTACCCGTAATTACTGTACCCGGCGGGAGTAGATCCGCTACCAGCCGATTCCGCGATTATAAGATTATTAACCTTTCCTATTGACTTAAAGAATTCCAGTACCCCTTCCAGGGTGTCTGCATGGGTGGCACTTAATGCAATGTCGATTGAAACCATGTTTGGTTTCACCACTACTCTGCGAGTTCCTATTTCCTGCTTTATCTGTTTTGAAAAAGGCACCAGGGCACGAAATGCCATGTCAGCCCTGTTATCTCCGGTAGTGATAGCAACACTCGATGAAAGTTTTTGCTGAGATTTTTCAGATGGCAGACTAATACTGCTCAAAGGGTTATAAAGTGATACAGCCAAGCCACCCATAACAGATGTTTTGAGAAAATTCCGACGATTTATTGAACTCATACCGATAAATTTTTATTGTTGTTACTATTATTATACCGCAGGAAAATTAGCAAAAAATCTTCAAATTATCTATGGAAATAAAATTGCTGAAAACGGATTATTGTCATTGGTTTCTTGCTTTTGCACCACGCCGGTGGCAAGTCTTCGTCAACCGCTGGTAACCACTACTGAAGTGCCTACATGAAAACATTCAGTCGATTCCTTTTTCCATAGGTCCAAAATAGGAGTATCGTTTCCTAGAGCGGTCTTCAATAGGCCGTAGGCCTGGGATACTTTAACGTCGGGCACCGCCCGACGAAAAGTCCAAATACTCTTATAAGCTCCGTAGGAGCGTAATAGAGGCTTTTCAGAGATACCGGTCTTCGTATGCTATGCCATATTCATCCAGAAGTCTTTTATACTCATCCAAAGCAGATAAATTGTAATGATGTTCCTTCTGGTTTATTATATATCTCTTTAACACATCAACCCCTGAACTACCTACTGAAAAACCCCCGTAACCATTCTGCCAATAAAAATCATGAAAGTGAGGTCCTTTAGTCTTAATCCATTTTGATGAACTCTTCTTAATTTCTTCTGCCAGATCTGCAGGAGCCATAGTTTTGGCAGAGTACATAGAATATGGATGTGGTCAGATGTCCCTCCAATCTGGATTGGATTAGATTTTAAATTTTTAAGGATACCTCCCAGGTAAGAGTGTAGTTCAACCTCGATTTCTGGTCTGATTAGTTTTCTATTGTCCTTTGTGTGAAACACAATATGGGTGAAGAATTGAACAAATGATTGTGACATAATTCTTCCGTTTGCCCAAATTTATAAAATTAAAATGAAGAACATAAAAAATTAGTTAATGAACTTATTATTAGCAGTTTAATATTACACGCTACGGGGCTTGCCAGATTAGTGCATACCGATGGTCAGGGCGTTGCCCTGCCTTAAAGTATTAAAGGCCTACGGCCTAATCTGAAGTATAATACATAACTAAAAGCACTAACAGTTTCTTGTTTAATCTTGTATGAAAACCCGTTTGAATTTACCTCTAGTGATATCCACAGCGATAATATCCTACTTCACGTTAGCATGATCATTTCTATTATAAGCCGTAGATAGTCAACACCAGACTAAGTAACTTTTTCTCAGTTTGACTGACGGACTTATGAGGTTCCATTGTCATTTTCTCATGCGTTAAGCTTTCTAAACAAGTACTCAAAAATTTAAAAAGCGAAACTTAATTTGAAAAGGAGTTACAGTATATTTGCATAATTACCTTATTGCTGAATATGGTTATTATAATTCAATGCGTCGATAGAATTGGTCTTGTCGCAGATATTGCTACAGTTCTGGCAGAAGCAGGATGTAATATCGTCACCATGCGGGAACATGTTGATCTGGCAGAGAATAGATTTTTTGTCAGAATTGAAGTTGATGATAAGGCAGATCCTCCGGATATTGAGATTAAACTGATGAATGCTTTACCTCCCGATACCATCGTAAGGGTAAACCCGGTGCCGGATAAAAAAATAGTTGTTTTGGTTACGAAAGAGTACCATTGTTTAAGTGACATTTTAACCCGCAATCATTTCAAAACTCTCGGAGCGGAAGTACAATGTGTTATCGGGAACCACGATGATTTGAAGAATATTTCAGAACGATTTGGAATACCATTTTACCTTGTTTCGCATAAAGACAGGAGTAAGGAAGAGTTTGAGTCCGGATTGATGGATATAATTCTTCAGTGCAAACCGGATTTTTTGATTCTTGCCAAGTTTATGAGAATTCTCTCGCCTGAGTTTATTTCTGCTTTTAAATTGAAAATAATCAATATCCATCATTCATTCCTGCCTGCTTTTGTTGGAGCTAATCCTTATGCTCAGGCATTTAAAAGAGGAGTGAAAATTATCGGTGCAACAGCACATTTTGTTACAGATGATCTGGATGAAGGTCCTATTATAACTCAGACAATAATATCTGTAAACCATTCATATAATCTGACAGATCTTATCAACGCCGGGAAAGAAAATGAAACTGCAGCACTTACTAAAGCAATGAAACTCGTTTTTGAAGACAGAGTAATTGTTTACAATAATAAGACTGTGGTTTTTGAATAGGAATTCTGTTATTTTCCCGAATTTTTTTTCAGTGTAACAACAATTACTCCGCCAGTTCCTCTGGAGCCATACATTGCTGTCTCTCCATTTTTAAGCACAGTAATGGATTGCACTGTATTAGGCAGTATATGATCAATTGTATTGGAGATCATTCCATCTATCACAAATATAGGATCGTTATTCATTCCACTGAAATTAATTCCCCTTATACGTATCGTCTTGCCATTGACATCTACTCCGGGAACAGTGCCCTGAATCATTTCATATATATTATTATATTTTAAACTTTCGCTTCCTGAATTCTCTGATTTATTGGTGGGAATAACCAATTTCTCAGATGTTGTCTTTCTGTTTCCAATATCTCTTAATTCGTCTGAATTCCCATTGTTCTGGCCAATTTGACCGGAATTACTTGTTTCATCAATAACAAAATTAATTGCTGTCTGTTCTCCGATTACTATCGACTTAACCACTTTGTCATGCGATACAACCGAGATGGAAACAGCGTCGGAACTAACCCTTATGCCATAGTAGCCATAGTTATCAGAGAGAGTCCGGGTATCGACATTATCAACAAAGATCGCTGCATTGGCAACGGGTTTAAAGTTCTTATCGGTAACATAGCCGGATATAGCTATTTTCTTACCCTTTTTCTGAGCTGTTACTATATTGACAGAAATTGCAAGGGCTAATAATATGGAAAAAATGACCTTCAGTCTCATTAGATTCATTGTTGATTATTCTGTAGGAGCAATATCTTTCAACCTCAAGTCGCAGTAGAAATATTTCTCAGTTCAGACGAGTAAAATTAGTCATTTCTTTTCTATCCTAAAGCTTTCAATTAATGAATATTTTAGTTTTCTATTTGCTATAACCAGATTAATAAAATCAATTGTACTCAAATAAATTAAGGTGATGAAAAAAGTTATTGTGTCGCTTTAAATTTTATTTACAAGTATGCCGGGTTATCATATTTACAGATACGATGATGTACAGTTTGATAAATATGAGTTCAGGATAAGCCATGAGAAAGCTCAGATTGTTGAAGGCCATCACCTTTTTATCATGTACGAGCTTAATCCTAATGTTCAGGCCCTTCAATTCTCAGGGAATGCTTCACGACTCAGAACACATGATGAAGGTCCCACATGCCCCGCTGCGAGTAACGCCACTAAAGAAGGCAAAGCCCTGAACAGAAGAGTAGAGCTTGTGAAACAATAAACATAGTATTTCCGATAACCATCTCAGGGTTTCGAAGAAATGCCCCGACAAATAATCCTCCATTTTTTTTAATCTTCGTTTTCCGTAAGCTGAAAGAATAAATAGTGATAAGGAAATCCCACTTCCTTTTATCATTGTTTTCAAAAATGGTAATATGTCACAAAATTTAACCGTTAACATATCTGATAGTTAATGAAGGCCTTAGGTTGAGTGAGCTCAATTTCTGAGCAGAATGCTTATCTAGACAGATTAAAAATAAGACCCATAAATTAATCTGGAATTCATGCAGCTTTAATAGTAATTTAATTAGTGACCTGTGATGCCGGTGTAATTTTACAGTGCCTAACCAGCGTTCAAAATGCCGACAATTATTATCACTAAAAGTACTGAGAAAATATTACGATTTATATCAGTAATGTATTCAATATGGTTCGTGTTTTCATTAATTAACTTAAATTATTTGCAGATGAAAAAAGAATTTTACCAGAAATGCTCATTCGTCCTTTTAGTAAGCTTACTAATATCGGCGAATCTGTTCTCACAAATCACAGGACCGACTCCGGTTTGTGGTGGCACAACAGCAAATGTCTATACTGCTCCTGCCGGAATGCAGAGCTATGTATGGAGTATTACAGGTGGCGGAAAAATTACCTCCGGTGCAGGCACTAATGCAATTAATATTGCCTGGACACTTGCAGGTCCATGGGATATTACTGTTGTCTATCCCGATCCGATAAAAGCACCAATAACTGACACCCTGAAACTTACTGTAACTGTAAATGCTCCGACAATTACCGGTCCGGTCGATCCTATCTCCCTTATGCCGGCAACTCTTGGTAACGGAGTAACGCCAGGCCAGGTTTACACAACCGAAGCTGGCATGACTAATTATGTCTGGAACCTTTCATCTGCTGGAAAGATAGATGCCGGTAACGGGACAAACAGTATCAGTGCTACCTGGACCAGTCCTCCCGGTCAGCAACTGGTAAAAGTTACCTACACTAATCCTATCACAGGTTGTACTTCTTCTAATTCGTTGATAATTAATTACTATCCTTTTGCAGGAGCAATTGATCCGACGACTATACCTCAGTTTGTTGATCCATTGCCGCATTTTGCAGCAGGACTCAGAGTTAACGCCAAGGCAGGAGGAAACCTGTTTATCAGGGCAGTTCCAGTTAAGCAGGTCGCAGTGTCAACCGGAACAGTTCTGGCAAATGGTAAAGTAGGCGATCCGCTTACTCCAAACGCCGGTAAAGGAACATACGCCGCTTATGAAATTTCGAAAGATAATTTTGTTACCCCGGGTGTGCCAATGTGGCCTGCTCAGACAATTGAAGCACAGGTAGATAAACCTCTTATGGTTCAGTATCAGAATAATCTTACAGGAATTACCTATGCAAACTTTAATATTCTGTCGGATCAGACATTGACGCAAAATGGATACCCGCAGAATGGCAATATATATACTGATCCATATAATGGTCCAGTCCCTATGGTGGTTCACCTTCACGGAGGTGAGATGCCATCCGGCTCAGATGGTGGTCCTCTGGCATGGTTTATGCCGGGCTACTCACTGTTGGGTCCGGGATTCGCAGTTAATGCCTCCAGCTTAGCTTCTTATCCAAATAAGCAGGAAGCAGGAACTTTGTGGTATCACCCGCACGATCAGGGAAATACCCGTACAAATGTATATACCGGACTTGCAGGATTCTATTTCCTCAGAGGAAAGGATGAAGAAGTTGCCAAACTCCCCGGATGGTCAGGTGATGACAAGGTACTGGAAGTACAACCTACAGGCAACTATTCTCCTACTTTCAATGGTCCGAATGCATATCTGCCTGAAATTGAAGTTGCAATCCAGGATCGTATGTTCAACGTAAACGGAGAACTCTACTGGCCAGTTGCACCAACGAATCCTGATATACATCCATTCTGGACTCCTGAGTTTTTTGGAACTATTATGACGGTTAACGGTAAAACATGGCCTTACCTGAGTGTTGCCCCGCGTAAATACAGGTTCAGAATGCTTGATGGCTGCAATGCAAGATTTCTTGACATGTGGTTGCAGGACCTCGCAAATGGAACGAAAGCACCTGCAATAAACGTAGTTGGGTCTGATGGTGCATTTATGGATGCTCCTGCAGTTCTTGATCCGGCTTTGTCAAAGACCCTGTTTATGGCTCCCGGTGAAAGGTATGATATTATTATTGACTTTTCAAATGTGCCGGCTGGTACAGTCTTCACACTTATGAACAAAGCACCGGCACCATATCCGACAGGCGATCCGGTTGTCCCCGGACTGAATGACAGGATTATGCAATTCGTTGTTAACGGAAAAATGGTATCTGCAGCAAATACCTCTAATCCCGGCACTGACAAAAGTCTTCTGCCTGCCAACATAAGGCCGGTTAAACCAATGGTAAGATTAACTGATTTTAACGGAGGCCTGACAGCAGGTGTAACACCGACTCTGAAAAGAGAGATATTACTTAATGAAGTCACAGGTGCAGGAGGTCCGGCTCAGGTACTCTTTAATAATTCCCATTTTGATGCCGTTTCCCCGATACCTGGAGCTCCTCTCGAATTCGGAGGACCAACAGAGACTCCACTGGAAGGAACAACTGAACTGATCTCAATAATTAATACTACGGTTGATGCCCACCCTATTCATATACACCTTACACAATGGCAGCTGGTAAGTCGTCAGCAATTCGATGTAGCTGGATATATGTCGGTTTATGGAACGGCATGGGCTGCCAAAAATGTTCAGGAATGGCCGGCTGGCCTGGGATACCCTGGTGGTGGCGGTTCTCCAAACCCATATAATACAAAAAATTCCGATGGTGCAATTGGCGGAAATCCGGGCGTCAAGAATTTTCTTCTTGGTTTGCCAAGCCCTGCAAAACCTGAAGAAATGGTATGGAAAGATGACGTAAAAGCATTCCCGGGTGAAGTCACAACATATATTGTAAGATATTCCCCGACTGACAGAGCTATAAATGCTACTCCACAGCAGTTGCTATACCCATTTGACCCGAGTCTTGGACCAGGTTATGTTTGGCACTGTCATATCATCGACCATGAGGACATGGATATGATGCGTCCTCTGATGATACAGCCATCTGTGCTCAGATACCCCCAGATTACCGATCAGCCTGATCCGGTGATCGCATGTACAGGAGATATTGTAACTTATTCAGTTGCAGCAACCAGCGATACCAAAATCTCCTACCAATGGCAGGTAAGTACAGATGCCGGGGCAACCTGGACTAACATATTAAACAGTGCACCTTACTCCGGAGCACTCACCTCATCATTGAAAATAAGTCCCTCAGCCCCTCTGCTGACTACCTATCAGTATCACTGCAATTTAACCAATGTAGACGGCACTACAGTTTCAAATGCTGCTCTGCTCACAGTCAACAACTGCACAATCAGCGGTACACTCAAATATAATAATGCAAATCTGAGTCCACTTGCCGGATTTACAGTTAAGGTAAATGGATTATCAGCTACGACTGATGCTTCTGGTGCATATACTATTACAGGTGTAACTTCAGGAAACTTCCCTGTTACAATAAGTGATAACCTCACTGCTGCAGGCGGAATTAACTCAACCGATGCAGGCAGAGTAAACGGATGGCTGAAAGCTCCTGCTGCTATTCAGAATGTATTGTACCTGGCAGGTGATGCCCTCAACGACTTAATACTTTCAAGCCCTGATGCTGTGGCAATTCAGAACAACTTTGTAAAAGAGACAGCTTTCAAAAAAGCTCCATGGGTATTCTGGAATGCAATTGGTTCGGGAACCACTAATCCTCCGACCTTCAAAATAGGCGTGAAAGGAACGTCGGTGAGCGGCTTCGACATTCTTGGAATGTGTACAGGTGATTTCAATGGAAGCTTCAATCCAACAAACAGCTCCGCTACTTCCGATCTTCAATTGAATCCAAGCGGTAATACACTTACTTTTGCATCAATGGTAATGTTCGATTTACCGATAAAAGCCACTTCAAGCATGCAGATAGGTGCTATATCGCTGGTACTTAACGTTCCGTCAAACCTTGTTAAGGTTCTTAATGTAAAAGTTGAAGGGAGCTTAATTGCACCTGTATGGAAGGCTGATGGCGATGAACTGAGAATTGGATGGAATTCGACAACTCCTGTAAATGTACTTGCCGGAGGCAAACTGGTCACAATTAAATTCCAACCAACCTGGGCATTTACAGAAACTGAGACCCTTAGTCTCAGTCTGGAGGAAAGCATCCTTAATGAACTTGCAGACGGTAAATTTATACCAATTGCTAATGCTGTGCTAAAAGCTGACGATGTTGAGCTTACTCCATTTGGTATTCCGAATCCGCTCAAGATTAGTGTTATGCCGAATCCAGCTCACTCGAATGCAACAGTAACATATATTTTACCTGTTTCAGGCAAGGTGAACCTGGCAATTTATAACGTATTTGGTACAAAAGTCAGAGAACTTATCACTAATCAAAATCAGCTTGCAGGTACTTATACGCTAAATACTGATGTAAGCTCGCTAATGAAAGGGCTATATTATGTTAAAATTACACTTAACGGTAGTAGCAAGCCCTATATACGGACAATTATGCTTATTAAAAATTAGTTCTTAATTTCCTTAATGAAAGAGGTTGCCCAACACGGGTAACCTCTTTTTATTATTTTATGAAGAGCAACTGTCCCAAGTGCCCTGAGTGATCCTTCAATATTTACTGATGTTAACTGATTTGCTGCTTAACTTCGCAAATGTTTTTTGAATAGTCCTGATCTGATTATTCCTCAGATAACCATAGGTAAAATTCATAAGGAAAAAGCTGTCTCTTTCAGGAAGTATTTAAAAGCAAAAAAGCAGATAGGAGCCCCTTAGCCTTTTTTACTATCTTTGCCAATTCTCAAATTAAATAAACTTCAATAGAATAAATGATTTTCGATGAATTAGATCTGAATCCCCAATTACTTGAATCAATTGATTACATGGGGTTCAGGGAAGCCACTCCAATCCAGGAAAAAGCGATACCAGTAATCCTGTCCGGAAAAGACCTTATTGCCTGCGCACAGACAGGTACAGGGAAAACTGCAGCTTATCTGCTGCCCATAATGAATTATATTTACGATAAAAGACCCGATCATACTCATACATTAATACTGGTTCCAACACGCGAACTTGCGATTCAGATCGACCAGCAGGTACAGGGACTGGCATACACTCTTAATATAACTTCGATTGCCGTTTACGGCGGAGGAGATGGAAGCGGATGGGACCAGGAAAAAGCTGCGCTGTCGAGTGGGGCTGATATTATTGTTGCCACTCCCGGACGTCTGATCTCACACCTCAATCAGGGTTATGTGAAATTCAACAAGATTGAAGTACTTGTTCTTGATGAAGCTGACCGCATGCTCGATATTGGATTCTACGACGATATAATGCGTATTATCTCTCACTTGCCTAAAAAGAGGCAGACTTTGATGTTCAGTGCTACAATGCCTCCAAAAATAAGGGCAATGTCGAAACATATCATGAAAAGCCCTGTTGAAATTGCTCTGGAAATATCCAAACCAGCTGAAGGTGTTGTTCAGGTAATATACAGGTTGAGCGACGACATGAAATTGCCACTTGTAAATAGTCTTATCGCCGAAAACCCTGATTATAAAAGTATTCTTATCTTCAGTTCAACAAAGAAGATATTGAGTAAAATTGTCCAGGGATTGCGTTCGAAGAACTATCTGGTTGAAGGGATCTCATCCGATCTGCAACAGAGAGAGAGAGAAGAGATGCTTGTGAGGTTCAGGACCAGAAAAACCCGTGTACTTGTAGCCACCGACATGTTAAGCAGGGGAATCGATATTAAGGATATTAACCTGGTTATAAATTTTGATGTTCCATCCGATGCCGAAGACTATGTACATCGTGTTGGCCGTACTGCCCGTGCTGAAACTACAGGTCAGGCCGTAACACTTGTTAATAACATCGATTTGCCCAAATTGCACCGTATCGAAAATCTGATAGGATATAAGGTAACTGTTGCACCGATGCCGGCTTTTATTGTGGAACAACACGGAAAAAGCCATGAACACAGACCTGTTGTTGCAAAATCTGAAAAGGGAGGCTTCAGACGAAGGTATAATCAGATTGGCAAAAGGCAATAACCTGCTGATATTAATTGATTAAGCTAATATATTTTCCCGGTATGAAAAGCCTGATAAGATCCTTCGGATATCTGTTTAGCATTTGCCTTTTATCAATATTTTGCCTGTCATTTTCAGCTTACTCACAGCAGCCCTCGTCATCCCGGACTGGTTCAGGTGTAGCTATTCTTAATATTGATGCAGACCGGCCTGTTTCAGGAATTAGTGTTGGAGTATATGGCCAGTTTCTGGAACATATTAACCACTCAGTAGTAGATGGGCTTTATGCAGAACAGGTGCAGGGAAGAGGATTCGAAGGGAAAGATTTTGAAACATACTGGAAACCATTCGGTGAAACAGGTGCAGCAACTGTTGTTAACTCTGATTTTAAGAACGGGGAAAAGAGTCTTCAGTTCAAATTATCTAAAGGTTCAGCAGGTATAAGCCAGAGCAGGTTTTACATAGCTCAGGGATTTGCATATAGCGGATCGGTCTGGATAAGAAATGTTGAAGGATCCCCTGGTCTTAGACTGAGAATGAAAGATTCTGCGGGAAAACTGGTAAAAGAGATTCCACTAAAAGCTTCAGGGAAAGAATGGAAAGAGGTTCCTTACTCATTTGCCTGTATCAAAACCGAAACTCAGGCAACGATGGAGCTTGAAGCTTATGGAAAAGGGATCGTACTTGTTGATTTTATAACGATGATGCGTTCCGATCTGTTAAAGAGCGGTATGATGCGGCCCGATCTCGTAGAAGCCCTCAATGGCCTTAACCCACCATTCATCAGATGGCCGGGTGGATCGTACGCTTCAGAATATTTTTGGAAAGACGGCATTGGGCCAAAAGTGTCGAGGAAATATCACCCGAATATGATCTGGGGCGGTTACTCAGATTATTATGGATTTGGCACAGATGAGTTTATGCAACTTTGCCGGCAGCTAAAGACAGAACCTTTAATCTGCCTGCCTGCAACAAGCATCAAACCCGATTCTGTAAAATATGCAATCGACTGGATTAGATATCTTAACGACCCAGTTACAACAGAATGGGGAAAATTGAGAGCTTCTTATGGTCATGCAGAACCATATAACGTAAAATACTTCCAGATCGATAATGAGCCTATGAATCATGGCTTTACACCTGAACAATATGCCAATATTGTTAATGTTTATGGTAGTGAAATCAGGAAGGTAGCTCCAGATGTTACAATTGTTGCATGTGGTCAGAAGAGATCGAACGACCTTAGCTGGAGCCAGAAAGTTATTGATCTTGCAGGAATTAATTTTGACATTCTTGGATGCCATAATTATGAATACGAAAACGATAATTTCCAATCGGGACTTTTCAGGATTGAGGATTATCTGATTAAGTTAAGGGATTACATACGGAACTCTAAACACCCGGATATAAAACTTGCTGTTCTTGAATGGGGACTTTGCCGGTCGTACGACTGGAGAGCAGGTCTACACACTGCAGGTACCCTGATGATGTATGAAAAACTCGGGAAGGAACTTGTGATGTCATGCCCGGCTCTGCTTTTGCGTAATACAACTGATGATCCCACATGGACATCATTTATCTACCACGATCATGTGTCCTGGTTCCCGGGAGGGGGTTATGCAGTTGAGAAATTATTCAGGGAACATTTTGCCGAAAACTACCTCGCGTCAGCAGCAGGAACCTATAAAGATATTCCCAACAGGAAGCAGTTCTTTGATGACATTTCGCAGATGAAACCTGAAAATTGGAAACCTGGTACACTGGATGCTATTGCAACAGGTTCTGCTGATGGCAGAAAGGTAGTTATTAAAGTTGTCAACTATGAAAATAACAGTAATACGCTGTTAACCAGACTTCAGGGTTTAAAAATTACGGAGAATGCTGATGTTAAGGTATATTCTTTAACAGCGGGACTTCTGGAAAAAGCTTCAATCGAGAATCCAGGCATCTTCAAGATAAAGGAGAGCTCTGCTGCATTTTCAAAAGATATGTCATTTGTTATTGATCCATACTCGGTTGTCGTTATTGATATTACAATGAAATAAACAAGCGGTATCTCAAAAGTCCTTTGAGGACCTTGGTGTTAAGCTTTGTGTTACTTTGTGGTAAAAATTTGAGTTACAGTCATTTTATTAAGGGCTTTCTATGAACCATTAAGACTTGTTCTTTGTTTTTCTTCATGATTTAATCATTAAATAGAATAGGAGGTTATTATTATGAAAACAAGAAGTTCTTTTTCAGTTTTAATCTTTTTTATCATTCTGGCAATTGGTCTGGCTTTGGCTTATTCAGGTAATGGAGGTCAGGCTGGTTCGGGAACGATGGTAACCCTTGCCATTACTATTCTCATTGCTATTATTGTTTCATCGGCAATTAAGATTGCTGATCAATGGGAAAAAGCTGTTGTACTAAGGTTGGGAAAATTCGATTCGTTAAGGGGGCCGGGACTCTTCTTTATTATTCCAGTTATCGACTCAGTAGTTTACTGGATAGATGGTCGGGTTATTACCACATCTTTCACGGCAGAAAAAACCCTCACAAAAGACACAGTACCTGTGGATGTGGATGCAGTATTATTCTGGAAAGTACTTGATCCCAAAAAAGCAGCGCTTGAAATATCCGAATACAGAAATGCAATTAACTGGGCATCACAGACTGCACTCAGGGATGTGATAGGTAAAACAATGTTATCGGAGATGCTGGAGGGAAGAGACAAAATGAGTGAACAGCTTCAGAAAATAATTGACGACCGTACCGAACCATGGGGGATTAACGTTATATCTGTAGAGGTTAAGGATGTTCTAATCCCTTCATCACTACAGGATGCAATGTCGATGCAGGCACAGGCAGAAAGGGAGCGTCAGGCCAGGGTGATCCTGGGTGATTCAGAGCGTCAGGTGGCTGAAAAATTTGGTGATGCAGCAAAAACATATGAAAATAACCCGACAGCGCTTCACCTGAGAGCAATGAACATGCTGTATGAGGGGTTGAAAACAAACTCTACAATTGTAATTGTTCCAAGCTCCGCTCTTGAAACTATGCAGCTGGGAGGCTTGTCAGGGATGACTGCACTTACCATGGGGCTAACTAAAGAAAAGGAGAACCAGGATAAAAAGAGTTAGGTGGTGAAGGTAACCTGTGATCGGTAATCTAATCTAAGGTTGATTTTAGTGCTTCTCAATATAGTCACTAAGTTCTTTATGCCATTCATCGGGCTCGAATGTAGCAGGAACAGTTTCGTCCATAAATAACAGATCGACCAGATATTGAGGTTTCTTTGTTCCGATAAATACTGATTTTATACAGGAGACGCAATATACTACCACATCATCTGCTGGCATCTCTGCAGCTCTTTTGCTCATTTGTTTTTTTACATCCTCAACCGGTATCACACCGTAAAAACTATCTCCGCAACAAGTGCTTTTTGTCCTGGTTTTTTTAGGCTCTGTCAGGACAATATTCATTTTTCCAAGTATTTTCCTGATTGCAGTGTGCACTTTTTCTTTTTCCCGGGTAGGACATGCATCGAGAATGGTCATGCTTTTTCCATGATAATCCGGAAAATTGAAGGAATCATCTTCAGCCATAACTTCCCATAAAGATATTGTCGAAATATTTTTGTAGTCGTTGCTGTATCTTTTGTCGCAACCCGGACAGATATTTATTACTTCAGTTGGTTCAGAATAATTGGGTTCATGCTTGCAACATGCCGTCAAAAATTCCATAGTCCCGTATTTTTCATTTAAGACCTCATGCACTTTAGCAGCTAAATGTGGTTTGTATATCATCAGGGCGCACCCCGGGGCAAATACTCTTTTCATCTAAACCTGATTGGTAAACTTCTCAAATATTTTTCTCAAAGATAACTACAGTATCAATCTGTTTCATCGTCGAAATTGCTTTTTTCTAAAGAGTGTGAGTATAAGTGAAATAGCATAAGCCCGATCACGTTAAACAAAGTGATAAATATCATTTTCTGGAGCATTTTTTCCCCGAACAATCTAAAAACATCTCTGTTATGATTTAGATAGTCAAAGTAGTCACTAAACTATTTAATTATGACAACACATAACCCAACAAAAATCGATGCTATCCCAGGCAGACAGGAAATTCTGATAACCAGGGAAGTAAACGCCCCGCGCGACGTTGTGTTCAAAGCTTTTACTGATCCGAAGCAGTATATCCGCTGGATTGGTCCACGAGAACTAAAGACAACTATTGAAACATTTGAGCCAAAACCAGGAGGAAAATACCGTTATATTCAAAGAGATAAAAAAGGACATGAATTTGCTTTTCATGGGGTTTACCATGAAGTAAAATCACCCGAAAGAATCATTGAAACATTTGAATATGAAGGTCTTCCTGAAAAAGGACATTGTGCGTTAGATTCGGTGAGGTTTGAATCTTTACCAGGAAACAGAACAAAAATAATTGAAAAATCAGTTTTCATGTCCACTGAGGACCGTGACGGCATGTTACAGGCTGACATGAAAAAAGGTATCAACGAATCGTACGAAAGGCTTGATGAACTACTGGAGAATGGAAGCGGGAAACCGGTTAAAAAATAATTTTTTGGTTGGTAGTTCGAAAGAAGAACGCAGGATACTTCAAAATAAAATTCCATTGAAGTTCCTGCGTTTCTTAATTTTATAATTCAGCACCGAAAAAGCTCAGGCATTAACAAGTTTCTCTATATCAAATTTTTTCATTTTAAGGAATACATCGACCACACGCTGCGATTTGGATGGTTCGCTCATAAGTTTCTCAAGAATTGCAGGAACAATCTGCCAGGAGACTCCAAACTGATCTTTAAGCCACCCGCACTGGCTTTCTTCACCACCCTTAGTCAGCTTGTTCCAATAATAATCAATTTCTTTCTGCGTGTCGCATGTTATGACAAAAGAAATTCCCTCGTTAAAACCAAAAGCATGTGGAAATGAACTGTCCATTGCCATGAAAGTATCTTTGCCAAGCCTGAACCGTGAGTGTTTAATAGTTCCTTCAACGTCACTTTCTCCTTTGACATACCTGGCAATATCCCCTATTGCAGATTCTTTAAAAAGGTCAGTATAGAACTTAATTGCCTTTTCCGCTTTCCCGGCCTGCTTGCCGGTAAACATCAGCAGAGGTGTGAATTTCTGACCAACCTCCTTAACTTTTCCAAGCGCTAACTGCCAGCTAACTCCATACCTGTCCTGTACCCATCCATACCTGGCGCTCCATGGATATTTGTTGAGTGGCATAAGCGCTGATCCTCCTTCCATAAGTGCATTCCATAGTTTATTGATCTCCTCCTCAGTTTCGCACATTACATAAAATGAAACTGATGGATTGATATTAAATTCGGGTCCGCCGTTCAGACACATGAATTTTTGTCCGTCCGACTTAAAAGTCACGGCCAGTTCTGATTCTGATTCTATTTCTGAACCATCGAATATGCTGCAATAGAAAGCAGCTGCCTCTTTTGCCTTTTGATCAAACCAAAGACATGGATATATTGAACTCTTCATAATATTAATATTTCATTACTATTCTTTTAAACCAGCTAAAATCCGTATCAGGCATGTGCACTGAGGTTTTGTTTGCCGCCTTTGTTTACATTATTCCTTAAGTGAAGGATATTTTTTTCATTATGTTTTTCAACATATTTTTTGAAGTTGTTAAGAATCGCTTGCCATCCTTCATGTTGCATTTCTACAGGATTCGTGTTTTCTGCTTCAAATGATTCGCTTAATGTGGTGGAATTTCCGACAGATTGAAATACTGTATGAACCATTCTGTCATCGCCTAATATAGAATCAATGGTTTTTAAATACTCAATTCTGGTATAAACACCTCCAAAGTCGAAGCCCTCACTACCGTCCTTTGCTTCCATGCGACAACTGAATTTTCCTCCGACCCTCAGATCATTTGTTGCCCTGGGAGAATGCCAGTCGTCAGATGCATAACTCCAGTGGATAATGTGTTTCGGATCGGTCCAGAGATCCCATACTTTTTTTACCGGTGCATCAATTTTTGCAGACACGGTGATTATGGGTTTTTCTATTGTTTTCATATTATTAAAATTTATGTGATTATATAAGAATCCGACATTATATTAATAAAATAAACACTCATATTATAAATCAGATTGTAAGCATATTAATAATAAATAACACTCAATCCCGGAATATTGTTCAGGGACTGCAGGATGAAATGAACTCTTTTTAATTAGTGCCTGTCCAGTCAGATAAATTATTAAACAAAGAACCCCGCAGATTATTCATCCGGCGGGGTTCAACGTTATGATATCAGGAATATCTTCAGAATTTCAGAGCCACACCCAGTGTAAGATAAGAAATGCCATATCCAAATTCACCAAATAACGCCACATTGTCCTTAAGGTAGTACTTTGCACCCACGAACGCTGAATATACAACACCACCATTTGATGAATGATAAGCGCCCGGAAAAACTGTTCCGAATTCTTTGGCGGTCGATATGTTGAAACCAATTAAAAGTCCGGCATATGTATCAAGTTTATCTACCAAAGGATAATGGAAAGTGCCCCTTCCTCCAAGTATCAGATTGGAGTATTTCCAACCATAACTTGAGTAGTCTAATTTATATGATGAATATCCAAGGTAACCACCTATTCCTATTACCCCTTTTTCCAGTACATTATCGACTATGCCAACATCTACTGAAGCAGATAGGGGTGGTATCATACTTTTATAATAGAATCCTGAATAGAGAGTGCTGCCCAGACCAAACCCAAGGTTTAGTACTTTATCTCCTTTGGAAAATGTAGGTTCCTGTGCCTTTAGTTGTGTAAGTGCTAAAGAAACAACTATTAAAAAAAGAAAGAGTTTTTTCATATTTTATGGTATTAGTTAACAGTAAACAAAATAAGTAAACTTTCTCCATATTTTGCACATTTGGTTAATAATTATTCCAGTTTTTATTGAATATTAATCGTTGATAAATCAGAATGGGCCTGAGCCACAGAGATTATTTGCCTGCACATTTAAAATGTTCATCATAATCTAAACCAATAATTGAATTAATTGTTAATCTTCTAAAAATGTACAAATGGAAGAGCATATTGTCAGGATTCTGAATATCGACAAAGTAACGCATGATGTCAAAAAATTTCATGTAGAAAAACCAGAAGGGTACAAGTTTAACCCGGGGCAGGCTACTGAGGTATCAATCAATAAACCTTCACTGAGGGATGAAAAACGTCCTTTTACATTCACCAGCCTTAACTCCTCTCCGTTCCTTGAATTCACGATTAAAATATATTCTCAGCGTAATGGAATCACAAATGAACTTGGAAAGCTAAAACCCGGAGATGAACTAATACTGAGAGATGTATGGGGCGATATTGCTTACAGAGGAGAGGGAGTGTTTATTGCTGGTGGTGCCGGTATAACTCCGTTTATCTCAATTCTGAGGGATCAGTCAGCCAAAAATCAGGTATCAGGGAATATTCTGATTTTTGCCAATAAAACAAAATCGGATATTATCTATGAGTGTGAATTGAAGAATATGCTGGGGAAAGGCTTTATAAACATTCTGTCGGATGAAAAGGTTGAGGGTTATTATAACGGATTTATTACACCTGAATTTCTGAAAACAAATATTCCGGTATTCTTTAAAAACTTTTATCTCTGTGGCCCTCCTCCAATGATGGATTCCCTGTTAAACCAATTAAAGGACTTAGGAATTGGGAACGAATTGATAGTAATGGAAAAAATGTGAAATATCAGTTCTGTAATAAAATAGAATGGCATGAAAAAAATACTGGTTTTTGTCTCTTCATTAGATGGAAAGATAACAAAATGGGAGAATCCTCATGTTAGAAGCTGGTCATCGAAAAGCGATCAGGATTATTTTACCGGTATCTGGAATGACGCGGAGTTGATAGTTATGGGAAGAGATACATTTACTCCCGATCCGGTAAGACCTGATTCAAAACGTCTCCTCCTTATAATGACAAGTCAGCCCTCAAAATTTAAGAGCATGGAAATACCGGGTCAGCTTGAATTTTCAGATGAGTCGCCTTCTAAGATTGTGAAAAGGTTTGAAAAGACCCGGGTGAAAGAAATGCTGATTGTGGGAGGAGCTCATGTAGCTACTTCCTTTCTAAAAGAACAGTTAATAGATGAATTATGGCTTACAATTGAACCAAAAATATTCGGAGTTGGAAGCAATTTCGTTGTCGGGGAAAAACTAGATATAAAGCTGAAATTATTGGATTATCAGAAAGCTAATGAGGAAGGTACGCTTATAACAAGATATGAGGTAATTAAAAATGTCAATCTCAAAAGGAAGGTGATAAGAGAACAGAAAATCGTTATAAACCATGCAAATGTTTAATGTACTCTTAATAAACATTTAACGGGTTTTTAATTTGTTAATGGAATCCAATAAATAATTTTGAAATTAATTTTCACGTTTTACGGAGTTTCAATGTTTTAAGCAGATCTGTAAAATTATTTCATAGAATTTAAGTCTTACTATGATATCTCCTGACCCGTGAGTAATTCACTTACTGTTATGGAATGTAAGAATAAAATTTATAGGTTGAGGGTTCCCGTTTTTATGATAATATTTATGCTCAATTATCTATCGGGAGTTTCAAAGGCACAGGATCAAATAAGTACCGATAGCCTGGGTATGGAGGAATGCATAAAGTATGCACTTAAAAACCAGCCTCTTATAAAACAAGTTAAACTTGACGAAGAAATTGTCCGTCAAGACATCAGGATTTCACTTTCCGAGTGGCTGCCTCAAATATCATCAACTGCCGGACTTCAGCATTATCTCAAACAGCCGATATCTCTGTTTCCCAATCTTTCTGATCTCACAGGACCAAAAATTCCAATCTCTTCTGGTGTTTTGTACAATTCAAGTCTGCAGTTCAATGCAACCCAGAACATCTTTACAAACGATCTCTATTTTGCAGGGAAAACATCCCGTATTTACAAACAGAAGGCAAGCTTGGTTTCAGAAGACCGTGCAATTCAACTTGTGGTAGATGTAAGCAAAGCTTTCTACGATGTGTTGCTTTCACAGCAGATGTTAAAAATTATTGATGAGGAAATAATCAGGTTGACAAAAAGTCTGAACGATGCTCTTGTACTCTTTAATAACGGGACAACCGATAAAATTGATTATAGCCGGGCAACAATTTCACTTAATAATACAAAATCACAGAAAATAGCTGTAATTAACTCAATAAATGCTAAGCTCACTTATCTTAAGGAATTAATGGGTTTACCGGAGAATGAATCACTTTCGCTCAAGGATAATTTTGACGACATGAAAAGTGACATTCTTGTTGATACCCTTCAGGGAATAGATTACAATAACAGGATTGAATACCAGATTCTTCAGACAGACATTAGATTACAAAAATATTCCATAAGCTATTACAAAAATAATTTTCTTCCATCTCTCTCAGCTTTTGCTAATTATAACCTGATTTATCAGAATGATAATTACAGTAGCCTTTACAATAAGTCGTTCCCTAATTCAGCAATAGGTCTTACCCTGTCAATTCCTGTATTTAATGGAACGAAAAGATTACAGAATGTCAGGAAATCACAGCTTACCTTCAACCGGATGGTTCTTGATACTCTCAATTTAAGAAACCAGATTAACACAGAGTTTGTTGAGGCCTTTGCTTTATACAAAAGCAATCTTGCCGCGTATTTAGCGACCATGGAAAATATCAGGATTGCCCGAGATGTTTACAATATAGTACTTGATCAGTATAAACAGGGCATTAAGTCATTTCTCGAAGTAATAATCTCCGAAACCGACCTTCAGACATCTCAGATCGATAATCTGAGAGCTTTGATTTCCCTGATGAATAGTAAAATAGATGTCCGGAAGGCTACGGGAAAAATTTCTGTCAATAATTAAATTTTTGTTTAGTCATGAAAAACAATAGGGTGAATATAATAATTATGTTTTTGAGTTTTTGCTGTGCTTTTAGTGCATGTAAAGACTCCGGTAAAAAGCCAGGGCAGGTGAGGGTTAATAGCATCGAAGTAGTTACACAGGTTGTGCAGCCGGCAAATATTGTTTATTATGACACATACCCTTCTACCGTTGTTGCTATAAATGAAGTTCAGCTCCGAAGTGAAGTTTCAGGTTTTGTTACCGGTCTTTATTTTAAAGAAGGAAGCCAGGTTCAGAAAGGGGAAAAGCTGTATGAAATTGACAGAACAAAGTATCAGGCGGCATATGACGAAGCAAAAGCAAATCTTGATATTGTCAGTTCGAATCTGCAAAAAGCTGAACGTGATTATGAAAGATATAAAAAACTGGATGAGGAAAATGCAATAGCAAAACAAATAATTGATGATGCCCTTACAACTCTTAATAATGCAAGGATGCAGCTCAAAACAGCAACCTCGGCACTTGCCTCAGCAGAAACAGATTTCAAATATTCATTGATTACGGCTCCACTCACAGGATCAATTGGCTTTTCACAGGTAAAGCCCGGGACATTTGTTACAGCAGGGCAAACTTTATTAAACACAATTTCATCAGACGATCCAATAGGTGTCGATTTTATTGCAGATGAAAAGACACTGCCATATTTTGTAACGATTCAGAATGCCAGATCGCAGAAGGCTGATTCAACGTTCAGATTAGTTTTACCTGATAACTCGCTATACCTCCATCCGGGGTTACTTAGTATTATTGACAGGGCAGTTGATCCTCAGACCGGTACGATCAGGATCAGGGTTTCATTTCCAAATAAAGAAAGAATACTCAGACCCGGACTTAATTGCAATATTAAAATCTTAAGTGAAAATTCCGGAATACAGATAGCTATTCCTTCAAGATCAATAGTTGAACAAATGGGAGAGTTTTTTATCTACCTTATTGATAATAACAATATCGCACGACAACGGAAAATAACTGCCGGAGCCTCAATAGGTGATAAAACCCTTGTGAAATCAGGACTCATTGCCGGAGACAGGATTGTGGTTGAAGGGACCCAGAAAATAAGGGATGGTCAGGTGGTAGCAACGACTGTCCCGGTGAATGAAGCTGATAAGGTCAATACCGGGAATTCACAAAATAAATAAAGTAAAACATGATTGCAGATACATTTATAAAAAGGCCGAATACCGCAATTGTTATCTCTCTGATTATTGTAATATTAGGTATTATCTCAATTATGGGTTTGCCGGTTAGTCAGTACCCCGACATAACCCCTCCTGTAGTTCAGGTTTCTGCAAATTACATAGGCGCTGATGCTCAGGTTGTGGAACAAACTGTGGCTACACCTATTGAATCTCAGATAAACGGGGTGCCGGAGATGATCTATCTTCAATCGAATAGTACGAGCACAGGCAGTATGAGTATGAATGCAACTTTCAAGACAGGAACAAATATTGATATTGCTGCGCTTGATGTTGAAAACAGGGTGAATGCCGCTTTACCAAACATTCCCCTTGATGTAAAAAATCTGGGAATCATAGTCCGCAAAAGGACACCCAGTGCATTAATGGTTATCGGAATATTTTCCCCAAAGGAAACTCATGGCATTAAATTCGTTGATAACTATACTAACCTATATATCAGGGAAGCTCTGCTTCGGGTAAAAGGAGTGGGTGATATTTTTACACGTGCTGATCCCTTTGGTATGAGGATATGGCTTAACCCCGATAAGCTCGCTGAACTTCACCTGACTCCGGCCGACGTTATCAGGGCGGTTCAGGAGCAGAATGTGCAGGTAGCTGCAGGTACCATAGGAGCCGCTCCACAGGCTGGCAACCAGGCTTTTGAGTATACTTGTTTCGTTGAAGGCAGATTGGCTTCAGAAGACGAATTTGGTCAGATCGTAATAAAAACAAATGCATCAGATGGCTCACTAGTCTACCTCAAAGACATTGCAAGGGTAGAGCTTGGTAAATTCAGTTATTCAGGAAGTTCATTTGTAAATGGTGAACTCGCCTCGTTTCTCATTGTTTTTCAATCACCAGGAAGTAATGCAATGGAAACTGCCAAGGGTATATATACTGAAATGGAAGTGCTTAAAAAATCATTCCCTCCTGATTTGGATTATTCTATACCGTTTGAAACAGTATCCGTTGTTAAAGTGTCGATTCAGGAGGTGGTAAAAACTCTTCTTCTGGCATTATCATTGGTTGTTTTTGTGGTTTTTATTTTTCTTCAGAACTGGAGAGCTACATTAATTCCTATCCTTGCTATCCCTGTATCTATAATCGGTACGTTTATCTTTTTTGTTCCTCTCGGATTCACAATCAATACACTTACCCTTTTTGCTTTGGTGTTGGCTATCGGAATTGTAGTAGACGATGCGATCATAGTAGTTGAAGCAATTCAGCACTATATAGACGATAAAAATCTGCCACCATACGAGGCTGCACAAAGAGCTATGCAGGACATTTCGGGACCTGTGGTTGCTATCGCACTAATTCTTGCTGCGGTATTTGTACCTGTCGGATTTTTCCCGGGAATTGTTGGAAAGTTATATCAGCAATTTGCCATAACAATTGCAGTTTCAGTACTGCTGTCGGCTTTTGTTGCTCTTACTCTTACTCCTGCCCTGAGTTCGTTGCTTCTTATTCCCAGGAAGTCAGTGAAGAGATCCGGTCTCCTGAGCTGGTTTTTTGACCTCTTTAACAGATTATTTAATAAAGGTGTAGACACTTACTCTGCAAGTGTTAAGAAAGTCATTAATTATTCCAGGTTTGTTGTACTTCTTTTGGTTTTAATAATTTGTGCCACAGTATTTCTGTTTAAAAACAAACCATCAAGTTTTATTCCGACAGAAGATAACGGCACGACTATATATCACTTTTGAACTGCCTGAAGCAGTGTCGACAGCAAGAACGGTAGATGTTCTCCAGAATATTATGACAATTCTGAAAGATATTCCGGGTGTAGATCAATATGCTGCTATTGCAGGCTTGAATGTTATTACATTCTCTACTAAATCAAACAACGGGACCATTTTCTGCCAGCTGAAGCCCTGGGATGAAAGAACATCAAAGGCTGAACAGCTGGGAGGAATAATTGCTGAAATGAACAAGCGGTTTTCGACCATTAAACAGGCCAGGATAATAGTAATCCCGCCGCCTGCAATTCCCGGACTGGGAAATTCAAGTGGTTTTAATTTTGTTCTGCAGCAGCGCGAAAGCACTGACGATATTAAAGGATTTGAGAGTGTCGTACGGCAATTTTTGGTTGAAGCCAATAAACGACCTGAAATAGGAAGCGCCTTTACATTTTTCACTGCCAGTACACCACGATATACAATTACTGTCGACAGGGAGACCTGCAAGAAGATGGGTGTGAATCTTTCAGATGTTTTTAGTACGCTTCAGACCTTCCTGGGAAGTTCTTACATTAACGATTTTACAATTTATGGTCGGAATTTCAGGGTTATGGCTCAGGCAGATACGGCATTCCGGGATAACATATCAGCCATAGATAAATATTATGTCAGAAATAGCTCTGGCAACATGCTGCCACTTAAAACTCTTATTGGATATAAGATAACTGAGAGTGCACCCCTGATTTCGCATTATAATCTTTATCGCTCGGCTGAGTTCGACGGTGATGCTGCAAATGGATATAGCAGCGGTCAGGCTATTCAGGCACTCAGAGAAACTGCTGCAAAGGTTTTACCTGCAGGTTACGGGTATGAATTCGGCGGCTTAAGTCACGAAGAGATCGATGCAGGATCAAAATCCATAATAATTTTCTTTATTTCAATTTTGTTTGTATTTCTTTTTCTTACTGCGCTTTACGAAAGCTGGTCTGTTCCATTTTCTGTACTTCTGGCTGTCCCTCTCGGTGCATTCGGCGCTATACTTGCTCTTACATTTGTACCAAAGCTCAGCGATAATGTATATGCCCAGATTGGACTTGTAACACTTATCGGACTGGCTGCCAAGAATTCAATACTGATTGTTGAATTTGCTAAAAGACGGGTTGACGCAGGGTTAGAACTTATTACGGCAACACTAGAAGCAATAAAGCTCAGATTGCGTCCGATACTTATGACCTCTCTTGCATTTATTTTCGGAGTATCGCCACTTATTTTTGCTACCGGCGCCGGAGCTGTTGCACGTCAGACAATAGGATGGACAGTTTTCGGAGGAATGATTGCTGCCACTTTTATTGGCATATTCATAGTACCTGTACTTTTTGTTATAATTACCAGATTTGCTTACGGGAAAAAGAAGCTTGCGAGTCTGCAAAAGAATTTCCCTCAGGGCGAGGAGTATCATGTATAGTTGAGTTACAATAAAATGAGCGCCCGGTAATTCCGGGCGCCCATTAAACTTCTCAATTGCCTGCATCCGTTATGATAAAAAAATCACAACAGTCAATGTAAACTATTAATGCCTGTGACCGCCGCCACCATGATAGCCACCACCGTGACCGTAATATGAGCGATTTTCAAAAACAATGCTTGGTCCAAAACCAAATCCCCAATAGTTATACGGAAATCCCCAGCTTAAACCTCCGTACCAGTATGGGTCCCAGTAGTAGCTTGCGTCTTCGTTTCTCTGTTCACGGGCTATTGCATCTATATGAGTCTTCTCCATGTAGTTTATTACAGAATCAGGAACCCCTTCGTCACGGAGCTTAGCTAACTGGTCAGCTTTAAGAAAGTAGACTGTACGGGTTTTCTTAATTTCCTTTATTATATCTTTCGAAGGAACCTTGTCCTTTGACATCTGTACTATTTCCGGAACTTTCAGAGGCTCCGTTGCATAGGGTCTGTTTACTATGCAACTCTGTAGTGCTATTGTAACGGCCAGAAACAGCAGCAGGTAAATCTCATTTTTGAATCTATCCAGATTTTTCATATTTCTGCCCTCCCATAATCCTTTTAATTAACTATTAAAATCTAATATTATGGTCTAAACAAAGATGAGTGCAGAATGTTAGTTAAAATATTGTTAAAAATATTTTAAAGTCGGCAGCACACTATATGTAATTTGAGAGCTAGAATTTACTTCCGGGAGTTTTTTCCAGAAGGTGCTTAATAATTGCTTCTTTATTGATTTTAATATCAGTAATCGGATAGTATATCATCATAAGACTTTTGTTGTCGCTGATATCTTTCCTGATAGTTATAAAATCAATCCGTTTTTCAGGAACATTGAGAGTTATGGTAAACAGATTGCAGTTCTTGTCCTGAGCCTGAAAAAGCCATTTTTGCATTTCGGTATCCACATTTGACAAATCGAGAATATAAGCCATTTCGATCACAGCGTGCTCATGGTTTGTCCCATAAACTCTTAAAGTCATAAGATCCTTGTCGATTTCTATAGATAAACTTTCTGCTACTTTACTTATAGGATAATATTTATCCTGAAGTGAATTGGTTTTACATACTACCATTGAGTCAGCTAAAATCGATATCTGACCATAAACTGTTCCTAAACTGACCAGAAAGATTGACACCAAAATAATTTTTTTCATTTTTTCATTTTTTTAAATAGTTCTTTTTGAAATTGAAATTATATCAAAATCAAGATGTGATAGCATTCATGCTGTAATATCATCAAAGGTAATTTCAATTGGAGCCCCATTTATTAATAATAAATTAAACATAGATTAAGAATGGGTTAATAAAGAACTGAACATTACTCTACTGCTGATGACCTTACTGAAGCCGCTGTAAAGTCTTATTTTCATCTTGTTTGTTATAAGACCCTTAATATCTTTCAGGTATAAACAGAAATGGATTTTTTTTGTTCGTGCAACATGCATGAACATAGGGGGGTAAAAGTCCTTTGTGAACCTTAGTTAAGCACAAAGTAACACTAAGGTAATAAACCAAATAATACCACTTTTCAGCAGCTCCGTATACTGAATTAGAATGAGAGACTTGGTTAAGATTTGCTTCTTTAGGAACTAGTTTGCTTTGATTGAGTAAACTGCCATGTAATCGCCGTGCCTGACGAAAAGTCGTCCTTTATCTATAATCGGGTGTGCCCAGTATGGACCTTCTCCTTTTTTTATCTGAAAGGAACTTATGAGATCAAATTTTTCACTCGCCGGCTTTACCAGACCTACGTGTCCACCCTTTTCTTCAATGACATATAACAGTCCCTCTGCAGATATTATGGCCCCTTTATTAAACCAGTCTGTTATCCACATTGTCTTTCCGGTGGTCCAGTCAACACATATCCATCTGCCTTTGGAGTTTGAGTCGTGGGTAGAGCTGTAAATATAATTTCCGATGAGAACCATACCTCCCATATGCGGATTGATATCAGGGTTTTTCCAGACAAGTGACGGAGCTGTTCCATCGAAGTTAATCTTGATCTTGGCTGCTGTTTGACTATATCCATTTGCGGCAAAAATAAATCCGTCACGATATATGGGAGTCTGAATGTAATTTTTTCCTCCCTGTCCATCACGGTTAACAGATCCAAAATCGAATTTCCAGAGAAGTTTTCCGTCAGCTGCATTAACTCCGATTATATAGGTTGAAGTATGGGTTACAATTATTTTCATGCCTTTATCCTCAACAAGCAGGGGGTTGGTATACTGGGTACCTTCATTTAAAGGAGCCGTTTCCCACAATACCTTTCCATTATCAACACTGAATGCCACCATTGAAGCCTTATTGCCTCCCGGAGTGGCTATTACCTTGTTATCCACAACCAGAGGTGATTCGGAAATACCAAACCTTTGTATGGGGGCATTATATTTTTGATAGTAATTTACTGTCCAGGCAATCTTGCCCTCTTTTGTAACACAAGCCAGGTCGCCGCTACCGCTAATGACAAAGATCTTCCCATTCGAATAAGTTGGTGTGCAACGGCTTTCAGGAGAGTTAACGTTGGTAGCTGATAAACCATATACCACTTCCCAGTTTTTCTTGCCATCCTGAGTAAAAGAAGTCAGAACATCGTTTGCTCCTTTTTCCCCGGTAATATATATACCGTCGATAGTAGCCGTAGCACTTGAATAGCCCATGCCGATTCCTGTAGCTTCCCAAAGCAGGGAAGGTCCTGTTGCAGGCCATGTTTTTAACAGCCCTGTCTCATTGAATATTCCGCTTCGCTGAGGTCCTCTGAAGCCCTGTGGTTGTGCATTAGCTACAACAGCAACAGAAGAAATAAAAACCATTTTAACTATTATGTTCGCAATATTTGTCTTCATAAAATTTTGTTTAATTTTTACCTGAAATGCAAAATAACTTAAAGATTTTATCTTTTTAGCGTTCCACTTTATTTTTTTTCAATTTATTCCTGTCACTTCTAAGTTCAAAATCTTCTAACCTTACAAAGGTATAACCCATCTGCCGCATTTTTGGTATAATCTTCTTCATGGATTCGCAGGTATACCATTCCGGGTGATTAAGATGCATTATAACTATTGCACCGGGTTTTATATGTTGTATAACATTTTTTTCTATCAGAGAATCGCTGGCAAACGCGACTGCATCTCCTGAAAGCACATGAAAGCTTACAGCTGTGATCCCTAATTCACCCGCCATCCGTACACATGATTCGTCAATATAAGTTGTGGCTGAACGATAAAGGTGAGGCAACCTGCCTGTTATTGCCTTTATTTTAAGAGCATTTGCTTCTATTTCGTCAAATGCCTCCTCAACATCAGCGGTTCCATGAATCCCATAAGCGCTTTCGCCGGTCATTGAACAGGGTTTGTGGTTAAGTCCATGGTTCTCAATCTCAAACAGGGTATCCTTGCTCAGATTTACGAAAGTATTAAAATTTGCATCTATCCATTTTCCGGAAATAAATAAAGTTGCCGGAATTTTCTCACTACGGAGCAGATCGATCAATTCTTTATCGTAACCGTTTCCATTTTTTCCGCCACAGGCATCAAATGTAAATGCTACAAATTTTCGTTGTGTCGCCAGCTCTTCATCTACACCGAAAACAAATTCTCCCCATTCTCCGGTTTTAGCATTTGTAAATTCCGAAATCATCTTTCGCTTTAATTCGGTGTACGATGAATCCTTATTAAGCTTTCTCAGGAATAGTGTATTGGTATACTCTTTAGGATACTGTGGTAAGGCTGAAATGGAAACTCCGATATACAGGAGGCAAAGAAATATTTTTTGCATTCAAAAACAGACTATTTATTTCTGAAGAGCCTGACGCTTAAGCCAAAGTCCGGATCGGCTTTTTCGAGTTGGGCGCTTTCTGTATATACTCCAATCTTATATTGCCACACCTGATTCTCTTCGGCTTCTGTATCGCTCCAGTAATGAGCGCTGGCACCGAGACTGTTAAACGCTCCACGAGCGTATCTTTCACCGCTGAATATGCTGTTAAATTCGCTGCTGCCACCAGTTTTCAGACTTTCATATACTTTTTTGCTGTCGCCTCCAAGATTTGCGTGTAAAGTTTCCCACTCTGCTTTTGTTGGAAGATGCCAGCCTTCAGGAGCAAGAGATTTTGCTGCTTCCCAATCGTATAAAAAGCCGTATTTGATTACGTTCCCCTCATGGTCGTCATATGCCCAGAATTTTCCTCTTTTAGGTTTTTTAGAAAGGTTTTCGGCCATAATTATATGATCGCCAATCTTGATGATTTTATGTATCGATCCATCGCTCTCGTCGTGGAATGTACCATGGCCACATACCTGACAAACTCCCTCTTTGAGAAGATGTTTATCGTTTCGCACTTTACCACAGACAGCGCATTTTTCACAGTCTTTCAGCCAGGAATGCTGATTTTCCCTTGTTTTGCCGCATCTGGCACATTTATCGCAATCTTTCGACCAGTCATGGGCAGCATCAGTAAATGTCGTGCCACACATTGAACAAACTCCACAGTCTGCCGAGACCTCATGTTCCTCGTCCCTTATTTTTCCGCACTCTGAACATTTACAACCATCCCATGAATGAAGACCGACTTTACATTTTAGTGACATAACTTACCTCCTTTTTAATGCTAAATAATTATTAGTGAGTTCCGGAGAATCTCTTCCCATACCGGTTTTCCTGAAAAAGCCGGTGTTTTTTTGTTAGTACTAATATAAAGCAGATTTTGTTGCGAACTTCAAAACGAAATTGATTTTTTAAAACATTTTTTAGTTCTTCATTTGAAAATGATTCAGAATTATCCTTTGTAAAGTCATTTTTCATCAGGATCGATTGTCCCCGCATACATTGTGAGGGAATCGGGGATAGCAATTTTGAAATGTGAATCCGCAAGTTTTTTCATTTTCCCGCGGTTTGCCTGTGTAATGTCTATTGCATCACTATAAGCGTCATCGTATGATTTTCCCTGCTCCATCAACTTTCTCTCCATCAGTTCTGTTGCAATAGAATACTCTGTTTCATCGCACGAAACCTGACCGTCGATCCATATTTCCTTATTGGGAATAAAATGATACGAAAGATCATTTCCACTAAACCCAAAGTCGGGGTATACATTCTTTCTGACCATATATCCATCAACTATCCAGACACTTATTTCTTCGCGGGTACCAACCGGGATTCGGTAAATATTCTGAAGTTGTATACTGTCGGGGATTCCTCGTATCTCTCTTATATTGCTGAAGTCAGTCGCTGAAACCTTTTTTAGTGAAGCCTCATGTGCGCGACAAATTTCTTCGTTAGAATGTCTTATTACCTGTTCGAGAGACAATGATGAATCGTGAGCTGTTATGTACTGCCAACCGAATTTCGCCATTAGATGCCTTTCGTTTAGTTCGTGAGCAAGTGTGAGATAATACTCCTCGCACGAAATTGCATTGTCGATCCAGATTTCACCCTTGGGATTAAAAGGATAACGCTGTTCGTTTCCGCCATAGAGAAAAGAACTGAATACTTTCAGCCTTACCTGGTTACCATCGACGATCCAGATATCATAATTAGCTTCTTTCCCCATGTAATATCGATAAATACCAGCTACCCTTTTATTATCATTACAACTTATTATTAAAAAACAGGTTAGAAGAATAAAGACTGATTTTTTCATTTGAATAAATATTAAATTAGGTTGGATGAAGGGAAAATATAGTCTTCTTACAAATTTATTGATTTTCTGTCAACTGACACCAGTCGGGAACTCAAATATCTGTAATATGATTTTGGTGGTTGCATTTCCCCGCCTTTTTGATTAATTTAGTCGAAATATCATAATTATCGAATCGTATGGCATTCAAAGAAATAGCATTAAAGTACAGGTATTCAATAGCTTTAGTTCTGCTATTTGTTCTCATCGAAAACGTATCGTTTATTATTGAACCAACTTTCTTCGGGAAGTTACTTGATTCACTCATCGACCATTTTTACGACCATGAAAAGGTAGATTACATTCTTCCTTTGATAATCTGGATAATAGTGTACCTGATAAATGTTGTTGGCGGAACGCTTCACAGGCTTTTTAACGGGATAGTTTACTCGAAGATGTATGCCGGTATTGCAATTGATGTTGTAATTGAATCCAAACAAAGAGGTGATAGATCTTCTAAAATGCTAGTGCGGGCCGAGCTGGTTAAAGAATATATTGTCTTTTTCAAAGAACGGTTGCCTGAGATTATGTGGCAGTTATCCGCTACTGCCGGGGCAATAATTGCCTTATTCTTTTACGATTACCGAATTGCACTTGTTTGTCTTTTGGTCGTAATTCCAATTGCCTATATAAATAATCTGAGCAGGAAAAAAGTCACCACTCTTCAAAAAGATATTCATGATAATCAGGAAGAACTATTTGCATTGATGGAAGGGCGGGATATTTCGAAAATAAGTCAGTTTTACCATAATACCATCTCCCCAAAAGCTATGATTGCGAGATGGAGCGCCTTTGGTTACAGTTCAGTAAAAGTACTGCTGATCTTTATCTTTATAGGTGTACTTTTTATATGTGTTGATGTAGATAAATTTACAACCGGGAAAATTTATTCCATAGTAGCATACTTATGGACCTTCATTGCATCTACAGATTACCTGCCGGAGCTGGTTGAAAGTCTTGCATCCGTTAAAGACCTGAATTCACGCTTTAATCAGGACGAAGCGCTATATACTGTGGCAGATGATTCTCACGGCACTTTTTAAGTCTGCTGATCAGAGAAGGTTATTAAATGCTTTAGCTACAAGGAACGCGGCAGCCGCTGCAGTTATACCGATAAGTGTTACTTTCAATGCACCTTTTATTGGACGCTGACCTGTAACTTTGCTTTTAAAATAGCCAAACAGGAACAAACAGATTATTGTCAGTAATGCAGAGATCACTAAACCTTCCAGAGGAGTTTTAGTAAAAAAATATGCAGTTAATGGAATCAGACCACCAACAATATATGATATCCCGATAGTAGCAGCGCTGTTCCTTGCACGATTTTCATCGGGCTTTTCAAGACCCAGCTCGTACTTCATCATAAAATCAACCCATTTTACCTTGTCCTTTGCCATCTCATCAGCAATAATATCCTGGGTGTTTTCATTTAATCCGTATTGTGCAAATACAAGCTTCACTTCAGCCTTTTCTTTTTCCGGAATACTTTCAACCTCAGCATATTCCCGCTGCAATTCCGCCTGATAGTGCTCCTGTTCTGTCTTTCCTGCAAGATATCCTCCAAGTCCCATTGCTATGCTTCCGGCCACGATCTCTGCAATACCTGCAGTAATTACTACAGAATTACTCTGCACTGCTCCACTTAACCCTGCGGCCAACGCAAATGGTACAGTCAGACCATCAGACATCCCAATAACAATATCAGTTATGAAGTCAGAACTTCTCAAGTGTTCTTCCTTGTGAAAAAAATTAGCCTCTTTCATAAATTCAATCTTTGCCAGTTTACCTCAAATTTAAGTAATTTTATAGCCGTCGCGAGCATTTTGTTTTATTTTAATTGTGATGCTCTTTGATGAATTTATAAATTTGAATCTTACTTAATACCACAATATTTATGAAAGAGCTTGTACGTTGCCGTCCATGTGGATTTGTAATTGAATCAGATAAGCTGGGAGATGTATGTCCCGCATGCGGAATGCCCAGAAAAGTTTTTGAACCTTACAGAGAAAGAGTATCACGCAACAGGCTGATTATATTGAACTTCGATCTTCATCCTATTGCAATACATTTATCTCAGGCATTAGTTATCCTTATACCATTTCTGACCATATTTATAAATCTGTTTAAGTCTTTCCATCCGGAATTATTGAAAGATGTTCTTGTATTCTCTACAATCGTTTTTCCTTTTACTCTCCTGATTGCCATAATTACCGGAATTATTGACGGACTTACCCGTTTTAAAACGCTGATAACTCCTCTGCTGCTCAGGAAGATCCTTGCCAGTTCTGTGATAATGATTTTATCAATTATGCTTTATTTTGTGGCCAAATATGAGAATTTCGGACTATTGACAGTTTGTATAGGTTTTGTGAGCCTTGCAACAGGTATACAGCTGGGGCTTTGGGGAAAGAAACTTATCAATGTTATCTTGCCGGGAACTTACCCACAGAAGAAAGGTAGCAAGGTAACTCCTCAAAAAGATGAAGCTTTAGCTACTGATTCCGGAAGCAAATAATTTAAAGCAGAACCACATACTAAAAAAGTTAATTATGAAGAGAAGACGATTTATTACAGCAGCAGGGTTATCAGTTCTTGGGTTGAATAGTGTTCTTGGGAAGGCACAATCCTCTTCCGTAGCAGTTACAAAGAAACGATCTCAGGTAATTAAAACTCAGGTACTTGTGGTAGGAGGGGGTCCTGCCGGAATCGGAGCTGCAATAGGTGCGGCAAAAGCCGGAGCTGATACTTTTCTTATTGAAAATTACGGTTTCTTTGGAGGGGTTGCCTCGTGGAGTATAGGAATGTGCATGAACCAGATGCGACCTGATGAAAAGCCTAGGGGGTTTATCCATGAGCTTCTCTTAAAAAAGCTTCAGAATTACGGAGAGCAGGCAGTCAGGTTAAGCACTCACCAGTTTTTTGTGAATGTTGAGTACCTGAAGGTAGCTATTCTCGATGCCCTCGATGAGGCGGGAGTAAAATATCTTGTGCATGCAAAAGCAGTAGATGCAATTACGAAGGGAAACAAAATTAGCGGTGTTGTTTTTTCTTCCAAATCGGGGTTAGTAGAGATTAATGCTGATGTTGTTGTAGATTGCACCGGTGACGCAGATATAGCGTATTTTAGCGGAGCGCCGACTCTTATAGATACCGGGAATCTTTCACCTCAGACCTTACTTCTGAATATTGATAATATTGCTGGTGGCTCCTCAAGAAATTTTGCGGGGATCTTTCAAAAAGCCAAAGAAAAGTACCCCCTGATTCCGGAAAGCTCTAACAGCTGGTTTCCAACTAAAGTATCTAATTCTCATCACTATTATTTAAATCACAGCGGAACAAAGGATATGGGTAACTTTGATATAACCGATCCTTTTCAGTTCTCAAAAGCCGAATGCATGAGCCGGCGTCAGGTTATTCAAATTACCCAGGCAATAAGAGAATTTGGAGATGGTGATGCAAAAAATGCCGAAATCACGAACGTGTCTACTCAGATTGGTGTCCGCGAATCAAGGCGAATATTGGGTTCCTATATTCTCACGGAACAGGATGCACAAAACGGAAGTCGTTTTGATGATGTAATTGCATGGCGAAGCGGTTACCTCGATATTGGTTTCGTAAGCATGAGCCAGATGAAGGTGCATCAGGTACCTTACAGGTGTATCGTTCCTGAAAAAATAGATGGACTGCTTTCCGCCGGACGTTCTATCTCAACCGATCATGCGGGTCTCTCAGCAGGAAAGAGTATGGGGAATTGTATTGCTACCGGTCACGCAGCGGGCGTTGCAGCAGCACTCTCTTCAAAAATGAAAAAAGCCCCAAGGGAAATTGATGTAAAGCTTATTCAGGAAATTCTCAGAAAAGATGGTGTAGATCTGACCCGTGGAGGTGAAGCACAGGATAGCAAGATGGCTATGTAAAAACAATAAACCTGCCTCAAAACTCTAAATCCATTAACCGCAAAGAGCGCGAAGTATGCAAAGAACGCAAAGATAAAATGCAATTATTAAGCTCTTTGCGAACATTGCGGCTAAGGAGTTGTTGAATTGGACAGGTTTGCAAGCTGAAAAGATGGATACCCTCTGGCGCCTGATGTACCGTAAAAACCTGTGAATTTGAGTTTGTAGTATTCGCCTGATTGATCCTTAATAATATAAAATATTTTTGGATTGATCTTATATGAATCATTTTTATAGTCTTTCCATAAATATCCTATGGCATCCTGTGATGAGGATAATGTGTAATTTTTGATATCACTGGCTGATATGCCAAAGTACGAATTTATCGTATCCGCAACCGCCATTGTTCCTAGGGTGTTAAGGTATACACCTCTCACCAGGTAAGGCGTTGCAACATTATTGTTATCGAAGAGTATTGTCGAGTATTGGGTAAAACACAGATCCCAATCGCTGTCTGCCGGCTGAATCGGCAAAGTAGATCCTCCGTTATTAAAGGAAAATAGTGTAAATCGTCTTTTATTGTCAACTGGTATCTGAAAGCTGTGTTCATCAGAACCATCCATATTGCTAAAATGGACAAAATAGATGTTGTTCTCAAAATGGTCAAAAACCACTTTCCTGAAACCAAGAGAAAATCCGTTGTTATCTGTCCCCAAATCAATTATATAAACATTCTTCGGGAATACAGGATTGGCAGGATCGGTAAAGTCGGCCCAATTACCGATAGCAGTTTTACTCAAGTCTCCCGCTGAATCATCATATATCATTGTATCGCAGACATTGCTGGTTATACCATTAAAATCTGTTGATTTTGTATTGCCGGCATGCATAAATCTGGATGTGTTTAATATGATATGATGCCCCGTACCAGTCGACTCAAAACCAAGATCCCAGTCGCTGAATGAATTGTGTGAAACTACTGACTTGCTCTGAAGATTAAACCAGATCTGATTGTCGTACATTGAATAGGGTATTTCAACTATCTGAATACTCAGTGGTACCACCGGTTCATCTTCACGGAAACAACCCGTAAGAACCAAAAGAGAAACCAATATTGTTAAAATCCTCATATTATTTCAATATAGTAAACGACATTTTTAAGAAGACCAGCCTTCCATAACTGACAGGACTCTCCCCATTCGATGAGGTATGAGCGCCATCGGAGACATTACCGGTTATGTTGATATTTGTGTTGTTGAGAATATTCTTTACACCTGTAGATAGAATTAGCCTGTCTGAATAGAACTTTCTGAGTAGAGTAAGATCAAGATTGTGATATGCGCTCATACTGCCGGTGCTTATTTCATTTTTTTCATTTACACTGAAAAGCCACGATTTGTCGGTGTACTTATAAAATGCCGATAATTTTATTTTCAGCATCGGTATAAACCAGCTTAATGAAGCACTTAAATCGCTGGTAAACTTATAGTCGCTTAATCTCTGTTTCTTTTCATCAAACGAGAAATATGTTCCTGTTTGTCCAAATCCCAAAGCCGTCTCGAGATATGGGTAAAAGTCGTATGAAAGAGATGTCTGATAGCCTAATGTGTTGAAATTAAGAACATTAATATACTGATATACAGGACTGCTTCCTATATTGTTTCTTACAGCAAGCTGAATAATGTTATGCATATTATTATAAAATGAACCAAAGTCGATACCTGAATAATGTACTTTATTGTTTTTCTCAGTATCGTATGAAACATTAAAATCGAAGTTATGACCATATTCGGCTTTGAGGTTTTCGTTAGGCTGAATATTATGATTAACATCTACAAAATAGATATATAGCTCTTTCAGATTAGGCGCTCTGTAACCCCTGGCGTATGAGGCTCTGAGATTAAAACGCTCAAAAGGCTGCCATTTCAGATTTATAGACGGAACCGGTGGAACACTGAAACTTGTGTTGTAGGCCATTCTTAATCCAGGTTGAAGACTTATGGTTTTCAAAGGACTGTATTTCAGGCTGGCAAAAACTGCATAGTCGCCAATCTCCTGCTTATTTCCTGCAATACGTTTCCCTTTTCCCTGTTCATAGTTAAGGTCGGCACCCAGAGTATAGTTAAATTTATTATCCGGATTCTCCTTTCCAAGAACCAGACGGTATACCAAAGCATTAAAATCTGTTGTGTCATGATCTGACGCATTTGGCGACAGTTCCTGTGTTAGCGTGGAAAGGTCCTTGACATACGTGAGCTTTTTCCTCTGGTACACTGAAAAGGAGGCCAGCATCTTCAATGATAATCCGTTATTGAGATTCCTGTCGTAGTCGAGACGATTAGTGAGCCTTTTGGAGTAAAACCAGCTATCGAAAGCTGTATAGAACTTTGGTTCCAGTAAATTCCCTTTATCCCATAATCTCTCAGACATATATGAGACCTGGTATTTTATTTTTGCCTTGTCGTGAGTATACATATAATAAATGTCACCATTGTACTGCTCTTTAGGTTTCCATAGCTCCGATCTCAGGGTGTCTGTCGAAAATCCGTTGAAGAAATTTCTGCCTCCTGATACTGAAATGCTATGCCTCCCTTTTCTGAAGTTTAAGCTTCCATCTATATTGTAGGTCCCTGCACTTTCGTAGTAAGCGTTGGTTGTAAGTCCGAAATTTGAGTTTTTATTCTCCTTAGTTATAATATTGATTGCTCCTGCAAGGGCGTCACTCCCGTAGATTACTGACATTGGACCATCAACCATTTCAACATGATCGACATTATAAAGACTTAACTGACTAAGATCTATATTCCCGCCCATCCTGCCAATCACAGGTACACCATCTACGAGGATCTTGACATTGTTTCCTGTTAATCCCTTAATCCTGAGGCTGCTTCCAAGCTGAGGGTCCTGTGTTATTGTCAGGTTTACCTGGTTTGAAAGAATGTCCTGCAGGTTATTGGATGCCTTATCTTCAATGGTCTTATGGTCGATGACCTTTATATTATAAATAGATTTGTCAGCGCTCTGGGGTCTAAAGCTTCCAGTAACCACAACTTCATTAAGAGAGAAAATTGTCGGAAGCATTATTAGATCATACGACCTGGTCGCTAAAATCGTATCCGTAACAGCGTCATAGCCTATACAGGAAATTTTAACCTGGGAAATGTTTTTACATGGATTTGTAACAACCCCGTGCTCATCAGATGTTTTGAAAAATTCTGCCTTTGTAACAAGATCGCGAAAAAGGATTGTGGCAAACGAAACAGGTGAATGGCTTTTCGAATCAGTCAGTTTCAATTGAAACGATTGCGAAAATAGTACTGTTGTCCACAGGCTACCAACAAAAAGTATTAAGACACATTTTTTAACCAACATTGTTCGCTGATTATTTAACTGTCGAAATGTCGAATGTCAGGTTCCCGGTGGCAGAACCTTCAAAAGTTTTAAACTTTATTCTGAAAATTTGCTTATTAAGATCTTTCAGAAGATATACATGTGTTCCGTCGATACTATACTGGTAAGTGGTCATGTTTACTGTTTTCCAGTCTGAGCCAACCGTTGAAATAGCCGACAGGTAACCTGAAGAAGGCATGTTCGCAGAAGCCGGATCCGTATCAGTACTCTTAAGAGCTGAAACACCTATGTTTTGTAGTACCCCGGTTACCGCGTAGTTGATACTTTTATCAATCCATTTTGTGAAGACGATATCCCACATGGTGTTATCGGGTTCTCTGTCCACCAGTGCATTAGAATCTATGGAATAGTACAGGAAATTCTTTGTTTTCCCCGCACAGAGCATTGTTACAAGCTTTTCATTTGAACCATCGATGTCGGCATACCTGAAATTATATATCTGATCCACTGACAGTTTATTCTCAATCCAAATCTTTTTGATAGAACCATTACGCGTTTTAATGATATACAATGCAACTCCTGCGAGGTTATGAGTGATGTCATTATACTTTCCCCATCCATAATTTGGATGACCGGTTGCATTCATATTAAAAGCGCCTTCAGTCCAGGTGGTATCAGAATTGTAAAGGGTTGCCCAGCTGTTGTAACCTGTTGTATCTATGGGTGTTGTCCATGTCCAGTTTGGAGGAATGGGATAAACCTTCAAAGTTACACCGGCTGCACCGTTGGTAATTATTGCTGCTTCGCGCGGTGAGACACTAAAGCCTATGTCCCAGTTCGAACGTGGGACTGAAATGTTAAGGCCATCGCTTAATCTGTAATATATGTCATTTGCATAACTTACTCCAAGTGAGATTGATTCACTTCTTACAACGAGTTGAGATGCAGAGTCTTTCTTGCATGAATTTATTGTCAGGATGCATAATCCTGCCAAAATCAAACCATAAATTTTCTTCATTCCTTATTTTTTCTGCAAAATAAGGTCATTAGAATTATCAGAAATGGTATTTTTCGGCGGTTTTATGGTAGTAATCTTTTATGCATCTGACGGAACCGTCGGGGCGTAAGACCAATTTTACTCTTGAATACTTTATTGAAGTAGGAGTTATCTTCAAAGTTAAGCTTATAAGCGATCTCTGAGACAGAAAGATCTGACGACAGAAGAAGCTTACGTGCTTCCTGCATAAGTCGTTCCTGCAATATTCTTTTTAGTCCGCAATTGAAATGTTTATTACAGATCTCATTCAATTGTCTTTCGGAGATGTTAAAAGCAGTGGTATAAAACGCCAGTTGCTGTTCCCTGATGTAATACGAATCGATCAGCTGAGCAAGTGTATGAATAAGTATGCTGTCACTTTTACTTACCATCCCCGATTTTCCTGATTTTGCCTCATAAAGGGAGGAAAGTTTCAGTAGAATAATATTGAGGAATGAACGGATGATAACCGCAGAGTTATTTACGGCCGTCGATGCTTCATACTCGTTATGAATTGAATTTATAGTCGACAAGACGGGGGAATACTCGTTTTCTGTAAGAGGCAGACAAGGACTGCAATTGTTCTGGCCGAGCCTGGATGTGTACGAAAAGACATTAAGAAGCCGGACATAACTGAATTCTTCAACATAAAAATCCTGGCAAAAGAAGAAGATAACAGCTTCAGCATCTTCCAGTCCATCAAACGAATGAACCTGGTTAGGAGCTATCAGACATATTGTTTGTGGACGCACGCTATATTCATCATTATTTATCCGAATTCTTCCGGAACCTTTTGTAAAAAGCAATATGGAATAAAAATCGTGCGAGTGACTCTTTTTAATAAACGGGTAAATAGTCAAATAACGCGTTAATGAATTAAGGTAAATACCGTGTACCTTACTATCGCGTAAGTAGCTGAAGTGATAAAACGACCTTTCAATATCCTGATGTGGATCCAAATTTAGAATTTTTTATTTGGTGCAAAGGTAAAACAATTATATTGTGAAAAAGTTAACAGAATTATGCTATTTATCACATTACTAAGTCATAACCTTCACATGTTGAATGATTTACTTCAGACTTTTTATACCCATGTTATAAAGTGTGAAACTGAAGATATCTGCGTACTGCTCAATTGATTTGCTTACTGGTGTTCCGGCTCCATGACCAGCTTTCGTCTCAATTCTAATAAGTACAGGATTGTCTCCGGTCTGTTTAGCCTGTAGTTGAGCTGCAAATTTGAATGAATGTGCCGGAACAACTCTGTCGTCATGATCTGCGGTGGTAATAAGCGTTGCAGGATATTCTACACCTTCTTTTACGTTCTGGACCGGTGAATATTTGTAGATGTATTCAAACATTTCCTTACTGTCGGCCGAAGTACCGTAGTCGTAGGCCCATCCTGCACCAGCAGTGAATGTATGGTACCTTAACATATCCATAACACCTACTTCAGGCAGGGCAACCTTCATCAGGTCGGGACACTGTGTCATCACAGCACCAACCAGTAATCCGCCATTTGATCCGCCTTCGATTGCCAGAAATTGTGAGGAGGTATATTTCTTTTCAATAAGGTATTCTCCGGCAGCAATGAAATCGTCGAATACATTTTGTTTGTTCATTTTGGTTCCGGCAAGGTGCCATTTTTCCCCGTATTCGCCTCCACCTCTTATGTTTGCAACTGCATAAACGCCTCCCATTTCGAGCCAGAGTGCTGTGGATACTCCAAATGCGGGAGTCTCGCTAATGTTGAAACCGCCATAACCGTAAAGAATAGTCGGATTTTTACCGTTAAGCTGTGTCCCTTTTTTACAGGTTATTATCATTGGTATTCGTGTGCCGTCTTTTGAATTATAGAATACCTGAACCGATTCATATTCATCGCTGTTAAATGCCACAACGGGTTTTTTGTACACTTCGGAGTAACCTGTTTTAGGGTCGAGTTTATAGATTGTCCTCGGGATAATATAATTTGTAAAGGAAAAGTAAACTTCCTTATCATCCTTCTTTGCCGAGAAGCCAGTCGCTGTACCAACCCCAGGCAATGTTATGTCGCGAATCAGAGCGCCCGTTCTGTCGTATTGTTTAACTTTTGAAATAGCATCGATCATATAATGTGCAAAAAGGAATCCTGATCCGGCAGCCGGATCAAGCACATTTTCAGTTTCGGGTATTAAGTCGCGCCAGTTTTCAACACCTGGATTTGATGCATCAACTGTGATTATCTTTTTATTGGGAGCATTAAGGTTGGTAACGATGAAGAGTTTTGTTCCGTCGTTATCGATGGGGTAAGTGTCGGTATCGAAATTTCCTATAATTGTGACAAATTTACTATCAGGTTTTTTCAGATCCTTGATGTATAACTCATTACCTGTTGTAGATTCAGAAGCTGTCACAAAAAGATACCTGCCATCCTCTGTTACACTGCCACCAACATATCTTCTTACGATATCAGCCCCGAATACCACTTTATCGTCCGATTGCTTAGTACCGAGTTTATGAAAGTAAAGTTTGTGGTGATTGGTCATTGCAGTTAGTTCACTCCCTTTTGGCTTATCATAACTTGAATAATAAAAGCCCTCATTTCCTTGCCATGCCAGGCCACTGAACTTAACATCGATCAATGTGTCGCCTATGATCTCTTTCGTAACGGCTTCCATAACAATAACTTTACGCCAGTCGGATCCGCCTTCTGAAATAGAATAGGCAAATTTGCTTCCATCGTGCGAAAATTCCATTTCTCCCAACGAGGTGGTTCCATCAGCTGAAAATGTATTGGGATCGAGAAATACTTCCGGTTCCCCATCCTCCTTCTGACGATAGATAACATATTGGTTCTGCAAGCCATTATTCCTTGAGAAATACAGGTAACTGCCTTCTCTTGATGGAGCAGAGAACTTCTCGTAGTTCCACATCTTCTCCAGGCGTTTTTTGATCTCCTCACGGTAAGGAATTGTTTCAAGAAATCCGAAGGTGAGTTTATTCTCTTCTTTCACCCAGGCAGCGGTCTCTTCCGATCTGTCATCCTCGAGCCAGCGGTACGGATCAGGAACTTCAGTTCCAAAATAAGTATCAACCACATCACCCTTTTTTGTTAACGGATATACAAGTTTATTTTTCATTGGAGAAGTGCATGAAGCAAGCATTAATATTGCTATTGTCAGGAATAATACCTTTTTCATTTTATTTCAGAATAGGTTAAAAAGCAGAAATATCTTATTGCAAACTAAGGTCAAATTTAAGAAAAAGCCCGATCTGTACAAAACCGGATTTATTAAATTGGGTTTTTAATCAGAGTGTTTTGGTAAATTATGCATACATTGATTTGTTATTTCAAACGTTTATTAAGTGGAAATTATTAATTTTTCATCTTCAATTAAAGATATATTGCTATATTTATTCAACTTTTAGTGCTTAACTAAGAAGAGGGTGCTGGTATATGGTATCCAAAAAATCTGATTAGTTCCATGAAGAATCGTAAGTGTCTGTTATTGGCTATATTAACATTTCTGCTTAATTCAGTTTCGTATTCAGCTACACCTGATACCACTTCTATAATTGACAACATTTATAATTATGAATTCTTCAAGGCCAAAGATCGATTATCAAAATTAAACCCGGATGAATATCTGGTTCGCGAAACATTGGATCTTGAGATAAAATGGTGGATGTCTTTGGAAAAAGGAAACCGGAACCAGTTCTTGGATTTTTTAAGCACACTTGAGCAGATGGAAAAATCTGATAAAAATCAATTATCAGATATAATCTTTTTAACCTATCGCATGAGGTACTACGCTTCAAACAGCAGGTATCTTAAGCTTCCTTTTCTGTTCCTGAAAATTCAAAATCAGATCTCAAAAGTTGATATTGATATGGTAAGGCAGTCGGGCAATGAGAATCTGGAGCTTTTTATTCTCTATAAATCATTTCTTACTCTCATTCAGAAAAGTTATTTCACCGACATCTTTTCTGGTAATCATACCGGGGAAGAACAATTAATTGAAAGCATTGAAAACATAGCTCATAACGGATCTCCGTCAAACAGAACACTTGCCACTTACTTTTTAATGAAGTATTATTTTGAGATTGGTAATAACAGACCAAAAGCGCTTGATTATTTGACAGTTTTGCACAAACAATATCCAAATAATTTAATATTTACTCAATTATTAACTAATTAATGTTTCACTTATGAAAAAAATGATCCTGATGTCTCTGGTACTTGCTGTAACTGTGTTATGCAGTTATAACGCAAAAGCTTCATCGTATGTAGCTAACGATAACAAGATTGATGCTATGTTTAATTCAGCGCCAGAAGTAATTAATGCTGCCTTTACTAATCTTAACCTTTCCACCGGATCAACAGCGCCAATGGTTGCTGCCGCCAGTAAGGACGCTGTTGTTGCAATCGTTCTCGATTTCTTCCTGGGTGGTTTCGGTGTTCACAGGTTCTATCTTGGAACAGAGGTTATGACCGGTATTGGTTATATCATTACCTGCGGAGGTATTTTTGGTATTGTTCCACTCGTCGATTTTATCGTTCTGATTATTAATTATAATGATATTTCGAAATATGTAAACAATCCCAAATTCTTCATGTGGAATTGATAAAGCCTGAATAATAAGTTACACATACAAAAGAATTAAGTATTGGATATCTTCCGATACTTAATTCTTGTTTTATATATACCTTTCGGCCAGTATGAATAATCTAAAATTAATTTCGCTGATATCCTTTCTAACCCTGACGGGGCTTATGTCTCCGGCTCAGACAAAGGATTGTGTGAGTGTTACCCAGGAGACCCGCGTACTGGCAAAAGGTTCCAAAAGTATTTTCAAATGCGATATCTTTTACAATAAGGAAAAAGATGCAGTTGTTACTCATCATTATTATCCTGCCGAGTTTGTAAAGATCTCAAACCGCTCAGGTGAGATGAAAATTTATTTTCCGGGAACAAATACCGTTACGCTTCAGCAAAATGAGTCTTATTCCACTACAAATGAACTTTTGTACTATTTTGTCAATAATAAAACTACAGATCTTGGTCTCGCAAAAGAGGGGTTCAAACTTATAAAAACCGGCAGCGAAGAGGGAATGATGGTTACTACCTGGCAAGCTCCCGTAACACTGAAAGCGGTAAATAAAATCAAGATCGTTTTTAAGGAGATGTTACCTGTTTATGCAGAATACCTTTCAATAAACGGGTCAGTTATTAAGAAGATCTATTATAGCAGTTATGCAGATTACGTAACATTTCGAATGCCACTCCGGATAACTGAGATAAGCTTTGAAACAAAAACGGATTCCATAATAAGGCTTTCAGTCTTTTCAAATGTGCGGACCAAAGACTTCCCTGAGGACAACTATTTCAACTTTAAAATACCCGATGATGCGAAAGCCGGTAAATAGGGTTCTTCTTTTTACTCTTTTTGCTTCAATGAGTATCATTTCTGCCGCACAGCAGACTTCTGTGAGATCTGATATTGAACAAATCAATAAGCGGCTTTCACAACCAGAACCTGATCCATTTAAACGTCCTTACATATACAAAAACGAAACCTCGATTCTTAAGAAGTACAACCCTATTGGCCTCTTGCTTGGCGGCTCATTATATGTTTACCAGAATGTGTTCTCAAAACACCTTTCGGCTGATTGCCTTTTTACCCCCAGCTGTTCTGAATTCAGCAAACAGGCGATAAAAGAGTATGGTTTACTTAAGGGAACACTTCTGTCGATCGACAGAGTAAACCGGTGTAACAGGATTGCTGCGCAGGATCTCAGGCTCATGAGTACTGATGTCAAAACCAACCGGTATCCCGATCCTGTATCGAAGCACAAGAAGAGCTTGTCAGAATGATAAATTCAATTAATACCTGGCGTATCTTTGCGCCTTTGCGCCTTGGTGGCAATATTTTAACTGTTAAGCTAAGCATCCTCCTTCTTTTCCTGAGCTTAACCACCCCTTCTTTTTCTCAGGATTCTACTCCCTGCGATTTAAAATTTGTATTTCATCTGGTGGATGCCGGTGATCTTGAGGAAGCAATTTTCCTTCTCGACTCAACAAATTGTTACTCAGCGCCTTCAAGTGATAGTCTGAATTATCTGCGGGGGTGGAGTCTCTATTCACTTAAAAGACTTGTGCCTTCTTCGGAAAGTCTTCTCAAGGTTAAACCTGAGTCGGAATTTTACCTGAAATCACATTTCTTTGCGTCATACAACTATACTTACACCGGGTATACTGATAAAGCTCTGGAAGCTCTCTCAAAAATTGAATTTAACAGTGAAAAACTTAGTTCGCTTAGAAATTTTGAGCTTTCAGGAATTTATCTTCTTCAGGGGAGACGAGATAAATTCGAAGAATATCTCTCCCTGACGAACAAGACCTATTATGAGATTTCAGAATCAGCAGGTAATCTTCAGAAAATATCTGCGGACCTGTACAAACATAAAGTAAAATCGCCATTAGTGGCCGGACTTCTGTCGTCAGTAATACCGGGTTCGGGAAAGTTTTATGCAGGAAAGAGGGGAGAAGCAATTTCTGCTTTTATAGCTTCTGCAGGATTAGGGCTGGTAACCTGGGAAAACTATCATAAAAGCGGCTTAAAAAGTTTTGGAACAATTGCATTTGGAAGTGCGTTTCTATTCTCGTACACAGCAAACATTTACGGAGCTGTGATGACTGTCCATATTGCAGAAACTGAATATAAAGAAAATGTTAAGAACTCGATTCTTTTTAATCTGCACATTCCTTTGCGTAATACTTTCGACAAATAGGCTTGTTGCAGGTGATTATTATTCAAATGCCATAAGGATTTTTAATGAAAAAAAATTCTTTGAAGCTTCCATTGAATTTGAGCGAGCCATTTTTTATGAAACAGATTTAAGCAGAATTGCCCTGTTTAAGTATTATAAATCACTATGTTACAAAGAGCTTGGGGATAATACCGAATCCCTCGATGAACTTAGTGATATAAATTTGTTCAATGTCTCCGATTCACTATATTTTTTAATCAGGTACCAGCAGGCGCTATGTAATTATCTCAACAATAATCCCGGCCAGGCACTGTGGAACATCGGGGAGTTAAGACTCCATATCCCCGACTCATCAAAAATCATTAAGATTATACCGATAAATATTTTATGCCTGAATGCAACAAATAAATTTGATGAAGCTCATAGCCTCTGGAATTATTTTATAAATAACTCTGATATTGAAAGTGCCTCAAAATCAAGCATTAAGACAGAAATTGATAATTTATATAAAAAGCGGAATCTACCGCGATTTCATTCTCCGAAAAAGGCAGAAAACCTTTCAAGATTTGTTCCCGGATCGGGACAGATGTACAGTGGGGCTATTGGAGAAGGAACCGTAAACTTTCTTATCAACGCTTCGCTCTTGAGCTTTGCAGCATACGAGTTCTATTCTGAGTATTATCTTACCGGGTATTTTGTCGGACTGGGACTTTTCAACAAGACTTATCACGGAGGAATGCACCGCGCAGGACTTCTTGCAGAACAAATGAACAAAGAGGCTATTACCAAATTCAATTTGAAGAATAGTGTGCTGATGATCAGGATACTAGATGCAGGTACGCCACTGCTAAAACCGATAGAAAATTTATATATCTTGCAAAAAACAGATCAATAAGTCCATCTGAGTATACTCCAACTTCTCTTATCCGCTTCTTTCCTAAGTCTCCTGTCGGGATTAACACAAACCGGATTTCCAACTGAGCTTAGCACATGAAGATCTGATATTGAGTCGCCATAGTACCAGGCATCCGAAGGGTTACTGTTATATTTTTCACAGTACGATTTTAACCTCACTGCTTTTTCAGGTCCGAAGCAGAGTTTCCCGGCAGGACGACCGGTTAGCCTGCCATTTATTATTTCAAGATCAGAGCAGACATAATCATCCATCTCAAGATTCTTCACTATTTCGCTGCATATCGGAGTTAAGGCAGATGATAATAATACCACTCTGGCATTCTTCTCTTTGTGTTTCTTTATTTCCATCCCGGCCTCTTCGTACACCGATGGTAACATCACTTTCGAAATGACTTCCGTGCAAAGATCTGAGAGATTTTGTTCTGTCAAGTCTTTAACCCATCTCACCATTTCGTCAACTATTTTCTGTTCCTCTTTAAGGTTAAGCTTGTAGGCCAGGGAACTATAAAGAGCAAAGAGAAGATTGGTATAAGAAAGAAAACCTTTTCTTAAAGCTGTTTTGGCAAGCTCTTTCCCGCTTATTGCTTTTGTGACTGTCCTGTCGAGATCAAAAAATGCAATATAACTTTTGATTGCAGGGTTATCTTTTGAAGAAATGGTTTCCATCGGGGTTGTAAATTACGTTTAATGCTCCGGGGAGAAGCTGAACATCAAATTTCCGTGCGAAATTCAATTCTCCATCAACATGAAAAGGAACATCAGCAGGAAACTCCAGTTTTACACCCGGAGTCTGATAGTAATTTACCTTTTTATCATTTATATGAGTTCCTTTTGGCACCATAAGAAGTATTTGGAACCTTTGAAAAAGAGACAGTTTCCTAATCGCGCAAACATCTAGTAATCCGTCGTTTGCAATAGCTTTTGGAGTAAGGTAAAATCCACCTGCAAATCTTCTGCCTATTGAAATGGTATTTATAAAACAGTCGGTTTCCTCACTTTTGGTGCCGTTAACAGCAATCATCTTTTTCTCCCTGAAAAACAGGAGCGTCTTCACAATATGCCATACGTATTTATATTTGCCTCCTCTTTTGGTTTTTCCGGGCTCAACGTAATTCTCTGCCGCCACTTCAGCATCAAATCCTAGGCCCATGCCGTTCAGAAAAATAACGCCATTGCACGATCCGATATCCATCGGAAGTACATTCTTACTGAAAAACATATCCCAGTCGCTCTCTTCAAACCTGTTTGGGAAGCCCAATATTTGTATAAAATCATTCCCGGTACCCGCCGGTATTATTCCGATTATAACCTCTTTATTATTTACTAAAGGCCTGGCTATTTCATTAAGCGTGCCGTCACCTCCTACGCCAATTATATACCTGAATCCTTTTTTTAAATATGTCGCTGACAATTCTGATGCATGTCCGGGTTTTTGGGTCATCACCAGTTCGGCTTGAATACCATGTTTTTCGATCATCTCTTCCAGTTTGGGAATTATGGCTTTCCCGAATCCGTTCCCTGCAATCGGGTTAATAATAAAAACCCATTCTTTTTTTTTAACGTCAGGCATGATAATCAATATTAAAATATTTCATTTATATGCTAATTCGATTTTGGTTTTAACAGTTTCTATAATTTCATCATCGGTTTTTCCCTTTAACTCTTCTTTTCTTATCGGTTTATGTATAACGACATCGAGTTTTGAGTTGAAATTAATATAGAATCGGGTTTTCGGTTTAAGGTTATAGAATCCGTTGAGTGTCACAGGTAAAATTGCTATATCTGTTGAATGGAACAGGTAAATGAATCCCTTATAGAAAGCTTTTATCTCTCCGTCAGATGTGCGTGTACCTTCCGGGAATATTGCAACCGTACCATTATCTGACTTCATAACCAGCTGTTCCATCATTGTTTTTGTGTTTGCAATAGTGGGTTTTCTGAAAGGGACATAGTTGGTCATTAACAGGATCTTTCCGAAAAGGGGTACTTTTAATAACCGCTCATGTCCGAACCATGATACTCCGGGATAGAATGACATGATAGCCATGATATCAAATAAACTGGAGTGATTGGCAACAAGTATGTATTTTTCACCTTTTTTAATATTTTCTCTTCCCTGGAGATTGATCTTTTTACCAATAATGAAAAAAACCGACTTTGCCCATAACTGAGAAATAATACGGATCGGAGCTTTCCAATGTAACCATGCGAAAATCAGAAGAGTAAGTACAACAATTGCAGTATCTAAATATAGTATCGCAAAGAGCGGGATAGAAAGTATTGCATATATTTTCGATCGCATCATAGTTAACTTATTTTTCAGTGGGGAAATGTAAACAATTTTAAAATAGTCAGATCCTTTATTATGCATAAATATTTTGAATATCGGGAAACAGAGTCGTTTACGGATTTCCGAAGAGCAAATAATCATTTGTTTCATTGTACCTATCTATTAACATAAAAACAGATAGCACCTTGTTTAATTGGTAATATTATGTAAATTTGAACTTTGTGACTACTGGTGTCTTCTCTGTGCTTTTCATTTTAATATTAGAAATCAGGCAGAGTATCATAGAGTACACCCAGAGGTACACAGAGCAATACTTTTCTTTAATTTATTGATATGTTATTACTTGGAATCGACCTGGGAAGCTCTTCGGTTAAAGCTTCGATTATTGACGGTGAAAATGGCGAGTGCCTTGTATCTGCCTTTTCTCCTTCCGACGAGATGAAGATTATCTCACTTAAGCCGGGATGGGCCGAGCAGGATACAGATACATGGTGGACTAACCTGAAAGCATCAATTGCTGAATGCACAAATAAGCTGGGCAGCAGGAAAAATAACATTGGCGCTATTGGTATTTCGTACCAGATGCACGGACTGGTTGCTATTGATAAAAATAATAAGGTTTTACGCCCATCTATAATCTGGTGCGACAGCAGGGCAGTCGGTTATGGTGAAAAAGCTTTCAGCGTATTGGGAAAAGATTTTTGTCTGTCCCATCTGCTTAACTCACCTGGTAATTTCACTGCTTCAAAGCTTGCCTGGGTAAAAGAGAATGAACCTGAATTGTATTCAAAAATATATAAAGTTATGCTGCCGGGCGATTATATCGCCATGAGGCTGACTGGCGAGATAAGTACCTCATTTACAGGACTTTCTGAAGGAATATTCTGGGATTTCTCCGGGAATAAGGTTTCGGAGGAGCTGATGAAATATTATGGTTTTGATCCATCTATTTTGCCTGCAGCTTTTCCTTCATTCTCAACACAAGGTAAGTTGTTAAGTACTACCGCATCGGAACTTGGATTACCGGCAGGGATACCAATTTCGTACAGAGCCGGAGACCAGCCTAATAATGCTCTGTCACTTAATGTCCTTAATCCCGGAGAGGTTGCTGCAACTGCCGGAACGTCGGGCGTTATTTATGGAGTAACGGATAAGAAAAAATTTGATCCTCTGTCAAGGGTAAACACATTTCTTCATGTTAATCATAGTCATAAAGATGCCAGACTTGGAGTGCTGCTATGTATAAATGGCACAGGTATTCTGAATTCCTGGTTGAGACGGGCAAGCAATGGCAGCTTGTCGTATAATGAGATGAATTCTATGGCTGAAAAAGTTAGTCCGGGTTCAGAAGGAATCTCAATCCTGCCATTTGGCAATGGGGCTGAAAGAATGCTTGGGAATAAAAACATCGGAGCTCAGATCTCAGGGCTTAACTTCAATACACACAACAACTCTCATCTGTTCCGTGCCGGACAAGAAGGAATAGCTTTCTCGTTCAGATATGGTCTTGAGATAATGAAGGAGACAGGTATAGACCCACAGGTAATAAGAGCTGGTCAGGCAAACATGTTCCTTAGCAAAATATTCCGGGATACACTTTCAACCGTAACCGGAACTGTGATTCATTTGTATAACACCGATGGATCGGTTGGAGCAGCACGAGGTGCCGGTATTGGTTGTGGTTATTACAGGTCGGAGAAAGATGCATTTAACGGACTGGCAACATTGGGAGTTACAGAGCCGGATAAATCAAAAACATCTGAAATTGAATCAGCATACAGAAGATGGGAGAATCTTCTTAAAGAATCGGTTAAATAATACCTCCCGGAGCGCTTTGTGTGAACCTGGCGCCCATTGAGGATTGGATTTTATTAATTGTCAAATATAAAGTGTAAATGCTATGGTAGTAAAAGGGAAAAAAGAATTTTATCCCGGTATCGGGAAGATTGAATTCGAAGGCAAAAAATCGAAAAACCCGCTTGCCTTCAGATGGTATAACGCTGAGGAAAAAGTTGGTGGCAAAAAAATGAAGGATCATCTTCGTTTTGCAATTGCTTACTGGCACTCATTCTGCGGCGACGGCGGAGATCCGTTTGGCAACGCAACAAGGTTGTATCCATGGAAAGATGCCAGCAATGATGACAAAACCAAGCAGAGACTTGATGCTGCTTTTGAATTTATAACAAAAATAGGCGCTGGTTATTATTGTTTTCACGATACAGATATCGTTGGTGCCGGATCAGTATTCGAGATTGAAAAACGTCTCGAGAAGATTGTTCCGGTTATGAAAAAAATGCAGGATCAGACCGGTGTTAAACTTCTCTGGGGAACAGCAAATTTATTTTCAGATCCAAGGTATATGAATGGCGCAGCTACAAATCCTGATTTTGCTGTTGTTGCTAATGCTGCTGTTCAGCTTAAGAATGCAATTGCTGCTACCGTTGCTCTGGGTGGTGAGAATTATGTTTTCTGGGGTGGAAGGGAAGGCTATATGAGTCTTCATAATACTGACATGAAACGCGAACTCGAACACATGGGAATGATGCTTTCTCTTGCTCGCGATTATGGCCGGAAAATAGGATTTAAAGGTTCTTTCCTTGTTGAACCAAAACCAATGGAGCCATCAAAACATCAGTACGATTTTGATGTTGCTACAATTATCGGATTCTTAAAAGCACACGGGCTTGATAAAGACTTTAAACTAAACATTGAGGTCAATCACGCAACTCTCGCCGGTCATACCTTCCAGCACGAGCTTCAGGTAGCTGCCGATGCAGGACTTTTAGGAAGTATTGATGCCAACAAAGGTGATTATCAAAACGGCTGGGATACTGACGAATTTCCAACAAATGTTTACGAGATAACTGAAGCTATGATGGTTATCCTGCAAGCTGGTGGTTTCTCAACCGGTGGTATCAATTTTGATGCTAAGATAAGAAGGAACTCAACTGATCCGGAAGATATTTTCGTTGCACATATCAGTGGAATGGATACTTTCGCAAGAGCTCTGGTTATTGCCGACAAATTACTGAAAGAAAGCGATTACCTGAAACTCAGAAAGAAAAGATACGAATCGTTCGATAAGGGAGCAGGTAAGGATTTCGAAAAAGGAAAACTTACACTCGAGAAACTGAGAGATATCGCTTCAGAAGTTGGTGAGCCAAAAACCATTAGCGGTAAACAGGAGCTCTACGAACAAATGATTAACATGTATCTGGCTTAATCCCTGGTGGGTAAAATCAGATTTCTGTTGTAATAACATTAAATTCAGGTGGAGAGGCAATCGACCTCTTCACCTTACATAAAGCTGCAGCGCTTAATACTGCAGCTTTATATTTTTCAGGGAAGTCGGAAGGTAATTGTATATCAATGGTAATGTTAACCGGCAGCCCCGTTTCTTTGTCGAATTCATTGTTCTGTATGATCTTTATTTTATCGGTAGGGATCTTACGGTTATCACAAAACATTTTAACATAAATTCCTGCGCATGTTCCAATTGATGCCAGATAGAGTTCAAAAGGAGAGGGTGCAGAATTCTCTCCGCCACTACTAACCGGTTGATCTGTTTTGATCTGATGTCCATGGGAATGGGCTGTAACTACTTTACCTCCATCGAAAGTTATTTCCATCATATTTAATTTGTTAGATTTAACTATTTCTGATTCATTGATGTCCTTTGAGTATCTAAGTAACACACAAAAGTTCACAAAGTTATCGAAATAGTTTCACTTTAACCCCGAAGGGGTCTAATTTGAATAACCATGGGTGCAACCCACGGTAAGATAAGAAAACCCTTTGTCAACCCTGGAGGGGTTGAAAAATTAGTTTTTGGATATTTTATAGTGATCCTCCAGGATCATCCGGAACAGTTTTGATGGTAATACATATTTAAGCACTACAGCAAGTTTCTGTTCAAACGAGGCAATGATATATCTCTGACGGGGATTTTTAGTCTCAACTATCTTAACAAGTTTTCTTGCAAGGACAACAGGTTCCCATCCATTGGTTTCATCTTTTTCAATTACAGCCATGGTCTTTTCGTACTGTGCGTTATAGGGATCGTTAGCATCTGTTGGGGCAAGAAAATTTCTTCTGTTTGCTGAGTTATTGGTATGAAAATCGCCGGGATTAATCAGAACAACATTAATCTTATATTTACTTACCTCCATGCGGAGGGCTTCGCTAAATCCCTCAATCGCAAATTTCCCGGCTGAATAGAAAGCCTGAAAAGGCAAGCCCATCAGTCCTCCGATAGAACTGAAATTGATTATTGTTCCTCCTCCCTGTTTGCGCATAACCGGTAATACCTCCCTGGTAAGATTAGCCATCCCGAGAAAGTTGGTATCCATCTGGAGTTTTATATTTTCAAGAGGTGAAGTCTCAATTGGTCCTCCCGTATGCATACCGGCATTATTTATAAGCACATCGATATGTCCTTCTTTTTGAACTATCGCCTTAACAACCTGCTTTATTGTATCGATATTTGTCAGATCGAGAAGCATGGTGTTAACCTGGGAGATAGCCTCCGGGTTTTTTCGTACTGTTCCATAAACAATGTGGCCGTTTGCTGCAAGAAGTGCAGCTGTTTGTTTACCGAATCCTGAAGATATGCCTGTAATAAGAATTACCTTTTTCATATTAAAGTATCCCCAGCGATTTTGCTGCCTTGGTTATTTTATCAATAGAGATCTCTACCTGTTCCCTGGTATGTGTTGCCATAAGAGAGTACCTGATCAGGGAATCCTCTTTTGGTACAGCCGGTGAAACTACAGGATTCACAAAAACCCCATCCTCAAGTAATACTTGCGTAAGCTGTAAAGCCTTAATGTCATCCCTTATAAATAGAGGTATGATTGGAGTTTCTGATTTGCCAATTTCAAATCCGGCGTCTTTGAATCCCTTAAGTGCATAATGTGTCATGTCCCAGAGGTGCGTAATTCTTTCCGGTTCATTTTCCATTATCTCTATTGAAGCCAGAACTGCTGCGGCAGACGAGGGTGTCATACTGGCGCTGAAAATAAGAGTTCTTGAATTATGCTTTATGAAGTTAATTACCTCCTTATCTGCGGCAATAAAACCACCAAGAGATGCAAATGATTTTGAGAAAGTACCCATAATAAGGTCCACCTCATCAGTTAAACCGAAATGAGACGCAGTACCAGAACCATTTACACCAAGAACACCCAATGAGTGAGCGTCGTCGACCATGATTGATGCTTTATACTTCTTTGCGAGTTCGACAATTTCTGGCAGTTTGACAATATCCCCTTCCATTGAGAAAATACCATCTACTACTATCATTTTAATACGTCCATCTTCGCATAGCTTGAGCTTGCTCTCGAGGGCAGACATATCATTGTGAGCATATTTAAGGACTTTTGAAAAAGAAAGCCTGCTGCCTTCAATTATTGAGGCATGGTCGAGTTCATCAAGTAAAAGATAATCGTTGCGCCCTGCGATTAGGGAAACAACTCCGAGATTTACCTGGAAACCAGTGCTGTAGCAAAGTGCGCCATCCTTATGTACAAAACTTGCCAGCTTCTCTTCAAGCTTAATATGGATATCAAGGGTCCCGTTCAGAAACCTCGATCCGGCACATCCGGTTCCGTACTTTCTTATAGCAGCAATCGCAGCCTCCTTAACTTTTGGGTGACTTGTGAGCCCCAGATAGCTATTGGAGCCAAACATAAGGACCTTTTTCCCATTAATTACTACTACAGTATCCTGTTCGGATTCTATTGCCCTGAAATAGGGATAGATGCCAGCCTGCATTACTTTTTGAGGGGCATCGTAACCTGAAAGTTTATCTTTTAATATTCCCACTACTTAATCTAATAGTTAATTAAATTGATGCCAAATTTAGTAAAAAAAGAATGAAACGGAAGTAATACTCCTTTTTTGAGATAAAATATATTGCGAAAAAGATCTTTTCAGTAATTTGTGTAAGTGGTCTAAATGCCTACCTTACAGTACTTTCCCATTCAATATGGTCGATTGTTATATTTAATTTTATTAGATACAGATTATTATTTATTACAAGCTGATTATAGTAGCGGCTGTTTACTCTGCAAAACAAGTTCGTTTCCGCCTCTTCCAAAGACCAGAAATGTTATGTTTCCTTTTAAAATGTGTGAGAAAAATGGTAACAAAAAATTGAACTATTATTTGGATAGTATTGATATGAAATTTACTTTTACGGCCGAAATCAATTTTGAGAATTAAATGGACGACGACCCGGCGAATTTATTTTTTAATCTTTGGTATAAAAGGTAGTCCCCCCTTTTGGTCACTCCCTTTTATATCCTAAAAGCAAGGAGGTGACAATGACATCACTCACAACATTTTATTTAAGCGGAATAATCGGAAAGGAAGCATTCGGCGCCGATGGAGATGATATTGGCATTATTAAAGATCTCCTGGTAAATGCCATCCCTACCGGTAAAAATGACCCTAATGAACAATTAGTTACAGGGGTCAGACTTAAGATAGGAAAAGAGACCAGATTCTACTCTTTCAACAGCTTCAGGGTGGTAAAGGCCAGGGAAATTCTTAATGTTACCTGCACAGGCCTTATCGAACTAAGCAACGAGGATGTAAACAATGGACTATTGCTTGTCGAAAATATACTTGACAAGCAAATTGTAGATATGAATGGACGAAAGCTTGTCAGAGTGAACGATGTCCGTCTGGCAACTTTGCCTACCGGAACCTTTGCTGTAGCTGTAGATATCGGTATTGAAGGACTTCTTCGGAGAATAGGAATATCCGTTCCCATAAAAAAGATCCTGTCGCTGTTTCGTGTAAATATACCGGCAAAGTTTATTCTTTGGGACGATGTTCAGGCAATCGATCATTCTAACCTGAATATAAGATTATCAAAGAGCTACTCTAAGCTTCACACGCTTCACCCCTCAGATCTTGCAGACATTATCGAGGATCTTGGAAAAAAATCGAGTATGTCTGTTTTCTCTTCTCTTGATGAAGAAAAAGCTGCCGATGTTCTGGAGGAACTTGAAACCCATGCTCAGATACATATTCTTGAAAATCTTCCCGTTGAAAAGGCTGCCGATGTTCTTGAAAAGATGCCCGCGGATGAGGTTGCCGATATTCTTGATGAACTGGAAGATGATAAAGCCGAAATGCTTCTGAAGGAGATGGATACTGAAACCTCCCAGGAAGTAAGGGAACTCCTTGAGTATGACGATAATCTTGTTGGTAGTATTATGACTACCGACTATATGTCGTTCAGCGCAACAACAACTGTTGCAGAAGTGCTTATTGAATTAAGATCAAAAAAGCCTGAATCGGTAGATTTATATAATATGTTTGTTACAGAGTCGAACGATGAACTGATAGGAACGTTTAATCTTCGCGATCTTGTAGTTGCTGAACCGGAGTTAACTGTAAGCTATATAATGAAATCCGAACCCGTGTCGCTTTTTGATGATCAGAAGGTAAGCGCAATTGCAGAGATAGTATCCAAATACAATCTCCTTGCTGTTCCGGTAGTTGACCATGACAACCTTCTTCAGGGTATGGTTGTTATTGATGATGTGGTAGAGGATCTTATCAGCGAGAGAAGGACCAAGAGAAGATAAAAGACATCCTCCTTCAAAATATCTTCGGAGGACTAAGAAAGTTAAAAGACAAAAACAATAAGAAAAATTCTGTGAGCATGTTCAAAACAAAACTCAAGGATTCCAAGATATTAAGAAATCTGGCAATTTTCCTGGCCATTTTAGGTCCAGGAATTATAACAGGGAGTGTCGATAACGACGCAGGTGGCATAACCACTTACTCTGTTGCAGCAGCTATTTATGGCTATAGCCTGATCTGGACACTGATACCTTCTTTCGTCGTTTTGCTGATTATCCAGGAAATGAATGCCCGGATGGGAATTGTAACAGGAAAGGGACTGGCCGATCTGATCCGTGAAAATGCAGGGGTAAAAGTTACTTTTTTCATTTTTATAGGATTGCTGCTCGCAGACATTGGCAACACCACCACAGAGTTCGCAGGTGTTGCAGGAAGTATGGAAGTATTTGGGATAAGCAAGTATATTTCTGTCCCTCTGGCAGCGTTTATGGTTTGGATACTTGTTGTAAAAGGAACCTATAAGGTAGCAGAAAGAATATTCCTTGTATTCAGTGTTTCGTTGCTGACCTACGTCATTTCTGCGGTAATGGGAAAACCTCACTGGGCTGAAATAGGTTCCTCAATCATTCATCCAAAGATGGAAGTGAGCACCGAGAGCCTTGCAATGGTGATTGGTATTATTGGTACCACGATTGCTCCATGGATGCAATTCTATATGCAATCGTCGGTAATTGAAAAAGGGCTCAAGATGAAAAACTACAAATATACGATGATTGATATTGTAGTTGGTTGCGTTGCAACAGTTACAGTAGCATTCTTCATTATGGTTGCTTGCGCCTCAACGCTTCATGAGAACGGTATACAGATCGGAGAAGCGAAGGATGCGGCTCTTGCCCTGAAACCACTTGCAGGCGACCTTGCCTCTCAGGTTTTTGCTTTCGGCCTCTTTGTTGCATCCATATTTTCAGCAACAATTCTTCCTCTTGCAACTGCTTTTTATGTCTGCGAAGCTTTTGGATTTGAAGCGGGAATTGATAAAAAATGGGATGAGGCAAAAGAATTTTATACCCTGTATACTGCAATTCTTGTAATAGCTGCGTTGATAATCCTGCTCCCCAATGCTCCTCTCATTAAAATTTCTCTTTGGTCACAGGTATTGAACGGAGTTCTGCTTCCTGTTGTACTCGTTTGTATGATACTCCTCGTAAATAATAAGAAGATTATGGGGGTTCATGTTAATAAACCACTCACCAATATAATAGGCTGGGTAACAATTGTTGTACTGATTGGACTGACTGTCGGCCTGATGATCCTGCCATTTTTAGCAAAGTAGCTGGGCTCATTATATACAAAAAGAAACGGTGTCGAAAGACACCGTTTCTAGAAATACAATATTTTCAGCTACCTATTTAACAACAGGTTTTTCTGCTGCTTTAGTTGCTGGCTTAGCAGCTGGTTTTGCAGTTGTCTTTGCTTTTGCAGCTGGTTTGGCGGCTGGTTTCGCTGCAGCTTTTGCAGCAGGCTTAGCTGCTTGTTTTTCTTCAGCTTTAGCGGCTGGTGCGGTTGCTGGTTTTGCAGCAGCTGCTTTTGTTTCTTTCTGAGGAGTTTTAGCAGGGGTTGTTGTAGTCTGTGCATTAACAACTAATACTGACATAACTAATACGATTGCAATAAATACTTTTTTCATTTTTTTAATTTCTTGGTTATACAATGCAAATGTATTTTCCAATTCTGAAGACGATCTGAAGTTTTACTTTTTTTATAAAACTTTAAGTAACTGATGATAATATCAGAGGCCAGTGTATTTTATCCGCATTTTATGAATGTTCTCAGAATAGCTGTAATTGATTGTCATCCTGTAGTTTTCAGTAATTTTTTTAACAATTGATAAACCCAAACCAACAGATTGTGGATTATCACCTCCTTTATTAAACCTTCGGAATAGAAGCTCGGGATCTGTAATTAAAGGCTGACCGGTATTTGTTATTGTAAGATATTCATTATCAATTTGGCATTTAATAAAACCATTCTCCACATTATATCTTACAGCATTACTAAGCAGATTTGATATAAGGACATCCGCTAAAACATCATTCATCTCAACAATAGCCTCATCCGTTGCATTTACCTCAACCCGGATACCTTTTATTTCCATTATTTCCCGGTAACTGTCAAGAAAAGACTCAATCTTCTCTTTAAGCGATAATGTTTTATTTTCATGAAAATACTGATTCTCAATCTTTGAAATCAGCAATAGTCCCTGGTTAAGTTTGAACAAGCGTGTAGTGGCCTCATTTATGGATTTAATAAGATCCAGACTCTCCTTTTTAAGGTTCTTATTTTGGATCAGCAACTCAACTTTAGACCTGATAACTGCTAATGGGGTCTGTATTTCATGGGAAGCATTTTCATTATACTCTTTCAGATTCAGGTAATCAATTCTCATCTTCTGAGTCATTTTTTCAATTACGCCATTGAGCTGTTGAAACTCAATAATATCTGTTTCCGGAAGTTCAAGAGGTCTGTCTGAAAGCACATCAAAATTTCCTGCCTTACCAACAGAAATGTAAAAAGGATTCCATAATTTTCTTGAGATAAGGTAATTTATAAGGATGGAGATTATGAAGAGCGACAGAAACAGACCAAACATATACCAGCTAATCGCCTGCAGCAAATCCTGCTTCTCTGTTAAAGTCTCAAAAAGTTTAATGGTGTAGCCATTCTTTTTAATGGTATTGCCGGAATGAAACAGATATCTGAAGGGCACATACTCTTCCGTTTCACTATTATATAAAACGGTATCCTTTATAAACTGTACCTTTTTCAATGGATAGACATAAATCATCGCTTCAATCTGGGAATCGAATGTTACTGTTGAGTCAGGTACAGTCTCGGTCTCCTCGATCTGATCTCTTATAATTTCATTCTCCGTGAGAAGACTGTTATCGATCTGCTTGTAAATGTCCTTTCTGATAGCATAGTACAGAAATACTCCACCTCCCATCATGGCAACGATGGAAAAAAGAAAAAAATAGTATGTGCTCTTAGTAAGTAATTTCAATCTTCAGTGAATTTATAGCCAAACCCATAAATACATTTTATATAGTTATTCCCCTTTGCTGCAGTAATTTTCTTTCTCAGGTTCTTAACATGAGTATAAACAAAATCGAATGAATCGGTAAGAATTACATCATCCCCCCAAAGATGCTCCACAATTGATTCTTTTGTTATCATCCTGTTTTTATTAGTAATGAAGAAAACGAGTAAGTCATATTCCTTCTTGGTAAGATTCAATAGCTCATCATTTACATAGGCCAGTTTATCAACAGTATTGGCCCTTATTTCGTTAAAACTTATTTCATTGAGACCTTTTAAACTATTCCTTCTATATATTGAATTAATCCTGGCGCTTAGCTCTGCGAAATGAAAAGGCTTGGTCAGATAATCATCTGCTCCTGTCTCGAGGCCCTGAAGTTTATCGTTTAAGGAATCTCTGGCTGAAAGGATAAGAATACCGTCTGATGCCTCGTTCTTCTTTAATACCTTTATGATGTCGAGCCCGTTTCCATCGGGGAGTCCTAAATCGAGTATAATGCAATCATACCTGTTGTCTTCAGTTTTAATTCTTGCCTGATTAACATTTTGGGCAACTTCGCATACATGGCCTTCCATTTTCAGGTAATCGCATATAGCAAGTCTGAGTGAATAATCATCCTCAACAATTAATATCTTCATCATTTTCCAGTTAGAAATTCCTTAAAATTAATTATTAGATTTGTAAAAAGATTCCTCTAATGGAATTTAATTCATAACCTGATGAGAACGTGCTCACATCGATTAAATTGTTACTGATGCAGAAAGGTTACTTTGACTCAAATTCTTACGACTCTCCTGAAAAGGAACATTTGTCTTTCAAAGAGAAGCTTCGATTGAACAGCAGGCTATATTTTACTCTGAGTTATGCTTCAATTGTTCTGAAAACAAGAAAGCAGGCTATCAGGAAGGAGTATTTTACAAAAGAGTGGACTGATTCTTCATTTGAAATATTACGTATCATTGAAAGGACCGGAGGCAGGTTTCACATCAGAGGTATGGAAAACATAACAAAATCTGAAGGGCCTGTACTTTTTATCGGTAATCACATGAGTACTCTTGAAACAATGGTCCTTCCATCAATTATTGCCCCGCATAGGGATACCACATTCGTTGTGAAGGAGAGCCTCGTCAGTCATCCTCTGTTTGGTGATGTTATGCGTTCAAGAAATCCCATCGTTGTGGGTCGGAAAGATCCAAGAAAGGATTTTGAAACAGTGATGAACGGGGGAATGGATTTACTGTCGAAGGGGACTTCAATTATAATTTTCCCGCAAAGTACCCGGAGTGTTGAGTTCAAACCCGAAGAGTTTAATTCTCTTGGCGTTAAGCTGGCGCGAAAGGCAGGAGTAGACATTGTACCTGTAGCTTTAAAAACTGATTTCTGGGGGAATGGGGAATTGATAAAAGAACTTGGCCCGATCGACCGGCATAAACCAATCCATATACGATTCGGAGATCCATTCCGTGTGACTGGTAATGGGAAGGAGGAAAATCAAAGAATAATAGATTTCATTCAGGCAGCTCTGAAAGAATGGGACTAGAAAATATTTCATCTTAAAGGTAGTTTAATGTGCTGTTATTCAGTAATATATAAAAATACAAGTGTCTGTTTGGCTTTATTTCATTATTTTTAAGTGTAATCTGTACATTTAAGATATTTTTATATATTTGTTGGGGAATAACCATGCGGAGTGAAAGTGTAATCACTTTGTTTTCTTCACTAAAAAGTAAATTTGCCTTATTCATATTAATAAACTAATAAGCTTTAACTGATGAATTGGAAATCACAAGAATTTATTTGGCTTGACTGGACAATTATGGCAGTCGGGATTTTGGCTGTAATATGGGCTGTATGGCGTTCAATACGAAAACACAATCGTATGATGCAGGGTGCCGATAGTCAGGACTACCTGTTTGGTAAAGGTGAACCATGGTATATCATAGGTGCTGCAATTTTTGCTGCAAACATCGGCTCTGAACACCTTGTAGGGCTTGCCGGAACAGGGGCAAAGGCCGGTGTTGGTATGGCGCACTGGGAAATGCAAGGCTGGATGATACTCATCCTGGGTTGGCTCTTTGTCCCATTTTACCAACTTATGAACAATAAATTGGGGAAAATTATCACCATGCCCGACTTCCTGAAAAATCGCTACACACATCGTACAGGTTCGTGGTTGTCTATAATTACACTTATAGCATACGTGCTTACGAAAGTGAGTGTAACCGCATTTACCGGTGGTATATTTATGCAGAGTCTTCTTGGCTTACCTTTTTGGTATGGAGCTATAGGATTAATAGTGTTAACCGGTATTTTTACCGTATTTGGTGGAATGAAGGGTGTGATGACACTTTCAGCCATTCAAACACCGATACTTATCATTGGTTCATTCCTTGTGCTTTTCCTGGGCTTGGCAGCACTCGGAGACGGCAGTATTGCGCATGGCTGGACGGCAATGATTGACTTTTCCAAGACCCTTAGTAAAGGAGCAGATGGCGTTGCATATGGCACTAACCACATGTTTCACTTTGAGACTGGTGACCCTCTCTACGATGAGTATCCGGGTTTTTGGGTATTTATCGGAGCGTCAATTATAGGCCTTTGGTATTGGGCTACAGACCAACACATCGTTCAACGTGTGCTTGGACAAAGAAAAGGCGAATCCAGTGAGGTTGTAATGAAACGTGCCCGCAGAGGTACTATCGCTGCCGGTTATTTCAAATTATTACCAGTATTTATGTTCCTGATACCCGGTATGATAGCCGCAGCACTGGCTGCACGTCCCGGGAGCGGCTTTTCGTTAGATAATCCGGATACAGCGTTTGGTTCAATGGTTAAGTTTGTTTTGCCAGCCGGTGTGAAAGGTATTGTTACCATCGGCTTTATATCTGCATTGGTTGCTTCATTGGCGGCATTCTTCAATTCCTGTGCTACGTTATATACAGAAGACTTTTATAAACCACTTTTCAAGGGCAAAAGTGAGGCCAGATACGTTTTGGTAGGTCGTATTGCAACAATTGTTGTAGTAATACTTGGAATTGTTTGGATACCGGTTATGATGAGCCTTGGTAGTCTGTACTCTTATCTGCAGGGCATTCAGTCGCTGCTTGCTCCTGCAATGGTCGCTGTTTTCCTGCTGGGTATCTTTTCCAAGAGAATTACGCCTAAGGCAGGTGAATATGGTTTAATTGTAGGCTTTTTAATTGGGATGGTACGACTTCTGACCAACATTTTTACAAATACAGGTAAAGACGTAATGACAGGCTGGTTATGGGAATCAACCCATTGGTTCTGGCATACTAACTGGCTCATCTTTGAGATTTGGCTTCTTGTATTCATCATGTTGTTTATGGCCGTTGTATCTTTCTTCACTCCGAAGCCATCTGCTCAGCAGATAGAGTTTATAACTTTCACTGGTGATTATAAAACACTCATGAAACAGAGCTGGAACAAATGGGATGTAATTGCTTCGTTAGGTGTGGTAGTGATTTGTGTTTTATTTTATATCTACTTTTGGTAATTATTTGGAAGTATTAATTTTTAACTTATAAAAATATTATATGGACAATCTAAAAAAACTTGAAGTCTGGTTTGTTACAGGAACGCAGCATTTGTATGGTCCTGAAACTCTGAAACAAGTTGCAGCTGATTCGACAAAAATTGCAGCAGCTTTCGACAAGAATCCGAAAATTCCAGTGAAAATTGTTTTTAAACCAATCCTCACAACCCCGGATTCAATAACCGAACTTTGCACAGAAGCCAACAATTCAAAACAGTGTGTAGGGCTTATTTGCTGGATGCATACATTTTCACCTGCAAAGATGTGGATCAAAGGTTTGAATCTTTTAAATAAACCTTTCCTGCACTTCCATACCCAGCTTAACAGGGATATCCCCTGGGAAACAATTGATATGGATTTTATGAACCTCAACCAGTCTGCTCATGGTGACCGCGAATTTGGTTTTATCGGCACAAGGATGAGACTGAACAGGAAAGTGGTTGTTGGTCATTATGAAGATAAAGAAGCTATCGATCGTATCGCAGTATGGGTTAGAGCAGCAGCAGCATATAACGATGCTCTTAGTATGAAAGTTGCGAGGTTTGGCGATAATATGCGCGATGTAGCAGTCACTGAAGGAAACAAGGTAAGCGCCCAAATGAAAATGGGATATTCTGTTTACGGTTATGGCATTGGTGACCTGGTTAAATATGTAATTGAGGTATCACCTGCTGCAATTAAAAAACTTCTTGCTGAATATGGCGATGAGTACAAAATGTCTAAAGCTGTTAGTACTTCGGATACTTTGAAAGAGGCTGCTAGAATTGAAATTGGAATGGAGGCATTCCTGAAAGCTGGTAGTTTCAAAGCATTTACAACAACATTCGAAGATCTTCACGGATTAAAACAACTGCCTGGTCTTGCTGTTCAGCGATTAATGGCTAAGGGTTATGGCTTCGGAGCTGAAGGTGACTGGAAAACTGCAGCGCTTGTCCGCTCAATGAAACTTATGGCAACCGGTCTGAAGGGTGGAACTTCATTTATGGAAGACTATACTTATCATTTCGATCCAAAAGGAATGAGAGTACTCGGAGCCCATATGCTCGAAGTCTGTCCTACCATCGCTCTCGGAAAACCTACCCTTGAAGTTCATCCTCTTGGTATCGGCGGAAAAGAAGATCCTGCACGTCTCGTGTTCAAAACAGCAACAGGAAGCGCAATTAACGTTTCTGTTATTGATCTTGGCAACAGATTCAGAATGATTGTTAATGATGTAGAAGTAGTGAAATGTCCCGACATGCCTAATCTACCGGTTGCAAGCGTTCTCTGGAATCCGATGCCTGATCTTAAGACCGGTGCAAACGCATGGATACTTGCAGGAGGCGCTCACCACACAGGATTCAGCTCTTCTATCAATTCAGAATACCTCGAAGATTTTGCAGGTATGATGGGAGTTGAATTTGTTCTTATTGATAAGAACTGCAATCTTAATGAGTTTAAGAAGGAACTAAAGTGGAATGAGGTTTATCACCACATTTCCAACGGTATAATCTAATCTGGGACCCGGATGGCTGAAAATGCTATCCGGGTATCTCTTTTAAAAATATGAAGCTTTATTCAAAGCATCCCAGGTATCTTGTTGCAGTTGACTGTATTATATTTGGGTATGATATACTGGAGAAAGAGATTAAGCTTCTTCTGATAAAGCGAAGTTTTGATCCCGCAAAAGGTCGGTGGTCGCTGGCGGGTGGTTTCGTTGAAGAAAATGAGAGTCTCGACACCGCAGCTTTCAGAATTCTGCGTAACCTTACAGGACTTGAAATCATCTATATGAAGCAATCCTATTCGTATGGTGAGCTGTTAAGAGATCCGGGAGCCCGGGTAATCTCCGTTGCATATTTTGCCCTTATAACAATTCGAGATATTGATCATGACCTGGCTCAGCAAAATGGCGCTAACTGGAGATCCATTTCGAAAATTCCCGATCTGATATTCGACCATTCTGCAATGGTAAAGAAGGCTCTGGCTGATCTGCAGAATCAGGTAAAGATTAAACCTGTGGGATTTGAATTACTTCCTGAGAAATTTACCCTGGTTCAGCTGCAGGATCTATATGAAGCAATTTATCAGAGAGAAATTGACAAGAGGAATTTCAGGAAAAAAATTCTCTCGATGGGAATTCTTGAAAAGCTTGATGAAAAGGAGAAGGAGACTTCCAAGAAAGGAGCTTTCTATTACAGGTTTAATAAAGACAGATATGAAAAACTGAAACAGAACGGTTTCTATTTTAATCTTGATGTCAGTTGAATAAAAGTGCCTAAAGTTTGGAGTATTTAAAGTTGAAAAATATGCTTGAGAATTTAAAAATCAGTGTTTTTAAGGCAAATCTCGATCTGGTAAAAAATGGCCTTGTTGTTCATACATGGGGCAACGTAAGTGGAAAGGATAAAGAGAGTGGTCTGATTGTCATTAAACCATCTGGTGTAAGTTATGATACAATGAAAGCAGATGACATGGTTGTCCTCGATCCTGATGGGAAAGTCGTGGAAGGCAAATATAAACCTTCAACAGACGCACCTACCCACCTCTATCTTTACAAGATATGGAAATCAGTCGGTGGCGTTGTTCATACTCATTCATCCTATGCAACATCATGGGCTCAGGCTGGAAGATCAATTCCCGCATTCGGAACTACTCATGCCGATCATTATTATGGTGAGGTTCCCTGCTCACGTTTGCTGTCCGACAATGAGATTGAGACGGACTATGAAATGAATACAGGCAAGGTTATCGGTGAAACTCTTGGTTCTGTTAACCCATTGACGGTGCCGTCGGTTCTGGTAAATTCTCATGGACCGTTCTGCTGGGGTACGGATGCTGACAATGCAGTATATAATGCTGTTGCCCTCGAGGAGATTGCGCGAATGGCTTTTTATACTGTTCTCCTGGGCAAAAATGAACAAATCAGTAAATCCCTGCTCGACAAACATTATTACAGGAAACATGGAAGTGGAGCTTATTATGGTCAGAAATAAATAAAATTTAATAAGATAAGTTATGGAAAAGAAATTCGTAATAGGTATCGATTATGGTACCGACTCAGTCCGCTCAGTTGTAGTAGATACAACAAATGGTGAAATTGTCGGAACGTCAGTTTTTGATTACCCAAGGTGGAAGAAGGGTCTATTCTGTGACCCATCAATAAATCAGTTCCGCCAACACCCTCTCGATTATGTAGAAGGTCTGGAACAATCTGTTAAAGGGGCGCTTAAAGGCTTACCGGCAGAAACAATTAAAAACGTTGTTGGTATAACTGTTGATACCACCGGTTCAACGCCGGTAGCAGTAGACAAGTCAGGAGTGCCTCTCTCTCTCAAACCTGAATTTGCAACTGATCCCGATGCAATGTTTGTACTCTGGAAAGACCATACTGCTGTTAAAGAGGCAGCAGAGATTAATGAACTTGCGAGAAGCTGGGGCGGGGTAGATTATACAAAGTTTGAAGGTGGAATTTATTCCTCAGAATGGTTCTGGGCTAAAGTCCTTCATGTTCTTCGCAACAGTGCAGCAATGAGGAAGAATGCTTTCTCATGGGTTGAACACTGCGACTGGATACCAGCAATTCTTATTGGAAAAACCGATCCGCTTCAACTGAAGAGAAGCCGTACGGCAGCGGGACACAAAGCAATGTGGCACGAGGATTTCAAAGGTTTGCCTGATGAAAAATTTCTTACAAAACTCGATCCCGTTCTCTCTGGATTGAGAGACCGACTTTTCAAAGACACCTATACCTGCGATGTGGTAGCAGGAACTCTCACAGAAGAGTGGGCAAAAAAATTGGGACTTTCCACTTCAGTTAAAGTTGGAGCAGGATCTTTCGATGCTCATCTTGGTGCAGTAGGAGGTGAGATTAAACCATATCATCTTGTTAAGGTTATGGGTACTTCAACATGCGATATGCTTATTGCACCAATGGCAGAAGTAGGAGACAAGCTTGTTGCCGGTATTTGCGGACAGGTAGACGGCTCTATTACTCCTGGCATGCTTGGACTCGAAGCAGGTCAATCAGCTTTTGGTGATATTTATGCATGGTTCAGTAAACTTCTTATGTGGCCTGTTACTGAAATCGTGTCAGAGATGACTTGGCTTGATGAGAAAACAAAAAATAGGATTAAGGAGGAGACAGCTGATAAAATTATTGCCGAATTAAGCAAAAAAGCTGAAGCTTTACCACTGGAAGAGACAGCTATCGTTGCTCTCGACTGGATGAACGGAAGACGTACCCCGGATGCAAATCAGGAACTGAAAGGCGCCATTACAGGTTTGTCGTTAGGATCTGATGCTCCAAGAATTTTTAAAGCTCTCGTTGAAGCCACTGCTTTTGGATCAAGAATGATAAATGAGCGTTTCATCTCCGAGGGAGTCCGCATTGACGGAGTTATAGCAATTGGCGGTGTTGCCAAGAAGAATCCTTTCGTGATGCAGATCGTATGTGATGTTCTTAATATGCCGATTAAAGTGGCTAAATCAGATCAGACATGCGCTCTCGGATCAGCAATGGCTGCTGCTGTTGTTGCTGGAGTTTATAAAGATGTTTCAGCTGCGCAAAAGGCCATGGGTGGCGGTTTTGAAAAAGAATACCATCCCGATCCAGTAAGAGCAAAGAAATATAATATCCTTTTTAATAACTATAAGAAGCTTGGTTCTCTTATTGAAAAAGGTTTGAAGTAACAGACATATTTTGAATAACATAGCCGCAAAGTTCATAACCCGGACTTTGCGGTTAATGCTTTTTGATAAGTTTTATACAACCTTTAATACAGTCTATACCATGAAAAAATCATTTGCCGGATTATTGTTTGTGATATCAATTGCTTGTTTGAATGTTAACGGGCAAAGTGACCTTGTATCAGCCAATCAGCTGGTTGTGGTTGCCAACCACCCTGGCCCTGTTATCAGTAAAGATATTTATGGTCATTTCTCAGAACATCTGGGTGCATGTATATATGGAGGAATATGGGTTGGAAAGGATTCAAAGATTCCAAATACAGATGGGATAAGAAATGACGTTCTGGCAGCACTGCGTGCTATAAAGGTACCGAACCTCCGTTGGCCGGGTGGATGCTTTGCAGATACCTATCACTGGATGGATGGAATTGGACCTCAAAATAAAAGGGCTTCAATAGTGAATACTCATTGGGGAAATGTTACTGAAGATAACTCATTTGGCACCCACGAATATATGAAGTTGATTGAGTTGCTGGGCTGCGATGCATATATTAATGGTAATGTCGGCTCAGGATCTGTTAGAGAGATGTCGGACTGGATAGAATATCTGACCTCCGATGCTGTAAGTCCTATGACCAACCTGCGTAAGCAAAATGGAAGGGAAGATCCTTGGAAAGTAAAATTCTGGGCTATTGGTAATGAGAACTGGGGTTGCGGAGGGAATATGACTGCAGATTTCTATACAAACGTAATGAGGCAGTATTCCACATACCTTCGTAATTATTCAGGTAACAATCTCTACAGAGTAGCATGTGGACCTACTGCTAATTTAGGGAATGTTGGGGCATTCGGGCCGGGCGATTACAATGCATCCTGGACTGAAACGCTTATGAAAGATCCTGAAAGCAGGGGAATGTTCCAGGGGGTGTCTCTTCATTATTACACCTTTCCGGGCGGAATGGGAAGCAAAACATCGGCAACAAAGTTTGATGAAGCTCTATGGTTTGAGACATTTCAGCTAAATTATGAGATGGACAAAATATTAAGGAAACACATTGCCATAATGGACCGGTACGATCCTGATAAAAACAAAGGCATTGTTGTGGATGAATGGGGTAACTGGTTCCTGGTAGAACCCGGTACCAACGAAGGTTTCCTCTATCAGCAAAACACAATGCGTGATGCAATCACTGCGGCAATTCACCTTAATATTTTTAATCAGCACGCCGACAGGGTTAAAGTTGCAAACCTTGCTCAGATGGTAAACGTACTTCAGAGTGTGATACTTACAAAGGACGACAAGATGGTTCTTACGCCAACATACTATGTTTTCAAGATGTTCAAAGTTCATCAGGAAGCTAAACTTCTTAATATTGATCTCAGAAGCGAGGACTATACTTTCGGGAAGAAAAGTATTCCTGCAGTTTCTGCATCAGCATCTGTTGATAAAGACGGTAAAGTGCACATATCTCTCGCCAACCTCAATCCTAACAAACCGGTTACTGTAACATGCCCTGTAATTGGTGATTCCTTTACAAAAGCAACAGGAGAGTTACTGACTTCAGCACAAATGAATTCCTTCAATAGTTTTGAAAGTCCTGATGTGGTTAAACCAGTTGCTTTTAACGGGTTCCTGCTTAAGAATGGAATTCTTACAATTACTATGCCGTCTAAATCAGTTGTTGTTCTGGAAATTTCAAAATAATCTGAAGTTGAATCTTGTCATATTTATGTAAAGAGTTTGTATTTCCTGGTTAGTTAAAAATTGAATAGTTATGAAATCTATCAGTTACCATCGTTTCATTTCCGCTCTGTCAATAATTGCTGCTACTTTCGGGTATGTGAATGCCCAGGCAACAATCACCCTTCCGGCCGGAAAAAATCTTGCTAATGTTGCCGGTGTTTCGACTTCTTACAGATCTGGTACAATATTAACAAATCTGAACGATGGACTGATTCCCAATAATACTGGTCCGGTGCGGACAGGTGGTGGTGGCAACAGACCACAACAGCGTCCTTCTACAGCCCTATGGGTGCAATATGAATGGAATCAACCTGTTAGCACCAGTGAGGTGTCGGTATTCTGGTGGAATTTTGAGAACAGTGTAAAATTGCCACTCGCATACCAGGTTCAATATTGGGATGGGAACACTTTTGTTCCGGTAAAGAATGTAAATGGACTTGGCCTTGAAAATAATAAGTTTAATTCTACCACTTTTGATGAAATTAAAACAACCAGGTTAAGATTAGAGTTGGATTCAGCCGACAGGTTCACACCAACAATTCTTGAATGGATGGTTTTTCAGGCTTCCGGTTCACCCAACTATCCTCCCGTTGTAACTGCAGGTGGTGATCGTTCAGTTATGGTGAATGGAAAAACCTTTCTCTCAGGCGGAGTTAAATCGGTAACACCAATTAATAAGGTTATCTGGACAAAAAAATCCGGACCTGGTACTGTTACATTTGCCGATTCTAAATCGCTTAAAACAACTGCAGCATTTTCTCTTCCGGGTGAGTATGTGCTCTCACTTACAGTCACTGAAAGAAATCAGTCATCTTCTTCCGACCTTGTTGTAAAAGCTGATCAGGCTCCTGCTGTTAAACGGTTGGATGTTGTCTATACAAAGCGTTATAAGATTGACAGTCCTTTGTGGAACGACAGAGCTAAAGCAATGATAGTTAACTGGATTCCCTGGTGTATCGATCAGATAAACCGGACTGACCTCACCTTAGGACAGGGAGGATTAGATAATTTTATAGAAGCCGGAAAAGCTTTACGGGGAGAGCCACATGGAAAACATCTGGGTTTTGTTTTCTCAAATGCCTGGGTTCACCAGACAATCGAATCCATGTGTATAGCTCTTATGATTGACCCTAAAGGAGATCCCGAAATAATTACTGCTCAGAAAAAAATGAAGGAAACCATAGAAAAATGGATCCCGATTATCCTTGCTGCCCAGGAACCGGATGGTTACCTGCAGACCGCTTACACTCTTCGCGATACTACACAATGGAAAGGGAGATGGACACCACAGGCAAGGGGAAATCATGAAGGATATGTTGCCGGATATTTCATTGAGTCGGCAATTAATCATTACACACTTACCGAAGGGAAAGACAAACGGCTGTATAACGCTGCTAAAAAACTTGCCGATTGCTGGGTTGCAAACATAGGTCCGGGAAAAAAGGAATGGTTCGATGGCCATCAGGAAATGGAGCAGGCTTTAGTCCGTTTCGGCCGATTTGTAAATGATATGGAAGGCAGTGGTCATGGCGACAACTATATTAAGCTTGCAAAGTTCCTGCTCGATAGCCGTAAAGATGGAAGTGAGTATGATCAGAGCCTTGTCCCTGTACAACAACAATATGAAGCTGTAGGTCATGCTGTACGCGCCATGTACACCTATTCCGGTATGGCGGATATCGCCGCCGAAACAGGGGATGTCGATTATCAGAGCGCTGTTATGTCGTTGTGGGACAACATGGTAAATAAGAAATATTATCTTACGGGAGGTGTTGGAAGCGGAGAAACCTCAGAGGGATTTGGCCCTAACTATTCACTTCGGAATAATGCTTATTGCGAATCGTGCTCAAGCTGCGGACTTATCTTTTTTCAGTACAAAATGAATATTGCATATAACGATGCAAAATATGCTGACCTGTACGAAGAGACAATGTATAATGCATTATTAGGGTCACTCGATCTGGATGGAAAGAATTTTTACTATACTAACCCTCTGTCATCTTCAGTATCGAGATATGCATGGCATGGTTGCCCGTGTTGTGTTGGAAATATTCCAAGAACATTGCTTATGTTACCCACCTGGACATACGTAAAAGGAGATAAAGGCTTGTATGTTAATATGTTCATTGGCAGTACAATTAAAGTCGAAAAAGTAGCAGGTACAGACATTGAGATGGTACAGAAGACCGATTACCCATGGAGTGGTAAGATATCAATTACTGTAAACCCTTCACAATCAAAAGAGTTCACTCTTTTTATTCGTGTTCCAAACAGGACTACAAGCGAGTTATATACTCCGATGCCAGCTGTATCTGGACTTAAATCGCTTTCTGTAAACGGAGTATCTGTAAAACCAAAAATAGTCAATGGTTATGCTGAAATTACCCGTACCTGGAAAACTAGTGATAGGGTAGATCTTGAATTGCCAATGGAGATTCAGGTTGTTAAAGCTGACGACAGGATTGAAGCAGACAGGGGAAGGGTGGCTCTGCGTTATGGTCCGATAATATATAATGTTGAAAAAGCTGATCAGCCTGATATTGATAAATATATTGGCAAGGGACCACTTTCACTTGAATGGAAAGGAGATATGCTTAATGGAATTATGGCAATTAAGGGGAAGTGGGATGATGGAACTCCCCTGATTGCAATACCAAACTATGCACGTAATAACCGTAATACCATTCATTCTACTCCACGACCCGGAGGTGAAAACCCTGATGGCAGCTCAATAGTTTGGATAAAAAAGTTATAATTTTTATTGTATATTAGCAAAAGTAAAACTTAGAAAAATGAAAAAAATTCAACTACTATCATTAACCATGGCTGGAATGATGCTTGTGTTCTCTTCCTGCAATCAGACAGCACAAAATAAGGGGGTCAAAAAAGAGAGCATTGGAACTCAAAAAGGCAAAGAAGTCTACCTTTTCACTCTAACCAATAAAGAAGGAAATGTTATCAAACTGACCAACTTTGGTGCACGTATTACATGGATATCAGTGCCCGATAAAGCCGGAAAAAAGGAAAACGTGGCATTTGGTTTTGATACTTTCGATGCAATGATAAAAGGCGATCCATATTTCGGAGCAGTTGTTGGAAGATACGCCAACAGAATAGCCAAAGGAAAATTCACTCTTGATGGTGTTGAATATTCCTTACCATTGAACGATGGCCCCAATTCTTTGCACGGTGGCCCGGGCGGATGGCACAGCTGCGTTTGGGATGGTGAGATTGTTGCAGGAGCTAACCCATCTGTAAAATTTACATATGTTAGTCCAGATATGGAAATGGGATATCCGGGAACCATGAACGTCGAAGCCTTGTATACATGGAACGACAAAAATGAAATTATAATTGACTATAAATGTACCACCGACAAGAAAACAGTTCTGAACATTACCAACCATTGTTATTTCAATCTTCATGGAGCCGGGAATGGTGACATCCTCGACCATCTGTTAACAATCAATGCTTCAAAATTCAGTCCTGTCGATTCTACACTTATCCCGACTGGAGAGGACCGTCCGGTCGCAGGAACCCCATTCGATTTTACAACACCTCATACAATTGGTGAAAGAATTGCCGAATCATACGATCAGCTTACTTTGGGAAAAGGTTACGACCATAATTTCATTCTTAACAATACAAAGGATGTAGCTGCCACTGTTTACGATCCTACATCCGGTCGTTATATGGAAGTTATTACCGACCAGCCTGGTGTTCAGTTTTATTGTGGCAACTTTCTTAATGGGAGTTTAATCGGTTACAATGGTAAGCCTTATACATACAGGTCAGGGTTATGCCTCGAAACACAGCATTTCCCAAATAGTCCAAACCAGGCCAGTTACCCAACTACGGTACTTAACCCCGGAGAAACTTTCAAATCAGAGACTATTTACAGATTCTCAGTTAAATAGATAAACAAAGCTTAAAAAAGCGCCGGACTCAGGAGATCACTATCTATGAGAGTCCGGCGTTTTTTTGCTGATTGTTGACCAGCTCAACTCACCCCCATGGAGGTGTCTAAAAAGTTCTTTCTAACCGCAAAGTACGCAAAGGTGGCGCAAAGGACGCAAAGTTAAAACCTTGTAATAAAGCTCTTTGCGCTCTTTGCGAATTTCTTTGCGACCTTTGCGGTTAATGGATTTTGACTTTTTCAACAGCCCCAGGGGGTGAGTGCTTGTCGATGAGGGGCAGGTTGCTCAGCAATCAAATTTTTTATTACATTGTGTTTTTAATTTAGGGGACTACCAGAACTAAATATTAAATAAAATCTGCTATGAAGAAACATGTACAGGATAGTGATTCAAGTGAAAGTGCAAATGAGCTAACCAGACGCCACTTTGTTAAAATAGCCGGTATAACAGCTGTTGGAGTATCATCCTTTGGCTTTTCAGATTTTATTGCAAAAGGAGTAACCATCATATTGGATCCTTCAGACCCTATAGCCGGTTCTGCAGCTGCTCTATGGGCAGCAAAGGAGCTGGAAAATTCTCTGGCTTCCGGGGGTGTTGCTGTTACGAGAGCTGACCAGCTCAGTAAAGCCAAAACCGATGATATAGTTATTCTTGTTTCCGGAGCAACTTCTAAAACCTGTCTGGAAATTCTGAAATCTTCCGGTATCAACATCCCAATGGTACCAGAAGCGCTTGGTCTGATTCCGGCCAAAGCAAATGGCAAACAGATATTACTGGCTTGTGGATATGACATCCGCGGACTTGTATATGCGCTTCTTGAACTTAACGATCGGGTGCAAAACTCCACTCAACCTTTGGATTCACTTAAAATTGAAAAACCGATTGTTGAGAAACCGGCTAACAGAATACGCAGCCTTAATAGATTATTTGTAAGCGATATAGAGGATAAACCGTGGTATAACGATCGTGAGATGTGGCCAAAATATCTCACAATGGCGACAACCCAGCGCTTTAACCGGTTTAACCTCAGTTTTGGTATAGGTTACGATTTTCTTCAAAACGTGACCGACGGTTATTTTCTTTTTGCCTACCCTTTCCTTTTAAATGTACCGGGTTATAATGTAAAAGTACCTCAGTTGCCTGAAGCAGAACGGGATAAGAATCTTGAAATGCTCAAGTTTATTAGTGAACAAACTGTAGCCAGGGGCATTCAGTTTCAACTTGGAATATGGATGCATGGCTATGAGTGGATAAACAGTCCTGATGCCAATTATACTATCGAGGGTCTCAATAAAGAAAATCACGGACCTTATTGCCGCGATGCTGTTCGTACTCTTCTAAAGGAATGTCCCGCGATAAGTGGTGTTACATTCCGTGTTCATGGTGAGAGCGGCGTTACAGAAGGAAGTTATGACTTCTGGAAAACAATTTTTGAAGGTGTGGCAACATGCGGACGAAAAGTTGAGATCGATATGCATGCAAAAGGAATGGATCAAACAATGATCGATGCTGCTGTTGCCAGTGGAATGCCAGTAAATATATCTCCAAAATATTGGGCCGAACATCTTGGATTACCTTATCATCAGGCCGACATACGTGCTCTCGAAATACCAAAAGCAGATGTAAAGGCAACCGGTCTGATGAATTTGAGTGCCGGATCAAGAAGCTTCATGCGATACGGTTATGGCGATCTTTTAAAAGAAGACCGGCCTTATGGTGTTCTGCACCGTATCTGGCCCGGAACCCAACGTCTTCTTGTTTGGGGCGATCCTGTTATCAGTGCTGCACATTCAAGAGCATTCAGCTTTTGCGGAAGCGCTGGTGTTGAACTGATGGAACCACTCTCTTTTAAGGGCCGCAGGGGGTCAGGTATTGCTGGTGACCGCTGTGGTTACCTGGATGCTTCACTGAAACCCCGCTGGGACTGGGAAAAATATGTATATAGCTTGAGGGTTTTTGGAAGACTGGCATATAATCCTGATACGGAGTCAGATGTATGGAACAGGTATCTTCGTAACAAGTTCGGGGCAGGGGCAGAAGGCGTTCAACTGGCCCTGGCGAATTCAACCCGCATTCTTCCTATTGTATTAACTACGCATGGAGCTTCAGCCGGAAACAATACCTACTGGCCTGAAATGTATCTTAACATGTCAATTCCCGATGCTTCAAAAAGAATTCCTTTTACAGATACTCCATCACCCCGGGTTTTTGGAAATGTAAGCCCAACAGATCCGCAACTTTTTTCACGGATTAATGATTTTGCCGATGAATTACTTGAAGGAAAGCGTTCAGGAAAGTACACACCTTTAGATGCTGCCCAATGGATCGAGGATTTATCTGATAATACGGTTAAATACCTGGCTCAGGCCGAAAGCCGTTCTGAAAATAAAAACAACCAGGAATATCGGCGTATGTCGATAGATGTTTCAATGGTAGCCGGGTTGGGTCGTTTCTTCGGTGCGAAATTCCGTTCCGGGGTACTATTCCGGATTTATGAAAAGAGCAACGATCGTACAGCACTGGTTGAGTCATTGAATTATTATAAAAAAGCACGAGGTTATTGGGCCGAACTGGCAAATCGTGCAAAAGATGTGTACAAGCCTGATATTACTATTGGTGAAAATGAAGTAATTCGTGGTCATTGGCTTAAAAGACTCCCGGCAATTGATGAAGATATAGCATTTATGGCTAATATTCTTGAGCAGAATAAAGTGAGTACTGAACCTCAAAAAGATAATGTGCTTTTGGCTATTCTGGAGGTAACCGGCCGACCGGTACGCCCCTCTTTGTCCTGCAGGCATATTCAGCCAGTACAGTTAAAGACAGGGCAACCCCTTGATCTTGAGATATCCTTCGAAAAAGCACCTGTTTCGGCCCGTCTTTATTATCGACATGTAAACCATGCCGAACGCTATGAAGTAGCTGATATGCAGTTGCAGGGAAACATCTTTAAGGCAACTATTCCTGCCGTCTATACAAATTCAGCATATCCTCTCCAATACTATTTTGAGTTGAGGCAGGCTCCGGATAAAGCCTGGCTGTACCCCGGTTTCAATGCAGACCAGACAAACCAGCCATACTTTGTGGTAAGAAAAGCATAGGTTATTTGGCATTGAGGCTGTCTTAAGAGTACTTTTTTACTAGCCCCAAAATCACCTTAAGAGCTTAACCTTCTACCTAGGGGTTGTAAAGAAATACTTGGAATATGAAAAGTTTGGGGCTGTCTAAAAAGTCTTTTCTAACCGCAAAGTACGCAAAGGTGGCGCAAAGGACGCAAAGTTAAAACATTGTAACAAAGCTCTTTGTGATCTTTGCGATTTTCTTTGCGACCTTTGCGGTTAATGGATTTTGACTTTTTCAACAGCCCATGGCAGGGATAATTGACTATCTGATTTTTACAATGTTCATTTCCCGGCCGGGGTGGTTGATTTTTGCTTTATTTATTTCTTAATTTGTTTCTTTCTTTATGTCAAATTAAAGCATAATCATCTTAAAGAGGAAAAGCCTTAAATCTTTTAGATTATCTCTCAAGAACAGGTCCCTAATCAACCACCCCGGCCGCAACAAACTTTTGCAATGCTCTGATTATCATTGGTTGCGGCCACCCCTCCTTCAAAAGGAGGGGAAATATAAAGAACAAACTGACTTTAGGGGCGGGGTAAAAAAGTCGCTTTTAAGACATCATCAGAAGGCTAAACAAATAATGTTAGTTACTTAAACTGTTTTTGCTCGTTTCCTGTTAAGCATTATTACTGTTAAAACAATAACAATTATCGCTGCTAGCAGCCCTATCAGATATGTGAAACCTGCAGATGTATTTGGTTTCACTGCTGCAACAGATTCGTCGATAACCCTGAAAACAGGGGCTACCCACGTAATTACATAAGCCTGTAACAAAGTAATTACACATACTACGAAGAGCAATATGAAGCTGTGCTTAACTGTAAATCTGAATAGTTCAGACTCTTTGCCTACCAACCCAATTGCGGCTGCCCCAACAGCAATAGACTGAGGAGATATCATCTTCCCTACTACACCACCTGATGCGTTAGCTGCAACGGTTATTACGGGGTTAATCCCGATAGCTTCTGCTGACGCTCTCTGGAGTTTGCAGAACAAAGCATTCGAAGATGTATCCGAACCCGTCATGAAAACACCTAACCAGCCAAGTATAGGTGAGAAGAAAGGAAAGAGGATTCCGGTACTTGCCAATGCCATTGCCATAGTTATTGACATCCCGGAATAATTTGCAATAAAAGCAAATCCCACAACTGAAGTTATTGTTAAGATGGTAAACCTTAATTGGTATAACGTTGCAAAGTAGACCTTTGCACCTTCCTTGAAACTCATTCCTATCAGAGGAAGAGTGATGAAAACTGCAAACAACATTGCAGTACCCGAAATGGATAGGTAGTTCAGGTCGAACTGTTTAATAAGCAATGGTGTCCCGTCACTGTTCAGGATCGAGTTCTGAAGTCCGGGAATATAAAATTTAATCTGCCCGATTGAATTTAATGTATCCTTTACAGGCTGAAGTCCCCAAATCACAATCATTACTGTCATAATAATAAAAGGAGACCAGGCCCTTACAATTTCTGCAGCAGAATACTTTGAAGCATTATCAGGTATATGCTGAGGTTCTTCTTTAAATCGCCATATAGCTTTTGGTTTCCAAAACCTGAGCAGTACCATCAGGCAGACAATTGAAGCGAGTCCCGCCAAAAGACTTGGAAGCATTGGTCCCAGATAGTTTGCAACCACGAATTGTACAACTGCAAATGCTATACCTGATACCAACATGGCAGGCAGCACTTCAAGCGACCTTTTAAATCCGGACATGAGTATAACAAGATAGAAAGGAATTATCAGAGCTATGACGGGGAGTGTACGACCAACCATTTGTGAAATTGCCAGTTCAGGAATTCCAGATATCTGGGAGGCAATAGTGATCGGAACTCCAACAGATCCAAAGGCAACAGGTGCAGTATTTGCTATCAGACATATGCCCGCAGCATAAAGAGGATTAAATCCCATACCGGCAAGCATTGCTGATGTTATAGCAACAGGCGCCCCCATACCTGCAGCTCCTTCAAGAAAAGACCCGAACGAAAAGGCAATCAGAAGCGCCTGCAACCTTCTGTCGTTGGTAATTGAAGCCATGAAGCTTTTGATTATTTCAAACTGTCCGCTTTTAACACTAACATTATAAAGGAATACAGCTCCTATTATAATCCAGCAGATAGGAAAAAATCCATAAAGAGCTCCGTGAAGCGTTGAAAGTAACGACAGCCCGACAGGCATTCCATAAACAAATATTGCCACTAGAATGGCTACAATGGCAGTAAACAGACTTGCCATATAACCCTTCATCTTTTTAATTATTAATGCCCAGAAAATGAAAATTATCGGTGCAGAAGCTATAATAGCAGAAACTGCCAGGTTGTTTATCGGATTTACTTCTTGAGTCCAGGCCATTACATTTCTCTTTATGTGATTAAATTATTTTAATTGGCTCAGGTTTATCCCATTATCTGTTTCAGGGCAGCAAGCAGCATATTTATATGGTTTTTGGTACAGCTTTCACCCATAAGTCCTATTCTCCACACTTTTCCTGCGAAATCTCCCAGACCTGCACCGATTTCAATATTGTATTCATTTAGCAACCTGCTGCGGACATTAACATCGTCAAATCCCTGCGGAATCTTAACTGCATTAAGCATCGGCAGACGATACCCGGGTGCCACTAAAAACTCAAATCCCATTGCTTCCAGACCAACCCTTAACTTTTCATGGTTTTGTTTGTGTCTTGCAAACCGGGTTTCCAGTCCTTCTTCAAGCACCATTCTCATTGCTTCATGAATTGAGTAGAACATTGATATCGGACCAGTGTGATGATAGGTGCGTTTGGCGCCAGACCAATATTTACGGAGCAGTGTTATATCAAGGTAGAAACTCTGGACTTTAGTCTTACGCGACTCCATGACTTCCAGGGCTTTTGTACTAAATGATATTGGAGATAACCCGGGAGGTGCTGATATACATTTCTGGGTACAGCTGTAAATTGCATCAATTCCCCATTTATCAACCAAAACCGGTACTCCGGCAAGTGATGTTATAGCATCAACAAGGAATAATGCTCCTGCATCATGGACCATTTTGCTTATCTCCTCGAGTGGCTGGAGTACTCCTGTGGAGGTTTCGGCATGTACAATGGCCACCAGTTTTGGACTGCAATTTTCAAGCGCTTTTTTAACCTGAGCAGGATCGATGGGTGTCCCCCAGGGGGCATCAATCCTAACCAGTTTTGCACCGCATCGTTCAACAATATCGCAGATCCTGTTGCCAAACACACCACAAACACATACCAAAGCGGTATCTCCGGCTTCGAGAAGGTTAACCAAACATGTTTCCATACCGGCGCTGCCCGTTGCCGAAATTGCGGATGTAACCTGGTTTTTTGTCTGATAAATCTGCCTCGTCATATCCATCACCTCATCCATTATCTGAATAAACTGAGGATCGAGATGTCCTATCATCGGAGCTGCCATTGCTCTAAGGACTCTTGAATTTACATCACTTGGTCCGGGACCCATCAGGAACCGTCCTTTTACATTAAATTCTGCTGACATAATATATAGTTTAAATTGTATAAATTTCCTTTTTAAACATAGGTTATTGTTTATTCAAATCCAAGTATAGTATGCTAATATTTTACAGGATTTATACTTCTTTAACACTGTTTGATAATGATTTTGATTTTAATTATCTATACTTTAGTTTTACCATTAAAGTATTCAGAGACTGAGAACAAGTCCTTTGCGTACCTTCGTGGTAACCTTAGTGTTCCTTTGTGGTAAAAACAAAATTATTCAATATGAAAAACAATGTAAAATCTTTCGCATTTAAAGGTTCTCCTGCTTTAAAACTTGGCTTCTCAACGCAGAATTTTCTGAAATGCCTCCCCCATGATGTGAAAAATGTCACAGAAATAATTCATTTTGCAGCAAAGGAGGGTTATGAATTTATAGAACTAAGGGATCCGGATGCAAGCTTATCCCTGAATGATTGCAAAGAGCTTGGAAAAATAGCTGAATCGCTTGGCATTGATGTGTTATATGAAATTAATTCCAACTTGCTGGCTCCTGACTTTATGAAGGTTTTCAAAAAAGGTTTGGAGAACACCAAAGCTTTTCCGGGAGAGGGAATAATAAGAACTATTGTTTCTAACACTGAGTTTGCCTCTGATGAAACCAAAAAAGGATGGACTGAAGCAGAGTTTACTAGAATAATTGAAATAGCTGAAAATGCCGGAAAAATGGCTCAGGAAAACAACCTTGAATTTATCATAGAGAATGGGAATGAGTCTTTCTTTGGAAAAGGCAAAGAATACTATGGTTTTGCTGATCTGATCAATCATACTAAGAGTATTGGTATTCAGTTCGATACGGCAAATCCATTCCAGAATGCATCGAGAGAGAAAGCAGACCCGCTAAAAGTGGCAAACTATCTCTCATCAGTTGCTGACCGATGGGTAACTACACACCTGAAATCCGGGAAAGATGGGGTATTTCAACCTGCCCTTAAAGAAAATCCACTCGACCTTGGAACTGTCGTTTCCATTATGGCTGCCAAAAATGTAAAATATGTTGCCTTTGAACTATTAGCTTCAACCGACAAAGAAGAATGTTTCAAAAATCATGCAGACAGCATCCTTTACCTTATTGAAAGGGGATTGGTGACAAAGAATTAAGGTCTCCTAAGGCAAATTGAGAAAATGGATAATAGAAGCACAGCTATCGATATTTTCCTGTCGGGGGTAGATAGTGTTAAGCCCGACAACCTCATTAAAAGGTATGTTTCAATAAACAAAACTACTCTTCATATTGAGAAACTTGCTTTTAATCTGAATGTAGTCCGGTCCATTTATATTGTTGGGGCGGGCAAGGCCAGCGCTGCTATGGCTGAGACAATGGAAACGGTTTTGGGACAAAGAATCACGGCCGGCCACATTATTACCAAATATGAGCATTCTGTACCCCTGAAATATATCGGAATAACTGAAGCTGGACATCCTGTCCCTGACGATAATGGGATTAAAGGAACACAGCAAATACTTTCACTAATCTCCAAAGCAGGTGTCGACGATTTGGTAATTTGTCTGCTCTCGGGTGGAGGGTCAGCGCTATTGGCTGATGTTCCTGAAGGATGTACTCTGGATGATCTGAAAACATTGAGCAGCATTCTACTGAAAACAGGTGCAGATATTACTGAAATGAATTGCATCCGTAAGCACTTATCGAAAGTGAAGGGAGGCCAGCTGGCAAAGACCGCATCTCCGGCAACTGTGGTAAGCTTAATACTTTCCGATGTTATTGGGGATCCACTCGATGTTATTGCATCTGGTCCGACAGCTCCCGACCCTACTACCTTTGCTGATGCCTTTTCAATTCTCAGGAAGTATAAAATTGAAAATGAAATTCCCCGTAACATCTTTCATGTACTCCGTGAGGGAATGGATAAAAAGAGATCGGAGACACTTAAACCTTCTGATGAAATATTGACGTATACGCATAATCTGATTATCGGTACAAACCTGTTGGCTCTGAAAACTGCTAAGGAGAAAGCAGAAGCATCAGGATACCAGACTGAGATAGTCACAAACAGACTCGATGGTGACGTATCTGCTGCTTCGGGTTATATTTTTGAAACGATTAAATCTGCAAAAAATAAATATTCTGGTAAAAATATTTGCCTTTTGTTTGCAGGAGAACCTACAGTGAAAATTGCCGGAAAAGGCCTGGGTGGGAGAAATCAGCATCTGGCACTTCTTGTTGCCAAGTTAATAAAGGATCTGCCCGGTGTTACGTTCTTATCGGGCGGTACAGACGGATCGGATGGCCCTACTGATGCGGCAGGAGCTGTTGTCGATTCTTTTACATCTAAAAACGCTTCAGATCTTAATCTCGACATAGCTCAATACATCAATAATTTTGATTCTTATCATTTCTTCAGACAGGAAGGTGGATTAATTAAAACAGGTCCCACTCAGACTAATGTTATGGACCTCATGATAGCGCTGATAGACTAGTTATTAGGTGTTTACGCTGGCGCGGATTTGGCTTCGCCGAGCTCGCAGTCGCTGGCGCGGATTTGTAATCCGTGCCTTCATTTCTGCTCGGTTATAATCAGTGCCGGCGATATTAGCACGGATTACAAATCCGCGCTAGCGACGGCTCTAATTGAATGTCTACTTCAGATAAGGAATAGTCTGAGGCCCTTCCGGCAGAATACATATCCTGGCTGTTGGGCCTATTTTTTGTATCAGTTCATCAACCAACTTACTAATATTTCTCGCAGGTTTAAAGAGGGCTTTTTTAATGGTATTATCATCGAGCTTATCGCTGAAAATATAGACATCTGCCTTTAGCTGAATGAGTGCCTGGTAATAGATCTGCCATGTATCCTTCAAAGTGCTCTCATTCTTTTTGATAAACTCCATTAGCTCACTTACGTTTGTTACTGAAGTTAAAATAGTCTCGTAATCACTATTCGATGGAATGCCGTCCCAGCACTCAGCTGCCATTATTATGGTTCCTCCGGGTTTAACAATTTGGGAGGCAGCGCTCATTCCCTTTACCGTCTGATATATATTCAAATCCAAAGGGTAACCTGAATTACTGGTAATAACAATATCGTACAGGTTTTTTACCGGAGCCATTGCTGAGTCTTTAACAAACTGGCATCCTGCCTTATGCGCGGAACGCAGCTCGCCAGCAAATACATTGGTAATATCTTTATCCCGGTTCAGAGTGATATTCAGCAGAAATAATCCGTGAACCAGCTCTGCTGCTTCCATCATCTCTTCCCATAAAGGATTCCCATAAGTGATACCCCAGTTTACTTTTTCATTCGATAAATGAGCAATAGAGTGGTTATACTTTATTGTACTAACATATGCCATCCCTGGAATTATTGCTTTTCCGCCACCAGAAAAACCTGCAAAAAAATGGGGTTCAATAAATCCGGTAAGTATTTTAATGTTGCAGTTAAGTACTTCCTTATTGAGATAAATCTCATTGCCCGAGGAAGTGGTGCCAACATATTTATGCAGGTCAGGATTATTAGCGTCATTCTGAATAATTTGATATTCCTTAACAATATCCTCACCAAGAATTTTAATAAGTTCCTGTTCTGTTGCTGGCCTGTGAGATCCGTTTGCGCAATAAAAGCAAATGTTTTCCTTTGGAATATTTTGCAACTCTCGTAATAAAGGCGGAAGTATTACATTATATGGTGTTGCCCTGGTAATGTCGCTGAATATTATGGCTATTTTATCGCCGGGGTTCACTATCTCTGCCAGTGGTCTGCTGTTATAAGGATTTAAAAGGGACTGAGTAATCGAATGCTCCTGATCTTCAGTGCTTTCGATCCAGCGGGGCTCGATGATGTCTATATGATAACTGTCTGATAATTCAACCGGATACCCTGTTTTGCCATAAGCTAATTTAACCTTCATTTGGTCTTTGTTTAGAGATGTTTACATAAATCCCAAGTAACATAACACTTGACAAAAATAGAAAAGAAAAGCAACAGAGGTACATGGATTAGAAAAAGGTTCCCCTCATTTTTTAGCTTATCATTAAACACATCTTTTTTATTAAGCCCCAGTTACGAGATGGAGATCCCTCTCCCGCCGAAGCGGGATCGGGATGACATATTCTTTTGGGTTTTAGGGAGGAAGGCAGAAACGGCGGTTTGCTTTCGAAAATATTTACTTTGTATTTCCCTGGGGCAAACCGCCGTTTCTGCCTTCCTCACAACTCACCCCAAAAATGGTGTCATCCTGAATTCATCCTTCCTCCTAATTACTTAAAATCCCACTATAAGGAAAGGATGAATGAAGGATCTCCAAATCACATAACGAAAATTAGATATAAGCACATAATGAGTTAGTTACAAGATGTTGTCATTAGGAGCAATGTCAATTAGGGATCTCTTTTCTCTTTCTGCAATTGACTTAAATTGAGATGTGATAAAAGACTAGCTTCAAAAGGAGGGGAAACTTCCCCTTAACTCTGTTTTTATGATTCTACTCTTAGGTTGAAGGCTATAAGGCAGGGACCAAAATCAGCAAATTTTGATCAAATGTCCATGTTTCTAATGAATTTTAAAAGTTTTGAATAAGTTTAATGCAATTTATTATATTATAGTATATTCGTATGATAAATGATTAATTACTCAAAAATTGCAATATGTCAGAAAAAGTTTCAATGAGGGAAAAGGTTGGCTTCAGTCTTGGTGACAGTGCTGCCAATTTTATTTTTCAAACAATGATGCTCCTGCAACTTAGCTTTTATACCGACTCTTTCGGCATATCAGCTGCTGCCGCAGGCTTGCTGTTTCTTGTCTCACGACTGTTTGGTGCAGTGTGCGACCCAATAATGGGCGCCCTGGGTGACCGTACAGAAACTCGTTGGGGAAAATTCAGGCCCTGGATATTGTTTACAGCTATTCCATTTGGCATTATTGGATTTCTGGCTTTTACCACTCCAAATTTTGGTCCAACAGGAAAGATTATCTATGCTTATGTGACATATCTTGCCCTGATGGCAATATATTCTGCCAATAACATTCCTTACGCTGCACTTAGCGGTGTTATCACAGGCAACATGGAGGAACGTAACAGCATATCTTCTGTAAGGTTTATTTTTGTAACCCTGGCAGTTATTGCAATACAAGGCTTTGCTCTCCCTATGGTAAATCATTTTGGACAGGGTAATAGTGCAAAAGGATACCAGATCACAATGGGTATATTCAGCGTTATAGGAGTAATCTTTTTCCTTATCACATTCTTCACAACAAAAGAAAGAATAAAACCTGTTCAGCAACAGAAAACTCCTCTTAAACAGGATATAGCCGATCTTCTGAAAAACCGTCCATGGCTCATAATGTTCCTGGTCTTTATTCTTATGTTTATTTTCCTTGGTATAAGAAATAGCATGTTGCTTTATTTCTTTAAATACTACCTCAATAAAGACAGCATGGTTGTCTTCCTTGAAGGACTAAATAAAGGATTATTCGGCTTCATCGATAAAATCGGATGGATGGGTAAAGATGCCGACATTGCAGGAAATACCTTCAGCATAATCAATATTCTAAGTCAGATTGTAACAATTATTGGATTAACTCTATCAAGACCTCTGGCAAACAGGTTCGGGAAGAGAGAGGTATTTAAAGGTGGTTTAATAACATGTATGATTTTCGCTGCCTTGTTCATTTTTGTAGGCCCCCAATCTATAGGTCTTACACTTATCCTTCAGCTTCTCTTCAACTTCGCATGGGGAGTAGGTGCAATGTCACTTCCATGGGCAATGATGGCTGATGTTGCTGACTTCTCTGAATGGAAAAATAACCGCAGAGCAACAGGAATTGTATTTGCCGGTATAATCATTGGTCTGAAAGTAGGACTGGCGATTGGTGGAGCGTTGGCAGGATCACTTCTCACTATATATGGTTACGTTGCAAATGTACAACAGACTCCAGCTGCTCAAACGGGTATCAGGATGATTACCAGTATCTATTCGGCTGTTTTCCTCGCAATAGCAATTGTATTCCTTTTCTTCTATCAGATAAATAAACCTGCTGAAATACAAATGCAGAATGAACTGGCAGAGAGACGAAACGTATAATTAAAGATTTAACTATTTAAATTTGACAAGATATGGCAGTAAAAGCTAACACAGAAAAAAAAGTTGCCGGCAAATCTAAAGTTCCCGCATATAAAAATCCAAAACTGGCTGTCTCAGCTCGTGTAAGCGATCTTCTTTCAAAAATGACAATAGAAGAAAAAGTTGCACAATTGATGGGATTATGGAGAGGCGGTATCGATGAATTTGATCTTGAATTCATGAAAGATCCTGAAAAAGTGAAAGAGGTTTTAGGGAAAGGTGCTAATTCAATTCACCCTACATTCCTTAATATCAAAGACACTGTTGAGAACAGAAACAGGATTCAGAAATACCTTGTTGAGGAAACAAGATTGGGTATTCCTATGATTTTTGTCGATGAAGGACAACATGGTATGATGCGTCGCGAGACAACAGTATTTCCTCAGGCTATCGGTCTTGCATGCTCATGGGATCCGGAACTCTTTGAAAAGGTGTATTCGGTTATTGCAAAAGAAATACGCTCAAGAGGCGCTCATCTGGTTCTTTCTCCTGTAATAGATGTTTGCCGCGATCCCAGATGGGGACGTGTTGAGGAGACCTATGGAGAAGACCCTTATCTTAACTCAGAATTAAGCTGTGCTGCGGTAACAGGGCTCCAGGGATCATCAAAAGGTAAGGTAGCTACTGGTCATGTCGCAGCAACCCTCAAACATCTTGTTGGTCACGGACAACCGGAAGGTGGACAGAATACAGCTCCTGCAAGTTTTGCACTTAGAACGCTGTACGATTATCATATGCCTCCTTTTATTGCCTGTATAAAAAAAGCAAATCCTGTGAACCTGATGCCATCATATAATGAAGTTGACGGTGTCCCATCACATGCCAACAAATGGTTATTACAGGACGTTCTTAGAAAAGAATGGGGCTTCAAGGGAATGGTAGTCTCTGATTATTATGGTGTTGAACAGCTTGCCAACAAGCATTTTGTTGCAAATGATAATAAGGATGCGGCCAGAATAGCTTTTAATTGTGGTGTTCAGTATGAATTTCCACAGGCAAACGCTTTCAGATTTCTTCCTGAATTACTGAAAGAAGGAAAAATTAAAAAAGCCGATATTGACAAAGCTGTTTCACAGGTTCTTGAACTGAAATTCATGGTGGGACTCTTCGAAAACCCATACGTGGATGTTAAGGAAGCTGTTAAGATAACCAAAGAAGCTGCATCAGATAAATTGGCACTTAAAGCTGCCCAGGAGTCAATCGTGCTGCTTAAAAATGATAAGCTTCTTCCATTATCAAAAACAAAATATAAGAAGATAGCTGTTGTTGGACCATGTGCAAAATACGTTTCATTTGGAGGATATGCCGGTGAACCATATAATAAGGTAACATTGTTCGATGGAATAAAAAGTAAGGTCGGGAAGAATACTGAGGTTCTTTATGCAGAAGGCTGCAAGATTACTTCAAATCCGACTATCCCATTCTTCAACTGGAAGCTTGATGAAATAAAATTCCCGACCAAAGAGGAAAATTTAAAACTCATTAAACAGGCAGTTGCAGTTGCAAAAAATGCTGAGGTAATTATCCTGGCTATTGGAGAAAATGAACATCTCTGCCGTGAAGCCTGGGCTAAGAACCATATTGGCGATAATATGACTCTAGATCTTATCAGTCAGCAGGACGAACTTGTTAAAGCGATTGTTGCACTTGGCAAGCCTGTTGTTGTTTACCTGATGAATGGACGACCGTTATCAATAAATTATGTTGAGCAGAATGTACCTGCAATAATAGAGGGCTGGTATATGGGACAACAAACAGGAACAGCTGCTGCAGATATTATTTTCGGAGATGTCAACCCCTCCGGAAAACTTACAATTACAGTACCCAAATCAGCAGGTCAGATACCGATGTTCTATAACTTCAAACCAAGCGCGCAGATGAATGAGTATATCTCTCAGGATAATTTACCACTGTATCATTTTGGTTATGGTCTGAGCTATACTAAATTCAGTTTTGAAAATATCAGGCTTGATAAGTCAAAGATTACCAAGACCGGTTCAGCTAAAGTAAAGGTTGATGTAACAAATACCGGTAAAGTTGCTGGTGATGAAGTAGTTCAGCTCTATATACGTGATAAGGTAAGTTCAGCAACACGTCCTGTTAAAGAACTTAAAGGATTCAAGAGAATTTCTCTGAAACCGAAAGAAACAAAAACGGTTGTTCTTGAAATTACGCCAGAGCAGCTTGCATATCATAATATTGATATGAAATTTGTGGTGGAGCCAGGGGAGTTTGATATTATGGTAGGCAACTCTTCACGTGATTCAGACCTTCTGAAAACAACTTTGGCTGTTTCCTGAAGCACTATGAAAAGAAAAATCATAATCCTGATTTTTGCAATTTTTTCTGCCGGAACCATTTTTATCTCATGCAGGCAAAAAGATGACACGTTTCCTTTCAGGAATACTTCGTTGACCATTGAGGAACGGGTTAACGATCTGGTTTCGCGAATGACCCTACAGGAAAAAGCTGACCAGCTTCTTTACACGGCCCCTTCAATTCCCCGCCTGGGGGTTCCGGAATACAACTGGTGGAACGAGGCACTTCATGGTGTAGCACGAGCAGGCTATGCAACAGTATTTCCTCAATCAATAACTATTGCGAACTCATGGGACGAAACACTTATGCTAAATGTTGCCAATGCTATTTCAGATGAAGCAAGGGCAAAATATCATGAGTTCCAGAGAAGAGGAAAGAAAGGGATCTACCAGGGACTGACATTCTGGTCGCCAAATATCAATATCTTTCGCGATCCGCGTTGGGGTAGAGGTCATGAGACCTATGGGGAAGACCCATATCTGACTGGGAGAATGGGTCTGGAATTTGTAAAAGGCATGCAGGGTGACGATCCTAAATATTTAAAGGTAGTTACTACTGCGAAGCACTATGCAGTTCACTCAGGTCCCGAATCCTTGCGCCATGTTTTCAATTCAAAAGTAAGTGAATCTGATCTGAGAGAGACATATCTGCCTGCTTTCCGGACACTGGTAAAGGATGCGGGAGTCTATTCTGTTATGGGAGCTTATAACCAGTTCAGAGACTATCCCTGCACCGCCAATCCGATTTTATACGGGATCCTTAGAAATGAATGGGGTTTCAAGGGTTATATTGTTTCAGATTGCTGGGCAGTGTCGGATTATTGGAAATATCAGGGATTTGCCAAAGATGCTGCTGAGGCATCTGCGGATGCAGTAAAGGCAGGAACTGATCTCGAGTGCGGTGTAGATTATAAACAGTTAACAGAGGCTGTAAAGCGCGGTCTATTGACAGAGAATGATATAAATGTTTCAGTTAAAAGATTATTTACAGCTCGCTTCAAGCTTGGTATGTTCGATCCGGACCCTATGGTGCCTTACGCACAGATACCATTTTTTGTAAACTGTTCTGATTTCAACAACTCACTCTCACGTCAGGCAGAGCAGAAATCCATTGTACTTCTTAAAAATAGCAACAATACACTTCCACTTAAAAAAGATATAAAAACAATTGCTGTTATTGGTCCCAATGCTGACAATTTTGAATCTCTCATCGGAAATTATAATGGGATCCCGATGAATCCGGTAACTGTTCTCAAAGGGATAACAAATAAACTTACTCCGGCAACAAAGATTATTTATTCCGAAGGGAGCGACCTCGCCGGGGATATACATAATCTTACTCCGATTCCTTCAAGATATCTTCAGACAGAAGATGGCAAACAGGGAGCACTGGGTGAATATTTTAATAACAGGGAGATGGAGGGGACCCCTGTTTTCTCGAGAGTTGATGACAACATTAATTTCTATTGGGAAAATGTCGCTCCAAAAGCTGATATGCCCGACGATAATTTTGGTGTAAAATGGACGACTTATCTGGTTCCTCCGGTTACAGGCACTTATGCAATCGGCAGCTGGGGATCATCAGGCTATGATGTCTTTCTTGAAGGCAAGAAGATAATAACATATAAGAATGAACATCATGCATTTACCAAAGAGATTCCTGCTGAACTTCAGGCTGGAAAGAAATATAAAATTGAAGTGCTGTATAAAAACTTCGCTGGTGACGCGGATATGAAACTTCTCTGGACACCGCCAAGACCAAATTTGCTTTCTGACGCCATAAATGCTTCAAAGCAGGCAGACGCAGTGATTCTTGTTCTTGGCTTGTCTCAGCGTCTGGAAGGGGAGGAGATGCCAATAAAAATTGATGGATTCAGTGGCGGAGACAGGACAAGTCTTAATCTTCCTGCAGTTCAGGAAAAACTTCTGGAGGCTGTAACAGCAACAGGAAAACCTGTTATTGTTGTACTTACAAGCGGAGGGGCCATTGCGATAAACAAAGCCCAGGAGAAAGTTTCCGCGATAATTCTGGCTGGTTACGGCGGACAGCAAGCTGGAAATGCTGTGGCTGATGTCCTGTTCGGTGATTATAATCCGGGAGGAAGACTTCCTGTAACCTATTATAAATCTGTCGATCAGATACCTGCCTTTGAGAATTACGATATGAAAGGAAAAACATATAGGTACTTCACACAGGAACCCCTTTATCCATTTGGATATGGATTAAGCTATACCAGCTTCACATACAGTAATTTACAAATACCCGCCTCTGACGTTGCAGGAACAGATATTACTGTTTCAGCTACAGTTACCAATTCTGGTAAATATGAAGGTGATGAGGTTGTTCAGCTTTACCTTACCGATGAAGAAGCTTCAACACCACGACCAATTCGTCAGCTTGAAGGTTTCCAGAGAATTACATTGAAGCCAGGGGAAAGTAAGAATGTGCAATTCCTCATCAGTTCAAGACAATTCTCAATAATCAATAATAAAGATAAGAGAGTAATTGAACCTGGCTACTTCACTATTTCTGTAGGAGGTAAACAACCGGGGTTTAAAGGTTATCTCGATCCGCAGTTTACCCAGGTACTTATAGGACGGATTAATCTCACCGGGAATGAGGTGCCATTTGTAGAATAAGTATACAAATCCGTGCCAGCTAAAAATGGAAATGATGAGGTTTTGGGGTGTTGAAAAAGTAGAAATCCATTAACCGCGAAGGTCGCAAAGGAAATACGCAAAGCTTTGATATTCCACCTAATAACTCTGCGGCCCTCTGTGTATTCTCAGCGCACTCTGCGGTAAAAATGACTTTTTCAACACCCCCAAACTTCTTCTTCACCTATTCTATTTCCGAACGAAACGGTAAACCTTAACTGAATGAGGTGGCAGATCAATATATACTGAAGTTTCCTTGAGAGTAAGATCCTTATGTTCCCATAGATCTCTCACCTTGTAATTTTCAAGAGTGAGGTTCATTGGGCGCTGCATTACCGGAGGTGCTGCCGGAGCTGCAGGTGCTGCAGCGGCTCCTGGTCCTCCTCCAGGACGTACTGGAACAGTCGGTGGTATATATGGACGGAAAGCACTTCTTACTGTGGCAAGCAAAGAAAAGTCAACCAGAACGGTTTTCTTTTCATCACTCTGATTCAGAAGACAAATTGCTTTTTCATTATTTGTAAGTGTTTTTACCCAGATCTGATAATTACCGTTATCCCTGTAACATGTTGCCTGTCGGCCAAGTGAATCCTGATCTAAGGCAATAATTTCCTTGTTTGTCAGAATTTCCTTTGTTTCTGCACTCATATTCTGAAGATCATTTCCTGCCAAAAGAGGCGCAGAAAGCATACACCACAAAGAAAAATGTGTTTTGTATTCTTCAAATGTCATTTTTCCATTTCCAACCTCAAGCATGTCCGGATCATTCCATCTGCCTGGTGCAGCATAGCGTGCAAGATCCTTCTGTGAGTTGAAAATGCCGATCATACTGTTCCATGAGTCATTTATATCACCAGTTGTTCTCCAAAGATGGCCTACATCACCTGCCCATTCCCATGGTTTGTTTGCTCCCCATTCACAAATACTGAAAACAATGGGTCTGCCTGCATTATAAAGTGCGTCACGCATGTTGGCATAAGAAGATTTTGCATCCTGGCTTGAAGTATTGCACCAGTCATATTTAAGATAATCAACACCATAGGCTGCGTATGTTCTGGCATCCTGATACTCGTGCCCTAAACCGCCGGGACGTCCTGCACATGTTTTTGAACCTGCACATGAATAGATTCCGAATTTCAGTCCTTTGGAATGAACATAATCAGCAACATACTTCATTCCGTGAGGAAAACGTTCTTTGTCGCAAACTATCTCACCGTTCTCATCACGCGAAACCTGCCAGCAGTCGTCAATAACAATGTATTCGTAACCGGCATCCTTCATGCCGCTGCTGGCCATTGCGTCAGCCATTCCCATGATTAAAGTTTCACTGACATTACATGCAAATTTATTCCAGCTGTTCCATCCCATCGGGGGTGTCTTTGCAACAGTATTAAATTTTTGTGCGGTTAAGTTCAAGCTTAAAAGAGCTATAAAAGTAAATAAAATCAATTTTTTCATAAGCTTTTGATTTGTAGGTTGGTAATGTAATAATTATCTTTTTATTTTTTAATGCCTCCCTTACTCGTCCCGCCAGACGGGAAGCTTCACTTTCTGCTCTGGCTGTTGAAAAAGTCAAAATCCATTAACCACAAAGGTCGCAAAGAAATTCGCAAAGATCGCAAAGAGCTTTATTACAGTGTATTAACTTTGCGTCCTTTGCGCCACCTTTGCGTACTTTGCGGTTAGAAAAGACTTTTTCGACGGCCTCATAGGAAGAGGGTTTATGCCTGGTATAGATTTATAAAGCAAACTTAACCATTTTTTCTCCAAATTGTTACAATAATATCAAATGTCTCATTTGATTAATTATTTTTACCGGATATAAATGAAATTATGGCCCAGGAAAACCACCTGCTTCAGAAGCGGGTAAATCTTTTCGATGGAATATCAATTGTGGCCGGGGCCATGATAGGATCGGGAATCTTTATTGTAAGCGCCGATATTGCCAGAAATGTTGGTTCCCCGGGATGGCTTCTTGTAGTCTGGCTTATTACCGGAATCATAACTGTTATTGGAGCAATAAGCTATGGTGAGCTAGCCTCGATGATGCCTCATGTAGGCGGACAGTATGTATATCTCAAAGAAGCATATCATCCTCTGGTGGGATTTCTGTTTGGCTGGACCACCTTTCTTGTGATACAGTGCGGTTCCATAGCGGCTGTTGCAGTTGCGTTTGCGAAATTCTCCGGAGTGCTTATTCCATGGATTTCAGATAGGAATATACTTTTTTACCTGGGTCCCCTGAAAGTAAGCAGTACAATGGTTGTGGCAATTATTATGATCTCGTTTCTTACCTGGCTGAACACAAAAGGTATTGTTACAGGTAAAATAGTTCAGAATATTTTTTCATCTACAAAAGTTATCGCTCTTTTTGGGTTTATCCTAATTGGGTTCCTTGCAACAAAAAGTATTCATTCGTTCGAAATAAATAAGGAAGTTTTCTGGAAGGCAACTCAGGTCGGAGCTAACAACCAGGTCTTTCCACTTGTAGGGTTTGCCCTCATTGCAGCCATTGGCACAGCCCTGGTTGGTTCACTGTTTTCGGCTGATGCCTGGTATAACGTCACATATATTTCCGGTGAAGTTATTAACCCGAAACGGAATGTCCCTCTGAGTCTATTCTTCGGAACACTGCTGGTTTCTGTGATCTACCTGCTAACCAACTTTATTTACATTAAGGTACTTCCTCTGACGGGCTCACCTGATGGAGCGGATGTATTAAGCCGTGGAATACAGTACGCTACTGATGATCGGGTAGCAACCTCTGCGATGAGTGTGGTGTTTGGTGATTACGCGGCAATTATAATGGCCGTATTTATCATGATAAGCACATTTGGTTGTAACCATGGACTTATTATGGCGGGGCCCAGAGTCTATTATGCTATGGCAAAAGATGGTTTGTTCTTTAAGAGGGTTGGAAGCATTAACAAAAATGGTGTTCCGGGTTTTGCAATTGTCGTTCAGGGGGTATGGTCGGTATTGCTTTGTTTATCAGGAACATATGGTGATCTTCTTGACTATGTGATATTTGCAGTGTTGATATTCTTTACTCTGACCATACTGGCAATATTCATTTTAAGGGTAAAAAAGCCCGATATACCAAGACCGTATAAAGCTTTCGGGTATCCGGTTGTTCCTGCTTTGTATATTCTGACTACCACTATTATAATGGTTATTCTTTTGATGTACAAACCGAATTATACATTCCCAGGTTTAGGAATTGTTCTCTTAGGTATTCCTGTTTTTTATCTTTGGAAAAAGTATAACAAAAATACTGATGAATCTTCATAGCGACAATACTCTGCGGTTCTCAGCGTTTTTCCTCTGCGTTCTCCGCGGTTAATAGATTTATTTTTAACGCAGAGGGCCGCAGAGCAACTGTAAACATTTTTTCTATACATATATCAGATGTTTCCGGAAGATTTTAAAAAAAGGATTCGTAATCAGAAATATATTGACTCAGAGGTTCTGTTCAAAGCGTTGGAGGAACCATCTCCTGTAAGCATAAGGATAAATAAATCGAAGTGGAACCTGACTCCAGGAGATTCTGAGCCTGTTCCCTGGTGCAGGAATGGTTATTACCTGAAAAAACGTCCTTCTTTCACCCTCGATCCCCTTTTTCACTCAGGTTGTTATTACCCGCAGGAAGCATCCAGCATGTTTCTTGAACAAGCACTAAAGCAGGTTATAGGTTCTTTCGAAAACTTGCATGTGCTTGATCTGTGTGGCGCTCCCGGAGGTAAAAGTACGCATCTCGTTGATTTAATTGGTCCAACCAGTTTACTTGTATCTAACGAGGTCATCAGATCAAGGGCTGCAATTCTTGCGGAAACAATAACAAAATGGGGTTCGGGAAATGTACTTGTAACACAAAACGATCCCTCGGCATTTGGACAATTATCCGGCTTTTTTGATATTATCCTTGTTGATGCCCCTTGCTCCGGAGAAGGAATGTTCAGAGGTAGTGTAGCTTTGGACGAGTGGTCAGAAGAGAATGCTGCTCATTGTTCAGAAAGACAAAAGCGTATATTAATGGACATCTGGCCGGCTTTAAAAGAAAATGGTATCCTGATATATAGCACTTGCACATTTAACCCCGGAGAAAATGAAGAGAATATCAAGTGGCTTACCAGTAAACATAAAGCTGAAACGATAACTCTTAATATTGCTGACTTTAAGGGCATTACAGAAATTGATTATCAGGGAATTACAGGTTATGGTTTTTACCCTGATAAAATACGGGGTGAGGGACTCTTTATTTCAGTAATAAGGAAAACTGAAATACAGGATTCAGGCAAAATTAAAAGTCATCGAAAACCTGAGCTTAAACCCGGGAAAGAAGATCTTGCGATTGCTGATAAATGGACTGAATTTCCCTCCGACAGAATTTTAAAATGGGGCGATGAAGTTCTTGCTGTTCCCTGTGAAATAGATGATTACCTATATCTGTTTCAGAATCTGAAAATTGTTAAGCCCGGAACAACAATCTACGTCGTAAAGGGCAAAGATTATTTGCCATCACACGATCTGGCTTTGTCGGATCATCTTAAAAAGGATTCTTTCCTTTCAGATGAACTCAGCCTTTCTGATGCATTGGCATTTCTTAAACGGGATAATTTTGCTTTTCGTGATTCAGCAAAAGGATGGAATCTTGCTCGTTATAAAAACATTAATCTTGGGTTTTTTAAGAACCTTGGGAACAGAGTAAATAACTATTTTCCGGTAGAATGGCGCATAAGAATGATTTTACCAGAGCCTGGAAAAGAGAATCTTATTATCTGGGAGACAGATGGAAACTAAATTGCGTGAATTTCAGATATTTGCCAAACCAGTTGGACCGGTATGTAACCTGAACTGTACATATTGTTATTATCTCGGGAAGAAGCGACTTTATTCCAAAGAAGAGAAATTTAGGATGTCGGATGATCTTCTTGAGAAATATGTTATACAACATATTCAAGCTACTACTGATAACATTATAACATTTTCATGGCATGGTGGTGAGCCCTTGCTTGCCGGATTAGATTTCTTCAGAAAAGTTGTTGCTTATCAAAAAAAACATAAACCTGCCCATTCTGTATTAACTAACGGTATACAGACAAACGGCACTCTTCTGGACGATGGCTGGTGCAGCTTCTTTTCATCGGAGGGATTTACTGTTGGAGTAAGCATTGATGGACCAAGGGAACTCCACGATATTAACCGGATTACGAAGGATAATTCCGGCACATTTTCTGACGTCCTAAGACGATGCAATCTTTTATTAAAGCATGGGATTACTCCGGAGATTCTGTGTGTGGTGAATTCATATAATGTGAAACATCCGCTTCTTATTTATAACTTATTTAAAGAGCTTCGGGCAGAATATATTTCTTTTCTTCCATTGGTTGAACCCGACCCGGATTCACTCACCGGAGTAAGCAAAAATTCTGTTCCCTCAAAAGAATTTGGGATTTTCCTTAGTACAATATTTGACGAATGGGTTGAAAAGGATATAGGAAAAATAAAGGTCCAGGTTTTTGAAGAGGCTTGCCGACTGGCATTTGATCAGGATCATACTCTCTGCATTTTTAAGTCGGAGTGTGGTGGTGTACCTGTTATTGAACACAATGGCGATTTCTATCCGTGCGATCACTTTGTTGATAGTAATCACCTTCTCGGAAATCTCAAAGATCATTCTCTATCTTTTTACCTCGATTGCGACCGTCAGAAAGAATTTGGAAAAGCAAAACTGCTTACCCTTCCAAAGTATTGCATCGACTGTGAAGTAAGACCGATGTGTAACGGTGAGTGCCCGAAGAACAGGTTCATCCTAACCCCGGATGGTGAGCAAGGACTTAACTATCTTTGCAGCGGATACAAACATTTCTTCCGCCATTGCAGCCCGTTCGTTGAGGCAATTCGTGAGGCCTGGAACCCCCCCACCCCCCAAGGGGGGCTTGAACCCCAATTTAGGGGCAGAGGTATAGCTGCTAACCTAAGGGTAGTTTTGAAAAACTGGGATTATAAGAAATTTTGGTTGTCTAAAAAGTCTTTTCTAACCGCAAAGCACGCAAAGGTGGCGCAAAGGACGCAAAGTTAAAACATTGTAACAAAGCTCTTTGCGATCTTTGCGATTTTCTTTGCGACCTTTGCGGTTAATGGATTTTGACTTTTTCAACACCCCAATATATTAGGGTAAAAATTATTTCAGCTTCTCCTTAAAGAACGCTATCGTTCTACTCCAGGCCAGTTTTGCTGCCTTCTCGTTATATCTGTCAGGATTGGAATCGTTGTTAAAGGCATGTCCTGCTCCCTCATAAATGAATATCTGGTACTCTTTCTTGTACTTTTTCAATGATTCTTCGAACGCCGGGATACCAGCATTAATCCTGGCATCGTCAGCCCCATAATGAGCCATTATCGGTGCTTTTATCTTTGCAACCTGTTCATCGGTAGGCTGACCACCATAGTAAGGCACAGCTGCATCGAGATCAGGACAATTCACTGCAACCTGGTTGGTCATCGATCCCCCCCAGCAAAAGCCGGTGCAACCAACTTTTCCTGTTGTAAGAGGATTGGTTTTAAGATATTTCACCGCTGCCACGAAATTCTTTGTTGTCTGTTCACTGTTAAGCTGCTGAAACATTGCACCAACATTACTTACATCCGCAGGAGTGCCACCTAATGGAGAAAGCGCATCAGGTGCAAGTGCCAGAAATCCCTCTTTTGCCATTCTTCTTGTAACATCCTGAATATGTGGCACCAATCCTCTGTTCTCGTGAATAACTATCACCGCGGGTAATTTCCCGCCGGCTTTAGGCCTGGCAAGAAAAGCTCTCATTTCTCCTGTCTCACCCGGATATTTTATGAATTCAGTTATAAGATCAGGATCATCCTGAGTACTTCCGGAAGCCTTGAGACTGTTTTCCTCAAGAACCGGAATGAGAGCCAATGCTGCAGCGGTACTTCCGGCAACCATTGCAAGTTTTTTGAGAAAATCACGCCGGCTGGTGCCGCCTTCTTTGTATTCCTCGTAAAGGGTGGTAATCTTTTTATCCATAACTAACAGGTTTAATTGTGATTTATACTATGATGATCCGTTACCTGAATATATTTTCTACTTTTGTTATGCTTGAAAATTAAAGCTTCAAGATACAAAAAAAAAATTGCAAAGAGAACAAGATAAAAAAATCTCAATCAGTCATTATATTAAGAAATTGTAAGATGTCAGAAAATCAATTTATTGACCCCAGCCCCAAGGGGAGTAAATTGATTTTCTTCACTCCCCTTGGGTTTGGGGTGAAAGAAGAAAATCAATTAGCCAATAAGAATGATTCCGGTTACTTCATTTAAAAAATTCCGATTTGAAAATTACAGGAGTTATACTTGCAGGTGGTTCCAACAGTCGTTTTGGAGGCAGGATAAAAGCAAAAATGTTAATTGCTGGGAAACCAGTAATCTCATGGATACTGGATGCAATGGAGGGTCTTTTTGATGAGATTCTTATTGTAACAAATACCCCTGAAGAATTTAAGTTATTAAGTAATTGCAGACTTGTACCTGATCAATTCCTTAAGGTTGGTCCAATTGGAGGTATACACGCTGCATTAAAGGCAGCTTCTTCGGATGCAATATTTGTTTTTGCCGGAGATATGCCACTTGTTAACAGAGATTTGATAATGAGACAAATCGAATACTTCAAAAAAAATAAATGTGATGTTTTGGTACCGCTTATTGGTACAGAAATTGAACCATTGCATGCTATCTACAATTACTCAATTACCGAAGTTCTTGAAAAACAATTGATGGATGAAACAGACTATTCTGTCAGAAAGCTCTTCAAACAATTGAATGTAAAATACCTTGAGTTGGAAGATTCTGAGGCTACAAGAAATTCTTTCTTTAATGTTAACACACAATCAGATTTATCACTTGCTGAAAAGATTCTAAGTATCCGTTGAGCTAGCTTTTAGCATATAGAATCAACTCAGACTATATAAAAGTCAAAAATCCAATTTACCACGGAGGGCCGCAGAGCTTTTTCGCAGAGAACGCAGAGAGTTTCTTATGAAAGTGCATCAAATATGATCAATATTTAAATATGTATACTTCTTAGAAAGTTTTTATCCCTCTGTGGCCCTCTGCTTTTTTACTCTGCGGTTCTCCGCGGTTTAAAAATATCTCAGGTACTCTCCAAACGAACTTATTGAATCAAGTTCATTTATTCGTAACTTTAAATCATAAAAAATCCTGACATATGATGAAAAGAGTATCATTTATAATCTTTACGATTGTTCTGACTTTTTCAGCATGCAAAAAGTATAGCAAGTACGAAGGAGTAGCCTTTACCGAGAAGGTACCCCGCGACTGGGAAAACCCTGAGGTATTTAATATCAACAGGGAGGCTCCTCACGCATCTCTTATCAGTTTTCCTGATGAGCAGAGCGCACTTGAAGGTATTAAGTCGCATTCTCCAGATTATCTTTCGCTGGATGGAACCTGGAAATTCAACTGGGTAAAATCTCCCGGTGAAAGACCATTCTGGTTCTTCAAGGATGATTATGATACTCGCAGTTGGAAGGATATGGAGGTTCCATCTAACTGGCAAATGAAAGGTTATGATGTTCCGATTTATGTAAATATTACCTATCCATTTAAAAAAGACCCGCCTAATATTCCGCACGACTGGAACCCGGTCGGCTCATATAAAAGGACTTTCAAAATATCGTCTGACTGGAAGGATAAGGAGATCTTTCTTCAGTTTGGAGCTGTCAGTTCCGCATTTTATGTATGGGTGAATGAGCAGCTTGTTGGCTATAGCGAGGATAGTAAGGTGCCTGCAGAATTTAATATTACAAAATACCTGCGCCCGGGCAAGAACTCACTCTCCGTTGAAGTTTACAGATGGTGCGACGGGAGTTACCTGGAGGATCAGGACTTCTGGAGGCTGAGTGGGATTCAGAGGACTGTCTTTCTTCATGCACGTCCGAAAACATTTATCTCCGACTTTTTTGCAGCTGGAGATCTTGAAAACGACTACAATGACGGACTTTTAAAACTGGATGTTTCCCTGAAATGTAATTCTGGAAATGATATGGTTGTCGACGCATCTCTCTACGATGGAACAGAAAAGCTTTTTACCGAATCGAAAGGTGCTAAGTTATCTGAAGGAAAGAAGATGATCAATTTATCAAAAAAAATCCCCGGTGTAAAAAAATGGTCAGCCGAAAAACCAAACCTTTACACTCTGGTATTGAGTCTGAAAAATAGTGATGGGAGCATTCTCGAGAGTGTAAGTGCAAAAGTTGGCTTCCGAAAAATAGAAATTGTTAATTCACAGCTTCTTGTAAACGGTGTTGCAATTCGTTTCAAGGGAACAAATATGCATGAGCATAATGATGTAACCGGACATGTTATCGATGAGGCAACTGTACTGAAGGATATACGAGTAATGAAAAGCAACAATATTAATGCAGTACGTACTTCTCATTATCCCCAACAGGAATTCTGGTATGAGATGTGCGATAAATATGGCCTTTATCTTGTTGATGAAGCAGATATCGAATCGCATGGAATAGGATATGATAAAGATGTAACACTAGCTGATAAGTCTGAATGGGAAGCCGCACACATCGACAGGATGAAGCGAATGGTTGAAAGAGATAAGAACCATCCTTCTGTGATATTCTGGTCGATGGGTAATGAAGCCGGTGATGGTAATACATTTTTAAAAGGATATAAATGGATCAAGGGAAGAGATGCAACACGTCCTGTTCAGTACGAACGTGCTGAGAAAAGTACAAATACCACCGAACGGCACACTGACATCTGGTGCCCGATGTACCCGCTTAAAGAATATCTTGAAGCATACGCTAAGGACAGTAAGAACGACAGGCCACTTATAATGTGTGAATATGCCCACGCAATGGGTAATTCAACAGGAAACCTTCAGGATTACTGGGATATTATTGAAAAGTACCCGAAATTACAGGGTGGGTTTATCTGGGATTGGGTGGATCAGGGACTTTTAAAGACAAATGAGAATGGTGAGAAGTACTGGACCTATGGTGGCGATTATGGAGAGGAAGGAACTCCCAGTGATGGTAATTTCAATATCAATGGGCTGGTGTGGCCCGACAGAACAGGTCATCCGGGCCTGGCTGAGGTAAAGAAAGTATATCAATACGTTAAAATTACACCAGTAGATCTGAATACCGGAATGATTAAAGTGAAAAACGAATATGATTTCACAGGTCTGGCTGAGTTTAACTTTGAATGGGAAATAGTATCAGATGGTAAAGTTATTCAGTCGGGAAAAGTACCGACTCCCGATCTCAAACCCAAAGGAGAATTATCAATTCTGCTTCCTTTTGAGAAGATTATATCTGCTCCGGGGGCTGAATATTTTCTGAATATCAGATTGTCGAGAAATGATGAATGGAATTATGTTCCTGAAAATCATGTATATGCCACTTTTCAATTTAAGCTGCCAGTTGTGGTAACCCCTGTTCTGGCAAAACGTGATAACCTGGCTATTCTTCAAACTAAAACTGCTGGAAAAAAGCTGGAGGTAAGCGGAGTTGACCTGAAGATTGTATTCGACCTTGGTAAAGGTAACCTGGAGTCGTTTAATTATAAAGGAAAAGAACTGTTGAAAAAGAGCACGGAGCCTGATTTCTGGAGGCCTCCTACTGACAATGATTATGGTTACAACATGGATAAGTTACTGGGTGTTTGGAAGAAAGCAGGTGAGAGAACATTTGTAACAAAAGCAAATATAAGCCAGCCGGAGCAGGATAAAGTGGTGGTTAGTTTTAATTATGATATCCCTGATACAACAGGGAAAAAGATTGGAGGCTATGTAACCATCTTTACCATATACGGTTCTGCTGATGTGATTGTTAAGAATATGTTCTCTAAGATTTCTGATAATATCCCCGAAATACCCAGAATGGGAATGCAGATGCAGCTTCCGGAGGAATTTACAAACATGAAATGGCTTGGACGGGGACCACACGAAAACTATGTTGACAGAAAAACATCTGCCTATGTAGGTTTATATGAGAGCACCGTTTCCGATCAGTATACTCCTTACATCCGTCCACAGGAAAATGGTTATAAAACTGATACACGCTGGTTGACATTAACTGACGATAACGAGACCGGTGTTATGATCTCAGGCGATCCGTTGTTCAGTTTTGCTGCTCTTAATAATATTCATGATGATTTTGAATCTCCGGGAAAATTGTCACAGTACCGAAAAGATGCAAAAACTGCCAATACACATACTATAGATATAAAACCACGCGATCTCATTAACCTAAATGTTGATCTGGGCCAGATGGGAGTAGGAGGAGATAATTCCTGGGGCGCCCTGATACATCCTGAATACAGATTACTGGCAAAAAAATATGAGTATTCATTCCGTATCAGACCAGTTGTTAAGAACGATGATATCCTTAAACTGGCAAAGCAGAAATTTTGATTGTATTGGATTTCTCCGTGTAACTCAGTGTTTTCCTCCGTGTAACTCCGTGTTTAAAAAGATATTAGGTAAAAAGATAAAATAAGAAATTAACCACGGATCACACGGAGTTGCACAGAGTAAACCTCTTAAAATTAATACTTTAATTCAATTCTCAGTACTTCCTTTTCGCCGGTAAGCACATTCCGAACGTCATATTGTAATGGAAGCTTAACATTTTTACTTACCACGATTCTGGTAACGGAATTGGCTGCAAGAGTTATAAACGCCGGAGCATTTTCAACTCCATTTATGAGAAAGAAAGGAATATCCGATTTATTTGTCACTTCAAAAAAGATACTCTTCTCATTTTGATAATACGGTTTTTCAACAGAGATACATTGATAGAAAAACGGTTTGATATACTCTTCTTTTCCGGCAAGTATATCCCTGAAATAGACGATAGTTCGTCCGGCAAACAATGCTTCTTTAAGTGAATCATGACTTTTTTCTTTTGCAAAGACCAGAGTCATAGGTCTGTTGGTATCTTTTACGTAAATCTCACTTATTGTACCATGAGCATCGCTGTTCCCCATAACGGTAAGGTTATTTTGCTTACACATTTCAAGAACCAGGGGATAATATTCATTGTCGTTGAAAAATTCAATGCCATGTATCCACCCGTTCGTCAGAAGCCGCTTATGAATATCGTACATCTTAGGAATCCCGTCTGGTTGTTGCGATTTCCATCCCGGGTGGTTCCATTGAATGAAAGCACCCTGTTTAATGGCCGCCTCAAAAGAGTCCCATACTGAATCTCGCTCTATCAGTGCCGCATCTTTAATAAAGAGAGCATTGAAATGTCCGGGAGGCATCTTCCTTGTTATCTCAGTACCATGTACAAGTATAAGATTTCTTTCCTTTGCGTAAGCTTCGGCAACTTTCCAGCCGGCATTGTGATCAACAGGGATGAAGTCCTTTTTAGGAGTGTATTCGATATGGTCTGTTATTGAAACTGCATCAAGACCATCCCGTAAAGCTTCATCTATTCTTACTGTTGGCCACACTTCTCCATCTGAGAAAACTGTATGGAGGTGGAAGTCGCACTTTAAAGTTACATACCCTGGCAAATCGGGTAAATGAACTGTTTTCCGCTGAGCAAGCGAAATAATGCAACTTAGAATGAGAAAAATAGTAATGGCAACAGTTTTTTTCATGAATAGCGGCACCTTGACTTAGTTAGATAATTAAAAATCAATCATTGCTTTCATTACCCCGTCACTGTATCCTGCAACCATGTCGAATGCTTCTTTTGACTTACTGAAAGGAAACCTGTTTGTTACCATCCTGTCGACATTAATAGTTCCGTTTTTCATCTTTTCAAGCGCCTCTTCAACACAATCAACCTGGCGTCGGATAAACTGAATCGAAATCTCTTTCCGTCGGGTAGTTTCGACACACATCGACCAGCTGTCGAATTCAGGGATCCCAACAACTATGAGTTTGCCACCTGGTTTCAGAATTTCAATAGCCTGATCGAGAGCCTCCTGCTGACCACAGCATTCAAATACAATATCCATTCCCAGAACGGCTTTTAGCAGAATGCCTGTAACTATATTATCTTCAGATGGATTGCCAGTATAAGTTACTCCTTCCTGTTTTGCTATTTTAAGTCTTGGATTAATTTTATCTGTAACGTAAAATGATTCTGCTCCCTCTGCTTTCGCAGCGAGCATAACACTCATACCGATTGGGCCATAGCCCAGTATGCCAATATTGAGACCTTTTACCCCGGCAGCTTTTTTTACAGCATATACTCCAATCGCCAGAGGTTCTGAAATAGCGCCATGGTCGGGAGTAAGCTTTCCGCTTAGAGGAAAACAACTCTCCTCCGGCATCACCATATACTCCGAAAGGCAGCCCTCCGACTGTCCGGGACAGCCTAAGAACTTAAGATTACGACATGTATGGTGCCTCCCTTCGAGACACTGATCACATTTCCAGCACGGCATGGCTGGTTCAATGGCAATTAAGTCCCCTGGCTTTACCCGTTTAACATCAGGGCCTGTCTCGACAACAACTCCGGCCCCTTCGTGACCGACCGTGAATGGATATATAACTTTTTGAGAGCCGATATTTCCCTGTGTATAATAATGTATATCTGAACCACAGATCCCCATTACCGACATCCTTATTTTTATATCATTTGGTTTTACAAGAACCGGTTCAGGAACATCTTTCATCTCCATCATTCTTATTCCGGTAAGCTTCATTGACTTCATAAATACCTAAATTATCATAAACAGAACAAATATAAAAAATATTTGAGCTTTCTTAGCGTCTTAGCGCCTTTGTGGCAAAAAGAGATTGTCTTACAAAGGTGAGATGGTTATTGAATTAATTTAAATTACTAATTTCACACAAATCACTTTCATCCGACACTGCATGCGGAAAATTTATGGAATAGGCGAAACAGTCCTTGATATTATCTTTAAAGAAGGACAGCCCCGGGCGGCTAAAGCAGGAGGGTCTGTTCTCAATAGTATGGTATCGATGGGGCGAATCGGATTACCGGTATCTTTTATAAGCGAATTCGGGTTGGACGATCTGGGGGAATTAATCGACAGTTTCCTTATCGATAATGGTGTTGATACTACTCATATTTACCGTTTTAAAGATGGAAAAACTTCTCTTGCCCTGGCTTTTCTGAATAACAAAAATGATGCTCATTACACGTTCTATAAGGAGTTTCCCGGAAAGCGTCTGGATATTGAGTTTCCAGTAGCAAAAAAAGACGATATAGTTCAATGCGGTTCGTTTTATGCAATCTGGCCGGAGATAAGGGATAAGTTTAAAAGTTTTGTCAGGGCAGCAAGAGAAAATGGCGCCTTAATTATTTACGATCCTAATTTTCGGACTAGCCACCTCAATGAAATAGATATTTTGCATCCATTAATTATCGAAAACATGCAGATGGCAGGGATCGTCAGGGGATCAGATGAAGATTTCAAGAATATTTTTGATGCAAATAACGCTGAAGAAGCCTGGAAGGAAGTTAGAGGATACTGTAATTGTCTGGTTTATACGGAAAGTAGTGAGGGTGTTTACATAAGAACCAATTCATATTCAGGTAAATTTCCAGTGCAGAAAATCAATCCGGTGAGTACTATTGGGGCAGGAGATAATTTTAATGCCGGAATGATAACAGCAATCTACCAGAATGGCATTACAAAGAAATCTATAGAAGAAATGGGAGAACAGGCATGGTCGGAAGTTATAACAACCGCAGTTAAATTTGCAACTCATGTCTGTCTCAGTTATGAAAACTATATTTCGGTCGATTTTGCAAACGGCTTCAAACACAAATAAATTATTTCCTAATGAAAAATCATATATCCCTTTTTCTTATTCTTGGTGTACAATTAGTAACAGGCTATGATACAGTCTGTTCCCAGTCTGCCAACAATTCAGTATCATTAAACGTGAATCTGTCTGAAGAGGTCGGCCCTATGAATCCTGCATGGGCCTGGTTTGGTTATGATGAACCAAACTACACATATATGGAAGACGGGAAAAAACTTCTTTCGGAAATAGCATCTCTCAGTCCGGTGCCGGTTTATGTTCGTGCCCATAACCTTCTTACTACAGGCGATGGAAGTGCATCCCTGAAGTGGGGATCGACGAATATTTATACTGAAGACAAAGATGGCAAACCTGTATATGACTGGACAATAGTTGATAAGATTTTTGACACGTATATTGAAAGAGGTATGAAACCTCTGGTTGAAATGGGCTTTATGCCGGAAGCGCTGTCGACAAATCCCCAGCCCTACAGGCACGACTGGCCAAAAACTTTTTCAACCGGCTGGGCATATCCACCAAAAGATTATGATAAATGGGCCGAATTGATTTTTCAATGGACAAAACATTGTATCTCCAGATATGGTCTGAAAGAGGTTGAGACATGGTATTGGGAGGTATGGAATGAACCCAATATAAATTACTGGAAAGGGACAAAAGAAGAATATTTTAAGCTATATGATTATGCAGTCTGGGCAGTTAAGAAAGCCTGTCCTAATACAACAGTTGGTGGTCCGCATAGCACTAGTCCAAGAGATGAAAATGCAGCAAACTTCCTGAAGGATTTTTTAAATCATTGTATCAACGGGAAGAATTATGCAACAGGACTGAAAGGTTCCCCACTGGATTATATCAGCTTCCATGCAAAGGGATCTCCAAAATTTGTGGATGGTCATGCCCAGATGAATATCAATCTGCAATTAAAAGATATTTCAAGAGGATTTGAGATTGTTTCCTCCTTTCCGGAAGTAAAAAATCTTCCAGTCATTATTGGTGAGTCCGATCCTGAAGGTTGTGCTGCCTGTTCGCTGACCAGAAATCCTGAAAATGCATACAGGAATGGCACCGTTTATTCAAGTTATGAAGCTGCTGTTTTTGCCAGAAAATATGCACTGGCAGATTATTTTAAGGTTAACTTAAAAGGAGCGGTTACCTGGGCATTTGAATTTGAGAATCAGCGCTGGTTTGACGGATTCAGGGATTTGGCAACGAATGGAGTTGATAAACCGGTGTTGAATATATTCAGGATGTTTGGAATGATGCAGGGAACCAGAGTAAACGTATCAGGGGGAGAGTATACTCCTTTTAAGATCCGCGATTCAGGTGTAAAAGGTAGTATACCGGATATTAATGCACTTGCCTGCAAAGATAACAGGAAGGTCTCAGTGATGGTTTGGAATTATCATGATGATGACTTGCCTGCACCAGCATCAAATGTAACAATCTCAGTCAGCGGACTTGCTCAATCGAGAGTATTGGTATATGAGTATAGAATAGATAAGGAAAACAGTAATTCCTACGAAGTCTGGAAAACAATGGGATCACCCCAGAATCCGACGGCAGAACAGTTCAAAACTCTTGAAGCAGCAGGGAAACTGGCTTTGTTTACCTCTCCGTATTGGACGAATATAAAAAATGGTGTTATTGAGTTGTCGTTGGATCTGCCAAGACAGGGCGTTTCACTTTTTCAAATGGTATGGTAAAAAGTGAAATCTCAACATCTATTTTAATCTAAAAAAGTTACCTTCGCAACGATTTTGTTTGATTACGGGTTAATACAATTTGATTTATGATGCATTTTTTTCAAACGCTTTTCGAGTGGTACATGACCAATCTGAATTACTTTACTGTTGGTCTGTTAATGGCTATAGAAAGCACTTTCCTTCCTCTGCCCTCTGAGATTGTTATCCCGTTTGCTGCATATAAAGCAGGGCAGGGCGATCTGAACGTATTCTTTGTAATTTTTGCGGGTACTGTTGGCGCTCTTAGTGGCTCTTTAATCAATTATACTCTGGCTTATTATCTTGGACGTCCGCTGGTATATAAATTTGCCGAATCGAAGCTTGGCAGAGTTTTTCTTCTTTCAAAAGAAAAGGTAATGCACGCTGAAAATTACTTTATCCGGAACGGAAGGACTTCAACTTTTATCGGACGACTTGTCCCGGGAGTGAGGCATCTGATATCCATACCTGCAGGTCTGGCAAAAATGAGTTTACGCGATTTTATGTTGTTTACCTTCGTAGGTGCAGGAATCTGGAATATTATACTTGCAATTATTGGGTACTATTTGTATGATCTTAGAGAACAGATCTTCCCATATGTTGGACACATAATGGTTGCTTTGGGGATAGGATTTATTATCTACCTGATTGTAAAGGCCAGACTGAACAGAAAAGCGAAAATCAACTTATAAAACCGGAGGTTTTTTTACTCCTCATCTCTTTTTACCAGAGTGGGAGAGAAGGCAGGAAGACAAACTGCGATATATTCCGCTCCTCCTTCAAATGGAGTACTGTACTGTACCCATTCATTCTTCTCAGTCATTATTCCTTGTCCTTCACTTACAAGGAACTCTTCCGTACGGGTTGTAATCTTAAGTTTACCTTTCAGAACAACTGTATATTCGTTGAAATCAGGGCATTGACCAGGCTCCTTCCAGCCTTCAGGACTTTTCATATGAGCAATACTCACTTCGGAAGTATGACTGTTAACGTTTCCAAAAAATTCTTTTATTATTTTTTCCTTGGTCCCTGCTGCTTTAATGATTGAAGGTGCTTTGATAAAATGTGCCATAACTGTTTAATTTTAAATAATGGTTTATATGGTTGTTAAATTTGAGATCCATTAACCGCAGAGTTACGCGGAGGATACACAGAGGGCCGCAGAGAAAATCAACAAATGCAAAATCCTCAGCGGTTCTCAACGTTTCCTCAGCGTACTCTGCGTTTAAAATGACTTTTTCAAAAACTCAATCAAAAATAGTTTTTATTTTTAATCTTCAAGAAAACCAAATTTCCCTGTACGGTAGTCTTCGTATGCTTTTTTAATTTCATCTTCTGTATTCATTACAAATGGACCATATGATGAAATAGGTTCATTTATAGGCTCTCCGCTTAGAACAAGCACAATGCTATCTTTAACAGCCTCTATAACAATATCTTCTCCATCGTGGCCAAATAGGATGAAATAATTTTCAGCGGAAAGCTTAGAATGATTAATTTTTATTTCACCTTCAATTATCAGCAGTCCGGTATTATGCTTTCTGTCGAAACTGAAATCAGCAACTGCTCCCTTAACTAGCCTGGCATTAAAAAGGTTTACCGGCGAAAAGGTAAATGCCGGACCTTTTTTGTTTTGGTATTCCCCTGCAATCAATTCGATGACACTTTTCTTGTCACTCAGCAGAAAAAGTCCCATGTTTTTATTTGTTATTGTCTGGTATTTCGGAGCTGTCATTTTAAATTTTGCCGGCAGATTAACCCATAGCTGAACCACCTGGAAGATACCTCCTTTTCTGCTGAATTCCTTTTCATGATATTCTTTATGAAGTACTCCGGCACCGGCGGTCATCCATTGAACATCGCCTTCCGCGATAATACCACTGTTCCCTGCACTGTCGTGATGGGCCACCTTACCGTGATATGCAATAGTGACGGTTTCGAACCCTCTGTGTGGATGAACACCAACTCCTTTTGGAGTCTCTGAAGGTGGCACCAACCATTTAGAGCCATAATCCAAAAGGAAGAATGGACTCATTCCATTGAGGCCTATCTCGGGTTGAGACGGGAAGAAGTTATGTACCCTGAAGCCATCGCCTACCATATGAAATGCGGGTGGCGGTAAAATCGCTTTTATGTTATTATAATGCGTATCCATGCCGGAATTTGTTTGTGATAAATTAACCTGTTAAATACAATTCAGTTAAACAAATCCGGGTGTCGAAAGTTCAGATATCTGGATCTCAGATTTTTCCTGAAATAATTTTCTTACTTGATTCTTCCTTTAGTTTTTGAGCATATTCGAAGTTGCTGAAATATTTTAGTCAACTATTTCAGCATGATCGAATTTTTGCGACTGAAAATGAACTCTTCCACCTCTCACTCTGCTGGCGCCCTTACTGCCAAAAAATCCCCAGCCACCGCTACCCAGGAGAAACCCGAGAGCATACAATCCGCCATTGTTATTCTGGGCATACATTGTTATTTTTTCACTAAACAACATTCCTATAAAGTCGAATGGAGCAATAAAACCGTGCCATAAGCCGCCAAAAAATCCGTATTTATGTCCTGTAAGACACAGGTCGATTGTTTCTTTTTGAGCGCAACCGGAGAGTAATACTACCATAAGCATCAGGGTAATCCAAAGATACTTTTGAGATTCATTTGTTTTCATTGTTTTGAGTTTAAAATTATTATTCATCCCAGTCCTGAGCTATTTCTTTTTGCCCAGGAAAAGTGAGGCAAGTAATCCGGCAAGAAATACGGTAGTCCCGCTTGCTATTAGTATTTTCTTCTTCTTTTGTTCAGTTTCGGTCAATTCATTCCAGGTCTTTTGTCTTTTGTTAAAAAGCAGGTAAAGAACTAAACTTAACCCAACCATTGAAACAATAAATGCTATCAGTTGTGCCATATTTAATAGAAGTTAGTAGTTGTATATCAGCCAATTAAGAATATCTCTTATTACTTGATTTAATATACTTCGCATTCCGGAACCTAAGCGCTGACCAGTCGTTATCGACGGAAACCAGACGGATCCCATGCAAACCGGAACTATTCAACGATTCCCAGCCATGGTCGCGATTTATATCAGAACTATATTTTTTAGATGTTTTTTTAGGATAACAAAACCATAAAATACCGTCGGCCAGAAGATTGTGGAGAGCAATCGGAGATAATGATTCCACTTCTGCAACAGTTTTTACAAAAATAATTATAAAGTCGTATGGGTACCGGGGATCAATTTCACGGTCAATTAAAATAGTTTTATTTTCATTTAAAAAAAGATTGTAAAAGTCTTGCCCGGCATTTATTATTGCTATTCTCTCCTGACCTTTATAATTAAGTTTTTCAAGCAGGCTCATCATCTCTTCTTTAATTGGGACGCTAATTTAGCAAATAAAATAAAATATTCGCTAAAAGATCTTAACTTTGCAGTATCAAAAAATGGGGTGCCTTATAATTACGGGCTGAGATCATACCCTTAAACCTGATCCGGATAATGCCGGCGGAGGGAAGAAAGAGTATAATATAAATCAGCAAAAGTTAACTGCCTCATTTTATTGGTTTTATAATAAAATAAAATCACCATAATGAGAAACTTGATTTGTATTCTTCTTCTTTTGAACTTAGGCATCAGTACCAATTCAGCTTTTCCTCAGGGAAATGGTTCTGCTATTAAAGGTAAAGTGACCGACCAAAATGGAAATCCCCTGTCAGGTGCAGCAATAACTATAGAAAAATCAACTCTGGGTGTTCATGCAGATGTCGACGGAAACTATTTACTGGAGGGTCTTAAGGATGGCATTTATCTGTTGAAATTTTCATTCATTGGTTACGAACCACTTGAGCGTGAGGTAAATCTGAAAGGTGAAACAGTATTAAATGTATCTCTTTCAGCGAAATCCTTTATGACTGAAGAGGTATTCGTAAGTGCAACCAGAGCTGGCGAGCATGCTCCTCTTTCGTACTCCTCTGTAAGCAAAGAAGACATTTCCAAAAGCAATACTTCTCAGGATATACCTTATATATTGAATTACACTCCGTCAATTGTAGTCTCTTCCGATGCCGGAACAGGTGTCGGTTATACTAACATAGCAATTAGAGGAGCAGACGTAAAACGTATAAATGTTACAATTGACGGGATTCCGGTTAATGATGCTGAATCTCATGGAGTGTGGTGGGTAGACCTGCCCGATTTAGCTTCCTCAACAGATAATGTTCAGATACAGCGTGGCGTAGGATCGTCAACCAATGGAGCGGGAGCTTTCGGAGCCACTGTTAATTTCCAGACTGAAGGATTGAGGCGTGAACCTTATGCCGAGATAAATTCATCATATGGATCATATAATACTTCAAAAAATACAATAAACGTTGGAACAGGATTACTAAATAATTTATTCGCCGTTGACATGCGTTTGTCAAAAATCTGGTCCGACGGATATATCGATCGTGCCTTCAGCGATTTGAAATCATTTTATGTTTCAGGATCTTTATATGGGAAGTCAGGGATACTTAAACTAATCATTTTTTCAGGTGTTGAACATACTTACCAGGCATGGGCAGGAGTGCCAAAAGATTCTTTAAAAACGCATCGGACTTATAATCCATACAGCTATGAAAATGAGACAGATAATTACTGGCAGGATAATTACCAGATTCACTATTCAAAAAAATTAAACTCCAACCTTAATGCAAACATCGCAATTCATTATACCAGGGGCAGGGGATACTACGAAAACCTTAATAACAATTCCTCTTATAGTTCTTATAATCTGCCTGATGCAATATTCAATAATGACACCATAACTTCGACTGACTTAATAACCAGAAGATGGCTCGATAACTATTTCTATGGTGCGACATATTCACTTAATTATTCAAACAAGAAAATTACTGCAGTATTGGGAGGTGGCTGGAATAACTACAACGGGAATCATTTCGGAGATATAATATGGGCACGAATAGCAACTTTTAATGACGAAAAATACCGCTGGTATACAGGTACCGGCAACAAATCCGATTTTAATACATTCCTTAAGTTAAACTACCTGTTAACTGATAAATTAAATTTCTATGCAGATCTGCAATTACGAAAGATCAACTATTCAATAGGTGGATTTGATGAGAATCTGAAAGATGTGGCGCAAAATCATAAATATAATTTCTTCAATCCTAAAACCGGATTGTTCTATAGCTTGGGTGATAAGCAAAAAGTATATGCCTCATTCGGAGTTTCTCAACGCGAACCCGATCGTGGAAACTTTATTGACGCCGACCCCGGTAAAACTCCTGTTCCTGAAAAGTTATACGATTTCGAAGCCGGTTATGAGTTACAGACATCAAAAGCTATGGTGAAAGGAAATCTGTTTTATATGAATTACATCGACCAGCTTATTCTAACAGGAAAGATTAATGATGTGGGCGCCCCGATAATGATAAATATACCAAAGAGTTACAGGTTGGGTATTGAAATTGAAACAGGTGTTCAGATATTCTCTGCTATAAACTGGTACGGGAACCTTTCCCTGAGCAGAAATATAATCCCTGTTTTCATCGATTACACCGATAACTGGGATACAGGGATACAGAATCAGGAAACACTAAAAAACAAACCAATTTCTTTCTCTCCGTCTGTGATTGCGGCCTCCATTCTGGATTACACTCCTTTAAAGAATCTGCATCTTGGATTGAGTTCAAAATTTGTCGGGAAACAGTATATCGACAATACCGAAAACTCAGACAGAATGCTTGACAAGTATATGGTTCAGAACCTTTCGATGTCTTATGTGATTAAAAATAAGGTATTTAAAGAACTGAACTGCAAGCTGATGATAAATAACCTGTTTGATAAAAAGTACGAAACAAATGGCTGGGTTTATAAATATATTGAAGGAGGCACTCAGCATTTAATGGATGGATATTTTCCGCAGGCTGGTATCAATTATATGTTCAGCGTTGTGCTAAAATTCTGATTAAAAGTACGTTAGAAATGAATATAACTATTTGGTTATCAAATAATTACATTGAGGTTTTTGGAGCTGTTACAGGAATTATCTATGTCTTTCTTGAGATAAGACAAACAATATGGTTATGGCCGGTTGGAATAATAACGTCTGCCGTGTATATCTGGGTTTTCTTCACAAGCAAGTTCTATGCCGATATGAGCCTGCAGGGTTATTATCTTGTGATAAGTGTATTAGGATGGTATTGGTGGTGGAAGGGCGCAGGGCATAAAGGCGCAGGGCACAGGGCGCAGTGCAAAGGGCATGAGAATGGGAGAGGGGGTGAAAAGGAGAGGGGGAGATCGGAGGGAAGCGAGGATTACGTGACAGCGGAACTAAAAGACGAAGAGACGGAGGGACGAAGGGACGAAGAGACGTTGGAGGTTACAAGAATAGATATTAAGACAAGCACAGTTCTTGCGATTGTTTTTGTAATTTTATATCTGATAATGAGGCTTGTCCTTAAAAACTATACAGATTCCCCGGTACCGGAGTGGGACTCATTTATTACTTCATTATCCATCGTGGCTACCTGGATGTTAGCCCGTAAAATATTTGAACATTGGTTTTTATGGATTGTTGTAAATTTTGTTTCTATGGCTCTCTTTATAATAAAAGGACTATACCCGACAGTGATTCTTTATGCAATCTACGGCATAATGTCGTTTGCAGGACTTAAGGCATGGAAGAAAACCATCACGATTAAACTGACGGAAAGCAATGAAAAGTAATACTCAGATCTCAGGTACTATAGTTGTTGCGGATGGTTCATTTCCTGGGCATGAAGTCCCTTTGGGTTATCTGGAAAGAGCTTCGCGTATCATCTGTTGCGATGGAAGCGCAGAAAATCTGGTAAAAGCCGGATATACTCCTGATGCTATTGTGGGTGATATGGATTCACTTTCCGAAGACCTTAAAAAAAGGTTCTCCGATCGTTTATTCCCTGACGAAAGTCAAGATACCAACGACTTGACAAAAGCTGTAATGTGGTGTCAGAAAATGAATTATCGCGATATTATTATTCTTGGCGGAACCGGAAAACGCGAAGATCATACACTTGGGAATATCTCGCTTCTGGCAGAATATGCGGAGAATGTGAATATCCGGATGATTACTGATACAGGAACTTTTATCCCATTCCTTCAAAGCTGCAATGTACCCTCATTTAAAGGTCAGCAGGTATCCATCTTTTCAATCGACCCGGCTACAGAAATCAGCTCAACAGGACTGAAATATCCCTTAAACAGGTTGAAAGCAAAAAACTGGTGGGTTGCCACCCTGAATGAATCGCTTGGAGACAGTTTTTCCCTTGAATTCACCGGAAGGGTGATCGTCTACCTGAAATTCAAGGATTTCGCTGGCGCGGATTTGTAAAAAACAAACGAGTGAAGAACAAACGAATGTAGAATTCAGAACGATTTTACTTCTGATTTTAACATTCAATTGTTCAATTGTTCTATTGTTCAATTGTTCAATCTCTTAGGATCTTGCCATCCCCTTTACCATATTTATCAACTGAACCCTGCTTCTTACATTGGTCTTACTGTAGATCCGGTGGCTATGATCTTTTACGGTCTGAAGACTGATAAATAGTTTTTCAGATATTTCCTGATTGCTCAATCCATTGCAGATTTCACGAATAATATCTGATTCTCTTGGCGAAACTTCATATTTCCTGCAGAATTCTTCAAGCGACAGCTCTTTTGCAGGCGACTCGGTTAACCCTGTAAGTATTATCCCATAATTTAAATATACCGGAAGAAAAGTATTCCCTGAGAAAAAAGTAAAGATGAAGATCATTGCAGTAGCTGCATCCGAAATATTAAAAAGTAAAGGAACGCATTGAATTATCATAATTAAGGGCAAAAAGTAAGAAATCATTTTCCTGCCATTGTTATGAAGGAACAATCTGCCTTTACCGGGGGATGAAATTAAAATAGAGCATATAATTGTACATATGCAATTCATTATTATGAAGTAATACTTTATAAGAGATTCCGGTTTTACCTCATTTCCGTTTGTGATAAAATAACCAATAATGATAATGGCTGAAAAGTTAAGCAACAAGAAGCCTACTGCAAACCATGTTTTATTCTTCCTTCCTGATAATCCCAGAAAGAAATTGGTCAACATCAACCAGGCGAAAACAAGGAAAGGTAGTCCAAGCAGCATCGATATTTCTGCAAACTTTCTCAGAAGTTCTGCTGAGATATATTGTATAAGGAAAGCATTTATAACTACCTGTCCCCAGATTCCATAAAACCCGAAAGTGAAAATAAATACCTGAAAGTATAAAAGTGTTGAAAAGATTTCATGGTGATAAGTTTCGCGCAGACGCGACGTGAGTATCACTCCGCCGGCAGCCATTGCAACGGATAATATGAAAACCAGGTAGATAAAATATTGCAACATTATATAAAGGTATAAAAATCCATAAATAACGAAGACATAAAATTACCTGCAACGAAAGTATTGGCCTGCATACTAAAGTAGGAAAGTTTCAAAACACTACTTTAGTATGAAGTGAAATAAACACCGGAGCTCTACATTTGCTTCATAAATATTCCGAAGTATCAATTTTAAAAAATGAAATAATGGAAACAGGTAATGAATACAAATTAGTTCCGGGTATTAGTAATAGTTTCGGAACAGGATGGAAAGTTATGTCAGATAATTTTCTGAGATTATTTTTGGTTGTACTGGTAATAGCGCTTGTTACAGCGCCACTGAAAGTTGCCAATTTTAATTTTAACTCATCAGATTTGCACAAATTTCCTTTCGAAATGGGACATAATTGGGAAAGTAATTTTGGGCATATAATCACTCTGGGTTCGCTTGGATTATTGGCTGCCTTTTTTGGATTTCTGGGGATGCTTTACGCTTTTCTGATCTCTCCGGTTTTTAATTACGGCGGAAACATGATTTTCGTTCAGGCGGTGAGAAAATTGAAGCCTGACTTTGAATACCTCATCAAAGGTTTTACTGAGAAATACCTTAACATAGTTCTTGCGAACCTTTTGGTGTTTGCCCTGGTAATTCTGGGCCTTATTGCACTTATTATTCCCGGAATAATTATCGGATGCCGGCTGATGTTCGTCTCATATTTGGTGATGGACAAAAAACTGGATCCTATTGAAGCTGTTGAAACAAGCTGGAGGCTCACGCGCGGACATGCATGGAAGATCTTTTTTATGGGATTCTTATCTATCTTCATCTTTATCTTTGGATTATGTATGTTAATAATAGGTGTTTTTCCGGCAATGATCTGGATTTCCGGTTCATTTGCTTCGCTCTATGAGTCGGTTTTAAGGGAAAAAGATAATCCTGTTGAGGTTGTTACTGCTCAATGAAATACGAAAAGGACGCAAAGAGGTAATATTAACTACCTTATCTCTGCGGTTCTCTGCGTCTCCTCAGCGCACTCTGCGTTAAAAATGACTTTTTCAACACCTCCTTAAAAGCAAAAAAAGACAGAGGAGCATTAGTTCTCGCCGTGTGGACTAATCTCCTCTGATCTTTTATTTGTTTTGCCATTTGGAACTGAACAATAATTTTCTTTAACTTTATCCTCTCACATAAATTATTCAGGCCATGAAAACCAGAACCCTGTTATTAGCTCTCACATTAATTGCAATTGTACCACTTGCATCAAATGCCCAGATTGGCAACATGCTTAGGAATAAAATGGGTAAGGTAATAAATGCCGGAGCCCGTACTGCCAATAAAGAGGTCGATAACCAAATAGATAGTGCAGCAACGAAGGAAACTCAAAACGCTATCGACAGGGAAAAGGCAAAGGCCGCCGCAAGAGAGGATAGTATCAGACAAGCTGATGCAGGTAAGCCGGAAAAACAAGGTGCAGCACAAAGTTCTAATCAGGGCTCACAATCTTCTTCGGGGGGTGGTTTTGATATCGGGAAAATAATGGGGAATAAGATTACTCTAAAATATAATGATGATTATAGTTTTAGTTCGAGAATATATATGGTCGCTGAAACTTACGACAAGAAAGATGTTGTTAAAATGGATATGTATATGTTTTACAGCTCAACCAGTCCAAGTGTAGGTATTGAAACTAAATCTATAACCAGTGAAGAGAAAGGGAGTTCCCCGGTAGCAGGTACAATGGTGATGGATGGAGAAAACAAATGCTTTCTTATTCTTACAGAGATTAATGCCTCAAAAATGGGGATTATTACTCCGATTACAGATGAGAATGCCCAGACAGATAAAAACGGCAAACCGGCAAAAAAGTCAACTCCTCCGGTTTTCACGAAAACAGGTAACTCTAAAGAGATTGCAGGCTACAAGTGCGATGAATATTCCTATGTCGACAGCGATAAGAAGTCAACCGGTAAGGTCTGGTTTACTAAAGATGCAAGGTTGAAAATTGACAGAAATGGATGGAAGAATACCAACATGGCCTCATATTATGGGAACCCTGACTTTAAAGATGGCGTTATTCTTGCAAATGAAGCTTATGATGACAAGGGAAAACTAACCATGAAGTCTGAAACAAAAGAGATCAACGAGAATTTTCCACATTCAATCTCAACAAAGGGTTATACTTTGAGGCAGATGAATACGAATTAGATAAGCTTTCTCAGTTTCGCAAATGTACGCTGGCGCGGATTTGAAATCCGTGCCTTAGATTTACTTTCTATACTTTCTCTGTTCTACAGATTCTAGTACAATCTCGAGATCATTATTTAAACCTGCATAATTCCTGGAAGAACTGAAATAATAATCTTCAGGTTTTTCAACAAGAAGCTCTTTAACTGGATTAAGATGAATATAATCTAGTTTTTCGTTGAAAAAATTATTAGATGAAATCATCTCAGCATGATTTCCATCCTGCCAGAATTTATAATTTGTTATCCCTTTCAAATTCATTCCCGCATTCCTGAAATATTCGATCATCCAATCACGCCTGCTTTCCTGTTCATTCAAAATTTGATCAATAATCGCTTTCGCTGTGAATTTTTTGAAATCACGCAATATCTCGGACAGAGTATTATTGCCTTCAGCTCTTACCATCAAATGGAGATGAATTGACATCAGGCAATACCCGAATATTGCTAGTCCCTTTTCTTTTTGACAATACTTAAAGTGAATCAATAATTACCAGTTTATGATTCTTTCTTGTAAATACATCTATCCAACCAACGACAGTCAGGGTGAGAAAATAGGCTTTCTCATTATCCCAAATTTTATATTTATCCGACATAGCACGAAGAATTTAAGGTGAAAATTAAGAAATATCTTTCATTTGAAATTAAAAGATGGGTAATGTTTATGGCACGGATTACAAATCCGCGCCAGCGACTGCGAGTTCGGCAAGGCCAAATCCGCGCCAGCGTTCATTAATGTTTTTGTACGAATACAAATCTGTGCCAGTTATGGGGACGATGAATACGAATTAGATAAGCTTTCTCAGTTTCGCAAACCTTAATAACAACTTTTTGCTGCCTTCTTTTTCAAACTGAACAGTTGCGGTTGTATTTGGCTGTTGTCCTTCAATTGATATGATCACACCTTTTCCAAATCTTTCATGTTGAACGGTGTCTCCTTCTTCAAATAATGAGGAATCTGTGGCTATAAACGCCGTATCGGAAGAAGGAGCTGTTCTGGTTATCTTCTTAAGTCTGTCATCCTTGGCAAAGCGTTGTGGTTCTTCTCTGATCGTTGCAGGTTTGCTGGTTGCCTGAGAATCATTTCGAGATGGTTTACTACCCAGTTGTGAATAATCGAGAAATTGCTGATCAATTTCCTTAAGAAATCTGCTGGGTTGGCATCTTTCAAGGTTGCCCCATTTATACCTGTTTAGTGCATAGCTTAGCGTAGCCTGCTTTTCTGCCCGGGTTACTGCTACATAGAACAACCGTCGTTCCTCTTCAAGCTCCCTGGCGCTACCCGACGACATTGGAGAAGGAAACAGGGTATCTTCCATTCCAACAATATATACATGCTTGAATTCCAGTCCTTTGGCTGAATGCATTGTCATCAGGGTCACCTTATTCCGATCCTCCTCTTTTTCATTGTCGACATCTGTTAAAAGCGAAACATTTGCCATATACGACTCCAAAGTGAATGGTTCTCCGTTTGTTTCTGCAGATTCTGTAAATATTTTTATGGCATTCAGCAACTCTTCAAGATTTTCATACCGGCTTATTTCTTCAGGAGTTTTTCCTTCCTTAAGCTCCCGCATTATTCCTGATCCCATGGAGATCTCCCTGGCTTTTGTGAAGGCATCTGTGGTATCAGCATTAAGGGCAAGAGCCTTTATAAGATCAGCAAACATTGACAACTTTTTAGCCGTACCCGAATTGAAATGTTCAGGATATTTTGATGGCTCCTGTATTACACTCCATGCAGAGATATTCAATGAGGTTCCTATCTCAAACAGTTTTTCTATTGTCGTATCACCAATTCCCCTCTTGGGATTATTAATTGATCTCTTGAGAGCCTCTTCATCCTCAGGATTAATAACCATCCTGAAATAGGCAAGAATATCTTTGATCTCCTTGCGTTCATAGAAAGATAATCCGCCATAAATTTTATATGGGATATTTTTTCTGCGAAGAGTCTCCTCAAAAATCCTCGACTGTGCATTAGTTCGGTATAAAATAGCAAAATCCGACCAGTTTAGCCTTAGAGAAAACCTTTTGTCGAATATATCTGAGGATATGTTGAATCCTTCATCTGAATCAGTCATCGCCTGCAGTACCTTTATCTTTTCCCCGGTCTCATTCATAGAAAATACTTTCTTATGAATCTGACCTTCATTATTAGCTATAATGGTATTAGCGGCGTTCACAATTGTCTGGGTGGACCTGTAATTTTGTTCCAGTTTATAGAGCTGGTAATCAATATAATCGTTTTTGAACTCCAGAATGTTTTCAATCCTTGCCCCCCGAAAAGAGTAGATGCTCTGAGCATCATCTCCCACCACACAAATATTTTGATGAGAAGCTGCAAGTTTTTTTACAATAAGGTATTGTGAATAGTTTGTGTCCTGATACTCATCCACCAGAACATAATTGAATCTTTCCTGGTAGGAGGCAAGCACACCGGGGAAATCGCGGAACAGGATGTTTGTATTCAAGAGCAAATCATCAAAATCCATTGCATTGGCCTTGAAACAACGGGCTGCATAGATTTTATAAATATCGGCAAGTAATGGCATCCGGCTCGACTTGTCGTATTCCTGCATAGAACCGTCGGCAGCATACATACTCGCTGTTACGAGACTGTTTTTAGCTGAGGATATCCTGCCTGCAATAACCCCTGTTTTATAGATATTATCATCGAGCTCCAGCTCCTTTTTAATGGTTCTGATAAGACTTTTTGAATCTGATGAATCGTAAATTGTATAATTAGATTTATAACCAAGCTTATCACCTTCCATCCTTAAAATCTTTGCAAAAATTGAATGAAAAGTTCCCATCCAGAGGTGCCGGGCTATCTCGGGACTTACAATTTTTCCGATTCTTTCCTTCATCTCTTTTGCCGCCTTATTAGTAAATGTAAGGGCGAGGATTTTCCCGGCTGGTACTCCCTTCTCAAGTAGATGGGCTATACGATATGTCAATACCCTAGTTTTTCCTGAACCGGCGCCAGCTATAATTAGAGAAGGTCCTTCAGTATTAAGTACTGCTTGCTTCTGAGATTCATTCAGATCGTTTAAATAGTTGGTTGTCATTTATTTATTGATTTTCAGCACTCCGGACGTGACAAATTTAATAATAACATAACCAATGAAGCATATTGCCGGAAATTAATACCTGAATATTTATTAACATAAAGTAGAGACGCAAAATCTTGCGTCTCTACTTTAGATATATAATACAAAGTTTCCATGATTTTTATTATAATTGTAGAAGATTATACCAAAGCAAATAAGAAAACGTTTTTACTTCTAAGACCTGATTGCCTGTGCGTTATTTTTTTCTGATAATAGCTGTATTAATTCCAATAAGTTCAATGGCGCAGCTCACAGCTCCCGGGAGTAAGGCTGTACGTTTCACTTCTTATCCTTCTCCTCCGGGTGCGAAGGATCCTGTTTTCATTTACTGCAACTCAACAGGAACAGAAAAAGGTACACTGTCTGCACTCAGACCAAGAGGATCAGGTGTTTATGATTATTCATGGTTTTCCTGGAATGAAACAGCTAAAAGCTTCAGTGATTCAATAAAAACCGATGCAGGTGTTGCTTCTTCAATCTTAAACAATGTGAATGAGGGTGGTTACATAGTCAAAATTAGAAAGGCCGGAACATATGATACCAGTCTTGTAGGTTGGGTATTTGTTGATAAACCAATTTCATTGGCAGCACTTAGAAACAGAACATGCGACTATGTTGCGCTTAAAGGAACTGCAGCTATAGATACTTTTTACTATAAGAATCCTTCAAACGGAAATCCGGTTAAATTGCCGAATGGTGTCAGGTTTTTATGGTCTTCAAGTCCGGCCTCTTCAATTCCATTTCCCGATTTTGAGATTAATCCCCAGACATTCGACCCACCTTTGGTAGATGTAAGATACAATCTGCAGGTAAGTGATAGTTTCGGTTGCACTAGCGAATCATCATTCGACTATGTCTCAATTCATGTTAAAGCAGATTTCTCAGTCGATCCGGGAAAAGGGGAAGCGCCGCTTAAGGTTACTTTCACAGACAAATCTATAAGGGGTTCTACTTATACCTGGGAATTTGGCGATGGTAAAGACAGCATCTCACATCTGCCTGCTCCCGAACCACATATTTATTACAAACCAGGTGAATATTCAGCAAAACTTACAATAGTCAGCACCCTGGGATGCATCGATTCCATGAGGCTGGAAAATAAAATTGTTGTTGTGCCCTCAGAGCTTAAAATTCCAAATGTCTTTACCCCCAACGGAGACGGGCTTAATGATTACTTCGCTGTTGAATCGAAATCGCTGAGGTACATCAGTGTTGAAATATTCAGCCGAAGCGGTGTGAAGGTATATGCCTTTTTTGGTGAGGGGGAGGTACTCAGAGAGTGGTTAGGCTGGGATGGTAATGTTAATAACTCATCTGCCCAGGCATCACCGGGAGTTTACTATTATGTAATTCATGGTTACGGATGGGATGATATTGACTACAACAGTAAGGATTACAGGGGGTTTGTGTATCTCTACAGGTAATTTTATAATTTTGTATAGTGCCATATGATTTTATAATGGGTTACCAGAAAAAAAGTAAGGTTGAGCTAATAATTCAGTTGCAGAAGTTGCAGGAAGAGAATGCTTACTTAAAAAGAGCAATCAAAACGGGTGTTAAGGATAATAACGCCGAAGAAATGATTCGCGAAGCCGCTTTATATGCCAGAAACCTGATAGAAGCCAGCCTCGATCCACTCGTTACTATTAATGCCAGGGGGAAAATTATGGATGTGAACTATTCCACAGAACAAATCACAGGTATAGGGCGCGCCAAATTAATCGGGACTGACTTTGCTGATTATTTTACAAAACCGGGTTTTGCCCGAACAGGATACAAAATTGTATTTTCAAAAGGAGTTGTAAAGGATTATCCACTTACCATTCGTCATATTAGTGGTCGGGAAATAGATGTTTTATATAATGCTACTCTCTATAAGAATGAAGCAGGTGAAGTACAGGGTGTTTTCGCTGCCGCCAGGGATATTACTGAGATTAAGAAAATTGAAGAAGAACTGCGTACTTCGAAGGAGTTGCTTGAAAAACTTAATGCTCACCTGCATGAAGTACGGGAAGATGAACGATCGAAGATCGCACTGAATCTGCATGACGACTTTGGTCAGAGACTTACCGCGCTAAACCTTGACATTGCCTGGCTTAAAAGCAGAATTGGGGTTCAATCTTCAGGAGTTAGAAAGAAACTTGAAGAGATGAGCCAGATGATAAACGAGTCGATCGACAGCATAAGGGAAGTATCATCATTTCTCCGACCAGCAATATTATACGAGTTAGGTTTGATCTCCGCTTTCGAATGGCAGTTAAAGAAATTCAGAAATCAATCAGGAATTAACTTCATATTTAATTACAGTCGTAGGGAAATTGCCATAAACGATCAGATCTCTTTAACTCTTTTCAGGGTTTTGCAGGAATCATTAACAAATATTATACGACATTCAGAAGCCGACTTTATTGAGATTGATTTACAAATGAAATTAAAGAAAATTGAGTTGACTATAAACGATAACGGCAAAGGCATTGAAGCAGAAAAAATTAATTCTCCCTCGTCCATGGGAATAGCTGGGATAATTGAAAGAATAAAATCTGTAAAAGGAAATATTACTATAAAAGGTAATAAATACAAAGGAACTGTTTTGAAAATATCAATTCCAGTAACAAAAACGAAGGAATTATGATAAGCGTACTTATCACTGACGACCATCCTGTTGTAAGACGGGGAATAAGACAGATTCTGGAAGATGAGAACTGGATCAGTTCTATTGATGAAGCCGGAAATGGGAAAGAGCTGTTCGAAAGGATGAATGAAAGAAAATATGATGTTGTTTTGCTTGACATCTCCCTTCCGGGAAGAAGTGGACTGGATTTAATAGCCCAGATAAAAAAAACTCAAAAATCGATTGCGGTCCTGGTGCTGAGTATTCATTCCGAAGAAGTTTATGCAATAAAAGCGCTTAAATATGGAGCTTCTGGCTATCTCACTAAATCGAGCGCTCCTGAAGAGTTGATTTCAGCAATTCAAAAAGTATCTGCCGGGGGAAGATATATCTCTGCTTCACTGGCTCAGAATTTGGCAGAGAGTTTTCTGTCAGAATCTGAACCTCCTCTTCACCAGCTTCTCTCTTCCCGTGAAATGGAAGTACTGGGCCTTTTTGCCTCAGGTAAATCTGTTGCCCAGATTGCTTTGGAATTATCACTTAGCCCCAAAACTATAAGTACCTATAGAGGAAGACTACTGGATAAGCTTAAGCTTTCCACCACAGCGGAGCTGATACGTTTTGCGATTCTCGAAAATATTAAAGAGGAGAAATAACCTGTGTGTATATCCATCTTAAAGGCTGACTTCCTCACTATCAGTTCATTTATAAATGAAGAATTAAAGTCCTCTGGTCTCTCAGTCACTCTGTCACTCTGTCTCTAAGTTCTTCGTTTTGTAGTCCAAACCCTACAAGAGTATCAGCATTTCTCTTATAAAAACTTTTCCCGGAAGTACTTACCTTACAAAAATACTGATTGTGTCTTTTAATGACTTTATCGAATGTGATGATAATGTAAGTTGTTGATAAATAGCATTGTAAATAGTTAATTACCTGATCCTAACTCATGCAACAAATTGAGTCGCTCTTAGATTTAAGGAAAAATGTTCCAAAGATGCTGGTTATTACCTTCATCTGTTTCTCAATAGCAATAATCCTGGGAGGTCTCTTTTTTTATAAATCGCAGCGAAACAGGATCTTCACTGAGAATCAGAATGCCCTGACCGCTATTTCAATATTGAAAATCGGGCAGATTGAACAGTGGCATAAAGAAAGGATGGGCGATGCTTCAACTATTAGAAATAATGGAGCACTGGTTAGATCTATTAAACAATATTTTGATACAGGGGATAGTCAAAGCGTCAGAAAGGAACTACTAACCTGGATGGAATCGGTCTACACAGGATACGACTATAGTGGGGTATGTATTCTGGATTCACATAAAAAAACAAGATTATCCGTCTCTAAGTTTGATTCTATAGCAACAGATGATATAGAGAATGAGATATCTAAAGTTTTTGAAGAGCAATCGATAGTCTTAACCGATTTACATAAGTCTAAACCTGCAGGCAAAGTATTTATTGATCTTCTGATTCCTCTTACAGAGCCAGGTATTAGTGTGAACAATCCGTTTGGAATCTTAATCCTTAGAATTGATCCGGGAAGAACTTTATTTCCACTTATTCAATCGTGGCCGACTTCCAGTAAAAGTGCGGAGACATTGCTTATACGAAAAGACGGGGACAGTGTTTTATACCTGAATGATTTACGACATCAACAAAACACTACATTGAATCTCACGTTTCCGGTTAACGATAATAATTTACCAGCGGCTAAAGCGGTTAATGGTTTTGTTGGAGTGGTAGAGGGTTTGGATTATAGGCATGTACCAGTCGTAGGTTATGTTTCTCCAATCCCGGATTTTAACTGGTTCATTGTTGCAAAGATAGACAAAGATGAAATCCAGCAGCCAATAAAAAGATGGTCAATCATTTCTGTTGTTGTATCTCTTTTGATTATTTTGTTTTTCGGAACTGTACTTTTATTCTGGATCCGGAATCAACAGCTATCGTTATCGAAAGAGTACCTCCGGAATGAATTAAAAAGGAAGCAACTCGATGAAGCTTTAATTATTTCCGAAACCCGCTACCGGAGACTATTTGAAGCAGCAAGAGATGGTATTCTGATATTCGAACCCGAATCCGGATCGATTGTAGATGTGAACCCTTATTTAGTTGAATTGTTGGGTATTACTAGCGAACAATTTCTTGGAAAATCAATATGGGAGATTGGATTCTTCAAAGACATTGTAATAAACAAAGAGAAGTTTTTAAAGGTGCAGCATAGTGAATATGCTTTGCATGATAATTTTCCTCTGGAGACCTCAGATGGACGAAAGATTCATGTCGAGTTTATAAGCAGCTTATATGAAGTTAGCGGTTATCCGGTGATACAATGCAATATACGAGATATTACCGAAAGAAAGGAAATGGAAGATGCCCTCCGGGAATGGAATAGTAAATTCAGGAAGCTTTCATCAAATGCACCGGGAATGATCTTTCAGTTTACAAGGAGACTTGATGGTACTTATTGCGTTCCAATAGCCTCGGAAGGTATAAAAGATATCTACGGGTATTCACCCAAGGATGTAATCGACGACTTTTCTCCTATAGCTAAAATTATATTACCCGAAGATTTGGAAATTGTGGTTCGCGACATTGAGTATTCAGCTAAGCATCTTACTCTTTTCGACTGTGACTACAGAGCACAAATTCCCGGGAAGCCTGTTAAGTGGCTTAACACAAAATCTACTCCTGAAAAATTGGAAGATGGAAGTATAACATGGTATGGATTTATTTCTGACATAACGGAACGTATAAATTCTGAGTCAAAGTTACGTGAAAGCGAAATTAAGTTCCGTCAGACCTTCGACCTCTCACCGGTCGGAATAGTGATGGTTGGTCTCGATAAAAAGTTCCTCCGCTGTAATAAATCATTTTCGAACTCCCTCGGGTATAATGTAGAGGAACTGGAAGGTAAGACAATAAGTGATATAACATTACCTGAGGACGAAAATATAGGTATGAATGAAATGGTTGCTCTTGCCAAAGGCAAGATTGAAACCGCCCATGTGCAGAAGCGTTATGTCAGAATCGATGGAAGTATTGTTTTGGGTGATGTACTAATTTCCCTGGTAAGGGACAAGAATTTTAATGCGGAGTATTTCCTCGCTATCATTCAGGATATAACCGAAAGTAAGTCGGCAGAGAATGAAATCAGATTACAGAGTGAAATAATGAGTCACATGGCAGAAGCTGTTTATCTGGTAAAAATGAAAGACGGGATCATCGTTTTCGCTAACTCGAAGTTCGAGAGTATGTTTGGTTATGAGAAGGGAGAAATGATAGGGAAGCATGTCTCAATAGTTAATGCCTTAACTGAGAAAAGTCCTGAGGAAACTGCCAGGGAAATTATGAGTAGTCTTATGCTAGGTGGGATATGGACCGGAGAAATTCTGAATATTAAAAAGGACGGTACTCCTTTCTGGACACAAGCTAATGTTACGATTTTTGATCACTCTCAATTTGGCGAAGTCCTTATCTCTGTTCAGAATGATATCACCGAACGCAAAAACGCAGAGTTACAGATCAAACAGTTAAATGAGGAGCTAGAACAGCGAGTTCTTCAGCGCACTCAGCAGCTTGAAGTAGTAAATAAAGAACTTGAAGCATTTAGCTACTCAGTCTCCCACGATCTTAGGGCCCCTTTGAGATCAGTTCATGGCTATACAAAAATATTATTAGAAGAGTACGATAATAAAATTGACGATGAAGGGAAACGGATCTGTAAAATAATCTCTTCCAGCGCCACGCAGATGGGAGGTCTTATTGACGACCTGTTGAGTTTTTCAAGAATAGGCAGAAGTGCCCTGAATCCTTCAGTAATTGATATGAAAAAGATGGTCAGACTACTTTTCGACGGAATGACATCACCAAGTGAGAGGGAGCGAATTGTGATTACAATCGGTAAATTACATAAATCTCTTGGGGATGTAGCTCTTATCGGCCAAGTATGGATTAATCTCTTATCCAATGCTATAAAGTACTCCTCTAAAATGGAGACTTCAGAGATCTCGGTAGGTTCAAGTGTCAGTGGCGATATTGTTACTTACTTTGTGAAAGATAATGGCGTTGGTTTCGACATGCAATATGTGCATAAACTATTTGGCGTTTTTCAGAGGCTTCATACTGAGCGTGAGTTCGAAGGAAACGGAGTCGGACTAGCTATTATCCAGAGAATTATCCTGAAGCATGGGGGAAATGTTTGGGCCGAAGGAGAAGTAGGGAAGGGAGCAACATTCTACTTTAGCATGCCAGTTAATGATGAAAAAAAAGACACAAAAAAGGAAATGAAAGGGTGAAGGGAAGACGTAGAGACTTAGAGACGAAGAGACTACATGACTGCAAGACCGCATGACTGCAAGACACATATTTAAACATGATTAATAATAAGGTAAGATGGAAGACTACAGTGCAATTGAAATTCTGATCGTCGAGGATAATCCGCGCGATGCTGAACTGACACTAAGGGCTCTGAAAAAGAACAACCTTGCAAACAATATTTTAGTTGCTGAGGATGGAGCAGAGGCTCTTGATTTTTTCTTCTGCAAAGGAAAGTATGAGACACGAAGTTTCAATAATCCCCCGAAAGTAGTTTTGCTCGATCTTAAACTACCAAAAGTCAGTGGACTTGAGGTTCTGAAAATCGTAAAGGGTGATAAGAGAACTTCTCACATTCCAATTGTTGTCGTAACTTCTTCAAAGCAGGAACCTGACATGAAGGAAGCCTATGCGCTCGGTGTGAATAGTTACGTTGTTAAACCTGTCGATTTTGATCAGTTTATTAACGCCATGAGCAGCCTTGGATTGTACTGGTTGCTCGTAAATGAACCGCTGAAATAAGACAAGAGACCGGGACTGCAAGACCGCATGACTGCAAGACCGCAAGACCATAAGACCATATTTTATGAAAGAGACCATCAAAATCCTTTTTGTTGAAGATAACAAAACTGACGCAGAGCTGATCTGGCGTGAAATTGAAAAAAGCGGGATTGCCTATGACAAGATTCTCGTTGATAACCGCATTGAATATATTGAAGCTCTGAATTCCTTTAACCCTGATATAATTATTTCTGATTATTCCCTGCCACAGTTTGATGGAATGTCAGCGTTGGTCTTACGTAATGAAATAGTACCGTTGAGTCCGTTTATTTTGGTAACCGGCTCGATAAATGAAGAGGTAGCAGTGGAATGCATGAAAGCAGGTGCAGATGATTACGTAGTGAAAGAGAACCTCTCACGTCTCGGACAGGCAATAGAAAATTCTCTTAAAAAGTTCCAGCTGATCACAGAGAAGGAATTTGCCGAGAAAGAATTGGTAAAGAGTGAAAAGCGGCTTCAAAAAGCCCAGGCAATAGCTCATGTCGGAAACTGGGAGCTCGATCTGTCCATGAAAAAAATGTGGGGTTCAAGTGAGGCTTTGAGGATCTATGGACTTGATCCTGAATCACATGATTTGCCTCTTAATGTGGTAAATAAGATAGTCATGCCTGAATACAGACCTATATTGGATGAGGCCATGGACCGGCTTCTTAAATATAATGAACCTTACGAGGCGGAGTTTAAGATTGTCAGGAAGAATGATGGCGCTGAAAGATGGATATTTTCAAAAGCCGAAATATCATTAACCAACGAAGGTCAAAAGGTAAATGTAATTGGAGTAATTCAGGATATTACTGAACGTAAGGTTGTTGAGAAAGCCCTTCATGAAAGCGAAGAGATTTTCCGGCACTTTATGGAATACAGTCCTATTTATGTTTTCTTTAAAGATAAGAATATCAGATCGCTGGTACTGAGTAAAAACTATGAAAAGTTGCTGGGTAAACCACTTGGTAATTTGATTGGTAAAAATATGAACGAACTCTTTCCGTCTGAGCTCGCGATGAGTATGGTAGAAGATGATAAGCGGGTTTTAGCTGAAGGAAGGGTAATTACTGTAGAAGAAGAGCTGAATGGCAGATTCTATCAGACAATTAAATTCCCGATAGTTATAGATGGTAAACCTTCCTATCTGGCCGGATACACAATAGATATTACAGGTAATAAAACGAATGAGAAGATATTACGCGAAAGTGAAGAAAAATACCGTAGTATATTTGAAAATGTACAAGACCTCTATTACGAATCTTCAATGGATGGAACTATCCTCGAGGTCAGTCCCTCACTTTTGCACCTGACGAAAGGGCAGTATGACAGGGGAGACGTCATTGGAAAATCAATGTATGAATTCTATTCCACTCCCGGTGATAGAGGGAAGCTTTTAGATGAATTGAAATCTAAAGGCAGTGTTTCCGATTTTGAAATAAGCCTTAGAAATAAGGATGGCTCATTGATACCATGTTCAATTTCGTCAAGCATAAACTTCGATATGAATGGAGTTCCTCTCAAAATAATTGGAAGCATCAGAGATATAAGTAGTAGAAAGAAGGCTGAAGAGGCACTCGAACAGAGTAAAAAGGAATTTCAGAATTATTTTGAATCTGGTTCAGTAGGTATGAGCGTAACTTTGCCCGATAAAAGTTGGATCGAGGTCAATCAGAAGTTGTGTCAGATGTTTGGATTCTCGAGAGAGGAGTTATTGGCAATGAACTGGATGGACCTTTCGCATCCGGATGACAGAGCCAGGAACCTTGACCTGTTCCAAAAATCGCTTGAAGGCAAGATAGATAATTACGAACTTGAAAAGAGATTCATATGTAAAGACAGTAAGGTAATTTATGTGACTCTTTCTGTTGTTTGTGAACGTAACCCTGATGGTACTGTTCACCACTTTCTTTCATCATACATTGATGTCACAGAACGGGTATTGGCAGAACAGAATATTCAACATGAGCGTATTATGTTAAGGACTCTAATTGATAACCTTCCTGATGTAATATATGTTAAGGATATTGAAGGCCGGAAATTAATTTCCAATATTGCCGATGTCAGAAGTATCGGTTTTACTAGTGAAGAGGAAGTAATAGGGAAAACGGACCTCGAACTTTTCCCGGGTGAAACGGGTCATAGAGGTCACAATGATGATATGAAGTTAATACGATCGGGAGAATCCATCATTGGCCGTGAAGAGAACTTTGTGGATGCATCCGGACATAACCGGTGGCTTTTGACAACAAAGGCGCCAATGAGGGATAATAATGGGAATATAACAGGATTAGTTGGCATCGGGCATGATTTTACAATTAGGAAAAAAGCGGAGGCGGATTTACATCAGAGCTACATATTCAATGAGTCTTTATTAAAGACCATCCCATTTGGTATGGATATAGTTGATGAAACCGGAAATGTTTTATTTCAAAGCGATCATTTCAAACGCATCTTTGGAGAAAACATAGCAGGACAAAAGTGCTGGGAATTATACCGTGATGATAAAAAACAATGTTCCGATTGTCCCTTGTTTAAAGGTATAACCATCGGTGAAACAGAAGCCTATGAATCTCATGGGGTGCTTGGAAACCGAATATTTGAAATCAACCATACCGGGATGATGTACCAGGGAAAAAAAGCTATGCTTGAGATTTTCCAGGATATAACCGACAGGAAGCTTTCCGAAGTAGAACTAATCCACGCAAAAAACAAAGCGGAAGAGAGCGATAAATTAAAAACAGCATTTCTTCATAATATATCTCATGAAATCAGGACTCCTATGAATGCCATTGTTGGCTTCGCTGCCCTTCTTGGAGAGCCTGATCTTGATGCAAAAGAAACCAGGGAATACCTGGAAGTGATAATGCAGAGTAGTAATCATCTGCTCGAAATAATCACAGATATTGTCGACATTTCAAACATTGAAGCTAACCTGGTTAAAGTTATAAAGAATACGTATAACGTTAATTCATCTCTTCTCTCATTGTGCAATCAGTTTATTACCAGGTCTAATGAGAAAAAGATAAAAATTATTTGCGAAACAGGGTTGTCTGATTCCGATGCACTGGTACTTACCGACAGCACCAAATTAAACCAGATTCTTATAAACCTTATAGGTAATGCTCTTAAATTTACAGATAAAGGTCAGATTAAGATTATTGTCAGACTTAAAGATAATTTCCTGGAATTCTGCGTGTCCGATACCGGAATTGGGATCCCTAAAGAATTTCATGATAAGGTTTTTGAAAGATTCTATCAGGTACAATATTCACATTCAAGGATTTATGAAGGAACAGGACTTGGTCTCGCCATATCCAGGGCACATGTTGAAATGATGGGTGGAAAAATCTGGCTCACGTCAGAGCCGGGAAACGGAACATCTTTTTACTTCACAATTCCATACGAAAAACAAATTGTGGAAAATACTGTTGAAAAAGAAAAAATCAATCCCGGGTATTTTGTTTTCCCTGAGAAAAAGAAAATCCTTGTGGCTGAAGATATAGAAAGCAATTACAAGCTGATTAATTATTTTCTTTCAGGTTCGAATATCGAAGTTATTAGGGCTGTAAATGGCAAGGAGGCAGTAGATAAGTGTCTTTCAATTCCGGATATCGATCTTATTCTGATGGATATTAAAATGCCTGTAATGGATGGCTATACGGCTGTCAGACTTATACGTGAGAAAAATGCTACAGTTCCTATTATAGCACAGACAGCCTACATTGATGACCAGGAGACCGCAATGGAATCAGGTTGTTCAGGGTTCATTTCAAAACCATTTGATAAGAAAGGTCTTCTGGAGGCAATCCAAAAAGCTATTTAGGGACTTTCCCTTTTATTATACTTAACTGGTTAGATGGTAATTTCCCTGCTTCTTGCTTCGACATTCCACCTCTCTTTGCAGATGTGATCGATTATCACAGACACATGGTCATAGCGATCAACTGTCGGGCAAATATGAAATGGAATTCCATATAATGAATCGCCAACCTTTAAATTACCGGCATTATTTGTCCTTATTACCATATGCTCCTCATTATGATTAACTATGGTATAATCTCCTAATCCAAAAAAAATTACTCTCGGTTGAGCCATCTCCGATGCAACAGCCTTATGCCCCAAATCCAGACATATCAGGTCATTACCCGGCTTACTGATTATCCTGGTCATCAAAACTGCTGCATAAAGGAATTCCAAATCCCGATATGAACTGCTGGATTTGTAATCCCAAAGGAGAATTGTACCCGGACTGCATTCTACATCCGGTCGTTTTGCATGTATTGGAAAGGAAGGAGTTCCACCTGCAATAATTTTTATTGGATCAATATCGTCTTTCCCAAGTTCATCTGTAAGTTTGAGTACCTTATTATATGCTTCATTACATGTTTCTTGCCGGGTCTCAAAATCGTTTTCCTGTATATGTCCGTCGTAAACATGCAGTCCTTCTGCTTTAATCATTGGCAGACTTCTAATCAGTCGGTAGAGGTACGATGCCTCAGTTCCGGGTGTAACACCTGTTCGGTTCATTCCATTATTGATGTCGAGCCAGATATTTATTTCAATATTGTTTTCAACAGCTATCGCCGATAGATGTCTGATCACATTCTCATCATCCGAAATACAAGATATTTTAGTAGTCGGAAACTTTTTTTTCAATCTGAGGAACCTTTCTGCATTTGGGCCAACCGGTTGCATTGCAAGTAAAATATCGACCGCTCCACACCGGGCTACCATTTCAGCTTCTGAAATTGTTGCACACTTAAATTTAGTAATGCCATGTTTCATCTGCAATCGCACTACATCCGGCATTTTGTGAGTTTTAACATGAGGTCTCAATCTGTCGGCACCACCTGCTATTTCAATCATTTTCTTAATATTACTTACAATACGATCGGGGTATACGAGAAGTGAAGGGGAAAATATTTCTCCGACGTTTTCTACCTCATACCAAAGTTTGCCGGAAGATCTGAGTTTATTCATAATTCTTTTTTACACAAATGCGTTTGATTTAAATATTTTTTTTGCCACGGAGTGGCATAATATGAATAACCATGGGTGCAACCCATGGTTAACGATAAACTGAATGCTCCAGCCCTGAAGGGGCTGAATATTAGACTTATATATTGAGCTTGTTATTCAACCCTTTCAGGGTTGGAAGAGGTTTTTCTTGTCTTACCGTGGGTTGCACCCACGGTTATTCAAATTAGACCCCTTCGGGGTTAAATGTCAATTCAAATCCAAAAATCAAAGAACTCTTATAATTAAATAGACATCAACAATTTACAAAGTAAATTAAAAAGTTAAAGCATCCTAGTGATTTTTTTAAAATTCTAGTCTCGTAACACCTTAACGCCCTAACGTCATTACGATCTTAAGAATTAAATGCTTGAAAACATATTATTATAAGACATAAGATCAGCACTATAGCTAATTTCTTTCAAAAACAGATAGGCATGCCTTATAAAAAATGGGGTATAAATACAAAAAACAAGTAAAAAACTACTTTAACCCCCTTTTACAAGGGGGTATAAAGTAGAAAAAAGATATAAAAAAGAATATAGACCCTAATTTAAATAGGGTCTAAATAATAAAATACATATATTTGTGCCAGAATATTTTTTTATTAACTCAAAAAATTAGATTTATGAAAAACAGAGAAAGAATTTTAGAAGTGAGTACTTCTATGAAGAGTTTGTTTGGACTTTTGGCGGCAAAGAAAACAACAGTTGGTGCAAGGTCAATGTTTAACCAGGCAAATCCGAGGTTTGCTATCTTGAATATTATATTCGCGCTATTAATATTTCAGGGCATAAATGCAACTCCATCTACTCAGATATGGATTCCTTCAACTGATTTTCAGGGATGGAAAACCCTTCATCTTGGAATAGACAATTATATAAGGACTTCCAAAATAAATGGTGTTCGTGGTGCCGGGATATATGATCTCGGTCTTACAACTGGTTTGTTACCATTTAAAAAGCTTCAGGGGGAAATAGGTGTTGACTATTTATCAATGGGTGATAATGTTTATGATGATCATCCATTCTATTTCAACGCCAAATTAGGTTTCCCTGAAAATGCTTTGTTTAAGAATTCTCCTGCCCTGGCTGTCGGTGGTTATAATTTTGGATTAAAGAAAAACCTTACCGACTACAATATCATATACGGAGAGATTGCAAAAACGATTCCATTTATTGGCAGGTTGTCGGCAGGTTATTATAAAGGTAACAGTAAGGTTCTTGTTGATGAGAACTTTGTTAAAGCTGAAAAGGGGATTCTGGTTTCATGGGACAGAACGATGTCGGAGATCTCAGATAAACTTTGGGTTGCAGTTGATTACCAGGGAGGGAAAAACTACCTGGGAGCATTAAATATAGGTGCATCCTGGGCATTCTCAAAAAATGTCTCACTGATCGTTGGCTATGATATTTATAATAACAAAAATGCTTATTATAATATGAACAACCAGAATGCCAACAGCTTTACAACTCAGCTTGACATTACTTTTTAAAAATGGCAATTTTTAGATCTTAATTCCTTCGGAAAGACGGTGGTTTATAAGCCAATCATTGTTTGGAAAGTCAAATTAAAAAATCAATAACTAAATAACAATAAAATGAAAAAGATCGAAGCAATTATCAGAACATCAAAATTTGAGGAGGTCAAGACTAAGCTCAAAGAATGCGGTATCGATTTCTTCTCATATTGGGAGGCATCAGGAATTGGTAATGAGCATATGCGCGGACATCATACTTACCGCGGAACGGTTTACGATACACAATATATTCCCAGGATATTTATTTCATTGGTTCTTCGCGATATCAATGTTCAGAAAACAATTGATTGCATTGAGAAAGCTGCCTTTACCGGCGAGATAGGAGATGGAATGATCTTCACATATAATATTGAAGAATCGGTGAGGATAAGTAACGGTGCCAGGGGAGAAGCTTCTACTGCAGGCCCGGGCGATGAGAAATTAACTAAGGAATAACCATTAAAAAATTAGAAATGATGATTAAAAAAATTATATTATTCGTAGTAATATTATTAATAGCCGTAGGGTCTGTTTGCTATGCAGAAGGACCAAGAAAGACTGACCCTAGCGGAGTAACCACTGGTAATGCCATTGATATCCCGGCAGCCACCCCCGGTACGCCTACAATCCCTGAAATTGCGACCACTGTTGGCCATAACAAAGTGGCGATCAATTTGATGTGGGTTTTAATAACCGGCTTTCTGGTTATGTTTATGCAGGCTGGATTTGCTATGGTTGAGGCTGGTCTTACTCGGGCCAAAAACGTGGCTCACACAATTGCAATGAACTTCTTAATATATCCTTTGGGTATGCTCGGGTTCTATGTGTGCGGTTTCGCTCTTATGTTCGGAGGTGTTGGAGCCCTTGGTACACTGGGGGGCTTTGATGGGCTGAACAGTGAATTCAGTATGAGTATTGCAGGACATTCATTTGGTCTTTTTGGAATGAAGGGATTTTTCCTGAACTTCAGCGTATATGATGTTGGGGTTCTTGCAATGTTCCTTTTCCAGATGGTATTTATGGATACAACAGCAACGATTCCTACCGGTTCGATGGCTGAAAGATGGAAATTCTCTTCCTTCTTTATATATGGTATTTTCGTCGGAACCATAATCTATCCGATTTTCGGAAACTGGGTATGGGGTGGTGGCTGGCTGGCAACTCTTGGGAAAGAGTTTGGACTTGGTCATGGTCATGTAGATTTCGCTGGTTCATCAGTTGTTCACATGACAGGCGGTGTTTTAGCCCTGGTTGGAGCATATATATTAGGGCCTCGTCTCGGTAAATACAATAAAGACGGATCGGCCAACGCCATTCCCGGACACAACATCCCAATGGCTGTTATCGGGACATTTATTCTGGCTTTTGGATGGTTTGGTTTTAACCCTGGTTCTACACTGGCAGGTACTGATCTGAGAATAGCAGTTGTTGCGGTTAACACAATGATCGCATCTGGTACAGGTGCTATGGCTGCTACACTGTATATGTGGTGGTTCAAAACTAAAAAGCCTGATCCGACGATGATGCTTAACGGTATGCTTGCCGGACTTGTCGCGATTACAGCTCCATGTGGATTTGTAAGTGTTGGTGGTGCAGCTGTTATAGGATTGGTATCCGGTGTGATTGTTGTTGAAGCAGCTTTATTTATTGATAAGAAGCTTCGTGTAGATGATCCTGTTGGTGCTATAGCAGTTCATGGTGTTAATGGTGCATGGGGTTGTCTTGCTTTAGGCCTCTTTGCAGACGGAACCTATGGCGAAGGGTGGAACGGTGTAGCCGGAACAGTAACCGGATTGTTTTATGGAGGAGGACTTAGTCAACTTTGGGCTCAGGTAATTGGAGTTACAACTAATATAATATTTGTTGGAGGTATGGGTTGGCTGATGTTTAAATTAATTGATAAATTGGTTGGAAACAGAGTTAAGCCAGAAGATGAACTTATGGGACTTGACATCCCGGAAATGGGTGTTGAAGGTTATTCAGGTGTGAAAATGGATAAAAACAGTGAAACACCATTGTCTCGGTAATATTTAAAGAAACATTGTAAAATAAAAGAGGGTTCAAATCGGAACCCTCTTTCTTTTTTATATCACAACAGAAAAATCTATTCTTCTTCCTCTTCTTCAGAGTATGCCTTAATTACAACATCCTGAACATCGCCAGGCACCTGTGCATATTCGGCAAACTTCATTGAATACATAGCACGTCCGCCGGTTATTGAACTGAGAGCTGTAGAATATTTATTCATTTCGGCAAGTGGAACTTTTGCTTTGATGACCTCGAAACGTTTTTCACTCGACATCCCGAGTACCATTCCGCGTCTTCCCTGAAGGTCGCTGATAACATCACCCATACGGTCGGAAGGTACAAAAATCTCAACATCATATACAGGTTCAAGAATTTTCGGACCGGCATTTTTGAAAGCCTGGCTGAATGCGTTTCTTCCGGCAAGACGGAACGATATCTCATTTGAATCAACAGGGTGCATCTTGCCATCATAAACATATACTCTGATATCGCGGGCATAAGATCCGGTTAGAGGACCGATCTCCATCTTTTCCATTATACCTTTTAATATAGCAGGCATGAAACGTGCGTCAATGGACCCTCCAACTATACTGTTTACATAAACAAGTTTTCCTCCCCATGGAAGGGCGATCTCCTCTTTGTCACGAACAGAAATCTTGATCTCTTTACCATTGATCTTCTGCATTGTAGCTTCCTTGGAGCCTTCTTCGTACGGTTCGATGATCATATGCACCTCGCCGAATTGTCCTGACCCTCCTGATTGTTTTCTGTGACGATAATCTGCCTGGGCAGTTTTTGTAATTGTCTCGCGATATGGAATCTTGGGAGGGTTGAAATGGGTTGGGATCTTATAAATATTATCGAGATGCCATTTCATTATATTAAGGTGATATTCACCATTCCCATGAATGATTATCTGCTTTAATTCCTTGGAGTATTCAATTCTTATCGTGGGATCTTCGAGATGAATTTTGTTAAGCGCTTCACCGAGTTTCTCATCATCACTTTCGCTCTGGGCTTTAATTGCTGTGCGGTACTTTGGTTCCGGGTATATTACTCCTTCATACTTCCAGTCATTTCCGGGAGCATTAAGGGTATTTCCGGTTTTTGTACTTTTCAATTTTACGAATGCTCCGATATCGCCAACACAAAGTTCAGGAACTCTCGTTCTGTTCTTGCCTGCGTTAATATATAATTGTGAGAGTCTTTCCTTTGTACCATTATTGCTGTTAACAACATCAAGGTTTTCAGTTATCTTACCTGAGTATACCCTGAAATAGTGAATCTCACCTATATGCTCCTCAATTGACGATTTGAAGACGTAAACAGACGCAGGTCCTGAAGGATTAGGTTTTACCTCATTTCCTTTGCTGTTAACGGGAGCTGGCATATCTGACAGTGAAGGAGCTTCGGTTATAATGAATTCCATTAGTCGGTCAACACCAATATTGTTCTTAGCGGAGATGCATAGTACAGGAAACATACCTCTGGTAAGAATCCCTTTTGAAATTCCTTTATTTAATTCTTCCTCTGAAAGATCATCGTTCGTAAAGAACAGTTCCATAAGGGCCTCGTCGCTTTCAGCTGCTTTCTCAACCAGGGCTGAATGTAATTCTGCAGCTCTGGCAGCCTGATCAGCCGGGATATCGAGTACTTCAGCTTTTCCACCATCTTTGCCATAACGTAACATTTTCATTTTAAGGACATCGATGATAGAATTGAATCCTGCTCCCTCATTAACAGGATACTGAATCAAAACAACATTACCGGAGAGCCTTTCTTTCAGCATCTCAAGTGATTTTTCGAAATTAGCTTTTTCGTGATCCAAACCATTTATTACGAAGATCAGTGGTTTGTTCTCCTTTTCTGCATGGCGGAAATGAATCTCAGTACCAACCTCAACGCCATTCTGAACGTTAATAGTCATAACTGCAGCATCCGTTGCAAACAGGGATGAGATTACCCCACCACTGAAATCATCGAGACCCGGGGTATCAATAATATTTATTTTTTTATTGGAAAACTCAGTGTACATCACTGTCGAAAAGATTGAGTTTCCGTTCTCATGTTCAATCGGGCGATAGTCGGAGACAGTGTTATTTCCTTCTATAGTACCTCTTCTTTCAATAACGCCTCCATTAAAAAGCATTGCTTCCGCAAGGGTAGTTTTTCCTGACCCTGAATTACCAAGAATGGCAATGTTTTTAATCTGGTCCGCCTGGTATGTTTTCATATTTTTCTGAGATTATATATTATGTTTAATACTTTATAATTTATGTTTAATACATTATACTCGCTAATGAGAAGGGAACAAAAATAATAATTTTTTAAAAACAGCATAGGAAAGCAACGATTATTACAAATATTTTTATTTCCTTTGCACAAGTTTTTTGAAAAGCAGGAGTACCGTTTTTTCTTTCATAGTAAGTTTATAAAACGTTTTTCGTAGGGAAAGATCGGGAAGGAACCTGTAAACAACTTACATTTTAAGTAAGATATATATTTTTGGAACATGCTTTAAGGCCTGAATATTGGTTATAATCAGGTATCTGGATCATGGTTGTAATATTTTTTAGAAAAAACAACAACGTGTTTGTGGTTTTTAAAAATAAAACAATACCTTTGCAAACCATTTTTTTGAGTAAAATTAATGCTAAAATAAAATTGGATATATGCCGACAATTCAGCAATTAGTAAGAAAAGGCAGGAAGAAACTGGTCGATAAAAGTAAAGCACCTGCTTTGGATTCATGTCCTCAGAGAAGGGGAGTTTGTGTTCGTGTTTATACCACAACACCAAAGAAGCCTAATTCAGCGATGAGGAAGGTGGCGAGGGTTAGGCTTACAAACCAGAAAGAAGTTAACGCTTACATTCCTGGTGAAGGTCATAATCTCCAGGAACACTCTATCGTACTGATAAGAGGTGGAAGGGTTAAAGACCTTCCTGGTGTTCGTTATCACCTTGTACGTGGTGCTCTCGATACCTCCGGAGTTGATGGCCGTACCCAGAGAAGATCAAAATATGGCGCTAAAAGACCTAAGAAGTAACAGTTAAAGGAATAAGATAATGAGAAAGTCAAGACCAAAGAAAAGAATTCTGTTACCGGATCCTAAATACAAAGATCCGTACGTAACAAGGTTTGTGAATAATCTTATGTTCAGTGGTAAAAAGAATCTTGCTTTTAAAATTCTCTACGACTCACTGGAGATAGTCGCAGATAAATTTAAGAACGAGGGTAAGACTCCGCTAGAAATTTTCAAGCAGGCTCTCGATAATGTTACCCCGCAGGTTGAAGTTAAAGCCCGCAGGGTTGGTGGTGCAACTTTCCAGGTTCCTATGGAAATAAGATCCGACAGGAAGGTTAGTATCAGCATGAAGAATATGATTTCATTTGCAAGGAAAAGAACAGGACATTCCATGGCTGAAAGACTTGCCGCAGAACTTATGGCAGCATACAAACTTGAAGGTGGAGCATATAAGAAAAAAGAAGACACACACAGAATGGCTGAAGCAAATAAAGCTTTTGCACATTTCCGGTTTTAATTGATAATATAAGCTAGAAGGATAATAAAGTAGATGGACAAAAACCTGAAATATACCAGAAACATCGGAATCATGGCTCACATCGATGCCGGTAAGACCACTACGACAGAACGCGTTCTGTTTTATACTGGTCGTACACATCGTATGGGTGAGGTACATGATGGAAATGCCACGATGGACTGGATGGTTCAGGAGCAGGAGAGGGGTATTACCATTACTTCAGCTGCCACAACCACATTTTGGAAATACAGGGGAGAAGATTATAAGATAAATATAATTGATACCCCGGGACACGTTGATTTTACTGTTGAAGTAGAAAGATCGCTCAGAATTCTCGACGGCGCTGTTGCAGTTTTTTGTGCTGTTGGCGGAGTAGAGCCTCAATCTGAAACTGTATGGAGACAGGCAAATAAATATGTAGTCCCAAGAATAGCTTTCATAAATAAGATGGACCGTGCAGGCGCTGATTTTTACAGCGTTGTTCAACAGATCCAGGAAAAACTCGGAGCGAACCCTGTTCCCATACAGATTCCAATAGGAGCAGAAGAGAACTTCAAAGGGTTTATCGATCTGGTTACTATGAAAGCAACCGTCTATTATGGCGATGATAAAAATACTGCGAGCTTTGAGGTCGAAGAGATTCCTCAGAACATGAGAGAAGAGGCTGAAGAGTGGAGAGGAAAATTAATTGAAGGTGTTGCCGGAGTTGATGATACTCTTCTTGCGAGGTATCTTGATGATCCTGAGTTAATTACAGAAGAAGAGATCATGGTTGCCCTCAGAAAAGCTGCTATTAACGGTGTAGCAATACCTGTTATCTGCGGTGCTGCTTTTAAAAACAAGGGAGTCCAGAGTCTTCTCGATTGCGTTATCGCATATCTGCCATCACCGGTTGATAAAGGAGCTGTTACAGGAATCGATCCGAGAAATGATGAAGAAATTACAAGGGAGCCTGACGATGAAGCGCCAATGGCTGCTCTTGCATTTAAAATAGCTACCGATCCGTTTGTTGGACGTCTTGCTTATTTACGTATCTATTCAGGTATCTTAAAAGCAGGTGACACTGTATTAAATGTAAGAACAGGAAAAAGGGAGCGTATAAATCGTTTGTTCCAGATGCACGCTAACAAACAAAATCCTAAAGAGAGTATTTCTGCTGGTGATATTTGTGCAGGTGTTGGGTTTAAAGATCTGAGAACAGGAGATACCTTATGTGCTATCAACAAACCGATTTTACTTGAAACAATGTCCTTCCCGGAACCTGTTATCGGTATTGCAATTGAACCCAAAACACAAGCTGATGTTGATAAACTATCTATATCGCTTAATAAACTTGCTGAAGAAGATCCAACATTCCAGGTCAGAACAGATCCGGATAGCGGACAGACAATTATACATGGTATGGGTGAACTGCACCTTGAAATTCTTATCGACCGTCTTAAGAGAGAATTTAAAGTTGAATGTAATCAGGGTGCACCACAGGTTGCTTACAAGGAAGCTCTTACTACTACATCGGAATTCCGTGAAGTATTTAAGAAACAAACCGGCGGCCGTGGAAAATTTGCTGATATAACTTTCGATTTAGGTCCTGCAGATGAAAATCTGAGAGGACTTCAATTTGTAAATGAAGTGAAGGGCGGACATATTCCGAAGGAGTATATTCCGTCGATTGAAAAAGGATTCCGTGAAGCTATGGTTAATGGACCACTTGCAGGTTTTCCTCTGGATAACCTTAAAGTAGTCGTAAAAGACGGTTCATATCATCCGGTTGACTCTGATGCTCTTGCATTTGAAATTGCTGCCAAACAGGCATTCAGGAAATTCGCATCTAAATGCGCTCCTGTAATTCTCGAACCTATTATGTCTACAGAAGTTGTTACTCCTGAAGAATATGTAGGCGACGTTATCGGCGATTTTAACAGAAGAAGAGGCAGGGTGGAAGGTATGGAATCGAAAGCAGGTGCAAGGGTCGTTAAAGCAAAAGTACCTCTGTCCGAGAAATTCGGTTATGTTACAGTACTTCGGACTCTTACCTCAGGAAGAGCAACTTCAACAATGGAGTTCTCTCACTATGAAAAGGTGCCTGTGGAAATATCAAACAGAATTGTAGAAACTACAAAAGGAAAAATTCTTTAAGAAATGAGTCAGAAAATTAGAATTAAACTGAAATCTTACGATCATAACCTGGTGGATAAATCTGCCGAGAAGATCGTAAAAACAGTAAAATCAACTGGTGCAGTTGTCAGCGGGCCAATTCCTCTTCCAACCCACAAAAAGATTTATACAGTGCTTCGTTCCCCGTTCGTAAACAAGAAAGCAAGAGAACAATTTGAGCTTTCATCCTACAAAAGGCTGCTCGACATTTACAGTTCAACGCCAAAGACGATCGATGCTCTGATGAAACTTGAGCTTCCAAGCGGAGTTGAAGTAGAAATTAAAGTGTGAAACCAGTAAAGTTATAAAGAAATGCAGGGATTAATAGGTAAAAAGGTAGGAATGACCTCCATTTTCGATGAAAATGGAAAGAACGTTCCATGTACGGTTCTGCAAGCCGGTCCATGTGTTGTTACTCAGATTAAAACAGTGGAAAAGGATGGCTACTTTGCTGTGCAGCTTGGATTCGATGATAAAAAGGAAAAGCACACTACTAAAGCTGAGCTTGGCCATTTCAAAAAAGCCAATACTACTCCAAAAAGAAAACTATTGGAATTTAATGGTTTTGCCGAAGGACAGGTTAAAGAAGGTGAAGTTCTTACCGCTGAGATATTCAGAACCGACAACTGGCTCGATGTAAGAGGCTGGTCGATAGGAAAAGGATTTCAGGGCGTGGTAAAACGTCACGGATTCGCGGGTGTTGGCGGCCAGACTCATGGTCAGCATAACAGGGGTAGGGCGCCTGGTTCACTCGGAGCTTCTTCTTTTCCTTCAAGAGTATTGCCTGGCATGAGAATGGCAGGACGCACAGGAGGTAATAAAGTGATATCGATGGACCTGAAAGTTGTGAAACTTATGGCCGAGGAGAATATAGTTATTGTTAGAGGATCAGTCCCGGGTCCAAAAGGTGGTTACGTAATAATTACAAAATAATGGAATTAGCGATTCTTAATATCAGTGGTAAAGAAACCGGAAGAAAAGTTAACCTTAACGATTCAATTTTCGGTGTTGAACCAAACGATCACGCCATTTATCTGGATACAAAGCAATACCTGGCCAATCAGAGGCAGGGTACACACAGCTCCAAAGATCGTGGTGAGGTAGCCGGAAGTACCAGGAAGATCAAAAGGCAGAAAGGTACCGGAACTGCACGTGCAGGTAACATCAGGAACCCGCTATACAGGGGTGGAGGTCGTGTATTTGGACCAAAACCAAGAGATTATAGCTTTAAGCTGAATAAGAAGGTTAAACAACTTGCCAGAAAATCAGCACTTTCCTATAAAGCATCTACAAATAATATTATTATACTGGAAGACTTCTCTTTCGACGCTCCTAAAACAAAGGAGATCATCAAAATGGGAAATAACCTGAATATTACAAATAAAAAATCAGTATTTGTTTTACCAGAACAAAATAATAACATATATTTGTCATCCCGAAATGTATATGGGGTTGATGTTGTAATTGCTAGTGAATTAAGCACTTACAAGATAATGAAGGCTTCAACTTTGATACTTGTAGAGAGTGCAGTTGACGTTTTGCAGGCGACATTTGAAAACTAGTAAACTTTGAGTAATGAATATTTTGCTTAAACCGATTGTAACGGAAAAGATGACGAGCCAGGGCGATAAATTTAATCGTTATGGTTTCCTCGTTGCCAGAAATGCAAATAAGTTACAGATAAAAAAGGCTATCGAAGAGCTGTACAGTGTTACAGTTGATTCAGTAAATACGATGCGTTATGGCGGGAAAATAAAATCCCGTAATACAAAATCGGGACTTCTCACAGGTAAAACATCAGCAACTAAGAAGGCTATTGTAACTCTGGTAGAAGGAAATAAAATTGATTTCTACAGCAATATTTAATAACGTATATGGCAGTCAGAAAGATTAAACCTGTAACACCAGGTCAGCGACACAAAATCGCAGGTACTTTTGATACTATCACAAGTGCCACACCGGAGAAATCCTTGCTTCGTCCACTGAGTAAATCCGGAGGAAGGAATGGTAACGGTAAAATGACAATGAGGTACATCGGTGGTGGACACAAAAAGATGTACAGAGTAATCGATTTCCTGAGGGAAAAAGATGGCATGCCGGCAATCGTGAAAACGATCGAATATGATCCAAATCGTTCAGCACGCATTGCCCTTCTTTTTTATAAAGATGGTGAAAAGAGATACATTGTTGCTCCTGTCGGCCTTCAGGTCGGTCAGACTCTGATGTCGGGAAAAGATGCTGCACCAGAAATAGGAAATTCCTTGTTGCTTAGTGATATACCAATGGGTACCATTATTCATAACATTGAATTGAAACCTGGTAAAGGTGGCGCAATCGCGAGAAGTGCAGGAACCTATGCACAGCTTTCAGCCCGTGACGGAAAATATGCAACGATCAAATTGCCTTCGGGTGAAACAAGATTAATCCTTGCTACCTGCCGGGCTACTATCGGAACTGTTTCAAACCCCGACCACAACCTTGAAAGATCCGGTAAAGCAGGACGCTCAAGATGGCAGGGAACACGCCCAAGGGTAAGAGGAGTTGTTATGAACCCGGTTGATCATCCAATGGGTGGTGGTGAAGGAAGAGCTTCAGGAGGACATCCACGTTCGCGTAAAGGAATTCCTGCAAAAGGGTTCAAGACCAGAGACAAGAAGAAATACTCTGCAAAATTTATTGTTGAAAGAAGGAAAAAATAGCTGATATATTATGAGTAGATCAATTAAAAAAGGCCCTTTCATCGACTTCAAACTCGGAAAAAGAGTTCTTGAAATGAATGAAGGACAAAAGAAATCAGTGATTAAGACATGGTCGAGAAGATCAGTTATTTCGCCGGATTTTGTAGGACATACTATAGCAGTACATAACGGGAACAAGTTTATCCCCGTTTACATTACCGAGAACATGGTAGGCCATAAGCTGGGTGAATTTTCACCTACACGTACTTTCAGGGGTCACTCTGGTAATAAATAAGTAATGTAAACATTGAAAAACATTTAAAAATGGGTGCAAGAAAAAGAAATACAGCCGACCTGAAGAAAGAAGCCGCCAAAACCAGGTACCAGGCTATCCTCAGAAACTGCCCAACCTCACCAAGAAAGATGAGATTGGTAACTGATCTGATAAGCGGAATGGATGTTAACAAAGCCCTTGATGTTCTGAAATTCAGTTCTCAGGAGGCCTCAAGAAGACTAGAAAAGCTTCTCTTGTCTGCAATTGCAAACTGGCAGGCAAAGAACGAAGGCGCCAGACTGGAAGATAGTAATCTGTTTGTAAAACTTGTTCATGTCGACGGAGGTCGTCAATTGAAAAGACTGCAGACAGCACCTCAGGGAAGAGCTTATCGGGTAAGAAAAAGATCTAACCACGTAACTCTCGTGCTCGACAGTAAGATTTTGGAAGTTGAAAATACATCAAAATAGAACAGATGGGACAAAAAGTAAATCCGATTGGTAACAGATTAGGTATAATCAAGGGCTGGGATTCGAACTGGTACGGTGGAAAAGATTTTTCCGGTAAACTGGTTGAAGATACAAAGATCAGGGAATACCTGACAGCCAGGTTGGCAAAAGCCAGCTTATCCAAAATAATAATTGAAAGAACTCTTAAACTTATTACTGTAACTGTAAACACAGCACGTCCAGGTATCATAATCGGGAAAGGTGGACAGGAAGTTGATAAGCTTAAAGAAGAACTTAAAAAGATTACTAAGAAAGAGGTACAGATTAACATCTTTGAGGTAAAACGTCCTGAACTGGATGCCAATATAGTTGGTAATAATATTGCACGTCAGCTCGAAGGTAAGATATCATACCGCCGCGCAACCAAAATGTCGATCGCTTCTACAATGCGCATGGGTGCAGAAGGAATCAAAGTAATGATCTCAGGTCGCCTTGGTGGAGCAGAAATGGCAAGAAGTGAAACATATAAGGAAGGTCGTATACCTTTGCATACTTTCCGCGCCGACATTGATTATGCTTTAGCTGAAGCGCATACAAAAGTTGGACTTATCGGAGTTAAAGTCTGGATATGTAATGGTGAAGTTTTTGGAAAAAGAGATCTTAGCCCGAATATCGGAGCCAGGAACGCAAAGACCAAGAGCCTGAAAAGGAAAACAAAAAAGTAATAGAATAGCATAGCATTTAATAATTATATAAACCTATTTGAGCAATGTTACAACCGAAAAGAACCAAATTCAGGAGAGCCCAGAAGGGCAAGATGAAAGGCAATGCACAACGGGGCAACCAGCTGGCATTCGGTTCATTTGGGATTAAAGCCCTTGAGCCAATCTGGATAACAGGAAGGCAGATCGAGGCTGCTCGTCAGGCCATTACGCGTCATATGAAACGTGAAGGTCAGCTTTGGATTCGCGTATTTCCTGATAAACCTATAACCAAAAAACCTGCAGAGGTTCGTATGGGTAAAGGAAAAGGTGCACCCGAAGGATTTGTTGTACCGGTAACACCAGGAAGGATTCTTATGGAAGCTGAAGGTGTACCTTACGAAGTCGCAAAAGAGGCCCTTCGCCTTGGAGCTCAAAAACTTCCGATAACAACAAAATTTGTTGTAAGACGCGATTACATTAAGGAATAATAATATCAAGGATGAAAACTTCAGAAATTAAAGAAATAAGCACCCCGGATCTTCTCGAGAGAATCGACACAGAGAGGACTATGCTGGTTCGTATGAAGCTTAACCATGCAATAACTCCTCTTGATAACCCACAAAAGGTTAAAGGAGTGAAACTTACCATTGCACGTCTTCTAACCGAATTGCGTAAAAGAGAAATGAATAAGAAATCTAATAGCTAGATCAGCAATGGAAGAAAGGAATCTTAGAAAAGAACGAATAGGTGTAGTTGTCAGCACAAGTATGGACAAATCTATCGTCGTTGTCATTAAGAGGAAAGTGAAACATCCTATTTATGGCAAGTTTATCAATAAAACAAAGAAACTGATGGCGCACGATGAAGAAAACACATGCGGTGTTGGTGATACTGTACGTATCTCAGAGACCAGGCCTCTAAGTAAAAACAAAACCTGGAGATTAATTGAAATAATCGAAAGAGCTAAGTAATCATGATACAACAGGAAAGCAGATTAACCGTAGCCGATAACTCAGGAGCCAAAGTGGTTTTATGCATCAGGGTTCTCGGTGGTAGCAAAAAGAGATATGCTACCGTAGGTGATAAAATAGTTGTGAGTGTGAAATCCGCACTTCCTTCAGGAGAAGCAAAAAAAGGTACTGTAAGCAAAGCAGTTGTTGTCAGAACAAAAAAAGAGATCCGTCGCGCAGATGGCTCCTATATAAGATTTGACGATAATGCAGTTGTCCTCCTTAACAACGTCAACGAAGTTCGCGGAACACGCATCTTCGGGCCGGTTGCCAGGGAATTACGTGACAAGTACATGAAAATTGTTTCACTGGCACCTGAAGTGTTGTAATATATTAAAATACACATCGATGCAGAAGAAATTACATATTAAAAAAGGAGATACGGTTATGGTAATAACCGGTGAATCTAAAGGTCAGAAAGGACGTATTCTGGAAGTTGACAGAGAAAAAAGCAGAGCTCTGGTGGAAGGCATTAACATGGTATCTAAACATACAAAACCTAATGCGAAAGCACCTCAGGGCGGAATTGTTAAAAAAGAGGCACCTATTCATATTACAAACCTTATGCTTCTCGATCCAACTTCAGGTAAACCTACCCGTGTTGGTAAGAAACTAAACAGTAAAGATAAATTAGTGCGTTATTCAAAAAAATCAGGAGAGGAGATTAAGTAATGTACATAGCAGCGCTAAAAACCAAGTATAATGACGAGATCGTCCCTGCGTTGATGAAGGAATTCGGATACAGTTCAATTATGCAGGTTCCTAAGTTGGAAAAGATCGTTATCAACCAGGGTGTTGGTCAGGCAATTGCCGATAAAAAACTCCTTGAGTATGGTGTTAAGGAAATGTCAGATATTGCCGGACAGAAAGCAGTTCTTACAAACTCAACTAAAGATATTTCAAACTTTAAATTGAGAAAGAACATGCCAATCGGTATTATGGTGACATTACGGAAAGATAAGATGTATGAATTTCTTGAGAGATTGATATCTGTCGCTCTTCCACGTATTCGCGATTTTAAAGGAATTAATTCGAAACTCGATGGCAGGGGTAATTACACTCTTGGTATCACCGAACAGATTATTTTTCCTGAGATTGACCTGGACAAGATTGCTAAGATCATGGGACTTCAGATAACATTTGTAACCTCTGCAGACAGTGACGAAGAGGCATTGGCTCTGCTTAAATACTTCGGCTTACCATTTAAAAATATTAAAAACTAGTAATATGGCTAAAGAATCGATGATAGCCCGCGAAGTAAAACGCGCTAAACTGACTGAGAAGTACGCTGTAAAAAGAGCAAAGCTTAAAGCCGATGGTGATTATATTGGATTAAGCAGATTGCCCAGGAATTCAAATCCAAACAGAATGCATAACCGTTGCAAATTAACCGGTCGTTCAAGAGGTTATATGAGACAGTTTGGTGTTAGCAGGATTACATTCAGGGAGATGGCTTTATTCGGACTCATTCCGGGTGTAAAGAAAGCCAGTTGGTAAATTTTGAATAAATATAAACTATATTAAATATTAAAAGATGACTGATCCAATTGCAGATTTACTGACCAGAATAAGGAACGCCATTATGGCAGGTCATAAGGTCGTGGAGGCTCCAGCATCCAATCTTAAGAAAGAGGTTGCCAGGATTCTGTTTGAAAAAGGATACATCCTCAGCTATAAGGTTATTGATGGTGATGGACCGCAGGGAGTTTTAAAAATTGCGCTTAAGTATAATTCGAAGAGCAAAAAGCCTGCAATAAAAACAATTAAAAGAGTAAGCCGTCCGGGTCTTCGTCAATACATTGGAGTTGACGATATGCCAAGGGTACTTAACGGACTTGGTATTGCAATCATTTCCACCTCAAAAGGTTTAATGACCGACAAAGAGGCAAGAACTGAAAAAATCGGTGGTGAAGTATTATGTTACGTTTACTAATAGGAGGATAGCTTAATGTCACGAATAGGAAAATTACCTGTAAGCCTGCCAAAAGGAGTCACTGTTACAATAAGTGATATCAACATGGTAAGCGCGAAAGGCCCCTTGGGTGAGTTGACCCAGATGGTCGACAAAGATCTTAAGGTGGAAGTGGTGGGGAACGAAGTTATATTAACCCGTCCATCAGAATCTAAAAATCATAAATCTCTGCACGGTCTATACCGGGCCCTTATCCACAACATGGTGGTAGGTGTTTCGGAAGGATACAAGAAAGAACTCGAACTTGTAGGTGTCGGGTACAGGGCAGAAGCAAAGGGTCAAAACCTTGAGATGAGCCTTGGCTTTTCTCACGAGGTGATTCTTCAACTCCCTAATGAAGTGAAAGTTGAAACTAAAACAGAAAGAAGGGCTAATCCAATTATTACCCTTACTTGTATTGATAAGCAACTAATAGGTCATGTCGCAGCTAAAATTAGATCTCTTCGTCCGCCTGAACCTTATAAAGGCAAAGGGATTAAGTTTGTTGGTGAACAACTTAGACGGAAAGCTGGAAAATCTGCTAGTGCTTAGGGTATATAATCGTAAAAAATAAAAATCATGGCCTTAACCAAGTTGGAAAGAAGAACAAGGATCAAAATGCGGATCCGGAAAAAGATAAGCGGTACTGTAGAATCACCTCGACTCGCAGTATATCGCAGTAATAAGCAAATCTATGTTCAGGTTGTTGACGATCTGAATGGGGTAACTCTACTGTCGGCCTGCTCTAAAGAAAAGGATATTGCAGCTGTTACAGGTATTAAGAAAATTGAACAGGCTAAACTTGTTGGAAAACTTCTGGCTACCAAGTGTAAAGAAAAAGGTATTGAGAAAGTTGTTTTCGACAGAAGCGGATATAAATATCATGGCAGAGTAAAATCATTGGCCGATGCAGCCCGCGAAGGCGGATTAAAATTCTAAAGAGTTATGGGAAACGGTATAAGAAAAGTTAAAACCAGCGATCTGGAACTGAAAGACAGACTGGTAAGTATTCAGAGGGTAACCAAAGTAACCAAAGGAGGACGAACTTTTAGTTTTTCTGCCATTGTTGTGGTTGGAAACGAAGATGGTATTGTCGGACATGGTCTGGGCAAAGCCAGTGAAGTAACCACTGCCATTGCAAAAGGTATTGAAGATGCGAAGAAGAATCTCATAAAAGTACCTGTTATCAATGGAACTATTCCTCACGAGCAGATTGCTAAATTTGGTGGTGCTAAAGTTTTTATGAAGCCTGCTTCTGACGGAACCGGAGTTAAAGCCGGTGGTGCTATGCGCGCAGTTCTTGAAAGTGTTGGTGTAAAAAACGTTCTTGCAAAGTCAAAAGGTTCATCAAATCCTCACAACCTTGTAAAAGCTACTTTCGCAGCGCTTCTTGAATTAAGAGATGCTTTCTCAGTCGCTGAACACAGGGGTGTTACTATGGATAAAGTTTTTAACGGTTAGAAAATAACAATAAAATGGCAAAAATTCGTATCACCCAGGTGAAAAGTAAAAATGGAAAACCCGAGAGGCAGAAAAGAACTATTGAAGCCCTGGGAATTCATAAATTGAACCATAGCGTTGAACATGAAGCTACCCCCCAGATTTTAGGTATGGTAGTTAAAGTGAGACACCTGGTTAAAGTTGAAAATATTTAAGGTATAAACCATATTATAATACAAGGTTATGGATTTGAGTAACTTAAGGCCTGCAAAAGGGTCAGTTAAAAAAGGTAAGCGCGTAGGTCGTGGTCAGGGTTCCGGTAAAGGGGGCACTTCGACAAGAGGACATAAAGGCGCGAAATCCAGATCAGGTTATAGCAGGAAAATCGGATTTGAAGGTGGTCAGATGCCTCTGCAAAGACGTGTTCCGAAATTCGGATTCAAAAATATTAACCGCAAAGAGTATAAAGGTATTAATATAAGTACCCTTCAAACACTTGCGGAAAATCATAATATTGAGAAAATAGATTTTGAAGTGCTTGTAATGGCCGGACTGGTGAATAAAAATGCTATGGTTAAAATATTGGGTAAAGGAATTCTTGAAAGAAAACTTGAAGTACATGCCCATGCTTTTAGCAAATCTGCAATTGAAGCCATTGAAGCCAAACAGGGAACCGCTGTAATACTGTAATTTCATGAGACTTATACAGACTATAAAAAATATCTTTAAGATAGAAGATCTTCGCGCAAGGCTCTTCTATACTTTTAGTATCATTTTATTATATCGACTGGGGAAATATGTAACTCTTCCAGGTATTGATCCCTCACAACTTGCCGGACTGAAGAGTCAGACTTCCTCAGGTATAATGGGATTACTCGATATGTTCTCAGGTGGAGCTTTTTCTCAGGCGTCAGTATTTGCTCTTGGAATTATGCCCTATATCTCAGCGTCTATTGTAGTTCAGCTTCTTGGTATTGTTTTCCCGTATTTCCAGAAATTACAGAAAGAAGGTGAGAGCGGCAGAAGAAAAATGAATCAGTATACAAGATATCTGACGGTGCTTATCCTTATTTTACAGGCGCCTACTTATCTTATTAATCTACACGCACAACTACCTGCATCAGCGTTTATAATACCAGGTACCTTTTTTACTGTTTCTTCAGTGATAATTCTTACAGCAGGCACTATGTTTGTAATGTGGCTGGGAGAAAAAATTACCGACAAAGGAATCGGAAACGGGATCTCGCTCATTATTATGATCGGTATTGTTGCACGAATGCCGTCGAACTTTGTGTTCGAAGCCGGAACCAGAATGAACGGTGCAGGAGGTATGATAGCACTCATTGTTGAGTTACTGTTCCTGTTCGCTGTTATTCTTGGTGTAATCCTTTTAGTTCAGGGTACACGAAGAGTCCCTGTGCAGTACGCCAGAAGAATTGTCGGAAACAAACAATATGGCGGAGTACGTCAGTACATCCCGCTTAAGGTTAATGCTGCAGGTGTTATGCCGATAATCTTTGCCCAGGCAATTATGATGCTTCCGATGATTATTGCAGGTTACTCTAATTCCGGATCAAATTTTATCGTTGCGTTCTCAAATATGTACGGATTCTGGTACAACCTCGTAACTGCATTTTTAATTATAGTTTTCACCTACTTCTATACTGCTATTACGGTTAATCCCGTACAAATGGCAGAAGATATGAAGAAAAATGGTGGTTTTATTCCGGGTATTAAACCAGGCAGAAAAACAGTGGAATTTTTTGACACGATTATGTCGAGAATTACATTCCCCGGATCAATATTCCTGGCCATTGTAGCTATACTGCCAGCAATAGCAGTTAAAGCAGGAGTAACACAACAATTTGCACAATTCTACGGAGGCACATCGCTTCTCATCCTTGTAGGGGTCATACTTGATACCCTTCAACAGATTGAAAGTCATTTGCTTATGCGTCATTATGATGGCCTTATGAAATCAGGCCGGGTTAAGGGAAGATCAGGCGCATCTACGTCGATATAATAAGTTTAGCGTTCTTTGATGTTGTATTTAAAGACTGATGAAGAGGTCGGGTTGTTAAGAGAGAGCAATTTACTGGTGTCAAGAACACTTGGTGAACTGGCTACGCTGATCAAACCCGGAATTACCACTCTTTATCTCGATAAAATTGCTGAATCGTTTATCCGCGATCATGGTGCAACTCCGGCTTTTAAAGGGTATGGTGGCTTTCCAAATACACTTTGTACCTCGGTAAATGAAGAAGTTGTACATGGCATTCCTTCTTCCTATATTCTGAAAGAGGGAGATATTATTTCTGTCGATTGCGGGGTGATTCTAAACGGATGGTATGGCGATAGTGCATTTACTTTTCCGGTTGGGAATATAAGGGCAGAAATACAAAAACTTCTCGATTTTACAAGAGCATCGCTTGAAGCGGGAGTTAAAGAAGCAATTGCAGGGAAAAGGGTAGGAGATATCTCTTTCGCAGTACAAAATAAGGCAGAAAGCGGAGGTTACACTGTTGTTAGAGAACTTGTCGGTCATGGAATAGGTAAAAATTTACATGAATCACCGGAAGTGGCAAACTGGGGTAACAGGGGAACCGGACCAAAAATGGAAAAGGGACTGGTAATTTGCATTGAACCAATGATAAACAGCGGTAGAAAAGAAACAGTGCAAATGAAAGACGGATGGACGGTTAAAACTGCTGATGGCAAGCCTTCTGCACATTTCGAATATGCTGTTGCAGTCGATAAGGGGAAGGCAGATGTACTAACAACTTTTGAATTTGTTGATAAGGTTTTAAATAAAATGAAATTGTAATCGTATGGCGAAACAACCATCAATTGAGCAGGACGGTACCATCATCGAAGCCCTTTCAAATGCAATGTTCAGGGTGGAACTCGAGAATGGACATGTGATTACAGCACATATCTCCGGAAAGATGAGAATGCATTACATAAAAATCCTGCCGGGAGATAAAGTAAAAATTGAAATGTCACCATACGATTTAACAAAAGGAAGAATAACATTCAGATATAAATAAGAAATATTAAGATAATGAAAGTAAGAGCATCTGTAAAAAAGCGCAGCGCTGACTGTAAAATAGTCAAGAGAAAAGGTCGCATTTACGTTATTAACAAGAAAAATCCCAAGTTCAAACAGAGACAGGGATAATTTAACTAATTTTGCAACTCATTTAAGAAAAGTTTTATATGGCACGTATTGTTGGTGTGGATTTACCAAGAAATAAAAGAGGCGAAGTCGGCTTAACTTACATCTACGGAGTAGGCAGGAGCATTGCACAGAAGGTCCTCGATGAAGCTGGTGTTGACAGGAATGCAAAGGTTCAGGATTGGACCGACGATCAGATCAATACTATCCGAAGGATTCTGAACGATAATTATAAGCTCGAAGGCGAACTTAGGTCGGAAACGCAGATGAACATTAAAAGGCTTATGGATATTGGCTGCTATCGTGGTGTGCGTCATAGAATTGGTCTTCCTTTAAGAGGACAAAGCACCAAGAATAACGCCAGAACCAGAAAAGGCAGAAAGAAAACAGTTGCAAACAAGAAAAAAGCTACTAAATAAATAGATTATGGCAAAGAAGACGGGAGCGTTAAAGAAAAGGGTTGTAAAAGTTGAACCTATTGGTCATGCACATGTACATTCATCATTCAATAATATAATTATTACCCTGACAAATAATTCAGGACAGGTAATTTCCTGGGCCTCAGCAGGTAAAATGGGTTTTAAAGGTTCCAAGAAGAATACACCTTATGCTGCTCAGATGGCATCTGAGGAATGTGGTAAAGTAGCCTATGATCTTGGTCTGAGAAAGGTAAAAGTATTTGTCAAAGGTCCTGGTTCAGGTCGTGAGTCAGCCATCAGATCAATCAGCAATGTTGGAATAGAGGTTACAGAAATAGTAGATGTAACACCAATGCCACACAATGGTTGCCGTGCTCCCGGTAGAAGAAGAGTTTAAAATGATTACGGAATTCGTTCCGCCAGCTGGCGGAACGCAATCCGAAATACTAGATAAAATAAGTAAAGTTTCAAATCATTATACAAAATGGCAAGATATACAGGCCCAAAAACAAGAATAGCAAGGAAATTCGGTGAGGCCATTTACGGTCCCGATAAACACATGGAAAGGAAGAATTTTCCTCCAGGTCAGCATGGAATGAACAAAAAGAGGAAGAAGACTTCAGAATATGGGGTTCAGCTCAGGGAAAAGCAGAAAGCTAAATATACCTATGGTATGCTTGAGCGTCAGTTCCGTAATACTTTCGAAAAGGCGTCAAGAAGCAAAGGTGTAACAGGTGAAGTTCTGTTGCAACTGCTGGAAGCCCGTCTCGATAACGTGGTATTTCGTATGGGCGTTGCACCAACAAGAGCAGGTGCCCGTCAGCTTGTTTCACACAGGCATATAACTGTTAATGGAACAGTCGTTAATATTCCATCATTCCAGATTAAACCCGGAGATATTGTTGGTGTTCGCGAGAAGTCAAAATCTCTTGAGATAATTGTAGATTCTCTGTCAACCAGAAAATTTACTAAGCTTCCATGGCTTGAGTGGGACGATACACAAATGGCAGGTAAATTCATGAGCATTCCTGACCGTACTGATATTCCTGAAAATATTAAGGAACAACTGATAGTTGAATTGTATTCTAAATAATAATATAAGTTAAATTCTATGGCCATTTTATCATTCCAGAAGCCTGATAAAGTAATAATGCTGGAAGCGGACGACAAACACGGAAAATTCGAATTCCGTCCGCTTGAACCTGGCTATGGTATTACTGTAGGCAATGCACTAAGAAGAATTCTTCTCTCCTCACTTGAGGGGTTTGCCATTACAACTGTTAAGATCGAGGGCATAGATCATGAGTTCTCTACCATAACCGGCGTTATGGAAGACGTTACGGAGATTATCCTTAACCTGAAACAGGTTCGTTTTAAGAGGACAGTTGAAGACGTTGATCATGAGAAAATCTCAGTAAAAATCAGTGGACAGGATGTTTTCAAAGCAGGCAACCTCAATAGTGCCCTAACAAGTTTTGAAGTACTTAATCCTGACCTGGTTCTTTTCAGAATGGAACCCGATGTAAAGATGCAAATTGAAGTATCTATCAACAAAGGAAGAGGATATGTTCCTGCTGAAGAGAATGAGCCAATCGACAGTGAGTTTGGTCTTATAGCCATTGATGCTATTTTTACTCCTATCAGGAACGTTAAATATACGATTGAGAATTATCGTGTTGAACAAAAAACTGATTACGAGAAGTTACTTTTCGAGATCGAAACCGATGGATCAATTCATCCTAAAGATGCTCTTAAAGAAGCTGCAAAAATCCTGATTTACCATTTTATGCTCTTTTCCGATGAGAAGATTACTCTCGATTCGGATGATAAGATGGCAAATGAGGAATTCGACGAAGAAGTTCTCCATATGAGACAGTTGCTTAAGAGTAAGCTGGTCGATCTCGACCTCTCAGTAAGGGCGCTTAATTGCCTTAAAGCTGCTGAAGTTGAAACACTTGGCGACCTTGTTAGGTTTAATAAAAATGACCTTCTTAAGTTTAGAAACTTTGGGAAGAAATCACTTACTGAATTAGATGAGTTGCTCGAGAACCTGAACCTCTCATTTGGTATGGAAGTAAGTAAATATAAGTTAGAGAAAGATTAATTTGAAAACTGGTTAAGGAAAATAGAGAAATGCGACATTCAAGAGTTATTAACCATTTAGGAAGAACAAGTTCACACAGGAAGGCGATGCTTGCCAACATGGCATCATCACTTATCGTCCATAAAAGGATTACTACAACAACTGCAAAAGCAAAAGCACTACGTACCTTTGTTGAACCTCTTATTACTAAATCGAAGGAAGATTCAACACACTCCAGAAGAGTGGTCTTCAGTTATCTTAAAGACAAAACTGCTGTTGCAGAATTATTCAGAGATGTGTCACCAAAAATCGGAGAACGTCCGGGAGGTTATACAAGGATTCTGAAAATTGGCAACAGGATAGGTGATAATGCAGACATGTGTATCATGGAGCTTGTCGATTACAATGAAGCTATGCTTGGTGGTGGTGAGGCTGCAAAAACTAAAACAACACGCAGAAGAAGATCTCCTAAGAAAAAAGATGAAGCAGTTACTGAAGAAAAAGTTCAGAAAGCTGTAAAGGCAAAAGCTGAAAAAACGACTGAAAAACCTGCAACCAAAGCTGAAGAATCTACAGGAGAATCAGTTCCGGAAGCATAAAAAATGAAAACTACAGGATTTTAAAACTAAAGGGATTTGTCAAATAGGACATAATCCCTTTTTTTTGTATATTGCATTATTGTTTAACTTTTAAATATAAATCTATGGGTCTGATAGTTAGTGTACATGCGCGTGAAATTCTAGATTCCCGCGGAAATCCAACAATTGAAGTCGACGTTATGACAGAGAGTGGCTATTTTGGAAGAGCTGCTGTGCCATCCGGTGCTTCAACAGGCGAAAATGAGGCTCTCGAACTCAGAGACGGCGACAAAGCTCGTTACCTGGGAAAGGGTGTGTTAAAAGCTGTCCATAATGTGAATAACGTTATTGCAGAAGAAGTGATTGGAATGGATGTTACCGATCAGGCAGGAATCGACAAGAAAATGATAGACCTTGATGGTACTAAAACCAAAAGTAATCTTGGAGCCAATGCAATTCTCGGAGTATCACTGGCTGTTGCTAAAGCTGCTGCCTCATATCACGGTTTGCCATTGTTCAGATATATCGGAGGTGCAAATGCGGTTACCTTACCAATACCGATGATGAATATAATAAATGGAGGATCTCATTCTGATGCTCCAATCGCTTTCCAGGAATTTATGATAAGGCCTATTGGTGCCGCATCATTCAAAGAAGGCTTACGTATGGGAACAGAAGTTTTCCATTCTTTGAAGAAAGTCCTTAAAGAGCGCGGATTAAGTACCGCAGTTGGAGACGAGGGTGGTTTTGCGCCCAAACTCGAGGGAACTGAAGACGCTCTGGAAACAATTATTAAAGCTATCGGTGCAGCTGGTTATAAAGCCGGTTCCGATTTGACTATTGGTCTCGACTGTGCTGCTTCAGAGTTCTACAAGGATGGTTTGTATAACTACTCAAAATTTGAAGGACCAAAGGGTGCAAGAAAAACCTCCAAGGAACAGGTTGACTTTATCGAACAGCTTGTAAATAAATATCCCATCGATTCTGTTGAGGATGGTATGGCTGAAGGCGATTGGGATGGCTGGAAGATGCTGACCGACAGGATTGGTAAAAAGTGTCAGATTGTTGGTGACGACCTTTTTGTTACCAATGTTGAGTACCTGAAGAAAGGAATTGAGCTTGGTTGTGCAAATTCAATCCTTATCAAGGTAAATCAGATTGGATCGCTTATAGAGACTCTGAATGCAATTGAAATGGCTCACAGGGCAGGTTATACAACGGTTACATCGCATCGTTCAGGAGAAACTGAAGATACTACGATTGCCGACATAGCAGTTGCTACCAATTCAGGACAGATCAAAACAGGATCGGCAAGCAGAACAGACAGAATATGCAAATACAACCAGTTGCTCAGGATTGAAGAGACCCTGGGAAATTTGGCGGTATACGGGTATAAAAAATAAATTTGTAGGGAACAGTCGCGACCGTTCCCTACAAATAATGACATTTCCCGACGTTATTAACAATTGTTAACATCCTCTGTTCAAATCAGGTTTATAATAACGACTATATTTCTATTGTTTTTTGATATTGCTGATGTAATTTTGATTCATCAGGTGAGCGATAAAAGACTGCTCGAAAGATGTGGAGGAGGAAAAGGGAACTTAATTGAGACTGGATCCACCTCGGTCAGACCTTCGGGTCTGCACACCAGGAGAGCCGGAGCCTGAACTAAAAGAACTTCGCGTTCCATATGTTCAGAAGATCAACGAAAACCGGAAACGTTCTTTCAGCGATTGAGTCACAGGGCATCAGAAAATGAGGGACTTCGGTCCCAGGTTATCTGAAACTAAAACAAGATCCTTCGGGAAATCGGTTAAAGCGCCTGAATGACACTTCATCCCGGAACCACACCTCGGTGTGGGAAAGGAAAGCCGGAAGGTTATACTGTAACAGGTAAAACCGGAAAGCCAGGGGTTGCAAAAGCGGGTCTAGTATCCGAAGAAGCAGCCGGTCAGAATAACAGTAATCTGACATCGTAAACAGTCTCGGCTGCGAACGGTGGATGGGAACTAATCCTAGCGAGTAGTTCCCATTATTGTTTTTATACCCCCCCATATCACATTACTTCTATTTACCCCCAAACCCCCCAAGGGGGGCTTAAAGAAATCTTCCAAAATAACATAAGATGCTTTATGTTAAAGAACTAAGAACAATTGAACAATCGAATGAGGAATGCAGAATTTTGTACTTCGCTATTCAGTTGTTCAATTGTTCTTAAATTCTACTGATGAAAGTTCCCCATTTAAGGTGATTCAGGGTGTAATTATTCTTCCTTATTGAATATCTTTGAATTTCATATTATCTTTAATTATGGCTTTTCGTGGTTTAACTGACTTTATCGCTGCTCTTGAGAAAGAAGATGAACTTCTGAGGATAACTTCCTTTATTGATCCGGTACTTGAGATTACAGAGATAACAGACCGGGTAACAAAATCTAAAGGTAAAGCCTTAATCTTTCAAAATAACGGAACTAATTTTCCGGTACTGATAAATGCTTATGGGTCCGACAAAAGAATGGCTATGGCATTAAGCAGAAAGAGCCTTGAAAGCATTGAAACAGAGATATTAACGATTTTCAACGATCTCTCAGAGGACAAAGGATCTCTTCTGAAAAAACTTTTGGTTCTGCCCTCATTATTTCGTCTTGCAGGTTTTCTCCCCTCAAAGATGAAGGGAAAGGGAATCTGCCAGCAGGTAATTCATAAAGAACCAGATCTTGGAATACTTCCTATTCTTAAGTGCTGGCCTCACGATGGTGGTCGTTTCATTACTCTTCCTATTGTACATACTGTTCATCCCGAAACAGGAAAAACAAATGCAGGGATGTACAGAATGCAGGTATTGGATAAGTGCACTACTGCCATGCATTGGCAAAGACATAAAACGGGAGCTGCTCATTTTGAAGCATGGAAAAAATCCGGACGGCTGATGCCTGTTTCAGTCTCACTTGGGGGAGATCCTGTTTATGCATATTCTGCAACTGCTCCTCTTCCGGAGAACATCGATGAATTTATTCTAGCAGGCTTTCTCAGAAAGAAAAGAGTTGAAATGGTGCGCTGCATTACAAATGAACTCTATGTACCCTGCGATGCAGACATAGTTATTGAGGGATTTGTAGATCCCAGTGAACCACTCTTTTGGGAAGGACCGTTTGGTGATCATACCGGTTTTTATTCTCTGGCTGACTGGTATCCAAAATTTCATATTACTTGTATAACTCATTCAAAGAATGCAGTTTATCCGGCGACAATAGTCGGCATTCCTCCCCAGGAGGATTCATGGATTGCTAAGGCAACTGAGAAGATATTTCTTTCTCCCGTAAAAATGACCCTGCAACCTGAAGTGGTGGATTTTCACATGCCTGATGCAGGAGTTGCTCATAATCTGGTAATTGTGAAGATAAGAAAGTCATATCCCGGACAGGGGATGAAAGTAATAAACTCGTTATTCGGGGCTGGTCAGATGATGTTCACGAAGTATCTCGTTGTAGTGAGTGATGATGTTGATATCAGAAATTATAATGAACTTATTATTAATATTTTTGAAAATATTGACCTCGATAAGGACCTGTTATTTACCAGGGGTCCGCTTGATGTTCTTGATCATTCTGCAGATTCATTCTCTTATGGAGGTAAAGTAGGTATTGATGCCACACAAAAGCTTATTGAAGAAAATGCCGGAAGAAAGCCTGGTAACCCTGAAAACATAACAGACACATCCTTAATGGCTGGCACCTTAAAAAGTTTTGATATTATAAAAGGTTATAACCTCAGGTTATGTGAAAAGGGCATTCCAATTCTTATTATTTCAGTTGACAGACCATCAGAAGAGGATGTGATTGATAAAGTAAAGAGTCTTTTCCCTGCTATCGACCCGGATGGAATAATCAGATTAATAATTGCTGTAGATTTCACTGTGGATATACACGATTTATTTCAGGTTGCCTGGCAGGTTCTTGGAAACTCTGACCCTCAGCGTGATCATTATTATATTACAAAACATACAGTTTTAATTGATGGTACTATTAAAGCATTCCGAAAAGGCGGGTTTTCCCGAAAATGGCCTAATGTAGTTTGTTCTGACACAAGTACCATCTCTGCAATCGATAATAAATGGTCTTCGCTGGGGATAGGTCCTGTAATTCAATCCCCTTCAATAAAGAATAGGGCTCTAAACCACGAGGGGAAGGATGAAATTGTGGTTAAGAAGAAGTAACGATTTTAATCAGTGGGATACAACTGGTAAGGATAATTAGTCTATTTTTGTGATTACTGATGGAACTAATACCTTTAATATTTCGTAAGGCACTAAATAATCTTGGTGTTTTTATTCTATCCCATATTACTGATGTAAACCCAACCAGTTCCCCTTCCTCTCCTTACCGGTTCATACTTTATGGTGCCCTTGTCATTGCATTTGTAATTCTGTTAGTAAGGTCGCAAACCGTTATGTTAATTAAGACCAGGAAGTTGTTAAAGGAAAAGGAGCAGGCACTTAACCTTATTGCCTGCCAGAAGATCGAACTGGAAGCAAGAGATAAAAACCTTACGGATAGCCTTAAATACGCGCAGCGAATACAGGAGGCGCTTCTTCCTTCTGAAGAATATTTCAGGAATCATTTTAAAGATTCTTTTATTTTCTACAGGCCGAAAGACATTGTAAGCGGTGATTTCTACTGGATTGGTGAAAAGGGAGAAAAGCTTTTTATTGGGGCGGCCGATTGTACCGGTCACGGTGTCCCGGGAGCTTTGATGTCAATGATCGGTATGGATATTATTGAGAAGGCAATAAATGAAGATAATATCGAAGTTCCTTCCAGGATTCTTTCAGTATTGGATAAGAGTCTTGAAAAAACTTTCAGAAGGGAAAAGAATATTGGAACAATTATCCGTGATGGGATGGATATAGGTTTATGCGTTATAGATAAGAAGAATAAGAAGCTTCATTACGCAGGAGCATTTTTCCCTTTGTATTTGATTAGAAATGATAGTCTTATTGAAATTAAAGGCGATAAGATCATTATAGGAATGAATCATGACGGACATTCATATACTGATCATGAGCTGGATATTATGGAAGGCGACATTATTTATATCTTCTCAGACGGATATGCCGATCAGTTTGGCGGATCGGAAAACAAAAAATTTATGTATCGAAGATTCCGATACGTGCTGATGACCATACATCGCTTCCCGGTGAACGATCAGAAAGTGATTCTTGAGGACAACATAAGAACCTGGATGGGAAACAGGACTCAGATAGACGACATGATGGTGATCGGCTTCAGACCTCTCGGGTGAGGTTAATTAGAAATATTTGCGAATTTTCTCGATAAGCACTATTGGCTGAAATGGCTTACTGATGTAATCATCAATTCCTACCGACAGGCACTTCTCTTTATCTCCGATCATAGCATTAGCCGTTATTGCAATAATCGGTACATGTGTATTTGTAGTAGATTCCAAAGCCCTTATTTTTTCAGCAGCTATAAGTCCATTCATAACCGGCATTTGGATGTCCATTAGTATCAGATCGTAACTGTTTACTCCAAACATATCCAGAGCTTCCTTACCATTTGAAGCAGTGTCGATTGCACTTACCAAAGGCTTAAGTGTAAGGAGCGTTATGTTTTTGTTTATCAGGTTATCTTCAACAAGAAGTATTTTGATATCTTTTAACTCTTTGAGTGCTTTATCCTTCTCACGCAGTTCAATTATCTTGGATGAAGTTGAATCCTTTTTTTGTTCAGGAGCCGGGTTTGTAAATGGAATCAGAATTGTTAGAACAGTAGAATTATCATTAAGCTGCTGACTAAACGATCCTTTAGCAGATGAGATTAGTTGAGCAACCAAGCCGGGTTCATCAATAGATTCTCTGATAAGTACAATACGCTTGTCTGTTTGAGTTTTTAATGAAACTAAACTTTCTGTGTTCGTCAGTTTAGTTTTGCTGAGATTTATAGTAACTCCGATTGCACCTGATGCAATAGTTTGTTCAATGGTATCAAAAATGTTTAGAAAGATCTGATTTAGAACTATTGGGTCTCCAATACATTCAAACTTACTGAACTCTTCTTCGTTAAGGATAAAGTTAATATGCACATTATCTTTTAGCTTATATAGATCAATTGTGTTTTCGATTGTTGATAATAAGTTGAATCTGATTGCTTTCCTGTGCTCAGTACTCATATTCCCGGCCGACTGCATTGTTAATTCATTAACAGTAGACACCATGTTGTTTGTCGATTCATTAAGTGATTCGAATAGTTCTATGTTATCCTTTCTGAGATCAGAATCGGTAATCATATCAACGATTAGCACCAGACTATTAAGAGGACCCCTTATTTCATGAGAGAATTTCTTTATTACCTCATCTTTTCTTTCATTTAATGATGAGATATTTAGAAGCGAATCTTCTAATTTTCTGCTAAGCCTTGAAACTTTTCTGACAACAATTATCCCTAAACTTGTTCCGGCAATCAGAAGACAGCCTCCAATGAGCCTCAGGTCGAAGGAAATCAAAAGCAGCGCAGCTATGAGACAAAATAATGCAATAAATGAGAACAGTTCGAAATTCTTCCTCTCATTGTGTATTAACTCATCTGAAGACTTATCCAAATCATTTCGAATATCACTCTTGCCTTCTTCAGGTACCATAAATCATATTTTTGGGATCATGTAAATTTATATAAAATTAGTAATAAATATACACGAACAGAAATTAATATCCTTCCAAGGAAAACACTAAATTTGCCATATGGTACGATATTTGAATTGGAAAAGAAAAACCCGGTTTATAATGGTAAAAGAATTACGATTATTCATTTTATTCAGTATAATTCTTTTAGGCTATTTCCCATATAATCTATGCGGACAGGAAAAGGAGGGAATGGTAAAGTATAGTACCGATTTTAAATTTACAGACGGGATTTATCTGAATTTTGATCAGGTTAAGGCTAATAGCCCCATACCAAAAGCGAAGTTGCTTACCTCTGTTGATTATAACGACCGTGAGTTCTTTAAAAAGCTACTTGAGGGCGATAAGATCTACTTTTACGACAATATGGGGATAAGACAGGAAGTAGCAAAAAGTTCTATCTGGGGTTATGCCCGTAACGGAGCTCTGAACATTCAGATCCAGGAAACTTTTAACAGGATTACTTTTGTGGGGAGTATCTGCCATTTTGTTGCAGATGTCACAACCTACGACCCGCGTTATTCAAACTCACCATATGGATATTACGATCCCTACTACTCGCCATATGGTTACAGCAATTACTATTCTCCTTATAGCCCCTATGGCAATTCTTTCCGTCAATCGAATGCCCCCCGTAACGAACTAAAGCAATATCTGATAGATTTTGAAAGTGGTAAACTTCTGGAATTTGATATTCAAAATACGGAATTGCTTTTAATGAAAGATAATGCACTTTATGAGGAGTATGTGCAGCTTTCCAGGAAGAATAAAAAGGAATTGATGTTCGTATATATTCGTAAGTTTAACGAAAAGAATCCATTGTATATTCCGGTTGGGCAATAAAAGAAATTTTTTAAATGGCTAATATCCAGGCATTTGGGATGGTCACAATAAACAATAAAATCAATTATATTATGAAAAAAACTTTTACTGTTGTTATAATTGTGTTTTGTTCAGCTTTGTTTCTGAAAGGGCAGGCGCCATTCCCGAGCAAAGATGAGATTAAGCAGTTTACAGCTTCTAAAACCTGCGTGGTATTGGAAGATGAACCCTTTTCATCATATAATTCATATATTAAAACAGCAGTGAATAGCTTCTGGAAAATAACTCCTTTTGAATATATCAGTGTCGCCGATTTTAATGTCAGGAGGTTGAATCCTGCATACTCATTTATTGTTCTAACCCAGACAGGCTTTGAAAAGGATAAAACAAAATCACTCTACAATTTTATAAATCTTCTCCAGGGGAAGAATGTAAAGAAACTGGGTGAGATGCCTGAGATTTGTGCAGTTGCACTCTCTTCAGCAGGAGAAGACGACATTGATTATAGCTATAAATTAGGGGCGATTCTCTCCTTTATGCAAAAACATGCGCTGATGATCTCCGACGATCCTTCTCTCACTGGCAGGAAATATCTGAAGTATTATAATAAGAACATTCCTGAAGTTCAGAATAAGACTATATTGGTGAAAGCTGAAGATCTGGCGCCTGAGATTTCAACAATTGAAAAGATTAAAGCTATTTATCCCGGTAAAATTGAAATTGTAACTGAAGATGATATTGTGAAGGCAATCCAAAGCAAGTCTCCAAATACTTTGGTTCTTCATAAAGTTGGTCCGGTTGGAAATAAAAATGAGGCTTACTGTTTTAAGATGCTTATCGGGACTGATGATTCTGATATGTATTATTATAATCAGCACACGATTGATAAGTCGAATCCGAACGGTCTTCTTCCGGCTGACCTGAAAAGACTCACAAGGTAGACTTGGTGCATCATTATAAAAACAGATTCGTCTTTTATTAAAAACCGATTATCATGGAAGAGAACAGAATATTATCAGAAACCGAAAGAAACTGGGCAATGTTATGTCATTTATCAGCGTTCGCTGGTTTCTTTTTTCCTTTCGGTGCCATTATAGGACCGCTTATCTGCTGGCTTTCCAGAAAAGATGAGTCAGAGTGGGTGAAGATTAATGGAAGAAACTCATTAAATTTTGAATTATCTATTCTGCTCTATATGGTCCTATCTATACCTCTTTGTTTTATTATCGTTGGTATACCGATTGTTATTGCATTGGTTACCATGAAGATAATTTGTCTTATCATTGCAAGTGTGAAAGCATCTAAAGGCGAGCTATTCACTTACCCGCTTATGATTCCGTTTATTCAGTAATAGGGTTTCTCAATTATCCGCTGTTTTAACCCCTCCCATGGAATAACCCCCCTAACCCCCATCTGGGTGGCTTAAGAACTAGTATGAGTCAGGCAAGTCCCCCATTTGGGGGATTCTAATCATTTATCGCAACTCAATTTAAGTCAATTGCAGAAAGAGACAAGGAGATCCCTCGCTGTCGCTCGGAATCCCGAACACCGACAAATCGGAGCTTGCGGAGGTTTGGAGGGATGAGGGATCTCCTTCTCGCAGCTTGGAACTTAATATAAAAGATGTGTGTAGAGATTAGTTTGGGGAATTTATGGAGTTGAGTAAAGTGTTATAATTCAACAAATTAGAGGAAATTGTAGTAAAAGTTGTCTTTTTTCACAAATTTTTGCTAATTTTCTGTTTCACTAATTACCTCATGTTATGGCAAAATCGAAAGAAAGCAAAAAGGCCAAAAGTAAGGACTCCGAAGCTGATAGCAACTATCATGATATAGAGCAGGTTAAAAAGGATAAGATTGATCGAAAAGAATTTGAAAAACAGCTTCGGAAGCTTGATATTGAACTGATTAAGCTCCAGGAGTGGGTGAAGGCGAAGAAGTTGAAGGTTGTTGTCGTTTTTGAAGGAAGGGATGCTGCTGGAAAGGGCGGTGTAATAAAAACCATTTCCGGATGCCTGAATCCAAGAATCTGCCGGGTTGTGGCTCTTGGTGTTCCTACCGAAAAAGAGAAATCTCAGTGGTATTTCCAACGGTATGCTTCACAACTACCTGCCGGAGGTGAGATAGTACTTTTCGACAGAAGCTGGTACAACAGGGCAGGGGTAGAGAAGGTGATGGGTTATTGTACAAATGACGAATATGAAGAGTTTCTCAGATCGTGCCCGGAATTTGAACGGATGTTAATCAGATCAGGTATCATCCTTATTAAATACTGGTTTTCCGTGAGTGACCATGAACAGGAAAAACGTTTCCAGGATAGGATTACAGATCCGACGAAACGTTGGAAGATAAGCCCGATGGATGTCGAATCACGCGATAAATGGGTTGAATACTCAATGGCTAAGGACAAAATGTTCTCGTTCACAGATACAAAACAGGCTCCATGGTATGTTGTTAGGGCAGATGACAAAAAAAGGGCCAGACTTAATTGTATTACCCATCTTCTGTCGATGATTCCGTATGAAGACCTGACTTCAAAAACATTCAAACTGCCTCCGCTTAAACATGATGTTGCATATGTGAGGCCTCCAGTGACTGACCAGACCTTCGTGCCGGAAAAGTACTGAGGAAGGCTGTAGAGGCTGTAGAGGCTTTAGAGGCTATAAAGGCTGTAGTAGAATTTTAATATTACAGCCTTTTCCTTTTAAAGCCTTTAACGCTTTTAAAGCCTTTTTTAGTACTTTTGTCTTTTGTCTTTATCAATAAACAATGTCTTCAAAACCAACAATACCAAAAGGAACCAGGGATTTCTCCACTGAAGAAATGCTTAAGAGGGAATATATATTTGAATCCATCAGGACGGTCTTCAAATTATATGGTTATCAGCCAATTGAAACTCCGGCAATGGAGAACCTATCGACTTTATTAGGGAAGTATGGTGATGAAGGGGATAAACTTTTATTCCGCATCCTTAATTCCGGAGATTTTCTTTCAGCAGTAAGTGTTGATGAAATAGCTAAGCTGGAACCGGGAAAACTCTCTTCCAGAATTTGCGAGAAGGGATTAAGGTACGACCTCACTGTCCCTTTTGCACGTTATGTCGTACAGCATCGTGATGAAATAGTTTTTCCTTTCAAAAGGTACCAGATCCAACCGGTATGGAGAGCCGACCGACCTCAGAAAGGACGTTACAGAGAGTTTTTCCAGTGCGACGTGGATGTTATTGGCAGCGATTCTCTATTGAATGAATATGAGCTGATTAAGATAGTTGATGATATTTTCAGAAGCCTCAAAATAGCTGTTGTAATTAAAATCAATAACCGGAAGATTCTGTCAGGTATAGCTGAGTTTATAGGAGAAGCCGATAGAATAACCGATATAACCGTTGCTATTGATAAACTCGATAAAATCGGAATTGAAGCTGTTAATGCAGAATTGGCGCTCAAAGGTTTATCTGCCGGCTCCATATCAAAGATTCAGCCGGTGATACAGCTAAGCGGTAGTACCGAAGAAAAACTGAATAAGCTTGAGAACCTGCTTTCTCAATCGGAGATCGGGCTGAAAGGTATATCTGAGATGCGGACTCTCTTTGCTTTTTTTGGTAATAGTGCCTTCTCCTGTGAGGTTGAGCTGGATCTCACCCTCGCACGGGGACTAAATTATTATACCGGAGCAATCATCGAAGTTAAGTCGAAAGATGTGAGTATCGGAAGCATTTGCGGAGGAGGACGTTACGATAACCTGACCGGCGTTTTTGGAATGGAAGGTGTTTCAGGGGTAGGCATCTCTTTTGGCGCCGACAGGATATATGATGTTCTTAATCAGTTGAATCTCTTTAATGAGATAAAAGTATCATCAACTGAGGTTTTGGTGCTTAATTTCGGATCGGAAGAAACAAAATATGCACTTGGAATTCTAGAGTCATTACATAAAGCTAATATTCGCTCTGAATATTACCCCGACCCAACCAAACTCAAGAAGCAGATGTCGTATGCTGATGCAAAGAAGATACCTTATATTATTATTGCTGGCGCTGATGAAATAGCTGATAAGACAGTAATTGTTAAGAATATGTCATCGGGTGAGCAAAAGTCAATAGCATTGACTGATCTACAGCCATTCATTAAAGATGAAATCTCAAAAGCATAATGAATTTTAATTGGATTGGAATTAAATCAGATTATGAAAATGTAAGAGGGGGATTCCTCGCTGCCGCTCGGAATGACAAGGCAGGGTAGTTGTACAAGGTGAAGCGGAGGAGATTCGCTCAGCGAATCTCCTCCGCTCTCACCAAAACCATATAATATACTGTCATTCCGAGCGTTAGCGAGGAATCTTATACTCAATTATTTAAGTTTATTATTGTTAACCAATGCTTATTTAATAAAACATCTTGGAAAAAACATTTAAAATATCACCTGAACGACTTTCTATTGAGAAGATCGGAGAAATTCTGAAAAACGATATAAAGCTCTCCCTGTCACAGGAGTCTGTTGATTTAATTAATCATTGCAGGAGCTATCTGGATAGTAAACTTGAGAACGAGACCTCTCCGATTTATGGAATTACTACAGGTTTCGGATCGCTTCATAACAAAACAATCAGTCGCGATCAGCTTAATAAATTGCAGGAAAACCTTGTCATGTCGCATGCCTGTGGAACAGGTGCTCAGGTACGGGAAGAAATTGTAAGGATAATGTTACTTCTCAAAATCTATGGGCTAAGTCTTGGGAAATCAGGTATTCAGGTATCTACCGTACAGCGTCTTATTGATTTCTTCAATGAAGGAATCTGTCCTGTTATTTATGAACAGGGTTCGCTCGGTGCATCTGGCGATCTGGCTCCTCTTGCGCATCTTGTTCTTCCGCTTCTGGGTATGGGTGAGGTGATATACAAAGAGGAAAAAATAAGCTCTGCCGATATTTTAAAAAAGTTTGGCTGGTCACCTGTTGAGTTGAAATCGAAAGAAGGCCTTGCTCTGCTTAATGGCACGCAGTTTATGGCAGCCTATGGAGTGTATATTATAAGGATGGCTGAGAAACTTTCTGAGATGGCAGACATCTCGTCAGCTATTTCTCTCGAAGCGTACGATGGCAGGCTTGAACCGTTTTTCAGCAGTGTACATGAAATAAGACCTCATCAGGGACAAATTATTACCGCTGAGTCGTTCCGGAGAATGTTAAAGGGAAGCCAATTGATTTCAAGAAAGAAGGCGCATGTTCAGGACCCTTATTCCTTCCGTTGTATTCCACAGGTTCATGGCGCCAGCAAAGACGCAATAAGTCATGCAAAATCAGTAATTCTAACAGAGATAAATTCAGTAACTGACAACCCTACAATATTTCCAGATGAAGATCTGATTATCTCGGGAGGAAACTTTCATGGGCAGCCACTTGCGCTTATTTTCGATTATCTGGCAATAGCTCTTGCTGAGTTGGGAAGTATTTCAGAGCGACGGGTTTACAGGCTTATTGCTGGTCAGCGTGATCTTCCGGAATTTCTGGTAGCCAATCCTGGTCTTAACAGTGGGTTCATGATACCCCAATATACAGCAGCTTCCATTGTAAGTCAGAATAAGCAGTTGTGCACCCCTTCATCGGTAGATTCCATTCCTTCGTCGAATGAACAGGAAGATCATGTAAGTATGGGTGCGAATGGTGCAACCAGACTACTGCGTGTTGCAGAAAACCTTGAAAGAATTATTGCCATTGAATTATTTACTTCAGCGCAGGCTCTCGAATTCAGAAGACCGCTTCAATCTTCTGAATTTATTGAAGAGATTATAAAATCGTACAGGGGAAAAGTATCTTTTATAAATAACGACAAGGTAATGTACAATGAAATCGCCAAATCGGTAGATTTCGTCCGGAACTTCAGAGATTAATGAATTTCGATTTTTTCAACAGCCTCTGAGTTCCTGATGTTATTAGTTTAAACCTCTCCTTAAATTTTGTCTTTGCTGCGGTGTTGTATTCTGGAGCTCGTTAAGGAGTTGAGCTTTGAATTGATTTTCTGCCTGGTAAAACCTGATTACCTTGCCCGGAGGTAATATCTCTTTCAACTTTTTGTGGAGCGATACAGCGAGTGCCGACTCCTGCGTAATACAGCCTATTAATTTATCTCCAATCTCAGATACCTGACTATCGCTTAATGTACTTTCACCCTGATTAAAGGTTCTTATTAATTTTACCTTTTCCTGTTGGATTAAATTCTTTTGTGCCTGATAATCATTATATACGGGCCAGAATTTTTCAGCTTCCAGAGATGTCAGATTTAGCCTTTTGGTAAAAAATCCGATTTTATAAGCATTTAGTTTTTCAAGATTTGTGTTCTGTGCCGATAAACGAATCAGCGGTAGTGTTACGGAAAGTAAAAGCAGAAATACATTTTTTTTCATGATCGGGAATTTATAGTCGTTCATATATATCACTTATATCAATATTTTCCTGTAAGAGGCAGTCAATAATGTCAGCTTTGCTCACTTTTGGAGCTTCCTCAGTCATAATGATCCCAGCTGCGTTTTCCTCAAGAGTGGATAAGTCTAACTCATCAATTACCGATTCTGAAAATTCAGAATTTACAACCTCAGATAATTGTAATTGACTTTTCTCCGGAGTAAGGAGCTTTATAGCTGCAAAACTTAGAAAGAAAAGAATTGTAACAGATGCAGCTACCAGAATATATGGTTTAATCCTGTTGTATAATCCTATCTTTTTGGTAACAACAGGAAGACCGGAGGTAGAATTTATAATTCTCCGGTTAAACTCCTCAAAGTAATTTTCGGGGACTTTGAAAGGATTCTTATCTGGTATTTCGTTTAACTTTTGCATTATTCAATTAGATAACAAATTCATAATAAGGTTTAATCATCGCCCAGTATTTTTTCAATCTTTTTTACTGCCAGGTGATAAGATGCTTTAAGAGCTCCCTGAGAGGTCTTTGTGACCTTGCTCATCTCCTCGTATGTCATATCATCGAAATATTTGAGATTAAATACAATGCGCTGTTTGTCAGGAAGTTTTAATATAGCATTTTGGAGTTTAACCTGCGCCGCATCGCCATCGAACCAGGTACTTCCTTCCTGCGATTCAGCAAAATGATTTTCAAGATCGTCGAGAGAAACAGCGGCATTTTTTTTCCTTTTATTAATTAAAGTAAGAGCCTCGTTAGTTGCAATGGTATAAAGCCAGGTGTATAATGAACTCTCATTTCTGAAGTCACCCATACTCTTCCAGGCATTTATAAAGGTGTTCTGAAGAGCATCGTCAGCATCTTCGTGGAGAATTACAAGCCTCCGGATATGCCAATATAGCTTAGAACTGTATTTTTCAACAATAAGTTTAAAACCTTTATTCAGATCGGTTTTAAGAATCTCAGAAATATTGTCGTCGGGCTTAATACTACTCAACTGTGATTCAGATTTTCTTCTTAGATTAATAAAACTCTTAAAGGTTTAAAGATAAAAAATGAATATTCAAATTAAGATGTTAAAACTCAAAATTTGATAATGAACTCTGTCCCGTGTAGCTCTTTATTATGAAGAAAGAATGAAAACCCATGATTTGTCAGAACTTCCTGAACCAGGGTTAATCCGATGCCCTGTCCCCCCGGTTTGGTGGAAAAGAATGGTGTAAAGACTCTTTCCGAAACGTCTGGTGAAAGTCCGACTCCATTATCTTCAAAACTTATTCTATCCGGATTGGCTTTTACAGAAACAGTTATTCGTCCCTTGCTTCTAATTGCTTCTATCGAATTTTTTAAAATATTGCTAAAAACCTGTTCCATCTGGCTCCTATCTGCAAATATTATTAATGCTTTACTATCCATTTTGGTTTCAATGGAGATATTCTTTTCTTTCAATAAATAATTAAAGGATTCTATTACAACCATTATTGATTCGTTCAGATTCATTGATTCCTTTTCAGGAAGCGGTAATTTAACCACATTTGACAGATTTTGCATAAATCTGTTAAGCTGATAGTTTCGTTGAATTGCAACATCCAGTATTCTCATAGTATCATCTCTTTCCCTCTCAATAATTAATTCAGGATCAGATTTTACTGTCGACATTATTGAATTTACCGCTCCGATTGTATTGTTTACTTCATGAGCCATCATCCTGATGAGTTTGCCATAAGCTTCTTTCTCAGCTTTACGGATCTCCTCAGTAAACTCTTCAATTATATAAAAAGGATGTCTGAACCCATGATCCATAAAATATAATTTCCGGCAAAGAAATTTCTGACCGTCAGCGAGGACAATAAGCTGTTTCTTCTCAAATTCAATTTTTACAATTTCTGCAGCCAGATTACTATTAAGGTCCTTCAGATATTTTCCCTTATAATCGCCAGCTTTGATTCCCATGCATTTATAGGCAGCATTATTAATATCTGTTATCTTTTCATCCAGGTCAACGATAATAATCCCCAAAGGTGAGGACTCTATCAACAGATCGAGGAAATGATTCTTTTCCCGAACAGTTATCCTCTCTTCTCTTAAACGACTAATCATGGAATTATAAACCTCAATAATGCTGTCGACATCCTGATTTCCTGTTTTAACCATTGTAATGTTAAAATCGCCCTCCTTCAGCAGGTTCATGCTTCTTCCGATTAATGTAATGGGTTTAAGAGACCTGCTTATCATCCAGACAGTTATTGCATAGATAGCAGGGATGGCAAATTCTGAACAAATAAGCAGTACCGGATTCTTATCCTGAAAAAACAAGACTGCAAGAAGAAGAAATGTTGCGAAAACCAGGCTAATCCAGATTATAGTCCATTTTTTACTCATTTTTTTCTGTTTGGATGCCGTATTTTTCCATTTTTCTGTACAAGGTAGCTCTGCTTATTCCAAGTTTTTCCGACGATTTTGAAAGGTTAGTACCGCACTCCTCAATAGTCTTAATTATCAATTCCTTTTCCATGTCATCCAGTTTTCCGGATGAGCTTTTAGAGTTCGATGATCCATGCTGCTGATTCCGTCCGGAGCTTTGAGCCAGAATAAAATCCTCATTATTAATCTTATCATCGCTAGTCAACAACACAGTTCTCTCAACAATATTTTTAAGTTCCCTTACATTCCCCGGCCAGTTTTGATTACATAACCATTCTTTAGCGTCAGTTGTTAACAGCTTTCCTTTTAGAGAATATTTTATAACAGCCTGTTCTACAAAATAATCTGCTAGAAGTGGAATATCGTTTTTACGTTGCCTCAAGGGTGGAACTTCTAACTGAATCAGATTCACCCGGTACAACAGATCTTCCCTGAACAACCCTTTGTCGGCCCGGGAGTAGAGGTCGTGATTTGTTGCTGATAATATCCTTACATCAACCGTAATGCTATTGGCATCGCCCAGTCGTTCGAATGTCTGGTCCTGGAGTACTCTTAACAATTTCACCTGGGACGAAGGGGCAAGGTCGCCTATTTCATCCAGGAAAATTGTTCCGTTATGCGCTTTCTCAAACCTTCCAGCATGATCGCTCTTTGCATCGGTAAAGGCGCCTTTTTTATAACCAAACATTTCCGATTCAAACAGGCTGGGTGGGATACCTCCGAGGTTCACTTTAATGAAAGGTTTCCCTTTCCTTGAACTGAATTCGTGTATTGCCGAGGCAATCAACTCTTTTCCTGTTCCGCTTTCACCGGTTATTAAAATGGGAGCATTGGTAGGAGCGACCCTTTTTATTATCTCAAGTGTTTCAAGCAGTTTCGGGTCTTCTCCAATTATCTTTTCGAATTCAGGCAGCTTCTCCCTTTTTTTCGCGGATAAAACCGAAGGAAGATTGATATTGCCTGACAATGTGATTGCAGTTTCGATAATCTTGAGTAACTGAATATTATTCCAGGGCTTGGTAACAAAATCAGAAGCTCCAAGTTTTATTCCCAAAACCGCCAGTTCAACTGAGGCCCAGGCTGTCATAAGAATGACAGATATTTCCGGTTTTAAAATTCTGATTTTCCTTAACAGACCTATTCCCTCTTCTCCATTTATTGACAGTGAATAATTCATGTCAAGCAGAACAAGAGCGAAATCAGATTCCCTGATCATTTTTATTATTTCCTCAGGGTTTGTGGCGCACCATACTTTATAACCGGTTTTAGTTAGCAGGAAGCTGAGGGACCTTCTTACCGCGTCATCATCATCGCAGATTAAAATATTACATGGTTGCTTCATCAGCGACTAAATTACTAAACTATTCCGTTTTAAGAGCCGTTGCCGGATGTATTTTTGATGCAATGGAGGCAGGTATCCATGTGCTGAGTAGTACAAGTATTATTGTTGTAGCGACACTAATCCAGATGGAAAGTGACAGCACACCATCTTCAACACGTTTTTGTTCAAAAAATGTCGGGATCTGAAGAATTATCAGTACTACAATTAATAGTCCAAGTCCGGCAATAAACATGTTCTCGGCGATTAAAAGCTTTCTTATCTCTGCCCTTGTTGAACCAAGTGCGCGTTTAATTCCTATCTCGTGAATCCTCAAGTTGGTATTATACCAGAGTATCCCTACAGTACCCAGAAAAATATTAATTATGATGAAGAGGGCAATAATTACACTCAGGTAGTTCCGCTGATAATTCTGATCATTTTGTTTATCCCGCATATTTTCAAGAGAATTCAAACTGCTTAAGGTCCAGTTTTCAGGATTCAGAATTGATTTAACCTGGTTTTCCGCAACATTCAGCATATACCCGGCTTTGTTTTCTTTTGTTCTAATCAGCATGGATGCTCCCCCTCTGATACTATTATCAAAAATAAAAGCAAATGGATAAGGTTTTTCAATATCGCTTCTTTTAAAAGGATTTACCACACCAACGATTTCATAAGTTATATTACCACCCGTCAGAGTATTACCTAACGCTTTTCCCTGAAAATACTTTTGCTCAATTTCTCGTGAAATAATTATAGGGTTTACGTTTTTTCCAATATCTGTTTCGTTAAACCATCTTCCTTTCAAAGGAGTTATTTTCATTACTTTAGCATAATCCAGATCAACATAACGCAGGGCTAGGTTAAATAGATCGCTATCGTGTCTGAAATTATTAGTAGCGAGGTTGTAACTATACGGTATAGCATTGCTACTTAATGAGACTGATTCAACAAAAGTATTTGAGCCAAATGTTTTCATAAGGTTCCGGATTGATTGTTTCGAGATCTCTTTATCTTCATTATTCTTTCTGGAAACATTTACCATAACAACATTATGTGCATCATAACAATTCTTAATTCGATAAACAACGAGCATATTCGTCAGGAATATTGTAAGGTTTACCAGTACAAGCGAGATCATAAACAGTTCAGTGAAAACCAGAATATTTCTTCTTCTGTTGTTCCACATGGTCTTAAAGAAAATACGGATCATAATTCACCTCCTTTCAGATAAACAGCTGGTTTCATACGCGATAGCCTGACGGCAGGCAGGTATCCTGAGAGAAGGCCAAAGATCAGACAGGAAACAAGCGCAGCAACAAAGACAATGTAATTAAATGAAAGTGAAAGAGATATGTTATTCATGGATATCGCCCCAATTGTGACCGAGTCACCAAGTAATAGAATCACCAGATATGATAGTAGTATCCCTATTATGCCCCCGACAAGAGTCATTAGCATGTTTTCAAACAGGAATTGTCCCCGTAATATATGGCTCGGCGCTCCGAAAGATTTCCTCACTGCAATTTCTTCGCCCCGTTCGTGAATTCTGGCAAAGTTCAGCGCCATCAGATTAATCGCAGGGAGTAACAGAAATGCCAGGGCTAACATCAGGTATTTGATGAGACTTTTTACCGGAGAATAGCTTTCAGGGGAGAAGTTATCTTCTACCGTCATTTTTTCAAGCTGTGTATAGGGTCCTGAAAGAAAAATGTTTTGTGAAGTATCGGCTTCATCTATCCGGGCAATTAACTCATTTACTTCATCTCTGATCGGTTTTAACTGTTTGGAGGAATTTGCTTTAAAAGCTACCTTGAATCCTCCCGTATAAATATTATAGGCATTGTAATCATTAAACAATGTATAGGGAAGAAAAAGATCGCCATTTGCGTTCTGCATAGCAACAGGGGGATCCTCGATAACACCTATAATTACAAGGTTCAATACAGTATATTGCACAGTCTTTCCCAGTACATTATTTTCAGAACCAAATAATAGTTCTTTGGAAGAACGCGTTATTACCAAAAGGTTTTCTCCTTTAGCGACTTCATCTTTGGTATATGGCCTGCCCTGCAAAAATTTAAAGTTGAATACATCCCAGTATTCTGCATCAGTCTTTGTTACGATTTTCGACTGGTGCTTACCGTTGAGAATAAATTCCCAGATTGTTGAAGAATACATTGAAATTATATCAGCATTTTTTATATTTTTCAGATGCTCCTCGCAAAAATTTCTCCCAAGACCGCTTATAGTCATTCCTCCTCTCTTTGTTGTTTTTATCTGTTCCGAAAAAAGAATGTTTTTCAAATCTTTTTCCGGACCTGAACCCGAAGTGATTTTTTCTATTGTCATACTGAATAGCATTACAAACATAATTGTCATGCTGATGCCGAATAAACTTAGAAAAGTGAACAGTTTATTTTGCCCGGCAACTTTCAGAAATATTTTAAAATAGTTTTTTAACATTTTAGTAATAGTTTTTCTTAACCTTAACCTCAGCCTTAGTTAGCCTACCAGCCGGCCGTCAAATAATCTCACTATGCGGTTTGTTGACTTAGCCAGCATCTCATCGTGTGTTACCATAACGATGGTTGTGCCACTCTTATTCAGATCATGAAGTATTTCCATCACCTCATGGCCGATAACACTGTCGAGATTACCTGTTGGCTCATCAGCCAGAATGATCTTTGGATTACCGGCTATGGCGCGTGCGATAGCTGTTCGCTGACTTTGACCACCTGAAAGTTGAGAAGGATAATGATACATCCTGTTTGTCAATCCTACTTTTTCGAGAGCTTCATTTACCCTTTTCTTTCTTTCCATGCCAGGCATCTTTCTGTAAATAAGAGGAAGCTCAACATTGTCATAAACATTCAATTCTTTAATAAGATGAAAACTCTGAAAAATGAATCCGACAATCTGGTTTCTCATTTTAGCCGTCTTTTTATCTTCGTAAGAAAGAATGGGTTGGCTATTGAGTTCCAACTTACCTTTATCTGGTTCGTCGAGAAGTCCGATCATATTCAGCAGGGTTGTTTTCCCACAACCGGAAGGACCCATTACAGAGATGAACTCACCTTCATTTACATCGATGTTAATATTATCGAGTGCGAGCGTTTCGATCTCTTTAGTTCTGTAAGTTTTCGTAATGTTTTTTAATTTAATCATTGTATATGTCTGTATATGTGTTATATAATACTTTTTATTCCTTTATCTTCAGTTCACCCCTGGCATACTTCTCCTCTATATCTGTGAGTATTACCTTGTCGCCTTCACTTAATCCTTCTTTAACCTCAACATAATCGAAATTTGATTCGCCAAGAAGTAATTTTGTGCGGTATGCTTTATTTCCCCTAATGACGTACATTTCTTTATATCCCTGGTCTTTATAATACGGTCCATTTGGAAGCCTGGTAATATTTTTCTTATATGATAAAACTACTCTTATCTCAATTTGCTGATCGGGGCGAAGGTTCGTAATGTCTCCTATATCTATTCTTATCTGGCATTCCATCATACCCTGATTTACAGCAGGCATGATATTTTCTATTGTCCCGGTCAGCTCTTTTTCCTGATCCCTGATAACAACTTTTTGTCCTGTTACAACTCTTCCTGCCCATGAGTTGCTGATACTTCCCTTTAGTTTGTAATTTGAAAAATCTGCAACACGTGCAATTTCCTGTCCTTCTGAAATGGTTGCACCCGGCTGACTTACAACCCAGCTCAGATCGCCTTTAAATGGAGCTGTAACATAAGCATGATTGACAAGATCCTCAGCTTTTACTATTTTATTCTTCAGAATATTTATCTCTGTCTCCAGTTCGCGGATTCCATTATTCCCTGCATTCACCTGATTGTTAAAATTGTATTGAGCCTGACTGAACTCCAGTTGCGAGATCTCCCATTCAGTTTTCGCTATCTTTACGTTATATGCAGGACTCCCTCCAATTCGGTTTAAGGTGCTGTCTGCTTCATAAGTCAGCCGGTTATTATTGACCCTGATTTCTTTTATTTTACGACTAAATTCAAAGTTTTCCCTTAATTGCTGCAATTCAATTTTTTGTTTCTCAATACGGATGTCTTGAAGATCCAGTTCATTCTTCAGCATATTCAGATCATTTTTTGCCAGCTTGTTATCTAAAATCATTAATGTATCTCCGGGCAGTACTTTTTCGCCAGGATTCTTTACAATTTTCAATACATTACTTCGAAAGGGAGAGGTAATTATTTCCTCATAGGCCGGGATTACAATTCCCGATCCCTGAACGGTTATCTGAATATCACCTATTGTAGGGATTCCAATTGTCACTTGTGAAAGACTTACTGATTGACTGAAAGCGCTCCTCAGGAACAGAACTATTATTAATGGAATTATAATAATCAATGAGACTGTTCCCATTTTCCTGAGAAACAATTTCCTTTTATACTGCTTTGAAACCGGTTGATCCATAAAATATACATATAATTCTTTCGGGTTCCCTCCTGACAATAGTTATGCCAGAAATGTAATGCAATGAATACAAGACATATAGCAAATCGTTTGATATTTTAGATTGTCTCAATATGATACACCAGCGAACAATTGAAGACTCACACGACCTTTCCGCCTTGCATGACCTGCACGACCTGCACGACATAAAACAGCAATGATTGAATATCCCCGGAATTATGATAAATTTGCACCAAACGAAATAAACATATAGGGATGGCTCTTCAATGCGGAATTATAGGAATAACAAATGTGGGAAAGACAACAATCTTTAATTGTATTTCCAATACAAAAGGGGAAACAAATGCCTTTGCTTACAGTGCAACAAAATCAAACATTGGAGTAGTCCAGGTTCCCGACCCAAGGTTATATGAGCTTGAAAAACATCAGGTTACCGACAGAATAGTGCATGTTACTGTAGAAATAGTGGATATTCCGGGATTAGCAAAAGGATCGAACAAAGGAGAAGGAGTAGGCAATAAATTTCTTGGAGATATCAGGAATACTGATGCGCTGATTCATGTTCTTAGATGCTTTGACGACGAATCGCTTCCACATATCGAGGGCTCAGTTGATCCTGTAAGGGATCTGGAGACTATTGACCTTGAGCTGCAGGTAAAAGATCTTGAATCGGTTGAAAAGAAGATCCAACGTCTGGAGAGGGCGGCAAAAGTGGGAGATAAGGATGCCAAACAGGGACTGGAAGTTCTTTCAAAGTTCAAAGATCATTTTGAAAATTTCAGTAATGCCCGGACACTTGAAGTTCGTGATGAAGATAAAAAGTTTCTCGACGATCTCTTTCTGCTTACAATGAAACCGGTTATGTATGTCTGTAATGTCGACGAAAAATCCGCTATTACAGGTAATAAATATGTTGAAAAGGTAAGAGAATTTCTTAAAGGTAAAAACGCTGAGATACTGCTTATTGCAGGCGCTATTGAAGCTGAAATAGCTGAACTTGAAAACAGAGAGGACCGGCTCGCATTTCTTAAAGATGCCGGACTAGCCGAACCGGGTGTTGATAAGATGGTAAGAGCTGCATATAAAATGTTGAATCTTCAGACTTTTTTCACTGTTGGTCCAATGGAGATAAGGGCATGGACTATTAAAAAGGGAATGACAGCTCCAAAAGCAGCAGGAGTAATCCATAGTGATCTGGAAAGGGGTTTTATAAGGGCTGAGGTAATGAAATATACCGACTTTATTGCTCTTGGATCTGAACATGCTTGTAAAGAAGCAGGCAAGTTCTATGTGGAAGGTAAGAATTATGTTGTTGAAGACGGCGATATAATGCATATCAGGTTTAACGTATAACGTCTTAATGAACAGACGGTTCGTAATATTTCTAATTCTATTTAATTTACTTGCACTTAAGTGCTTTAATCAAACTGTTGGTGGTGATATCAACCTTCGGAGTATTGTTGCGCGCGATGGACAGGTTGAAATTACAATTCCTTTTACAAACAGAACCGTTATTGATTCCCTGACCTGGCACGTCTCAATCCTATCTGTCGATAATAATTCTATTCATATCAGCCTCTCTCCACTAACTCTTGAATGGTTTATTCTTCAAAAGTATGATTATCAGGTAGTGACAAGGGAAGTGGCTAAAAGTATTTCTACTTCGCCTTCTTTGAATCAGGCAATGTCGTGGGATAGTTATCCTACATATTCCCAGTACGATTCTATAATGCGCAGTTTCACAACTCTTTACCCAACCTTGTGCCGGCTCGATACGATTGGAACCAGCATATACGGCAAACTTGTACTTGCTCTAAAAATCTCAGATAATGCAGCTTCCGATGAAGACGAACCACAGGTCTTCTATTCCTCTACAATACATGGTGATGAAACCGGCGGTTTCATTCTTATGCTCAGGCTTGCTGATTATCTGCTTAAAAATTATAATGTCAACCCAAGAGTTAAAAATCTTGTGGATAATCTTGAGATCTGGATAAATCCGTTGGCAAATCCTGATGGGACATATCGGACTGGTAATACAATGTCATCTCCAACAAGGTATAATGCAAACGGATATGATCTTAACCGGAATTTCCCTGATCCGCTCGAGCCAAACACGATAAAGCAAAAAGAGACGATTGATATGGTAAAATTTATGAGAAAACACAGATTTGTTATCTCAGCAAATTTTCATTCCGGGTCTGAGGTTGTTAATTATCCGTGGGACAGGTGGTTAACCAAATTGCACGCCGATGATGCCTGGTTTTATAATATCAGCAGGGCTTATGCAGATACTGCTCATTATTATGCCGGTCCAGATTATATGAACCAACTTAATAATGGTATTACAAGGGGCGCCGTCTGGTATATAATCACCGGGGGACGTCAGGATTTTATAACATATGAGCTTCAGGGACGTGAAGTTACGATTGAACTGGATGACCAGTATATTACTCCGGCGGCTCAGCTATCTCTTTTATGGCAGAATAACTGGCACTCCCTTATCGGTTATCTGGAGAATTCGTTGTACGGGATCCATGGGAAGGTACACGATTCTGTTTCATCATTGCCCGTCGAAGCAAAAGTGTTTATAAAAGGTCACGATATAGATAGTTCTCAGGTTTATTCGAGCTCTCTTTCAGGAAGTTATGTCAGGCTACTTGCTCCGGGACTCTGGAATCTGACATTTTCGGCCAGGGGTTATCACGACCTTACAATTAATAATATATTGGTGGCCCCCGGGCAAAAAACAATTCTTGATGTAAACCTGGATCCAATTGTAAACCGGATTGATACTATAATCCCTGAGAAACCTGTACTTTACCCTAATCCGGCACGAACTGATATAAAAGCAGTCCTTCCCGCCGAAATTTCCGGGTTGGTTAATATCAGGATAATTAACTATTCCGGAATTGTGGTGTCTGATTATTCAACCACTGTTTTATTAAAAGTTCCAGTTGTCATTAATGTCAGGAACCTGTCTACTGGATTGTATACCATTATCTTTAAAAGTACCACAACAGGAATTTCTACTTATGCCAGACTCATTGTTGATAATTAGCCTTTCTGCATTTGTATCTGTGATTAAAACAAGTATTTTTACAGCTTCCCTTCCGGGAAATTTTTTTTAACCAGCAAAGGAAATTAGGGACAGTTATATATGAAAAATTTACAGTCAGCGAAAAAGATATTTGCACTAAGTGTATTGATGATTTCCGTCATTTTAAAACTCTCCGGACAGGGAGCTTATCTGCCGCCGGACAAGCCCCGACTGGTTATCGGTATTGTTGTTGAACAACTTAAGTTCGATCAGCTTGAGAAGTTCAGGGACCGCCTGGGTGAGAATGGAATAAAAAGGCTTATTAATGAGGGTACATATTTCAGGAATGCTTCATTCGAGTACATGCTTACTCAGTCTGCTCCCGGACATGCTACCATTTCAACGGGAACGGAACCATCTTCTCATGGAATTACTTCTGATAACTGGTATCTTCCTCTGAAAAACGAACTTATATACTGCACAAACGATATTTCAGTAAATCCTGTCGGAGGAAGTTACGAATCGGGCTTACACTCACCAAAAAACCTTCAGGCATCAACATTTTCGGACGAGTTGGAGATGTCTTCAAACAAGAAAGCGAAGGTATTTGGAATAGGTTTGAAGGAGAGTTCTGCAATATTTTCTGCAGGGCATTCTGCCAATGGAGCATATTGGTTCGATAATACTACCGGAAGTTTTATGTCGAGCACATATTATATTGATTCTCTGCCAGGATGGGTTAACGATTTTAATGCAATGAAGTTTGCTGACTCGTACCTGAATAACCCCTGGACCCTTTTCAGACCAGCTTCATATTATTCCGACTGCGTGCCTGATTCAAATAGTTTCGAAAAAGGATTTAACAATAAGAATTATTTTCCTTACGATCTTAAAAAGATGAGATCGAAAGGTGTTTTCAATGCCAGCAATGATTATTCCTTACTTAGAGAGACTCCATTTGGCAATTCACTAACTACCTCATTTGCCCTAAGGCTTAATTGAGAAAGAGGGTCTTGGGAAAGATGATGTCACCGATTTTCTTTCGATTTGCTACTCGGCCACAGACAATATCGGGCATCGGTTTGGTCCATCATCAGTTGAGATGGGGGATGCAATATTACGGCTAGATGATGAGATTAAAAACCTGCTTACCTATTTGAACGACAGTATCGGCAAGAAGAATGTTCTGATATATTTTACCGCAGCACATGGTGTTTCTGAGATCCCGGCAATTCTTGAGAACAACAGGATCCCTGCCGGATATTTCAAACAAAATCAGGCATTACAGTTATTACGAAGTTATCTGAATGCAGTTTATGGAGAAGGCGACTGGATAAAGGGATATTCGGAGAGGCAGATTTTTCTTAACAGGACACTCATTGAAGATGCCAGGCTTTCGCTCGACGATGTGCAGAAGAAAGTAGCCCGTTTTCTTGTTCAGTTTAGTGGTGTGGCTGCAGCATATCCATATTCAGCTTTTGAGGCAAATGATTTTGGTAATGGGAATCTTAAAAGAATATTGAATAACTTTAGTCCACAGCGATCGGGCGATGTTATTGTTACACTTGATCCGGGATGGGTGGAACAGGAGGAAGATTTCGTTACAAATCATAATTCGCCTTATGAATATGATTCTCATGTTCCTTTGATCTGGTATGGATGGACCGTTAACAGGGCTACCGTTACAAGAAAAGTCAACATGACGGATATTGCTGCAACTTTGTCGTCATTATGCAAAGTACCATTCCCGAATGCGTGTACGGGAGAGCCGATGTTTGAGTTGTTCAGGTAGTCTTCTTGAACCGATCTCTTATCCTGCATGCATCTATGAGTAAATCAGGATTATTCTCAACCCCGTTTCCAAGGATGATCAGGTTAGCACCTGCGTTAAAGAAACCGGTTATTTCACTTTTGGTTTTTATTCCACCTCCAACGGCAATCGGAACAGAAATATTTTCTCTTACTGCTTTTACAATATTTATTGGAACCGGATTCATTGCTCCGCTTCCGGCTTCAAGATAAATCATCTGAAGTCCCAGCATTTCTCCTGCCAATGCTGTAGCAACAACGATATCGGGTTTGTCGGCCGGAATAGCTTCAGTCTGGCTGATATACTCAACGGAAGTCTTATGGCCACTGCTTATAAGGATATATCCTACTGAAATTAATTTCTCTTTTACGTCTTTCAGGTGAGGAGCTGCAATTACATGATTACCGATAAGTAATTCAGGATTTCGTCCTGAGATAAGAGAAAGGAGCATTATAACATCAGCCTTCAGGGTGAGTTGAAGAAGACTTCCCGGGAAAAGAATTACAGGTATCGAAGTATGTTGTTTAACATAGTCTATCAGATCATCAATTTTATTAAATGTAAGGCTGCCACCCGCAAGAATAAAATCGGGTTTGCATTCTTCTGCAATATTAAGAAAATGAAGCAGTGAATCTCCTTTTGTTTTATCAGGATCAAGAAGGAGGCCGATGCTCTTTGTACCTGGGAAATTAACTGTTTTCATAATTTTTTTTTGTCCACACGATTGCATAATTATCGTACTTTGTATAGAACAGATCGAAGGATTCATTTATTTTATTTGTATGGACATGTCCTTTTATCTCTCCCGATTCGTTGAGGGGGAAAGGATCTATTGTAATGTTATTTTTAAAATTAATTCCCTCCTTGTCACATATTTTATAGAGTGCTTCTTTGGCGCACCAGTGAAGGTAGAGATGATACCGGCGTTCTTCATTAATTTTTGTGATTTTTTCCTTCCTGTTCAGGAACTTGAATGCGAGAGCTGTAATATTTGAGCTCATATATTCCAGATCAATACCCACTTTTTCGTTGGTGCTAAGCAAGATAGCCGTTAGTTTGTGAGAATGTGATATACTTATAAATCTGGAACCGTCTTTTAAAAAAGGTTTATTATTTTTATTATAGACGATGCCCGCTTCCTTTCCGATAAGTTCTGCCAGAAAGGCCCTTACGCTTAAAAATTCAAGTTTTCTGGAGTTACTGCTGAATCCCTTATATTTCTTTTTCTCATCATTATCCAAAACGACCAGTTTCATCAGAGCTTCCAGTTCCTCTTCTATTTTCCACACACCCAGTATAGAAGATTCATTAAGATAATGTTTTGTAATACAGCCCATTGGTAAATGATAAATTAATTATTCCACTTCAAAGTTTCAATCATTTTAATGATGTCTTCCCTGAAGAATTCGATTACTGGTGCCAGAGAATCAGAATTCGGCTCAGCAGAAAAATAGAGAGAACCCCGAAGGTAGTGTTTAATACTGTCAGTAACATAAAATTGTACAGCAGAAGCGGTATTTCCCTTAAGGTCGTATAATATTCCGTAAACTTTATCTTTCTCATTATTGAAAACCTTTTCATCAATAGCATCAGCCTTTGCAATGTGATTTTTCACATTCATGGTGTAGGTTTGCTCCATTAATCCTTCAAAGTCTTTTTTGACATCCTTGTAAGTCAGGTATATTTTGGCTTTGTAAGCAGGGAATTCAATATTAAACCACCCTGGTTCATTCCTATCTTCAAAATTAAATGTAAGATTTCCATATGCCGGATATTCGAATGAAAATGGCATATTATGGTTCCCTGACCCCTTTGTATTGAATTTAATGTATTGTTTCTCAGGAAGATCTATTCTGAAGTATCCTTTTGGTTTCGGAACAGCAACCTCACGGCAACTTAATAAGGTAGTTGCAAGTAAGAGAATTAAAACAAAGTTACACCTACCTGATCTCGGCATCATTTTCTAATATTTCTACTCTGATTTCTTTTATCTTTCTGCCATCTGCTGCTTCAATTTTGAAGACAAAATTTCCATATGTTATTACCTGTCCTTTCTGTGGAATTTCACCGGTAAGCTCGAGAATCAAGCCGGCTAATGTTTCGGACTCCCCCCTTACTTCTTCAAATATTTCTTCTTCAATCTCAATTATCTTACAAAAGTCATTTAGTAAAATCTTTCCTTCAAAAATATAGGTTTTGTCATCCAGTTTACGGAAATGAAACTGTTCCTCATCGCTCTCATCGCTTATCTCACCTACAATTTCTTCGAGAATATCTTCAAGCGATATAATACCAGATGTTCCGCCGTATTCATCAATAACAACAGCCATATGAATTTTTCTGGTCTGGAATTCTTTAAGAAGGTCGTTTATTTTTTTTGTTTCGGGAACGAAATAGGGTGGACGCATCAGGGCCTGCCATTTAAAATTTGAAGGATTATTAGTGAATGGAAGCACATCCTTTGCATATAAAATACCCTTAACAGTATCGAACGACCCGGAATAAACAGGGATTCTTGAAAAACCGGAACTAATAATCACTGATATAACTGAGTCAAAACCTGATTTTATATCAATTGCTGTCACATCTATTCTCGGGCACATGATGGCACTCACATTAATATTCCCGAAATTAACTATCCCCTTAAGAATTTTTTCATCCTCGTTGAAGTCGTTTGAAGTAAGATCAAGGGCGTCAGAGAGGTCATCCATACTTATATTAGAACGTCGTGTTCCTGCTCTTTTTTTAACGAAAGATGTCGACAGGATCAAAACAGAAGTAACGGGAAGAAAAATCTTTTCAAGTAAATGCAGGGGGTATGCCATGAACAGAGCAACCGCGATATGATTCCTTGAAGCATAGACCTTTGGCATAACTTCGCCAAAAAATAGCAGGAGGAAGGTAATAACAACAGCATTAATTATAAAACCAAGGACAGGTTCTGACGAAAAGTCAAACATTCTTGAGCTAAGAAACGCGGCCAGCAAGACAATAGCTATATTAATTGTGTTATTGGCAACAAGAACAGTACTCAGAAGTTTCTCAGGTTTATTGTACAGTCTAAGTGCGGTTTGTGATTGCTTATTCTTAGTGGATTTAAATTTCTCAATGTCTTCCGGTTTGAATGAAAAAAAAGCAACCTCGGAGGCCGACATCAGAGCGGAGCCTAGTAACAGGATAAGGAGAATAAGAAGGCCGATAACAATTTTAAGATCAGGAGAATTAAATATAACTCCTGATAGTGGAAATATTAACGCATGTTGATATAGGGGTTCCAAGAGAATTTCTTTTATAACGTCCTGTTAAAAAGGAAGATCATCCTCCGACTGGCCTGCGCCCTGAGCACTATCAATTCCTAAGTCGTCATTTGCAGGCTTCCCTTTCTCATCCATATTATCATTGGCTGCATGATAGGGGACAGATTGTTCATTTAATTCAGACACTGAGGAATCTTTGCCAGGTGTATCACTTCTGCCAGTTTCAGTTTGATGAGACGCAGTAACATTCCCTTGTTTCTTGTCGAGAAGCAAAAATGTATCTGCCAGTATTTCTGTTATATACTTATTAATACCGTCCTTATCAACATAAGATCGGGTCTTAATTTTCCCGACTATATATACCTGAGCGCCTTTTTTAACAGTTTTTTCCGCAACCTCAGCCAAAGCACGCCATAAAACTATATTATGCCATTCGGTTGAAGTTATAGTTTCGCCCTGCTGATTTGTGTAGGTTTCACTTGTAGCAAGCGGGAATGTAGTTTTAGCGACACCTTTATCGAAATAGCGTACCGTGGGATCTTTTCCAACATTCCCTACAAGTATGACTTTATTGATTGACATGTAGTTATATTTTTATTAATAATAAAGATACCGGGATGTAAAGGTAAGGAAAAAAGATGTTTGTACAACCATACTCTTCCAACTTCCGACCTGCCATATCATTTTTGCCAAATATATTATCCGGTTTTTCAAGACATTCATCTATTTCATTGTAATTAAGGCACTAATAATATTAAATTTAAAAAATTATTCTGTAAGTGTTTCAATTTAAACAAATAATATTTTTATATTTGCACAGTTGAAAAAATGCATACTCAAAATAATTTGTTGAATTTTAAACTTCTCAAAAATGACTAAAGCAGACATCGTTAACGAAATTGCCAAGAACACTGGTATTGAAAAAGTAACAGTGCAGAAAACTGTTGAAGCCTTGATGGAAACTGTTAAGGATTCCATGGTTAAGGGTAGTAATGTTTATTTAAGGGGTTTTGGAAGCTTCATCGTTAAGAAAAGAGCTAAGAAAACTGCCAGGAATATCTCCAAGAATACCACTATTATAATCCCTGCTCATAACATCCCAGCTTTCAAGCCGGCAAAATCGTTCATTACAAAAGTTAAATCACACGCTAAGAAGTAAATCCCTATGCCAAGCGGTAAAAAAAGAAAAAGACATAAGATGGCTACTCACAAACGTAAAAAACGTTTGCGGAAGAACAGACATAAGAAGAAGTAGTAGCAGATCAGCAACTGGTCATTAAACGAATATGATAAACCTAAAGATATATTGGTCTTTAGGTTTATTGTATCAATACGTGGGATATTGCTGATTACATATTAACTCAGATTGATATAGTGAAGTGGTAAACAAGGATTTAATCATTGATGTTGGTGATTCCGAGGTTTCTTTAGCTTTGTTGGAAGACAAACAGTTAATTGAGTTAAACAAGGAAAAGCGAAATATTAGGTTTTCAGTCGGGGATATTTATCTTGGAAAGGTAAAAAAGATCATGCCCGGATTGAATGCCGCTTTTATTAATGTAGGTTATGAGCGTGATGCGTTTCTCCATTATCTCGATCTTGGAGCCCAATGCAGAACGCAGCTTAAATATTATAATACAGCTATTCAGAAACAGGGGAAAATACCTCCTGTTTATAAGTTCAAACCCGAACCGGATATTGACAAAGATGGAAAGATAACCGATGTTTTAACTGTCGGTCAGACTGTCATTGTGCAAATAACCAAAGAGCCTATCTCAACAAAAGGACCACGACTTGCCTCTGAAATTTCAATTGCTGGCAGAAACCTTGTGTTGATGCCATATGCTGACAAAGTTTCTATCTCTTCAAAAATTGAAAGTGCAGAAGAAAAGAGCAGGCTAAAGGCTCTGGTTCAGAGCATTAAGCCCAGGAACTATGGCGTAATTGTCAGGACGGTCGCTGAAGGTAAGAAAGTTGCTGTGCTCGATGCCGAATTAAAAGAGCTCGTTCATAAATGGGAAGAAGCCTTTACAACTCTTAAAAAAGATGTTAAAGCACCCAAATTGTTCATTGGTGAAATGAACAGAACTTCCACAATCCTCAGGGATATTCTTAATGTTACTTTTAACAGTATTCACGTCAACGACCCTGTTCTGGCCGATGATATCAGAAAGTATATTAGAGAAATTGCCCCTGAAAAGGAGAAAATTGTAAAAGAATATAAGAGCACGCTGCCGATATTTGACCATTTTGCTATCAATAAGCAAATAAAGGCCCTGTTTGGTAAAACAGTCTCTTTCAAGCATGGCGCCTACCTTATTATTGAGCATACTGAAGCACTGCATGTTATTGATGTCAATAGCGGAAACAGATCAAGAACCGGGAATGATCAGGAATTAAATGCTCTTGAGGTTAATATGGAGGCGGCTACAGAAATTGCCAGACAATTGAGACTCAGGGATATGGGTGGAATAATAGTTGTCGATTTTATCGATATGCAGACTGGCGAAAACAAACAGCAGCTATACGAGAAGATGAAAGAGATGATGGCAAACGACCGGACCAAGCATAATATCCTGCCATTGACGAAATTCGGACTGATGCAGATTACCAGGCAAAGAGTCAGACCCGAAATGACCATTGTGACTGACGAAAAATGTCCATCCTGCCAGGGAACCGGCGAAACAAAACCGACAATTTTGTTCACCGATGAGCTCGAAAGAGGCCTCTCATTTATAGTAGATAAGATCAAGACACGTAAGCTTATTCTTAATGTTCACCCTTTTGTGGCTTCATATCTGAAAAAAGGTCTCATCCCAATCTTCAGAAGGTGGAATTTTAAATATAAAATAAGTCTGAGAATCCAGGCTGTTACAGCGTACCATATGCTGGAATACCATTTTTACGATCATTTTGGGAACGAGATAGATCTGGCATAAGACGGCGCAGGGCTTAAGGCACAGGGCGCAGGGCACAAGAAAAAGCATATCATTACTCCGTTGTTAGCTTATAGCCAGATTTCATAATTCCTTTATATTTAATTTAATTATTACTTTTGTATCAACTCTTTTGGCCCCCAACCCCCTAAAGGGGGCTTTAATTAGTAGAATGGAGTGAAATAGCTTCAAAAACAGATAGTTAATCCCCACTTTAGGGGGGCCGGGGGGCAAAAAACTTTGCGAACTTTGCGGTTTTTGAATTTACTTTGAATAAACTTTAAGGGCTATTAGAATGAGAAAACTTCTGTTATTTATATCATTCATATTCTTTGTCTTATCTACATCTGCTCAGATCTATGATCCGGTTTCATGGAGTTTTAAAGCCGAAAAGACAGGAGACAAGCAATATGAACTTGTGTTCAGTGCCTCTATAAGTAAAGATTCCCATATATATTCCATGGATATACCTGAAGGGGGACCAATTCCCACTTCTTTCAAAATAGACACTATACCCGGTTTCAGGCTTATCGGTAAAACATACGAAGTTACAAAGCCGGTGGAGATGATGGATGAAGCCTTTGGATTTAAAATCAAGACCTTCAGCAATAATGCCGAGTTCCGTCAGAAAATTTCAGCTGTCGAATCATCATTTACAGTAACCGGAGCAGTAAATTTCATGGCTTGTAATAATCAAACCTGCTCACCTCCAAAAGATGTGGATTTTAGTATCAGAATATCTGATAATGCCGGTGGTAAAATCGGATCATCAACGGGTAATAACAATACTAAATCGGATGATCTAAATGCTGATAAGGGTTTTTTAAGGTTCTTCATAATCTCATTGCTGGCTGGATTTGCCGGTGTTCTTACACCCTGTGTTTTTCCCATGATCCCTATGACGGTTGCCTTTTTCTCACAAGGTACAGATAACAGGGGCAAAGCAGTATTTAAAGCTCTGATATTCGGAGCTTCAATAGTTCTGATTTATTCATCTCTGGGAATTATTGTTTCACTTACCAGCGCCGGTGCAGGTTTCGCTAATGCCCTGAGCACACACTGGATTCCCAACACTCTCTTTTTTGCATTATTTGTAATTTTTGCTATCTCATTTTTTGGTGCCTTTGAGATTATTTTGCCCAATAAATGGGTAGCAGGTGCCGATTCGAGAGTAGACAAAGGTGGTATGGTAGCAGCTTTTTTTATGGGATTAACAACGGTTATTGTTTCCTTTTCCTGCACAGGACCAATTATCGGGGCTCTTCTTGTTGAGGCCGCTAGTGGAGATGTACTTCGACCAACAATAGGTATGGTTGGTTTCGGAGTTGCGTTTGCCCTTCCATTTACAGTTTTTGCACTCTTTCCATCAATCATGAACCGCATTCCAAAGTCGGGAGGGTGGCTAAATTCAATAAAAGTAGTTCTCGGGTTTATCATGCTGGCCTTCAGCATGAAATTCCTTATGACAATCGATAGTGTTTATTCTCTTGGCATACTTTCCAGAGATTTGTTCCTTGCAATCTGGATTGTATTGTTCTCTCTTTTAGGATTATATCTTATGGGAAAAATCCGTTTCCAGCACGACAGTGACATAAAAAGCATTGGAGTCTTCAGGCTGTTCCTTATAATTGCAGTATTCTCATTTGTAATTTACCTTATTCCCGGACTTTTTGGAGCGCCTCTGAAAGGGTTATCATCATTTTTGCCATCACAGGAAACTTCGGGATTCAATATTCCCGATCTGATATCATCTGGCAGGACACCATCTTCATCAGGCACTGGCACTGTTAATGCAAGCGCTACATGCTCGGAGCCTAAGTATAGTAATATCTTCAAAATGCCACTTGGGCTGAAAGGTTATTACGATTACAGGCAGGGACTTGCTTGTGCAAAAGAGCAGGGAAAGCCAGTATTACTGGACTTCAAAGGACATGCATGTGCAAATTGCAAACTTATGGAGGCAAGGGTTTGGTCTGATCCCGAAGTTCTCAGAATCCTCAGGGACGAATTTGTGATTATTTCGATTTATGTCGACGATAGGACTCAATTGCCTGAAAATGAATGGATAGTCTCATCCTTAGATGGTAAACAGAAAAAAACCATAGGGAAGGTAAACGAGGAGCTGGAAATATCGAAATTCAAAACCAATGCACTTCCTTTGTACGTTGTTGTGGATCATGAAGGTAATCCATTAAATAAGCCTATGCCTACAAATCTGAATGTAAAAGAGTACAAAAAGTGGTTAGATGAGGGAGTAGCTGCCTTTAAAAATATTCAGAAATAAACGTCTAGGACTTTTTTCAAAAAGTCTTTTCTAACCGCAAAGGACGCAAAGGTAGCGATCTTTGCGGTTAATGGATTTCGACTTCTTCAACAGCCACAGAGGGTTTTACTCAGAACTTTCCGAATTTCAACAAAACTGTATAACTCATTCCTTTCAGGGACTCCGCATTTGCAATTGGGCTTCCTTCTAATCCTACGTTGAAAGGAGTTGGATATCTGTAGGATGCCCCGACAGCAAAACGAAAGAATTTCGTAAGGTTTAGCTCAAGCTCGGCTGCTGGCTCAATCAGCAGGAATGCTTCGGAATCTTCGATAAAATTGTTATTCTGGTCATCTTCTTTTGAAACGTACGAAATACCACCTGCGCCAATGAGGATCGGAAAGGAAAGGTGAACCGGAGAACGCGGAAGAAAAATAGGCTCAATATAAAGTCCGCCATAACCACCTGCAAGAAAAACATTCCTGTCAATCGACGGTTCATAATGGAACTCGTTAATGAAACCTGTTGCTCCGAGACCTATACCTATCGAGTGGCTGGCCAGCCAACCGAATCTTCCACCTAACAGTACGGCGTGATTATGATTTATCTCTGAATAACCTGTTGTGAACGCACAATATGCGCCACCGGATCGGTTGCGACCTAATATTGTTTTAATTTCTTTGCTTTTATAGTATTCAAACTCAGGATCTTGTGAAAATGCAGATGTAAATAGAACCAGAAGTAATGCTGATAAGATGACGACTTTTTTCATGACGAAGTATTTTGATAATCAATAATTAAAATATGTATGAAACTGAGATGCCAAGATCGCCCGGCATAATTTTAACGAATGAAGGAAATGTTAACTCAACAAAAGGTTTCATGTTGAGACTTATGTTCAAAGGAATATCGCGAAACCTGTATTCAACAGCAAGCCAGCCATCAGCTCCGAGGAGAGGGCAAAAGCGGTCGCCTTCAAAATCATACCTCTCTCCAAGGAATCTCATATGGTCAGTATAAACAAATCCCAGGTGACCACCATAGCCCCAGGCAAAGTACAGGTCCGGTGAAAAATCATTTTCAATAGGTTCGTAAACCACTTTCAGACCGGTAAGCTGAATACCATTATCACTGAAACTCAATAATGCATTGTACCCTAATTCATAATTGGCAGTTTCATTAGTTACCTGGTAAAAGAATCCCCCACGATAACCAGTTCTCAATCCTGCCTGGGTTACCGGTCTTTGTGCGGAGAGAATCTGAAGTGACGAAATTGTTATAACGAAGATTGTTAAGCAAACTTTTTTCATGGTTTGAAATCAATTAAAATGTTTCCACATCTTTTTTGACTAAAGACAATGTAACAAAGTCAAGGTTGCATAATACCGGAAATTATTTCAGATAAATATTCCCGCGGGTTGCATCTAATTTTACTTTACATTCCTCCCGGGTTTTTGCCAACAGTCCCGAATACGGAATATTCTTTTTTCTCCTCATTCATCACTTTCTTTTCAGACTTAATGTCCTTGTCGGGAAGGACAAGGAAAGAATTAAGCTGCCTTATATCAAAATTATATGAAGCATTCTGATCGAACCGGAGAGAAATATCAGAGTAACCCGAGTTGATATTTATCGATTCGAATCTGTTTTCTACAAGATCAGCAGTAACATTCCCATAACGCGTTGTGAGATCAATCTCTTTTTTAAGTTTTCCTATTTTGAAATCTGTAAAATATGCATTACCCTTCAAAACATCAAGATCATCAATGAAGAACTTATCTCTTTTAGATTCAGCTTCGATCGTAGTTGCTTTTCTTATTTCATATTTCGATGAAATTGAGCTTATTATCAAATCGCCGGTTTCTCCGATAATAAGATCGGAGAATGAGGCATTTATTTTTCCCGACGAAATTGAGTTAATTGTGGCATCGCAGAATGTAAGTGTTACAGAAGATCCGTTTCCCAGGGAATTTCCTTTAAAAGAACCATTAGTAACAGAAATTGTAACCTGCCCCCTGCTGTCTTCCATGTATACGTCGCCGTATTTATTGTCAATCCTGAGATCAAGATATTCAGGTACACTTACATAATAGTTTATTTCCACCCTTGAATCGTATGAGATCAGTTTGCTGGTCATTCCCTTAAAACTTTCGAAGAGCATATTTAAATTCTGGGTAAAATCTGTCTGGGCCCTTATAAGATATTTCGTGTCTGTTATGTTTACGGCAATTCCGTCAAACATTTTTTCAAGTTTAGACATTGATGAGGCGTTGGCTTTTATCTCTGCCCTTATAGATACTGAGTCTTTATTCCATGATGCCAGATGGATTGCACCATATTTATTATTCAGTTCGAGTGAAGTTTCTTTACTAACAGCAAATGCCCTGGTAAAGTTCCGCGTTTCAGTTTCATTTTGAGCCTGTAATGAACCAAAAGTAAATATGGTCAGGTTGATTAATAGAATGGCTTTATAGTTCATGACTTTGTTTTTTTTCCGGTTTTCCTTCATTTTCTCTTAATATAACCAGCATATCCTCAAGGAGTCGTATTTTTATCCTGTAATTAAGTATCAAAGCTTCAACGACTTCCTGGTTAGCAACATTATCCTTCAGGTCTTTCCTGATTTCTGTGCATAAACTATCGAGGTGAGAGATGTCTGTATTCAACTCTTTTTTAATTTCGGGGTTTCCCGTAAGAAGCGGAGTGGCCTCCCGATAGAGTGAGTTTACAAGATTATTATAATATATTTCAGTCTCTTTTAACTGTGGATTTGCCTTTTCCTGTTGTGCTTCAATGTTATTTGCACCCTTCATCCAGGTCGTTTTGTTTCTTCCCTGATAAATGAACAATGCGCTACCCATGATCACGATCAACATGGCAGCGATAGAAAGCCATTTCGGAAAGCGGGTTTTTTCCCTGTTCAGCGATTTATCAATTCTGCTCCATATATCTGAAGATGGAGTGTACCGGTCCAGATCTTCTCTGTTGTTCTTAATATGTTCTTCCAGCTTGTCCATATTATTAATTTGTTGAAAGTAAACTTCTTAGCTTTTCTTTAGCTCTCGAGTATTGAGATTTTGATGTTGATTCCGAAATATTGAGAATCTGGGAGATTTCTGCATGATCGTAACCTTCAAGCAGGTAAAGCGACAATATTACTCTGTACCCGTCGGGAAGCATCCCGATCCCCTTAAATATTTTCGAAGTATCGTAAGTAACCTCTTCATCCTGCTCATCGATAACTGGTGGCAACGTTTCGCACAGTGTAAGGTCTATTTTCTTCTTCCTTAGATAGTTAATGCATTTATTGATGAGGATCTTCTTAAGCCATGCGCCAAATGTGGATTCAAACCGGAACGAACCAATGTTCCTGAAACACTCCACAAATGCTTCCTGAAGCATATCCTCAGCATCCTCCCTGTTATTCAGTATTCTGAAGGCAATGTTGTACATAGCTTTCGAATACTGGCTGTACAGGCTGAACTGAGCCTTACTATTGCCTTTTATGCACTCCTTTATAAGAGGAGCATGTATATAAACATCTTTATTATCCACCTGATAAGCTTACCTGTTTATAAAGACACCATGAATTCTTAAGGGTTGCACTAATCTCTTAAACTGTTCTGATTTTTTTTCTAAGGGGCAGAACTATGAAGACGACTAATATGATCAGACTGGTGATTAAGAATGAAACCTTCATAAGGTAATCACCATGTTTCACATAAAAAGTCATTCTTTTCTCTGGATATATTGATCCCTTCAGAATGGCCTGAGTCCACCATTTTGTTTCGATCGTTCGTTTTCCGCGTATGTCAATTAAGCACGAAACTCCGGTGTTGGCGGAACGTGCAACCGGCCGGCGGGTCTCGATTGCCCTTAGCGAAGCATAAGCCAGATGCTGTTTGTAACCGGTTGTTCCTTTCCACCAGCCATCATTTGTAATAATGAACAGAGCTTCAGCACCTTTTTTGACATATTCAGTTACATATTTACCGAATACCGATTCATAACAGATTATTGGGGCTATTTTCTGCGAAGAAATCTGATGTTCGAAACAGATCCTGTCTTTTTGAATTCCATAACCCCATTTTGTACCGCCAAGGTAGGGGAGGATCCTGCTTATTAACCTTGTGGGACCGTTTGAAAATTGCATCTCAATTCCGGGAACCAGTTTCGATTTATGATACACCTCAATAACTTTACCTGTATCAATTTTCAGAGCAGAATTGAAGTGATCGTACCAGAATCCGGACGTATCCGTTTCTCTGGCACTGTTTGTGGGCGCTTCAGGAGACGACGGATACAATCTGTAACTAACCATCCCAGTCATTACCGATGCTTTTGGGTATTGCGTTATGAGATCTCTGAACATCCTTATATATACGCTTCCATTAAGATCATCCAGATTAACAGGATCATCAACTGAAGTCTCCGGAGTAATTATCCATTTTGTATCACCAGTTACTGCAGAGGAGGAAAGGGCTATAACTTTTTTTAGCTGATCAATAAATGGTACTTTGAACTTTTCCGTATATGGATCTGTATTAGGCTGGATTATTACAATTTCTGTTTTATCCTGTTCACTTGGTTTAATAGTGCGATACCTTGTTACAGAGATTACTGAAGGAATGATTATTACCAGCAACCACAAGGTCAAAGGCAATACTATCCTTCTTCCCCGCCCATCCGAATTTATGAGGATGATGGCCAGCAAAAGATTTGAAGCTAAAATCCAGAGAGAGCCTCCTGCTGTCCCTGTAATTTCATACCACTGAATAAACAAAATATCTTTTGCCAGACCATTACCCAGGTTTATCCAGGGTGATATAATATTACTATTCAGGGTAAGGTACTCAAAGCATAGCCAGAATGCGAATAGGGAAACAATCCCAATCAGATTACCTGCTCTGACTCTGATCGTATGTGCCAGCCATAAGGTGAATGTCATTAAGAAAGATAATCCCAGTATAACACAGATGGCACCGGCAATGCTAGCAACCCTCATCCAGCCAAGAGCAATAAGGCTGAATATCACAAACCCGGGAATACAATAAATGAAAAAGGCATTTTGGGTGTACCTTTCACGATTTTCGTACAGATGATTTTCAATCAGAAAAAATGGAACAAATGCAATAAGCAGTATGAGTCCGGAACACCATTCCATCCAGGCTAAACCTGAAAGTATCCCGCCAACAACCGAAAGTGCAACGAGTGTGTACTTATTCATTTGTTTTATTTCGCCTCATTTTCAAAAGAAAGGCTGGTCTGCTAATAATATATACTCCCCCAAAGATAAAAATAGTGGAAATAATCATTGATACTGTGAACTTCTCATTAGCTGCAATTCCCCAAAGTGTTGAGACTATTGGGATGAAATAGGATGTCATAGAAGCAAATATTGGGCTTGTATTCTTAATAAGAAGGTAAAAAAGAGAAACAGCGACCACACTGCCACCCAGCGCCAGGATTGCAACGAACCCCAGATTTCTAAGCGCGTTTTCCGTTGCAAGTGAAGCGTGAAAATCTGAAAGTGGAAGATATATTAAGGCAATTGGACTGATTACAAAAAAAGACAGAGAAGTCAGCTGAAGCCCATTAAGTTCTTTCACTTTGGTGACTTCATTTGTGCTTATTCCCGACAGAACAGTAGCCAGAACAACAAAAAGACCGTAGTGGTTGAAGGTGAAGGAGTCGCTATAAAGTAATCCAACAGCTCCGATCAACCCAAGAAACACTCCTGCAATTTGGGTTTTCATTGTCTTACGGTAATAAAATGCTACCCCGATTATCAGAGTGAACACTGGACTTAATGAGTTCAGTAATCCGGCTAACGAACTGCTGATTCTTGTTTCAGCTATTGGAAATAAGAAAGCAGGAATTCCACTCGCGAATAGTCCGATTATTATTATGGAAAGGATATTGCCCCTGTTCAGTTTGTGAAGATTTTTGATTGCAACTGGTAAAAGGCAAATGGAAGCGATGAGGATTCTTAGTGCGCCGACCTGATATGCGGAGAACGATTCGAGCCCCTTTTTCATCAAAATATAGCTTGATCCCCAAATTAATGATAGAACTGCCACAACACCCCAATGCCATATTTTCCTCTTTTCCACTCTGAAATTTTAAGTCACAAAAATAGCATAAGATTGATACACTGTGGTTTTTCGTTAGCATAAATATTACTTGTAGCAATTAAAACACTGCTGTACTCAGCCTATCCTCTCACTCTGCGTTATTGATACTTTTTAAAAAGATATTTTCTTAACTTGGATGAGTCATCTAAGCGCAACTTATCATTATTAGACAATTTTGAACGTTTCATGAATTAAGGTGTATTATCAATGTATTTAATTTGAGGTGAAGTGCATTTAAAGAATAATTCTCGGGATCTTTTATTGTTATATTAATAATCAGGATTGGTAAGTCATAACAAGTATTAAAATAGCCTATGCAACAACTTACTGATGAGCAATTGATTGAGATTTGTCAAAACAATGAAGGAAATAAGCGTCAGGTTGCCTTTAGCCATCTTTATAACCGCTATGCTAAACTTATGTTGAATTATTTTTATTTCTCACTGCATAACGATCATAACAAAGCCCAGGATTTTGTACAGGATTTATTTGTAAAGATCCTGGAAAAACATCATACTTTCAACGATGGAAGATTCTTTAAAGCATGGATATACAGGATTGCAGCAAATATGTGCAACAATGAGTACCGAAAAAATATTGTAATAAGAAAATATCATGACCACATTAAATCATCCTCAGAAAACATCATGTTAAATCCTGAAACAGAAAATATCCTTCGAAAATGTATATCTGATTTAGATGCAGAACAGCGTTCCCTTATTGTATTGAGATTTAAATTAAAACTAAGTATTAAAGAGATTGCCCAGATATATGAATGCCCTGAAGGGACAATAAAATCAAGACTTTTCCATGCAACAAATGAATTATCAAAATTATTTAAAAATTAAGCCATGAAAGCAAATACATATTTTGAAAGAATATATGAATTGCTGGAGCAGTTTGACTTCAACGAACTATCGGAGAAAGATAGAATTTATGTTTTATCGAAAATAGACGAGGAAGATTATGTAAATATGAGAAGTACCCTTAAGGATACTGAAACATTCTTTTCAAATTCAAGTGAACCAAATGTAAATGATTCTCTACTCAGTTCAATCATAAACACAAATCATAAACCAAATACCTTAATAAAAATATTAGGCCAACCTGTTAAGGTTTACCAATTAGCCGCCTCTATTGCTCTACTTCTTGCGATTTATACTATTAAACAGTATTCTGACTTCCCTGATACAAATTCAACATTACCATTACATGACACTATTATTATTCAAAAGACAGATTCTGTACATCCTAAACTATCTGATACTGTTTATTCTAAACTAGTTGATACTGTGAAAAGTATAAATGAGAAAATCCTGTACATCTCCCAAGGAAAAGATACTAGTACCCTTTCTAATATACTGTCAACTACCGCATATGTGTTTGATTCCAGTAAGGTAGTTTTTACAAAGACTCCTGATAGTATCAAAGAATTAACATTTATAAAAGATGTTTCAAGTGACACTTTATTTAAGTATTAAATGTTTTGAATTGAAAAAAATATTGTGAAAGAAATGAATTCAAACAATCCGAAACATATCCAACAAGGTGACCATATGATCAAGTCGAGAGCGACCATTCAATAATATGATACTAAAATTTGCTATCCGAAACCTAAAAAAAAGGCCATTTCTTAATCTTATAAAAGTTGCAGGATTAAGTCTGGCATTGAGCAGTATATTGCTAATAGTATTGTTCCTGAAAAACGAATTGACCTACGACAGTTTCCATAATAAATCGAACCGTATTTACCGGTTTACCACTACCAGCCCGCTTGTTTTTTCAGGAAAACATTTTGCCAGGATGAGTAATCCCTTTTACATACCCAAAATGTCTGAATACTTTCCAGAAATAGAAAACTATGTTAGACTTGTACCAATCCGTGGCGGTGTAATGAAACATGACGAAGAATTTGTTGAAGTCAGGGAGGCCTTCGTTTGTGATAGTACGTTTTTTAAAGTGTTTGATTCTGAGCTTCTGGTTGGAAATCCTGAAGATATATTAAATAGTCCTGGTTCAATGGTAGTTTCCGAAAACTTTGCAAAGAGAGTATTCGGAAATCGTAACCCCATTGGACAGATATTGACATTGCCAAAGGGACAATTCTATGGCAACAATACAGATTTTACGGTGAAGGGTGTCATGAAAAATTTCCCTCAAAACAGCCATTTCCACCCCGAATTTATTAGTACGCCCATTGATAAAACCTTTTTTGAAGACTGGTCGTGGATATATTTATTATTGTCAGATAATGCCAATCCTGACAATATTATATCCGGTTTTAAAGATTTTTATCTTTCAAACATAGGGAACAAAACTGAGGAAGTAAAAACAGAAGCACATCTGCAAAAGATTTCGGACATACACCTACATTCCAATAAACTGAGGGAAATAGAGGCAAACAGCAGTATGTCAGTTATCTATACCCTGTCTATTGCAGCGTTTATATTATTGTTCATTGCAATGACCAACTATTCTAACCTTAACATTGGAATGGCCAGTTATAGTTTTAGATATTTGTTTATAAGCAAAGTTACAGGTTCTTCTGGTTGGACGAATCTGAAATATTCCTTATACGAGGGAATTATCATTGTCTCAGCTTCCATCGTAATTAGCGCATTTCTTGGAGTATTGGTGAACGTATTCATTCAGAAATATTTTGCTCTAAACTTATTCACAGGTAATACTCTTTTTGTTTTATCAATTGTAGTGCTATTTGGTTTATTCGGTATCATGTCTGGCATTTTGCCATTAATCAAACAAAAAATAAGCAATATAAAACCATCTTCATATAATAAGAATAAAGATAACCTCAGAAGAAAAGGGATAAGCAAAAGCATAATAGTATTGCAATATACAATCTCAATAGGACTGATTGTTGCCGTATTTGTAATTCATCGACAAACCAATTATGCACTCGATAGCAGCATGGGTGTTGAAACTAATAACCTGATCTGTTTTGAGGAGGTACATAGCAATGTACAAAACAAGTTTGAGGTCTTTAAGGAGGAACTTCTAAAATTTAACTCCATCAAATACGTTTCAGCGATGTTTGAGCCTCCGGGAGGCGAGGCAAACGACATGTTTCAGTTTAAGATGGAAGGTTATATTAAAGACGAAGCAAATAAGGCTGATAATTATATTGGGATTTTCCCCTGCGACTATTCTTTTGCCAGCATATTCGATTTGGATTTTCTGAGTGGTAATAATTTTTCTGAAAAGAATATAGATAATGAAGGTTCGGGAGAATATATTATCAATGAGTCGGCAATGAGGAGACTGCATTATGCAAATCCGCATGAGATAATAGGAAAAGAGTTCGAACTAATCACCAATATTGGGGACATTAAAATTCCAGCCGGTAAAATTATCGGTGTGGTGAGAGACTTTCACCTGTCGAGCATAAAAAAAGAGATTGAGCCATTGGTCTTGTTTAAACGAAAAGACCTTTGGCTGATAAATTTTGTAGTTTCATTCCGGCCAGGTATCAGGGAAAAAGCCATAGCTGACATAAAAAGTGTCTGGAAAAAGATGTTCCCTGAATATCCATTTCAATATGAGTATGTCAGTTCGATTTACGAAAATGTTTACAAAACAGAGCTGCTACAGGTAAAGCTATTATCCATCTTTACGTTCATATCCCTATTTATTTGTTCTATGGGACTCCTTGGATTGTCGCTGTTAACTACCCAACACCGTACAAAAGAAATAGGAATACGTAAGATAAATGGTGCCAGAACAAGTGAAATCATGTTTATGCTAAATTGGGATCTTCTGAAATGGATTATGATTTCCTTTGTACTGGCAATCCCATTAGCTTACATTTTCATGAGCAAATGGCTGGAAAGCTTTGCTTACAAAACCACCCTGAACTGTTGGTTGTTTGCTTTGTCAGGATTAACAGCTGTGTTTATAGCAGTTATAACCGTTTCGGTACAATCATGGAAAGCATCAAGCAGGAATCCTGTAGAGGCATTGCGTTATGAATAAGGGTATTTTTTGAAAAATCAAAAAGTTTTATGGCTTAATGTCATATTGTTAAATTAGGTTAAAAACACTTTGATCATAAAGCCTCTTTATCATTTTGTTTATATTGCATCTCAATGTAAGCGCAGAAAGATGAAAATTTTCGTTAATATTTTAATTATTGGCTTTGTCGTCTCCGGATGTGCCAATACTGAAGAACGACTGGCCAAAAGGGCAGAGAAGATTCATGAATCAATACTTACTGTAGATACTCATTGCGACACTCCGATGGAATTTTCAGATCCATCTTTCGACCTGGGGGTGAAACATGATGCCGGATGTGTGGATTTTCCCCGTATGGTTGAAGGAGGACTTCACTCTGAGTTCTTTGCTGTGTTTATTGGTCAGGGTCCACGAAACGACTCCACATATAATACGGTGCATCAGAAGGCTATCAATATTTTGAATGAAATACATAAAAATGTTGATAAGAACTCAAACATGGCTGAAATAGCCCTTTCATCTGAAGCTGCATACAGGATTTGGAAGTCTGGTAAAATTGCAGCATTTATTGGTATTGAAAACGGATATCCGATCGGAAAAGATATTTCTAAAATAAAACAATACTACGATCTGGGAGCCAGATATATAACGCTTGCACATACAAAAAATAACGACATTTGCGATTCCTCAACCGATCCTTCCGGTCCTGAAAACGATGGACTATCTGCTTTTGGCACTGAAGTGGTAAAAGAGATTAACCGCTTAGGCATTATGGTAGATGTCTCGCACATATCCGATAAATCCTTTTATGATGTTCTAAAGGTTACAAATTCGCCTGTTATTGCATCTCATTCGTCGTGCAGGGCATTATGCGGGAGTCCGAGAAATTTTACTGATGATATGCTGCTGGCCCTGAAAGAAAACAAGGGAGTTATTCAGATCTGTATTCTTGGTAACTACCTGAAAACACCTGAGCCAAATCCTGAGATGGATGCTAAACTAAAGGAGCTGCTGGTAAAATATGGCGATTATAAGATCTTGTCTGATACATTAAAGAGTCAGATGCGGACCGAATACAGCGAGATTCTTAAAAAATATGATAAACCGGCAACAGTGAAAGATGTCGTTGATCACATCGACCATGTAGTTCAGGTAATTGGCATTGACTATGTCGGCATAGGTACCGATTTTGACGGTGGTGGTGGAGTTGAAGGTTGCAGAACCGTTGCAGAGATGAAGAACATTACAATAGAATTGCTCCGCCGCGGCTACTCCAAATCGGATATCACCAAAATATGGGGCGCTAATGTAATGAGAGTAATGAGGCAAGTTGAGGAAAAAGCAGGAAAACCAGCTTAACCAGGCAGCTACTTTACTCTCGAAAACCTCAGAGTCTTAACCATCCAGTCGGGAAGCGACTTATTCGGATCTCTTTTCCGGAGATCGAAATACAATCCTAACTTTTTGAGAATAGGCATTTTATGTGTCTCCACAAATTCAACAAGCGCTCCATCCGGATCTGCTATGTAGGAGAAATATCCTGCTGCCTCACCCATATCAAAGCTTTTGCCTTCATGGCTTTTCTTACTATCGACAGTAAATGGAAATCCTTTGCTCTCGCAGAAATTCTTTAATTCATCCATCCCGCGCATGTCGTAACAAAGATGAATAAATCCGGGATCGCCCCATAACCTGCCTTCATATATTTTTTTGCCGGGTTTCCCGGTTGCGCTTATAAGCTCAATTACACTTTGTCCCAATACTTTGCTGAATGGGCCCGTAAAGGGTTTGGAACTTTTAAGAAGTACCCTCCTGAATTCATTTTTTCCTCCCGGAAGATCTGACAGATCCTGAAAAACCCCTTTAGTATCATAAACTACCTCATCATATCCAAGAATATCGGAATAAACAACCCTCGCTTTCTCAATGTCTGTTACTCCGATTATAGCTCCATAAGCGCCTCCCGATACTTTATTCTCATTCATAAACCAATCGGATGCTTCAACAAGCTGAAATATGTTTCCATAGGGATCTTTCATGAAGACTGTCAATTTGCCTGCAGGATCGGTGTAGAAGCTTAACTTAGCCGATTTATTTTTATTTTGAAAAAAGGCAAGCGATTTCTGTATGTCTTTTACCTTTATTTTGCAGGCAATTATTCCCAGGTCACCGATGGCGATATCCTCTTTAATCAGAAGAGGCTCTCTTCCTTTATGCTGCCATATTTCAAATCCACCTCCGCTTTGCAGGTTCATCGCAAGCACTGCATGTTTGCTTCTTGGCAAACCACCTGTGTAGGGAAGCATTAACTTAGCATCATTTTCATCCTCAAAAACCCTGATGTCCATGCCAAATTGTTCCCTGTACCATTTCCAGGCCTCGCTAACATTCGTAACACCTATACCGATCTGCTGAATTCCGCTTATCACATATCCTCTCATATTCTATACTTATTTCTAATCAAAAATGTTGTTAACTATTTGTATTCCTCTGTGATACTTTGTAGTAAAAATTAACCACAAAGGGCACTAAGGTTTACACAAAGGGTCACAAAGTTAATATAGTAGGCTAAACCTATATTCTCCTCAAGTACTTTTTATCTTATCCGCGATTCTGAAAAACAACCATGGGAAATATCTTCTGATATAAAGCATTGTCAATTCCCCCTTTCCGACAAGTATTTCCCTTTTATTTCTTCGTATCCCTCTTATTATTATTTGAGCTGCTTTTTGTGGGGTTATTCCTCCTGCCTGACCGTCGTCCAGCTTTCCGTGTTCCTTGCCTTCAGAATTCAAAGCATGTAGAGAAATAGATGTCCTTACCCTGCCCGGGATAATTACGGATGCCCGGATATTATTTTTTTTATTTTCGAGATAAAGTGTTTCGAAAAATCCGTGAAGCGCCTGTTTTGAAGCAGAATAAGCTGAACGTAGTGGAAATCCGAAACGTCCTGAGATACTGCTTGTAGCGAGAATATGTCCGGATTGTTGCCGGATCATATAGGGTAAAATTGCTTTTGTGAAGGCAATGGTACCAAAATAGTTGATCTCAAAAATTTTTCTATCGAGCCATAATGGGGTTTCATCAATTCGTGCACGCTGACTTATGCCTCCGATATTCAAAACAAAATCAATTCTATTGAAGATATTTAGCTGTTGTTCAACTAGTTTGTTTATATCCGAAGTGTCGGAAAGATCAAAAGGGACACAATGAACCATTTCTGAATTACCCTTGCAGCTTCTTTTTACCCTTTCCAGTTCCGGGAGGTCATTTGAAGATGCCACCACATTTGCCCCCCTCTTAACAAATTCATAAACAAGCGCTTCACCGATCCCTGATGATGCCCCGGTGATCCATACAACCTTTCCGGCAAACATTTTACTTTTCTTCATTTTATAATCCAGTTACCAGCTTAACCAGCTCAGTATGAGCATTTTTAATATCCTTAAATTCCCTGCTCTTTTCCTTAAGCATTTTTCTTATCCTGAAGCCTCCCATTATCCGCTTATATTGCAGGTTATAGTTCCAGGCGAACAATCCCGAAAGTGGAATGGTAAAAAAGATAAGCAAACCGAACCACCATGGTGTAAAAATAATTAATGAAAGGATCAGGTAGATAGGTAAGAAGACAAAAGCAAGGGCGAGTGAAAGGCCGTATCTTATAGAAGAGTGAAATTGAGGATCGCGGATCTTCCTTATCTGGAGATTAGGTATTTCGAGAAAGGTAAGGTTAAAAATATTTCCATATATAAACAGAGGGAAAGTAACCAGTAATCCGAGAAGCCCCGCAATCAACAAAACAAGAGGATGCTTCCTTTTTTCAAGCAGGCGGTAATCTACATTAAGATCTTTTGCACTATTCTTAACCCTTAGACTGAGGGAGCAAATTTTTTCGTATAAAGAAGGATTGGCAATTCTAAGCTGGTTCATCTTTGAGATAAGCTCCATGTCCCTGAAAAACTTTGGCACACGGATTTCATCGCTGTACTTCCCGTTAATAAGAGTCCTCAGTTCATCTATCGCTTCATAATCTTCTTCCGACTCAATATGTACCATGTTGTTTTTCATCTCATTGGAGAGCTTGGTTCTCAGCTCGTTGAGAGCTCTCTCGGGACTAACCTTATACAGCTCATAGAATTCAGAGACCTCAATGGGTTTCCCATAAACTACGGTAAGTACCTGTCGCACCCTGCTGTAGTTCGAGTACTCGAGACCAACAGGAATAATCTTTATTTTTAATTGAAATCCGGTTGCTTCATCAGACTGGAAGGCCACCCTGCAAATACCTTTTTTTAATTGTCTGAGCCTTCTGAACCCTGCATGGTCGCCTTCAGGTAAAATAACCAGTCCGTTTTTATTCTTAAGGACATCAATTGTTTTCGTAAATATTTCATCATTTCCTTTCAGACTCGAAAAGCCGTCCCTTATCCTGTAAACCGGTAGTATTTTAAGAAAATACAGAATTCCTGCGACAAATTTTTTCTTAAAGATATCGGCTCGTGCAAGAAATATCGGCTGTCCGTTGTGCGTGAAGAGAACTGCAAGTGCGTCCATCAGAGCATTCTGGTGGTTTGGGGCATAGATAAGGTGATCGTCAGGATTAATATTCTCACGTCCAAGTACAATTACTTTTCTGTAAAAAACATTATTATGCCAAAACCCTGCAGCCGACTTTAAGAGAGCATACCTTGCAGAATATTTCTCAATATTATTCTTCCCCATATATCAACTGAATGTAACCGTGCCGCGACAATTATTTGATCGCAGCTTAAGTTGTTGATCGCAAGTTAAAAAAAAGGAAGTTTTTCTGTTAAAATATGAAATACTTTAACGATGAATTTTGAAATATTACGTCTTTATACCACCTTGTAGAACTAGTTTGAGTCATCTGTAAGTTTGTCGATCAGTCTTCGTTCTTTTTTTGTCGGGCGTCCAGTTCCTTTATCCCTGTAGATAATTCCACCGACCTGTTTCATGTTTAGTTTTGCCTTTTCATCTTCACTGGTAAGATCTTCGACAAACTGCTCAACCAGTTTTGCTGATACTCTGTTCTCAATAGGTTCAATTACTCTGAAAGTGTAAATCACTGGCAGTTTCTTAACTGTAATGATTTCGTTTTTCAGAATCATCCGAGAAGGTTTTACCTGAATATTATTGATAATGATCCTCCCTTTTCTGCATTCCTCAGCGGCAATACTTCTTGTCTTGTATAATCTGACAGCCCAGAGGAATTTATCTATCCTTGTATTTTGATTCTCTCCCATATAAAAATGTACTTACAAGACGAATAGAAGTTGCATATATTCAGGGTATTAACCCCCCTTCAGGGGGGCTGGGGGGTAAATTCGGGGGAGATGAAGGTCCTTTGGGACCAGTAGACATTTTAGGAAGTGATTCAGGCTGCTCCGGTACTTTCGCCACTTTATTGAAAGCAGTCATGGTTCTTTCCAGTCCGGCAAACGCGAATGATCTGATCATATCGACAACTATAGAGATCCGGTCTTCAAGGAACTTTTTTTCTGCCGGGTCCCATTTCCCAAGAACAAAATCGACCTGTTTTCCTTTATTAAAACTATTTCCAATACCGATTCTTATCCTTGGATATTCAGTAGTTGCCAAAACGGTACTGATATGGGCGAGTCCGTTGTGCCCCCCATCGCTGCCCTTCGGTCTCATCCGGATACTTCCCAGTGGGATCGAAAGATCATCCACAATCACCAGCATATTTTCAGGAGTAAGGTTCAACTTCTTAAGCCAGTAACTTACTGCGTTACCACTAAGGTTTACAAATGTTGAAGGTTTTAACAGTATAAGACTGCGACCTTTGTAGCTTATTTCGCATACTGCGCCATAACGTTTATCCGTAAAAGAAGAATTGGATGCCAAAGCCATGGCATCCAAAACTGTAAATCCTACATTATGACGGGTGTCTTTGTACTCCTCACCTATATTTCCCAGGCCAACTATCAGATATTTCATCAAGCCTGAATATTGTTAAATTGAGTTGGTACTATTTCTTTTCTTCTTCTGCAGGAGCTTCAGGTGTAGCTTCAGCAGCTGTTTCAGCAGCAACTTCTTCTTCGGTCTTAGCAGCAACACGTGATGTAGCAATTGTGAGGACCATCGATTTTTTTGCATCGAGTAATTCGATCTTATCATACGACAGATCCATTACTCTTAAGCCTTCGTGAATTTTCAGATTAGTTATATCGATATTCAGATGTTCAGGTAGATTCTCTGCTAATCCTTTTACCTTGAGAGTTCTTCTTTTAATGCTCAGTTTACCTCCAGCTATAACACCCACTGAGTCTCCTGAGACCTTTATCGGAATATTTATAGTTACTGGTTTATGGTCAAATATTTCAATAAAATCTGCATGTAAAATATTGTCCTTTACCGGGTGGAATTGCATATCTTTCAATACAACTTTATATATTTTACCTTCAATATTCAACTGAACAAGGTGAGCTTCCGGTGAATATACAAGGTCTTTGAACGAGTTTTCATGAACATGAAAGTGAATATTCTTTTCCTTGCCGTAAATTACACAAGGTACGTTCCCTGTTTTTCTTATTTGTTTAGAGCTTTTCTTCCCTAATTCCGTTCTGAACGATCCATTAATCTCTAGAGTCTTCATTTATCTGAAAATTATTGTGCTACTAAATCCCGCATTACAGGACCCCATTACACGTTTGACATTATTTAAAAATTTGGCCTGCAAATATAGAACAAAGGAATCAAAATACAAAATTTGTACTTATTGACTTATTTGACGTTACAGCCTGAATGGTTTTTGCGAAAATATCTGATATTGAGATCACCTTTATTTTTGGTGAAGTATTTATAAATGGAACAGAATCGCTCACAACAAGCTCTTCAATGGCAGAGTCGTTAATCCTTTCCACGGCATTGCCTGAAAGTATCGGATGGGTAGCAAATGCCCTTATGCTTGTTGCACCCCTGTCTTTCATCATATTAGCTGCAAGGACCAATGTGCCTGCTGTGTCAACCATATCGTCGATTATGACAACATTCCTTCCTTCAACATCACCTATAATAGACATCTCTTCTATTACATTTGGTTTTTTCCTGAGCTTATAGCACAATACCATTTCCGACTGAAGGTGCCTTGAATATGCATTTGCCCTTTTGGATCCGCCCATATCGGGAGCTGATACGCAAAGATTCTTAAGTTTAAGTGATTCAATATAGGGAGCAAAAACCGCTGATCCGAACAAGTGATCGACAGGTACATTAAAAAATCCCTGAATCTGATCTGCATGAAGGTCCATTGTTATTACTCTGTCGACACCGGCGGCGCTCAGGATATCTGCCGATAATTTCGATCCGATGGATACCCTTGGGCGGTCTTTCCTGTCCTGCCGGGCGAACCCATAATAAGGTATAACAGCTATCACTTTGTAGGCTGAAGCCCTTTTTGCAGCGTCGATCATAAGGAGTAGTTCAAACAGATTCTCCGCCGGAGGATTTGTTGACTGTACAATAAAAACCATGCACCCTCTCACTGATTCATCAAAACAGGGTTGAAATTCTCCATCACTGAATTTGGTTACGGAACTTTTACCTAGTTCAATCCCTAGTTTATCTGCAATCATCTGTGCAAGATGTTGTGAAGCTCTGCAGGAAAAAAGCTTCATGGGTGCGGTTCCAAACATTTTATATTTGTCTAATTAGTAATCTGAACAATTTTGTGTACAAAAGTAAAAATTCCGGCTGAAAAACAGAGCCATTTTAGAAATTGTTAATAGATTCCTGAATATAGCTTAGTATTTCGTCTCTGCCGGTTCCCTTAACAGATGATGAGGTGAAAGAGACCGGGAGGGAATCCCAGTTTTTAAGCATCTCCGAATCGTACAGAATAATCGATTCTTCCAGAGCGCTTTTTGTAAGTTTATCGCTTTTTGTGAAAACCCTGGCAAAGGGTATCTCATTTATTCCGAGGAATTCCATGAATTCAAGATCCGATCGCTGAGGTTTATGCCTTACATCAAGCAACACAAACAGTGAAACAAGGTTTTCCCTTTTAAGAATATAATTTTGGGTTGCCTTCACCCACGTCTCCCTGAGTTTGACAGGCACTTTGGCATATCCGTATCCCGGAAGATCGACAAGGTACCAGCTTTCATTTATGTAGAAATGATTTATTGTCCTGGTCTTTCCGGGTTGTACTGATGTTTTGGCGAGTTTTGACCAGCCTGTCAGCATGTTTATAAGAGAAGATTTCCCAACGTTAGATCTTCCGATAAAACCAAATTCAGGTTTGGTAGTTGTGGGACAATCTCTCAGAGAAGGACTGCTTTTTATAAAGGTAGCGGAATGAATAATCATATCTCTCCTTTAATTGATATCCTTATACGGAAGTTCTATCTTTTTGTAAACCAGGTAATTATTTCCAAAATTTGTCAGAATTCCTGCAATTACTCCAACATAACCCGGATTTTGGGTTCCTGTTTTTTTAAGGCTGAGTGTTCCTACTCCCTTTACGGTATTCAACAATTTGTAATGAGCCGTATCAAACACTCCTCCCGACAGATCACCTATATAGAAAGTAACCTGGGTTGCTTTGTCTGAAAGAGAAAGAGATATTTTATAAACGCTTTTTGTGGAATAATCGTCCTGTATTGCAACAACAACTTCGGGATATCCTCCGATCAGTTTTCCGTCAGGAGTATACTCTTCAAGAAAGGGTGTGCGTAGTCCCTTCTTATATCCTAACTTTGCCTTAAGTCTGCCATTCTTGTAATATTGTTGCTGAATACCGTCTATTGTATCATGTTTGTAAGGTGTTGCCCTGAAAACCTGACCCCCTTCGTAATACCATTTCGTTGAATCTTCTCTCAAGCCATTCTCATACCAATAGGTCTGACGAACCCTTCCATCCTGATAGAACGATTTCATTAATCCATTACGGACTCCGTTTTTAAATGTTACCTCTTTAATAAGTAAATCTTTGCTTTTATACTGCGTAATACCTGTAAAACCGGTATCGGGGACTGATACTGTATCGACCGGGGTTTGAGTTTCTTTTTTTGATGTTACTCTTCCATTGCATCCAGAAACCAGCATAAATGTGATCAGGATTGAAGACATGAAAAATATTTTCATTTTCTAAAATTATCGTTATTAAAATATTACAATTGATCTATACCGTTATTTTAATTGAATCCGGAGTTGATAAATATTTCCAGTAAACGTGCTTCATTTGTTGGTGTAAGGACAACTTCCTTAATCATAGCAGGAAGAAGAACTGTTTCTCCTTTGCTTACTTTTTCAGATCTGCCTTCCCAGTTGATCGCAAATTCACCTTCCGTACAAATGTACACAACAAATGAATCATTCAGGTAATATTCTTTTTTTATCGGATTGTTAAATATCAGGAAATTAGTGTTAAAGAATTCACAGTCAACCAGATTTTCAGTTTTATTCGCTAATGGTTTTTTTCTTATTCTGACTTTCCCGTTCATTGAAAAATCTATGGCATCGAGGGCAAGATCGATATGCAATTCCCTGTTTGTGTTGCCGGTTTGCTTCCTGTTCCAGTCGAATATTCTGTAAGTAATATCTGAGGTTTGCTGTATCTCTACAAGTACAATTCCTGCTCCGATAGCATGTATCATTCCGGCCGGGATGAAGAAAACATCACCTGCTTCAGGGGTCTCAACATTTAGCAGCTCCTCAAGAGAACCTTTTCCGATAGCCTGCTGATACAACTCTTTTGTTACCCCTTCTTTAAAACCTGCAAATATTTTGGAGTCCTTTTCACATTCGAGAATATACCACATTTCGGTTTTTCCGTAAGCCTGGTGCCTCTTTTTTGCCAGAAGATTTCCGGGATGAACCTGTATTGAGAGATCTTCGCGTGCTTCAATAAGCTTTATCAACAGCGGAAATTCAGTTCCGAACTTTTCGAATATCGAATCACCGGTTATATCACCCATGTACACCTCAATAATTTCAGATATATTGTTTCCGGCTAAAAAGCCATTAGTGACTATAGATTCGTCGTCCTGGAGCGCCGAAAGTTCCCAGCTCTCACCAATATTTGCCGGCTTGTCTCTTTTTTTGTTATAGTGATTCGCAAGTGTAGTGCCTCCCCAAATCTTCTCTTTTAGAACAGGTTCGAACTTTAAAGGATATAGATCTGACATAAAAACTATTATTAAAAGTGATCTGAATTGGGGATTACTAAAACTTAAAGTACTCCAAACTTTAGCTCACTCCAAACTTTTCACTATTTTTGATACTTATTGCTGCAAAATTATAAAATTTATGCTGATAGTTGGGATTGCAGGAGGTACGGGTTCAGGAAAAACTACGGTTGTCAGGAAAATCATGGAAGTGTTTCCAAATGACGAGGTTATAGTTATTCCTCAGGATTCATATTATAGAGATAATGCTGATATCTCGCTCGAAGAAAGACAAAAGATCAATTTCGATCATCCCGATTCCGTCGAATTTGAACTTCTGATCGATCATCTGAAACAACTTAAAAAGGGTAACTCTATTGAGATGCCGATCTATTCCTATCTCACCTGTCTCAGAGCGAAAGAGACAATTACAATTAAACCTTCGAAAGTCGTTCTTGTTGAGGGGATACTCATTCTCACCGACATCGGGTTGCGTAAAATGCTTGATATTAAAGTATTTGTTGACGCAGATGCTGACGATCGTCTGGGTCGTGTAATTAACAGAGACATTATTGAACGTGGGCGTTCAGTGCTTACGGTGCTCGAACGTTACCACGATACTGTTAAACCTTCTCATCTTCAGTTTATTGAACCTTCAAAACGTTATGCCGACATTATTATTCCCAGGGGAGGTGAGAATGAAGTTGGGGTCGAGGTGCTTATTTCGATCATCGAAAAACATTTAATAAAGGATAAAAATAAACCACATGCTTAACAATGTGATACTGGAAGATGTGCTTTTCCTCGATATAGAAACTGTGCCTGCAGCCTCATCTTATGAATTATTGGATAATAAGATGCAGACGCTCTGGGATAAAAAATCAAAACAGTTCAGGCTGCCTGAGCAGGCCCCTGATGCAGTGTATGAAAGAGCAGGTATATATTCTGAATTTGGAAAGATAATCTGCATATCGGTTGGAGTTATCACGGAAAAAAATCCACTCAGCATCAGACTGAAATCGTTCTATGGGGATGATGAAAAGTCGCTCATTTCTGATTTCTCCTCAATGCTTACAAAATTCTCAAGAACAAACAGGGAAGTGCTTTTGTGCGCACACAATGGAAAAGAATTCGACTTCCCGTATATTGCCAGGAGGATGATTATTAACTCACTGATAATTCCTGAGCTGCTTGACAATGCTGGCAAGAAACCCTGGGAAATAAAATTGTTGGATACAATGGAATTATGGAAGTTTGGGGATTATAAAAACTACACATCGCTCGACTTGCTTACCTCCACTTTAGGTATTCCTACCCCGAAAGATGACATAGATGGAAGCATGGTGGCGGGGATGTACTACGGTGAAAATGATATCGAAAGGATTGTTCGTTATTGTGAAAAGGATGTGCTCGCGATAGCACAGGTTTTGTTGCGGTTTATGAATATGCCTCTGATAAAGGAGGAGAATATTCATTCTGTAACTTTTACTTAATAAGCAGAAATCCCATCGCTATTCCAGCAACCTCCTTATGTTTCTTATAACCTCATCCGGCCTATCGGTGTGGATCCAGTGACCGGAGTTGGAAACCTCAATAAATTCAGCAGCAGGAAATACTTTCTGAATATCTCTGAAGTCGAAGGAGGGGAGATAATCAGATTCTTTACCCTTTAAAAAGATTACAGGGAATCCTGTTATTTGCTGGTTAGTGTATTGATGGAGGTCTATTCCGGCTACAATTTTTTCCAGATTGTTCAATATCGCTGAAATGTTAATTTTCCAGTCAAAAATATTATCATTTGTCCTTTGCAGATTTTTCAGGATAAAACCTCTTGTTTTCTTAGAATCGATCTTTTCCAATAGTATATTTTCTACCTCTTTTCTCGAAGTAATTTCTGAGAGTTTTACTGAGAGCATTGCCTGCAGTATTTCAAGATGCTCATTGGAAGCTGAACGTTTTGCATCTTCATTAATAAATGGTGAAATGTCTGCAATAAGCAGACCATCAATCATTTCGGGCCAGTTGAGAGCAAATGATATAGCGGTTTTTCCCCCCATGCTGTGCCCTGCAAGGAAGAACTTCTTAAGTTTCAGATCGCCGGCAAGTTCAAACAGATCATTACTCATGGAATTATAGTCGTTGATATCGCTGTGAGGAGACTGTCCATGATTTCTCTGATCCGGAAGGTAGACAGTGAAGGTATCGCCAAGACTTTTAGCAATTGTCATCCAGTTGTCGGATGATCCGAACAAACCATGCAGTATTATCAGGGGAGGACCTTCTCCATATTTTCTGTAAAAAAGTTTCATCCCGGCAAGGTCAGACAAGCTGTCGTTTGTACATCTGAATAGTGTTCTCAAGTCCGAGATATAATGCATCGGAAATTAGAGCATGGCCTATCGAAACCTCCTCAATCCAGGGAATATTTTGTATGAAGTACCTCAGGTTGTCGAGATTAAGATCATGGCCAGCATTAATTGAAAGGCCGGCATTACGTGCTATTTCTGCAGCTTTTATAAAAGGTTCTATCGCTTCAGGTGCATTCTTACTAAACTCTGTTGCATACGGTTCAGTATAAAGTTCAACCCTGTCGGTTCCTGTAAGTGCTGCATTCTCAATATTTACACGATTTGTATCTACAAATATTGAAGTTCTGATGCCTTCTTTCCTGAAGGTAGAAACAATATTTGTGAGAAATACCTTGTTAGTCAGTGTGTCCCACCCTGCATTTGAGGTTATTGCATCGTGCTTGTCGGGTACAAGGGTAACCTGATTTGGTTTAACAGAAAGCACAAGAGTAATAAATTCATCCGAAGGATAACCCTCGATGTTGAATTCGGTGGTGATAATTGGCTTTATATCAAGTACATCGCTGTATCTGATATGTCTTTCATCAGGTCTGGGGTGAACCGTTATTCCGTCGGCTCCGAAAAGCTGGCAGTTAATTGCTGCAGATAATACATTTGGAATGTCTCCTCCCCGTGCATTTCTGATAGTTGCAATCTTATTGATATTTACGCTTAACTTTGTCATTATAATAATTGTAATATTTTTGCGTATACTATTTGTGGCGCAAAATTACAACAACTGATTTTTTTTTTACTATTTTGGTTGAAAATAATAGTCTGTATGGTTGCTAAAGACTTAATATCCGAAGTAATTCCGTCTCTAAAGACATCCGATCTGGGGCAAACTGCCCTGAACTGGATGGAAATCTTCAGGATATCCCATTTGCCAATCGTAAATAATCAGGATTTTCTGGGTCTGATTTCCGATTCAGATATTTATGATATGAATAATCCTGAGGAACCCATCGGCAACCATACGCTAAAATTGTTTAACCCATACGTCGATTCTGAGCAACATATTTTTGAAGTAATAGGGCTTGCTTCACGACTGAAGTTAAGTGTTGTGCCTGTTCTTGATAAAAACAATCATTATAAAGGAGTAATTACAACTACCGATCTGGTAAGGCACATAGCAGGTTTATCCTCTCTCGATCAACCCGGGGGCATTATAGTTGTTGAACTTGTAGAAAGAGATTATTCGCTTTCTCAGATTGCACAAATAGTTGAAAGCAATAATGTTAAGGTCTTGAGCATGTATATTACCGCAATACCAGAATCGACAAAGCTGGAGATTACCCTTAAAGTAAACACAAGCGATCTGGTTTCTGTTATTAAGACATTTGAGCGGTATAATTATGAAGTTAAAACATGGGTTTCAGGTAACGATTCGATGGATAATTTTTATTCAGAAAGGTTCGATATGCTGATGAAATACCTAAACATTTGAATCATGCTTGAAAGAGTTGCCATATTCACAAGGGATTACGATCCTAAAACCAGGGATGGCGTTAACAGGCTTGTAGCTGAATTTTGCAAAAGAAAAATTAAAATTCAGATTTACAGGGAGTCAGGCGATTCAGTAATTTGTCCCGATGGAGAGTTAATAGAGCAGTTCAGCAATCTTTCTGCCATTCCGGGATTGCCTGATCTGGTTTTAAGTGTAGGTGGCGATGGTACATTCCTTGAAACAGCATTAAAGGTGAAAAATTCAGGCATCCCAATAGCGGGAGTGAATACAGGACGCATGGGATTTCTGGCCAATATTCCCGATGAGGAGATTAGTCATTCTATCGATATGTTGTGCAGAGGCGAATACCAGATCATTGAACGAAGTCTGTTAGAAATACTTCAGCCCGATAACCTGTTCGATGGGGACGCTCCTGTAGCTCTGAACGAGATAACGGTTCAGAAGACAGACCTCAATATGGTCATAATTAATGTTTTCGTTGACGATATCTACCTGAATACTTACTGGGCCGATGGATTAATTGTATCAACGGCAACAGGCTCTACTGCATATAATCTTAGTGTCGGAGGACCGATATTATCCCCTGAGGATAGAAGTATAGTTATATCACCAATCTCTCCTCATAATCTTACGATCCGGCCCATTTTACTATCTGGCAAAAGCAGGTTGAGGATGACAGTTGAAGGTAGAAGTACCGGATATCTTGCCACTTGTGATTTCAGGTCAAAACGTGTCCCTTTCAGTCAGGAGATGCAAATTTTACAGTCTCCTGTTACACTCAAAACAGTTATGCTCTCCGGGTGGGATTTCTACAGCACTCTTAGAAATAAGCTAATGTGGGGAGCAGATAACAGGAATTAATGCAATTAATTGGCATAATTCACGTTAATTCTAAAAAATGAGAAGGTATATTATGCAGGAGTCACTATTTTTATACAATATTGAAACCCTTAATAATTGATTATTATATTTGTAGCTGATAAGAACCTGATTAATTTATGAAAAGGGCCTGTATAGTTATCTTTCTTTTTTGTTTTCTCGTTCCGTTGTCAGAAGCTCAATTGTGGAAAATGAAACGGTATGAAATTACCGGAGGTATCGGACCATCCTTTTTTTTTGGAGACGTTGGCGGATTCTCAAAGACTAAAAATATTCTTGGTTTCAGGGATTTGAGTTTCCTTCAAACCCGTTTCGATGCAAACCTGAGTTTCAAATACAGAATCACCCAGGATGTTAATGTCAGGTTGAGTCTTTCCTATGCTCTTCTAAATGCTTCTGATGACAGGGGGTCAAATGAGTCAAGAGGATACGAATCTTCTATTTCTCTATTAGAACCTGCACTTATCGGAGAGTATTATCTTATTAAAAATAATGCTGAAAACAGCTATCTGTTTTCGAAGGGTCAAAAGGGATTCTTAAAAGGGATTCTGGAATCGCTTGATGTATATGTTTTTACAGGAATAGGTGGAGCCACTTATAAGGTAACAGCAAACGATAAGCTGATCGCCAGACAGTCTCTTGATAAATTGGTACTAAGTGGCTTTTCTCCCGTTATACCTGTTGGAATCGGTTCGACCATTGCCTACACTCCTAATTTCAGTATGGGGGCTGAATTAACGGGCAGGTACACATTTAAAGATGATCTGGATGGTTTTACTTCACCTACGTCAAGTTCTAATGACGTATACTATTTCTTGAATTTTACAGTTACTTATAAGATGAAAACCAATAAAAACGGTTTCCCATCCTTTAAATAACAATGAGCCGGATCATATCTGATGAAAAGAGAATATTTGATTTTGTTGTTTTTATTTGCTTCTCTCCCGATGTATAGCCAGCATTCATCAGAGTATGGTGTTATGGGAGGCGCATCATCGTATTTAGGTGATATTAACCCGTCAGTGCTTTTATATTCTCCAAGCCTGGCAGGAGGAATTTTTTACAGGTACAACCTTCATCCAAGGCAATCTATCAGAACAAGCTTACTTTTCGGAGGATTAAAGGGAAATGATCTTGATTTCAAGAACAGCTTCCAGCAAGCCAGGGCAGCATCATTCTCAGGCACTGTTGGTGAGTGGGCTGTTCAGTTTGAGTTTAACTTTTTCCCTTACACAACCGGAGGAAAACGATGGGATTATACCCCATATATCGCCGGAGGAGGAGGAATTGCATTTGTTAACACAGGGAATTTCACCTATGTTCCTGTAATCCCGTTTTCACTAGGGTTTAAAGTCAATATTTATAAAAATATGGGTTTGGAAGCAGAATACGGTTTTCGTAAAACATTTTATGATAACTTTGACGGCGTAAAAGATTTGGTTTCCCCGTCAGATGCTTCAAAAATCCATAACAATGACTGGTATACGTTTACCGGGATTGCTTTTAGCTGGAAAATCAATAGCAATCTGGCAGGATGTCCGGTATACAACGATGTGAATTCCAAAAGAAAGCACTAGAATTATGCCCTTAAAAGGAAGGATAGATACTAATAGATTGCCGGAGCATGTGGCAATAATTATGGATGGAAACGGCAGATGGGCCAGACAAAGAGGGCTCGACAGAATATTTGGTCATCAGCAGGGTGTGGTTGCCCTCAGAACTGTGATTGAAGCATCTGCTGAATTAGGTATAAGGTTTCTTACCCTTTATGCGTTCTCAAATGAAAATTGGGGACGACCAGACGATGAGGTATCTGCTTTGATGGGAATTATGGTTGACTCCCTTAATAAAGAGACCAGTACGCTGCTAAAGAACAATATTAAATTAAAAGCAATCGGAGATTTTAACAGGCTTAGTGACGACGTGAAAGAAAGATTGAATCAGACAATGGATCTTACCTCTGCATGTACAGGACTCACTCTTATTGTAGCGTTAAGTTATAGCTCAAGATGGGAGATTACCGAGGCGGCAAAAAGAATGTCAATCGATTTGAATAATGGGACCCTGGGGTTTGATTCTGTGAATGAAGGTGATTTTGAAAAGTATCTTACTACCTGTGGAATCCCTGATCCTGAGCTCATGATAAGGACCAGTGGGGAGTTGAGAATAAGTAATTTTCTTTTATGGCAGTTGGCATACTCAGAATTGTACTTTACAGATAAACTTTGGCCCGATTTTGGCAAGGAAGACCTTTATAATGCTATAATTGACTTCCAGAAAAGAGAAAGAAGATTTGGAAAAACCAGTGAACAAGTTTTTGAAAAATAATATTATAATGGTGATCAGAGTAATTAAAGGAACTTTTATAGCAATATTACTGACTCTTTCGAGTCTTGCGCTGAAGGCACAGGAAAAGCAGGAAATAGTAAATTTCATGAACCCTGACGATTATGTTATCGGCGGGTTAACGGTTACGGGAGTCAAGTTCCTGGATACCAACGCTCTTCTTGGGATATCAGGATTGAGGGTCGGACAAAGGGTAACAATTCCGGGTGATGCCATAACTACGGCTACTCAAAAACTATGGTTACAGGGGCTGTTTTCTGATATCCGGATTTCAATAACAAAAACTGTTGCGGATTCAGTTTTTCTCGATATTGCCCTGCAGGAGAGACCAAGAATATCAGCTATTAAATATAATGGTATGAAAAGCTCTGAGACCCAGGATCTTGTAACAAAGCTTAATCTTCCTGTAGGCTCTCAGGTAACTGCATATCTGATTAACAGCGCAAAAAAGGTTATTAAAGACCATTTTGTCGAAAAGGGGTACCTTAATACAGAGGTGGAATTTATACAGAAAGAGGATCCTGACCAACCTAATAATGTTATTCTGACTGTTAACGTAAATAAGAAAGGAAAAGTTAGAATTTCTGACATCACCTTTTCAGGAAATGAATTCTTTACATCTTCGAAACTCAGAAGCAAAATGAAAGGAACCAAAAAGAAGAATTTAAACTTCTTCAGGTCATCAAAGTTTATTGGTTCAAAATTTGCCGAGGATAAGGAGAAACTATACACCTTCTATAACGATAACGGGTTTAAAGATTTTACTATACTTTCAGATTCAGTCTACACGGTTTCAGATGACAGGGTGGCGTTACATCTAAGGGTTGAGGAAGGGAAACAATATTTCCTCCGAAGCGTAGATTTTGTCGGGAACAGTGTTTATAAAAAAGAGGATCTCATAAAGGCTTTTAACGTTCCAAAGGGATCAGTATATAACAAATCATTGATAGATGACCGGCTGAATGGTTATTCAGGAGCCGAAGATGCTGTAAGTAATAATTACCAGAATAACGGTTATCTGTTCTCGCGTCTTACGCCTGTTGAGAAAAAAATAGATAATGATTCCATTGATCTTGAAGTAAGAATTTATGAAGGCGACCAGGCTTACCTTAACAATGTAATTATTGCCGGAAACACAAGAACCAATGAGCACGTTGCCCGTCGTGAACTATATACATTACCCGGTGATCTTTTCAGTAAAGAAAATATTATGAGATCCATAAGACAGCTTGGTGTCCTTGGCCATTTCGATCCTGAAAAAATTAACCCAACACCAATACCTGATATGTCAACCGGAACGGTAGATCTGCTTTATAAGCTTGAGGAAAAAGCGAATGATCAGTTTGAAGTCTCAGGTGGGTGGGGAGCTGGAATGCTTGTAGGTACTGTTGGGGTTAAGTTTACCAACTTTGCCATGCGAAATTTCTTTAAACTTAAAGAATGGAGACCTTATCCTTCCGGTGATGGTCAGTCGCTTAGTCTCAGGGTTCAGTCAAACGGACGAATATACCAATCATATAATATATCGTTCGAAGAGCCATGGTTAGGTGGTACCAACCCAAATACTTTTTCCGTTTCTATGTACAGGTCATTAATGACAAATGGTAAAAAGAAAAATGAGGACGGTCAACAATCTATGACAATCGACGGAGCTTCGGTTGGTCTCGGTAAAAGGCTTTCATGGCCCGATGACTGGTTTTCCCTTTATGGTGAAGTAAGCTACCAACGCTACAATCTTGATAACTATAGCGTTTACAGGTTTCTATTTGAAAATGGAACATCAAACCTGTTTAGTGTAACTGCACGACTGACCAGATTCTCAACGGCTCCTAACCTTATCTACCCAAGAAGCGGATCATCATTTACACTATCGGTGCAGGCTACTCCTCCATATTCCGCCATAAGTGGCAGAAATATGGTTAATGTATCAGACCAGGTAAGATACAAATGGATTGAATTCCACAAATGGACATTTAAAGCTGATTACTATTTTCCTCTTTCGTCCGATAACAAACTCATCCTCAACTCTAGGTATGCTTTCGGGTACCTTGGACATTATAATAATGCTATTGGTCCTTCACCTTTCGAGAACTATTACCTGGGTGGCGATGGGATGAATGGTTACAGCTTTTATGGACGTGATGTTATATCAATGAGGGGTTACACCAACGGATCTCTTACCCCAAGTGATCCCAAGACAGGTGTAGCGTCGGGTAACGTCTATTCGAAAATTACATTTGAACTTAGGTATCCTATATCGCTTAGTCCGCAGGCAACTATATATGTTGAAACATTTCTTGAATCCGGAAAAGCCTGGTATCAGCTGAAAGAATATAATCCTTTCAGGATGAACCGCTCTGCAGGTATTGGACTCAGGGCTAATCTTCCGATGTTTGGCTTGCTTGGAATTGACTGGGGTTATGGTTTCGACCCTGTAGCTGATCCTGCAACATATCCAAGTGCAAACAAAGGACAATTCCAGTTTACAATGGGACAACAGTTTTAATTGAGTAAGAACTATAAATATTAAAAGTTATGAGGAAAACAGTCATATTATTAGGATTTTTGATCCTGTCATCTTCAATTGGTCTGGCTCAGAAGTATGCATTTGTCGATTCAGAATATATCAGGAAAAATATTCCCGCTTTCACAACTGCACAGGATCAGCTGGACAAACTTTCCAAGCAATGGGAAAAAGAGGTATCAGATGGCTACGCTGTAGTTGAGCAGATGTACAAATCTTATCAGAACGAAACTGTACTTCTGTCGCAGGACATGAAAACCAAAAGAGAAGAAGCAATTATTGCCAAGGAAAAAGAGATGAAGGATCTCCAGAATAAATATTTTGGAGTGGAAGGCGACCTTTTCAAAAAGAGAGAAGAGCTTGTAAAACCTATTCAGGATGAGATTTTAAAGGCCATAAAAGAGATAGCGGTTGAAGGTTCTTATGCCGTTATATTCGACACAGCTTCAGGTGGTAACATACTATTTGCCAACCCTAAGTTTGACATCAGCGACCAGGTACTTCAGAAATTAGGTTATAAAAATTAATTAATTACTTTTGCACTAATTATATAATAAAATCATTAAAATGAAAAGATTTACAGTAATAGCGGTACTCATAGGTCTTGTTGTTCTTACAGGACAAAATTCAATGGCTCAAACCTACAAGTTTGGACATGTTAATAGCGATGAACTCATTCAGGCCCTACCTGATTTTGATTCAGCAAAAGTAAAACTTGAAAAATTTCAAAAAGAACTTGTCAACTACCTCGATCTTATGTCGGTTGAATATAATAATAAGCAAGAAGCATATAATAAAGACAGCAAAACTCTTACAGAACTTGTTAGGAAAACCAAAGAGACAGAACTTCAGGATCTGGGAAGAAAGATTCAGGAGTTTCAGACTAATGCACAAACGCAGATGCAGGACAAGCAGGTAGAATTCTTTCAGCCAGTTTACGCAAGAGTTGATAAAGCAGTGAAAGATGTTGGTAAAGAAAACGGCTTTCTCTATATTTTTGATGTTGCAAAAGGCGCTTTGCTCTATTTTGATGAGTCAAAAAGCACAAACGTTATGCCACTTTGCAGGGCAAAACTTGGTTTAAAGTAATTAAAATATCTTATATCGATCAGAGGCTGTCTCAAAAGCTGTTTTTTGCCCCCTGCCCCCTAAAGGGGGTTCTTTAAGATGCTGATAATCAGCAAGTCCCCTTTAGGGGATTTAGGGGCTAAAAAATTAGGACTTTTGGGACAGCCTTTTCTCTTTTTTATGAACCAAAAAGATGAAAGAACAACCAATCGGGATTTTTGATTCAGGAGTAGGAGGACTTACTGTTGCCCATGCCATTAAACAGATTCTTCCGGGCGAAAGTCTTATCTATTTTGGCGACACTGCCCACCTGCCATATGGAGACAAATCGGCCGACTCCATAAAATATTATTCGCACCGCATAACTGAATTTTTGTTGGAACATAATTCAAAGGTAGTGCTCGTTGCCTGTAATACGGCTTCTGCCTCAGCATTTGAATCCCTTAAGAAAGAGTTCGCAGGTAAAACGATACTGATAGATGTAATCGATCCTGTGGTGAACTATATGTGCACAAAAAATTTTGAAAGGATTGGTGTTATTGGAACTAAAAGAACCATCAGTTCTGGCACATATGAAATGAAAATCAAAGAAAAATCGCCTCTCACTAATGTTGTCTCAATGGCAACACCTCTTCTGGTTCCGATGATTGAAGAGGGGTTTATTTTCGACGATATAAGCAATGCCATAATAAGAAGCTATCTTTCAAATGAATCACTTATCGGAATACAGGCTTTAATACTTGGGTGTACCCATTATCCGATTATTAAAAATCAGATAAGTAAAATATTCAATTTTAATATTGAAGTAGTTGATTCAGCAAGAATCGTTTCTGTTATACTGAGAGATGTTCTTGAGAAAAACAACCTCTTAAACGATTCAGGTGTTGCAAAAGATCAGTTTTTCATATCCGACTATACCGATTACTTTGAAAAAATAGCCAGGATGTTCTTTGAAGGCGACATTAACCTTAAGAAGGCTGATATCTGGGTCTAGACGAAAATATTGTTTTCTAAACATAATCCGGCTTTGTTTGTTACCTGACCATATGATAAACATCATAAGGTAAAACATTTATTTTGTGCATATTTCAGTTCTTAAAAGTTAATTTTACATCTCTAAGTTTTACATGTGATATTACCTTATAAGATAATACAAGAACTAAACAGCATAACATTATGGATAAAAAATCAGTGGTAAAGGAAAGAGAAGAAGTAGTTATCCGTTTTTCAGGCGATTCCGGCGATGGCATGCAACTTACAGGCACACTGTTCTCCGACACTTCCGCTTTATTTGGGAATGATCTTTCAACTTATCCCGATTATCCGGCCGAGATCCGGGCGCCACAGGGTACCGTTGGTGGTGTGTCGGGCTTTCAGGTTCATCTCGGGCATTCTGAGATAAATACTCCCGGCGATTATTCCGACGTTCTGGTTGCTATGAACCCTGCTGCAATAAAGGCAAATGCAAAATGGATTAAAGCCGGTGGTACTATTATATTCGATAAGGATAACTTCACCGAAAAAAACATTGAAAAAGCCGGGTATATAAAAGATCCTATTTCAGAGGAAAAACTTGAAAGTCATAATATTATTGCAGCGCCAATCTCATCGATGGTAAAAGAGGCGCTTAAAGATTTCGGACTTGATCCAAAATCGGTATTAAGGACAAAGAACATGTTCGCACTGGGTATGGTCTATTGGCTTTTTGATCGTAAACTGGCTTATACCGAACAATATATTGATAAGAAATTCCATAGTAAACCCGGAATTGCCGATGCAAACAAGGTTGCACTGAGAGCCGGATATTACTACGCCGAAACTATTGAAGCTCTCAACCCGGTATATAAAATACTCCCGGCTGACATCGCGAAGGGCACTTACCGTAATATTGCCGGAAATGCAGCCACAGCCTGGGGTTTAATGGCAGCTGCCGAAAAATCAGGACTAACATTATTTATTGGATCATATCCTATTACTCCGGCTACCGGAATTCTCGAGGAACTGGCTGCCCGGAAAGACCTTGGAGTAATTAGTTTTCAGGCTGAAGATGAAATAGCGGGAATATGTACTTCAATAGGGGCAAGTTTTGCAGGGAAGCTAGCTGTTACCTCTACTTCCGGACCGGGAATGGCCCTTAAATCTGAAGCTATCGGACTTGCAGTAATGACTGAACTTCCGATTGTAATTGTAAATGTACAGCGTGGAGGCCCTTCAACCGGACTGCCGACAAAAACAGAGCAATCTGATCTCTGGCAGGCTCTGTATGGACGAAACGGTGAATGTCCTGTCGTTGTAATCGCCTCAAGCACACCCTCAGATTGTTTCCATTTTGCATTCGAAGCTGCCAGAATTGCATTAGAGCATATGACACCGGTTATACTTCTTTCCGACAGCTATCTGGCAAACGGGACAGAGCCATGGTTAGTTCCGCAGATGAAAGACCTTCCCGAAATAAAACCACCGTTCGCCGACCGGGAAAAAACACCTTTCCTGCCTTATAAAAGAGATAGTGAGACTTTTGTCAGATCATGGGCTGTTCCCGGGACTCCAGGATTGGAGCATAGAATTGGCGGACTGGAAAAAACTGAAAAGGGAACCGTATCATATGTTCCGGAAAACCATGAATTAATGGTTAAACTACGCGCTCAGAAGGTAGAAAGCATTGCGGATGAGATTCCCGATCTTATTGTGCATGGTGCTGAGTCGGGAGATTTACTGATCGCTGGTTGGGGAGGATCGTATGGATACCTCCTAACAGCCTTGCGTGAATTAAAGGCAGAAGGTTATAAAGTGGGTCTGGTAAATTTCAATTATATCAATCCCTTACCGAAAAATGTGAAGGATGTATTCAGAAGATTCAGGAAGATTGTAGTATGTGAATTAAACATGGGGCAACTTGCTGATTATCTGAGGATGAAGCATCAGGAGTTCACCTACGACCAGATAAATAAAGTTCAGGGGGTCCCTTTCACTATAAATGATATTAAAGATAAATGTATTAAAATGCTGGAGGATAAGTAAAATGGCTGAAATTTTAGAAAATAAACTTACCGCGAAAGATTTTAAGAGCGATCAGGAAGTAAGATGGTGCCCGGGTTGTGGTGACCATGCTGTTTTAAGTTCTGTTCAGAAAGCCTTGGCCGAACTTGATATTCCAAAAGAAAAACTGGCATTTATCTCAGGAATCGGATGTTCATCGCGGTTTCCCTATTATATGGATACATATGGCTTTCATAGTATTCATGGACGGGCTTCTGCAATTGCTTCAGGCGTAAAAACCGCCAATCCTGACCTTTCAGTATGGCAGATCACAGGTGATGGCGATGCTCTGGCAATTGGCGGAAACCACTTTATTCATGCTGTCAGACGTAATGTTGATATAAACATTTTACTGTTTAACAATGAGATATACGGACTTACCAAAGGACAATACTCACCTACATCTACTAAAGGACTCGTAACTAAAACATCTCCGTTTGGTACTGTTGAAGAACCTTTTTCTGTGGGAGAGCTTGTAATCGGAGCAAGGGGTAAGTTCTTTGCCAGAACCATCGATACAAGTATTGCTCTGTCAACTCAGATTTATTCCGAAGCAGCAAAGCATCACGGAACATCAGTAGTGGAGATTCTTCAGAACTGCGTTATTTTTAATGATGGAGTTCATGATACTGTTGCAGATAAGGATGTCAGAGATGACAGAACTATTATTCTTAAGCACGGACAACCAATGATATTTGGAAAAGAGAATGATAAGGGTCTTATTCTTGATGGACTGAAACTTAAGGTTGTAAAATTGGGTGAAAATGGAATTACCGAGAAAAATCTTTTAGTCCACGATGCTTTTGAATCTAATCCGGGCATCCAATATATGCTTGCGAACATGCGCTATCCGGATTATCCTGTTGCTCTAGGAGTAATAAGAAGCGTTGCCGGACCTACATACGACAAAGCTGTTCAGGAACAGATTGATAACGTTAAAAAAACAGCCAGGATAAAATGCATGGATGATCTCCTGATGGGAGGATCAACATGGAAAGTCGAATAGATTATATCAGCTAAGAGGTCAATTAACCGCAAAGATCGCTAAGGATACGCAAAGCACGCAAAGTTAAAACTATGTTTTTCAACTCTTTGCGACCATTGCGAAAATACTTTGCGACCCTTGCGGTTATTTTTTGTAATTTTAGAAAATGATAACACCAATACACCATTAATGGGTGAATTGAGCAAAAATACCCCTGAATATAACCGGCTGCTTCACGATCAGCAGGAACGACTTAAGGAGCTGGCATGCATAAACAAAACTACATCCATCCTTAAGGAGAGCAAACCTATTGATGAATCGCTTCAGCAAATTGTACTGCTACTGCCTGATGCATGGCAATACCCGGAATATACTGTAGCCCGGATCACTTTCATGGGAAAGCAGTATGAATCGGTCGGCTTTATGGAAACTGCATGGAGGATGGGACAGGAGTTTTCTACAATTGATGAGGAAAATGGATTGGTTGAAGTTTTCTATACAAGAGAATTCAATATGGAAAGTGAGGGCCCGTTCCTGAAAGAAGAAAGCGACCTGATTCTGAATATCTGCAGCCTGCTTACGGGTTATATCAACAGCTACAAAGCCAGGGATATAATCAGGCTTACCAAGATAACTGAACCTGATGATCCCAATCCCAAGGATGTCTCAAGCCGGAAATTGCTTCAGAAATTTCTCGACCGGCATAATGCTGAAAGAGATGTCTTTCACGACCTTCAGCCTTTTAAGGTTAAAGAGATTCTTCTTGTTGCCAATCTTTATGATGCCTATTCAATTGAAGGTGAAGGCAGGTTTTCCGACCATATGCTTGGCGAATATTATCAGCTGAGCCTTACTTCCATTCCCAGGGTTACAGGAGTATCCGGCGAAGAAGAGGCATTCAACCGGCTGAAAGCCAGGCACTACGACATGATTATTATTATGATCGGTGTGGATAAGGAAAGCCCGATGATACTCTGCGGAAAGATTAAAGACAAATACCCATATATACCAACATTTCTTCTGCTCAATAACCCAACCGATGTGTCATTCGTCAGAAAACAAAAATCTCTAGGGATACCATTCGATAATTATTTTGTCTGGACCGGTGAATCGAAAGTTTTCTTTGCAATGGTAAAGCTTCTCGAAGACAGGGTAAATGTGGATAATGATACAAAGAAAGGACTGACGAGGGTGATCCTTATTGTTGAAGATTCGGCTGAATACTATTCCAGCTATCTTCCGATAATCTACACTCTTGTGATGGAACAGACGAAAAACCTGATAGAAGATGTATCTACAGATGAGTTATACAAAGTACTCAAACTAAGAGCCCGGCCTAAGATCCTGCTTGCCTCAAATTATGAGGACTCCATTTCAATTTATAATAAGTTCAAGGACAGCTTGCTTTGTGTTATAGCCGATATGAGATTTCCACGGAATGGTGTTTTAAACGAAACTGCCGGTTTCGATCTTATTAAGCATATCAAGAAAGATTTTCCAAACCTTCCTTCTGTTCTTCAATCGTCCGAATCTGAAAATTCAAAGTATGCTTTTGCTCTCAAATCAAATTTCATAAATAAAAATTCAGAGAGTCTGCTCCAGGATATCAAGTCGTTTATTAACTACTACCTGGGATTTGGACACTTTGTTTACCGCGATACAAATGGTCGTCAGATAGCAGTGGCAAAATCGATGAAGGAGTTTGAGACATACCTTCAGACCATCCCTGAAGATTCACTTGTTTACCACTCAATGAAAAACCATTTCTCACTTTGGCTTATGGCCAGGGGTGAAGTGAAGATTGCTAAAATGATAAATCCAATTGCTGTTTCGGATTTTGACAGCCTCAAGGACCTGCGCGAATTTCTCCTCGATATTATCCGCAAGCGGCGAAGAGAGATGAACAAAGGTAAAGTCATAAATTTTGACGAATCCGCAGCTATTGATGAAACGAATGTTGTAAGCTTATCGAGTGGCTCCCTGGGTGGAAAAGGGAGAGGATTAGCCTTTATAAATACTCTGATTTACAGTTTTGAACTTGGTCGCCTTTTACCTGGTATTAATATTAAAACACCGATAACAGCTATAATTGGCACAGATGAATTTGATATGTTTATGGAACGCAATCATCTGTGGGACAGGGTAAAGGAAGAAAAAGATTTTGAGTCGCTTCAAAAATTATTTTTTAACGGAAACTTGAGCTACACTCTCGAAAAAGAACTTAAAGTATTTATAAGGCTCATAAATAAGCCGCTTGCTGTGCGATCTTCCAGTTTATTTGAGGACTCAATGAGCCAGCCATTTTCAGGTATCTTTGGAACCTATCTCCTCCCAAATAATAATCCTGACCCGGATATCAGGCTGAAACAGCTGTCTGAAGCTATCAAACTGGTGTTCTCAACCATCTACTCAAAGAATGCCCGCACATATTTTGAAGCAATTAATTATAAAGTAGAACAGGAAAAGATGGCTGTAGTTATTCAGGAGGTAGTCGGTAACAGATTTGATGATGCTTTCTATCCGCACATCAGCGGAACAGCGCAGTCTTTTAATTTTTATCCTGTTTCCCATATGACCCCGCAAGACGGGTTTGCAGTTATCGCAGTTGGACTGGGTCAGTACGTGGTTGAGGGCGACAGGGCGTTCCGGTTCTCTCCGGCATACCCTGCTTTGGACATTATATCTAACAATGACCTCTATAAAAATTCACAGGTAAATTTCTATGCGGTTGATATGGAAAAGAAGGAATTAAACCTTCTGGAAGGTGAAAATGCAGGACTTGTAACACTTGATATCAGTGATGCAGAAAAACATGGTACGCTAAATCATTCAGCTTCCGTTCTCAGCTTCGATAATGATACAATAATTCCGGGTCTCGAGGCCAGCGGACCTAGGGTTATTAATTTTGCAGATATCTTAAAATATAACTATGTACCACTCGCTTCAACTCTGAAAATTGTTCTGGACGTAGTTACAGAGGCTTTCGGGACACCCGTTGAAATTGAGTTTGCTGTTGATCTTACAAAAGATGCTGATGGAAATGCCTCGTTTTATCTTCTTCAGGTAAAGCCACTCGTGGGCAGCGGCGCCGGTTATTCTATTGATCCGGAAAGTATATACACTGACAATCTGTTACTTCTGACTAAAAAAAGTATGGGGAATGGAGTAATTAACGATATTTATGACCTGATTTATGTAGAGCCAGATAAATTTAACAATATGCAAACCAATGAAATAGCTTCTGAAATTGAAAGAATGAATGAAAAGATGCTTAAGGAGGATTGCAGATATGTTCTTATTGGTCCGGGGCGCTGGGGAACAAAAGACAGATTCCTGGGAATTCCTGTAGTTTGGCCTCAGATATCCAATGCAAAGGTAATCGTCGAAGTTAGTTTGCCCGATTTTCATCTCGATGCATCTCTGGGCTCTCATTTCTTTCATAATGTTACATCCATGAATGTTGGCTACTTCTCAATAGATGAGCAATCTAAGTCAGGTATCATTCTCTGGGATAAACTGGAAAAACAAAAGGTTATTGAAAAGGGAAGATTCTTCAGGCATATCCGGTTTGAAAAACCACTGGTAATTCGTATGGACGGAAAAAAGGGTATGGCAGTTATCTCTCAGAACAATTAATAAACATATTTTATGAACATTATTGAAGAAATACTTGATCTTCAGAAATACGATTTTACTGATACCTCCTTCGACCTTTTGATGCAGAAACGCATCCATAGGGTGCTGGTAATATGCAGTAATTATGACAATTACATGCTTGAAGAGGACGGAAGGATTGATGAGCAGATTTTTAACGAGTATGCTTCTCTTAATCTTAGATATCCACCAACATTTGTTCAGACAGATAACGCGGAAGATGCGTTCAAAATACTTCAGGATGGTAATATCGATCTCGTAATCTCAATGTTGAGCTTAAAGGGCACTGATGTTTTTGGTCTGGCAAAACGAATCAAATCCAAGTATGAGAATATTCCTATTGTTGTACTTACTTATTTTTCTCGTGAAGTATCACTCCGGCTTGAAGGTGAAGATCTCAGTGCAATAGATTATGTATTCTGCTGGCTCGGAGATGCTTCCCTGATACTGGCTATTATAAAGCTGATCGAAGACAAGATGAATGCAGATTATGATATAGAAAATGTAGGTGTACAGGCAATCATCCTGGTTGAGAACTCAATCAGATATATCTCTTCCTACCTTCCTAATATCTACAAAATAATCTTATTGCAGTCGCTCGATTTTCAAAGAGAAGCGCTTAATGAGCATCAGCGAATGCTCAAAATGAGAGGCCGCCCGAAAATTTTACTGGCGAATAACTTCAACGATGCGGTAGAACTCTATCGAAAGTATAAGTATAATGTGTTGGGGGTAATATCGGATATTAGTTACAAGAAGGATGGTGTAAGTGATGAAAATGCCGGGATAGAGTTGTGCAAAGTGGTTATGGCAGACGACGACAAGGTGCCTTTCCTGATTCAATCATCAAGCACTGTTCACAAGAAAGCAGCGGAAGAACTTGGTGCGGGATTTATAAATAAATATTCGAAATCTTTATCCCTTGAACTGAGGAACTTTATTATTCAAAACCTGGCATTCGGCCCCTTTGTTTTCAGGAACCCTGACACGATGGAACCAATAGCAATTGCTACCGACCTCCAAAGCCTTCAGCAAAAGTTACTTACTATTCCCGACAATAGCCTTGCTTATCACGCTTCCCGAAATCACTTTTCTAAATGGTTAAATGCAAGAGCATTATTCCCAGTTGCCCAGATGTTCAAATATATTAGCAGGGAAGACTTTGTATCAATGGATGAAATGAGAAAGTTCCTGTATGTAGCAATCTCGAGTTTTCGTCTTGGTAAAGGCAGAGGCGTTATTGCGAAGTTTGACAAGACAAGTTTTGACGAGTACCAGATCTTTTCGCGTATCGGAGAAGGATCAATCGGCGGCAAAGCGAGAGGACTAGCATTTATCAACCGGATTATCAAAAACAACAAACTGTTCAATAAATTTAGTGATGTATTGATTACCATCCCACGAACAGTTGTGTTAAGCACCGACATTTTTGATGAGTTCATGGATCAAAATAACCTTTATTCTGTTGCTCTTTCAGATCTTTCCGATGATGAGATACTCAACAGGTTTATTAATGCTGAACTTCCGGGACATGTTTACCAGGATTTCTATGCATTTCTTGCTGTATCAAAGAATTATCCAATTGCGGTCCGTTCTTCAAGTAAATTGGAAGATTCTCATTATCAGCCATTTGCAGGAATATACTCAACCTATATGATTCCCCGGATGCCGGATAATAAGCTTATGGTCAAAATGTTATCGGATGCGATTAAAGAAGTGTACGCCTCGGTATATTACAAGGCGAGTAAGGCATACATGACCGCAACTGCGAATGTTATTGATGAAGAGAAGATGGGAATTATACTTCAGGAGGTCTGCGGAAATACTCATGGGGATACCTATTACCCGACAATTTCAGGGGTTGCCAGGTCAATAAATTATTATCCTATCGGTTCCGAGAAAGCAGAGGACGGTATCGTGAATATCGCTTTCGGCCTGGGTAAGATGATCGTCGAGGGTGGAATCTCTCTTCGCTTTTCACCAAAACATCCCAGAAAAATACTTCAGCTCTCAACACCTGAAGCAGCGTTAAAAGATACACAGAAGGAGTTTTATGCGCTTGATCTTAATGTAAACAGCTTTGTACCTTCAACAGACGATGGAGTAAACATTCTGAAAATTGACATTAAGGATATGAACAACGAGGCAGCAGCGAAATTTATTGCTTCAACTTACGACAGGAATAATAATATACTTAGAGATGGAATAATTTCTTCAGGAAAAAGAGTTATTACATTCTCCAGTATCTTACAACATAAAACATTCCCGCTTGCCGAGATCTTAAGTACTTTACTGGAGCTCGGTCAGAAGGAAATGAATAATCCTATAGAAATTGAATTTGCAGTAAATCTCGAAACCCCCGCCGGAACGCCTAAAATATTTAACTTCCTACAGATCAGGCCAATAGTCCATACGGAGGAGACACACACAATAAATATTGATCATATTGAGAAAGAACAAACAATCATATATTCTGATTCTGCACTTGGCAATGGAGTTTTTAAAGGAATTTACGACCTTGTATATGTTAAGCCAGAGTCGTTCAATGCTTCAAACAACAAATTGATCTCAATTGAGATTGAAAAAATAAATGCCAGGTTTGTGTCTGAGGGACAGGGATATGTTCTTATTGGTCCCGGGAGATGGGGGTCAGCCGATCCATGGCTCGGCATACCTGTGAAGTGGCCTCAGATTTCTGCAGCCAGGATTATAATTGAATCTGGTTTAAAGAACTATAGAATAGATCCGAGTCAGGGTACCCATTTCTTTCAGAATCTTACTTCATTCAGGGTAGGTTATTTTACTATTAACCCTTACATAAATGAAGGTTATTATGATGTTGACTTTCTGAATAAGCTTGAGGTAATTTATGAGGATAGTTATCTCAGGCACGTCAGGTTTAAAGCCCCTCTTGAAATTATGATCGATGGGAAGACGCACCGGGGAGTGATCCTTAAACCCGTGTAGTGTTATACTAAGAAAGGGAGAGGGAGAGAAACGGAGAATGGGTGACGTGTATACTCTGCGGCCCTCTGCGGTTAAAATAGAACTTTGGGAATAACTGCAATCTACATCCTTAAAAAGTCGCAGCTTCAGTAATCATATCCTTGTTTGCCTTTTTTATTAATCCCTGCAGAACGTTTCCCGGACCAACTTCGGTAAAGGATGTTGCCCCGCCGGAAATCATATTGAGTACTGTTTGTGTCCATCGGACCGGAGAAGTAAGCTGTAAAACCAGGTTTGATTTTATAGTCTTGGGATCTGACGAAGGGTTGGCATTAACATTCTGATATACCGGGCATATTGGGTTTGAGAATTTTGTAACTCGAATAGCTTCCTCAAGTTCCATACGTGCCGGTTCCATTAATGGTGAATGAAAAGCGCCACCAACAGAGAGTTTCAGTGCTCTTTTCGCTCCTTTTTCCTTAAGCATTTCTATTGCCTTATCGATCCCTTCGTTTGTACCGGATATAACAATTTGTCCCGGGCTATTGTAATTTGCCGGAACAACTACTTCAGCAATAGTTGAGCAGACTTCTTCAACAATTTTATCATCAAGACCAAGGATTGCCGCCATTGTTGAAGGTGTCTTTTCACAGGCTCTCTGCATAGCCATCGCTCTTTTCGATACCAGTATTAATCCATCTTCGAAGGAAAGGGTTTTATTAGCAACGAGCGATGAGAACTCACCAAGTGAATGGCCCGCAACCATCCCAGGTCTGAAGGTTTCACCAAGAACAAAAGCTAATATTGTTGAGTGCAGAAAAATTGCAGGTTGTGTAACTTTTGTTTGTTTCAGATCTTCATCTGTGCCGGAGAACATAAGGTCGGTGATTCTGAATCCAAGAATCGTGTTTGCCTTTTCGAACATCTCTTTTCCAACTACAGACCTGTCGTACAGATCTTTTCCCATACCAATAAACTGCGCTCCCTGTCCGGGGAATACATATGCTTTCATAGTAAAAATTTAAAATCAAGTGTAATTTACAACGCGGGCAAAAGTAGAAAAAAAATCTTAATGAAGCTTCGTCCCGATAAGGTGAACGAATTCTTCACGGGTATTAAGTTCTTCAAGGAAAATTCCTGTAAAGGCAGATGTAGTAGTTACGGAGTTTTGTTTCTGAACACCTCTGATCTGCATACACATGTGCTGAGCCTCTATAACTACAGCTACTCCAAGTGGATGAAGCGTATCCTGAATACAATTTCTGATTTGCGTTGTCAGGCGTTCCTGCACCTGCAGCCTTCTTGAGTATGCTTCCACAACTCGTGCAATTTTACTCAGACCTGTAATATAGCCATCTGGGATATATGCAACATGAGCTTTCCCGAAGAATGGTAACATATGGTGTTCGCACATCGAATAAATGTCAATATCCTTTACAATTACCATCTGTTTATACTCCTCCTTGAACATCGCAGATTTAAGTATTTCTTCCGCATTCATGTTGTACCCGTTCGTAAGAAACTTGATTGACTTTGCAACCCTCAGGGGTGTCCGGAGAAGTCCTTCCCTTTCCGGATTTTCGCCAATCAGCTCAAGCACCCTATGATAAATAGTAGATAATTCGTTTATATTGTCAGCGTCCCAGGTTTCAATTTTATTATATCCCTTGGATATGTTTCCTGAACCGTCATTAATTTTTTCGATTGTATTAGCCATAGTATTCTATTGAATTATTTTCTGTTTCTTCAATTTTTATACAATGCAACATTGCTCCCTCTTTTTCGATAGGTGATTTTAATTCATTCCATATTGCAATCGCCAGATTTTCTGTTGTAGCTATCTTCCCGTTCATAAATTCAACTTCGAGATTGATATTCTTATGGTCAATCTTGTTAATAACACGATCGAGGATGATCTGTTTTAAAAGGTTGATATTCATTACAAAACCATGCTCTGGTGATGGCTCTCCCTTGATGGTAACCCATAAGATATAGTTATGTCCGTGCCAGCTGGGATTGGAGCATTTTCCAAATACCCGGGTGTTTACTTCATCCGTCCAGTCAGTCCGAACATCCTGTGAGCTGCGCAAAATCTTTCTCTACGGGTCAGATAAATCATACTTGGGATCATTTGTTCTACAATATTAGCCAATAATTTTGATCTTTATAATTCATAAAAGCAATATATTTGACGAATTCCAATAATTTATACCGTTGCAGATTCCGCTATGTCGCTTAGAATATTATACGTAACAGCCACAAAATCTGAGTCAGAATCGCTGCAAAAAATAAAAGGTGTGATTCGGGTAGATGATGGTTACAAGCTGGGAAACATAGATTTAATTCCACTTGTTTCTGGTGTAGGTGCGTTTTCAACAGCCTGGAAGTTAAAGCAATGGATATCAGCTAACGGGAAACCGGATCTGGCTGTCAATGCGGGGATAGCGGGTAGCTTTAAAGATGAAATAAAAATCGGGGATGTTGTTATGCCGGTCTCCGACTGTTTTGCAGATGCCGGAATCGAAGATGGTGATAAATTTCTTACTCTCTTCGAGGCGGGATTGATGAGTCCGGATGAATCGCCTTTCAGAGAGTGTTTTCTTTGGACTGATTTAAAATATAGTATTAAGCTGGAGGACATTTTAAAAAAGACCAGAGCAATAACTGTAAATACCGCCACTGGTTCGGAGAGTACTAAACTTAGATTAATTAAAAAGTTTAATCCTGACATAGAAACGATGGAAGGTGCAGCTTTTTTTTATATTTGCGCCATGGAAAATATTCCTTTTTTGGCGCTCCGGGCAATATCAAACAGAGTTGAACCACGCGATAAAAGAAATTGGAATATTCCTCTTGCACTTGAAAATTTGTCGGAAACGCTGAGCAAAGTATTAATAAGACTGGAGTAAAGAGATGAAGCTGACATTGGGTTTTTCGCCATGCCCGAACGATACATTTATTTTCGACGCTATGGTGCACGGAAGGATTGACACGGAGGGGTTGGAATTTGACTATTTTCTTGCCGATGTGGAGGAGCTGAATAGAAAAGCTTTTGCCTCAGAGGTAGATATTACCAAGATGAGCTATCATGCTTACGCTTATGCAGCTGAGAATTATTTTATTCTCGATGCCGGTAGTGCCCTCGGTCACAGAAACGGGCCATTACTGATAAGCAAACAGATTATCGAAACATCTGAACTTGCGGGAGCAAGAATCGCCATACCTGGCAAATACACCACCGCCAATCTTCTTTTTAGCATAGCATGGCCGGAAGCTCAAAATAAAGAAGTATATCTTTTCTCCGATATCGAGAATGCACTGTTAACCGGAAAGATTGATGCAGGTCTGATAATTCATGAAACAAGGTTTACATATGCGAAAAAAGGGCTGCATAAAATTGCAGATATGGGCGAGTATTGGGAAAATCTTACCGGACTGCCAATTCCTTTAGGAGCAATAGTTATAAACAGAAAAATTCCCCTCGACATTGCACTTAAGGTTAACCGGATCGTGCGAAGGAGCCTCGAATATGCTTATAAGGATTCATTTGCCTCTTACGATTTCGTTGCAGATAATGCAAAAGAGATGGAAAGCTCAGTAATGAATAAGCATATTAAACTTTTTGTTAATGAGTTCACTCTAAATCTTGGAGAAAAGGGACGTGAAGCTATTGAAACCCTTTTTAGGATTGGACGTGAAAGAGGTTCAGTTCCCATTCTGCCTGAGCGGATTTTTCTTACATGATTATTACAAAATCAGACATAAAATTACTAATTTTGAACATAGCCTCCTGTTCATTGTTTAAATATTAAAAGTAGTAATTTAAATAAATTCTGTTATGGCATTCGAACTACCAAAACTTCCGTACAAACTAAACGCACTTATACCTTATATAAGTGAAGAAACGCTTGATTATCATTACGGTAAGCATCATCAGGCTTATGTAAATAATCTAAATGGACTTGTTCCCGGAACTGAATTTGAAAACGCTGATCTTGAAACGATTATTAAAAAAGCAGAAGGACCAGTATTTAACAATGCGGCACAAGTCTGGAACCACACCTTCTATTTTGAAGGATTCTCAGTAAAAGGTAAAAAAACACCGGGCGGCGTACTTTCCGAATCCATAAATGTGTCTTTTGGATCTTTTGATGCTTTTAAGGAGCAATTCGCTAAAGCAGCTGCCACTCTTTTCGGCTCTGGTTGGGCTTGGCTGGTAAAAAAGGAAGATGGCACTCTCGCTATTGTTCAGGAATCAAATGCAGGAAACCCGCTACGCAAGGGATTAAAACCTCTGCTTACTTGTGATGTATGGGAGCATGCATATTATATCGATTACAGAAATAAACGCCCGGATTACATAAAGTCATTCTGGGAAATAGTTGACTGGGATATTGTGACAGGACGGTTTTAAGAAGCTCCTGTTCATGAGTTTTTGTATAAGAATTTTTGCTGAATAATTGCGCTACCCTAAAAAATAAAAGAGAATGTATCTTAAAGATTTAATAGTAAAATCCCGGTCATATAGACGTTTTGATGAATCGCAACGTATTGATATTAAAACACTTGAGGTTTTGATCGATTTGGCGCGACTATCACCAACCGGCGCTAACAGACAACCTCTTAAATTTGTGCTATTCAACTCTTCAGAGGATTGTGACCGTGTTTTTCAATCGCTTCTCTGGGCTGGTTACCTGGAGGATTGGGCGGGGCCTGAAAAAGGAGAACGTCCGTCGGGATATGTGATAATACTTGGAGATAAGTCGATTACAGAGGTTTTTGGAATCGATCATGGAATTGCTGCTCAGAGTATAATGCTTGGAGCTTGTGAGTTAGGACTTGGTGGATGCATAATTGCCTCAATTAAAAGGGAGGAGCTTATCTCAGATCTGAATATCCCTGATAAGTATGAAGTCCTTCTGGTATTAGCTCTTGGTAAACCTGTTGAGAAAGTTGTTATTGATGAAATTAAAAACAATAATGTAAAATATTTCAGAGATAACTCAAAAGTGCATCATGTTCCAAAAAGGAGTTTGAACGAATTAATTATCAAGCTTTAATTTTGGTAAAAATGTTTAGACGTATTCTTCCGGTACTGTTTGCAGTTTTCATAATTGTAAACTCTGGTTTCTCTCAGGAAATCGGGAAACAGGGAAACAGAATACTTTTTCGTGGTTTGGTGAAGGATGCGTCTACCCTTTTACCAATTATTAATCCCCAGATAGTAATAAATGGTATACCATCATATGTAAGTACGGGTAACGGTACTTTTGCAATCTATGTATACCCAAAAGATACGGTTATCTTTAAGAGCCTTGGGTATAAACCCATAATCATGAATGTAGCTGATACTCTGAGGGGCCATGAATTTGTGACAGGAGTCTTTATGAACAGTGATACCCTGTCGATTGGTGAGGTAGTTATTATTTCAAAATTTACAAATCTGAAGTATGAGATACTTAATGCAAAGATTAAAACCCCACCAACTTACAATAATGCAATGAATAATGTAGCAGTCTCAGCTTACCAGGGCCGGAGCACTGTCGGCACTCTGGGTACTCCAGCCGACAACTATTCACTTATTGCACAGCGACAAAAAATTTATGCTTTTGAAAAAGGAGGAATCCCATCAGATAAAATCATTGGGTTTAATCCATTGCTTATAGCACCGGCAGCCTACCTGCTTATAAAAGGGGCTCCTGAAAAACCAGCGTCTTTTATACCTGACCTGACGGATCAGGAAATAGACCAGTTGCAGAAGAAATATCTTGAAATGGTATCTAAAAGAAAGTAGTAGCCCTGCGCCGTGCGCCTTTAGCCCTTGTAAAATATTGCCTTAATAATATGGCTCGCCATCTTAGGATTTTCCTTAAGTCTGCGTGTAGAGTAACCGAACCATTGTTTTCCAAAAGGCACATAAACCCGCATAACATGACCTTTGTTTACAATGCTTTCGCGAAGTCCCGGTGTAACTCCATAAAGCATCTGGAATTCGTACATGTTTCTCGGGACATTATATTTTTCAATAAGTTTATAGGCTCCCTCAACAAGAGGTTTGTCGTGGGTAGCAATGCCTACATAAATTTTATTTCTGAACATATACTCCAGGTCCTCAAGGTAATGCTGGTTAATCTCTTCATACTTTTTGAAGGCAATTTCTGCGGGTTCAATATATATTCCCTTGCAAAGCCTGTAGCTAATTGGAATTTCTGAACTATTCAGATCATTTAGCTGCTGGATATCGTTTAATGTTCTTTTTAAATATGCCTGAACAACCAGCCCGACATTTCGTGGAAACTCAGCTTTTAACTTCCGGAATAGTTCAATTTCAAGATCAGTGGAAGGAGAGTCTTCCATATCTATTCTTATGAAACTATTATAAGATGCCGCTTTTGCAACTATCTCGCGAATATGATTTAAGCATAGATTCTTGTCGAACAATAATCCGAAACTTGTTGGTTTAAGGGAGAAATTCCCATCGATTCCATTTTTATATGAAATATCGATAAGATTAAGGTATTCGATCTTGTTATTTTCAGCCTCTTCCGGAGTTTTGATAAATTCTCCAAGCACGTCGAGAGAAACCTTGATATTCTTACTGTTGAGGTCCTTGGATACCCGCATGGCATCTTCAATCGTCTCACCTGAAATATACGATTTTGAGAATATCCAGATAAATTTTTTTGGAAAAAAAGGCAAAATTGCTGCGATAAGTTTGTTAAACATTTGAGTAAATATTATTGTTGATGTAAATTTATCTTTTAAAGTGCTAAGAAAGCTGGTTTGAATTCAATTTTTAATGACCTTTGTCATTGAGAAAGAATGAATAAAACAGGAATTTATTTATTTTGAACTTTTATTTTCACCTAATGCAACCATTTTTTTCATTGACAGGTCTTAAAAATGACTTCAGTTTATGATGAGCGATCAGCAAATAATTGAAGGTTGTGCAAATCACGAAAGAAAAGCGCAACAGATTCTGTATGACAAGCATTCACGCTTTTTGCTCGGTGTTTGCATGAGGTATGCAACTGATAAAGCTGAAGCCGAAGACATTTTGCAGGATAGTTTTTTAAAGATCTTTTCGAGTGTAAAGGATTTTTCAGGAACAGGTTCTTTTATAGGTTGGATGAGGAAAGTTGCAGTTAACACAGCGATAACCCACTATCATAAAAATCTGAAATACAGATATCATATTGATATTGATGAGTATGTGTCAACTGAAACAGGGGTGACGAGCTTTGAAGAGGACTTTTTTACTTCTGATGAGTTGTTTAAAGTTCTGAACGAGTTGCCTGCAGGCTACAGGATGGTCTTTAACTTATACGCCATTGAAGGGTATAAGCATAAAGAAATTGCTGAAATGCTGGGTGTTGATACAAATACTTCAAAGTCGCAGTATAGCAGGGCCAAGGCTGTAATCAGAGACAAGCTGGAAAAACTTGGGAAGTTGAGAAGCAATTATGGAGAGTGAATGAGATCAGGTAATAATGGAACAATGGAATAATGGGTTATTTGAATGGATAAGAAGTGAAGAAGAAAAAACAAGATATTAGTTTGAGGGAATTGTTCAGGCAAAAGCTTGAAAATGCTGAGGTTACTCCGGAGTTATCCTTACGGGAAAAAATAATGAAAGCTCAGAGCAGGAGGGAATTTCTGCGTTTCAATGCCAGCAGATTTAATATCTATTATGTTGGAGCCATTATAGTAACCGTCGTTTCTGCTATAGTAATTCTTTTACACTCTTCACAGAAACCAGAACAGGCAATCCAGATAAAACCTGTTGTTGAAATTGTAGTTCCGGGAAATAAAACAGTTACTGATTCATATATTGAACCAACAGAAATTAACTCCTCCGAATCTAAGGATACAAAGCAGTTGGATATAGTAAATAAAAAATCCGCTGTTCGTAGAAGGATGGTTGCTTCTGATGGACTTGTTCAGAAAGTAAAGATTGCCAGGGAAAAGGCAGTTTTATCCGACACTATGAATAATAAGGTAGTTAAGAATAACATAACGTCTGGAGGAAATCCCGACTTGATGAAGCTGCAACTCCCGGTTGAACAACCTGAGATGCTTTTTGAAGCTTCGGTAACAGAAGGGTGTGCCCCGCTGAGCATTCAATTTGTAAGCAAATCAAATACATCTGACTCATGTAGATGGTCGTTTGGTGACGGTGGTTTTTCAAATGAGAGGAATCCTAAATGGATATTTGACGTTGAGGGTGATTACAAAATAATTTTAAATATTTTTAATTCTGATTCCCTTAAAGCTACTGTTTACAGGACAATAACCGTCTACCCTAAACCACAGGCACGGTTTGAGATTTCTCCGGATAATGCTGTCTTACCAAAAGACGATATCCATTTTTATAACTACTCCACGAATGCAATACATTATGACTGGGAATTTGGGGACGGAAGTTCTTCCGACCTCTTTGAACCGATTCATAAATATATGCGGTTTGGTAATTACAATGTTCGGCTCGTGGCAACTTCCGATTTTGGATGTTCTGACTCTATGACTGTTGTAAATGCTTACTCACGCTCAGAGTATTTTATCAATTTTCCAAATGCATTTGTTCCTAATTCTCAGGGTCCTTCAGGCGGTTACTATTCGGCAACAAGCGATGAAGCATCTCTGGTATTTCACCCTGTTTCTTCAGGAGTGGCAGAATATCAACTAAAGATTTTTAGCAGATTGGGTATCCTGGTTTTTGAAACGAACGACATTAACATCGGGTGGGATGGATATTTTAAGGGTCATTTCAGTGAGCCCGGAGTTTATATTTGGAAAGTTCGTGGTTCCTTCAGAAATGGAGAACCTTTCGTCAAAACCGGCGATGTTACATTACTAAAATATTGAAACGCTCTGATTTAACTCAATGTTCCGTACTCTATTTTCATTCATCAAATATTTATTGCTGTTGGTGTAAGTATTTTAGCTGTTTATTAAAATATTGGCTTTGCATTGGGTAATTATTGATAAAATTGCCCAAAACGTAATGTATTTCAACTACAATTCATTATTTTCGTCGGAGTAAACATAAAGAGAACGATCTTGTTAAAGCGGGCTATATATTTACTTCTACTCTCATTTATTACTGTAACGGAAGTCCTTAGCCAGGATCCTACCTTTTCCCAGTTCTATTCAAATCCATTGTATCTTTCCCCATCTTTTGCAGGAGCCACTGAGCAATATCGCTTTGCAATGAACATCAGGGATCAATGGCCGGCCATACCGGGTGTTTATCGTACTTACAGTATTTCCTTCGATAAAGCAATGCCTAACTTTAATTCAGGTATCGGAGTTCTTGCAACCTATGATGTTGCCGGCTCAGGAAATCTAAGCACCACAAACATTGGGATTCTTTATTCATACGATTTTAATATTAATAGGGATTGGCACATAAGGCCAGGGGTAAACTTTAAATTTTATTACCTTGGACTGGATATTGCCAAACTGCTTTGGAATTCCCAATTGACAGGCAGTGGCAGTGTTCCGTCAACAACTCCACCACCCTTCAATAATGTTGCTGATGTGGATTTTGCAACATCCGCTCTTGTTTATAACGATAGAACATGGGCCGGTTTTACGCTCGATCATCTTCTCGCACCCAATACTTCATTCTATGGTGATGCAACAACCGTTCCGGTAAAACTAAATATTTACGGTGGGACCCAGGTTCTGAAAAAAACTCGGTTGATGCAAAAAATGCAGGAGGTATTATCTTTAGCTATGAACTTCCAGAAGCAGGGAAAGTATTACCAGACCGACCTGGGTATGTACTTTTATAAAAACCCGCTTGTATTCGGACTATGGTACCGGGGTATTCCATTGGTTACCTCTCAGGCTGGAGACGCAATTATAGCTTTGGTTGGAATAAAAACCGCTATGCTTCAGATAGGCTATAGCTACGACTTTACTATTTCAAATCTTATTAGCTCAACAGGTGGGGCACATGAGATTTCACTGGTGTATAAGTTCAATAACTTGTCTATTGGTCAGCAACGAAAAAGGATAAGAGCTATCCCGTGCCCGGAATTCTAGCTTTTGCGCCGCTTACTCATAAAACAAATCCAAAAATAGATCTCCTTGTTACTGTAATTTATTAAAATGTTTATATTTGCGACAAACTAACGATTAACAAAAATCTAATTTGAGATGAAGAAACTATCTATAATTTTATTTGCTGTTCTGTTTATTTCGGTAATAGGACTCTTTTTTTTACATTTTTCAGCAAACAAAGGTGTTACCAGCGGTAAGGTAAACACAGGTACAACATTACCTGCAGGTTCAATTGCCTATGTAAATATTGATACTGTTATTTTTAAATTTGATATGTTCTTCGACGGAAGAAATAATTTGATGGCTAAACAGAAAAGCGCTGAAGCGGAACTTAATGCAAAAGGTACACAATATGAAAAAGCCGGAAAAGATTACCAGGATAAAGTAAGCAAGGGACTTGTTACAAGGGCAACTGCTGCCGAGATGGAGCAGGCGCTAACTCAACAGCAACAGGAACTTGTATCACTTCGCGACAAGCTGCAGCAAAATCTGGTCGAGGAAGAACAGGTAATGAATCGCCAGGTATTGGAATATATCACTAAATTTCTCGAGGAAAACAAATCGGTTTATAACTATCAGTTCATCCTGGGAAAAAGTTTTGGAAGCGTAGTTCTTTATAGCGAACCTAGTCTTGATATAACTCAAAGTGTTCTTGACGCACTTAACAAAAAGTATAAGGCAGAAAAGAAGTAACTTAATGAGCTTCGCCTCAGGCTATCTTTTTAAGAGAGCTCTGTTTTCCGAAATAATAAAAGAGGCGCCGGACAAAAACACCGGGATCATTGTTGTCATACCCGCTTATAATGAGCCCGGTATCTGCAAATTGCTCGATTCTCTTTTGTTATGCCAACAACCTGAATGTGGAGTCGAGTTCCTTGTAATCGTTAATGCCCCGGTCGATGCCCCTGGTCAGAACCTCGAAAACAATAAACTGACTTTAAAAAATATTGAAAGCTGGAAGAAAGAAAATAACAATTCATTCTTCCGGCTTTTTGCATTTGCAGCTGATTGTGCTATTAAAGGCTGGGGTGTTGGACTGGCACGAAAGACAGGTATGGACGAAGCTGTCAGAAGGTTCGACAGTATTAACAATCCCCATGGAATAATACTCAGTCTGGATGCTGATTGTCTCGTTGAGAAAAACTACTTTGTTTCAATTTATAATGAGCTTCTGATGAGAAAGGACAGGAATGCCTGTTCAATCTATTTCGAACACCCTTTAACCGGAAATGAATGCCCTGCTTCGATCTGTAAATATATCACATTATATGAACTGCATCTTCGCTACTATACGCAGTGTCTTGTCTTTTCAGGGTTTCCTTACCCGTTTCATACTGTTGGATCGGCAGTAGCTGTAAAAGTACTGGCATATATAAAAGTCGGTGGTATGAACCGACGCCAGGCAGGGGAGGACTTTTACTTTATTCAGAAACTTGTTCCGGGAGGGGGGTATTTTAGTTTGAATTCTACAACGGTATTTCCTTCCCCGAGAATCTCAGAAAGGGTGCCATTTGGAACGGGCACCTCAATAGCAAAGCTCTCAGATACAAGCGGAGAAACTTTGCTGACATATAATCTCCAGGCATTTAAAGAGCTAAAGATCACATTCAGCCTGACAGAAAGGATTTATTCTTCCAGCATTCAGGATTTGGGGGTTTGTTATGATTTGCAACCTTCAGCTATTCAGGGGTTTATTAATAAGAAAGAATGGATAGAAAAGATAACCGAGATAAAGAATAACACAAGCTCCCCTGAGTCTCTTAAAAAAAGGTTTTTCGATTGGTTTAATATGTTCAAAATAGTGAAGTATCTGAATTTTGTACACTCTGGAATGTTTCAAAAGATACCGGTTGAAGTTGCTGCTTTAGAATTGATTGAGGAATTAAGGATTGATGTTCATTCTAAAGAGCCGTCAGAGTTGCTTCTGGAATTCAGAAAACTGGAAAAAAATTCTAATTATTCCGCCTTGTGATTTTTCGATCCTCAGAAGGAGTGAGAATAATATATAGATCTTCGTCAGCTTTTTTCATGTGATATTGCTCCCTCGCAAATTTCTCGAGATTGTGATTATCGGTTTTCAGTTCGTGAAGTTTTTTCTTATCAACCTCAATGCGATTCATGTAGTATTCCCGGTCTGTTTTTAGTTTGTGTAACTCTCTCAGATCCTTGAATCTTGTAATAAGATTATTTGAATCGAAAAGCAAAAGCCAGATTACGAAAATAATGATAGTCAGGATATATTTATTCCTGATTATCGGGGGGATTTTGTCCGTAAAACTGAACCTTAATTTCATGATGCAAACCTACAATTTATTTTTCAACCGCCGCTCATCAGATAAATCATCTGAACATCATCATGGTCATGAATAATTGTGGAATCATACTTCTCCTTAGTTACCAATACCCCATTTATCTTAATTATTCTCATTCTAAATGAAAATTTTTTAATCCGGAGCATCTCACTAACACTTAGACTATCTTCACTAAATTCTTCTTCCCTGTTATTTAGTAATATCTTCATTAGCTTGTTATCCTTTTAGGTTCATGAGGATTTCTATAGCAACATTCGCCTGCATATTTGCCACCATGCCTACTTTTGGAGCCATCGTTGGCATTGAATCAGACACTTCTGTTGATTCATCTCCGCAAACAAAAAGGGTGTCATCTATTTTTCTGAATCTGACTGAGTCGCTTTTTCCCCAACCTGCAACACCTGATCCTATTATCAGAGGAGTATCCTTCATCCTTTGCTGCATTGTTTCAATCAAAACCTCCTTCATATCTGATTGGTCGAGCGCTTCAATTACTATGACGCATCCTTCAAATACAACAGGAATATTCGAAGAATTAAGTTTAATCTGATATGCAATAACAATAGTATCCGGGTTTATCCGGGCAATGTTATCCTTAAGAGCAATTGTTTTAAGCATTCCAACCTGATCCGTAAAATAGTATTGCCGGTTAAGATTGCTTCCCTCAATTATATCAAAATCAGATATTACAAGTGTGCCAACACCGCTGCGGGCCAGTGCTACAGCACAGTTAGACCCTAAACCTCCTGCACCGGCAATGCCAACCTTGAATTTAGCCAGATGTGATTTTATATCTTCGGATTTCATTCTTTTTATTTTCCAGTATAAAGATACTTACAAATATTTTAACGAAACAAGAACTGACTCGAGCAGCGTAAATGACATTGAAGCAAATGACGTGTGAGAGGTACATTGATTAATATCATGTTAAAACTCATCTTTATGTAATACCTTTGCATCAGGTAAAACTTTTAAAGTTGCTAACCTAAATGCCTGATATATGGACATTAAGTCGATAAAAGAAAAGCATAAGTTACTAAAGAAATGGGAGTATAACTGGACCCCCCTGTCGAAAGGTTATACCGACAAGACTTTGTACGTAAACGTTGGGACTTCAGAAGTTTCAGAGAAGAACGTGCCTATTGCCATGAAAGAGAAATTTATAGGTGGAAAAGGTTATGGTTTGAGACTTCTCTGGGATGCAACTAAGCCAGATACCAGATGGGATGATCCTGAAAATGAGATAGTCATATCATCCGGACCGATAGGAGGCATTACGCAATACTCTGGTACAGGAAAGTCACTAGTAGTTACAATATCACCACAAACTGATTCTGTAATGGACAGTAATGTTGGCGGTTTTTTTGGACCTTTTCTGAAGTTTTCAGGATTCGATGCTCTCGAACTGCAGGGTAAATCGGAGAAAGATGTTATTGTTTATATTGATGGAATAAACCATAAAGTTGAGATTTTTGAGGCTCCTTATGAAGCAACAGATAGTCATGTACTTGCAGAACAACTCACAGAAATGTTTGCTGATAATGACAGTGAAAAAAAATCTATTGGAATTGTTTCTACCGGATCTGCTGCAGAACACTCATTTATCGGTATGCTTAACTTCAGCTTCTATGATCCGAAGAGGAAAAAAGTAAGACTCAAACAGGCTGGCAGGGGAGGAATAGGTACAGTATTCAGGAATAAGAAGATAAAAGCCCTGGTTTGCAAAATCCCCGGGGTAAAGGGAAACCTTAACAATGTGGTCGATCTCGACGCCATTATGGAAAGAGGCAGACGTTTCAACCGGGAAATGCGCGAACTCGATGCTGCGCAATGTCAGATGCGGCAAACAGGCACGGCACACCTGATGGAGATTATGAACGATCACGATCTCCTGCCCGTTATGAACTACAAGTATGGGAGTCACCCCGACGCTTTTAAAATCGATTCGACAGTCTGGAAAAAACATTTTACACAGGACGTGCCCGATGGCTGCTGGATCGGCTGTAATATGTCGTGTAGTAAAGGAATTGACGATTATGTTGTGAAAACGGGTCCTTATAAAGGTCAGGTTGTGATAGTTGACGGTCCGGAATATGAAAACGCCGCAGGTTTGGGAGCTAACTGTGCAATATTTGATCCGGGTTACATTATTGAGGTAAATTTCTATTGCGACACCTATGGTATCTGCACAATTACCTGGAGTACACTCACAGCTTTCATAATGGAATGCTATCAAAACGGAATCCTTAATAAAGAAAGGACCGGAGGTCTCGACCTTAATTTTGGCAGTTCTGATGGTGCGCTTGAAATGCTTCATCAGCTCGCACGAGGGGAAGGCTTTGGAAAGATTGCAGGAACGGGTGTTCACAAAATGAAAGAGCTGTTTATTAAGAACGGGTGGGGAGAAGCTGCATTTCTAAACGATATAGGAATGGAGAACAAAGGACTCGAATATTCACAGTATATGCCAAAAGAATCCCTTGCCCAGCAGGGAGGTTTTGCTCTTACTAATAAGGGTCCGCAGCATGACGAAGCCTGGCTTATTTTTATGGATATGGTTAATAATCATATCCCCACATTCGAAAATAAAGCTGAAGCCCTCCATTATTTTCCGATGTTCAGAACATGGTTTGGGTTAGTTGGGTTATGCAAGTTGCCATGGAACGATGTTGAACCTGAGACCAATGCGCTCAGTGATGAGCCGGCTAAAGTGCCAGAACATGTTGATAATTATGTTACTATATATAAGGCAGTTACAGGACTTCCGTTTGATAAGAAGAGAATGATTGAAGATTCAGAAAGGGTGTATAATTTTCAAAGAGTATTTAACCTCCGGAGAGGTTTTGGGAAAAGGATAAATGATAACCAACCATATCGTGCTGCCGGACCAGTTACTAAGGAAGAGTATGAGTCACGGGTTGAACGATACGACAAACAGCTCTTAGAAAAGGCAGGTTTCAATCCGGAGAATAAGAGCACTGAAGAAAAAATGAAAGTTTTGAGAAAATACAGGGAGGATCAGTATGAATCGCTCAGAGATGCTGTATATAAACGAAGGGGCTGGAACAATAACGGTGTTCCTACAATTGAATTCCTGAAAAAAATAGGAATGGATCTGCCAGAGGTAATTGATGTGGTAAAAAATTATCAATAACCCACAAAATGCAAACCTACATTTCATTTCTCCGTGGAGTTAATATGACAGGTCATAATTCCATGAAGATGAGTGACCTTTCCCGGCTCTATATTGAACTGGGATTTATAGATGCTGAAACATACATTCAGAGCGGTAATGTTATTTTCAAAATTTCATCAGAAGAGAATGAAACCACAACAGCTGATAAAATTGAAAAATCAATAAAGGAGAGGTTTGCTTATGACGTTCCAGTAATGATACGGAACATTGAAGATTTGAGGGTAATTTTTTCTTCAAACCCCTTCATTAGGGAGGAGAAATTTGACCCGGCGCGAACCGCAGTAATATTCCTTCATGAATTACCTTCAGAGGATCAGATTCAAAAGGTTATTAAGGTTGACTATCCTCCTGACAAGTTTAAAATAATTGGCAGGGAGATATTCATTTTTTGCCCAAATGGGTTCGGAAGGAGCAAGATTTATACAAATTTTTTTGAGAACAAAATGGGTGTAACCGGCACTGCAAGAAACTGGAAGACAATAACAACCATTTTAAATATTGCTGAAATCAAATCGGCGAATACAATTCCCAACCCCTGAACATTTCACGAAACATTTTGTACATTTATGAAAACTATGCGTGACTTATATCTCATTCTATTTACCTCTGTTTGGTTTTTTACTGGTTGTTCCAATTCAAATTCCGGAAAAATGAAAGAGATAATTATTTTTCATGCAGGGAGTCTTTCTGTCCCTATGAAGCAGATTGCACTTGAATATGAGAAAAGGCATCCTCAAACCAAAATCTTATTGGAATCGGCAGGAAGTTTAGTATGTGCCAGAAAAGTCACGGAGTTGAAAAAACCTTGCGATGTCATAGCTTCATCAGATTATTTTGTTATTAATGAGCTGCTTATTCCTGACTATGCAGCCTGGGGAATTAAGTTTGCTACAAATGAAATTGTGATCGCATTCGGAGATAAATCAAAATACTCAGATACAATAGATTCATTGAACTGGATGGATATACTTCAAAAGAAGGATGTAATCTATGGACGATCTGACCCTGATTCCGATCCTTGTGGATACAGGACTATCTTTACATTTATGCTGGCTGAAAAATATTATAAGCTACCAGGGTTAACAGACAGAATGGTTTTGAAAAACAAAGAATACATCAGGCCCAAAGAGGTCGATCTTGTAGCATTGCTGGAATCGAATGCAATTGATTACATGTTTCAGTATAAATCAGTTGCAATACAACATGGATTGAAGTATATTGAACTTCCAAAGGATATCAACCTTTCAGATCCGGCCCGAAACAATCTCTATGCATCTGTTTCAACTGATATTGCAGGCAGCAAGCCTGGTGCAAAATTGAAGGTCACTGGCGATTATATAAATTATAGTATAACAGTTCTGAACAATGCGCCTCAAAAAGCCGAAGCAGTCAATTTTCTTGAATTCCTTATCAGTGAGGAGGGGATGAAAATATTAAAAGCAAATGGTCAGGAACCATTAATCCCATTTAGTTCTGAACAAAGAGATAAGCTGCCTGTACAACTTCTAAAACATCTTTCTCCAAACAATATTAACTGAAAAAATGAACAGAAACAGCAGTTTTACATGGGTGCTGATGATTCTTTCATCGTTAATACTACTGTTCATTCTTGCGCCTCTGGTGGGAATGTTTGTCCATACAGGGCGAACTGAGTTTCTTGAAACATTAAAAGATAACGATGTTCATTCCAGTGTTTGGCTGACCTTATGGGTGTCGTTTTCTGCTACCCTTATCTTCGCTGCATGCGCAATTCCGCTTGCATGGTTGCTGGCAAGGAAGGAATTCCCCCTTAAGAATATGGTGCAGGGGATAATTGATCTTCCCATTGTCCTTCCTCACACTGCAGCAGGAATAGCGCTTCTTGGATTTTTGTCGAGGGATGGATTTCTTGGTAAGACCGCTTCTTTAGTAGGACTCGATCTGGTGAATCATCCTTCCGGAATTGCTCTGGCTATGGCTTTTGTTAGTGTTCCATTTTTAATAAATGCTGCCCGCGATGGTTTTGCCTCAGTGCCTGAACGACTCGAAAAAGCTGCTCTGAATCTTGGTGCAAGCCAGTCAAAAGTGTTCTTTACCATTTCACTACCACTTGCATGGAGAAGTATTACTACAGGTTTTGTAATGATGTTTGCCCGTGGAATGAGCGAATTCGGAGCCGTTGTGATTATTGCCTATAACCCAATGACTGCTCCTGTACTTATTTACGAAAGGTTTAATTCGTATGGACTTAAGTATGCAAGACCCGCTTCAGTACTCTTTATTATTGTGGCTTTGGCTTTTTTCATTGTAATACGTGCAATCTCATCTAAGAGAAAAGAGAAACATATTACTGCTGATGCTGAAACTGACAGGTATTAACCGTAAACTGGGTGAATTCGAATTAACGGATATAAATCTTAATATATCCGAAGGAGAATATTATGTCCTGCTGGGAAGATCAGGTGCAGGCAAAACGCAGCTTCTGGAGATGATTGCAGGTCTTGAGTATCCTGACACCGGAATAATATTTCTTGATAATGAAGATATTACAAGGAAAAGGATACAGGAAAGGAAGGTAGGAATTGTTTTTCAGGATTGGGCCGTTTTTCCTCATATGACTGTATTCGGAAATATTTCGTACCCTTTGAAAGTCAGAAAGATAAAAAAAACAAGCATCGTAGAACAAGTTAACAAGGCAGCTTCTGCTATGAATATCAGGCATTTACTGGAAAGAAATACTGAGAAGCTATCAGGAGGGGAGAAGCAGAGGGTTGCTCTTGCAAGAACGCTTATCAACTCCCCCCGGTTATTACTTCTCGATGAACCGCTTTCTTCACTCGATGCATCTCTCAAGGATGATATGAAAAAGATTCTTCGAAATCTGAACAAAGCTGGCCAGACAATCATCCATGTTACTCACGATTTCAGCGATGCAATAAGCCTGGCAAGAAGAGTGGGGGTTATTCATAATGGCAGAATTATTCAGGAAGGCTCAGTGAATGAGGTGTTTAAGAGTCCTTCAAACAGATTCGTCGCAAGGTATGCCGGTATCAGAAATTTCTTCAGGGTCAGAATTTCGAGCGATAATGGTATCTTTGCAGGAGTTACAAAACATGATGTTAATTTTAAATTTGAAACGGATAATGCTGAAAATGAAGGACTGCTTATAATAAAAGGCGACTCTATCAATATTTCAAGGGAAGAACCTGAAGATAAGAACCTTAATATAGTAAAAGGAAGAATAACAGAGATAATTCCTTCAGAATATGGCAGGGAGATAACAGTAGATGCCGGCGAATTGTTTTATGTTAAGATAATAGAATCTGCATTTGAAACGTTAAAACTACAGGAACAGGAAGAGGTATGGATGAGTTTCCCGATAAATGCGGTTATAGCACTTCACTCGGATAAATAAGTACAAAAGATAAAAGTAAAAAGACAAAAGTAAAAAGATAAGAATTTTAGTCCGGTTAAGGTTTTTTGGAAAGGATTAGCTTAATCGGGGAGTAATATTTATAGGAAATGGAATTAATTTCATTTGAAGAGGCATATAAAATTGTAATGCAATCAGTATTCGTCACAGGTACGGAGGTTATTCCCTTTGGGGATTGCCTGGGGAGAATTTTAGCTGAAGATGTTGCAAGTGATATTGATATGCCTCCTTTTAATCGCTCCGCAGTTGACGGATACGCATGCCGTTTGGCCGATTTGCATCACGATCTTGAAGTTATCGAGGTAATTCCTGCAGGTAAGGTGCCGAAAAAAACTGTGGGTCTAAATCAATGTTCAAAAATCATGACCGGTGCTATTGTTCCGGACGGTTGCGATGTTGTTTTTATGGTTGAAGATTCGCAAATATTGCCTGACGGGATAATAATATTTACAAGAAGTTTTACCAAAACAAATATCTCAATTAAAGGAGAAGATATAAAACAAGGTGATCTTGTTTTAAGGAAAAGGAAGTTTATAAAACCTCAGGATATTGCGGTACTGGCCTCGGTTGGCCACACCTCAGTAACGGTATATAAGAAACCGTTTGTTGCAATAATAAGTACAGGAGACGAACTTGTTAGTCCTGATGAATCTCCATCATTTTCAAGGATCAGGAACAGTAATGCCTATCAACTGCTTGCCCAGGTTGAAAGGGCCGGAGGGAAAGGTGTTAATTACGGAATCGTTCCCGATAATGAGAAGAAAACATTTGAAATTATTGAAAAGTCAATTGCCTCCTGCGATATTGTAATTCTAACCGGGGGAGTATCTATGGGCGATTTTGATTTTGTTCCCGATATAATGAAACTAGCCGGGGTGAATATTTTATTCGATCGGGTAAATGTAAAGCCGGGCAAACCTACCACTTTCGGAGTCCATCAGAAAGCTGTGATATTTGGCCTTCCCGGCAATCCGGTATCATCATTCATTCAGTTTGAAATGCTGGTACGGCCTTTGATATGTAAAATGATGGGATACAATTGGAGTCCCTCTGAACAGGCGCTTCCAATGGCTGTGGATTATAAGAGGAAATCTGCCGACAGGCTGGGTCTAATTCCCGTATTAATTAATGAAAACAGGGAAGTTTTACCTGTGGACTTTCACGGATCTGCTCATATAACAGCCCTGCCTTATTCAGATGGTATAATTGCAGTTGGGGCCGGAGTATATACTATTAAAAAAGGAGAAAAGATAAGTGTTCGACAGATTTGACAGAAATATTGATTATCTGCGTATCTCAATCACCGACAGATGCAACCTGAGATGTAGTTACTGTATGCCTGAAGAAGGTATTCAACTGCTAAAGCATGCTGATATCCTTACTTTTGATGAGATAGCTAACTTCACGCGGGTTGCTTCCCTGAATGGCATTACAAAGGTGAGGATTACCGGGGGGGAACCTCTTGTTAGAAAAGGTGTCACTGCTCTGGTCAGAATGATATCCGATATAGATGGTATTACAGATCTTTCAATGACAACGAACGGAGTACTCCTGAAAATGTTTGCAAAAGAGCTAAAATCATCCGGTCTTCATCGGGTTAATATTAGTCTCGATACTGTTGATCCTGAGAAGTTTGCATCTATTACAAGATATGGGAACATCAATGATGTCTTTGAAGGAATTGAAGCTGCCAGAAAAGTTGGACTGCTTCCTATAAAAATAAATTGTGTTATTGCCGATTCCAGTGATGAGGTGACGGCAAAAGGTGTCGCACTGTTTTGTAAAGAAAACGATCTGGAGATCAGATATATACGTCAGATGGATCTCGTGAAGGGGCACTTTGGAATAGTCGAGGGTGGCATAGGAGGTGATTGTGAAAGATGTAACCGGTTGAGATTAACAGCAAATGGTAAGCTAAAACCGTGTCTGTTTGACAATATTGAATTTGATATCCGGGCATTAGGGTTTGAGAAAGCATTTAATATGGCTATTGAGATGAAACCTGAATGCGGAACAGTAAATAATACCGGCACATTTTATAATATCGGAGGATAACAATTATGAAAAAACTAACTCATATCGACAATAAAGGCAAAGCTGTAATGGTAGATGTGGGAGAGAAGGAGATTCAGTTGAGAGTCGCCAAAGCGACCGGACATATTACCCTTTCTGCTGAGACGCTTCGCCTTATAAAAGAAAATCAGATGAAAAAGGGTGACGTGCTGACTGTGTCTCAAATAGCAGGAATAAACGCCGCCAAGCAAACCTCAACATTGATTCCACTTTGCCATAATATTGTTCTTGATAATGTTAAAGTTGAAGTATTTCCCGACAATTCAGGAGTACAGGTCAAAAGTGAGGTAAGGTGTCACGGTAAAACCGGAGTGGAGATGGAGGCTTTAACAGCAGTAAGTATTGCTCTTCTCACAGTTTATGACATGTGTAAGGCAGTTGATAAAAATATGGTAATTGACAACATTAATCTCACTGAAAAGCTTAAAATATGAACCTGCCGGAAAATCTTGAAGTTTTGATTGTTACTCTTAGTGATAGGGCTTATCGTGGTGAATATGAAGATCTTAGTGGTCCCAGGATCAGTGAAGCTGTTCAGGAATATTTCGAACCGCTCCAGATGAAATGTACAGTTACTGAGGTAATTATTCCTGATGAAGCAGAAGAGTTAAGCAACATAATTAATGTATCAGGGTCTACGTTCAACATTATTTTCACAACAGGAGGAACAGGTATCGGTCCAAGGGATATAACAGTAGAAGTAGTAAAACCCCTGCTAACTAAAGAAATCCCTGGCATAATGGAATTCATCAGAGTGAAGTATGGAGCTGATAAACCCAATGCACTTCTGAGCAGGGGAGTTGCCGGATTAATCGGCAATACACTTATTTATACCCTGCCGGGATCAGTCAGAGCTGTATCTGAATATATGGAAGAGATCCTTAAAACGCTGGAGCATACAATTTTCATGCAGTATGGTATTGATTCGCATAAGTAGCATAAATTTTTTAAGACTTCAAGACTGCATGACTGCAAGACTTCAAGACAATCATTTGCATTCCCCATGATTTTTACTACTTTTAAGAGTCAAATACAATATCTGAATGCAACCTAGCCCTGTATCTATTCGTAAGTCTATAAACAAGGCATTCCTAAAAGTCAAGCCCGACCGTTCCCAGATAGAGACTTTTAAAAAGAATATCCTTAGTTTGTATGATCAGATCAATGAATCAGAATCGGAAGAGTTTCATAAGAACATTATCTCAGAATTTCTTAAAAATACATGGTATTCTCCTAACCATTACATAAATACAAAAGGTCGTTCCGATCTTGTAATTCATATAGGTAAGGATACCTCGACTCCGGTAGGTGTTCTCTTTGAGGTTAAAAAGCCTGGCAACCGCTTCGAAATGCCATCATTTGATAAAATTGAATCAAAAGCATTTTATGAACTGATTCTTTATTACCTGAGAGAAAGAATTACCTTCAAAAACATTAGTGTCAAATACCTGATTATTACAAATATCTACGAATGGTTTATCTTTTCAGCCTCCGATTTTGAGCATCATTTTGCAAACAATAAAAAGCTTTCTGGGGATTTTACTGACTTTACTGAAGGACGTCTGTCAGATACAAACACAGAGTTTTTTTATAAAAGTATTGCCGCTCCTTTTGTAAGCAAAATTGATACCCAAATCACTTTTACTCATTTCGACATAAGGGATTATGAGCAGGTAATCAAAAACAACGACAGGCAGGACGATACAAAATTAATACCTCTTTATAAGATATTTTCTCCCGAACACCTGCTGAAACTCCCATTTGTTAACGATAGTAATTCGCTCGATAAAGTCTTCTATTCCGAACTTCTTCATATTATCGGACTCGAGGAGACGAAAGCAGGAGGTAAAAAAGTTATCGGTAGGAAAAAAGAAGAGAAGCGAAACCCGGGCTCACTTATCGAAAATGCTATAAATATCCTTAAATCGGAAGATTGACTCTCACAGTTACCAAAACGTTCCACTTATGGCATTAATGCTGATGAACAGCTTTTTAACATCTCACTGGAACTTGCAATTACCTGGATCAACAGGGTCCTCTTTCTTAAATTGCTTGAGGGACAACTCATAAGATATAATAAGAGTAAGGGGGAATCGCGGTTTCTTAATGCAGAAAGAGTACACGACTATGATGAGCTGAATAAACTATTTTTTCAGGTTCTGGCGGTGAAAGAGCAGGAAAGAATAGATGCTATAAAACAAAAATTTGCAGGAATTCCTTACCTGAACAGTTCCCTGTTTGAACCAACTGAACTGGAGCACAAAACAATACGAATAAACAGCCTCGACGATCACGCAAAACTTCCATTACAACCCAATACGGTCCTTAAAGACAAATCCGGTAAAAAATTATCGGGCGAGATGGAGCCTCTGACATACTTTTTCAGGTTTCTAGATGCTTATGATTTCTCAAATGAGGGATCGGAAGATATTCTGGAAGAGAATAAAACACTTATTAACGCCGCTGTTCTAGGATTAATCTTTGAGAAAATAAACGGCTATAAAGACGGTTCCTTCTTCACCCCTGGTTTCATTACAATGTACATGTGTCATGAGACCATAACCAGGGCTATTGTTCAGAAGTTCAATGAGGCAAAAGGGTGGAACTGCGAAACAATTACGGACGTTTATAACAAGAATCCTGAAATCAGGGAGGCAAACCGAATCATCAACAGCCTAAGAATATGCGACCCGGCAGTAGGGTCAGGTCACTTTCTGGTATCCGCTCTTAATGAAATTATTGCCATTAAATCTGAGCTTGGAATACTTTCCGATAAAGAGGGAAAACGGCTTAAGGATTACAGTATCGAAGTTATTAACGACGAGCTGGTAGTGACAGATGGTGAAGGAAAGTTTTTTGAATACAATCCGAATAATAAAGAGAGCCACCGGGTTCAGGAAACACTTTTCAGGGAGAAGCAAGTGATAATTGAAAGCTGCCTTTTCGGAGTCGATATTAACCCAAACTCTGTAAAGATCTGCCGGCTCCGGCTCTGGATTGAGCTTTTAAAGAACGCATATTATAAATTTGAGACACCGGCAGCCGCAAATTGCATGCCGCATGCCGAGCTAGAAACCCTTCCAAACATCGACATAAACATAAAGTGCGGCAATTCCCTCATAAGCAGATATCCACTCGATGCCGACATAAAAACTGCTCTTCGTTCCAGTAAATGGACAGTAGATAACTACCGAGAGGCAGTTATGATATATAGAAATGCACAGTCGAAAGAAGAGAAGCGGTCGATGGAAGCGCTGATTGAAAAGATTAAAGGTGATTTCGAAACTGAAGTTGCAAAAAGTGATAAGCGATTTGTAAAGCTAAACAAGCTGAAAGGAGAATTGGTAGGCCTGTCGGACCAGACCATGCTTTTTGAACTACCGAAAAAGGAAAAAGAAGAATGGAACAAAAAGATAAATAAATTAACTGGTGAAATTCAAAATTTTGAATTGCAGATTGCAGAAATCAAAGGCAACAAGATCTATGAGAATGCTTTTGAATGGCGGTTTGAATTTCCGGAGGTTTTGAATAATGATGGTGATTTTCTGGGGTTTGATGTGGTTATTGGGAATCCTCCATATATCAGACAGGAAGATATTAAAGAACAAAAACCGTTTTTAAGAGATAGCTATAAGACTTATACCGGGACTTCAGATTTATATGTATTCTTTGTTGAGAAGGGATTTAATCTTTTAAGATCAAAAGGACAGTTTTGTTTTATAATGCCAAATAAATGGATGCAAACCTGGTATGGAAAGTCTCTCAGAGAATTTTTATTGAACAATCAACTTCTGTCAATTTTAGACTTTGGTGATTTACAAGTATTTGATGAAGCTACTACATATCCTTGTATTCTTAATGCTTCAAGACAAAATCCAGACAAAACATTTAGATCTTTAACCTTAAAAACATTACAATTTGAAAATGGATTGAATGCTTTTTTTAGAATTTTTAGCAATCAAATTGAGGTTTCTGCATTAGGTCGGGATACCTGGAATGTAAAGGATTCAAATGATCAGAAGTTATTATCTAAACTTAAGTCAACTAAAGCCTCGTTATCAGAATATGTGGATGGCAAATCGTACAGAGGAATTTTAACTGGTTTGACAGAAGCATTTATAATTAATGAAGAAACAAAGAAAAAACTAATTCTGGAAGATAAGAAATCAGAAGAACTTATCAGCCCTTTCCTTTTAGGGAGAAATATTAAACCATATTCAACCAATGAGGCAAGTAACTGGTTAATAATGGTTCCAAAAGGGTTTACTATCAAGAAAAACCTTCCAGAATCAACCCCAAATCATATTACGGAACCACCTCCCCGTTACGGATCTATGTCTGGTAATGAAGCTTGGGGATGGTTCAAAAATAGTTATCCTGCGATATCTAACCATCTACTTCATTTTAAGGTAAAAGCTGAAGGACGTAGGGATAAAGGTGACTTTTGGTGGGAATTGCGTGCTTGTGATTATTATAAGGAGTTTGCTAGAGTGAAAATAATGTATCAGAAATTTCAGGTAAAACCTTGTTTTATATACGATGAAAACGGTCTTTATTGTAATGATTCAATGTGGATTATCCCTTCTAATGATAAAGTGTTATTAGGGATACTTAATTCAAAAATGGGTTGGTGGCTAATTTCGAAATATTGTACAGCGATTCAGAATGGATTTCAGTTAATCTGGAAATATTTTGGGCAAATTCCGATACCAGACACAAAAGGAGAGGGCGCAGATGCTATTACTACAAAAGTTGACAAGATTCTCTCTATGAAAAAATCTGATTCCCCCACTGATACTACTTCTATTGAAGCTGAGATTGATGGTCTTGTTTATAAGTTGTATGGGTTGACAGAGGATGAGATAAGGATTGTTGAGGGGGGAGATAAAAAATAGGACGGAAAGTGATTGTGAAAGAAATTGTTTTAAATGCAACTACATTCTTTTCTCTCGCTGAATTGTTAAAATAATATTAAAAAATAAACCTATAAGTTGATTTTATGGAATTTGTTCGTATCTTTCATGATGAGAATAGTTTACTTGCTGTCAAAATTAACGGACAAAAGGATGAACAATCCTGGAATGAATTCAGAAAAATATTTGACGAATGGACAGATACTGAGTATCTTGATGATTTCTTTTCATCAAATGAGTCCGATCTGAAACGCCCATTCTGGGAAGGTATTTCAATTGAGCAGGCGATAATTGAAACCAGGAGGGAAGCATTGAAGTTCAGAGAACAACTTAGAAAACTAACAACAAAAACAAGAGCAGAACGGATTTCATTATTCAAAAGGCTATTTCGGCCTCTTAACTACAATTAATCAGACTTTTCTTATCTGAATAAGAAAAAAGTTTATGGATTACGAAAGAAAACCTGGCTTAGAATTTATGCGGTAAAAGTTGGTAACGATATGTACATTATTACAGGAGGTGCCATTAAGTTAACTGATAATATGGAGGAAAGGCCTCATACTCTTGCACAACTCAAAAAACTGGATTCCTGCAGGCAGTATTTGAAAGAACTTGGCGCAATTGATGAAGAAGGAGTAATTGAACTTTTAGAACTATAGTAATATGAACGCAGACGCTTTAAAAAGTAAAATAAAAGTTTTAATATCAGATGAACCATCAGGATGGTTGGAAGATGCTGATTATTATAATGCAAATAAATACTGGATGGAGAAGTCGGCCTTAATTGCTGTAAAGATATTAAGTGCGATCAGGAATCAATCTGTATCACAAAAAGAGCTTGCAGAAGCAATTGGTGTGACCCCTCAGTATATCAACAAGGTTTTAAAAGGAAGAGAGAATCTCTCATTGGCAACAATTTCTAAAATAGAGAGATCGCTTTCTATATCATTAATCTCTATCCCTGAATTTCAGAATAGTCAGGTTATTGCAGATAGTTTTGTAAGTTTTCCTCAGGTAATCTCAAAGAATAATAGTCTTTTGTTAGGTACTGAGAAAATGGAGTATAAATCGGAGAGTAACTATCATAATACTGAGGATAATAAAGCTGCCTAAGAATGACTAACCAGAAATTAGATATAGGATTTTCCCTCCTGAAAATTACAACTGAACAGTTTGCAACTATTGAGGAAGGATTTAATGATAAAGGAATCATCAGAGTCAATACATCTCTAAGATATGGTGCCGATGACCAGAATAAATTAATTGCTGTATTTGCCTCATTTATTTTCGATTCGGATCAAAAACCATTTATTATAGTTGAAGCTTCATGTCAGTTTAAAGTTAAAACTGAAGCATGGCGAGCAATGTACAAATCTGATGAGAGATCTATTCTGGTTCCAAAAGGTTTTTTAAGTCACCTTGCTGTAATTACAGTTGGGACAACACGAGGTATTCTTCATTCAAAGACAGAGGGAACTTGTTATAATAAATATGTTTTGCCAACAATTAATGTCTCAGAGATAATTAAAGAGGATGTTGTATTTAACTTTAATTTGACATAGAATGAAAACATTAATATCATTGACATTGATAAAATAGAATTGGAAATCGTGACCTAACTACTTATAACAAAATCATTTTGAACTACAGGTTGGGGTTAAAAATTGGATTAGATCTGAAAAAATATATCAAATGGAAAAAAGAGATTTTTTTAAAGTTGGAATATTGGGAGCTATTGCACTTTTCATTCCAAAAAAATTGGAGGCGCTGGAGTACTATCCCAATAAATCAGATAATAAATGGGCCGTAATTTACGGAACCTGGTGTGGATCATCCCGCGATGCAGGAGTTTGGATATCAGAAGGAATGGATGGAATAGCAAATGTCTTTGATGTTCGGGAAAATCCGGATCTGAGGGAATTTGACCACATAGTTATTGGCGGTTCTATCCGCAGCGGGAAAATACCGGCACAGCTTCAGGAATATATTACGCAGAACAAGGATTTGATTAAAACAAAAACGAGAGGTTTATTCGCTGTCTGCGGGAACATGATGCGACCTGTAGGACCAGAACAGAAAACTGCATTGATAGATAACTATCTGGCAAAAATCTGTGGCGATATCAATGTTCCTTCAAAAGTATTCCTTGGAAGAGTTACGCTTGGTTTAATGGACCCCGAAGCCAGAAATATGATGACACAAATGAAAACTTCAGATTACGACAACCTGAAAAGAGCAGATTGCCTGGCCTTTGGGAAAGAAATATTTGCAAAAACTACTGCTAAAATTTAAACCAGCAAAAAGCAAAATCCTCCTTAACCTATAATTTTCCCGAAGATGATTTTTTTAATTACGGGAGATATAAAGCTCATTAAACAGGAATTTATACGTCCCGTGAGTCTGTCCGCGAAATAAAATCTCCGGACCAAATGCATATAGTTTTCCTGTTCCAACCTGTGCGCTGAAAGCTGCAACACAATCCTGAAGGTATTCCTGTCCCCATGCCCAGCCGCTTCTTAAACTTTTGCCAGAGTCAAACCATGCAATTGGTGTAATATCTCCTTTTGAGACTGCCTCAGATTCGAGCCTGAATACAGGACTGCTGTCAAAAAACACATCTGCTTTCGACGGCATTCCCCAGCTGGAAGATAGTGTGGAATCTACCTTAACGCGCAGAATACTTCCGGGAATAAAATACTTTTCAGCAGGCAATGGTTGCAACTTTCCGTTGACCATCTCAACGAGAGCATCTTTGACGGGCAATTCAAGATGATATGCCAGGTTGGTACTCGATCCTATTGTAATTATTGTTCCACCTGCATCAAGGAATTTCTTAAGGGCTGGTATTGAAGTAGCTGCAGTTATCCTTCCGGTTTGTGCACTGTATTCAGCCGGAATATTGCTTTCTCCCTGTGACTGATCTCTTGTTCCAGGCTGCCCCCGTCGTGATACAGCAGGTATTCCCCCGTCAACAAAAATTATTACATCATACTTTTCATTCAGTTTTCCGCCGTCGATCTCTTTCGGGTATATTAAGCTGAAGGGGAATTTGTTTTGCTCAAGGATCCAGCGGGCCCATCCTGATGTCATTGATCCGCCGTACTGATCCCAAAGTGCAATCCGGGAAGCAGTCAGTTTTCGTGAAACTCCTTCAGGCTTGCCTGATACAGAAATGATATTAATTCCTAATCCGGCTGCATCTTTTTCCAGAATAGCATCGGCTTTCCCGGTTGAGGGTACAAAGAAGGAACCTTGCTTAATTGAGGATTTATTCACACCAGGTTTGGTTATCCTGTAAACTACAGAACCTGACTTAAGCAGATCGTTTACTGCAATAAATGAATTATTTGTCTGACAATCAAGAATATATCCACCAGCTCCGGATGATTTTTTGAAACTACCTTTGGCTGACTGAATTTCACCATAGGGAACCTGAACGAAAGGTCCATTGAATGAGTCCAGTATCCTGTCGAAATGAAATCCCATCGAGAAAGCCGGAGTCCAGCCGGCAATATCGTATGGCTTTATCGGAGGACCGCCCGGATATTGAAAATCATTAGGATGATCCTGAGGATCAAACATGTCCAGAACATGCGGACGAAATGCCTGATTTGTCAAAACAATATATGAACCGGAAGGATACTTTTTCCCTTCCACAATAAAATCAGCTGTAGCTTTGTGAATTTTTATTCCAGAGAGAATAAGCGAATTTATAAAAGTCACGGCAGTTGGAAAGTCTGGTTGATCTGCAGTTATTATGTAGCCACGAGGATCGCGTAACGACAAATCGTGAAATACCTGATCGTAGTATTTCAGAGGCATCTCTGTGCTTCTGGCTCTCCCTGAAACACCTGCAGAATCTGTAACTCTTCTGCCTGTCTGATCTTTTGCATATGCATTATTTATCGCCTCAATTCGTTTTGGTGTAGATGTCCAGTAATCTTTATTCCCGTCGTCGATAGCATTTCTACCCATCAGAAAAATATTATAGAGAAGATGTTCCCTGTTGCGGGCAGCGAAGTCGAGCACGGCGTAATTTAGTGAAACTGAGTATTCAATAGATTGCCTGAAGTACCATTTTTGTGGTGTTACGGGGTACGGGGTAGCACCGCTTGGAAGAAGTCTTTCAGGAACAAGTGGAATTGTTAATGGGGTAGGGTTTCCTATTATCTCGGTAAGAAGGCCTACCATGTTATGAAAATATGACGTAGTTCGTAATCCGCCATTATACCACGTCGAGAAGGTTGCACCATTAAGTTTTGTAAATCCGGGCTTGCCTTCAGCATTCAGCCGGTTGATCATTGCTGCCCCTACTGCATCAATGCTGGTGATTGTGAGAGGATTAATCAGGTAGTTGAAAGGATCGCGGTACGGAGGACCTGCTACCACAGAACCTGCAGGGCCTGACTGGTGATGGTTATAAAGTACCTGTGGCATCCATTCCAGGTAAAGTTGCTTACTTACGTTCTTTGTTTCTTTCATGTTCATCATGAAGAAATCTCTGTTGTCATCGTGACCAACATACTTCTGATAAAGTCGCGGAAGTTGAGCATACGATCTTTTAAGAGTGTCAGGATTACTCATATACCAGTTTGAGACCAGCTCCTGTCCATCCGGATTTGCATGAGCGAAAAGGATTATTACATCATTAAGTATTTGCAAAGTTTCGGGGTCATTCCCGCTTACAAACCTGTAGATGGTTTCAATTAACTGATGAGTTCCCACAGTTTCGGTAGCATGGAGACCACCGTCGATCCACACTACTGCTTTGCCTTCAGTTGCTAATGACCGTGCATCTTTATCTGAGAGGTTTTCAGCCCGGGCAAGCCTTGTGGAAATCTCCTTAAAGTGGTCGAGGTTTTTAATGTTCTGCGGTGAAGATACAATCATCATATACTGAGTGCGGCCCTCTTCAGTTAGCCCTATATTTACAAGCTTTACCCTGTCTGACACTGCTGCAATCTTTTTAAAATAGGCTTCGGTCTGGGTGTATGTAGCTAGTTTATAATTATCGCCGATATTAAATCCGAAATGTTCCTTTGGTGAAGGGATTGTCTGAGCAGAGGAGATTGTGATAAAAATTATCAGCAGGCTTGAAAGCAGAAATATTTTACGGGCCATGAGTGAAGATTTAATACTTGAATAATCGATTTATAAAGAAGTTTCTTGATGTAGTAAATAAAGTACATTTCAGGAAACTAATGAAATTATTGAGCTCTTTTTTATAAGGAATCGGGAATGTGTTCAAATTACTTCATCTATTGGTTGGTCAGCTTATTGAGAGTGTTAGTGATAGCTGTACCAATCACCCTGTCGTAACGCCCGCGGGGATTTCTGTAATAGACCAGTACCAGATAATCGTTTTCGGTTTCATAATGGCTGCCCTCGAACACTGATGCAGTTCCATCTGAAGAGCCATCTTTAAGAAATGCGTATTCGTAATTATACCAACCCTGCTTTAAAAGCATGGTGCATTCATATTCTGAACTCAACTTGTTGTAAATCATGAGATTGTTTTTGTTGAAGGCCCAGTTATTCAGATTGCCCGATACATACATATTGCCGCCCGCAATCTGCTGTTTCGAAGGAAGTGTAAAGAATACATTTACATAATCAGCATCTGTATCTGGTTTTTTGCCTTCCTGAAATGCGATGTAGAATTTTCCGTTAAAGTCCTGCAAATAGAAATATGGTTTAAATTCCCTGTTATCTGAAGGGAACAGATAAACATTATAATAAGGACTGGCAAAGTTGATACTTTTAACATACTCGGTCTTATATCGGATACTCTTGATATCAAAATACCTGTATTCATTACCTCCTTTAAAGATATTTTTGTCAGATAACGAGTTGTATTTAAGTTCGTTTATTCCGTAAAAATCGGGCTTGAGATTGCGTTTCGCATTATCCCACCTGCCATTCTGAAGTATAAAAGCATAGATATTCCTGTATGGGTCGTTAATGTTAAGCGAAGAATAATCTACAGTAAAATCTACCTGCTGACCTGTATTATTGTCCTTCGTCATTAGTGGTCTGTGTGCCGATGCGTCTATATTAATAGCATCCTCGGTAATAATAAACCGTTGAGTTAATACCGGCGATTCTGGTTTTTCAACAGGGTAAACAACCACTACATAGTTTCCCGATAAAGTTAAATTAACCCTGTCGTTCGGAAAACTCACCTTATAATGAAAATATCCTACAGTGGTATTAAACGATGACTCGTAATCTTCAATCTGGTTTTCAGCAAATCCGTCGAGATAATCATTAGGAAAAATATCAGATTTTTTCCAGTCTTTATCACAATGCACAAATGTATAATTATAAGTCTCTGCACGATCGCCAAGAAGATCGAAATGAAGGATCAGCTTCTCATTAGTGTTAAGTTTTATTATAGGATATGAAAGGTTCCACCCTTCTTTATATAACTGAACTGTTTTTATGTTTTCATTATAAATATAATTGGAAGTAAGCAGCGAATCCGGGTAGGATTGCTGTCCCTCAGCAGAACTGAAAATCAGAAAAGTCAGAAAAATATAGAAGATTCTCATGAGTAAAATATAATGACTATCGTGTACTGCCAAAAATTTATCTTAAATCGCTTGAAAATCAATTTATTCACCCCAGCCCCAAGGGGAGTAAATTCATTTTCTTCGCTCCCCTTGGGGTCGGGGTAAACGAAGAAAATCAATGAGCTTGTAAGACTGATTTCCGATACTCATTTAAAATATCATCACTTTTTAAAACATTAAAAGTATGAAAATGTTGTAGCATTTCCCCTTCTTTCTGCATAATGTGCTAAGAATACCTGCTGCGAGGTGGTACAAAACCGGGTAATGTACAATTTTGTATTTTGAAGGGGAATAAATTATTATTAAGATTGTATTGAAATAATTATTCGTTTTATTTATATTAACAGCATGATAAACAGGTTATTATCATTTCTTTTATTGTTTTTTGTTTTATCTCAGTCGTGCAGAAAAAGTACTCCGGTTTTTGAGCAATTTACTGGTTTTGCCCAGGGGGGAACTTATAGTATTGTATTTGAAAACAGCGGAAAAATAAAGAAGGATGATCTGAAAATAAAAGTTGAAAAAATATTTCACGACATTGATATGTCTCTCTCTTTTTATAATGATTCATCAATCATTTCACGAATTAACAAAAACGAAAATTTGAAGGTTGATTCATATTTCACCGAAGTATTCACAAAATCGGCATTAATTTCAGAAATGACCGGAGGCGCTTTCGACATAACCGTGGGTCCACTTGTAAAAGCCTGGGGTTTTGGTCCGGATGCACGCCGGAATTTTACGGAATCGAAACGGGACAGTCTGATGAAGCTTGTTGGAATGAGCAAAGTATCTTTAAAAAATGGGCATGTACTCAAATCAGATCCGGGTATATATCTGGATGTTAATGCAATTGCTCAGGGTTATTCTGTTGATGTGATCTGCAGGTTTTTAGACAAGCTTAGAATAAAAAACTACCTTGTTGAAGTTGGAGGTGAGGTAAGGGCGAAAGGAACAAGAGCAGGGAAGCTATGGCGAATTGGCGTTGATAAACCTTTTGATAATAATTTAACACCCGGTGAAACACTTCAGGCAATTGCCCGATTAACCGACAAAGCGCTTGCAACATCCGGTAATTACAGGAAATTTTATATAGAAAACGGAATTAAATATTCACACGAAATTGATCCGAAAACCGGATATCCTGCAAAGAACACGCTCTTAAGCGTTTCAGTTGTGGCTGACGATTGCGCCATGGCTGATGGATTTGCCACCGCTTTTATGGTAATGGGTAAAGACCGAACTATTGAATTCTTAAGAGCACACCCTGAGTTTGGCGCTTACCTTATCTACTCCGATGAGAAGGGCAATTTCCAAACATGGATTTCTACTAATCTCGAAAAAGTTTTTTCAGAATCAGGAGCAAACTAATCATATAATATGCGCTCACCTTTCATCTTCTCTGCGGCAAATTATAACATAGCCCTGTCGCCTTAATTTATTAACTTTGTATTAATTGCTATTTCAGTTAGAACTAAATCCTTTGAAGAGTTTAAATTATTTCTCTGAAATTTAAACAACAGAGGGTATAATTTGTTAAATATCAAAGAGTAAAAACATGTTCTACTAATAACGATAAAATGAAGCAGGATTACAATCTTCCGGACATCAATTTGAAAAAAGAGGATATTCTAAATGATTACAGACTGGCAAATCTGAGCAGAAGTTTAAGTATTATAGGCCGTAAAGAGGTATTGACGGGAAAAGCTAAGTTTGGAATATTTGGCGCCGGAAAAGAGGTAATTCAGATGGCTCTTGCCAAACAATTCAGAGATGGAGATTGGAGATCGGGTTATTACAGAGATCAGACCTGGATGATGGCTATGGGCCTTTACAACTCACTTGAATTTTTTCATCAGCTATATGGGAATACAAACAGGGAAATCAGAGGGGGAAGCGGAGGAAGGGTCTTTAATAATCATTTTGCAATACCAAATATAAATTCGGAAGGGCGATTCCTCGATCTGACAAAACAGAAGAATTCATCTTCAGATATTTCACCTACCGCTGGTCAGATGCCCCGTCTTTTGGGGTTAGCCTATGCTTCGAAATTATTCCGTCAGAACAAAGATCTGCACAGGTTTTCTACACTTTCTCTTAAAGGAAATGAGGTAGCATTTGGATCAATAGGCGATGCAAGCACATCTGAAGGATACTTTTTTGAGACAATGAATGCAGCCGGGGTATTACAGGTTCCATTAGCTGTTACAGTCTACGATGATGGCTATGGTATATCAGTTCCTAAAAAGTACCAGACTACCAAAGGAAGCATTTCAGATATACTTAAGGGATTTGAAACTGAAAAAGACAGACCCGGAATAAAAATCTTCAAAGGCAAAGGCTGGGATTACCCTGGGTTGATTAAGATGTACGAAGAAGGAATAGCAATATGCAGGGCAGAACATATTCCCGTTTTATTTCATGTTGACGAAGTAACTCAACCCTTAGGACACTCTACATCGGGGTCGCATGAGCGATATAAAAGTGAGGAAAGGCTGAAGTGGGAGGATGATTTTGACCCGATAAAGAAGATGAAGGAGTGGCTTATTGAGTCTGAAATTGCTACCGCCGAAGAGCTGGATAACCTTGCTGCTGAGGCTGAGGCTGAGGCGAAAGATTCCAGATTGAAAGGTTGGGAAATGTTCCAGAACCCTATAAAGACAGAACGCGATGCTCTTGTTAAAATTATTGCTGACCGTTCATGCAGATGCACAGAAAAAGCAAAAGAGGATAGCGTCGATAACTTCACTGAAGAGCTTAAGAAAGTAATTTCCCCTATCCGAAAAGATAATTTTGTAACTGCCCGCAAAATTTTAAGAAATGTGTGTTCGTCGTGCATGAAATCTGATAACCTGAAAGAAGAGTTGGAAGGGTGGCTCAAAAGAAATTATGCCGATGCAAGAATTAGTTATGACTCATTTTTATATAATGAGACTCCATCTTCAGTTTTAAATGTTAAGCCTGTAGCTCCTGAATATTCGGAAAATTCGATTGAGGTACCCGGGCGGCAGATCCTGAGAGATAATTATGAAAAGCTATTTGCAAAATATCCGCTTCTGGTAATCTTCGGAGAAGATGTTGGCAACATTGGAGGTGTAAATCAGACTCTGGAAGGATTACAGAAAAAGTTTGGTGAGTTACGTATTACCGATACCGGAATAAGGGAAGCCACGATACTTGGACAGGGAATAGGGTTGGCATTGAGGGGAATGAGACCGATTGCGGAGATTCAGTACCTCGACTATCTTATGTACGCCTTGCAGCTTCTAAGTGATGATCTTGCCACAACTTATTACCGTACTGCCGGAAGGATGATTGCCCCGTTGATAATCAGTACCCGCGGACACCGGCTTGAAGGTATCTGGCATTCAGGATCGCCTATGAGTATGGTAATTAATTCAGTCAGGGGAATCTATGTTTGTGCTCCGAGAGACATGACAAGAGCCGCCGGATTTTATAACACACTGCTTGAAGGTAATGATCCCACAATAGTCATCGAACCACTTAATGGTTATCGTCTGAAAGAAAAGATGCCAGATAATTTAGGTGAGTTCCGTATTCAGCTTGGTATTCCCGAAATACTCAATCAGGGAACGGATCTCACAATAGTTACATATGGTTCAACTGTTAAAATAGCTGCGGAAGCTGTAAAACAACTTGCTTTGCACAATATTTCCGTAGAATTAATTGATGTTCAGACTCTTGTGCCGTTTGATAAAAACAGGATGATACTCGAATCTTTAAAGAAGACCAACAGAATTCTCTTTCTCGACGAGGATGTTCCGGGTGGGACAACAGCATATATGATGCAGGAGGTTCTCGAAAAACAAGGTGGATGGAAGTTTCTGGATAGTCCTCCCAAAACACTTACCTCAAAAGATCATCGTCCGGCCTACACGACAGATGGGGACTATTTCTCCAAACCAAGTGCAGAGGATGTCTTTGATGTTATTTACACTATAATGCAGGAAGCAGAACCAGAAAAGTACTGACCCCCCATCCCCCCTGAAGGGGGGCTAACACATGTAACATATATAATATTAATAAGATACGCAGTCTATACCTCCCTTTAGGGGGGCCGGGGGGTTCTAAAGGAAGAGGTTAACAGACTACTCCGTAACTCCGATAATTCTCAGTAGTTCTGTTGCTGCGTCGCGTGGACCGCTTGATTCATAACCCGGAATTCCAAGTCTGGTACGCATTTGCCCGACAAAAACATTTTTCTTAAAAAAAGCTGCAAAAAATCTGGCAGCTATTTCTTCATGAGTATTTTTGTATTCGGGAGGACCGAAAATATTTGCAAAGTATGAATGAACAAGACCGCTGGATGTGGTTGTACCTTTGCTCATTACAGCACCTTCCCTGAAGATATCGAGCGCCCATTCGGCTGAACTGAATCTCTCAATTACCGGATGTTCGTTATCAATCTCCTCGTAATTATTTGCATATAAAATATAGTCAATCTTATGCCCGAGTATTACAGTATCAAATTTAGTAACGGGAAATACAATCCTTGCATTTACCTGACTTGGATTCATGATTATTGACCGGTCGAGATGACCGAAGGCATATCCTGGCTGCAGGTCATCGAGACGGAGGAAATGCACCGATCTCGGTACCATATCCTATTGGAGAATTTTCTTCATCCAATTCAATTGAGCCCATATCGTCTGCAATGATTGTCAGTTCCCGTATGTTCTTTTCACCAAGAACCCTGAAAGCTTCAAGGGTTTCAGATTTTCCTGCCCCGGTATCACCCATCAGAAGTATGGTAGCCTCTTTGTTTCCCTGAAGAAGTATCTTAACCAGAGCACCATGAAAAGGCATGTTTCCCACTTTCATCACTATTGAATTGTGAAGAGTGAGGATCATCTTCTTAAGGTAACCGAAATATCCGAATTCTGGCCTGTTGGGTATTGCACCAACGAATATCCCGTTTGCCTCATCATCATAAAAAACTGTTGAGTATTCAGCTAATCCGTCAAGAACATTTCCGGCTGCGCCATAGATAAAGAGAGCATCCGGCTTCTTCTCAAGATCAGCATCGTTTGCCAGCTCAAAAAGGTTACACATGGAAAATCCGAGCTCAAAAAAATCGAGATGGAAGTAAACCATTATAAGCAGCTTTCCCACTTTTGCAGGATAACAGATCCATTCCCCGGGGGTTAAGGAGATCAGATCAATCGGGTTCTTCTTAATAAGTTTGAAGTGACCGGTCCTTTTATTCATTGGTTGCTGTATCACCAGGGGAGGATAAATAAGCATCTGCCTGATGACTGGAACACTATTCAGGGTATTGTATTTTTTTGATCCGTATGCAATATTTTTGGGCAGGGAAATAACTGCCATCTCACCACCTGCAGGAACCTGTCGGTACACTCTCGGATGACTCCCGGTTATGTTTTCCTGTATATGCCTGTATACTGTTCTGATAAGATGTGTAAGCTGCTCAATTGTTTCATTGAAAGTACGATATGGCCTCTTGTCCAACCTGTCACCCTCTGAGTCATTTATAATGAAGCGATCGAAATGACGCCAGTAGTCGTAAAGATATTCAACAAAATTGGTAAGCTTGTCAAGATCCCTGAGGAAGACATCCGATTTTTCAAAGATGTGGGGGACAACGGTAGCTTCATATTTAACAAGAAGTGTAAGAGTTTTCAGAAGATCATTGACGGTTTCTGTCATTTACATCAATTGACCCGAATATTCCGATAAGCGGAGAGTTTTTTAACTTTAGATTTTCAATACAATGATCGAGAACCAATCGGAATTTGTCGCTTGCCAGTAATTCTTCAGGTGTTTCGCACATCCTTTCACGGATATTTAAAACAGCTTTATTGCCAATTATGCGTAATGTACTTCTTTGCATAGTCATATTTAACGATTGTGGGCAAAAATATGATAATATTTAATTGAAGTTAAGGTTTTACTTAATTATTTTTGCATAATATGAATTATGCAATAATTATTATTGTTTATGCAGCCCGAACTTGATTTGTTTGCAATATTGCCCGAAGACAAAATCCCGGAGAAAGGCAAGATCCTTATTTCCGAACCTTTTTTACCGGATAAATTCTTCAACAGGAGCATTATTTATTTAACTGATCATACTCCACAAGGCTCGGTAGGTTTTATTCTGAACAAAAAACTCGATATAAAACTGAGCGGGGCAATTGACGGGTTTGAGGGTTGGGATGAAAATCTGAATATGGGGGGACCAGTTGCACCCGATACCCTGCATTATCTTCATAGTCTAGGAGACCTTATACCCAAAAGTGTTCATATTGACGGAACAGTATTTTGGGGAGGAGATATCGAAAGCGTTAGAGAACTTATAAAAAACGGAAAAATAAAACCACCCCAGATCAGATTTTTTCTGGGATATTCGGGGTGGGCGGCCGGACAGCTTGAAAGAGAATTAAAAGAAGATTCGTGGGTTATCGCCAAAGTGAAATCAGAAATAATAATGAATAACCGCGGTGATGATACCTGGAAAAAAGTCCTGAGAGGATTTAAGAACAAATACAGAATGTGGGCTGATTTTCCTGATTCTCCTGAAATGAATTAGATATGTAATATCTTATATACCAGCTCCTTCATCAGGTCGCCCGGCTCAGTGCCTACATCTCCATATCCCTTCGATCGCATATCGAATGTTCTTAGGAGGCTTATTACCTGAACTGTCTTCGATACATTATATTTCATCGCGGATGTTTCATAATCTTTAATAAAATACGGATTTACTTTAAGAACAGCTGCTACATTGTTTTTCGATTTGTCGCTGAGATAATGGAATGTAAGGAGTTTACTGAAAAACCCAAACAGCGAGGCAATAGTAAGAGTTATCGGATTGTCTTTCGGATTATTTCCAAAATAATTGACAATCATATTGGCTCTCAGAATGTTTTTTTCCCCAATGGCTTTTATTAATTCAAAATTATTATAGTCTTTACTTATCCCGATATTCTTTTCTATCAAAGCTGTTGTAATAACAGGTTTGGAAGCAGGAAGCGATATTATCAGCTTATCAAGTTCATTTACAATCTTATGCAAATCGGTTCCCAGAAACTCGGTAAGCATGGCGCTTGCACTTGGATCGGTTTTTATTCCTTTTGTCATTAGATATCTCTCAATCCATCCCGGAATAAGGTAGTCGCGGACTCTTGCCGATTCAAAATATGCACCATGGGTCTCAAGCGCTTTGTAAAGTTTTGTCCTCTTGTCGAGAGTTTTATACTTGTAACTGAATGCCAGAATGGTAGATGAGAGGGGCTTCTCAAGATAGGCCACCAGATCATCAATTTTTTTTAATGATTGAGCTTCTTTTATTATCACCACCTGATGGCTCGACATCATTGGGAACCGGCGGGCAGTGTCAATTATTGCCGGTATATTGGTATCATCTCCATAAATGATGATCTGATTAAAAGCTTTCTCTTCTTCGTTGAGAATATTATCTTCTATGTAACTGATTATGAGGTCTATGTAGTACGCTTCCTCTCCGGCCAGAAAATACACGGGTTTAAAGATTCGCTTCTTAAGTCCGGAAATGATCTCCTCGTAGGTTACAGCCATTTTTAGAATTTTAGATGTTTAACTGATACCCCGTTATCAATTATCTCCCTGAGAGAGTCAATTCCTATTTTTAAATGTATCTCTACAAAATCATTTGTTACTTTAACATCACTTGCCTCTGTCTTAATTCCGGTTGAGATCATTGGTTGGTCTGAGACCAGCAGAAGGGCTCCTGTAGGTATTTCGTTTGCAAAGCCAACAGTAAAAATTGTTGCAGTCTCCATGTCAATAGCCATTGCACGCGTCTTTACAAGATACTTTTTAAAACGGTCGTCATATTCCCAGACTCTTCTGTTAGTTGTATAAACTGTACCTGTCCAGTATTCCCTGTTAAACCTTGTTATTGCAGCAGATATGGAAATTTGTAGTTTAAAAGAGGGCAGAGCAGGAACCTCAATTGGAAGATAATCGTTTGATGTTCCATCGCTTCTGATAGCAGCAATAGGAAGAATAAGATCACCCAATGTATTTTTCTTTTTCAACCCGCCACATTTACCTAGAAACAATACTGCATTTGGATTAACAGCGCTTAAGAGATCCATTATCGTAGCAGCATTAGGGCTGCCCATACCAAAGTTGATTATTGTAATTCCTTCCGCAGTGGCGCTTGGCATATTTTTGTCCTTTCCTTCCACACTTACATTATGCCATTTGGCAAAAAGTTCCACATAATAATTATAGTTGGTAAGCAAAAAGTATTTCCCGAAACTATCCAAAGCTTTGCCAGTATATCGCGGGAGCCAGTTATCAACAATTTCTTCTTTGGTTTTCATCTTATATTTTCAGTTAAAATTATCTCTATATATTTGTAACGGATAGAAAGAATTATGTAAACTTTAATTGTAAATTTTCTGTCCATTTTCTACTTGGTGAATCTTTGTGCCTTAGCGCCTTGGTGGCAATTTTTTTTTAGCCACAAAGACACAAAGACACGAAGGAACACCAAGTGGTTAAGCTTAAAAGATTAACATCTGGTAAAACTTTTCCGTCATCAAAAATACGAAACTAAGTTGAAAGAGTTAAATCTGCCGGAATATTCGTTTAAAATTACCGGAAAAGAGGGAAACGAAATGATCCTCGATCCGGTAAGACGCAAATATGTAAAGCTCACTCCGGAAGAATGGGTCAGGCAAAACTTCATCCAATACCTTATTCATGAAGGGAAATACCCCGCGGGACTACTTGGAATTGAAGTACTTTTCAGATTAAATAAATTAAAAAGGAGAGTAGATATTCTTGTTCATACACGTACCGGTGAACCCATTTTGATAGTCGAATGTAAATCTCCTGATGTTAAAATTGACGAAAAAGTTTTCGAACAGATAGCAACTTATAATATGAAGTATAAAGTCCCGTATCTTGTGGTTACAAATGGATTGCACCATTATTGCTGTAAGATGAACCATCAGGAGATGAGTTATGAATATTTGTTGGTAATCCCTCTTTATCAAGATTTAATACAGTGAACAAAATATCGATAAGTGTTACATGCGCTGTAATCAGGAACGAAGATAACGAGGTATTGATTGTCCAGCGGGGAGAATTCACCGATCACCCACTTAAATGGGAATTCCCCGGAGGGAAACTTCAATCGGGAGAAACCCTGGAGGAATGTATAATCAGGGAGATAATGGAGGAGTTATCAATGGAAATAGTAATCTGTGGATCCCTTCCTGAAGTGGATTACGATTATGGACACAAAAAGATCAGACTTATCCCATTCATTTGTGATACTCTGGATGAGTTACCATTCCTCTCCGAGCATTTAGATTTCAAGTGGATGAACCCCGAAGATTTGTTAAAAGTAGATTTTTCCGAAGCTGATGTATTCGTAGCTGGAAGTTATTGTCAATATATAAAGGGCAGAAATTGTTCAGGGAGCGCTTCTGAAAACGATGATGACCCTGATTCCAATACAGATGTTGACCTTCAGGAAATGGTTAATAGCATGATGAGCATGCAGGAGGCGGAATGGGTGGCAACATCTGCTATAGAGAATCCTGCTATTTTCAATAAGCTCGTGGAATATTCTTTTTCCACCGACAAAAAACTTGCTTTCCGGGCGTCATGGACCCTTACAAAGGTTTGTGACCAGTACCCTGAGATGATAACGCCCGTATTAACTTCAATAATAGGATCATTAGATAAACTTAATAACGAGGGTGTTCAGAGATGTTTTCTAAGGATCATATCTCTGAACGATATCAATAAAATAAGCACAAAATATCACGGAATGCTGGCCGAACATTGCTTTAATGCACTTCGATCAAGTTCGTCAGCAATAGCAATTAAGGTATATTCAATGGAAATTTTATACAAGCTTGCCTTAATCTATCCTGAACTGGCAAATGAAATAGCTGTGTCAATCAACCTTCTCAGTAATGAAGAATCTACTGCAATACAGTCGCGGAGCAAGATGGTTCTTAAAAAGCTTGCTGAAATTCCTATAAAGCCAAAATCCAGTCAGAAATAATTTTAAGAGCTTCCGGAGAGAACGTCTCTTCTATATTTCCATACTCGGAAGGAAGTCCGGTTTTACAATGCTGAAAAAGGTGGTTTAATCCAGGTAGTTTCACTGTTTGTACCGAATTATTTCCAGCTGATTTCAGCGCCTTTTCGATACCTCTCAGATTCTCATCAGCATTAACCTGCAAGTCTTTTTCTCCGTTAAGTGCAAGAACGGGACATGTAACCTTTTTCCAGAAAGTGGCTGCATCTGTAAAGAGAAAATATCTGAACCAGGGATAAGTAGCGGCGCCAAATGTTGCTTTCAGCTGTGCCAGAGCTTTTTCGGTTTCCTCATTTGGGGTCTTATCTTTAAGAAGTATCTCTTTGTATAAAGCAAGAATTTTAACCTCTGCTTTTTTGTCATCTTTTTCTTTTCTGAGAACAGCATAGAGCTTTTTATTTGTCTCGGTAGATTTTCTTATCTTTTCTTCACTTAAACCTGATAGTTTGCTAATATCCTGTGCCTGTCTGATAACTATTTGCTGACCAGTAACACCCGGTCCAGCCAATGATACTATGAATGCAATATCAATGTTAGATGCGGCTACTATTGGCGCTATTAATCCGCCTTCACTGTGACCCATTAATCCGATTTCCTCTGATTTTATTTTAGGATAGCTCTTAAGAAAATTAAACGCAGCCTCTGCGTCTGTTGCAAAATCAGCTGAGGTTGCATTCGATTGTGTTCCCTGAGATTTTCCCACGCCCCTGTCGTCGTATCTTAGAACGGCAATGCCGTTCCGGCTTAGGTAATCAGCTATGACCCAAAATGGTTTATGGCCCATTAACTCCTCATTTCTGTTTTGTCCACCTGAACCGGTTATTAGAATTACAGTTGGGAATGGACCCGGCCCCTCAGGAATGGTTAGGGTTCCGGCGAGTTTGATCTTAAACTTGTCGTTTGTAAATGTTGTGTCAATAGAGGAATAGGGAAATGGTGGCTTTGGTTCCTGAGGTCTTATTAGTGTAAAAGCTGTTCTGAGTTTAACAAGATTAAGGTTGAGGGAAGCTCCAGCCTGCTTCCAAGTACCTTCAATAAGAGTATCGTTTTTAATTGTACCGTTATATTCAGCCTGAAGCGAGTTCGCGGAAATTTTTAAGGTTTCACCGGAATTTGTAACAGGTCCGAGTTTTATCCCTTTCGCTCCCTGATCCGGACTATCGAGAGTAGCAACAAGACTGTCATTTCCAACTACTGATAAATTAATTACTATCCTTAATTGAATTGCTCCTGTGTTTATCTTTCCGATCCACGAACCTGTAAGTGAATTCTTATCATTTCTGATCTGCCCTGTCATTGAATGTGACAATAACAAAAGAGTAACTAGAATGGAAAGAAAGTATGATTTCTTCATTTTTACCGGGTATCAAGTATATACAAATGTATTAAATTCCCATAATATTTTTAACTTGTTACCTGATCCTCTTAACAGTGTTATTAATTAACACCTTAAGTTAATTCTGTTATCTTTTTTTGCCACCAAGGCTCCAAGACACCAAGTATGGCCGGCTATAATTCATAAAAAGATAATTCCTTTGTGACCCTTTGGGCCTTTGTGCCTTGGTGGCAAATTTTAATCTCCGTCCCAGTGTGTATTCAACTCTTCAATATATCAACATTTCTTTTGTATTTTTGCAGTTCAATTTTATTTCCGTTTTATGAGAATTGTTGATACAAAAGGACAATTATGTCCGGCCCCGCTTATTGCGGCCAAGAGAGCGCTTAATGAAACCAATGTTGGAGAATCGTTCATTGTTCTGACTGATAATAAAACATCATTCGATAATTTAAGTCGTTTTTTAAAAGATAACCAGACCGATTTGAAGATAAGCGAGACAGGAGGTGTTTGGAGTCTGACAGTAACAAAACTTTCCTCCGATGCGGTTCAAACTATCGCAGAAGAATATTGCTCTCAGGAAATCTCTCATTTCGAGAAGGGTAACTATGTGGTTGCAATAACATCCGATAAGATGGGAGAAGGCGATGAAGAACTTGGGCGAGTTTTGATAATTAATTTTATTAAAGCTTTGAAAGATCTTGATAAACTACCTGAACATATAGTATTTTATAACAAGGGTGTTACTCTGGCATCAAAAGATTCCCCGGCAATTGGAGATATAAAGGACCTTGAGAAAATGGGTGTTGAAATCCACCTTTGCGCTACCTGTGTAAACTATTATAAAATTGAAAATCTTATTGTTGTCGGGACACTTAGTAATATGTACTCAATTGCTCAATTAATGGCTTCTTCAGGAAATGTTGTAAAGCCTTGATAAATCCGGAAATTATGAAAATTGATCTTCTTCAGATGGTGGAATCTGGCGGGTGTTCTGCCAAAATATCTCCGAAACAACTCGAAGAAATCCTCAAATACCTTCCCCTGCCAAATGACCCAAATATCCTTGTTGATATAGATACTCACGATGATGCAGGTGTTTACAAAGTTAATGATGATCTGGCGCTGGTACTTACCACCGATTTTTTCCCTCCTGTGTGCAGCGATCCCTATGAATTCGGTCAGATAGCAGCTGCCAATTCTATCAGTGATGTTTATGCGATGGGAGGCGATCCTGTTCTTGCACTGAATATTATGATGTTCCCTGCTGCAAAACTACCTATGGAGGCTTATGCTGAAATCATAAAAGGAGGTTTCGACAAGGCAACCGAAGCTGGTGTAAGGATAATTGGTGGCCACACTATCGACGATTTCCCTCCGAAATATGGGCTGGCAGTGGTCGGATATGTTCACCCAAAAAAAATTATCACTAATGCGTCTGCTAAACCGGGAGATTATCTGATTCTGACAAAACCGATAGGAACCGCTATTATTTTGGCTGCCCAGCGTCTTGGAATAGCAAGTGATTCTGATGTTGCTGAAGCTAAGATGCTTATGAAGCTATTGAATAAGTCGGGGGCAGAAGTAATGAAAAAGCATAATATCAGATGCGCCACCGACATAACAGGATTCGGACTCGCAGGACATGTTATGAAAATGGCAAAGGCAAGCAAAGTATCTATAAAGATTGAAATGAAAAAAGTCCCGTTAATAGGAAATGCTTATAAACTTGTTGACGAAGGTTGTATACCAGGAGCTTCATTCAGGAATCAGGAATTTGTCGAGGAACACTTATTTCAGGGTCCCTCACTTGATTATAATCTTAAAATGATTGCGTTCGATGCACAGACATCGGGTGGACTATTGATGTGTGTCTCACCCTACTCTGTTGATTCGGTACTGAAAGATCTGCGAGCTACAGGTTTAACTTCTTCAGCAATTATTGGTGAGGTAACAGGGTTAAAAGGAAAGTCTCTTGCTTTGGAGAACTAAATACCTTTTTCTAACCGCAAAGTACGCAAAGGTGGCGCAAAGGACGCAAAGTTAAAACACTGTGATAAAGCTCTTTGCGATCTTTGCGATCCCGATGGCTATCGGGACTTTGCGACCTTAGCGGTTATTGGATTACAACTTTTTCAACATTCTCGGTTGGGAAGGGGTCAGTTTTAATCAAACAGAGTCTCAAACATTTTATGTTTTCTGGCTTCGAAAGCCAATTCGATCTGACTTATGCTTGTCCTGTCTGTAGAAAGAACAGGCAGTGAATCTAAAGTAAAGAAACCTGAGGCGAGCGTCTCGGTATTATCTTTGAAATTATAGTCGATTAGTTCACATTCGACAAATATTTTATAGATGGTGAAAGGATAAACAGGATTGTTATGTTTACTGGCCTGGTGGATCGCAATAATTCTTTTTGGTTTTACAACAGCTCCTGCCTCCTCCATGCATTCTCTTATAGCAGATTCACTTACTGAAGTATTTACATCGGCCCATCCTCCCGGCATTGCCCAGGCGCCGTCAACTTTTTCCTTAATAAGCAAAATTTTCTCATCCTTAAATACCACCGCACGAATATCGACTTTTGGTGTCTGATAACCTTGCTCTGATGCGAACAGATCACGGATTTTTTTGTGGTCAATATCGGTATACTCATGTAAAATATCAACAGTGATCTCCCTTATTCTTTCATACCTGTCGCGGTCGTAGTCACTTTCACAAAATGTTAGTCCTGATTGTGCAATCGACTGCAGCTCAGTGGCCCATAATAACCATTTATTATTCATTTCAATATGTTTTATTGACGGAAATATAATCAATAATTATTGAACCCTGTTTTTGCTTAGTGTCTTTGCACCCTTGTGGTAATCTTTTTTTGAACATTATTAACCATCTGAAGCTTATGACTTCTTCCCTGGCCAAATAGTATGTTGAGGTTCCGGATTTCTTGTGTAAATTTGATTTCTTATCAATTTTGAAATAATATGTTTAATAACATATTCCTGTTAAATAGGAGTTTCTGTCTGGTTTTCTTATTGTTAATACTTCCACTGGAAACGATTTTTAGTCAATCTGGGACAGGACTGGCCCATCGTCCGAAAGTTGCAGTTGTATTGAGTGGTGGTGGGGCAAAGGGATTTGCCCACATTGGGGTACTTAAAGTCCTTGAAGAAGAGGGGATTCCAATAGATATTATTGTTGGCACAAGCATAGGTGGACTTGTAGGCGGGATTTATTCACTTGGATATTCCGCTCAGCAGATAGAAAATATTTGCAGGACTCAGAACTGGCAATCGCTCCTGTTTGATGATTTTCCGCGGTTTTATTTGTCAAAAGCCGACAGGGCTCTTCAGCAGAAGTACCTGTTTACACTACAGGTTGATGAGCGCAAGAAAATATCACTTCCACAGGGTGTAATTAAAGGTCAGAATGTTCTGAACCTGCTTTGTGGTCTATCGGGTAATGTTCCTGCTGATATGGAATTCAGCAAGCTGCCGATTTCTTTCGCCTGTGTTGCAGCTAATCTGGAGAACGGGAAAGAGGTAGTTCTTACTCATGGGTCGTTACCGACAGCTTTGTTTGCCAGTATGGCTGTACCGGGTATTTTTCAATACCCTGAGCGCGATAGTCTTTTGCTTATTGATGGAGGCGTCGTTAATAATTTCCCTGTTGATGTAGCAAAAAGAATGGGCGCTGATATTATTATCGGAGTAGATATATCGGAAAATTTTTATAATCGCGATAAAATAAAATCGATCCCTGATGTATTTACACAGCTGATAGGGTTTCTTGATCAGAAAAAAGATTCAGTAAACTCTCTCCTTTGCGACCTGATCATCAAACCGGATGTTAGTGATTATTCAATGACAACTTTCAACAATACAGCTGTCGATTCCCTTATCCTGAGAGGCGAGTTGGAGGCAGGGAAAATGAGGGAAAAGATCCGAATGCTGAAAATTAACAACAACCTTCAACCAAGGGTGATTTCGAAAATATATGTTTCTCCTGAAAAATGGCTGATTACTAATTTTTCACTTCAGGGGAAATTTAAAATTGATGCCGGGTTCCTGCTTAGAAGTATCGACCTTAGTCTGCCTGGCTATTATTCTTACGACGATATTATGGGAATAATTAATCAGCTGTACGGCTATGGTATATTCGATAAAATCTATTTTAATCTTTATGATAACGACAAAGGCAAAACACTCAACCTTAACATAACTGAAAAAAATGTTACAACTCAGCATGTCGGGTTCAAAGTTAACACCACTGATGCTGCGGCCCTGATGCTGAATATTACAAGTAAGAATTACGGAAAACGGTTTGGTCAGATCTCATTAAGTACGGAGTTATCAGCTAATCCGGGAATCAATTTCCTTGCAGAAACCAACAGGGGCAATTTTCCTGTGGCCGGTATCGAGATAAATGGAAAGTATCAAAATTACAATATCTACAATAATGGAGAGAAGTTGTTTGCTGCTAATCTGTTTTATTCATCTGCTGCACTTTATATATACCGACGTTTTCTTCACCAGAATACTATTGGACTCGGACTGAGGGAGGAGTATTACAGAGGAGATATTTTCAGTAAAAGCAGCACAGATATAGTAAATTACGAGAAAAACAGCTACCTGACCAACCTGTATGGATACCTGGCTATTGATAATCTCGACGATTATTATTTCCCGCGCAAAGGAATTGATCTCTATAGTGAATATTCACTTCAGGGTCAATTCGGAAAGAATAATACGTTTAGTCAAATATTTCTCTTCCGGATGAGAAACGTTATACCCATTTCAAAATCAACAACAATTCTTGTTAATATTTATAACCGGACTATTCTGAGTTCAGCATTTCCTCTTTTCAAAACAACTATTGCCGGGGGAGCGCCCTATTCTCAGTATTTTGATTATCATATACCCTTTATTGGCCTCTCTCCTGTTAATCTGGTTGACCGATTTGCACTTTCCGGTCTGACTGGTCTTAGATTCAGGTTATCTCAAAAACATTACTTTTCAGTTCTTGCAAATACCCTTTACCAGAGTAGTGATATATTCAGCTCTACCTCGAATAAGCTTATTTGGGGAGGAGGAATAGACTATTCCGTTAAAACTGTGTTTGGCCCTTTCGATATTCTTTTGGGATATTCAAATTCTGTTAAAGCCCCGACTTTTTCGGCAAATTTTGGATATTGGTTTTAGGAGATGCATCGATGCCTCAAGCCAGGTAGACAGTCTTCCTAAGTGCCGTTGTGGGGATTTGGATTACGAATGAAACGAAGTGGAATGAGGAATCTCCTACTCCCATTTAGAGCTGCTTATAAGCACCATTCTTTAATAATAGAAGTTGCACTCATCAGGCTTTTGTAACAATTACTTAATCTCTTTGCAATCTGCATGTAATAATGTAACATGATTTTTGTACAATGAAAAATCAATTAAATTTAACATAATGAAAATGAAAAAACTTTTAGTAATTGCACTCTTAGCCGTTGTATCAGCCTATGGATACTCGCAAACACAGACAATTGATTCCCTTAAGGAAGTATTGGAAAAACATGATGGAAAGCTGACTGCTTTAGATGATAGAGTGTTGGTTAATGAAACTGACCTTAGTAAGTTGACTAAAATTAAGGTGTCAGGTTACATTCAATCACAATGGGAGCTCTACGATAAAAATAGGGTATTAACTAATGAGCCAACTAACACTTTTTACATCAGAAGAGCAAGAGTAAAATTTACTTATGAAGCTGCTGATGGCGTCAAATTTGTATTGCAACCCGATTTCAGCACTAACGCTTTGGCATTAAAAGATGCTTATGCAGTGGTAAATCTTCCAAAATTTAAAGATCTCACTTTATGGGCAGGCCAGATGAACAGACCCAATTACGAAGTTGAATATTCATCAAGTCAGAGAGAGGTACTTGAGCGTTCAAGGATCATCAGGGCTATCTATCCAGGAGAAAGAGAAATTGGTGTAAAACTGGAATATATCGGATCAACAATTCCTTTAAAGTTCCAGCTGATGGCAATGAACGGAAACTTTACAGGCACCCAGGCAAAAGATGTTGACTCAGAGAAAGACATTATGGCTCGTTTGGTTTATTCAGTAAAACTCCCTGATGCAGGTATCGGAATTGATTTTGGAGGCAATACGTATTTGGGTTCGAATAAAGCAAAAGTCAATCCATATATTTTGAATAGTGACGGAACTTTGGACAGTTGTAACGTAGGACATAACCTCGATAAAAAGTGGTTCGGCGGTGAAATTCAGATCTTTGCAGATTTTCTTGGTGGAATGGCAATTAAAGGAGAATATATTGCAGGTACCAATTCAACAGCAAGTACTACAGCTGCTCCTGCTATTAATGCTTCAAAAGCAACTAAACTGGCCGGTGCTAATAAACTAAATAATTTCTCAGGATATTATCTTTATCTTATCAAAAACATCGGACCTAAGAATCAGCTGGTTGCAAAATATGATTTTTATGATCCAAATACAAAACTGTCGGGAGATGCAGCAGGAAGTGCCGTAAGTTGTAAAACTGTTACTCTTGCATGGCAGCATTATCTGAACGACTTTATCAGAATCACTGTAAATTACGAAATGCCTAAGTTTGAAGTAAACGCTTCACGTCCTGCAAACTACATGGATGTTACATACGGTAATACGCTCGGAGTACGCATACAGGCGAAGTTTTAGGAAGTAGGTAGTAAGAAGTAAGAAGTAAGTAGTAAGAAGTAGAGACGCAAGATTTTGCGTCTCAGAAAACAGAAAACAATAAAAAAACATAAAATATGAAAAACAATAAATTTTTATCAATAATGCTGGTCATGATCACCATGGCAACAGCAACTGGATTTTCACAAGAGAAAATTACAGTAAAAGGATCGGATACTATGGTTATACTTGCACAGAAATGGGCAGAACTTTACATGAAGAATAACCCCTCATCAACAATTCAGGTAACAGGTGGTGGTTCAGGTATCGGAATTTCAGCTCTCATTAATGGGACAACTGATATCTGTAATGCAAGTCGTCCAATGAAACAGACTGAAATAGAAAAACTCAAGGCCAGATACAATACACTTGGAGTAGAGATTCCATGTGCTAAAGACGGTGTTACAATATTCCTGAATGAATCTAATAAAGTACAGGAGCTCACCTTGAAACAGTTGAGTGATATTTACACAGCAAAAATAAAAAACTGGAAAGAGTTAGGTGGAAATGATGCACCTATCAGACTGTATGGTCGTGAGAACAGTTCGGGTACTTACACATATTTTCATGATGAGGTAGTGAAAGCAGATTATGCTGCCAGCGTCCAGACACTTCCAGGTACTGCTGCTGTAGTAAACGCTGTAAAAAAAGATGTTAATGGAATTGGCTATGGTGGCGCTGCTTATGCTGTTGGTGTAAAACATGCCAAAGTAAAAAAAGATGCTAACAGCACTGCATATCTTCCTACGGCAGAATCAATAGGAAAAGGAGAATATCCTATAACACGCTATCTTTATATGTACCTTAGAAACCGTCCGACAGGCGAAACTAAAAAATATATAGACTGGATTTTAAGTTCAGAAGGTCAGATGGTCGTTACGGAAGTAGGATACTTCCCATATAAGTAGTAGTTTTTTACAGTTTAGGTTTAGGTTGGTTTGGGTAATTCGTCGACTTGTCAGAAAATCACTGACAAGTTTGGCTTTTAATATGAGGCAAAGGGATAACGGCAAAGGTCACAGGGCTCGGGGAAAATCCAAAAACTACATTGTATGAGTTAAGGGGCTGGAACATTAAAGTAAAAAAAGTGAAAAGAACGATTAAGGATTATCTGAGATTAAAAAGGGGAGGACGGAATTCTGTTGAAGATGTTATTACTTTCAACAAGAAGAAATTCCGGTTTTCCGACTGGTTTGCTGAAAAAGTAATTAAGGCAGTAGCTTTTCTTTCAATTGCTGTAGTTGTACTTATTTTTATTTTTGTTTTTCGTGAGGCCTTCCCAATCTTTAAAATGGATAAGCCCGAGGTGACAAAAAGTGAGGTCCTTGTACAGGAAAGCTACGGCGGAAATGAAAGCAATACAAGTGAGACCAAATCAGCTGACAACCAGGTTGATAATTCAAATAAAGTTCAGACTTCAGGAGAGAAACCCTCTTCTTCACTTCTTTCAAATACATGGATGCCGGTATCCGATAATCCCCGCTATGGAATGTGGCCTCTATTTCTGGGTACACTTAAAGTAACTCTTATTGCTTTACTTTTTGCCGCACCAATTTCAATCCTTGCTGCAATTTATACATCTATGTTTGCCAAACCTCGCATCAGAGAGGTAATTAAGCCTGTAATTGAACTGCTTGCTGGTTTCCCTTCGGTAGTAATCGGGTTCTTTGCACTGATGGTTATGGCAACAGTATTCCAGAATATTTTTGGATATGCGAGCCGGTTAAATGGCTTTGTTGGGGGAATTGCAATGGGACTTGCGGCAATTCCAATCATTTATACACTTACAGAAGACGCTTTGACAGCTGTGCCAAAGACATTTACTGAAGCCAGTCTCGGATTGGGTGCCAGCAGAAGACAAACCGCATTTTATGTCGTACTGCCTGCAGCTGTTCCGGGTATTTTTGCGGCCGTTGTACTTGGTATCGGACGTATCTTTGGCGAAACAATGATCGCTCTTATGGCTACCGGGAATGCTGCCATGGTATCTATGAACCCTTTCGATTCAGTGAGGACTTTGTCGGCTACAATCGGAGCAGAAATGGCAGAAGTAGTATTTGGAGACACTCATTACAGTGTCTTGTTTCTTATAGGTTCGTTGCTATTTATCTTCACCTTTGCACTTAATGCACTGGCGGAGTTTTATTTTAAAAACATGGTAATCAGGAGATACCAGAGTAAGAAGTAAGTAGTAAGAAGTAGGTAGTAGGTAGTAAGAAGAAAACAGTAAACAGTAAACAGTAAACGATAAACCGTAGAGACGCAAAATTTTGCGTCTCAATAACGATAAACCGTAGAGACGCAAAATTTTGCGTCTCAAAATGCAGGAAATTGAAAGATATGAATAGAAACATAAAAGACACAATAGTTGAGGGAATTACAGGGGTTTCGGTTCTGGTAATCGTATTTATTATTGTATCAATTCTTGCAATCACAATAATAGGGGGGTGGCCAAACCTTAACTGGTCGTTTTTGTCGGAATTCCCAAAAGATGGGATGACTAAGGGTGGAATATTTCCAGCGATAGTCGGAACCGCTTTGATGACAATTATTATGGCTATTGCGGCTGTCCCGTTTGGTGTTATTACTGCAATATACCTGGCAGAATATGCAAACGAAAAATCTGTAATCGCAAAAACGATACGTTTTGCTGTCAAAACACTTGCAGTTGTTCCTTCAATAATTTTCGGACTATTCGGCCTGGGCTTTTTCATAAGTTTCATCGGTAAGAATATGGACGGACTATTAAACGGAGGAGTTCTAAAGTGGGGCCAGCCAAATATACTTTGGGCAAGTTTCACAATGGCGCTCCTGACGTTACCAGTCGTTATAGTATCGGTTGAAGAAGCAATTAGGACTATTCCGCGAGAAATGCGTGAAGCAAGCCTCGCACTCGGAGCAACCAAATGGCAGACAATAAGAAGCGTTGTATTACCCGGTTCTGTTTCCGGAATTCTGACGGGAACAATTCTTGCAGTAAGCCGTGGAGCTGGAGAAGTTGCGCCCATACTTTTTACCGGGGCTGCTTATTTCCTGTCAGCTTTGCCTCATTCATTAAGCGACCAGTTTATGTCGCTGGGATATCACATATATATAATGTCTACTCAATCATCAAATGTTGATGCAACGCTGCCTATTCAGTTTGCAACAACATTGGTATTACTGCTTCTTACCTTCTCACTTAATGCAGTTGCTGTAATACTAAGATACAGGATCAGAAAAAAAGCTAAATAACCAACTCTTCATGAACGATAACAAAGTTAAAGTCAAAGATTTATCTCTCTATTACGGGACTAACCAGGCGCTTAAAAAGATTTCAATGGATATTCCTGAGAAAAAGGTTACTGCCTTTATCGGGCCTTCCGGATGTGGTAAGTCAACCTTCCTCAGAACTCTTAACCGGATGAACGATCTTATTGATAATGTTACAATTGAAGGTGAGGTATATATCGATGATATAAACATCTATGATAAGAATATTGATGTTGTTAACCTGAGAAAGAAAGTTGGGATGATTTTTCAGAAATCAAATCCTTTTGCAAAATCGGTCTATGATAATATTGCTTTTGGTCCAAGGATCAATGGTATAAGCCAGAAGAGCATTCTTGATGAGATCGTTGAGCATTCACTAAAGCAGGCGGCAATCTGGGATGAGGTGAAGGACAGATTGTTTAACTCTGCTTTAAGTCTTTCAGGAGGACAACAGCAGAGAATATGCATAGCCCGGTCTCTTGCTGTCAACCCTGAGATAATACTCATGGATGAACCTGCAAGTGCACTCGACCCCATATCAACTGCAAAAATTGAAGAACTTATTCATGAACTAAAAAAGGATTATACAATTATTATAGTAACACATAATATGCAGCAGGCTGCCAGAACAAGCGATCTTACTGCACTTTTTTATATGGGCGACCTTGTGGAGATGAACAGAACTGAAGTGATTTTTTCCAACCCGGCCAAAAAACAGACGGAAGATTATATTTCGGGCAGGTTTGGTTAGAAAACGAAAAGCCTTATTATTTTGGAAGTGAGAAAAGAAATTCTATCCCGCCTCCGTTTTTGTTTCTAACCTGGATATCTCCTTTGTGTAACAATATAGCATTCTTAACAATGGCCAACCCAAGACCGGTTCCTCCGCTCTTTCTTGACCTTCCCGAATCGATACGGTAGAAACGTTCAAATACCCGGCCGAGATGCTCCTCAGGTATGCCGATGCCATTATCGGAAAATGAGAAATGATAAAATTTATCGTCCTGATTATATAATTCTATCGACACAGTTACATTATTTCCTGCGTAGTTAATTGAGTTTTCGAGAAGGTTCTGAAAAACTGAAGTTATTAACGACTTGTTACAATTGATAAAAACCTGATCGCCAATATTCACTTCTACTTTAATTCCCTTTGACTCAATAGATGCCTTGAAATTGTCTTTTACCTCACGAATAATATCGCTGACCTTAATTTTTTCTTTGGAAAAGGAACTTCCAGCTTCCTCAATTTTATTGATTACAACAATATCATTAATCAGGTCAGTAAGGCGGTCGCTCTGGGCAAGAGCTTTCTCGAGGAAATATTTCTGCTTTTCCGGCTCCATCCCTGGCTCATTTATCAGAGTTTCAATATAGCCTTTAACTGACGAGACCGGGGTTTTTAACTCATGGGCAATATTTGAAGTCATCTCCTGCTTAATTAATCTGCCTTTCTCCGATACCGTAATATCGCTCAGGATTACCTCAAAGCTATTATCGTGAAATATAACGCATTGAACCCTGAAGAACTTTCCATTCTTCCCTATCTGATATTCCAGTTTGGGCAAGTCTGTCGATTTTCTGTCGATACCTGACTGTTTTTCTATGAATTCTACTACAAGGTTAAATTCAGGAATTTTGAAAAAATTAGCTGAAGAAATTGTAAGTTCTCCCGACACCATATTCATGAATTGAATGAAGTGGTTATTAGTAAGGATCTTAGTTTTATTATTTGAAAAAAAAGCAATCCCTTCATTTAATGCATTCAGATGGCTGAATAGTTTTTCTTTTTCATTTGCAAGGTCATCTTTTGAATTAAGCATTTTGCGATATATGCTGAGGATTTCCTCCCCGATAACACCTAGCTCATTCTTTGGAAATTTTGAATCAAAATCCACAGGTTCGTTATTGGAGACCCTTATTGCAAAATCCCTCAATCGTGCAATTGACTTTCCGAATCTATTGGTAACAAGAAGTAGTACAAGCCAGATCCCAATAAAAATGAGTGAGATCACAAGAAGAAAATACTTTTCAGCGGAAAGAAAATTAATGACTTTTATATCGTAAACAACAGCGGCCCTGATAAAATAGGTGTTGTAGTACTTTGCGTAATAATAGTATTCAGCGCCGGTTGTACCCGACTTTCTTATCGACTTGCCAAAGTCGGAGTATAGTGACTCGCTTATTTCTGGTCTGCTCTTATGATTCTCCATGGTCTTCCAGTCCTTAACGGAACTATCATACAGAACTTCTCCGGAAGGACTCACGACGGTAACTCGCAGATTCTCATGTGGCAATAATTTAACAACAGAGTCTGTTAAGATCCAGTTGCCGGTGTTATAGATATTATTTGTGCGAATATATTTATCGACAACCTTTGTAATATTGTCAAGTTCGTCATTAAGAGTTGATATCCTGAAAACTTTTTCCCTATTGTAAAAATAGCTCAGGATCAGAAGTGTGAATAGAAAAAATATTGAAGAATAGTAGATGAAGAGGTTGTTCCGGAATTTATTCCTGATTATCATTTCTAAAAAATTAGCTGATTAAAATTCAAAAAAGTAACCATAGCCGGTCTTGTTCCGTAAAGATGGGCCAAATTGTCCTAATTTTGTCCTGAGTCTTGTAATATTAACATCAACAGTTCTTTCAGTTACAATTACATCCTGGCCCCATACCCTCATCAGCAGATCTTCTCTGGAAAAAACCTTACCCTGGTTTTCAAGTAGTATTTTAAGTATTTCGTATTCCTTTTTCGTAAGTTCTACACGTTCATCGTTTATTATCAACCTTTTGCGTACAGTATCGAGATCGATCCCATTGAATTGTAGAATTGATTTATTAGTAACTTTATCGTTATACGATCTCTTTAGAACAGCTTTAACCCTGGCTGTTAATTCATTAACAGAGAATGGTTTAGAGATATAATCGTCAGCACCCAAGCTGAATCCTGTAAGTATGTCATTTTCAGTATCCTTTGCAGTGAGAAAGATTATCGGGACTTCCACCTTCATCTCTTTTCTGAGTTTATCAGCAAACTTAAAACCCGACATGGCACCCATCATTACATCCAGAAGAATTAGATCTAAATTCTCCAGGGGTCTTTTCAAAGCTTCCTCTGCTGAGTGAGCTATCTCTGTAAGATAACCTTCATTAGTAAGGTTGTACTGAAGAATTTCGCAAAGGTCTTCTTCGTCATCAACAATAAGAATTCTCTTTTCGTTCTGTTTCATAACGACCCAGTTTTTTTTTGATTCCCCATCAACTCTGATTCTCTATTCAATATCATTACTTACATTAAGGTTTGAATCAAAAGAGGAATGCCTGATATCAGTTCCTTGTATTGAGTATATCGACGCTTCCGCAATGTTGGTAGCATGGTCAGCAATCCTTTCAATATTTGTAATTATATCCTTCAGGTCAATATAACTCAGTAACATCTCTCTGGTTCTATCAGTCACTTTTGCTTTGGATATGCTGTTTATCAGAAGTTTATGGTTCATTTCATCAACTACCTCATCATTTTTTATTGTCCAGATCGCGTACTCGTTATCGTTATTGATGAATGATAGTAAAGATTTTTCGACCATTGAAATACCCGATACCAGCATCACAGAAATTACCTCGGCCATTGCTTTATATTCCTTTGTATTCTCAATATTCTCAATAGAATGTACAATATTCATAACACGATCGCCTATGCGTTCGAGGTTAATGCTCATTCTGTAGATCGACACAATTTTTCGGATATCAGAAGCAACAGGCTGATATAAAACGATTGAACTTATGAATTTGTCACTAATGAGTATTTCATATTTGTCGATCTTTACCTCGTTTTCCTTTATTTCCCAGATTATACGTTTACATTCATCAGGTTCCTTTCCCGACATATATTTTTCCAATAGCGTAAGCTGGGTCAGAATAATGTCTGCCATCTCTTCAAAAGTAGCAATGATATCCAAAATAGATTCTTCTCTCTTTGTTTTCATCCCTGATTATAATTATTCGTGGATACTTTAGTATACTTAAATTACTAAGTTACTTTACACTACAAAGGTAAGCTCATTTATTATTACATTAGTGTGAAATCTGTTACTTAAATGTTACAAATTTGTAACTTTCCCGTCATAAACAATTGTAAAATGAAAATTATAACAATACCGATATCTTTAGTTTTGATGATGACCTTAATTCCTGCTGGTTTCTCTCAAACAATTAACAACCCAAATTATGCGCTTAAGAGTCCTGAAACGCTCGAAATTCTTAAGATTGAACTTACACCGGAAAAGACACTATTTTACCTATCGGTCGAGAATCGGATAACCGAAGGAAATTTTTGTGCCGACAGGAATATTTACTTACTTGATGAAGAGGGTAAGAAATATGAATTAAAAAGTTCCGCTGGAATACCAGTATGCCCCGAAAGTTATAGGTTTAAGAGTATTGGAGAAAAGCTTCAGTTTACACTTGAGTTTCCTCGACTGCGTGCAGGGACAAGATGGATCGATCTGATTGAAGACTGCAATAGCAATTGTTTCTGGTTCTATGGTGTTACACTTGATAACGATCTTAATAAAAAGCTTGATGAAGCGTTTGAATTAGCGTCCAAAGGAAAACCAGCAGATAATCTAATGATTTTTAAAACTATTCTTGATAGTATTGATAATCAGAATGTTGGCATTAAAGGTTTGCTTTTTATAAACATTATTAATGCAGCTCTTGAAGATGGGGATAAAGAAAATGCAATTTTTTGGTATAAGAGACTTTCCACTTCGAATGCTCCAAGAAAAACCCATTACATTAACTATCTGAATAACAAAGGTATAAAATTTTAAAGGCCGACCCAATTGGATCAGCCTTTAGATTATTTTATAAATTGGTTATCAGAATTTAAAGTCTAAACCGACGCCAACTACAAATGTGCTTTTTTCATACGTTTCGTTCGAAGTAATATTTGCGCCGGTTCCAGAAAAGATATGATCGACAGTTTTTGTACCTTTCATATAAGCTGTGTAACTTACTCCAAGGTTAAGCATTACTTTGTCTGAAAATTTATAAGCTCCTCCGGCCCCAAAGGTCTGAGTACCTAATCCATAAGTAAGATCACTTTGATACTTGCTGTTTACACCTTTGTTGGCCCAGATATAACCGCCACTTACCAGAAGTTTTTCTGAAATATTGTACTCGAGACCTGCCTGAAGTGTCATTCCGTTGCTGGCAATTATGTCTTTATTACTAATATGAGTTGTTGGTGTAGCCGAATTCAGATCTGCATCAACTTTATGCCCGTAGTCAGCAGATTTATCAAAGAAGTAATTAGTTCCGAGAGACAATTTAAGAGCGGAAGATAATTTATAATCCACACCGATTGAAAGCATTGCTGGCATGTCATTTCTTGTCATTTCCCCATCAGGAAACATCGTAATTGGAGTTCCAGTTGAAGTATAGCCAATCAACAGATCTTTCGTAGTTTTATTTTTAAGATCAAGCTTTGTGAGCATTTCATATTTAATTCCAATATTCAGATTTTCAGATGGGGAAAGGTTAATACTTAAAAATGGGGCAAAACCTGTTCCTTTTTGTGCTGCATCAGCTGATTGATCTGCAAGTAGGGTTGATGTCGCCGTGTATTTTGCTGCCGCACCTTTGAATACAGCGTCAGCCTGAGCAATGGTAACAGTTGTTGGAGAACCGAAAGCTGTAAGCCCACCTTCCAACTGTGCCTTTTGTGTAGCATTAATAATTGTTGCAGCCTGTGCCTGAGCTAAAGTCAAGTTTCCATAGGCAGCATTTGCTGAGATGATAGCAGATGTGCTTCCTGCTGCGCCACTTGCATTTGCAGCAATACCAGTCATTATTGTTGTTGCTTTTGTCCATCCTGACGGTAGTTGAACCTCAATTCCGGTTAAGCTGCCTACATATGTATTTTCTGCAGTTACATAGCGAAGCCCTGCAGCAATTGAAATCATATCATTTATCTTATATGACAGCCCGGCCTGAAAGCCAAGAAATGTCGAACTACCTTTGAAATATGCATTCATTCTGTATGCTGTTGCACCTTGAGAAGCAGCAAGTGAAGGAACCAAATCGGATGGACTCATTGCAAATGAAGGTAATCCTTGTTCATATTTAGCACCACCACCACCACCAACCGGACTAAACCCTACAGATATAGCTAGTTTATCCATTTTGTAAACTGCATAAATGTCAGGAAATGCCAGAGCGGTTACTTCTCCTTCAAATACATGATTGTTCAAACCAAATGCACCACCAGGTCCTGCATAATCGTTTGTTATTTTTCTGGTTTGAAAAACTGACTGATTAGAGAGAGATACATGAAATCCATTCTCTAGTTTCATAAGTCCCGCAGGATTATAATAAACAGCATCGATTCCTATTGAGGCGTTTCTGGCAGGGAGTCTAACCCAGGAAGCACTCTGGTTGGTATTTGTTACCAGACCTCCGGCAAAAACACTACCGGTAATGAGCGTAGCAGCAACAAAAGTTAAAAGTTTTCTCATGAGAAGTTATTTAAGTTTAAGTTTAAGTTTTTCAGGACATTCAGTTTTTCCGACTAAATCCCTCACTTTTTGGTTTATCTAAAGCTCAAAATATTTAATAGTATTCCTGAAGTGCAAATTAAAATTGAGTAAATGTAGAAAAATATTTCATTCCTGCAATAAGTCTAAAATAGTATATTGATATTTAGTTGATTGGAACCGAACCGCTGGTACGTTCGAAGAATTATTAACACCGTTTATGAAAAAGTCCTTTGTGTACCTTAGTGTAAACCTTAGAGTACCTTTGTGGTAAGAAATAAATAATTGAACCACAAAGGATCACAAAGTATTACACAAAGTAACACAAAGGAAAAAATCAAAGTAATCACTTATCCAATAGTCCCCATGGTTTCAGGAACTGACAAAAAGATTACAATCAATTACAATTTCACTATGGGATGTTTATTTTTGAAATAGCATTCTCTACTTCCATATCCGTTAGTTGGTGATCGGGGAGGTTATTCTCAAAATATTTCTCATAAGCTGAGATATCAAAATGTCCATGTCCGCTTAAATTGAAAAGAATAGTTTTTGATACACCTTCAATGTCGGCCCTTCTTGCTTCATCCATCGCTCCTGCAATAGCATAGGTCGATTCGGGTGCAGGAAGTATCCCCTCGTTTCTCGCGAATAGCACACCGGCTTCAAAACATTCTCTTTGCATTTTCGACTTAGCCTCAATTAGTCCATCTTTAAGCAACTGGCTCACGAGAACCCCCGCTCCATGGTAACGCAAACCTCCTGCATGTATCTTCTCTGGAATATAATTATGTCCCAGAGTATACATAGGAAGAAGAGGAGTCATCCCTGCAGAATCGCCAAAGTCGTACATGAATTTACCTTTTGTAAGCTTTGGACAAGATGAAGGTTCGACAGCTACAAACCTGGTTTTCTTTTTATTCTGAATATTCTCACGAAGAAAGGGGAAAGCTATTCCTGAGAAGTTTGATCCTCCGCCAAAACATCCGATAACTACATCAGGGTAATCACCAGCTTTGCCCATCTGGATCAATGCCTCCTGACCGATTATCGTCTGGTGAAGACTAACATGGTTCAGAACACTACCCAGGGCATATTTGGTATATGGATCTTGTCCGGCTACTTCCATAGCTTCTGAAATTGCAATGCCCAGGCTTCCCGGTGAATCAGGGTCGAGTTCAAGGACTTTTCTTCCATATTCAGTCATATTGCTTGGTGAAGCAAGCACCTTTGCATTATAGGTATTCATCAAAAGTTTCCTGCCTGGTTTATTATCGTAACTAACCCTTACCATAAAGACGAGTAGTTCAAGTCCGAAATAGTTGCACGCGAAGCTCATTGCACTTCCCCATTGACCGGCTCCAGTCTCGGTAGTGATTCTTCTTACACCTTCTTTTTTATTATAATATGCCTGGGGGATTGCTGTGTTGGCTTTATGCGAACCTGAGTAATTACCACCCTCATACTTATAATAGATTTTACTTTTCGTCCCCAGTGCTTTTTCGAAGCTTAAGGCTCTGAAGAGAGGTGACGGACGATAAGTTCTGTATAGGTCAATTACCTCCTCAGGAATATCAATATACCTTTCAGTTGAAACTTCCTGCTTAATAAGTTCCATCGGGAATACAGCTGCAAGATCCTCCGGACCTATTGGTTGCTTTGTTCCCGGATGAAGCGGAGGCATAGGTTTGTTGGGCATATCCGCCATAATATTATACCATTGCCTCGGCATTTCATTTTCGCTTAAAATAATTTTTCTGATCTTTTCCATGTCATTAATTTTTATAATTTGGTTAATAATTTGCAAAAAAAAAGCACACTGTGAACAGTGTGCCATGTTAAATAAATATTATTATAAATGTTATATAACGGCGTGTCTCACAGCATCATCTGATGAACTGCGCCAAGACCAATTATAAAACATTTTAAATTTAATCATTGTAAATCGTATTCAAAGTATTTAAGAACTAACCGGAAGGAAATTGTACCGGTTCGTTCCGACAAAAATAATAAAAAAATCAAAACATCAATAAAAAATCAAAATTATTTCAAAAATTAATAGTATTTCGGATATTTTAGTGAGAATTAGGAAGGAGATACAGCTCTTAAGTTAACTTCCGACTTCGGTCTTCCAGCTTCCAACATTAAAAATATCATTCGTGAACAATGGCCCCAAGCTTCCGCAGGTCATCAAAAAAACCGGGATATGATTTTGCAACACACTGAGAATCTCTGATGTATACACGATTATCAGCACCAAGTGAAGCCACTGCAAGCGCCATGGCGATACGATGATCCTCATGCGACTCAACATGTGCTCCTTTTGGTGCGCCCCCCGTTATGGACATAACATCATCATTGATTTCAATATTAATATTCATCTTTCCAAACTCTTCTTTGAGAGTTTTTGCCCTGTCGCTTTCTTTATATTTTAAACGCGAAACACCTTTTATGTTTGAGATCCCACTGCAATATGACGCAAGGGCAACTAGAGGAGGGAAGAGGTCGGGAGATTCTGTGGCATCAAAATCAAAAGCTTTTAATTTCGATTTTGAAATTTCGATCCGGTCATTATAAATCTTCATGTCGGCACCAGCACTTTCAAGAACTTTGATTATTGCCATGTCGCTTTGTTTGCTGGCAGTGTTTAGTCCCTCGATAGTAAGTTTGCCGTTAATTGCCCCGGCTACAAGCAAAAATGCTCCACCACTCCAATCGCTCTCCACACTATAATTAAATGGTGTATACTTTTGATTGCCAGTTATTTCAAATACCTTATAATCATTGTTTTGTATTTCGATTCCGAATGACTTAAGTATTTGTATAGTCATATCGATATAAGGCTTGCTTTTCAGGTTCTTTACCTTTATCTCAGAATCTTTTGTTGCAAGAGGAAGAGCCATAAGCAGTCCGGTTAATAACTGACTACTGACAGAACCATCAATTCCAATTTTCCCGCCAACGATTGGACCATGAATTGTAAGTGGAAGAAATCCTCCGGAACTTGTGCATTTTACTCCAAGCTGACTTAATGCCTCTTCAATCATTCCCATGGGCCTTTTTTTAAGGGAATTAGATCCTACCATACTAATTTCGGTAGGATATAGAGCAGCAATTGGGGCGAACATTCTTATGGCAAGTCCCGATTCTCCGCAGTTGAGTTTTGGTTCTTTCAGTACCACTGAGCCATTAATCTGAAGTTCATCTGCCAGAGGTTCCACCTTTGCTCCGAGACCCACAGCAATACTCATTGCAGCCAGCGAATCGTCGCAATATGAGGGATTATGGATTATACTCTGCCCATCGGCTAATAAAGCAGCAGCAATTGCCCGCTGGGTCATGCTTTTTGATGAAGGAGCTTTTATTTTTCCTTTAATCGCCGATGGTTCTATGTATCTTTCCATAATTATCTGTTATATCTGTTTATCGCTTTCCGGATTTTTCACGCCATTATTCATAACTTTCATCTGATGGTTGATCGACTCCTGGTGAATGGCTTTAAAAATTGTATCTATCAGTTCAACAGAGAGCCCTTTAGCAAGACCTTTTGCTAACACTTTCTTAATAATTTCATCCCATCTTGTGCTTTGCAAGATAGTTATATTATTTTCCTTTTTATAGCGTCCGATAGTTTCTGCAATTTTCATACGTTTTTCCATCAGATCGAGCAAATGATCATCATATACGTCTATCTGTTGCCTCAGTTCCCCAAGAACATCAAGTAATTTTGGATCGGATGTACTGGCATTTCGGAGTATTAATCTGCTTAAAAGTTCTTTCAGATCGTTGGGAGTTAACTGCTGGGCAGCATCCGACAAAGCTTTTGACGGATCTATATGAGACTCTATCATTAGTCCGTCGAAATTCAGGTCCATTGCCTTTTGAGATATTTCATGAAGGAATTGTCTCGAACCTGCAATATGGCTGGGATCGCAGATAATTGGCAGATCGGGAAAACGCCTGCGTAATTCAATGGGCAGTTGCCAGTTAGGTTGATTCCTGTAAAGAGTCTTTTCATATGAAGAGAAGCCACGGTGAATAGCACCAATTCTGGTTATACCGGCTCTTGCAATCCTTTCTATGGCGCCCATCCATAATTCAATATCGGGATTTATAGGGTTCTTTACCAAAACCATTACATCTACACCATTAAGTGCATCAGATATTTCCTGTACCGTAAAAGGATTGACAGATGTGCGGGCTCCAATCCATAAGCATATCAATACCATATTTAAGAGCCTCATAAACATGTTTTTCATTAGCGACTTCAGTACCAACCAGAAGTCCGGTTTCCATCTTTACTCTTCTGAGCCATTTCAACCCTTCACTTCCGACACCTTCGAAAGAATTTGGACGTGTTCTGGGTTTCCAGATGCCCGCCCTGAAAACGCTAACCTCCTTTATCTTTGCCAGTTGAATGGCGGTCTCCATCACCTGTTCTTCCGTTTCAGCACTGCATGGGCCAGAGATCAGAAAAGGCCTCTCTTTGTAACCTTTCCAGTCTTTTATTAGTGAATTCCCCAGTTTTGCTTCCATTGTAATATGTATTATAAAATTATTACTCTTCAATTAATTTGGTTGTTCGAGATATTATTTCGGATTGCGGATTGCTGATTGCGGATTTTAAATCCGAAATCCCAAATCCGGAATCCGCAATTTTCCTAGTTCAATATTTTCCTGATCTTATTTGCCTCTTCCATCAAAGCCTTAAGTCCCTCCATATCTTTATCCGTTATCATCTTTCTGAAAAGATTCATTTTTTCAATATATGTATCCATTACTTCGAGGATATACTGGGAATTTTCAAGAAAAATCGGCGCCCAGGTATCTCCGTTACTTTTGGCCAATCGCACTGTACTTTCAAAACCTCCACCTGCAAGCGCCAAAATATTCTGCTCTTCCTGCTCTTTCTCAAGCACACTCAAAGCAAGAGAGAATGAGGTGATATGAGAAATATGTGAAATGTAGGCCACATGTACATCGTGTTCGCTGGAGTTCATGTACACTTTATGCATATTGAGAACATCGAGCATTTTCTCTACTTTTTCAAGTGCATCGGAATCAGCAGAGTTCCCTGTCGCAGATTATTGCATTTTTATAGTCGAACAGTTTACCAATTGCAGCAAGTGGTCCCGAATATTCCGTACCTGCCATAGGATGGACAGCGACATAACGGCCACGGGCATGATGATTTGCCGAGGCTTTTGCAATGCTTGCCTTTGTCGAGCCCATATCGGTAACAACCTTTGAAGTGGCGGAAATTCTGTCGAGTATTCCGGGAAGCATTTTGCAATTGGCGCTGACAGGTGTGGTAAGTATTATCAGGTCACTTTTATCTATTGCGCTTTCGAGTGTGTCGGTTTCATCCACCAACCCGCACAATTGGGCAATGTTCCTGTGATTCAGGTTAGTGTCGACCCCAATTATCCTGTCTGCAAATCTTCTTTTCCGGAGATCTATCATCAGCGATCCCCCAATCAACCCTATTCCAACTACTGCAACTACCATGGTTCTGTCTATTAGCCCTTTATATAACAATTATCTTTTATTACCTATCCCGCAACCGCAATCCGCAAAAACTACCTACTGCTTACTTCTTACTACCTACTTTTACCTTACTTCTTCCCTTTATCTTTTAGCCTTTCCTTTGCCTCCAAAAGTCTTTTCTCACTGGCGCACAAAGATATCCTAATATACCTCTCTCCGTTCTTTCCGAAAATAAATCCCGGAGTAATGAATACATTGGATTTATTCAGAATCTCTTCAACATATGTTTCGCAACTTGCAACCTCCTCCGGTAATCGTCCCCATACAAACAGGCCAACCTGTGATTTATCAAAAGTGCAATTGAGCAATCCCATTATTTCCTCAACTATAACACGCCGTTTTTTATAAACTGAATTGACTGTGTCGTACCATGAATCAGGATTATTAAGCGCCTCAATAGCAGCCATCTGCATTGGGAGGAACATACCTGAATCCATATTGCTTTTCACTTTCAGGATCTCCTTTATATATTCACCGCTCCCGGCAACCATGCCAACTCTCCATCCGGCCATATTATGCGACTTGCTTAATGAGTTTAGTTCCAGTGCAATGTCTTTTGCACCATCAACTGCGAGCAGACTGAGATATTTCTTGTTTAAGATGAAGCTGTATGGATTGTCATTGCAGAGAAGAATCCCATGTCGTTTTGCGAAGGCAACGAGTTTCTCAAACAGAGCCATCGTTCCGGTAGTTCCCGAAGGCATGTGAGGGTAGTTTATCCACATTAATTTAACCCTGCTGAGATCGCTTTTCTCCAATGAATCAATATCAGGAAACCATCCATTCTTCTCTTCAAGGTCATATTTTCTGCCTACTCCTCCGACAAGACTTGTCACTGAGGAATAGGTTGGATAACCGGGATCGGGGATAAGAACTTCATCGCCGGGATTCACGAAAGCCATACTTATGTGCATTATACCTTCCTTGCTTCCCATTAAAAGGAGCACCTCATTATTGGGATTCAGCTCGACATGGAAATACTTTTTATACCAGTCAGAAAAGGCTTTTCTTAATGCAGCAACTCCTGTATAGCTTTGATAACCATGCGATGTGGGTTTATGCGCTTCATTAGCAAGAACCTGTATTGTGTTTTCAGAGGGGGGCTGGTCGGGACTACCAATTCCAAGATTTATAACATCAGCCCCTCCGAGGCGCATTTTGTCGATCTGGGCCAGTTTCTGTGAGAAATAATATTCCTGCACAGTTCCTGTGCGTAAAGCAGGTTTAACTATCATATAGCATGTCTCCTTTTAAATATACTCCAAGAATTTCCAGGTTGTTTGTATAGTTCTTTAATACTCTGGTGATAACTTCAGAATTAATGTTTTTGTGCAGCTCCAGGTCGAGGTAAAACATATATTCCCATTCTCCGTTCAGCCGGGGTACTGACTGGATTTTTGAGAGGTTAATATCAAGCTCAGCCAGCTTTACAAGTACCTTGGCAAGTGACCCTGGTTTATGTCCTGTTGAAAAGCAGATAGAAACCTTGTTGCCTTTTTTATTGCCATCCTCCTCCTTTCCTATTACAAGAAATCTGGTATAATTCTGTTTGTAAGTTTCAATTCCCGGAGCAAGAATTATGTGGCCATAAAGATCTGCAGCATGAGAAGGAGCTATGGCAGCAACACCCATGAGCTTGTTCTCGCTAATGTATCTTGCGCTTCCGGCAGTGTCGTCGCTCTCGATAAGTGTTATTCGCGGGTGCTGATTAAGGAATGTCATACATTGGGCGAGTGCAACCGGGTGACTCCTTATCTCTTTGATGTCATTGATTGTTTGTCCGGGAAGGGCCATCAGGTTCTGGACAATCCGGAGATTGTGTTCTCCAAGGATTTTCAACCCCGACTCTCGTATAAGAGTATAATTATAAAGAATGCTGCCCGATCTGGCATTTTCAATAGCCATTACGGCGAAATCGGCTTCTCCTTCTTTCATCCTGTTGAGGGTTAGATCGAAAGTGCTGCATGGTACAATTTCAATCTCGTCGAAGTTGAAATATTGTCGTGCCGCAACTTCGTGAAATGATCCCGCTTCTCCCTGTATTGTTATTTTCATTATCAAAATGGTATTAAAAAAAAAGAGCCCCTCTGAGGGACCCTTGCTTTCATATAAATTTAATTTATCTGTATACAAAAATCCCTTTATCTGTTTTTAAAATAAAAATAGAAGTAATAAAAAGAGATAAAATAATTGTATACAATTTTCATTTGGTCGTGTTATTGGGAAGCAAAAGTAGTCTAAATTTTAAAATAACAAGAAAAAAGTAAGAAAAAGTGTGCAGTACCTTAAGATTTTATAGAAAAGATAGATAGATCATTGAATTAAACCTGACTTCAAACACTTTTTAATATTTGTGCGTTTGTGATTTTCAAATAATTGAAGATGATGGTTAGCTCTTTCCCCTAGGGGATCCCTCGCTAACGCTCGGGATGACAGATTGTTATAGGGTAACATTGGGAAAAAAGAGGGGTGCGCCGGAAGGAGGGCACTGAAAAAGTCCCTCGGACAAGATTATTAAACATTTAGCAGTAAAATACAGGTTGAAAACTTTGTATTTTACTGCTTTTTTCGTATCTTAAAGCCTGAATTAAAGGCACTTAAATGTTAGCACAACAACAAAAGATTCAGCTTAGTACCTACTCAGATTTATATAACCTGATCGTACCCAAGGATAATCTTCTTCGAAAAATTAACGAGCTAATCGATTTTTCGTTCATACACGATGAGCTAGTAAATAAATACTGCTTAACCAATGGGCGCAATGCTGAAAGCCCCATTCGCATGTTCAAATACCTGTTACTCAAAACGATATATGATGTATCGGATGTGGATATAGTTGAGCGTTCCCTTTGTGATATGTCTTTCAAGTACTTTTTGGAAATGACACCTGAAGAAGGTGTCATAAACCCGAGTTCGCTTACCAAATTTAGGAAACTGCGGTTGAAGGATACAGATTTGTTAAACCTTCTGATAGGCAAGACCGTCTCCATTGCCATAGAAAAAGGCATCATAAGATCGAAGTCCATTATTGTTGACGCGACACATTCATTATCCAGGTCGAACCCATTGTCACCCATTGAAGTGTTGAAGGAAAGAGCCCGTCAGCTTCACAAGGTGGTTTATTCTACAGACGAGAACTGGAAAGGGCGAATGCCCGAAAAGAACGAAGATAATGATCTGGAACATGAGTTATCATATTGTGGTAAACTTGAAAAGGAGATAGAGTTAGATGAAGTGCTGCGGTCAATGCCCAAAGTAAAAGAAAAGCTAAACTTGTTGAAGGAAACCATTGAAGATACCCAGGATCATTATACACTCTCAAAGGATCCCGATGCCAGGACAGGACATAAAACAGCGGACACCTCATTCTTTGGGTTCAAAACACATATCGCTATGACAGAGGAACGTATTATTACAGCGGCTGTAGTGACATCCGGAGAAAATGGTGACGGTCCTGAGCTGCCTGCATTGCTTGAAGCCAGTCAAGAGAATGGGATTGAAGTAAATACTATCATTGGCGACGCAGCCTACGCTGGAAAGGAAAACCTTGAGTTGGCCAGTGGTCAGGATATAAAAATCGTTGCAAAAATGAATCCTTCGGTCACGCAAGGCTTCCGTAAACATGAAAATACCTTTGATTACAACAAAGATGCAGGAATGTTTGTCTGTCCGGGTGGACACATGGCTATTAGAAAAGCACGTCAGGGAAAGAAAAATTATAGCACCAACCAAACAGATACTTATTTCTTCGATGTCGAAAAATGTAAAACATGTACATTAAAAAATGTATGTTATAAACCTGCCTCAAAAACCAAAAGCTATTCTGTCTCTCTTAAATCTGATGAACACCAGGAACAAATGAAGTTTCAACAGACAGATTACTTCAAAGAAAAAGCAAAACACAGGTATAAGATTGAAGCAAAAAATAGTGAATTAAAAAACATACATGGATACGGAAGGGCTAGTTCGTATGGAATTGACAGCATGCAAATGCAGGGTGCAATGGCTATTTTTACTGTAAACCTGAAAAGGATCTTCAAATTATTGAACTAACACAGTTTCCAATCCCCAAAAACCTAAAAGCATCCCAAATAATAAGCCCGGAAGGACTTTAACTCTAAAAAATTGCACTTCGCACTGTAATAAAAAAACTGGCAGATGAAATTTTGGACTTCACCTGCCAGCTGATTTTTTAAGTTCCTACTCTAATAAGGGATACTTTTTCAGTGCCCTCCTTAATTCAAGACAGCCTCTTTTTTTATTACCAAAGTGTGGATTATATTATTTCAGATAGTTTATATATCCCTCTTCATTGGTACGGATTTTGTAAACCCACTGGTAGCTAACAATATAAAGGGTCTTCATGTCTGCATCACCAAAGCAAAGACTTACAGGGAAATGAGGTAAATTGATCATACCTACAAATTCACCTTTTGAATTGAATATCTGTACTCCGTAATAGGTGCCAACATAAATATTACCTTTCTTGTCGATAGCCATTCCATCTGAACTGGAAGATTTGCCTTTTCTGTCAAGTACATTACTTACAAGGAATAGTTTACAGAATTGGCGACCATTGGTAATTGTTCCGTCTTCTTTTACATCATAAGCCCAGATATAATTCTTTTTAGTACTTACAACAGGGTACCATTTTTCATCATCGTAGCAATTGTTGATATAGAGTGTTTTGCCATCTGGTGAAAGCAGGATGCCGTTTGGCATTGCAAACTCATTAGGCTCAGTGATTCGTGTCATCTTGCCTGCAGGTGAAATATAATATACAGCACGCCCCGGTTGAAACTTAACTGCTTCTGAAGTGAACTGAGGATCAGTAAAATAAATACCTCCTTTGGTATCTGTTATTATATCATTTGGGCCATCGATAGGTTTCCCATCCCATTTTGTGTCAAATACTTTTACAACCTGACCTTTTGTAGTCATCTCAACAACCCTGTGCCCCATCATATCGCAAACAACCAGGTTCCCGTTTTTATAGGGATAGAGTCCGTTTGTCTGCATTTTACCCTCTGTAATGTATTTGTATGTACCATTTGGGTCCATTTCTATTGTTGAGCTTTTCTTAGGACTGGCACCCCAGCTCTGATCAAAAAACATATTTGAGAAATAGACTTTCCCGTTCATCCATTTTGGACCTTCACTGAAAGTAATGCCTGGTTTTGTGGTTGTTCCGTCAACAAGAAGCTCTAGCTTGGAGCTTTCAGGAATAATTGCGTGGTATGCTTCAAGTCTTGCTTTTTCTTTTTCACTATAATCAGCTCTGGCAGGCCAGAAAATGTCAATTCCATCACAACCAAGATCGCCAACTTTGGCTCCATGAACCATGTTGCCGGGAATTAAGACAACATTATCTTTCGCCATTGCCTGTTCGCCATCAAGAAGAATTTCATCACAACCACCACGAAGAACCAGCATTGTTTGCTCCTCAGGATGTATATGACGATCGAACAAAGCTCCCGGATCCATAGAAATAAAGCTTATTTGAGTGTTTTTACCAGTAATAAGCCTTGAATTAGCTCCTTTGGTAAGTTCTGTAAGTTGGAACTCGTATAGATCGTATACCTGATTTGGTTTAATGTTTGGTGTAGATGGTGTTGTTACATCAATATTTTTTGCCGGAGCATTTTTTATCCCTGCCTTCTGGAGGTAGTCAAGACGTACAGGGCTGTATACTTCCACGATTTTTGCACCTGCCGGTCCGGCTGTCAGTGCATTTTTGGTACCCTTTTCCAGGTATACAAAATCGATTCTTGGAGTTATACTGTGAGTACCGTCCTGTTCTTCTCTTTTAATTGAAATCATTTTGACATTTGATCCGTTAACCAGCTGGTTTACTTCTCCCTCCAGAACGAACATGAATCTGTCGGTTGTCAATACCTCCTCAGGGATCTGTGCATTAGGATCAAGTTGCAGAACACCGGTCATTGTTCCCTGTCCCCAATACAACTTTGCATTAACACCCTTATACAATTCTGTACTGGCAATACTTTCGAGACTTGTTACTTTACCTGCTTCCAGATTTGGAGTGACTTTTGTTTTAGGTAAACCGGTTAATTCTCTTCCGGTAAGTGAGTACTGTTTGATTAAAGCGTCATTTTTCGCTTTCCACTCAGGAGCGGTCGTGCACTGAGTCAGAATGATCACAGCCGAAGCGATAAGCCCGGCAGAGATGATTTTTTTGTTAAACATTGATTTCATATTTAATGGTTTGGTATTTTGAATGATTATTGTTTTTCATTTGTGATGTTTCTCTTTCCGAGAGGATCAGCTACCTGGTCCATTCCAACTACATCATAGCCCAACCATTGATAAGACTTGGCGAAAGCTACGGTATGAGCCCATGCATCGTCGTGTTCTTTGGTTTTTGTCCATGCCACCCGCTGTTCTTCTTTCTCGAACATAAGTTCCATCTCAAAGGTAAATTTAGATTCAGGCGACCCATTTTTCTTTGTTACTTCAGCCGGGAAGATACGGAGAAGCTTTGATCCAAGATAACCAACCTGTCTTCTCAAAGCAGGTACATAAACATCGATATAGTTCTTTTCGAAAGCAGCATAATTTTCAGGCAGGACTTCGAAATACATCTGAAGTTTTGCCATGGTAAGCGGTACATCAACTACATCCAGTTTCCCTTTTTCGAGGGCAATTCCGTAGATAACAAGTTCAAGAGGCTCTGTAGCTGAGCTTTCAAAAGAATGAATTTCGCCAGCTTTTACAGGTACTGCATCACCATAAACAAGGTCAGCAACTTCATCATTTACATGTACTTTTCCTTTTCCTTTGATAACCAGGTAAACTTCGTCGACACCTGCATGATAGTGACTTCCAACTGTTGATCCAACAGGAATCAATAGATGATCAAAGAACGCCCAGTTTGAATCGAATGATCCGGGACCCAGAGCTCTTCTGTAGAAAACGGTATCTTTTCCACCGTTCATGTTAACAACCGGACGGAGATTTTCTTTCGTAAGCTGACCAGTGTTAATGAAAGTTGGTTTCTTGACAAGAACTGCATCTGACCTGTCATCACCCATTTCAAACAGTGCAGTCGGATCAGCTGAATAATTATAAGAACTTCTGCGCATCATGCCACCGCCACCCTGGGCATTAGGATTACCGCCCCTTTGAGCATTAGGTGCACCAGGTCCTTGCGGAGGAGCGCCCGCTCCATAAACAGGACCAGCACCTGCAGCAGGTTGAACCGGATCAGCAACAAGTACCTGGAAATTAACCCAGTCGACTGATTTTCCATTTGGATTATATAAAGCATGTGAACTTCCTGATTTGCATGGTACTCCTACCGGACCTTTCATCAGTGCTGTTTGTCCATTTACTGTGAACTGGCCCTCCCCATCGAGAATCAAAAACATTTCATCAGAATTGGTATGGAAATGATGCCCTATAGAGCTCTTTGGACCCAGAGGACCGTGGTGCATAAACGCCAGGTTCTTTACCGCGCCTCTTCCAAGAAGGGTTTGCATACCAAGAGTACCTGTTCCCTGATGTACATTCTTCCCCGGCATAGCTTTTGCAAGATCTGTGTGTCCTATACGATTGAAAAGAGGAATAACGCCTTCCTTCGCCTGGCCTGTTGGCTGCGGAGGCCGCTGGCTGGCTTCGGGAACCGGCTGCTGGGCATTTAGAGATGAACTCAGCAACCATACCATCAGAAACGTTGAGATGGATGCTGCAAGTAATGTTTTCTGCTTTGATAATCTCATAAAAAAATCAGAGAGGGCTTCGTTTTTTTTCATATTCAATTTATTTCCAGGTTAGTATTTGATAAATAAATAATTCATTTCAGATAAAGTGAAAGCAGTAAATTCATGCTTGTGTCAATCTTTCTAAATTACATTTAAATATTAACAAAAGATTTTATGCGCTATGTACAAATGTATATAAAGGTAAAGTTTTTGAGTAACAATTTAAAGCAATTATTTTACCATCCAGTTATAAAAGCGAAAGTTATTTGATTTTAGCCCAGATAAGATGAGCTTTTCCAATTTGTGATGTTAAAAATGTTAAAAATCTGTAAAATGAATATACGGAGTTTATCATAAATTGAACTGGAAGGAAATATTCCGGTGTTCTGCACCTTAGCTTGCGCTATTGCAATAAATTTCTATTTAAGGAGTCTTTTCTAACCGCAAAGTACGCAAAGGTGGCGCAAAGTGCGCAAAGTTAAAATATTGAAATAAAGCTCTTTGCGATCTTTGCGATTTTCTTTGCGACCTTTGCGGTTAATCGATTTTGACTTATTCAACACCCCCTAACTTTTTCTAATTACAGTTTAATGCTACCCTTAGGTTGGTGGCCATGGGGCAGAAGGCCGAGGCTTACCTTATTTCACTTATAGCTGGGTATATCTTTCTGTATTCAGTCAATCTATTATTATATATTTCTTTCTTTTGGTAGTCGGGTTCAATAATGCTTTTAACATGAACCATTTTTTTTGCTGCATCTTCGAATGTTTCAAACCATCCGGCAGCAACTGCTGCAGAAATTCCGGCACCCAGCGAGGAGGCTTCGTCTGAAGACATAACCAGAACTCTCTTTCCACTCGTATCCGCAATAATCTCACGCCACAATTTGCTCTTTGCCCCGCCGCCAATAATGGCATACTCTTCTGTCTTTTTTCCTGTTGCGGTTTCCACTGCCTGAGTTGCCAGTGATTGCTCCATTGCAATTCCCTCTAGTATTGCCCTGAACAGATGACCTCTGGTGTGCTCCGGTGACAAGCCAACAATACTTCCCCTTGCCTGCGGATCCCAGTATGGATTCATAACAGCATTCCAGTAGGGGAGAACCATTAATCCTTTGCTACCAGGCTCAATTTTCCCTGCTTCAAGTTCCAGTTGCCGGTAGATATCAGGCTTCCGGGCAGGAGAAATCTTAAGTATCTGCCGTATAAGCCAGTCTATGAGAAATGTCCCTGAACGAAGACTCGTTTCACAATAGAAGCCATCCTCTGAGCATGATGACATAGTACGGAAACTTCTGTCGATAATATAGTTCTTTGTAAAAGTTCCTGAAACCACAGCGGTGCCAAGATTTAAATAAGCCCGGTCGGAAGCCAGAGCATTAACACCAAGTCCTGCAGCCTGCCCGTCACCTCCTCCGGCAACTACCTTTGTACCGGTTTTTAAACCAGTGGCCCTTGCAGCTTCACTTGTAATATATCCTAAAACTGTCCCTGGTCGAAATGTATCAGGTAACATTTGCTGAGAAATGTTAAGCTGCCTGAGAATTTCCCCGGACCACTCCCTGTTTTTAAGGTCAAATATACCCATAGGGTCGGAGCTTGCCCAGCTGGTTTTATACTCACCAGTTAATCTGTATACAAGATAAGTATGAACATCACAGAATTTGTCCACTTTCCCGAAGAGGTCCTTTTCGTTTTCTTTCATCCATGCCATACGATACACTACCGGGGCATAATCTTTAGGTTTGCCAGTTATCCTGTGGATATGTTCCTCGCCAATGATTGAAGCAAATTTATCCACATTCTCTTTGCATCTTTCATCCAGCCATATAATAGCGGGTCTTACAGCAATACCGTTCTTGTCCAATCCAACAAAAGTTTCCCTCTGATTCGATATGGATAGAGCAGTAATATTTTCTTTATCAATCTGATGTGTAAGTTTCCGCAGTGCCTTCACCATGGATGACCACCAGTCATCAGGATTTTGTTCGTAATAGTTTGGCTGCGGTGAGTTAAGTGGTATCGGACTGCTTCCTGCTGCGATGTTCTTTCCATTAACATCCCATGCTATTGCTTTTGTAGAAGTAGTACTACTGTCAACTCCGACAACTATTTCCTGTCTCATAATCTATTTTTGAAGTTCATGTTTCCCTGCCTTTATAAAGAAGCATACTCTGAAGATAATCTGGTCAGGTATTAAAAAAAGAAACTGTATCAAAAGTAAAAAAAACACAGAAATTCTTTATCTGTGTTTTTTCTTTTGATACAGTATATGAATTATTTCTTACTGATAATTAATGAATTTCCTGTTTTTCAGACAGGATACTCTTTTATCGGTTCCGGTGCATGAAACATTATTATATTATTCTCGCCTGCAACAGTTGAAGAAAATGTATTAATTCTTCTTGCCTTTCACCAGATTTTCCGGTATTGAAACAAGTTCGATACCCTTTCCTGTTCCAAGATTGCGCGAATATTGTTTATCAATTGCATTATTCCAATGCTCATGAACACCTAATACAGGAATTGGTTTTCCCGTTTTGTCAGGATCATAAATAATTCCCTCTGGCCACTTGGAATGATCCGCTGCCTGATGCATATAATCATCAACGCCATTTATATTTGGCTGGTATTCCGATTCATTATTAACAGCGTCATGTTTGCGCTCTCCATTCCATTCAGTTCTCAAAAAATCATATCCGACCGATTCAATAGCAACCGGGTCGAGCGACATAAAGATTGAGTTCGACCAGTCATTATTAAATGGAGCCATAAAATATTTTACAGGACCCTTGATTTCGCTTGCACCACCACCAAACAACCCTTCAACAATCCAGATCATTGTATTCTGGCCGAGATATTTGCTTCCCATTAGATCAACAAAAACCCTGTACTTACCATAGCCCGAATTTGGAAATTTGCCTCCCCTTCCAGCTGCAGGATGGGAGTAATGAAGATGATTTGCGGTAGCTCTTCCGATATCCCCGAAATGACTCTTGGCAGTAAGTGAAACACCTGCACTCATATGTGACTTTAATGTTGTCATATTAATAAGATAATCGGCTTGCTCGATAACATCATATAGCTTGTCATTTATTTTATTATCGGAATAAAACACAAGGGGCTTTTCTGTAACCTTAGTAAGAGTACGTCCGAAGGTGGTAGTATTTTTATCGAGATACTTTACATTAGGAAATTCTTTTGACCACACTTCATAGTTATGTCCCCAGATTGGGCACATTGGGTCGCCTATTGAAATGTTCTCCTGAGGAATACCTGCATCGTTGATCAGTTCTCTGAGAACTTCAAGAACAACATAAGGACCTTGTTCTGTTGGTACAAAGTTGGATGTTCTTCTCATTTCGCTTGCTTCAAGTGTTTTTGGAAGGTAAAAACCATTATCCTTGTCCTTCTGAACAAGCACCCATCTTGACTGTCCCTGGTTTATTTTAATAAATATCTTTTCACCTGCTTTATAACCTCTTTTCTCGTTAAGCTTATTTGAATTGAATAAGCGGAATACAGATTCCCATGCTTTCTTTGGATTCTTTTCACCGGTAAGCTTAAGCATTCCGTCACGGTACATTTTTGTAATAACTTCCGGATTATTGTTTTGTGGACTGAAGTACCAGTCGTATGTTGCGAAATCATTATGCTCAAATTTTTCATTTGTTGCATCGGGATTCCAAATCCATACCACCCTTCCCGGATAAATACCTTTTGCTTCACCCATAGGTTGATTAGGACCATCGTCGGGACCCATTTTAACCTGACCGTTCTGGACCGCAGTTTGTTCATTGCTTGATGGCGTAACAGCCATTGCTACTACTACGCCGGTAAGGAGCATGGCTGCTGCTCCAAAACGAACATTTATCTTTTTATTAAACTTACGTGAAATGGCTGTCAGGCCCCCAACTGCTAAGAGGTAAGCAATAAATCCTGACATAAAAGGAGCAGCAACCTGCATACATGGGTACGTAGCTCTGCTTGGTTTGGGTATAACCCTTATCAGGAACCAAATTGTGGATGCGATTCCCATTATTATAAACAACAGTCTGGGAGGGAGGTGATGACTTATCATCCAGTCTCTCATATTGCCCAGTTTTCCTTTCAATTTTGAGATGTCAAATTTCTTTGATTGCATGGAATATTAGTATTAAAGTGAGTAGTAGACAATGTAGGGAATATTTTCAATATGAAAATCATTGAGATGTGAAAAAATCTTAAAATTGATTTATTTTCTAAAAACAAACCATCGGTGTATAAATGGACCTTGCTCTTTAAAGCATGGTAAGCAGATCAATGATTAGCGGTAAAAGATTGGGCTGTCACAATTTAGAATGTGACAGCCCATGAATTGTAAAAAATCAGATTTTAAAAATCAGATCCAAAGTTTATCATAGGGTCTTCCGGAAGCGTCCCATTCAGGAGTTGGCTCAAATAATTTGGCATCTTTTGGCATGGTTGCCTTCAGAGCTTCTTCATTGAGTTCAATACCTAAACCAGGAGCACTCAGAGGAACAAGTCCATAACCTTTTTCCATCAGAGGTTTACCATCGACCTTTGTAACGATTGATTCCCACGATTCAAGGATATCTCCACCATGAAATTCCATGATGAGTGCATTTTCGGTAGCAGCTGCGCAATGTATATTTGCCATGAAGGCAACAGGGCTGCTGTTATGATGCATAGCCATTGGGATCCCTGCTTCTTCAGCATAATCGCCAATCTTCTTGGTTTCCATAATACCACCTGCACTAACAAGATCAGGATGAATAATATCAACGCACCTGTCATCTATAAGAGATTTGAATCCGCCAAGCATACCGCCAAGCATATAGATGTCCTCGCCAGTACATATTGGTGTATTAGAAGCTTCCTTAATAGCCTTCAGCCTGTCGTGATAAAACCATGGAACAGTATCTTCGAGCCATGCCAGCCTGTAAGGTTCAAGGGCTTTTGCCAGGCGGATAAACTGATTCTCATCCATATAACCGAAATGGTCGGTAGAGATTGGTATTTCCATTCCTGCCATTTCACGGACTTTGGCTACTCTTTCTGCCATAAGGGAAATGCCCTTATCCGTTAATTGGATCTGGGTAAACGGAGCCTCCGTATTATTATAGCTCATATATTGCTCTGCACTTGACTGAGGCATTGGTCTCTGACCTGCAGGCACCTGAGGCCTTTGTTGCTGTTGCTGTTGAGGAGGTGCGGTTGGACGGGGTTGTCCCACCCTCCAGTAGTTGTTGTTTACCATAGAACCCGGATTTAGCGCGGCAACGGCTGCTGCTGAAAGATCCATTTTGAGCCAGGTAAAACCTTCCTCGGTAATTCTTTTTTTAATTCTTGCTTCCTGATCAGCTTCAGAACTTCCGTCAGGGGTATCGGCGTACAGTCTCATTTTATCGCGGTATCTGCCTCCAAGTAGCTGCCATACCGGAACATTCAATGCTTTTCCACAGAGATCCCAGCATGCCATTTCTACTGCACTTACACCTCCACCTTGTCTTCCGTGGCCCCCGAACTGCTTAATTACCTTAAAGACCATCTCAACATTGCATGGGTTTAGACCAACTATTTTGCTTTTAAGGAATAAAGCGAAACGAGGATCGGTACCATCTCTTATGTCGCCAATACCTGTAAGGCCCTGATTTGTATATATTTTAATAATGCGCGAGGCAAAACCGCCGCCTCCTCCACCTTTTTGAGCAATCCGGAGGTCTGTAATCCTGAGGTCTGTGGGACTTGAAGTGCGCGAAACAGTTTGTGTTGTCTGAGCAACTGTGTCTTCAATAGATAAGTGCATAAGACCTCCAAGAGCAATACCTCCCAGAGCTGCTTTCTTTAGGAAATTACGACGATCGTTTGGGGTTGAAGGATTATCAATCTCTGCTTTGATCGCTTTTCTTTCTTCTCTTTCTTTTTTCAAAGATCCTTCAGAAATCTGCTTTAAGATTGTTTTCATGTATAAAAGTTTAGGTTAGATTATGAATACTAAAATACGATTTCCTTTTTGAGTATTCAGAGTTTGTTACCAGTTTCTTTCTTTCATATATTTTTCAAATTGATCCTGGGTCATAGGTAATGCTCCGTGGTAATTCTTTACAAATTCAAGGAAATCCTTTTTGATATCTTCAGACCATTGACTATCAATTTGCCCGGAGGTATATGTTCCTGATTTCAAACGTGCCCAGCCAAATTCATCGCGTATCTGTGTTACTTCAGCTGTTACAACTACTTCTTCAACCAGATGAGATGGTATAAATAATACACCATGGCTCTTTGCAATAACAGCATCCCCTGGTAGCACAGTAGCGTGTCCAATACGGATAGGGGCATTGATTGATGTCAGCATCATTTTTTGTAAGAATGATGCGTCAATTCCTTTTGACCAGAAGTTGAAACCACCAATCATCTTCATTCCTTCTGGATCACGTACAGTACCGTACACTATTACTCCACGTTTTGATTTGGCATAAATGGCATTTGCCAGGTTATCACCAAGTATCGGGCCATCCTCAACTTTTCCATAGGAGTCGGCTACATATACATCTCCTTCTTTAAGAATATCAATTGGCCAGGAATTTGTAGGAGGATTAGATCTTTTCTCAATCTTCCCCTGATTTTTAACCCACTCGTCGAGGTCGGGTCTGAGTGGCATATACTGTGCGGTGACTACACGACCTGTCATGGCATTTTCCGGATAAAGAACTGTCCATGTTCCTTCGAACTGACTCTCATAGCCTCTGTTTCGTAGTACAGACCAGGCTGCTTCAATGGGAACTTCTTTTAATCTCTCAAGAAGATCATCGGATACTTTTGGTCGTCCATCAGGGAACCGTTCCCCTTTCCAAAGCGAAGTTATTGCTTTGATATATTCAGGAGAGGAGCCAACATTTTGAGAAAATGCAGCGTAACTAAACAGGATGAAAATAGATATGAACGTTATTTTTTTATTCATGGTACATTATTTAATTGAAACTCAGAAATTGTGAGGAATTATAAGACAAGAAGGGTAATTAAAAAATAAGGAGTCAGATTCACTCTGACTCCCCATTTGTTATTTTATTCTTAATAAAACATAATTACATGATGCATTACGTTTTAATTAAAGAGGTTCTACGGTTTATCCCAGAACACTCTGGTAGCAAAATCATCGATGCCACTATTTAATTTTGCAACTGCATCCAGATAGTTCGCTTTATTTCTGGTCAGTTCTTCATCAGGATAGGTAAATCTGTGTACGTAACCATTACCACCATTGGCGAGAAGCGCGTCATTATATGCATTACGAGCCAAAACTGGGAAACCGGTTCTTCTGTAGTTGGCCCATGCTTCTGAACTATTCAGGAAATTCGAGATCCAGTATTGTGTGTTGATCAGGTTTAGAGCGTTAGCCGCAGTATATACCACTGAAGGTTGCGCAATGTAAGTATTATATTCTGCTGTAGTAATTGCAGTAAGTGCATCAGCTGCAGTGTTGGGTTTAGTCTTTGCTATAATTACAGTATAAACATCCATGTCTGCTTTTATCCCGGCTTCATAATATGTTTTAGCCTGAGCATCACCACCGGGTACCCAACCTCTGTTTGCTGCCTCTGCGAGAAGCAAAGAGGTCTGCGAATACGTCATCCAAAAAGTCGGGGTTGTTGTAGATGCAGCATAGTCAACGTTAATCTGCGAATAAGCATACCCTGTAAGTTTTGCACCGAGGTAACCGACTTTAGTAAGATCTGTATTAAGTACCCCTACCGGAAGACCAAACTGAAGTGCTGGATTAGTGACAGGGTGGGCATCACCCAGTGGGTTATTTGGATCTGCAAATGATGCGACCATAAACTTGCTACGAGGATCAAGTGTTGATTTCAACTGATTTACGAAAGGCTCAGCTGCATAGTAGTACCTTGGGTTGTTGGTGGTTAAACCACCATTATTACCATTGGTATAGTTTGTGCCATCATAAGTCACATACATATTGTCATTATTTGAGGCCATCACTCCACCTGCAAACGCTTTTGCTACAATTGTTGCAGCTTTGGCAGGATCGAGCTTGGAATAACGCATTCCAAATCTAAGTAGCAATGAATTACCAAATTTTTTCCATTGTGCTACCTGTGCAGCTGCTGTAGTAGTAGGGATGGTACCCTTTGCCCCGTAAAACAGATCTGCAGAAACATAATCACCGGCAGGATCCATTTTACTTAATGCATCTGTGATCTCCAGATAAAGGTCATCATAGATGGCCGCATCACTGTCGTATGCAGGGTAGAAAGCTGTTTGTCCTTCAATAACAGCAAGACCTGCTTTAAAGTAAGGGACATTTCCGTAATGGTCAACAATATTCATAAATACTAATGCTTTCAGGAGACGTGTATAGCTCACCAAATTGACTTGGGTAGTGGTCCCTTTCAACTGATCCAAAATAGCAACGAATGTCTTGACCGAACCTGTATAGGCACCAAAGGAGCCGTTTTGGAATCCGTCAATATTTTCATTGAAATTGAAAGCTAATGTGGCTCCAAGGTTAAACGGGTTTACAAATTGCTGAATTACAGTACTCTCTGATTCCCAGCCACCAAGACCACCGGTACGTTCTTGTCCGGCAAACAAAAGACCCGGGTCCATGCTATTTAGTGCAAACGGATTTGTATTTATTTCCACAAAACCCTTGTCGCATCCTCCGATTATTAGCAGGAATGCGCTCAAAAATATTAATTGTCTTATCTTTTTCATAATCCTTAGAATTTAACATTTAAACCAAACATAAAATCGCGGGTAGTAGGTAATGATGAATTCTCATAACCAGCTCTTTGGTCCCCAGAAGATTGAATAGCTTCAGGATCAAGATTAGGAATATCCTTATAAAGAATCGCAACGTTCCTGCAGGAAGCTGTCAATGATAATCCCTTGACGAAGCTGAGGAAATTCACATTTTTTAGAGCACTGGTTACATTATATGATAACGATATGCTTCTCAGCTTAACAAAATCTGATTTAAATATGAAAGGATCGCCAATCTGAAGGTTTCTGTAATCACCATAAAAGCCCTGAAGATCGGTAACTGCAGTAGTGTTGGGTAACCCGCTTGATTTATATAAACCAGGGAATACTAAACCTGCTTCAACTGTACCGTCAGCATATACTCTGCGGCCTTCGAGTGAAAGTTCGGACAGACCCTGTCTTGTCATATTTAAGTAAGTAGATGATAGTACAGTACCTCCAAGCTTGTAGTCGATAAACACTCCGAGCGTAAGGTTTTTGTAGGTAACCGTGTTGTTCCATCCACCGGTATGTTTAGGGATCGAGCTTCCAACAGCTACATAGGTAGTTGATGCCAACAATTTTCCGTTATTTTGAAGGAGAATATTGCCATTGGCATCTCTTAAATATGTTTTTGTATACAACTGGTTCATCGCCATTCCTACAGTATAATGCAATTGTCCAAGAAACTCATTAGAACTTCCACCGTTGTTATAATCTATCACAAGTAAATCCGGAATTGCTGATCCATCAGGGTTAGTACCAACAGAGAGCACTTCCGTTTTCAGATAAGTTGTGTTCCATGCTGTTGTCCAGCTGAAGTCATGAGTTTCAATAGGAGTGTATTCTATCAAAAATTCAACACCGCTGTTCTTCAATGAGCCAAGATTTTGTTTTGAGGTGCCATATCCGGATGTATTAGAAAGATTGACACTCATTACCTGACCATTTGTAACTTTGTTAAAGTATCCAAGATCAAAATGCACTTTATTATTAAACAACCTTGCTTCCAAACCTACCTCTTTTTCAATTACGGTAAATGGTTGAAGAAGAGGATTAGGAGCACTTCCACTAGCAATACTTCCTGTAGTTTGGCCATTAAACTGGTAAGTACTAAGACCATAGGTAAGAAGACCATCGTATGCGTTTACACCATTGGAACTACCTACCTGTGCCCAGGAACCTCTCAGCTTAGCGAATGAAAGCCATTTCATGTCTTTCAATAATTCAGAGAAAACAAAACTACCCGATACAGAAGGATAAAACTTGGAATTATTGAGTGGATTTAACACTGAGAACCAGTCGGTTCTGCCTGTGAAATTGAGGTAAAACATTGAGTTCCATGAGAACTCTGCCAATCCATAGAGTGAATTAGTTCGAGTCACACTGTAACCATAACTTGGGGTTTTTGTTACCGCGTTTCCAATGGAGAAAAAATCCTGGACAGTGAAATTTGACATAGCATCATTAAAGTTATGATTGTTGACTCTGTATGTGTTTCCACCAAAACTTGCATTTACAGAAAACTTATCGAACTTCTTGTTTGCACCAATGAGGAAGTCAGCATTTACGTTAGTTCCCTTGCTTTCTCCTAAACTATAACTTCCTTTATAGGTACCATCTGCAGTATTATATGGAATACTGGTACCTATACCGCTCACAACCTGAGACTCAGTGAAACTAATGGAATAATCGTAGTTCATCCTGCCCTGAACATAAAGCCAGTCGGTGACATCAAAACGTAAGGTAGATGTCCCAAGAAAACGGTCTCTCACTTGTTCATAAGAGTTACCTGCCTGCATAGCGTAGTATGGGTTCAGGATTGTACCCTGGAAACCTGAAGTTACTGCTTCTGTTCCATTGGCAGCGACACTATTATATCTGTAATGATCGAGTGGATTAGACATAGCCAAACGGGTGAGGAAGTTCATAGAACCAGCTCCCTGACCTCCGATTTGTGGAGGGTTAAGATAGTCTTCTTTGGTATAGTTGATATTCGACGAAAAATGGAGTTTCTTGGAAATGTCGTGAGTAACCGCAATGTTGAAAGAATTCTTATGATAATCATTTGAGGGTTCAAGACCTGAACCATCTGTGTTTGTATATGAAGCTCTGAAACTACCACCGGCTCCACCACCGGTTATTGCTATTGTGTTGGTGAAAACTTTCCCGAGTTCAAAATAGTCGGTTATTCTGTGAGGATAAAAGGAGTAGGGTACCAATGTCCCGTCCCAAATAGGTGTTAGCGAACCATCTAACATTGCTCCGAAACTCAACTGGGCATTACCAGATGCGTTTGCAGCAGTTGGTTTTTGTCCCAGAATACCTTCTCCATACACTTTTTGGAAGTTAAAATAATCCAAAGCCTTCTGCATAGTATAACTGCTGGAAAATTCAACACCGATACCCTGATTCTTCTGACCGGATTTTGTAGTAATGATGATAGCGCCGTTTGCTGCCCTTGAACCATAAACTGCAGCAGCAGTTGCACCTTTTAATACTGTCATGCTTTCAATGTCATCAGGGTTAACTGTACTTAAATTGTCCCCTAAGTCACGTGTACTGGCACCATTCGCACTTTGGGCGCCCTGATCCATAGGAAGTCCGTTAACTACGATTAGTGGGGAATTGTTTGCGCCATTGAAAGCAGCCTGACCACGTAAACGTATTTGTGAGCTACTACCAACACCGGCAGCAGGAGCTGTTATATTCAGACCTGCGACCTTGCCTTCGAGGTTCTGCATATAGTTGGCACTTTTACTTGTCGAGAGTTCGTTAGCTGCAACTGATGTAGCTGAATAACCAAGAGCTTTTGATTCTCTCTTGATACCAAGCGCTGTTACAACTACTTCATTCAGTACTGTACTGGATTCATCAAGAGCAACCAGAACAGACGATTGTGCGCCAACTGGTACTTCCTTTGGTGTGTAACCAATAAACGAAAACGATAAAATTGCATTGTTGTTAGGAATTGCAATCGAAAACTTCCCATCGGCATCAGTAATATTCCCGGTAGTAGTTCCCTTCACAACAACGGTAACACCAGCAATCGCTGTGTTATCTGCTGATTTGGTAACTCTTCCGGTAACTGTCCGTTGAGCAAAAGCAACTTGCATACCTGCGAGCAACAGGAATACAAGCAGGGTTGTAATTTTTCTCATAGTTTTGCGGGTTAGGTTAATAAATAAAATCTAGGATTAAAAATAAAAATTTACACAAATTTATAATTCTAAAAACTCAAAATTACATTCTTTTGTCAATATTCAATATTATTTTCTAAATGATTTTATGATAGAAATCATGTTATCGGATAACTCTTGCGCTTCCTCCTTTCATCACTCTTTCTGCTTCTGCTCTTGTTGCCCAGTTCCAGTCGCCGAGAAATCCGTGACATAAAGCAGAATAAGCAGCTGAAAATTGTATTGTTTCTTCAGGATCTTTTCCTTCAATCATGTTGCAGATAAGTGCAGATGCAAAGCTATCGCCTCCGCCTGTTCTGTCGAGTATTTCAAGATTTTCATATTTTCTTGATACGAAGTACTTACCTTTATATAGCATAACAGTCTGCCAGTCATTCAGCATCGCGGTCTTTACATGTCTCAGTGTTGTTCCCACTACCTGAACATTAGGATATGCTTTAACTACCTTCTCAGCGACAGTCCTGTAATTTTCAGGATCAAGATCTGCGTAAGCTTCAGTTCCGCCATCTGCTTTAATTCCGAGCATTTTCTCGAAATCTTCTTCATTACCGATAATTACATCAACATAAGGCATAACCTGCTTCATCACTTCTTTTGCCCTTTCAGATGTCCATAAAGTCGATCTGAAATTAAGGTCAAAGCTTGTTGTCACTCCGTGCTTTTTAGCTATTTTTAATGAAGTAATAGCTTCATTAGCAGCATTTTCAGAAATTGCTGTGGTGATCCCGGTTGTATGGAACCATTTGGTTTGTGGCAAAAGAGTTTCCCAATCGATATCACCTGGTTTAATCAGACTGATGGCTGAATGAGCCCTGTCGTAGATCTGTTTTGATGCTCTTGGGCCAATTCCTACTTCAAGGTAGCATAAGCCGTTACGGACAGTTCCTTTTCCATCGAAAGGCAGCAGCTTTACACCCGACATATCAACTCCATGCTCCCTTCCTTTATTAATGATATATTGTCCCGACCAGATGTCGACCAGTTTGGAAACCCATGCTGTTTTAAGGCCCAGTTTTGAAATGTTTACAGAGCAGTTTAACTCAGCGGCTGCAATGGCAATATGCAGGTGGCTTGCCTGCTCAAGACGTGCGTGGTCGGGTGCGGTGAGTCTTACCATTGCCTCACCAAAACCGATTACATCATATTTTTTTTCTGTGCTCATTATTCTTAAATTAAAATTAGTATTAAAGACCTAAGCCTTTTCTATTGAAGATTGATTTAGGTTGTCTGCCTTCCAGGAAATCGACGATACCTGAAGCTGCTTCGCAAGCAACCCTTACTGTACATTCATTTGTAAGTGCAGCGGTGTGAGGACTTACGATAGTTTTTGGGTTTTTAAGGAATATCTCGCCATCAACAGGAGGTTCGTTGGCAAGAACATCAAAACCTGCTCCGGCAAGCCGTCCTTCATCAAGCATTTTTGCAACGTAAACTTCATCTACAATGTTTCCTCTGGCTGTATTTACAAGAAATGCAGAAGGTTTCATCAATGAGAGTAATTTTTCATCAATGTGATGTTTGGTTTCAGGGGTCATTGGACAATGAATTGAAAGAACATCAGCTTCCTTATATACGTCTTCCTCTTTTTTGTAAAGTGTTACTCCGGGTGCAAGCACATCTTCCTTAATATAAGGGTCATAAACTATCACCTTCATATTAAATGCGCCCATGCATTTTTTTGCAACCTGTTTTCCGATCCGGCCATATCCTATTATTCCAAGTGTTTTGCCATCGAGATCAACAGGGAGATATAATCTTCTTGCAGTTTTAAATTTACCCAGACGGGTTTCAGAATCAAGGAATAAAAGGTATTTGGTTAAAGCGCCGATAAATGCTACAGTGTGCTCTGCAACGGTAACGGTATTGGCGTCAGGTGTGTGAAGCACAAGAATACCCCTTTTGGTTGCTGCTTCAACATCTACGTTATCGACTCCTGTGCCTGTGCGGCTAATTACCTTCAGGTTAGGAGCTGAATCCATAAGCTCTCCGGTGAACTTGATAGTGGTATCAAGCATAATGCCTGAAATATCCGATAGCATTTTTTTGATTTCATCATGATCTCCCGATGGAATATAAACAACCTCAGAAGCCTTTTTAAGGATATTGAGTGCATCAGGGCTTACTTTCTCGTTTACTAGTACTTTTTTCATATCAGTTTTTCTTTTTTAAGATAATCTTCAATTTTCTTTTTAGTATCATCTCCCAAAGGAAGAAGAGGAAGTCTGGCGTTTCCACCATAAAGACCAGCAAGGTCCATAGCATATTTAACAGCAGCTACACCACCTGTTCCAGATACTGATTTATTAGTCTGGATTACCTTCTCGTTCAGTTTGAAAGCTTCTTCATACTTCTTGGCAATTACCAGGTCGTACAGTTTGCAGGTCATGTCAGGGAAAATATTTGCCAGTGAAATAACACCGCCATTAGCGCCCATAAAGAGTGCACCCATGAAGAAATTAGCTGAGCCAGGTATTACATTGAATATATCTCTTACAGCGAACAGATAGCCTTCAATATTACCTGCATTTGAGGAATCCTTAACACCGATTATATTAGGATGTTTTGCGAGGTCTTTGATAAGTCCAACCGACAATACGGTTCCGCCGCAGAATTGTGGTGCATTGTAAACCAGACAAGGTTTCTTAACGCTGTTTGCCACGTCAGAAAAATACCTCAGCAGAACAGCATCGGTCATTTCCTTTTTAAAATAAGAGGGTGGGAGAAGGGTAATAAAATCTGCTCCCAAACCTTCTGCAACCTTTGCGAATTCTATGGTTTCCTTTGTGGATTCAAAGATACATCCGGCCATAACATACTGATTGGCTCCTTTGTGTTTGATTATTGTATCAAGAACCTTGGTCTTCTCTTCAGTTGTCAAACTTTTATTTTCGCCATTTGAACCTAAAGCCAGATATCCTTTCAGACCTGATTTTGCATAGAACTTCATATTATCTATAAGCTTGTCGTATGCAACCTCTCCTTTCTCATCGAAAGGTGTTGTGATTGGTGCAAAAACTCCCATTAACTTTTTTTCCATGGTTTAACTTTTTGATTTAATTGATAATTGTTATTCTTTAAAATTATTTCTGACCATTAGCTGCATTCATAAACCTTCTCTGGTATGAAACAACCTGAGGTGTGGTTGTGAATTTAGCAAGATATTCTGGTTCAGCAGTAATTACCACTCTGTCTATCATATCGCTGAATTCGGGTTCCATAAGCAATTTATCGATTGCTGGATAATTCTCTTCTCCTTCCATGCTGCATATGATCAACTTCGTATCAGGCATGTTTGCCGTCCTAAGAACCCTAAGGTTATGACGAACACCATCCAGATCATCCATACCCTCTTGATTGTCATAATTTCTGTACTTAAGTATCCTTTCAGCAGTTTTCTTAATATCGTTAAGGTTAGTGCTGATGCCCGCAGGTGCAAGGAAATCTTTATCGATAAAGAAAGTTCTCAGATCTTCGAGATGTTTATTATCATTATCTTTTTTGTACTCGTTGAGGTAGGTCTGAATAGACTTACTTGCCATTCCACGATGTCTGATAAATGAATTGATAAAGTATGGTTTAGCCTGAAGTGCAAGTGCTGTCTGATAGGGTTCGAACATAAGTGTAAAGTTTACACGATATCCATGTTCATGCATAAGCAAAGCAAGATTATGACCTCTTAGTTTGTCTTTTGTAGATCCACTATCGTAAGGTCTTTGGAATTTCTTATCGCCCTGAAGCAGTTCTTTAACATTCTCAGCGTTAACCGGACCTGTATGAGGAACTTTAATAACAACACGGTATTTGGAAAGCATTTCTTTGAACCTAGCAGCTTCTTCAAGGAGTTCATTTATTGAATCGGAAAACGGGTTATTAAGTTCTACTGAAATATCGCAGCCAGGGCCGAGAATATTCCCGATCTCCTGCATTACTTCATCTCTTGTTTTGAACTTGTTACCAACGTTTGCCTTGGGATTATTAATGAATAAATCGTAGATAATACCAGGGTTACAGGTAAGGTTTGCAAGCATGTCTTTAATTGACACTATTTCGTAAGGATTCGCACTATCAGCCGAAAACAGCACTTTCGTGGGGCGTCTTGCGCCATTCTTGTCGAATGTGATATCACGAACGAGGTCAACCCTCAATACATTACTCTCCGTTAATTCATATTGAACCTTAAAACCGGCAGGTGTTTCTCCTGCAGGAGTTTTGAAATAGTCGATTACTTCACGGAAATTTGTTGTAACCCCTACATACTTTACAATATCTTTCAGAAAATTATAGTGTTCTGCAGACAGAGGCGTATTCAACACCCTGTCGACATATTTTACATCACTGTTTATAATAGTTGCCTGACAATCTTTTTTGTCATGGGCCGATACAAGCGTTTTTAGAGATAATTTAAGTTTGTTCACAATTAATTGATTTTATATTATTAATACTTAATCCAGAATCAGATGCTGATAATTGCATCTGATCCTGGCATGAATTCATTTCCAAATTAATTCTCAGGCTACTTCCTGACTAATTTCAGCTTCTTTTTGGGAGGCAAATATTAGTTTGAGTCACCTGTATTCCGGCCAACAGCTCAGTTTGGTCTTTGCTGTTGCTGCGGAGGAGCGCCAGGTGCAGTTTGACCAGGAGCTGCTTGATTAGGTGCACCCGGACGAGGAGGCGTTGGTAATGGATCTTTCCATTCCATCTGACTCTTAATATTGGGTGGCTGTTTGTAAACTATAATACTCTTCTCCGGATCTTTTCCGCCAATAATATCAATTTTAGTCTTGTCAATATTGCCTATTCCGGCTGCAGCCAGGTAGTTAAGGTATCCGACATCTTCAAGTGGAATTCCCATAAGTCTTGCAGCCATACTATCCATAGCAACAGGATCAAAACTGGCCATCGCAATTTTGTGATCAACCTTTGTACCGCTGATAGGTCCGTTACCTTCCATACCTTCAAGACCGTCGATAATAGCGAAATCAGCTTTAACGTATGGTGTCATCACGAATATATTGTAATGAAGAAAACGCGATCCACCTGAGTGCATATTGCGTTTATAACTTATTGGTCTGGCAGCACCTGCAACAGTTCCCGGGTTAAGGGGAGCAGCCATAGCAAGGTTCTTTATTGCACCAGTCATGATAACTGTATTATGTGTCTTAAGCCTTGAAAGCGAAATGACATAGTTGTTGGGATCTGTCAATAAATTGGATGCCTGAATTTTATCGAGGTGCAGGTCACGGTCAACAATATATACCGGCGTTCCTGTGCTCTCAGTATTCATGTCAAAGAATTTCAAATTGAATTCCTTTGCGAGGTCAAGATACCCATAAGCTTTGAAACCGTCAGAAGAGTTTACAGAAGAACTTGATTCAGCTATAATTATTTGACCTTTGTACATTGGTTTTATGAACTCCAGCAATGCTCTCAATGCATCAGGGTGTGTAGCGCAAAGAGGAGTATTTGTTACAACCATGTTCGGTTTGATAATAAGCTGCTTCTTCTTAAGTGCAGCTTTGATCTCACTCTCGAAGGGTTTCATAACCTCGAATAACATCTGCCTGCGTTCAGATCCTGTCGTAAAAGCAACTGAACTGCGACTCTCTGCAGGCGGACCTTTTGGTTTTGGTGTGTCTTTCTTTGGTTCTTTTGCAAGAACATCACCCAGACCTACCGATAGCATTGCTGCTGAACCAAGACCAAGCATTTTAAGGGCACCACGGCGCCCGATGACTAACTCATTTTCTGATGATTTCATGTGTTTCATATTTTACATTAATCTTCTCAACTGAATTTTGATCCATCCGGAATTGAACCGGATGAATCAAAATATATCTTCACATTACCTTGCAGGTGCCTGACGAGGAGTTTCACGCTCCTTAACATAAGAATTTACAAATTCTGCAGATGGTCCTGCTTCTCCAAGGAATTTTTTCATATTGCCAGCATTATCCTTTAGCCACTGGGTAAATTGTGTATTCATTTCAGGAGTAAAGCCGCCGTCAGCTTGCTGAGCGGTCCATTTTCCTTCTTTTACACCCTGATGTGCCCAGTAGTCTTGCATACGTGTCCTTTCGGATGATTCTACTACTTTCTGTGCCAGTTGAGGTGGAATAAATACTACACCCTCGCGTGTTCCGAGAACAATATCGCCTGGCATTACTGTAACATAACCAACCTGAATAGGGCAGTTAACTCCTATTACGAGGTTACTGGCGTTAGCCTGTGGTCTGAAATCGCGTACCATTACATTCCAGTTTGGATTAACAGCAAGGTTGCCATAAAGGTCCCTGAGGGTTCCTTTGATAACTGCTCCATTACCTGTTTTTGTCCAGATTGTTGTACCTAAATTGTCTCCTACATGGGAAGCGTCTAGTTCAGCTTCGCATACATTGGCAACATAGCAATCGCCTGTTTGCAGTTGGTCGATTCCCCATGTGTACTGTCCTCTTCCCCTGCCGTCTTTTGTTCCCTGTTGTTGAATAAGATTGTTAAGATCGGGACGAAAAGGCATAAAATGAATAGTTGAGGCCCTTCCACAGATGACAATCTCTTCTCTCATCATTTTGAATCCACCGAAATACTGATTGGTGTAGGTAGCACCTCTGCCACCACCGAAACCTCCAGTAGCCTGTCCTTCAACAGGATCGCCTGATCCGTTAAGGGTCGCCCAAGCTTCAGTAACACTAACATATCTCATTCTATGAACAATGTCGTCAGAGACTTTTGGTCTTCCATCAGGAAACCTTTCGCCTTTCCAGACGGAGGTATAATAGAGCATTTCTTCTTTTGTCAGCGAAGTTGGCTGAGCAGTCACAGTAGTGCAGAACATTGTTCCGGCTAGAATTGTAAGACAGAACGAATAAAATAGTTTTCCGATTTTCATAGTTTGTCCTCCGACAGATTGGTTAGTATTTAGTAATTTATAGTTAAAATGCAATTATCAATGTATTATAGTATTGCGAAATTTACGTTAACCCGGATTAAAAAGCAATTAATTATTTTACAAATCATACAACTGTTTTGTAAACATCATTATGCCTTAACCGGTTTCAATTTAGGTTCTTTTACCTTGGGTTCGCGCTGACTCCAGAAAGTTGCAAGTGAAGAAGCGGAAATATTCATCCATGTACCGAAAATAAGCGGAGCCAAAGCTGCTGCACCACTCTTAAGCACATCATTTGCCAAACCTACTGCAAGACCTGCGTTTTTGGTTCCAACTTCCATCGTTATAGCTCTTGAGTCTGCTTCATCAAATCCAAATGCTCTCGACAAGGAATATCCTGATACAAATCCAAGTATGTTATGAATAATTACAGCGATGAAAAGCGCCGGGCCAATTGATAATAATGTTGCTTTATTATGAGCTGCAACAATAACTATATATAACATAATTGCTGTTAACGAGAGTTTTGGCAGCACAATGTTCATCCAATTTTGCGGTCCATTCACCCTGCGTACAACAATAATGGTAACAGATACTACTGTAATCGCCCAGGCAATTAGTATGAAACCTAAATTCATTGATTTAATAATTGCGGGAAATGGAATGAAGAACAGGACAAACCCAACGATAAAGCTGACAACAGCCATTATGACAATATTTGCGTCCTTCTTTGTCCATGGTAAATTTCCATAAAGAATTTTGTTGATGACAATACCTGCTATCACTGGTATGAAGAGCATGTTGAGAATACTTATCATCATTCCCACGGCATCGACTTGAATCAGCTGACCAGCAAGCAATTTCATAAGGAAGGGTGTTAAAATTGGTGCTATTAATGTGGTAAGAGTTGTAATGGTCATCGACAGAGCAAGATTTCCCTTTGCAAGGAATGTCATAACATTCGAAGCAGCTCCTGCAGGACCAACACCTATCAGTATTATACCAGCAGCAACCTCAGGAGGAAAATTGTAGACTTTTATGATTAACAGAGCAATAAGTGGCATCAGAGTATAACACATTACACTTGCAATAATAACTTTCCCGGGTTTTGTCAGTTCTTTTACAAAATCTTTAATACTGAGTTTTGTACCCATACCGAACATAATAATCTGGATAGAAGGAACTATCAGACTATTTGTATTAAATCCCCAGTTAGTGAAGAGTTGGGGGAAATAGAGCGTAAAAGAAACAAATGCGAAGATCTGACAAGTAAAGGAGAGCCCTTTCAGTTTTTCAGTTTTCTGCACTGTAAATGAAAGTGCGTAAAACAGAACAAAAAGGATTATACCGGAGGCAGGATTACTCCCGTTTCCTGTAGCAATTATTAGTATCTCAGCAATGGCAAGCAATACTGCAACGGAGAGAAACATTTTGATAGAGCCAAAGTTTTTCATATTGTCTGTCAGATTATTTATTATTAAGGAATTTGATTATCGATTCACAAATAAGATCAGGTTGAAGCCCGTATTTTGCCAGCAATTGCTCATAAGGTCCATTACTTGCATAATTATCGTCGATACCTATCATTTTGATTCTGGCAGGATAATCCTGGCTGCAAATTTCAGCAACTATGCTTCCCAGTCCTCCGGCAATGAAATGTTCTTCCACTGTAACTATGTTCCCGATCTCCTTCGCAGCAGAAAGAATAAGTTCCCGATCAATTGGTTTAAGAGTATGCATATCAATAAGTCGGACACTGATGCCTTTTTCTTTAAGAAGTTTAGCGGCGCCAACAGCTTTTGAAAGGACAGTTCCTGTCGCAATAAGAGCCACATCCGTACCTTCCTGCATAACAATTCCTTTTCCAAGTTGAAATTCAACATCTTCAGGATAGAGTACAGGCATTTTAGGATTCCCTATTTTCAGGTAGACAGGGCCTACATGACCGATCATGGCATGAACTGACTTCTTGATTGTAACCGGGTCGCCCGGACTTAGAATCATTACACCCGGGATAGTCCTTATGAGTGCAACATCATCTATGGAATGATGGGTTGAGCCAAGCTGATCGTAAGTAAGACCGCAGCAACGACCTACAACTTTTACGTTTTGGTTCATGTACCCAAGGTCATTTTTAAACATTTCGAAAGGACGCGCAGTAACAAAAGGCGCTATGGCAGCAAAGACGGGAATTTTTCCTGTCGTTGCCATACCTGATGCATACCCCACAATACCCTGCTCCATTATACCAAATTCAAAATGCCTTTCAGGAAAGAGTTTTGGGAAATTAGCCAGGCCTGATCCTGAACTACTGTCAGCCGAAAGCACCACAACATCAGGGTTATTCTGTGCCGCTTCAATAACGGCATCTCCAAAAGCTTTACGGGGATCTATTAGTTCATTCATAATTAGTGATCCTTACTTATTTTTTCTTTTAAATTGTTTTCAATGATATCCAGATCAAGCTCAGCCTGTTTCATCTCTTCCGGAGTTGCTTTCCAGTAATGGTAGTTTAGTTTTCCTTCAGCAAAACTGAGACCTTTTGATTTAATAGTATCAGCAATTATCAGTGAAGGTTTCCCCTTTTCGAAAGGAGTCTGCATTACGTTTGTTACGATAGAATTAATATCGTGGCCATTCATAGTCCTTACGCTCCATCCGAAAGATCTCCATCTCTCGTCAAGAGGTTCGTAACTCATTACTTCAATGGTTGGCCCGCTTATCTGAAGCCTGTTTCTGTCTACAAAAACGACCAGGTTATCGAGTTTATGCATTGATGCAGCAGCAGCAGCTTCCCAACTGGAACCTTCCGCCAATTCTCCGTCACCCATTAGAACATAAACCTTTGCCGGTGATTTTTCAAGTTTAAAACCGAGAGCCATTCCTCCTGCAATTGATAATCCATGACCAAGAGCGCCGGTATTTGATTCGACCCCCGGAAGTTTGTGCATATTAGGATGACCCGGAATATGTGAATCAAGCGCACCATAGGTGTCCAGAACTGATTTATCGAAAAAACCTCTTTCTGCAAGAGCCGAATAGAGAACCAGGCATTTATGTCCTGCTGAAAGGATGAAACGGTCACGCTGTATCCATTTTGGATTGAGCGGATCGATATTGAGTAATTTAAAATAGAGCGACGTTAAAATTTCAACAGAAGAGAGAGCTCCTCCAACATGACCTGCTTCACCTGCTCTGATAAGCCGTAGTATATTCCGTCTTATTTTTAATGCTGTGTATTCCAGCTGCAAAATTTCCTTTGAATCCATTAGATTTTATTAATTTTTAAACCTGGTGCTTCTTTGCGTATTCTACAAAACTAGCCACTTTAGGTTCCGAACTTGTTCCTGTTTGCCACGACGACTCCATCCACACTTTTACTATCTGTTTAGCAACTTCCAGACCGGTTGTAAAAGCTCCGATCGCCAGAACATTTGAGTTATTGCTTTTAATTGCCCGTTCCGCTGAGTAGGTGTCGGTGCAAAGAGCTGCATAAACACCCGGTACTTTATTTGCGGCTATACTCATCCCAATACCAGTTCCGCAAAGAAGAATGCCCCTGTCAAACTTATTTGCTGCTACAGCTTCTCCAACTGTAAATGCCACTCTGGCATAGATAGGATCTTCACTTCCAAAATCCTCAACCTTATAACCCAAACCTTTTAGTTGGGAAATAATTACATCCTTAAGTGCTGTCGCATTTGGATCGCATCCAATAGCAACAGACATTTTCCTGTGTTCTTCCTGTGAAGAGTTCATAGTTCAAAATAGTTAAATAATTATCACTTCCGAAATTATTTTCCGGAAATGCTGCCTGCAATAATAGTGAAATTAAAATAGAATAAAAATTTAAAAATTGTTAAATTGGTCAGCAGCACTATTCTTCCACATGCATTTTCTGAGAGCAAAAGCATAGAGAGAAGGGTGTTAAATATTCAAAACAAAAACCAAATCCAGATTAATAATTTGAGTTTTAAGATTGCCTTTTTATATAAGGTGTATTTATTTCCTGAGGTAACCAACTTCCCGGTAATATTTTTCAGCGCCCGGGTGAAGGGGTACGCCAAAATTCTTCCAGACAGTTTTTGGATCGTAAGTATAGATCCTGATAAACCATTTCAGGTCAGCATGATTTTCATCAATCGCTTTTGCCAGCTCGTAAGCAGCTTTTTCCGGAGTGTCGTCGCGCGCAAAAAAAGATTCACCGGAGCGGCCAAGAGTTTTTATACGCCGGTTGACACCTCTGAGAAGATTCTGATGGGCCACAACAAGTTCAGCATCAACGCTCTGCTGAGCCATAGACTTGAGCAACTCATCCGGCAATTCAATAAAATATAGATCGAATTTCTGGCTCAGGGTTGTCCATGAAGAAGATTCAGGGTTAAGGGAAGGACTTGCCAGGAACCCTGAAACAATATCGAAATTGCCTTTTAATGCTTCATCCATGGTAACCCCGGTTTTTCCACCCCATGCTTTAATGTCCTCAGCGCTGATACCGTAGTATTTCAAAATGGTCATCATGTTGTTATCTGCACCCATTATTCTGAGAGGCAGTTGTAGCTGCTTAATCTTAGCAAGGTCTTTAATTCCTGATTCTTTCCTTACCGCAACAAGAAAGTAGAAGGGGTCCTCTATCTTTGCGATTAGGCGAAGATTACTATATGGGTTTTTATTGCTTGGTGTTCCGCTGTATGCAGTACTTAACATAGCGCTTGAAGTAACACCAAAATCAACACGTGCATTTACACGCATGTTAACGCCATCTTCAAGATTTACTTCATCAAGAGGAGGAGGGTAGTCGTGAGTTGAAACCAGACGAGGCCCATACGATCTGTTACAGTTTCGGCAGAGAATAATTGAATAGCCATAAGGTTCCATTGCTTTTCTTACGTATTCTCCAAGTTCTCCCCAGGGACAACCGTTATCACATGCAGCAGCCATAACCGGCCGTTTAACATCCCAACCTGTTTTACCAACATCGATATCCTCCTGGGCCAACACAGAATTTCCTGATTGGAATAACACTACAAAAATGGCTAAAGCTATTATACTGTTAACTCTCTGAAATAATTCTGATAGGATTGTTCTCATATTGCCCATTGTTCTATTGTTCTATTGTTCTATTGTTCTATTGTTCTATTGTTCTTTTGTTCTTTTGTTCTATTTTTCCATTATTCCCTCTACCGGCACTGATCTGTTGAACCTGGAATTGTTGCCCTTAAAGTCAAAGAGTATCTTTTTCTTTCCAATTTCATCGAACTTAATAACTATTTTTTCAGACGATACATTCTCAATGTACCTTAATGAAAGTTCCAGAGTCTTTTCATCTGTCCAGGTATAGGCCTGGGCAATAATAAAAGGAGGCAATCCATTCTGATTATTCTTAGCCTGCGCAAATATTGAAGGCCCATGTCTGGTTGTCTCGCCCAGGAACCATTTTCCCGACGCAAAATTAAAATGAAAAGAAGCAGTATCTGTTTTAAGGTCGACAATACACATGTTATATTCAAACTTAAAAGAAATGCTTTGAACATGTTTATCATTCTGTTGAAATTTAAAAGTTTTACCGGATATAATAGATGTAATAAAATCATTACTGCTGATAGCAGGGACAGGAAGTGCCAAATAAGTCAATCTTTCTTTCAGTTCGTTTGCAGAAACCTCATCGGGTGCCAATGCTTTATCTTTGATACCAGGGTATAGAAATTCCCAGATCATACCAATTTCTCCCCACATATCCGGAGAATCAGCAGTAAATACTACAACTGCATCTTTGTCGGGCATTACAACTACAAACTGGCCATTTGCTCCATTAGCCTGGTACGAATTATGTTTGGCACGCCAGAATTGATAGCAGTATCCCTGAACCCCGTCGTTAGAGGAGTCTCTTTTTGAGGCCGACATTTTAGGATCCTGGTAAATTTTAACAGAAGTAGCCTCTTCAACCCATTTTTTTGGAAGAAGCTGTTTGCCATTCCATTTACCTTTCTGAAGATAAAACTGTCCGAATTTTGCAAGGTCCTCTGTTTTCAATCTCAAACCCCATCCACCTGTATTTATTCCATATGCATCTGTTTCCCAGTCCATACCTTCTATCTGAAGAGGATCGAATAATCTAGATTTCAGGTAATCAATAACCTTTTGACCGGTTACTTTCTGAATAATAGCCGATAACATATAGGAAGCTGTTGAGTTATACCGGTATGTTCTACCAGGTTCACTTGCAAACGGCATTGACAAGAATCCTTTCACCCAAATATCGTCAACGTTAAGCGGCGGTTCGCGCCTCATTCCTGTTGACATGGTAAGTAAATCTCTGATTCTGAGTAAGGATAAATTCGCACTTACCGTATCAGGCAGGTACTCGGGGAAAAATGAAATCACCTTATCGTCCAGATTAAGCTTCTTTTCACTTACTGCAAACCCTATTGCAGTGGATGTAAAACTCTTGCTGGCCGAATTAAGAGTATGTTTTAAATCAGGACCGTAAGGTTTCCACCAGCCCTCAGCAATAACTTTGCCATGCCTCAGGAACATAAAACTATGAAACTCGTGTCTTCGTACAGCGGCTGAATCAAGAAAAGTAAGTATTGCCTTTGATGATACTCCTTCAGCTTCAGGAACACTTCTGGGAAGCGACTTGCCAACCTGCTGTTTTTCAGAGCAGGAAGCTAATATGAAGCAGAATGCGATTATAGCAAATAATAAGCTGTGTAAGTTTTTTTTCATTGGGATGGATTTAAATAGAAATCGAAAATAGAATTAAATTTTCATAAAAATATAATTTATTACCCATTTATAGAGGTTTCATGATTAGAAAATTACCTGTCATGCGTATAAATATTGAAATAGAATTTGATTGTCGTTTTGTTTTCTGATTTTTGAAGCAAATAATTATTTTCTTTATCCATTAATAATAAACTATAATATGAAAGTGAGCAACCTTAAACAAATTAGTCTAAAAACCCTGACGACAGTATTTATATCTCTCTATTCAGGTCTATCTCTTTTTTCCCAGGCTGAGAAACAACTGGTGATCGGGCAGCAGCCGGTTTATAAAGTTTCAAGAGCTAAAGGACCCATTACGGTAGATGGGAAAATGGATGAAGCTACATGGAAAGATGCTGAACTCCAGTCATTCAACTATTTCTACAGGGCCGATAAACCATTTGAAAAACAAAACTCACAATTCAGAATGCTTTGGGATGATGACAATCTGTATCTGTTTTATGCATGTGAAGACACATCTCTCACGGCACGTGAAACAAAACCCGATGGCAGACCCTATTTGGACGATTGTGCAGAATTCTTTTGTCTCCCAATACCTGACAGTCTTAACTTTCATTTTGGATTTGAAATCAATATAACCAAAGCTGTATACGATTATGTAATGCTTTGGAAATATTATAATGGCAGAAGCTATTTTATTCCTGGTTATAATCCTGCATTTAAAGTTGAAGTCACATATGACGGAACAATAAATAACGATAAAGACAAAGATAAAGGGTGGCAAATGGGAGATAGCAATTCCATGGTTTGCGTTTAGTAATTTTAGTGGACGTCCAAGAGCCGGTGCTAAATGGGCATTCCAGGCAGTCCGGCAGGATAGGAATTTTGTCGACGACAGGTTTCGTTCAACATCCACGCTATATCCGATATACGATATAAGGCTAGATGTTCATCAACCTTACCGTTTTGGAATAATGGAATTTACTGAAAACTGATTTCATAAAAATTTTTACGTGAAGTGGATAACCTTAGGTAAGCTAGTCTCTACTTGTGAAACTAATTTCCTAGCTGGCATTACTTATGACAACGTTTTATAACTATATACATCATGGGCTTTTAAATATTGTCGTTATAAGAGAGGGAGATCCCTCTCCCGCTGAAGCGGGATCGGGATGACAATTCAGCTCGGAGAAGGTGGGGGAAGAAGTGGCGATTCGCAAACTCAATCATGTCGTCATTAATATTTTTCAGCGAATCGCCACCTCTTCCGCCCAATACAACAAATTCACTATGTCATTCCGGGTGTTAGCGAGGAATCTCATTCTAAATTGGACGTGTACTATTATTGATATCCAATACTCATTTACCTTTATTTAATGTATCTTAATAAAGCCTGACACTGATTATTAAGACATATTAAGCAATTTGCCGTCTATATTTTCTACCCCAAAATTAAATATCAGGTTTACAGAATAAATGGAATTATTTTGTGGTCTAATCTGCATTAGTCTTAAAAATTTACCCTTTTTGACCTGAGGAAAACATTGTAATGTTAATTAAACTTAAAGCTATTTTTTATCATTTTTTTTATTGGAATATTTACAAATTCTTATCATAGTAAATAATAATTAAAACTACATGCAAACAACCAGATTTGATGTTTCCGCGTTAAAAGGGAAATTAGGAAGAATGAGAGACTCGCTAATAAGGCTTCATCTGCCTTATAAGCTGATATTTTTTATTATGGGTATCGCTTCAACGGTATGGTTTCTGATCAGGGTAGTCCCGAAACCATCAAGGGCAACCTATCCATGTATGCAGGTGGCGGCGCCATTTATGTCGGGATTTGTGACTTATCTTCTTGCAGTTGCCGGACTAACTGCTATATCGAGGAAGATGAAAAGAAAAATAATCAATGTAAGATATGGTGCTGCATTTATGCTTATGGCTGGAGTGATCGTAGCTATGGCAGTTGTACCTGTAAGCAGTGATCAGCAACCCGTAGCAGTTTCAACTGAAACCAGAACCGGCCATGAAGACGGAGCGAATAAACCTTTTGGAGAGCCCAAGGGAATATTCCCCGGCAGGGTAGTCTGGATTTGGAATCCCGATGCAACAAATAAAGCATTTGAACATAATGATTGGGCAAAATATGATTTTTATTCAAATCCGGAAAACAATAATCCAGTAGTTATAGGAAAGATGTTCCGCGACGGGGTCCTTAAGCTTACCGGCGAAAAAAATCCAAAGAAAGCCTGGGATGCAATGTTCAGGTATTATAATAAAACTCACAGGAGCAAAAAAGCAGGCTATGTCAAAGGAGAAAAGGTCTTTATTAAAATTAATCAGGGACAATCGCGATGGATACTTAACCAGGAAGATAAAGACAATGGTTTTGAAATCCCACGCACTTTGGCAAAAGGTCAGGAGAGAAGAGCTTCGAGTTTTCTTTCTGATGAAACAGGTCCATACGCCATTCTTGAAATGTTAAGGGAATTAGTTAATGAATATGGTGTTGATCAGGCCGATATTTCAATAGGAGATCCAATGTGTCCTATCTGGGCTTTTAATTATAAAGTTTGGTCAAAAGAATTCCCCGATGTAAAATATCTTGATAAGAATACTACCAAATTCGGACGTACCCTTACAAAATATACTGAAAATCCATTAGTATTCTATTCCGATAAAAGAATTACAGACAAGCTTTATGATGTAAATGAGGATTGTACCTATATGATAACGGCGACAACTCTTAAACCTCATGGAGCTGCCGGTGTTTCTCTTACTGCAAAAAGTAACTTTGGTAATATTGGACGGGGAACTGCTAATCACCTGCATTATTCGCATATTGGCAACAGAAGAGAAGGCACTGCAACAAACACCGGTTATCATCAATACAGAGTTTTTGTTGATCTGATGGGAAGCAAGTATCTGGGTCAGAAAAACGTATTCTGGTTTGTGGAAGGGCTCTTCGGAGGTGGTTGTGATGAGACAAAAGGACCTGTAAAATATTTTATGTCTCCATTTAATAACAACTGGTCAAATTCACTTTTCATGTCTCTGGATCCAGTTGCAATTGAGTCAGTTGGATATGATTTCCTGGATCAGGAATGGAAGGGTGAATATAAACATGACGCAGTGAACAGTGCATATGAATCATTTGTAAATTCATGGGGAGTGGATGATTATATGCACCAGGCTGCTGACTCAACCAACTGGCCTAAAGGTATCAAATACGATCCGGATAATACAGGAAAACCGATACCTGTACTTGGGGTACATGAGCACTGGAACAATGCAACCGACAAACAATATTCCCGTAATCTTGGAACCGGAAAAGGTATCGAACTTGTTTCTATTCCTGAAGATCTGGTGAAGAATGTAAAAAAGAGGAATTAACAACTTAATATTCGTAAAATACTCTGTGAATATTTCAAGAATCACAACGCAATAAAAGAGGCCGTCTTAAAATTTAATTGAGACGGCTTTTTTATTTGACTTTATTAAAGTTCATTGATATAATTTTGTCCCTTTCTTTTGCCCCTCCAAAAGAAAGGAACCAAAGAAAAGGAGTCCGGAAAAGACAACCCCACCCTGTTTGTCCGCCCGCTACACTAGCCATAAAGGCGCCACCAAACAGGGAGTGGTTCGCACCTTTTCCGGTTTGCCGTCGCTCCTCTAAAGCTGTAACTTGTTGATAAATAGTGAGAAAATGGAGGATTCCTTTCCACTTTTAGTAAGATTACCACCCAAAGAGGGTGCCCTTTTAAGACATCCTCCATATGGTTTAAATTATTGTTAATAAAACTTAAAAGTGTTTTTTATCATATATTTTATTCGAATATTTACAAACTCATATTCTAACATTAAATAACTAAAACCACATGCAACAAACCAGATTTGATATTTCCGTCTTAAAAGGGAAATTAGGAAGAATGAGAGACTCGCTTTTAAGACTTCATTTGCCATATAAGCTGATATTTTTTCTTATGGGTATCGCTTCAACGATATGGTTTCTAATCAGGGTGATCCCGAAACCATCAAGGGCTACATACCCATGTATGAAAGTTGCGGCTCCATTTATGTCGGGATTCGTAACTTACCTCCTTGCAGTTGCCGGACTCACTGCAATATCGAGGAAGATGAAAAGGAAAGTAATCAATGTTAGATATGGTGCTGCATTTATGCTTATGGCCGGTGTAATAGTGGCTATGGCAGTTGCTCCTGCAAGCAGCGATCAGCAGACAGTAGTCGCATCAACCGAAACCAGAACAGGCCCTGAAGATGGACCAAATATGCCTATCGGTGATCCAAAAGGCCTTTTCCCCGGACGCGTTGTGTGGATATATAACCCCGAAGCAACAAACCCGAATTTTCAGCATAATGATCCTGTTAATGGCAACAATTTTGCAAATCCGGAAAACAATAATGGACCCGTTCAGGGTAAGATGTTTCGCGACGGGGTTCTTAAACTGACCGGGAAGAAAACACCCGCAAAAGCATGGGATGCAATGTTCAAGTATTTCAATGAAAGGAAACTTGGCAAGGCAAAAGGATATACAAAAGGCGAGAAGATTTTCATTAAGATAAACCAGGGACAAGCCGGCTGGACCCTTAGTAAGGAAGATAAAGCAAATGGCTATGCGCTTCCAAAAACACTTCCTGCAAAAGACAGCAGGATCGTAAGCATGGAGCCGACTGAAAATGGTCCCTATGTTGTTCTTGAATTATTGAAGGAACTTGTAAATGAATATGGTGTTGATCAGGCTGACATTGCTGTTGGTGACCCGATGAACCCTATTTATGCTCATAATTATAATGTATGGGTAACAGAATTCCCTAATGTCAGATATGTAGACAAGGCGTCAACATCATTCGGACGCAGCCTTATTAAAATTACAGAACAGCCTCTTGTATTCTATTCAGATAAGAAGATAACTGACAAGCTTTATGATGTTCTTGAAAATGCCAATTACATGATCTACCTGGCAATTTTCAAACCTCACGGAGCTGCAGGAGTTTCATTAACAGCAAAACTTAATTTTGGTAACATCGGCAGGGGAGGCGCTCAACACCTTCATTATTCGCATGTTGCTAATAGAAGAGAAGGTACTGCAACCAACACAGGTTATCATAAATACAGGGTTTTTGTAGATCTTATGGGAAGCAAATACCTTGGAAACAACTCAGTTTTCTGGTGTGTTGAAGGAATGTTCGGCGGCGGCTCAAGTGAAATAAAAGGACCTGTAAAATATTTTATGCCTCCGTTTAATGGCGGTTGGAGCAACTCAATATTTATGTCGCTCGATCCAGTTGCAATTGAATCGGTTGGTTATGATTTTCTGAGGACAGAGTTTGACGGAGTTCACAAACATGATGCTGTGAATAATGAATGGGAATCTATACCCAACATGTTTGGTGTTGATGATTATATGCACCAGGCTGCCGATCATTCAAACTGGCCTGAAGGTATAGTTTATGATCCCGACAACAGCGGGAAGCCGATACCTGTTCTCGGAGTACATGAACATTGGAATAATGGCAACGATAAACAGTATACCCGTAACCTCGGAACAGGAAATGGCATAGAACTTGTATCTATACCTGAAGATCTTGTTAAGAATGTAAAAAAGAGGAACTAAAAGATGCCCCAAAATAAATGCATTGGAAATTAACAGATCAACTAGTAGGAATTATTATTATTAAATTTTAGAAAAATGCACTCAATCAGAACAATGATTAAAGTTCTCAACGGCTGGATAGCCACCAGAACAAACACCTTACTTTTAACAGGGGTCTTATCGGGATTCTCTGTTCTATGTGTCACAGCTCAGACTGCAGGAACAGTTCAACCACTTGGTGAAGGGCTGACAGCAAAAAAGTTCTATTCCGCAACAATTGATGATAAAAACTCGGTTTGGTTTCTTACAGAATCGGGGATAATCAGTTACGATGGAGCAAAATGGACCCTTCATAACAAGAACAGTAACATAGCAGCTTCCGGTCTGAAGAGTTTGAAATATGATGGTTCTGAGCTTCTGGTAGCAACCTCAAAAGGCGCAGATGTAGCATCTCTTCCTGTAGATGCAGGATCTGCTGTAGCTACATATTCTCCTGATAATTCAAAGATTCTCAGCGAGAATGTGCTTGCAATAGCAGCTGGTAAAAAGGATCTGAGATGGTTCGGAACTGATAAAGGAATTTCTGCATTAAGAAACAATAAATGGCTTACCAATGCATATGTAAATAATTACCCGGATGCTCTTTTCAAGGATTATACAATTACCTCGATGACAACCAGTCTCGATGGCGATTCCCTTTATATCGGAACTATTGGAGGTGGCGTACTCAGGGTATTCAGGAATGAGGTTGATGCTGTATCAGGTGCTTCGGAATATGCAGCATGGGGACCGATTCTGATGCCATCCGATACCGTTTATGATGTGCACGTTTCAGCTGATGGTACTCAGTGGATTGGAACTAAACAAGGTGTAGCAAAACATACAGGCTTTAAAACTCTTGAAGGATGGACTATTTTTACCACAGCTGAGGGACTTGCTGATAACTTCGTTCAGGCTGTAAGCTCAGATTCAAAAGGTAAGATATACTTTGGAACGAAGAACGGCTTATCTGTACTTGACGGTGCAAAATGGACCACCTATAAGACAGAAAACGGACTTGCAAGTAACAATATACTTACAATCGCTATCGATAAGACCGATTGTGTGTGGATTGGAACCGATAACGGAGCTACAAGTATTAAAAACGGAAAGTTTACCACTTACAGGTAAGCCAGGTAAATCCCAACGTTTGTAATTATCCTGCTTAACCTTGGAGATCCTTCGTCCGCCAGTTGGTGGACTCAGGATGACAAGGCTCTGAGAGGGTCAAAGAAGGGGGAAGAATTGGCGATTCGCAGAGAAATATCTAATAAGGATAAAGTAGTCTGCGAATCGCCAATTCTTCCCCCTCCCTCCTTGAATACGAACTGTCATCCCTCTCTCATAATGACAATAATTTGAAAAACCATAACGTTATGGTTATATAACATTGCCATCAGTTTCTCTGTTTGTAGGCAATTTCAGACATTAGTAAAATTTATAAATGTTTCTTTTACACTTATATATATTTTTGTCTACCTTTAATAAAAATATGCATATTTATAACCTAACAAATCTTACTGACATGAAAAAAGCTTTGTCATTATCGTTGATTATGCTGTTTGTGCTTAATCTTTTCTGTTTGGGTCAGGCAACAACTTATCCACCCGACTCAAAGCCTGCCTCCACAAATGTTCCCGGAGCTCAGTATCCAAGGATTGATGCTCAGTCGAGAGTAACCTTTCAGATAAAAGCTCCTGATGCACAGAAGGTACAGATCGATCTGACAAAGAAATTTGATATGGTGAAAAATGCCAGCGGTATCTGGGAGGTAACTACCGATCCTATCGTTGAGGGCTTTCATTACTATGCTGTTATTATCGACGGTTACACAGCTGTTGATCCGTCCAGTCAGACTTTCTATGGTATGAGCAGAATGTCGAGCGGAATCGACATCCCTGAAAAAGGTGTTGATTATTACCTGGCTAAAAATGTACCTCATGGACAGATAAGGCAGGTGCGTTATTATTCGAACATTACAAAAGCCTGGAGAAGGGCATTTGTTTATACTCCGGCAGGATATGATACTAATCTCAAAGAAAGATACCCCGTGCTCTATCTGTGGCATGGTGGTGGCGAGGATGAAACCGGGTGGCCAAATCAGGGTAAGGTCGATTTTATTCTTGATAATTTAATAGCTGAAGGTAAAGCTACCCCTATGTTGATAGTCATGGACAAAGGTACTGCTGTTAATCCGGATGCTGTTCCGGCTCCACGTCCGGCTGCTCCCGCCACAGGTGGTCAGAATGCAGGTGCTCGTCAGCCGGGGATGCCGATGCTAAACACAACACTGGAAGACGTTGTCATAAAAGAGATCCTTCCTATGATAGATAAAGAATTCAGGACAATTCCTGATCGCGATCACAGAGCAATGACCGGCCTTTCAATGGGTGGATTCCAGTCTTTTCAGATTACCCTGCACAATCTCGATAAATTTGCATGGATAGGTGGATTCAGTGGCGCAGGGCAAATGCAAACTGGTGTGGAGTTTTCGAAATTATATAATGGTGCATGGGAAGATGTGGCCGCTTTCAACAAAAAAGTTAAACTGATGTATATAAGCACTGGCCTTGCTGAACCTGAAAGGATGTACCAGACCGTTAACAACTTCAAAAAGGAACTCGATAGGGCTGGTATCAAACATGTATACTACGAATCTCCCGGAACAGCTCATGAATGGCTTACATGGAGAAGATCGTTAAATCAGTTTGCAAGTTTACTTTTTAAATAAAATTGAATATGAACAAATTGAAATTAGTCCCCGGTATTCTTGTTCTGGTATTGCTGATTACATCGTGCAGTACATCGCAACCTGCTGATGGTTTAATCCGGACTACTCCTGAATCGCAGGGAGTATCATCGAAAGGCATCACTGACTTCCTTAATGCAATCGATACAGGTAAAGTTGAATTCCACAGCTTCATGTTTCTACGCCATGGTAAAGTGATTGCAGAAGGATGGTGGCAGCCTTATTCCGCTGAATCAAAGCATATTATGTATTCTGCCAGCAAGACATTCACTGCAACCGGTATTGGACTTGCAATTTCGGAGAACCGCCTTAAGCTTACCGACAAAGTAGTATCATTCTTCCCGGCATCTGTTCCCGACACACTAAGTGATTATATGAAGGAGATGACTGTAAGTGACCTTTTGATGATGTCGACCGGACAGGAAGCAGAGCCACGACGAGGTCAGAATGATGACTGGATAAGATCGTTTTTATCAAAAGCGCCAACAGACAAACCCGGAACCATTTTCAGATACAATAACACTGCAACATTCATGCTTTCTTCAATTGTTCAGCAGGTTACCGGCGGTACTCTCTATGATTATCTGCTACCCAGACTATTTAAACCTCTAGGAATTAAGGGAATTGACTGGGACCTTAACCCTCAGGGGATAAATCTTGGGATGATTGGTTTACGCCTCCACACTGAGGATATGGCAAAATTCGGACAAATGCTTCTCCAGAAAGGGAAATGGAATGGCAAACAAATTGTTCCTGCGGACTGGATCTCAGAAGCAACAACAAAAAAAATCGAAAGCAGGGGCGGAAACGAAAAAATCGCTGCTGATGTCAACGACTGGTTTCAGGGCTATTGTTACCAGATGTGGAGAGGAAGAAATAACAGTGTAAGGCTCGATGGGATGGCCGGACAGTTTGTAATACTTCTTCCCGATCAGGACGCCGTTGTTATTCTTACTGCAAATGCACAGAATACACAGAGGGAGATGGACCTGGTGTGGGAATATCTTTTACCTGCTATAAAGAGTGATAGTAAATTGGCCGAAGATACCGGTGCGAATAATGAACTTCTTAAAAAGATTTCATCGCTCTATATCGCTCCCTCAGCAACAAAATCTATAACTTCTTCTCTGGCACCTAAAATTTCAGGTAAATCGATTGTTTTCGGTGAGAACAACTATGGAATTAAAGAGATGTCGTTCACTTTTAACAACGACCAATGTCTGGTGACTTACAAAAAGGATGCAGGTAACCAGTCGATAAAAGCAGGTCTGGATTCCTGGAAATACTCTGATTCTTACCTTACATCATTACTGTCAGCGCCAAGAGCTGCTGCGCCTAAATCGAGAGATGCAAGCTACGGAATTCTCCAGCCTGTTATAAAGGTTGCGGCAAGTTATTCCTGGACTGATGAAAACACACTTGAGCTTACAGCGCGTTTTGTGGAAGAAACAGTTGGGGGCGAAGGAGTGATCTTCAGATTTTCTGAAAAGAATGGTAACGTGAATGTTACCGTTGAACGGAAGAATGCAAGGGGTGGTAATATGAGAGGTCCCGGATTTCCGGGTGCCCCTGAACCACTTACAGGTAAGGTCATCACTAAATAGAACTTTATGTAGAGCTACAGTTATGATTTATAGCTATTTGTAAAAAAATCTGTTAATTTGTTTTAATAACAATGAATGATGAAAACTATTAAAATTTTACTAGCCTCGCTCTTTATTTTTTCAGTAAATATTGAGGCACAGGAACTTATCCCTCTTTACCAGGGAGCTATACCTAATTCTAAAGAAGCCGGTAATTTACCAGCTGCAGCCAATGCACGCCCGGGTATAATTTCCAACGTTATAAAGCCTGAACTGGAGATCTATCTGCCTGAAAAAGAAAAAGCAACCGGAGCTGCTGTAGTTATCTGCCCCGGGGGAAGTTATAAAGTTTTATCATATCAGGGTGAAGGAATAAAGACAGCGCAGGAATTTATGAGAAACGGAGTAGCTGCTTTTGTTCTAAAATACAGACTACCTGATGATGCTATTATGATTGACAAGAAAATAGGTCCACTTCAGGATGCCCAGCAAGCCATTAAAGTTGTGCGGGAAAATGCTGCAAAATGGGGTATTGATATAAACAGGGTCGGTATAGTTGGATTTTCCGCTGGAGGACATCTGGCTTCGACAGAGGCTACTCATTTTGAAAAAGCTTTAATTGAAAATCCTAATAACATAAGTCTGCGTCCTGATTTTCTTGTACTGGTATACCCGGTTATAAGCATGCAGGATAATCTTACCCATAAAGATTCAAGAACAAATCTTTTAGGGACCAGCCCGACCAAAGAAGTTATTGATCTGTATTCCAATGAACTACAGGTAAGTGAAAACACTCCTCCCACATGGATAACTCATGCGGCAGATGATAAACTGGTTGATGTTGACAACAGCATATCTTTTTTTGAAGCGCTGAGGCATCATAATGTTCCGGTTGAAATGCATATTTTCCCTAAAGGTGGTCATGGATTTGTCATGGGACAGAAAACAGAGGAGTGGATGTTGCCACTTTTTAAATGGATGAAGAGTATTAAAATGATCAGTAATTAATACATAATATGAATAGTAAAATTTTCACCCGTTCATTACTAGCACTGGTTATACTGAGTATTTCCGGTATTGTATCAGGCCAGCCTCCGAGAGGACCGCTTGCGTTCTCTCCCCAGATTAACCCTGATAAAACGGTAACATTTCGTTTTATCGCTCCATTTGCTAAAGATGTTAAACTGAGCGCTCAGTTTGAAAAAGCACCTGTTGCTATGACAAAGGATGCATCTGGTATGTGGAGCGTTACAGTTGGTCCGGTTAAACCAGATATATATCCATACAACTTCGTGGTAGATGGTATACAGGCAATGGACCCGGGTAATGTGGCATTCTTCCCGAACGAGCGATTTAAGGGGAGCTTACTTGATGTTCCGGGTGAAACTCCTTTGATTCACTCAATGAAAAATGTTCCTCACGGAACTATTACATATGAATATTATCCATCTGCAGAAGGAACCACCGGCTCTCTGGTTGTCTACACACCACCGGGATATGAAAAAGATCCTTCAAAAAAATATCCGGTTTTTTACCTTATAAGTGGCACAACCGATACGGAAGAAGCCTTTTATAAAGTTGGTCAGGCCAACTTTATTCTCGATAATCTTATTGCAGAAGGCAAAGCCAAACCTATGATCATTGTTATGCCTAATGGGAACATAGAAGCAAGGATCGCTGATCAGAAAGGCGGCCTTAAACCAGCTGACCCTGCAAACAGGGAGGGTGAAGAGGCTGTTACAAGAGCCAAAACATTCGGAAAGGATCTGGTAAGTAATGTCATTCCATATATTGAGAAGAATTACAGGGTGATAAGCAATGGCGATAATCGTGCAATCGGCGGTTTTTCGCGCGGAGGAGGAGAAACCCTCAGAACTGCTTTTGGTAACATTGATAAATTCTCGTGGATATGCTGTTACAGTGCTTATCTGACTCCTGCGGAGATGGAAAAGGAATACAAATTTGTATATGATAATCCGGATAAAACCAACAAGCAGTTGAAATTACTCTGGGTGAGTGTTGGAAATGAAGATTTCCTATACAAATCAGCAGTAGAATTTATGGACTTCCTGAAAGCAAAAAAAGTAAATTATAAGAATCTTGTTACAACCGGTGGTCATACCTGGATGAATACAAAAGTATTTCTGACAGAAACTGCACAGCTACTCTTTAAATAATCAGATAAAATGATGAAAAAGACATTCCTTATTATCTCAATATTCATCCTTGCAATTTTTACTGCATGGGGACAAAGACCTAATGTTATCTCACCTGAAGTTCATCCTGACAATAGCGTCACCTTTCGTTTCTTTGCAGCAAATGCACAGAAAGTTACTCTTGAGGCACAGTTTTTAACTGCAAGCAAGCCAATGACCAAAGATGCTTCCGGAATCTGGAGTATTACAGTACCGTCAATAAAGCCCGACATCTATCCCTATGCCTTCTGGGTCGACAGCGTTCAGGTGGCCGATCCCAATAACACTCTTATCTTCGCCAACGAACGTTTTAAATACAGCCTTGTAGATATAAAAGGCGACAAGCCTCTGATACATTCATTGCAGAATGTTCCTCACGGGAAAATAAATTACTGTTACTACGATTCAAAGACATTGGGAACAACCCGTCGTTTACTAATTTATACACCTCCCGGATTCGATGCGAACGGAAAAATTAAATACCCTGTGCTTTATTTAATTCATGGAGGGTCCGATACGGAGGAAACCTGGACAAAAGTAGGTCGTGCCAATTTTATTGCCGATAATCTCATTGCGCAGGGAAAAGCCAAACCAATGATTATTGTAATGCCCTATGCAAATGTAAGACCTAAGGCAATGGAAGACTTCACAAAAGATGTGATTAATGATATTATTCCATTTGTTGAGGGAAACTATCCGGTGCTTACCGATACAAAAAACCGTGCTATAGCAGGGTTTTCAGTTGGCGGAGGGCAGACACTTAACATTGGACTAACAAATACCGACAAGTTCTCTTACATCTGTTCTTATGCACCGTATACAACAACTGACGAATTCAGGAAGAACTTCACCAACTACACACCGAATGCTGAGCTGATAAACAAACAACTGAAACTATTCACAATAAGTGTCGGCACCGAAGATTTTCTTAATGAAAGTGTAAAACAAAATGTTGCAATGTTCAAAGGGAAAGATATTAACCTTGAATTTTATATTGTCGATGGCGGACATACCTGGATGAATTGCAAACAATACCTTACAAAAACATTGCAGCAGATATTTAATTAAGTATTATATTTAGCATCTAAAGGAAAATTTAATTTTAATCTTTACTGATATGCGAACATACTCTAAATCACTATTTTGCTTAATAGCTTTTTTTGGATTTGTTTCCTTTCTGATTGCTCAGGATAACGGATTGGATGCAGTACTTGCCCCGGGGGCCAAACTTGAAAAAGTAGCTGGTGGTTTTCAGTTCACTGAAGGTCCGATAGTGGATAAAAAGGGCAATATCTATTTTACTGATCAGCCCAATAACCGGATAATGAAGTGGGATAATAAAAAAGGCATTTCTGTATTTCTGGAACCAGCCGGCAGAGCTAATGGTCTGTTCTTCGACAAGGATATGAACATCTGGGCCTGCGCTGATGAGAAGAATGAGCTTTGGAAGATCTCCCCTGATAAAAAAATTGAAAAGATTGTTGGAACATACGAAGGAATGCCATTTAATGGTCCGAATGATCTCTGGATTACATCTGCAGGCGGTATTTACTTTTCCGATCCTTTCTTTAAGAGAGATTACTGGGATGCTGAACATCAGAAGAAGATGCCTCAGGCAATACAGGGGGTCTATTATATGTCACCTGATCATAAAAAGGTTATTCGCGTGGTTGATGATATGAGGCAGCCGAATGGTATAGTTGGAACTCCGGATGGAAAGAATCTTTTTATTTCTGATATGGGTGGAAATAAAACATGGGAATATACCCTGAATCCGGATGGATCTCTCACCAATAAAAGGTTATTTTGCGAAATGGGCGGTGATGGAATGACAATTGACACTGAAGGTAATATATATCTTTGCAAGGGAGGAGTAAATATTTTCGACAAGACAGGAAAGAAATTAGGAACAATAAAGGTTCCTGAGGGATGGACAGCCAATCTTTGTTTCGGAGACAAAGATCTTAAAACTCTGTATATTACAGCCAGTAAGTCGCTTTATAAAATCCGACTTAAAGTAAAGGGCACCCGCGGATAACAAACATTTCATTGCAGGATTGGTTCTTACTCCCTTCTCTGACCACCTAAATGCTATGTCATCCTGAGCGTTAGCGAAGGATCCCCAATTCTTATTACGATACTCTCTAAAAGAACTTATCATTCCGAGTCAAAACACTTTTAAGATAACACGTTATTATGCGTGTCTTTTGCTCCATTAAGGTAAAACTGTCTTTAAAAATAAAAACATCTCTTTTTTAAAGGCCCAAACAATATTATTACTTCTAATTACCTTAGATAATAGGAATTAATTACTTAAATTTCGATTGTAATATTGTTTACCGGAAAATAGTTTGTCAATACGATCAGTTTTTAATGAATAAGAATTTTTTTGCACTATTTTTTCTTGCAGTAGTTTTTACCACAAATTGTCTGAGGGGAATTGGTTCTGAGCTATTCAAATATATCCCATCTGATGGAAATAGGAGTGATACAATTAGAGAAAGTCAGATTCTTTATAATGGCAGAGACTGGAGAAACAAATATTATAGAGTTAGGGAAGATCAATTTCTCTTTTCCAATTGGTTTTTACAAGGCTCGGTATCAATAAGTGGGAAAACATTTGAAAACATAAGTATCAGTTATGATATATTTAATGATGAAATTATTACTCCGGCCGGTAATGGGATAATTCTTCAGTTAAATAAAGAAAAAGTCGATAGCTTCAATCTGGTCTTTGAGAATATAAGATACAAATTTGCGAAAATCAGGAAAGATACGCTTACTGGCTTAGATGGTTTTGTTAACATCTTATACCAGGGAAAAACAACGCTTTATGTTAAATATTTAAAAAAGATTCAACCTCTCGCCGTTGATAACAAATACGATAAGTTTTTTCAATCAAGTAGGATATTTATTCTTAAAAACGGTATTCTTTATAAGATTGCAGGCAAAGGTGATATGCTAAGAGTTTTTTCTGAAGATAAGACTCAAGTCAAAAAATTTATCAAGAAAAACAAATTAACTGTATCAAAGAGGAACCCTTCAAGTTTTGTGCCTGTAATCAAATATTATGATAGTTTAAAGTAAATAGAGCTGTTGGCATGAAATTAAATCTCCCGATTATAATATTCTTACTGTCTTTGACCGTTAGTCTCGGGGCTCAGGAAAAATACAAGATCACAAGGACTTATAAGGATCTTTCATTTAAAGAATTTGTCTCAGTGACAGAAAAGGAATTTTCTGTCAGATATTTTTATAAAGATGAATGGGTTAATGACCTTAAGTTAAGCAATTATCCGGACTGCACAACACTATCCTGTATTTTAGGTGATCTTCTCAGGGGAACTTCACTTTACTTTTATATTGATGAACCAGGGAAAATAGTAATTACCAAATACTATGCCCTGAAAGACTCAAATGTACCTATAGAAAAAGACAATAAATTCATTCCTCCAACAGATTACGGGAGCTTAGAAGAAAACCAGCAATTTACTGAAAATAGAATTGTGGAAATAGGAAACCCAGCTGACAGAAATAAACCGGGAAATGTTGTTGTCTCAGGCTATATTACAAACAGTGATACAAAAGAACCCATAGCAGGGGTAACAATCTTTATTCAGAAACTATCATTAGGGGCCATCTCAAACGAATTTGGCTATTACACTATAAATCTGCCCAGTGGGAGTCACTTAATGCAATTCTCCTTTATTGGCATGAGAGAGAAAAAGATAAACCTTAACATCAGCGGGAAGGGAGAGATGAACGTTGAAATGAGAAGTATGCTAATTCCCTTAAGAGAAACTGTGGTATCTGCACAGAAAAATATAACACTTCAGCGATATGAGGTAGGGGTAGAAAAAATCAATATTTCCTCTTTTAAATTACTTCCTACATCCCTGGGAGAATCAGATATTATTAAGAGTGTTCTTCTAATTACAGGTGTTCAGTCAGTAGGTGAGGGTTCCGCAGGGTTTAATGTGAGAGGCGGATCTGCTGATCAGAATCTTATTCTGCTAAATGGAGCTCCGATTTATAACACTTCTCATTTATTTGGATTCTTTTCAGCAGTTAATTCAGATATCATTAAAGATGTAACGCTATATAAAGGAGGAATCCCGGGTCGGTATGGCGGTAGGATTTCCTCAGTACTTGACATAGTACAAAAAGAGGGAAACAAAAAAGAGTTTGAAGGGTCGGCAGGGATAAGTCCTATTACCACCCACATTTCTGTTGAAGGGCCTCTGATTAAAGATACATGCTCGTATATGCTTTCAGGCAGAACCACTTATTCTAATTGGATTTTTGGTTTGATTAATGATCCCTCGCTTAAGAAGAGCAGAGCATCTTTCTATGATATTAATGGAAATGTAACATACAACCTGACTAAAAATGATAAGATCGATCTCTCTACATATTTCAGTCGCGATGCATTTAAATTCAACTCCGATACTGTGTACAAGTATGAGAACGCCATTATTGGCTTAAAGTGGCGGCATTTTTTCAACAGCACGTTTTTATCTACTTTTTCAATTAACAATAGTTCATATACTTATGACATCTCGAGCCAAAAGGTTGCTTCCGACGCATTTGTTTTATCGCACATGCTTAACAGTACTGGAATTAAAGCTGATTTCAACATGTTTCTGGGCAGGAACGAATTAAATTTTGGCGCCGACCTGAATTATTATTTAGTAAATCCCGGAAGCTATCTTCCTCTGAATGACTCATCTGAGGTTATTCCGGACATAATTGCAAGGGAGAAAGCAATGGAAGGTGCATTATATTTCGATGACAAGTTCATTCTTAACAGTTTTTTATCGATTAATGTGGGACTCAGGATGTCCTCATTTTTCTCTTTTGGACCCCAGACTGTTATGATTTATGAATCCGGATATCCAAGAAGCAAATCTTCTATTACAGATACTCTTAATTTCAATAGAGGAGCTGTTACCAGCAGATATGGCGGACCGGAACTGCGGTTGTCAATGAATTTCAGATTAAATGACAAAAGCTCTTTTAAACTCAATTATAATCGAACCAGGCAATACATTCATCTTTTATCAAATTCTACATCAATTTCCCCAACTGACACATGGAAACTTTGCGATTATTATCTTAAACCTCAGATCGGGGATCAGGTTGCTATTGGCTTCTATAGAATGCTGCACAATAACAGCTATGAGACTTCTGCTGAAATCTACTATAAGGAAATAAAGAATATGGTAGATTACAAAGGAGGGACGAATCTGGTAATGAATAAGTTCATTGAACAAGATCTGGTAAATGTAAGAGGTAAAGCTTATGGAGTAGAACTTTCCATAAAGAAAACCGAAGGGAAACTTCGCTATGGTATTGGATATACCTATGCCAGAACATTCCTTAAAAGTATAAGCAGTCTGGAAGAAGAAACGATTAATTCAGGTAATTGGTTTCCGGCGAATTTCGACAAACCTAATGACTTGGTTGTTTCATTCAACTGGCTCTACTCACGACGGTTTAGTTTCTCAGCTAATTACACTTATAGCACTGGTCGTCCGATAACTTATCCAATTACAACATATCATATCAGCAATAAATTACTTGTTCATTATTCAGAAAGGAATGAATACAGAATTCCTGATTATTCTCGACTTGATATCTCTTTTAAATTAAGTGGAAATCTCAAGGCACACCGAATTGCTCATCCAAACTGGACATTTTCAGTATATAACTTACTAGGCAGACAGAATGTCTATTCAATTTATTTTAATGAGGAGGGAGGTGTTTTGAAGGGATATAAATTATCTGTTTTTGGAAGAGCTATTCCATCAGTAACATTTAGTTTTGACTTTTAAATTCAAAAAATATTATGAAAGTTGTTCTTAAACAAATTAACTCCGAGTGTGCTTAAAGGCATAAATAAGACTAATAAAAATGCTTATGCGTATCAAACATATAAATCGAATTGTAATTCTATCAATCATAACCTTGGTTGTCAGTTGTATAACACCGTTTGTTCCTGTAACTGATGAAGTCAAAGAGCTTCTTGTTGTTGAAGGTTTAATTACCGACCAACCAGGTATAAATACTGTAAAAATATCAAAATCGCTGCCTCTTGGGAAAAAAAATGCTGCAACACCAGGTAAGGGATGTATTGTTACAATTTCCGACAATCTGAACAAAACATATAATTTGAAAGAGACAGTTGCAGGGACCTATGTAACCGACGCCGCAACCTTTCAGGGAGTAATAGGAAGAAAGTATTCTCTACATATCCATACAAATGCTTTATTTGGCAATCTCAGCTATGAGTCATCACCTGTAGAGATGAAGTCTGTACCTCCTATTGATAGTATTTACTATGAGAAAACAGCTGATTTATACTCTTCTGCTGTAGAGGATTGTCAGATTTACTTAAATACACAAGATCCGGCAAACAGTTGCAGGTACTATAGGTGGGAATACTCTGAAACCTGGGAATTCCATCTGCCTTATAGCGTACCCAATAATACATGTTGGATATCAAATAATTCCGATAAAATTAATATTAAAAATACAAGCGCTTTACAAACAGACAAGGTTACCAGGTATCCTATTAACTTCATATCTAATCAATCCGACAGGTTAGATGTAAAGTATAGCATTCTGGTTAATCAATATTCGCTGAATGAGGAGGAATTCCTCTATTGGGAAAAATTGCAAGCCGTCGTTGAACAAACTGGTGGCCTTTATGATATAACTCCGGCAGCTATAGAAAGCAACATTTCTTGTACCGACGATCCGAAAAATAAAGTTCTGGGCTATTTCAGCGTATCGGCCCAATCGTCAAAAAGAATTTTTATCAGAGATACTTTTAAGGGTAGAATTTATCAATATACATCCTGCCCAAGTGGTAATTCTTGTAGTGGCTTTATTCCTGATCCAAATGCAACCTCTTGGCTTATTGATCAGTATTATGATGAAACTGGCCGTCTCTGCAAGGTGTATACTTATACCAAAGGGTGTGCTGATTGTACTACCAGGGGAACAAACATAAAGCCACCTTTCTGGATTTAATCTAAATTGGGAGTTATCTATGAACATACATTAAATGATAAAAAAAATTACACCGGCAATTCTGATTCTTTTACCTTTCCTTTTTCTAAACGGGTTGTATGGGCAATACCAAAGTGTGCCTGACACTCTTTCAAAAAAGTTTTTAAGGTATTGTGAAGCAGTTCCCAGAGAAGAAGTATTTATCCACACCGACAGAGAAGAATTTATTGCAGGAGAAGATTTATGGTTTAATGCATACCTAATCGATAGACAGAAATGTATGCCAGCACTTAATAGTAAAATACTTTATTTTGAAGTGTTGAATTCTGAAAATCGTCATGTTGCCCAAAAACGGATTTATATGAATAATGGGTTTGGCCCGGGTCAGATTATTCTTCCAGACACCTTAAGCACGGGAATTTATACTATAAGGGCTTATACAAATTGGATGAAAAATTCTCTTCCCTCCAATTGCTTCATGAAGGACATTACCATTTATAATGCAATTAATAATAAGACTTTAATGGTGAAGTCAGATTCGGTAAATGTTCAAAAATCACTGCAAGGGAGAGATAGTGAAGCTTCTGCCAAAGGACTTGTTTTAAAAGTAAATAATTTAAAACCTGATACTCTCGAATTATTCGTAAACACAAATGAAGAGTACAGGTCATCTAACGAAAATTTATTATACATTTTCATTCAGACACATGGGATTATTAATCTTGTAAGTACGGAAAAATTGTTGGCGGGAAGTACCAGGATTGCTATTCCAAAAAAGATGTTAACTGCCGGGATTAATCAAATTACATTATTCGACCTGAAAGGACAACCTATAATTGAAAGGCTTATTTATACTTCTCCGAAGGCAAATCAGCTTCTGTCAGTTCGTTCAGTCGACAGTTCTTCTACCAGGAGTAAAATCTCTCTTGAGATGGAGATTAGTAAAGAATATTCCAGGTTGTTGGATTTAGCTAATCTTAGCATTTCTGTTGCCCCTGAAACAAATAATCATATTATGGATATTAGTGATTATATGGTATTTGGCTCAGAATTTGGAACCGATCCCATGAGTGCATTTAATAACAAAAAGCTTTCTGAACTTCCTCCTGAAGAAATCGATAGTCTTCTTCTGACAATGAAAAGTAATTGGATTAATTGGAGACAGATTTTATCAGGTAATTCGCCTGGTTTAAAATATAAGTTTGAAAATGAGGAGAGCTATCTTAATGGAAAACTTGTACCTGTTGATAAGAAGACCGTCGGATCCGGCGATTACCTTCTGATGTCTTCTCCATCAAAACAAGCAATTTTTGAATATGCCAGGACAGATAGTGAAGGAAATTTTAGTTTTAGTGTTCCAATTAGTGAAGAACCTAATGATTTAATTATTCAACCGGATAAAGTTAATAAGGAACAGACAATTAATCTGGAATCGTCATTCTCTGACCAGTATTTTCAATTGGGGCTGAAAGTTTATAGGAATATTAGACCTGTACCTGACTATATTTCGAAGTGGAGCATAAACTATCAGGTAGGTAAAATATTTGGATCTTCATTCTCAGCAAGCATTCAGTTACCACGTTTAAACCGAATAATACGATCCAGATTCTATGGAATACCTGATATAGAACTTATTTTGGATGATTATATTAAACTGCCAGTAATGCAGGAGGTTTTTTTTGAGCTTTTACCCGGACTAAATATTAGGATTAAAAAATCCATATATAGTGTATCCATGATCAATCCAATCACTAATTATGAAAACGATATCCCGCCAACTTTGTTAATCGATGGAGTAATTATAAAAGATGCAGCAATTATAGCAAATATGGATCCTGAAACTGTTGAAAAAATTGATGTTGTAAAAGATAAATATTTTGTTGGTAATTATGCATTCGAAGGTATTGTAAACATAATTACAAAAAATGGGGATTTTAGTAATGTTATCCTTCCCGGATATGCAATCAGAAATGCTTATAAAGCATTTGATCCGATGGTCCAGTTTGCTTCGCCGGAATATTCCTCTGAAGAAATGAAATCCAACCATGATCCTGATTTCAGAAACACTCTCTATTGGAATCCATCGGTAGTTCCCGATAAATCAGGAAAAGCCAGAATTGAGTTTTGGTCTTCTGATAATTCGGGAGATTATATTGTCAATATTCAGGGTTTGACTTCCGGAGGCAATACAATTTCGATCAGAAAGATTTTAAAGGTAAAAAATCCCTGATGTTCAGGATGGACTTTCGCTAAAGTCATTATCCCTTCTCTTTTTCAGGTGATTCTAATCGCGAAAAAGAAGCTCCTGATCAATTGTCTCGTCAATGGTTACATGTTTAATCTCCTGAAGAGCTTTGATGCGGTGTACTAACAGGGAAATGCCCAGACCAAAAACACCTATTAAAGCAAAAGAATACCTTAATCCTGCTAGTGCTGAAATATAACCGATAAGCGGTGGTCCCATTAAAAAACCAAGGAAACTAACGCTCGAAACCGTTGCCAATGCGATACCTGCAGGCACCCTGGTATGTCTTCCGGCAGCACTGTATACGGCAGGAACGATGCTTGATACTCCTAACCCGACCAGCATAAATGAGATGGTACACGAAATCAGGTATGGAAAAAGAACCGCCGTAAACAGACCTGTAGAGATAAGGATGCCGCTGATTTGAAGAAGTCTCTTTCGCCCTATTTTTGAAGTAACATAGTCAGCTACAAAGCGTCCGGTAGCCATCATTATAAAAAATGAGGTATACCCCAGGATTACCAGAGATGAAGGAGCTTTAACAACATCTTTAAAGTAAATCCCGCTCCAGTCGAACATGGCTCCTTCACTAGCCATACTGCAAAAACCAATTATACCAAGCTGAAGCAAAACGATATCGGGCTTGTTGAAAAATTTGCGTTTTGGTTCATCTTTATTCACACCTATCCTCCCTTTGACCAGATACGCCTGATTAATACCGAAGAGTGTCCATACGATAAGGATCACTGTTATAAAATGCCAGTATGGTGCAACTTTCATATTTATCATTAACAACCCAATAAGTGCACCGGTAAAACCAGCCAGACTCCAGCCTCCGTGAAAAGAAGCCATAATCGGACGATTGTAGAGCCGTTCCACAGAAATACCCTGAGTATTAACCGAGATATTGCAAAGATTTCCGGTCAGGCCGAACATCAAAAGGGCGATGGCAAGCTGCCATCCCTCTTTTACCAAACCAATGTTACTCAGACAGATTGTATATGCAGGGAGTGCGAAAAGCAATATCTTCCGGCTTCCGAAGTGAGTAACAAGCTTTCCTGAGAAGGTCATCATTATAAATTGTCCGACCGGAAGGGCGAACAAGATCGAACCAAACATGGCGTCGTTCAGGTGCAATGCGGTTTTTATATCCGGAATCCTGCTTGCCCATGTTGAAAAACATAATCCCATCGAAAAATATACAAAGGCAACGGCAATCCTGGTACGCTTCCGTTCCGGTTTGGATTCGGTTTGTTGAATTGCTGATGGAGTTCGATCGGACATGTATCTATATTTGAAATAAATCAGGCACAAAAGTATTAAAAACCGCCAACGAATTTAAAGTCGTTTGTTTAATATTCTTTTCCCCCAGCATCTTTTCGATGGAATCAGATTTCCAATAATGTTTTTCAAAAATAAATTATGAACAAGTACAGTAGTGGAAATGTTTTAGTTTCTTAAAATCTTACTTTTGTTAGTTCAAAGGTGTATCTAAAAAAATTATGATATGTCAAAATTGTTTTCACCACTTCAGATAAAGAGTATTACCTTAAAGAACAGAATCGTAGTTTCGCCTATGTGTCAGTATTCTGCCTCCGACGGATTCACTAACGATTGGCACCTGGTACATCTTGGAACCAGAGCTGTAGGTGGGGCAGGACTAATTTTTGCCGAGGCAACGGCAGTATCTCCTGAAGGACGCATAACAAATGGGGATACCGGCCTGTGGAAAGATGAACATATCGAGGGTTTTAGAAGGATTGTACGTTTTGTAAATGAACATGGTGCAGTTGCAGGTATACAACTGGCTCATGCCGGAAGAAAGGCTTCCTGTGCGCTGCCACAGGAGGGTGGTAAACAACTCGACTTAAATCACAACGGATGGCAGACTGTCGCCCCGAGTTCAATACCTTTCAGACCGGAAGACAGCCTTCCTGAAGAGTTAAACCAGGAAGGAATTGCTAAGGTGATTTCCGATTTCAGAACTGCAGCAGTTCGTGCAATGACAGCCGGATTTAATATAATTGAGATTCACGCTGCACACGGGTATCTCCTGGGTGAATTTCTTTCCCCTCTCAGTAACAGGCGAACTGATGAGTTTGGGGGCGCTTTTGAAAATCGTATAAGGTTGTTGCAACTGGTTATAGATGAAGTCAGAACAGTGTGGCCTGTTGAAAACCCGCTTTTTGTAAGGATTTCAGCCACCGAATGGACTGAAGGAGGATGGACAATTGAAGATAGTATTAAACTCGGCACGGTTTTGAAGGGCAGGGGGGTAGACCTGATTGATTGCTCGTCGGGTGGTAACATACATAATGCCCGTATTCCTGTTGGACCGGGTTATCAGGTACATCTTGCAGAAGCAGTGCGAAAAACCGGAATATTGACAGGAGCCGTAGGAGTCATTACATTGCCGATTCAGGCAGAAGCAATTATCCAGGAAGGAAAAGCAGACCTTGTGCTACTCGCCAGGGAATTGCTCAGAAATCCATATTTCCCATTAAGCGCCGCCAGGGAACTGGGTGACGATGTAACCTGGCCCGTGCAATACCTGCGTTCTAAATTGAATTAACAAAAGCTAGTTAATCTCCCTGAAATGGCTTTTTAAAGCCATTACAACTATCGACTGGATATTCCAATTTTGCCCAAATAAAAAATAGATTTAATTTCTTCCCTCATTTTTATTAATTTTGCACCCTGAAAATTTACTGTGTTATGGCAAATGTCATTATTCTTGAGAGGCTGGAGGGTGTAAAATCCAGGTTTATTGAAGTAGGAGAGCTTCTTACTCAACCTGAGATTCTCACGGACATGAAAAGGTATGTCAAGCTGACTAAAGAATATAAGAGCCTTGTTCCTATTGTTGAATCATATGAGAGATACAAGCTCGCACTTAGTAACATAACCAGTACCAAAGAACTTCTGCTGACAGAAAAAGATGATGAGATGCGGGCCATGGCAAAAGCTGAGCTCGATGATCTTACAGCCCGTATTCCTGATATGGAGGAAGAGATCAAGATGCTGATCATACCTGCTGATCCTGAGGATGATAAGAACGCAGTAATGGAGATCAGAGCAGGAACGGGTGGTGATGAAGCAAGTATTTTTGCAGGCGATCTTTTCAGAATGTACAGCAAATATTTTGAATCTAAAGGATGGAAAGTTGATGTAACAAATACTTCAGAAGGTACAGCCGGAGGTTATAAGGAAATAGTTCTGGCCATCACAGGCGAAAAAGTTTATGGAACAATGAAGTATGAATCCGGGGTACACCGGGTGCAAAGGGTTCCACAGACTGAAACCCAGGGACGTATTCATACATCCGCTGCTTCTATTGTGGTTCTGCCTGAAGCCGATGAATTTGATATCGACCTGAGAACAGAAGACATCCGAAAAGACACTTATTGCTCATCGGGACCTGGTGGTCAGTCGGTAAATACAACCTATTCTGCGATCAGGCTCACCCATATTCCTTCCGGAATTGTTGTTACTTGTCAGGATGAAAAATCGCAGCTTAAAAACTACGATAAAGCGTTGAAAGAACTGAGAACACGTCTGTATAACCTTGAATATCAGAAATATCTCGACTCAGTATCTCTAAGGAGAAAAACAATGGTTTCAACAGGCGACAGATCAGCAAAAATACGCACCTACAATTATCCCCAGGGCCGAATGACAGATCACAGGATCAACCTCACGATATATAATCTGCCTTCAATACTCGACGGTAATATACAAGAGGTACTTGATAAGTTACAGATGGCAGAAAATGCTGAACGTCTGAAAGAGAGCAATATTTAAGAAAATCAGGGTAAGTATGAATCATGCAGAAATATTTGAAAATGTAGTCAAAAAACGCTCGTTTCTCTGCGTTGGACTCGATTCGGAAGTTGAAAAAATCCCCGCATTTCTCCTTAAAGAAAAAGATCCTGTATTCGAATTCAATAAAAGGATAATTGATGCAACACATTCATATGCAGTAGCTTACAAGCCTAATGTTGCTTTCTATGAATGTTATGGTGCAAAAGGTTGGGTAACACTCGATTCTACCGTCAGGTATATTAAGGAACGTTACCCTGATATTTTTGTGATTGCAGATGCAAAAAGAGGAGATATAGGTAACACCTCAAAAATGTATGCCAAGGCATTTCTCGAAAATATGCCCTTCGACGCAATAACTGTAGCGCCTTACATGGGTGAAGATTCTGTTACTCCATTCCTTTCTTACAGCGATAAATGGGTTGTTCTTCTTGCACTTACCTCGAACAGGGGAGCTGATGATTTTCAGTATCATAATGAAGATGGTATAAAACTATTCGAAAGAGTCTTGTCCGTTTCTCAGAAATGGGGCAGCATTAATAATATGATGTATGTTGTTGGCGCCACCCGTGCCGAAATGCTGCGAGAGATCCGGCAGTTGATTCCCGATCATTTCCTTCTTGTTCCGGGTGTCGGGGCACAGGGTGGGAGTCTCCACGATGTAGCACGGTTCGGCATGAACAGCAAATGCGGACTTCTTGTCAACTCTTCGAGGGGTATTATCTTTGCCGATTCTACTGAAAACTTCGCTAAGGTTGCCGGCGAAAAGGCTAAGGAGATGCAAACAGAAATGGAACTATATCTCTCAGAGCATAAGCTGATTTAATTGTCTTGCAGTCTTGCGGTCTTGCAGTCTTGCGGTCTTGCGGTCTTGCAGTCTTGCAGTCATGCAGGTCTTGCGGTCATACAGCCTTTATAGCCTTTATAGCCTCTATTACCTTTATAGCCTTTGCGCCCCTTGTGCCCCTTGAGCCCTTTGCGCCCCTTGAGCCCTTTGCGCCCCTTGTGCCCCTTGTGCCCCTTGCGCCCTTAACTATTGTGTAGTATTTTTATAATTCATATATTTATATTCTCGTTGCTTACTCTTTAATTCGTGCTAAAATGAAAGAGGAGTTTCTTCATTACCTGTGGAAATACGGTTTATTTGATAAGGATAAACTCGTCGATAGCGACGGGAATAAAATTATTGTTGTTAATCAGGGAGACTATAACCACGATTCCGGTCCGGATTTCTTTAATTCACGGATAATAATTGCGGGAACCGAATGGGCCGGAAATGTTGAAATTCATACAAAATCATCCCATTTCAATCTCCATGGGCATCACACCGATCCCGCATTCAATAATGTTATTCTTCATATAGTAGCTGAAAAAGACAGGAAAGTTTATAATGCGAAGGGAGAGGAGTTACTTACCGTAGAATTATCCTTCGATGCTTTCTATTATGAAAAATATGTTGCCCTGGTAAATAATCCTTACATAATTGCCTGCCAGGATGACATTCTTAAACTGGATCCAATTTATGTAAGGCACTGGCTTAATTCTCTTGTAATTGAAAGGTTAGAGAACAAATCAGATTCAATTCTCAGGATCTATTCACAAACCGGTAACGACTGGGATGAAACTTTTTACAGGCTTCTTACACGGTATTTTGGGTTCCGGGTTAATACTGAACCATTTGAGATGCTTGCCAACGCTCTTCCATTCAGGATAATCCGGAGACATTCCGATAACAGGTTCCAGATTGAAGCTCTGCTTTTTGGAACTGCCGGGATGCTTGAAGAGGGACTGTTTAAAGAGGCTATAACCGATAAATATTATGTCGACCTGCTTAAAGAGTACAGGATTCTATCAGCAAAATATTCTCTTCAGCCAATACATGGCTGGTTATGGAAGTTTTCCAGATTGAGACCTGCCAATTTCCCGACAATAAGAATATCTCAACTCTCCGGATTACTTACAGTTGCCGGTGGTATTTTCTCAAGGGTACTTGAATCCGAGAGTGTGGAACAGCTTATTGAGTTGTTTGAGGTACCAGCTTCTGACTATTGGAACAGCCATTTCGTTTTCGGGAAGGAAACCAGGGATTTTCAAAAAAATACAGGTTCTCAGGCAGCAGAGATACTACTTATCAATGCTGTTATTCCATTGATGTTTGTGTATGGCAGGAGCAGGGATGATCAGGATCGCTGTGAAAGAGCTTTGACTTTTCTGGAGCAGGTTCCTGCTGAGAAGAACACTATTTTGGATGAATGGAAAAACACCGGAATAGCAGCAGATTCCGCTTTCTACTCACAAGCTTTGATCCAGCTCAGAAATGAATATTGTAAAAGGAGAAGATGCCTCGACTGCCGGATAGGGGGTAAGCTGATAAGTATGGGGAAAAAGTTAAAAGATCAGAATGAGTTGCTGCTGGAGCCATAGGAAGAGAGAGGGGGAGAAAGGGAGATGGGGAGATGAAAAAGTAGGAAATTCCTTTGCGCCCTTTGCGGTTAATGGATTTCGACTTTTTCAACACCCCGAAACATATAATTTATTAGTATTTCTTAATTCCTTTGACTAAATATTTAGATTCTTTGACAAACAGGTGAATGATATTGATCACAAAACGCAACTTTTGGATATGTTTTACCGTCTTTTAGATGTACCGGAGACTTATAAATTTCCATCAGGTTTTTCACCCGGAAAATATTTTTTTCAGGAACTTTGTAAAAAAAAAGACAATTGTTTGATAATTTACATAAAAAAGCCTTATTTTTGCGTTCCAAAATTGGAGACTCAATTTATTTATGGACCAACAATATTTTAATTAGAGATATGTATTTAACAACTGAAAAAAAGCAGGAGTTTTTTAAAACGTTTGGAACATCTGAAATCGACACCGGTACAGCTGAAGGCCAGATAGCGCTGTTTTCTTATAGAATCAGTCACCTTACAGAGCACCTTAAAAAGAACAAAAAAGATTTCAGTACCCAGCAGGCGCTTATCAAACTTGTAGGGAAAAGGAGAAGACTTTTGGACTACCTTAAAATTAAAGATATCGAGCGGTATCGCGAAATCATAAAGGCGTTGAAATTACGTAAATAGAGTAAAAAGGCAATATATAATTGCCTTTTTTCATACTATTTAGATTTTTTTCTAATTTCAATTTTTACAAATCACACTTATCAAAATGTTTAAAATTAAAGAAAAGATTATTGATCTCGGCGACGGGAGAACAATTACACTTGAAACAGGCAGAATGGCCAGACAGGCTGACGGTTCTGTATTGTTAAAGATGGGAAAGACGATGTTACTTGCAACCGTGGTTTCTGCACGTGAAGCAAAGGAAGATGTTGATTTCATGCCTCTTTCAGTTGAATACAAAGAAAAATATGCATCATCCGGACGATTCCCCGGAGGATTCCTTAAAAGAGAATCCAGGGCATCAGATTACGAAATTCTGATATCAAGACTCGTCGACAGAGTTCTGAGACCACTCTTTCCCGAGGATTATCATGCAGAAACATTTGTTACAATAAATCTTGTTTCGGCAGATATGGATATTATTCCTGATGCACTTGCAGGATTGGCAGCGTCAGCTGCTCTTGCTATTTCAGATATCCCTTTCAATGGTCCGATCTCAGAAGTAAGGGTTGCCAGGGTAAATAAAAAATTTATTGTGAACCCAACAGCTTCAGAGCTGGAAAATGCCGACATCGATCTAATGGTAGGAGCAACTATCGATAATATTATGATGGTTGAGGGCGAAATGAAGGAAGTCTCCGAAGAGGAAATGCTTGAAGCTTTAAGAATTGCACATGAGGCTATTAAAGTTCATTGTAAGGCTGTTATGGAATTTGCCGAAGAGGTAGGCAGCACTGTGAAACGTACATACTCTCATGAAACAAATGATGAGGATCTCAGAAAAAAAGTATGGGACGAAACATATACAAAATGTTACGAAGCTGCCAAATCATGCACTTCAGATAAACACAAGAGAATAGAATCTTTTGAAAATATTGTAAAAGAATTTATTGCACAATATACCCCCGAGAACCCTGTTAATGAGGCTCAGGTAAAAAAATATTACCACGATGTATTGAAAGAAGCTTCAAGAAGACTTGTTCTTGATGATAATGTTCGTCTCGATGGTAGAAAACCAGATGAGATCCGACAGATTGTCTGTGAAATTGATCCTCTTCCTGCTACTCATGGATCAGCCTTGTTTACAAGAGGTGAAACTCAGTCACTTACAACTGTAACTCTCGGTACCAAACTTGACGAGAAAATTATTGATGATGTTCTGAACAAAGGAACTGAGAAGTTTACACTTCACTACAACTTTCCTCCATTTGCAACAGGAGAAGCCAAAGCTTATCGTGGTGTAGGCAGAAGGGAAATCGGTCACGGAAATCTCGCGCATCGTGCCCTTAAAAACATGATCCCATCTGACGATGAGAATCCATATGCAATCAGGGTGGTATCTGATATTCTTGAGTCGAACGGTTCGTCTTCTATGGCAACTGTATGCGCAGGAACACTTGCACTTATGGATGCAGGAATTAAACTGAAGAAGCCTGTTTCCGGTATTGCAATGGGTTTGATTTCAGATAAGAATACTAAAAAATATGCGGTTCTTTCAGATATCCTTGGAGATGAAGATCATCTTGGCGATATGGATTTTAAGGTAACCGGAACACGCGATGGTATAACTGCTACACAGATGGATATCAAAGTTGACGGGCTTTCTGTTGAGATACTTACCAAAGCTCTCAATCAGGCGAAAGCAGGAAGGTTGCATATTCTTGATATTATGAACGAGGTAATTTCAGAACCCCGTCCAGAGCTTAAACCTCATGCACCAAGGATTGAAATGCTTACTATCCCTAAAGAACTTATCGGTGCATTGATTGGTCCTGGTGGAAAAGTAATTCAGGAAATACAACGTACAACAGGTGCAACTATCATTGTTGAAGAAGTTGACGGTCATGGCGATGTAAATATCTTTGGAAAGAATGCTGAAATTATAACTGCAGCCCTCGACTGGGTGAAGAAAGATTGTTACCGTTCCCGAAATCGGTCAGGTATACAGAGGAAAAGTTAAGACGATAGTTCAGTTTGGAGCTTTTGTTGAGATTCTCCCAAATAAAGATGGTCTTCTTCATATTTCTGAAATTGAATGGAGAAAGATTGATAAAGTTGAAGATGTTCTTAAAGAAGGGCAAGAGATTGAAGTTAAGATAATTGACATTGATCCGAAAACTCAAAAGATCAAATTATCACGCAAAGAACTTCTTCCCCGGCCTCCTCGTCCGGAACCAGAAAAAAAGAATCCTGAACAGAATCAGAATAAGTAAAAAGAGTCCCGCTAAAGCGGGCTTTTTTTTTGGTAATTCGAATCCAATTTCTACATTTGATTACTTAAAAAAGCAATAGTTTTCAGTGATGAAGATTAAATACAATTATGTTGTAATAGAAGGAAATATTGGGGCCGGTAAGACTACTCTTGCCGGAAAAATATCCACTCAGTTTAATGCCCAGCTTATTCTGGAACATTTTGGCGATAATCCATTCCTTCCTAAATTCTACAACGATCCTGAAAAATATTCATTCCCTCTCGAACTGTCGTTTCTTGCCAGCCGGTATAAGCAGCTAAAGGAAGAATTAGGTCCACAGGACCTTTTTAAATCTTTTACCGTTGCAGATTATTATTTCATGAAGTCGCTCGTATTTGCCGCTTCTACCCTAAATGAAGATGAGTATAATCTATACAGGCAGATCTTTTATATAATTTACGGTACACTTCCAAAGCCCGATATTTATGTCTACCTTCATTTAAGTACCGACAGGCTGCTAATGAATATTGAGAAACGTGGACGCAGCTACGAAAAAACCATTACAAAAGAATATCTTCAAAAAATTCAGGATAGTTATTTTTCATTTTTCCGACAAAATCCAGAAAATAAATATCTTGTCATTGATATCAACAAAATTGATTTTGTTGCAAACGAAAATGATTACACCAAAATGATCGATACGATTTTTTTCGACGATTATCCGGTTGGTTTGAATATGGTGATTTTGTAATTATTTTGTTGAATTAGTTGCGATTATATCTATTTTTTCATAATTTTGTATTAAAGTTGGAAAATTTATATAATCCATCAATAATAGAATAACAGATATCATAAACAAATAATTCTTTTAACTATGAAAAATTTCAGAAGCTATTTTATTCTTCTCCTGATCGGAGCTGTTCTCTCAAGCTGCAGCGGCCTGAATAAGATGAAGAAAAACTCAAACCTGATTAAGTATGAGGTTACTCCTAAAATTCTTAAAACAGACGCTGGTCTTGTTACTGTAACAATAAAGGGATCTTTCCCGGCAAAATATTTTGATAAAAAGACTATCGTTACAGCTACTCCTGTTCTCACGTATGCTGGCGGCGAATCAGCTTTTGATAAAGTTCAGGTAATTCAGGGTGAAAGTGTTCAGGCCAATAATAAGGTTGTTCCTTATACAGGTGGCGATTTCACCTATACAAATACAATTCCTTACAAAGATGCAATGAAGGTATCAGAACTGATGCTCAGAGTAAAAGCTGTAAGGGGCACCAAAAGCCTCGATTTTGATCCTATCAAACTTGCTGATGGTGTTATAGCTACTTCTACACTTGTTGAGCCGGAAGGCAAGACAGTTTCTATGAAGGACAACTACGTAAGGGTTAATCCTGAATCAAAGCTGGCCGACATCATGTATCAGATAAACAAAGCAGATATCCCAAGTAAAGAACTTAAAGCTGAAGATATTCTTCTCCTTCAGGAATATATTAAAAACGTTACTGCAGATCCAACCTATCAGTTAAAAGGTGTTTCTACAAGCTCATACGCTTCTCCTGACGGAACAATGAAAATTAATGAGCCACTTTCAAAGAAAAGAGGTACAACAGCCGACAAATTCATTCAGAAAGAGTTTGCGAAGGTTGAGGTAGCAAAAGCTCCGGGCTTCTTTGAGTCAAAAACTACTCCTGAAGACTGGGATGGCTTTAAAGCAGAAGTTGAGAAATCAACAATTCAGGATAAAGATCTGATCCTTCGTGTCCTTTCAATGTATGCTGATCCTGATGTTCGTGAGAAAGAAATCAAGAATATGTCGGCTGCATTTGAAGCTCTTAAAACAGACATCCTTCCTAAACTCAGAAGATCTAAACTGTTGGTAAATGTCGACAAAGTTGGTCGCAGCGACGAGCAGATTCTAACACAGATGAGACAAGATCCAAAAGCATTAAGCCTTGAGGAGATGATCCGTTCAGCTTCATTAACAAATGATCTTAACGAACAGCTGAAATTTAACCTGGCTACTGCTGAGAGTTATCCAAAAGATATCCGTGCAGCAAACAATGTTGGGTGCAGTTACATGGCTTTGGGTAAAACTACAGAGGCAATTGCTGCATTTGAAAAAGCAAAAGCAATTCAGAACAACGACATGATTAAAAACAACCTTGGTTTTGCTTCACTTGTAAAAGGCGATTTAGTAAAAGCTGAAGAGTATTTTACATCAATGACAACTGCTACTACAGAATCAAAATGGGGCCTTGGAGTAATTGCAATTACAAAGGGCGAATACGACAAAGCTGTTAATTACTTCGGTACCGAGCCTTGCTTCAACCTGGCTCTTGCCCTTGCTCTTAAAGGCGACAACAATAAAGCAAAAACAACTCTTGATGCTATTAAGGAAGTTTCCAAATCTGGAAAAACTGCCTATCTGAAAGCTGTTGTAGGTGCACGTCTTGATGACAGAAATTATATGCTCAACGGACTTCGCGAAGCTATCGCATTGAAATCTGATTGGAAAGCTTATGCAAAAACTGACCTTGAATTTGCTAAGTATTTCACCGACGACACATTCAAATCAACTGTACAGTAAGAATATTTAGTAATATGAAAAGGCTGCTCTCCGGAGCAGCCTTTTTTATTTTAGTAGGGCCTTATTCAGTTCCCACAACACAATCCCCACGCTTATCGCTATATTAAATGAGTGCTTTGTTCCGAACTGCGGAATCTCAACACAATAATCACAAAGATTTATAATATCCTGATCAACGCCATTTACCTCATTTCCAAAGATAAGTGCATAACGCTCGCCACTTTTGGTTCTGAAATCCTGCAATTCAACCGACCCCTCGGCCTGTTCAATACCAATTGTTATGTATCCGGCCTCTTTAAGCTCCTTTATAGCGTCTGCTGTTTTAGGGAAGTATTTCCATGTCACTGATTCTGTTGCGCCAAGAGCTGTCTTCTGAATCTCCCTGTGAGGAGGTTGTGCCGTGATTCCACAAAGGTAAATTGCGCTGGTGAGAAACGCGTCGGCTGTACGGAAAATTGAACCAACATTACTTTGGCTCCTTACATTATCAAGGACAATAACTACAGGTGATTTTTCGGATTCTTTATACTGGTCTATAGTTTTTCTTTCAAGTTCGCTGTTCAAAAGTTTGCGCATCTTTTTTTATGCGAAAATAAAAAATTATTCTGGTAATTATTGTTATTTTGTGCGACGTGAATTATGTGATAAAGAGTTTGTTAATTAATTAACAGTTAAGAAATGAATGTACATGAATATCAAGGTAAGTCGCTCCTAAAGGTATATAATGTCGATATTCAGGAAGGATTTTTAGCTGAAACTCCCGATCAGGCTGTTATGGTCGCAAACCAGTTACACGAAAAATTCGGTTCTGATTATTATGTTGTGAAAGCCCAGATACATGCCGGAGGAAGAGGTAAGGGTGGCGGTGTTAAACTTGCAAAATCTATTGATGAGGTGGGCAGGATTTCAGGTGAGATCCTTGGAATGCAGCTTATTACCCCACAGACAGGCCCGGCAGGGAAAAAAGTAAACAAAGTACTTATTGCCCAGGATGTTTATTATAAAGGAGAATTTCCAACTGAAGAGTTCTATATTAGCGTCTTATTAAACCGAAACAGTGGCAGGTATATCTTTATGTATTCTCCTGAAGGGGGTATGTCTATTGAAGAGGTAGCAGAAAAAACACCTGAGCTGATATTCACTGAAGAAATAGAGCCAGCCATTGGATTGCAACCATTTCAAACCCGGAATATTTCATTCAATCTTGGTTTATCCGGCACAGCTTTTAAAAATATGCAGAAGTTTCTTAATGGTATTTACGAGACTTTTATGGGCTGTGATGCCCAGCTGCTCGAAATTAACCCGGTTTTGAAAACCAGCGATAACAGGATTCTTGCAGTTGATTGCAAACTTGTTCTCGACGATAATGCACTTTACCGTCATCCCGAGCTTGCAGCAATGAGAGATCTGAATGAGGAAGATCCTGTTGAAGTTGAAGCCGGAAACCATAATCTGAATTTTGTAAAACTCGATGGAAACGTTGGTTGTATGGTAAACGGTGCCGGTCTGGCTATGGCAACTATGGATATCATTAAGCTCTCCGGCGGTTCGCCTGCCAATTTTCTTGATGTTGGTGGAGGTGCTAATGCAAAAACAGTTGAGGCCGGATTCAGAATTATTCTTAAAGACCCTGCTGTAAAAGCAATATTGATAAATATTTTTGGTGGAATCGTAAGATGCGACAGAGTGGCAAATGGGGTGGTTGAAGCATATAAGTCGATAGGAGAAATTAAGGTGCCGGTTATAGTACGACTTCAGGGTACAAATGCAATTGAAGCTAAGGAGATTATTGATAATTCAGGACTTGCAGTTTTCTCTGCAGTTTCTTTCAGTGAAGCAGCTGCTCTGGTTACTAAGGTTTTAAATTAATTTTATACTCCCAATTCCATTTTGGTACATGAAACCTCTCGCATTAAATCTGTAACGAAGTAATGAAATTCAACAGATTGCACCTCCTGTTCATACTTAAAGTTATTTTTACAGGCTTCTTTTTGTTTCTTTCGGTTTACTATATTTTCAATAAGGAAAGAAGAAGTCACCTTTTCCTCTATTTCAGCACGCGTTGCCTCGACTATAAACAGAAAGATTTCAGAAGAAGTTTGAATGACAGAATATTAGACTATTCTGAGGCTGCAAAACAAAAGGGAACAACTGTCAGTAAGAATGAAGTTGAACTGAGAAAGAAGATATCAGATGGAAGGTTGATAAAGGTAAGAAGCACCAATAAATATCTTGTTGAGAGGATGACCTACAGCTTCCCTGCTGTAACTAAGGAAACTAAAATGTTGCTGGATGAAATAGGCAGAAGATTCCGCGAGAAAACTTCTGAAAAAGGATTAATGGAGGCCAGATTTATTGTTACCTCAATGACCCGGAAAACTGAAAGTATGAAAAGTCTGAGAAGGGCCAATCAAAACGCTTCAGAAAACAGTCCGCACCTCTATGGAAACGCTTTCGATATCAGCTACAAAAGATTTATTGTAAGGAAATGGGTTCTTACAAGTTGCGATACTAAATTCTTAAAGGATGCACTTGGTGAGGTTATTTGGCAATTAAGGCAGGAGGGGAAATGCTGGGCCACTTATGAGAAAGGTCAAAGCTGTTTCCATGTAGTATTAAGATAACTCTCCTGAGTTTTTGAAAGGATTATTACTTCAGGTGCGAATCATCACAAAGTGGCTTTTTTGCCGACCTTCCACATAAACAAAGCTTAATTTCTCCGGGAGTGCTCTCAGTATCTCGTTTCAAATCTTTTAAAATAAAGTTGCCTGTAATTATCAGAGGTCCCGATGCAAGAACTTCAAAAACCGCCTGAGATTTGATTTCTTTTTTCTCTTCCATGTCGTTACTATTCATCGTAAAAATCAATTTTTCTGTGCTTCCCGTCGCAGAATGGCATATGGTCGCTCGCACCGCACCTGCACAAAGAAATCATACCGTCTTTGATTTCCTTACGGGTACCATTGTAAACGATTGTGAAATTTCCTTTTACAATAATCGGACCATCAACCATTAGCTTAACCGAAACAGGAGTGTCTTTTGCTACCGCCTCGTTCGATGCCATCAGCTCTGGTCTTCTGAACTTTACATGATTCAATTGATCATTATCTACAGATTCATTTTTCTTTTCATCATTCCATTTCCATGAAAGAGCTTCTGTCGGGCAAAGATTAACAACCTCAATAATCCTGGCTGTATCCGCTCCCTTCATATCAACCCATGGCCTTCTACTGGGGTCAAAAACTTCAATAAGCTCTCTGTAACAGTACGATGCATGCACGCATGCTGAAGGTTTCCAATATACAGTAATATCATCATTCCTGTATTTTCTTCCTCCTGAAAATTGAGCATTCTCTTTTGTTTCCACAGCTTGTTTTCTATTAAATAATTATGTTCATCTAATTAGCCAAACCCTAAAAAAGGAATTTGACCATGATAAAACATAATTAAATGCAAAGTAAAGTAATAATTACCGACTATGGAATATCCTGGAAAAAATATATGAATAACTGGAAATCAGTATACGTAAGTTAAGCTTTCAGTTACTTCGACCTATGCTAATTAACGAAATTTAACATATATCAATAATTTCGGGATATCAATTATGCCCTCAATATCAATATATGTCGTATATTCACTTTAAGAATGGACATTTTTATAGAACAATGATTCTTTAAAGATTTCAGGCTGGTTGAGTGGGGGAAAACTTAAGCAAATACTTATTTTTAATGATTTGTAGTGGCATATTATTTTGTGTGGTAAATATCATAAGTGTATTATCATTGGTTTCATATCTTAACTTCGTTTTTATTGGTCTTTTTGTTGCCTTTCTACTGCTCATTCTGTATTATTCAATCAGGATCAAAAGGATAACCAGAAAAGTGGAAGATCAGGATAAAACAATCCATGAACTTGATTCGGAACTACGGAAATCAAAAAGTGAACTGACAATTCCGCATGAGATTATTTCTAAGGATAACTACTCCCCGGATCAATTTTACGAAATTCTGGTTCAGTCTGCTAACGACGGGGTTTCTTTCTATGACAGAGACTGGAAACTTAAATATGCAAATCCGGCATTCTACTCTATGGCAGGTCTCAACAAGGATAATTATCCTTATCCCGATAGTGACGTTCTTATTCACCCGGATGATAAGGATTATGAGGAGAGAAGGATTAATGCGCTGACAAGTAATGGTTTTCATGAGAGTGAGTTGAGGATAAGGCACCTGGATGGTCACTTTGTTAATCTGTCAACGCGATCCATCGTTGTAAGAAACGATTCCGGAGAGGTTCTAGGTTCTCTTACAATTTCACGCGACATTACAAAGTTAAAGCAGGTTCATGAAGAGCTGATTAAAGCAAAATTTGAAGCTGAAGCCAGCAATCGCCTTAAATCAAGCTTTCTTGCCAATATCTCACACGAAATAAGGACACCCTTAAATAGCGTGGTTGGTTTTTCAAACCTGCTTCTTGCAAATGGTCTTTCAAACGAAACAAAAGCGGAATACATTGAAAATATTAACCATAACAGCGAAAAACTACTTCAGATTATTGGGGATATAATAGATCTGTCGCGTCTGGAGAGTTCTCAGATTGAGATTACTTATGAAGAGGCTTCGCTGAGCAGGATAATAAACGAGATAATTGAAGAAGCGCGAAAAGATATTAAACGTAATGAAAAGTCAATTTATCTAAGTTTTAAAAACAATTTTGAAGACAATAGCGATCTCATTTTTACTGACAGGATCTGGCTAAAGAGGGTACTTACCCACCTAATGGATAATGCCATAAAATTTACTCTTGATGGTTCAGTGGAATTTTCATATCTAAAAGAAAATGAGAATATTGTATTTAAAATAACTGATACTGGTATCGGCATTAACAAGGAGAATCTATCCCGTATTTTTGAAGAGTTCAGCCAGGAGATTGATGGTCACCACCGTCCGTTTGAAGGACTTGGGATAGGACTAACCCTTGCAAAAGAGGTTGTTGAAAGAATGGGAGGTAAAATCTATGTTAAATCCGAAAAGGGAGTCGGCTCAGAATTCAGCTTTTCGATACCTTATCGTCCTGCAGGAAGCTTCAAAGCCAAAATTTCTGCGCTCATTAATAGTGAAATGGTTACAGGGATTAACTGGAGCTCAAGGAAATGTCTTGTTGTGGACGACAATAAAGATGTGTTGATATATCTGAGCAGGATTCTGTTCGACACAGGAATAAAGATCATTACTGCCAGGTCTGGCTTTGAAGCAATTGAACATTTAAAGTCGACACCTGACATTGACCTGGTTCTTCTCGATATGCAAATGCCTGAGATGAACGGTATTGAAACAACTGCAGAGATCAGAAGAATTCGCCATAATCTTCCAATAATTGCCCAAACCGCTTTTATCTTTAATGATGATAAGGACATCATTCTTGAAGCCGGTTGTGATGCCTGCCTTATCAAGCCTATACGAAAGGAGCACCTTCTTTCAGTTATGTCGAACTTTCTTAAATCATCCTAAACATCCTTATTCAATAAGGGTTCAGGTAAGCAAAAATATCGTTACTTTGCATTCTGCTCCCAAAGAAAATAATTATGCTTTATGCTGATGTTATATTGCCCTTAGCGCTGCGGGGACGATTCACTTACATTATCCCTGAGGAAATCCTGGGAAGTGTAGCACCGGGAGTAAGGGTTACTGTACCTTTTGGACCAAGAAACCTCTATTCCGGAATTGTCTGCACTGTTCATAATAATGCTCCTGAAACTAAAAATATTAAAAATATCTCAAAGGTTCTTGACGAAATTCCGGTAATCAATGAAACACAACTAAAATTATGGCATTGGATATCTGAATATTATTTATGCAGCGAGGGTGAGGTAATGAAAGCTGCTCTTCCTTCTGATACCAGCCTTAATAATTACAAACCCAGATTAGAGACTCAAATTGAACTCGCCCGGAATTTTACCGATGCTGAGTTGAATCTTATGCTCGACTCGCTTTCAAAAGCTCCCCGGCAGCAAGAGCTGATTGTAACCTATCTCAGACTCACGGGATTTGCTCAGGGATCACAAATACTGGCTCTGCCAAAAGAGCTTCTGTTAAGAGAATCAGGCTCATCTGCGGGCGCTATTGAGATCCTGATCAAAAAGCAGATTTTCAGGACAAAATCAATCTCTAAAACAAGGTTGAACGACTCAGATAGTTACAAGGAGCCTGTAAAGAAGTTAAGCGATGCCCAGTATGTTGCTTTTCAGGCTGTAAAAAGCGAGTTCGCCACAAAAGAGGTAACATTGTTGCATGGTATAACATCGAGCGGTAAAACGGAGTTATATATTCACCTCATAGAGGAACAATTAAAATTAGGGAAGCAGGTATTATATATGCTCCCGGAAATTGCTCTTACTACTCAGATTATTCTTAGACTAAAAAAGCATTTCGGATCAGTTACAGGTGTTTACCATTCGAGGTTCAGCGATCCTGAAAAAGTGGAAATATGGAAAAGGGTTGCAGACAATGATCCCGTAAACGGATACAGGCTCATTCTTGGAGTCAGGTCTTCGATTTTTCTTCCCTTTTCAGACCTTGGATTAGTTATTGTGGATGAGGAACATGACGGGTCGTATAAACAACACGATCCCGCTCCCCGGTATCATGCCCGCGATTCTGCAATAATGCTGGCAGCCCTGCATGAAGCAAAAACCATTCTTGGCTCCGCTTCACCTTCAATTGAAAGTTATAATAATGCTGTTAACGGGAAATATGGGTTGACGGAGTTAAAGGAGAGATTTGGCTTTATTAAACTGCCTTCAATAATTGTTGCCAATACACGCGAGGCTTACAGGAAGAAACTGATGGTGTCTCACTTTACTCCGGAATTACTTAACGCCATGGATGAAGCCCTTGGTAATGTAGAACAGATAATTCTTTTCCAGAACAGGAGAGGGTTCTCTCCATATATTGAATGTTCTGAATGTGGATGGATCCCTGTATGTCATCAATGTGCAGTCAATATGACTTACCATAAAAGTATTGGGAAACTGGTATGCCACTATTGCGGTTATACTACCGATATGCCCTCTAAATGCGATAGTTGCCATTCTACAGCAATGGTAACAAAAGGATTCGGAACAGAAAAAATAGAAGATGAGATAAAAATTGTTTTTCCCGATGCCAGGGTAGCAAGAATGGATCAGGATACAACAAGAAACAAAAATTCATTCAATAAGATAATCAAAGCTTTTGAAGAACGCAGGATTGATATTCTCATTGGTACTCAAATGATTTCCAAAGGACTCGATTTTGAAAACCTTACAGTGGTAGGAGTACTAAATGCTGATAATCTCCTGAATTATCCTGATTTCAGGGCACATGAGAGAAGCTTCCAGCTTATGGAACAGGTTAGCGGGAGAGCAGGACGACGACAGAAACAGGGCAAGGTCGTGATCCAGACAAGCGACCCGGCAAACAAGATTGTCAGATTGGTACTTAGGCACGATTACTATAATATGTTCAGAATGCAGGCCGAAGAGAGGATGACTTTCAACTATCCTCCTTTTTGCAGGATGGTAAAAATATCCATTAAACATAAGGATATCGCTCTGTTAAACCATTTTTCATCTCTCCTTGCAAATGATCTGCTCGATAGCTTTGGAAAAAGAGTACTAGGCCCGGAGTCTCCGGTAATCTCAAAAGTTCAGCTCTGGTACATAAAAACAATCATGATAAAGATTGAAAGAGAGAAACCGCAGAAGAAAGCTAAACGACTAATTACCGAGGCTATCGAACGCCTCGAAAAGGAAAAAGGAGCCTCTTCTCTAAAGATCGCCATTGATGTGGATCCATATTAACCCCCCAGCCCCCCTGAAGGAGGGTTAATTATCAGATATTAAGGCTATTTAATCCCGCATTAGCGGGAGCAGAGGGTAAAAAAGGATGGAGATTAGAAGAGGTTGAGTTCATCACGATCACTTTAGAAAAGAGATTTATGGATTCTATTTATTGAAGAAAGATACTACTTTTGAATTCTAATAATTGAACTATGAAAATCGAAGTATCAAATGGTGAGATAATTGATAAACTCACAATTCTGCAGATAAAACTTGAACGGATAAAGGATAGGGAAAAAATCCTGAATCTGAGAAAGGAATATGATATGCTTATTGCTATCTCTTCATCCATAATAAGTACTTCTGATCCTTTATATATTGCCCTTTATAAGGTGAATTGCGAATTGTGGGATATCGAAGATCTTATTCGCGATCTGGAGAGAAAAAAGGACTTCGGTGAGCAATTTATAGCAACCGCCAGGGCAGTATACTTTAAAAACGACAGAAGATCTGTACTTAAGCGAGAGATAAACATAAAGACATCCTCCGGACTAATAGAGGAAAAATCTTACGAAAAATATTAAAATGCGTCTTCTTATCATCAGGACCTCAGCAATGGGGGATGTTGCACTTACTACTCCGGTATTATCCGGCATGCGACAGCAATATCCTGATATTGAGCTGGTTTTACTCACACGATCAGCATTCAAACCATTTTTTTCTTCGATAGAAGGACTCACACTTTTCTCACCGGATCTAAAAAGCAGGCATAAAGGTTTTTCTGGCATTATCACACTTTACAGTGATATAAGAAAACAAGGTAAAATTGACCATGTAATAGATCTGCATGACGTGATCAGATCTAAGCTGCTTCGCTTTATTTTCAGAATATCGGGTGTTAAAGCTTCTGTTATTGACAAGGGAAGAAGTGAAAAAAGAGCTTTAGTTTCGGGGAAAATCAGGACTTCATTAAAACATTCGGTTTACCGTTACTGTGAAGTTTTTGCCAGGGCTGGATTTCCGGTTACACCGTCGGTTGGTCCATGGATAATCCCTTCCTCTGAAGCCTTATCGAAAGTCGGCTCAATGTTCAATTCTTCCGAAACGTTGAATATAGGTGTAGCGCCTTACGCAAAGCATCAATTGAAAATGTGGCCTGAGGAGAATATGATACAATTATTAAAACTGATCTCGGAGAAACATAATGCAAAATTCTGGTTGTTTGGAGGAATTGAAGACACAAACAGGTTAGCATCATTTCAAACCAGACTTCCCGGATCAAATAATCTGGCGGGCAAATTAAACCTTAGCGAAGAGCTTGCTCTCATGAGTAAACTCGATTTTATGATCGCCATGGATTCATCAAACATGCATATGGCAGCCCTTGTTGGTACTAAGGTTATTTCTATCTGGGGAGGAACTGACCCTGTTGCCGGTTTTAGCGCCTGGAACCAACCCGATAATTATTCCATAAGGATTCCGGTTGATGAACTGACCTGCCGGCCTTGCACAATATATGGGAAAGGGAAATGTAAAAGGAAAGATTTTGCATGCATGAACTGGCTCACACCTGAGATAGTTTCTCAAAAACTTATTAAGCTTGATGTCCTGAAACCCAGGAACTGATTTTTAAATCAGTCATTGTGAATCACTTAGCAAATCTAACTTTATACTGTACCGGGAAAACAGATATGCCATTCCGGCTATTAATAAAGTCCATATCACCGACCCGATAATTACGACCAAAGTCACCCCCGACTGTTTATAAAAGAGTACCGGAACACCTGAAAGCAGTATAAGACTATAAATAAAATTTACAGCAAGATAAATAGTGAATGGATTTTCTCCGGCAGGTTTAAATAAAAGTGTCCAGCCAGGAAATTTTTTGATGTCGATAATATAGTATAGAAGGACAAAAATCAACATGCTGATTCCGGAGCAAATAAGCGCCCAGCTTGGTGTTGTCTGTTCATAAGATATAATGAACCATTTTCTGAGAATAAGCCCTGCAACAAGGTTCAAAATGCCAATAGAAGCAATGGTTATTACAGTTCTTACGTAGCCGGTATCTGAATATTTTTTCAATATTAGTGAAGTCAGCAAACCAGCAAGAACAATAAGAGGAATACTGCCATCGATAATTATCCCAAATATTGGTTTGGCTATATCAAGAGAGTTTAAGAGACTGAGTCTTGATAGGATATTTAAAACAAGAAAAAATACCAGCGCAACTGTTGCATTCAGGATACTGTTACGGATTGCCAGGTATACGAGTGCAGAAATCAAATAACCCCATCCAGCTATTCCAACAATCCCCCACCAACTAATTATAAGTGAGCCGCTGTTTTCAGCATCACCAGACCTGAATTTGAATATAAGTGCAACCAGTATAATGGTACCGGCAAGTCTCAGCCCGTTTATCGTAAAGAAATTTCTATCGTTTTCAATATATTTGAATAACACAAGAAAGATACCGATATACATAAAAACTGCCCATAGGTTCTTGCTTATGCCTGTAAGTTCCGGGTTTACACGGTCTGAGTTCACCATGAGTACACCAATAATTAAGAGACTTGCAGTGTTTTTTAAAATATGTTTAGCAATAGTAAAGTTATCCTGTCCTTCGGTAATTCTTCTTCCGATAGTGATAGGAATAATCATACCCAATGCAAACAGGAAGCCCGGGAATGCCCAGTCGGCAAGGCCCATTCCATCAAAATCTGCAGCGGCATGACCTATCATTGCCGGTATCACTGGTGATACAAGATCGCCAGTAAAAACCATAAGCAATAAAGTCAGTCCGAGCATTGTATTTATTGAAGAGAAATAGGTCTTTTCAGTCATTTGTTTAGAGGTAAAAATATTTTGTCAAGTTAGAAAAAAACCACTTAGCTTTTGCGAAGTGGTTGTTTTTCTTAATCCGCTAAAATGAATTTAGTGTGATTCTCAAATTGTTACCTCGAGCGGATCTCCCTTCTCATAAATGGAATGTATGATAACACAAAACAAATAATTGTTGAGGCAATGAGACCGGTAACCTGTGGCCATATCAGCAACAGACTCTGACCCAGAGGCAACGGACCGGGTATCGCTCCATAAATCTGATCCATGGATAAAGGTCCCAGGCTTCTTACTGAGGGCACCAGCAAGGTAGTTGTTGCTTCGCTGAAAAGCTGGTTTGGCATTAATCGTAATAAATTGAGCTTAAATTCAGTAAACCTTATCATTAGCCATTCAGGCGCCATATTTCCGGGATCCATTCCCTTTGTAATTAGGTTCACAATCATGGTATAGAACACCGAGAAGAATATCCAGACGGCAATTCCTGCCAGGGCAGAAGTTGCCGGTTGACGAAAAAGTACTGAGAAAAGAACAGATAGGTTCAACCAGAATGCTACATAGATAATACAAATAATAATAAAAAATACAAGGCGCAAAAATTCTTCAGCAGTAGGAGGGATCCCTAAAGTGATAAGCCCTATACCCATTACCATGAACCCAAGTGCAAAAAACATTACTGCAATAACAACCAAAGCTGATAGGAATTTGGCGTTAATAATATAATCACGGTGAATAGGTTGCGAAAGAACACGACTTAGAGTTCCTTTATTCTGTTCTGAATTGATTGCATCAAATCCAAGACTGATTCCCAGTAATGGCCCGAGAAAGCTTATAAAGACGAAGAATGCAGGTACGGTACCATCTGAAGTGGTAAATAGCTTAAGGAAGAAGAATGTACCCGCAGGATCTTCGGGTTTTACAACATTGCCCATGTTGGTAAGTGAAGTATATATTGAACCAAGACAGGTAAGAGCAATGATCGCTAATAATATAATAAAACGCCAGCTTCGTACATGATCTGAGATTTCTTTGTTTACAATTACTCTGAATGGATGATAAATCTTGTTATCATCATTAAACCATTTAGATGTATCCGGCCTAATGAATAATCTTCTTGTCTTATCCTCAATAGATCCGATAAGATTTCTGCTTTGTATTTGTTTATTTTCCATGGTTTTCACCTCCTTCAAAATATCGGTAGTAAATATCATTAAGCCCATATTCCTTTTTGTTCAGGTAAGTTATTTCTGCCCCGGAATCAATAATTTTTCTGGCAATGGATGAAGTTATATCCCTTGAACAATTTATCTGATAAAAATCATTAATTCTTGTAACCGAAGCTGAATCATCAATTTCCCGTATCTGATTTTGAATCCATTCCGCATTGTTAAGAAAAGCATTTCGTTCTGAGCCATTATTTGCAGTATTGGAAAGAGCAAGTTCAATAATATATGGCCTACTCTTGAAGAGTTTCTTCGATAAGGCGGGGATATCACCTTCAGCAAGCAATTTTCCGTTTACAAATAACCCAACTCTGTCGCAGACCTCTTGCACACGCGACAAGTCGTGTGATGAAAACAGAACTGTGATTCCTTCCTCATGGCTTAGCTGAACAATGAGGCCGAGTAGTGCGCGAACACCTGTGGGATCTATTCCAAGGGTCGGTTCGTCGAGTATTATAACTTCAGGATTTTTGATCAGAACATCAGCAAGTCCAAGCCGTTGCAGCATGCCGCGGGAGTATTTTCCTGTTTTTTTGGAAGCAGCTTCACTGAGGCCCACTCTATCGAGAAGTTCACCAACTTTTCGCTGAGCGTCCTTGGTCAACATAAAATTTAAGCGGGCTGTAAACATGAGATTTTCGAAACCGCTAAGATTAGAGTAAAACCCCATATCTTCAGGAAGATAGCCAACCTTTCGTTTGACCCCAATGGGATTGGCGAATGGATCGATATTACAGACGCTTACGGAACCGGAAGTAGGTTCAGTAAGTCCAAGCATCATCAGAATTGTTGTAGATTTTCCTGCTCCATTAGGTCCCAGCAGTCCGAATATTTCTCCTTTGCTTATGGTCAGGTTAAGTTGATCTACAGCAGTAAAAGATCCATATTTTTTACTAAGGTTAACCAGTTCGATAACATTTTCAGCCACGGCTTACCTCCTTCCATATTTCCTGAATAAATAATAGACTACACCTAATGCCGCAATTATAATTACAACTCCAATCCAGCCAACAAGAAGGGATGTTTCAACGGATATTCTGAAGGAGCACTTAGACGCTGTTTCAGGTGTTTTAGCCTCAATATTTGTAACGTAATCTCCGGGTATTGCTTCCTTGTCGGCTTTAATATATGCAGATACAGTCGAGCTTTTCCCAGGGGCCAGTGCACTAATTACTTTCGAATCAAATGTTACTTCCCATTTTGTTGGCGCCGAGGCAGTTAAGCTTATGTCTTTAAGTTCAGCGGAACCGGTATTATTGATAATAAGGTCTATTTTCCGCTTGTTCCCGGCTGTGAGATCGGCACTCAGCAGACCTGTGGGAGTTGTGAGCACCATACTGTAAGTTCCGGTAACAACTGCCTCAAGTTCCAGATTTGCTGATGTAGAATTTGTTGATGCTATCAGAGGAATTTTATACTTCCCGGCTTCAGCACCTTCAGGCGGTTTGATTTCGATGGTGATAGACTGAGTGCTATTAGGTTCGGTTATTACCGAGGTTACCTGTTGATAGTTAGACTTGAAGATAACGCTCCATCCTCTTGGGGCATTAGCCAGCAGAGCATAAACTTGCTTCTCAGCTGTCTGGTTTTTCAGGTTTGCTGTGTATGTGAATGTTGAACTGGAATTCCCCTGCATATTGGGCTGGTTGGCAGTAAACTCACTTTTAAATGATCCCTGTTCTGATATTACAACAGAAATTGGCAGAGATTCGGATCTGTTTGCAACTACAAAAAATCTATATGTCCCTTTATTTACATTTAAAGGAACATCAACTTTAAGCCCAAATGTTTTCTTTTCACCTGGCAGGACGGAAATTTGTCCGATATTATATCCTCCCGATTTCAGGTCTGATATCCACCCTTTTGGCAATCCCGATATAGAGATATCCGCATTTTTTATAGCATCGCTATTATTAATTAAATCGATAGAATAGTCTATAGACTGGCCTGGCGGGACTGTTATTTTCGTATAAGGAGTATACAGTTTCAGACTATCTGTAAGTGGCGCTGCAAATGAGCTGCTGATGAAGATCATCCCTGCAATAAGGGATACTATCTTTTTAATACATTTTGTATGTATCGACATATAGATTCCTCCGGTTTAGGTTATGACTTTAAGTACAGAATTCAAAAATATAACATGAATTTAAATATTGAAATAGTATTTTTGACTTTAATTTTTTTTTAAGATTGCTTTAACATTTCTTTAAAAAATGCTGGAATTCCGGTAAGTGATACTTGAAAATATGTTTCAATAAGAGGAAGTAGTATTACGTAAATCATTTTGTAATGCTGGAAGATTGATTATTTTTGTATTCACTTCAACCTCCTTCGGTGAAGGTTCGGAGGTCAAATCACTCCTTCGCCAAGGCTTCGGAGTGCAAAGCGGGGTGTAGCGCAGTTGGTAGTCCCGAGTACTCGGGATTCGGGAGTAGGGTCCGGAAGTTGAATAGAATAGGCATAAGCATTAAATAATATCGGGGTGTAGCGCAGTTGGTAGTCCCGAGTACTCGGGATTCGGGAGTAGGGTCCGGAAGTTGAATAGAATAGGCATAAGCATTAAATAATATCGGGGTGTAGCGCAGTTGGTAGTCCCGAGTACTCGGGATTCGGGAGTAGGGTCCGGAAGTTGAATAGAATAGGCATAAGCATTAAATAATATCGGGGTGTAGCGCAGTTGGTAGTCCCGAGTACTCGGGATTCGGGAGTAGGGTCCGGAAGTTGAATAGAATAGGCATAAGCATTAAATAATATCGGGGTGTAGCGCAGTTGGTAGTCCCGAGTACTCGGGATTCGGGAGTAGGGTCCGGAAGTTGAATAGAATAGGCATAAGCATTAAATAATATCGGGGTGTAGCGCAGTTGGTAGTCCCGAGTACTCGGGATTCGGGAGTAGGGGCCGGAAGTTGAATAGAATAGGCATAAGCATTAAATAATATCGGGGTGTAGCGCAGTTGGTAGTCCCGAGTACTCGGGATTCGGGAGTAGGGGCCGGAAGTTGAATAGAATAGGCATAAGCATTAAATAATATCGGGGTGTAGCGCAGTTGGTAGTCCCGAGTACTCGGGATTCGGGAGTAGGGGCCGGAAGTTGAATAGAATAGGCATAAGCATTAAATAATATCGGGGTGTAGCGCAGTTGGTAGTCCCGAGTACTCGGGATTCGGGAGTAGGGGCCGGAAGTTGAATAGAATAGGCATAAGCATTAAATAATATCGGGGTGTAGCGCAGTTGGTAGTCCCGAGTACTCGGGATTCGGGAGTAGGGGCCGGAAGTTGAATAGAATAGGCATAAGCATTAAATAATATCGGGGTGTAGCGCAGTTGGTAGCGTACTACGTTCGGGACGTAGGGGCCGGAAGTTCGAGTCTTCTCACCCCGACTTTTAGGTACTGAAAGTCAGCAAGTTACAAATATTTTGTACTTTTTTGTACCTTTGGGAATAGACCCTGTCAGAGATGGCAGGGTTTATAATTTTAATTCCAATGCATTCCTGTATTCATACGATTAAATTATATTACCGCTTTAGCAGTAAAATATCCCTTTTTAATGAAAATGGAGTATCATTAATCTTAAAATTACTGCCAAAGCAGTAAATAAATTACAAATGCTTGTTTGTTTAGATATAACTTACTACATTTACCGCTATAACAGTAAAATATGATTAAGTCTCAGGAATTAGCAGATATAATCAGGATGCATCGGAAAGCAGCCAAATTAAGTCGTGACAAATTAGCGGAAATGTCAGGGGTTGGCAAAACTGTTATTTACGATATAGAGAAGGGGAAGGAAACTATTCAATTGAATACCTTACGAAAGGTACTTAGTGTATTGAACATCAAAATAAAATTAACAAGTCCGTTAATGGATAATTTACGAAACATGGAAAATGAGAAAGGCTAAGATCTATGTTAAAGGAGTTGAGGCGGGAACTTTGACCGAAGTGCTACTAGGGAAAGAGTATTTATTTGAATACAATGATGGGTACGAGGGTCTTGAAGTCTCAAGGACGATGCCAAAAAATGTTAAGGTGTATAAGTTCGATAAGTTCCCACCCTTCTTCGATGGATTACTACCAGAAGGGATACAACTGGACGGATTATTGAAAATAAAAAAAATCGACAGGAACGATCATTTCTCACAATTAATTGCAGTTGGAGACGACATGGTTGGAGTTGTTACCGTAAAAGAAATTGAAGAATGAACCTATGCCCAATAACATATACACCCTGTGGTGAAAGCCGTTACAGCGAAGCAGGGCTTAAACTCTTAAGCACTGGCCTGAGGACACTAAAAGACCTTGAATATACGGCAGAAGAATTAAGGAAAGAGGCTTTCAACCGTGCAGCAAAAATGTCAATTCAGGGAGTGCAACCTAAGTTAAGTGCTATACTGAGTATCAAGGATGAAAAATTCATTCTTGTAGATAAGGGCGGCAAATATATACTTAAACCTCAACATCAAATTTATACTCAGTTGCCAGAAAATGAAGACATTACAATGAAATTGGCAAACGAGATCGGGTTGGAAATACCAATTCATGGTTTATTATGGTCAAAGGATAACACATTAACTTATTTTATCAAACGATTTGACAGGAAGGGACAGAATGATAAAGTTCCTGTTGAAGATTTTGCTCAACTGGCTGGTTTAAGTAGAGATACGAAGTATGATTATAGTATGGAAAAGATCGTAAAGTTGATTGATGATTATTGCACCTTCCCTGCTATTGAGAAAGTAAAATTGTTTAAACTGGTCATATTTAATTATTTAGTCGGCAATGAAGATTCGCATCTTAAAAACTTTTCCATCATTACCGATGATAATCAAATAAGGTTATCTCCTTGTTACGATTTGGTTAATTCCACAATAGTATTAAAAGAACAAGCTGAAGAAATTGCTTTGCCTTTAAATGGTAAGAAGAAACACTTAACTCGTAATATTTTGGTTAATTACTTTGGAGTAGAAAGCTGTGGACTAACTGAAAGGAGCATTGAAAAAGTTATGGAGACAATCACTTTGGCAATTCCTAAATGGAAAACATTGATCGATATTAGTTTTTTATCAAAAGATATGAAAATCAAATACCTCGATTTATTGGATGAACACCTAGCTACCTTGAAAATATCTTAGGTTTTCTTCTATTATTCTCACCCCGACTTTTAGGTACTGAAGGTCAATAATTTACAAATATTTTGTGCTTCTAAGAATAAACCCTGTCAGAAATGGCAGGTTTTTTAATTTTAATTCTAATACATTCCTGTTTAATACACTTTACTGATTTTGCCGCTTCCTTTCCGGTTCTTGATTATTGAGGATTTTTACTATTATTGCACTTAACAATCAGGGAAATAAATATTTTATATATGGGTTTAGCTAAAGTTCATATTCCGCCTACTAACAAGACTCCTGAATTTCATCTTAATCCTGAAGGAATTATTATCGTAAAAGGAAGGGGAATGGTAAGTAATAATTCTGAGGTCCCTGAACAAATGCTGAATTGGATTGATGAATATATCATGCATCCTGCAGAAAAAACTTTTGTAACTATTGAATTTGAATATCTTAACAGTTTTAGTACGGGTATTTTAGTATCTATTCTCAAAAAATTTCTAGAAGTTAACAAACAATCAAAAAAACTCGTCATTCTATGGTATTACGATTCTGACGATGATGACATTTTTGAAAGGGGAGAATATATTGCGTCTGTTATTAATTTCCCCATTGAATTCATCATGATTCATAAGAATGATGGCGCATAACAAATACGAGATTAATTTCTTTTGTATTATTAAAGCAAGACAAATCGTTTTCAACTTAACATTTACTAAAATTATTTTTAGAGAAAAATTAATTTAATTTTTCTCTCCACTTTTATTAATTTAGCATTGTTGGAAGGAAATTATAAAATAAACCTTTAACTGACACTCGCTGCGTAATATATATTTATAATTCTATGGCTTTATATGGAAACTGTTACTAATCAGGATCTGCAATTAGCTTTTGATTTTGTTAAATACACGAATCGCAACATCTTTCTTACCGGGAAAGCAGGTACAGGCAAGACTACGTTTTTGCACGATCTGAAAAAATCATCCCCAAAGAGAATGATTGTTGTGGCTCCAACCGGTGTTGCCTCAATAAATGCGGGAGGTGTTACAATACATTCATTCTTTCAACTTCCTTTTCATCCATACATTCCAACATTATATTTAACCGGACATACCTCTGTTAATCAGGCGGATGTATCAGGCCAGAATGACACAACCGGTTACAAAATGAGCCGTGAGAAGGCTAATATAATCAGGAGCCTCGATCTCCTTGTCATTGATGAGATAAGTATGGTAAGAGCTGATACCCTCGATGCTATTGATTTAGCACTGAGAAAATATAGATCCCGCCATCTTCCTTTTGGGGGTGTTCAGCTGCTGCTTATTGGCGACCTTCAACAGCTTGCACCTGTTGTTAAGGACGAGGACTGGGAAATATTGAAGAAATATTACAATTCGGCTTTTTTCTTCGGAAGCAGGGCGCTATGCTCAACCGATTATATAACGATTGAACTGAAGCATATTTACAGGCAGAATGATCAGCTTTTTATTAACCTCCTGAATAAAGTCCGCGAAAATAAGGTAGATTCAGAGGTACTGAACGAACTAAACAAAAGATTTATTCCCGACTTTGACCCTGATTCCAATGGCGGATACATCACCCTTACCACTCACAACTTACAGGCCCAGACTCTTAACGATTCTAAACTTGACACTCTTTCAGGAAAAACTCATTCATTTAGTGCAACTATTAAAGATGAATTTCCCGAATATTCTTATCCGACGGCAAATGAGCTTATAATGAAGAAAGGAGCACAGGTTATGTTTGTCAAAAATGATCTCTCAGGTGAGAGACTCTTCTTTAATGGGAAAATTGGGAAAGTACTGTCTTTTGAGGATGATACAATTGTGGTTAAATGTCCCGACGATGAGTTCCAGATAATTGTGAAGAAGGCAGAATGGCAAAATATGAAATATACTCTCGATGAGGAGACTAAGGAAATCGAAGAGACAGTGATCGGTACATTTACTCAATACCCCCTCAAGTTAGCCTGGGCTATAACGATTCACAAAAGCCAGGGACTAACTTTTGACAGAGCAATAATTGATGCCTGCGCTGCTTTTGCCCACGGGCAGGTTTATGTGGCCCTGAGCCGGTGCAGAACATTAGATGGACTGGTTCTCAGCACAAAGATAAATCAGCGAAGCATAATTGACGATCCATCCATTTCAGGTTTCGTTAATGAAACAACTCAAAATCAACCCGGGCAGGTACAGCTGGCAGAATCGAAAAAAGCCTACCAGCAGATGTTGCTTAATGAACTTTTCGATTTTACCTCAATCAGCCGTAGTCTGGGTTACTGCCTTAAAGTTGTAAAGGAGAATCAAAATATTATTCTTGGGAATCTGGCTGAAAAGTTCGAAAATACCATTTCATTAATTAAGTCAGACATTATTGAAGTTTCCGAAAAATTCAATCATCAGTTGAAGGGACTTTTAAAAGGAGAAATTGACGCTGAATCCAATGCAGCTATTCAGGAACGGGTGAAGAAAGCAGCAGAATTCTTTACAGCAAAACTTGAAGCGGCATTGAAAGATATTCTGGATGGGTTTAGAGTTGAATCTGATAATAAAGCGGTTCGCAGATTGGTTTCCGAGGCAATAGAACGGACTAGAAAAGAGGGTGTTAAAAAAATAGCCTGCCTTCACGCCGTCCAGTCTGGATTTACGATCCATAAATACCTCGATGCCAAAGACAAATCGGAAATTGAAGTTCCTCCGGTCAGATCCCGTTCAGAAAAGTCGGTGTATGATGATTCCGGAGTTATAAAACATCCTGCACTATTCCGTGAGCTAAAGGAGTGGCGCAATGTCAAAGCCAGCGAGATGGAACTTCCGCATTACATGATTCTTCATCAGAAAACAATGTTAACATTAGCCAATTTCACTCCCCAGTCGATGCCTGAGCTTAAAATGGTAAAGGGTATGGGGAAAAAGAAAGCTGAGAAATTCGGTGAGGAACTATTGGATATAATTACCTCTTATTGCAAAAAAGAGAATATTGAACCACCATCCGAAACGCTTGCGGAGAAAAAAGTTCCGAAAAAAGTTAAAGAGGCAACAAAGAAAATAAGTTACAATCATTTTAAGGAAGGTAAATCAGTCTCACAAATTGCAGAAGAAAGAAAACTGAGTGTAATTACAATCGAAAGTCATCTGGCATATTACGTCGCTACTGGAGAAATCCCTGTCACTCGTTTTGTATCAGAGGAACTAAAGGAGTTAATCTCCAGACATTTTGAAGGATCTGATAACCTGTTTCTGGGACCTGTTAAGGAAGCACTAGGAGAAGATGTTTCATGGAGTGATATCAGGTTTGTTGCAAACCATATCAGGCATAGAAGAAGCCTGAAAGGTTAGGCCCACATTATGGAGAAGTTACTTTTTATGGTCTTGCGTTCTTGAGGTCTTGCACCTTGTGCCCTGCACCTTGCGCCTTTTACCCCCCTAAATACCCTTGATATTAACCACAAAAGATGCTCCCTGAAAGGCTGCCATGGTTGTGTACTGACATAAATTTCCGGTAAAACAGAAAGAGAACTTGTGTTCATGTCCGGAAAATATAGCTGTTATTTTCTCACTGTTTAAGGATATTATTTCTGTAATCACAGCTGTTCCGGATTTACCTGGAAGATTGTTCAGACTATATGGAATATGACTTATCAGAATAATTGGTTCAGGCTTTGTCAGTTGGCTCTGCAGAAATCTGACCTGTTCATCGTTTACCTCACCCGTAGAATTGTCAATAGCAACAAAGTTAATTCCATGAATGACAGCGGAATAGAATAATGGATTGTGTCCTTCATATAATGGCAGTAGCGAATTTTTAGTCCATGTTTTTCTTAACGAGTCAATATTACCCGGCATGCCTTCATAATGCCAGTCATGGTTCCCCGCGACATACAACCAGGGGATTCCTGTTTTATTTAATTTATCGTACACGTTTTTTACCGAAGCAGCTGATGGAAAGTTCACTATATCTCCGGTAAGCAGGAGTAGATTAACATTCTGGTTTTTCGCTTTTAGCAGAATGTCATCGAAATATTGAAGCGTCGTTTCACTTGTGTCCTTGATGAAGTGCTTGTAAGGTTTTAAATAGGTTTTATGTATTCGTCCGCCAAATTTCATCATTTCGACTTCATTGGGGTCATCTATACTAATATGAGAATCAGTGATCTGCAGTATTTTAAGGCTGTCCTTGTAATCCGGGATCTTTATAGTGGATGTTAGTTCGCCATTTGTGCTTACAAAGTGAACCGCCTTCTTATTATTGTTTATTGGATTAAAGCTCAGGGTAATAATAAGGAAGACCAGCCCTGTTGAATATGAATAACACTTTTTCATCTGGAAATTCTTCTATTTATAAGTCACGTGAACTACCATTCGATATATAAATATAGTAATTATTGTGAATCGCATATGATAAGAGAGTTGGAATGCTCACTACTCATATCGGAGAGCCTCAACCGGATTTTTCGATGAAGCATTATATGACTGATATCCAACAGTAAGAAAGGCGACAAGGAGTGCAATAATTCCTGAAAGTGCAAACACCCACCAGCTGATATTTATCCGGTAAGCGAAGTTTTGAAGCCACCTGTTCATGGCAATCCAGGCAACCGGACAGGCAATTACAATTGATATCATTACCCAAATAATATATTCTCCTGATATCATCATAAAAATCTCTGCCGACTTTGCCCCGTTTATTTTCCTGATCCCTATTTCTTTAGTTCTGCGCTGCGTCATGAAAGCAGATAATCCAACAAGGCCAATGCAGGATATTAAAATCGCCAATAAAGAAAAATAGCCGAATACTTTACCCATTCTTCGTTCTGTCCCATACAGGTTATCATATTCATTTTCAAGAAATCTGATATTTATCTGATAAGGAAGATTATATGATTTTATTGTCTTTTTTACATAATCAAAAGTTGATGTTATATTACCGGGTTTCATTCTGATAAAACAAAAGTTACCCGGATTCAACTGCATAATGAGTGGTTCAATTTTGTTATGTAATGATTGAAAATGAAAATCTTTTATTACGCCGATGATTCTTAATTTCAATCCATTACGTGATATTATTTTTCCAACAGGATTATTAAGTCCCATTATTTTCGCTGTTTTTTCATTTATCACTACTGCGGTATTATCAGTTGAAAAGTCAGAAGAGAAGAAACGCCCCTCCTTAAGCACAAGATGAAAGGTTTTAGCATAATCCATGTCTACACTAACAAGATAAAATGTAACAACATCACCTCCCTTTTTCCCTTCCCAGTCAAAATTACTTATGTTATACATAAAATTGCTGGGAGAACCGTTTGCAAAAGTTACACTCTCTATATCCGGATTATTGCCGAGGTCTTTTCTTAAAGTTTCCCGTTGAACACCAAACCTGAATCCAAAACAAGCAATGTTTTTTATATTAAGGCCAAGATCTGTATTTTGCATAAATTTAAGTTGAACAATAACAATTAAAGTGCATATAATAAGCAGGATAGATAGTGAAAACTGGAAAACAACCATGGCTCTTCTGAATTTTGTGATACCGGGATTTGCATTTATAACACCCTTTATTGTATTAAGTGGCTTTAAAGCAGACAAATACAAAGCCGGATAGCTTCCGGACAGCAAACCACAAAACAAAACAATGGTGACCAGTCCAATATATAATCCACCACTTTGGTAGTTAACCTCCAACTGCTTACCGATAAGATTATTATAACCTGGCAGTAGCAATTCGACAAGAATCATGGCAATGACATGGGCTGCAAATACAATTAAAAGTGATTCTCCCAGAAACTGAATGACTATTTTCCCCTTGTTTGCCCCTGCCACTTTACGTACTCCAATTTCCCTTGCCCTACTGACTGATTGTGCGGTAGAAAGGTTCATGAAATTGAAGCAGGCAATAAGGAGAATAAAGGCAGAAATGAGACTCAGAATCCTGACATAGGTAATACTACCGGGAGTTCCAATAACCTCCGTATATTTCCCGGAGGAGAACAAATGAATCTTTTTGATGTTTTGGATGAAAATTTCAGAATTTGATTCTTTGATATTTCTTTGCACAATATCTCTAATTTTTATGCCAACTAATTTACTATCTGCACCTTCTTTAAGTTCGATAAAAGAAGGACAACTAAAAGCGCTCCAATCATTGAGGTTTAATCCTGCCTCTTTTAAAAGCTCTATAGGAACTAAAAAATCAAACCGGAAATGACTATTAGGCGAGAAATTCTTTGCAACACCGGTTACTGTGAATACTGATCCCCCTGTTGCTGTCAATGTCTTTCCAAGCGCCTCTCCGCCACTAAAGTATTTAAATGCCATTTTTTCGGTAATGACAACATCGTGAGGCCCGTTTAACGCATTCTTTATGTTACCCTGAACAAATTCAATGTCAAACATTTCTAAAAAGTCTTTATCAACTGTGGCAAGAATCTCATCAATAACCTCATCTCCTTTTTTAAATGCTTCCGGCCAGCTATTGAATCTAGAGGCCCTGATTATTTCAGGATATTCTTCTTTCAGGGTAGGGATTAAAACACCTGGAGCCACCCCCAGCGGAGTTGTTTCTCCCCGGGAAGGATTTTTGTTTTCAATGACTCGGTACAGATTATTGGCATTTTTGAAATGTCTGTCGTAACTCCATTCGTCCTGCACCCATAAAAGAATCAGAATTGCAGCTGCCATACCTATTGCCATTCCGATGATATTCAGAATAGAATATATCGAATTCCTTTTTATATTCCGGAGCGCTGTCTTGAAAAGGTTTCTTATCACTATAAGCAGATATTAATACAAGTTAGTAATTCGGTTGTTAATTTTCAATTATCATACCACTATTTATTACTTTCTGAAAATTAGTTATTTAAGTAATAAAAATAAAATAAAATGATTTATATTTGTCTAATATAAGGGCATTTGATGTCCATATAATAGACATATAATCTTTCTTGTTTTTTTCTTTTTTAACCGCAAAGCACGCTAAGTAGACGCAAAGCACGCAAAGAATGATACCAGTGAGTCAAGCCTTTGCGATCTTTGCGATCACGATAGCTATCGGGACTTTGCGATCTTTGCGGTTATGGATTTCAACTTTTAATTACAGGTAAATCTAGATCACAAAATGAGTGGTAAAATATTGATTGTCGACGATCATAAACAGGTTTTAAAAGCGTTGATCCAGCTGCTGGAATCAGAATTTGAAAATGTTACGGGTATATCGAATCCAAATCAAATCCTAAGTTCTATAAGTAAGGAGGAGTTTGATGTTATCTTATTGGATATGAACTTTTCAGCAGGTGTAAATACTGGTAATGAAGGTATATTCTGGCTCAATCGTATATTAAAATCAGATCCGTTAGCTGCAGTGGTCATGATAACTGCCTATTCCGATGTTAATCTGGCTGTAAGGGCGATAAAAGAAGGCGCTTCTGATTTTGTTGTTAAACCATGGGACAATAACAAACTCATTTCTACACTTCAAGCTGCATTCAGACTCAGACAATCAAAAATAGAGAATAAAAAGCTTCGTGAAAGACAAAAGAAAATAAACATTGATTCTTCAAAAAAGGATGGTCCACTGATTGGTAAATCACAGCCAATGGAAAATGTATTGAAAGTGATGAAAAAGGTAGCCAGAACAGATGCAAACGTTCTGATCATTGGAGAGAATGGTACCGGGAAAGAACTAATAGTAAAAGAGATCCATAATAATTCCCACAGAGCCGATGAAGTCTTTATCAGTATTGATATTGGAACAATTACTGAAACATTATTTGAAAGTGAAATGTTCGGACATATTAAAGGAGCATTTACTGATGCCAGGGAAGATAAGACCGGGTGGTTTGAGGCAGCATCAGGAGGTACGTTGTTTTTGGATGAAATTGGCAATCTGTCTCTTACAATGCAATCCAAATTACTTGCTGCAATTCAAAACCGGGTTATTTATAAGGTTGGCTCAAAAACTCCGATTCCCTTTGATATAAGACTTGTTTGCGCAACAAATAAGAATCTGGAAGAACTGGTGTCAAAAAATCTTTTTCGCGAAGATCTTTTCTACCGGATTAATACTATCGTGATTGAATTGCCCCCTTTACGAGATAGGGCTGAGGATATTATCTTGCTTGCTGAGCATTTTTTGAGGGAGTACTCATTAAAGTATGAGAAATTCCATTTGAAATTCAGCAGTAAAACCCTTGACAAACTAATGAAATATAACTGGCCGGGAAATGTGAGGGAGTTACGTCACACAATTGAAAAAGCGGTAATATTAAGTGATTCTGACATCTTAATACCGGAAGATTTTATGTTTTCAAATTATATGCAGCAACAATCTACCGGGCAAAGCCCACCTACATTTGCTGAAATAGAAAAGATGGCCCTCACAACTGCTCTGAATAATAATTATGGGAGCGTCTTGAAGGCATCAAAAGAATTGGGATTAGCACGGCAAACAATGTACAATAAAATGCAAAAGTATAACCTCTAGAATGCGAACGAAATGCTACTAAATAAATTCTTCATCAATGTCCTCTTACGGGTAATATTTATCGTGTTGACAGGTATAGTATTAGGAATAGTGATACAACATATTGACAATGGGTACTATTATACTCTCACAGGAGTGATTTTTCTGATATTGCTACAAACATGGTTGCTGGTAAATCAGGTTAATTACACAAATGCGGATCTTGAAAAATTCTTCTCTTCCGTTCAGGATCATGACTCATCCGTTCGATTTTCGGATAGTACAAAGAATACCTCATTCGGTAGACTTCATGAGAGAATGAATCATTTGAATACAATAATTCAGAATGTAAAAATTGAAAATGAAAGAACAGGTCATTTCTTACAAAGTGTGGTAGATCACGTTGATATAGGGCTTTTGTCATATGATAGTACTGGGAAAATATATATATATAACAGGGCAGTAAAAAGATATTTAAATCTTCAACAACCCCTGCAATTAAGCTCTTTAAAGAGTAAGAATAGTGAATTATTCTATATTGTAAGTACTATTAAACCAGGTCAGGAGATCCTGCATAAGATGAAAGTGGACAATCTTTTCCAAAGTATTTTAGTAAAAGCCGCTGAGCTGAAGTTTGAAAGTAATGTAATAAAGATCGTCTCTTTTCAGAATTTAACGAGTGAACTTGACAAAAAGGAATTGGATTCCTGGCAGCGATTAATCCGGGTACTAACCCATGAAATCATGAACTCCATAAGTCCGATTACTTCTCTTACATCGGTAATTTCAGGCTACTTCAAAAAGAAAGATGATGAAAGAACGGTTGTTCCGGAAAAGATAGATGATCAGGTAATAGCCAAAACTCTTTCAGGTTTGGAGACCATTGAAGAAACAGGAAAAGGGTTACTGGATTTCGTTGATAAATACAGATGCTTGACTTCATTACCAAAACCTGAGTTTAACAAATTCAGCATTGATAACCTGTTCAAGAAATGTAAAATCCTCATGGAATCAAATATCCCAAACAATATACAAATTTCAGCAAGTGTTACTCCTGAAGATAGTGTTATTGAAGCAGATTATTCTCAGGTAGAACTAATTCTTATAAATTTAATAAAGAATTCTGTTGAAGCTTTATCCACCGAGAAGAGTGGATTAATTCAACTCAGGGCATTCCCTGTTGGTGATGGAACAATAATTCAGGTTGAGGATAATGGAGTTGGAATATCGGGTGAAATTATTGAAGATATTTTTATTCCATTTTATACAACCAAAAAAAATGGTTCAGGAATAGGATTAAGCCTTTCAAAGCAGATAATGCAAAACCATAATGGAACTATCTCAGTGAATTCTGTTCCTGATAAAGGAACAACTTTCAGTTTAAAATTTCACTTGTGACTAATCCGAAATTTTTCCTCACCCCTCTGATGGATCTTCAGCTTAATCAAAACTTTGGAATCGGTACTGCAGCTGGCAACGACTCTGCAGGCTTGCCAAAAATGGTAAACTCAATGATCCCTAGTGGTGAGGTCTTTGGCCAGTTCGTCATTGTTAGCCGGACAAATCGGCATTTTACCGGAGGAATTTCCTCGAAAATCGTATTTCTTGCCATGTTGTTCTTTGTCTGGTCGAGAGCTGATGTGAATGTCTTTCCATCCATCGATACTTCGATTTTATACTGATATATCTCAGACGCTGGTTGCGCTGGGGGAGTAGCCGGAGCATTTGCCACAGGAGGATTTGCTACTGTAGGTCTTGCACGTCTCCCTCCGTTAAACATCAACCTTACAGCATCGATGTTAAACAATTGCACTACATCAAAACGGGTTGCGGGCGAAAGTTCTATCATCATTGTTGGCAGAGAATCGGTCGGAGAGGGTTCCCACCATGTGCCGCTGGAGTTATCAACAGCATAGGCTGCATCGTGCCCGGGTTGTTCTGAGGAAAATTTTGAAAGAGCATTCATCGCACGGATTTTATTTATTGTCACCGGAATTGATCCGCTTTCGCCTTTTGTGGGATCTTTTACAACATTTGGACCCCATTGCGGAGTGTCTGTAACTTTCACCGACATGTTGCCATTCTTATCAAAGACAACGCGGTCCATTCCTATCCTTCGACCACCCGGAGGGTTCGAAAGAACGATAGTGTAGAATTGCCACAGGTTCCCGTCGGGTCCTTCTACGATGCTGCCATGAGCGGTGCCCGTTACAAGGCCTTCGGTCTTTCTCAGAAGAGGATTGTTTGGAGCATAAGTAAATGGCCCCATTGGCGACTTTGCCGTATAGTATCCTTCGGCGTACGTCTTCCATTGTGTACCGGAAGCTGAATATTCCAGATAATATGTTCCATTGTATTTTTGAAGCCACGGACCTTCAATCCATGCAACATCGGTATACTCATTCATCTCACCATATCGTTCCCAGATATGAGTGTTGTCAAATCCGAAGAGATGTTTTACCGGACCGGCAAATTTAGTAAGGTCATTTGGGTCGAGCGGTACAACGAAGATTCCGCTTACGCCCCTCCCGGGGTAATAGAGGTAGGGTTTATTGTTATCGTCGACGTAAATTTTAGTATCGAAAGGACCGTTCCATCCACCTGCAACGTCGGGAGTGTTCTTCCATTCTCCAAGACTTGTATATGGACCCAGAGGATTGTCTGCTTTTAGAAGTTGAACATCATTTCCACTCATATAGAAACTGCCATTGTATTTAACTACATCAGGAGCAACAGGTACTTTCTCAACACGCTGGTAAGTCCAGTTAACCATATCGTCTGAGATCCAGGCTCCGCCACCAGTGCAGAACATGTAATACTTTCCATTATCACGGATCACTGATACATCTCCTGAAGCATTGCCCCCTGGGCCAATAACCATCGGCAGAGGATTACAATAACGTGCCGGTTTCCCTGTCTCAGGGTTTTGCGTGCGGGCGGGCGAGGCAACCAAACTGGCAAGAATAATGAGCAACAATACAAACTTTTTCATCGCTATGTGTTTTGAGTAAATGGTTTAATAAAAATAATCAATTCTTCAAAAGAAACCTCACGGAAAGGATTAATAAACTTAAATACTTTTGCCGCATCAAAGCCATGTACCGGTATGTCCAAAAAACATTATGTGGAATTAGCCAAATATCTGTTGGAGCGGGCATTTAAAAACATTTATTCAATTGAAGTTCCGTTAACGTTCACGATAGTTCCCGGTAAAACATATCTGCAACCTGGTGCGCCTGACTGGCGGTACCGCTCAGCAGAATTTGAAGCATTGGAAAGGACATTCACTCTCGCAGGTCCGTTAATCCATATTGATCCGGAAACGAAAATCAATAACATAAATTTAAGGGATTAGTATTGTTTGCAAATCTATCATGCACTGACACCCGGACATCCGAATTCAATACCTCTTCCTGAGGAATTACCTGACTCCATGTATCAGTTCATCTTTTATGGGTAGTCTCTTATCATTCCGGCAATGGATGGTATCTTGAGCAAACATATAATTATTACTCCATTAGTCTTTTCATTGTCTATACAACTATCTGGAACAGAAATTTCGGTGACCAATATTATCCTGAGATATCAGAAATTATCGAAGACTCTGCACGGAAATTAATGGAATCCATTACCAGCTTTTTTGGAAGGGATGGTTATATTAACATGTGGTCGCGCAGCATCTGTTACAGAACATGGGTTTCAGGAGCTTTGCCTGTTGCTTTCATGTTAAAAGAAAAAGCGCACTTAGATGCAGGCTGGGCCCGACGGCTCTGTTCAGGATCTTTATTGCAATTTGTTACACGTGAAGAGTTTTATTATAATGACATTCCTAGCCTGGGGTTCTACGGACAAAAGGAATATATGATACAGAACTATAGCTGTGCTGGTAGTCCGTTCTTAATGTTTTTGCCATTTATTTGTCTGGCTTTACCTGATGATTCTCCATTCTGGACTGCCAAAGAGAATGAGGGAATGTGGGAAATGCTGGGTAACAAATCGAACAAGGTTGTGCTTGATAGCCCCGGACTTGTTCTGGTTAATCATGGAAAAACAGGAACCTCTGAAATTATCCCAGGCAAAGTCTATTACGATGACCCTAATTATTCGAAGCTGGTTTATAACACTCATTTCCCTTGGGAAGACCACGATCCGAATGGAGGAACATCAATGGAATATAGTTACAGGAGTTTGGACCCAAGAGATGTTCGGGGCGATGATGTTAATTTTTACCTGACGGGGTTGACCATAAAAAACGATTCAGAAAGAAACAGATCTTATACTACATCACAGAGCATGCTTTATAATGGAATGCGGAACAATGTTTTATACAGGCAGGCCATTATGAGAAAGCCACCAAATAATGGTGTGGGTTATATTATAGATCTGGCTGATATTATTATTCCCGGTGGTGTAATACGGGTCGATCGTACCCGCATGGCTTTTGAGCATGAATTAACATTCGGGCATTTTGGAATGCCTCACCTGAACGGACAAATACCAGTCGTTACCCAATTTGAGGAAGGATCCAAGAATGTAATAACTGCTTCCATCTCAGGAAGAAAGATCGCTTTAATTACTTATTGTGGGTGGGATGGACTAAGAAGTATGGTGCATAACAACAGAAATGCTGAAGCTAATGAGAGTACAGTTATTTATGCGTACAAAAAAAGGATCACAAAGAATCCGCCAATGGAGTTAATGGTTTCTGTGTTATTGCATAAGATGGATGACAGCGAATGGACTGAAGATGAATTATCGCCTATTAAAAAGATAGATATTATGGAAATCACTCCGGATTTTTCTGTTCTGGGTGCAACCCTCACTTTATCTGATGGCGAAATATATAAAGTCGATTTTAAAGATATTGACGGAAAGAAGACTTGCTAATTTGACTCCGGCAAATAATTAATCTATATTACCACTCTCGTTGCTTAGGTAACTCATCTGAGCCTGACTATGAATTGAAAAGATTTTAGCATAAGGTCAGCTTTGAATTCTTTGGCATATAGTCATGTGGAAATCTAACATTTAAAGTATGATTTAGTCGACTGCCGTAACAGTTTTACATCAGCATGTACATAAGGATTATTGTACCAGAAAACAAGTGAATAATGAATTAGTAAACACCCCTGTTTATTAATCTTTCCTTAATATACTCTTAATTCAGTTTTAATTCTCTTTTGTAGCTAAAGGTATAACTTGTCTTTCCAAAATTTAGGTTAAACCATTAGAATCTGTAGTGAATAAATATCTAATTATATGAGCAATAGAATTACTTTGGTTGAAGGAGCTACAATCAAGGATAAAAGAGCTAATTTACTTATTAACCCAGAAACAAAGACGGTCAGCTCCCCAGAGTACAGTACTTCGTTTGAAACACTTGCACGCGAAGGTTGGGATAACCTGTTGGACTACATTGAATGGTTAGGTCTTGGTAAAGATCCTGATTTAGTCGTTTTGCCTTCAGTTCATCATTACTACTATGATATTGAAGATATGAAAAATATAAAGACAGTTGTAAACCTTAAGGGCCTTAATCAGATTAAGCAAATTGAAAGTTTTTTTAGATCAATTTTTAATATTTTACAACTGAAAAGCAATTTTATTGGTTTCTATATCGACAACGAGAAGATTAATTATTATGAATTGGAGAATTATTCCTTATTAGAATATAAAAATGTCTTATATGATGCCATTGAGAATGGACTGGTTTCCCGTAGTCCTTTCATAAACAGACTGAATGGTATTATGGATTCACGGACTTCCAGAAGTCTGTCAAAAAGGTATGTTTCTTCTCTGATTGAAAAATCGGGTTTTAAAATTATGGACACAACAGAGATTAACGGACTCACTTATTTCCATTCGAGGAAGACCGGGACTAAAGTAAATTAATTACGGGAGGCAAAGTTATTAGTATATATAAATTGCCCTCAATCAGGCAAATAAATTAGAATTCTAATTAAACATGGGATTTGTTAATTATCTAATTGGTTTGAGACTTTTTCCAACAATCAGAAAATGGAATCTGTTAAGATTTATACTAACCGTTTTTGATAGTTTCGCTATTGGGCTCGCATTTCAACTATCATATTTTATTAACTATCCTCAAGCAGGAGGTTATTTCTTCACAGAAAAGAAGTTTTTGTACTTTTATTTAGGGATTCTTCCTTTCTGGCTCATAATACTTTACCTAATTAATATCCACGAAATACCACGGACTAAACGTTACCGGGCTATGCTGCTCCAATATTTTCAGTCGCTTGTTATTATGGCCGCCGCTTTGCTGATCACCTATTTCCTTTTCAAAATGGTATGGATTTCACGTCTGTTTATGATAGAATTCGTTTTGTTGGGATTTTTATTTTTATTTTTTACACGACTATTGGAGTATCAATTATCAAAGGAGTATAGGTCAAGAGGATATAATTATCTGAACATTGTTCTTATAGCAGACGAATCGTCTCTAAGATTTGTAGAAAAAATTATATCACATAAAGAATGGGGTTACAGAATAATTGCAATATTTTCAGAATCAGACAGAATAAAAGAAAAGTATCAGGAGAGCATAGTATTGTTACCAGAGTACTACCTCAAGGTTATCAATGACCTCATGGAGGTCGATATTGTTGATGAAGTACTTTATCTAAAAAGTAAGATTATACCTGCGGAAGTCAGACAAATTTTGAGATCCTGTGAAGAACTTGGTGTGGTTTTTGGTTTAATTAATAAGGATAAGGCGATTAATCTTACAAATGCCATTCACACAAATGTGGCAGACGAAAAGTTTCTTACATTTATTAATATACCTCATAAATCGCATGCTCTGGCATTAAAAAACATTACCGACATCTACTTGTCTGTTTTGATGTTAATCGGTTTATCTCCCGTGATGATTGGTATCGCTCTTTTAATAAAGCTAACATCTCCGGGGCCAATATTCTTCAAGCAAAAGAGGGTTGGCTTAAGAGGACGGCAATTCGATCTGTACAAATTCAGGACTATGATTGTCAATGCAGATGAATTAAAAAAAGATCTTTTATCTAAAAATGAGGTAGACGGACCGGTATTTAAAATAAGAAATGACCCCCGTATTACAAGTGTTGGAGCTCTGCTTAGAAAAACAGGCTTGGATGAATTGCCTCAATTGTTTAATATTCTGAGGGGTGAAATGTCTTTAATTGGTCCGCGTCCTCCCCTTGAAGAAGAGACTAAGCATTACAAGCGCTGGCAGTTAAGGCGTTTGTCAGTTAAACCAGGGCTGTCGTGCTTTTGGCAAATTAAGACGGACAGGAATAAGATTAAATTTGAGAAATGGATGGAAATGGATTTAGCCTATATTGATAATTGGTCTCCAAGATTAGACTTTCTGATACTGCTTAAAACGGTAAAAACTGTTTTTAAAAGATCAGGTCTTTAAGGGGTAGTTTGAATATTTTGGATAATTTAAATACTTATAACCAGCTGCTGAATGTCAGATATCGGTTCATACGAAAAACGAGCAAAAGAATTTAGCTGGTCCCAGGTTGAAAAGCAACTTGGATTCACTGAAGGCAGCATAATTAATATTGGCTGGTACTGTTCTGACAGAATATGCCGGAACGGAGATGCCGGTAAGATTGGACTCATTTATGAAGGATTTGGTGGAATTGAAAGAAGTTTTACTTTTAACGATATTAGGCTTGCCGGGAATACCATAGGAACCTTCCTGAGGAATATAGGTATTAAAGATGAAGACAGGGTTTGCCTTTTCATGGACCGTATTCCTGAATTATATTTTTCATTTCTTGGTATCCTGAAGATTGGGGCCATTGTTCAACCTTTGTTTTCAGCTTTTGGTGATGAGTCTCTTTATGTCAGACTGGAAAATGCTCAAACCAGGGCAATAATTACTCAAAGAAAGCATCTTCATAAGGTCAGGAAAATAAAAGCCAGGCTTCCAAATCTTGAATTTGTTATAGTGGTTGATCCTATTCCGAATAAAGAACTGGAAAGCAAGGAGATAGGTTTTAGTTTATCTGAAATGCCCAGCATCGAAGAAATGGATATTTTCCCCACACACTCAGAATCGCCTTCAGTCTTACATTATACATCCGGGACAACTGGTCAGCCAAAAGGTGTAAAGCATGTTCATTATTCCATTATTTCACAGTATATCACAGCAAAATGGGTTCTCGATTTACATGATAATGATGTTTATTGGTGCACTGCCGATCCAGGGTGGGTTACAGGTACTTCCTATGGAATAATTGGCCCATGGAGCCTTGGAGTCACCCAGTGTGTTCTGGATGCAGGATTCTCAGCCAATGCCTGGTACAAATTTATCGAAAAAAACAGAATTACCATGTGGTATACGGCACCCACCGCAATAAGGTCGCTGATGAGGGCTGGTGATGAGTTAATAAAAAAATTTGATCTTACATCTCTGCGCCATCTGGCAAGTGTTGGTGAACCCTTAAATCCTGAGGCGGTTACCTGGGCGATTAAAAATTTCGGAAAACCATTTCATGATACCTTCTGGCAGACAGAAACCGGTTCAATTATGATCACAAATCTTCCCGGAATGAAGGTAAAACCAGGTTCAATGGGAAAACCATTTCCTGGTATAACAGGATCCGTTCTTAACCCAAAAACATTTAGCCCCCTAAACGAGCCGGGAGTTGTAGGCCTTATCGGCTTTAAGCCTGACTGGCCTGCAATGATGAGGTCTTATTGGAATAACAATGAAAAATATCTTGCGAAATTTGTGAATGGATGGTATCTTACAGGAGATAAGGCAACTGTAGACAAGGATGGTTATTTCTGGTTTGTTGGCCGTGATGATGATGTAATTAACACAGGAGGTCATCTAATCAGTCCGTTTGAAGTTGAATCCGCTCTTCTGGAACACCCTTCTGTCGCAGAGTCAGCAGTTGTTGCTAAGCCCGACAACCTGAATATGGAGGTGGTTAAAGCTTTTATAACTGTGAAGCCTGGAATTAACCCTGATAGTGAGCTTGAGCTTGAAATAATGAATTTTATCAGAAAGAAATTATCGCCAATGGCCATGCCACAAGAAATTGAGTATGTGGATACTCTTCCCAAAACAAGAAGCGGGAAAATTATGAGAAGAGTGCTTCATGCCAAAGAGTGGGGAGAAGATATTGGCGATACTTCCACACTTGAAACTGATTGAAAAATATATCCGGAATAACTTTTTGAAATTCTAATAGCAAAATCTATGGCAGAAAATAATTTAAATGAAATTAAAGACCAAATACTGAGACATGTGATAGAGGAATACCTGGCTGATGAGGATCAAATGATAACATACGATACTCCTTTAATATCGAGTGGATACGTCGATTCATTTTCAATGGTTTCCTTGCTTGTCTATATTGAGAATAAATTTAATATTAAGATACCCCCCAGTAAAGCAACCCCAGAGGCATTCGATAGTGTTAACAATATTGTAGCACTAATTCAGAATTCTTAAGTTGACTAAAGCACGGCTACTCTTTCTGTGCGGAAAAGTAGTCCAAAACTATGCCACGCTTTCACTGAGGGGGTATTTTTACTTTTTGTTTCAATTCTCCGTCTTTATCTGAAGGGAATAATTGGTAGAAAACTATTACTATGGTCGAACAATAAGTTTTTTGGAAGACAGAATAGTTCCTCCCGATAAAAGGTTAATAAAGTAAGTACCAGGTTTAAGATTTATGGGAAGTTGGATATCATTGACATCAGCTTCTATTAATCTTTCTAAAACTACGGCTCCTCTTATATTTACTATTTTGATAATACGTACAGTTGTAGGGAGACTGGCATCGAGGCTGAGATTTGGATTTAGTATTGAAATATTTACATTATCTCTTGCAGGGTTCGGATAAACATTCATATCCACACCATTAACGTCGGATGCACCGAATAATCTGAACTCCGATACATATCTTAATTCTCCTTTGGAATTTCCCAGATCTATAAATTTAATATATGAATACTTCGTCTTGTTAATGGTTTCAGGTATTTCAAAGACCTGGAAGCCATCCGCAAAATCGGAAGAGCCTGCATCAAGAAGCAGTGGCTCCCATGTTATGTTGTCTTTAGATCCCCAGAGATCAAAGCGAGACTGAAGTTTCTGACCTTCGAGGAATGCGAGCTCAATGAAGCTTACTTCTACAGGTTTTTCAAGTTCAAAGATAAGCCATTGACCAGTTTCACTCGTCGACCAACTCGTATTAAGGTTATCATCAATAATATTATACGGATTATTAATGCTTTTTGAAACACTCGAAATTATGCTGTTAATTTTAACTCTGGTATTCCTTGTTCTGTATGGAATTACATTTATCGAAATTGATTTGGACTGAATGGATTTTCCATCTGAAAGTTTCAGGGTTAAATTGATGGTCTGTATTGACCTGACTATTGGTGCAAGAAATTGAATCTTTGAATCTGTCTTGGACGATACCTCAATATTAGCAGGTACTATCCATTCAAAAGTTAATGGATCGTGGTTTGAGTCATAACTTAATGAAGCATCTATTAACCCGATAAATCCCGAATATATACTTTTATTATAAGTCAATAGTATTACCGGAGGAGAGTCTTTGGAAGCCGCGTTGTTTGTCACCATTTGCGCAGTAATACTTGCCGCCTGTCCACCTGAAGTTGTCTGCAGCGGATTTGTGGCCGGCTTGGTATATGATACAGTAATGATATCGCCGTATACAGCTGGAGATGAGAGAGTCAGCTGAGCTTTCCCGCTTACGATACTAACCGTACCAATCCCTCTTGTAACGGAGTTAACCATTACATTAAAGGAAGAAGATGCAGGAACAATATTGGCAAGACTCATGTTGTAAGTTATTGATAATATTGAAGGTGAAGCATTTTCAATAACAGAACTGGAATAGACCGGATTAATAGCTCCAATGTTATTGGTTACAGTCTGAGCAGTTATAGTTGCAGCCTGTCCGCCTGAAGTTGTCTGCAGCGGATTTGTGGCAGGCTTGGTATATGATACAGTTATAATATCACCGTATACAGCTGGAGATGAGAGAGTCAGCTGAACTTTCCCGCTTACAATGCTAATAGAACCAATTCCTCTTGTAACGGAGTTGACCATTACATTAAATGAGGAAGATGCAGGAATAATATTGGCAAGACTCAGGTTGTAAGTCATTGATAATATTGACGGTGTGGCATTTTCAATAACAGAACTTACATAAACCGGGTTAATTGCAAGGACGTTATTGGTTACAGTCTGTGCAGCTATAGTTGCCGCCTGTCCGCCTGAAGTTGTCTGCAGCGGATTTGTGGCAGGCTTGGTATATGATACAGTTATAATATCACCGTATACAGCTGGAGATGAGAGAGTCAGCTGAATTTTCCCGCTTACAATGCTAATAGAACCAATTCCTCTTGTAACGGAGTTAACCATTACATTAAAGGAAGAAGATGCAGGAACAATATTGGCAAGACTCAGATTGTAAGTCATTGATAATATTGACGGTGTGGCATTTTCAATAACAGAACTTACATAAACCGGGTTAATTGCCAGGACGTTATTAGTTACAGTCTGTGCAGCTATAGTTGCAGCCTGTCCGCCTGAAGTTGTCTGCAGCGGATTTGTGGCTGGTTTGGTATATGATACAGTAATGACGTCACCAAATACCACAGGACTTGCAAGTGTAAGTTGTACGGTTGCTCCTGTTACAGATACAGTGCTGACAGCCCTTGTTACTGAGTTGACCATTACATTAAATGAGGAAGATGAAGGAATAATATTGGCAAGACTCAGGTTGTAAGTCATTGATAATATTGACGGTGTGGCATTTTCAATAACAGAACTGGAATAGACCGGATTAATAGCTCCAATGTTATTGGTTACAGTCTGAGCAGTTATAGTTGCAGCCTGTCCGCCTGAAGTTGTCTGCAGCGGATTTGTGGCTGGTTTGGTATATGATACAGTAATGACGTCACCAAATACCACAGGACTTGCAAGTGTAAGTTGTACGGTTGCTCCTGTTACAGATACAGTGCTGACAGCCCTTGTTACTGAGTTGACCATTACATTAAATGAGGAAGATGCAGGAATAATATTGGCAAGACTCAGGTTGTAAGTCATTGATAATATTGACGGTGTGGCATTTTCAATAACAGAACTTACATAAACCGGGTTAATTGCAAGGACGTTATTGGCTACAGTCTGTGCAGTTATAGTTGCCGCCTGTCCACCTGAAGTTGTCTGCAGCGGATTTGTGGCCGGTTTGGTATATGATACTGTTATAATATCGCCGTATACAGCTGGAGATGAGAGAGTCAGCTGAATTTTCCCGCTTACAATGCTAATAGAACCAATTCCTCTTGTAACGGAGTTGACCATTACATTAAAAGAAGAAGATGCAGGAACAATATTGGCAAGACTCAGATTGTAAGTCATTGATAATATTGAAGGTGTGGCATTTTCAATAACAGAACTGGAATAGACCGGATTAATAGCTCCAATGTTATTGGTTACAGTCTGAGCAGTTATAGTTGCAGCCTGTCCGCCTGAAGTTGTCTGCAGCGGATTTGTGGCTGGTTTGGTATATGATACAGTAATGATATCGCCGTATACAGTTGGAGATGAGAGAGTCAGCTGAACTTTCCCGCTTACGATACTAACCGTACCAATACCTCTTGTTACTGAGTTGACCATTACATTAAATGAGGAAGATGAAGGAATAATATTGGCAAGACTCAGGTTGTAAGTCATTGATAATATTGACGGTGTGGCATTTTCAATAACAGAACTGGAATAGACCGGATTAATAGCTCCAATGTTATTGGTTACAGTCTGAGCAGTTATAGTTGCAGCCTGTCCGCCTGAAGTTGTCTGCAGCGGATTTGTGGCAGGCTTGGTATATGATACAGTAATGATATCGCCGTATACAGCTGTAGATGAGAGAGTCAGCTGAACTTTCCCGCTTACAATGCTAATAGAACCAATTCCTCTTGTAACGGAGTTGACCATTACATTAAAAGAAGAAGATGCAGGAACAATATTGGCAAGACTCAGATTGTAAGTCATTGATAATATTGACGGTGTGGCATTTTCAATAACAGAACTTACATAAACCGGGTTAATTGCCAGGACGTTATTAGTTACAGTCTGTGCAGCTATAGTTGCCGCCTGTCCGCCTGAAGTTGTCTGCAGCGGATTTGTGGCAGGCTTGGTATATGATACAGTAATGACGTCACCAAATACCACAGGACTTGCAAGTGTAAGTTGTACGGTTGCTCCTGTTACAGATACAGTGCTGACAGCCCTTGTTACTGAGTTGACCATTACATTAAATGAGGAAGATGCAGGAATAATATTGGCAAGACTCAGGTTGTAAGTCATTGATAATATTGACGGTGTGGCATTTTCAATAACAGAACTTACATAAACCGGGTTAATTGCAAGGACGTTATTGGCTACAGTCTGTGCAGCTATAGTTGCCGCCTGTCCGCCTGAAGTTGTCTGCAGCGGATTTGTGGCAGGCTTGGTATATGATACAGTAATGATATCGCCGTATACAGCTGGAGATGAGAGAGTCAGCTGAACTTTCCCGCTTACAATGCTAATAGAACCAATTCCTCTTGTAACGGAGTTAACCATTACATTAAAGGAAGAAGATGCGGGAACAATATTGGCAAGACTCAGATTGTAAGTCATTGATAATATTGAAGGTGTGGCATTTTCAATGGCAGAACTTATATAAGAAAGAGTAGGGGTACCTGATTGAGTTGCAAATATACCTAAATTAGGAGGAATGGTAAATAATTGACCCTCATAATCTGTTGTTACCAAGGGAATTGCAATACCCGATCCTATTGCAGGTGAGCCTGTTTGAAGATGAAAATTATTATTAGCAGCATCAACAAACATTGGATTTTTAGAAATCTGACCATGTGTTTCCGTCTCACTTGAGGTACCAAAGAATAAATTATAATCATGAGTAAAATAGGTACTTGAAAGGTCAAGTGCATCAACTGATCCACCACTACTTGCGTAGAAGATATTATTATTGGCTGTAACATGCGAATTTACCTGAGCAGCAACAAAGGCTACCCAGGTTGGGCAGGCGGTTGCTTTTTCAGAAAAAACGTTGTTATAAATATATGCACTTTGTATACCTTCCATTAATATTCCATACCCATTTTGCCACCTGAAAAGGTTATCATAGATGTAGACATTTGTAATTGTACAGGTACCAACAGCGTTATTTTGAATAAAAACCAGGTTTGACAAGTCAGTAACCCTTGAAGGACTCTCGTGAAAATAATTACGACGTATTGTAATATTATCCAGATTCCCGTTATAACCTGCACCAACATCAATATCAAGCCCGGTTGTATGAAATCCATTAAAGAATTCATTATCTTCAACAAGGATATTGCGGGCTGTATATCCGTTCCCATAGATATCCATTGCGAAACTTCGTCTTCCACAGTCATGAATTTTATTTTTACGAACAATCATATCAGTGTAGACAACTTCAATTCCATAACCTGTTTCAAGCGACGGATCCCAAGCACCAATGTATCCGATATTTGAATTTTCAATTATGAGTCCGAATTGTTCATACATATCGTTATGAGTAAAGTCATACCCATATCCGGAGTGAATTGTATAGAACATATCAATCCCATCAAAATGGATATAGTTTTTCCTGTTCATATTGACAGCAGATTCTCGCTGAGGAATTTCCACTGAAGCATATTTTGCGGTTGGATCAGAAGCCGAATAAATATAAATATTATTTGAAACCCATGTCCAGTCGTACTCTGCAGTTAAGCTGCCTGTTCCTGTTTTATAATTTCCCCACGATTTTGTGCCATCTGAATTTTCGTAGAAGATCTCAGCAGAATTGGAACTATAAGGATTAGATGAGATTGCTGTAACTGATTTCCAGATGTGGCTGCCAGTTGTTGTTTCGGTCCATGTTATTGCCTTGGTTGAACCCAGGAATTGCGGGTTGGCTCCTGTTCCAAAGGTAGATGAAAAGGATATGTAACTACCAGATGAACCTGACGATGGTACAATTAAAGTCTCTCTCCATATATCTCCCTTTTTAAAGGCAATAGTATCCCCGGGGCTGAAGGTACTGGTATTGACTTTGGCAATTGTTTTCCATGCTGTGCCTGATGATTTTCCATCTGATGCGTCGTTGCCGGAGGTACTGCTTACAAAATATTTTGTGGCGTAGGCTACTGAGCTTAAAGCCCATAAGAATACCATTAAGTAGCTTTTCATCTTCTTTTATCTATATGACGAATGATTAAAAAATGTTGACCAATGCAATGTATTAAACGATTAAAAACAGATTTAGTTACATTAAAATATTTTATTATGACTTGAATATTTAAGAAAGGCAGAATTTTGAGTCACATCTTTTTTTACACTTTTCTCATTTTCATGAGATTATAAACAAAAAATAACCAAAGATCAATCTTTGGTTATTTTTAACTTATTTTTAATTTTTTTATTTAACGGAACAATTGATTAAATTACGTTAAACATAAACGTATCAGGTTCTTACTAAATTTGAAAAAATAAAAAACCCGAAATTATTCATTTCGGGTTTAAATTATCACAAGTATAACTTGAACTTACTTTGTGCGGTTCATATACCGGGAAATATTAGTCTTTAATTGAAGCTCAACAATTATTGATTTAAAATTGCTTTAATGTTAAGTTGCAGATCAATAACATATATTATACCAGTCGCAATAAAAAAATGAGCAAAGAGAAGACAGTGCAAATCGGTGATAAAGATTTCAGGTACATATAGCTCTCATCAAAGATGTTGTCGCTGCCCGGAAGCTGTGGTGTTATTTGATAATCAACTTACTTGCAGCGGTTATTTTACCTCCCGATATCAAATAAATTATATAATAACCCTGATGCATTTTAACAGGTATTTCTATAAAACTGACTGCTGTTTCCAGTTTGGTTTCATTAATGATTTCTCCAAGGATATTAGCGATTCTGACAATTCTAGGTTCAGGAAGCGAGCTGCTTAATATTACTTTTATAACATCACTGGCCGGATTTGGGTAAATAGTCAAAGACCCGTTAGAAGGGCCTGCCGGAGAATTTTCGGCTACTCCAAATACCTGAAATTCGAAGACTCTGTTTTGCATGTTCAGCGAGTTTCCATGTCCGATAAATTCTATGTATTTATATGGAATTGTATCTGCCCCATGCGATTTAAATATCTGTAAATTATCTGAAAATCCACACGATTCTCCATCGCTTATCATAAGATCCCAGTTTATACTGTCTTTTGAAGCCAGGATATCAAAAAATGAAGCGCCCATATTGGTATGTGAAAAAGAGATTCTAAAAGAGTTTATCATAAAAGGCTCCTGTGATTTAAAGACAAGCCATTGATTATCACCATTTGCTGACCAGAAAGTAGAGCTGTCTCCGTCGAGAACATTTATAGGGAGGTCAGATCCGGAATAATTACTTGCACCAGATAACGAAATTACTGCCTGAGTAAGATGAGGTTCATATGGAATAGCAATTATTTGAATATTTTTTGTTGAAATAGATTTACCATCACTGACATTAAGTGTAAAAGTTAGATTGGCAGGAGAATCTACAATTGGTGCAAGAAATTGAATTATTGGACCTGCTGACGATGAAATATCAGTTCCCGCCTGAGCAGTCCAGCTATAAGTAAGGGCATCATTATCAATGTCATAAGTTCCAATAGCATCAATTACGCCAACAAATCCTGATGTTATTGAATCAGAATAGGTGGTTATAATATTCGGCGGAGTGTTTATAACTCCTACATTATTAATTACATTTCTGGCAGTAAAAGTTGCCGCCTGGTTACCGGATGTCGTCTGCAACGGGTTACTGGCGGGCTTGGTATATGCAACAGTTACAACATCGGCATGTATTACCGGGCTTACCAGAGTCAACTTGACAACAGTACCATTTACAGAGACAGTGTTCACAATTCTCGGGGTGGAATTAACCATGACAATAAAAGCCGAAGGAGCTGGAGTTATACTTGCAAGACTAAGACTAAATGTTATTTCAAGTAATGTCGGTGTAATGTCTTCAATCACTGAGCTGACATATACTGGCAGAATGATAATATTTACATTATTAGTAACAGTTTTGGCTGTAAAGCTGGCAACCTGTCCTGCGGAAGAAGTCTGAAGGGGATTAGTAGCTGGCTTGGTGTACGCTACTGTCACTACATCTCCAAAAACGACTGCCCCCGACAACGTTAAACGCACCTTTGTTGCACTGATTGTCACGGTGTTTACTGTTCTTGTTACATTATTAACCTTAACATTAAATGCTGTAGCAGCAGGGATAATATTTGCAAGAGATAAACTGAATGTAATTTCAAGTAAAGCAGGAGTTGCATCTTCAATAACCGAACTTACATAAACAGGCACAGGTGAAACCAGGTTATTAATAACCGGTTGGTCGGTAAATGAATTAGCTGCTGTTCCACCGGTAGTTTGTAGCTGATTAGATGATGGTTTAGTATAAGCAACTGTTACCACATCTCCAAAACTAACTGCACCCGACAGTGTTAATCGTACTTTGGTTGCACTGATTGTCAATGTGCTAATAGTTCTTGTTACATTATTAACCTTAACAGTAAATGCTGTAGCAGCAGGGATAATATTTGCAAGAGATAAACTGAACGTTATTTCCAGCAAAGTAGGAGTTGCATTTTCAATAACTGAACTCACATAAACAGGGGCAGCTGAAGCTACATTATTGGTTACAGGCTGGTCAGTAAAAGAATCAGCTGCCATACCTGTGGATGACTGTACTGGATTGGTTGCCGGTTTGGTATATGCCACTGTTATAACATCGCCATAAGCTACTGCACCAGAAAGAGTTAATTGAACTTTAGTCCCGGAAATGGTGACGGAACTGACACTTCTGACGATAGAATTGACCTTAACATTAAAGGCAGAGGTTGCAGGTATTACATTAGAGAGAGTTTTATTAAAAGTAATCTCAAGTAATGAAGGAGTAACATTCGCAATTAATGCACTCACAAATACCGGATTTAATAATATAACCGGAGTAGCATAACAACCAATATTTGGCGGGTTGGCAAAAGTGTTGTTTTCATAATCAGTGGTAACCTGAGTGATAGCAATCCCGGCTCCAATTGCCGGGGAAGAAGCCTGTAAATGAAAATTATTGGTTCCCGGATCAACAAAGAGAGGATTCTTGGAAAAAATTCCATTCGACTCCAACCCCGATACAGTGCAATTGTAGTAAAGGTTGTAATCATTTATTGTGAAACTATTTTTTTCTACTTCGCTTGTGGTTCCGCTGGTGCTTTTAAAAAATATATTATTTTCTACGGTAGCATGCGCAGATCCCTGAACTGCTACAAATGGCGCCCAGCTTGCATTTACGTTTTTATCGAAGAAAACATTATTATAGATATAAACGCTTTGAGGATTTTCCATAAGAACCCCATACCCATTGGGCCATTTGAAGATATTGCTGTATATATACACATTATTTATACTGGAAGCAGCCGTATTGTTGTTCTGTATAAAAATCAAATTAGAAAAATCAAAGGCACGGGTAGTACTTGTTTCATAAAAAAAATTGCGTCTTACAATTATCCCATCCAAACTTCCTGTGTAACCGGCTCCGACATCAATATCAAGGCCTGTTGTATGAAATCCGTTATAGAACTGGTTACTTTCCACAAGTATATTCCTGGCAGTATAGCCGTTACCATAAACATCCATGGCAAAGCCTCTTCTGCCACAGTCATGAAACCGATTATTCCGCACAATCATATCTGTATATACAACTTCAATCCCATACCCCTGTTCTATTGTAGGATCCCAGGCTCCGATACAGCAAATTTCGGAATTCTCGATTATCAGTCCGAATTGTTCAAACATGTCATTATGAGTATAGTCATATCCGTATCCTGACCAATACGAGTACATCATATCAATTCCATCGAAATGAATATAATTTTTCTTGTTCATATTAACAGTCGATTCTCTTTGCGGCACTTCAACTGAATTATATTTTGTAGTTGGATCTGTTATTGAATATACATAAATATTATTGGTAACCCAGGTCCAGTCATACTCTGTGCTTAAACTTGCCGTACCTGTTTTATATGTGCCCCAGGATTTTGAGGCATCGGTGTTTTCAAAGAAAATTTCATTTGAGTTTGAAGTGTACGGATTGCTTGGGAACGATGTAGCTGATTTCCAGATATGACTTCCCGTAGCGGTTTCGGTCCAGGTTATTGCCTTGGTTGAGCCAAGGATTTTAGGATTTTCACCTGTACCAAAAGATGAAAAGGTTATGTAATTGCCAGATATACCTGATGAAGGTAATATTAAAGTCTCTCTCCAAATATCTCCTCTCCTGAAAAGAATTGAATCTCCCGGCAAAAATGTTTTCCCATTCACCTTAGCAATTGCTTTCCATGCGGTTGCAGGTGATTTACCGTCTAAATTGTCATCTCCTGTTGTGCTGCTGATGTAATACTTTGTTGCCGAGGCAAGAGAAGTGGATCCAATTAATAAAAGTACAAGAAATGTTTTCATACTTCAACGGGGTTTGATGTCGATTTTTAGTATAAAGTATCAGGTATTAACTAAATCTGTTGTAACAGATATTTATGTAACTTCATAATATTAAAAGATGTAATTCTTCAATTCAACTTCAGAATTATATTTATATATCAAATCATTTTTATTCTTTTCTCAACAATGAAACCGATTCTGCTGCTGTGTAATTCAGAATAGATTTTGTATTTTTATAGATGAAAAAATTATATGCACTTTCGATTTTTACAGCATTAAAGAGAATAAGATTTTTTAACCTGAAAAAGATTTAGAAAATGTACACACCAAAACCAATCAATTTAGCAAGAAGGGTCAACGTACTGTTGATTATTCTTTGCCTGACAATATCTTGTGTCCCGATCGGGAAATTGAAATATGTGAATGATATAGATGAACTTAAAGAACCAATTATTAATCCTGTTGTACATAAGCTTATATTACCAAACGACAGGTTGTCTGTGCAGGTATTCAGCGTTGATGAGAAGACTAACCAGCTTTTAAAATCAGGATCTTCTGCAAATATGCCAGGCTCTGTGGCGCCAGATGTTTCCTCATTTCTGGTGGATGAAACCGGAAATATTGATTACCCGTTTGTGGGAAAGATTAACCTTGGTGGTCTGACAACTGAACAGGCTTGTTCGAAACTTAGTAAAGCGCTTAGTGAATATGTCTCTTTATCAAGTGTAAGTATCAAATTCACAGAAGGTAGTGTAACGGTTATGGGAGAAGTGGGAACTCAGGGTTTATATACTTTTAGCAAGGATAAGCTGACCATTTATGATGCTTTGGCTTTAGGAAGGGGAATCTCCAGGTATGGTGACAGAAAAAACGTTATATTGATAAGGCAGGAAGGAGATAAAATAATGCATCATAAATTAGATCTTTCCAATTCCAATATTGCCAGTAAGGAGTATTACTATGTGCTTTCAAATGATATTATCATTGTTGAACCATTAAAATCAAGCTCGTGGTATAATTATAACAACAGCAATTTTGCTACAATAACTTCCTCTCTGACAATCTTTATCGCTGTTTTTTCACTACTTCTCAGGAATTAAGTTTTTTAATAATGTCTTATGAAAGCCAGAAACGAAACTGATGCAGCCTTGGCTTATGTCAAGCTTCTTTTTCAAAAAATGTTTAATTTGAAATATGCTTATTTGGCACTTTTTATTGTACTGGGTTCAGGTGCATTTCTGTATAATAAGTATTCCCATAAAGTATATCAAATAAATACGATTATTGGACCAGTAAAAGACTATCGCTCTTCAGCCCTGGCATCAAATAATATGTTTAGTGCATCGATAGTATCCAATTCAAACAGTGATTTGGAAGGGGTTATAAATGGGCTTAATTCATTCTCACTTATATCTAAAACCGTTGGTGATCTTAATCTCGAAATAGGATATTTTACTCTGACAAACAAATTTTTCAGACAGTATACTAAAATGTACCTGGAGTCTCCTTTCATTGTTATTTTAGATAAATCGCATATTCAACCTGTTTATACAAGGATCTTTATTAATGTTCTCAGCGATTCTACATTCCGGCTTACGATTTCAGAAAAAGAAGCAGCACTTTATAATTATATAGATAACGAGATCGTAACTTCAAAAAAGGTATTAAAAGTTGATACAGTTTGTAAGTTCAATCAGACAATAATCAATTCAAACTTTAAGTTCTCAGTTTCGCCAAGAAAGGAACTTCTCCAAGGAGCAATTCTAAGTCACTCGCTATGTTATTTCGAATTTTATCATCCGGAAGAACAGGCTAAATCTTATATGAAGAGTATGAAGATCGTAACTGTATCCTATATGGCTTCGATTTTAAAGGTGCAGTTTGCAGGTGAGAATCTAAAGGAGTCATTAAATTTCCTGAATAGCTTTATTAATTCTTTTCTTGAAGATAATCTGAACAAGAAAAACAGAATTGCCAACAGTACTATAAAATTTATTGATTCCCAGATTTCCGATATGTCTGATTCGCTTGCAAATTCTGAATCAAAGCTGAAAGACTATCAATCTGCCAACCAGACTCTTGACCTGAGTTTTCAGGGTCAAAAAATATACGAACAACTTTCTCAGGTTGAAAGCGAGCAGACGAATACTGAACTACAGATAAGATATTATAATTATGTCCTGAATTACCTGAGGACCAACAAGGATATTTCAGGAGTTGCCTTGCCTTCAACAGCAAAAATTGTCGATCCTGTCATAAATAATCTCTTTTCAGAAATTATTGCATTGAGTTCCGAAAAGTCCTCTATTACAAACAATAATGCCAAGAATGTTTTTTCTGCACAGATTGACAACAAGATAGCAGCTCAGAAGCAAACTATAATTGAGAATGTAAATAATAACCTTACTACTTTGAACCTTACCCTGAATGAACTTAAGTATAAGAATGAAAAGCTTTCAAATGAGATGAAGAATCTTCCGGGGAAAGAGTTAAATATGGTGAATGTAAAGCGTAAATTTGATCTGAACAATTCTCTGTATACTTATCTGCTTCAGAAAAGGTCGGAATCGGCAATTACTCTTTCATCAAATTATCCTGATTATGAAGTATTGGAACCAGCCAGGGAAATTACATCTGAAATAATAAAGCCTAAAAAGTTTATTATCTATGCTCTTTCGATGTTTCTGGTGTTACTTCTTCCAACATTGTTTATTATTCTGAAAGACTTTTTTAATGACAAAATAACCAGCTCTTTAGATATTGAGCGAATTACTGACCATTCAATAATTGGCTCAATTTTCAACAACCCCAAAAAATATGAATCTGTTGTTACACAAGCTCCGGGATCCGCAATAGCTGAATCATTTAGAAATTTGAGGAGTTCTATATTGTTAAAGCTCAAATCTGAACCTTCAAAAGTAATTCTAATCACTTCCTCGCAACCCCGTGATGGTAAAAGCTTTATTGCATTTAACCTTTCTGCATCAATGGCAAGTGTCGGCTTCAGGACGGTATTAGTTGATTGTGATCTGCGGAGGCCAGTGCTGCATAATAAATTTAATATGGAGAACAACACCGGGGTTTCCAAAATAATGGTTAACGAGGCAACAGTTGAAGATGTGATTATAAAGACAAATGTTGAAAACCTCAGCTTAATTATGGCAGGACCCATATTACCTAATCCTTCCGAATTAATTACTTCCGGCGCCCTTGATAAATTTATTGCTTCACTGGAATCAAAGTTTGAGTTTATCATACTTGATACTGCGCCCATAGGTTTAGTGTCTGACTCTGTACAACTTATGAAATTCGCATCTCAGGTAATTGTAGTAACAAGAAATAACAGCACAAGGAAAGAAGTTCTGGAAAATGCTTTAAATACTCTTGAAGTGAACAAGATCAGCAACTATGAGGTAGTTTTTAATGACCAGAATCTTGATAAAAGTCCTTACTCAAACTTTAAGGGTTATTATAATAAATAACTATTCAGGCCAGACGTTATTGAAACTTATTCAGCAGACTTAGTTTCGGACTAAATTTGATTTTCTAAGATCGGTTATCAGTCTTCCGGTAAAAACTTCTGCTCCCGTCTTATTAAGGTGACCGGAATTATAAAAATACTCTTTTTTGTAGGAGATAGAATCATTTGCATAATTTAGGAATGGAATATCATATTTCAGGCTGAGCCTCTTGTAGATATTTATAATTTCCGATCTGTTTTTTACAAAATCCTGACCTTCAATATATTCCGGTGTATAAACAAATACCACAGGAATGTTCTGAACACGGCATTCCTGAAGATAGCTTTCAAATAGATGCACGATGGAAGAGTCAGATTTTACCTCAAATGATCCGAATTTTTCCTGAGCAAGAAGCAGATCATTGGTCCAGGATAAATCCCAGGGTTTATATCCTCTGTATTTTACGGGGATATTCTTTCCAGGATCAATTAAAATTCTGAGAACCTCAGAAAACGCTTCTTTCTTTCCATAAAAACGTACTATCGGAAGTTTATAATCAAAAAGACCGAAACCATTGAATATTCTCTTCTCCATTTCATTGTTGTTCAGCATATAAGGCAAGAATTGATCAGGATTATAGAGATCTGAATTTTTTTCAAAACTGGTTACATCCAGAGTTTGAATTATCAGGCTGGGTTTCTTGTTATATTTTAATAATAATGTATGCCTGAAATACTCAGACCTGAAAGAGTGTCCATTAATTCCTAAATTGTATGCGGTTAAGCCAAAGCTATCCGATAGCATCTTCGGACTAATATGCTTAAGCGCTCTGGAAGTTCCATAAATTACTATGTCAGAATTTATTTTTCCATTATACAAATCATTCCAGACGGCATATTCCGCATCAGCAAAGCTATAGGACTTTTTAAGAATGCCTGAAAATGCCTTATCTGCCACATAAGATAATAGAACAAATGGAGCAATAAATAATACTATTTTAATAAGATACTTCTTCATAATTAAAACTGGAAGTAAATAAATTTCTGACCTAAACCAGCAAAAAAGAATATTACAATTGAAAGGATATAGTAAACCATCCATCTGGCTAATCGTGGAAACTTCACGCCAATTGATGAAATTCCGTATTCTCCCTGTCTTCCCATCCACTCAATAGCAAAAAAGATAATTGTGATAAAGCTAATTTCCAGACATATCATCCTGTTATTAAATCTTGGAATTGCCAGTAAAGATCCGGAAAACATTCCTTTAAGATATTGGAGAGCATGACTCACATCAATCGATCTGAAAAAAACCCACGCTATCAATACAAAAAACATTGTCACTATCGTTTCAGTCACAACAACAAGACTGTTATCGTTGCTTACTCCGATTTTTTTTAACAACTTTTTCCTGGGATTTTTCTGCCATTGGTAAATTATCAGAAAAATGCCATGAATTAAACCCCAAAGAAGGAATGTATAATTAGCACCATGCCAAAGTCCGGTAAATATCCATGCCACAAGACTTGCGATAATGTATATGAACAGGTCAGATTTAATATTTAACACCTTTTTGTTTTTGATCTTATTTGAAATTAGAAATGATAATGGCAAAAACAGGTAATCCCTGAACCATGTAGTTAAAGAAATATGCCATCTTTTCCAGAATTCTGTAATGTCCCTGGAAAAGTACGGATAAGCAAAGTTTCTCATAAGACTGAATCCGAAAAGTTTAGCAATACCAATTGCCATATTTGAGTAGCCGGAGAAATCAGCATATATCTGGATTGAATAGAAAATTGCTCCGAGCAGAAGCGTGCTTCCGGTGTATGTATGGTAATTAAGAAAAATGTCGTCGGCAAATACCGACAGGTTATCTGCTATTACAACTTTTGTAAACAGGCCCCATAATATCTGCCTTAAACCATCTGTAGCCAGACCGGAATTAAATTCTCTTTTCGATGAGATTTGTGGAAGGAGGCTGGAAGGTCGTTGGATAGGTCCTGCCAGTATTATGGGAAAAAAGCTAAAACTTAAAAGGACATCAACTATATTTCTGTTTGGCTTTAAAGTCCCTTTTTTAATATCAAGTAAATAGCTCAAAGAAATAAATACGTAAAAACTAAGTCCAAGGGGAAGAATAATTTTTGTTGATGATGCTGGGATTATATAACCAAAAAGAGATACCAGGTCAGTAAATCCTGAGATAAAGAAATTGTAATATTTGAATGCTGCCAGGAAACCAAGATTAACAAAAAGACCTGTCATTAACCAATTTCTTCGATTTGTTCCAGATACACTATCTCCGATCTTAATACCGGTAAAATAGTTGAACAATGAAAGAAAAATAAGTAAAAATAGAAATCTCCAATCCCACCAGCCATAAAAGAACCATGAAGAGGTTAAAAGCAAGATATTCTGTAATTTAATGCTTTTGCCAGCAGCGAACCAGTAGAGCAAAAACACTACCGGTAGAAAAAGTGAGAATGCGATTGAATTAAATAACATAGAGAATTCTTTGAGAAAAACAGAGACAGTTTAGTTAAGTGTCAGACTATCAGCCGGCTGATATTCAAACGCCCCTAAACTAGGATTACCACTAAACCGGTTACCCTCATAATCTTTATCAGCAACTGTCACATGAACTCCGGAACCTATTGCAAGCGAACCTTTCTTTAATCTGAAATCATTCTTTAATGGATCAGTGAAAAGCGGATCTGATGGCATGGGGCTGTGACTCTCCCAGCCCAAAATTTTGCTTACTTCAGGCAACTGGGCTCCACTGAATTTTGATCTGTAGTAGATTATGCCCAAAACCTTGTTTATTCTAAAAAACAAATTGTAATCTGAATCAATATTCGCAGCCTTTGTCAGGGAGACAAGACCAGACCCGTTGGTACGATTGTCATATGTTAATTCGCTGTAAAAAATATTATTTTTTATGTTGATGGATAAGTTGTTAGCATCAATCCAGATATGACATACATCGCCGGATTTAGATATGTTGTGGTTATAAAAGGTATTATTATAAATAAAGCAACTCTGGATACCTTCTGCCATTATTGAAGCGAAGCCCGGGTATTTAAAGATATTTGAATAGATAAAAACATTTTTAACTGTTGCACCGCCACCTGAATAGTCATAATTCTGGAGGAAGATCTGATTTGAAGTGTAACCAGATGCAGGTTCATCAAAGAACAGGTTCCGCCTGATAATGACACTATCATAACCTGCCGTGTATGAGCCTTTTCCAACACTCAGGTCAATCCCGGTTGTATGATATCCCGAATAAAAGACACAGTTTTCAATTGTAACATTTTTAACAACAAAACCAGATCCATAAATATCAAGACTTATTCCTCTTCTGCCACAGTCGTGAATAGTATCCTGTCTGAAAATCATTTTTGAATATGCTATCTCGGTACCATATCCTGTCTGAATATATTTAGAACCAATATATGCAATTTCAGATTTCTCCAGAATGAAGTTATGAAGATTCATCATGTCATAACTCCAGTCATAACTGATACCTGAGCCTCGTGAAAAAAAGAGATCAATTCCACTAATTTGTATGTATTCCTTATTATGCAGATCGATACATTGCTGGCGCTGAGGTATTTCTGCGCAGGAGTAACGTGTGTTTGGATTTGAGGCCGAATAGATAAAAACCGAATTTGCTGACCAGGTCCAGTCGCCCCCGGCAGTTAATTCGGCTATTGACGATTTGTGTCTTCCCCATGACACGGAGTCTTTCGTATTGATGAGGAAAATTTCAGACTGAAAATAGCCGCTGTATGGGTCTTTTAATACTGCAACTGAAGATTTCCATACATTTAAACCCTGTAGCATCCATGCATTCACCTGTACTGATCCTAAAATTTTTGGTTTTGGACCTGAGCCATAATTACTGAATACAAGATTCAGAAAATTGTTTCCTGATGACGGGATTTTCAATGTTTCCCTCCAAATACAACCTCTTTTAAAACATATAGTGTCTCCGGGTAAAAAATCATGGGAGTTTACCTTTGAAATGGATTTCCAGGCCTTTTTCTCAGATCTTCCGTCCTGAGAATCATTACCTGAAATACTATTAATGTAATAGTTTGTGCACAAAGTAATGTTGCATTGAAAGAGCATTATTATCAAAAGGAAAACGGATGTCTTCTTCATAAAGTGAAGTTTTAACTTAGCTCATTGATATCACACTTGCATTGTAAAATTCAGCCAACTGCGACAGGCACCAAAGGAGATTTGACACTGGAAAGAGCCTTTTCATTCGCTACATCGTCGATCAGGTATAATGCAATTGCAACAACACTGAATATTCCATCGCGATATATCTCTTCATTAGTAAATGAAGTTAAGATAAGATAGAGGAAATAAGCGTTCAGATATAACGCCTCCCTTGGAAGCTTCATAAAGATTGCTCTTAAGGTGTACAAAAGAATTCCAAGAGTAGCAATGCCGCCCACAACGATAAAATATCCGAGCAGGCCTATATCGACCCACACAATATTGTAGTTCATACCGAATGCGTAGGGATTAAAATTATCAAGATTCTCTTTCCCGGCAGGTTTTCCTCCACCAATAATATAATATGAAATATTTTTAGGATATTTTGTATAGAAGAATTCCTTCTCTACGTCGCGGATATACCTGCTGCCCAGCTGTTCCTCCGACATCGTCTTATTGATGCTGTTATTAATTATTCGATTTATTGATTTATACTGAGTCAGACCAGCGAACAGGATAGCGGCAAGCAATAAGAGAAAAATATCACCAAACTTAAAACGAATCAGGCGCATACTCATCAAAACTGTAACCAGGGCTGCTGAACCTATTAAAGTACGGAATCCACATTTTAAAAGTACCATGAAAAACCCAAGCGCCAGTATTATGTAGATTATCCGCCGGCTCAACATAAACCTGTTAAATACCAAAAAAAATGCGAGCATTAAAAAACCACTCCCTACTATTTCAAACTGCATTTCATCAGTTGCCGTTTTCACCCAACGGTTGAAAATTTCATAAGGAAAAACTTTATACTGAATAATAAAAATCATTGAGTAGAAAAGGCCGAAAACAATAACAGTGTTCTCAACGAATATCCGCTTTAGTTTCAGACTATGAAGGAGAAAGTACAATAGAATAAAATAGTGGTAACTGAAGGAGAGGATTGATAGTTTATAACCCTGTCCGAAATTGATATTTGAAGCATAACTGTTGGCCAGCAATCCCACTATGAAAATATATATTGGAATTGAAAATCTCATTTTATTACCTTTTTCGATGAAAATAATGCTACCGGCACAAATAAGCCAGGTAGCTATATTCTCTGCATTAAAAGGCTGGGGGATATATTTCAGATTCCAGAAGTGGATAGATACCAGAAGAAGAAAAACAAACAAGCTTTTGGAAAGGATATTGTTTTCAGATATTTCTGTACTATTATTCATTATTTACTGACTTAATGGGAGGTCAATTTTGCAGACATTTTTTGAGAGGCAGGTGAAAGCATTGCTGCTTTAGTTTTAAACCAGGCTCTTAGCACCAGCCAGATAAATTTCGAATTACCAACCAGGTATCTCCGCCACATTCTTTTTGGTTCCTGGAGTAATCTGTAAAACCATTCCATACCTATTTTCTGAAGCCATCCCGGAGCTCTTTGCACAATACCGGCCACAACATCAAATGTACCACCCACGCCCATTGTAAAATTCACGCTTTTAAGATCATCTTTATATTTATGAAGAAAATTCTCTTTTTTGGGTGAAGTAATTGCTACAAAAAGCAACTGTGCCTTGCTATCGGAAATTTGTTCAGCAACTTCAGGCTCCTCCGTCGCAGTAAAATATCCATTACGATAGCCTGCTATAATTTCAGGTCCGTACATTGCAGAATAAGTATCAACTACCTTTTTCACTACTTCTTCTTTTGCTCCAAGAAAAAAACATTTATACTTATTTTCCGAAGCTAATTTAATAAGATTTTGCATCAGATCAATACCGGCAACCCTTCCGGGAATTTTTTTGCCAAGCAAACGGGCAGACCACACGATGCTCTGTCCGTCAGCATTTATTAGATCGCAGTTAACCACACTGTTGAACAACTCTTTATCAGTTTGCATGGCAACTACTTTTCCAGCGTTAATAACTACGTGATTAATGTTACTTTTAATTTTTACAGCTTCATTAATTCGGTCGAGTGTATCCTCCATGGTGATTGCATCAACAGGGATACCTAAGAAATCTATTTTCATATTTATAGTTATGTCAGTTATTATTGTTCCGGAGCAGATATTCGCTAAAAGCATAAAACATCCACGCCTGTGCCCATCGCATGTATGGAATTCCCGATGTAAAATATTTTTTCTTCTGATAATAGAAATAACCTTTTTTTGACTGCATGTGTCCAATAGTCCAGTTTAATACTTTGTCTATCAGCTCTTTATTTTCTGTGAATTTGCCTAACCTCGATGCTGTAATTATAAGCTGAGCCGGAGAATGTATATCAACGGGATAAACTGAATCGTTGTAGTACTTTGGTATTCCCTCATCAGTGAAGAATGTGTTTACATAATAATTGAAGCCAGCGGTAAGGTTGTTATTAAAGTTCAGATCTCCTGAATACTTCTTATATTCTGCAAGGCATTCCAGGTTATAGCCGGTATGAAAATTATCTATCCACTTGTGAAATCCAAGTGTTCCATAACTCCATGAGCCATCCGGTTTCTGGTGAGAACAGCAAAAAGCAACAGATTTTCTGGCTTCATCAACAAGCATTTTTTCATGAGTGTAACTATACATTCTTGATAGCAGTCGACTACCGAGGAGAGAAGCATTAAAAACAACGGTTGTGTCGAGTGGTGAATATGAAAAGGCGAAGTTTCCTTCATAATCATAGGTCCTGTTCAGGCTGTTCAGAATAAAATCGCAGGAGCTTCTAGCCAGTTCAAGCAATCGCCTTTCCCCCGTAATATCGTAGCAATCTGCAAGCGCACAGGCAATAAAAGAGGTTGCAACTACGGTAGGCGTATTTTTTGGCTGGTAAAAGGCTTTTGCCTGCCATGGAAAGTTATACCCCCAGGAGGCACCACTGTAGTTACAATTTACTACCTCTTCAATTTTTGAGCTGAAAAAGTTAATCATTTTGAGGTATTCCTCTTCAGGCGACATTTTATACAGATTACAATAACCGCTCAGGAACAGACCCAGCGCTTTGGGATTGTATTCTTTCTTAATGCCAACAACAGGCCTGATATTAAGAGGCGATCGTTTAAACAATTGAATCCATGCCAATCTTGCCAGCCGGCTCTCTGATATTAAAGGCAGAGCCTGAAAGAATGAGCTGTTTAAGCCATCGTAGGGGTCATATCCCCGGAAAGCTTCACTTTTACAATAACTTGTGAGCTTTTCTAAAGAATCTTCTACCTTATCAAACATTTAAAACTATATCCTGAGGTAATCCGGTTGAGAGACTGTCTTTTATTTTAAAAGTCACCAATGTTGTAAGACATAACGATCTGAATAGTATAGGGCTTTCTTTGCCTTTGATGACTGCATCCAGGAACGCCTTAATCTCCTCTTTGTGGCCCTTCCCGGACGATCTTAGGTTAACTGTTTTTCCATTGCTGATTAGTTGTCCATTTTTGAAATCATTTATAATACCAACCTTCCCTGCCCCAAAAACTTCTATCCTTTCTTTTGGGAGCGAATTGTCTCCGTTTGCAACATAGGTGAGATTGCCAACAGATCCATTGGAGAATTTAATGACAATTGCCACATTGTCTTCAGGCGTTAGCTTGATATTATCACTGTTTATTGATTCTGCAAACACTTTTACAGGTTCTGAATCAGTAAAGAACTGCATAAGGTCAATGAAATGACAAACTTCTCCGATAATTCTGCCTGCTCCAAGTTCAGGCTGCTGGGTCCAGTGAGCTTTAGGAATCAACCCTGCGTTAACCCTAATATGAATAACGAGTGGTTCGGAACAGTTTACGAACTCATGCCTAATTGCTTGGCAAACAGGAGCGAAGCGCCTGTTAAAACCAACCATTAACTGCTGGGTGCGATGACTTTTTGTTTCAATAACAGAGGCGAGCTGATCGGGAGTTATAGCCAATGGTTTTTCAACGAATACAGGCCTGCGTGACTCAAGTGATTTATTTACAAGTGCGGCGTGAGATGAATGGGGTGTGGCAATAAATATTGTGTTTATTTCCTTACGGTTAAGCATATTATCCGGATCGGTAGAGCAAAAATTAAATCCAAATTTGTCGGCAACATTTTTAGAAGTTATTCCACGGGATGTCACAACTCCATCCAAAGAAGCTCCCCATGATTTAACATTAGGGATTAAATAGCTTTGTGCAAAACTTCCTGCCCCTATGAAGCCTACATTTACTGTATTCACAGGATTGTTCTTTACCTGAGTTGATGTGTTGTGTTCAGCGTTGTTGACATCATACTTCAACAAAATGCCTATGTGTTTCTCTTTAACCTTTCCAAGGATAATATCGTAGGCCTTTTCAGCTTCTGTAATATCAAAGACATGTGTAATCAAAGGTTTGATGTTTATTGACTTGCGGGCCAGCAGATCAAGAAAGGCTTCCATATTACGTTGTTCTGTCCATCTGACATATGAGAAGGGATAGTCATTTCCTTTTTCTTCGTAGTTTATATCGTATCTGCCTGGCCCGTAAGAGCACGACATTTTTAATTCAAGTTCTTTTCTGTAAAAGTGAGGGTCCCTGGGTATATCCATCTTAACGGCACCAACAATAATAACTTTCCCCTTTTTTTTCAGTATTTCAGACGCGAGCTCAATCGGATCATTTGAGGGACCTGCAGCAGTAATTATTGCAGCATCAAATCCGAATCCTTTTGTAAAGTTGTCACACGCTGCGAGGAGGTTGGGATCATTTCTGTTCAGGGCTTTGTCAGCCGATGAATTCCCGCCTAGTTCTACCAGAAACTCATTGAAGTCAATTCCGAATACTGCACAACCATTAGCTCTGAGTATCTGGCATGTAATCTGACCGAGAAGGCCCAGCCCTATAACAGCTACCCTTTCTCCCAACATTGGCTCGGACTGTCTTACTCCCTGCATGGCTATGGAACCCATTGTTGTAAAGGCCGCTTCTTCAGGAGTCACAACATCGGGAATTTTCACAACAAGGTTTTGAGGCACTGCAACTATTTCAGAGTGCGAGGCATAATCCTGACCGGCACAGGCAACACGGTCTCCCGGCCGGAAGGCGCCGTTTGCATCCATTGATGCCAGCACAACGCCTGCTGTACTATATCCAAGTGCCTTTAAGGTATCAAGTTTAGTTTTTACCTTACTTATGGTTGCTGCCAGCCCTTCTTTTTTAATGTTCTGCAAGACCTGTGCTACCAGATCGGGCCTTTGGCGGGCTTTTCCGAGCAACCCTGCATTACCGACTTTTACCGTTCCACGTTCAGTTCCTGCACTGATTAATGAATACTCATTTTTTACTAATATCATACCTGATGATAGCGATGGTGCTGGAATTTCATCAACGTATAATTCCCCTGATTTAAAATTTTGGATAAGTTGTTTCATTGATCTTGAAGTTAGATTTATTCAACATCCTGATTACATGCTGTGCTGGCACTCAAAGAATATTCTTAGCCTGCTAAGAATGTTGCGATTTATTTTAACATTATTATTTGTTCCTGTAATGAATTGAATTTGCAAAGGTTACCTATTAATTAATTATTAATCAGATAACCAACTGCCGATTCAAAACCTGAAACCATTTTTTGCAATGTTGCAGTTTCACTAACTATTTTCCGGCTATGGAGACCCATTTCCAAAAGTTGTTTTTTATCAGTTAACAAAGCTTTTTTACATGTTGTGTAAATGTTTTCCATGTCGGGCATATCCTTGAGATAATATCCGTTATAGTTTTCAATCAGCAGGTCATGTACTGTTCCATCGCCTAGGGTGGAGATTAAAGGCAGTTCATACGCCATCGCCTCATTTATTGCGAGACCACCTGTTCCCGGTAAAATGAATATATCGGACTTAATGAAAAAAGAAGACAGTTCATTATCGTACTTTGGTCCATGGATGAAGATGCGGTTCGTCATCTTCTCACTTATCACTAATGATCTGAGATCGTCGATTATCGCACCTGCTCCAATAATATTTAATTTTACATCAAAGCCTTCGCGTACCAATCTTGCAACAGCTTTAATTGTAAGGTCGAGGTTCTTTTCGGTAATCAGGGCGCCAACAAATAATATATTATAGGTATTTCGGGAGATGCTGTTTTCTCTTTCAAAATCGCGGGCGAATATTTTTTCAATATTTATAGTATTCTGGGCAACATAAATTTTCTTCTCTTTTAATCCTTTAATAATCAGTTGTTTCTTATATCTCGTGCCGTAACAAATAATCACATCTGCTCTTTTTAGAAAAAAATCTGAAAAGATTCCTCTTACAGTTCTTTTTAACCCGGATATTTCATCCCTTATGTATCCGCAACCCCAAATTCCGACTTTAATTTTGTGTAAATAGCAATAAAATTGAACCAGCCAGAGAGCAAGATTACCCGGATTGAAATTGATAATTACAATATCTGGGTTTATCTGACGAATGTTCCTTAAAAGGTTCTTCCACCATGCTATTCGAAACCCTAACAGATTATATTCAATTGCTTCCAGAGGTATGGCCTGATAGGATGGATTTTCAATCGTCCTGACAGTTTTCTTAAAAAAACTTGACCCATACAATACAGAAAGCTCAACATTTTTCTTCTTTAGTTGGATGTTAAGATTCTCAAAGAATTCCCTTTTATAAGCCGGGAATGTTGGATTCAGGATAGTTAATTTCATTTTGTGAAATAATTAGTGAAAATGGATAAATCAATTTCGGAGGCATTGAAAGTGTTATATTTTTCAGTAACATAATTGAGATTGCGCAATGCTTCCGGGGATATCATCTTGGGATGAGAGACAACAACAATAAAATGTTTTTCTCTTAAATGAGTCTGCAGAATATATTTGAAGAGAAGATAACTCGTTTTGTCAAGACTTAATTTTTCTTTTGAAAGCTTAAGTCTCTGAATTAATGAATGTACTGCTGACCTTTCCTTGCTTCCGGATCCATCGCCATAAATCCTGTCTTTTATTGATATCAGTACAGCCTTGTTTATGACCCTGTATAATGGATTATTTAGATACGTGCTTAGCGGAAACTCTGTGAAGGGTCCATTTAATATCGGTTTGGTGGTGTTCAGGTGGAACTGATAGATCTCCTTTTTCGGCGCATTTGAGAAATCGAAGTCATAAGTTTTACCATCATTTAATGAAATACCCGGAAGCACTGAAAAATCGTACAGTAACCCGGCCGATTCAAAAGCATCTTTGATCTCATGGAAGGGTTCAATACACCACCCTCCGGCCCTGAACGCCCTGACTTTCTTGCCAGTTATACTCTGAAGCAGCGCTACAGATTTTATTAATAAATCGTAAATTTCAGTTTTGTTTAAACTATGCAGCTTATAGTGTCTGTTGGATTTAAATCTTATCTCAGACCCTGCCTTAACTGCATCGATCCATTGGGGATGCAGGTGCAATTCTACTGAAGAGCCCGAATCTGTTATTTCCTGAAGTTGCCTTGAAACAAGCTGAAAGTCTGAATAAAAGTTTTCTTTTAGAAAAAAAAGCCATGTAGTGTCAACAAAAAAAATTGATCTTGCCTTATTTCTTCTTAGTACCTGTAATATTGCATTAGTGGGATCTAAGACACAATTCTCTATACTTCCTGTCCTGGAGCCCAGAAAAACTTCATAATCAAATGTAAGAATGGCATTCTTTCTCATAGAAGAAGGATTACATTTTTTATCAACATAGTATTAATATAATCTAAGGTCGTTTACCAGGGAATAACATAATCGGAAGCCAAAAATTTCCCAACTGTTTTCGTTGCAGAAAAGCTTTCTTTCAAGTTCAACATTATTATTTGCCGGGCTGTAAGAGTTGCATATTCCGATTATATCTTCAAGAGAGTTATATGTTCGAATAAACCCGTATAATGAAAGATCTTTGAAGGCACCAGTGTCTGGTCCTATTATCATCGATCCGAAAGCGATTGAATCCATAAGTGAACCTGAACTAAGAACTGATCCTGTTTTGTAGGTAAAAAGCGTAAATTTTGACTGACTGGAAAATGCAGCTATCTCATTCATTTCAAAGAATTGATCATGGTAAACTATATTTTCACTTAGGATATTATTGAGTTCAGCTTTTATGTCATTATTTATGCAGATACCTGCAATTAATACCTTCAAATGGCTATTGCCAGATGTTTTCAGGAATTTAAGGAATTCGATTATTCCCTTATAAGGCCAAATTGTTCCCCAAATAAAGAGATCGTATTTAAGCTCTTTTTGTACATGAGTAGCTGGCAATTGCCTTACTGGATGAACAAGATATCTGACTTTTTTTGAATATTGCGGAAAATTCTCATTTGAAAAAACAATACCCTCGCCGGAATGTGTAATAATAAAATCGGAATATTTAAACATCAATAAATACATGAAGTCAGACCAGCGGCTATTTTCATTTTCGTGGGAATGCTTATTATGAAGTGTCCACACGATCTTTTTACCCAGGTTTCTGGCGAGTAATAAAAAGATTACGAAGATGCATATCTGTAATTTACCATAACGTCGTGAATCCAGATTTTCAATCCAGTTAAAATAATACACATCTGTTTTAAAAAGAAAGCGGAAGAGATCGATAACACCCGATGAATTGAATTCTTTGTTAATGATTTCAAATCTGGGGGAGATAGATTTTTCGAGATTAAGGATATAAGGATTTTCGGCCGGATATACCTTCGGGTAGAGATATACTTTCTTTTTCATGCTAAAAAGATGTACCTACGTTTTTTACTAACCGGATGAAATTGTTAACTATAGAATCTGTTTTGTCTTCCAAAAATAAAGTAGAATCCGCCAATAGCATTTACAATCTTTATTACACCTTTCAGCCTGTTTTGGCCACCCAAAAGGTAAGATGGGATACAAATCAGAACGCCGTTGCATAATCTCATTATAAGCCTTGGGAGTGCATTTCGTTTGAAATGGCGGGGGTTTCTGAGGTATCTTGCGTAAAGCCCGGTGTTTGAATTCCTGTATGTACGTTGAATAATATACTTCACAGATGATCTGCTCTCCTGGAAATTTTCATATGCAGCAGCAAAGGGGTTAAACCGGATTATCCCTCCCAGCATTGAAACATTATAGGTAAGATTTAAATCTTCACCACCAGTGAAATTCAGCCGTTCATCGAATGGACCTTTAATTCTGTCGAGGTACTTTTTTCTGATGAGGAGGCATCCTGTATACGCGCTTGTTACAACTGTCCCATATTCAAACGTATCTGGCTGGTGGAAAGATTTGATATATTCCGGCACCTCTTTGGGAAATACCGGGTATGTAGGTCCGGCGACACCATCGGCATCAAATTCAACCTGGCACCTTAGTAATTCTGTGAGCCATGTTGGTAGAACATATTCATCGTCATCAGTAAAGCAGCAGAATTCGCAATCCCCGGCTTCCTTCACAGAGCGGTTCCTGGCAAACACGAGGCCTTTATTAGTTTCAAGAAAGTAACTGACTCTATTCCTGCTTTTAGCTGCAAATTTCATTACTGCCTCTTCTGAAAAATTTTCAGAATCATTCTCTACTACAACTATTTTCACTTCAATTCCCGAAGGAATAATAAGTTTTTCAATACTCTCCAGCAGTTTTATTAATCCATCTGTGCGCTTCCGGGTACAAATACAAATTGAAATCATAATATTATTCAACTGTTCCTGTTGATTCATAAGTCAATCATATTTTTCAGAAAATACACAGAAGCAGCCTGATTAATTCCCGATTATCAGTTTATCTCGTATCTGACGCCAGGTTATGAGCTGAATGTTATTATCATCCAGTAGCTTACGACATTCGCTACCGGTAAAAAAATCAAAGTCAGACTGTCTCCATTCTGATCCGAAGAAAGGCTGACCAGCAGTTATATTCTGCATTTCTTCATCGTTGAAGGCCACATGTACCAGAAGGCAATTAAGGCCTGGTTTTAATGTTCTCAGAGAGTTAGTATAAAAGTCCGGCAAATTGTTGTGATTCTCAGGGCCTGCGTAGAGTAAATTGTCAATAAAAATCAGATCTCTCCGCAGCAGATACCTGAAAGGTAAATTTTTAGTGAGCAGGAGTGGTATTTTGAATTCTTTTGACAGCCTGATACAGATGTCGAGAATCTCATTATTAGCGGTTGAAATAAACATATGTGAATCAAGGTGGGTTGGGTCCACACCTGACTTCTGAGCAACAAGTATCTGTGCTCTCAGTTCATTTTCAACATGGTCAGGTCTGGATCTGGAATTCAGGCTTTCTTTGTTTTTTAAGAAGAACCCCTGTTCGTCTACCAGGCTTTCAACATCTGATGGTGAGAGAGCCGGCCCCCATTTATAATGATCCCATTCACATGTGAGAGTAAGGTGTATTCCAAGGTCAGAACCCGGATGATTTCTTGCATATTCAGATGCCTCTGCAAAGCCTTTGCATGGCACCATTATGCTGCCTGAGTTTATCATACCACTTTCAAGAGCTTCGATGGTTGCTTTGTTTTCAGATGCCGTAAACCCGAAATCATCAGCATGAATAATCAAGAGTTTTGTATTGCGAGGGTAGCCCAGGCGTTCCTGAATTGAATTTGCACCAAGAGGTGATTGAGCCTTTTGGAAAATTTGTTTCAAGGCTTTTTTTATTTCTTTGAGAAGAACGGCTAAAATATCTTTGATTTGAAAGTACTCTTCTTTGGTCAGTGCAATATACCGGCCACCTAAAACCAATAAAACGGAGGTAACAAAAAAAACTCCGGCTGCCCTGGTGAGCGAAGGTGGTAATAATAATGTTAAAAGATATCCGAAAGTGAAGGCAATAGCAACTGTTGCGGCGGATGCAAGGGTAGTTTTAATTAAAAAGTCCTTTATGTTAAGTCCAGCAATTTTATGGGCGTACCAAACTCTCATATTACCAGCAATGAACTCAAAAAATATTGAGTTTATAAGGACAAAATGTGCAGGTAGGCCCATTTTCATCAGGAACCAGGCGAATGGCAGAGTGAATATTTCGATAGTCCCAACAGCAATTTGAAATTTTTTTATATTCCCAACAGATGTAACCGCCGACATGGTGCCTACCGTTATCTGGTACATCATGCTGGTTATCAGGGTCAGCTGGCAAAAAATAGCTGCATTTTCCGGTACTGTTTTTAACCAAAGTTTTAAAATGAAGGTCATTTCAATAATAACCGGCACAGCAAATATTGCAAGCAGGAAGAAAGATATTTTGCTTGCCATAACTGAAAGTCTCAGCATCCTTTGACGATCGCCTCCGCCTTCACTTTTTGTTATTTGTGGCATTATTGCCCTAACCATATTTGACGAAAACTGCTTTATATTGGAATTTACCTGGTTGGAAACCCCATAAGCGGCATTTATGAGAATCCCAAAAAATGAATTTAACAGGATGGCAAGTCCCTGGCTTTTTAAAACTGAACAAAAATATCCGAACAGGTTCCAGCCTGCAAATGAAATCATTTCTCTAACCATCGGAATATCAATTTTGGATGCTGCCTGAGTCCTGCACTCTTCATACTTCATAATACAATATGCCCTCTTAATAATGCGCTCAACTATGGTTAATATTGCAATCAGAAGTCCGTATAAAATAAGCTTATCAAAGTTTGTATATATCAGGAATATTGCGATTCCAAGCTTAAATATCGACATCAGGATCCCAATCAGAGAGTCGTACAACATGTTTTCGTGCGTATTAATCGACGCATCATATGGCACAGCATTAATTGTGAAAAATGTGCTTATAACCATAAAATGGAAGATTACCTTTGCTGTATTAACACGCTCGATGGGAATATTTAAAGCCCCATGGAATAAGAACAATCCTCCGATTTCCAGTAAAATAACAATTATCAGACTTATTATCAGGTGAAGTATGAGACTCGACCGGAAAACGGATTTCAATTTTTCCATATCCCGGGCACCCAGTGAGATAGATAAATAACGCTGAGTGGCAATTACCATCGAACCATTAATAAATGAAAGCATTGCTATTACGCCCCCAATCAGGTTAAAAATTCCATAATCGACCTCCCCCAGAGAATTTAAGATAAGACGTGTGGAGTAAAGAGAAAGAAAGATTGTGATCACAATTTTCCCATACAGGAATGCTGTATTCATTATTATTTTACTCGCGGATTTCATTATTGATTGTTAGACAGAAGATTGATTATGTCTACGGTGGTAATTTGATTAAGTTTTATTAGTGGATAAACAGGAACAGTCACACTTATTACTTTGTCCTGATCTCTGGCAGAGAAAATATAATGGGAACCGGCAATTGCACCGGATATCATATTATCAATGACGTTTCTCTTTATAATATTATTTTGTCCCGAAACCTCAATGGAACTCAAATCATCAATTATACCTGTTCCCAGTGCTTTCAGGAAAGACTCTTTCCGGGTCCATAATAAGAAAAATCTGGCTTCCTTTTCTTCTTCTGAATCAACAATATAATCCTGTTCAGATTTACTGAAATATGACTTCATCACGGAATGAATATCAAATTTACGATCTATCCCTTCGATATCAATACCTACGTAACATATTTTTGATATGGCAAATGCAAAAGCTCCATTCGTATGCGACAAGTTGAAATAAACCGGATCTTTTTCAATTCCGGGTTTTGAATGTGTTGAATAATTAAACAGGATCTCTTTAGGGTTTCTGTTCAAATACGTGGCAAGGCAGAGACGGAGCACTGCATGAGAGATTATATAGGTCTCCCTTATTTTTTCAGGAATTATTTTCCCGGCTTTAACCTTTTCTTCATCTGAAATGCATCCCAATAAATCAGGATACAATGAACTGAGATTATTTGTATCGGAGAAATAGACCTCCAGGTTCCCCCTGTATTCTCCTGGCTTCTCTTCAAGATCGGGATCAAATCTGCATCTGATATAGCCTGGGTCAGTAATTAAGGTCATTATTGCCAGTTTCTTTGTTTAAGAGTTAACACTAACAAGATGTTTCTTAATTTCTGTCCTGAGTATTTCATTTCTCTCCTCACCAACAAAAACATCGAGGTGATTGCCTTCAATCTCAATAAGGCTTACATGATCTACCAGAGATTCCCAACCAAGATACTTGTGGGATGATGGCGATTTTGTGGCCCGGAATAACAACAGATTTCCATTGAATTTATCTGGCTTGTAACCGGCTTTGAGTAAATCATATTTGTTAGTGAGGTAGTTACCACGTCTTTCAGGAGGAATTGGTTTGTTTCTGAGGACAAGAAGTTCACACCATAAGGTTTCAATCATGTGTTTCTGACCTCTCCTTAATGGACGCAAAATGTTTAACCTTATTGTTTTGAACAGACTTCCCTGCCATTTGAATGGTTCTTTTGCTAATGGGCTATAGCTGTCAATCATTGCCAGGAACGGTACTTTTTTACCCATCTGCTGAAGCTGAACTGCTATCTCAAATGCCAGCAATCCACCGAACGAATAACCAAGAAGGAAGTATGGCCCTGCAGGACAAACTTTTAAAATCTTGTCAAGATATGAGGACGCCATTTGTTTTACACTCTTATAATGGATGCCTTCCCCTTCAGAACCGGGATGAAAAAATCCATACACCGGTTGATCCTGCCCAAGATAATCACTGATGATATAATTTCCGTTATCACCATGAACAACAAAAAGAGGAATTTTTGACCCTTCAGGATTAATTGGTAACAGAATATTTAATTCCTCAGGCCAGAGATGCTTTATCAATTTACCTCGGTTCTCTTTGAGACTCTTTATCAGCTCGGGTGTAATGTTCTCTTCAGGCCCGCAATATTTCAACTTCCCGGCTGAAAAAGAAAGATCAATTCCCTTTTGTCTTAACTCTTCAATAAAATCTGTTATCGCCATATCAGGGTCTTATCTAATTTTAATTAAGTTCCGCGGTTAATTAAATCTCCCCGGTAACCCGATGTGAATTACCCGCCATGGTAGCAGAGATTTCTTTATTTTCATTTTTATGAGTTAGAATATCAATTGCTTCTGCCAGATCAGTTATTATTGGACTTTCAAAAAATCTTCTGAGTCCTAATTCGATATTGAATACTGACCTGATCTTTGACGTTACAAGTATTGCCAGTATTGAATTTCCACCAATATTGAAAAAGTTATCGGTTTTTGTGAAACTCCTGGTCTTTAGAATTACGCTCCAAATATTGAACATTATTAATTCAGTAGGAGAGAGGGATTCCCTGTTATTTTCATCCACTTTTTCAGATTCGGAATTTTCAACTTTCAAAATACTCCTATTTATTTTCCCATTAGGTAATCTCGGTAATTCATCCTTAATCTGGTAAAAAGAAGGGATCATATATTTAGGTAATTTTTGGGAAAGCTGTCTGTTAATTTGCTCATGCGACAGATTAAAGCTCTTGTCTGCGCTTAGAAATGCAATAAGACGCTCATCACCCTCTCCAAAGCTCTGAATTTTAACAATAGCGTCCGTAACATGATCAAGGCTTGCCAGCTGGTTCTCGATTTCACCCGGTTCTATCCTGAATCCTCTAAGCTTAATCTGGTTGTCGGATCTTCCAAAAAGCTCAATATTTCCGTCTTCAAGATATCGTCCCAGATCGCCGGTTTTATAGACAACCTCGCCGTCAGGTGTTTTAATAAACTTTCCGGCAGTAAGCTCCTTTCTTTTATGATAGCCTTTTGATAGCCCGACTCCTCCGATTGCGACTTCTCCCCGTATGCCAAAAGGCAGTTGCCTGTCGGACTTGTCCAATATGTAAATTCGGGTATTATTCAACGGTTTTCCGATATGTATTCTTTCTTCCGGATCACTTATTTTACAGCATGTTGCATAAACTGTAGCCTCGGTTGGTCCATAGCAATTCCAGAACTCACCTACTTTTGAAAGGAGCTGCCTCACAAGGCCCGGTGTTATTGCTTCGCCACCGCACAATGCTTTCAGATCACTCTTGCCGTTCCATCCGCATAACAGAAGAATTTGCCAGAATGAAGGTGTAGCCTGAATTATCGTAATGTCATGGTTTTCAATAAGATTAATTAATGCAGATCCATCTGTAACATCCCCTTTCCCGGCAATTACCAGTGTGGCTCCGTTTGACAATGGCAGGAAAAGCTCATATACTGACATATCAAATGAAAGTGTCGTTACAGCCAGTAATCTGTCATTCCTGCTGAAACCTGGAGTTACTGACATGCTCTCAATCAGATTCACAACAGCTTTATGGTGAACCGGAACTCCTTTCGGCTTGCCGGTCGAGCCTGAAGTGTATATAATATATGCAGGTTGATCAGGGTCTATTGATATCTCAGGTTTAGAAACCGGTAATGATGATATCATATCCCTGTCTTTATCGACAAGTATAATTGATGAAATATCAGATATTTGCATCCCGCCCATAAGCTGACTGGTGGAAATTACTATCGCGGCTCCGGAATCATTCAGCATATATTCCAGTCTTTCCACTGGAAATGAAGGATCGAGAGGAAGGTAACAGCAGCCGGCTTTAAGCACTGCAAGTACTGAGGTCACTGCCTCGATAGTCCGTTCAAGGTAAATACCAATGGTGGCTTTCTTAGATGCCCCCAGCGAAGTGATATAGTGCGCAAGCTGATTGGATCTTTTATCAAGATCCCCATAGGTTATTGAAGATTTGCCGGAGATTATCGCTGTGGAATCTGCATGGATTTTGCATTGGTTTTGAAAAGAATCCTGTACAAGTGTGTTAAGGATTTCTGCGTTAGTGCTGTTAAACTCTTTCAGTTTCAACTTATCCACAGTCGATATAAGGGAATAATCTGAAGCGTTCCTGTCAGGATTATCAACAAGTGCCAGGAGTAGTTCAATATATTTTTCTTTGCAACGAAGTACTGTATCTTGAGTCAGAATATCAATATTATAATTTAGTTCTCCTTCAATAATATCGCCATTCTCTCTTAGTGCAATTGATAAGTCGAAGATTGATGCGCCTTCGCCTTCATGAATGATCTCTGACTTCAATGCTTTGAGCTCCAATGGCACATTAAGATTATTCTGCCATTCAAAAGCAATCTGAAAAAGCGGATTAGCTCCGGGAATGCGTTCAGGATTAACAATTTCCACAACCTTATCAAAAGGAAGATCCTGGTGAGTAATGCTATTCATTATTGCATTTTGTGATTGTTCCAATATTTCCCTGAAAGTATGTTCCCTGTCGTATTTAAGCCGGACTACAATAGTGTTTACAAACATACCAAAGATTTTTTCCAGCTTAGTATGTGGTCTGTAAGCCACTGGTAATCCGATATTAAGATCATCATCCCCCGAATACTTATGCATCAGAATTCCAAAAGCCCCCATCAAGGTTGTAAACAATGATAACCCATTAGTCTTGCTGAACTTTCGCAGTGAATCTGAAAGTGTCTTTGAAAGACTAATACTGACTAAATGCCCGTGGCCACTGGGAGGATCCTTACGTTTAAAATCAAAAGGGAAGTTCAGGACTACAGAACAGCCTGTTAAGTTATTCTTCCAGAATCCAATTGATTCCTCGTTGTCAGGTACTTTGTTCTCCCAATGTGCATAGTCATATTGTTGAAAATAAAGCTGTTCCAGTCCTATTGCTTTGCCCTCAGACAGGCAATTATAAATTTCACTTAGATCTTTTGAAAACACACCAACGGACCATCCATCAAATATAATATGATGGATGCTGATGTGAAAAATGTGTTCTTCCTTTGCCTTTTTTATCAGGTACAGACGATAAAGAGGTCCATTCTCCAGATCGAAAGGTTTCCCTGAGTCTTCCTTCAGTAAGCCCCTGGCTCTTTCCGATTTTTCGTTTTCCGGAAGATTTGAAAAGTCGGAATAAGAAAGTTTAACATCAGATTGCAGAAGATCGCAGTAAGGATTTCCCTGATCCTCTTTTATAACTGAAAAGACTATAATGTGCCTCTTGAATAATAAGTCGAGACTTTTTACAAACAATTCTTTATTAAGGATTCCGGAAAGCTTTATTGTCAATGAGATGGTATATTGTGGCTTCTCCGTCTGAAATTTGGAGAGTACCCACAGCCTTTTCTGATTTCTTGTCAGAGGCAGGTGAACTGTCTTTTCCTGATGAACAAGTTCAATGGTACTTTCTGAGCTTTTTATTTGAACATCTATTAACGCAGCCAGTTGACTGATAGTGGAATTCATTACCAGTTCCTTGAAATTCAATGATATCCCAAGTTTCTCCCGCAGCATGTTGATCAATCTTAGGCCGAGTAAAGAATTCCCGCCGATTTCATAGAAGCTTTCCTCGTTTGATACTCTATCAGTTTTTAAGATTTTACACCATATGTTATGGATAATTTCTTCCGTGGGAGTAAATTTATATTCATCCATCCCAGGCCTGATTGTCAAATCGTCGAGATCGGCATTCAAAGCTTTCTTATCTGTTTTGCCATTAATTGTTTTCGGGAAGCCATTCATGCATTTCAATGCAGAAGGCACCATATATGATGGAAGTTTTGTCCTTAAAATCCTTATTATATCTTTCGGTTCCATTGTAAAAGTTTCAGACACATTAAGGAACGCAACAAGCCTGTAGTCTCCCTCTTCAACTTTTACAGCCTTTATAACAGCTTCCACAACACCTTCAATCTCAGTAATTACCGATTCGATCTCTTCAGGTTCAACCCTGAAGCCTCTTATTTTAAGCTGGCTGTCGGCTCTGCCATGAAACTCAATATTTCCGTCGGGCAGCCATCTTGCAAGGTCCCCTGTTTTGTAGAGTTTCTCACCGGGGTTTAATGGATTGTCAATAAAACTGACCCTGTTTAAGTCATCCCTGTTCAGATACCCTTTTGATAAGCCTTCTCCTCCGACATATAACTCCCCAATCAATCCAATTGGCTGATAATTTAAATATTTATCGAATATATATGTGGTAGAATTGCTGATTGGCTTTCCTATCGGAATATTATGATCAAAAAAACACTCAATTAAGTAAGTGGTTGAAAATGTTGTATTTTCGGTGGGACCATAACAATTGATTACCTTAAGGTTCGGATTGGCGAGACGAACCTTGTTAATGTGCGGAGCAGACAGAATGTCTCCACCTGACAGCAGGAAATTGAGTTTCCTGAATATTTCCGTGTTTTGTTCTGCAATCAGCGTAAAGAGAGCAGACGTTAACCACAATATTGTAATATCGTTATTTATCAGCTCATTGCCCAGCGCAACCGGATTAAGAATAGTCTCTTTTTCAGCAATATAAAGTGTTCCGCCGTTTAGCAGCATCCCCCATATTTCAAAAGTGGTAGCATCGAAAACGATGGCACCGGTTAGAAGTAGTCTGTCGCTGGCCGATAAATCTATGTAGTTGGTATTGCGCACAAGCCTTATAACACTGTATTGCTGAATTACACTTCCTTTCGGCTTACCGGTGGTTCCTGAAGTATACATTATATATGCCAGATCTGAAGACGATCCTGACTGTCCGGGATTGGTCTTATCCTTACTATACGAGTCAGATACGTTCAGGTTTAACTTCATTACACCCGGTACTTCAAAATGATAATATCTCTCCTGAATGAGCAAAATCCTGCAGCCTGAGTCCTCAATTATGAAGTGAATCCTCTGCTCAGGATATTCTGGATCGATGGGCACATAAGCACCACCTGCCTTAATTATAGCCAGAATCCCTACTATCATTTCAGCGGATTTATCGGTCAAAATCCCTACAGGAGTATTTGCATTAACCCCCAAGTCTACCAGAGTACGGCTCAATTGATTCGCCCGCTCATTAAGCTTGCGGTATGTAAATGACTCATCCTTAAATACCAATGCAGTTTTATCGGGGTATAACAGAACCTGTTCTTCGAATAGCATGGCAATAGTTTTCTTTCCCGGATAGACTGTTTGGGTATTATTAATTCTATCTATCAGTTTCTTATCTGCAGTTGTCAGCATAGAAACAGAACTAACAGGTTCATCTGCATTATCGACCAGTTTATTAGCCAGATTCAAAAAGTTATCTCTTAGCCTGGTTATTGTCTCGGGTCTCAAGAGATCAGTATTGTATTCCAGCTCTCCTTCAATTACGGAATTGTTTTCCCACATAAACAGAATCATGTCAAATGCTGACGTTCCTTCCTTAGAATAAATCTTTTCACTCTTAATACCTTCCAGGGAAATGGCTTCACCTAAATTATTCTGCCATGCGAAAGCGACCTGAAACAAAGGATTTGCTCCTGGAATTCTTCCCTGTTTTACGAGTTCAACTACTCTTTCGAATGGAACATCCTGGTGCGAAATTGCGTTCATGGCAGTTTCGTCAGAATATTTTAAGAGATCCCTGAATGTAGAGCTCTTTTCATATTTAAGGCGAATAGCCACAGTATTAACAAACATCCCAAATATCTTCTCAAGTTTTGAGTGTGGGCGGTATGCGATGGGGAGGCCAAGATTGAGGTCATTGTCTCCTGAATATTTATGCATGGCAATTCCAAAGAGGGTCATAAGGGTTGAAAAAAGCGACGCGCCTTCTTGTTTACTAATCATTTTAAGCTTTTCAGATAGCTCTCCGGACAGAGATATCTTTTCAACATTAGCTCTCCCGACGCTCTTCTCACTGCGCTGAAAATCATAAGGGAAATTCAACAAAGGAGAGCATCCTTTCAAATTCTCTTCCCAGAATGTGAGAGAATCCTGCTTTTCCACTGAGCCAGATTCCCATTGAGCATAATCGTATATTTGAAATTCAAGATCTTCGAGATCACTCTCTTTTCCGGCTAGTAAGCTATTATAGATCTTGCAGAGATCATTTACAAAGACATTAGCAGACCAGCCATCAAAGATGATATGATGGAAGCTTGCATGGAAATAGAATTCATTTTCAGCTGCCTTAATCAGGGCCAATCTGTATAATGGCCCGTTGCTCAAATCAAATGGTCTTTTCAGATCCATATTGATCAGTGCTGAAACCTCCTCTACCACCTTCTTCTCTTCTAAATTGCTAAAGTCTAAAAAGGTTACCTCAACTGCCCCCCTGACCAATTTACACACAGGCTGACTGTTTACCTCCCTGAAAACGGAAAATACAATATGATGCCGTTCGAAAAGCAGCTCAAGACTTTTTTGAAATACATTTATGTTAAGAAATCCACGAAACCTATAGGATAGAGGAATTATGTAGGAGGCTTCCTCCGGTTGAAATTGTGAAATAAGCCATAACCGCTTCTGGTTATTTGTAAGAGGCAGATTATCTGTTTTATCCAGATGAACCAGCTCTATAGATTTTGCTGAGCTTTTTGTCTGGCTTTCAATGATGAGGGAGAGCTGGTAAATGTCAGAATTTCTGATAAGTTCCCTGAATGTCAATGTTACTCCAAAATCTTCCCTGATCTTGTTAATTACCCTGATACCCAGTAAGGAATTACCTCCCAAATCAAAGAAATCATCTCTTATTGAAATGTTTCGGGACTTAAGTATCTTTTCCCAGATAGCTATTAACGCCTTTTGTAAATCGTTAACAGCGTCAGCGGTTGTTTGCTTATTCTGTTCCGTCTCTCCGTTCTTATAAACAAGCGCTTTTTTGTCAATTTTTCCGTTTGGCAGGTGTGGGAAACCGTTGGATAACAGATAGCAGGCGGGAATCATGTATGATGGCAGCTGACGAATAAGGATTCGCTTAATTTCCTCACTTGACAGATTAAATTTTTCATCCCGGTTAATAAATGCAACCAGACGTTCATCATTTTCATCAAACCGGTGAATTTTCACTACAGATTCGCGAACCCCTTCTAAATTTGAGAGTAAAGTTTCAATTTCTCCCGGCTCAATTCTAAAGCCTCTTATTTTAATCTGATTATCTGCCCTGCCAAACAGTTCTATATTTCCGTCATAAAGGTATCTTCCCAGATCGCCTGATTTATAGATTCTCTCTCCATTAGAGAGATTGATAAATTTCTCATGTGTAAGCTCTGACCTGTTAAGATAGCCGGAAGAGACTCCTACACCACCGATAGCTACTTCACCAATAATTCCAATGGGTAGAATCTGATTATTTCTATCAAGAATGTAAATCGTGGTGTTATCAAAAGGCTTACCAACATGAATCGGGTCGTTTTCATCCTTTACCTGACAGCAAGTTGAAAAAACTGTAGTCTCTGTTGGACCATAACAATTCCAGAACTCTCCTACTTTTGGAAATAACTGCCTGATGAGTGTGGGAGATAATGGTTCTCCGCCGCAAAGTGCCTTCATATCTTTCTTTCCCTTCCAGTCATTCATCAGCAGTATTTGCCAGAAAGAAGGGGTAGCCTGAATTACAGTAATATCATGTTTATTGATGAGATCAATCAGTGAGGTCCCGGTTGTTAAATCACTACTCTCTGCAACGACAAGTGTGGCTCCGTTTGATAAGGTTAGAAACAACTCATAAACAGACATATCAAACGAAAGGGTTACAACCGAAAGTAAGTTGTCGTGGTTGTCGATGCCTGGCTTTACTGACATACTTTGAATCAGATTTATCACAGCCTTATGATTTACCCTGACCCCTTTTGGTTTTCCAGTAGAACCTGAAGTATAAATAATATATGCCGGTGAATCAGCATCTGTTTGAATTTCAGGTTTTATGATACTGTTTCTACCTATACTTTTACTTTGTGAATCCACTAAAACAAGTTGCGTTTTAGTGAATTTCATAAATTTGTCATTCAGGGAACTTTGGGTAATCAGAATTTTTGCCCCAGAATCTTCGAACATGTATTGAATCCTTTCATCCGGAAAGAGTGGGTCCAACGGGAGGTAACATCCTCCAGCTTTCAAGACTCCAAGAACAGCGACAATCATTTGTACTGATCGTTCAAGGCATATACCTATTATATCTCCACTTTCAACACCAAGCGACAGTAAATGTCTGGCAATCTGATTGGATTTTTCCTCCAGGTCCTTATATGATAATGTCGAATTTCCTGAAATAACCGCCATTTTAGATGCATGAATAAGTGATTGCTTCTCAAAATAGTTCTGTATCAGGCACTCGGGAAGAGGAACTGATGTGTTGTTAAACTCCGCAATCTTTTTTTCTTCTTTTTCTGAGACCATAGATATCTCAGAAATCATTTGGTCTGAATTTGTACTCAGGTTTTGTAATAAGGATAATAAGTTGTCTTTTAACTGAATGATTGTATCACGTCTGAGAATATCAATATTGTACTCAATATTCCCCTCAATGTGGTTGCCTTTATCTGTCAGATAAATTGTAATATCAAAAGGAGAAATTCCCTTTTTTATATTTATATGTTCCACCGATAATCCTTCCAGCTCTACATTTGAATAAGGATTGTAAAGCCAGACAACTGAAATCTGGAAAAGAGGATTTACATTTGAATAACGTTCGGGATTTAACAGTGAGATTATATCTTCAAAAGGGAGATCCTGATGCGCAATGGCCTCCAGCAGAGCGTTTTTTGTATTCCTGATGAGATTGTTGATTTCAATTCCCTGTTCAACATGTATCCTGACAGGAATTGTATTAACAAACATGCCAAAAAGTTTTTCGAGATAGGGTTGAGGCCGGTTTGAAACATGGGTACCAATACAGAAATCATCTTCTCCAGAATATTTTTGAATAAGTATTCCAATAGCCGAAAGTACTGTTGCGAAGAGAGTAGCATTTTCTTTCCTGCTGATTTCCCTTAGCCTGCAGGTACACTCAGCCGGAATTTCAATGGTTTCATATTCTCCGAAGCCTGTCGGGATTTCCTTTCTTTGAAAATCATAAGGAAAATTTAATACTGGAGGACAATTTTTAAGGTTTTCAACCCAAAACCTTGCAAGCTCTTTATCTACGTAGTTAAAATCATTATTATTTAAACCTTTAAAATATTCAAAATAGAAAGCTCTCACATCCTCCAGATCTGTCTTTTTGTGTTGTACCAAACTCTGATAAATCCTCTTTAATTCATGAACAAACAGGCCTCCAGACCAACCGTCAAAAATCAAATGGTGAATGGTAGAATGAAAAATATACTTCGTTCGTTCCTGTTTGAAAAGGAAGAGCCGATAGAGCGGGCCGGATTCCAAATCAAAACATTTTCTTGCTTCATTACCTATATACGCCAAAATCTTTTCTCTGGCAGTTTCAGAAGAGTCATTTGAGAAGTCCTGAAAATCTAAAGCCACCGGCCGGTTTATTATCTCAGCATAAGGATTTCCTTCCCTTTGTTTAAACACAGAATTTAAAATGAAATGTCGTTCGAACAGAATATTTATACTCTTCTGAAACAAATCAATATCAAGCTCACCGGACATACTATAGGTACTGGAGATATTGTAAGACGGATTATCAGAGTCAAGCCTTGAAAAAATCCATATCCTTTTTTGACTATTTGACAGAGGTAAAAATGAGAGGTCAATGTTATCTGCAGGCCCATACATTTCCCTACCCGGTTCTTCTGAAATTTTAAGTAATGAACATATGCTGTTTACCGTAGGGTTATCAAGGAAAGATTTCAGAGAGATTTTCTGATGAAAATCCTCTTTTATCCTTGAGATTATCTGTAACGCGAGCATCGAATGGCCTCCCAGCTCAAAGAAGTTATCATCAGGTGCTATTTCACTTATCCCAATCTGCGATTTCCAGATATTAAGGATGGCGCTCTTTATCTCTCCTCCTGATCTAGCGGCAGCATTATGAATCGTTATTGCAGGTGTCTCAACTGCTGTATCATCATTATCGGATTTAGAAACATCAGCGTTGAAAGACTTAAAAGCCTGAGATGCACTAAATACAGGAGATCCTGCATCAATCCAATGCCTTATTTTTTTAAAGTGATACACCGGCAGAGAGATTTTTCTTCTGTTCTGGGTTCCCAGGAAAGGTGGGATGTTAATAGTCAGACCAGCATTGAATATGTAACCCAAAGCTCTGATTATTTTATACTTTTCTTTTTCCTCATTATGCTTTCCAAGTGTCGTAATAATAGCATTGCTGTTTGTTACCTTGTCGTTTTCTTTTACCAATGAAGACAAATGAGTATTAGGACCGACTTCAAGAAAAAGAACATCTTTTCTCCCGTTTAATATCGAGATACCTTCTCTGAAATGCACAGTGTTTCTAAGCTGTTGTGCCCAATATTTTCCAGATGTAGATTCTTCGGGAGTAATAAATTTGCCTGTAAGACACGAAATAAATGGAATCAGGGGAGCATTCATTTCGAACTGATCCACATATGCTTCAAACTCATTAAGTATGGGATCGAAGGAAGCTGAATGAAAGGCGTGCGATGTATTCAGTTCCAGGTATGTTATTTCTTTCTTATCCAATAAATCTCTGACCTTTTCATTATTTTCTTCACTAAAAGAGATAGTACAAAATCCGGCGGAATTGTCGGCCGCAATTTCAAATATCGAACTTTTCAGTTTTAAAAGATCCTCATAGTTTGCCCTGATGGCTAACATTTTACCCTTAGGCATTTGCTGCATTAACTGACCTCTTCTGATCACTATTTTTAATGCTGTATCTAAATCGAATACACCTGCAATACATGCGGCGGTGTACTCACCGATACTATGTCCGATGAGGTAATCGGGTCTGATGTTCAACTCTTCAAGAACCTTTGTCAGAGCATATTCAATAATAAGTAATGCCGGCTGTGCAAGATGAGTAGAGGCGAGTTTAATTTGAGCAGCTTCAATGTCAGACTCTTCAAATATTATTGATTTGAGGTCAACATTCATTATTGATCTGACAACTTTAAAACACCCGTCAAGTATCTGTCGGAATAATTCGCTGGAATAATACAGATCTCTTCCCATCGAGACATATTGGGCACCCTGACCCGGAAACATGAATGCGATTTTTGATATAAAATCATCCTTTTCCCCATCCTTAAAAGCAGCTATATTATTTATTTCCGAAAGGTCTGAGACAACAAGAAAACTCCTGAGAAGCATGTGAGTCCGGCCAGCCCCAAGAGTAAATGCAATGTCAGTTAGTTTTGCCTCTGGTTTTGTTTTTATGAATTCAATTAATTCTTTCTTTCTATTTTCAAGAGAAAAATTTGATTTAGCTGATAACAGTAACAATTCAGGCCATTCACTTTTTGCATCAGGTATTTCATTATCTGTCGGTGGTTCTTCGATTATAAGATGAGCGTTGGTTCCTCCAATTCCAAAAGAACTAACCCCGGTTATAAGAGGTTTCTTTTCATTCCATTCTTTTAATTCTTTTTGAACATAAAACGGGGAATTCTCAAAATCAATTTGTGGATTCGGCGCTGTAAAATGCAAACTAGCAGGAATTTTTTTATAGTATGTGGAAAGGCATGCTTTTATGAATCCAGCTACTCCGGCTGCTGCATCTGTATGACCAATATTACTTTTAACTGAACCTATTCCGCAGAATTGTTTCTTAGTGGTTTTAGCCTTAAACGCTTTAGTAAGAGCTGAAATTTCAATAGGATCACCCAGAAGAGTTGCTGTTCCGTGAGCTTCAATATAGCCAATATCTTCAGGTGAGACTTCTGCAAATGACTGAGCCATCATAATTACATCTGCCTGGCCATCGATGCTGGGAGCTGCATAACTCACTTTATTGCTTCCATCGTTATTTAAAGCCCAGCCGCTTATCTGACCATATATTGTATCATGGTCCCTGATAGCATCTTCCGTTCTCTTTAAAACTACAGCACCTACACCATTGCTTAAGACAGTGCCATTTGCCTCCTGGTCAAAAGGCCTGCAATATCCATCAGGCGACATTATTCCCCCCTCCTGATAAATGTATCCATTTTCCTGAGGAACAGTTATACTTACCCCACCTGCCAGACAAATATCCGATTCGAAACTAAAAAGGCTCTGGCAAGCCTGTATTATTGCAACCAGTGATGTGGAACAAGCACTTTGAACATTAATTGCAGGTCCCCTGAGATTAAATTTATAGGCTGTTTGTGTTGCAAGAAAAGAGATATCATTCCCTGATGCCAATTGTAATGGAAGTTTAGAATGTGCAAGAATAAATTTCTCGAGAATTTTCTTATCTTTCATAATATTATTGAACAGGTAATTACCTCTTGACCCGCCTGCAAAGACTCCAATTGCATCTTTAAGATCTGATGTTTCACATCCAGAATGTTCAAGGGCTTCCCAGGCTGTTTCGAGCCAGACTCTCTGTTGCGGATCTGTTTCTCTGGCCTCATTTGGTGTCATGTTAAAAAAGCCTGCATCAAACATATCGATGTCGGTCAAAATTCCTCTGGCTGCTACATAGTCTGGATTATTCCTGAGGGATTCAAATTCGTTATTTACAAGTTCATCAGCAGTGAAATGGCTTATGCTGTCCTTTCCTGAAATCAGATTACTCCAAAATTCTTCAAGATTTTTTGCTCCGGGAAACCTGCATGCCATTCCAATTACTGCAATACTGTTTTTCTGTTTGCCCATGTTATTTATTCTTAATCATTCAATTATGCTTTAATTATCGGGTTTTTCTGAAATTGACGTTCTTCCTTCTACTGCTCTTCTCATCAACATCTAAACCTCTTTTATGTAAATCAGAATCTGACCTTCCTGATATGAAATCACTTTGCGCTTTAATGGTTGGATATCTGAAGACCATAATTGAGTTCATCATTATGTTAAATTTCTTTGAAATTGAGCTAGCCAGACTCATGGTAAGAAGAGAGTTGCCGCCGACATCAAAAAAATTATCGGTTACTGAAATGTCACTAGTCTTTAAAAGTTCGCTCCATAAATTGTAGATCGATTGTTCAACGGGTAATAATTCATCGGGTCTCAGCAATTCCTTTTTTTCGAGGTCTTTGGAATCGAAGAAAAGACTCTTTCTGTCGGTTTTCCCGTTAATAGTTTTTGGGAATCCATGCATGACCTGAATAGTTGATGGAATCATATATGAAGGGAGTTTCGTTTTAAGATTCTCTATAATATCCTGAGTCACTGTACTGAAATTATCCTGCACATTTAAAAATGCAATTAACTTGTAATCACCGTGTTCAATCTTAAAAGGTTTAACAACAGTTTCAATAACACCATCAAATTCTGAAATTACAGACTCTATCTCTTCCAGTTCTATCCTGAAACCTCGTATCTTTAACTGATTATCTGTTCTGCCTAAAAAGTCTATATTCCAGTCAGGTAACCATCTGACAAGGTCTCCTGTTTTATATAATCTTTCATCCGGTTTAAATGGGTGCCGGATAAAATGAGTTCTGTTAAGATCATCCCTGTTCAGATAGCCGGGGGACACACCATCACCACCTACGTATAATTCACCCGGGACCCCAACAGGTTGATAATTCATATCCTTATCAAAAATATAGGCAGTTGAATTACTGTTTGGTTTCCCTATCGGAATTCTGCTGTAAAAATCCTTCTCAACTTTATAATATGCCGACATGCATGAATTTTCGGTTGGTCCGTATCCATTAAAAAGAGAAAGATCAGGATTTTGCCGCCTGACACGGTTAGCGTGATCGGGTGAAATTACATCCCCGCCAATCATCAGGTACTTTAATCCGTTAAAAACGCTGATTTTGTTTTCAACAAGGTGGTTGAAAAGTGCTGATGTAATTACCAGGTTGGTTATTCCATTGTTTTGGATTTCTTCTTCCAGGATTTCGGGATCGAGTAGAGTTTCTTTTTCAATAATGTGTAACCTGCCTCCATTTAGAAGGGCTGACCAAATTTCCATAGTCGATGCATCAAAAACTAGGGCTCCGGCAAAAAGCGTTCTGTCTTCAGCAGTAAAATTATAGTAGTTTGTATTGCACACTAATCTTATAGCCCCACGATTTGTTATTGGAGTGCCTTTAGGAGTGCCGGTGGTGCCTGATGTATAAAGTATATATGCTAAGTCTTCAGGATGACTTAAGCACTTTAAATCTGATGTTTCATTTTCAGATACTTCCTTAGAATTTATGTCCAACTTCTCAACACTATCAATCTCAATTCCCATATATTTTGACTGTGCCAGAAGTACTTTGATGCCGGAATCTTTTGCAATGAAACATTTCCTTTCATCCGGATAACCGGGGTCGAGAGGAGTGTAACAGCCTCCTGCCTTCAGAATCCCAATTATCCCGATAATCATCTCAGGTGACTTATCGGACAACAATCCCACAGCACTATTCAGCTTTACTCCTGACTTTCTTAATTCCCGGGCTATCTGGTTTGATCTTTCATTTAATTGCCTGTATGTTAATGATATATCTTTAAATGAAATGGCGATATTATCTGGGATGGATTGGGCATGTTCCTCAAATATTTGAGCTATGGTTTTTTCCTTTGGATAATTTGTAGTTGTGTTATTAACTTCGTCTATTATTCTTATTTCCTCCTCAGAAATCATTCGTACAGAATTAACAGGAACATCAATATCTTCTACCAGATTATTTACTAAAGTCAGGAAATGATTTTTCAACCTATTAACAGTTTCAGCCTGAAGAATATCTGTATTATATTCTATTTCCCCCTCAATAGTATCTCCATTCTCCCAAAGTGCAAGTGTTAAATCAAATGTTGCTCCTCTTACCTTCCCTTTAATTGCATTACTGGTTATACCTTCGAGGTTAAATCCTACACTCAGGTTATTTTGCCATGCAAATGCAACCTGGAATAATGGATTGGTTCCTTCGATACGGACTGGTTTTGTCACCTCCACAACTGTTTCAAAGGGTGTATCCTGGTGTGATAAAACATTCATTGCCTCTTTGTTCGATTGCTTAATCATTTCCCTGAATGAAATTATATTCTCGTATTTCAGTCGAATGACCAAAGTATTTACAAACATCCCAAAGATTTTTTCAAGTTTCGAATGAGGACGATAGGCTACCGGTAACCCTATATTAAGATCATTATCCCCGGAATACCTGTGAAGCAGAACACCAAATGCACTCATAAGGGTTGTGAAAAGCGGTATCCCTTCTTCAGTACTTATCCTCCTAAGTGTTTGAGACAGATTATTTGGAAACCTGATTTCTTCTAATGCCCCTTTTCCGGTGGAACTTTCACCTCGCTGGAAATCGAATGGAAAATTCAAAAGAGGTGAACAACCTCTTAAATATTCTTCCCAAAACATTACTGATTCTTTTCCGGCTACTTGATTTTTTTCCCAATTCGCATAGTCATACTGCTGAAATTCAAGCTTTTCCAGATTAGCGTTATTCCCGGTCAATAGACAATTATAGATCTCGTTAAAATCATTAATAAAAACACCTTGAGACCAACCATCAAAAATGATATGATGAATACTCATATGAAAGTAATGAACATCGTTTCTCGTTTTGATGAGATAGAGACGGTATAATGGACCGTTTTCAAGGTCGAATACTTTTTGTGAAGATTGGCTGATTGTAGCCTCCATCATTCCAAATGCCTCATTCTGTGAAAGGTCTGAGTAATCTAAATATGAAATATCTGCTTTTCCCGCTCGTATATCGCATGTGGGTTTCAGGTCTTCTTTTTTAAAAGTGGAGAATACAATATGATGCCTTTGGAATAAGATATCTATACTTTTTATAAATAATTCCATGTTCAGGAATCCGATAAGCTCATAAGTAGACCGTATGATATATAATGGCTTTTCCGGATTTAATGAAGATAGCAGCCAAAGTCTTTGCTGATTCTTAGTCAGTGGAAGGTTCTTCAACTCTGTCAAATGAACCATATTTACCGATTCATCACTTGCATTAGCCTGATTATCAATAATAACGTATAATTTTTGAATTGATGGGTTTGATACAAGTTCACTGAATGTCAGGGTTATTCCAAACTCTTCTCTTATTTTATTAATGAGTCTGATACCCAGCAAGGAGTTCCCTCCTGAATTGAAAAATATTTCTGAAATATCATTGACTTTTGTTTTCAGAATGGATTCCCATATAGTCAGTAACTTCTTCTGAGTAGATGTCAGAGAGTTTAAATTTATCTTATTCTCCTGATCTGAATCATCTTTCCTGTACACAAGGGCCTTCTTGTTTATTTTACCATTTGGTAGTCGTGGAAAACCATCAGATTTCTGAAAAAATGATGGTATCATATACGGAGGCAGTTTGTTTGAGAGGATACTTTTTATCTCCTCATTTGAAGAATTAAAATTATTATCTGTGTTTAAGAAAGCGATAAGGCGTTCATCATTATCATCAAAACGAATTACCTTAACTACAGCCTCTTTTACATTTGGCAGTCCTGTTAAGAGGCTTTCAATTTCACCTGGCTCTATTCTGAACCCTCTTAATTTTATCTGGTTGTCTATTCTTCCAAAAAGTTCAATATTGCCATCTTGAAGAAACCTGCCAAGATCCCCGGTTTTATACACAAGGTTATTATTCTCAATTCTAATGAATTTCTCAGAGGTAAGCAGCGGTTGATTAATGTAGCCTTCCGCCACCCCCAAACCTTCAATACAAACCTCACCAATTGCCCCTATAGGTAGAGGTACATAATTTTTGTCAACAATATGAATTGTTGTGTTGTTAATTGGTCTGCCGATTTGGATAGGAGCGTCAACGTCAGTTATCAGGGTACATGTTGAATAGACTGTAGTCTCAGTCGGACCGTAGCAATTCCAGAACTCCGCAACTTTTGGAAGAATCTGACGAATCATGTTTTTTGTCAATGCCTCACCTCCAACTAAAGCTTTAAGATTTTTCTTCCCTTTCCATCCTCCTGATAAGAGGATGCCCCAGAATGAAGGAGTCGCCTGTATTATTGAGATATCGAACTTCTCAATAAGACGAACCAACGCTTCGGCATCTGTGGTATCATTCGACTGTGCCAAAACTATTGTTGCTCCTTTTGATAAGGGAAGAAAGAGTTCAAATACAGACATATCAAATGACAGAGTGACAACCGCCAGCAGGATGTCTTGTTCTTTTATGCCGGGAGTAACAGACATGCTTTCTATCAGGTTAACAACAGCCTGATGATGTACTTTAACTCCTTTAGGTCTGTTTGTTGACCCGGAAGTGTAAATAATGTACGCTGGCGATAGGTTACTTATATGAATAACTGGATTCTCAGTACTACAACCGGTTATCTTTTCTTTATCGGTATCAATCAATATGACTGGCCTGCCTGTGAATTCAAGGAATTTATTCTTTAGTGAGCTCTCAGTAATCAGGATACCTGCACCTGAGTCTTCGAACATATATTTAATCCTTTCCTCAGGGAAAGACGGATCAAGTGGCAGGTAGCAGCAGCCTGACTTCAATACTGCTAACACCGATATGATCATTTCAATTGAACGGTCAAGACAGATACCTACAGTTTCACCGGCAGTTAATCCTGTTGAGAGTAGGCACCATGCAAGTTGATTAGCCTGGTCATTTAATTTTTTGTAAGTCGAACTGTTTTTTCCACAAATTACTGCTGTCTTTGCTGAGTTAAGAAGTGCCTGCTCTTCAAAGAATTTCTGAATCAAAACATCAGGAACTTCTGATTTCTTTCCGTCAAAACCTGCCAATTTCGTCAGTTCAGCAGGCGACACCAGAGGAATTTCAGAAATAAGCTTTGACGGCTTGGTTGCTAATGTGTAGCTTAAATGTAAAAAGCTGTCTCTTAACCTTTTAATTGTATCAGGGCAAAATACATCAGTAGAGTACTCTATATCACCTTTTATTACTTCCCCTTCATCCCACATATAAAATGTAAGATCAAAAGGAGAAATTCCCTCCGGAAGAGTCACCCTTTCACCTTTTAGGGTTCCAAAATCCAAAGGAATAGTTAAATCAGTCAACCAGGATAATGAGACCTGAAATAGTGGGTTTATACCGGGGATCCTTTCGGGATTGGCAGCCTCGACTACTTTCTCAAATGGCAACCTTGAATGGTTAAGCGCTTTTTTTATAACTTCTTTTGTAAAGTTAATTTGATCTTTAAAACTGTTGCCATCTTCCAGTTTTAACCTTACAACAACCGTGTTTATAAAGAGGCCCAGGATTTTATCTAAACCAGGGTGAAATCGGCGATTTGAAACGGGAACTCCGATGCAAATATCATTTTCCCCAGAATACTTATGAAGTACCAGAGCTAATATTGACAGCATTGTGTTGAAGAGAGATGTATCAGACTGCTTTGCAATGTCTTTTAATTTGGCTGTGAATTCACGGGGAATTTCAAATGATTCTCTTTTTCCAAACCCTGAGCGTTTATTACCTCTCGAGTAATCATATGGAAGGCCCAATTCAGTTGGGCAGTCTTTCAAATTGTCTTTCCAGAATTCTATAAGTTCGTTTTCTTTTTCGACAGTCAGGTATTTCTTCTCAATAGCAGCATAATTATAACTTTGAAAACCGACCGGCTCCGGGGCATAATCTTTTCCATTAATTAATTCCTTGTATATGGAACTTAGCTCATTGATAAAAACCCGTCTTGACCAACCATCAAATATCAGATGGTGAATTGTTCCATGAAAATAATAACTTTCATCATTCTCTTTCAATAAGTACAAACGGTATAATGGTCCTTTTTCAATGTCGAAGCGCCTCCTTGAATCCTGACTGGCAAAAGCCAATACTTCTCTAAGCCGGTCACCAACCGGCAAGAAACTGAAATCAACAAATTCCAATAATACCTTTCCCGGAATGATTTCAATGTATGGTTCTCCTTCAGCTTGTTTAAAAACCGAAAACATAGTGTGGTGCTTGTTAAACAGAAGTCCGATGCTTTTTTTAAGAACATCATAATCGATCTTGCCTTTAAAGTGATAAGTCAGCTGTATGTTGTAGGCAGGATTCTTATAATCCTCCTGTGAGATTATCCACAGCCTCTTTTGGTTAGAGAGGAGAGGTAAACAATTAAGGGTCTGATCTACCAAAGTATCCATCCTGAACATTATTTAATTAATTTCTATCTGGCGTTTTCAAAAAAGTCGCTGTAAAACATTTTTCATCTTAAACACAACTTCCGGCTGGAGATCTTTAAAAACAGCTCATAACTCGTCAGAAAACATGATAACCGGAAATACAATTACCTTATCATTAGTTTGCCAACATATGTCATTAAATCAGATCTCATCTTAATAAGGTAAAGGCCTCTTTTAAAAGGTGATCCTATTTTAATTTGCGTGGACTTAAGGAATTGCACATTACTCCGATCGAGAATAGTTCTGCCAGAAAGGTCAATTACTTTTATTGAGCCGGTCTTTCCATCCCATTTATCTGCAAGCGTTTGAATATTAATGAAGTTATTGTCCGAAAAGATTTTAAACGGATCTTCGATTGCTTCTGGTTGTTCTATTCCTGTCATAATCTTTGTTATAGCTAGAGAGAAACGGTCCTTGATTAATAGTTCAGGACTGTTAATCGTAATCACCGGATTTAATTTCAGATCAACAGAAGTATTAGTTAGTTTATCTGTAAGCATGATCTGATAATCCCCTAACTCCTGAATTTTCATTGTTGTAATTGTATGATTTCCAGGCTGACTAAAGCTCATAACCAATGGAATGATTACAGTTGAGTCGGGGAATGGAAGTCCCAGAACCATATAATCCAGTTCATCGAACGAAGAGTAGATTTCTGCGCTTCCAGTTGAAGAAAACATTCTGGGAGCATCAAAATCCAGATCAAGACCAGATTTTGCAGAGTTATCAAAGCGAATGACAGTCTCAGCAGATTTTCCGTTTTCTGCCACGGAAAGTCTTATCAGAGGAATCATCGATTTGTTACCCTTATATCTTGGAGTGCTCGTATGCACTCTGGCTGACAATGGGAAATTAAAAATCCCTGCAGAGTTTGCCTTTACGAAAAACCCCTGCATTGGTGGGATAAAGCTCTCTGTAGAACCAGGTATTCCGACGCCATTCTGATAAATGCATGAAATATTATCTTTAGTGAACCAGATTGTTTTAATAGTATTTGAAGGCCAACCATGATCAAACATATATTGAATATCTAATCCACAGGTGTAAGGATTTCCCAGGAGATTGAATCCGGATTTGGAATCGTCAATAGATGAATAACTTAAAGGTTGTGATACAGAAGCCGTATTTATTGATCCCGATAGTGCATAAACAGAATTTGAAGCATAGTAGTACAAATATCCCTTACCGGGCGTAAGATTAGTGAAGCTGTAATTTGGCGTAGCTGGAGTTTCACCCGTAAAATATGAATAATTATCAAAAGCTATCCAACCTCTCATTAAATTGTATGGTGTTGTGCTAACAGGCATATTTTCAATGTATTGAGCCAGATCCAGGGTATTCAATGTGAAGGTAGATGCCGAAACCGCAGGCGTACTGACCGGTGATGAGATATAATGCCATTTATAGGTTCCAAACGTACCTCCGCCTGATAAATAGAGTTCGATATTTTCTGAGCCGTTGTCAACATATTCGTTCAGCTCAAGGGATGCAATTCCTGAAGCATCGGATTTAAGATTCAGTGTTCCATTATTGGTAAGCTTCTGATTTACAGTAAGGGCATTTCCTGAATTTACGATCAAAGTTGTTCCCTGGTTCAATGTTAAATTCTTGCATTGGGCCGTTGGCGCTGAAACCGGTGAATTAGAAACAACAGGATTATATGGTGCTATTGAGTTAATGACCACGTCCGCATTTGACCCGGGAATGATTGCTCCATACCAGTTCCCGGCTGAATTCCAGTCATTGCTGATTTTGCCAAGCCATGTGCCGGTTGTGCACGGACCTGTTGATACACTACCTGTACCTGTGAAGTAGGTATTGGTTTTAAAGTCTGCCGGTGAAGCAGTACTCCCGTAGGAACAACCTGTTTGAAGAAACGAACCAAGCGTTACGGTGCCAGCAGTGTGGGAGAAGGACCCAAGATCGGCAATTGAGCCTGTGCTAATACTGAAATTATTTGTGATTATTTGGGATGAATTTAAGGTTATGGTACCCCCGGCATTATTAAATTTAAGGCTGTTCACTCTGCCCGGCAATCCGTTTCCTGTACTTTGAGAAGAGGAGCCATTATAAATATAATTTGCACCAGCATCAAATAAGCGTGTCCCTGTAACCTGAATATTTCCTCCGGTTGCACCTGTTGTATTTGTGGTAATGCCATACGGGGAAGTAATGCCAAGTGTAGCTCCCGGTAAAAGCGTAAAGGAACCAGTGCCACTCACTGTTGTTTCAGCAGCTCCCATTTGAAGGGTTGCCCCGCTGTTCACTGTAAAGTTTACTGCATCAGAGATCGTAACTCCAGTTATGAAAGTTTGTATTCCTGCACCATTAAAGACAATAAATCCGCTTCCGGTTGATGATACATTGATTGTGCCTCCTGAATGTGTAAAGTTCTTTGAAACATATAATCTTCCTGCCAAAGAGGTATTACTTATTATAAAAGATCCTCCGGCTATTGAGCAGTTTCCGCTGATATTAAGCGTAGCAGAATTTATGCTATTCCAGCCGGCGAAATAGAAAGTACCTAAGCTGTTAAAATTTCCCTGAATGTTTAAGGTTCCGCCCCCTGATGAATAGGAAATTAAAAAAGTCCCATTGCTTCCGAGTGTGAAATCCTTCTCTACAGTCATCGTCCTAGAGTTGGTGCTATTACCTTCTCCTTCAATTAAAAACGATCCTCCTGTCTGTACAAAATTTCCTTTTACTGTAAGATCACCGGTTGTGTTTGAACCAAGACGCAGGTCAAATGGTTGATTTGCAGGTCCGGTAGAAATAACATTAAAGTCCCCTGCAATAGTAGTAAGTTGTCCCGACAGATTAATAAAGTTAGTGTTTTGCGAAGGACAATTCCAGGAAAAGTTCCCGAATGGCTGTGTTTCAGAGGGAATTGCAGGTGCGGTTGTTGCCGCTCCCGTAATGTTACAGTTTGAAGCGATATCCCAGGTAGCTACCGGAATAGCACCACCATCACGTGTATGTTCATATACTGAACCATTATTAAAAGACAATTTACCAATTGCAGTAATAGTCCCCGAGTTTACCAGACTTCCGTTCACAGAAAAGTCCACATCATCAGTACCATTTGCTATTGTCATGGTATATCCTGAGGATACTGTTACTTTTCCTCCCGATAAAATATTAACCTCATCAACAGAAATGTTGCTTGATATAGTTACACTATGTGGGCTGCGTATATATATTTTACCACTTGTATTATTAGGATAAGTTGTTGCCGGGCCCCATGTAGTGCCATTATAATACTGCCATGTACTGAGATCTGTCCAGCTTCCGTTTGCAGCAGATTGGTAATCGCCTGTATTTACAGGAGATGATTGTACCCATATTTGGACAGCTATGATGTTATCTGATTCATCAGATTCATGTACATCATGATCTGTATCAGCCTCTATCAGAATATAATAAGTCCCGGTAGGGACACCTCCTATTGTTACAGTTTTGGAAAAGTCGGAACTCTGGCCAATGGTCAGAGAAGGAATACTAATTGTACCCAGTAATGCATCGGAATTATCTAAAGTGGTATTGGCCGAAAGATAACACGCTGCTGTGGAGCCACCTGCGTTTACTGTCCCGTTATTCGATACAGTGAAATTGACGGTGAATGGAACAAATGTATATATCGGGCTTGTGTTAACTGATGAAGACGGAACAGTTAAATTTGCCTGAGACGTTGGGTAGATGTTTATGATAGCCCCATTTTCAGAATTTGTACTGTTGTATGGATATTGCAGAGAAGAACCCGTTATACTGTAAAATCCGTCGTAAGATCCACCCCATCCCCAGTTGAACATAAATTCCTTAGCTCCTGCTACAGTCCTGTAACCATAACAAACCCATGAATGCCCTACAGTTCCGGTTCCTGACTGTCCTCTGTACTGAACGGGTCTTTCCTTTTGGATCTGGTCAATAATTATTGATTCCCATGTATCTGGAAAATCTGACCTCTTAATATAATCCACTGAGGTATTATAGTTAAAATAATTTCTGTAAGCATCTTCTGCAACAGATGTCAGCGTCCAGCTCTGACAGTAGGCAAAATCCATATCTACGCTGACAGCACAATTATAAAGTAGTTTAGAGATCTCATTGTTAGGTGTAGCAGGTACATCAACCATTGATGCAAAATTATATGGAGAGGTATGGTTTAAAAATGAAAGAGTACCATAACTTGGATCCAAAAGCCCGCAACTTGAATTGGTATTTGGATTTGCTGGGTCAGAATAGGAATGGCTTCCAACTCCATTCAATGGCCATTTATAGTAATACATAATTTGTCCCATGGCCGTTGCGACGCATCCGGTTGGAGTTCTGTTTCCATAACTGCCACTTGTTTCAGTCGGATGTGTATTTCCTGTTGTAGGTGAGTATACGTTGAAGTTTGAAGTCTGATTCCATTTGGAAGTTAGCTTAAGAACCATTGTTTCGGTATCAAACTGACCTTTGGATGTAAGACTAGCCCACAATTTGCTGTTCAGGGTGTCTTTTGCCGGCCTGTTCAGGGAGAACACTATCTGGGATGAATAGGAGTCAAGCCATTCATTAAAGCCGGGCGGCCGCAATTCGGGATATTTTGTATAGGTTCCCTGAGGCACGTAACAAATTACAGGAGCCAGATTAAAATCGGCAGAGATGATTATAAATCCATCATTCTGATTAATGTTAAATACGTAATACAACACATTATTTCCTGATGACCTTTTTTCAGCCAATGAGAGGTTTATGTCGCCGGAAGTAGCTTTTGCATATTTCTTTTCTGTTTTCAGACAGTAATTTATGGCTGTTGTCTCGGCAGTTTTTATATCAACGATGCCTGAGCTTTGTGAAAATAATAAAGCTACCTGACTGATAGATACTAAAATTGTCAGAATCGATATGCAGAAGATCTTTTGAGTAGCTTGATTTAAGTTGAAATGAATTTCAGATTGTCTCTTCATGAAAATCAGAGTTAATAGTTATTATTCTATTTCTTATTTTCAAACGTGGATAGATGGGCAGATTATTGAGAAGGAAGATGATAGTCAAGAATTGCCTCGAGGCACCTTTTTGCTGTCTTTCCGTCCCACAGCTCCGGTCGTACCGGATTACGCAACTTCCTCATAGCCGCTTTATACTCATTACGGATAAGCTCAATATTGTTTCCGACAAGTACACTTGCACCTCCATGTTCCTGAAGCGTAATGGGCCGTTCAGTATTCCACCTTAACGTGAGACAAGGTGTTCCGAGAACTGTACATTCTTCCTGAAGGCCACCACTATCAGTCATAATAACCCGGGCATGCATATTTAATTTGAGCATTTCGAGATAACCTAGTGGTTCAAGCATAAACAGATTTTTTTGTGACATTACCGCTTCTAACAATCCAAATGTTTCCAGATTTTTACGGGTACGTGGGTGAATTGTCCAGATAACCGGGATTTCATTACATACCTCATCTGTCATAAACCTTACTATAGGTTCCAGAACATCTTTAATGTCAACATTTGAGGGACGATGCAGTGTCATTACTGCATAACCTGCACGAAATGAGCCATTAATACCAGTTGGTGCTCCAGTGAAAGAGTTTTCCATGATGATCTTTTTCAGATCAATCTGGTCAGCTTTGTCACGGTTATTCTCTAAGGTATCGATCATAATGTTCCCGGTAAACTTTATCCTGTGTTCAGGGACACCTTCATTTCTGAGGTTTTCGGAAGATATTTTATCGGGTGTCAGTAACAAGTCGGACAAACGGTCTGCCACAAGACGGTTAACTTCCTCTGGCATTGAGATGTCACCTGAACGCAATCCGGCTTCAATATGACAACATAAAAAATGTTCTTTTTTTGCCGTTACCGAACATGCAAGAATGGCATTTACATCGCCAACCACCACAACCCAGTCCGGCTTCTTTGCATGCAGCACTTTTTCGAATTCAATCATCGTGTGGCCAACCTGTTCAGCATGGCTGCCTGATCCGATACCCAGGTTTATATCTGCATCAGGGATCTCCAGCTCCTCGAAAAAGGCCCTCGACATCCGATCGTCATAGTGCTGACCTGTATGAACAAGAACGTGCTCTATATCATTCCCATTCAATTTATTGTGAGCATCAATAGCTTTAATAAACGGAGCTATTTTCATGAAGTTGGGACGAGCCCCTACCACAGATATTATTTTCATATTCTTAAGATTTTATTCCGGCTTGATATATGAATTTGACTGAAACCGTTTCAGGTTGTTATCTGCTAATGATAACTGCAACACGTTACATAAAATTCACTTTAGCGCAGACTGTTTATTTTAGAATGTAATTTTCTACCTTTGATTCAAATGACACAATTATGCATGCTGATCGTAGGCGCAAAAGTTTTGTGCTGGTATTGATTATCTTTTTGTTGTTATTGGCATTGTTTCTACCGATGATTTATTTTCTTTCTAATCATCTTTCCAAAACAAGCAGAGTTGATGCAGATATTCTGCTGGTTGAAGGATGGCTTCATCCGGCTGCTATTGAATTGGCTGAAAAAGAGTTCACGGATCATAATTATCGTCACATTATTACCACCGGTCTTAACTCATCTGAATATTATATTTTATCAATGAATGGTTACCTGGTCTTTTATCCCCGGATTAAAATTTCGAAAAATAATGGATCTCAGGACCATGTCATTGAGGTTGACTGTTATAGCGAACTTGGGGGCATTTATTCAGCAAAGTTCAATTTATTCGTAAATAATTCTCAGATTGCAAGTTTTACAGCAGAAAAGAAGAAGAAGAAATATACTGCAAAATGGGCAGGTTATCTGAAAGATGTCGATTCAATAATGGTTCAATTTGTAAATGATGGAGTAGGAGAATGGGGCGATAAAAATCTATATGTAAAGGGAATTATTATTGACAATAGCATATCAATAAATTATCAGAACAATTCTGTATATGATTTTTCCCGGCCAGACAGAAAAAGACGGGTATCCAATAATTTCACTTCGTACGCACAATTAGCCAGAAGCAGGCTCTTGTCACTTGGTATTGACTCTTCACTCGTGACTGCTGTGCCCGGTAAACGAGTAAGGGTAAACCGGACTCTGACCAGCGCTTTAGCCTTTCGCGATTGGCTGAAGGGTTCTGATATGAAAGCAAAAGGAATTAATATAATTACTCTGGGAGCACATGCAGAGAGAACATACATGACATATAATAAGATTCTTGGCAAGAAATATAAAATTGGGATTATATCACTGCCCGATTCCCGGTTAAGAAGTTCGGAGAAGTTCCGGATTTTAAATACATTGTACGAAAGTGTCGGTATCATCTATTACTGGTTTATTCTTTTACCATATTAAGGATATTCAGTTTTAGTCTCTGATTAAAGAAAAATCCACCCGTCTGTTCAATGTTCTGTCCTTTTCAAAAAGATTTGATGCGATTGGCCTGCTTCCACCTAATCCTTTAGCCGTCAGTCTTTCCTGATCCACTCCTTTGTTTATAAGATAGGCGGCAATAATCTGAGAATAACTTTCCGACAAAGAAAGTAGAGCTTCCGGAATACCATTATTATCGGTATGAACTGTCACCCCGAGTTTTATTCTTGGGTATTGATTCATAAATTTTGCTACCTGATCCAGCATAAGATACCCTGTGGAGGTTAGTTTGTTATTACTGTCAAAATATGTATCAGTCGATATACCAAAGATTTTAATAATGTTGTTTAGTTCTTTTTCAGCAGGATCTTTTAGAATTTCCATCTTTATTTTGGTTTCAGTAAAGCCATTATTTTGCATCTCCATGAATGAGTTATAGGTAGCCATGAGGCTTCTTTGCTGATCAACAAAATAACTGAAGATTCCTGTGGTTTCATCATAAGTTTCGGCAATAGAGTAGTTTGCCGGGACATTACTGAAAATAATATTACCTGCTCCCAGTTTGGTAGATGACGAGATTATTTCAGTCCTGTACAGTACATCCTGCTCAGTATCTGATTCAGCAGAATAAAGGGATTTTATGACTGCGTGATTATAATCTCTTATGTCAGGTGCTATTTTGCTTTGAGTAGAAGCGTTGTTAATCATCGCTGGTTTTTCGGAAGAGTTGCTAATGATTTTGATTCTCTTTGTTATCCCTGTTCGTTGAATTTTTCCCGTGGAATCTGATTTTAATGTCAGACCCAGGCAGATCTGAAAGTCCCCTGTATCTTTGAATGAATGTTTTAGCCGATCTCCCAGAAGCCTTGTCCCATCACCAAAATCCCAGGTGTAATTTAATATTTTAAATCCCGGATAATGCGATTTAATCCCGTCAAATTCTACAGAATCACTAACAACTGAAACCTCAGGAGCATTAATGTATGGTTGCTCTATTTCATGAAGTTCAAGATCGTATCCAAGCTTATTAAGAAATAATTTGTTGGTGTTTTTATCTACAATATCAAGTCTGACTCTAAACCTACCAGTCCCGCTAAAACAATGATTTACAATAAGCCCGGTAGCATTATTCCCATCGCCGAAATCCCAGACATACTTTAACTTCATGGTGTCAATTGCAACGGTTGAACTATCCTGAAATTTAAAGCAGTATTGGTTTTCTTCCTGAGTATAAGAATAAAATATTTGGGGAATGATTGTATTAAAATGAAAAATATCTAAGGTGCCATCTCTGTTTGATGAGAAATATCCTTCATTCATTAATGTATCGGTTATCAGACCAAAATCATCATATTTAGAATTTATTGGAGGATCAAGCGGGACAGGTGTAAGCCATTTAGTGTCTGAAAAGCGTGAATAGAAGATGTCCTTTCCTCCTAAGCCCGGATGACCATCTGAAGAGAAAAACAAATCCCCCGCATTATTACAGAACGGATAAGCTTCATTTTTTGGGGTATTAATTTCGGGGCCAAGGTTTACAGGATCACTCCAATAGTTACCGAGCCACATACAATAATAAAGATCCGAACCACCATATCCACCCGGTTTATCTGAGGCAAAAAACAGTTTTCTTCCATCAGGAGAAATGCATGGGGTGGTTACGTTGTACCATTCATTGTTTATCCTAAGGTCCTTTATCTTTGTCCAGCCCGACCCATCATAAACTGCGTAGAATACCCCAAGTTTATTTCTTGATTTTGCAAGATCTTCTGCTTTTGCATCCACATTTAAGTTTCTGGAGTAATAGATAGTATCAAAATTTCTGCTAAACGATACGGGCCCATCATTGCATTTGCTTTTCAGACTTTTTGAGAACAAACCAGCGTTTTTCCATTTTGCTTTTCCCGTTGAATCAACATAAAAAATTTTAAATAGCCCTTTATTATTTGAATCAGAATAACTTGAAACCAGATCTGTACTCCGGTTAGTACAATACACTAAACCGTTTTTATAGTAGACTGGTGAGTATTCATCAAAATTATCAGAAGAGAAAGATGCTTTATTTATCGAATAGGATTGCACCTGTCCCTCTAAGAAACTGAAATGGAGAGTTGCTGTGAGGAAGGCAATTATAAATTTTAATCTCATTGTTCGTTTAAAATGATTAGGTTAATTTAAAATATCGGGTTATTCATTGTTATATCTGACAGTAAAGTATAATTCTAAGTTGGGGAGAAAAATTGAAGCCTCTTTGTTAATGCTAGCGAAGATTCCAATTTTCCGGGTCTGGACTTTTTAAAATACTAAAGGATTTACTGCTTCTACTTTATACTTAAACTCGTACCTTAACATTATTTCATGCGATCCATTACTGTATCGGCCTAGTTTACCTGTATCAAAGTCATAAGTGTAAGCTACTTTGAATTGATTATTAATGGCAAATTGGAACAACCCTGAAATTGATCTATTATTTCTATAGGAGACGCCGCACCAGAATCTGTCATAAATAATTGCGTGGGCATTAAGGTCGAAGAGAAATTTATCATCAGGTGATAATGTTAGTAGTGTAGAGGTTAATAAATTTACTTTATCTGAAATATTAAATAGATAACCCGCATTGATAAGATACTTGTAATTTCCTAAATTAAATGACAACGTGTACTTATTCTTATTGAAATCAAAGTTATAATCAACCAGTTTGGGTATCGAAATTCCGGCAAAGTAATTTTTGTATGTATAATAGGCACCAAAGCTAAAATCAGGAACGACGAAAACATGCGCATCTGTCAGGAAGTATTCATCACCCTGATCCAGAACAACAAGATCTGACCATTTTGTATTAGTCGTCCTCAAGCCTGCTCCCAGACCAAAAGAGAGATTGCCATCAGCAAGTTTGATCCTGTAAGCGTAGTTTGTAGTTATCTGAGTTTCTTTTGAAACGCCTACTTTATCGCTTACAATTATTAAACCCAGACCAACTTTTGAGTTGAGAACAGGAGCATCAGCAGCCAGTGTCAAAGTTTCTGGCGACCCTGCAATTCCAACCCACTGTTTTCTGTAAAAAGCTGCTATATTCAACGCGCCTCTAGTACCGGAATATCCGGGATTTATAGTAATTGGATTGAGAATGTACTGATTCGTAACCGGTTTTAATTGCCCGGCTAGTGAAATAGGTATCATTAAGTACAAGAGTATTTTAAAAAGTATTTTCATAGCTTAATGTATTGTGATCAGATTTTAAAGTTCTTCCAGTTCCCTATCCTTTTATCTCCTTATAACTATATATCCGCTTGCCGATTTGCCATTCTGGGCTTTCAGGACATAGTAATAAGTATCGAATGGAAGTGGTTTTCCATTGAAATCCACCCCGTTCCAGTCATTATTGTAATTACTGTTTTTGTATACCTGTGCCCCTCTTCTGTCGAAGATTATGAGCTCAGTTTTTCCTAAAGCTTCAATACCCCTTAGTACCAGGTAGTCATTTTTTCCATCCATATTTGGAGTTATCAGGGTTGGTATTAGAAGGTCATGTACCGTAATAATAATTGAGTCTTTTGCCAGTGGACAAACACCATTATTTACACTCCATTTAAGTACGTTTTTGCCAAGTGAAAGATCTGAAACTGACGTTGATGCCAACGAAGCATCGGCGAATTTGCCTGTGCCGGATACCATAGACCATGTCCCGGTTTCATTTACTCCCGCCGCTATCGCTGCTAAGGTTGTACCAAACTGATATTCGAGTATCTGATCAGAGCCTGCATTGGCTAATGGAATATCTTTGACCTCAACCCTAACCTGGTCACTGTTCTTGCAACCATTCAAGTCTGTGAGAGTAACTTTAAAAGTTGTAGAGGTAAGTGGTTTTGTACCTGGGTTTTTAACAGTCGGATTAGTAAATAGTTCAGCGGGTTCCCATAAGACAGATCCCGTTCCTGTAGACAGCAGCTGAGCATTATCTCCTTTACATATAGATGTATCCCTCCCTGCATTTATTGCTGGCAAACTGTGAAATACTATTCTTACAATATCACTTGCCTGACATGAATTTTCAAGAACGGTCCACACAAAATCATAGGTGCCATACTGGTCAACTCTGACTGATGCATTTGGTTTAGAGGCATCCGGACTAAATATTGCATTACCAGGGCCGGCTGATTTTGTCCATGTTCCTGACCCTGTTGTTGTAGGAGTAGCATTCATAATATGGTCGGGGCCACATTCTGACATGTCTGCACCGGCATTTGCAACCGGAATCTGGTTAAATGTAACATTTACAGTTGCACTTCTGGAACATACTCCATTTACCTCGGTCCAGGTGAATGTATAATCTCCGTACGACGAAACGGTAACTACTGCAGTTGGTGAATTGGCATTAGGATTAAAGGACACAGTACCAGGGCCACTGGTTTTTGACCATGTCCCTGTCCCCACACTTGGAGCAGCATTAAAAGCAAATCCCACGGAGCCACAGCTTATTCCTCCTGATCCTGCATTTGCTGTAGGTTGCTGGTAAAAGACTACTGTAATAGACGAACTTTTTAAACAACCGTTACTTACCTCAGTCCAGACGAATGTATAAGTACCATAAGCTGATACTTTAACTATTGCATTTGGGCTATTTGCATTTGGAGTGAATATCGCTGATCCGGGCCCGGTAGTTTTTGTCCAGGTACCTGTTCCAATGCTGGGAACAGCATTTAATAAGAAATCAAGATCGCACTCATTACCCCCTGTTCCGGCATTTGCAACAGGATATTCAGTAACGGTATTAGTAATAATAGACGAGGTGGCAGAACACCCATTTGAGTTGGTAACGATTACGTCTATTACCTGACCATTCGTCAGGGTACTGGTAGTATAAGCCGACGTGGTGCCATTCTGTACACTTATGCCATCTTTTCTGAAAATAAAGTTTGACCCTCCTCCGGCAGTAAATGTTACGGTACTTCCTGCACAGAAAATGTTGTCAGCATCTGAACTTGTAAGCGAGGGAACTGGTAAGTCCAGAACCATATTAGTTTTTCCGGCAGATAGTGAAGTACATCCATTAGAATTTGTAACAATCACATCAGCAACCTGTCCGTTTGTCAGGGAACTGGTTGTATAAGTCGTTGATGCACCATCCTGTACGCTAAGACCATCCAGTCTGAAATTATAGCTTGTTCCACCTCCGGCTGTAAATGTAACTGCTGTGCCTGAACAAAGCCTGTTATCATTATCAGAGCTCGAAAATGCAGGTGAAGGCAACGCATAAACAGTATTTAATATGCCTGTAGATGTTGCCGTGCAGCCACTTACATTAGTAACTATAACATCAACAGTTTGTCCGTTGGTAAGTGCAGTTGTCGTATAAACCGATGAAGAACTGTTCTGAACGCTTGTACCTCCAATCCTGAAGTTATAATTTACTCCCCCACTTGCTGTGAAAGTTATGCTAGTACCTGAGCAAAATTTATTATCCTGATCTGAACTCAGCAACACAGGTATGGGCATTGCATTTACAGTATTCGCTATTCCACCTGATGTAGCTGAACATCCCGATGAATTTGTAACAATCACATCTACCACCTGACTGCTTGTCAATGAGTTTGTTGCAAATGTGGCTGTTGTTCCGTTCTGTACTGTTTCTCCATCTACTCTGAAATTATAGTTAGAGCCTCCGGAAGCGGTAAAAGTTACTTTCGTCCCCTGACATAATGAATTATCAGCATCTGAACTTGAAATTGTTGCAACAGGTAAAGCATAAACAGTATTTGTAATACCGGTTGATGTAGCACTGCATCCATTTCCGTTTGTTACAATGACATCAGTTATTTGTCCATTAGTTAGCGTAGTTGTAGTGTAAGTGGTTGATTCGCTATTTTGAACACTTGTTCCGGCAACTCTGAAGTTATAACTGATTCCGCCACCGGCAGTTAAAGTAATGCTGGTGCCTGGGCAGAATTTATTATCGGGATCTGAACTTATTAGAGTCGGCACTGGTAAGGCATTAACATTATTTACTATTCCGGCTGATGTGGCTGAGCACCCGGATGAACTGGTAACTATCACATCTGCAACCTGTCCGTTGGTAAGCGAATTGGTGGTGAAGCTTGAACTGGTGCTGTTTTGAACGCTTGCAGAGTTAATCCTGAAATTATAAGTTGTCCCTCCACTGGCTGTAAATGTTATACTTGTACCTACACAAAATGTATTATCTAAATCTGAACTGCCAAAAAATGTTACGGGTTGTGCATTCATTGTCACTGTAATTCCGGTTCTGCTACTGCTGACACAACCTGATGTGGTATTCCTGGCCAGGGCATAATAGGTACCAGCGGCTGATGGTGTAAAAGATAAGCTTGAACTCTTTAGGATGACTCCGCCTGATGGTGCATCATACCAGTCAACTGTTTCACCGGCGATCACACTTGCGGTTATTGTAGGTACCACGCCATCTGAACAAAATGACTTATTTCCTCCACTTGTGGGAGCTGAAATTACCGGACACGAACAGTTTGGGGGTGAAATTGAAAGAGCATTCTCGCAACCACTAACATCTTTTACTTTAACAGTAATTGCTGTACCTGAAGGGACATAGGCAATCGTCCAGACATTCAATCCTGCATTGATTACTGTTCCTGCTGTGCTGGTAATTGAGCCTGAACCCACTGTTACAACAAGTGAGTAGTTAGTTAAATCAGATGAACAGGAGGGTGGAGTAGTTATAAGAATCAATGGCAGAGGATTCACAAAATTCGTTATTCCCGATGATGTTGTTGTGCAGCCGTAGGAGTTGGTTGCTATAACATCAACAACCTGCCCGTTTGTTAACGAACTGGTTGAGTATGTTGACAATGAACCATTTTGCACTGAAGTACCTCCGACCCGAAATGTATAATTTGTCCCACCACTGGCAGTAAATGTCACATTGGTCCCGGTACAAAAAATATTATCTGCATCTGAACCGGTGAGGGTTACTATTGGTAGGGGGTATACTGTATTCGTTAACGCGGATGGGGTCACAGAACACCCAAGGGAATTTGAAACCACGACATCCAGCACCTGACCATTGGCCAATGAATTTGTTGTGTAAATCGGTGATGAGCTATTTTGGATACTTACACCTCCGATTCTGAAATTATAGTTGGTTCCACCGGCTGCCGTAAAGGTAATGCTCGTCCCGGAACAGAATTTATTGTCAGCATCAGAACTTGAAAGTGAAGCTGATGGTAAGTCATTTACAGTATTAGAAATTACCGCGGAGGTGGAAGAACAGCCATTCACATTTGAAACAATGACATTTACTGCAGTCCCATTTGTCAATGTGCTGGTTGTGTAAGTTGAAGATGCCCCATTTTGAGCACTTACTCCTCCAACCATGAAATTGAAGGTCGATCCGCCACCAGCGGTAAACGTAATACTTGTTCCTGCACAGAAAGCATTATCTGCATCAGAGCTTGTCAGAGTCGGAGCAGGCAATGCATAAACAGTATTCACAATTGTGCCGGAAGTTGCCGGGCAACCATTTGAATTGGTAACTATGACATCTACTGTCTGACCATTAGTTAAAGAACTCGTTGAATAAGTAGGCAATGAACCACTTTGGACACTGGTTCCATTTAATCTGAAGTTGTAAGTGTCTCCACCTCCTGCAGTAAATGTAATACTTGTTCCTGAACAGAATTTGTTGTCTGAATCAGAACTTATAAGTGTTGGAGTTGGAAGAGAATTGACTGTGTTAGAGATTGCTCCTGATGATGCCGAACACCCGCTGGAATTTGTGACAACTACATCGACAATCTGCCCATTCGTGAGCAAGGTCGTGGTATATGCTGAAGTTGGTCCATTCTGAACACTGGTTCCTCCTATGCGGAAATTATAGCTGGTTCCTCCTCCTCCCATAAAGGTTATGCTGCTTCCAGAGCAGAAGATATTGTCATTATCTGAACTTGTAATAGAAGGAATGGGAAGGGAGTTCATAATAAGCCTCACTAATGTTCTGGTACTGCTTAGACAACCTGAAGTGGTGTTTCTGGCTACTGCATAATATGAACCCGCTGCTGAGGGTGTAAAAGTTAAACTATTAGCGAGCAAAAGACTTCCTCCCGTAGGTGCATTATACCAGTCCGCAGTCTCTCCTGTAGATACAGCAACACTCAATGGAGGTATGGCCCCCGACTGGCAATAGGACTTGTCTCCATTGCTGGCAGGCGCCTGAACAGAAGGGCAGTCGCAATTGGGAGCTGTTACAGACAAAGTGTTCTCACAGCTATTGAGATCTGAAACTCTAACAGTTGAATTCGTCCCTGACGGTATTCCGGTTATCGACCAGACAGTTCCGCCTGTATTAGTTACCAAACCGGAAGAGCTTGTTACAATTCCCGAACTGACAGTTACGCCAAGTGAATATGTGAGTAAGTCAGTAGCACATGTAGGTGAAGTAGTAACAAGTATTATGGGTAGTGGATTTACAAAGTTTGTGATAGATGCAGATGTCAGGGAACATCCGCTGGAATTGGTGACTATTACATCCACAACCTGGCCGTTCGAAAGTGAACTGGTTGTATAAGTCGAGGATGTTCCATTCTGCACAGTAATATTACCAATTCTGAAGTTAAAGTTTGTTCCTCCCCCTGCAGTGAATGTAACACTCGTTCCGGCACATATTATATTATCCGGGTCTGTGCTGATTAGGGTTGGAACGGGTATCGGATTCACAATGATTGTTGCACTTCCTGTCAGACTATTAGCACATAATGGAACAGACTGGTAGGATACTGCAGTCATATTGTAAACAAATGTTCCTGTACCTGTGGTAGATACAGGTACAGAAGCCGATGAATTGCCATCTATGGTAATATTGTTTGATGTGCCTCCGTTAATATTATAACTAACTATGACAGATAAAGGTTGAGGGTTAGTAAAGATGACATTTGGGGAGGGGGAGTTCCTGCAAACAGTTGTGGATCCGCCTATACTGGCTGTTGGTGTCGGACGAACAGTTACAACTGTTGAAGATTCTGACGAAGGTCCGCCACAACCATTTGCCGTAACAGTAACAGTCGCTGATCCAAAGAAAGCCGGAGACCATGTTACTGTACCTGAAATGCCACTACCGGAGATAATATTTCCTGCTCCGGTAATTGTCCAGTTATAACTGGTTGCATTGGAAGCTGAAGTTGAAAAGACAGTATTTAAAGTTCCCTGGCAGATAATTGAGCTGGTTGTGGTTGGAGAGGTTGGAGTTCCAACTCTTGTTGTTACTGCAACAGTCCCGCTTGCACATGCAGTAGTATTACATGTTCCGGATGCCAGAACAAAATATGTCGTATTCGAACCACTTGGGGGATCTACAGTTATACTTGATCCATTTCCGGCTATAGTTCCTCCGCACAAGCCACTGTACCAATTCCAGCTACCTCCCGTTCCTAAACTTCCTCCTGATACTGAAAGGGTCTTTACGGTTCCATTGCATGAATTGTTATTGGTAATTGAGACACCGGTTGGGCTGGTTGATAAACTTAATACTGTAACACTTATTGATACATTAGCACTAGTACCGCAGCTATTGCCGGCATTAACGGTAATGCTCCCATTCTGTCCGGTCGTACCTGTTGTCACTGAAATTGAAGTTGTTCCCTGACCGGCAGTGATACTCCATCCTGCGGGGACTGTCCATGTATATGTTGTGGCATTGGGCACACTGCTGATACTGTATGTCTGAAGTGCTAATGCCGGACATTGAGCAGCTGTTCCGGTTATCGTTCCTGGTTGTGATGGGGCAGCAGGTGATGTGGAATAGGATATAACTGACGAACTGGCTGATGTGCCGCAACTGTTAACTGCTCTCACCCTGTAGTAATATATTGTACCGGGAGATAATCCTGAAACAGGGTAAGTTGTTACATTTCCGACATTAATATTCTGATAACCGTTAAGATATGTAGCAAAGTCATTTACTGCTGATACATCCAGCACGTATGAGGTAGCATAAGAAGAGGATGCCCAGTTGGAGGTTATTTGTGAACAAGTAGCCCCGGACCCTGGATTTGCAATAGGTATAAGTGGAAGCGGATTTTCAATAATAATGGCATTCCCTGCCATTGTTATCGTTCCACCTGAGTTTGTGCCGGTAACTGTATATGTACCAGCCAGCTGGTTGTCAAAGCTTATAGCTGAACCGGTACCTGCTACGGTAGGAGAGAGGGCAGAGCCATTTTTAAGAAGAGTATAAGTCACACCTGTTTCTGTACTGGAAAGACCGACCGGCAAGCCTGAGGCTCCTTCGCAATATGAACCTCCTCCCGTGACTGAATAAACCAGTGGTTTAGTATGAAACTGCAGGGGAGAAACTGCACTACCGATGATCATATCTGAAATAAATTCGACTGTTTCGTTAATATCATAGAATATTCCATTTGAAGTGTCATAATATTGAAAAGTCATAATTTCACCACTCACAGCATTGCTATTGCACATTATCGTGAAAGTTGTCTTTCCTGTTGGTGGAAAGAATTGACCCGAAGAATATCCTCGGCATATGCCTCCGACAAAGACCCCAAGAGTCCCGGAGGAAACTTCAGTTGTCCCATTAAATACAATTGCTGTGACAGTTCCTGTGTTGACATAATCGGCAGGATTTACTGTCCATCCCTGACCATTTACATCATACGAGGTTAAAACAATGTATAGTGCCAAAGTAATCCTGATGAATTGTTTCATTGTTTTACATTATGATTTCATAATAGATTTAATAGCCTATTTGACTAGCATGACTTTCTGGGTTTCCTGCTTTGAGCCTGTCATGAGTTTTATAATATACAGTCCTTCAGGCATTAATGAAGAATCCAGGTCAATTGAATAACCATCAGGTGATAATTCTTCATTTACCAGTACTCTTATTATCTTACCGGATGAAGTGCATACTTCGAGTTGAACAAAAGATTGCTCATTAACTGTGAATTCAATCTTCAGATAACCATCAAATGGATTCGGATATGCCTTTAAGCTGATGCTAGTATTATTTGTTGGTTCGCTATTATAAGTGAGACCTGAATTTACAGTAAGGACAAGCGGGTGAAAAGCATCAGAGATAATCATGTCCTTCACAAATGGCAAACTCTCATTGCAGGTATAGATTTTATTGTCTAAGGAACTATAATACCTGAATTCGATATTCTCTCCATCGCTTCTGTTACTAAAAGTCATTACCGGGAATAGATATATTCCAAGTGGTTGGAAAAAATAACTCGCAGAATAACCCCTGAGTTGATTGTTGACGTATGTAAACAAAGTATCATGTATTGATCCCGCATTATTACCATCCATGATAATCTTTGCTGTAACGGATCCACTGAACTCATATTCAGCAGGATTTATCAGACTCTCGCTAACACCTGCAGATATTTCCGAAGCATTTTTTGACTGGACATCTGAATATTTTAGTGTACCTGGGATTGTTAATTTTATCATAAAGCCATCATTAGGAGACAATTGATTCAGAGAGCCGAACCATCCTACACTCGTGTAGTAGGTTGTTGAAGCTGTTTGATTCTTAATGTAATCACCATCAGTGAGAGAAAGTGATGAAAGAGCATTACCTATTGTTTGAGCAGATTGTGGCAAATATCCAATCCAGTTCCAGCCTGTTACTAAACCGATTGAAGTCAGATTAATGTTTACTGGGGCTCCACTGAAAGAAATGCTGCTTGCATTCTGAACTTTAATTTTGTATAGTTTGGTCGGATCAATCTCAGTCAGTGAACCGAACCATCCAAAACCTGAGTAGTAAGTTGCAGTGCTAGTCTGATTCTTTATATAATCTCCGTCAGAAGTAACAGCCGGTAGGACATTTGTCAGACTCATATTACTGAGAAGCGTATTTACTGAGAACCAGTTCCATCCTGCAGCTAAAGGCTTATTCAGATTTACCAGTTTGATAGTTACCGTCACTGAGCTGCTACAACCGTTTATATCTGTGTATGTTATGATGCTGGTGCCAGCCACGACTGAGTTTATCAGGCCTGTGTTGCTCACAGTGGCTACTGCAGGAGCTGAAGAGACCCATGGGGAAGAAGGAGATGGTACGCCTGAGCCTGTAAGCTGGGTTGAGGATCCCAGGAAAATACTGAGTGTTCCAGTAATTACCGGGAGAGAATTGACAGTTACTGTTGTGTTATTTTTGCATCCAAAATTATCTGTATAAGTTATAATGCTCGTTCCCGGATTTATAGTAGAAACAAACCCGGCATTTGAAATTTGCGCTACTGAAGGTGAAGCAGATGTCCATGGAGAAGAAGCTGCAGGTGTGCCAGACCCTATAAGATTTGTAGCAGAACCCATACAAATATTTAATTGTCCGGTTATGGTTGGATTAGCATTTACACTAAGTGGAAGTGTTCCTGATCCGCTTGTCCCACAGCTATTACCTGCATAAACAGTAATATTCCCGTTCTGTCCGGCAGAGCCTGTAGTGACTGTGACAGTAGTTGTTCCCTGACCGGCAGTGATGCTCCAGCCTGTTGGGACAGTCCATGTATAAGTTGTGGCATTTGGTACACTGCTGATACTATATATCTGCCCTGTTAAACCAGGGCATTGAATTGTTGTACCTGTAATTGCGCCCGGCACAGCCGGTGTTCCCGGAGATATAGTTACGGCAAGAGAGTTTGCAGTACTAGTACCGCAGCTATTGCCGGCATTAACGGTAATGCTCCCATTCTGTCCGGTATTGCCTGTTGTCACTGAAATTGAAGTTGCTCCCTGACCGGAAGTGATACTCCATCCTGTGGGGACTGCCCAGGTATAGGTTGTGGCATTGGCTACACTGGTAATGCTGTATGTCTGAAGTGTCAATCCGGGGCATTGGGCTGATGTTCCGGTAATTGCACCCGGCACAACCGGTGTACCCGGAGATACAGTTACGGCATGAGAGTTTGCAGTACTAGTACCGCAGCTATTGCCGGCATTAACGGTAATGCTCCCATTCTGTCCGGTCGTACCTGTTGTCACTGAAATTGAAGTTGTTCCCTGACCGGCAGTGATACTCCATCCTGTGGGGACTGCCCAGGTATAGGTTGTGGCATTGGCTACACTGGTAATGCTGTATGTCTGAAGTGCTAATCCTGGGCATTGGATTGATGTTCCTGCAATTGCACCCGGCACAGCCGGTGTTCCCGGAGATACAGTTAAGGCAAGAGAGTTTGCAGCACTAGTACCGCAGCTATTGCCGGCATTAACGGTAATGCTCCCATTCTGTCCGGTCGTACCTGTTGTCACTGAAATTGAAGTTGTTCCCTGACCGGCAGTGATACTCCATCCTGCGGGGACTGTCCATGTATATATTGTGGCATTGGGCACACTGCTGATACTGTATGTCTGAAGTGCTAATGCCGGACATTGAGCAGCAGCTCCGGTTATCGTTCCTGGTTGTGATGGGGCAGCAGGTGATGTGGAATAGGATATAACTGACGAACTGGCTGATGTGCCGCAACTGTTAACTGCTCTCACCCTGTAGTAATATATTGTACCGGGAGATAATCCTGAAACAGGGTAAGTTGTTACATTTCCGACATTAATATTCTGATAACCGTTAAGATATGTAGCAAAGTCATTTACTGCTGATACATCCAGCACGTATGAGGTAGCATAAGAAGAGGATGCCCAGTTGGAGGTTATTTGTGAACAAGTAGCCCCGGACCCTGGGTTTGCAATAGGTATAAGTGGAAGCGGATTTTCAATAATAATGGCATTCCCTGCCATTGTTATCGTTCCACCTGAGTTTGTGCCGGTAACTGTATATGTACCAGCCAGCTGGTTGTCAAAGCTTATAGCTGAACCGGTACCTGCTACGGTAGGAGAGAGGGCAGAGCCATTTTTAAGAAGAGTATAAGTCACACCTGTTTCTGTACTGGAAAGACCGACCGGCAAGCCTGAGGCTCCTTCGCAATATGAACCTCCTCCCGTGACTGAATAAACCAGTGGTTTAGTATGAAACTGAATTGGTGACATTGCATCACCCAATATCATATCTGAACTAAACGTTTCAGTTTCATTAATATCAAAATATGCGTTGTTCGATGGATCGAAGTATTTAAACGTTAACGTTTCCCCACTCGCAGCGTTGCTGTAGACAGTGAGAACGAAAACATATTTACCTGTTGGAATGAAGAGAGAACAATTTATATACCCCCTGCATACTCCCCCGACAAATGCACCAAGAGTGCCAGAGGAAACACCAACTGTTCCATGGCTGACAACACCTGTGATTGTTCCTGTATTCCCATAATCCGCTGGGTTTACAGTCCATCCGTGTGATTGTCCGACTAAATCTTTTGATAGTAAGGTAAACATTACTAAAAGCACGATCCTGATAAATTGTTTCATTGCTTTATGTGTATAAGGTTAGGAAATGTGTCTATCTCATTTTTACTACTTTCTGATATTTTTGATTCATTGAAGTACGGAGCCTTATGAAGTAAATCCCGGAAAGCTTAGATGAGGCGTTCCATTTAATAGAGTATTTACCCGGATTTTGCTGCTCATCTGTTAATACCTGAATTAATTTACCATCTGAATTATGTATCGAAATTGTTACGTGATTCAATTCGGGAATAGAATATTCAATATTTAGAACATCCTCAAATGGATTTGGATATGCCTTTATTTCCAGATTGCCATTTTGATTTTCAGGTATCTCCTTAGCTGGATTTGAATAAATAATAAGGACAAGCGGGTGAAAAGCATCAGAGATAATCATGTCCTTCACAAATGGCAAACTTTCGTTGCAGGTATAGATTTTATTGTCTAAGGAACTATAATACCTGAACTCGATATTCTCTCCATCGCTACTGTTACTAAAAGTCATAACCGGGAATAGATATATTCCAAGTGGTTCGAAGAAATAACTCGCAGAATAACCCCTGAGTTGATTGTTGACGTATGTAAACAAAGTATCATGTGTTGATCCCACATTCTTACCATCCATAATAATCTTTGCTGTAACGGATCCACTGAACTCATATTCAGCAGGATTTATCAGAGTCTCGCTAACACATGAAGATATTTCCGAAGCATTTTTTGACTGGACATTTGAATATTTCAGTGTACCCGGGTTGGTTACTTTCATCATATATCCATCTTGTGGAGATAGCTGGGAAAGAGAACCAAACCATCCAAAACCGGAATAGTAAGTTGCTGAAGCTGTTTGATTCTTAATGTAATCACCATCTAAGAGAGAAAGCGATGAAAGAGCATCGCTTATTGTTTGAGCAGATTGTGGTATATATCCAATCCAGTTCCAGCCTGATACTAAAGGTAGTGAAGTCAGGTTGACATCTACCGGAACTCCAGTGAAGTTGAAATTGCAATTAGACTGGATCTTTATTTTATAAAGTTTTGCAGGATCAATTTCTGTTAGTGATCCAAACCAGCCAAAACTGCTATAGAAGGTTGATGAACCAAACTGATCCTTTATGTAATCTCCATTTGTTATTACCTCCGGTAGCAAACTTTCGGGTGTCATATTATCTGACTGAGCATTTACCGAGAACCAATTCCATCCAACTGAAAGAGGTTTATTAATCTGAATGGTATTGTTCATTTCGATTGGAGTGTCAGGACTGCCACTTACAATGCCATTATTAAAAACTAAAGTCTTATTCAGGTCATAAGTCTTGCCGCTTAAAGGATCGTAATATTTAAAGGTCAGCGATTCTCCGGATATCGAATTGCTATAGAATTTTATATAGAAGATATAATGATCTGTTTGAGAATAATATTTCGATTCTTCAATTCCCCTGCATTCAGTTCCAGCAAATGCAGCCAGGTATCCCGACACCACAGAATTGTGATTTACAAATACCTCTGCAATAACCTGACCCTCATATGCATAGTTTGAAGAATTCAACTCCCATCCTGAGGGCAAAGCCACGACATTAACCATTACTCCATCTGAAATTTTACTGCAACCAGACTCATTTGTAACTATTACTGACATAACCTGACCGTCTGTCAATGTGTTGGTTGTAAAACTGTTAGAAGTAGAATTTTGTACACTTATGCCATTAACTCTAAAATTATATAATATTCCTCCGGTTGCTGTAAAAGTTATTTTTGCACCTTCATAAAATGTGTGATCCGCATCCGAACAAATGAGCGACACGACGGGCAGGGGGTTTACATTAACAGATGTCGTAACTGAACAACCGGTAGTAAGAGTATAGGTAATTATTGAGTTGCCTTGAGCTATTCCGGTAACAAGTCCGTTTAATGCATTTATACTTGCAATTAAAGGAGATGCACTACTCCACGTTCCTCCAGTGGTAGCACTGGTCAGATTTGATTCTGTTCCTGTACAAATATTGGTGATACCAGTTATAGGCAACGGATTTGGGTTAACCGTAACGGTTACTATATTGCTATTAGTAGTTCCTGTAGCTGTGATTGTCTCAACTAAAGTGTAAGTAGTAGTTAGAGAAGGGCTTACTGTTGGATTGGATACTGTTGATGTAAATCCTGAAGGCAAGGAAGTCCAGCTGTAAGTGTGACCTTCAATTGCTACTGCTCCGATGGTGGTACTCGAATAATTGCAGATAGCCCTGTCTTCACCGGTAATTGCATCAGGTATTTGATTTACTGTTATTGAAAATGTTTGACTGATGCTTTGGTCCACCCCGCCATTTAATGTACCACCATTATCTTTAAGGTATACCGTGAGGATAGTGCTTCCTCTTGCATTCGCAGCAGGCGTATATGTCAGGGTGCCGTTAGGAGCTATTGCAGGCTGAGCCGAGAAGAGAGCATTATTATCATTTATTACTGTGAAGGCAAGGGTCTGAGCTGACTCATCCGGTGGACCGGCACTTATAGCTGTAGCCCATGCAGCAACTGTCTGTGCCCTGGCATTTTCAGCGATGGTCTGATTTGATCCTTTTGTAAAAGAAGGAGCATCATTGACAGAATTTACCTGAACATTTACGGTAAGATTATCAGTTCCACCTTGACCATCGCTTATCGAAACTACGAAAGCATCAGATCCATTGAAGTTTAAAGAAGGAGTATAAGAAATAGCATTCGTTGTTCCCGTTCCGGCTGCTATTGCAATACCATCTGCAGCCTGAGATGAAATCGACCATGAAATGGTATTCCCGTCAATTTCAATTGCATGAAGGGTAAGAGAAAAGGAATTAGGTGAATTGTCTTCATCACAAGTAATTGTCAATGGTCCGGGGCCCTCGGCAATTTTTGGTGGATTTATTACCCTTACTTCTACTGTCGTATTTTTACACCCGGTAAGAGTCTCAGTAAATGTAAAAGTAGCAACACCTGACCGGACACCAGTAACAATACCTGCATTGGTAACTCTGGCCACTGTCGGATCTCGCGGATCCGGAGGTGGAACACCACCACCTTCTCCCCCTGCAGGAGCAGTATTCACAGTTATCTTATTACTTGTCCATATACCGCCCGAGACAGGAGATAAGGTTGTTGTGCCCCCGGCATAAATGGATGAGCTACCTGTAATGCCGACTGTTGGTAACTCAATTACTGTTATAATTGCACTTCCGGACTGAATGTTAGTCTGGTTCATAAAATCAGACACACTGTTTAACGAATATGTATAAATTCCTGCTGAGCCCGTTGGAACCGGAACAGTTACAATATTACTGCTGCCGGACGTAGAGATATATTGGTCTGCACCATTATTAATCTTATATGTGAATGTGTAAGGTGCAGTTCCATCTGTACCTGTGAATGTAATGAAAGGGGAGGTCGAATTTCGACAGATGGAATTTGAGCCGCTAATAGTTGCAAACGGTTGAGTCCATCCTTTTGCCGACATTAATAGCAGCAGTACGATAATCAGTGCTTTTGTTCTGATCGAATAAAATTTATTAAGTAATTGACTCACTGAATTATATCTGCTTCTCATCCCAGAGGCATTAATGAAATGAAAGTCCGTTTTAAGAAACCTTTAGATAGGATGAGAAATTAGAAAATGATGCTTTCCGGGCAAGCTTTCGCCCCGTCAGTCACATAAAAAGGTACTGACAAGTTGTGAATAAAATCTTCACATACAAATAGTTAGTCCGCTTGCATTGCTTATAGACTAACATCCGAAATGAAGAAGTTCTGTTTATCATAAATTAGATCCTACCGATAGCGATCTGACTTAATATACTTGCAATAAAAAGATCTCAGTTATTCTTTTGCTAACTCCACCTAAACATTTATAAGTCAGCCCTGTCATTGTTCTTTATGATTGTCTATTGCATCTTTTTCGAGAGAAATCAATAGATCATTTAGTTTACTGAATCAAATTTAATTTGAGAATTATTATCCAAAATTAAGGCCTGATTAAAATTAGATTAAGATAAGATTAATAATGTAGTGTTAAGGGGAGAGTATTGAACGTCAGGATATTAAATTCCAAATCATGCAGATTATAGCTTTGAGTAATTAGGAAAACCTCTGAAATAACATATTCCAGAGGGATTAGAAATTTAAAGGTATTTAGTCTGAGAAGCTACAAAAAAATGTTTCGTTAAGACGAATCTATATATTGTCGCAAATTGTACCTCTACTGGCCGTTTTATTGCGAATGATTCTGCTGAGTTTTTGAAGTTTCGGACATTCGGTCCATGTAACATCAGTGTACTTTTTACAAAAGCGTTCCCGTGTGTTCTCACTGTTAAATCCGAACTGATGCATTAAAAAGCCAGCAAATTTATTTAGTTCATCAGGGTCGAGCTGAATAACAAATATTCCGCATAAATTTAAATACCTTTGTTGCTTGAAAGCTTAAATTAGCATTTCAAGAAGTTGACTATTATTTGAAGATTTAGAGTTAAAAAAATGAAAAACGTTTTTGAGGTAAAGAATCCGGATTATAGTCTGAGTCCATGTACCGGTATGTCGAAAAAACATTATGTGGAATTAGCCAAATATCTGTTGGAGCGGGCATTTAAAAACATTTATTCAATTGAAGTTCCGTTAACGTTCACGATAGTTCCCGGTAAAACATATCCACAACCTAATGCGCCTGACTGGCGGTACCGCTCAGCAGAATTTGAAGCATTGGAAAGGACATTCACTCTCGCAGGTCCGTTGATCCATATTGATCCGGAAACGAAAATCAATAACATAAATTTAAGGGATTATTATTGTTTGCAAATCTATCATGCACTGACACCCGGACATCCGAATTCAATACCTCTTCCTGAGGAGTTACCTGACTCCACGTATCAGTTCATCTGCGAGTTCGGCGGTCTATTCAAGACGCTTTTGCTCATGCCGGAAACTCTATGGCCTTACTTTACTGAGAAGCAAAAGAGTGAGATGGTTATAACCATTTCAAAGTGGGCACATCACAGAACAACCCAGAACAACTGGAGGATATTTAATATTATCACACTTTCCTTCCTTAAAAAATATGGTTATGAAATTGACGATGATTTGTTAAAAAGTCATCTTTTATGGGTGGTCTCTTATCATTCCGGCAATGGATGGTATCTTGAGCAAACATATAATTATTACTCGATTAGTCTTTTCATTGTCTATACAACTATCTGGAACAGAAATTTCGGTGACCAATATTATCCTGAAATATCCGAAATTATCGAAGACTCTGCACGGAAATTAATGGAATCCATTACCAGCTTTTTTGGAAGGGATGGTTATATTAACATGTGGTCGCGGAGCATTTGTTACAGAACATGGGTTTCAGGAGCGTTGCCTGTTGCTTTCATGTTAAAAGAAAAAACGCACTTAGATGCAGGCTGGGCCCGACGGCTCTGTTCAGGATCTTTATTGCAATTTGTTACACGTGAAGAGTTTTATTATAATGACATTCCTAGCCTGGGGTTCTACGGACAAAAGGAATATATGATACAGAACTATAGCTGTGCTGGTAGTCCGTTCTTAATGTTTTTGCCATTTATTTGTCTGGCTTTACCTGATGATTCTCCATTCTGGACTGCCAAAGAGAATGAGGGAATGTGGGAAATGCTGGGTAACAAATCGAACAAGGTAGTGCTTGATAGCCCCGGACTTGTTCTGGTTAATCATGGAAAAACAGGAACCTCTGAAATTATCCCAGGCAAAGTCTATTACGATGACCCTAATTATTCGAAGCTGGTTTATAACACTCATTTCCCTTGGGAAGACCACGATCCGAATGGAGGAACATCAATGGAATATAGTTACAGGAGTTTGGACCCAAGAGATGTTCGGGGCGATGATGTTAATTTTTACCTGACGGGGTTGACCATAAAAAACGATTCAGAAAGAAACAGATCTTATACTACATCACAGAGCATGCTTTATAATGGAATGCGGAACAATGTTTTATACAGGCAGGCCATTATGAGAAAGCCACCAAATAATGGTGTGGGTTATATTATAGATCTGGCTGATATTATTATTCCCGGTGGTGTAATACGGGTCGATCGTACCCGCATGGCTTTTGAGCATGAATTAACATTCGGGCATTTTGGAATGCCTCACCTGAACGGACAAATACCAGTCGTTACCCAATTTGAGGAAGGATCCAAGAATGTAATAACTGCTTCCATCTCAGGAAGAAAGATCGCTTTAATTACTTATTGTGGGTGGGATGGACTAAGAAGTATGGTGCATAACAACAGAAATGCTGAAGCTAATGAGAGTACAGTTATTTATGCGTACAAAAAAAGGATCACAAAGAATCCGCCAATGGAGTTAATGGTTTCTGTGTTATTGCATAAGATGGATGACAGCGAATGGACTGAAGATGAATTATCGCCTATTAAAAAGATAGATATTATGGAAATCACTCCGGATTTTTCTGTTCTGGGTGCAACCCTCACTTTATCTGATGGCGAAATATATAAAGTCGATTTTAAAGATATTGACGGAAAGAGAAGCTGCTAGGCGTTGTACTTCGGAATTAAAATAACTTTATTAGCTTATCTATTTTATTGATTACCACCCCCTTCCTAATTTCCCCCAAGGGGGAAAAGTTCTGTTGGGGCTGTCTAAAAATGGATTTTGACTTTTTTAACCGCCCATTCGGAAGGGGGTTAAAAGATGACAGAAATCAAAAATAAAGTTTTTATTTCTGTTGCATGAATTCTGAAGAAATGCGTGTTAGCCGCATTGAGAAACTAAAACTTGATTGTGTTAATTAAAAAAGCCCTCCTGTTTTAACGGAAGGGCTTTATTTATAGACGGGATTGTAATGGTTATGTTAATTACTCCTGCTCTTTTCAGTTACATGAGAGGTTTCTGCTTTACCTCCGTTATACATTCCGGATATACTATCAAGCAAAGAATTGAATCTACCCTTAATTGAGTCAAGATAATCCTCTCCCTGTTTTACAATCTTACTCCGGATTTCAGATCCCTTATCAGGAGCAAACAAGATCCCGATCAATGCACCAGCAGCAACTCCAACCAGTGCGCCTAAAACAACTTTTCCTGAGTTCATGATGCAAATTATTTAATGATTACTACTAATAAAAACCATTTTAATTAACTCATTTCCATAAGCTATTAACAATCATTTGCACAGTTTGTTTCAGGTAAGCTGAATTAGTATAAGATACGGGCACGAATTGTATGCTTGATATTCTTAAGATCGTGGAGGACCGTGGAGTCAAATTCACTATCAGTTTCAAGTATTACATATCCAATGTCGGAGTCGGTCTGCAGATATTCAGCAGAAATATTAATACCTTTTGAGGAGAAATATGCGTTTAATTCCTTAAGTACGCCGGGCACGTTTCTGTGAATATGCAGAAATCGTTGCTTGCAGGTGTTAGCCTGAAGCGCTATCCCAACGAAGTTAACAGCCCCGATTGTAGATCCGGTATCGCTGTATCTTATAAGTTTCTCAGCCACTTCCAAGCCTATATTTGCCTGCGCCTCCATAGTGCTTCCTGCAATGTGGGGTGTAAGAATTACATTATTAAAATCCTGCAGGTCGTTCACAAAAGGTTCATTATTCGAGGTAGGCTCTTCAGGAAAAACGTCGGCGGCTACGCCGGCAAGATGATTTGTTCTAAGACCTTCAGCTACTGCTTTGTAATCAACAACATCGCCGCGTGAAGCATTTATAAGGCATGCTCCTTTTTTCATGAGGGCAATCTGTTCATTAGAGATCATATTCCTGGTAAGAGAGGTAGATGGTACATGTACTGTAAGAGTATCAGCAACCTTGAGTAATTCATTCAGATTCGGCATAGGCCTTGCATTTCCAAGGCTTAATTTCTTCTCAATGTCGTAATAGTAAATATTCATTCCCAGATTTTCGGCAAGAATAGAAACCTGCGAACCAATATGGCCATAACCTACAATACCAAGATTTTTGCCTCTCACTTCAACTGAATTGTTGAGCGATTTCATCCAGATTTTATTGTGAGCGAGAACATTTTTTTCAGGAATACCTCTCATCAGCATAATACATTCAGCGATAACGAGTTCCGCAACTGACCTCGTATTTGAGAATGGAGCGTTGAACACTGGAATCCCCATCATTTTTGCATCCTGAATGTCTACCTGATTTGTACCAATGCTGAAACAACCAATTGCAATAAGTTTAGGACTCTTTTCAATCATCTCCTTACGAAGTTCGGTACGGCTTCTGATACCTATAATATGGGTAGTCAGCAGCTTATTCTCAAGTTCTTTACCCGATAACGCTCCATTCAGGCACTCTACATTAGTATATCCGTTTTCCTTGAAGTATTGAATGGCGCTCTCGTGTATCCCTTCAAGAAGTAAAACTTTAATTTTACTCTTATCCAGTGAAAATCTTATCATTAGTATCCTTTTAGTAATGAAATGAAAAAATAACCCGATAACTGATTATTTCCACCGGAAAAGTAAATAAAAGAGTCCGGTTGTGCAAATTTATTGAATTATTGAGGGATAATTACCCCTGAGCGCTTTTATTATAGTTCTCTATCTTAATCTATTCTTAATTAAATCTTAATAAGACCTTAATTACCATTATTCATATACCCTATACTTTTGATGTTAGATTAAAAGTAAACAAAAATATCTATTTATTAGAATACAGTACTAACGGAGTTTAATAAGAAAAATATGAGAAAACTGCTTTTGATTTTTACTTTGTGTATGTGCATTCTACAAGTAAATGCACAGCAGGTTATTACCGGCAAGGTATATGACAACACTAACCAACCTGCCGCAGGAGCTTCTATACAGGTAAAAGGAACACTTCGGGGTACTTTTGCCGACGTTAACGGAAGTTTCAATATCTCAGCCGCTCCTTCCGACACTCTGATAATCTCGATGCTTGGGATGGTAACACAAAATATTTATGTGGGAACCAAAACCACTTTTGAGATCAGGTTTGTTTCTGATGTAAAAAAACTGGGAGAAGTGCTCGTTGTTGGATACAGCACGCAGAAGAAGCTTGAGGTAACAGGTGCAATGACCCAGATTAAGGGGGATGAAATAAGCAAACAGTCGTCAATAAACCCTGTGAGTTCTCTTCAGGGAAAGATTGCCGGAGTGCAGATTATAAATTCAGGATCACCAGGTGCATCGCCTGAAATACGAATCCGGGGAGTTGGAACTGTTTATGGAAATGCAAATCCCTTGTATGTTGTTGATGGTGTCTGGTATGACGATATATCGTTCCTGAATCCATCTGATATTGAGTCAATTAATATTTTGAAAGATGCCTCGAGCGAGTCAATCTATGGTATAAGGGCTGCAAACGGGGTTATACTTATTACGACAAACAAAGGTACGCTTAACACCAGAACTGTTGTGAGTTATAATGCTTATGCTGGCAATCAGGTTGTTACAAACCAGAAAGCCATGGCTGATGGTCCTTCGTTCGCTACTATGATAAATGAACTGGATGTTATTAACGGAGCTGCTCCCAGATATGCCAACCCTTCTTCATTTGGAACCACCGACTGGTACCGCCAGATTCTTGGAAATGGATTTACGACAAATCACCAATTGTCAATTTCAGGTGGGGGGGATAGATCAACTTATAATTTTTCTATCGGTTATCTGAAACAGAATGGGATAGTAAGGAAAAATACATTCGACAGGTATACTGCTAAATTTCAAAACGATTTTCAGGTTTTTAAACCTTTGAAAGTAGGTTATGCCATTACCTCCTCTGCAAACAGCTCCACTGATATTGACCCTAATATCTTTCATCAGTTATATGCTGCAGCTCCTATTGTTCCTGTATTTTATGCTGATGGTACTTATGGCGACCCGAGCGATTTCAATGTAGCCAATTCAAATACTTTTAATCCACAGGTAACAATTGATTTCTTCAAACAGAAATCTATAAACTATCGTCTGACAGGAAATGTTTATGCAGACCTTAATTTTGGCAAGCATTTCACATTTCACACCAGCGCCGGTGGCGATTTCGGACAGAATGAAGTTAGTAATTATCTTCCGCAGTATGTCGCTACCCTGACGCAAAGAAACTCAACAAGTGTTTACACCGTTACACGATCGGAAACCAGAAACTGGATTATTGAGAACACACTAACTTATGATCAACAGTTTAATGACCATAGTATTAAAGTACTTTTAGGACAGGGCGCTCAATCATATAAGTTCTATAATCTCGTGGCAGCATCAAGAAACGTTCCGGACGGATCATCGGGCGATCATTATCTGGTGCTTGGCGACCCTTCAACCAGGTCAGTAACTGATAATGGGACTCTAAATACCGTTGCATCTTACTTTGGAAGGGTGAACTACTCATTTAAATCAAGATACCTTCTTACTGCATCTCTGAGAGGTGATGGCTCTTCAAAATTTTCCGGCAGTAACAAATGGGGTATCTTCCCTTCAGTTGGTTTGGGATGGGTGCTCAGTCAGGAAAGTTTCATGAAAAATCAGAAGATATTCGATGTATTGAAATTAAGGGGCAGCTGGGGTAAAATAGGAAATATGTCGGTTCCAGCCAACATTTCTGTCCTGACAGTGAACAGCAGTTATGTATATGTCGGTGGTGACGGATCATCAACAGGTGGCGCCAGTATTACTACAATCGTTCCGCCGGTAACTTATTGGGAAAGGGGAGTTGGAACAGATATCGGACTTGAAACTTCCTTCCTTAAGGACCGTCTCACTGCAGAATTTGATTACTATAACCGAAAAACAGAAAAAGCTATCTTCGATATTCCGATACTCGGATCTTTGGGAACAACGGGAAGCAATGTTATAGGTAATCAGGCGACCTTTCAAAACCGTGGATTCGAGATGGTCCTGAGCTGGAAAAATGAGGTTAGCAAAAATTTTTCCTATACTCTCAGTGGTAACCTCAGCATGAATAATAATAAGGTACTTTCAGTATCAACCGGCGACAACTCCATATATCAGGCTGTTGGAACGACAGGGTCAAATAATTATAATACCCGTACCGTTGCTGGTCAGCCGATTGGTCAGTTTGTTGGTTTAAAGGTAATTGGTATTTTCCAGTCTCAAGCGGACATTGACTCCTATACGGGATCAACAGGTTCAAAAATCCAACCTACAGCCAAACCGGGAGACTTTAAGTTCAGTGATGTAAATAACGATGGTGTAATTGATGATAAGGATCAGGTTGTCTTAGGCAATCCAAATCCGAAATTCAACTACGGATTCAATACAACCTGGAATTACAAATCATTTGACCTTACTCTTGATATACAGGGTGTTGCGGGGGTACAGATTTATAATGCCAACCTGGGTCTCAGGTACGGTACTGAAAATTTCAGCCAGGATTTCTATACCCACAGGTGGAATGGCGCAGGTAGCTCAAACACATATCCTTCAGTAAATATTGGTGGCGGACAAAATTATCGCTCAAATTCATTCTATGTTGAGAATGGTGATTATTTGCGTCTAAGGAATGCCCAGCTGGGATATTCCTTCCCGGTATCCCTGTCCAATAAGCTTAAACTGAGTAAACTGAGAGTATATGCAAACGCTCAGAACGCACTGAACCTTTTCAAATACAAAGGGTTTAGTCCTGAAGTGGGAGGTGGCCCTACAAAGGCTGGTGTGGATGTAAATCTTTATCCGCTCTACGCCACTTATACCTTGGGCTTAAACGTTACCTTTTAACTCTAAAACTTTTATGCTATGAAATTATATATCAATAAAATACTTGGAATGAACAGAATAATCGGTCTGACTGCTCTTTTACTTATAGTTGCTCCGGCATGTACCGATACATTTCTGAATGTACCTCCCCAGGGGCAGCAGAAGGCTGTGCAATTCTGGGTTAATGAATCCGATGCCACAAAAGGTGTCAACGCGATTTATGCCAACCTGAGAAGTTATTTCAATGTGGCTTTTGCTCCAATTGCTACAGAAAGCATGGGATCAGATGATGTAGAAAAGGGTAGCGACCCCACTGATGCAGCTTTTATGAACGATTTCCATAATTTTACAGCTACCTCCACCGAGGGCCAGTTATCTGACTTCTGGAACGGGCAGTATCAGAATATTAATCTCTGTAACCAGGTCCTTGACAACGTTCCTGCAATCAATATGGATGGAACTTTACAGACTCGCTATCTTGCTGAGGCAAAATTTGTGAGGGCATATTCGTATTTCAGACTTGTTCGTGCTTTTGGAGATGTACCGCTCCGGCTGAGTACTCCCAAAAGTGTAGCGGATTATAATATTCCACGAAATCCAAAAGCTGATGTTTATAAGGCTATTGAGCAGGACCTTACCGATGCAGCGCTTGTATTGCCACAATCCTATACAGGAGCAGATGTGGGAAGGGCAACTAAAGGAGCTGCACTTGCACTCCATGCAAAAGTTGCAATGTATCAGGGCCATTGGGCTGATGTAAAGTCGTACACTGATCAGGTTATGACCTTGGGATATTCATTATTCCCCGACTTCTACCAGTTATTCAGGATCGCAAATGAAAACTGCTCGGAATCTGTATTCGAAATTCAGTGTGCACTGATACTTGGAAACCCTGGCGGTTCAACTTCTCAATACTCACAGGTTCAGGGAGTCAGGGGCGTTGTAGGTGGTGGATGGGGCTTTAATGACCCCTCTCAGAATCTGGCTGATGCTTTTGAAGCAGGAGACCCGAGAAGGGCTGCAACAATTATTTTCAGAGGAAGTACAACACCTTCAGGTGATGCTATTCCAACCACTGTCACAAATCCTATGTACAATATGAAGTCGTATGTCCCATTCAGCCTTTTTGTTTCGGGCTATAATGAAGGTTGCCAGCAAAATGTAAGAGTAATAAGGTACGCTGAAGTTCTTCTGATGAATGCTGAAGCAAACAACGAACTGGGAAATAATGCAGCTGCATTAGCATCACTCGAACTGGTTAGGGCGAGAGCCAGAGCCGGGAATAATGCTATCCTTCCGAAAGTCACAACTACAGATCAGGCCACTTTAAGAACTGCAATCTGGAACGAAAGGAGAGTGGAACTTGCAATGGAATTCGACAGATATTTTGATGTTATCCGTCAGGGCCGTGCTGCAACAATTTTTGGACCAAGAGGCTGGACCGCCAATAAAAATGAAGTGTGGCCCATACCTCAAAGCGAAATTGACCTAAGTGTTGGAACGCTTACTCAGAATCCAGGGTATTGATCAAGAAATTTAAAAATTACTGCAATGAAAAATAAAAATCTGACAAAACTGCTTGTCTTAGCCCTCGCAGGTCTCTTACTCACTTCATGTTATAAACAGTTTGACCCTAATAGCTACGCTCCGAAATTTACCATAAACGGGTTCTCTTCCGTTAATCAGATTAAACCTTCAAATCTTATCGATTACTGGGCATTTAACAGTAGTTTAATCGATAGTGTATCAGGAACAATAGGTACGAACAGCGGCACTACTTTTACTAATGGGTTTATTGGCACTGGTCTGGGTTTAGACGTGGCAAATAAGTCGTATGTAATGGCTGCATCTTCTGCAGCTCTAAAAAGTTTACAAAGCTTTACTATCTCATTCTGGGTTAATCCGACATTCAAAGATGCTGACGGAAATGGCCAGATAGATGGTGTCATAGGCTTTGTTAATGTGGCCAATGCTACAGATTTCTGGGGGTATCTTGATTGGTTTATTGAAAACGGGAGTACCCCGGCAAGTGCAACTCTTAAATTCCACCTGAGAGGAGGTGCTTCTGACACTTTTATTCAGAAAACAGGTGTTGCTAACTTATTTGGTGTATGGTCTAATCATACACTGGTTTATGATGCATCAACTTCAATGGTAACTTATTATATGAACGGGTCTGTGCTCATTCCGGCTACAGCAGTACCATGGACCGGACCCCTAAACTGGTCAGGTATAGGCCCTCTGGTATTCGGATGTACTCAGTTTCAGACTAATCCAAGTTTAGGCACCGCAGGAGGTAACCAACCATGGGCCAGTTACCTCTCAGGTTCAATGGATGAAATAAGAATATATAACGCTGCTCTTTCAGCAACTGAAGTAAATTCTATGGTAGTGCTTCAGGGCAAGGGCAAACAATAATATTTTAGGGTTAATATTAAGGTTAGTCTTAAGTTAAAATAGGTTAGTTGGTTAGGTGATTAGTTGGTTAGTTTTTAGGTTAGTTTAGGTGACAGGCTATCTCAAAAATCAGATTCGTGACTGAAATGATTACATTGAGGTAGCCTTTCCTTCTCCCGGAATAGAAGATACTCATTGAATGAATAAAGTCCAGATTTTAATATTATTCTCAGTATCATTAATTGGTTGCCAGAATAAAGTTTCAACCCCGGGACCGGTCTTACCTTCCTCGTTCGCTTTAAATTCTATCCTGATAAACGGAAAGTATACAAATTCCGATGTCAGAGGGCTCAATCCAAACCCTGTAATTAAGATTTCATTTTCAGCTCCTTTAAACTCATCCTTAGCGCCAGCTGCATTAACCTTAACCGATATAAACAACTCCCAGATACAGTTATCACTAAGTTATGAAAATCACGATAGCACTATCGTTGCTAAACCTGTATATCCTCTTTCTTTTATTTCGAAGTTTACCTTAAATCTCAGTACTATTCTAAAATCAAAAGATGGTGGATCACTATTGTCTGGTGTTACAATCAATCTTTCCACGGCAATCGATTCAACAAACAAATTTTCCGAAATATCAGATGACTCACTGTTAACCCTGATACAGAAGAAGACATTTGACTATTTCTGGAGTTTTGCCCATCCTGTATCAGGAATGGCAAGGGAACGGAACACATCAGGAGAAGTTGTTACAACAGGTGGTACAGGTTTTGGTATAATGGCTATACCTGTTGCAATCGAACGTAAATTTATCTCCAGAAGTGATGGATTAAACAGATTATCAACAATTATCGGTTTTCTTAAGAATAATGCAGGACACTTTCATGGAGCTTTCTCACATTGGATGAATGGTACTACTGGTGCTGTAGTACCATTTGGATCTAATGACAATGGAGCTGACATTGTGGAGACGTCATTTTTAATGATGGGACTGCTTACTGCCCGTCAGTATTTCAATGGAAATAATACGGTCGAGATCAAACTCCGTTCTGATATAAATGATCTTTGGAATAATGTGGAATGGGACTGGTTCAGGAACAACGGGCAGAACCTTTTGTACTGGAACTGGAGCCCCAATTATGGATTTGCTGTGAATGTTGGAGTGGTAGGCTGGAACGAATGCCTGATAACTTATGTGCTCGCTGCTTCATCCACCACGCATACAATCCCGAAAATTGTTTATGACAACGGGTTTGCAGCCAGTGGCGGAATAATTAACAATAGCTCTTACTTCGGAATCGTCCTTCCGTTAGGGCCAACGTTGGGCGGCCCATTATTTTTTGAACATTACTCTTTCCTCGGAATCAATCCAACCAATCTCTCAGATGCTTATGCTGATTACCACATACAGACAATGAACCATTCAAGGATAAACTATGAATATTGCAAAGCAGATCCTAAAAGCTATTATGGTTATAGCAACCTGTGCTGGGGATTGACAGCCAGTGATATACAGAATGGATATTCAGCAAGCTCTCCCACAAACGATCTTGGAGTTATAGCACCTACGGCGGCAATTTCCTCCATTCCCTATACTCCGGTTGAATCGTTGCTCACCTTAAAGTTTCTCTATTATAAAATGGGAGATAAACTCTGGGGTCAGTATGGATTCAAAGATGCTTTTAATCTCCACAATATCTGGTTCGCTGACTCCTACCTGGCAATAGATCAGGGACCGCAGATAAGTATGATCGAGAATTACAGAACAGGTTTGCTTTGGACTCTTTTTATGTCTTGCCCGGAAGTTCAGGCAGGACTCACAAAACTCGGATTTAACTACTGATACGATGAAAATAAGAACTTTTGCAGCTATTTTGATTACTATTTTAACCTGTATGAATTTAGTATCATGTAAGAATAAAGGCAAAAATACAGATAGTAATCACTTGAAATTGAGTCAGATTTCAGATGATTCGTTATTAACGCTTGTTCAGTATAAAACTTTCCAGTATTTCTGGGATGGGGCAGAGCCAAACTCCGGTATGGCGCGGGAACGTTATCACGTTGATGGTGTATACCCGGAAAATGATATGAATGTAGTCACAACAGGAGGTTCCGGATTTGGTGTAATGGCAATCCTGGTTGGAATTGAGAGAAAGTTTATCTCCAGGGAAGAGGGGTTTAACAGACTTAAGAAAATTACTGATTTTCTGGAAAAAGCCGATCGTTTTCATGGCGCCTGGGGCCACTGGATGTATGGCGAATCAGGAAGGGTCAAACCGTTTTCTCCAAAAGACAATGGGGCAGATATTGTGGAGACAGCATATATGGTGCAGGGATTACTGGCTGTAAGACAATATTTTATTGGTGGGAATGAAGCCGAAAAAGCTCTCTCGGCCAAAATAGATAAATTATGGAAAGAAGTTGAGTGGAACTGGTTTACAAAAGGTGGCGAAAAAGTAATTTACTGGCACTGGTCACCCGATAATGGCTGGGCAATGAACTTCCCTGTAACTGGTTATAATGAATGCCTGATCTTATATGTCCTCGCTTCATCGTCCCCAACTTACCCGACAGATCCGGAGGTATATCATCAGGGGTGGGCAAGGGGCGGGCAGATAGTTTCAAGTCAGATTACTTATGGCTTTCCACTAATACTAAAACATAACTATGCGGAGGAGTATGGCGGGCCGCTTTTCTGGGCTCACTACTCATATCTGGGACTTAATCCGAAAGGGCTTTCAGATAAATATGCAGATTACTGGCAATTAAATGTAAATCAAGCTCTTATTAATCATAAATGGTGTTCGATAAACCCCCTTGGTTATAAAGGTTATTCAGCAAATCGCTGGGGACTTACAGCCAGCTATTCTATAAAAGGATATGACGCTCATGCTCCCGGGAAAAGCAGGGATCTCGGTGTGATCTCCCCCACAGCTGCACTTTCCTCATTTCCTTACACCCCAGAAGAGTCTATGGCGGCACTTAAGGACTTCTACTTTAATCTGGGTGATAAAATTTTCGGAATATATGGCTTCTATGACGCTTTCAGTGAACAATTTGACTGGTTTCCAAAACGTTACCTGGCAATTGATCAGGGTCCGGAGGTAGTAATGATGGAAAATTACAGAAGCGGACTGTTATGGAATCTGTTTATGAGCTGTAAGGAAGTGCAGAATGGATTGACACGACTAGGATTTAAATATGCACAACCGGCAATAAAATAAGCAGTACTTATTCGGAATACAATGAGAAAAATTAAATTTTCATTTTTATTGCTCCAGATCGTTTTGAGTTTGGTAAGCTTTTCCCGGAGCTATTCCCAGAAAACATACTGTAACCCTGTAAATATTGATTACGGATACACACCCATTCCAAATTTCACTGAAGGCGGTAAACACAGGGCAACTGCCGACCCGGTAATTGTAAATTATAAAAATGAATATTATCTTTTCTCCACAAATCAGTGGGGATATTGGTGGAGCGTTGATATGTTAAAATGGAATTATATTTCCAGAAAGTTCCTGCGTCCCTGGAATGAAGGTTATGATGAGCTTTGTGCGCCGGCAGTCGGCATTATTGGAGACACAATGCTAGTCTTTGGTTCAACTTATACTACTAACTTTACAATCTGGATGAGTACCAATCCCAAAATGAATGAATGGAAACCCCTTGTTGATTCATTCAGTTTAGGTGGCTGGGATCCGGCTTTCTTCACCGACGACAACGGAAGGTTTTACATGTATAATGGAAGCAGCAACAGATACCCGGTATATGGTATTGAGCTGAACAGAAAGACAATGCAGCCAGTTGGAACCAGAAAGGAACTTTATCTGCTCGAACCCTGGAAATATGGCTGGCAACGGTTCGGGGAATATATGGATGATACTTTTCTTGATCCTTTTATTGAAGGCTCATGGATGACAAAAAATAATGGTAAGTATTATTTTCAGTATGCGGCTCCCGGGACTGAATTTAGCGGATATGCCGACGGTGTCGTTGTTGGTGATACCCCGCTTGGACCGTTCACACCCCAATCGCAGCCTTTTAGTTATAAGCCGGGAGGGTTTGCGAGGGGGGCCGGACACGGCGCCACATTTCAGGATAACTGGAGTAATTACTGGCATGTTTCAACAATCTCAATATCAGTAAAGAATAACTTTGAGCGAAGGATCGGAATCTGGCCCGCAGGTTTCGATAACAACGGTGTAATGTATTGCAACCAGGCCTTCGGAGACTATCCGACATATCTGCCCAAAGGAAAAGAAGATCATCTTAAATCGCGGTTTACCGGCTGGATGCTGCTGAATTACAATAAACCTGTTACAGTATCATCAACACTTGGATCTTATAATGCTAATAATGCTGTTGATGAGAATATAAAGACATATTGGAGTGCAGCAACAGGAAATGCAGGAGAATGGATAGTTACTGACCTAGGAGCCCTTTCAACTGTAAAAGCAATTCAGATCAATTTTGCAGATCAGGATGCAGAGTTTCTTGGTAAATCAGCCGGAGTCTTTCACCAATATGAAATACTTGAATCGCGCGACGGCAAAAAGTGGAATGTTTTAGCTGACAAGAGGTTAAATAAGACTGATGTTCCGCATGATTATATTGAGCTTGCCGATTCTGTCAATACACGTTTTGTAAAGCTTGTCAATTTCCACATGCCAACCGGGAAATTTGCAATAAGTGGATTCCGGATATTTGGGAAAGGCAAAGGAGCTAAACCAGAGGCTGTAAAAGGATTTGTCGTATTACGCACAGAAAAAGACAAGCGTAGTGCATGGATAAAATGGAACATGGTTGATAATGCATACGCGTATAATATCTACCTTGGTACTGATCCCGACAAACTCTATAATGCCATTATGGTTTACAACTCTAATGAATACTGGCTTAAAACTATGGACAAGGATAAGATGTATTACTTTGCTATTGAGGCAATTAATGAAAATGGTGTGAGTGAAAGAAAAACAGCGGTTGCTGAATAATGATTTCGGCTCCCTCTATATTCTGCGTAGGATAAGATCGCGAAAAGGGTTGTGTATCAAAGATATATAAGACATTAATATACAATATTTTACACTATGACGAGAACATAAAGATCTATGCTATGAAACAGATTAAGTACATCCTGTTATTCATTTTTTTGATCATTACCAGCTGCACGCAGGTACATGAAAAGGGTTCAAATGATCGGGAGATGAATAGATTTATAAAAGGTCTAATGAACAAAATGACCATTGAAGAAAAAATTGGTCAGCTAACACTTTTTACCAGCGATTGGGATGTAACAGGGGGAACAATCAGAAGCGATTATATGAAATTGCTGGAACAGGGAAAGGTAGGTGCTATTTTTAATGCTTACTCGGTCGACTACATCACAAAGCTTCAGAAAACAGCGGTTGAAAAGACTAGATTAGGAATTCCGCTACTCTTTGGCTATGATGTAATTCACGGACACCGCACAATCTTTCCCATACCGTTGGCACAGGCTTCTTCCTGGGACTTGTCAAAAATTGAAAGGTCGGAGAGAATAGCTGCAACTGAAGCTACTGCAGAAGGACTCAACTGGACATTCGCACCAATGGTAGACATCGCCCGCGATCCGAGATGGGGAAGGGTTATGGAAGGAGCAGGGGAAGATACCTGGCTTGGATGTCAGATTGCAGCCACCCGGGTAAAAGGTTTTCAGGGAACAGACCCTGGAGCTGATAACACATTAATGGCTTGTGTAAAGCACTTTGCAGCTTATGGGGCGCCTATTGCAGGCAGGGACTACAACACTGTAGATATGTCAGTTAGGTCTCTTCACGAGTGGTATCTGCCACCTTATCAGGCAGCTGTAAATGCTGGTGCAGGTTCTGTTATGACCTCCTTTAATGAGATCGCGGGAATTCCTTCCTCTTCGAATAAATGGCTGCTTAAATATCTCTTACGTGATGATTGGGTTTTTAAGGGATTTGTGGTGTCTGATTATACATCTATTAATGAACTTATTCCCCACGGGGTTGCGGCAGATTCTTCGGAAGCTGCAATGCTTGCTATAAATGCCGGACTCGATATGGATATGCAGGGAAGTATATATCTTAATAATCTTAATAATCTTATAAAATCAGGTAAAGTAACTCTGGAAACTGTCAACAGCTCCGTGCGCAGGGTGTTGGAAGCCAAATATAAACTTGGATTGTTCAAAGATCCATTTAAAAATTGTAATAAGAAACGTGAGGAGACGGAAATTATGACACCTGAGTACCTCAAATTTGCAAGAGATTTTGCAGCCAGATCGGTAGTATTATTGAAGAATGAAAATAATACCCTGCCGGTAAAACGAAATTTAAAAACGATAGCAGTAATAGGACCGTTAGCAGATTCGAAGCAAGATATGAATGGAAGCTGGTCGGCCGCCGGAGAATGGCAAAAATGTGTCACCCTGCTCGAAGGTATAAAGAGTAAAGTTAGTAAAAATACGAAAGTAGAATATGTAAAAGGCTGTGATATAGATACATACAATAAGAATGGATTTTCCGATGCAATAAATGTTGCCAGAAAAGCTGATTTTGTTATTCTTGCACTTGGTGAGAGTTCGGGAATGAGTGGAGAAGCTGCCAGCCGGACGGATATAAGGCTTCCTGGTGTCCAGATGGAACTTGCCAGAAAAATTATAGAAACAAAGGTCCCTGTAGCAGCAGTCTTGTTTAACGGGCGACCTCTTGTACTTGAAGAGCTTGATAGTATTGCACCAGCAATTATGGAAGCCTGGTTTGGTGGTACTGAAGCAGGAAATGGAGTGGCGGACGTACTATTCGGAGATGTAAATCCTTCAGGAAAACTAACAATAACTTTTCCACGGAATGTTGGTCAGATTCCAATATTTTATAATGCAAAAAACACGGGACGACCTTTTGATCCTGCCATACCTTCAGACAAATATAAATCGAGGTACATCGACAGCCCTAATTCTCCACTGTATCCTTTCGGTTTTGGGCTGAGTTATACCACTTTCCGCTACTCAGATCTTACACTAAATAAAATTTTGTTTGATAAAGCTGAGCAGATTGAGGCTAAGGCAACGATCACAAATACCGGGGAGCGAGATGGAGAAGAAATAGTGCAGTTGTATATCCGCGACATGGTTGGTGATGTTACCAGACCTGTTAAGGAATTGAAAGATTTCAGGAAAGTCAATATTAAAAAGGGGGAGTCTGAAGTAGTTACATTTACAATTGATATGAGCCAACTATCATATTATCATCAGGATATGAGTTTTGGTTATGATTCTGGTGACTTTGAACTATTTGTTGGACCCAATTCTTCAGAAGGTCTCATGCAGAAGTTCACTGTACGCTGAGGATAGTTTTCGGATTAAACCGATATTCAGGATAATTGGATATTTTTACGGTTTAAATCTGAAAGAAATGTATAGACTCTTCTTCCGGTTTGTGGTAATGACAATCACCATACTAACTGCAAACCTTCTTACTAACGCTATGGGAGGCTATCTTGCCACCTATAAAAATCAGTATAAGCCTTTAACATTTACATTGATAGGGATGGCTGTAATAGTTGTAATCTTCTATCCGCTTTTTACCAAACTGGAGGAGTGGGTTAAAAGCCTGTCGGTGAAAGTGCTCAAATCTGGTAATTCAGTAGCAGGCAAGTACCTTGGGTTAACCCTTACTTTTATTGCTGCTTTAATAATACTTCTTTATTTCTATGCCAGGACGTGGTACCATATCGACTTTGTTCAGGTCATTTTGCATGGCAATATACGAAACTACCTTTAAGAAGGCATTAAAGGCTATAACTGCATTAAAGGCTATAAATGCATTAATAAATCCGATACAGCTTCTATAGCCTTTAGAGCCTCTACGGCTTCTACAGCCTCTAAAGCTTTTACAGCCTCTACAGCCTTCTACTGCCCAAGTAACTGCTTCACCTTTGCCGAAATCTCCTTACCATCTGCTTTGCCTGCGAGCTCCTTGGTGGCAACTCCCATAACTTTCCCCATATCTGCTGGAGATTTTGCGCCAACACGTTCAATAATTCCCTTTATGATATTTAATAATTCCTCGTCACTCATCTTAGCCGGAAGGTACTTTTCAAGAACATCAGCTTCAATTTCTTCTTTTTCATATAAATCGGGGCGATTCTGTTCCCTGTAGATTGCGGCTGACTCCCTTCTTTGTTTCACCAGTTTCTGAATGATCTTTAATTCATCTTCCGGAGTGAGAACAGCATTGGCACCCCTTTCTGCACGGGCCAGGGTAAAAGCAGTTTTGGCAGCCCGTATAGCTTCAAGAGCAACTTTATCTTTTGCCTTCATAGCTGTTATCAGATCGCTTGAAATTTTTTCTGTAAGTGACATATTCAAAAGTGTTAGTTACTGTACATTTATAGATAATTGCGTCTTAGCGTCTTTGCGAGATATTTTAAATGTAATTTCAGAACTTAAAAACATAATCGAGGTATGGAATTCCAATTGTCGATTCTTTTATAACAGGAACTGCAAGACCAAAGTCAAAAGAGTTTTTCTCACCCAGAAACCTGAATCCAGCGGACAGAACCGTATGGTATGTATGAGTGTAGGTGGTCCTCCCGGTTGAATAATTATAGTTCCCATCCTTTGTAGAAAACACCCAGTTTTCTGAGACAATGGCAAATTTACGGGCGATACGTGCCATACCGGAAAAGGTGAACATTGGTCTTTTCGATAGTGTCCAGGCTGAACTTTCTTTATAAGACTGAGTCTGGGTATTATAAACCGAATTGGCTTCTTTTACAGCTCCCCATCCGGCGTTAATGGTAAAATTATTTTCGAGCGACCCCAGGGTAACTGAGCCATATGCAGCTCCAACCCCAAAATTTGCATCCTTTGATATTGTTGAAGCAATTATTAAACCTCCGCCTACATGCACGTAATCAGCAACTTTATATCCGAATTTTGGAGTAATAAAAAACAGGAACGGGATAACCATACCACCCCCGATTGAAAAATGATCAGTTACTCCAAGCTGAACGCTGTTCGCAAGTATCCATGCGTTTTGAAAATACCCTTCTCCTTTCTTAAGAGGAATAGCTGATGGCCCGAAAAAATAACGAGTCGGGTGAGGGTTTGGAAAAAAGTACTTCCCGTTAACTATCTCATCTTTCTCAACAATTTTTATGTCTTTTATTTTAGTATTCGATATTACAAGGTCACCCAGACTTTCAGTTTTCAGAGTAACCTCTTTCTCGTTTTGTGATACTATTAAACCAGTAAATGTCTTGTCGTCATTTGTCGTAAGGATACAATACATGTCGCCGGTATGACGGGTTATACTCTTAACTTTTGAAAGTGGAATTTTAACTTTCCCGATAGTTATATCATAAAAAACAATCTCAGAACTGGTTTTTTCAATGATTTTCCCGGAAAGCTCTGTATTATCATTTAGTTTAATGATGTAGATCGACAGGGAATCCGACTGTGGTATTATCAGCGATGTTTCCTGAGCATTTGCCATTGTGCAAAATACAAGCGAGGCGAAAAATATTACTGCTTTCATCGTTCTGAGTATTAGATTATTAAAAGTAATAATAGTATTTTGTCCTTTTGTCCGTAGAGGTAAAGGTACAAATAAATTAATAAACACTACCCAGGGGTAGCGGAGGCTAAGCATATTGCAACAGAAGGGAGATACAGACTGATGGCTATCCTGGTTCAAATTGGTTCCACGTGAATGGTAACAGTAAGATTTTTATAATTGCTTGAGAGCTCATTCTCAATTTTATCGCAATATTTGTGAGAGTTGCCAACCGATTCATTTTCGGGGATCTGTATATGAAATTCAATAAATCTGTAATTACCAGCAACTCTTGTTCTCAGATCATGATAACAGACTTCAAGTCTGGCAAGTGTCTTTTCCAATTCCTTTATTTCGTCGTCACCCCAGGCTGTATCGAGAAGTGGCGTAAACGCTCTTTTTAAAAGATTGTATGATTCTCTTATTATGAAGAGAGCTACTAATATTGCAACAACCGGATCTAACCAGTTAATGCCGGTAATAAGAATAAGTCCAAGTCCGACAGCCACACCCAGAGATGTATAGACATCGGTTTTAAGATGAAGGGCATCTGCTTCAAGTGCTACTGAGTTTGTCTCGCGGGCAACCTTATATAATCTTCTCGAAACAATCAAGTTAACGATTGCTGAAATGAGCATTATAAGCGAACCGAGAGCTATCGATTCCAGTTCGATCTTTTCCCCGAGAAGTTTTTTCACAGCTTCAACAACGATCCAGATAGCAGCAACAAAAATTAAAAGGGCTTCAATAACACCCGAAATATTTTCAATCTTCCCATGTCCGTAAGGATGCCTCGAATCGGGTGGGTTGTCAGATACTCTTACCGATAAAAACGCAATTACAGCAGCCAGAAGATCCATCGATGAATGGATAGCTTCAGATATAATACTAACCGAACCACTAATGAGCCCAACAGTTAATTTCATCAAAATCAACAGTGTGTTCGAGAGTATTGAAAGTCTTGCAATCTTAACTTTAGCATTCATATGATTTCGGAATTCGGATATCGGATTTCGGATTGCGGAAATTTGATTTCGGATTTTGTGTTCAATCCGAAATCTCAAATCCGCAATCCGCGATCAAAAATTATATAGTAATCAATTCATAATCAGTACTTCCAAGTCCGATCTTTACGGCATGGTCAAGTCCTGCCTGCCATGATGTGTCGGGATGCGCCATTTTAAACTTGTCTTCACCCATTCCGTCACTGTGCTGATGATCTTCACGAATATGGCTTCCCGGAAGAGCAGGAGCTGCCTTAACGAGGTCGGCGCATGCCTGATCGAGAGCTACCGGATCGAACGAAGCAGCGATTCCCAGATCGGGAACAAGTGGATAGTCATTAAATCCCCAGCAATCGCAATTCGGGGAGACATTCATAATAAAATTGATGTGGAAAGAAGGTTTATCATTAACAACGGCGAAGGAATATTCTGCTATCTTTTTACAGACTATCTCAGAAGAACCTTGCCATACTACTCTGGCAGAATCGTACTGACAGACTGCAACGCATTGACCGCAACCCACGCACTTCTCGTAGTTAATGTGTGCTATTTTATCTTTCCCCACCGCTACCGCACTGTACGCACAATATTTCTCACATACACGGCAGCCTGTGCAGTTCTCTTCAAAAATCTCAGGTGAAGAACCGGAGTGAAGAAAAAGTTTCCCACCTACGGAAGCACAACCCATACCAAGGTTTTTCAAAGCTCCACCAAACCCGGTCATTTCATGTCCTTTAAAGTGGTTCATGGAGATAATTATATCAGCGTCAACAACGGCACTGCCAATCTTTGCAGTTTTACAACACTCCATGTTTAATTCAATCTCACGGTAATCGGTACCCTTAACTCCATCTGCAATTATTACCGGACAATCTGTTGCGAGCGGGTTATAACCGTTCTCGAAAGCTGCCTCAAGATGAGAAGGAGCATTTGACCTACGTCCAAAATACAGCGTATTGCAGTCAGTAAGAAATGGAATTGCATCTTTGGCTTTTAACATCTTAACTATCCGTGCAGCATAGTTTGGCCTAAGGTAGGCAAGGTTTCCAGGTTCTCCGAAATGTATTTTAATTGCAACAATTTTTCTTTCAAAATCAATGGTATCGATTCCGGCCTTAATGACCAGAGCATCAAGTTTTTTTAATAGATTTTGCTGGGGGGTTGCCCTTAGATTAGTGAAGTATACTTTTGATACAGACATAATTATATTTAGTTTTAAACTGACAATATTCTGGCCAACTCAACCAGGTTGTGGTTGACATCTTTATGAAGTTTAACCGCCCTGCGGAACGGTACAAGTGTTATCTCCCCATTCATTATTCCTACCATTACACTTTTCTGATCATCAATAAGGGCTTCAACAGCGGCATATCCAAGTCTGCTGGCATTTACCCTGTCGATTGCTGAAGGGGATCCTCCACGCTGAAGATGTCCAAGTACTGAGACTCTTACATCATAATCTTTAAATTCATCCTTTACTTTTTCAGCTATGGCAAAAGCGCCGCCTTCAGCATGACCTTCTGCCACTATGATAATGTTACTTGACTTTTGGCGCGAGTTGCCTGCCTCAATCATTGCTTTTACACTTAGTTGGGCGCCTTTGATCTCCGGAATTATTATAGCTTCCGCACCACTGGCAATACCGCTGTAAAGAGCAATGAAGCCTGCTTCTGCACCCATAACCTCAACAAAGAACATCCTGTTATGAGCGCTTGCAGTATCCCTGATTTTATCAACGGCTTCAACTACTGTGTTAAGAGCTGTATCATAACCGATTGTATAATCTGTACCAAAAATATCGTTGTCTATTGTTCCGGGTATTCCAACAAAAGGAATATCATATTCTTCGTTAAAGAGCCGTGCCCCGGTAAAAGAACCATCACCACCTATTACCACAACCCCGTCGATCTGTGCTTCTTTCAGATTATTATAAGCTTTATTCCTTCCTTCCGGTGTTTTGAATTCCTCGCATCTTGCAGTCTTCAGTATTGTTCCGCCTCTCTGAATTATATCACTTACACTATGCGAAAGCATGGGTCTAAAGTTTGCATCAATCATTCCCTGATAACCCTGACAAATACCTACCACTTCCAGTCCATTATAAATTGCTGTTCTTGTTACTGCACGTATTGCAGCATTCATTCCCGGAGCATCTCCTCCTGATGTCAGTACTCCGATTTTCTTTACCTTTCCCATAAAAAATTGTTTCTAAAATAAGTGCACAAAGGTAATATATTTATTTTCCCTCACAAATCATGGAACATCGAAGCAGTCAGATATTTGAAATGAAATCCCTTATATTCTCAATAAGCCATTTTGGAGTGGAAGTAGCCCCGCAAATTCCTACTGAGACCTTTCCCCTGAACCATGATTTATTTATTTCATCAGATGAGGAAACAAAGTGTGTATCGGGATTGATATTTTTACACACCGAGTAAAGAATTTTCCCATTGGAACTTTCCTTTCCGCTGACGAAAATTATTGCATCGTGTTTTTTTGCAAACATCTTCAGATGAGGTTCCCTGTTCGATACCTGTCCGCATATCGTTTTATGAATGATAAGATTCTTTTCGGTATCTTCAATTCCACTCCCCTTCATAAGATTACGCAAAGAGTCAGTAAGGTTAATGTACTCCTTAACACTCATTGTTGTTTGAGAAAATATAAAGACAGGACATTTAACATTAATCTTTTTAAAATCAACGGGCCCCGAAACGATAATCCCTTCATTGTTGATTTGTCCCAGTAATCCTACCACTTCAGCATGCCCGGGCTTTCCAAAAATCACAACTTGTCCGCAGCTGCCTTTTGTCTTTAACCACGTCTCTTTAATTTTCGATTGTAATCTTTTTACAATTGGACAAGTAGCTTCAATGATAGTTATATTGTTTCTTTGGGCGATCAGATAAGTTTCAGGAGGTTCTCCATGAGCCCTGATCAGAACTTTACAATCCCGGAGTTTAAGAAATTCCTTATGGTCGATTGAAGCCAGACCCATTTTTGCAAGACGTTCCACTTCCTTATCGTTATGAACAATCGGGCCTAGTGAAAAAACTTTCTCGCCTTTCAAGAGAGCTTTTTCTGCAATCTCAACTGCATTTTGAACCCCAAAACAGAAACCGGAATTCTTGTCAATTTCAACTAGCATCTTTCTTTTTTTGAATAATCTGCCTTATCCACGACATCTGTTCTTCGACAGTCATTCTGCTATTGTCGAGAATTATTGCATCATCAGCTCTGCGGAGAGGACTGATATCGCGATTCTCGTCTGCTATGTCGCGTGCTATAATGTTCCTTTTGATCTCTTCAAAATCGAGGACAATACCCCGTTCTTTTAGTTCATCATACCTTCTTTTGGCTCTGATATCAGTAGAAGCAGTCATAAAGATCTTTATATCAGCATCTGGAAATACAACTGTTCCGATATCCCTGCCATCCATCACTATCCCCTTTTTTAAACCAATCTGCCTTTGTAGTTCTACCATTTGTGTCCGGACTTCAGCAATCTGACTTATTCTGCTAACATGAGAAGCAACTTCCATACTCCTGATCTCCCTCTCTACATTTTCTGAGTTAAGAAAGGTCTCATATTCATTTATCTCAGGATTGAATTTAAAATCTATATGAATATCTGTAAGGCCTGATATAATCTTATTTAGGTCCAGACCATCGCTACTGATAAAGCCTTTCCTGATACAATAAAGCGTCACTGTTCTGTACATAGCTCCACTGTCGATAAAGATATAATTCAATTCTTTTGCGATAGCCTTTGCAAAGGTACTCTTTCCGCATGATGAGTATCCGTCAATAGCTATGATTAGTTTTTTCTCCATATAAGTGTCTTTCCATCATTAATTTTTCACAAAAACTCCCATTTATGTTTTATCCCTTGCGTTTACCCCCAAACCCCCCAAGGGGGGCAAAACTCAGGGGGTTAACTCCGGTACTTTTTATAAATCCTGTCTGGTCTTATTATTAATGAAACATTACTTGAAGATCCTGCAAGGTGATATGTGGCCCTGCCGAATTCAATATCGAGCCATGAGGTATTTATACCAAATCCCCAGGATAATCCAACTGTTGAAACTTTAGATTCTATCTGTAACTCTCTTCTTCTCTGATAGTTGTATCCAGCGCAGAAATAAAAGTTTTTATGAGGAATGACCTCTGCCCCAAGAATTACATGACGCATAAGGTTTTCTGTAAAACCGGATGAGGTAGTCCCTGAGTTCCCGGTCGTGGAAGGTTCAACATACTGATAGGTAAGATCAAATTTTTCCAGGTGACGTAAGGTTAATGAAAAGCGAAGAGGAGCATAGGCCAGCTTCTGAGTAATACCGGCCTGAATTTCAAATGGCAGTTTTTCGCGAGGTTCACCTGCATAAGTTGTGATCTGGTATCCAACGTTTTTAATTACCAGTCCGGTTGAAAAAAGATTGTTCCGGTTGTGCCATGCTGCTCCAATATCAAAAGCAAAACCTAAAGAAGTATATCTTTCAAGATTTGATATTACGGGTTTGAAGTTTATGCCGAAAGATAAAAGTGAATCAATATTACGTGTGTAGATAATTGAAAACGCATACTCAGCAGCAGAGAACTTCCCAGTGAGATTGCCTGAAGGATCGGTTTCGGTAAATGATCCATAATTCAGGTATGTAATGCCGGCTGCAAAGTTACCGATATTATTTACCGATCGTGAATACATTGCCAGGCCATAATTTATGCCAGCGAAATAGTTTACATAATTCAGGGCAAGCGAATTGTTCATTTCTGAATTAAGAAGTGCAGGATTATGATAGACTAGGTTCAGTTTATTACCCTGCAGCGAAACGTTAGTTCCCCCCAGAGCAGATACCAATCCGGAATGAGTAAGATTCAGGAATTCATACACATGATCGCCACCGGTTTGGGAAAACGAAGGAGAGATTATAATGCTGAAAATGAGGATATTTAGGACTCTTTTTACCATGATCGCCTGTCAATGGCAAATATAGTAAGATTAATTGAAAACTGATCAGGCAGTTTTTCCTGTAAGAGTAAGAGCTTCGTCTATGCTTTTTCTTCCGCCATTCATCTGCGACATGACAAGACCAGAAATAACAATTGCCATTCCAATAACATTCTGGAATGTCAGTCTGTCTCCCATAAGTACAAATGAGAAGAGTGCTGTGAAAACAGGTATGCTGTTTGAGAAGACATTCGCCCTGGTTATCCCCATATTTTTCACTGAGTACGCAAAAAGAATGAATGCCCCGCAGGAAGCAAATACTGCCAGCTCAATAATGGGTTTAAACATATTGAATGTGAAGTCCGTATTAATGAAATGGTTGAAATCAAGAATCAGGAAGAGAGGAAGAAACAATACTGCTCCGATGAGATTCTGAACATTTACAATGTATACCGCACTGTAAGAACCCACAAGGCGGCTCAGAGTGAGATTATATCCAACTGCACATAAAACGGCAAACATGATAAATCCTAATCCTTTTATATCGAACGACATACTTCCGTCTTTATTTAGAATGAACACCAACACTCCTACGAATGACAAAATGATTCCGAAATAGTTAATAGCCTTAAGCCTCTCTTTGAAGATCAGCCATGCTCCGATGGTTGCGAAGACAGGAATTGTGGAAATCAATACAGAACAAACAGTTGCCGAAACGTAGGTTAACCCGAAACTCTCCCCGAGAAAGTAAAAGAATGGCTCAAAAAGCGCAAGCATCAAAAACAGCTTCCTGTCTTTTTTCTTTATTTTCATGAAGTTCCTGGTGATAATCAGATAGGAAGTGAGAAGAACAACTGAAAAGGACAACCTTATAAAAACTATTGTTATTGGATGGAAAGTCTGGTTTGCAATTTTGAACCAGATAAATGAAAATGACCAGAATATCATTGAAAACAGGATAGCTCCGTATGATTTGAGTTTGTTTTTCAATGATTTAGCTTTTAACAGGTTTCTGAATTTTGAGTGGCGAATTTACTTTTATTATTTTTATTTAACATAAAGAATCAATAAAATAATGTGAGTATTAGTCATAAAAAACATTCTTAAAACAATTTAGCATGGGATTCCTCGCTAACGCTCGGAATCCCCTTCAACTATTGTGATTTAATCCCAATTCGTTTAGTAGTAATTTCGGACTTTAGTAGTAATTTCGGACACTGATTCGCCCCCCCCCTCGCTTTCGAGAGCCGCTTTGTCCGACCAAAATAGGGGATTAAGTGTCAAAATAATTATTAAGAATAAACTTATATTTTGTACCGACACTTTCTATTTTCTCGACTCATACATTTTTTATATCTTAGAGTTAGTATTAAGTGTCAGTATAACAAACATATACAGATTAGCAGTGTTTCGAATATGTGATATAAATGATGTTTTGAAGGTTTGATGATGAATCATAAATTATTATATTTGCCGCCTCTAAGCATGAAAAAATCATTAATGATTCTTTTAACGTGTTTAGAATAAGTATTATAACTAATATCAAAGTGTAAATGAAAATTCTGGTTTGTATCAGTAATGTTCCCGATACCACAACGAAAATTAAATTTGCCGGGGAAAATACTTCAATTGACATTTCCGGTGTTCAGTGGGTTATTAATCCGTGGGACGAATTGTCTCTTACCCGTGCTCTCGAGCTAAAAGATGACGCAACGAGTGGAGTAAAATCAGTCACTGTAGTAAATGTTGGTCCTGCTTCCGCTGAACCAACCATCAGAAAAGCCCTTGCAATTGGAGCAGACGATGCCATAAGGGTAAATGCAGAGCCGGTTGATGCCTGGTTTGTAGCTGCACAAATTGCTGAAATTGTGAAGAAGGAGAAGTTTGATATCATTATGTGCGGAATTGAATCGAGCGACTATAATGGATCAATGGTAGGGGGAATGATTGCAGAATTTCTGGCGATTCCTTCTGTTTCAGCTGTTTCTTCATTAAAAATTGAAAATGGACTACCTGTTCTCACCCGAGAGATTGATGGCGGTAAGGAGTCAGTAACTGTACCTGCACCATTTGTGGCAATTGTACAGAAGGGTATTGCCAAAGAGCCAAGGATTGCAGCAATGCGTGGAATTATGATGGCAAGAACGAAGCCTGTAAAACTTATTGAACCGATTGCTGTAGAGCCTCTTACACAGGTTTTGGTGTTTGAAAAACCTGCACCCCGCGCTGCCTGTAAGTTTATTGATGCCGATAATGCTGCGCAACTCATTGAACTTCTGCAAAATGAAGCGAAGGTTATCTGATAAAAAGTTTTAAAATAAAAAAATACAATATGTCAGTATTAGTTTATACCGAGAATTGGGACGGAAAATTCAAGAAACTTTCTTTTGAACTTGTCTCGTATGCTGCAGGAGTTGCTAAAATGCTTAGCTCAACTGTTATTGCAGTGTCGATTGGAAAAGTAGAAGAAAGCGAACTTAGGAAGCTTGGTACTTTTGGCGCCGGCAAAATTATAAGTGTCAATAATGAACAATTGAATACCCTTGATAATCAGGCATATGCAAGTATTATCTCTGAAATTTCACAGAATGAAAACGCACATGTCATAATTCTTTCCAATAATAACTCAGGAAAAGCAATAGCTCCCAGATTATCTGTACGCTTAAAAGCAGGAGTAGGATCTGGGGTTAGCAAACTTCCAACAAACCTTATTCCTTTTACAGTTTACAAAAGGACTTATTCAGGAAATGCTTATGCGCAAATCGTTATCAAGTCGGATGTGAAGATCATCACTCTTGCACAAAATTCATTCGACCTGGTTGAAGCGCCAATCAATGCTACAATAGAAAATTATGATGCGTCAGTTGATGGATCATTGCTTAAGACAACCCTCAAGGATGTTCAGAAACAAACAGGTAAAATACTCCTCACCGATGCAGATATAGTTGTTTCAGGTGGAAGAGGTATGAAATCGCCCGATAACTGGCCGGCACTTGTGGAACTTGCTTCTTTATTGGGTGCAGCAACTGCCTGTTCACGTCCGGTATCTGACGAAGGATGGAGGCCTCATGAAGAACATACAGGACAAACAGGCAAAATTATAGCGCCCAATCTATACGTTGCAGTTGGTATTTCAGGTGCCACACAGCATCTGGCAGGAATCAGCTCATCAAAGTATATCGTTGCAATTAACACAGATAAAGATGCTCCTATTTTTGAAGCTGCGCAATATGGTATTATTGGGGATGCAATGAAAGTTCTGCCGAAACTTGTAGCTGCAGTGAAAGAGATTAAAAAATAAATTTTTGCCACGAAGGCGCTAAGGCGCTAAGGCGCAAAGAATTCAGATATGGAAAATTTCCTGTCAATTGATGAGGAAAAAATTGGCAAACAAGTTGTCAATGCTGCATTTAAAGTACATAAAGCATTGGGACCTGGATTACTCGAAAAAGTATATGAAGTCTGTCTTAGTCATGAGTTAAAAAAAGAAGGTTTGAAGGTTGAACGTCAACTGGATATTCCAATTGTTTATGATGGACTGACATTTGAAGAGGGATTGAGACTCGATTTATTAGTTGAAAACAAAGTAGTTATAGAATTAAAGGCCGTTGATATTGTAAATCCGGTATGGGATGCACAGATAATAAGTCACCTCATGTTAACTGGAAAGCGACTCGGATATCTCATTAATTTCAACGTTCCTCTTATTAAAGACGGAATAAGAAGATATGTTAATACAAAATAGACCTTTGCGTCTTTGCGTCTTTGTGGCAAAAAAAAGTTAATATGACAAAACAGATAATATTCTCACTAACACTTCTGATTACTATAGGAGCATTCGCCTATACTGTTAACCGGATTGTCAGTTTCTTTAAGTTTACCAGACCTGCATTCCCTGTTAAGGATTTTGGAAAGAGGTTCAGAATAATGCTATCTGTTGCCTTCGGACAGACCAAAATCTTCCGGAAACCTGTAATCGGATTCTTTCATGCCCTTGTTTTCTGGGGATTCTGTGTAATCATTTTCGGCAGTATCGAAATGGTAACAGATGGTCTTTCAGGTAGTGACAGGGCTCTTCAGTTTCTTGGTCCGGTATACAATATTATAATGGCGTCCGGAGATATTTTTGCACTTCTTGTTGCCGTGTCAATTCTCATCTTTCTAAGCCGGCGTTTGTTTTTTCATATTAAAAGATTTGAAGGTATTGAGATGAAGAAATCAACTCATATCGATGCCAATATAGCTCTTTCAATAATCCTGGTTTTAATGATTTCACTTCTCGCGATGAACACCGGGTATGTTAAATCAAAATCGATCACCGGTGAAGCTGTTATCGGCCTTTATCCGGTAAGTTCACTGATTGCGGGATTCTTAACCGGAAGTTCAGCTGGTAGTTACGCTCTTATGTATGAAATTTCATGGTGGATTCATATTTTATTGATTTTCTTCTTCGCAAACATGCTTCCATATTCAAAACATTTTCATGTGTTCATGTCGATCCCGAACGTTTTTCTATCGAGGCTCGACCTGCTTGGAAAACTGCCGAATATGGACAGTATCACCAGAGAGGTAAAGCTCATGCTCGATCCCAATACAGCTTTTGCAGCAGCTGGGACAAACGTACCTGTTGAACGGTTTGGTGTTAAGGATGCGGAGGATGCTTCATGGAAAAATTACTTCGACTCACTCTCCTGTACACAATGCGGAAGATGTACCTCCGTCTGCCCTGCAAATCTGACAGGCAAGAAATTATCTCCCAGGAAAATAGTTATGGACCTCAGGGCCAGGATGAAAGAGAAGGGACCATTGATGGTTAAGAATGGGAGAGATTTCAACGACAACCGTTCACTTTTAAGAGATTTTATTTCTGAAGAGGAACTTTGGGCATGTACCACCTGTAATGCCTGTGCTCAGGAATGCCCGATAAATATAAATCATCCAACACTGATTATTGATATGAGACGATACCTCGTTATGGAGGAAGCATCGGCCCCCGGAGAGCTCAAGGCAGTTTTTAATAATATTGAAAACAACGGAGCACCGTGGCAATACTCGGCTGAAGATCGGTTGAACTGGACTAAGGATTTGGAAATGAATATTGTATAACCTCAATGGCGGGAAAGAAAATGCAATTTGAACAAAATGAACAAACGAGCGCAGAACAAATGATTGTTGAATGCAGATCTGTCAATACTTCTTATTTCACTGATCGATTGTTCGTTGTTCTTAGTTAAATATATCTAACTTGATCACTGAAAAGTATTATAGATTTAAAATGAATACCAGAAAAATAGACATCCCTGTAATGGCCGATCTCTTCGCAAGAGGAGAGAAACCTGAATACCTCTTCTGGGTAGGTTGTGCAGGAGCATTCGACGACAGGTACAAAAAGGTGGTAAGGGCATTTGCCAAAATACTTACACATTTAAATGTAAGTTACGCCGTCCTTGGAAAGGAAGAGACGTGCACAGGTGATCCTGCAAGACGGGCCGGCAACGAGATGTTGTACCAGATGCAGGCTCTTCAGGTGATAGAGATCTTTAAGATGTATGAGATTAAAAAGGTCATAACCATCTGTCCTCATTGCTTCAACATTTTTAAAAATGAATATCCCGATCTGGGTGGCAACTATGAAGTAATAAATTACCTGCAGTTCCTGAACAATAACATCGAGGCCGGTAAATTAAAAATAGACCCGGCAGCATTAAAAAACATTACAGTAACTTATCACGATCCCTGCTATCTTGGGCGCGCAAATGGAATTTATGATGAACCTCGTTCCATACTTAAGAAACTTACTCCCAATATGGTTGAAATGCACCGGAACAAAAGCTTTGCCCTATGCTGCGGTGCAGGTGGCGCTCAAATGTTCAAGGAAGCTGAGAAAGGAGACAAGGAGATTTTTATCGAAAGAACCGAAGACGCACTTAAAACCGACGCTAAAGTTATTGCTACTGCCTGTCCTTTCTGTATGACAATGCTTACAGATGGACTTAAGTATAAAAATAAAGAAGAAGAGATCAGGAATCTTGATATTGCCGAACTTATTGCACAATCGCTTGAATTATAAATTAATCCAATAAATTATCTGATAACAATGGAAAACAATAAACTCTTGAAAAGTGGTGAATTTCTTGTAAGTGAAATCGAATCAAATAATGTTTTCATTCCTGAGGAATTCAATGAGGAACAGAGAATGATAGCCCAGACATGCAGAGACTTTCTTGAGGTTGAGGTATATCCCAACATAGAAATGGTTGAGAAAAGCGACCGGGAATTAATGAAGAGTATGATGAAGAAGGCTGGCGAGCTTGGATTACTCGGCATCTCAATTCCTGAAGACCTGGGGGGATTCGGACAATCATTTGTTACCCAGATGCTTGTAGCTGAAACAACAGGAGCAGGATATTCATTTTCAGTAGCTTATATGGCACATTGCGGAATCGGGACATTACCAATTATGTACTATGGAAATAAAGACCAGAGAGAACGATATGTGACAAAGCTGGCCTCTGGTGAATTTTTGGGTGCGTATTGTCTTACAGAACCTGGTGCTGGAAGCGATGCGAACTCAGGAAAAACTAATGCCAGACTGAGCGAAGATGGCAAACATTATATTCTGAACGGCCAGAAGATGTGGATCACTAACGCAGGATTTGCCGATACACTTGTGGTATTTGCCAAGATAGATACCGACAGGGTTCTCAGTGCATTTATCGTAGAGAGCAAATACCCTGGTGTTGTTATTGGTCCCGATGAACACAAGATGGGAATAAAAGGATCATCAACGGCTCAGATATATTTCACCGATGTAAAGGTACCCGTAGAAAATCTGTTGGGAAAAAGAGGAGAAGGTTTCAGAATAGCCCTGAGTATTCTTCACATGGGACGACTTAAGCTTGGAGCAAACGTTATCGGTGCAGCAAAGAAAACAATCAACGATTCTGTTAAATACGCTAATGAAAGAAAACAGTTTGGGGTTCTCATCTCTACCTTCGGTTCAATTAAGTACAAACTCGCTGAAATGGCAATACGTTTATTTGCTTCAGAATCAGCTGTTTATAGAGTAAGTCAGGACATCGACACACTTTTGAAAAAACTGTCAGCAGACTGTGGAGACTATGGCAGGGCAACCATTGAAGCTATTAGTCATTATGCTGTTGAGGCTGCAATTCTGAAAGTTGTTGGCTCTGAAATGCTTGATAGGGTTGCAGATGAAGGAGTTCAGATTCACGGAGGTATGGGATATTCCGCAGAGATGGCTGTAGAAAGAGGTTACCGCGATTCGAGAATCAATAGGATATTCGAGGGAACGAATGAGATAAACAGGCTCCTGGTTGTCGATACAGCCATGAAGAGAGCTATGAAAGGTGATTTTGACCTTTTTGGCGAAGCTGAAAAACTTTACTCTTCAATGGGTTCAATAACCGATGGTAAAAAAGATGGAGAGAGCTATTCCGAAAGAAAATCAAGATATACCAAAAATTTCAAGAAAGCAATCCTGCTTTGTATTCATGGAGCATCTAAAAGATTCGACAAGAGCCTTATTACCGAACAGGAAGTGCTCAATAATATAGCTGAGATGATGATGGAGACATACGTCACCGAATCACTGGCGCTTAGAGTTGAAAAAGTTTCAACTATCAAGGATGCATCACTTTATAAAGATATGCTCGATGTGAATATTGCCGAGACAGCCGCTATCGTCAGAAAGTCAGCTCTCGAAGCAGTGGGTGCATTTTCCACTCCTGAGAATTGTGCAGCGCTGGTTAGCGCCATTGAGAATCTGACAAGGGTTGAATGTGCCAATTTAAAAGATGCCAGAAGACGAATAGCTGATAAACTCATTGAAGATAACGTTTATAAGTTCTGAATATCAGCATAACCGGGATTTCAGAATGAGATCCAAAAATATATATCACCATCAAAAGTGATATAGATCAATTTTTGACATGCTAAACAGCAGTGCCTGAAGTCCAAATTTGACCTATTTAAGCACTATTAATCAGGATAATAAGATATCTTTGTGAATTAATTAACAAAGATAGAAATATGAATCAGAGATTTAATAGGATCAGACAGATACTGGTTGTCTTAGTTCTAACTGCAGCAGTCGGGGGACTATCTTCTTGCGAGAAAGTTGCTTTTTATCCTCGCCCTGTTGACCCTAATGTTACATGGCATTTTGAAGCTGATATACAGCCAATATTTACTTCAAATTGTATTACATGCCATGGAGGTGCTCAGTCCCCTGACCTGAGGGATGGTAAGTCATACGCCGCGCTTACTAAGTTAAAATTTATAACTCCTCCCGGAGAAACAAGCGGATTGTATTTGCAGATAAACAGTTCGAGCCATTCTTCCAGAACCACATCTTCTGACAAACTTAAAATACTCTACTGGATTAACCAGGGAGCCCTCAATAACTAAAATAATTAAACCTGATAAAACCATAAAAAATGAAAAAGATTTTTATCCTTTTGACATTATTTGCATTTATTTCTCCCTTATTCGCCCAGGCAGACTCAACAGCGAAAGAAGGATCCAACCCGGTTCGGTTTACTTTTGGAACAACAATACTTATTGATAATAATACAGTTTCCACTCCTTATAAAGGCGGTTTGGAACTCGAAATTCACCATCGATTCAGTAATATTGTTGATTATCATAATCTTTATGGAATTCAGGGTTCTGCCAACACAAGAATTGGTCTGAATTATGGTATCACCGATCGATTGATGGTAGGAGCAGGAACAACAAAAGACTATAAACAACAAGATGTACAGTGGAAATATCTTATCCTTCAGCAGAATGAAGATAATAGCATGCCTGTTTCTTTATCCTACTTTGGCAATGTTGTACTTGATTTGCAGAAAGAAGAGGTATTTGGTCCCGCCGACAGATACAGGAATATTCACAGGTTGTCTTACTTTACTCAGTTTATTGTTGCCCGTAAGATTAACGAAATGTTCTCGGTTCAGGTTGCTCCATCGCTTGCTTATTATAATTCTGTCCCGCGTACAGATACAACCAGTTATAAGAACATCAATTTTGGGGTTTCAGCAGGTGCACGTGCAAACTTATTCGGAGCTCATTCCGTAATTGTTGAGTATGATCAACTGCTTACAAAACAAGATATTCCTGTACAGCCAAAACCAAACCTTGCTTTAGGCTGGGAAATAAATACAGCGACACATACTTTCCAGATATTTGTTGCAAACTTTAATAAGATTGTCAACCAGAGGAATCTGTTGTATAATACCAATGATTTTTCGAAAGGAGATTATCTGATTGGATTTAATATAACTGTCAGATTCTAACTATAAGCGGAATCATTAATGAAAATTTTCAGATTCCTGATTATTGCCATTTCATTTTTAACCTGCAATACTTTGGCCTCTCAAGCCGGAGTATTCGGTTTTAAAAAGGTAATTGAGGATACAACAACATATACATCTCCTTATAAGGAAGAAAATGAGAGGTGTTTTAAGTGTCATGGTCAGAGTAAATACGAATACACGAATGAAACCCTTGGTCGTCAGGTAAGGCAATTGATGTATTCTGAGATTATCATCAAAAGAGAAGCTTTCTACAATTCAAATCATAAAAGTTTCAGTTGTACAGACTGCCACTCATCGGAATATGTCAAATTTCCTCATGCCGGTGAACTGAGGATGGAACAAAAATTAATATGTATTGATTGCCACGGTGGAGATGAAAAGTATGCTCAATATCATTTTGAGGAGATAGAGGCTGAATATAAAAAGAGCGTTCACTTTAAGATGGAGAGTGAGGGCTTTTCGTGCTGGAAATGTCACGACCCTCACAAATACAAAATATCAGTCAGAAATAGAAATAATCTGAAAGAGACTATTGCTTACGATAATTCCATTTGTCTGCATTGTCATTCTAACTATGATAATTTTCAACTTCTTACCGATAAAGAGGAGATCAATATTATCCAGAAGCACGAGTGGCTGCCAAACCAGGCTAACCATTTTAAAAGTGTGAGATGTATTGAATGTCACACAAAAATAAACGACAGCATAAAGGTTTCTCACCTCATATTGCCGAAAGAACAAGCTGTAAGAAGATGCAATGAGTGTCATTCACAAAATTCGATACTTATGGCTTCTCTGTACAAATTTGAATCTAAAGCTCAGAGACGCGATGGTTTCTTCAATGGCATTATACTGAACGAATCATATGTTATTGGGGCAAACAGAAACGAATATCTTAATCTTTTAAGTTTGATTTTGTTTGTATTTGTGATAAGCATTATTGCAATACACATTGTGTTCAGGATAAGGAAAAGTAAAAAAACAATTAAAGCAGACTAAGATGTACCTTTATCCAAAATGGTTAAGACTCTGGCACGTATTTAATGCTGTGCTGTTCATCATTCTTATCATAACAGGTTTAAGCATGCAATATACCGATAAGGAAAATGCGTCTTATATGGTCGGCTTTGCCAAAGCAATAAAATGGCACAATTTCGCTGCTCTCATCCTGACGATTAATTTTATAATATTTGTAACAGGAAACCTGCTCACCAATAATGGGAGATACTATAAAATAAGCAGGGAGAATTTCCTTGATGAGCTTCTCGCTCAATTGAAATATTATTCATGGGGAATGTTCAAAGGTGAAAAACATCCTTTTCCCGTAACAGAGGATCGCAAATTCAATCCTCTTCAAAAACTTACTTATGTACTGGCCATGTATGTTGCTGTTCCATTGCTTATTATATCAGGGATAGGATTGCTTTTTCCTGAGATAACGGTTGTGAAATTTTTCGGTGTGAGCGGACTTATACTGACCGATATTTTGCATATTACCATGGGATTCTTTCTTTCGATATTTATGGTTATCCATATCTATACCTGCACTCTTGGAGCAAAACCATCTTCACTCTTCTGGGGAATCATTTCTGGATATCATAGCTCTGAGTAGAGTTGCAATTTGATGTTTTTCCGGTGTTAAATAAATCCCTTTTAAAGCAGAAGAAACAAGCGAAAGTAGATGAAGGAAATTTTGGTAAGAGTACAGAATATGAATTATTTGCACGATCTTTGTATCTTGAATAATAATTAATATCTACTACTATGAAAACAATTAAGGTCTTACTGGTAAGCACAATCGTTTTACTCTTTAGTGCAACTTTAGTTGCTCAACCCAAACCCTGGGTTGTTCCAGCCAACTTTAAAACAATGAAAAACCCTGTAGCAACGAGTGATGCAAGTACAAAAGCAGGTCTTGCTTTGTATTCAAAAACTTGTGCAGCATGCCATGGAAAAACAGGCCTTGGTGATGGGCCAAAGGCAAAATCGCTTAAAACAACACCTACAAACTTTACTAAAGCGGAATCACAGGCTCAGACCGATGGGGAACATTTTTACAAGACAAAAACAGGACGTGGTGATATGCCGAAATATGAAGGCAAACTTTCAGATGATGATATTTGGAATATTGTCAATTATCTGAGAACTCTCAAGAAATAATAATAAGTAGCAATTATATTGATAGATGAGGCTGTACCTAATTGGGCAGCCTCTTTTTCTTGTTTAAACTGTCGATGTTATAGTCATCAAAAACTATTGCGATAGCGATTTTTGACAAGAAGGTAAACATCAAAAACCCAAGTGAAAATATCATTACAGCAATTCTTATCTCAGTCATTGAAGGTGTATATACATAGATTTGACCTAGTACATCAGGAGTAAATGCCGGTATAATTAATGCAATTCCTTTTTCAACATAAACACTTCCATAAATGAGAACTGCACCAATATTCAGGGTCACAAAGTTTTTACGCGTTTTGGGTATAAGGAATAGTACAAACGCGATACATCCCATAATTATCGACGACCAGCTGTAAGGAACAATCTCTTTATGATCACCAATACCGAACAGCAGGTATTTCCAATAAAGAATATTCTCAGTTCCGGAATAGAATTCTTTAAAAAGTTCCGCGATAGTAAAAAACAGGTATATAAACATTGCATATACCATCAGTTCAGCAATCTTCCATATTGCTTCATCTTTAATTTCAAACTTCGTGGTTTTTCTTAGAACCTGAAAGAGGATTAAAAGAATTGCCGGACCAGAACAAAAAGCTGAGGCCAGGAACCTTGGAGCAAGCAATGCACTGTTCCAGAATACGCGTCCGGGTAAAGCATTATATAAGAACGCAGTGGTAGTATGTATAGCAACTGCCATCGGGATGCTTATCAGTACAAGAGGTAAAACGACCGATCTTTTGTATTCCTTTTTATAAAAATGAGAATACAACAAATAGGTAACCACAAATAAATTGAGCAACAAATAGATGTTAAGAACGAAAAAGTCCCACGAAAGCATTGATGAAGGAAAATTCATTGTGCCAACTATCGGAAGCATATGCCAGAATCTCAGTGGATTACCGATATCAACCACTATAAATGAAATACACATTATTACTGCACATACCGCCAGGAGCTCACCGAAAATTACAATTTCCTTTATTGGCTTCCAGTCGTAGATATAAGCCGGTATCACAAGCATAACTGCAGCAGCTGCAACCCCGACAAGGAAAGTAAAATTTCCTATATAAAATCCCCACGACACTGAATCGCGCATGTGAGTCTCGATCAGTCCGTGTGAGAGCTGATTAAAATAACCGGATCCTCCCCAGATTATAAGTATCAACAGGAAGGTAAGCCAGGCAAAGTATGTTCTGCTGCCGTGGAATATTACTCTTATACTGCCTGAAATAAATCGGATAAAATTCATGTTAAATTCAGTTTGATTATATTAACTATGCCTTTGCGCCCTTGCGCCATTGAGCCGTTACGCCTTTTTACTTATACACCGAAGAAATAATAAAATTTAGGTTGTGTATTCAATTCCTGTTTCAGAACAAGTACTCGTTTGTTCTCAAGAATATATCTGATTTCACTGTTGGGGTCTAAGAGATTACCGAATTTTCTTGCTCCAACAGGGCAAATCTCAACGCATGCCGGGTATTTGCCTTCTCTGCTTCTCTGAATGCAAAATGTGCATTTTTCGACTACCCCTTTCATTCTTGGTCTGTTTCCCAGATAATGTACTTCTGTGTTTAATTCTTCCTCAGGAATATGTGGTTCGCCCCAGTTGAAATGTCTTGCACCATACGGGCATGCTGCCATACAATACCTGCAGCCGATACACCAGTTATAATCGATAACTGTAATACCATCAGGTTCCTGCCATGTTGCCTTCACAGGACAAACTTTTACACAAGGAGGATTTTTGCATTGCTGGCATTGAACGGGTACATAGAAGTAACCTTTCTCGGGAACTTTTTCCGGATTGTACTGTACATTAGAATTTGCCAGATCAATTCCTTTTTCTTTTTCCATCTGAAGAACCTCAATCCAATGGATTTGCGGGTTACGCGACTGATTATTTTCTTTTACACAAGCATATACACATCTTCTGCAGCCAACACATCTCGAAAGGTCGAGGGCATAACCAAACAATGTCCCATCTAATGCAGCCTTATCAGAAACATGAAACTCCTTACCATACTTTTCTTTATAAGAGACTTCAAGATTTTTAATAATCTCATCTTTTTCCTTTTTTGATAAAGTCTTGAAATTTTTCTGAAGAAATTTATCAAATGATTTGGAATTGCAGCCTGAGAGAGCAACCGCTGAGAACGTTGCTAAGGAAATATTTTTTATAAACGACCTTCTTGAATTTTCGTTTTTCATTTAAACATCCTGTTAAATTAGTTATCGAATACTGTCTTGTCTTACCGGTGGTGGTTCCGGAGTAAGTTCCTGGAATTTTGGGGAGTGTGGATTATGACAACTTACACAGAGCAAGTACTCTTTTTTGCCGTTCCAGAAACCGGTCCGTTTTCCATGTACCCCTACTTTCCAGTCTCTGTACTTTTCACCATGGCACTGACCGCAAAGTTTGTATGATTCTTTGAAATCCAATAATTTCCCGCTTGCAAGCCTTAGATAGTTTCTGTTTTTAAGATCGTGGCAGTCAAGACACCAGCGGTTTTCACTATCATGATTAAACATTGTCGAGATATCATCGTGCCATTCAGTTAATTTTCGTTTGACAGGGTTAGGCGGAAAATTTGCATGGCAGTCGGAACAAGGGTAAATGCCATCACTGAACGGGGGAGGCTCAACCGCAAAATCTGTCGCAGTATCTGGCTTAACGATTTCCACCTTTAAATCATTGGCTTTTAATAGCAAATTGCCGTTGGATTCCTTCCTTTTGCATCCTAAAATGGAAACAGAAAAAACCAGCATTAAGATTAGTGGGATTCTGATGATTGTGCAAAACTTATACTTCATATTAGTTATTTTTCGAATAGGTATTTTATCCAGTGAAAATAAGTAGTTCAATTCTCCAAAATGTGTGTTATTAAATTCAGTATCACCTGTAATCGGTGTTCTTCATTGTTTGCGCTTGCAAACAGACTTCTAGAAATTGTCTGGAACTATTCAGCTATTGAACATAAATAACTGTAAAAGCAAGTTAGTCTTTTTATTCCAGATTCAGCATATTTTTATGCATATAAATGTAGTACAACAAACGGCTGGAATTAAGAAAGATGATTTATATGATAATGGTTTTATTCACTCAGTTACATTTTTAATTTCTGCAACCTATTCCTGCTTGATTTGTCGACTGACCGAAGGTTGAATATATAAAAAAACAGGTTGCCTTTTTGAGACAACCTGTTTAACTATTTGGTGGAAGTAAAGTCTATGGATTTGAATTCAACCATGCAATAGAGTTATCCAGTAACTGTTTTGCATAAGTTGGATTATGAACACCAAGAGATAGTTCGCTTGTTATGTACATGTAATTATAAGCAGCTCCCAGTTCTCCGTATTTCCATAAGCGACCGATTCTGTTTGCATAATCGTTATCAACGGCCATTGTTACATTGTTTGCGTATACAACCAGACCAGTTGTCGGACTAACCGTATTGGCACTGGCAAGAGCTGTAGCAAATAATGTTGTTGATGCAGTTGTTGGGAATAGATTACCTAAGAAATCGTGCGAAGGTTCAGCGCTATAAGATACAACACCTGAGCTATTTGTAGTTTTTTTGAATATTTTTCTGGCAACCAGAAGTTCAGCCAGTGCAATACTTTTTTGTTGAACATCTGTCTGAATTTGAGTTAACTTATCTCCTTTATGACAATCAGTACAAACAGCTTTGTTAGCGATTAGTGTGTGTCCACCTGTTTTTGTTGCAGGATCGTATTCGTTCATGTGGCAGTCGGTACAAGCAAAGTCAGAATGCTTCCAGTTTCTGGTATAAGTCTTGCCGACGTACTCATAACCATTGATACCTTTGAAGAGATTTGACTGATTCCCGTCGTGAACAGCAAAGTTTGTTCCTACCTGAAATTTAACTGTTGTGCTTTCCTTTGAGTTATCAAGAGGAAAGAAAGGAAGTTGATTGAATGTTCTTACAACACTCGGAGTAACAGTTGCATCGGTGTAATTCACAGCGGTAACGCCACGAATCTGGTGACAGGTAACGCATAAATTGTTTATCTTTCCAAAGTCTTCGGTTTTTGTGTTGTTGTAATAATTCAGAGACACAGGGGTATTGGTTCTGAGAATAAAGCTTACTGTATCGTCTGCAAAATCGAATGCACGATGCTTATGACAGGTCTCACAATCAATTCTGGTACCATCTGGAATATCATTTGAAACTACAAATTTTTGTGCACCGGTAATCTCAATAAATCCTTCTTTGGTATGACATCTTGCACAATACTTGGTGTTTCTTGCACTTGAAGTTCCATAAAAATGTTTTGACAAATGATACTCAGCTAATTTTGCATCCTGATTTGGTGTATTATGACAGATAATACAACTCTCATTCGCATCTTTTCCTGCAGGCCCCATTGGTCCTTCACAGGAGGTCGTGATGAAAATGACCACAGTGAGCAGTAATAGTAATCTTACTAGATTTTTCATATTTGGTTTTTTAGTTATAATTTCGTGATGCAAGCTAGCAATTACATCTGTTATATTATTAACAGGTATTATGCTATTTACGATATCGATAATTGATAGATATGTGTTATGCTGGTGATAAATATCAATTTACCTGGTGATATTTATTAGCTTTGTGGTTTCGTCTGTATTTAAAAACTTATTTTTGAACCCTTTAAAAGCCGGAATATGTCAGGGGTAAACATAATAGAGAGTTGCGAAAATTGTACCATTCAATGGAAAAATTTTCAGCATTTGACAAAAAGCGAGCTGCAGACAATTAACAAAAACAGATATGAGGCAACCTTTAAGCCGGGAGAGATAATGCTTAAGCAGGGTTCCCCGACATCCAACGCATTATTTATGTCGAATGGTCTGGCTAAAACGTATATCGAAGGGATAAACGGGAAAAACTTCATAATGGGGATTGCTCTCCCAGGGAGACTGATTATGGGTCCGGGTGCATATGTCGACTCACGACATTCTTATTCGGTTTCCGCCATAACCACCGTTCACGCCTGCTTCATAAGCTTTGACATTTTCAGGCATCTTGTCAGAAGCAATGGTGCCTTTGCGGAGAGCCTTATTGAGGATATAAGTCTTAAGGCTCAAAGTTCGCACAACCGGATGATTAATCTTGCCCAGAAAAGAATGTCAGGCCGACTGGCTGAAGCATTATTATATTTCTCTGATGAAGTATTTAAAAGCAATGAATATGAAATGATCCTTTCACGTCAGGAGCTCGGCGAAATGACATCCATGGCTAAGGAATGTGTTGTCAGAATATTGAAGGGACTGGAAGAGTCGGGGGTGATTTTTTCCTCTGCCTCAAGAATAAAGATACTGGATAGGGAAAGACTTATACAGATATCGGAGAAAGGGTGAGGAAGTAAGAAGTAGGAAGTAGGAAGTAGGAAGTAGGAAGTGAGGGGTGAGGAGTGAGGGGTGAGGAGTGAGGGGAAGAAGGATTACTTCGGACTTTCGTCTTCAGACCTATAAATTTAAATATTTAACAAATTATTATAACGATTATGAAGTACATTAAACTCTTATTCTCCCCGGCATTTATGGGTATTCTCTTTGTCCTGTTCGCTGTCGCAATGGCAGCTGCAACTTTCATAGAGAACGACTTTGGGTCACCGGCAGCCTACAGTATGGTTTATGATACCAGATGGTTCGAACTGATATTGTTACTTCTTGCTGTAAACCTTATAGGACGTCTGATCATTCTAAAGTTGTACAAACGCGACAAGCTGGTTGTGGCGCTATTCCACCTTTCATTTGTTATTATGATTATTGGCGCCGGTATAACCAGATATTTCGGATGGGAAGGATCAATACACATCAGAGAAGGGGAAGAGCAGAACACATGTTACTCAACTGAAAAATACATTGAATATTCTGTAAGAGATGCAGGTGGAAAGGTCACTGAAACCAAAACCAACAAGTATTCGATGACCAGTGTTTCTGCAGATGATTATAAAAAGAGCTTAAAGATTAATGGCAAAACATATGAACTGGTGCTGTCGAAGATTATTCCAAATGCAGCCGAAGTGAATGCTGTTGGAGATGCCCCAAAAGCAGTAGCTGTGAATCCCATGGAACAAAATACCGGCCAGAATGCCTTCATCTTTCACCTGGTTAGCGGAAGCGAATCTTCAACAATATATCTGTGGGACAGAGAAGCGGCGAAAATTGCGACCGGTTATTGCAAGGTCGACGGAGGAACTGTCGAAGTTAATTACGGTTCGATGAGTACCGAACTACCCTTCAGTATCAAACTGAATGATTTTATTCTTGAAAGATATCCGGGTTCGACCAGTCCGTCGGGGTATAAGAGCGATGTAGTCTTACTCGACAAAGTTGCAAATATTCAGAAGCCTTATGTGATCTTCATGAATAATATCCTTAAATATAAGGGATACAGGTTCTATCAGTCATCCTACGATCAGGACGAGAAAGGCACAATCCTGTCGGTGAACCATGATATGGCAGGAATGCTGGTGACCTATACCGGCTATGGCCTTCTGTTCCTTTTTATAATATTGGCTTTGCTGAGTAAGGAGACTGTTTTTCGCAATGTAAATGCTTCATACTGGCAGTCTAAAATAAGAAAAGCTCTTCCTGTAGTCTTATTAATGATACTATTTTCAGGATTCTCAAACCTGAATGCCCAGAAACTTGTTCCGGATAAAGCTTTGTCTGAAGAGTTTGGAAAGGTTCTGATTCAGGATCAGAAGGGCCGGACTAAGCCACTCTTCACCCTGAGCAATGATATTCTCAGAAAAGTAACACGATCGAGTAATTTTGATGGACTTTCATCTATGCAGGTTTTCCTTGGACTTTATCTCGATTTTAACAATTGGAAAGATGTTCCATTGATAACCGTTGGTAACAAGGATCTTCAAACTAAAATTGGCATAAAGGGAAGCCTGGCTTCATTCTCCGATTTAGTAAAACTGGATGGTAGCGGTACTTACAAGATATCTGAAGAAGTGAATACGGCATACTCTAAACCACCGGCGGAAAGGAATAAATTAGATAAGGAAGTGATGAAAATAGATGAAAGAATGAATATCGTCTATGAGATATATAAAGGTGATTTTCTGAAGTTATTCCCTTTGAAGGATAGCGTGAATACCTGGGGGTCATCGCAGGAGGCGCTGATGAGAGTCAGGAGCAGGGAAGACTCACTCTATCTGGCTGGTATAATTCCTGCAATTTCTGACGCTCTTCAAACTAATAACATAACCGCCATCCGAAGGGTTACGGCTTCCATCGGTGAATACCAGAAAAGATTTGCAGGGTATAACCTTCCAACCCAGTCAAAGATAAAGGCAGAATTATTATACTACAGGATGGGAATATTTGAGAAGCTCTTTCCATTCTATGCTACAGTTGGGTTGATTATGCTTATCGGCCTTATTACCATGGTCATCAAGGGAAGAAAAGAAACAACTCGCTTTGTTAAGGTTCTTAGCTGGTTATTGTTTGCAGGATTCCTGTTTCATACTCTTGGTCTGGGACTTCGATGGTACATTGCCGGCCGTTCTCCTATGAGTAACGGATATGAGTCTATGATATTTATTTCATGGGTAACGTTGCTTGCAGGTTTCTTATTCAGCCGGAGGTCTGCCTTCGCTCTCTCTGCAACTGCTGTTCTGGCATCTATGACTCTGATGGTAGCACATCTGAGCTTTATGGATCCGGAGATAACCAACCTGGTTCCCGTGCTCAAATCGTACTGGCTTACACTTCATGTGTCTGTCATTACTGGTAGTTACGGTTTTCTCGGACTAGGTGCGATCCTTGGACTGATAAACATGATCCTTCTGGCCCTGTCGAACGAAAAGAATATAACCAGGATTGCTGTTACAATTGATGAACTTACAGTTATTAATTATAAAACCCTTACGCTAGGGCTCTATTTCCTTACAATAGGAACCTTTCTTGGGGCAGTATGGGCAAACGAATCGTGGGGACGATACTGGGGATGGGATCCAAAAGAGACCTGGTCGCTCATTACAATAATAATGTACAGTATTGTAATTCATAGCCGTACCATTCCGGGGATGAAAGATATATTTACCTTTAACCTTATCTCTCTATTTGCCTTCTCATCGGTACTTATGACCTATTTTGGGGTAAACTATTATTTGTCGGGGATGCACTCTTATGCTTCCGGCGATCCGATTCCCGTGCCATCATTTGTCTATATTGCAGTAATTGTGCTTGCAGCCCTTTCAATATTTGCCTATTATAAATATTCCGGAAAAAACGAACATAAAACAATTTGATTGTAAAGACGCAAAATTTTGCGTCTCGCGGTATAATCGGCATGGTATAAAAACAGTAGAGACGCAAAATTTTGCGTCTCTACTGTTTTATGTTTGTTTTTTGGTGGGGTGGAAGATGGGGCTCGAACCCACGACTTTCGGAACCACAATCCGACGTTCTAACCGACTGAACTACATCCACCGTATCGGAGTGCAAATTAAGGTCAAAATTTCTATTTCACAAAATATTATTTTTATTTTATCTTAATGACCTCTATTACTATCTTTGACCGTCTGAATAATGAAGACCTTTTATGAATAGTCTCTATACTATATTTTAAAAATAGTTTTTGATTTTTCGATTATGAATCCGGGTATATTAACTTTAGGCACTCTAGTCACTTTAGTCACTTATTTTTTAATTGTATTTATTCTGTTTTGAGAAAGATTAAATTAATAGACAACATATCGGGCATGCAGCTTTTTCAGTTGATGAAACCCGTTATCTTTCTTATTATAAGCATTGTCATTACCAAGAGTCCTCTTTCAACAGAGGATATCGGGCAATGGGAAATGTTTATGTTTATAGGATCATTACTTACCTTTTTCTGGGTTACAGGAATCATTCAATCTCTTCTCCCTCTTTACCAGAGAAACAAAACTTACCATAAAATAGGAGATAAGGGAATTGCAAAATCACCTGAAATTTTTAATACATTTCTTTTATTATGCCTGTTCAGTATTCTGTTATTTATTCTTGGTCATTCTCTAAAAGGCTATTTTTCAGTATTCCATAACAAAGGTAATGTTCCGTATATAAACCTCTTATTACTATACATCCTTCTAAGCAGCCCTGTTTGTCTTATAGAATACATCTACCTTCTTAACAACAGATCGTACCGGATATTTCAGTATGGTTTATATACTTATACGGCTCAACTGATACTGATCATTACGCCATTAATATTAGGGAAAGACATAATCTGGTCGATTTGGGGACTTCTTGCAATAACGGGTCTGAGATGGATATGGTTGATAATATTGTTGCGACGATATACAGAAATGAAGATATCGGTCGACTTCATTAAGGAGCACCTTTACCTGGCTACCCCATTAATTATAACTACGCTTATCAGTGGTTCCGCACAATATATCGATGGTGTAATTATTTCTGCAATCTTTAAAGATCCGGGTAAGTTTGCCTTGTTCCGTTATGGTGCGAAAGAATTTCCGCTGGTACTTATGCTGGCGAATGGGCTGAGTATTGCCATGCTTTCAGAATTTTCTACCCGCGAGAAGATGAAGGAATCTCTGGAACTTATAAAAGTAAAATCGGCAAAACTGATGCACATGCTTTTCCCTGTCACTATGGGAATGATGCTGATTGCTCCTCCTGTTTTCCCATTGATCTTCCGTCCGGAGTTTCACAAAAGTGTGGGTGTATTCCTTGTATATTCATTAATGATAATACCAAGGCTTGTTTTTCCCCAGACAATACTTGTAGGTAGAAAAAAGACCCATATTACCCTTTTTGCAGCGATAATTGAGTTAAGCATTAATATTCCCTTAAGTCTGTATATGATAAAATGGAATTACGGACTTGTTGGTGTGGCTGTAGCCTCATTTGTAGGATATACAATTAATAATCTCTTTATGGTGATATATGTATGGGTCAAAATGAAGATAAGACCTTCAGAATACATACCTCTCCGAATTTATGCTCTCTATTCGATCCTACTGTCAATTCTTTTCATCCTAATCGATCATGGTATAATCTATATACGTTAGAACTTTAAATATGAAAATAATTGAAGTCAAAACGAAGCAGGATAAAAAGGACTTTATCGATTTCCCGAAAAGATTGTATTCAGAGGATCCCTGCTGGGTATGTCCTCTTGATTCAGGTGTTGAATCTGTTTTTGATCCAAAGAAAAATCATGCCTTTAAAAATGGAGAAGCAATCCGTTGGATTCTGAAAGATGATGATAATAAGACTATTGGAAGAATAGCTGCGTTTATCGACATGGTTCGGTCAGCTGCCAATACAAATCCTACCGGAGGCTTAGGCTTTTTTGAGGTTATTGATAACCGTGAAGCCGCTTATTTGCTTTTCAACACGGGTAAGGAGTGGCTTTCGGAGCGTGGAATGAAGGTTATGGATGGACCAATCAATTTTGGTGAGAATGATAATAACTGGGGACTGCTTGTTGAGGGATTTACACAACCGGGATTTGGGATGCCTTATAATAAAAAGTACTACAGAGCCTTTTTTGAAGAGTATGGATTCGAAAACTATTTCGAACAGTACTCTTATCACAGAGAAGTGCGTGGATCAGGTAACGAGATTACCCAATTCCCCGAAAGGATAAAAAAAATTGCCGATTGGATCTCAAAAAGAGAGGGGTACTCGTATAAACATTTTGAGTTCCGGAAGGCGGATGCTTTTATTAACGATATAGTCGAAATCTATAACTCAACATGGTCAGTATTTAAGGAAGATTTTACGCCTCTTGATCCTGTTATCCTTGAGGAATCACTTGAAAAGGCGAGGGTATTGATTGATGAAGAACTTATCTGGTTCGCTTATTTTAATGGTAAACCGATTGCCTTTTTTATCATCTTTCCCGATCTGAATCAAATTATAAAGCATTTTAACGGGAAGCTTCATATCTGGAATTTGTTGAGATTCTTTTATCTTAAAATGACCCATAAAATATCACGGGCGAGAGCTATTGTTGGCGGAGTTCAGCCTTCGTACCAGAACAGCGGTGTTGAGTCTGCAATTTTTCTCAATGTTTATAACACCTTTAAAAAGAAACCATGGTTTAAAGAACTTGAGCTCTCCTGGGTCGGAGACTTTAATCCCAAAATGATTGCAATTTATGAAGCGCTTGGGGCAAAAAAGGCAAAAACACACATAACATACAGATTTCTTATCGATACAAGCCTTACTTTTATTAGATATAAAGATGAAATGGCTTATAAACAGTCTGTTATGCATGAACAGCCATGATATATTTAATAATTATGCAATTCCTTTTGTATTTTAGATAATGTTAATTAATTTTGCAAACCCTAAAAGGCGAGAATTTATCTTGATTATTAAAGTACAAAAAAAATAGAGAGCAATGAAAAATGGTATTCACCCGGTCAATTACAGATTTGTTGTATTTCAGGATATGTCAAATGGTCATGCGTTCCTGAGCAAATCAACAGCACCTTCGAGAGAGGTTTATAAATGGGAAGATGGTACTGAATATCCACTGATCAAACTTGAGATTTCGAATACCTCTCATCCTTTTTACACTGGTAAAATGAAATTGGTTGATACAGCGGGTAGAGTAGATAAGTTCATGAACCGTTATAAGGATCATGTTGGTAAAAAGAAATAACTGTTGATGCAGATACATACTGAAGCCCTCCACGCGGGGGCTTTTTTTTTTATATCAGTTTATGGCACAATCATTGCATAACCTTCTCCCGGATTAATTGTTAATATTTTATGTAAATTTGACAGTAAATGAAAATAAAGACAAAAGACTCCGTGTAACTCCGTGGTAATAAAATGGTAGAACGTGAGAAAATATGCAAAGGGTTATTAAGAAGTAAAGAGTAAAATACCAGATGGATAAAAAATTCAGAAAACCGGTTACAGAAATCTACCTTCAGGATATGGTGGATGGTGATGGTGATATAATTCCTATAATTGCAGATGGAGACGATGGTGAACTTGAGGATGTCGAAGTACCTGAGACAATTCCTATACTTTCTCTTCGCAATAATGTATTATTCCCGGGAGTAGTTCTTCCTATATCTATTGGCCGGCCCCGGTCGATTCAATTAATTAAAGATGCCTACCGAAATAATAAAATTGTCGGAACTGTAGCACAAAAGGATCCCGATACCGAAAATCCTGAATACGAGGATCTTCACACTGTTGGTACGATCGGACAGATAGTCAAACTTCTGGAGATGCCCGACGGGTCTACAACCGCAATTATTCAGGGCAGAAAAAGAATGATGCTTCAGGAACTTGTATCTGACAATCCGTACTTTATTGCAAAAGTCAAAACATTGCCGGAATCTAAACCGGATATATTAAGCAGGGACTTTAACGCTATTATCGGGTCATTGAAAGATATGTCATTGAAGATAATCAAGATAAATCCTAACATCAGCCCGGAAGCTTCATTTGCAATAAAAAACATTGAAAATAATACCTACCTGATCAATTTCATCTGTTCCAACACTGATATTAAAGTTCAGGACAAGCAAAAACTGTTGGAGATGTCGAGTCTGCGCGACAGGGGATTCATGTTACTTGAGTTTCTTGTTCAGGAAATTCAGGTTCTTGAATTAAAAAATGAATTGCAGTCAAAAGTAAAGAACGATCTCGATCAGCAGCAAAGGGAATTCCTACTTCATCAGCAGATGAAAACAATTCAGAACGAGCTTGGAGGAAACCCTGTTGAGAAAGAGATTGATGAATACAGGAAAAAAGCAGAGGCAAAATTATGGGGCGAAGATGTCAAAAAGGTCTTTGAAAAAGAACTCGACAAGCTGCATCGTCTCAATCCGGCTGCAGCTGAATATTCGGTTCAGGTAAATTACATACAGACTTTACTGGATCTTCCGTGGAACTTATATACACAAGATAACCTTGACCTTAAAAATGCACGAAAAGTCCTTGATTGGGATCACTTCGGACTAGATGAGGTTAAAGAACGAATACTGGAACATCTGGCAGTACTTAAACTAAAAGGTGATTTGAAATCTCCGATTCTATGCCTTTACGGCCCTCCGGGGGTCGGTAAGACCTCACTCGGGCGATCGGTTGCTAAGGCTCTCGATAGAAAATATGTCAGAATGTCATTAGGAGGTTTGCACGACGAGGCAGAAATACGAGGTCACAGGAAAACTTATATCGGGGCTATGCCCGGAAGAATTATACAGAGTATTAAACGGGCGGGTTCATCAAATCCTGTATTTATTCTTGATGAGATTGACAAGGTGGGGCAGGATTTCAGAGGTGATCCCTCTTCTGCTTTACTTGAAGTTCTTGACCCCGAGCAGAATAGTACTTTCTTCGACAACTTTCTGGAGATGGAATACGACCTTTCGAAAGTTATATTTATTGCTACGGCAAATAACCTTGCAACTATCAGTCCGGCCCTTCGCGACAGGATGGAATTGATTGAGATAACCGGATATCTTGTAGAAGAGAAGCTTGAGATAGCCAAAAGACATCTTTTCCCAAAACAGCTTGAAAATCATGGGGTAAGAAAAGATCAGGTGACTATTGATAAGAAGATTATGGAGATGCTTATTGAGAAATACACAAGGGAATCGGGTGTACGTGAACTTGATAAACGTCTTGCTAAAATTGTAAGGGTTACCGCAAAGAATATTGCCTCGGAAACCAAATATGATACTGCCATTACTGCCGAATCATTGATCGAAATCATGGGCCCTTCAAAATATACACGCGACCTGTATTCGGGAAATGATCAGGCTGGTGTTGTAACCGGACTGGCATGGACAACTGCCGGAGGTGAGATCTTATTTGTTGAGACCAGCCTGAGCAAAGGAACCGGTAAACTTACACTTACCGGGAACCTTGGCGAAGTGATGAAGGAATCTGCCATTATAGCCCTGGAATATCTCAAGTCGAATGCTGAACTGTTGGAGCTTCCGGATAATTTCGCTGAAAAATGGAATATTCACATACATGTTCCTGAAGGTGCAATTCCAAAGGACGGTCCATCTGCAGGAGTAACTATGGCCACATCAATTGCGTCTGCATTCACCCAGAGAAAAGTTAAGAAATATATGGCAATGACTGGTGAAATAACCCTCAGAGGAAAGGTTTTGCCTGTTGGCGGAATTAAAGAAAAGATACTGGCTGCCAAACGTGCCAGCATCAAGGAGATTATTATATCTGAGGATAATCGTAAGGATGTGGAAAACATCAAAGAAATATATATAAGGGGGTTGAAGTTTCATTACGTAGAAACAATAATGGGTGTTCTAGAACTTGCATTGCTGAAACAGAAGGTTAAGAATCCAAAAAAAATATCATTTGAATGAAGAAAATAGCGGTTTTTCCCGGGTCATTCGATCCTTTCACAATCGGTCATGAGGCAATAGTTCGAAGAGCACTTAATCTTTTTGATGAGATTATTATTGCAGTGGGAGCAAATGCTCTGAAAAAAAGCTTCTATCAGCTTGAAACAAGGGAATCTATGATAAAGAAAGTCTTTCTGAATGAATCGAAAATTAAAGTTGATCATTATGAGGGCTTAACCGTTGATTACTGTAAAAAGATTGGTGCCGGGTATATAATCAGAGGACTGAGGACATCAGCTGATTTTGAATTTGAAAGGGCCATCGCACAGGTAAACAAGGTAATGGCACCGGCAGTGGAGAGTGTTTTTCTGCTCACAGTCCCTGAACATAGTCATATAAATTCATCAATTGTTCGTGATATTATAAAGAATGGAGGAGACGCCTCGCCATTTCTTCCTGTTTCGATTAATATTATGGATTACAAGAGGGAGGAGAACAACGATTAATTCTTCAGGTTCTTAGAATAGATGAGTTTATAAGATCCATCAGTGATAGCCATGCATTGCCTTTGATCTTATTTAATTCATCAGGAAAAAGCCACTCAACTTTCGTAATGCCTTCTTCTACCTGCGGTTCTGTAATCATCTCCCCATCATATTCCATCAGATACCAGTTCGTTTTTTTCAGGTATGAAATACCTTTCCAGCTATAGGTATGATAGGTGGGAGGAATTGCTCTGACAATAGTGTGTCCACTAATCCCGCACTCCTCACTAACCTCTCTTAAAGCACATGCTTCCGGTTCTTCACCCGATTCAATATGCCCCTTGGGAAGATCAAGTTTACCCTTCTTCTCAATAAACAGATATTTACCGGATTTATGCTTAACAAGTCCCCCTGCAGCGCCTACCTCAGTAAAGTAGATCCTGAAAATTTTCCATAAATGCTTAATGTCCGTACCGTAAATATTGATGGCAGACATACTGCTATCTGACTGAAAATCAGATATTATCTTATAAAATTCTTTAGTATCATAGAATTTATGGAATAAGCCGTATTTTTGCAACCGGTCAGGTTCTGGGCTTATCATTATGAATCTGTTTTCGAAATGAACTTTATACATATTCTTATGGAAAATAGTGCAAAAAAAACTGCTGAATATCTGTTACAAATTAACGCAATTAAATTGCAACCATCAAATCCTTTCACCTGGGCTTCAGGTTGGAAATCCCCAATTTACTGCGATAATCGAAAAACTCTTTCATTTCCGGAGGTAAGGTCGTTTATACGCGATTCTTTTGCAGAACTGGTAAGCAAGCTTTATCCTGATGCTGAACTCATAGCCGGTGTTGCCACCGGTGCAATAGCCCATGGAGTACTTGTTGCTGATAAACTTAAATTACCATTTGTATATGTCAGATCAGGAGCCAAGGAACATGGTTTGGGAAATCAGATAGAAGGATATTTTAAAGCCGGACAGAAAGTAGTGGTGATTGAAGATCTTATATCTACAGGCGGTAGCAGCCTTTCTGCAGTCAAGGCACTAAGAGAAGCTGGATGTGAAGTACTTGGAATGGTAGCGATATTTACCTACGAGTTTAAAAAAGCTTCAGATGCATTTGCAGCAGAAAACTGCACTTTGAATACACTTGGTAACTACTCATCACTCATCGATACTGCCGTAAAAACAGGTTATATTACTCAGGCTGAGGTGGAAACATTGAAGAAATGGAGAGTTGATCCGGCGGTTTGGGGAATTTAAATTAGAATAATGGAAATTTAAAGTCCCCCTTGGGGGATTTAGGGGTAAAACTATGGCAGAACTATCATTTTTTGAAAGCAGAACAGGCAAAGCAGATTTTAGCTCAGGCGATGTTTACACATTTGTATCAGATATAAGAAACTTCGAGCGGTTTATCCCTGACGGTTCTGTAACCAACTGGCAGGCAGCACGAGATTCATGCACTTTTAATGTACCGATGCTGGGCACGGTAAGCGTCAGACTGGTCGACAGGGAGATCAATAAAAGAGTTGGTTTTGAAGGAGATGCCATGAAAAAGAATGACTTTTCACTGGCAGTGAACATAATAGAATCTGGTATAGATTCATGTGCTGTGAAGGTGTCTCTGAAGGCAGATATCAATCCTATGCTGAAGCTTATGGCAGCTAAACCTATTGCAATGTTCCTGAATAAGCTTATCGATGAAATGGAAAAGTTTCAGGATTGGAGGAACATCAGAGAATAAACTCAACCTCCTTGAAAGAGTATTCATTTGATTCACCCGACTGTCTCTCAATGATCAGATTTCCAGACTCAGATAGAGTTATAATGCGGCCAGTGAAAATTCCGTTTTTGTCACTATAATCAGACCATAAATTTAACCGGAAAAGGTTAGAGATATACTCCTTTCTGATCTTATCATAATTTCCTTCAAGGAGTTGTGCATATCTCAAATCAATATCTGATGCCAATTCATTAAGGCAGGTTAGAAGGTCAAGCTCTCTTTTTAGTATTTTCTTTAGTGAAACAGGATTCGGAGCCCCGCTTTTGAATGTATCCTGGTTAACATTCAAACCAATTCCTGCAACCGTACTTTCAATATGATTCCCCATTAATGAGTTTTCGATCAGTAAACCTGCTATTTTGTCATTGTTTACATAAATGTCATTAGGCCATTTTATCCTGGAAACGGGAATGTATCTGCAAAGAAAATCACAAATGCCAAGCGAAATGGTCATAGAAATAAGAAACTGATCTGAGGGAATAATAAAAGAAGGAAATAGTATAATGCTGATTAACAGATTCTTTCCATCTTCGCTTTCCCATTTGTTGCCTGCTTGTCCCCGACCCGCCAGCTGATAATTTGTATGTACTATCGTGCCTTCAGCAAGCATGGAATTCTTAAGAAGCAATGCGGCATGTGTATTAGTTGATGGCAGGTTCTCATAAAAAAGCAACTTTGATCCTATTATCATGATTAGTAGGAGATTGATTTAATAATTATCGTTTTTTTTGATGGTTTATTCATTGATCATAATATTGGCATTGAAATTGCAAAAGAGAACTACTGTTACAAAAATACAGATTAAAATGGTACTTTTGCGACTTAATATCAAACTGATAAATGTTAATGAAGAAAAAATCTGATGAGACTGATGTCCTTTTGGAGAACGTTATAAAAGGAATATTTGAAAAGAAAGGACAAAACGTTCTGAGAATTGATTTGATGAAACTTGAAAACAGAATAACGGATTACTTTGTTATATGTCATGCATCTTCAGGAACACAGGTTAGCGCTATTAGTGATTCGGTGGAAGATACGGTAAGAATAAATACTGGCGAGAAACCGCTTCACGTTGAAGGGCTTGATAATTGTTTTTGGGTGCTTCTTGATTATGGTAATGTTATAGTTCATGTTTTTCTTGAGGAATACAGGAAATTTTACAGCTTGGAGTCCCTCTGGGCTGATGCGGCGATAGAAGCTTTGGAAGATAAAATATAGTAAGTTTAAAATTTATGGCAGAAAATACAAATATTAATCAGGATACTGAGAAAAAAACTGATAAGAACCCAAAACCAAAGTTTAATACTAATTGGATTTTTGCGATTCTTGCAGTGTCAATAATTATCTTTTCACTTTATAGCGGAAGATCACAAGTTCAGAAAACTACGAAAAGTGAAATAAAGGAAATGATCGTCGAAACACGATATTGAAAAAATTGTCGTTGTTAATAAGGATCAGGCCGAGATTTATCTTAAGAAAGAAGCTATTGAGTCGGGAAGGTATCCCAATGTTCCTAAACCGGGTACAGGTTTTGGAATGACAGAGCCCAAACCAAGCTTCACATATAATATTGGTGACAATACCAGTTTCGAACCCTTTATTCTTGATGCTCAGAAAAGCGCCGGATACAGCGAGAAGGAACTTATTTATCCCGAAAACATAAACAGAAAAGACTATCTGGCAGAGGCGTTGTCGTGGCTGCTTTTTCCAGCTGTGTTAGTAATACTCTGGCTCTTCCTGATGAAACGGATGTCGGGTGGTGCTGCGGGTGGCGCAGGTGGCATATTCAGTGTCGGTAAATCGCGTGCCCAGATTTTCGATAAAGACAACAATGTAAAATTAAACTTTAACGATGTTGCCGGACTGGAGGAGGCAAAGACGGAGGTCATGGAAATCGTTGATTTTCTTAAAAACCCGAAAGAAATATACCCAGCTCGGAGGTAAGATTCCCAAAGGAGCACTTTTGATAGGCCCTCCCGGGACCGGAAAGACAATGCTTGCGAAGGCAGTTGCCGGTGAAGCAAACGTACCTTTCTTCTCGATCTCCGGATCGGATTTCGTTGAGATGTTTGTTGGTGTGGGAGCATCGAGAGTGAGAGACCTTTTTAAACAGGCAAAAGAAAAAGCTCCATGTATCGTCTTTATCGATGAGATAGATGCAGTTGGCCGTGCCAGGGGAAAGAATGCAAATTTTGGATCGAACGACGAAAGAGAAAATACACTGAATCAGCTTCTTACAGAGATGGATGGCTTTGGTACAAATATGGGAGTAATAATACTTGCTGCCACCAACCGCGCGGATATCCTCGACAGGGCTCTTATGCGTGCCGGTCGTTTTGATAGACAGATACATGTTGAACTTCCTGACATTGTTGAGAGAGAAGCAATTTTTAAAGTTCATCTTCGTCCCATAAAAATTGATAAAAGTTTCGACATCGGATTTATGGCAAAACAAACACCTGGTTTCTCAGGTGCCGATATTGCCAATGTGTGCAACGAAGCTGCCCTCATCGCGGCAAGAAAAAACAAAACTATTGTTGAAAAACAGGATTTCCTCGATGCAATCGATCGCATTGTAGGGGGACTAGAAAGAAAGAGTAAGATAATAACTCTTACTGAAAAGAAGACTATTGCTTATCACGAGGCAGGACATGCTACTGTTAGCTGGCTTCTTGAACATGCAAGTCCACTTCTCAAAGTTACCATCATCCCGAGGGGAAGAGCTCTCGGAGCTGCCTGGTATCTCCCTGAAGAGAGACAACTTACAACAACCGAACAGATACTGGATGAAATGGCATATGCACTTGGAGGCAGGGCATCAGAGGAGCTTGTATTTGGCAAGATATCAACCGGTGCACTGAGCGACCTTGAGAAAATTACAAAACAGGCCTACGCAATGGTATCGTTTTTTGGTATGAGCGAGAAAGTTGGTAATATAAGTTTTTACGATTCATCGGGTCAGTCTGATTTTGGGTTTACAAAACCATATAGTGAAAAAACTGCAGAACTTATTGATGCCGAGGTTAATCAGATAATTGCTGATTCCTATGTAAGAGCCAAGGAAGTTCTGAAGAATAATATGAAAGGACTTACCGAACTGGCGGAACTGCTTCTTGAGAAAGAGGTTATTTTCAGCGAAGATCTTGAAAGGATTTTTGGCAAAAGAAAAGCTGATGTACTGAAGGAGGAAAGAGAAGTTGAAGCTAAATCAATCCTTGATGCTAAGAATCTTGAGTCTGCAAAAGCAGACAAGAAGGCTAAAAATTTTACTAAATCGGAAGAGAAATTAAAGTCCAAATCAAAATCCAAATCAAAAGAGGTTGAAGCAGCCGTTGAAACAGTTGTTGTCAAAAAGTCTTCAAAAAAATCAAAAACAAAAAGCAAAGAATAATACACTGAGGTTTTGAGTAATTTTTTCAGGCGTACCTTAACGGGAGTATGGATAGTAATATTCATTTTGGGTGGTTTCTGGCTTCACCCGGTATCGTTTTTTATAACAGGGTTAGTTCTGCTCATTGGCACCCAGTATGAGTATTTTCAAATAATCAGGAACAGTGGTGTTCATCCTCAGATGATCGCTGGTATTGTGATCGGGATCATTGGATACTTTGTTTCTACTTTAATTGCCCTGGGTACTATTCCATTAACATGGTTCCTTATTCTGATACCGCTTATGTCTATTGTTCTCTTTATTGAACTCTATCGTAAGCAGGATAAGCCATTTGATTCTCTTGCACATACGTTTTTTTCATTATTCTATACAGCTCTTCCGTTCTGTATGTTCCCTTTCGCTGCATTCTCAAGAAACGGACTTAACTCGATTTTACCCCACGAGAGTGTACAATTCTCTCCCGGTATAATTATTGGTTTTTTTCTTCTTATCTGGGCTAACGATACCGGAGCATACCTGACTGGCATTTCATTTGGCCATACTAAGCTGTTCGAACGAATTTCGCCAAAAAAAACCTGGGAAGGATTTCTCGGAGGTCTCATCCTTGCTGCTTTTGTTGCCTGGTTATTGTCCGGCTGGTTGGGAGTTGTAACTAAATTATTTTGGATTGTTATATCTGTAATTATCTCATTATCAGGTACATATGGAGATTTGGTAGAATCTATGTTGAAAAGAAGTACGGGCGTTAAGGATTCCGGAAATATTCTTCCCGGTCATGGAGGATTTCTCGATCGTTTTGATAGCGCCATTATTTCTTTTCCCCTTGTATATCTTTTTATTACACTTTTTGGTTGATTGGACGGACTTGATTAGTTTTGAGCAAATTTTATAAGAATGAGGATTTATATTCATAAGGAAGGTTATAAGATATTAGCAATTGGTTTTTTAATGCTGCTTATCCTTAACATTATCGTAGATGTTGTATGGGCAGATGTTGAACTCCTGAGATGGACATTTTTGATATGCTCTTTGATTCTATATATATTTTTATTGTTTTTCTTCAGATTACCGGCAAGGACAATTGAGCCAATAGCCGGACTGGTATTTGCTCCGGCAGATGGTAAGGTTGTTGTAATTGAGGAGACAATGGAAAATGAGTATTTTAAGGATATGCGTCTTCAGGTGTCAATATTTATGTCACCATTTAATATGCATAGCAACAGATACCCTGTGTCTGGTCGTGTAAAATATGTAGGATATCATCCCGGTCAGAATATGGTTGCCTGGCACCCTAAATCATCTGAACTGAATGAGAGGAGTACAATAGTTATAGAGACAAACGAAGGAACAGAAATTCTTATACGTCAAATTGCAGGAGCAGTAGCCCGCCGGATTGTAACTTACTCCAAAAAGGATCAGAATGTTCTTCAGGGTGAGGAACTGGGGTTCATAAAGTTCGGATCGAGGGTGGATGTTTTTCTACCAATAGATACAGAAGTAGAGATCCCTATCCTGCAGCAGGTTAAGGCAAATAAAAGCATTATTGCCAAGATCTGATAATCGAAAACTTATTTCTATGAGCGATAACGAAGTAATAAATGTTACCAACGATGTTAAATGGATTGGTGTCAGGGACTATGACATTAAAACTTTTGACATTGTTATGCATACCGAATACGGAACAACATATAATTCCTACTTTCTTAACTCTGAATATCCGGCAATTATTGAGGTTGCCAAAGAGAAATTCTTTGATGAGTACCTGGCAAAATTAAAATCGGTCACAGCCATTGAGGATATAAAGTATATAGTTCTGAACCATACTGAACCCGACCATTCAGGCAGTTTGAAGCTTCTTCTCGAGCTTATTCCTTCTGTAATTGTTGTTGGCAGCGGAAACGCCATCAGGTATCTCGAAGGTATCGCGAACATTCCTTTTAAATCGATGGTTGTAAAAGATGGCGACAAACTTGATCTTGGAGATAAAACATTAGAATTTATTTCAGCGCCGAATCTTCACTGGCCCGATTCAATCTTCACTTACCTGCCTGAAGATAAAGTCCTTTTCACCTGCGATTCTTTTGGGGCTCATTATTGTTCTCCGGAATTATTCAGTGATTTCTCAGGAAAATATCATGATTCTTTCATATACTATTTTAACATAATCATGAAACCCTTTAGCAGGTTTATGCTAAAGGCGATTGAAAAGATAAGACCTCTTGATATTGAATTTATCTGTCCTGGTCACGGACCAGTTCATCACAAAAATCTTAGTGAAGCAATAGATCTTTCAGAGAAGTTGGCGCTGGAGTACGTTAAGCTTACCACCGACAGGGAACATCTCAACATCCTGATTGCTTATGTTTCTGCATATGGATATACCAAAGAGGCTGCTGAATATATTGCATCCGGAATACTTGAGAGTGATGATCTTACGGTGGAGATTGTTGATATTGAAAGCATTACATCAGGAAAGCTGGAAGAACTTCTGGTAAGAGCTGATGGTATAATATTAGGTTCTCCAACGATTAATCAGAACACGCTTCCACAGGTTTATAATTTATTTGCCCTTATAAATCCTATAAGGGATAAAGGTAAACTCGGCGGTGCGTTCGGATCTTTTGGATGGAGTGGTGAAGCAACAAAGATAATATTAGAAAATTTTCGCCTCCTCAAGCTAAAAGTATTTGAAGAAACAGCTCAGTTTAAATTTCATCCCGGTGGTTGCAAACAGGATGTCCTGGTGATGTGGGGAAGAAAATTTGCAAAGACTTTTATCGAAGAATGCGGTCATAAAAAAAATCCCGGTATCTGATCCGGGATTTTTAGTAAGTGTTACGAAATTGTAATCTGCCTCGGTAACTTTGATTTCTCTTCCTCCTGTTTTGGAAGGATAACAGAAAGAACCCCGTCTTTATAATTGGCTTCTATGTTATCGCGGTTCACATTTTCCGGGATATAGAAATTTCTGCAGAATGATGAATAGCTAAATTCCTGTCTTTTGTATCCATCTTTGTTTTCCTCCTTTTCACTTTTCTTTTCAGATGAAATGGTAAGAACATCTTCGTTAATGTCAATCTTCAGATCTTCCTTGTTCATTCCGGGAACTGCAAGGTCGAGGTTATAATTCTCTTCACTTTCCCTGACGTTTACGGATGGCACAGAACTGCTTCTGTTTGATAACATTGGCAAGAAATCATCATCAAAAAAATTAGGCATGTAAAATGGCCTGAAACTTCTTCTTGTAATTGTTGGTAACATGGCTTTATCCTCCTGTTGTGTTTAGTTAAACATATTTTTTAATTACAACACATTATTTTCAAACTCCATTCCAAAACAAAATAACTGACAATATGGCCGATATGATATTTATTCATCAGACAATATGGCATGTTGTAAAATACATTATAATTACTCCCTAAGATTGGACAATGAAATCAGGAGCCTCAGATTGAGAATCAGGCACGGCGAAAGTTCTAATTACCTGACTGATATTGTTAGTAAATTAGAAAAATTTCGATTAGGTTTGCATTGAGAATAACCCTTTACGATGAAAGCAATGTTACGAAATGTTCTTATAGCTATTGGAGTACTATTGCTTTTATGTTGTTTCTGGTATTTCCGTAGCATCGTTGTATATATTTTAGTCTCCGGTGTATTATCTATCATCGGCCGTCCATTGGTGGATACCTTCTGTAAAATAAGAATAAGGAGATGGATTTTTCCACGTTCTTTGAGCGCCCTTTTAACATTGATAATCCTATGGGGAGGCATCGTGATGTTCTTTGTCACATTTGTTCCATTGGTTACCAGACAGATAAACTATTTTTCAACTATCGATACCGATAAAATTGTGCAGGTTTTACAGGGTCCTATTAATAAAGTTGAGTCTCTGGTTAAAGCATTCAATATAGAAGTTCAAAACGACCTTTCAATAAAGGATTATATCGGTACAAAGGTTACCGGTGTTCTTAATATAAATATGATTCAGAATTTTCTGGAATCGCTTATCAGTGCACTCGGGAATGTTGTTATTGCTATTTTCTCAATCACTTTCATAACTTTTTTCTTCCTTAAGGACCAGCAGCTTTTCTATGAATCGATTTTAATGTGGGTACCGGATAAGTATACTGATAATGTCATTCATGCTCTCAATTCTATCAAAAAACTGTTAACAAGATACTTCATAGGGATAGTTATTCAGAGTACCTGCATAATGATTCTTGTTACACTTGGGATGACAATTGTAGGTATCGATTTTCAACAGGCTGTCGTGATGGGGCTTATCCTGGGAATATTAAACGTAATACCATACGTTGGTCCGTGGCTGGGCCTGTTTATTGCCGTTACTATGGGTATTGCTTCGCATATTAACCAGGATTTTACCACGGTGGTAATACCTCTGGTTACTTATATGATAATTGTTGAGGCAATAGTTCATCTTATTGATAATATTGTATTACAGCCAGTTATCTTTTCAAATAGTGTAAAAGCACACCCTCTCGAAATTTTCATTGTAGTACTTGCTTCAGGATTTGCTGCGGGGATCCCGGGAATGATATTCGGAATTCCCGGTTACACTGTTTTAAGAGTTCTGGCGAGAGAGTTTTTTTATAATTTTAAAGCAGTGCAGAAAATTACCTCAAGTCTCTCCCCTGAAAATATGGGGGGTGCGAATTTAATCCCGGGCAGGGGAAAGAGAAATTCAGGTGATGAAACTGACGCATAATTTAACGCTGAGATACCCGCGTTAACAAAGTTTTTCTATCAACTTTTAAAAAATGGATCATATCATTTCTGTTTGCAGGCGGTTTTTTAGATTCTATTACGATGGGTTCAGAGATATGCCTGGTTGGGGAAGAAAAATTTGGTTCATTTTAATCCTGAAGTTTTTCATAATATTCGCTATACTTAAGTTGTTCTTCTTCAGGGATTTCAATCAAACAAAATTTGACAACGACCGTCAGAGAAGTGAATATGTTTTGGATCAGCTGACTAAATCACCCGTTAACAATGATTGAAAATATCAATTCTACCCTTGTAGACTGGTCGAGGGCACAATTTGCTCTTACTGCTATATATCACTGGCTTTTTGTTCCGCTCACTCTTGGTTTTTCTTTTATCCTTGCAATAATGGAGACAATCTATTACAAGACTGGGAAAGAGGAGTGGAATCGTCTTACTAAATTCTGGATGACTCTGTTTGGCATTAACTTCGCTATTGGAGTAGCTACCGGTTTGATCCTCGAGTTTGAATTTGGCACAAACTGGTCGAACTACTCATGGTTTGTTGGCGATATTTTTGGAGCTCCTCTGGCAATAGAGGGTATTCTGGCATTCTTTCTTGAATCGACATTTATTGCAGTTATGTTTTTTGGCTGGAACAAGGTTAGCCGGAAGTTCCATCTTACATCTACCTGGCTGGTTGCAATTGGAGCCAATCTATCCGCCCTCTGGATCCTTGTCGCAAACGCCTGGATGCAAAACCCTGTTGGAATGGTATTTAATCCTGAAACCGCACGAAACGAAATGGTTGACTTCTGGGCAGTGCTCTTCAATCCCGTTGCTATTGACAAATTTCTTCACACAATATCATCAGGATTTTTGCTGGCATCGATGTTTCTTATGGGTATCAGCTGCTGGTTTCTGATCAGGAAAAGAGAAGAACTTATGGCCAGAAGAAGTATACTAATTGCCGGGGTATTCGGACTGCTATCATCATTAATGGTGGCTTACACGGGCGATGCATCAGCAAGAACAATTGCAAAAGTTCAACCTGTTAAGTTCGCATCGATGGAAGCTCTGTATGATGGCAAGAGTAATGCCGGACTTACAGCTGTGGGGATATTGAAGGATACTGACAGAAAAATAGGAGATAAGGTTGTTAAGGACTTCGCTTTTAAGATTGAGATTCCCGGCTTGCTTTCCATTCTCACAGGCGGTGACAGAGATGCATATGTTAAAGGTTTAACAGATCTTGTATCAGGCAATGAGAAGCTTGGTTTAATCTCTGTTCAGAATAAAATAGATAAGGGTGTTTATGCCAGGAATGTTCTGTCTGATTATAAGACAGCCCGCGTTGCTAATGATACCTCAAAGGTTTCAGCTGTTAAAAGTCTCTTTAAGGATAAGGAGTTCCACAATAATTATTTCCGATACTTCGGGTATGCCTCAATGAATAAGCCTGATAATGTAATACCTAATGTTTCCTTGTTATTCTATTCATTTCACACAATGGTAATACTTGGTTTTTTGTTTATTATGATCTTTGGTCTGGCCCTTTATTTCCTTTTCAAAGGGACTCTTTCTGTTAATAAATGGTTTTTATGGTTGACTCTTTTTTCAATACCATTACCATACATTGCAAGCGAACTGGGCTGGATACTTACTGAGATGGGCCGGCAGCCATGGATTATTCAGGATCTGATGTCGGTTACCTCTGGTGTTTCTAGAATAAACACGGGAACAGTAATTACAACTTTCGTACTTTTTGCAGTACTATTCACAGTTTTGCTTATTTCTGAGATTTCGATAATGGTAAAACAGGTTAAAACCGGACCAAAAGCTTAGGAGGGGATAATTATGACAATGATAATTTCATACCTGTTTCTGCAACACTACTGGTGGATTATAGTCTCCTTGCTGGCTGGTATTCTGGTATTCCTGATGTTCGTTCAGGGAGGCCAATCGATGATCTTTTCACTTCCAGCAAATGATGCTCAAAAAACACTTCTAGTTAATTCCCTGGGAAGAAAATGGGAGTTTACTTTTACCACACTGGTTACCTTCGGAGGGGCTTTCTTTGCTTCGTTTCCTCTGTTTTATGCAACAAGCTTTGGAGGCGCTTACTGGGTTTGGATTGCAATTCTATTTAGTTTTTCAATCCAGGCAATAGCCTATGAATTCAGGTCAAAACGGAAAAATATATTTGGAAAGATCACCTTCGACGGGTTTCTTTTTGTGAATGGTTCGCTTGGTCCATTCCTGATCGGTACAGCCGTTGCTACTTTTTTTACAGGGTCCGCCTTCAGGTTAAATAGTCTTAATCAGGTTCAATGGGCAACAACTTGGTACGGCCTCGAAGCTCTTCTTAATGTGAAGAACCTGGCTCTTGGTTTAACGGTACTGTTTCTGGCAAGAGTTAATGGATTATTATATATACAGAACAGCATAAGCGATGATGAACTCATAAAACGATCGCATAAGAAACTCATTACCAATTCTGTGCTTTTTCTGATCTTCTTCCTCTTTTTTGTTGTATCGCTTATGATTTCGACAGGATTTGCCACCAGCAGCACAACCGGAATGATTATTCTTGAGAGATATAAGTACTTGCATAACTTTATTCAAATGCCTGTTGTGCTGACCATTTTCCTTGCTGGAGTGGTTGGAGTATTGTACGGGATAGCAATATCCTTGTTCTTTAAAAATACAAATGGGATATGGTTCTCAGGTTCAGGTACTGTGCTTGCAGTATTATCATTGTTCCTGGTAGCCGGCTTTAACGGAACCTCTTTCTATCCTTCAACCACCAATCTGCAAAATTCTCTTACCATATTAAATGCATCATCCAGCTATTTTACTTTAAAAACCATGATGTATGTTTCGCTTCTGATTCCATTCGTTCTGGCATATATCTGGTACGCATGGAAGTCAATTAATAATAAGAAGATTACTAACGAGGAAATGATTAACGGTGACCATAAATATTAAAACAGTCTTCAAATATTTAGACTTTTAGACATGTACATCGGTGAAATACTTCAATACCTTATCTGGCCCGGATTTATAATCCTGAGCTGGTATGTTATTAAATATGCTTTATCGGGTTACGAGAAGAAATTCCCAGAAGATAAGTAATCCCGGTTCAGAACATAAGCGACAGGGCTGATGCTACAATATACAGGGGTATTATCAGCGGAAAAGCGAATATCCCGAATATCGCAAATGCACCAATTACCAGTAAAATAAGAATATACCTTCCTTCATTTCCCCGGAACTTAAGGTTTGAAATTTTCAGAGAAAGCAGTGGTATCCTGCTTACCATCAGCAGGGATAAAATTACTGTAAAGATTATAAGTAACAGAGGTGACCCTGTGAAAGAATGGAATAGCTCCGATTGGGTATTCCGTCCAGCTATTATAACCGAAATTACTGCAAGTGCATTAGCAGGTGTGGGTAATCCCCTGAATGTTTTGGTCTGTGTTGAATCGAGATTGAATATTGCTAATCTTATTGCCCCGGCTACCGGCATTATAACAGGTATAAAAACAATGATTGAGGCCAGTAAGCCATCGTAATTAACAACCATTGGCTGAGCGATAGCGAGTGAATTCTTTAAAAGATGGTATATGATAATTGCTGGTGCGACTCCAAAACTTACAACATCTGCAAGGCTGTCGAGTTCTTTGCCTATTTCGGAATAGGCTTTAAGCGATCTGGCGGCGAACCCATCAAGAAAATCAAATATCATTGCTGCCATAATCAACCATGACGCAGTTACCAGATCTCCGTTTCCTGCAAAAATGATTGCGACAAATCCAGCTGCCAGATTTAAGGAAGTAATAAAGTTAGGAATATGTTTCATCTTAAAATAAAATATGGTAATTCAGAAGGGGAGTAAAATTAAGAAAATCTTCGTTCTTTTATTATTAAATTTGTGTCAAATAACCTTAACAGTATGAATGACTTTGAAGGTGTAAAGATTGCCGTGGATTTCGATGGAACAATTGTCGATCATGAATACCCTAAGATAGGAAAGGAGAAGCTCTTTGCTTTTCAGACACTTAAGGAATTGGAGAAAATGGGAGCAAGGCTTATCCTCTGGACATTTCGCTGTGGAAAGGAGCTCGATGAAGCTGTTGAGTATTGCAGGATTAATGGTATTGAGTTTTATGCAGTTAACAGGAACTACCCTGAAGAGAAATTCGATGAAAATGTCAGCCGGAAGATTGATGCTGATATTTTCATTGATGATAAAAATCTTGGTGGTTTTCCCGGGTGGAGCGGTGTTTGGCAGATACTAAACCCATTCGAATTGCATCAAATGGAGGCTGAAAAGAGATTATCTTCACAGCGAATTAATATATTTAAACGTTTATTCGGAAGAAATACAAAGAAGAATGAAAACTGATTTTCCAAAATACACCCTCCCACTTTTTGCAATATTGCTTATAACGTGGACCATTTCATGTTCCGGACGTCCCGGGAAAAAGAGTGCTGCAGAAGTTAAACCAGCTGAACCCATTGCTGTAATCGCTGCTGAAGCATCTGTAAATCTTATTAAGATGATTTCTCCGGAGGAAAATGCCAGTTTTAAACTACACGACCAGATTAAAATTGCTTTGACATTGGCCCGAAAAAACGAGCCTCCCGATTCAGTTACAGTATATTTCAATGGGAAGTCCATTACTACTATTAAATATGAACCATGGGAATGCTCTGTTCCATCAGCTTTTAGCAATGAAACAGGAAGAAAATCTTTGAAAGTTACAGCCTATAAAGGCGGAAAATCACAAAATCCTATTACCCGATTCCTTATCATCCTTTCGGATATTGTCCCTAAACAATATGGGTACAGGATAATTCATACGTATCCTCACGACAAAGAGGCATTTACACAGGGACTTATATTTGATAAGGGCAGGTTATATGAGGGAACAGGACAGAAAGGTGAATCGAACCTGAGGGAAGTTGAGCTGGAAACCGGAAAAGTGATTCGTCAGCATAATCTCGATAATTCATTGTTTGGAGAAGGAATCACTATTCTTAACGATCGTATTTATCAGGTCACCTGGCAAAATAAGGTAGGCTTTGTATACGACAGGTCTACTTTTAACGTGTTACACAAAATAGAATATCCGATGGAAGGATGGGGATTAACTACCATCGGTGATAAGATTGTATTGAGCGATGGTACAAATGTTTTGTATTTCATTGAACCCGAAATGTTTACAGTAGTGTCAAGGATTGAAGTCTACGATAACGAGAAGAAAGTAGATTCACTTAATGAGCTGGAATACATAAAGGGTGAGATCTGGGCTAATATCTGGATGACCGATCTGATTGCCAGGATCGATCCTCTGAGCGGAAAAGTTCTCTCTTATGTAGATTTAAAAGGACTCCTGCCTGATAATGAGAGAAACGGAGATACTGACGTGCTGAACGGAATTGCCTATGACAAGGAGACCGGAAGAATTTTTGTTACCGGTAAGAAATGGCCTAAATTATATGAGATAAAAATCAGTGAATGAGGTTAGTACCGTAAATCACATTTATACTTAAAGGTATTATTTTGAATTCCACCGGAGTATGTCCGAGCGATTCCCCATCTGCTTCTGCATATAAAATTGAACCGGAACTTACTTTAAGACTACGGCATCTGTAACCATCAATTTTTGGATGACTCAGTATTGTTCCATCATAAAGTATCCGGAGATTTCTGATAATTTCAAGTTTCCCCATACCATTTATTATAGTCACATCAAGCAAACCATCGTCAGGTAATGCATTTGGTGTTTGCCTCATACCTCCGCCACAATATCTTCCATTGCCAACATTGATTGAAAACACATCAGCATTTATTTTTACATCATCAATAACCACCTCCGCTTCAGTGTTTTTGTAAGAGAGGAGACTCATAAGCAGACTGTAAAGGTATATCAGTTTTCCACCTCTTCCCTTGTCTTTTTGTATGTTGGTCCTTCTGACAACAACAGACTCAAAACCTAAGCCTGCTATATTAATAAAATGTCTGTTATATCTTTCTGTTCCAATAAAATAGCTTATAACTCCAACGTCGTGAACAAACTGTTTATTCTCAGCAATGATCCTGATAGATTCATAATAATCTAAAGGTATCCCAAACATTTTGCCCCAGTCATTTCCGGTACCTACAGGAATAAGGCCAAGTGAAATTTCTGTTGTGAGGCAGATATTATTCGAAAAAACTCCATTAACCACTTCATTCAGAGTGCCATCGCCGCCAACGGTAATAATCTTTCTGAAACCTGCAGTAATACCTTCCAAAGTAAAATCAATGGCCTGGCCTTTCCTTTCGGTAAACTTTACATTATAGAGGAGACCTGCTTTCGTCAAGAGAGTCGAGATGGTAGTCCAGTCCTTTTTCCCTTTCCCATTTCCCGCGTTAGGGTTGACTATAACCAGCCATTCAGATTTATCAGCATTATTCATTGATAATTATTTAAGAAAGTGGCGTAAAGATGGAAATAATTATGGAAATGTATACTGATTACCGGTTATCAATTATTAAAGCCATTCGATGAACCATCAGGAAAGCAGGATTAATCGAAAAGTAAAATTGTAATGCCTTGAACAACACAGTGTCAAACGTGAGAATTTCTCATCCTGCCAGGCAAAAATCAGGAATTCAAAGACATTCTGTGAGAGTCGGATATTTGCGAGAAAATATATTTAATTCTCATAATATTATGCTAAATAACATTAAATCAGCCGTTTATCATTTTGAAAATAATTTTTAAAAAGTGTTGATAAAGTGTTGAAAACCCTCAAAAAAATGTTTACAATTACATCTTTTACTACCGGAAGCGGTAGTTCTTAAATAGTAAATTTGAAACTCAAAATATTACCTTAAAAACTAAAGTAAAAACGATGGGTAGGATAATAGCTATAGCAAATCAGAAGGGGGGTGTCGGGAAAACGACAACAGCAATTAACCTGGCGGCAAGTCTTGCCGTTCTTGAGAAGAAAGTGCTGATAGTAGACGGTGATCCCCAGGCAAATGCTACTTCAGGAATAGGAATAGATACACGGCAGATCAGAAGTACAATATACGATTGTCTTATTGATGGGAAAGAACCGGATGAGGCTCTGTTGAGTTGTGAAATAGAAAATCTTTCGATAATACCTTCTAACATTGATCTGGTTGGCGCTGAAATTGAAATGCTCGACCGGCCGGAGAGAGAAAAGATTCTTAAGGGAGTACTGAATAAGATTAAAGAGAATTACGACTATATACTTATAGATTGCTCTCCATCGCTTGGACTTCTTACTGTAAATGCGCTAACGGCATCCGATTCTGTAATAATTCCTGTGCAATGCGAGTATTTCGCACTCGAGGGACTCGGTAAATTGCTGAACACCATTAAGATTATTCAAAATAACCTTAATCCCGATCTTGAAATTGAGGGATTTCTTCTAACGATGTACGATTCGAGGTTAAGGTTGTCAAATCAGGTAGCCGATGAAGTAAATAAACACTTCCAGCAAATGGTTTTCAAAACTATTATACAAAGGAATATTAAACTGTCGGAGGCGCCAAGTTTCGGTCAGCCGGCAATTTTGTATGACGTAGATTCAAGAGGTACGGTTAACTACCTCAATCTGGCAAAGGAGCTTATCGAGAAGCAGGAAACAAGAGTGAAGAACTAGTAAAAGGACTTTTCAATAACAGCAAAAAGTGATGAGTACAATAAAGAAAAATGCTTTGGGTAGAGGTCTCGGCGCATTAATAGATGGGGTTGAGAAAGAGGTTCTTGAAAAGAAAGTAGAAGCTAATCTTGATATCTCTGTCAATTCGATAGATGCTAACCCTTTTCAACCAAGGACAACTTTTGACGAGTTAGCTCTAGAAGAACTTGCTACTTCCATTAAAAAGCTGGGGATCGTTCAGCCTCTTACGGTAAGGGAAACCGGTGAAGGCAGATACCAGCTGATTGCGGGTGAAAGAAGACTTCGTGCTGCGCGCCTCGCTGGTCTTACTCATGTACCTGCTTATGTGAGAACTGCTGATGATCAGGCAATGCTCGAGTTAGCCCTGGTTGAAAATATCCAGAGGGAGGATCTCGATTCGGTTGAAGTAGCGATAAGTTTTCAGAGATTAATCGAGGAGTGCAAACTAACACAGGAACAGCTGAGCGACAGGGTTGGAAAACAGCGCTCAACGGTTGCAAATTATCTTCGCCTTCTTAAGCTTCCGGCTGAAATTCAGCTCGGCATAAAGAACAAGCAATTGATGATGGGACATGCACGTACTCTTGTTAACATCGAAGATTCCAAAAAACAAATAAATGTTTATTACCAGATCATAGATGGACAACTGTCTGTACGCCAGGCAGAAGAGCTTGTACGTCACATCCAGTCCGAAAAAACAAAGGATCCGGAAAAGGCTGAAAAGAAGAAAAAGCTTAATAATGATTTCTCGCAACTTTCAGAGCATCTGAATAAGATGTTCTCGACCAAAGTTAACTTCAAAATAAACGAAAAAGGAAAAGGCAAAATTGTGATCCAATTTGAAACACAGGAAGAAATGGAACGCATTTTAGGCGTTTTTGACCGCCTTAACTCCTGAAAATAATTATCTTTATCGCGCCGTTATATAAGGCAGATAACGATAAAATCAGGATCGATAAATTTTGAAGACATTTCAGAAAATAATAATTGTGCTGGTACTGTTACTGGTCTGTTTTGCTCAGAACAGCTTTGGACAGGATACAATCGCTGTTAACAGACCAGTAAAAAAAAGTAAATTCAACCCCGAGCCTTTAAGGGCAACCATGTTAGCTGTTGCTTTCCCGGGTCTTGGCCAGATTTATAACAGGAAATACTGGAAAATACCTCTGGTTTACCTGGGATTCGGTGGCCTTATCTATAGTGTTGGGTTCAATGCTTCGCATTATAATACATATATGAAAGCATATCAGGACTTTACAGATGCTATTCCGGAGACCCAAAGCTATTTGAAGCTGATACCGGCATCTGTCAATCCTGCAATATACGACCCGGTACTGCATCCAACTACATATGTTCCGGCAAATGCCCAGTATTACAGGGATGAAATGTTGCGAATGGTTGACTATTATAAAAGATATCGCGATCTTTCGTATATTGGCATCGCAGGTTGGTATCTTTTTTCCATACTCGATGCTAATGTTGACGCAAGTCTTTATAACTTTGATGTGAATAAAGATCTTAATATTGCAGTCTTTCCGGTGCAGCTGCAAACACCCGGTGGGTTTGCGGGAGCGGGTTTGAATTTAAAAGTAACTTTTTAACTAAACTTATTAATTATGAGATATTCAGTATTGATCTTTGCATTATTATTCTCAATAATAAATGTTTATGGATCCACTACCATGGAAACAGATACTATTATTATTTCTTCGGATAATAATTCGGAAAGAATTACTCGCGATCTCGATAGCTTGATGAGTACATGGTATGTTAAACTGGCTTTGAAGTCAACGCCCGAAGAGTTTCATGGTGACACTCTTGCCTTACAGTTCCCTGATTCGGTTTATGAGAGCAGATTGGGAAAAATTAATTCAATAATTAGTTTACCATTTAATAACATTATCAGGAATCATATTCAGGTTTATACTGTAAGACAACGCGATAAATTCGCCGTTGTGCTGGGGTTAAAGGATTATTATTTCCCTATGATCGAAGATATCTTCGACTCATACGGACTTCCCGCAGAGCTTAAATATATGGCAGTAATTGAATCCGCACTTAATCCGAATGCAGTATCAAGAATGGGGGCTACAGGTTTGTGGCAGTTTATGTATAGCACAGGAAGGATGTATGGATTAACGATTAATTCTGTGGTAGACGAACGAAGAGATCCCATTAAGTCAACCCATGCCGCTGCCAGATTTCTAAAAGATCTATACGGTATATATAATGATTGGAACCTGGTTATAGCTGCCTATAACTGTGGTCCGGGGAATGTGAACAAAGCAATAAAAAGGTCAGGAAACAGAAAGGATTACTGGCAAATATATTACAAGCTTCCACGAGAAACCAGAGGTTATCTTCCTCAATATCTGGCCGCTACTTATGCGGTAAATTATTACCAGGAGGAGAATATCAGAGCTGCGCAATTAAACATTCCTGTCGCAACCGATACAATTATGGTTAACAAAGATATTCATCTGGCTCAGATTTCTGCTGTTATGGGAATACCTCAGGGTGAACTGCAGGCACTAAATCCACAGTATCGTACTGGTCTGATACCTGGCGCTTCTAAGCCAATGGCACTTATATTACCTATGAACCATCTCGGAGATTTTATCGATCTTACAGATACAATCAGAGGATATAAACCTGATTTATATCTGAGTAAGGCAACCCGGATTGCAGACCCATCAAGATCCAGTTACCTTCCTGCTGAGATAAAGGGTAAGGCTAAAATTATTTATACAGTTCAGGATGGAGACAACCTCGGATTTATCTCTGAATGGTACAAGGTAGGATTACAGGATCTTAGAAACTGGAACAATATCTACCTCAATACAATCAGGGTAGGTCAGAAAATTGTAGTTTATGTAGACAAGACAAAATCAGAATTCTATTCAAACATAAATACTATGTCGTTTGCTGACAAACAGGCATTGGTCGGGAAAGCTGTACCATCTAATATCCAGCCGGTTATGGTTAGCGAACCTGGTGAGACTGACGGAGAGTTTTTGACTTATACAGTCCGCAATGGAGATACCATCTGGGATATAGTTAAGATGTTTGGAGACGTCACAACCACTCAGGTACTTTCGTTGAATAATCTTTCAGATGCAGGAAAGATACAGATTGGTCAGAAGCTGAAGATCAAGAAGAAAAGTTGATCCTTTTCTAATATATGCGCCCAATAAGGTCACTATTATTGCTATTGATCTTTCTGGCCTGTTTTACCGGTCTTCATTACCTCGTTCCAATAAGCCACTTCTTTCCATCAATATATGAATATATTCCATCAGGACTGATAAGTAGCATACAATCAGATGATAAGATAGTAGCCAAACCTGACAGCATCACTGCTGCTGATTCAATTATTACGCCTGCAGTTGGGATAATGTCTCCGGAGATTATTGCTCCGGACACGATTAACAAACTTCCGGTATCTCTACTGAAGGGGTTTATCGACTCCCTCCGCTTCTCTAAAGGACAGATCAGAATATTGTATTATGGCGATTCCCAGATTGAAGGCGATAGAATTACTTCTTTTCTCAGGCAGACCTTGAGGAAAGGTCATGGAGGAAGCGGACCGGGACTTTTTCTTCCTCTCATGCCGGTTATGTACACCAAATCCATATGGCTCAGATCGTCCTCTAACTGGCTGAGGTACAATTATCTTTCTTATAAATCGGGGGAGTTATCTCACAGGAATCTTGGTCCTTTCATGACGATCTGCAGGTATTTGCCCGAGGGGGTAAGATCACCATCAAAAGAAAGAGCATTTGTCAGGATAGTACCATCGAACCTGGCAGACAGCACTACTGCATTATTTGATCACCTAAGGATATTCTATGGCAATACAGACGACACTGTATCTGTTAAAGTAAAGGCCGATGGTAATGAGGTTTTTACTGATTCATTAATCATAGGAAAGGGCTTCAATGAGTTAAGTTGCGAATTGAAGGGAGGAAGAGAGGTTGTAATTGAATTTGAAGGTAAAGTAAGTCCCGACATTTATGGTATAAGTATTGAAAGTCTCAAAGGAGTGATTGTTGACAATATACCTCAAAGAGGAAGTGCAGGACTCGAATTTACAATGGTGGGCAGGAGTAATCTCAAAGAAGCCTACGACAGACTTTCTCCTGACCTTATTATTCTTCACTATGGACTGAACATTGTAAAAAATGTCAGGGACGATTATTCTTATTACAAAAAGGGTCTCCTGATGCAGCTTTCCCTGATTAAAGCGATTTCCCCTGGTACTCCCATATTAGTGATAAGTCTTACTGATATGGCATTAAATGAGGGCGATAGTATAAAATCTTATCCCAATATACCTTTAATAATTGATGCTCAAAAGCAGGCATCATCAGAAGCAGGGGCTTCCTTCTGGGACTCTTATTGCGCAATGGGTGGCAAGTCTTCAATTATAAAATGGGCTGCAAAAAAGCCTCCGCTCGCGCAAAAGGATTATGTACATTTTACATATCAGGGGGCAGACACCCTTTCTGATATTCTCGCCCGAAATCTTTTCCCATCAGATGTTATTGATACAAACCGGTTACGCAAGACTGAGATCAGCCCAACTGAAATTACGCCCGTTATTCGGGGGCCGGCGGTAGTCACTTCAATAGATACTGAGCCAGCAGGTAAATTCAAGACATTCCTCTCATTTCTATTCAGATACGACCCGGCTGAACCACTTATCTTTTCAACTCCGGCTTTCTGGCTATTTTTTCTCATTGTACTTGCCGGTTATAGTCTGGTTTATAAAAAACTATATATAAGGAATGGCTACCTGTTTCTGATAAGTCTGTTCTTTTATTATAAATCGGGAGGACTGTTTTTGTCCCTTTTGCTTTTTGTTACGCTGATAGATTATACCTGTGGACTTCTCATCCATCATTCACATACAAAGTTCCTGAAAAAACTTTTTATTATTGTCAGTATTTTTTCGAACCTTGGTATACTTGCATATTTTAAGTATACAGGCTTTTTCGTAAATACGATAAACGATATTCTTGGCACTGACTATAAGGTTTTTGATGTTCTCGCTTCGTTCTCAAATTCACATCTTGGAACTGCATTCGAGACAAGTTATATTATCCTTCCTGTCGGGATTTCATTTTTTACGTTCCAATCCCTTAGCTACACAATTGATGTTTATCGTAATAAAATGGCTCCCGTTAGAAACATTATTGATTTTGGTTTTTATGTATCATTTTTCCCCCAGCTGGTTGCCGGTCCAATTGTAAGAGCGTCTGAATTTATTCCTCAGTTATATACTAAGTTTCACGTTTCTAAGAGGGAATTCAGTCATGCTTTGTTCCTGATTTCTAAAGGTCTGATAAAAAAAATCCTTATCTCCGATTTTATTGCCACTAACTTTATCGACAGGGTCTTTGATGCCCCTACCATATATTCCGGATTTGAAAACCTGATGGCTGTCTACGGATATGGTTTACAGATATACTGCGATTTTTCAGGGTATACCGATATTGCTATCGGACTTGCCCTGATACTGGGATTCCGGTTACCTATCAATTTTAACTCACCTTATAAAGCAGCAAGTATAGAAGATTTCTGGAAGAGATGGCACATTTCACTCTCCAGATGGCTTAAGGACTACCTCTATATACCTCTGGGAGGTAACCGGAAAGGAAAGTTCAGGACCAGTCTGAATCTACTAACGACCATGTTAATCGGAGGTCTCTGGCATGGAGCCAGCCTCAGGTTTGTTATCTGGGGAGGGCTACATGGCATTGGACTGGTATTCAATAAGATGTGGAATTGGTTGTTTGGTGCGCGACTCGGAAATGGAAAGATATTAAGATTTTTCGCTGTTTTTATTACGTTTCAGTTCATTAGTTTCTGCTGGATCTTTTTCAGAGCTCCCGATATGCAAAGTGCAGGTATAATGGTTAAACAGATTTTCCTTAATTTTTCTCCGGGTTCATTTATGACTGTTCTCCCGGCTTACAGTAATGTTTTTCTGCTTATTGTAGTTGGATATTTAATACATTTTCTCCCGGAAAGTATTAAAGAGTCATATAGGGGCCTCTTTATCAAAATCCCCCTTCTTGCACAGCTGGCTGTCATTATGATGGTTGCTATTTTGTTATTTCAGATGAGATCAACAGAAGTGATGCCGTTTATTTACTTTAGGTTCTGAATTTACCTATCTAAGATACTGCCCCCCAACGGGGCTGTTGAAAAAGTTGAAATCCATTAACCGCAAAGGTCGCAAAGTCCCGATTGCCATCGGGATCGCAAAGATCGCAAAGAGCTTTATTACAATGTTTTAACTTTGCGTCCTTTGCGCCACCTTTGCGTACTTTGCGGTTAGAAATGACTTTTTGACAGCCCCAAAATCCTATAGGTAATTATTATCACTGATTTCCCCCTTAATAAAAGGCGCTATAGCCCTTTTGTAAATACCTTGTACATAGGCTATTGCCATGCCATAGTTAGTAACTGGTACTCCTGCTTTTATTGCTACCTGTAACCTGTTATGTATCTGTTTTCTTGTTATCATACAGCCACCGCACTGGATAACAAGAGCATAATCTGTTATCTGGCGAGGGAGTTTGTCGTGGCCGGCTACAACATCGTACTCAATTTTCTTCCCGGTAAAATTAGTGATCCACCGGGGGATCTTTGTTCTCCCAATATCATCACATGAGACATGGTGAGTACATGATTCCAGCAGAAGGACCCTGTCGCCGTCTTTTAAGGTCGATATTTTTGGTGTTCCCTTCAAATAATTTTCAAAATCACCCTTAAACCTGGCCAGCATTATACTGAAGCTGGTAAGAGGTATATCCTGAGGTATAGATGCATCTGCTTTAACAAATACCTGCGAATCGGTAATTGCCAGCGCCGGTATTATCTTCGTTTTTTTCAAAAAGGTGTCAACATCCCTTTCTTTCATAACGATTGCAACCGCATCATTGTCGAGAATGTCCCTGATAGCCTGTACCTGTGGCAGGATAAGGCGACCGGCCGGAGCCTCAACATCAATTGGAGTAATTAATATTACAATATCGCCATAGTTGATCAAATCCCCAAGCAGGGTAGGAGTTTTATATGAATGTTCAGGAATTGTACTTTTGATTAAATTGATAAGCTCCTCATAATTACGTTTATCAGTGGAAGAGAATTCAAAGGGAGTGGTACCAGTTAATGAAAAGATTTTCTTTTTAAAACTTTTCGTCGGCTCTTCAATATCTGATTTGCTGTGTATTATAATATAAGGAAGATCAAGGTTCCGGAACTTATCTATCAGATCATCTTCATATGCTCCCCATGAATTTTCTGTGACTATAAGAAGAGCCAGATCAACGATATCAAGGGTGTTAACTGTCTTTTCAATTCTTTTTTGCCCTAACTCACCGGAGTCGTCTATTCCGGCTGTATCAACCAGAATAACTGGTCCAAAACCTGTTATCTCGAAAGATTTTTTAACCGGATCGGTGGTAGTCCCTGCATGATCTGAAACAATAGCAATATCCTGACCAGCAAGACAATTAATCAGGCTGCTTTTTCCACTGTTACGCCGGCCATAAATACCTATGTGTGGTTTTGACTCTCTACCCTTTGACATCCTGTGAAATAATTTCCTGCAAAATTAGCAATTTTTAGAGATCATCAAGGGAGAATCCGAGTTTGAGAAGGTTGCTGGGTTGAAGTAGTGTTTTAAGCTTGGAGTCATCAATTAATTTGAGGATCGCATTTGCCTCAAAAATATCAATTCTCTTTTCCTTCATCAGTAATGCAATCTCTGCAGCTTTGTGATATCCTATGTGAGGGCTCAGGGCAGTTGTTACCGAAGGACTTTTCATAAGCGCCTCATACCCCGATTCTTTATTTATTATCAGATTGGCAAACAGGTTGTGTAATAAAGTTTCATTACAAGATATCAGAAGGTTAATACTTTCAATAATAGCAAATCCTATTACAGGCAGATAAGCATTTAACTCGAGGGTACCCTGTCCGCAGAGTGAACTGATTAGTACATCGTTTGAATATATCTTGTGCGAAGCAGAAATAACGAATTCGGGAATCACGGGATTGATCTTACCCGGCATTATCGAGCTACCCACCTGTCGCTCAGGTATTGAGATTGTTCTGAAACCGGCAATATCAGAAGAGAGTAAACGTAAATCTGAAGATATCTTTTCAAGATTTACGGCGTGTGCTTTAAGTATGGCATGTATCTCCACCCACTTGTCGAGATTCGAGGTTGCATCACAAAGATTTTCACTGTGGGTAAGTGGTAACCCTGTCAGATTGCGCAATTCAGAAACGACCTCCATAATGAAAAACCGCGGAAGCGATAGTCCGGTACCAATAGCGCCACCTCCGAGATTCACTTGCTTAATTCTTTCAGAGCATTTTGATACCCTCCACCAGTCGCGCGACAGAGCTTCGTTGTATGTGCTGAATAACAATCCGAATGATGAAGGAACGGCTTCCTGCATCTGGGTATACCCGGGGCGAAGATTTTCCCTGTTCTGTTTTTCTGTTTTCTCAACTTCCAGCCGAAGGGTATTGATTTTTTCCTCCAGCAACTGCAGAAGTCTCATAACAGCTACTGTAAGAGCAGTGGGTATTACATCGTTTGTCGATTGATAAATGTTCGCATGTTCCAGGGGATCTATTAAGTTGTACTCACCACATTTATGACCAGTGTTCAGCAGGGCCAGGTTTGCAATGATCTCATTGATATTCATGTTTATACTGGTACCGGCGCCTCCCTGGATAGCGGGTATCTTGAAGTTATCAAAATGTTTGCCATCATGCACCTCTCTGGCTGCTGAGGAAAGAGCATTGAGTATCTCGTCGCTGATAATTTTAAGGGGGAGCTCATTTCCGTACTTTTCAGTTGCAGCTATTTTGAATTTCCGATAAGTATTATAACAAGCCTCCTTTGTGATTCCAACTGCCTTATACCATTCAACCGGAAATTGTGAGTTGTCCGGAAAATTCTCTTTAGCCCGCACTGTATGAATACCATATAATGCATCAGATAGTATCTGTTTCTGGCCAAGAGTGTCTTTTTCTATGCGGTACATAGTATATTTTTAGTTTCTTCCCTGTTTTTTACCCCCCAACCCCGCTTAGGCGGGGCTAATACTCATATATACACCCATTTAACCACCCTTTAGGGTGGGATGGGGGGTTGCCCAGCAGAGTATTAACTATTATTTCCGGAAACAGGAAGAGCATATGATCTCACATCATTCCCGGTAATCTCTGCAGGGCAAAGAATAATCAGCCTTTCAATAACATTTCTGAACTCCCTGATATTTCCTGTCCACTGTATATTCTGAAGCTCTTTAATTGCATCCTGTTTGATTATCTTTTTGCTCATCCCGTATTCATTGCAAATAAGAGAATTGAAGTGCTCTGCAAGAAGGGGAATATCTGATGGCCTTTCGTTAAGAGATGGAACATGGATAAGGATCACGCTAAGCCGGTGGTACAGATCTTCCCTGAAGTTGTTATTTTCAATCTCTTTTTTAATATTTTTATTTGTAGCTGTAATCACCCTAACATTCACATGAATGTCTTTGTCGGAACCTACGCGGGTTATTTTGTTTTCCTGAAGAGCTCTTAGCACTTTAGCCTGTGCTGAGAGACTCATATCGCCTATTTCATCAAGAAAAAGTGTGCCGCCGTTTGCCTGCTCGAACTTCCCTATCCTCTGTTTAATAGCAGAAGTGAAGGATCCTTTCTCATGACCAAAAAGTTCACTCTCAATAAGTTCCGATGGTATTGCAGCGCAATTAACTTCAACGAACGGACCTTTTGCCCGATTGCTCTTTTCATGTATCTGATGAGCTACCAGCTCTTTCCCTGTACCGTTTGATCCTGTTATCAGAACTCTGGCTTCAGTGGCTGCCACTCTGTCGATCATGTTTCTAAGCTGTATTATCGGTTCCGACTCACCCACGATCTCATACATTTTGCTTACCTTACTTTTAAGCACCTGAGTCTGAGTTATCAGAGTGGATTTATCCATCGCATTGCGGATAGTTATCAAAAGCCTGTTAAGGTCGAGTGGTTTTTCAAGAAAATCGTACGCCCCCTTCTTAATAGCTTCAACAGCAGTGTCTATATTACCGTGGCCTGATATCATAACAATGGGTGTATCTGAGGAAGTCTCGGATATTTTCCCAAGTACCTCCAGACCATCCATCTTAGCCATTTTTATGTCGCAAAGTACAATGTCGTATGCATTTGCAGAAAACATTTCCAGTCCTTTAGGTCCGTCTTCAGCAAGGTCTACTTCATGCTTCTCATACTCCAGTACCTCCTTCAGAGTGTTTCTGATTGCCCTCTCATCATCAATTACCAGAATCTTCGACATTATATCCTTTTGTCTTTTTACTTTTGTCTTTTATCCTGAGTACCTCAGCCACTTCCACATCTCTTTCCATGAAGTCTTCTTCCCGTACATAAGGATTCCTGTGCGATAGACCTTAGCTGCCATCCAGACAAACGCACCAAAAGTCATCAGCATTATAACCATCGATACTGCTATCTGCCAATAAGGTACTCCAAACGGGAGTCGTGCTACCATAACAATAGGAGAGGTGAGCGGGATCATTGAGAACCAGAATGATAATGAGCTCTCGGGATTCTGCATTGTTCCCATTGCCACCATTAACCCCAGAATAATCGGGATTGTAACAGGAAGCATAAACTGTTGAGTTTCGGTTTCGTTATCTACGGCTGATCCGATTGCTGCAAAAACCGAAGCATATAGAAGGTAACCTGTTATGAAATAGAAGATAAAACAGATAATTATGAGTCCCCATGGTTGACTCATAGCACTGTCGAATAATCTGGAGAATTCTGCGAGCTGAGGTGAAACACTTTCTGTTTTGGCAGCTACAGCAGTCTGCTGATCGGCCGACATCATATTCTGGGTGATAGCCTGAGATATCTCCGTCGGATTGGTTTTTGGAAGGATGGTAGTTTTCAAAACTGTAACAGCTGCCATTGTAAGGAAGATCCAGATTAAAAACTGAGTAAGTCCAACCAGAGCAATACCTATTATTTTACCCATCATAAGCTGGATCGGTTTTACTGATGATATTATAACCTCAACAACCCTGCTTGTCTTCTCTTCAATAACCCCTCGCATAACCTGCGCACCAAAGATAAAGACCAGCATATACATTATAAATGCGTTAATATACGCCAGGGCCATAGCTATACCTGTGCTTGTTCTGGTTTCATTTCCTGATTCATCCAGTTTTTTAGTCTGAACAGAGACAGTCGTTTGTATTGTTTTGATTATCTCATCGAGGTTATCAATTTTATAGGTCAATAATTTCTGTCTTTCGATCTCTTTTTTTAGTGCACTTTCAATATGCTCAAGTAAGCCAATAGGTGGTTGTTTTACAGAGATAAGATATACTGCATTTGGTGTATTAACTAATTCTGGTGAGATATACAGAATTCCATAATAACCATCTTTAACGAAAGTCTTTTTCAAATCTTCAACTTTCGTATTATCGAGGTAAATATATTCTTCATCCTGTGTTGATTTAATAACACCCTTGAAGAGGTCTGAATTATCCTCAATTACTGCAATTTTTTTATGCTCTCCTTTCTGGGTTGTCATCAGAATGGGTAGCAGGACGAACAGACTTGCCATAAGGAGCGGAGCAAGAATTGTCATGATTAAAAATGATTTCTTTCTTACTCTGGTAATATATTCCCTTTTTATAATTACTGATATTTTATTCATAACTGAAAGGTTAATAGGTTAATTGTCAGGATTAATTCTGGTTTTCAACAACTCTGATAAAAATCTCATTCATCGAAGGAAGGGCAGGATTAAATGATACCAAACTTCCCGATTTCATGAGCGTATGAAGGATATCATTGTTACTAATATCGCTGGTTGTTTTGAGACGAACAATACTTTTCCCGTTTTCCTGTTTCTGGTTCAGAATGTTATAATGACCGTTACTTTCAATTTTAATATCACCGGCGAAAACAAGGTCGTACTCATTTGCTGCCCATTTGCTTCGGATATCGTTTACACTCCCCTCAAGTATTGTTTTTGCTTTGTTGATCAGGGTGATATTATCGCATAACTCTTCAACTGATTCCATATTATGGGTTGAAAATATTATTGTGGCCCCACGTTCTCTAAGAAAGAGGATCTCATTTTTAATAGTATTTGCATTTACAGGATCGAATCCGGTGAAAGGCTCATCGAAAATCAGTAGTTTCGGCTCGTGCAATACTGTAGTAACAAACTGAACCTTCTGTTGCATCCCTTTCGACAACTCTTCTACTTTTTTATCCCACCAGTCGATAATGTCGAGCTTTTTAAACCAGTATTTTAATCTTTTCAAAGCCTCTGCTTTAGAGAGCCCCTTTAGCTGAGCGAAGTAAAGAGCCTGTTCTCCGACCTTCATTTTTTTATAGAGCCCTCTTTCTTCAGGCAGGTATCCGATCGACTGAACATCCTGAGGCATAAGTTTCTTCCCGTTGAGGAACAGTTCCCCCGAATCTGGTCCGGTAATCTGATTAATAATTCTGATAAGCGTGGTCTTACCCGCTCCATTGGGTCCAAGCAGCCCATAGATGCATTGCTCAGGTACTGAAATGCTCACATTGTCAAGGGCCAGATGGTCGCCGTACTGTTTAGTGACATTCTTTGCTTCAAAAAGTGCCATAGAAGAATTATTTGTTAATGATTTGAAATGACATGTAAATATAAAAAAACTACGCGAATCTAAATGAATTTAGAATAATCTTCGTAAAAATTCAGATTTTGCTATTATTGGAAGTTTTAGAGCAAACCGGAAAGGTTCAGAAATAAAAACAATTGAACAATCGAATGCAGAAATAAGAAGGTGAAATATTCTAATTTCTGCATTCAATTGTTCTTAGTTCGCTTGTTCTTCTTTGACTATTCGAAGTATCCCTTCATCCTGTCGAAAAACCCTCTGTCATTTTTGTCGGGATTTGGTGTGAAGGAATCGGAATCCTTCAATTTTTCGAAGATCTTTAATTCTTCCTTACTCATATTTTTTGGAATCCAAACATTCACATTTACAAGCAGATCACCTTTGCCATAACCGTTAACTTCAGGTAATCCTTTTCCTCTTAATCGGAGTATTTTACCAGGCTGGGTGCCTGGTTCTATTTTGATCTTCACATTATTATCGACTGTTGGTACCTCAACATGTGTTCCCAGTATGGCATCAGGGATACTAATAAATAGATTAAATATCAGATCATTACCTTCTCTTATCAATTCGGGATGTTCTTCTTCATCAATAACTACAAGCAGATCGCCATTCACACCTCCTCTCCTCGGAGCATTTCCTTTTCCTCCCACACTCATTTGCATTCCTTTTGCAACTCCGGCAGGTATGTTGATTTTTATAACATCTTCTTTTTGAATAATTCCCTCACCGTAACAAACGGTACATTTTTTCGTAATTGTTTTACCCTCTCCTCCGCATGTTGGGCAAACGGAAGTTGTCTGCATCTGTCCAAGCATCGTATTTGTAAGCCTGGTAACATGTCCCGAGCCACGGCAGGTTGTACATGTGGATAATGCAGTTCCATCAGCAGCACCTGTACCCTGGCATGCATCGCATGTATCGTATTTACTTACTTTTATTTTTTTCTCTGCCCCGGCAGCAATTTCCTGCAGGGTCAGTTTTACTTTTACCCTGAGATTACTTCCTTTATTCACTCTGCGTCCACGACCTCCGCCTCCAAATCCTCCAAATCCGCCAAAAGCATCACCAAAAATATCTCCGAACGAAGAAAATATATCATCCATCGTCATACCCTGACCGCTGAAACCATTACCCTGATTCCCCATGCCAGCATGTCCGTAACGGTCGTACCTTGCTTTTTTCTCAGGATTACTGAAAATTTCATAAGCTTCAGCAGCTTCCTTGAAATTTTCTTCAGATTTTTTATCACCCGGATTTTTATCAGGATGAAATTTCAACGCCTGTTGCCGGTATGCTTTCTTAATTTCCTCCTTTGTGGCCTCTTTGGATACCCCAAGCACTTCATAATAATCTCTTTTTCCCATCCTATGTTTTTTTATAGCGCCACTAACTTAAGTCTTTTTATTAGATATAAATTATTGTCCAACAACAACTTTTGCGAACCTTAAAACTTTGTCTTGAAGATAATAACCCTTCAGCAGAACATCAACAACTTTCCCTTTCTTGTCTCTCCTCCTCAACCGGCATTTTTGCAACTGCCTCATGAATATCTACATTAAAAGTGGCATTCATCGATTCAATTTCTTTAACAGAGTTTTGTTTAAGGAACTCGCAAAACTTGCTATAAATGAGTTCAATACCGTTTTTCATTGAAACATTGTCATTTGACGTGTCAATATGCTGAAGAGCTCTTTCAAAATCGTCCATAAGAGGAAGAATATTTAAAAGAAGATTCTCTGAAGCGTATTTTGATAGATCCATTTTCTCCCGAAGAGTCCTTTTTCTGTAGTTATCAAATTCAGCGGAAAGACGGATGTACCTGTCCTGCATCTCTGCCAGTTTTTCTTCAACAGCTCTCACCTCAAGGATCATGTTGTCAGTTTTTCCTTCAGATTTTTCTGTGTTATCAGATGTATCTTTCTCCGACTCAATCTCACTCGAATAATTGGTGTTTTCAAACCCTGAATTATTAGGATTTCCGGTAGTCTCTTTATTATCAGTTGAATTATTATGATCTCTCCTCACAACGTCTTCATGTTTCATCTTCTTCTTTTTCATTATCAGTACCTCTGTTTCAGTATAACATCATTGGTTAACAAAATACCTGCCAAGGGTTGGCTATTGACAATTTGGCAGATTAGAAAAGCAGAGGGCACATGCTTAAGAAGGAAAGAAGGGGAGAGGGGGAGAAAAGGAGAAGCAATTATTCAACTCGTTGGATGTTTGCCCCAAGTGCATTAAGCCTTGTATCGATATTCTGGTAGCCCCTGTCGATCTGTTCTATATTATGAATAACACTTTTCCCATCCGCAGATAGAGCGGCAATTAGCAATGCAACACCGGCTCTGATATCGGGAGATGACATTACTGTTCCCCGGAGTCTGATAGCTCTGTTTTGCCCGATAACAGTTGCCCTGTGCGGATCGCAAAGAATTATCTGTGCTCCCATATCAATAAGTTTATCTACAAAGAAGAGGCGGCTTTCAAACATTTTCTGGTGAATGAGCACTGTCCCTTTTGCCTGGGTTGCAGTTACAAGGAAGACACTGAGAAGGTCAGGAGTTAGTCCGGGCCAGATTGCATCTGCGATGGTCATTATTGAACCATCAATAAAAGTCTCTATCTCATAATGATCCTGGCTTGGAATATATATATCATCGCCTCTTCTTTCAATATTAATACCGAGCCTGCGGAAGGAATCGGGAATAATACCAAGGTTATCGTATGAAGTATCTTTGATTGTAATTTCTGATTTTGTCATTGCAGCCATTCCAATGAAAGATCCGATCTCGATCATATCGGGAAGGATAGTATGGGTAGCAACCGGTCAGAACTTCAACTCCGTCAATATAAAGAAGGTTTGACCCTATTCCTTCAATTTTTGCGCCCATCGAAACAAGCATTTTGCAAAGCTGCTGGATATAAGGTTCGCATGCTGCATTGTATATTGTTGTGCGACCCTTCGCCATAACAGCAGCCATAATAATATTTGCAGTGCCTGTAACAGATGCCTCATCGAGGTGCATATAAGTGCCTGTTAATGAGGGGGCTTCAACTTTAAAAAAGGGATCGGTAGTATCGAATTCAAACCTGGCCCCGAGTTTTTGAAAACCAATAAAATGAGTATCAACTCTTCTTCGCCCGATTTTATCGCCACCGGGTTTGGGAATAAATGCTTTTCCGTACCTGGCAAGCAGCGGACCTACTATCATTATTGATCCACGGAGACTGCTGCTTAGTTTTCTGAATTCACTGGTCTGAAGGTAATCGAGATTAACATTTACTGCTTCGAAACTGGTAACGGATGGGGATTCTTTAGTGACTTTAACTCCCATACAGCCAATCAGTTCAATCAGTTTATTAACATCGCTGATATCGGGAATGTTTTTTATGGTAACTTTTTCTTGTGTAAGCAGAATTGCACAGATGACCTGCAGGGCTTCGTTTTTTGCTCCCTGTGGCGTTATTTCACCTTTCAGCGATTTCCCACCATGTACAATGAAACTTCCCATTAATGCCTGCTGTATCCTTTTTTCTTAACGAAATTTTTATTTTGCTGTTTATTATAGGGTTTTCCGGCGGGTTTTCTTTTGACCGGGGGGATAAGTTCTTTTACTTCAAGAATCCTAACGCCGTCTGTCATCTTGAGTCGCCCTTTAGACAATAATTTCATATTGGCTATTATTACCTCATCTGCCACCTGAGCCCTGTTCCAGGTGATATATGATTTCTTCATCTGATTAACTATCAGGGTAGTGAGGTATTCCTTCTGATCACCATCTTCCATTTCACAGGCATAGTCGATCATTAGTTCTATTATGCGTCCATAATGGAGATACCGTATGTCACCCTTACTATAAGGTACCTGTTCAGGTTTTTCAACAAACTTAGCAGGTTCGGGAACCGGGTATGGCGAATCAATATCAAGCTCAAAATTTGCAATGAGAGCAAGATGGTCCCACAGCTTATGCTTAAAGTCTCCAACATCGCGAAGATGAGGATTCAGGTTCCCCATAATGGAAATTATAGTTTTTGCTGCACGATTTCTCTCGTCCCTGTCTTCAATGGTCTTGATATGATCAACCATCTTCTGGACATTTCTCCCGTATTCAGGCAATGCCATCTTCTTTCTTTGAGTATTGTAATCGTAATTCATCCGGTGCAATTAATTTTATGCAAAGCTAATCATTTAATGCAAATTAAGGAAAAGTTGGTTACGTGTTTAAAACGTAAGGCAGATTGTTGTGTCAGCCTCCGATAACTTTGAACAATAGTGTAGCAAGAAACCCTGCCAGAGCTGACAATCCAGTAACTGATCCGCCAATATGAAACGCCTCAGGCAACATTGTTTCAGCTATCATAGTGAGCATAGCACCGGCAGCCATACCATCCACGAGTGAAAATGCAATAGGGGATACATTTTCAAAGGCTACATTTCCGAACAGAGCACCAAAACCAGATACAATCATGATGGAGGTCCACATCATCATAATCTTACGGTTGGTCATCCCTTGTTTTTTCATTCCAACAGAACTTGAGAGTGATTCAGGAAAGTTTGAAATAGCAAGTCCTGCAAGCAGCGACATGCTCATTGTAGGATGAAGAAGCAGACTTGAACCAACAACTATTGACTCAGGGATACCATCGAGCATCATTCCTAACCAGATTGCCATGGAAGGATTACCATGCTCCGATACTTCCTCATTTACATCCGACTGGGTAATATTGGTTTTTTTCCCTTCAAAGTGATCAAAAGCCTCATTGTACCATTCTTCCGCTTTTTCCTGAGGAATATCACGGGTCACCTCCAGAAGATGAATTTTCTCAGATACGAGAGATTTTACTTCTTTTGCAAGAGCAGGATTTAACAGAATAATTCTGTCGAGCGACTCTTTATTTATCACCCATACATGCATATCCTGTTTCACAATAACATTATAATTGTGAGTTATGCCCGTCATCATTTCAACAATACCATATGTGTCGTTGGGATTGAGCAGATTTACAACAGAATTATTTGTATCGTCCATTACAATCGCACTTCCGCTCTCTATAATAAAGAATAAATCTCCGGGGTCGCCTTCGTGGACCATAATTTTGCCCTGGCGGTAATGATACCTGTTCAGGTAAGGGATTATAAGATTCGCTTTGGAGGGGGAAAGGTTATGGAAAAAGTTCACTTTGCTGAGTTGCCTGAAAAGCTTTTTATGCCTGTTATTTTGCCTTGCTGTAATATGGGTAAGTATAGTTGCTGTTTTGCGAAGAAACCCTCCTCTGCTGTTGACTACCTTATCCAGAAGTACAAAGAATAATCCTCCGGCAATCATCCCTGTGGCAAGAGGATAAAAGTGTCCTTTTTCCACAGAAACCGCAACAAGATCAATCGTAAGGGCGGCAAGCAGTGCACCTGCGCCGATAGCCATCATTGAAGCCTGCACCCTGGGTTTCGGAGTCCAGCGCAATGCCAGCATGGCTCCAATCGGCAACGGGATAGTGCTTATTATTCCAAACAGGAAGGCATCCAGTTCTATAATTCCGGTCATAGTGTACCAGTTTAATCTGTTAGTTTTTCAACAACCAGGTGTTGTTTTTATAAATATACTCTTTGATGTTCAGGTTTTGTTTATCAAGAAGTTCTCTGGAATCGTTTATAAACTTTTTCATCAGCAGGAAATCATCAGGTTTACTAAAAAAATCAGGTTTGTTTTCAAACTCTGAGCAGGGAAGAACGAAAAAGTGCTTCCTGTATTTTTCTATAGGAGTATATACCCAGGTAAGGTAATATCCTACATTAGAAATTTTATATGTATTCTCTTTTTTTGTAAATTCAATTCTTACAATTGAGCCCCCATCAGTCTTTGGTTTTCTCTGGTTCGATACAAAATTACCCATGGAATATACCACAATGCCATCTTTGCCTCCGGAATTATTCTTTTGCCAAACCATTTTTTGCAGAACGTGAGGGTGGGAGCCTATCACCAGGTCAACACCCAGTGAGAAAAAATATTCAGCAAGTTCAGTCTGACTTTTAGCCGGAATAGTATCATACTCAGTTCCCCAGTGAAGAAACAGAATTATAATATCTGCACGTTTATCATGTGCTTTCTTTATATCGTTGGTTATTAATTCTTTATCCAGAAGATTCACAATAACAGGTTTAGGGACTTTTATCCCGTTTGTACCGTAAGTGTAGTTGAGTAAAGCAATAGATACCTCTGATTTCCTTATCATTAAGGGATATAGGGAGTCCCTGGCAGTTGAATCCCGAAATGTACCGGTATGTGGTATACCAATACTGTCGAGCCTGCTAATGGTTCCGATTATCCCACTTTTACCTCTGTCGGCTGCGTGATTGTTGGCGGAAACGAGATAGTCAATCCCTGCATTTTTACAGGCAACGGCAAGAGCTGCAGGAGAGCTGAACTGGGGATAACCCATATAGGGAGCGCCATCAAGCGTAACCTCAAAGTTGGCGATTGTAACATCAGCTTCTGAAATTACAGGTTTAATATATTTAAAAACATCATCATAATTATAGGTATGAGTTTCCCTGTTCTCAGCCGACCATATCTGTTCATCATGTCCCATTATATCTCCGATAAACAGAAATGATATTTTTTCCTGTGATACTTGCTGACACTGACTATTTGTTGAAATACTGCTATATATGAGTATAATCACGAAGAAAAGCAATCGTATATTTGAATAAATTCGATACATAAATTTGTAATTATGGTCAGTATTCCCTGGTAATTTGAGATGGAAGACCAAATATACATTTAAACTTTTAATTAAAGACCCTTCCTGGTTCTTTGATAAAGGCTTTGTATAGCAACAATCGAAAACTGCTCAACATTGTAAAATGTGGGAATATCCGTTTAATACAAAGGAATAGAGTATCTTAATCATAGCTGTCAATTTACGGAGTTAAGAATTTTATTTTATCGGGACATCATAAAAATGTCTATAAATTATTAACTTTGGCGGCTTTTTGTTTAATTTTTACATGGGCAAATGCAATAATTCTGCTGAATAATGGAAGGGAAGGGGAAACATCTGGATATTAAAAAACTATCTCTGGCGGGTGTAATAGTTACACTCGGAATAGTTTTTGGCGACATTGGCACCAGTCCTCTTTACGTTATGAAGGCAATAATTCTTGCCGGGCATAGTAATCTAAACGAATTGCTAATTTACGGATCGCTCTCATGCATTTTCTGGACACTTACACTTCAGACGACAATTAAGTATGTGGTTATCACACTAAGAGCTGATAACAATGGTGAGGGAGGTATTTTTGCACTTTTTGCATTGATAAAAAGAAAATCAGGATGGGCTGCACTACTTACAATGATCGGAGGTGCTGCACTGCTTGCAGATGGTGTAATAACACCTTCAATTACAGTAACATCTGCCGTGGAAGGTTTAAGGTATTATAATACAGAAATTCCTGTAGTACTGATAGTTCTTATAATATTTGCTGCTCTTTTCTTTATACAACAATTTGGAACCAACTTCGTGGGTGCTTCATTTGGACCTATAATGGTAGTCTGGTTCTCTATGTTGGGGGCGCTTGGATTTGCCCAGCTAATGATTCATCCGGATATACTCAGGGCTCTTAACCCGATGTATGCAGTAAAGTTTTTAACTGAATATCCCGGAGGATTTGTGCTTCTGGGTGCAGTTTTTCTCTGTACAACAGGAGCAGAAGCGCTCTATTCAGACCTGGGCCACTGCGGGAAGGCGAATATCAGAGTATCTTGGATATTTGTAAAAATAGCTCTTTTGCTTAACTATTTTGGTCAGGGAGCATGGTTAATGCTGAACGATGCAACGACCAAAGATTTGAATCCATTTTTCTCAATTATGCCAAGATGGTTTCTTCTTCCGGCAATTTTAATATCAACGGCAGCTGCCATTATTGCCAGCCAGGCTTTGATAAGCGGTTCGTATACACTTCTTAGTGAGGCTGTCTCACTAAACTTCTGGCCTAAAATCAGGATATTGCATCCTACATTCATTCGCGGGCAGGTTTACCTTCCGTTTGTTAATTGGTTTCTGTGGATCACCTGCAGCCTTGTAGTATTCTTTTTCAAGGAATCTGCAAACATGGAAGCAGCTTATGGTCTGGCAATCACTATCACGATGATAATGACTACCTTATTGCTGTCTTATTATTCGTATCAAAGTGGCTGGAATCACCGGCTCGTTTTATTAATGCTCACGGTTTATCTATCTATCGAGGGAAGTTTCCTGATAGCTAACCTTCACAAATTCAAATATGGAGGATGGTTCACTTTATTACTGGCCTCAATGTATTTCCTGGTTATGTATGGCTGGTACTTCGGCAGGAAACTTAAAAACAGGTATGTTACATTCACCGACCTCTATAAATATTTCGACTTGTTTAAAGACCTATCCGTTGATAAGTCTGTACCAAAATATGCTACAAACCTTGTTTACATCATTAAAGCAAACAGACCCGATCAGGTAGAATCTAAGGTCATTTATTCTATTTTCCAGAAACAACCTAAACGTGCTGATACCTATTGGCTTGTGCATGTCGACAGGATCGACGAGCCTGACAGAATCGACTACCAGGTAACACAAATTATCCCGGGAATATTAATACGTGTCGATTTCCATATTGGCTTCAAGGTAGAACCTATGATTAATCTCTATTTCAGGGAGGTACTTGAAGACCTTATTGCATCGAAAGAAATTACCCTGGTAAGCAGTTTTGATTCATTACGTAAGCATTCTTTCCCTGCAGATTTTAAGTATATTCTGATTGACAGGATTATGCCGAGGGACTATAAGCTTTCAGGAATGGAGAATGTTACTCTTGCACTTCACAGTCTTTCAAGGTTATTATGTATTTCAGATGTAAAAGCTCTCCAGCTCGATTCTGCCAATACAATAGAAGAACAGGTTCCTATTACAATTGATCAGCCTGTAGAAAACAGGATCATCAGGATCGGTCAAACTAAAAATTCTGGCGCCTGACTTTTTTTGGGTTATTCATTTTAGTTGTTCCATTGCCATCTTTCTTCGACCTCATGTGTATTTATTCCAGAGTTAATTAAAAGAAATCAGGGCTTTATCTGTGATGGTAAATTTGTCTGATTTTTCTTAAGCCTAAGACCGCCAATCTCTATTTTATTTATTTCCTTTGAAGTAGATTTCAATGCGACCCAATTTTGTACATCTTCAAAAAGAAATTAAGTTTAACATTTCAGACCAACGACTATGGCACTTACGAATACTCAGGTAGAAGATTTTGAGAAGATAGCGAAGAAGCTTCGTTATAGTATCATAAAAATGATTGGCCCGGGAGTTCCCGGACATCTTGGGGGATCGTGCTCAATTGCTGATATTATTACTGTCCTGTACTTCAGTAAAATGAAACATGATTCTATAAACCCGAAATGGCCACAAAGAGACAGGCTGGTACTCAGTAAAGGACATGCAGCAATAATTCAATATGCAGCCCTGGCTGAAATGGGCTATTTCGCAATAGAGGAACTTGCCACACTGAAACAGCTTGGTTCGATGTTGCAGGGCCACCCCGATATGTTGAAAGTGCCTGGTATTGAAGCCAATACCGGATCGTTGGGACAAGGGCTTAGTATTTCCTGTGGAATGGCGATGGCAGGTAAGCTTGATAAAAAGAATTACAGGGTTTATTGCGTAGTCGGCGACGGAGAACTTGCCGAAGGGCAGATATGGGAAGCATCTATGGCAGCGTCGTACTATAAGCTTGACAACCTCACTGCAATACTTGATAAGAACAGAATTCAGGCAACAGGTCCTGTTGCTGAGCGGTTCGATACAAACCCTCATAAAGAGAAATGGCTGGCTTGCGGCTGGCATGTTATTGAGATTGACGGTCATGATTTTCAGGAAATTGAAGCTGCCTTAACAGCTGCGGAACTGGTTAAAAACAAACCAACAATGATAATCGCAAATACGGTTAAAGGCAAAGGTGTTTCATTTGCTGAGAATACCGCAACATTCCACAATGGTATTATGAGTGTGGAACAATATGAGGAGGCGCTTAACTTTTTTTCAAATTAAGAAATAGTTGTTATGAATAATCAAAATTGCAGGGTTGTATATGGCAAGACTCTTGTAGACCTTGGATTAAAAAATGAGAAAATAGTAGTTCTTGAAGCAGATCTTGGTAAGTCGACAATGACTTCGCTATTTCAGGCAGCATATCCCGAAAGATTTTTTGAGATGGGAATTGCTGAACAGAATATGATTTCCACAGCAGCCGGACTGGCAATATGCGGGAAGATCCCTTTCGTGAACTCCTTCGCAATATTTGCAACAGGAAGAGTCTACGACCAGATTCGCCAGAGTGTCTGTCTCGGTAAACTTAATGTGAAAATTATGGGTTCGAGCTGCGGACTTTCTGACTATGGAGACGGAGCTACACATCAGGGTGTTGAAGACATGGCTATTATGAGGGCTATCCCAAATATGACAGTTCTGGCACCTGCAGATGGAATCGAAACCGCTAAAGTAATCGAAGCTGCTGTTGCCTATAATGGTCCTGTTTATATTAGGGTAAATAGAAACGAAATACCGGATGTTACAAAACCGGAGGAAAAGTTTGTTATCGGTATGCCCCACGTTGTTCGTGAGGGGAATGATCTGGTTGTCTTTGCCAATGGATATATGGTCTGGAAAGCTCTCAAAGCTGCAGAGATATTGGAAAAGGAAGGGATCTCGCTGCGTGTGGTTAATGTTAGTTCTCTTAAACCGGTAAATGAGGAAGCAATAATAAAACTTACTCAGGGTGTAAAAGGAGTAATTACCATTGAGGAGCATTCGATTATTGGAGGACTTGCAAGTATTATTACTTTCATTTTAAGGGGAAGGGCTATTCCGATTGAAGTTATTGCCATAAATGATCTGTTCGGGACCTCAGCAATGGATTATGAACAACTTCTCGACCATTTCGGCCTCAACGTATTTTCAGTAGTAAAAGCAGCCAGAAAAATTCTTACATATTTATAAGCTCTAAAATGGGATCACAAACAAAAAAAATTGGGTTTATAGGCCTTGGAATAATGGGCAAACCGATGTCTATTAATCTTATCAAAGCCGGCTACAAACTGATTGTATATGATGTAAAGCCTGAGCCAATGCATGAATTGACTCTGAAGGGAGCTGAGGCCGGGACATCCCCAAAGCATGTAGCTGAAAACTCTGAAATAGTAATTACCATGCTGCCAAATTCCCCGCAGGTACAGGATGTTGTGCTTGGTAAAGACGGAATTCTGGAGGGAGCAAAGCCTGGTACACTTTTTATAGATATGAGTTCTATTGCTCCGCTTGTATCAGTTGAGCTATGTAAAAAAGCTAAAGAAAAAGGTGTCGAAATGCTTGATGCACCTGTGAGCGGAGGAGAACCAAAAGCAATTGAAGGGACTCTTTCAATTATGGTGGGAGGGGATCAGAAATCGTTTGAACAGTCAGAAGAAATTTTTAAGGTTTTAGGATCCTCTGCAGTTCTTGTAGGGAGTATCGGAAGTGGCAATACAACAAAGCTGGCCAACCAGATTATCGTGGCGCTTAACATTGCAGCTGTTTCTGAAGCAATGGTACTGGTAGAAAAATGCGGAGTTGATCCTGAAAAGGTTTTTAATGCAATCCGTGGAGGTTTAGCAGGAAGCACCGTGCTGGAAGCAAAAATGCCAATGATCCTGAATGGCAATTTCAAACCCGGGTTCAGAATAGAACTTCATATTAAAGATCTTATGAACGCACTGGGTACTGCCCACGACCTCGCAATTCCTATTCCGTTAACCAGTCTGGTTATGGAATTTATGCAATCACTTAAGGTGGACGGGAAAGCAGGAAATGATCACAGCGGGCTCGTACAGTTTTATGAGAAATTAGCCGGGGTTGAAGTCAGGAAAACGAAGAGCTAGACTTTCTGCCTTGTAAGTTTACCATAGATTATCAGCGACATTCCACCCATAATAATAAGGATTCCCAGCGTCATGAACCCCAGCATATAAGAGCCGGTACTTCTAAGGAAAAGACCTACGATAAAACCAGCCAGTGTTCCGCCACCTCCGGCGCCAATTCCATTAATTATTCCTGCCGCAGGTCCTATCACTGAGGGTTCAACATTCGACTGAAGAATTGTCCAGAAATTTGATGAATAACTGCTGGCGCCATATCCAAGTGCAAAGGAGATCATAATAAGTTTTAGGATTCCTGTATCAACAATAGGGAGGAAGATCATTATCGCTCCCGGAATAAACAATCCAAAAGTGGCAATAAGTAAACGTTTCCCTGTCTTATCGCTTATATATGCAATAGGGATCGCAAGAATAATTGCTATAAAGTAAGGTAAGGCGCTTCCTATAGCTTGTCTGATACCTGTGAATCCCAACGACTTTACCACCATTGGCAGCCAGAGGGTCACTCCCCAGAAAAGCATTGCCTGGGTAAGATTGCTGAACACCAGCAGGAAAAATGGTTTGCCGCCTAATGCTTTGAGTGTTAGCTTTTGAGGGGCTCCTTCATACTTTTTATAATAAGGAGCATCAGATTCTTTTTTCAACATGGTCCAGAATAATGGGATCATGATAAATAATCCTATTCCTCCTGTAAAGTAGAACAGTACTCTCCATCCGAAAGCGTCATATATTGGAGTCAGAATGAAAAATCCCAGAGTGAGCGCGATGTATTGCCCGTAGTATTGGATCAGTGAGTTGGCCCTTGTTAATTCAGAAGGAGCAAACCAGGCTTTGGCAAATCGTGATTGTTGCGGCCAGTAAATACCTTCTGAAATACCAAGAATTGCTCTCATAGCGAGAAGTGTAAACAACGACCCGATTAAACCTGTAAGTAGTGTTGCAACCGACCAGACAGCCATAAGCGATATGACGATTATTTTTGGTTCTGCCTTTCGGGTGAGAATACCACCGAAAATATTTGCCCCGGCATAGCCGATTAAGAATGTAGTAAGAACCCAGCTGGATGTCATGGCAAAACGTGTACCTGTAAATCCTAACTCCTCCGACAGAGATGGCAGTGCAATTGATAAATTTATCCTGTCGAGATAGGCTACAAATAACCCTACCATCAGAGTGCCTCCGATTTTTATCCAGCGTTGGGTAGTGTTCATCTTTTCACAATTTATTTTCTTTAAGTACTATGCCTTTTAATTACTGATCCGATATTTCAATATCTAAATTCAGATAGGTTTTGCTTTTTCAAGAATATATGCCTCCGCTTCAGCAGACCAGATAAAATCATTTTTTGCTACAATCTCATGTAAACCTCTGTAAAACAGATCTTTTTTGCCTAACTCTTCAAGTTTATACAGGGAAACAAGAGGCATTGATATATTGGTGTAGATGAGCTTCTTTCCCCCTGGAATCTGCGGCAGGTTTAATGTGGTTTCAATCACTGAATCCAGGCCCCCGACATGTGTTATCATAACAGCCGGGTTTATGCTGCCTTCACTCATCATTTTCAGTGATTCCCTCATATCGTCGGTATTTCCACCCGATGTACCAACTAAATGTGTAAAGGAATAATGAACATTGTAGAAATTGAATTCAGCTTTAAAATCCTGATTAACGGGACCTGCAAAAAAATTAAGACAACCATCAATTCCGAGGATAGCATCACCTTGTTCAATGACAGATTTCACAGGTGCAAAAACAAAAACATCATCAAATCCTGATCCCCCTGTCAGATTTCTGAGATATTTGACAGGATCGTTCATATTTGATGTATTCACATAAATCAGATTGATCCCTTCCTTTCCGGCATTCTCAGACGTGAACAGGCTTGCTGCTCTTGAAAGACGGTTGTCGTCAATATCGGTGACAACGAGGAAAGAGGGTTTGCGATCGCAGTGCAGAGCATAGTCGATTGCCCCTAGTCCCATGGGCCCTACACCTGCCAGAATTGCCATTTTCCCCTTTTTCCGGATACCCATTTTATGAGTATATGTTCCTGGTGAAATATGATAACTGGAATGAAAAGCCCCTACAATGCAAGACATGGGTTCGGAGAGGGATGCAGGGAAGTAACTCCCGCCTTCATAAGGTAAAAGGCAATCCGCCTCCATAATTACTGAAGGGATTATAATATTTGTAGCATCGCCTCCTGTGAAACAATACGAATAACCAGGAGCATCGAGAGTTCCCAGTTTGTTCATCGCAGGTTGAATCGAGAACTTTTGTCCAGCCCTGAATTTGCTTTTCCATTTTTCTCCAACCTCAAGGATGATACCTGCAAATTCGTGACCAATAATTGTAGGATTTAAATGTATGTCCTTTGGGATTCGTTTATGATCGTTACCCTGCAAGGCTGCTTTATGCGTCGACATGCAAATACTATCTGAAATGACGCGTGCCAGAATCTCATCATCCCTGAGCTCAGGAAGATCAAACTCCTCCAGTCTGAGATCCTTTTTGCCATATATCCGTACAGCTTTGGTCTTCATTTTTTCCTGTTCCCATTCTGACCTCTGTACAGGTAGTACTCAATTATCAATTGTCCAAGTTTGATCAACTCCTTCTTTTGTTTTGCGCTGTGAGTACCATCGGGCAGAACATATCCCTGCCGGCCATCGGCTCTGAGATATTGATGGGCTGCTATTACACAGGAACCTTCCCATCCGATTTTTTTTAAAGAATCATCGAGAGGAACCGAGCCTCTTGCAGTTACGGTAAGAGGGACCATTTCAGGGGTATTATGTCCGGTTCCAAAAGTTATCAGAAATCCCTTCCCGTGAAAGAATTCAACAAATCTTTTTAAGGTTGAGGCGTCATTCCTTCCGGGAATCAGTTCAATGCATTCGATACCGAGTTTATTCAGTGAAGTATAAAGTTTTTCCGGATCATTTTCGAATTCAGTAAGATTTCCTGCAGGATCGTCAAGCAAAACAGGATAGCAGGGTATGCCGCCGGCTTTAATAATAATCCGGATAATTTTTTCAAGTTCCAAAAAAGAAGATTCATCCTCTTCAACATAAGCTCCTCCGCCTCTTTCAAAGAGGTTCGAACTTATCTCCTTTTCGATTGCAGGAAAATCTGATATTCCTACATTTGATTTCTTTCCGGCGTAAAGTTTCTCAAGGAAACTGATTTGCTTTTCCGGATCAGGAAAGTTCTCCGCCGCAAGAATTCTCAGGGCCTTTGATAAGTGATGCTCGCGAACCAGATCATGAGCATATTTTCTTTTTATCGTTTCGTAAGAGAGACAAAGTGACGGTTCAGCAACTCTAATCAGGATATTTAGTTTTAAGATCATAGACTTTACCTTAGCCTGGCTCTCTCTTACCGCCTCCTTCATCTGTTTCCGGAGCATAAACCCGGTATGGAAAGGATAGTCAAGACCTTTCCCTGTGAAGTATACCCTGCCAGGGTTTTCAGGGTCGTTTAGTCTGATCCCCTTCTGTTTTTCCTCTTTAAGCATACCGATAAACCCGAGATTGAACAACGGAAAAATATTATTCTTTATGCAACCCTTATGGAAGCTTTCATAGCCATCTGTTACAAATAAATCGTTTATTCCGAGAAGTACAATATTTTCCTCATGGGCCATTCTTAACATGCTGTCTATGTCTGAGAATGAACTATAGGAGTATGGGGTATGGATGTGGCAATTTGCTTCACGAAAATCGGGCACCGGGATTTTAAGCATCTCTTTTGTCAGTAGTTCGAAATCAGGTAGATCGGTGAGAAAATACTTCATTTGAGTGCAATAATTTTAATATTATCGTTAAAAATCCAATCCGATTAGAAGTGTGCTTCAATAATCATCGGAACAATCTTTCCAATTCCATAATACTGATTTTGTCGAGTGGTTTTTTCCTTCCGGTTTTTTCTGTCATTAGAGTCATCTTCGCAGCGTTTTCCAACACCTCCACTTTATCAAATGCCTTTACCAGATTTGAACCGGTTGTCAGTATTCCATGGTTCTCAAGCAGAAGTATATCTGACTTCATGACGTTTTCTGCAACTACGTCAGCCAGCGCCTCCGATCCCATAACTGCATACCTGATCAGGAGAGGATCTCCCAGAATAGCTTTGGCTTCCGCTGTAAGGCTTGTATTGATCTTAGATTTTATAGCCGTGAAGAGAGAAGCAAAAACCGGATGAGCATGTACAACAGCTAGTACATCTTCTTTCATTTTGTATATAGCAAGATGCATGGGAGTTTCGATAGAAGGTTTCAGTTCGGGGGTAAGGTTCTCACCAAAAATTGTGAGAATAGCTACCTCTTTCCAGTTCATCCTGCCTTTATCTGTTGCTGACGGCGTTATTAATATGATTTCTTCACCGATGCGTAAGCTTATATTTCCTCCGGAAGTGGTTGTAAGACCATGTTTATAGAGCCTCCGCATGTAGTGCGCCACTTCCTTGCGCTCTTTCTTGTACTTATCCTTTAACCCCATAGAATTTGTCAGCTTACAAGATCAATAATACCGTTCAATATGTAATGTGGCCTGTAGGGAAACTGATCGATTGTTTGTCGGCTGGAGATGCCGCTTAAGACGAGGAGAGTGTCAATTTCGGATTCCAGCCCACTCAGCACATCGGTGTCCATTCTGTCGCCAATTACAATTGCATCGTCAGTCTTAACTCCAAGCATTTTAAGAGCTATTCGCATCATCAGAGGATTTGGCTTGCCAACATAATATGCTTTTTTCCCTGATGCGATTTCGATTGGGGCTATCAGCGCTTTTGTGGAGGGAGTGATACCCACTTCAATAGGTCCGCTTACATCGGGATTTGTTCCAATTAGTTTTGCCCCCCTTATAACAAGATTGACAGCAAGTTCAATTTTTTCAAAATTATAGCTATGTGTCTCACCAACAACAACATAGTCGGGATTGACATTATTAACGCTATATCCGACACTGTATAAAGCATGTATCAGACCAGCGTCGCCAATGATATAAGCGCTTCCATTTGGGATCTGATTCGACAGAAATCCGGCTGTGGCCAAAGCGCTGGTGTAGAAGTGTTCTTCACCAACATCAATTCCGAGCCTTTTAAGTTTCTCATGAAGTTCCTTCGGAGTCCTTTCACTTGAATTGGTCAGAAAGAGGTACTTCTTACCTGAATTTTCCAGCCAGGCGAGGAAATCTGTAACTCCAGGGAGAAGCTTATTTCCATGGTAGATAACACCATCCATGTCAATTATAAAGCCCTCCTTGTTTTTTATATACTCAACTATTTCTTTCATCATCCTAGAATTTCTTCACAAATATACCGATGATTTGATTAATTTATAATCCTTACCAGAAGTTAATATAATAGCTGAAGCTTTCTGTGGCTGGTGCGGATTTGTAATCCGTGCCAAAACGCTAATATAAATGGCACGGATTGCAAATCCGCGCCAGCGTTAGTTTAACTAATTATTCTATCCAATTTTGCTTTTTATCTTCCTTTTTATACAAGATGTGTAATAGTGTCGGGAAGATTATAAGCAGTAGGGGCAATGCAATAATAAAACCACCAATAACTGCAATAGCCAGCGGTTGATGCATCTGAGCTCCCGTTCCTACACCTATTGCCAATGGCATTAAAGCAATAATTGCTCCGAGGGCAGTCATCAGCTTAGGTCTTAACCTTGTAGATATTGCGAAGACAAGTGAGTCGTCAACCGATCCTTTTTTGCGGTTTGTTGTAAATTGCTGAAATGTGAATATTGCGTTTTCTCCGATGATACCAACTATCATAATCAATCCGGTATAACTCCCTACGTTTAATGGGGTTTTTGTGATAAATAGTGCGATGAGGCTGCCAGATATTCCCAAAACTGATATAAAGAGAATTGAGCATGCTGCCCTAAAATCTTTGAACAGAAATAGCATCAGGGCGAATACAAGCAGGCTCGAGAGTATTAATACCATTAATAGTTCATTGAACGATTTTTGCTGATCGGCATATTCCCCGCCATATTCAACATGATATCCCTGAGGGAGGAATACTTTTGAACCGATTACCTGCTGAATCTCCTTCATTGCGCTACCAAGGTCTCTGTTATTTAACCTGGCTGTTACTATTGAGACCGATTTAAGATTGTCCCTGTTAATCTCTGCTATTCCCTCTTTCAACTTTATTGAAGACAGAGTTGTCAATGGCTTCAACTTTCCATCGGGCATAAAAACAAATTGATCTTTTATGCTTTCCACACTGTTTTTGGTGCTCTTAGGGTAGATCATCCTTATGTCTGTCATCTGCTCTTTTTCAAGGATGCTGCCAATAATATTGCCCTCCACCATTGTTTGCAGCTGATATTGAAAGGATGTTGGCGATATATTGAATTGTGCCAGTTTTTGCTGATCGGGGATTATCTCGACAGAAGGCCCTGCAATAACAACACCGTCAAATACATCTGCTACTCCATCAATTTCTTCCATCTTTGCAGCTACCTCTTTAGCCAGTCCATTGAGGGTATTCTGATCGCTTCCAAATATTTTGACTTCGATAGGTTGAACTGAGGCCATAAGATCACCAAGCATATCTCCGATAACCTGCCCGAAATCAATCTCCAGGGCAGGCTGGGTAGCTTCAATACGTTTTCTGATATCATCTATAACCTCAACTGTGCTTCGGGTCCTGTTATCTTTTAACTGAATGAGGAAATCACCGTTATTGGGTTCTGTTATGAAAAATCCCATCTGAGCCCCGGTGCGTCTTGAATAAGTTGCTACTTCTGGAATAGTGACAATGATTTTTTCAACTTCTATCAGTATTCGGTCTGTTTCTTCAAGCGAGGTGCCCGGAGGTGATAAATAATCAAGCACAATAGATCCTTCATCCATTTCGGGTAGAAAACCGGTTTCAAGTCTTGGAAGAATATATATAATCGAAACAAGTAACCCTGCAATAAAAAGTAATGAAAGGGCAGGTCTCCGAAGAAAAAAACTTACCCAGTTTCGTTTTTTCGTAAGAGTTATTTTGTCTTTTTTCTTTTCAGGAAAGAGTGATCTTATGTTTGAAAACCACAGGTAAATAACAGGAAGGCCCAGCCATGTTACAAAAAATGAACAAACAAGAGTTATTACCATCGTATTGGTGAGCACATTGAAATAGGCGCCTGCAACACCTCCGAGTAACATGAAGGGGATAAAAATAACTATTGTGCTTATAGATGAACCGACCATTGATGGTATCAGATATTTTATGGCCTGATGAACAATGTGTTTAGATGGTTCGTCGGGATGCTCCTCCTGCGTTCGGTGTATCTGTTCAACGACCACAACCGCATCATCAATAATTAATCCTATGGCAGCAGCAATAGCGCCGAAAGTCATAATGTTCAGTGTGTACCCGATGCTATACAGCACTATAACTGTAAGAAGCAGTGTGACCGGAATTGTGACCAGAACCGTGGCGCTTGCTCGGAAAGACCTGAGAAACATTACTGCTACAAGAATTGCCAGTAAGAGTCCCAGCCAGAGACTATCGTTTACACTTTTAATGGACCTGTTTACAAAATCTGCCTGGTCGTAATAGAGTGATATATGTACATCGGGAGGGAGGATCTTTTCAAGTTCCGCTTTCCTCGATGCAACAGTTTCCGACAGCTTAATAAGGTTAGCGTTAGGCTGTTTCAGTATTGCAACGAGCAGCCCCTGACGACCATTGGCATTAATCCTGGTATATTCTGTCCTTTCTCTTACATTGACATCTGCAATATCTTTAACTCTGATAATTCTTTTGCCATCATTTCGCAATACTATATTTTCAACATCAGATAGGTTATATAGCCCGGCATCGGTAATATTAAGATATAACCTCCGGTAATCTGTCAGAAAGCCGTTTGATGTAATGAAATGATTCTGGTTGACCATATCCCTTATCATTTCAGGAGTAACCGAAAATGCGCTCATTTTTAATTGATTGAGCTCAATCCAGAATTCTTTGGTTTTTCCACCGATAATGCCAACTGATGAAACTCCCTCTATCTGAGATAGATATGGTTTTATTATATAGGTTGCAATCAGGTTAAGTTCTATAGGAGTTTTTACATCGCTTTCCACTGTAAATCCGATTACGGGAAGGATAGAAGGATTCATCTTTTCAACCTGAATCTGAACATCTGGCGGAAGAGCATTTTTGATCTGAGCTACCCTCGACTCCAGCATTGCCTGGTTGACATCTATATCGGCTCCCCAATTCAAAAATGCTGATATTTCGCAACTGCCTCTACTGGTAGTGCTTCTGAGAATTTTCAGATCGGGGATTTGTTTAATGGCATCCTCAAGTGGTCTGGTTACCGTAACCATCATCTTGTCTACGGGTTGTTCCCCGTTATCGGCAATTACCTTTAATTTGGGAAAAGTGATTTCAGGAAATAGCGATACCTGAATTTGTCCGTACAAAAATATCCCGCCAACTATTATTACAGCAAGAATAACAGAAATTGGGTTTTTATAAGAAAGGAAGAAGTTCTTCATATTGTTATTCCTTTATAATTGAGATCCTTGCAGTATCCGGAAGTCCGTAATTTCCGGTAAGGATCACCCTGTCGGAACCAAGGAATACAGGGTCGAGTATCTCCACCTCGTAGCTGTTTTCAAAACCTTTATTTACTGCCACCTTCACAGCAGTGCTGTCGTTAATCAGCTTCATTACCCAGAATTCAGTCTGGGTTTCATCGCCAAGTACAGCAGGTTTTGGCAGAACAATTGCATTTTGACTTGTGCTCTTTATGAGTTGAACAGTTGCAATAAGGTTTCCGGGCAGATGTTCAGGTGTAGAAGTTTTTACAACGTATTTTAATGTCTGCGACTGCATATCCATTTCAGGAAGTTTCCCTGTAATTGTTCCCTTAATCTGATTTTTGTCGGGAAGAATAATAGAGCATGTTTTGTTCTTCTCAATGTACTTTTCCAGTTCAAAAGGAACGTCAAGGATGAAAACAAGACTGCTCTGCTCTGAAACTACCGCCAGCTCATCTCCCTCCTGAACAAAATCTCCTATGCGATAGGAGATGGAACTCACTACTCCTTCATTATGTGAAGTTATGTTTAGAAGACCTTTAAAATACAAACTGCTGTCGGTAGAATTTACATTGGCCATCGCCATTGCTTCACGTGTTCTGATAGTGAAGAGAAGTTGTCCGGCTCTGACAAATTCACCCTGGTTAATCAGGATTTTATCAATAGTACCAGTCGTTGTTGCCCGAACCATACTCTTATTCATGAAGGATGTAACAGCCGGAAGGTCAATGGTTGATGTTACCGATTTGAAAGTAACAGGAACTATAGTAACAGGAGTTTTGACCTCTTCGGTTTCTTCTGCTATGGGAGTTCCCTGGTTACATGATTGTGTAATTAAAAGTATTCCTGTAAAGAGACTGATTAAACAGCAGCTTTTATTCTTGGTTAGCATTATCTATACTTTTATTGGGTAAGTAGAAAATTAATCTCGTTTGTGACCTGGAGTTTTTGAACATTTATTAGAATTATGTTTCTGCTGATCGATTTCGAATTCTTAAGAGCCGTAACATATTCTGTCATCTGAACTATTCCTGCTTCCAGCTGATCTTTAAGTGCTTTTACCAGCTCATCTGACGTGGTTAGTTGCTTCCTGAGCTGGGCAGAGGTTTCGTTTAAGGATCTGATCTCTTCATTAAGTTGTTGAATCTGCTGAAAATACTGGTTTTTGAAGTTGTCTTTATATCCAAGTCTGCTGTTTTCTTCGAATCTTAGTTTTTCTTTCTCAATACTCTTCTGACTCCCATCATATATTGGAATATTCAGGCCAATACCGACACTATATCCGAAATGTTTGTAAAAATTCCAGGGATTACTTGTCAGGAACCCTGCGTCTGCAAACCAATTTATCTTTGGCTGGTACCTCATATCTATAGCGCTCTTCTCGTTCTCTATTCTCAGGCTGTCGATATTAAACTTTATATAGGAAGGAAGCTTTGAGATGTCTGCTTCCCCTGTTATACCCAGAGTTGGTTCTTCCAAATCATAACTGGTAGTATCTGTAAGTCCGCATAATCTGTTCAGAGTGCTGAGGTTCTGTCTGTATTGACTTTTCAGCTGTGTTACCTGGATTTCCTGCGATTGAGTTTCAACAAGCAAAAGGAGATAATCTGTCTGTTTGCAGATTCCACTTTTTACAAACTGTTTTACTATCTCATTTTCTTTTACAAAAAGGCTGAGAAATGTTTTATTGAACTGATAGTCCCTGATTGCAGAAAGTGCGATGAGGTATTGTTCGGCGATCAGCTTTTTTAATTCTGAAGCAGTAATTTTGGAGGAATTGTTTGCCAGCTGTTTCTGCAAATCAATTGAATTATACCTGTTTTTAAGTACTCTTTTGTTGAAGATGTCTTGTGATATTCCTACAACCCCGGTATAATTTCCTCCATCAGTTATGACATCATCGTATCCGAAGTTTTTGTAGTAGGGTGAGTAGAGCAATTGTGATTTTCCTTCAATAAGGGGTTTTCTGCCCGCATCTATCAGTAAACTATCGGAAACTGAAGAACTGATCTGGTTTCTCAGCTCATTGAGCAACGGGCTGTTGTGAAGACCCTCCTGCAAGTAGAAATCCAGGCTACGTGACTGATTATAAGCAATAAATGTTATGCTGGAAAATAAAAGAATAAGTATAAATCTTTTATGCATAGAGGTTACCTTTCAATTTTAAAATCAGTGCAATTTAATAAATAATCAGAATGAAAAAATTAAAATGAGTCTGAAGTGATTATCTTCAAGTATTTTGAATATCAGACAAAATAATCTGACGTTTTATTCAGCGAAATTAAATTAAAATTTAAAAAAAAGAGGCTGAACTTTTAAGTTACAGCCTCATAGGTAATAATGTGAGTAAGATTAATCTACTTTTTTGACTTTAACGGCAACCGGGCCCTTTTCTTTCTGTTCAATTTCGAATTCAACGGCCTGACCTGCCTCAAGTTCTGTGTGGGAAACCTCTAAACCTGATCGGTGGATAAAGATATCCTTATCATCTTCTGTCTGAAGGAATCCGTAGCCTTTTACTCTGTCATACCATTTAACAGTACCTTTCATAGTTTTAGAATTTTTGTTACCTACCTGTAGCTATCTCTTCTGTTTCCACCACCACCGCTACCACCTCTGCGGTCGTTATCGCCACCTCTGAAATTACTTTTTCTGTCAGTTCTTTCGATTGATTCATTAACAATAATGTTTCTACCGCTAACTTCAGCTCCGTTTAATTCCTCGATAGCTTTTTTTGCTTCAGCATCATTCGGCATCTCAACGAAACCAAATCCTTTGCTTTTCCCTGAGTATTTGTCAATAATGACTTTTGCGGATGTAACTTCGCCATACTCTTCAAAGATTTCTTTTAATTCTGCTTCACTCATTTTAAAATGAAGACTTCCTACGTAAATGTTCATAGTTCAATTATTAAAATATTTATAAAAAACAGATACAAAGGTCAGGTATTTTTTTTAAAACAAAAAATAAAAAGCCATAATATATTGTATCTAAAACCCTTTTTGATAATAAAACCAGTTCTTTTGGTTTGTCCCCATATAAATATCTCAGGAAAGTAAGGGTCATTGCTGGGAGGAACGACGAAGCAATCCCATCATACCTTACGAGTCGGGTCATTACGAGGAGGTACGACGAAGCAATCTTATCTCACTTTACGAAACAGGTCATTGCAGGGAGGTACGGCGAATCAATCAGATCTTACGGTTCCTGATATAAATATGTTTTATGTGATTCTGCCCCGATTCTCTTTCATCTATCTCAAAATCGAGCGATCTGATAAGTGGTGTAAGTTTTGGGAAGCCGAAATTTCGTGGATCAAAATCGGGCTGTTTTTTAAGAATGAGGTTGCCGACATCCCCAAGATAGGCCCATCCGTTATCGTCTGCTATGTCTGTTATGGAAGAGGCTATAAGTCTTTTTACAACCTTTGCAGGCGTTGTCTGATCGGATTCTTCTACTTTTTTCTTCTTAACAACAGGTTTCCCTTTCTTTTTCGGCTCTACAGGTGTCTCAACAGGAACGGCTGTTGAGGTTATGATTTCGAGGTAAATGAATTTGTCGCAGGCAACAATAAACGGATAAGGAGTTTTTCTTTCACCAATTCCAATAACTTTCATCCCTGCTTCCCTGAGACGTGTTGCCAGTCGCGTGAAATCACTATCGCTGGAAACGATACAAAATCCATCTACCTTACCTGAATAAAGGATATCCATTGCATCAATTATAAGGGCTGAATCTGTAGAGTTTTTACCCTTTGTGTAACTATATTGCTGAATAGGAGTAATGGCATTCTCAAGAAGAACTGACTTCCAGCCTGCAATTGTTGGCCTGGTCCAGTCTCCATAGATCCTTTTAAACGTAGGAGTTCCGTATTTTGCGATCTCCTCCAGCATTCCTTTTACATTGCTGTATGGAATATTATCCGCGTCAATAAGAACTGCTAATCGTAAATCGTTAAGTGTTTGCATAATTCGCTCTGTTTTACAAGGGTGCAAGTTAACACTTTTTTCCCGTCATTTCCTTAATTTCCAGACATAGAACGGTTGTGCGGTCGAGAACCTTAGAATCATAGGAATATTCCCTTTTGCCTCCATAGTGAGACATTATGCAATCAAGCCCGGACTTTCGTTCTTTATTTCCTGTTACTACAGTTACAATACCGAAGCCTACCACGCTCCTGTATTTCATTCCCCAGTCGCATCCATTGACCCCTGAATACAATTTATGATCGATATCCATCTGAAAGCAGACAAAGTTGTTCTTTCTGATCATCATGAGTTTTTTACCTTCATTCGCACAATGGAAGAATAGCTTGCTGCCGGATTCATTTGAATATCCAAAATTCAGTGCAACAATATAGGGTGTATTGTTGTCAGCAAAAGCCAGCCTGCATGTTTCAGCTTTACCTATAATCTCTTCAATCTCCTGAATATCTGATATCTCTCTTTCTTCTCTTCTCATACTTTATGCTCTTGATAATAAATAAAAATTCAAATTATTACACAATGTTACCGGGGTAAAGCTTTTGATTCAAATCGTTATAAAATTTTAGCGTTTGGAAAAATATTTTCAATAAAAATGAAGAATTTTATTAACTTTGCTATGCCCGAAACGGGTTTCTAAAATTAATCAAAAGTAATTGATATGGGAAAAGGTGATAAAAAATCAAGAAGAGGCAAAATTATTCTTGGAACTTTTGGCGTACGTCGTCCCAGGAAAAAAGCTGATAAACCGGAAATAAAACCTGTAATAGCGGTTAAAACCAAAGAGGTAAAAGAGACAAAACCTGTTAAAGAGAAAAAGGAAATTAAGGAAGTAAAGGAAACTAAAGAGGTAAAAGAAGTCGCCATACCAAAAGAAAAACCTGCAGCTAAAGCACCTAAAGCAGAAAAAGCAAAAAAGGAAGTTAAAGAGGAACATGCATCAAAAGAGGCAAAACCTAAAAAAGAGAAGAAGAGTTAATGAATAAAAGTGGAAATACTTTTTGAGGGTATTATTCTCAGGCCATGGATCACAAAAGATGCCGGAGAACTTGCTCAAATCGCTAATAATAAAAGGATTGCTGACAATCTTCGTGACGGCTTTCCTTTTCCCTATTCTAAAGAGGATGCTGTTAATTGGCTCAGGTTAATTCTTCCGGAAAACAATCCGCCAAGGTTATTTGCAATAATGGCCGGGCAAAAACTGGTCGGAAGTATTGGAATTGTAACTAAGAGTGATATTTACAGAAAAAATGCTGAGATAGGATACTTTATATCAGAGGAATCCTGGGGACAGGGTATTGCAACCAGTGCAATAAAAGCTGCGACATCTTACGCATTCCGGAGATTTGATCTTGTCAGGATTTATGCCGAACCCTTCTCAGATAATGCCGGTTCAAGAAAAGTCCTCGAAAACGCAGGTTTTGTTTTGGAAGCAGCACTGAGGAGTAATGTCATCAAAAACGGAATAATTAAAGATAGTTGTATTTATTCGGTGCTTAAGGATGAGTTTAAGTATATGATCCCATCTTAAAGTATTGGTTTTATTACAGATAATGAGAAGAAGACTCTTTGCGTTAGGTATATATAGTATCTTCTGGATGTTATTCTTCATCATTGCCAGGTTGTTCTTCATTTTAATCCAGCATAGAGTAGCATTTCAAAACAGCTTTGGTGAGCTCTTTGCAACCTTCTGGTATGGTTCGAAACTTGATATTTCCACAACCGGATATTATTTGCTAATACCTGTATTGCTTACTATTCCGGGAGCCTTTACAACAGGAATCTGGTACAGGTTTTTCATCAGATGGTACACATACATCCTCATCATTTTTTCATCCATAATCGTTGTCGCTGATGCAAGACTTTATACCTACTGGGGTTTCCGGATGGACTACACTCCTCTGTTCTATCTAAAGACCCCGGCTGAGGCAATGGCTTCTGTTACAGCTGTACAATTCATTATTAATGTCCTGACAATCATATTGTTTAGTACATTATTTATTTTGCTATATAAGAAATTGATTGACAGGATATTCGGGAATATTGAGAGAATAAGGTATCCTTTGTTAGCAGTTCCTTTTTTCGCATTTCTTTTAGGAGCTTTGATTCTTCCGATAAGAGGAGGATTGGGTGCGGCTCCCCTTAATGCCGGTGCAGTTTATTTTAACAATAAAATGTTTTTGAACCATGCTGCTATAAACTCAATATGGAACGTGGGGACTTCAGCTTTTGCCAGGAACACCTTAACGAACCCCTACGAATTTGGCAACCTCACCGAAGAAACATCTGTTATTGACTCATTACTTGCTAAAAGAGGGCATCCTGAAATAGTTCTTAATAACAATCGTCCTAATGTTCTGATTTTTGTGCTTGAAGGTTTCAGCGGCTATTTTATCGGACCACTGGGTGGCGATTCTCTTACTACGCCCAACCTAAACAGATATGCTAAAGAGGGTATCCTTTTCTCGAATTTTTATGCGACAGGAAACAGGACTGACAAGGCAATGCCAGCTATCCTAGATGGTTATCCTGCCCAACCTGCGCAGTCGATAATGAAAGAACCCAGGAAAAGCCAGAGCTTACCTAGCCTGATAAAAATCCTTGTCGGGAACGGATACTCCAGCGCTTTTTGGTACGGAGGAGAAATAAATTTTGCGAATTTTAATTCCTTTGTTGTCAGTTCCGGATTTAAAAGCATTATAACAAGAAATAATTTTAGTCCTGAAAACATTAAATCCGATTGGGGAGTTCCCGATCATCTTATGCTTAAAGCTCTTAAAGATTCGATGCAATCGGTATCTGAACCGTTTGTGAAAGTTGTTCTTACTCTGTCAAGCCACGAACCATTTGATGTTCCGATGGAACCTGTTTTTGAAGGAAAGGATGAGCTTACAAAATACAGAAACTCAATCTTTTATTCCGACAAATCGCTTGGCGCTTTCCTGGATTGGGCGAAAGAAACAGACTGGTGGAAAAACACACTGGTTATTATGGTGGCAGACCATAGTAACAAGAAATCAGACAATATGATGGTTTATTCTCCCCTGGCATTCAGAATACCTATGCTATGGATAGGAGGTGCGCTTGCCAGGAAGGGGATTGAAATAAGAAAAACCGGTAGCCAGGTTGATATTCCAGTTACTCTTCTGGACCAGATGGGACTAAGCGGGAGTTTTCCATTTGGGAAAGATCTTTTATCAGCTGAATCAAATTCTTTTGCATTTTATACATTTAACGAAGGTTTTGGATTTATTACCGATAGTTCGAAAGTTGTATATGATCATAAAATGAAGAATTTTGTTCTAAAAGAGGGAAAAAACACCGACTATGCGGAAAAGATCGGAAAATCATTCCTTCAGGTATCATTCAATGATTATTTAAAAAGATAAAGAGGATCCTGAATTAGTAAAGATTGAATAGGACCTAACTCAAAATATCAATATGGGTGAAGGAGATTCCTCGCTAGCGCTCGGAATGACAGTGTTTTATGTGGCCTAAATAACAAGTTGCCTGTCATTCCAAGCGCCAGCGAGGAATCCTATGATCATTAGTCTTAAGATTTTTATTGAGAACCGATACTCTAAATATATTTTACTCTCTATGGCAATTAATCAAAAAAGAAACATACCGAAAATTGTTATAATGCTCGGGATAGTAAGTCTTTTTACAGATACGGCTACCGAGATGATTTATCCTCTTGTTCCCGTATATGTGGCAGCGCTTGGATCAGGGGCGATTTTACTAGGTGTGATTGAAGGGGTTGCAGAGACTACCGCTTCAATGCTTAAGCTTATCAGCGGGATAATTTCAGATAAGATTGGCAAAAGAAGAATTCTTGTACTTATAGGATACGCTATTTCTTCGGTAATCAGACCATTGACAGGGCTTGTGAGTTCTGCATGGGAGATTGTATTTATAAGAATGTTCGATAGGGTTGGAAAGGGAATAAGAACAGCTCCCAGGGATGCGCTTATTGCTGCATCGGTAGATAAAAGTATAAGAGGGAAAGCTTACGGTTTTGAACGGGCAATGGATCATATTGGCGCAGTATTGGGTCCATCGCTGGCAATCCTGACCCTGCTCGTTTTGTTCATTGGCTTCGGGATGAAAGACTCGCTGCTGGCTCTCCGGTGGACATTCATTCTTGCCATAGTACCTGGATTTCTGGCCGTACTTACTATTTTCCTTTTCGTTAAGGAAACATCATCAAATGCTCCTAGTGGAAAGACATTTGTTTTCTCTCTCAGGGACTTTGACTCTAATTTCAGGAATTATCTTATGGTGATGATCTTGTTCACGATAGGAAATTCTTCTGACGCTTTTTTGCTATTCAGGGTAGAGGAGGCGATTCATAAGAGTGGAGCAGTAGTATCTGTTGTGAACAGTATTGCTCCTCTGCATAGAATGGTTTCTAATTTCGGAGATGAGGCTGCTCAATCGAAAATTATAAATATCCTGTTCCTTCCTCTGGTTTGGGCTTTCTTTCATATAATCAAAGCAGTTTTTTCCACTCCTTTGGGAGCACTCTCAGACAAAATCGGGCGTAAAATAGTAATTAATACCGGGTGGGGAATCTATGCTTTCGTTTACATATCATTTGCTCTTCTTGTCTATCTTTCTCCGGGGTTACAGGTAATCGCAACATTCGTACTATTTGCAATATATGCTCTGTTTTATGCTTTTACTGAGGGAACAGAAAAGGCTTTTGTGGCTGACCTTGTTCCTGAGGAGAGGAGAGGCACTGCTTTCGGATTATTTAATTTCTCAATTGGATTGGGAGCATTGCCTGCAAGCGTAATCTTCGGCTTTCTGTACAGCTATTTCGATAAAATATTCCCGGGTTATGGTGGTACAGTTGCCTTCGGTTTTGGAGGTACAATTGCAATCATTTCCATGATCTTCCTGGCGCTAAAAGTTAAGGAGCCAACGAAAGACCATAAAGATCTGAATCTGCAAATTCAGAGTGAATAAAAGCAAGAATTCTAAAACGTTTTAACGCAGAGTTAAGCAGAGAAAATGCAGAGAGCCGCAGAGTTATTTACTTCTCTGCGGCCCTCATCGTAAAATCTCAGCGGTTCTCTGCGTTTAAATGAATTCTTTTTCATTCAAACATATACCCACAATTATCTGCTGTACTTCTTTTTATCTTTCTTACCGAATTTACTGTCTCTTTTATAATCGCGGCTCTTGTTTTCAGAACCACCGGTACTTTTCCTGTCAAAACTTCCTGAACTTCTTCTGTCAGGACCACCAGAGCTTCTGCGATCGGAACTTTCTGCAGTTCTTCTTTCGTATCCGCCAGAGCTTCTTCTTTCAGGTTTTCTGTCTGACCATTTAGCTGGTCTGGATTCGGAGAACTCCCCTCTTGGCCTATCGGTTTTTTCCTGTGCTATCTCAACAGCAACCCTTCTGTCCATGAATTTTGCATCATTCAGCGAAGCAATCAGGTCGGTAGCATAAACCGGGTCAACTTCAAAGAATGAGAATGTTTTCAATAAATCAATTTTCCCAATTGGAACCTTCTTACCCTTTGTATTGGAGTTTACCAGTTCTATTAGTTGTTCAGGGAAAAAGCCATCTGTTTTACCAAGGTTTATGAATAACCTGGTATAATTTCCAGGATACTGTTCACGGTCGTCTCTGTCTCGTCTGCCTGCCCGTTCGCCTGAACGTCCGGTAGAACGTCCGCTAAAACTGCTCTCTTTCTCTGAGACAGGCGAAATTAGATCGCCACCCTGTCTGTAATCGTCAAGGAACCGGTCGAATTCAAGCGTAACCACTCTTCTGAGAAGTTCTTCTCTGTCGAAGCTGGCAAGTTTTTCTTTTATCTCTGGAAGAAATTTCTCAATCTCCTTATGGTCGGTGGCAACCTGCTCAAGTTTATTCACCCAGTTAAATAACTGTTTTCCGCAGATTTCACTTCCGGTTGGAATAGGTATAGCAGTGAAGGTTTTCTTAACTTTCCTTTCTATCTGCTGAAGAATATATTTTTCTCTGAGGTGTACAAGTGAAATAGAAATTCCGGTTTTTCCTGCTCTCCCTGTTCGGCCGCTTCTGTGGGTATATACTTCAATATCGTCGGGCAGGCTGTAGTTGATAACATGTGTGAGATCGTCAACATCGAGTCCTCTTGCAGCCACATCAGTTGCCACCAGCAACTGAAGATTCCTGTTTCTGAATTTATTCATAACAGCATCGCGTTGCGATTGTGAAAGGTCGCCATGCAATGCATCTGCATTATAGCCGTCGTTTATAAGTTTTGATGCAACTTCCTGAGTCTCAACACGTGTACGGCAAAATACTATTCCGTAAATATCCGGTTCAAAATCTGCAATACGCTTAAGTACTTTATATTTATCTTTAGCATGAACGAGGTAATATGCATGACTGACATTGTCAGCTGATGAATTTTTTGTTCCGATTGTAATTTCAACCGGATTATCCATATATTTTCTTGCAATAGTGTTAATCTCTTTTGACATTGTTGCAGAGAACAAGAGAGTTCTTCTTCCCTCAGGAACTTCCTCAAGAATCTCATTAATACTGTCGAGAAAGCCCATGTTTAGCATTTCGTCAGCTTCGTCGAGAACAACTGTTGTTACAGCAGATAGTCTTGCAGCACCTCTGCCGATGAGGTCAATAAGTCTTCCGGGTGTTGCAACAATTATGTGCACACCTTTTTTCAGACCTCTTATCTGAGTGTCGATGCTTGCTCCCCCATATACTGCAAGTATTTTCAACTTGCCGGTGTGTTTAGCGTAATCAGTTAAATCACTGGTGATCTGCATGCACAATTCGCGTGTTGGACAGAGGATAAGAGCCTGAGTACTGTTAACTTCTGTGTCGGTTGTTTGAACCAGAGGCAGTCCAAAAGCGGCTGTCTTCCCGGTTCCTGTTTGAGCCAGAGCGATAATATCGCCACCGTCTCCAAGCATTAATGGAATTACTTTTTCCTGAACTGGCATGGGTTGTTCGAAACCAAGTTCCTGAATAGCCTTCAGGATACCGGGAGTGAATCCCATTTCTTCAAAATTTATCATTATTATGTTTTATGATGTGGTTTCGGGGAGCGATGGATTTGTTATCCCGACCGAAATGAACTCAAATACAGACTGGGCAAAATGCCGAACAACGCTTCGTGAAATCACCTTGTTAATTAGGGCGCAAAGATAATCAAATTATTCATACATTTGTAATTATGGACACCAGACAGGTAAAAATATATACAAAATCGGATGTTCCACGCCTGAGATACATAGCAGGTATTCTGCTTGGAGATATCCTGGGATTGTCGTGGGAAGTCATTACTGATAAACGAAAACTTGGTAAACATCCGGTAATAAACTACTCTTCAGAAAACATTTCCGGTTCATTTAAGATAAGTCCTGACTCACTTCTGTTTATGAAAGGCATTTCTTCAAGGGATATTATTATTTCTGAATGGAAAGGTCTGCCCGTATTTTTCCCGACATCACCCGATTCAGATATACCCTTTGATATATTTGCAGCATCATTCTTTCTTGTCAGCAGGTATGAGGAGTACCTTGAATTCAAACCTGACGAATTTGGAAGATTTCCGGCTTCAGAGTCTCTTGCATTCAGGAACGGATTTCTGGGAATACCGATTGTTGACTTATGGGCTAAGGAGATGGCAAAGTCGATCCTTAGAAGATTCCAGACCTTTGCATTTAAACGCAATGAGTATAAAGCCCTCCTGACAGTCGATGTCGACCAGGCGTTTGCCTACCAGGGAAAAAGCCTGATAAGAACAATTGGAGGTATGTTCAGGGATATAACAACTAATGATGGACATGCATCTGAACGATACCGGACTCTGGCCCGTGGTGAAAAAGATCCTTATGAAGTGTTTGATTATATCACCGGTAATATTGAGACTCATAAAACTGATACAAGATTTTTCTTTCCTGTGGGAGACCATTCACAGTATGATAAAAATCCTTCCTGGAAAAACGATGAGTACAGGAAACTTATTAATAGTCTGGATGTTAAATATAAAACCGGTCTGCATCCTTCTTTTAAAGCTTCCAATGACCTTTCAATAATTAAAAATGAAGTAGGACGACTTAAAACAATACTGGAGAAGGAGATAGCATTCAGTCGCTTTCACTATCTGAAACTATTATTTCCAAAATCATTCCTCGATCTTGAGCAGTCAGGCATTAAGGAAGATTATACAATGGGATATGCTGATGAACCAGGTTTCAGAGCTGGGGTGGCGCGTCCTTATTATTTTTACAATATTTTAGATGACCGGTTAACCTCTCTGAAAATTGTTCCCTTCCAGGTGATGGATGCAACTTTATACAAATATAAAAAGCTTGATGATTCTGCTGCGAGGTCGGTTATCTTAAATCTTATAAATGAAACCAGAAGGGCAGGGGGACTGTTTGTAAGCATCTGGCATAACACATCATTACTTGATAAACCCGACTGGAAAGTATGGCGGGAGGTTTTCGAATTTATGCTCAAAAACCAACAGGAATGATAGTTTATTTTGACAACCCTGATATAGACAGGGGAAAGTGGGATAGCTGTATTAAAAACTCACCCGGGGTAAAACCCTATTCCTATTCATGGTACCTCGACATTATGGCTCCTGGCTGGCAAGCACTGGTTGAAGATGATTATAAAGCGATTTTTCCGGTGACAGGCTTTAAACGCTTTGGAATACAATACATTGCCACACCCATTTTTCTTCCACAACTGGGTGTTTGTTCTCTTGAGAAGACCGCTTCAGCAGTTGTAAATGAATTTGTAGAGAGAATACCTGAGTTCTACAAACTTATCGACATCACTATTGATCAGAAACCGGTAACTCCTGGGTTCACGGTAACTGAAAAGCCTAATTTCGAACTTGATCTGTCGAAACCGTATGAAAAGCTCCGCGATAATTTTTCACCTCATTGCAGAAGGAACATTCAAACATCAGTCAGGCTTGTACCTGAAATTGTATCGGATATTTTTCCAGCTGAGTTAATAGATCTCTTTTTAAAAAATAAGGGAAAAGAAATTAAGGGGATTAAATCGCTCAACTACCATCGGCTAAGTAGTCTCATGAAATTTTGCATGACGTACAATAAGGGGAAAATAGTAGGTGTAAGAGATTCCGGAAGAAGATTAATATTTGGTATTTTCCTTGTTGAGACTGAAGGGATTATCACGATGCTTCTGGTAGTTAATACGCCTGAAAGCCGTGAAAAACGTCTTGGCTATTTTATTGTAAATGAATTAATAAAGGCTCATTCCAAAACAAAAACAATACTCGATTTTGCAGGTTCTTCGATTCCATCGATAGCATCATTTATGGAATCATTTGGAAGTATAAATGTTCCAATCTACAGGATTTACAGAAACAGGTTGCCATGGCCGGTAAGAATGTTAAAACCAGGCTAGCGACTCATTTAGTTCCTCTTAATGTTAAATAAATATTAAAAATCATAAGGCGTGAAAAGCTGCGCAGAACATTTCTTATCTTTAGGTTTTAATATGAAAAGGTTTAAAAATATTTGTTTTCAGCTGATAATTGTGATTATCTCATACTCCCAGTTAGAGGAGGGAAGATCTCTATTATTAACTGCAAATGAGATACAATTTATTTTAGGCGATGGTCAGTTCAGTGGTATTGAGAAACAGGACCAACCTAATCATTTCAGCTTTAACGAAGATGAAATGAGTGTTGAATTGTTAAGCTACAACTTAGATTGTTTTAGTCAAAAGTCCGTTAAATTCATCAAGTTAAAAGAGGATTACTCCCGGGAATTTCCTGATTCTATCTGGCAACCACCAAAATCCGTTTAACATCACTCCCCATTTCAACAATTGATTTTCTCTGAATAGTATCAGGGGAAATTTCCCATTTTATTAATCTTCAAAATAACTTCTATGTTTAACGAAAAACAGCGTGTTGCCGGTATTTCAGTTCTTGCAGCCATATTCCTCACAGGGATAAAACTGGTTGTTGGAATTGTCACTGGAAGTCTTGGTTTGCTTTCTGAAGCTTTACATTCAGGATTGGATCTTATTGCAGCGGTTATAACTTTTTTTTCCGTTCGCATATCTGATAATCCCCCGGATAAAGAGCATAATTTTGGTCATGGGAAAGTTGAGAACTTATCTGCTTTTCTTGAGACGATCTTACTTTTTATAACATGTATCTGGATAATTTATGAAGCGATACATCGTCTCGTTACCGGGGATACAAATATTGAAGTTAAGGTGTGGAGTTATGTAGTAGTTATTACTTCCATTTTGGTGGATGTTACGCGCTCGAGAGCGTTGGGCAAAGTGGCCCGAAAATATAACAGCCAGGCTCTGGAAGCTGATGCGCTACACTTTTCTACCGATATATGGAGTTCTGCTGTTGTTTTGCTTGGGCTTGTCTGTGCGAATTTAGGATTCTTTTTTGCTGATTCGGTAGCTGCTTTAGGGGTGGCTTTCATTGTAATAATTATTTCTTACAGGTTAGGAAAACGTTCGATAGAAGTACTTCTCGACTACGCACCAAAAGATAAGCTGGCAAAAATTGAAGGTGTGCTTACAACATTACCGGAAGTAGAAAGTTTCTATGGGCTGAAGGTAAGAAGTGCAGGAGCCGACACATTCGTCAGAGTTAATGTAATCTTAAATTCGCAACTTCAACTTGGAAGAGCTCATGAAATATGCGACAAAATTGAAGAGGAAATTGGTATGGTTATTGACCGGTGCGATGTAAGTGTGCATATCGAACCAAAAATATGTTAATTGTGGATCATCCTTAAAGGACCTTTATTAATATTATGGTTATTGCTATCCCTGCGGTAGCTATAATCAGAACAGGCGTCCAGTTTAACCTGAACAGTTTCTTTACTTCAGGTCCCAGTTTTATGGTTAGCAGTGCCAAAAGATAGAATTTTAGTCCCTGACTTATAAAAGTTGCAATACAGAAGATTAATAAGTTAATGTCGAATACGCCAGACGAAATTGAGAATATTTTATAAGGCAGAGGCAGCGCGGCAGCAACAAAAAGGATCCAGAAGTCCCATTTGGCATACAGTAAATGTATCTTCTCATAGCCGGCTTCTGAAAAACCGGGAATATTATTGAAAAAGAATTGTGCAACACCGGTAAATCCTCCATCAGTATTGAGCCATGCAAAATGTCCTATCAGATAACCGGCCATTGCACCTGCGAGGGTTCCGGTAATCCCTATTAAAGCATAACGGTAGGCTTTAGTAATGTCAATTAATGCTAATGCCAGGAAAAGCATCGGAGTAGGTAGCCCAAATATAGATGCGTCTGAGAATGCACAGAGAAACAATGCCCACGGACCCCATTTAGTACCTGCCCACTTCAGGCTCCATATTCTGATTTTTTTAAACCATGTCTTCATTCAACTTCACTTTTCTAAATAGGTATGTCAATACCTGATTTAAATTTTCTGGTCTTTTTATATTCTTCAAAAAGTTCTTCTTCATCTTTTCCTTCCTTTATCCCACTTATTAACAAGACCAGTAAATGAGGGATCTCGTTATCAGTGAAGCCTGATTTAACTGCAAAGGAACTAGCAAGGCACATTTCTCCTTTATCAATTGTTCCATCAGCCAGTGTCATCTTTACAATTTCGTATAACTGGTCAAATCGTTTCGATAATTCATAAGGTGGAGTATAATCAGACTTTGCTGTAGTTTCTATAAGGTTGTCTGTTTCAGGTTCTGTGAAACCAAGATTCTTTCCTATCCGATGCAACAAAGCCATTTCAGAATGGGTGATAACGTCGTCTGCCTTTGCAATACGTACCAGATGAACAAAATATTCCTTGTTTTGTTTTTTTGCCGGATGATCAAAATGATTAGATAAGTTCATAAAAAGTATGCTTTTAGATGATTATTCAAAAACGGTTTTATTTTCCTGAACCCTGCAAAATAAAAATCATGAGTACTAGTCTCATGCAGAACAGGAATATAATCTAAAATGATTTAAACAACCTTGGGTGGTTGCCAGACAGGATAGCTGAATTGACTAATTACCCGGAAATTATATGTAGCGGGAATGACTTTTGGACCGGATTCAATACGTGTATAATCTAAGTGTTGACCAATCTGGTCTATAGTAAGATTATCAATATGTGAACTTAAACTTTCTTCCTCCACATCCTTGTCGCTGTAAATTTCTGATTGATGGGACCATGTGGTCAAATTCTGATAGGAATTAACCCCGACACTTAAAAGTATGGTCAGAAAAAAGAATATTCTGAATAGAAATGTTCTTTGCTTTTTCATGGATGCAAAAGTCGTTAAAAAATCACTCTCAATTCAAAATCTGTTGTTAAAGTATTGTTAATTTCTTAACACTGCTTCCCATTTAAGTGTTGTTTTTCGTGATTCCCGTTTTTCTGATTACCTTCGTGACTTACTTAAATCCACTTTATTAACTAACTTAACCATTAACTATGACAATAATTGTAATTGGGATTGTGATTCTTATTATTGGATTTGTTGCTGCCAAATCCGATCCGGCTTTGAGAGCATATCAGACCATGATTAAAATAGCAGGGGTAATTGTAATACTAATCGGTGCAACTATTGCTTGTGTCGTTCAGGTCGAACCGGGACAGGTGGGCGTACAGAAACTCTTTGGAAAAGTGAATAATAACATTCTTGAAAGCGGTTTGAATGTTATTAATCCGCTTGTACAGGTGGTCATGTTCGATGTACGAACAGAAAATTATACAATGTCAGCTGTTCAGGATGAAGGTTCAAAACAGGGTGATGATGCTATCCGCGTTCTCTCTGCAGACGGACTTGAAGTAATAGTGGATCTGACTGTATTGTATAAAGTTGTCCCTACTGAAGCACCTCGGATATTAAGTGAGGTTGGAACAGATTACAGAAACGTTCTTGTACGCCCGATCTGCAGAACCAAAATAAGGGATAACGCAGTCTATTACGATGCTGTTGCCCTTTACTCAACCAAAAGAGATGAGTTCCAGTCAAAAATATTCTCGTCAATTGAAGCTAACTTCAAAGAGCGAGGCTTGCTGCTTGAGCAACTTCTGGTAAGGAATCTTACACTGCCTGCTTCTGTAAAGGCATCCATCGAATCGAAGATCAATGCAGAGCAGGATGCACAGAAAATGACTTTTGTTCTTCAGAAAGAGAGACAGGAAGCTGAAAGGAAAAGAGTCGAAGCTCAGGGTATTGCCGATTACCAGAAGATTCTGAGTACCGGACTTAGCGACAGGCTGTTACAGTATGAAATGATCAAAGCTATTTCTGCATCACCGAATTCCAAACTAATATTTATGACTAACGGGAAAAATCTTCCTGTGATGGTGGACACTAAATAGAAAGAAGTAGGTAGTAAGAAGTAGGAAGTAGGAAGTAGGAAGACAGAGAAATACCTTGAAATGAAAACTCCCCGTGCTCTATGAAAGAGTCGGGGAGTTTTCTTTATGTCATATCATTTTTAACAGGAACTGACTTTATAGTTTTAACAAATTGATATTTAGTATTTTGTTTTAGTCGATTCTCCATTCGCCGTAGGCGATATGGTTTTGTAGAACATGGGGCTCCAAATATTATTTACCTCGTAGAGGTTTTACAAGTCTAAAATATATTGAATTTTATTAATTTTGTTTAGCTGCAGTATTAATTAATCTGAATTAGTATGAAACCTGGAACATTTACACAAATGTATGTACAGCTTGTTTTTGCTGTGAAAAACAGGAATGCTGTTTTAAAGGTTGGTTTCCGGGAACGTGTATTCGAATATATGAGTGGAATAATTACCAACATGAAACATAAATCCATGGTCATCAATGGAACATCAAACCATGTTCATATCCTATTCGGATTAAATCCATCAGTTTCGGTTTCAGATACAGTTCACGATATTAAAAGAAGTTCTTCCCTTTTTATCAATAATGAAAAGCTCTGTTCTTGCAGATTCTCATGGCAGGAGGGATATGGAGCTTTTACTTATAGCCGTTCACAAATAGCAGATGTTTATTATTACATTGAAAATCAGGAATCCCACCATAAAAAGAGAACTTTCCGTGAAGAATATATCGACATTCTTACTAAAAATGAGATAGAATTTGACCAACAATTTCTATTTGATTTCTTGGATGATTCCCTATAACCTCTACGAGGTAAACGGCCGTATTCAACATTGTTTCTACAATACCTAAAGCCCTACGGGCTATTTGTATCTCATTAAAAGTGTTAATTTATAAATCTGTTTTCTGAAATTATGAACAACTCTTTGAACCCGATAATTGAAAAATGGAATTTTCTACGGCGCTTGCTGGTAGAAGTCAGTTAATTAAAACTCCCCACACTCAGTAAAAATGAGGTGGGGAGTTTTATTTATATTATATCCTGTTTAACAGGTTTTATTTTTTCTTCTTTGTTTTTGCTGAAGCATCATTCCCTGAACCGGTAGCATCATCATATTTAGCCTGGGCAGCATCAAGAGCAGCTTTTGAAAGTTTCAAAGCATCCTGGGCTGTTTTCTTACCGGCTTTTCCCTTTGTGAGATTAGCTGTTCCGGTGGTTTCTTTTTTGGTGGCAGCCTTTAACCTCGTATCGAGAGCTTTGACGTCAGCCTTGTATTGAGTGTCGAGTGTTTTTAACTCTGTTTTTGCCTGGGTAGCCTCTGCTTTGTCTTTTGAAACAGACTGTTTAAGGAGCGGTTTTTTTGCAGTTTCATAGGTTTTGTCTACTGTCTTACGCTCGTTTGTAACTGCCTTGGTCTCTGTTTTGCTTTCAGCCATTAAATCGTTTCCTGAAGTAATAAGCGAATCTGCAGTTTTCAGCTGTCGCTCGTTGAGAGCTACCTTATTTTTTGCGGCAGTAAGAGCAACTTCAAGTTTTTTAACTTCCGCTGCCTTTTTGTCGGCAGCCGACAATGCCGGTGTCTGAGCATTAGCTATTGAAGAGGTGATGAGAATGCAAGACATCATTGTTAAGATCCAAAAATTCTTTCTCGTTTTCATGTTTTCACGTTTTAATAAAAGTACTTTCTTATTTTGTTTTCGTCATTTTCCAGTACCATTACACCTTTGCGCCTTTGTGCCTTTTCGCCTGACCCTGAGTTTGCCGAAGGGTGTGCCATTCATTACATCAACAACTCCATCTCCTCGTCGCCTTTCACCTCCAGCAGTTTGCCTCCATCGCATTTCATTGTTCTGGCCGCAAACTTTTTCAGAATGGTATAGTTATGTGTTGCCACTATAACAGCTCTTCCGGTTTTGCTTATATCGGTAAGCAACCTGATAATACCTTCGGATGTTTCGGGGTCGAGATTGCCTGTTGGTTCATCAGCCAGTATAATATCGGGGTCGTTAAGCAGTGCTCTTCCGATTACGACACGCTGCTGTTCACCTCCCGATAGCTGATGGGGCAACTTAAAACCTTTCAATCCAAGCCCCACTTTGTTAAGAACTTCACCAATCCTTGCATCGATCTCATGCTTATTCTTCCACCCTGTTGATTTTAATACGAACTCCAGGTTTTCAATTACAGATCTGTCTGTTAACAGCTGAAAATCCTGAAATACTATTCCAATCTTCCTGCGTAAATAAGGGACCTCTCTCTTTTTGATCTTTGTTAAGTTATAACCTGCAACAATGCCCTGGCCCTCTTTCAGGGGAATTTGGGCGTTAATTGTTTTGATAAGGCTCGATTTGCCACTACCCACTCTTCCGACAAGATATATAAACTCTCCTTTCCCCACACTCAGATTTACGTTGGAAAGAACAAGATGATCGTTTTGCCAAATAGTACAATCTGTTAGTTCAATTATTACATCCAGCGGTAGATTTTCGAGCATTTTCGTCCTGTTTACAGTGCAAAATAAGGAAAGAATTGATAATTAACATTTATATGTTGATAAAATCAGTAATAAAGGCCGGTTGCCGGCGTTTAATAGTTGTAATTTTACGTTTTATAAATTATAGAAATATTATTGTATATGGCTTATAATTAATATGTTGTATAGATAGTTGCATTTCAGTTCAAAATACATACACAGGTTATTATAAGCCAAAAAAAAATAGTTATGAACAAAAACACTGACCACTTTTCTAAAATCTGCATAGACTTTGTCTCCCGTTTCAAAAAAATCTTCCTTTTCTTCCGAAAAAAAAGTTCTCCGCCCGAATATACCTTTCCTGAGAGAGGCTTCCGGTTAAATAGACATTTCAGGCAGCCGGGTTATTCTTACATCTTTATTACAGTATCTATTTTTATGGCTCTTCTTAATCAGAATGCCACATCTCAGGTACCATTTATTTCTAAAAATTTCAATTCTGATTTTAACAGGGGAATGGAATTTTTCAATAAAGAGAAATATCCTGCTGCCATAAGATTCCTGGATACGTATGTAAGAAGCGGTGACAGATCGGAACAGATTCAGGTTGCAGAAGCGGAGTATTTCAGTTCTATAGCTGCCCTGAGGCTCTTTAATCCTGACGGAGAGTACAGGATGATAAAGTACATTAGCAACAATCCTGAAAGTCCCAGGATAAATGAGGGCAGGCTTGCGCTGGCCGACTATTTCTACCAGAACAAAACATACAGAAAAGCTGTAATATATTATGGATCTGTAAACCGTCAGCAACTTGAGACAGACAAACTTCCGGAGTATTTTTTCAAATTCGGGTATTCTCTTTATCAGACTGGCGATAAGAGCAAGGCATTGCTGATGTTCTCTGAGATCAAGGATATTGATACCGAATATACACCCGGAGCGGTATATTATTTCTCGCAGATCGCCTATGAACAAAAGATGTATCAGACAGCCATGGAAGGGTTTGTGAAACTTAAAGCTGATGAAAGCTTTGGTGCTGTTGTTCCATTCTACATCGTTCAGATATTATATCTTCAGAAAGACTACGATGGTATTCTTTCGATGGCGCCTGATCTACTTAAATCTGCCGGGAAAACACGGGCTGTTGAATTGTACAGATTTATCGGCGATGCTTATTACAATAAAAAGAATTACAAAGAAGCTCTCCCTTATCTTGAGAAGTACTCCACAGGGGCAAAAGCCAGTGGGAGAGAAGACAAGTCCGAGTTGGGTTATTGCTACTATAAAACAGGTGAAATAGATAAGGCGATTAAACTATATCTTGAGATAGACACCAGAAGCGATATTGTTAGCCAGAATATTTGGAACATACTTGGTGATTGCTACCTTCAGAAAGGAGATAAGAAGCGTTCCCAGATGGCATTTGGAGAAGCTTCGAAATTGAACTATGATAAGAAAATAAAAGAAGAATCATTATTCTAATTATGCCAAATTAACCTACGAGCTGGCCTATTCACCTTTTGGTGAGGCAATCTCTTCATTCCAGCAATATATTGACAGCTATCCCGGATCGGAGAGGATCCAGGAAGCATACGATTTTCTTGTTGCTGCATATATGCGTCTTAAAAACTACAAGTCGGCTCTCGCTTCACTTGATAAGATTTCCAAAAAAGACAGCAGGCTTGAGGAAGCATACCAGCGAGTTGCATTTTTCAGAGGACTGGAATTGTTTAAAAATATGGAAATAGAGGCTTCTATTGATATGTTTGATAAGTCGCTTAAATACGAGAAGTACAACAGATCTATAAGAGCAAGAACTATCTACTGGCAGGGTGAAGCATGGTACAGATTGGGAAATTATGAAAATGCAAAAAAGAACTATGAATTGTTCATGGGAATACCTGGTTCAGCTCTTCTGAGCGAAAATTACATGGTGCGATATAACCTTGGCTACGCTCTTTTTAACCAGAAAGATTATCCTAACGCTTTAATCCATTTAAAGACATTCGAGGCAGATGCAACAAATGCAAAACCTGAGGTATTAACCGATGCAAAAAACAGAATTGCCGATTGCTATTTCATAGAAACAAACTATTCACAGGCTATTAATTATTACGATAAGGTCATTGAACGCGGGAATCTGGATGCTGATTATGCGATGTTCCAGAAAGGCTTTTCTCTCGGACTTATAAATAACGGGAAAGGCAAAGTTGATATACTTACTTCATTAACAATTAAATATCCTGCCTCGCCATATGTTCCCAATGCCATTTTCGAGAGAGGAAGAGCGTACCTGGTTCTCGAGGACTATAAAAACGGTGAAGCCGATTTTAACACCCTGATAGCTTCTTACCAGTCGAGCCCATTTGTTCCACGGGCAATCGTTCAACTTGGACTTCTTTATTACAATCTTGGCCAGAACGATAAAGCAATTACCCAATTCAAAAAAGTTATTGAAACATTTAAGTCTACTCCGGAAGCTCGTGATGCATTAACCGGACTTAGAAATACTTATGTGGATATGAACGATGTTGAGACCTACTTTACTTATATTAAAACCCTTGATGGATACGGTGATGTAAACATGGCTCAGAAAGATTCACTTTTGTACACTTCAGGCGAAAACCTCTACATGACCGCCAAATATGATAAGGCAACCGAGATATTTAATAGTTACCTTAATGAGTTTCCGAATGGAAGTTTCAGACAAAATGCCCAATATTATCTGGCGGAATGCCTTAAATCGGCTGGAAAGACTGATGAAGCCCTGAAACTGTACGTTGCTGTTGCAGCTGAACCAAATAATCAGTTTCTGGAACAATCGTTGATTTCAGCTTCCGCTATTCTTTATGATAAAGAAGATTTCATGGGATCGCTCAGCTATTATGAGAAACTAAGCAATGTCGCCACCAGCGATGCAAATAAGCTTTTGTCACTTAAAGGTCAGCTTAGATGTGCTTACCAGGCAGGAGATGCCGCCAAAACAATTATCGCCGCAGGAAAGATCATAAGTTTCCCTAATATCTCGGAGGAGATGACGCGTGAAGCTACCTTTATGAGAGCTAAGGCAAATTATAGTCTTAATAATTTCGAAGAAGCGCTAGCCGACTTCAGGAAAGTGGGTACCGAGGTTACCAGTGTGGAAGGAGCCGAATCGAAATACAGGGTTGCAGAATTACTCTATAAGAAGGGTATGACAGCAGAATCAGAAAAGGTTGTGTCGGAATTTATCGATAAGAATACACCTCATCAATTCTGGATGGCCAGGATATTTCTCCTGCTTGCGGATATTAGTCTGAAAAAGGGAGACCTTCTTCAGGCCAGGGCAACACTTCAGAGTCTTAAGGATTATTACACCCTTGAGAATGATGGTATTCTTGATGAAGTGAAAGCAAAGCTGGATTCCATCAATCAGGAAAAGCCATCCGAAGTTGCAAAGCCGGATAGCGTTGCAACTGTTGTACCTGTGAAAAGCAAATAATTAGAGTGAATCAGTAAAAAACTTGACATGACAAAGCGAACATTTATTATATCAGCCCTTACCTTAATTGGATTTTTTCCCCTGACTGCGCAGGTTAAAAAACAGGAACCTGTTCTGAAAAGGGAGGTGACCTTATACAACCCGTACAAGCCGTCGCTTCCTGTTGCTCAGAAAAGAAGTTTTTTACCTGATATGAACGACACGATAAGTATAACGCCTGATTTTAAATACAATATTAATACTGAACCATTTCTCCCGGAGTATACAATAAGTACTCTAAAAGCGGCAACACTGGATGCCGAGCCTCTGCCAAAACTTTACAAGAGCTATATTAATCTCGGACTGGGTAATTATATTACTCCGATGGCTGAATTAAGTATCAGCAACGAACGTTCAAAGAAAGGATCATTGGGATTTTATGCAAGGCATTATTCAACAAACGGAAAAGTTGAGTTACAGAATGATAAGAAAGTGTTTGCAGGTTATATGGATAATGATGCATCTCTTTTTGGCAGAAGATTTTTCCGGACAAACATTCTTGAAAGTTCGATAGATTTTGGTCAGAGAAGAAGGTATGCTTATGGATACGATCCGAATCTGATATATGCACCTGCGAAAAGCGAAATCATGATAGGCAATTATAATCTCAGTGCGAAAGCTACGCTCTCATCAACTACACTCGACTCAGCAAGTTTCTCTTATAAGTTTGACCTTCATTATAATTACTTCCATAATTCCAAGAACCAGTTTCAGCATAATTTCGGATTCAGTGGTATAATGGCAAAAGAGTATAAGGAGTACTATGTTGGTTCGGGTATATTATATGACTATTATAAACCATCAGACCAGCTCTTGATTGATCCAAAATACACAGCTTCAATCAGCCCCTTCATAAAAAAGAGCACGGCGCAATGGAACTTTAAACTTGGGCTGCAGGCATTGCTCAACAAAAACATGACACTTTCACCTGATTTTCATATCTACCCTGATGTTAATTTTGGTTTCACTATTGTACCATCATTTATAAACTTTAATGCAGGGTTATCAGGAAAACTTGAAAAAAATGATCCATGGAAGATAATTGGCATAAATCCATTTCTGGTTCAGGATGGGAGTTTATTCAAATTACCTGATACTGACCATCAGTTAATCATTTTTACGGGACTGAAAGGTAAAACGGGAATTAATGGGAACTATGGTCTTACCGCTTCCTATTCTCTCATTAAGAATAAGCTGTTATATTCAAATCTTGTATTCACTGATTTACTCATTCCTCCCGGTCCCGAGATGGGGAATCATTTTCTTCCTGTAACAGATGATGTTGAACTTCTTACAATTCATGGAGAAATAGGTGGAAAAATAAACGACAAAATCTCGTATAACGGAAACGCTAACTTATATAAGTATACACTTACCACACAGGAATTTGCATGGAACCAACCGGCCTGGGATGGGACGATTGGGTTAAAATACAATCTTCGTGACAAAATACTTGTTGGAGCTGATTTTACCGGTATCGGAAAGCGAAAGCAGATGGTAACCATATTGAGTGTATCAAAACCAGGTATTGAAAGTATTTCTGAAATGCCCGCACATTTTAATTTAAGTCTTGGTGCAGAATATCGCTACACCAAAATACTTTCATTCTGGACTAAATTCAATAACATCTCACCAGATCGGTACTATGAGTGGGCATTTTACCCTACCCAGAGATTTCAGTTCATGCTGGGGTTTACTTATAGCCTTTAAATAGGTCTGATACCTGACTTGAAGACATTCAGACCTGCAGACTGCAAGACAATTTTTCATTGTTAATTACTTCCATTAAATTGTGCATTATTTTTATTGTATTGTATCGAAAAAACCGATAAAAATCCGTATATTTGCGGGAACAATTAATAATCATAATATCAGTAATTTATAATAGGTAAAGTGAAGTTGATTCTGATAGACAGATGCATTGAAAAAAGTATCCTGATTTCATTTACAGATAAATCAATTTTGGCATCAGATCGGAAAGGAAAACATAACGGTTCTCCCTTTCTCGTTGTCTGGAGGTGTCGGTATTTTGAAGGTTAAATAAAAGTTGAATTTAAAATATCGGAATAATGAGTGAAAACGAAAAGAAATTGCAGGACAGTATTGATTACTCGGCAGATAATATTCAGGTGCTGGAAGGTCTTGAGGCTGTGCGGAAAAGACCTGCAATGTATATCGGTGATATTGGTATAAAAGGGCTGCATCATCTTGTTTATGAGGTTGTAGATAACTCAATAGATGAAGCTCTTGTGGGCTATTGCTCTAAAATTGAAGTAGTTATACATGAAAATAACTCAATTACCGTAACTGATGATGGCAGAGGAATTCCTACCGGAATAATGGAGAAAGAAAAGAAATCTGCTCTTGAGGTTGTAATGACTGTGCTGCATGCTGGTGGTAAGTTCGACAAAGACTCTTATAAAGTGTCGGGTGGTCTGCATGGTGTTGGTGTGTCGTGCGTAAATGCATTTCGGAGCATCTTACCGTTATTGTTCAAAGGGAAGGAAAAAAATATAAGCAGGAATATGAAAAAGGAAAACCTGTTACCAGAGTTGATGAAATAGGAAAATCCGATAAGTCAGGAACAACAACAACCTTCAAACCTGATGGAACAATATTCCAGACAACAGAATTTAATTTTGAGATACTTGCTGCCAGGTTACGTGAACTCGCGTTCCTGAACAAAGGGATTGTTCTTACGTTACGCGATATGCGGGATATGGTCGAAGATGGAAATGGAGGCACAGCCCGTTTCGAAACTTTTCACTCAGAGCAGGGACTGAAAGAATTTGTTGAATATCTCGATGCAAACCGTGAAAGACTGATTGAAAAAGTAATTCACATAACGTATGACAAAACTGAAATTCCTGTAGAGATTGCCCTGCAGTATAATAACTCCTTCTCTGAAAATGTTCATTCATATGTAAATAATATCAATACTATTGAAGGAGGTACTCATCTTGCCGGATTCAGAAGAGGCCTCACACGCACACTTAAAAAATATGCTGAAGATTCAGGAGCTACAACGAAGCTGAAATTCGATATAAATGGAGATGATTTCCGTGAAGGTCTTACTGCCATTATTTCGGTAAAAGTTCAGGAACCTCAATTTGAAGGTCAGACCAAAACGAAGCTCGGGAACTCAGAAGTAATGGGCGCTGTTGATCAGGCAGTAAGTGCAATGCTTACTAATTATCTCGAGGAGAATCCAAAAGATGCCAGAATAATTGTTCAGAAAGTAATTCTTGCCGCAACTGCCCGTCATGCAGCCCGTAAAGCCAGGGAACTGGTTCAGCGGAAAAATGTATTATCCGGATCAGGTCTTCCGGGAAAACTTGCCGATTGCGCTGACAGGGATCCTTCGCATTGCGAGATCTACCTTGTGGAAGGTGATTCGGCAGGTGGAACTGCAAAACAGGGCCGCGATCGTGCTTTTCAGGCAATTCTGCCACTCCGTGGAAAAATCCTGAATGTCGAAAAAGCAATGCAACACAGAATTTATGAGAGTGAGGAGATAAAGAACATCTTCACGGCCCTTGGCGTAAATATTGGTACTGATGAAGACAGTAAAGCTCTTAATACTTCAGGACTGCGTTATCATAAAATCATTATCATGACTGATGCTGACGTTGACGGTTCCCATATCACTACACTTATAATGACATTCTTTTTCAGATACATGATCGACCTGATTAAAGGAGGGAATATATACATTGCAACTCCTCCGTTATATCTGGTCAAAAAGGGTAAAGCAGAAAGATATTGCTGGACGGAAGAAGAACGTGCGCTTGCAGTTGCCGAAATGGGTCAGGGAAAAGAATCATCCGTTGGAATTCAACGATACAAAGGTCTTGGTGAAATGAATGCTGAACAGCTATGGTCGACTACCATGAATCCTGAAACCAGGACTCTGAGGCAGGTTACCATTGAAAGCGCTGCTGAGGCAGATCATATTTTCTCTATGTTAATGGGCGACGAAGTACCGCCCAGAAGAGAGTTCATAGAAAATCATGCAAAGTACGCCAAGATCGATGTCTAAAAGCTATAAAGTGCAAAAAATATATATTGCTTTACTCCTGGCTCTGTTTTCCTCTGGATTACGAGCACAGGAACCGGCTAAAGTCTTATCATCTGTTTTTGATGAAGCACTAACAGACAGGACGGCCTACAAACAGCTTGAATATCTTTGCAAAAACACAAAAGGGAGACTGGCAGGTTCCAAGGCTTCTTATAAAGCAATTGAGTATACTCGTCAGGCGCTAATAAATGCAGGAGCAGACACTGTGTGGATTCAGCAGGTTATCGTACCTTTATGGAAACGCGGGATTGAGAGTTGCCAGATAACTTCATCCAAGGCAGGATCTGAAAAACTTTCTATAACAGCTCTTGGTCTTTCAGATGGAACTAACAGGGAAGGTATCGTCTCAAAAGTTATTGAAGTGCATGATTTTGACGAGCTAAAAGCATTAGGGCGGAAAAGAATTGAAGGTAAGATCGTCTTTTTTAACAGACCTTTGGACGATAAATTGATTAACACTTTTACGGCCTATTCAGGTGCAGTTAACCAGAGATCTTCAGGAGCATCAGAAGCTTCGAAATATGGTGCGGTTGCCGTGATAGTAAGATCTATGACGCAGTCTCTTGATAATTTTCCTCATACAGGTGTTACTCATTACGAAGAAGGTGTAAACAGAATTCCCGCGGTGGCAGTTTCCACTTTAGGAGCAGAGCTTTTAAGTAAAAGGCTGAAAGTTGATTCATCCCTTACAGCGAGAATTGTATCGATGTGTAAGAATTATCCCGACACCGTATCATATAATGTAATCGGAGAAATCAGAGGTTCAGCGAAGCCCGGAGAATATATAACGGTAGGAGCACATCTTGATGCCTGGGATATAGCTGAAGGTGCTCACGATGATGGTGGCGGCTGTGTTCAGGCAATTGAAACCATCAGACTGTATAAAAAGTTGGGGATTAAGCCTAAACGAACAGTACGTGCCGTGATGTTCATGAACGAAGAGATGTCGTCAACCGGAGGCAAAGCCTATGCTGAGGAAGCAAAAAGGAAAGGTGAGGTTCATTATGCAGCTCTGGAATCTGACCGGGGGGTTATGAGTCCCAGGGGATTTGGATTTGAAGCTGAAGGTGCCAGACTCGAAAAACTCAGGTCGCTTTCATCATGGTTTCTTCCTTTTAATATACGGGATTTTGACAGTGGAGGGGGTGGGTCAGATATCACACCTTTAAAAGCTCTTGGGTCATTGAATATTGCTTATATTCCTGACGCACAACGATATTTTTCATATCATCATTCAGCAAATGATACTTTTGAACAGGTAAATATCCGGGAACTCCAGATGGGAAGTGCAGCAATTGCCTCCCTCATCTACCTTATCGACTTATTCGATCTGTAATATTAAACTCCAAATACCTTTCTTCTGATTTCCACAGCACTATCAGTACAAACTTCACTGCAGCAGAAACATCTGATACATTTGCTGTCGGTTAAGACTATATGAGTCTTTTTTGATGGAAGTGGTTCAATAGCGTGAACAGGACAGATATTAACGCATTTCTGACAACCTGTACAGTTTTCATGAATAAAGACGGGCCTTCTTTCAAGTTTTTTAATGAACTTGATTCTTGTCATTATAAACTTGAGCGCAATATTATTAATTGTTGAAATTGGGACCTTTCTGAATCCTGCTTTAATAATTGTTTCTAATTCCGGACCATCATATATAATATCCGATTCCGACTGAAGCCATTTCTTCCTGAATAAAGCTGTTCTGGATGTTGGTACAACCATTGGATCGTAACCGGCAACCCGGCTGGCTATCAGGTCTAATGCCAGAGGATTTGTCGACCCAAGTAATAATCCAATCTGAACAGGAAATCCTCTTCCGGGACCAGGACCTTCCATTCCCATTATTCCATCCATAAGAAAATAATCGGGTGTTACCGCTTCATTCAGATCAACAAGAAGTTCCCCAAACTCCTTTCTGTTCTGATGTATGGCATGTTGTTTTGCTTTGCTGAACCCTGGTACAAGACCAAGAGAGTTCTTTATTGCCCCGGTGAAATATACCAGTTCATGATTCTTGAATTTCGGTAGCGAAATGATCAGATCCACCTTGTCAGCAATAGCAGCTATCCTTATTTTCTGATTCCTAAGGGTTTTTTCAACCGGATTTATCATAAAGTCTACCCACACTGCACCGGTCGTTTCGCATACCTTGTATATACCTGATTTCTCAGCACGGAATTTTTTTGTATGAACGGCTGGTGAGTCTCCAACAAATACCTTAGCTCCTTTTGATTGAAGATATTTAACCATGGCTTCAACCACAACAGGATTGGTGCTGATACATTTAGCAGGATCGCTGTCGGTTAATATATTCGGTTTTACGAGAACTGTCTTTCCTTTTACATCGGGGCCGTCAGTTTTTTCGTAAATATCTGAAATGAGACTGATGATCTCATTAAGATTATATTCTTTGCAGTTTCTTACTGATATTTTGTTGTTCATTATCTTCTGCTTTAAAAGTTTGCAAATATAGATTAATTTTTGGGTGGAGATATATCCGGATACCTTACTTAATTTCCAGTTACAGATTTCCCTTTTAACGCAGAGTTCGCAGAGAAGGCGCTGAGGGCCGCAGAGATTTTTATAGATAAATTGCCCTATTAGATCTCCTTAAATTTTCATATTTGAACTGACTTCTTATACCTCAACGGTTCTCTGCGTAAAAGCTCTGCGGTTCTCTGCGGTTTAAAAAAACAAGACTTTGGTATTTTTTTGGAGTGATAATACATATTGAAACGATCAGTTACTGATTATTATCTCTTTAAGAATGCCTTCAATACCCGATACAATGTTTCTGGATGGCCCATCGAAATTATTAACAATAATGCTGAACACCATATCCTTCCCGGAAGCAGTTGTAAAGTATCCTGCGTAGCTTCTCACCCTTGTCATCGATCCACTTTTAGCCCAAAGTCTTGAAGCAAAGACCTGATCTGTGAAATAGGTTTTTAGGGTACCTTCTGAGCCGGCATCGGGTAGGGATGCAAAAAACTCTGTAAAATGTTTCCCGTTTCTTTTCATATAAATCAACAGATCAACCATTGTTCTGGAATTTATTGAATTAGAAGGGGAGAGGCCACTTCCGTCTTCCATATTAAAACCATCGGTTTTGATTTCAGCGCTTTTTAAAAAATCTTTTATAACATCAATACCGGCTGCTGTTGAGCCAATTCCCTTATACTTCTTTCCCAGTTCTTTTGTTAAATGTTCTGCGTAAAGATTAATGCTTTCGTGGTTTTGTACTTCAATTATCCGCGAAAGGGGAGGCGACACGATTTCATCCAGTGGAGTAAACTCATTGGAGTGATAACCAGGCTGAAGTCTTACGGTTGAAGGATCATGTTTAATTTTGATACCATCAGCCCGGAACTCCCTATCAAGAATTATGGCCATAAGGAGAGGCGGATCAGGAACTGAAGCCTTTAATGTGTAATCTTCCTTTCCAGCTGGTACAGTTCCCGCTAGTAACGCGATATTACTGTAGGGAGAAGAAAAAATATACCCTTTTTCGATTGTCCCATACGTTGTCAGCAGATTTATTAAATCGTACCGGCACTCAGCAGGAACTATTCCCGTGATCTCAGGCTTTGAGCTATCAGAATATGTCTTCAGATGAATCTCGTAAGTGTTGTTATAAACTGATAACCCGTATACTCCTGCTCCGTAATAACTGCCCTCGTCCTCCCAAAGCCATTTTTGAGGAACAGGCATAAAATCAAAGTAAGAATCATCTGTTAATACCTCTCCTTTTATGTTTCTGATGCCATTTTTTCTTATTACTGTGCTCCAGCTGTGCACGAAATCATTATTATAACCTGAGAAATTCTTTGATCCAAGAGTAGGATCGCCGCCGCCTTTAATAATTATATTTCCGAAAAGCTTTCCTGATTTTTTATTGAAAGAACCTGAATAACCCAGAGTTGTCTTAAATGTGTATTCAGGACCAAGCAATTCCAATGCGGCAGCTGAAGTGATTAACTTCATCACTGAAGCAGGTACCAGGCTTTTTAAGGAATTATATTCTATGGTTATTGTACCGCTGTCAGCATCTGCAACACAGTATGAAACAGATGCGTGCAGCATTGCAGAATCGGCGAGAAATGTTTCGAAAGACCTGTTCTGAGAAAATGAGGAAAGGGTTAGGGAGAATAAGGAAATGATAAAAAATGTTCTCAGCATTTTTATACTGGTTTATTTTTCTCCATAGTAGACAGTAAGCCACATGCTGCCTGAATATCAAGGCCCCGGCTAACCCTTATTGTTGTGAGAATCCCCTTTGCATTAAGAGCTTCCTTAAAATTAATGATGGTACCAAGATCGGGACTTACAAACTCAGATCCCGGTATTTGGTGAAAGCGGATGATGTTAATCCTACATTTGATTCCATTAAGAATGCGTGCAAGCTCCTTAATATGCCTGGGAGTATCGTTAAGTCCTTTAAACAGGATATATTCAAACGAGATTTTACGCTGGCTGTTAATATTGAAATTCCTTATTATGTCGAGAATTTCACTCACCGTGTTTGTACGTTGTATTGGCATAAGTTTCTTTCTCTCTTCGTCAAATGGAGAGTGCAGGCTGACGGCCAGGTTACACCTGGTCTTTTCAAGATATTCTTTTATTCCGGTTACAAGTCCGACGGTACTCACAGTTATCCTGGTCGGACTCCATCCATACCCCCAATCGTTGGTAAGAATGTCGAGACTTTTAAGAACTTCACCCATATTGTCGAGAGGTTCCCCCATTCCCATATAAACAATGTTTGTAAGATTTCTGAATTCAGGAAGGCTTCTGAACTGGTTAAGGATTTCATTGGTTGAAAGGTTTCCCTGGTATCCCTGTTTTCCTGTCATGCAGAAGATACACCCCATTTTGCAGCCTGCCTGAGATGAGACACATATTGTAGCACGCTCTTTATCAGGCATGTAGGCTGTTTCTATGTATTTGTCATTCAGTACTTTATACAAGTATTTTTTGGTCCCGTCCGAGCTTTCAGACACCTCACCAGGAGGAGTAAGACCATATTCATAATCAACAGAAAGAAGCTCCCTGGTTTTTTTCGACAGGTTAGTCATTTCCTCAATAGAACTAATCTCCTTTTTATAAAGCCAGTCGGCGATCTGTCTTGCGGCAAAACCGGGTAATCCGATACGTTTTGTAACAGCGATCAGCTCATTTAAAGTCTTCCCGTATAGTTTTTCTTTCTGCATAATTTTATGGCACAAGGCTCATGTCGCAGGGCACAAGGCATTTAATTTGTTACCTTTTTTCTTTTTTACCACGGAGTTTCACGGAGTTTTTCACAGAGTTGCACAGAGTTTTTTAAATTATTTTCTAAACAAGCAGTGTTACTCCGTGTATCCCTCAGTGTAACTCCGTGGTTAAAAGCTTTTTTCTCCCAGTCACTCCGTCTCTTCGTTCCGCTGTCGCGGAATCTCCGCTTCGCTTCGATCTCATTGTCTCTCAGTCTCTCAGTCTCTCAGTCTCTTCGTCTCTACTTATACCTCAACCTTCCCCTCATATACAAAAGTAGCCGGACCTGAAAGCCATATATCAGAAATGTTATTCCCTGTAATATTAAATGAAACAGACAAATTACCTCCCAGTGTTTTCACCCTGACAGTTTTTGTGTCAAGATGTCCGGCAAGAACTGTAGAAATGGCAGAAGCAGTTACCCCTGTTCCACAGGAGAGAGTTTCCTCTTCAACGCCTCTTTCAAAAGTTCTGACAAAAATCCCATCCTTTTGAACTTCAACAAAATTTACATTTGTTCCTCCCGGGGCAAATTCCTCAGCCCATCTGAATTTCTTCCCCTCTGTATTAACATCCATCGTTTTGATATCCTTTCTGAAGATTACATAATGCGGAGAACCTGTATTGAGAGAGTAGAATCCGTTTACTAGCTGTGGATTCTTTACATCATTCATCTGAAGGCGAATTATTCCTTCTTCAGCAAATGCCTGATGTACCCCGTCAACAGCCTTGAAAGAGAGTTTTTTTCCGGCTATTCCACTCCTTATTGCAAAGTCGGCTGAACATCTGCCTCCGTTTCCGCACATAGAACCCTCTAATCCATCCGAATTGAAATACTTCATCTCAAAGTCGTAACCGGGACTTGCACAAATTAGTATGAGTCCATCGGCCCCGATACCAAACCGTCGGTCGCACAATCTGTTTATAAGCTTGGAATCTTCAGGATTAAAACTACCATTTCTATTGTCTATTATTACAAAGTCGTTTCCGGCTCCCTGATATTTGTTAAATACTATTGTCATTGCTGTTAAAGTGTTGTTAAATATTTGTATATTATATGACTCCGTTCAAAAAATGCATGATATTTGTAAAACAAATCTGAATTAAATCGGTTGTAAAGATATGAATCTTTTAATAACGAATAGTAACAGGAAACAATTCAGAAACAAATGAAAAGTCTAACTAAATTTATAAATCCATGAAAGGTAAGTATTTAGCAGGTGCGCTATTAATGGGATTCTTAGGGGCATCAATTGCATTATTTGTATATACGCGAGTAGTTGACAGACCCTCAACCACAGTTACCAGAGATAGCTCCAGCGTTGAAGTTCAACAGGCAAAAGCATTTCTGACGTCGATGCAGACTCAGGAGGGACAGATTGACTTCACTTTTGCAGCTGAACAGACGGTGCATGGAGTTGTGCATGTTCACACAAAAAGCACTGTTAGCGGAGAATCTGACAATCCGTTTCTGGATTATTTCTATGGCGGCCGAAACAGGAAACCACAGGAAGTACAAGGTTATGGATCGGGAGTGATAATTTCTCCTGACGGATATATTATAACCAATAACCATGTCGTTGAAAATTCAGAATCCATTGAGGTTATTTTAAATGATAACAGAACTTTTACAGCCAAGATAATAGGCAGGGATCCGGCAAGCGATATTGCACTTCTTAAGATTCCTGCAGAGAATCTTCCATTTATCAAGTACGGAGATTCGGACCAGTTAAAGCTTGGGGAATGGGTTCTTGCTGTCGGAAACCCTTTCAATCTTACATCTACTGTAACTGCAGGGATTGTTAGTGCAAAGGGAAGAAGCCTGACTGCTCCGGACGGAACATATCGGATTGAATCTTTTATTCAAACTGACGCAGCACTAAATGTTGGAAATAGCGGGGGCGCTCTTGTAAACACAAAAGGACTCCTTGTAGGGATAACCTCAGCAATTTATTCACCCAATGGAGCTTACGCCGGAAATTCCTTTGCAATACCGGTATCAATAGTCAAGAAAGTTGTTGATGATCTTAAAGAATTTGGTGAAGTTCAAAGTGCAAGGCTGGGAGTGGAAATAAAAGATGTGGACGCAGAGGAAGCCAAAAAACAGAACCTTGATGAGGTAAAAGGAGTTGTTATTGCTAAAGTCCTGGAAAATGGTTCAGCTGAAGGTGCCAACATGAAGGTGAATGATGTAATAATTAAGTTCAACGGCGTTCCTGTAAATACTGTTTCTGAATTGCAGGAACAGGTGGGAAGACGTCGTCCAGGAGACAAAGCTACTGTTACTTTCTTGAGAAGCGGAAAAGAAATTACAGCTGATATGGTTATGAAGAATGCAGCGGGGACTACAAAGGTTGTTACGGCAGAAATGGGAGATATTGTAGTGTATGGCGCTAAATTTGAACCTATTGCATCGGGAGATAAGAGATCTAATAATGTGGATTATGGGGTTAAGGTAACTGATATCAGTAGTGGGAAATTCAAAGACATTGGAATTAAACGTGGCGATATCATCCTTAGTATAAACGGGAAGAAAGTTAAAAACCCTGCAGATGTCAATCAATTTACCAATAATGGTACGACGCTAAAGTCGATTGTTGGTATTCAATCTGATGGTACCGGCTTTACATTGCAGTACGGTAACTAAATCAGACATTATATATATTGCTGTATTTGAGGGGGTTTATTTAAACAAACCCCCTTTTCACAACAATAGTGATTTATTTTTGTTATTAAGTAATAAAGCAATATCTTTGCGGAAATTTTTTGGGAGGCATAATGAGACAACTAAAGATTACCAAATCCATAACCAACAGAGAGAGCGCATCGCTCGATAAATATCTACAGGAAATTGGTAAGGAGGAGTTGATATCGGTTGAAGAGGAAGTTGAATTAGCTCAACGGATAAAGAAAGGCGATCGCGCTGCACTTGAGAAACTCACCAAAGCAAACTTACGATTTGTTGTATCTGTTGCAAAACAGTATCAGAACCAGGGACTGAGTCTTCCTGATCTTATCAATGAAGGAAACCTTGGCCTTATTAAGGCTGCAGAAAAATTCGATGAGACTAGAGGATTTAAGTTTATATCTTATGCAGTATGGTGGATCAGACAATCAATCCTTCAGGCGCTTGCAGAACAGTCGAGAATAGTAAGGTTACCTCTTAATCAGGTAGGCTCTCTTAACAAGATCAATAAGGCATTTTCGAAATTTGAGCAGGAAAACGAACGTACTCCTTCTCCTGAGGAACTTGCCGATGTACTCGAGTTACCAAAAGAAAAGGTTGCTGACACTCTTAAAGTTTCGGGAAGGCATGTATCGGTTGACGCTCCGTTTATTGAGGGTGAAGATAACAGTCTTCTCGATGTACTTACGAACTCTGATTCTCCGGTAGCTGATAAGTTGCTGATGGATGAGTCGCTTTCAAAAGAGATCTACAGGGCGCTTGCTACTCTTACTGAAAGAGAACGGGATATTATAAGGTTCTTTTTTGGAATAGGTTGCCAGGAAATGACACTTGAAGAGATAGGTGAAAAATTTGGTCTCACCCGCGAAAGAGTCCGTCAGATTAAAGAAAAAGCTATCAGAAGGTTAAGACATACCTCAAGAAGCAGATTACTAAAAGGTTATTTAGGATAATATTTTCATAGATTAAATAGGAGGGTGTCTCAAAAGGACACCCTTTTTCATTAATATAATTTTGTTCCTTTCTTTTGCCCCTCCAAAAGAAAGGAACAAAAGAAAAGGAGTCCGGATCCGAGCCGAAGGTGAGCTCACAGACTTCACATTACGAAGCTTGCAGCTAAGAGGAGCTTGTAACTTCGCTTGATTCAATTTGTAGTCTGAAACTATTTTTTACCTCCGATGAAGTCACAGACTTCGACGAACCGTTGGGCGGTCCTCAGCGTTTCTTCCACTGCGTTCTCTTCGGTTAACCGTAATTTTCGTAATTTTGCAAACTTATAATCAGGTCAGAAATCGATGGATTTTAAACTTATTTCAGATTTTCAGCCAACGGGCGACCAGCCTGAGGCTATCAGGCAGCTTGTGGAGGGTCTGGAGAAGGGTGTTCCTTTTCAGACTTTGCTGGGTGTAACAGGTTCCGGAAAAACATTTACCATTGCTAATGTTGTTGAGAAGGTAAACCGGCCTGTACTGGTACTAAGTCATAATAAAACCCTTGCTGCACAACTTTATGGTGAGTTTAAGCAGTTCTTTCCTGAAAACAGGGTAGAGTATTTTGTTTCATATTACGATTATTATCAGCCTGAAGCATACCTTCCCTCGTCGGATACTTATATTGAGAAAGATCTTTCGATAAATGAGGAAATAGAAAAACTCAGACTGAGCGCCACTTCTTCTCTTCTCTCAGGCAGACGTGATGTAATTGTTGTCTCTTCGGTTTCATGTATTTACGGTATTGGTAATCCCGACGATTTTCATTCTAATACGATTCATATAAAAACCGGACAGACTATTGGAAGAAACATATTCCTGAGGAAACTTGTCGATAGCCTTTACTCCCGCAATGAGGTTGAATTTAAGCATGGTACTTTCCGCGTTCGGGGAGATACAGTTGATATATTCCCAGCCTATGCCGACATCGCTGTAAGGGTTGTATTCTTTGGTGATCAGATTGAAGAACTAAACACTTTTGATCCTCTGGATGGTCACAAATTGGAAGTACTGAATGAGTATTTTGTCTATCCGGCAAATATATTTGTTACTACCCGTGAAAGAATTAACATGGCAGTCAGTGAAATTCAGGATGATATGCTTCGTCAGGTAACGCATTTTAATGATATCGGTAAACGAGAGGAGGCAAAAAGACTGGAACAACGCGTATTGTACGACCTCGAGATGATAAAGGAGCTTGGCTATTGCAGCGGGATAGAGAACTATTCCAGATATTTTGACGGACGGAAAGAGGGAACAAGACCATTTTGTCTTCTCGACTATTTCCCGGATAATTTTATAACCATAATTGATGAGAGCCATGTAAGTCTGCCACAGGTAAGGGCCATGTACGGTGGAGATCATTCACGGAAACAGACCCTTGTGGAATACGGATTCAGACTGCCTTCAGCTCTTGATAACAGACCGATGCGGATAGAAGAATTTGAGTCGCTGACGGGTCAGACAATATTTGTAAGCGCCACCCCATCTGATTATGAACTCGAAAAAAGTGAAGGAGTATATGTTGATCAGGTTATAAGACCGACCGGTTTGCTCGATCCTCCTATTGAGGTGCGCCCCAGCCGGAACCAGATTGATGATCTGATGGGAGAGATCAGGTCGAGGTCAATGAACGGGGAGAGGACGCTTGTTACAACCATAACTAAAAGAATGGCAGAAGAGCTCTCATCTTATCTAATTAGGTATGATATTAAGTGCAGCTATATTCATTCTGACATAGACACACTCGACCGGATCGACATCATGGAAGAACTGCGTACGGGCTCAATTGATGTACTTGTAGGCGTGAATCTTTTACGTGAGGGACTAGACCTTCCGGAAGTGTCTCTTGTTGCAATCCTTGACGCTGATAAGGAAGGATTCCTCAGATCTTCACGTTCTCTTACCCAAACTGCCGGGAGAGCTGCACGTAATTTGAATGGTAAGGTAGTTATGTATGCAGATAAGATTACCAGAAGCATGCAGCAAACTATTGATGAAACTAACAGGCGAAGGGAAAAGCAGCTTAAGTACAACGAAGATATGGGTATTACGCCTACCCAGATTACGAAGAAGACAGGCTCGCTCCTAAGCGGATTGAGTAAGAAAGGATTAGCTGCAAAAGCCTATATCGAACCAAACAGACCTGATGTTGCAGCCGATCCCGTTATTAAATATATGAACAGTGAAGCACTTGGAAAGGCAATAGAAAAAACCAGAAAAAGTATGGAGAAAGCCGCTGCAGAACTTGACTTCGTCGAAGCAGCCAGGTTCCGGGATGAGATGGCTGACTTACAGAATCTTTTAAGGAGTAAATAGTCGTTTCTTTGTGGCATTAAATTAATGCATGAACATATTTTGCTATTGCCAGCGAGGATGTTAATGCTGGCGATTCCATACCAATGAGATTTATAAATCCCGGGAATCCCCTTCCGGATTCTTCCATAATGTAAAAATCCCTGAGTGGTTCGCCTGGTTTTTGTAGCTTCGGACGAATACCGGCCATTTCAGGTGTTATGTCATCAATCTCCAGAAACGGGAGGAATTTTTTGGCAGATGAATAAAATGAATCCTGTTTCCCCGGGTTCAGCTTATAATCATGAATATTGTGAGTGAGGTATTCTACATCGGGACCTAGTTTTACACCTCCGCTCATATCGATTGTAACATGAATTCCTATTCCTTCCATGTTGCGATGAGGCACAGGATAAATAAGTCTGCTTATCATTTTGCTTTTGGCCCGGTTAGCCCTGTAGTATTCTCCTTTGCAAAACGTAATTTCCAAACTTTTATCTTTAATCCCAACCAATTCCGATACTATATCGGATGTAAGTCCTGCAGAATTTATTACGATTCCGGAAGTAAAAGAGTAATCCTTCTTGTCTGATTCAAAGAGCGTTATCTCATAACCGCCGGAGATTTTCCGAATTCCTTTTACTTCACTTCCATATACGATTTGAGCGCCGTTATTAATTGAGTTGGTTTCAAATTGTTTCATCAGAGAGTGTGTGTCAATAATTCCGGTAGAAGGAGAGAGGAGCGCTTTTAATGCGAAAATGTTTGGTTCCAATTCAGCAATCTCCTGCCTGCCCAGTACTTTCAGATCGGTTACCCCATTAAATATGGCAGACTGTCTTATTCCTTCAATCTCTGCTATTTCCAGGTCTGAAGTTGCAACAATCAGTTTTCCGCAATTATTAAATGGCACATTGTATTTTGCACAATATTCATACAGCATTTTATTCCCCTCGACGCATAGTCTGGCCTTAAGACTATCTCTTGTATAATATATCCCTGCATGTATTACTTCGCTGTTGCGGGAACTTGTCTCCTGTCCGAAAGTGGAATGCTTCTCGATAACGAAGACATTTTTATATTCCTCCGATACTTTTTCTGCAATCGCAAGTCCAACAACACCTGCCCCGATAATTGTAATCTCTGCGTCCATTAATCTATTAATAAGCTCAATCAGGCGATAAATATAATCTTTAATTTTGGTCTTGAAGTCAGTTGTTCCGGTACGGCAGGTTACGAACGAATTGAAAAAATCTTTAGTTGAACTGAAAATTTAAAAAGGAAATGATCTTGATTTTCAGGAATAGTATTAACTTTAATGTATCGGTTGTTATTGTTTCTGACTTCGGTAATAATTAATGAGTATGAAAAGAGCGTTAACACTTGTTTTCTATATTTTGCTGGTATTACCGGCCTATACTCAACAGAACAGCTCAGTTTCAAACAAGGTTGATGCAGGTTATTTTATTACGCGCAACCGTGAGGATTTGATTGCCAAGCTTGTTGATATGCCATGTGGTATAAAAGCTGATGACCCGGTTAAGGTAATTTTTAAGAAGATGTATGATTATCTGACTGCTTTTCAGCCTTCAGCAACGTACTCTGATGATATTTATGCAAAGGCGGCCAATCTTCAGGCGGTTAAGAGTTTAATGCAGGGCGGATACGGTATTGGATCAGTGCTTATTAATCAGGAAGGAAAGATAATTGCAGCAGCTCATAACTCACAGATCCAGAAACACAGGTCAGATCTACATGCGGAAATGACCTTACTTACTAATTTTGAAGAGAGCAGGCTGGCAAAACAGTACGTCAATATTTACGTTTATAAGCCAGGTCTGATTGTATTCAGTTCTGCTGAGCCCTGTCCGATGTGTTTTATAAGGATCAATACTACCGGTTCAGATACAAAATATTGCACTCCCGGTCCTGATGATGGAATGGCAAGCCGGACTGATTTTCTTCCCCCGGCATGGAAAGAGATGGCCTTGAAAAGAAAAGTAAGCCTCGGCAATTGCTCACCTGAAATGCAGAAGTTAGCGCACCTTCTTTTCTTCTCGTATCTTTTGGATAACCGGGATAAATTTTGATTTGCTAAATTTCCCTGGTAAGAATTAAGGTTGGCAGATCAATACAACCTGTTCCTTTTCTCCGTCAAACTTTCGTCTGATATGTAATCATCGTATTCCGTTTGCTTATCAATCATCCCTTTAGGACCTATTTCTATTACCCTGTTGCAGACTGTCTGAATAAACTCATGATCGTGAGATGACATCAGGATGTTTCCTTTGAACTTTATTAGAGTATTATTAAATGCCTGTATCGATTCAAGATCAAGGTGGTTTGTGGGTGTGTCGAGAAGCATGACATTTGCATTCCGGATCATCATCCGTGCTATCATACACCTGACTTTCTCACCACCTGAAAGGACGTTCACTTTCTTATATACATCCTCACCTGAAAAAAGCATTTTTCCTAAAAATCCCCTGAGATATAATTCGCTTGTATCTTCTGAATACTTTCCAAGCCAGTCTATCAGGTTGAGATCCGATTTAAAGAAATTGTCATTATCCAAAGGCAGATAGGCTTTTTTAATTGTTTGCCCCCACTCGAATGTACCATGATCAGGCTTTTCGTGGCCCTTCAGTATTTCAAAAAGAACAGTCATAGCTCTTGAATCGCGCGATAAAAAGACTACCTTATCATTTTTATTTAGTGTGAAATTAAGATCTTTGAAAAGGGTCTTGCCTTCCAAAGCTTTAGTCAGTCCTTTCACTGAAACAATACTGTTACCGGGTTCGCGATCGGGTGTGAAAATAATTCCGGGATATTTTCGGGTTGAAGCTCTTATCTCTTCAATATTAAGCTTCTCAATCATTTTTTTTCTGCTTGTGGTCTGTTTTGATTTTTTCACATTAGCCCTGAAACGTGCAATAAATTCCAGCAGCTCCTTCTTTTTTTCCTCAGCTTTTTTGTTCTGGGTAAGCTGTTGTCTGAGAGCAAGCTGGCTCGATTCGTACCAAAAGCTGTAATTTCCTGAAAACTGTTGTACTCTGCCAAAATCTATGTCGACAATCTGAGTGCATATCGAATCGAGAAAATGCCTGTCGTGCGACACAACCAACACTGTATTTTCAAATTCTGACAAATAGTTTTCCAGCCAGTTTACCGTTTCAAGATCGAGATCATTTGTCGGTTCGTCGAGCAGAAGATTATCTGGTTTTCCAAAGAGCGCCTGTGCCAGCAGTACCTTTACCTTTTCTTTTCCGGTAAGCTCTTTCAGAAGTTTATAATGATGTTCTTCTTTTATCCCCAAACCACTTAGTAAGGTAGCAGCATTGCTCTCGGCATTCCATCCGTCCAGCTCATTAAACTTCTCTTCCAGTTCAGAAGCTCTTATACCATCTTTATCTGAAAAATCAGATTTTGAGTAAAGAATCTCTTTTTCCTTCATAATACTCCACAGCTGTGAATGGCCCATCATAATAGTGTCAAGCACAACGCATTCATCAAATTCAAAGTGGTCTTGTTTTAGTACTGAAAGTCGCTCCCCCTGTCCGAATGTAACCGATCCTGTCCGGTTTTCAACCTCTCCATAAAGCATTTTCAGAAATGTTGATTTCCCTGCCCCATTTGCACCGATAATACCATAGCAGTTACCGGGGGTAAAAACCATATTAACATCCTGAAACAATACGCGTTTTCCGAACTGTATACTTAGATTTGAAACTGTGATCATGAAGTGGAATTACTGAAAGAATATAAATACTAACAACTGATTAATCAAAAAGTCTGCAAAGGTAACCATTTATTTACAAGAACCATAGAATCCGAAATACATCATCGTAAAGACCTGACTATTAATCAATATTTCGGTGCTCTGCACCTTTGTCCTCAAAGACAATAATTCATCTACAAATATAATGGTGCGCTGCACCTCCCGGGGTTATTCATTGCAAATATTCTTTTACAAATATCACGGTATTATGCACCTCCCCGGGTTATTCATCGCATATTCTCTTCTTCGCAAATATCACGGTGCGCTTCTGAACCTTTCTGGATTATTCATTGTAGCTTTTCATCAACAGATAGACGATAAGCTGCATATTTTGGACTAACATTAAGCGGCAGAGCCGCAAAATATTTGTAGAAATTCATTTAAAACACATAACAATAGGTGCAAAGCACCGAAATATTTAAAAGGAAAAAACAAAAGATTTTGTAATTTTGGAAGACGAGATACATTTAATCATAAAAAGTAGTTTCAATATGAGAAAAAACAGGATTACAATTATTTTAATGCTTTTTTTGAGCATTGGATTACTTTCAGTTCGTGCACAGGTTGTTGTAAAAGATATTAATGGAAATGATTATAAAACAATAGCAATCGGAAAACAGGTCTGGATGTCTGAGAACCTGAAAACGACTAAGTACAGAAATGGTGATGAAATTGGAACAACAGGAACAGCATCTCAGGATATACGGTTGTTAATATTTCCGAAATCCCAGTGGGCATATAACGGCAAAGAATCCAATTCTGATATTTACGGTAGATTATATACATGGTATGCTGCAACAGACAGCAGAGGTGTTTGTCCTGTTGGATGGCATGTACCAACTGATGCAGAGTGGTCGACCCTTATCACTTTCCTGGGAGGGGAACAATTAGCTTATGGGAAACTAAAAGAAGCGGATGAAATACACTGGCTAAAGTATGATACGGGGACAAATGAAACAGGCTTTACGGCCCTTCCCGGAGGTTTACGAAACAGCAGGGGCCCGTTTGACGACCTTGGTACAAGCGGATACTGGTGGAGTTCCTCAGATGGTAGTACATCGGAGGCATGGTGCCAGATAATGAGCAATACTCCCGGAAGCCTGAACCGGAACCTCTTCCTCAAAAGAAACGGGCTCTCAATCCGGTGCCTTATGACAACCTATTGACTATATCCGGTGATCTTCACGTATTATTGTACGACTTCCACCGTCAAGACTTTTGCTCCAGTCTTTTGCAGGATATATTTTTTTGATTTTGTCTGTTTGACCGATATCTTTTAATCTTTTGTAAATCAGCTGCCAGGCGCATGGTTGTGAGGGACTGATCTCACATCTTTCCAAACGGGAACCGCCGCATGGTCCGTTCAACATATGTTTTGCACAACGTGTTACAGGGCATATACCTCCAAAGTCGGCAAGGACACAGGCACCACATTGAGCACATTTCTCCGTCCAGACACCCCTTGATTCGAGTATCCCCAGAAAAGCAGTATTGAGACCGGCGTAAACAGGTTTCTCTGGAAAACGTTCTGCAATGGCCTGTACCCCGGCTCCACAACCTAATGAGAGAACTGCATCGTTCTTTTTGATTGCTTCTGCCGCTGTTTCAATAAACACATTATCGCACTGGCGTTCTATAGTCAATTCATTTATTTTGATCGCTTCTCCGGTTTTCTTAAAGGCTATTCTTAACGCTGAAGAAATTATTGCGACTTCACGTTCACCCCCGGCCAGACATACTGTAACGCATGTTCCGCATCCAAGTACCAGAATATTCTTATGTCCGTTTAGTATATCCTTTAATTCCGGTATTGTTTTTCTTTGAGCAACTATCATTTGTTTATCTCCTCCAGTATTGTTTTAATTTTTTATTTAAAGGATTAGGTCCTAATTGTTTAATAGTATCTGTCATTTCGAAGATTACTTCCACAAGGTTTTTTGCCATGGCTGCCGAAATATTCACCATCCGCAATCGCTCCTTGTCAATACCACATTCTTCCATCAATTCCCGTATCGCATTAACGCGTTTTTTTGCAAACAGATTTCCGTCGATATAATGACACCCACCTTCCAGACATCCTGCTACAAGTACCCCGTCAGCGCCGTTCTCTATGGCTTTCATATAATATTCAACTTCCAGTCTTCCGGTACATGGTGTTCTGATAATCCGCACACCGGGAGGGTATTGCAGGCGCATTGACCCGGCCAGATCGGCTGAAGCATAAGCGCAGAAGTGGCAACAGAAAGCAAGAATCCTTGGTTCAAATGTATTCCCAGTCATGTTAATTTAAAATTTCAGTTTCCTCTACACTAAATAATTGATCAATCATTATCTTGAAATGATCAGATTTGAAATGGTTTAGCTGGATAGCTCTTGCCGGACACTCAGATGCGCATATTCCACAACCCATACATTTTGCACTCTCAATTTCAGCTTTGTGGTCATAATTGCAGAACGGAGCGCCATAAGGACATGCTTTTACACATGTCATACACGAAATGCACTTATTCTGATCAACAATTGAAACCTGAGTTCCAACTTCAAGATGTGTTTTCGAAAGTATCGTGGCAGCTCTTGCAGCTGCTGCTTTAGCCTGGGAAATATTCTCATCGATCATCTTTGGCGAATGTGCCAATCCACAAAGAAATAATCCTTCCGTAGCAAAATCGACGGGTCTTAGTTTCATATGCGCCTCTACATAAAAACCACTTGCATTCAGAGGTACCTTCAGCATATTGGAAATTGAGGCGTTATCAGCGTTTGCAACGATACCTGTACTCAATATTAACTTATCAGCTTCTATGATTAGAGCTTCCTGATGATCAGGACTGGTTACTTTCACTGAAGCTAAAACGCCGTTAACATCTGATACCTCAGGTAAGTTTTTCTCGTCGTACCTGATGAAAACGATACCTGCCTCCCTGGCTTTCTTGTAGTAGATCTCCCTGAACCCATAAGTCCTGATATCCCTATAGAGAATGTATATTTTTGATTCGGGATCATCTTTTTTAATTTTTAAAGCGTTCTTTATTGCCATCGAACAACATACCCTGCTGCAATAGGGTTTTTCTGAGTTATGCGAACCGGTACATTGAATCATTACGTATGTTTGCCCGCTCTTTTGAACTTTTCCTGCAATTAAGAGATTTTCTAGTTCAACCTGAGTCATAATATTCTTAACCGTACCATACTGATATTCCTTTGTATCCGCCGGATTTGCTCCCGTGGCCACGATGATAGCTCCGCATGTCAGTTCCTTTACCTTCTTATCCTTTAGCAACTTAATATTAAAATGCCCGATGTGTCCTGAAATACCGGTTACTTCCGAATTCAAATGGGTATCTATATTCCTGTGTTTATTAGTGCTTGCAATGAGCCCTGTTTTAAATTTATCGAGGTTTTCATTTTCAAGTGTGCTGTTGATAAGTTTAAGATTACCACCAAGTTGTGATGTCTTTTCAATTATATCAACATCATAACCCTGTTCAGCAAGTGAGATAGCAGCAGACATCCCGCTAACGCCACCGCCAATGATTACAGCATTTTGAAGAATCGGAATTCTTTCTCCCTCCAATGGAGAAAGGTTATGAGCCCTGGCAATAGACATTTTAACAAGTTCAATCGCCTTTTCTGTCGCTTTTTCAGGTTCGGTAGAATGAACCCAGGAGCACTGGTCCCTGATGTTTGCCAATTCGAACAGATAGGGATTCAATGCAGCTTCCCTTAAAGTTTCGCGAAATATTGGTTCATGAGTACGAGGGGTACAAGAGGCAACTACGACCCTGTTTAACTTATTTACAGATATCTGTTCCTTAATATTTGTCAAACTGGCTTCAGAACAAGTATACATTGTGTGGGAGGCATATACGACACCTGGCTGTGTTTTAATAGCTTCGGTTACCTTTTCCACATCAACAGTTCCGGCAATATTAATACCGCAATGACAAACAAAAACTCCTATTCTGGCCTGTTCGTCGCTTACATCATGTTCCTGGGGATACTCTCTTGAGCGGATTAATGTATTCTTTGCAGATGATAACAATTCCATCGACATTGCTGCCGCAGCGCTGGCCTGCATTACAGTTTCCGGAATATCTTTCGGTTCCTGAAATGCCCCGCCGACAAATACTCCGGCTTTTGATGTAACCAAAGGTGACAACCTGTCTGTCTCACAAAAACCATAAGTATTAACAGAGATTCCCAGTCTCAGGATGCTTTCCGTAACGGATACCTTCGGATCCATTCCAACGGCTAACACAACAAGGTCAAAATCTTTTTTAATATATCCTTTCTGAGGATCAAGGTACTCTATTCGCAAATCATTCGTCTGTGGCATCTGGATAATCCGGGAAGGGATATTTTTTATAAAATCCAGGTTATCCATAGCTCTGGCGCGTTCATAATACTGATCAAAATCTTTTCCATGAGCCCGGATGTCCATGTTGAAAATTGTGCCTTCAAGACCTGAAAGGTGCTCTGATGCTATCATTGCCTGTTTGGTAGTAGCCATGCAGCAAATTGATGAGCAAAACTCATTCCCGCTTTTAGCATCACGGGAACCCACACATTGAATCCAGGCTATCCTTTTTGCATCTTTTCCATCATCCCTGCGCAGAATATGGCCGGCAAAAGGTCCGGCTGCCGAGAGCATACGTTCAAACTGGACACTTGTGAGAACGTTTTTATAGCGATTAAATCCATATTCACCTTTACCCTCAGCATTGTATTCCTCAAAGCCGGGAGTAAGTATGACTGAACCGACCTCAAGTTCAATGATCTCTTCTTTCATATTATGATCGATAGCTTTCTTTTCGCAAGCTTCGACACATTCCATACATTCGGAACAGAGGGCGCAGTTCAGACAACGTTCTGCTTCAGCTACAGCTTCTTCAACAGAGAAAGCTGCTTCTATTTCTGAAAAATTTCCATAACGTTTATCTGCTGAAAGTTCTGCAGCCCTGGCACGTTCTTTCTTTTCAATATTTTTTGTAAAGGGCAAAAGATCTTCATCTATGGGTTTTAGGGAGTGCTCAAAACGATTAGATTCCAGCTCCTCACCGTTCAGAAAACGTCCGATCGATTCAGCAGCATGTTTTCCAGCTGCTACTGCGTCTATTACACTTGCGGGACCCGAAGCATTGTCGCCGCCGGCAAAAACATTTTTAACTGACGTTTCAAAAGTAACAGGATTTGTTTTAAAGCAACCTCGTTCAGTTTTGATGCCAATATGATCACTAAACTCACTATCGACCATCTGACCAATTGCAACTATTACCTGGTCAGTATTTATGACTTCTGTTTTGTTTTCGTCATAGCAAGGTTTGAACTTGCCATTCTCGTCAAAAACACTGACACATTGTTTTAACTCAATACCGGATACTGAACCATTACCAATTATTTGTTTGGGTCCCCAACCGTTTCTGATAATGATACCTTCTGATAAAGTGGTCTTAATCTCCCCGGCATAGGCAGGCATTTCATTTCTTTTCTCAAGCGATACCAGCTCTACTCTTTTTGCACCAAGACGAAGTGCAGTTCTCGCAACATCGACTGCAACATTTCCTCCACCGATAACAACAACATTTCCTTTCAGGTTAGGCTTTTCGCCTTGTGATCCTACTTGTTTTAAGAATTCCACACCGAAACTTACACCTTTTTTCTCTTCGCCTTCAATACCAAGCTTTCTGCTTACATGAGCGCCGGCACTTACATAAATTGCGTTATGTTCGCGGCGCAAATCCTTCACGGTTTTATCCCTGCCGATCCGGCAATTCAAGACTATCTTAACACCTTTTCTTCTTATCAGTTCCACTTCATAGTCAAGTACATCCTTAGGCAACCGGTATTGAGGGATTCCCCAATAAAGCATCCCACCTGCTGTATCTTTTTCTTCGTAAACAGTAACATCAAACCCTCTGTCGGCCAAATCACCTGCGGCAGTTAACCCTGAAGGTCCTGCACCGATTATAGCAACTTTTTTGGCAAATGGGGGAGGTGTCTTTTCTTCAGGAAGACTAAGTTCCCCGGATTTTACCAGCTTCATCTCTTCGTCCGATGCAAACCTTTTGAGTTGCCTTATTGCCAAAGCGCTATCTACATTTGCCCGGGTACATGCAGTTTCACAGGGAGCCGGACAAACACGTCCGCATATTGCAGCCAGAGGGTTACGTTGGCGTATGAGATTAACAGCTTTTACATATTCCTTTTTCTTTATTAGCTGTATGTACCCCTGTATGTTAATATTTGCCGGACATTTAATTTTGCAGGGAGCATGGCCCAGCTTAAGCATATTAGGCATGTTTGGAATAGCCTGTGCATAATATTTCTGAACAGCTTTCCTTTTACCCAGATCGCGGTTAAACTTGTCGGTGATCTCAGCCGGACAGGCTTTCATACAATCACCGCAGTCGTTGCAAATTTTCTCATTTATGTAACGGGGTGACTTTTTGATGAAGGCCTTGAAATTACCCGGTTCTCCTTCTATTCTTTCAAGCTCAGCAAGTGTAAGTATTTCTATATTAAGGTTTCTGGCACATTCTACCAGTTTTGGGGAGATAACACAAATAGCACAATCGCCGGTAGGAAAAGTTTTATCAAGATGCGACATCATTCCACCGATGGTGGCTGCACGACTGATTAAGTAAACTTTATAACCGGAATTAGCAAGATCGAGTGACGCCTGAACTCCGGCTATACCGCCGCCTTCAACCAATACGGCGCCAACCATTTTTTTCTTGTTTGTACTCATGATACTATTATGCCTTATTTTTATTCTGCCGTTTTTACTAATTCGATAATTGACTCTGGTGATACAACACATTTATCCATACCCAGTTTTTTTGGTGAGATACCCAAGCATAAACCCAATAATTGAGTAATATAAACGACAGGCAAATTATGATCTGTATTTTTTGTTTTGTTGATATCGGATTGCCTCATATCAAGATTTATCTGACACATTGGACATGCAACAGCCATACATTGAGACCCTGACAATCTTGCCATAGTCAGAAGGGAGTTCGATAACTCTACAACTATATCAGTACGGGTAAGAGCAAATCCACCGCCACAACATTCGACTTTATGTGGCCAGTCGATACTTTCACCGCCCATCAGAGTTACCAGGGAGTCTATTTTGGTAGGATTCTCAGGGTTGTCAAATTGTGTAACCTCCGGAGGTCTGACTAACAGGCATCCATAATAACTTGCAACTTTCAGTCCGGCCAACGAATGAGTAAAAGCTTCGTGTAGTTTTTTAGCCCCTATATCTTTTATTAGTACTTCAACGAAATGATGGATCTTTACACTTCCGTCATAATCCTCACCTAAAGTGGCTGCTATTTCTTTTCTGATTTCTGGCTTTGTCAGTATTTCATGGTTGGCTACTTTCATCCTGTTATAGCAGGCAGCACAAAATACAACCATGTCGAGCCCTGTTTTTTTTGCCATTAACAGGTTGGCTGCAGGAAGTGCGATAGACAGATGTACATCGGAGTGGTGTGCAGGTGTAGATCCGCAGCATGTCCACCCTTTTAATTCCACCAGTTCAATATTCAATGAGCGAGCAACTTCATTCACCGACATATACTGGTCGCGTGCTGTAGAATCTGCTGAACACCCCGGATAATAAGCGTATTTCATTATTTAAAAATTTAACTTTTGGTATTGTCCCGCTTTCTGGCAAATATTCTTTTAGTATATTTTTTATCTGATTTAAACGAAGGGGCCAGAGCTATTTTCCCCTTTAATAGCATCATCGGAAATTTGTCTGTGTCCTGCATATAGGTTGATGTTCCAAGTTTATATGCCACAATCATTCCTATATCGTAAGTGCGGCCAAACATACTGACAGTTTTAAGAAACGATTTATTAAACAACGCAACATTCCCTTTCTGCCTTGAGGCATTTTTTCTTACAGCAAGTATCCGTAAAGAATCCATGACTGCTGCCATATTTATTTTCATAGGGCAGCGTGCAAAACAGGTTTCACAGGAGGCACACATCCATACCAGGTCGCTGTCGAAAATTTTATCACCTATACTTAGCTGTAAACCACGGATGATATCGGAGGGGTGAACTTTTGTTAAAGCTGCAACAGAACAACCATTTGAACATTTCTTACATTGAAGGCAACTCCTGATGTCTATTCCCGATATTGTCTGCACTTCAGTTATCAGGTCTCCGGTTTTGTTTTCTTTGCTAATTACAATTGCCATATTAGAGCTATTTGCAGTAATTACTTGGTTATTTCCTCATTAACAAGTTCATCAACTTCTTCTTCCTCACCATAAACATCCTTTTCAGGCGTTGAGGGTACTCCTTCAATACTTGGTGCAACTTTTCTGTACACCCTGGTTGGTTTAAGTCTTTTACCATCAACGGTCAACAGGTCGTTTATCTTTATTCCAAAGAGTCTTTCATTCTCCTGCAGGTATGGAAGGATCAATTCCCAGTCTTTTTCGGTAAACGGACTGAAAATACACCCATTTAACTGCTGGTTAACAAGCTTTCTGTGAGGGTCCCTGATAAAAGCGGCACCTCCAGAAGCAAGTGAAAACAGATTACTTCCGGGATATGGTTCAGGTAAAGGAACTACCTGGCCTTCTTCATCGAATTTAACCCCGTTTACAATTACGAAGCCACCTTTATTATGAGGATCACCCGCCATAAACGACTCACCGAGGAAATCGAGGCTTGTTCCGTTTATTATTACTTTGGGTCGTCCAACGGAGTTAATCATTGGTCTGCCGGCAGCGTTTCCCTTAACAAATATTGATCCTCCTTTGGCTCCGTATAGAAATGTCTGTCCTACATCACCATGAATAACAAATTTGCCTTCCTTAATAATCTGTCCCAACTGATCCTGTGCATTGCCATGAACTGTAATGCTCATTCCATCAATACCTGAAGCAAGGTAATCTCCGCAACTGCCATAAACATCGATGGTAACATCATGCGTTCCCGGACCTAGCCCGCAACCTATATAACGTTGTCCGGCACAGTTGAAAACAATAAAGTTTCTCCAGCCCAATTTATAGGCATTAACCAAATATGTTGCATCGCACTCACTGCCTTCAGGAGGGAAAAGTTTAGCATCGATTACCAATGTTTTTTCTCCATCACCCGGGGCACGAAGGTCATCTCTTGTTTCAAAATCAATCAGCCTGTATACTTGTCCTTCTTCCGCTTTGGCCTTTAATTTTGGAAGACTTTTAAATAACAGATCAAGTTCTGTTCGTACAATGTGAAGAATATGTGAACGCCTTTTATTGCCGGTAGGATAGTGCTGATCGTTAAGTAATGTGAGGGTTTTGATCGCTTGTGTAGTTAAAGTGCTGTCCTTCGCGAGCTCCCTTATTATTTTACATGTAGCCCAGATATCGCTGAAATACCATCCTGGAATATTTGCCTTGCAATAATCTACAAGCGATTTTCCCCCTTCAACGTTATAAGTTACAGCTTTTATAATCTGGTCCTTTATCTCAGAAGAACCTTTTTCGGTAGTAAAATCGCAACCTTCTGTTTTATCCGTGATGTGAACAGTGCGGCCAAATTTATCCTTACATTCCAACCTGTATACACCTTTTTGGTTAGGGACAATATCAAACATAAAAGTACCACCATCAGAATAGCTGCCACCGCGAGCATTCCAGTATTTGTCGGCAACAGGACAAATTCTTTTGTCGTCTTTTGCGAGACTTGCAAGTGTGGCATCAATAGCTTGTTTTTCGGAACCGATCAAACCTACCTGCACCTCACCTTCCACAAAGGCAAAAACCTGTGGCCGTAACATAGCTGTATCAGTAATGCCCATCAATTGCAATCTTCTGTTTTCCAAAAGATTGCGAGCAATGATGAAAAACCATGGTCCATCCGGAGAACCGTGCATATGTGTGGCCTGAATTGCCCTGTAAATCTTTTGCTTTTCCTTTGGCAGTCGGTCAAAGTCCAGCTCTGTGGTTGGCCCCAGTGCTTCAATAATGTATTCAACAGGGTATTTATATGTCCGGGATAGCAAATCGAACATCAATGCTGAAACCTCAGTATCGGTAATAAATTGAGGGTAAATATTACGTTGTTTCAGATATTCAGTTACCGAATGATAATTAGCAAAGTCACCATTATGTACAAGTGCCATATTCATAGCAGTAAAAGGATGCGCTCCTCCGGGGTGCCATACTCGCCCCCTGGTGGGGTATCGTTGGTGAGCAATCCAAATATGGGCGCATAAATCGTCAATTTTATAGTATTGGGTAACAGCTTCTGCAAATCCTACCACTTTGAGAATCATTATATTCCGGCCATGAGACATAACAAATGCCATTTGATTTTTTGGTGCTACATAGAACTCGTGGTTGAGCTTAAAGCTGTTCTGGTTAATCAATTCATCCTCGGAATCTCTTCTCTCTAGCTTTTCAAACTTATTGTCAGCAATAAATTTATTCAGTACACTTTCTTTTGCTCTGACGAAATAACGGTATACATCAGGTGGTTTAACTTCAAGACCCGGAACGCTTTTCCAATCATCGACAGTATCTAGTTTTGCTGATTTTTCAATTTCAAATACCGGATCAACATATTTCTTCTCAACATCTTTACGGCAGGCAGGGTCGAGGTAAGCAATATGCAGCATATAACAATCCTCGAGTATTTCCCTGGAGACGTTTAATTGTTCAGGAATAAATCCAACAGCTGCAATACCACCACCTTTCCCATTTCCCCTGTTATGCATTAACCTAGATGGTTCATGAATATGCTTCCCGGCAACAGGTTCAGTACAACAAAAACCGATAACCCCGCATCCTCCTTCTGCCTCCATAGTGGCCGGTTTATCCTGATAACCGGTATTCTCTATCAATCGTCTTTTCGATTTCAGGATATTATCAATGTTATCGCTATACATAAACTACAGATTATCTGATATGTCTAAATGTCTTAATAAGTCAGTACGACCACGTAATTCCTTAATACTTTTCAGTCCAAGCCGTTTTAAGATATCCTTGATACCGATAGCCCAGACATTATATAAATTGATAATTCTTTGAGTTCCCCAGTCGAGTTCTACCTGCGTGATAAGTCCAGGGTCTGTGGTGGCGATTCCTCTGGGACAGCCTCTACCACTTGAGCACCGGCTGCATCTAAGACAGCTGAGAGCAATTAGTTCAGCTGTACCAACTACAACGCCGTCAGCACCAAGGGCAATCGCTTTAACGATATCGAAATGATTTCGTATACCTCCGCTCGCCATTAAAACCACTGCGTCGCGCGCACCTTCCGATACCAGGAAGTTATGGACCTTCGGAATGGCATAATCGATTGGCATGGCAATATTTTTCTTGGCAATATCAGGAGCAGCACCCGTTCCGCCGTAACCACCATCGATATGGACAATATGTGTTCCTGCATAATAGCTGCCAACAGCAACCATGTCAACATCGGTAGGAGTAGAGACTTTAGTTGAAATCAGGGCACGGGGATTAACATGCTTCATCCAGTCGATATGCTTCATGTGATCCTCAATAGAATAAACACTATGAAACGGGAATGGGGAGAACAAAGGGATCCCCTGGACGGCCTCTCTCATCTTGGCAACAGCCGGAGTGTTTTTTGTTCCAAGAAGGTGTCCTCCCAAACCAGGCTTAGCACCCTGTGCATATTTGAATTCGATTATCGGTACACGTTGTATTGTCTCTTCCCTGACACCGAAAAGGCCGGTAGCAACCTGTGTTATCATGTGATCGTCATAAGGTCTCAGACGTTCCATATACCCGCCTTCTCCGGAACATGAAAAAGTGTTCCACGCTGTTGCTGCCCTTACCTTAGATAATTGAGTGACATTACTGATGGACCCAAAAGACATGCCTCCACCATACCATGGAACATCAATTTTTATTTTTGGGCGACCATCGTTTCGCTTATTAAGTTCCAGGCTGATGTCTATCTCATCTTCATTAACTTTATCAGGTTTTTCCGGAAATGCAATGCGGACGCGATCGAAGCCACCGTCTGAGTCGCCTGTTTCGTATTCAAAATCGTAATCTTTGGGAACCGGCGCGCCCGTCTCTGCCATAAACCATGTGGCAAGCATCATATCGGCAGGCCACCTGTAATCGCCAAGGGCCTCCATCATTGGATTTTTAACTAGTTTAAGAGCCCCCTGAGGACATTTTTCAACACAGAAGTCTTTTGATTTTTCACAAACGAAACCATTGCATTTATAGCTTATCTGAGATGCAAAAAGCTTATATCCCTGTTTTAGAACATGTACACCTTTTGTACAGGTCTTAACACATGTTCCGCACATATTGCATTTTTCTTCATCGCGATAAATGATATACTTTGCAATTTCGTTTCGATATCTTGACGGAGCTGGTTTAACTGAACGTTCCACCTTAGTCTGCTCAACACGTGTTTTAAACGTATTTGCAGGCAAAATCTCCCTGAGGTTAATACTATTTTCTAAAGATTGGTCCATAAATTTCTTCTTCAAGTTCATCTTTAAACATAGCCCGGCCAACATCGCCACGCAGACGGCGTGCTTCCCGCATGCCCATTGCACCCATAAGTTCAACCATCTGCCAGTGCCAGGCACCCATCAGGTTTGTCATTCTTCCGGCTCCATATTTCAGATCGATCGTTTTATCGAGTTTCGCCGGACAATAGTCACCCGGCTTACAACTTTCACATAAGCGACATTCGAGGGCGATTAAAAGAGGCAGATCAATGGAAACAAGGTCAGCACCACAAATAATAGCTTTGGGAACATGCTCAGATAGAGCCACTCCGCCACCTGCTATAATCGTTATTTCATCGCGTGTCTCATTTTTGATTAGGTTCCCATGAATCTCACGTACAACGTCCTTTATAAACCTGGGATTTTTAACTCCGATTTCGTTCCCGTTGGAATCAGCAACCAGATGGACTGCCTCAGCCTTAATTTTCGAAAGCACTTCAACCCTCGATACGGCTTTATCGTTCAAGGGAACCCTTACCATGACAATTATTTCCGGATTGTTCTTTTTTATAGCGTCAATTTGTTGAACGGCTTCTTTGCTGTCAGGGATCTCCACAAGTCTGGTCTTACCAAGAACTTCCTGGGATATTTCAGGTCCGTCGGGATTTAAGAAGAACGCAATATTGTTCAGATAATCAGCTTTGTTTTCAAGTTTTATATCATTCCATTTTTTTGAATCGATAACAGCCAGAAGCCCTGTCTGTTTAGCAGTTATAATGATACATGATTCCAATACCGGTAGTGTGTGTGTGTCTGATGTCATATCAAAAATTACCGGGAATGGAAGGGAAATTATTGAAGGGATGACAGTATTAAGGTTATTATCTTCAAATGTCAGGTTGGAGGGTTTCCTTCCTATGTCGACGGAAGTGCTTATATATTCTCTTCCATGAATTCCATCGCGTGTTGGCCTTACTATTTCCGACATATCTGTCCACATTGAATCAAACCCGTGTCCGGAGAATTTTCCCCTGTAACCCGCACCTGAAACCGGCACTTTTCCTGTTTCGGCCTCTAACCAGGTGGTTCCGAAGATCTGAGGTGTCCAGTATGCATTGCCTAGTTTCCGGTATTCAGAATTAATAGACATTGTGAGGAGGTTCTTTGTACAGTTCTGTATACAGGAAAAACAACCCATACACTCATAATATAAGGTATGAACCTCATCAATATCTCTGATAAATGTATTTTCTTCCCTGTATTTGTCGTAGATGCATGCTTTCTTTACGCAATTATGACATCTTGCACAATCCTCTCGCCAGTCGACAACACCGAATTTCCCAATTCTGGGGAGCCGGGGTTGAACAAGAGAAGTTTTTATATGATATTTTTCGGGCATAACTGTAATATTTACAAACCTGCATCTGAAATAATTTCGCTGATAATATTCTCTCTCCCGCCTGATATAATATGTATCCCGCTTAGCCCTTTCATTTCCTTTATTTTACCAATAGTCTCAACACAGATGGCAATCCCCATTTTCCTTTGTGCTTCAGGGTCGCCGGCTTCTTTTATTCTTTTTATATGAGAATCGGGAATATAAAAATCGGTATGCTTATTCAAAATATTTACAGCTTCCTCATAACTTTCGAGTGGATAAATGCCGGCTATAACAGCGGCTTTTTCGGTTATACCTTCCTGATATGCAGCATCGAGCCATTCCTGAAAATCAGTGGTATTGAACACTGCCTGTGTCTGAATGAATTTAGCTCCGGCTTTAACTTTCTTCATCAGCCGGATGATGTTAAGTTCAAGCGGCCTTAGATATGGATTTACGACTGCCCCTGCCAGAATGGAAAAATCGCCTTTTATTTTAGTACCGTTCAATAATATTCCTTCAGATTTCATCCTGTTGATGACCTCAATAAGTTGAATAGAATCAAGATCATAAACATTGGCCGATTCAGGCATATTTGTCAACGTCTGGTGATAACCCGACAGGCACAGGATGTTTTTTATGCCCATTGAGGCAGCACCCAATATGTCTGACTGCAGAGCAATACGGTTCCTGTCGCGTGTAATCAATTGATAGACAGGCTCTATATCAGCTTGTTTCAGTTTTATCGATGTTGCAAGTCCTGATACCACCGGCCCAAACGGGTTATCTGCAACATTCACTGCTACAGCGCCGCAATTCTTTAATTTGTTGACTGGTACCGCATCGATATTTGTATCCGGTAAGTATTCAGCTGTAATGATAAAGTCACCGGCTTCAATCTTTTTTGCAAATAAACTCTCCATTTAGTTATTCAATATTTATCTTAAACATTCTCTTCAATTAGTTGACGGTTTGTCTTCAGATGCATGTGAAAGTTGTTGATCTCCTTTGCAAGAAGTTCTGTGCTGTGTTCCGCCTGAAGACTGACACATTTGATACAACCTCTTCCGAAACCCGATTCATCCAATAAATCATCAATAGCATCTATACGTTTTTGTGCCCGAAGGTTACCCTGCAAAAATTTACACTCACCCGGTTTGCAGGTAAATAGCATTACTCCATCAGAACCAGTCTCGACAGCTTTCAGGAGATATAGCGAATTAACTCTTCCTGAGCATGGCAGACTAACGGCATTCAGTTTAACATTTTCAATTTTTGCAGCACAGAATCTGATTTCTTCAGTTGAAAATGAATTGGAACAATAAAAAAGGGTTATGTCAAATATCTTATTATTCATTGTTGTTAATTGTCTTTTAAAGAGATGCAAATAATTATTCTGTCTTAAAAGTAATTAGTGTTTTTAATGTAAGCTCCTAATATTTTGATATTTAATTACTAAATTTAAACAAATACCGTTATTTTGTTGCAAACTGTAATTCATTAAGCGTAAAAATAGAAATATTTTTATTTTATATTCATTTTTGTTTAAATATTTCTAAAATTGTTAAAAAATATTTTATGGAGCTCTTATTGGTGAGGAAGGTATTTAATTGCGAGCCTGTTGGAATAAAAAAAAGCAACTATCTGTTGAGATAATTGCTTTTTATTTTGTCGGGGTGATCCGACTCGAACGGACGACCACTTGCACCCCATGCAAGTACGCTAGCCAACTGCGCCACACCCCGTTTTGACCTCCGAAGCATTTGCGAAGGAGGTAAAAACCTGTGCAAAAATAATCAACTATTCGGATAAAGCAAAAAGCTTTCAGGGTTGTTGGTACTAAAGGGTAACTACTCCCAAAACTATATCACACTAAGTTCAAAGTTGATTATATTTGCATACAAAATTTATTAAGAATGCGATGGAAATATTTAAGCCTCTTGATTTGCAGAAAGATATTAAGAATGCAGAAAGTGAAATAGTTGAGAAAGTGAGATGTCTCATTATCGGATCAGGGCCCGCTGGCTACACAGCAGCAATCTATGCTGCAAGAGCCAACCTGAAACCTGTTCTTTACACAGGACTAGAAATGGGTGGGCAACTTACCACAACTACAGACGTGGACAATTATCCCGGTTATCCTGAGGGTGTTAGTGGTCCAATTATGATGGAAGAGTTTAAAAAACAAGCTGAACGGTTTGGAGCTGAAATAAGATTTGGAATTGTTTCAAGCGTCGATTTTTCCGGAAAGAAACACAAGGTAATAACTGATGATAAAAAGGTAGTAATAGCTGATGCCGTAATCATCGCTACAGGAGCAACTGCAAAATATCTGGGTCTTGAATCTGAAACGAAATATGCAGGCATGGGCGTTTCGGCGTGCGCTACCTGTGATGGGTTTTTTTATAAAGGGAAAGATGTTGCCGTGGTTGGCGGAGGCGATACAGCTGCTGAAGAAGCTACTTATCTTTCCGGACTGTGCAGGAAAGTTTACCTTGTAGTCAGAAGGGATTCTCTCAGGGCTTCCAAAGTGATGCAGGAAAAAGTCTTTGCAACTCCTAACATTGAGATATTATGGGAACACCAGGCGGTTGATCTGTTTGGTGAAAATGGGGTGGAAGGAGTGACCCTTGTAAAGAAAAAAGGGACACCTGATGAGGAAGTTGTGAAAATAAAAATTGATGGCTTTTTCCTGGCTATCGGTCATACCCCAAACACTGGTGTATTTAAGGATTATCTTGAAACAGATGCAGTTGGTTATATAAAAACAGTCCCTGGCAGAACACATACAAATATTGAAGGTGTTTTTGCAGCCGGAGATGTCCAGGATCCACGTTACCGCCAGGCTGTTACTGCGGCCGGATCAGGATGTATGGCTGCAATTGACGCAGAACGTTATTTGTCAGAACTAAAATAATGTACGAAACCTACCCTTGGGACCTGGCTAAAAAGTCCTTTTTTAACCGCAAAGAACGCAAAGGTGGCGCAAAGTACGCAAAGTTAATGCCTGGTAATTCAGTTCTTTGCGATCTTTGCGAAATTCTTTGCGACCTTTGCGGTTAATGGATTTAGACTTTTTGAACTTCCCTATCATTTGGGTAATATCTGTGTCAAAATGCAATTTTAACCTTTATAGATATGAAAACATTCAAGAAAACCTTCAAAATAAACGCTGAGCCATCAGATATCTACTCGGCAATTACTAATCCATATACAATAGAATTATGGTCAGGTTATCCTGCTGAGATGAGTAAAGAACCGGGTAGCGAATTCTCATTGTGGGAAGGTGATATTACCGGTAAAAATATTGAGTTTATTACTGACAGAAAAGTTGTTCAGGAATGGTACTTCGGGGAGATGGCGGAGAAATCAATTGTTACAATTACAATAGCGCCCGACAGCGAGAATTCGGCTGTAACTGTAGAACATACCAACATTCCTGATGAGGAGTATGATGGAATCGCAGAGGGGTGGAGAGAATATTATTTTGAGGCGATAAAGAATTTTTTTAATCCAAATTTCTAGGAATAGTTGTCGGAACCCAATTCACCTGTTTTCGATCGAGCATCGAATATATATCTTCGCTGCAGGCCAAAATTAAAGTCCCAATTCCTTTAAAACTTAAAGTGGTGGAAAATTGCTGGATCTTTTTATTCCACTCAGGTACCCACGAAAGTATATGATTATCAATAAATCGTCTAATCTCTTTCTCCATTTCACTGCGGCAGGGAATGTCATCAAAAGCCAGGTATTTATCAATTAACTTCGTCAGGAAGAGTAGTTCAATCGAAAGATGATCATCCTTTACTTTTGTCTTAAACTTTGATTCCCAGCCATACGAGGTGTAAAAATCACCTGGTGAAGATGGTATATAACCCAGATTTATGCTGTTGTTGTTTCGATAGTATGATTCATATGCCGGCGCGAACGCCTTATCCTCGCCATTAAATAGTCTGATGTAGTCTTCTCTCAATTCCTTCCCACAACTATTTTTATCGGGACAGGAGTCTTTTAACTGATCAGCTGCTTTTACGAAATTTGGGTTAAGACTAACCACCGGAAGTTTCTTTAATATGTCGTTGGCCCAGAAATCTGCAACACATTCTTCCGAAGGTTCGTACATCAGCATTGTTCCGGCAAAGTACAGAAGCATGTTGTAGCCTTTTAAAATACTATTATTGTTTTCTTCAGTGTCCATTGATCAGTCTGGTATGCAAACTTTTATAAATCATTGATTTCTATCCATATACTTAAATAAGGAATACTAATTCAAAGAATATAACCTGAATTGAATGTTTTTGTTCGAAGTGGAGTGAAAAAACTCCGGCATCAGATCTCAATAATTCTTTAGATGAAATTTCAAATGCGTTTGAAAATCTGTACTATTTCTTGGAAAACCTGTAACTGAGGAGCTGGTAAAGAATTTTTGCTGCAATAAAGTTGGGAGATTTATTGGCAGCGTTCGGGCATAATTCAACAATATCGAATCCCACAACGTTTCTTTTTCTTATTACGTTTTTCAGAAAGTGAAGTAACTCAAGGTATTCTGGCCCTCCGGGCTCAGGGGTACCGGTAGAAGGCATGATTGACGGATCGAATACATCAAGGTCGATAGTAATATATACATTTTCAGTTAGGAGATCAAGAGCTCTTTCATACAGGTCTTTTCTATAATAGAGTTCGTGAGAATAAAAGATCCTTTCCTTATCCAAAAATGGAAGTTCTTCTGCTGACATGCTTCTGATACCTACCTGTACAATAGGAGCAAACTCTTTTGCTCTTGCCATTGCACAGGCATGATTCAACGATGATCCTTCATATTCCTGCCGCAGGTCGGCATGAGCATCGAGTTGAAGGATGGTAATGTCATTATAAAATTCTGAAAAAGCTTTTATTGATCCAATGGAAACAGTATGGTTCCCACCAATCACAACAGGAAATTTATTGTCGTTTAATAGTGATAATATCCTGTAATAGACATCCTCGACAAGTAATTCAGGAGTCTCTTTCTGAAGTATGGGAACTATTGTAAAAATACCGGCAAGATGCGCTTCAGAGGAGGTTTCGACATCGTAGAACTCCAGATTTACGGAGGCTTCCAGGATGGCATCCGGACCCTTATCAGCACCCCTCATCCAGGTACTTGTCTCATCATAAGGAACGGGAACAATGATTATCTCAGATTCCGAATAATCATAAACTACTTCATCGCCTCCAAAATTCATAAGCTTACATTTACAAGGAAGAATAGAGATCTGACATAAACAATCAAAGGGGAAAAATCTATTACGCCTTTGGTTTAGGTGTTGTTTTTCTTTTTTTCTTCTCGACTACCGGCTTTTCTTCCGATTCAACAAGTGAATCGGTTGTATCTTTTTCTTCTTCTTTTATGAGGAGGTTCAGTTTTTGAAGAGTGTTATACCATAGAGCAACTTTCTTGATATCACTGGTATATACTTTTTCTTTTGAATAATATGGCAGGATTTCCTCAAACCATTTTTTCAGTTTGTTATTGTCAGACTTTGAATCTATTGTCAGTCCACCGTTTTCCTTTTCGAAGATCAGATCGAAAACTTTCCCAAGAGGCATATCCTCTTTTTCAGTGAATATTGCAATATCCTCAAGCGAGCTTATTTTGGCAGATCCGTACGCGCTGCTTCTTTTCTTTGTCTCAAGGTGTTCAACGATTATTGCATTTTTTCCCTGGGCAATAAATTTAAACAGCCCCGGCTCCCCTGAAATTGATAGAATGTCTTTTAAAACCATTTTATATTCGTTTAAGTGCAAATTTAATCCTTGTTCTCTTATAAAAGTTTTTTTACCACAGTTTTTTTCAAAAATGTCAAACCATATTTCTTTCCTTCTTTATTTTCTCATAGGCCTCATTGACCTTTTTGAATTTCTCCTCAGCGCTCTTTCTGTATTCTTCCCCCAGATGACTTACTTTATCGGGATGGTATTTCATTGCCATTCTCCGGTAAGCTTTCTTTAATTCGTCATTTGAAGAGGACTGATCAATCTCAAGAATTAAATATGATGATCCCGTTTCAGGAATAAACATGTTCTTAATCGACAGGAAGTCGGCTGAAGCAACACCCAGATACCCTGATATCTTTTCAATTATTTCAAGCTCGCTTGGATCTATAATGGTATCAGCAAGAGACACATTAAAAAGCAGATGCAATAGTTGAAGTCGTGAGGAGTAATCCATGTTCCTGCTAATCTGTATACTTACATCTCTTACCGGTATTTCCTGCTTCAAAATATCCTTAAGCATAAGAAGTGCCTGTTTGGCAGATTCCTGTCCAAATTGTCTGACAAAGAACTGTTTAACGTAGTCAAGCTCTGATTTTACAACTTTCCCATCAGCTTTCATAACTGCTGCTACCAATACCAGCAGACTCATTCCAAAATCACCCTGGGTTGTTCGGACAGTTGATGTAGGGGTATCAGAAGTTTGACTATCAATAACTGCCCCAACAAGTAGACCCATTAGACCACCGATTGGTCCGCCCATTACAAAACCTAGTCCTCCTCCAAGCCATTTTCCAAAAATTCCCATGTTATTTCCCAGAATTTATAGTTAATAAAATGTCTTCATGTATCTTAAGAATTTCCGGGATAATCATATCATTTTCTGAATTGCTGATTACATAATCTGAAAGTTTCATCCGCTCTTCGTCATCCATTTGATTCCGCATTCTCTCCAATACCTGTTCTTTTGTAAGATTACTCCTTTGAATTACCCTTTGTAGTCTTTCTTCGGGAGACGCAATAATAGCAGCTATCTTATCCACATATTTTGATGCTCCGCTTTCAAAAAGTATAGCTGCTTCCATAATAACGTAAGGTGAACTTTGTACCTTTTCCCATTTTAAAAAATGATCGATTACTGCAGGATGTACAAGAGAGTTGACTTTTTCGAGAAGAGTATGGTTGTTAAAGATAAGAGTTGCTAATGCTTTCCTGTCAAGACTTCCACCAGAGTAAAGGTCCCTGCCAGTTATAGAGTTAATTCTCCTGATAACTCCGTCCTCTTTTTCCATTATTTCTCTTGCTTCCTGATCGGCCGAAAAAACAGGTATTCCAAGGATATTAAATACCCTGCATACAGATGTCTTACCGCTGCCAATTCCACCTGTAACACCAAGTTTAAATACTGAGTTACTTTCTTTTTTCATTCAAAAACTTCGTAGTCAGTTAATCATTTCAAAGTAAAGGACATTTTGTTCCGGTTACTCTATTCAGATACAGGAACAAGTTTATCAAGAGCAAAAAACAGTGTGTCTGGTTTAATTGAAATAATTTCACATTCCGACCTGAGCTGAGTGGCTAGACTTTTTGACAGACCAGAGGTGAGAAGATAATAATTATATGTGTTGTTTCCCTGTGCTTTCCTGTAATTGACCTTTGAGATATCTATCTTGAAAGGTGAATTGTTACCTGAAATTTTTAATTTCAGTATTTCATAACCGGGACCTTTAATGAACAGGTTAACTTTTATCAGAGGGTCAGCGGTTATTACCTTTACTTTCGGAAGGTTAATGAACTGAACAGTATATTTAATATCACTCTCTGAATCTTTCCCCAGAGAATTAAGGTACCAGAATATGAATGAGAGAAACAGGAAGAAAGCAAAAACTATAACATCGCTGTTTTTGCCTTTTGCTCTCTTCTTTATAAAATTTTCACTTATTATACCGTCATTTCCCTTCACAAATTTATGTATGAAAGAAGTCAAATTCTATTCTTCTGCTGAAGGATCTTTGAGTAGGGCATTTTTATCAATTTTCAGTTTTATGTCACCACCTACTTCAACAGTTACATAATTGTCCTTTACTTCGTACACTTTGCCATAAATACCACCAGTGGTAATAACCTTATCACCTCTTTTTAATGAACTTCTGTAGTTGTTCATTTCTTTCTGTTTCTTCATTTGAGGTCTGATCATGAAGAAATAGAAAACTACAAATACAAGAATCAGTGGCAGAAATGTCACAAGTGGATTAGACTGGCCGGTTGTTCCGGCGGGTTGCCCCATTAAATACAAAAAAGCAAAATTGGTCATTTTTCGAATTGTTAGTAATTATTAATTGATAATTATAAAAATCAGTAGACAAATTGTAAAAGATAATCGTTAATCTGAAGATATAACCTCTGCAGTAATTTTTAATAATACTTCCTTCTTAACTGCATTGGACCTGACTGTAATTACTTTTGTCTGCATTCCATTTTTCCCCGATGTGTCGAATACTACATCAAGGTTTCCTTTGCCTCCGGGAGCAATCGGTTCTGTACTATAATTTGGCACCGTACACCCGCAGCTTGTAGTTGCTGAGAGGATTACAAGGTTCCCGGTTCCGTTGTTTGTAAAGCCAAAATTATATGAAACTTTCTCTCCTTCTGCAACTTTTCCGAAATCATGTTCATACTCCTTAAATGAGATAATTACGGTTCCCGTATCGGTAGCCTGAACCATTGATTTTGCTGAGTTCTTTCTGGTTGTGTTACCACAATTTGAAGTTAGAACTGCCATTAAAACCAAATTTATGATGATAAACCTTTTCATTTAGTTGTTCGAAAAAATGTTAAGCTTCGCTGTCTGATGAACCTTCACCAACCAGTCCCCGGCCAAACTTGTTCAATTGCCCCGTCTCCCGGATCTCTTTAACGATGTTATCCAGAATTCCGTTCACAAAAGTACTACTTTTTGAGGTACAATAGTATTTTGCGATTTCAATATACTCATTAAGCGTGACCTTTACAGGAATTTCAGGGAACTCAAGTATTTCAGTAATTGCCAACTGCATTACAAGGATATCCATCAGGGCAATCCTGTCGACCTCCCAGTTGGTTGTATTTTTATCGATGAGTTCGGAACATTTTTTGGAATGCAGGATTGATTTTCTGAACAGGATTTTCACAAATTCCTCATCCTCAGCATTTTTATAAAGAGCCATCAGCGGGGTTTTTTCACCCGAATCATTTTTAAACTTTTTCAGAGTTTTCTCAACCATTGCCGAGATGTACTCCATATCGTCATTCCAATAAATGCTTTGTTCCTCCAGAGTTGATAAAAGGTCCTCGGAGTTTGAGAACAGATCTGTAATTAGTTTGATGATGAACTTCCTGTCGGCAAGGTAATTATGTTCCTCCGACTGCATGTATTCCACATAAACATCCCATGCAATCATCTTATTATAAAGGAGACGGGGGATATGGGAATAATTTACCCAGGATAATTTTTTTGTCGACACATAACTCTGAAATGCCAGATTTTTTCTCAACTGGGCAATAACCTTGTTGTCGACAAACCATTTTTGAGGATTAAGATCGTTTTCTGTGGGCATCCTTTTCTGAAGGGCCTGATCTATTTTCTCCCCTGCAACATCAGCCACTTCGAGGACCAGGAGCAGAAGATAATGATATAGATCGTAAGTCTTCTCAATACTGAACATCAGTTCTGTCTCGGCGCGCGTAAGGTTTTCATCCTCCCTGCGGTTGTAAGCGTATAGTGCCAACAAAGCCTTAATACGTAGTAATCTTCTGCTTATCATTTATAAAGAACCTCGAATTTCAGGTGCAAAAATACTCTTTTTCCCTTACTGTCAAAACATCTGTGCAAAATTAATATCCCCGGTTTTGATTTGATAAAATAATTGTTACATTTGACAATAGTAAATAAAACCCCAAAATTAACTGACTTAGAAATGGAAGAAGAAGCCGGAATACAGGAAGTCATAAGCGGGCATGATGATAAAAATGTGAATGAAGAAATTTTCACAAAGGTGGTGCGTGCCGGGAAAAGAACTTACTTTTTCGATGTAAAAGCCACTCGTAAAGAAGATTATTACCTGACAATTACCGAAAGTAAGAAGCGTTTAGGTAAAGAGGGTAAGATTTTTTATGAGAAGCATAAGGTATTCCTGTATAAGGAAGACTTTGAAAAGTTCACTGAAGGCTTGAAAGATGCTGTTTCTTATATAGATAACTATGGTCCGGTTATTTCAATTCCCGGTGGTTTACCGGTAGATGAAGTAATTGAAGAAAAAGGTATTCACCCTACCGCTGAGTTCACAAACGTCGAGTTTGAAGATCTCGGAAAGAAGTAAATTGGTTTTTACTTAATCATTTTTCCTAAGGACATATCTAAATGCCTGATTATATTCTTCTTATATTTGGGATTCTTTTTATGATACTTGGAATTATCGGTTGTCTGGTTCCTGTTTTACCCGGACCTCCGTTCAGTTTTCTGGGTTTACTGCTTCTTCATTTCACAAGGTTCGGTCACTTCACAAATCTTACGTTAATTACATTTGCAATAATTGCTGTTGTTGTTACTGTGCTCGACTATATTGTACCTGTATGGGGCACAAAGAAATTCGGGGGATCTAAATATGGCACAAGAGGTGCTACCGTTGGTTTAATTGTTGGCTTTTTCCTTGGACCTCTTGGCATAATTTTAGGACCACTCATTGGGGCTTTTGTTGGTGAGATGATATTTAAAGATGATTTAGGCTATGCCTTTAAGGCAGGCTTTGGAAGCCTCCTCGGGTTCCTTACCGGAATTGGTCTGAAACTGGCTGCCTCGTTTATAATGACATTCTATTTTATCAGGGAGTGGATAGCCTAAAAATCGGCTAACGGCGCACGACGCAGGGCGCACGGCACTCTATTCTCAAGTATTAGATATCCAGATAATTTTTAAAACCGTGAGCCTTTAGCCGAGTGTCGTTAGCCGTTAGCCGTTCGCCGTTCGTCGTTCGCCGTGTGTCGTTATTCTCCCAGCGTCGCCACCATCACAGCCTTAATAGTATGCAGGCGGTTCTCGGCTTCGTCGAATACTATTGAATGATCAGATTCAAAGACGTCCTCAGTAACTTCCATACCCTCCAAACCGAATTTCCTGAAGATTTCTTCTCCTACCTTGGTCTCCCTATTATGAAAAGCGGGGAGACAATGTAAGAACTTAACTTTTGGATTCCCGGTCTTTTTGATCACATCCATATTAATCTGATATGGTTTCAAAAATTTGATCCGTTCTTCCCAAACGGAATCTGGTTCTCCCATCGATACCCAGACATCGGTATATAGAAAATCAGCGCCTTTTACAGCTTCGTCAACGTTATCGGTAATATTTATTTTCGCCCCGGTTTCTTTTGCAATTAAACGGCATTTTGAAACAAGTGCAGCATCGGGCTGATATGATTTTGGGGCAGCAATCCTGAAATCAATTCCCATCTTGGCAGCTCCAACCATCAGTGAATTTCCCATATTATATCTGGCATCGCCAAGGTAACAGAATACCATTTTATTAAAAGGTTTATCAGAGTGCTCGATCATTGTGAGGAAATCGGCAAGTATCTGGGTTGGATGAAATTCATTGGTAAGCCCGTTCCAAACCGGAACCCCTGCATATTTTGCCAGTTCTTCAACAATCTCCTGCCCATAACCCCGGTATTCAATACCATCAAACATCCCGCCAAGGACCCTGGCAGTATCTTTCATCGACTCTTTCTGTCCGATCTGAGAACCTGTTGGTCCAAGATATGTAACATGTGCACCCTGATCGTAAGCAGCAACTTCAAAAGCACACCTGGTACGTGTGGAAGCCTTCTCAAAGATAAGGGCTATGTTTTTGCCTTTAAGGTGTTGTTTCTCAGTGCCTTTATGTTTCGCACTTTTCAGCTCTGCTGACAGATCGAGCAGATATTGAATTTCTTCAGGAGTAAAATCAAGCTCCTTAAGAAAATGACGGTTGTGTAGATTGATTGACATTATTATGTGTTTTAAAGATAAAAGACAAAAGTAAAAAGATAAAAGTTTTATTCAAGATGGTTTAGTTTAAAATTTATATTTAAATCATTAAATAACCAATAGCTGTATATTTTGATCAGCAAAACTTCAGTTGTTTATGAGAAATATTATTATAAACGTATTATTCAGTTAAATAAATATAAAAATAGTTGCAAAACTGAAATACACGTTATATATTTGTAAAAACAGTTATCAATATGAAGCGACTTACAAATAAAGAAGAAGAGGCAATGAAGATCCTTTGGAAGGCCCGAAAGGGATTCATTAAGGAGCTTATTGACATCCATCCTGAGCCAAAACCACTTTATACAACTTTTTCATCAGTCATCCGTGGACTGGAAGAAAAAGGTTATGTGGGCCATAAAGCTTATGGCAAGAACCATGAATACTATCCTCTTGTAAAGAAAGAGGAATATAGGAAGTTATTTATGAAAGACGTCGTAAACGATTACTTTGGAGCATCTTACAAAAATGTTGTATCATTCTTTGTAAATGAGAAAAAGTTAAATGCTGATGACTTAAAAAAACTAATACAAATAATAGAGAAAGGGCAGAAAGATGGATAATCTAATATTATATCTGCTCAAGGTATCAGTTGGTATTACCTTGTTTTACCTCTGTTATCTTGTATTATTCAGAAAGGATACTTTTTTTCTGAGAAACAGGATATTCCTAATCCTGACTTTACTTCTGCCAACAATTCTTCCGATTCTCAAGATTCCAGTTTTTCCATATGAAGTAGTTCCTGTTGCGCAGGGAAATACACTTGGAACTATAGTTTTTCCAACTGATGCTTTTGAAACAACAATTTCAAATACAATTAATGCCTTCGATTACAATAAATTAGCTGTTTGGATATATTTTTCAATTGCTGCATTATTACTGCTGCGGGGAGTTATAAGCATAGTTAGTACATTTATTAGCAATTGTTTTGTTTGCATTTACAAAACCGGAACCTAATTACACAACCCCTTTTGATAATTCATCGACTACAATCGAACCTCAATCTGCTATTTCAAAAGAGGTTAAGGGAATCGTTATTCAGGAAGATGGAACGCCATTACCAGGAGCAACAATAGTAGTTAAGGGATCTACACTTGGTACTCTATCTGACGAAAAAGGTCACTTCAGTTTAAGCAATGTTCCGGAAGAAGCTATGCTTGTAGTTTCCTTTGTTGGATTCAAACAGATGGTTGAAAAACCCGATTTTGTCTCAGAAATGACTATTACCTTGAAGAGATCTGTTGTAAATACGGAGAAAGTTGATATCACTCCGCCTCAACAGCGACCATCTTTTGATAAGGATAAAGTAGTAATTGTTGAAGAGATGCCGATGTACCCCGGAGGTGATAAAGCTATGCTAAGCTGGATATCTAATAGTATAAAATATCCCGGGGAGGCAATAAAAGGCAACATCAAGGGGTTGGTTAATGTAAGTTTTATTGTCAGCAGCTCAGGGAAGGTTATAAACGTAAAGGTCGTTAAGTCTGTTCATCCTTTGCTGGACGCTGAAGCTATAAGGGTTATAAGTAATATGCCGGACTGGAAACCTGGAAGCCAGAATGGTAAAACTGTCGGTGTAGAATATATGGTGCCGGTAGATTTCAAATAGCAATAATCAGAATCAGAGGAGCTAATCTGGAAGTAACCCGGGTTTTCTTATTAAGTTTTATATTAAGTGCGGATGAAAAGTCTGCACTTTTTTTTTAAGATGACTATCCGGAATGAATAATAATTAAATCAATGCCACATAAAATACTGTCATTCCGAGCGTTAGCGAGGAATATTATAATCGCATATTTTAATATCCTTATTGATAACCGATACTCATTTTATTTAATTCAGAGGCCAGAAAGCAATCCATAGATAAGTATGTTTACTTTTTACTTTAAACTTCCGTCTTCCTTCTTCCGTCCTCATTTATCTTCTCTCATCCTCATATTCCATTGTGATCTTTGATCCGAACTTTGTGTCAGCCAGTTTAAATGCTTCTGTAATAACGCTTTTGCCTCCACCATTCTTTAAAAAATTAAGGCATGCCTGTATTTTTGGCGCCATACTTCCCTGGGCGAACTGACCTTCATTAAGGTATTTAAGCGTGTCTGCATAATTGAGAAATTCTTTTATTTGCTGGTCGGGTTTTTTATAGTTAATATAGATATAAGGAACATCTGTAAGAATATAGAACTCATCAGCATTGATCAGATTGGCCAGAAGGGAGGAGGCAAGGTCTTTATCAATTACAGCTTCGGCCGGTCTTACATCATTCTTTTCATCGATATAGACCGGTACACCACCACCTCCAACGGCAATTACAATATTACCTTTCTTTGCCAGATCGCGTATTATCGATTGATTCATCACTCCGGAAGGGACAGGTGAAGGAACCACTCTTCTGTATCCGCCTTGTGTTTTAACCTCTTCCCTGAATATCCATCCCTTTTTTAATATAAGATCATCTGCCTGTTCTTTTGAGTATATTTTTCCTACTCGTTTCTGAGGATTGCAGAAAGCCGGATCATTGATATCTACAATTACCTGTGTCATAATACATATTACGTTTTTCGTAATATTATATTTGTTAAGAACATTCCTGAAGCACCTCTCGATCATATAACCGATACCTCCCTGCGTATCAGCTACACAAACATCTATTGGCATCTGAGCAATGTTATACAGTTGTTCCCCCGCATCATTCCTCATCAGGATGTTTCCAACCTGCGGACCATTTCCATGAGTTATTACCAGATCGTAACCCTCATTAATAAGAAAGACCAGATTTTCAAGGGTCTCGGTAGTATTCTGTTCCTGTTCCTCGATGGTACCCACCTGGTCGCCTCTTAAGATTGCATTACCTCCAAGGGCAACAACTGCCAGCTTCTTTTTCATAAAAAATTATTATATGGAACTTTACAAATTTACCAAATTCAAAAGGATTCCTTGCTCTGACATTTTTATTTGGCGCAGGTTGTTCTGATTTTTAACATTTTTCACTAGTAAATGGCGATAATTGTCAATAGAGACACGGATTTTAAAAAAAGTACTATATTTACATGATACAAAATAATACCAGATAGGTGAGATCCAAATTAGTATTGTTCATTGCAGTGATCTTCGCAATGGCAGGGTATTCCTGTAGACAAAGAGGCGGTAAATACATAGATCAGGGTGAAATCCATTTTAATATTGAATACATTGGTAATTTTGGAATTGTGCCGAAAGAGGCTCTTCCTCAAAACCTGATCGTTTCATTTAAAAAGGATAAGATTCTTTTTGAGATGTTAGGATTTGCTAATTCAGGAATTCTTAATTTGTCTAACCCTGAGAAAGGATATTTCGACACTTATTTTAGTTTTTTTACCAATAGATTATATTATGCAGGTCAACCCGGAGAGATCTATCCTGGTTTTGAGGCAATGAATGGAATGATACTAACGAAAACTTCAAAGACCTCAGTCATTTGTGGTTACAATTGTAAAAATGCCGAAGTGACTTTTCCAGCCAACAGGGAAAAGGTGTATGATGTATGGTATACTAATGAAATCAAAGTAAAGAATCCAAACGCCTGTACCCCTTTCAACCAGATAGATGGCGTGCTAATGAGTTTCTTCTTTTTACTCGGTCCCACTGAACTTCATTTTGATGCAGAAAATGTTTTTAGTAAGGAAGTCCCTGATGTAACATTTGAACGAAGGGAGAAATTTCAGAGAGTTTCGAAGGAGGAAATAAAAAAATTCATTGATAAGATGATCAGGATGTAAGTATTGGCACAAGTCACAGGGCTCAGGGCGAAGGGCAGGAAGATGCTGATTGTCAATATTAAAAATTATTTAATTCCACTATCTCATTACTCTATCATTCTATTGTTCCATTGTTCCATTGTTCCATTGTTCCATTGTTCCAGATCACTTGTACTCCACATTCTTTTTTCTTCGGGAACAAAATGCCTGGCTGGATTTTGAGTCAGGTGTAAAATTATTACCTTTGGATTGCGTTTCAAAAAGCGAGGAGTAGTATACAAATTTATGGCAGTAATGACTAAAGAGAAGGAAGAAGCCGGTAAGAAGAGTACTGTAACACCAAAAGAATCAGCTAAAAAGAGATCCTTTTTTACGGACGAGAGAATCAGATTTGTTACAGGTATACTTATTACAGGATTTGCTTTATATCTCCTTATTGCATGTGTTGCGTATCTTTTCTGGTGGAAAACTGACCAGAGCCTTCCTGTTTCGGATGTTTTATCTGGTCCTGAAAAGGAAGTAAGAAACTGGTCGGGCAAGAGTGGAAATTTTCTTGCTGAAATGATCATCGGTTACGGTTTTGGTCTCGGCGCCTTTTTTATCCCTCTCATATTTGGAACTATAGGTTTGCATCTTCTTAAATTTCCGAAGATCAGGGTCTGGAGTCTGATCGCAAAATTCGTTTTCGCAACAATAATTCTTTCCTTAATCCTTGGTTTTGTTTTTGGCCAGTCGAAGGGCTACCTGATAAGCGGACCCGGTGGAGCACAGGGCTATCTGATAACTAGATGGATGAATGCTTTTATGGGGAAAGTGGGAACAGGCATCATTGTCACTTTTATAACCATATCTTATCTTGTTTTTGCCCTGAAAGTAAAACCGGAATCGTTTGGTTTGAGATTGCCGGCTTTTTTAAAACACAAAAAGGCAAGTGAGGAAAATGAGGTTGTTGCTGAAGACAATACAGAGTTGTTGCCTGATATGACAGATGAGGAATCTGAAGGTAAGCCTGATAATGACCAGGTGGAATTTGTGGTTAAGAATGCAAATCTGACGGTGGATCCCGATGATTTAGAAGAGGATCTTCCGGAAGTATCAAACTCAGGTTCAATTATTCACGACTTTGATGAAGAAGAAACTGTTGTAACCGACGATAAAGTTCCGATTCAGATAATACGTCCTGATGCAGGTGATAACCTCTCCGAGCAGGAAGTTGAAAAGATAATGGGAGATTACGATCCAAGGTTGGATCTGTCGCGGTATAAGTTTCCGCCCGTGTCGCTTTTGAAAGAGCATAAGTCGGAAACAGCTTTTGATAACAATGAAGTTTTTGAGAACAAGGAAAATATTATCAAAACACTTGGCGATCACAAAATAGCTATTAAAAGTATCTCTGCAACAGTTGGGCCTACCGTGACACTTTACGAAATAGTACCTGAAAGGGGTGTAAGGCTGGCTCGTATAAAATCGCTTGAAGATGATATTGCCCTAAACCTTTCAGCCCTCGGGATAAGAATTATCGCTCCAATACCTGGGAGGGGAACTGTAGGTATCGAGGTTCCGAATAAAAGACCCGAGATGGTCTCCATGCGATCGTTAATAACATCGAAAGCATTTCAGGAATCGAAATTCGATATAGCTCTGGCCCTGGGAAGAACAATAACCAACGAACCTTATATCGTTGATCTTACGAAAATGCCCCACCTTCTGGTAGCAGGAGCAACCGGTCAGGGTAAATCTGTCGGAATTAACGCGATCATAACTTCAATTTTATACAAGAAGCATCCGGCAGAATTAAAATTTGTTCTTATCGATCCGAAAAGGGTGGAGCTGCCGCTGTACATGAAAATAGAAAGACATTTTCTTGCAAAACTTCCGGATGAAGAAGATGCTATTATAACTGATACACAGAAGGTTATCAAGACTCTTAATTCACTTTGCATTGAGATGGACAACAGGCTTGAACTGCTGAAGGCAGCTCAGTCGCGTAACATCAAAGAATATAATGAGAAATTTGTTTCGAGAAAACTTAGTCCTGAGAAAGGACATAAATATCTGCCGTATATTGTTCTGATAATAGATGAGTTTGCCGATCTTATAATGACTGCCGGAAGGGAAATAGAAGGACCAATCGGCAGGCTTGCGCAGCTTGCAAGAGCAATAGGAATTCATCTTATCATTTCAACCCAACGACCTTCCGCAAACATTATTACAGGTTTTATCAAGGCTAACTTCCCTACGCGGGTTGCTTTCAGGGTATTTTCTTCAATCGATTCACGTACTATACTGGATGCTTCGGGCGCCGACAGATTGGTTGGGCGCGGAGATATGCTTGTTTCCTCCGGAAATGAGCCGGTAAGGGTGCAATGCGCATTTATAGATACTCCTGAAATTGAAGCTCTTACAGATTTTATTGGTTCCCAGAAAGGTTATGCCGATGCTATGCACCTGCCTGAATTCATTGATGACAGCGATACAGGCGCTATGGAGGTTGATCTGAAGAAAAGAGATCCTATGTTTGATGAAGCTGCAAAACTTGTTGTACAGCACCAGCAGGGGTCTACCTCGCTTATTCAGCGAAAACTATCAATCGGATATAATCGTGCCGGAAGAATAATCGACCAGCTTGAGGCAGCAGGCGTCGTTGGTGCTTTTGAAGGAAGTAAGGCCAGGGATGTTCTGTGCTCCGACTTTATAGCTTTGGAACAGATTTTGAAGAGGCTTGAGTAAACCATTCTACATGAGATTCACTATTTGTAACTTTGCGTTCCTTCTACTGATTACTCAGCTCTCAAACGGACAGAATGATCCGGCTGCTGTTAAAATTCTTGACAAGTTCTCATCAATTTCGTTGGCAGCCCCTTCTGTTTCAATGAAATTCGTTCTTGTCAAAACCGACCAGATGGAAAACACTACCGATACGGTAAAGGGATCTATTATACTTAGTAAGAACATGTATAAGCTTGATCTGGGTGATAATATAACATGGTTTAACGGTGAAACGGCCTGGGGTTATCTTCCTGCTGAAAAAGAGGTCACTATAACAAAGCCTGATAAAAAGGATAACTCTTTTCAGAATCGGCCTTCATCAATCTTCTCTATGTACAAGAAAGGTTATAAAAACCGCCTCATAGAAGAAAAAAGTGATTTGTATGTAATTGATTTATATCCTGAAGATATTAAGAGCGACCTGCTTAGGGTGAGGCTCAATATTGGAAAGACTCTGTTGGATCTCAGGAGCCTTGAATACAAACAAAGGGATGGGATAATAATCACTATTAATATTAAAGATTATAGTTTGAAAATAAAGCCGGAAGCAGATACATTTGTCTATCAGCCAGGGAAATATAAAGGTGTGGAAGTTATAGATATGCGTTAATTTCTTTCGGGATACGCTACCCTGGCGTGATAAATTGTAGCTAATCTTTTTTTAAAGGCTGCCTTTATATCCGAAATCTCTTTGAATGTAAGTGGTACCTCGGAAAACTGTCCATCCTTCTCTTTTTCAATAATTATCTTTTCCACCAGATCGCTTATTGACTCTTCGGTTAACTTTTCCAGACTTCGTGAAGCAGCCTCTACAGCATCAGCCATCATAACAACGGCTGTCTCTTTAGAGAATGGTTTAGGGCCCGGGTAAGTAAAATCCTCTTCCCTACCAATGTCGCATGGAAATAGATCAGAATGTTTCTTATAGAATGAGTAGGCCATGGTTGTTCCGTGGTGAGTACGGATAAAATCAATAATCTGGATCGGTACTTTGTAATTCTTAGCCAGTATGACTCCCTTCTTAACATGATTTATTATCACTTTAACACTCTCATCGGGATTGAGATTATCATGAGGACTGGGTTTATTTGTTTGATTTTCAATATAATATTCAGGATTGCTGATTTTCCCGATATCGTGGTAAAGAGAACCAGTACGAACAAGAAGCAAATTTGAACCGGTAATTCTTGCTGCCTCTTCAGCCAGGTTTGCTACCTGTAGGGAATGTTGAAATGTACCCGGAGCTTCCTCAGCAAGTTTCCGTAAAAGAGGTTGGTTGGTATCAGCCAGTTCGAGTAATGTATTATCTGACAGGAACAGAAATCGTTTCTCGAATATAGATATTATAGGATAGCTAACCAAAAGCAGAATCCCATTACCGGCGTAAAGGATAAAATCGAAACCACTTACATCATCAAGATTGCCATATTTCATTAAGCTGATTCCAATCCTCAGGGAAGAATAACATATTACCACCATAAAGGCTGAAAAAAACAGTTTTCCGCGCCTGTAAATATTTGATAAGCTGAATATTGCCACCATTCCTGTTATAAAACTCATAAACGAAAAACCAAATGGGTCAGGGACCATGAACCCTGTAAGCATAATGGTAACAAGCAGGATGAACAATGCCAGACGTGCATCGTAAAAGGTCCGGATTACAATAGGTATTATGGCTAAAGGAATCAGAAAAAGAATACGCTCATCGGAAAAGGTAATTACCACCCTTGTTAAAACAATAAAAGAAAGGATTATCAGGATTATAAAAAGAGTCTTGCGCTTTACTTCCAATACTTCAGACCGGAAGTGGGATAGAAAGAGATATAACACAAGGTAGCACGATGAGACCAGAATCAGAGTGCCAAGAAATTTTAAAAAGCTATCGCTCTTGCCATGTGGCCAGATAAGGGCGACAATAACTATGCTGAGTACAAAAAGAACAGAATTGATATATAATTTCCCTGATTTATTCCAAAATCCGCGAACTTCAGACATCCTCTGATTTTTAATTTACCTGATTCCGGGGCAAAATTAGATTAAATAGTTAGAATTTAAGATTTGATCCGCTATTATTTTACCGCAAAGGGCGCAGAGAAGTCGCTGAGAACCGCAGAGGGATCTGCATATATCGATTTTCTCTGCGGCCCTCTGCGATTTCTCTGTGGCCCTCCGCGGTTTATGGATTTCGACTTTTTCAATTACCCCAATTCACGGAGGGTTATTGAGAAATCTAAGACCAGAATCAACTATATTTATTAATTTTGAATCAAATTGTGAAGTCATGGAAACATATATTTGTGATAATGTCTTTGTTCCATTAAGGAGTGGACCATCGCATAAGTCTGAAATGCTTAGCCAAATCCTCTTTGGCGAAAAATATATTATTGTTGGCAAAGCAGGCAAGTGGTTAAAAATCGAGACGTTGTTTGATAAATATCAGGGGTGGATCGATAAAGATCATCTTCAGCAAGCCCCTGATACAGAAAAGACAACCGGCTTCGTACTTAACAAGGCATTACTTTGTTTTAAAAGTGATAAAACTAAATTGGTTCTTGAACCCGGGTGTGAGGTGTACAAACCTGATTATGATGATAAAAAGTTTTATGTTGGAGAACATATTTATCACACATGCAATGAATTCAACAACGAATACACTTTTACAAATGATTCCTTTGCTGAGGTAGGGATGAGATTTATAAACAGTCCTTATATATGGGGGGGACGAGTACCTTCTGGGATTGATTGTTCCGGATTTACCCAACTCGTGTATAAGATAAAGGGGATCGCAATTCCCCGGGATAGCAGCCAGCAAGCCGAAGCAGGCAAAAATATTGAATTCATCGATGAGGCTTTACCCGGAGATCTTGTTCTTTTCGACGATGAGAGAGGAAAGATAACCCATGTCGGAATGATTTTTTCAAAGGGAATGGTTATACACTCTTCAGGCAGGGTAAGAATAGATCCGATCGATCATCAGGGGATATTCAAGCAGGAGATAGGAGGGTACTCTCACAGGTTGCGGACGATAAGGAGAATTGTTTAGCGTTTAGCGTTTCGCGTTTCTCGTTTCGCGTTTCTCGTTTCGAATTTGTTTGTTAGTAGAAAACAATAATGTTTGTTATTAACAAACAAAAACGTATCTTTGTTAAAAACAGCATGATATGTTATTAAAATCTGAAATAGCCAAAATATCTGAATTACAATCTGAAATAATTAGAATAGGAGAAAAGGGTTTAATAAGGGAAACAGGTGCTCTTTTACCGGAGCTTTCAAAACACGCGCTTATCATAACTGGAATACGAAGATGTGGAAAGAGTACTCTTTTATTTCAGCTCATTGCCGAAAAATATCCGGAAGCATTTTTTTTGAATCTGGACGATAATAGATTATATGGCTTTGATAACAGTGATTTTTCAAGACTGGACGAAGTAATATCGGAAACCGGCAAGAGGGTTCTGATTTTTGATGAATTACAGGAGATTGAGGGTTGGGAAAGATATGTAAGACAGAAACTTGATGAAAACTATAAAGTGGTTATTACCGGTTCAAACGCCACTCTCCTAAACACAGAACTCGGAACAAAGCTGACAGGCAGGTATATTGCCAAAGAGCTATTCCCGTTTTCTTTTATCGAATTTATAAGGTATAAATCTTTACAGCAGGATGAGAAAGCACTAATGGAATATATTCAGACAGGGGGGTTTCCTGAATATGTAAAATCCAAAAACCCGGAGATTCTGTCTCATCTTTTTGATGATATTATTATTCGTGATATTGTTGTTAGGTACGGCATCAGGGATATAAAAAGTCTCCAACGTCTTGCCATATACCTGGTTTCCAATTCAGGAAATTCAGTTACAGGTTCAAAACTGAAGCAGGCAATTGGTTTATCTTCCACAAGTACAATAATGGAATATTTTTCACATCTTGAGTCATCTTACCTGTTTCATTTTGTCCCACGATTCAGTTATTCAGCTAAATCACAAATGATTAATCCCCGAAAAGTGTACGTTGCTGATACAGGTTTAATTAGTATCAATTCTTCATCGTTTTCAGATGACCGGGGAAGAAAGCTGGAAAATGCAGTATTTAATTATCTTAGGTCTGGTTACAAGGAAATATTTTATTTTTCAGATAAGAGAGAGTGTGATTTTATTGTGATAAACAGGGCAAGCAAGCCACTCGCCATTCAAGTCTGTTACACCCTTGTTCAGGATAATCTCGAACGTGAACTTGGTGGTCTCTATGAGGCTATGAGATTTCTGGAAATTAAGGAGGGACTAATTGTTACTTTTAACCAAAAAGATAAGTTTACATCGAATGGACTCATAGCCAATGTCGTTCCAGCTTACGAGTTTTTAACCGGAGTCGGGTTTTAAACTGAAAAATTATCCTTGACAAAAAAAAAAGCTGCTCTTTCGAGACAGCCTTCTTTGTTTCATTTAACAACAGTTTACCAATTAGGGTTCTGTTCAAGGGCAAGCGTTGGGTTAGCATTTATTTCAATCTGTGGAATAGGCCACAAATACTTGAAATTTGCATAAGGAACAGCTACAACGCCCAAGGCTCCTGTATATGGTGTTCCTAAAGTAAACGAACCTGTTGGAGGGTTGCTGTTTGAAAGTTTACCTGGGATATCAAGCATAAGTCTGTGAATATCCGGCCAGCGGCGACCTTCCATGCAAAACTCAATTCGTCTTTCTACAAGAATCGCATTTAAGAGGGCAGTATTGTCTGCAAAACTGGCAACAGTGTATGACTGGGTTGCCGGGGTAGCAAGCGCACGGTCTCTTACCTTATTAAGGGCTGCGAGTCCTAAAGCAAAATCACCAGGACTATTTCTGCGCGCATAAGCTTCAGCAACGTTTAGAAGCACTTCTGCATATCTGATAACAGGAGCTGGATCGGAGTTACCGGTTACGTCCTTGTATTTATCTGTATAAACGATACCGTTAGCTGGAATAGTGTAAGCCATAGTTGGGCCTCTTCTTTTGTCATCAGAAAGCCAGGCAGGGTTTCTCCAGATTATCGGGCTTATACAAACCAGAGCACGGCTTTTTCCACTATACATAGATGGGATAGCGCCATTTGTCGTAGGGTTGTTTGAAGCAGAATTCTCTACAGAGAAGATCGATTCCGTGTTATTTAAATTGCTAAGGAACGGTCCATCAGGAAGAGCTGTTAACGAGTAACCGTCTGCTGCAGGTAATGCTGCTAACTTGGTAGCTTCAACAATAACATTATTCCAATCCCACATATGCTGATACACTCTCGTTTTATAAGCAATTACAGCACCTTTGGATGCTCTTGAAATTTTATAGCTTCCAGTACGGGAGGATTTTCCAAGGAGGTTCGCCTCAGCAAAATTAAGATCGGCAAGGATCTTTGCATAACAATCTGCCACTGTGTTGCGGCTCTGTGTAGTACCATCATCAATTGCAACCTGAGTAGTGTAAGATTTTGTGCGATAAGGAACACCCGGATGAGAAGCATCGGCAGTATGTTTATACGGACGGGCAAAATGGAAGAGGAGTTCAAGATGAGAAATAGCTCTCATAAAATATGCTTCACCAAGATACTGATTTCCAACGGCTGCAGTGATAATATTCTTCGCAACAGCACCATTTACTCCATCAATTACCATATTACACCTGTTAATAAGTCTGTAGGTGTCGCTCCAGTATGCTTCATTATTTGCAGTAACCGTTGAATACGTTCCTTCGTAGGTAAACTGGAAGAAGGAGGCAAGATTAACTGCATCTTCTCCGCGGCAATCGCCCTGTTCAACAAATGCTGCTCCAAAAGGATAACCACGCTGTTGTCCGTTTGCAGGGTAATAACCTCTCTCTGCTCCGTTGTACATTCCGACAACAGAAAGTTCAATAAGGCTAGGTGTAGAATATGCAGTTGTTTCAGAAATACTGCTGAACGGAGCCAGATCAATAATCTTCTGGCAAGAAGCAATAAACAAAGCAAGAAGAAAAACCGGGATTAAAACCAGTTTCTTAAGCTGTATTAATTTTGATAGTATATTTTTCATAATATGATAATTTTTACTGTTATAAACCTAGGTTAATACCGAATGTAATAACTCTCTGGCGCGGGGTTCCGTTATAATCAACTCCGCCATTTTCCATTTCGGGATCAATACCTTTATATTTGGAAATCATAAACATATCCTGAGCCTGGGCAAATATTCTGAAGCTATCTATGTTGACTTTCCGTAAGAGATCCTTAGGAAGGTTATAACCAAGAGTAATAGTAGAAAGCTTGAAATAATCACCTTTCTCCACCCATCTTGTACTTGCCTGGTCAGAAAGATTCACAAAGTTACTTCCAGTAGCCCACAAAATCGGAGTTACACCATCTCCAGGCTGTGAAGCGCTCTTCCATCTTCCCAGTATTTCTTTGCTGTTATTAGCAAAATCCTGTGATAAGAGATCCATCCTTGTGCGGTTCATAACCATGTTTCCACCACTGAATCTGAACATAACGCCAAGATCAAATCCTTTGTATGTAGCTTTTGTGTTAATTGCTCCAAAATATTTCGGAAGAGAGGATCCAAGAATTTTCTTATCTGAATTGCCCAGAACAACAGCAGGGACGCTAACATTAGCAGGGTTTGCAGGATCGTAGGCTACATATAAGGAAGTCGGTATGTTGGCCTGAACTACAGAACCGTCGGCTTTCCTATAAAGAGGGTTGCCGTTTGCAGCGTTAACTCCAACATAGTCAAAACCATAAATTGCATTATATGACTCACCTACTCTGATAATGTTATAGTTATATAACATATCAAGGTTCTGATATAGTGCGGTTACTTTATTACCTTCTAAAGTAACGTTTCCGTCAACAGACCAGGTAAGATCTTTATTTCTGATTATATATGCTTCAGCTGAAAACTCGTATCCCCAGTTTTTCATGCTTCCGATATTTTTTGAAATAGAGTTTCCGGGAATACCAAGCGATGGAGGCGTTGGGGCAGCCAGAATAAGACCATCCTGAAGATTCAGAAAATAATCGAAAGTAAACTTGTATTTTCCGTCAAAGAACAGTGCGTCAAAACCGCCATCCCACTTTGTACTGGTTTCCCATTGCAACTGGTCGTTTCCGGCCTGACTAAACGCAATTCCATTATAATCGGCATACTTTGCTGAACCATAAAGACCATAGTAAGGATAGTTTCCAATGTTAACGTTACCAACTTTCGCATAAGAAGCCCTGACTTTAAGATCTGACAGGATTTTTGTCGTACCAGCCATAAAATCTTCTTTCGTCACTGTCCATCCTAAAGAGGCACCCGGGAATAAACCGTATCTGTTAGCTGCGGGGAGTGATGATATTCCGTCGTATCTTAAAGATCCCTGAACAAAATATTTACCCTTAAAGTTGTAATTCAATCTTCCTGCATATGAAACAAATCCATTCTCTGCTAATCCGCCACCTGATGTTTGAGTTCCATATGTGCCCGAGATAAGATTATATCTGAAAAACTCATTTGAAAGATTGGTTCCCTGTCCATAGAAGTTATTGACTTTCTGATATTGGAATTCATTAACAAGAACAGCACCAATGTTGTGAAATTCGGCAATAGTTTTGTTAAACGACAGTACATTCTGCAGGTTCCATCTCATTTGATTACGATAATCGTTGTAAACCAATCCTATGAGGTTTTTACCATCTCCGTGGAATGGATTCCAATACTGGAAACCTTCAGCCATAGAGTTATCAACACCAACCTGTGTTTTGAAGTTCAGGGATGGAAGTATGTTTATCTGAGCATACGCGTCGGCAATAGTATGGAATACTTTAGATGTTTGAACATTATTATTAAGGATATAAACAATGTTAGGCAGGTTATTTGTATTTATGGTAGCGTTATTCCATTTACCAACCACGTTGGCTCCATTTTCAAAATTATATCCTGTTCCTGAAGCGTTATTAGCATCGTATATTGGAACGTTAGGAGCCATTTTGGTAGCAGCATAAATGTTGCCTGAGAGGGAGTTGGTACCTGTATTCAGACCGGAATAATCATTCTTTGTTATTGCAACAGATGCTCCAATGCTGAGCCATTTTGCAACTTTCTGATCTGCATTACCCCTTAAGGAATACCGTTTCATATTATTTGGAATCGTTACGCCTTCCTGTGATGTATATCCCAGAGAAAAATAGTAAGTTGATTTTTCATTACTTCCTGAAAATGAAAGGTTATGATCCTGTTGAGCTGCATGTGTATTTAAAACAGCTGTTTGCCAATCAGTATCGAATACCTGACCAGGATAAGCAGCTCCATCGTTTGCCGCCCAGTTAGCTTGCCCTCTGTTAGATCTTTTTTCGTTGGATATCATTACAAAATCATCGGCTTTCAAAAGATCGAAAAGTTTCACAGGCTGAGCAATACCAAAATAATTATTATAGTTTAAATGGAACTTACCACCTGATCCACGTTTAGTTGTAATAAGGATAACTCCGTTTGCAGCTCTTGAACCATAAATAGCTGTTCCCGAACCATCTTTCAGAATCTCCATAGACTCAATGTCGGCAGGGTTAATATCTCCAAGAGCGTTAGTGCTTGCAGCACCACCCTGATCACCTGTGAATATAGGAACTCCGTCAACTACGACCAATGGATATGTACCTGAAGAGATAGATCCGACCCCCCTGATCCTCAACCTTGGAACCTCACCAAGGACCCCGGTTTGAGTTGTTACCTGGACACCTGCTGAACGACCGGCAAGCTGACCATCGAAACTTGGAGAAGCAAGAGAAGCAAGAGCATCCCCTTTAACTGTGGAAATTGATCCGGTTACTTCTCTTTTCTTTTGAACACCATATCCAACGACGACAACTTCGTCTACTTTAAATACATCCTGTTCAAGGACTGCATCAATTTTTGTTTTACCCTCAATCGCGACTTCCTTTGTTCTGAAGCCAATGAAACTGAACATGAGCGATTGTGCGCCTGATGGAACTGTAAGGACATATCTCCCGTCAACTCAAGTAAGAGAACCAAGTGTAGTTCCTTTCACAGAAACAGAAACACCCGGTATTGCAAGACCATCTTCGGAACTGGTAACAGTCCCGGAAATTTGCACTGTCTGACTAATAACAATAGAACATGTTAATAGAAACAATGTAAAAAGCATAAGGATTTTTTTCATACGATTTAGTTTAGGTTTAAAATCAGGGTGCTAAGATATTTATTAAATTGAAATGGCAATGACCATTTCGGATAAATATCATTAATCGATTTTCTTAAAGTAAATGAAATATGTAAGCAGAAAGCACAATTACGGGACTTTATAATATATGGGGATCAGTAAAAACTACATGGAGTTAAAGTTGTTATGGGAAACAAACAGACAAGGACAATATCCCCGAAATACTCAAGACAACTGCTTATATTATAGCGATTTATTAACAATAACAAGGATTTCTGCTTCCGCTTTTTCAGCATTTGTTTCCAAATTTTCTCCCTGTGCTATTATTGTCTTCACAAATTCTTTGTCCTCTAGGGATGATGCATTGATCCTGACATTAAGAAAGGCTCCCCTGATGCATGCCCTGATTGCCAGAGCTCCAACGCCTGCATCTGTTATTGAATTTGGATTTCCCTTTTCTGCCATGGCATTAATCAATTCAAATCCTGAGAATGCCTTTATCATAACACTGAATGGGACAAGTATTGCATTTCTTGTAGCATCCTGTACAGCCTGGTGTCTGATCTTCTTTTCCTCTTCAGACTTTTTAGGGAGAGAATATGCTTCAAGAATTCTGTTGAAAGCTGCTGTATCTTCGTCAACCAGATGAAGAAGGTTATTTTGTATCATTTTACCTTTCTCTGCCCAATCCGAAAACTCCTTCCATCGTTCGTCCCAACCTCTTTTGTGGCCCGACAGGTTAGCTACCATGGTTCCAAGAGCCACCCCCAGCGCACCAACATACGCTGAAATCGAACCACCACCCGGAGCCGGGGACTCTGATGCGGCTTCGTCCATGAAGGATTTGAGACTCATGGAAGCGAGTTTATGTTGTATAACATTATTTCCCATAACATACTCAATTATCTTTTCTTCAGATTTAAATTCGTGAATATCATTTAATCCCATTGACCTGATTGCCATTTTTATCAGCTCTTCGTCTGATACTCCGGTCGATCGCTGTTGTTTTTCAAGAAAATATTTCCCTGCATCAAGCAAGGATTTTAGTGGAATCAGTCCCACAAGTTCAGATCCTGTAACCCGTACACCACGAGCCTCTGCCTTCCTGCACACTTCATCGAATGCTATATGAACGGGGGTAACTGAGATATTAGTCAGGTTCATGGATATTTGTGCAACTCCGTATTCTTCTATAAACCACCCAATTGCCTTAACTGATTTTAGGGAACCAGGAATCATCACTTTTTCTCCCTTTGCATCTTTAATGATCTTGCCGGTAACAGGGTCGCCCTCTCTCTTTGGTCTTCCTTTTTCTCTTACATCAAATGCAATTGCGTTGGCACGACGTGTTGAGGTTGTATTCAGATTTACGTTGAACGCTACGAGAAAATCTCTTGCTCCGACAGCTGTTGCCCCTGATCTTTCATTAAAAACTGCCGGGCCAAAATCTGGTTTCCAGGCAGAATTTGATAACTTTTCTTTGAGTCCTTCATATTCTCCTGACCGGCACGATGCCAGGTTTTTCCTTTCCTCTTTAAATGCAGCATTTTCATAACAATAAACGGGAATTTTCAACTCATTACCGATTCGTTCAGCTACCTTCCGTGCACAGATCACAGTTTCCTCCATGGTGATTCCTGAAACAGGAACAAATGGGCACACATCTGTGGCGCCCATTCGCGGATGTGCTCCGTGATGCTTCGACATGTCAATAAGTTCTGAAGCCTTTTTCACACTAAGAAATGCAGCTTCTGAAACTGCTTCCGGACTTCCGACAAACGTTACTACAGTTCTGTTGGTATCTTTACCGGGGTCAACATCCAGTAGTTTAACACCTTCAACCGATTCTATAGCATCGGTTATTTGCTTTATTATCTCCATGTTCCTGCCTTCGCTGAAATTCGGAACACATTCTATTATTTTCTTCTCCATTTTAAATTATTTTTTTTCTCTATTCAACTCTGTGACTCCTCATGCTGGCGTGGATTTGGCTTCGCCGAGCTCCCAGTCGCTGGCGCGGATTTGCAATCCGTGCCAAAATAGCAATATCTTTTAAGCACGGATTGCAAATCCGCGCTAGCAACAGCATGGGGAGCAAATCTCTCCTTTTAATATAACAGTTTCAATTAGGTCACTTCCAAAGGCATAAGGCAAAAATTCATAAGAGGGTATCTCTTTTGTAATAAATATATTAGCTACTTTACCTCTTGCTATTGATCCATACGTTTCAGACAAACCCATTGCATATGCTGAATTCAGAGTCACGGCATTAATTACCTCTTCAGGGAGCATCCTCAACCTGATGCAACCCAATGACATAATCAGTTTCATATTACCTGAAGGTGATGAACCCGGATTATAATCGGAGGCCAGGGCTATTGGCAGACCACTATCGATCATCTTTCTCGCGGGAGGGTCGGTCATGCCCAGAAAAAAGGCAGCTCCTGGCAGAAGTGTAGGCATGGTTTCGGTGCCGGCAAGAGCATTAATCTCCTCGTCACCGGTATATTCAAGATGGTCAACAGAAAGAGCATTATATTTTATACCGGTCTGTATGCCACCGGAATAGCCAAGTTCATTAGCATGTATTTTTCCCCTGAGACCATATTTCATTCCAGCCATTAAAATCCTCTCAGTATCCTCAACGCTGAAGAAGCCCTTATCGCAAAACACATCAATGTACTCAGCAAGATCTTCAGATGCAACTACGGGAATCATTTCATTTATTACTATATCAACGTATCTTTTTCTGTTATTCTTATATTCTGACGGAACGGCATGAGCTCCCAGAAAAGTAGCCTTAATCTCCAGGGGTGAATTATCTTTTATCCTTTTGATAACTCTGAGCATTTTTAATTCATCACCTGTATTGAGGCCATAACCACTCTTAATTTCAACAGCGCCCGTTCCCTGTTGAATGATTTCATTTACCCGGATCATAGATTGGGCAAACAACACATCTTCAGATGTTTCGTGAAGCAATTTAGCGGAGTTTAGAATTCCTCCACCTCTTTTCGCAATTTCGACATACGATAATCCCCGGATTTTATCGGTAAATTCGTTCTCACGACTACCGGCATAAACAAGGTGGGTATGAGAGTCGCAAAATGAGGGGAACACATGCTTTCCAGCTGCAATTATTCTTTTAACTCCGGGATTTTCAGAAAGAATTTTTCTGACAGGGAGATCCTTCATATTCCCAAAATCGCTTATTAAACCTTCAGAAATATAGAGATAAGCATCACTGATTGTTTTAAGTTCAGCCATTTCTTTTCCGCATCTCCGAAGTTTAGGATTTTCTTCGACCTGAATCAGGCGCTTTATATTTTCAATAAGTATACCAGTAAGCATTTAGTCGTATTATTCAGGTACTAAGGTAGTAATTATTAAAAAAACAGGTTGGGATTTCCATTTTTCTTTATCTTTAACCCAATGAACCAAAACCCTGACCTATGAAAAAGACCTTTATTCTTCTTCTTCTAACTTTCTTTACTTTCACTTTATCAGCCCAGGAAAAAAAAGTAAAAACCGGATGGAAGTTCGGAGGTGCTCTTCCAGCTGTTACTTTTGACTCCGACCTTGGCTTTCAGTATGGAGCCCTGGCTGAGTTTTTTAATTATGGAGATGGTAGTAAATATCCAGGATTCTTTGATCATACGTATACTGAGATATCGCGTTACACAAAGGGAAGTGGTATCTACAGGTTCATGTATGAATCAAATCATCTTATTCCAGGTGTAGAATCAATAAGTGATCTAAGCTATCTCCCTGATAAAGCCAATAATTTCTTTGGTTTTAATGGTTACGAATCAGTATATAACAAAGCCTGGGAAGATGATGAAAGTTCACTTTACAGATCAAGGATGTTTTATCGTTTTGAAAGGAACCAGTTCAGATTCAAGAACGATTTTCAGGGTAAGCTTTCAGGGGATCATCTTAAATGGAGTGCGGGTTTTGCATTTCAGGATTTTACAATCAGTTCTGTTGACATTGACAAACTGAACAAGGGAAAATCGGCTGCAGAGCAGTTGCCTGAGGTCTTAGTTATGCCGGGTTTGTTTGAAAGGTATCAATCGTTAGGATTAATCACAGCAAATGAGGCAAATGGGGGCTGGGTGAACACTTTGAAAGCCGGACTAACCTGGGATAGCCGCGATAACAGACCAAATCCAATGAAGGGGCTGTGGACAGAGGTAGGAATTGAGGTTGCACCTAAGTTTTTGGGGAACGATTGGGGATTCTCGAGATTTTATATTACACATCGTCAATATTTTACTTTAATTGAAAAGAATCTTTCGCTTGTATACCGTTTAGGATATCAGGCTAAGCTGTCGGGTGATGTTCCATTCTTCTATCAATCACAGGTAATAACATCAAGACTTACAGGGGCCAATTCTGAAGGACTTGGCGGATCTAAAACATTAAGAGGTGTTCAGCGTAACAGGGTTATTGGTGACGGCTTCTTTATGGGCAATGTTGAATTAAGATGGAAACCTGTCTATTTCAAATTTCTGAAGCAGGATTGCTACCTTGGGTTAAATGGATTTTTTGATTTCGGGAGGGTTACCAAAAAGATATCAATGCCTGCAAACCTGCAGAGTACGTTTAATACCTTGTATGATGGTTCAGAAACTTACTCTGATTATTTCCGACCAGGAACTGAAAAATTCCACATGAGTACTGGTACAAGTGTTATGTTAGCGATGAACCAGAACTTTGTTGTTGCTATAGATTTTGGGAAGGCGCTAAATGTTCAGGATGGAAATATTGGTTTCTCCATAGGACTGAATTACCTCTTTTAATCAGTTTTTATACATTATATTATTGGAGGGTGTCTCAGAATCTTTTTTTTGCCCCCTGCCCCCTAAAGGGGGTTTATAAGAAGCTTATTATCAGAAAGTCCCCTTTAGGGGATTTAGGGGCTAACAAAAAATCAGGACTGTTAATACACCTCCTTTTATTATATTTGCTTATCCACCCGGTCTAAACGTAAAATCTGTATCTATGAAAGCGCTTGTTCTTGAGAAATATAAAGAATTGGTTTATAAGGAAGTCCCGGTCCCGGACATCAAAGGCAACGAAGTACTTGTAAAGGTAATGGCATGTGGAATATGCGGATCGGATGTTCATGGTTTCGATGGAAGTACCGGTCGTAGAATCCCTCCAATGATAATGGGGCATGAAGCTTCCGGTGTAATTGCCAGAATAGGAACAGATGTAAAAGGCTGGAAACCGGGAGACAGGGTGACCTTCGACTCAACCGTTTATCCATTAGACGATTGGTTTACTCTTGAGGGCTCATATAATTTAAGCGATAACCGGGAGGTGCTTGGTGTTAGTCCCGGAACATATAACCGAAAAGGGGCATTCGCGGAATATATTGCCGTACCTCAGCATATTCTGTATAAAATTCCGGAAAATGTAAAATTCGAACAGGCTGCAATGGTGGAAGCTATTGCTGTTTCTCTTCACTCAATTAACATATCGGGATTAAAGCCGGGCGACAGATGTGTCGTGGTGGGAGCAGGTACTATTGGAATTTTCCTATTAAAACTTCTTAAGTTGTTTGGCGCATCAAAAATTATTGCCGTCGACATTAATCCAAAGCGCCTTGAACAAGCCGTAAAAGCAGGAGCAGATCACACTTTTGTTTCCACAGAAGAAGGTCTGATTGAAAAGATATCTGAACTTACGAACAATCGTGGAGCTGACATTTCATTTGAGGCTGTAGGTGTTACAGATTCGGTAAATATTGCGATAGAATGCCTACGCAAAGGAGGGAAAGCCATGCTGGTCGGTAATGTGGCGCCAAGGGTTGAATTTCCTCTGCAGAAGGTTGTTACACGTGAATTAAAAGTTTTGGGTAGTTGTGGAATACGAGGGGAATATGATGTTGTTCTTAACCTTCTTGAAACCGGGAAAATTTCCGTCGATGACATGATCTCTGCCATAGCACCACTTTCAGAAGGGGCCCGTTGGTTTAATAAGCTTTACAACAGGGAGGAAGAGTTGAATAAAATAATTCTCGTTCCTTAGCTTAGCAAATGACCGACAGGATTTACAATATTTCAATTGCCGGATGCAGCAGGGTTGCCCATCTCCATGCTAAGGCAATTCAGAATATTCCTAATGCACGACTAACAGGGGTCTGGAGCAGAACTGCAAAAAAAGCTGAAGATTTTGCTTCACTTTTTGAAACCCTTTCATATTCAGATATCAGAAAGATGCTAACGGATAACCATACTGACCTTATGATTGTCTGTAATAACCCTCCTTTTCACATTCAACCGGCTATTGAAGCTATAAAAGCAGGAGTTAATGTTTTGGTTGAAAAACCTTTATCTTCTTCACTTGAGGATTGTGACATTATAATAAAAGCCTCTAAGGATTTCAAAGTAATGCTTGGTGTTATTAGTCAGAGAAGATGGTATGAGCCGGTAAAAAGAGTGAAGGATGCAATAGTAACTGGCAAAATCGGAAGACCTGTTCTAGCCACTGTTACACTGCTTGGCTGGCGGGATAAGGCTTATTTTGATTCTGAAACATGGAAAGGAAAATGGGAAACTGAGGGAGGAGGAGTCCTTGCTAATCAGGCACCACATCAGCTCGACATTCTGTTATGGTTTATGGGTGAAATTGATGAGGTTTATGGTGTTTCCAGAAATCTCAATCATCCATATATTGAGGTTGAAGATACAGCTGTTGCAATTGTGAAGTTTAAAAGCGGTGCAATAGGAAATATTATTGTCAGCAACTCACAAAATCCCGGTATTTATGGAAACGTTCAGGTACATGGTGAAAATGGAGCTTCGGTAGGAGTCAGGACCGATGGAGGTGCAATGTTTCTTCCGGGAAGATCTGCTATAGCAAAACCTCCTGTTAACGATCTTTGGACTATACCGGGTGAGGAGAGTATGCTTAAAGAATGGATCAGACAGGATACAGATGCATTCGGTAGCGGTGACCCGACTGTACGATATTTTCAATACCAGATCGAGGATTTTCTCAGTGCTCTGGAGAATAACATGGAACCTTCTGTAACAGGAGAAGATGGACGAAGAGTGGTAGAACTCTTTACTGCCATCTACAAGTCCTCAGGTGATAATAAGCCGGTTACATTTCCTTTTATTGGTAAATAGTAAGTAATAAGCAGTAAGTAGTAAGCAGTAAGCAGTAAGCAGTAAGCAGTAAGGAGTAAATAGTAGTCGCTATTACTTCCGAGAATGTTAGCCTCTGCGGCTGATTTCGAGAAGATCATCGTTTTTCAGAATATCGATATCTTTTTCCTTTAGTTTTATTAATCCATCTTTTTCAAACTGCTTGAGGAGTTTTACAGTACTTTCAGTTGAAATTCCTGCAAAGTCGGCAAGATCTTTCCGGGAAAGAAGTTGAAATATTTCCTTTTTCTCACTCTTTAAACTTTCAATATACAACAAAGCCTCAGCCATACGGCCATTCATCTGTTTGTACATAAGGTTTCTGACGGTATTCAGCAGGTTTGTGTTCTGTTCGCAATATCTTTTTATAATATTGAACCCGAACTTGCCATTCACCTTAACTATATTTCCTATTGCCTCTTTTTCAACCAGAAATACATGACAATCTGTTAAAGCTACGGAGGAGTAATTGAATGTATTGCCTGAAAATACTGTGGAAAGTCCGATAAATTCACCGGGTTTTATTATCCTGAGGTTATAATTCTTTATTCCGTCTCCTTCAATATACTGCTTGGCATAACCATCTACCATAAACAAAATGTATGATGCAAATGCCCCTTGTTTTGTGAGATTATCATCCTTACGAAAAAGAACCTGTGTCTTGCTTGCCCTTACTACTTCTGCCTCTTCAGGTAAGAGCATCTGAAAGCATGGGGCTGTGATATCACAGATATAATCGCTATCTGTTTCGAGTATGGTTTTCATTTCTTTTAATTCATTGAAAGGGACAAAGGTAATCTAAATCAACAAAAAAGTTGTGCTAAATCAATCCGGATATTATTGCATTGCACACTGATTCCCTTTATTTAAGAGAAAGCCCGACGTACTTTTGTATCATAAGTTTGTGGTAGAAAAGCAGTAAAAAGAATAATTAAAGAATTATAATATTAATCGAAAAAGTAGAAGAAGATGAAAAAGAACATGGGAACAATTGACAAAGTAATCAGGATACTGGTTGCAGTCGTAGTAGTAGCGCTTTATTTCACAAATGTAATTTCCGGCACATTGGGAATAATACTTTTAGCCTTGGCTGCAGTGTTTGTAGTAACAAGTCTGGTAAGTTTTTGTCCTCTGTACCTGCCATTTGGCCTTAGCTCGAGAAAGAAAGAGTAATATGGAAAATCAATGTGAAGCAACACCAAGACCCAAAACTGTAAGAGAATTATTCAGATCATGGTATTTTTGGCGTCCATTCCTAGGGGTTTTAGCTGGAGGAATTTCCGGATTCTTGTACTACTATTTTGTAGGGTGTAAATCGGGTACGTGTGCAATTACGGGGAACCCCTTTAACGCCTCTTTATTCGGAGGATTTTTCGGATTCTTTCTAACGAGCAGTCCCTGCATTTGGGGAAAAAGTAAAAAATAAAAAATGGAATATACTGAAATTAATAAGAGGTACAGCGAGCTGGCAGAATCAACTTGCTGTTTATCGTGTGGTGGAGCAATAAACTATTCAGAAGTTAGCCCGGGTGAGGTTTGTGTAGATCTCGGTAGCGGGAGGGGCAGTGATGTGTTAAGACTTGCTGAAGATGTTGGAAGCGAGGGTTTTGTATATGGAATTGATATCTCTGATGGTATGATTCAAAAGGCTAAAAGTACAGCGGTCAGACTGGGTATTGGTAATGTTGATTTCATCCACAGTCCTTTGGAAAACATAAAATTGGACGATAATATAGCTAACCTGGTCATTTCAAATTGCACTATTAATCACGCTTCCGATAAACAAAAGGTATGGAATGAGGTGTTCAGGATACTTAAGAAAGGTGGCAGGTTTGTTGTAAGTGATATTTATTCATCTGAACCTGTTCCTGATGAATATAAGAACGACCCTGTAGCTATATCGGAATGCTGGGCCGGATCAGTTACACGTGAGGAATATCTTGAGCAACTAAGAATAGCCGGATTCACAAACATTAACATTATTGAAGAATCTGATCCATATGAGAAAGGCAAAGTAATGGTTTCAAGCTGGACTATAGCAGCAAAAAGGCCTTCGGGAAAGTGCAATTGTGAAAATTAGTTGTAAAAGGATCAGATTTAATTCTAAAAAAATAAAGTATGAAAAAGACAATTTTTTTCTCATTGGTAATTATCTCAATAGCCTTCAGCTCATGCAATGCAGTAAATCCGGGAAGTAAAGTTGAAAATTCTTCAGGTAAAGCTGATGTTTCTGCACTCTCAAATGCTATGTTCAAAAAGCTGGTCTTTAATTATGATATTAATAAAGAGTGGAAATTTGAAGGCAGTAAACCGGTACTTATTGATTTCTATGCCGACTGGTGTCCTCCATGCCGTAAGTTATCCCCGCTTGTCGAAGAGATTGCAAAAGAATATCAAGGTAAAATAGTTGTTTACAAAGTAGATACGGATAAGGAAAAAGACCTTGCCCAAAGTCTGGGTATTACTAATTTACCTACTCTGTTGTTCATTCCGATTAAAGGAAATCCTCAGGTTACATTAGGTCTTATTCCTAAAGAAACTATTGTCAATAAGATAAATGGATTATTATTAATTAATTAATTTTTGAAAGTGATGAAAAGTTTGATTAAAAAGAAAGCAGAAAGAGTAACTGCAAAACCTGCACAGTGCTGTGCAAAGACCTCTAAAACTATCGTTGGTTGTCACGATTAGGTTTACTGAATACGCACATGATTGATTCAAACGACAACAATACTCTTGAAAAACCTTCAGTCATGTGCGGTTCAATTTTATCTCTTAAAATAAAATCATTTTATGACTAAATATTCCAAGTATAACATATTGTCAAAAATCAGGGACTCTGAGAATTATTTCATAGTTAACCTGCTTTCAGGAAATGCCGACATAATCGGTTTGAAGGATGCAGAGAAGCTAAATGTGATGAAGTCAGGTGAATTGCTATCTGATGATGATTTTACCAGAGAGTTAGCTGAAAAAGGATATCTCATTGAAGAAGGGGAGGAACAAAAACTTTATCGTAAAAAGTACCTCGACTTCATTGATTCACGAGATAAAGATGAGATTCAGATATTCTTTGTAACAAACTATAGCTGTAATTTTGCATGCACCTATTGTTACCAGGATCAATATAATAATCCTAATCAGGAGTTAACAGATGAGATTATAGATGCTTTCTTCGATTATGTAAAGAGGGAATTTGCAGGACGAAAAAAGTATATTACAATTTTTGGAGGGGAACCGCTTTTGATAAGTCCAAAACAAAAGGGACTTATAAAACACCTTCTGGCTAAGGCAGCCGAGTCCAAACTCGAAGTTAGCTTCGTAACAAACGGGTATTCGCTCGAGGCATACGCTTCTATATTAAATACGGGAACCATACGCGAGATACAGGTTACCCTGGATGGGACAGAGGCTGTTCATAATAAACGGCGTTTTCTAAAGGGAGGTGATGGCTCTTTTGAAAGAATAGTAAGAGGTATTGATGTTTGCCTGGAAAATAAGATCGACATAAATCTACGGATGGTTGTGGACAAGGAAAACATCGGGAATCTTCCTGATCTGGCTCAATATGCGATTGATAAGGGGTGGACGAAAAGTCCATTTTTCAAAACCCAGATTGGCCGTAATTATGAACTTCACCATTGCCAGTCATCGCCCGATATGCTCTTTGACAGGGTATCTCTTTTTGAAAGCATTTATGAACTGACAAAAGAACATCCTCATATAGCAGAGTTTTATAAACCGGCATATTCCATTGCAAAATTTCTCTCGGAGAATGGGGAGCTTCCTGACCCATTGTTTGATGCATGTCCTGCTTGCAAAACAGAGTGGGCTTTTGATTACACCGGACAGATTTACTCCTGCACAGCAACTGTGGGAAAACCCGGAGAATCGCTTGGCACCTTTTATCCGGTTGTAACACTTAAAAGCGAAATAGTAAACGAGTGGGAGAGCCGCGACGTAACATCAATCCCTGAATGCAAAGATTGTTCCGTACAGCTTGCCTGCGGCGGAGGATGTGGCTCAGTAGCAAAAAACCGAACCGGGTCGGTCTGCTCTACCGATTGCCGGCCGGTAAAAGAATTGCTGGAACTTGGGTTTTCGGCTTATTAACCGCAAAGTACGCAAAGGTGACGCAAAGGACGCAAAGTTAAAACAATGTAATAAAGCTCTTTGCGATCTTTGCGATCCCGATTTTCTCGGGACTTTGCGACCTTTGCGGTTAATGGATTTCGACTTTTTAGACAGCCCCAGTAGAAGTTTTTTTTCCTTTTTGGAAAACAGGAAAGAAGATAAGTAGTTATAGATAAGTAAATTACAATAATAATCATGAAAGAAATAACAACATCAGAATTTAATACTGAAGTTTTGGAAGCAGGTAATGTAGTCCTTGACTTTTATTCCCAGGAATGTCCTCCCTGTGAGGCTTTGGCTTCGAAATATGAAGCACTTTCAAAACTTTATGGAAAGGATATCAAATTCCTTAAAATGTATCGTCAGCAAAATAGAGAACTGGCTGAAAAGCTGGGAGTTAAATCATCACCGACTTTACTTTTTTATAGCGACGGAAAAGAAATTGGGTCAAGATTAACAGGTGGAATAAAAAGAAGTGATATCATTCATAATCTCGATCTTATGCTTCCTGAAGCACGAAGAACAGACATTAAGGGTCTGATTAAACCTTCTGTTTCAGATTATGATGTTATTGTTCTTGGTGGAGGTCCGGGTGGATTAACTGCAGGATTATATCTGTGCCAGTCGAAAATTAATACAGTTCTTGTTGACATAGCCTTACCTGGTGGTCAGGTTTCAACTACACATGAAGTATCAAACTATCCTGGATTTATTGAACCTCAGGCTGGTTACATGCTTTCGCACAATATGAGTGAACAGACAAAATTATGTGGTACTGTTTATAAAGTTGCAGTTGATATTACAAAAGTTGACCTGGAGAAAAAGGAAATTGTAATTGATGAGTATGAGACATTAAGGGCAAAAAAGATCATTATTGCTACAGGTACAACTCCTAATACCACCGGTGCTGCCGGAGAGAAGGCACTTAAAGGGAAAGGAATTTCCTATTGTGCAACCTGCGATGCCAAATATTTCGACAACAAAGAAGTAGTTGTCATCGGTGGAGGAAACTCAGCTGTTGAAGAATCTGATTATATAAGCAGGTTTGCAAGTAAAATTACTATGGTTCACCAGTTTGATAAGTTTACAGCAAATAAAAAAGCACAGGATAAAGTATTGACAAACCCTAAGATAAATGTGATATTCAACAGTGAACCAAGAGCTTTCGTAAAGGATGGAGATAATATGGTTACTGAAATAGAAGATTTAAAAACAGGGGAGCGTAAGAAACTTATCAGCGACGGAGTTTTTATATTTATTGGAATGAAACCTAATATTGCTCTTTTTAATGATAAACTTGAGCTTGATCAATGGGGTTATATAAAGGCAGACGAAAATATGCAGACGAGTATTCCAGACATTTTCGCAGTAGGGGATGTGACGAGTAAAAAATACAGGCAAATTACAACTGCTGTAGCTGACGGGACTATTGCTGCAATGGCAATTGCAAAAGAGTTGAATTAGAAATTAAATATTTTTAAAAGAAAAAGGCCGGATTGCTCTGGCCTTTTTTATTTTGTCTTAGTTATGGTTGCATTGATGTCCATCATTACCATGTGATCCATGCTGTTGACAAGTACTTCCGCTGTCTTCTACCATACCTTTCAGATAAAGTTTAACTACTTCTGTAGCATTACCTGAGCAACCGCGGATAACTTCTATTCCGCTGTTATTAAGAACATTAATTGCTCCTCCGCCAATTCCGCCTGCCAGCATAATTGAAACGCCATCAGCTGCAAGAACTGAGGCTATATCTGATTTACAGCCACATCCCTGTGGCGATTGAACACGTTTTACATCTGCTATCTCATTTAATTCTGTTATAGTGAATACCCCATACGATTCACAATGACCAAAATGACCATCTATCTGGTTTTCTATTGTTACAGGAACTGCAATTTTCATTTTATATAATTTGTTTATTATTGGTTTAATACTGTTAATTCAATTTTATAAGTTCATTTTCTCCATAGAGTGTACAATTTTTACATTTAGTGTGTTTATCCTGACCCTCAATAAGCTTGTAGCATTTTGTACATCGATACCAGTCTTTATCTAACTGATAATTACCACCTTCAATCTCAATTGCCTTACCCTCGACAAATGATTTTGCAATTTGCTTTAATGCCTTGTTGTAAATGCGTGTAAAAGTCGGACGCGAAACATTCATTTTTTCAGATGCCTGGTTCTGTGAAAGGTTTTCGTAGTTAATTAATCTGATGCTTTCGTACTCTTCAAATTTCAGGGAAATAGGTTCAATTTTGCACATAGACATTCCATATGGTTTGAATCCTACCATTTTAGGAGGTGTAAAGACGTTTCTGCATTTCTGTGGTCGGGCCATCCCTGAAATTTTTTAATCAGGGCAAAGATAATGAACCCACGTTCATAATCAATATAAGGCCTGTTAAATTTTTCGAAGCCCTGTAAAAATATTTTTACAGGGCTTCGATTTCTGAATATGTTCCTATAGAAGAGATTTACTTTTTAGCTGCTGATTCTGCATTGTCGCAAATTCCGTTTTTATCAGCGTCCAAAAAGTTTTTTCCCATGCCTTTGCCTTGTCCCATTCCCATTCCCATTCCCATTCTGTTCTGTCCCATTCCCGAACCGGCTCCCATGCCTTTTCCCCGGCCCATCATCTGATTTCTGCCCTGTCCACAGCAATTGCCGGCTCCCATACCTTTGCAACCGGATGCATTTGAGCCATTACTCTCCATATTGTCACATATCCCATTATTATTGGCATCAACAAAATTCGCTCCCTTCTCTATATTGTTTTGTTGTTTTAAAGGAGTCTGATCTTTGTTCTGTGCAACCGCCATAACGGTAAGTGCCATAAAGGCTAATCCCGCAATAAATAGTTTTGTTTTCATAATGTAAAATTTAAAAAAGGTGAAAAAATATAAAGTACAAATCAATTCATTCTACGCCATCCCATTCCTCTGCCCCTCATCTGGCCTCTGCCGTTCATACCCATCTGCATATCGGTGTTAAACATCTCACCAAACAACTGCTCAAGTTTTCTTTGTTGTTCCTGATTGCAGATATTTTTAAAGTTTATGTAATATTGATAAGTTTCCTTTTTTAGTCTGGCATGCAAATAACCAATGGAATCAGAAAGATTATTCAGCCTGTTGGTATCACATACATTTTTCACCATTTCAGTAAGCATCTCATGTCTTTTTTCTGCCATTTCCATGTTAATTGACATAACTGCCTGACGGAATCCTGGATTAAATTCCGAGAATTTCTTCATTTGATCCATGCTCAGTCCCAGCGAATCACGGAAATACCGGCCACTGTATTTCATTGATGCATTTTCTGCCATACTTTCATTTGGCGAAGAAACCTGTTCCTGATCAGAAAGCCTGTTCCTGTTGTACACTACAGTTATTATTGTAGTCAGATTCATTACCACCAGAACTGCGATTGTCCAAATCATCCACCGATATTTATTCTCTGTTTTCATGATGTCTCAATTATTGATTTGAAAGCATACCAACCGATTCAATTGTGGCATCGTCGATTAATGACAGTTCAACAGGTCTTGAAAAGCCCGGTTTGACCACCGGTTTGTAAATATTACCGATCATTACACCTATAAAAATGGCTGCGGCCATCGAAGTCAAAATCAGGGCAGGCCGTAATACTCTCTGAATCGGGAATGAGATTTTAGAGCCAGTGCTCTCAATTTTATCTATCCTGCCCATAATTCTTGCAGTAAGGTCTGCTGCAGGAGTGATGGCTTTCTCCTGATCTATAATATTGTCGGCCATTGAATCCAGGTTATATACAGCTGCGCAATCAGAACATTCCTGAAGGTGTCTCTCAACCTGAATTTTCAAATCGCCGGAGAGTTTTCCCCCGCGATAATTATCTGATTCATTCTGACAAGTCTGGCAATTCATTTTTAATTCAGTTTATTGGTTAGAAACAAATATTAAGTTTTTCCTACGGTAGGAGTCGTGTTATTTTTATATCCCGATGATAATTTCACCCTCAGATTAGCTTTGGCACGTTGTATCAAAGCTTCAACAGCTCCCTCTGTTGTATTCATAACAGCTGCAATCTCCTTCTGTGAAAGGTCGTCATACTTACTCAGCACTATGGCAGTTCTTTGATTTTCAGATAAAGAATCAAGAGCGTCCTGAACGCATTTACTTTTTTCATGATCGATCAATATAGACTCGGGGTTTCCTGATTCAGACGCCTGAAATGGCAGTTCCTTCTCTTTCGTGAAATTGAAGAACTGATCTATCCTGTAAAGCACCTGACTCCCCGAATTTTTACGCACCCTGTTAAGTGAAGCGTTAACCGAAACCCTGTAGATCCATGTAGAGAATAAGGACTCTCCCTTAAAACTGCCTAATGTCTGATAAACCTTAATAAAGATATCCTGGGTAAGATCGTCAGCATCATCTTTATTATGTAAAAATCCCATACAGGTTCTGAAGACCATTGTCTGATACCTCTCAACAAGAATCCGGAATTTATCCGGATTCCCATTCAATATCAAAGCTATAACTTCATGGTCTGTCATTTTAACTTATCTGTTTTAGCTCGTAAGGATTCTGTTTATTCAAAATTATCAATTACTTTTCTTTCTCCGCAGACTTAACCGTCAGCATATCAAAAACCTCTTTCGGAGTTATACCGAGCTTATCGGCAATAGTCCTGAGTGTTGTTCCCCCATTGGCTTCCACCCCCTTAGCTTTTAATAACTGAATGAGTGATTCTACCTCTTTCCCTGCGTTCCCTGCAGCTAAACTGACAGTATATTTGCCAATTCCCTGCGGAACAGCACCAGTGACAGATCCGCGATGTTTATTATATTTTGCTGAAAGCAGGTCGTAAATTTCTGCAGGAGTTTTCTTGTTTTCGCTGGCAATTTCTTTAAGAGTCTGCTTTTCCCCGGTGGTCTTTATATTATTTTCGGTAAGTGTCTGAATAAGAGTAGAAGGAGCAATTGAGTCAAATTCAAAAGCCAGCTTTTCGATTGTATACAGTTCCATATGTATTGCAGGTGGCACTGCTGTTTTGCCCTCCCAGCTTTCTTTAACTTTTTCTCCAAAAGCCATTACAGGTCCAAATGGGGTCCACGATTCAAGTGTTCCTATAAAGATTAAAACAGTCAGTGCAAGGGTTACACCAAGTTCCCATTTTCTATTCAATCCTGCTTTAAGCTTGCTTTTAAAGTATGTTAAAAAAGTCTTCCAGTTTACAAAAAACAGATGTACAATAGCCAGGATAAAGAATAGATAGGAAAAGATTGTATGAAGGGCCAGCCATTCTGCTTTTGTGAAAAGCATAAGTTTCCAGATTCCCCAGTTGGCAATCCTGCCGGGAGGTGCCACATAAAGAATAAAACCTGACCATGACATAATGATTGTCGAAATAACAAGCGCAAAACTTGTAAAACTTCTGAGATTAAAATGTGTTTCTTTTTTCATAATCAATTCTATTATAGCTGTTTTAGTATATCTGTTTCTATGTTTATTTTAAGGATCGGTTAAAAGTTGAAATTGCTTTACAATCAGATTTTTTATACTTAGAAACAAATCTGTTACTTTTCCTACGGTGATTTAGAGATATTTTTAAAACAGATAAATTCCTCGTGATAATTGTATTGAAATACAGACAGAAAACAACTGAAATTACTGATAGAACTAAAGCTACTGAGGTAATTGCAAAGGAGTTAAATTAGAGAATAACTGTTCCCGGAAGATTTCCGGAACTTAAATTTTTCTTGTCATGTTTTAAGAATTTAAATTAATCCCTAAAAACCATCAGAGTATTATGAGCTAGTTTTCTGTCCTTTACAATTAATGGAGTCACAGGCGCTTTCGATTTGGAATTAAAAATCATATCATGGCCCAGACAAAGCCCCATCATAATATTTAGTTCAGTTCCCTTTTCTTCAAGATATTTTGCCTGTCCGGCTGGATTACATGACATGCCCTTATAACCCGGGACCAGTTCATTAAAAGGCACTTTACCATACTTGCAATGGACCTTATCGACCTTCAAACCAGCTCTAGTAAGGATTTCTTCAAGTAGACCTGCTTCCCTGTTAAATGTTACACAGTTGGCTATACCTATTCTGGAGATTTTTGCCTCTTTTGCATATTCAATAATCTCGTTTACCCTGTCAATAGCAGGGTTTAAGGAGTCTTCTGCGTGTTTTAGGATTTGTTTATCAGAATCGCTGTAAAGTGAATTGAAACTATTGTTTTCCATTTCTTTAGATTTGATACAAAACTAAAGAAAGGAGACTCATCACGTAAGAAATTCATATTGACATATTCTAACATTAAAGTTGATACACTTCAACTTTTTTCATGTGCAATATCAACAAACGACAGAAAGTATACCGGCTCACAGGTTTGGAAGGCTTTTATATAATGTTACAGGTTCCCGGAAACCTGGTTTAGACCTTGTTTTCCTCTACCTTCGCTTCTCCAACATCAATTCAAGATCTTCCTTAAGAGCAGTAAGGTCTTCTTCATGTTCAACCTCCTGTGAAAGGATGGTGAGGACCATATTGTATGTAACAGGATCGGCTTCCCTGGTAATATCGAGTAATTCACTATAGGTCTTTATTGCGCACTGCTCCCCTTTTATATTCTGATCAAGGATAACCTCAACATACGGATCATCGGGTCTTCCATATCCGCAGTTTGTAAATTTGAGCCAGTCCTCAGGGGATAAAACAGGTATCCCATCGAGCTGAATAATTCTGGCAGCCAGCAATTCAGCGTGGGCTAATTCTTCGGTTGCATGTATGGTTAGCTCAGCTATTACAGCATCTTTCATTGGCCCTTTTACTACTTTGGCGCCAACCCAGTATTGATAGTAGGCAAGCCACTCATCAGATAAGGCTTTATTCAGCAAGTTGATTAACGTATCAACATCCATTTTTACGATCGATCTTCCTTTTTGTCCCATATTTATTGGTTTAGGGTTATTATTATGTTTTCTTAGCTTCTAGTCCAAATTTATACCCGGCGTTAACACGCTCAATCAATTCAGGTAAAATGTCTGTATACTCACCAACGATTCCAAAATCTGCATTATGGAAGATATGCGCCTTAGGGTTGTGATCAATTGCAATTATCTTTTCAGATTCCTTCATACCGGCAATATGCTGAATTGCCCCCGAGATGCCCACTGCAATGTATACTTTAGGTCGGATAGTTTTACCTGTTTGTCCAATCTGTCTTGCATATTCAGCAACACCTTCATCAACAACCGGTCTGCTGGCGGCCCATTCTGCATTGATTCCCTGTCTTTTTAAAGCTTCGGCAAGTGATTTTATGAGACCCATATTATCACTGGTTGTTCCTCTGCCTCCTGAAACGATGATGTCAGCCTCAAAAAGATTTTGTAATCCGCCTTCACCTCTGACTGTTTTAATAATCTCAACAACAAAATCTTTATCATTCAGAACCGGATTAAAACTTGAAACTTTCCCTGCCCGGCCTTCAATACATTTTGGTACTTCAAATGTACCAGCTCTGGCTGTTGATATTTGCGGACAAACAAACCCTAGAATTGTGGCAAGTTTACTCTCCCCGTATGTAGGTCGCCTTGATTCAAGAATAGGTTTGTAAATGACTTTTTCTTTTTTATCGATGTACTCACCAATAGAGAGACCGGTGCAGTCGGCAGTTACTCCGCTATCAGTTTTCATTCCAATACGTGGAGCTAATTCCCTTCCTGCCGTTGTTGCTGCAAAAAGGGCAATTTCGGGTTTCCTTATTTTGATAACCTGTGCAAAAATAGATGAGAACGGAAGGATAAGATATTCTTCGAACCTTTCATCTTCAACAAGAATAACCTCATCGGACCCATGTTCTATGAGGGTTTGAGCGAACTGCTGGACATTTTTACCGATTACCATTGTGAGTACTTTGGTGTCGTTACCAAGCTGATTTGCCAGGTTTCTTGCAGGGGTGAGCAACTCTATTGAAGGTCTTGATATTTTACCATTTGTGATTTCGGCCCATGTAATAATTCCTCTTGCACCATCGCGGAAGTCTTTATCAGGGAAATCAGGATGTTCGGTTTCTTTTACTACCGATTTTTCCTTCGCTTTCAAAACGTTTCCTCCTTTTTTTATATTAGCAATTAAACTGTCCACGAGAGTTGCTTCATTGTGCCCTTCCGACATTTTAATTGGTGGCCGTTCACTTACAATATTTACAACTTTCGCTACGATTGTAGGAGATCCGTTTATTCCGATTTTCTCTGTTCCCAATCCGATATCATCTATTCCGAAGGTTGTAATATTGAGAGTCCGTGCTTTAATAGCTCCGCTGAGAGAAGGTTTACGTGGAGGGATTCCTGTGGGAGTTAATGAAACAACACATGGAATTGGAACTTTCAAAAGCTGGTAACCACCCTCTATGATCCTTTTTGCTACAACATTTCCGGAACCATCTGGTTTTACACTCTCAACAAATGTTGCCTGGGGTATTCCGATGCTTTCAGCTACCTGCGATGGCACGTGAGCAGTATCTCCATCACTTGTCTGGCGGCCGGTCAAAATTATAAAGGGTTCTTTGGATTCTTTGGTAAACCCCAGATGTTTAAGCATTGTTGAGATGGCCAATCCGGTAGCATATGTATCGCTGCCTCCGAGTTTACGATCGGAGAGGAGGTAAGCCTCATCATAGCCCATAGAAATAGCGCTTCTGAGTGAATTTTCAAACGACTTAGGCCCCATGGAACATACTATCAGTCTTGCATCCGGATATTGCTTCCTGAGTTGCAAGCCTGCTTCCAATCCAAACTGACAGTCAATATTTATTATTGATTTTGCTTTCGTCCGGTCCATTAATCCATCTTCACCCATCCTCATCTCGCTTGGGAGAGGAACTTGTTTTATTAAACTTATAATTGTCAGAGCCATCAGTGAGTTATCTATTTAATTACATATTTTGAAAATCGGGACCATTTCCTCCGTTCGGAACAACCCAGGTGATCCTCTCTCCGGCCGATTTGATATCGCATGTTTTGCAATGCATGCAGTTCTCAGCATGGATCCTTAGTTCCTTTTTCCCTTCTTTATTTGTATGGAGTTCGTAAACCTCTGATGAACAATAATATTGCTCCGGTGCCCCATATTCCTCAATATTTATAGCATTGAACTGTTCCTTGTTATTAATCTGAAGGTGTACTACCTGTTGTTCATCATGGAAAACACCTGAGTGATAAACATCGGTTGATTTATCGAAGGTCAGTACTTTGTCAAATTCCAGTTTCCCTTTAAACCGCTCTTTGAATGGTTTCTTCTTCAGTTCACTTAATTTTTGCGTGGTCTGATAATCCGCATGAGACCTTAGTCTGCCAGAGAAACCAGCACCTCCGGTTATCAATTGAGTCCCGAAATGTATTCCACCTGCAATCAGTCCCTTCTCAAATCCCTGCCGGAAATTACGGACGGGATATAACTCTCTGCTTATGATACTGTTATAAACAAGTGTCTCGTATTGTTTAAGGTTCTTTTCGGAAGTGTCATTTTCAGATAATGCATTGGCAATAGTCTGTGCTGCCAACATTCCCGATTTTATAGCGAGGTGTATACCCTTTAAAGCTGGCATGGTAACCAACCCGGCGGTGTCACCTACTAGCAAGGCATTGTCGACATATAGTTTCGGGACGGCATAATACCCTCCTTCAGGAAGAGTCTTCGCTCCGTATTCAACCATTTTGCCTCCTTTTAAAAACTTAGATACAAATGGCGTGGTTTTCCAAATCTGAAAGGCATCGTGTACATCAAAAGTAGGGTCTTTATAGTCTAGTCCAACCACAATGCCGACAGCAACCTTATTGTCGTTTAATCCATAAATAAACCCACCTCCGAACTCATCATTATCGAGCGGATAACCCACTGTGTGATAAACCTCTCCGGCTTTAATATTTCCTTCGGGAACCGTCCATAGTTCCTTACAACCTAAAGAATATACCTGCTCGTTTCTGTCTTTGTTCAAGTCAAACTTTTTAATCAGCATTTTAGCCAGACTTCCCCGCGTACCTTCTGCAAAAACTGTAACTTTTGCTTCAACACGGGTGCCTGGCTGAAAATTTTCGAGATGATTACCATTATGATCCAGACCTGTATCTTTTGTTTTGGCACCGATAACCTTACCATCTTTATAAAGAATTTCATCTACAGCAAAACCTGTATATATTTCTACCCCTTTTTCACTGGCCTTTCCGGCTAAATACCTGCATATCTGACCCAATGAAGCAGTATAGTTGCCCTTATTACCCATAAAAGGCAAATGAAATGGTAAAGCAACCGATCCATTTTCAGTAAGAAAAACAGTGCTCTCCTTTATTACTTTGGCATTAAAAGGAATCTCTGAAAAATCTGTACCAGGCAGAAATTCTTTAAATACAGATGGTTTAATTATAGCACCCGATAATATATGACTTCCGATCTCTTTTCCCTTTTCAAGAAGCATAATTCTGCCACCCTGGCCTTTTTGTTTAAGATATCCGACAGATGAATTGCAGTGGCTAAACCTGATGGGCCACCACCAATAATCAGAACATCAGTTGAAACAGTATCGATATTTTCCATTCACTCACCTCCTTATTTATTATAATTTTATACTACAATGCATTGGTTATCTCTTACTTATTATTGTTTTTTCTGATTATTTTATGATTGATACCAGCATTGTACTCTAGCTTAAACACTTTCAACCGCCCGATTGTTCTTTAATTCACAATTAATTTATTTGTACCCCGAACAGTACTTAAAATGAAATTAGTAATTGGAGGTGTTTCAGAAGTCATTTTTACCGCAGAGCACGCAGAGGACACGCAGAGAATCGCAGAGTTAAAGCATTTAATATTAAATCTTTGCGTCCTATGCGCCTTCTTTGCGTTCTTGGCGGTTAAAATGATTTTTTAGGCAATTACCTTCACGGTCAAATGTCATTGTCTTTAACATAAGTCAATAGAAAAGTTATCCTTAATCAAGCCGGTTGTTGTAATCCTGCAATCTCAAATCCTTTTTTTGCGAGTTGTACAGCAGTATTTTTGTATCGTTAATTTAAATATTCAAAGTCATGTTGTACACAAATTTAAAACATCTCGAATCAGCAGCTGAGCATAATAGAGTAATCAGCGAAAACGAAAATGTAATGGTAGTCTGCGGACGTATGGGTCCGATGTGTATTCCTGTATATGGAATTGCCAAAGAACTCGAAGCTGAATATAAAAATGTAAAATTCTGCGACATGGAATTTGATAATCCTGAATCGCATGTCATCCGTTCAATTCCTGAAGTACGTGGTTTTATGGGAATTCCGTTTACAATTTATTACAGAAATGGTATAGTCGTTAAGGCTACTTCAAGCAATCAGACTAAAGATCAGGTAAAATCGATACTGAATATGGTTTTCCCAATTGCAATAAACGTCTGATCTATAATAAAACAGAAACAAATAATAAAAACCTGATATGCAAACAACAATGATAATAGTGCTCTCTATCGTTGCCTTCCTTGGTGCGCTTTATATTATGGCCAGAGCCAGGATGAAAAACATTCCAATGGTAGCGGACAGCGACAACATACTCACATTAACTGATAAAAATTTTCAGCATCAGACAAAAAATAAATTGGTTCTCGTCGATTTTTGGGCATCATGGTGTGCTCCCTGCAGAATGATGGCTCCGGTTTTGAACGAAGTCGCCAACGAACTGACTGGTAATTCTCATGTTGGTAAAGTAAATATTGAACAATATCAGTCGCTAGCCCAGAAATACCAGGTTAGAAATATTCCAACATTGATTCTTTTCAAGAACGGTAAAGAGGTAAATAGGTTTGTTGGCGTGAAAAATAAAGAGTTCCTGCTACAGCAGATCGGAAAATATTAAAATATCATGAAAGGTAAATTCGATTCAATAATAAACGATTCACGACCTGTAATTGTTGATTTTCATGCACTTTGGTGCAGTCCGTGTAAGATGCAGTCTCCAATATTAAAAGAGGTGGCGACGGAACTTGGCGAGCGTGTGAGGGTAATAAAGATCGATGTTGATGCTAATAATCAAATAGCCAGCCGTTATAGTGTACAGAGCGTTCCAACCATTATTATATTTAAAAATGGAAGAGCAGTCTGGAGGCAGTCGGGGGTAGTTAGTAAGAGTCAGTTAAAGAATATTTTAATACAAAATGCTTAAGGTTTTTTCAAATAATATAATAATATGGAAGATAACAAAATGACCCGGATGGAAATGATAAAGAATAAGATAAATTCTTTACCCCAGGGAAGTGTTTCAGAATCAAATCACTACTGGTGCGTGACATGCAAGAAATTTTTTGTTCTCGACAAACCAGTATGTCCATATATGACGGGGATGTGCGTAAATACTCCAATTGCAGTAGAGAATCTTGCACCTGAATCAACCGAGGCTCTTGAAAAATTTGGTTTGTTTTATCCTAAAATTCCTCAGCGAATTTTGAGCGAAATTATTACTGATAATTACAGTGAAACAGGTAAAATCCTTGCCAAAATATATCTTGATTTTTTAAAAGATTGGAAATTTGATATTTCAAAACAACAACCTCTGCAAACTGTTAAAAGTTTTATCATCATTCTTACCGGTTGTGAAACAGCTCAGAGAATAAATGAAAAATCGATCACATTCGTTTTAATGGATGCGGGAAAGGTATGGGAAAAAGATAAAATTAAAGAGATACTTACCGGAAGTCTCGAATATTTAAAAGGTATTTTGAATTTTGAACATGAACTGAGGCTCGACTTTATTGACATTTTAGGAGAACGCGAAGTCGGAAAATATTTCTGTGCAAAATGTGGTATGTTCTTCGAGTTTGGAATCAAGCGAGATGTTGTAACTTGTCCTTTAATGGCTCAGAAATGTATGTTCGACCCGCAGCATATTGAAAAAATCGAGTACACTCCAGACAAATTAATTAAGCAATTCGAAATAACTCCCGATATATATAAGAGATTTATTGAGAGTATAAATTATAAAAGCGACATTTCCGGGAAGCTTAATGAAGTCCTGAAAGAATGGAAAGTTACTGATACAGAAGGTAAGATATTGAAAAGATTAGTTTAAAAATTTCCCGATAAGATGGAAGAAAATTATGGCAACTAATAAGTACCACTGGTACGACGGTCGGTTTTATGATACGTTTATTGCACCAAACCAGGATAAACTATTTGGGCAAGTTAAGAATCTGATTCAACCAGATTCAGTAATTATTGATATCGGCTGCGGAACAGGACGTTTGGAATTTACTCTTGGAGATAAATGTAAATCAGTTTTAGGCATAGACTTATCAAAAAGGAATATCGACAGGGCCAGTCTGAAGTTGCTTGATCAGCCTAACGAAAAAATTTCTTTTAAGCATAATAATCTGAGTGAAATAATTGAGGAAGGGCAAACACATTTCGATTATGCGGTGCTGACTTATGTTATCCATGAAGTAAATGAAGAGGAAAGGATAAGTCTTCTGAAAGAGATGGCCATGGTTTCTGACAAGATTATCATTGGTGATTATCTTGTTCCACGACCAAAAGGTTTTGGAGGCTTTTTAAGTGAAGTCATTGAGTTCATTGCAGGGGCTGAGCATTACAGGAACTTTAAAAGCTATGTAGCTAAGGGAGGTGTTCGCTATTTAGCAGATAAAACCGGTTTAAAGATTATTGAAGAAATATCTAATCAACCATTATCAAATCACATAGTTATAATGGTTAAATAAAATTTAATACCTTTATAACATAACACTACTAAATACACGAAAGATGACAGCTATAATATTACTACTCGGTTTTTTATTTGGCGCAATTTTGCAAAATGCTAAGTTAAACAGGTACAACACTATCAGTGGTATGGCAACGCTCGAGAACTTTGCAGTAGCTAAAGCAATCGCTGTTGCAATTGGTGTGGGGGCAGTTATTATAGCAATTGAAATTGGTCTTGGCCTGGCCACTTATCATATTAAACCGATTTTACTCGGAGGAATCGCTATTGGAGGTATTATTTTTGGCGTTGGAATGGCAATTTTAGGATACTGCCCTGGAACTCTGCCGGTTTCACTTGGTGAGGGTTCTGTTGATGCGCTGATTGGTATTATCGGTGGACTTTTTGGCGGATTCATATACACTTTAACTGTTCCATCTGTTCAAAGCATCTTAGGTCCCGACCTTGGCAGCATATCACTTTATACTCTTATTGGTCAGCATCATTTTATATTCTATCTGGTTGATATTGTTCTTGGTGCTGCATTCGTTTGGGTAGCATTCTGGTTAAATAAAAAAGAAAAAGCAACGAATCTTAAATGGTTATATTCGGGAATTGGTTTAGCTGTTTTAAATGCTATTGTATTTCTTACTGTTGGTACAAATCGTATAATCGGAGCTTCCACTGCATATCCATATGTAGCTGATTTACTTACAGGTAATACTGATAATAGTTATTTTCCAAAACTTCAAGTACCCGGCCAGTGGGAAGTTCTGTTTTTAATCGGAGCTTTTATCTCAGGAATAGTTATTTCACTCCTGAGAAAAGAATTCAAAATCACATTAATTCATAGTAACTGGGAAAAATATAAGGGTAATTCCATCGCGAAAAGAATAATCTGGGCATTCATAGGTGGATTTATTCTGATTTTTGGTGCCAGAATGGCTGGCGGCTGCACAAGTGGTCACGTTTTGTCCGGAGGTATGCAACTTGCGGTAAGCAGTCTTCTTTTTGCAGCATTCGTTTTTGGCGGATTGCTTTTAACAGGAAAATATTTTTATAGGAATAAGAGTTGAATCTTATAACCTCTTCAAAATAATCACGTTCTAAAAACCTTAATCGCGTTTTTTAGTTGGTACAATAAAAAGAGGAATAGTGGTACGGTGAAGAACTTTTTCAGTAACGCTTCCCATTAGTATTTCCTCCAACCATCTGCGACTATGAGATCCTAATACTATAGTGTCAGCATTAACCTCTTTTGCAGTATCTAAAATAGAGTCTGCAAATTCCCCCTCTTTTACCAGGGTTTTAATATTTTTATCACCAAGCTGATTTCGCGTATCATCAAGATATAGAGAAGATGCATTTTTTAATCTCTCGTTACTTACAGGTTCTGATCGTTCCATTCTCATGTAGCCTAAAAAGCCAATAATTGGTGAATATTCGAATGAAGAATAATAAACAGGACTCGACAATACATGCAACAGAATTACTTCTGCTCTCATAGTTTTTGCCAATAAATAACCTGCTTTTGCTACTTTATCAGCGGTCGGTGAATAATCAAGTGCAATAAGTACTTTCTTGCTTTTTTTATTTTTCATATATCCCTTTTTTTGCATTTAAATTAGATAATATTTTATAACCATTGTTCAACCAAAAATGCTCACAGAGTTAAGAGCAGTACAATCGATTAGACTATCTATTATAAGATAAATCGTTCAGATTAAAACCATCTTCATTATCATTTGTAATCTCACGCGAGTTATAATAATACAGGTTACCTTCAATATCAAAAATCATCTCAAAGCATTTTCCGGCTGCCATATTTTGAGCTGGCCCAACATGATAATTAAACAATGTATTAGCCGGATTCGAAACAAGCGTTTTCTGAATTTCAGATGTTGAAAGTAGTTTTATCTTGTACGGGTAAACAGTTTTAATTTTCTCAAGGGAGTTAGCATCCAATGCTAACTTATCTTTATCAAGAAGTAACTCCTTGTCCTTGAATGTTGATCTCCTATTGTAGTATTTCAATCCTTCTATTGAAATTATAAAACGTTTTTTCTCCAGGCTTTTTACATGCTTCTGCATGAATTTGACCATAAATGGAATTATATACCCATAATCAAACCTGTTATCGTCAGTATAGGCAATCGGTATGCTGCATAATTCTGGCATGTCCGTCAGGCTTTTAGCCGGACCGCCCATCACAAGATTCATATAGGTATAACTAACTCCGGCAGGATCTTTACTGAAAACGTCTTTCATAAGTACTACAAAAGAATACTTCGGGTCAAATCTTCGTTTTTCAAATTCCTGCTGGCCAATAAATTCATACTCTGTAGATTTCCAAAATTTTGGTATGGCTTCTTTTATAAACACATTGTAAGAACTTAACCCATCTTCAAGAACGAAACAGGTTTTTGAGTTTTTGAACATCCCTATTTGCAGTTTTGATGCAAGATGCGAACTACCATTAGCAGTGAGCGTTAATAATCCAATGGAAAAAATGAAAATGCATTTTTCCAATATTGTTTCTGCTCTAAATTTTCTTACGATCCGGAATAAATTCAACATTTTAATAGTGTTATTTTTATATAAGAAATTCTATAGGTTATTAAATTACCGGCAGGCTTTGGTTTTCCCAGAAGACCTGCCGGAATTGTTGATTGAATTAATTCAACTACCTGAGCTTTAACTTATAGTTACCAATGTTTTTATTATTACTGAAGAACTGGATTGTATATTCTCCCGGTTTTAGCTTGCTCTTCGAATTATCTCTCAATTCTAACTTTCTGGAAATTTCAGGCTCTGCTGAAACAGATGACAAGCTAGCAGTCATATCCTGCTTGCTATGGTCAATTACCACCCAAGCCGATGATTTATCTTCCGGATTAATAATTGTACCGGATGGCGTAATTATTTTATAGTTTATTTGATCACTTTTGCCCAGAGGAGAATCAAAATTAATATTTAGTTTTCTGGTCCTTCTTGCAACAAAAGTCAACTTATCTGCCCTATTACCCCTCGATCCATAGAGCTCAACATTATCAATTCTATCCTTCTCTGAAGTTTGCAGTTTACTTATAAGATCAGTTTTCTCTGCATCAAGTAAGATTTCTGAATTCTCAAGGTTTTTTACCCTTGATAACGCAGTCTGGTATTCCAATTTTAAATCTGAGTAAGCATTATCGAGATCCCTTTTGGACTTCTGTAATTGAACAAGTTCATTCCTGTCTTTAACTAATGATGCGTTCTCAATGGATAAATGAGTAAGCTTTCTGCCATCTAAAGCTAACCGGGCTTCTGCATCAGCTAAAGATTTATTAACTTTCTCTTCCTTAGATGTTAACGCAACCAGATCACTTTTTGCTTTATCGAGGTCATTCACGACCTGCATTTTTTGTGATACAAGAGATAAGTTTTGAACCTTTTCTTCATTGAAATTTCGCTTATTCCTTGAATTTGTAATCAAGGCAACACCTGTAGTTATTAACAGAATTGCAATTATTGCCGATCCTGCTAATGTTAATGTTTTTGTTTTCATAGCCTTATTTTTAATTTTATTTAATCTAAATAAAGCAAAATTAATGCCAGATATAGGTCATTAACAAAAGATTAACATTTAGTAAGGATTCTGTTGACGTTTAATTCCAATTTGTTTATATCAGTGGATAACATAATTAAAATCATGCCAAAAATCATCCAAAACTGAAATTTCAGATAATTATGCTTTTCTAATTTGACAAGTTTTAATAAGTATGTTCCAACTTAAGCTTTACGGAGGGTGCTGCAAATGAACCCTCTGTAAAGCATCTTATTGGTAATATTGTTAATTTCTAAACTGATAAGCAAAATATGTCCCATTTGGTTGAACACCTTCAATTGTAGAAAGGTTTTCTCCATCCATAGTGGCATTCCTGATATCAGAAGCATTATTTACATTTTTACCATTGATTGTAGTAATTATGGTGCCCTTTTTGATTCCGATATCTTTTAATTTTCCTTCCCCGACATCTGAGATTTTTACACCATTATCAAGGGTGTATTTTTTCTTTTCCTGAGATGTAAGCGGTGCAACTCTGCACCCAAATACTGTTTCCCCTGTGCTTTCGAGAATCACTCCGGTGTTGCCATCTATATTTTTAAGTAGAACCGATACCGTATTCTGTTTACCATCCCTGCTGTAAGTGACATTTATTTTTTCACCCGGACGATGTTCACTTACTGTTGCCTGAAGATCCGCAGGGGTCAAAATATCCTGATTATTGATTTTAATTATTACGTCTTTAGCTTTAAGTCCTGCTTCTTCAGCGGAACCCCCGTTATTTACGGAAGCTATATATACACCACTAACATTATTAAGTTTTTCTTTATCGGCAATTTCAGAAGTCACTTCCTGAATTTTTATGCCCATCATTGCTCTTTGCACTTTTCCATATTGACGCAGGTCAGCAACTACTTTCTTAACAATATTTACCGGGATGGCGAAAGAATTTCCGGAGTATGTACCTGTAGGAGAAATAATCGCTGAAGTAATACCCACGAGCTCTGCTGATGTATTAACGAGAGCACCTCCGCTGTTTCCCATATTTAGTGCAGCATCGGTCTGGATAAATGATTCAATCTTGTAACTGCCATCCAGATCGAGACTTCTTCCTTTTGCACTGACTATCCCTGCTGTGACTGTTGAAGTAAGGTTAAATGGATTTCCCACTGCCAGAACCCACTCACCAACTTTTAATTTATCAGAATCACCAAATTTGATTATTGACAGGTTCTGTGCATTTATCTTGAGTAAGGCAATATCTGTATCAGGATCTCTTCCAACTAGAGTGGCATAATAGGTTTTATTGTTGTTTAGGGTAACCTGGATAGAGTCAGCATCTTCCACTACATGGTTATTGGTAATAATATATCCGTCAGGTGAGATTATTACACCTGATCCGTAACCCGTAACTTTTCTGGGTTGCTGTTTTGCATTATTACCATAAAAAAACTCAAATAAGGGATTATCAGAATCGGGCCCCTCCGTTACAGTCGATCTGACTCTGACGTGGACCACTGCATGAACCGTTTGTTCTGCAGCAGATACAAAGTCAACCTGTTTCTCCTGATTCTGCATAGAAGTCATTGTTGCTGGGATAGTTCTCTCACCGTAACTATAACTCCGGTTGATCAGCGATAGTTCCTGTTTTTGAATAAAGTGTTTGGATACAAAAAATGTAGAAACCGTTGCTATGACAGCTATCGAAACCATTCCAAATATTGTTTTCGTTTTCATGATCTTAAATTTCGTTTATACTAAGATGACTTTTTTAAACAATCTATAATAAGTTATCATAAGTTATCATAAGTGTCTTATTTATAGATGCGTTTGAAGCAATAAAATTAGAATGTTAAATTCTAACAAGAGTTAAAAGTAAATTAAGAATAGATAAAGAAACTATTAATTTAATACTTCATATTCCAGATTAAAGGCCAGTGCTCTTAACCGGGAAGGAATTATTAATTGGCATTAAGTGAATGCTTTTTAGATTCAGCGAGGTTACACATACATAGACTCCGTGACGATCTGGCAGAAATTAATTTTGTCGCATAATAGGAAAAAACTGAATTAAATTGTTATTTATACTGAACTAAACAATTGACATACTCCATGATAAGCATAAGAATCAACTTTATATGGAAATAAAATGAATAAGTCAAAAATATTCCAGGTATTGGCAATAGTGCCTTTTTTTATCATGATCCTAACTATCTCATTTACGGGCTGTACGGATAAGAATCTGGCCTTTTATAACAAAATTTTAAATGATTTTGATACAAATAGTTACTTCATAGCCGTAGATGTAAATACTCCATTATACAAGGGTAGGGCACTGATTGAAAATAATACACTTTATAGCTTCCTGAATAAAACGCAAGGATATAATAAAAGCAAATATCAGTCAGTAATGAGAAGAATTCTTGCCCATAACAGAACATTGAAAATTAATATTAAAGCTAATGAAATGCTAGACTTTGCCAAAGTTCCTGAGATCGAAGATGTTATTCGTAATGCGAACAGTGGGGTAGACAACTTTATTGCTCATTACTTTGATGGCGTTATGCTGAATTATGGAATATCTGCTAAAGAAGAAAGTGCAATAATTAATCAACTCTTCTATTGGAACATCCCCTCAAAGATTGATAAGATTACACATGAACTTATCATTGGCTGATCAGCCTGATTCAGATTATTTCAAAAATACTATCCCGGCTCCCTCAAAAAATGTAAATAACCCGGTTGAAACCTTTCTCTTAAATTGATTATTTTAAGTTCATTTTATCTGTCAGATCCTTTTAATTCTCTTTCAGCCCTGAACCAGTCATCCAGTTCATTATGATTTGTAACACCATTTTCCATGTAGATTTCAAATGCACGAAGGCGGATATCTTCCTCTGAAATCATTTTTTGCATTTTTTTGGTTTTTTCCGGGCGAACCGCCCTGCTTTTTTTTGTTTTAATGATGGAGTTTTCCATAACTAATTAATTTAAAAGTTAATAAATACTTTTTATGTCTGACCACTCATTTTGTTTATATCTGGCGCTGTTTTATTTGTCGTACTTATCGAAATTGGATGTCTCTCAGGTATGTCAATTTGTTTAATTTTGGAACGAGCACCGTTCTGGTGAATATGAGGCTTACAAAACCACTTATCCAATCTGTCAGAAAAATCTGTTAAGATGTTCATGAAGTTTATATAAGCGAAGTAAGGTGAATTGTAAGGAATAACGATTCCGTGAAATTCATTTTCTTCGTACAATACCGGATCCATATAATAAAAATGATCGCAGGTCTGAAGAAAAAGCCAGTCCTTATTGATCAAAAGATCATTGCATATATTCATTCTTTCACTATAGGAATATAACTTCTCAAATGCATCAATCTGCATTTCATTACAAGCTCCGTAAAATGATTCATTGTCTTTAGAAATTTTTGAATCCTTCTGTTCGGCTGATAAAGAAGAAAGTGAGTAGTCTCCTGCTTCAGATGGATTTGCAAATGTAAAATCTGTTTTTGAAAGCACTTCTGAAGGAAAAAACTCAAGGAATTCCAGTAGTCCTCTATTTGAACTTTGACAATCAGAGCCCACATTGTATGGAATGAATATATCGACAACACAGTTATTATCGGTGCAGCTGTTTAGCGCTTTTACAAATTTTTCCCGATTATTTAATAATTTGTAAGGGTCCTCGTAAGAAAAATCCCGTGATAAGATTTCGTTTAATTTCCTGTCTTCCGATAAAATTGTTATTTTCTGATTACCGGCTCCCGAATATTTTAGTTTCCTGTTTGGAGCAACAATTGGTTCTTTATTAAACATTGCTTTAATTCTCTTTCTATGGAGTTTTAGCTGATCGGAGAATAACAGATTGTTAGCTAATGGTCCGAAAGTATTGGAGTATGTTCCCGACAAAAGTTTAACACAATCAGTATTTAAAAGAGTTTTATAGCTATCGATCATTTCGGGAGCATATAATTCAAATTGATCGAGAACGACTCCGGAAAAAAGAAAAGACAATTTAAAAGCGCCTTTGAAGGAATGAATTAATTCTAGTAATTTCTTATTGACAGGCAGATAAGAGAGCTCAGATATCTTCTTAATGTTTAACTCATTTTCGTAATCATCATAGTAATAGTGATTATTCATTATTTCAAAAAATCTGAATGTCTGCAATTTCAATGGTTGGTGCACCTCAATAGTTAAGAATATTTTCTTCATCCCGTCTTCGATTTCTCAAACTAATGATTTATAAAGCTCATGAATTTGCCTGCCGGCATTTTCCCAGCGCAATTTGTCCACATCCCTGCTTCCTTTTAAGGCAAGCAATCTCGACAGGGTCGAATAATTAAGAACACCCCATATTGCGTCTGAAAGAGCGTTTATATCCCAGTAATCAACCTTTATTGCATGTTTTATGACTTCCGCAACACCAGACTGCTTTGAAATAATTACCGGTACCTTAGATCGTAGAGCTTCAAGTGGTGCTATGCCAAATGGCTCGGATACAGATGGCATAACAAACAAGTCTGTCTGTGAAAACAGTTTATTGATTTCATCATTATTAAGAAAACCCGGAAAGCTAACATTAGCTGAAATTCCAAGATTTTTAACCTGACTGACGATTTTATCCTTCAAATCGCCGCTTCCGGCTATAATAAATCTAACATTGCTTTGCTTCTGCAATACCTTATGAGCGGCCTCAATAAAATACTCCGGCCCTTTCTGATAAGTAATCCTGCCTAAAAAAGTAACAATCTTTTCACCGGTTAGTCTCTCTGGTTTATTTATTGTATTGTTTGTGTTTTCATCTATACCATTGTGTATTGTAATTATTTTGTCGGGTTTAATCCCATATTGCTTTATTACAATGTTTTTTGTGAAGTTGCTTACAGTAATTATTTTATCGGATAATTCCATTCCCCTCCTTTCAATACTGTAAATATCTTTATTTATTTTCCCGCCATTACGGTCAAATTCAGTAGCATGGATATGAACTACAAGTGGCTTTCCTGATATTTTTTTTGCAGCAATCCCAGCAGGAAAAGTGAGCCACTCATGTGCATGAATAATATCATATTTCTCCTTCCTGGCCAGAAGTGAAGTCACCATTGAATACCTATCTATTTCATTCCATAGATCTATCCCATATTGGCCTGAAAAAGGAGTAAAATCTGACTTTTCATTCGATTGTTTTGAAATTAATACATCTTTTTCCAGTTGCTTTTCATAATTTTCCGGTGTGACATATGGAACAAGTTTAGCTGATACTTCCCTGTATTGCACTTTTTTCCAGAACTCTTCCGAATTCGAATTTAAATATTTGGAAGGTATCTCACCCGCATCCTGAATGGCAGCAAATCTTTTATCTTCGTTACCAAATGTTTTTGGAACGACAAATAATACATTCACGTTTTGTTTTGCCAGGCTTTTTGTAATTCCGTAGCAGGCAGTTCCAAGTCCTCCCGTGATTTGTGGCGGAAACTCCCACCCGAACATTAATATTTTCATTTATTGTATCCGTAGAATTTTATTCCAAGGATCAAATTTATCGGTAGAAAGAAAATTATAAATTAAAATTGAATTAATGTTTGATTAAGATTGCATTAGGACTTTGAATGCACTTAAATTCAGCTATTCCACAGGCATTTGCACAAGACCCGCATAGTTTATTTTGCCATTTTCTAATATTACGACTTTCAACATTCTTTCAATATTATTGTACCCGTTTGGGGTATTCTGATTTGGTAGAGCAAAGGTTACAGCATTAGCCATTAGGAAGACGCACAATTATGTGTTTTCATAACCTTTCTGAATTTGCATGGCAAGTCTAAATACGTTATATGATTTTCTGTACCATTAGGTGCCTCATTTACAAGTATTTATACTTTTTCATTTAATTTCAGATAATGAGGTAATTAATGATTGTAATGTATTAAAAAGGGTTGTTGTCTCATTGAAAAGTTCCTGATTTGAACTAACGGCTTTTAGCATTATCTCCATATTCATTGTTGAAATAATGGTTTTTCCGTTATCTTCATAAATAGCAAGTTTACATGGCATGAAAATTGAAAAATGGGGAAAATAGGTGAGCATTGCAGCAGCTGTCTTTGCCTGACAGATTTCGTAAATAAAAACTTTTCTTTTAATAGGGAATCCTTTGCTTTTGAGTATTTCAAAATAGTTATATGTTTGAAGCAATGAGAATTTATACTTCTCACATGTTAAGGGTACTTCTTCCGAAACTCGCGCGATTGGTTTTTTACTCTCGATTTTATAAGTAAACATTTCGATCATTTTTTCCGGTGGCATTAGCGCCTGCATCTTCTTTTGTAACATATTACCTTCTTTTAAGTTATGAAACAATTCTCTGAACCAGCTGTGATTTAGTTAACAAACACATCCTTTTGACTTAGCTTTTTCAAAAGCTTCCCTGCCCTCCGATATTGAAAAGTAAACAAGCCCTGCGGCACCAATTAAATCAGCATATGCAAAGCCTGTAAGTTCGTAAACAAGACTTGAAACCAGCAGTACCACTGACATGTATACACAAACCTTAGTGCAATTTGCATCAGCAATAATTGGCTCAGAATTTAACTTTTTACCAACGCTTTTTTTTGCATTCATGAGCCAGACCATCACTGCTATTGATGCTAATGAAATTATTACTCCCCAGATCGTAGTCTCTGGTTTATGATGGTTGATCAGATTTACAATTATGCCAACAAATAAACCTGCCGATAAAATGTAAAATGCTGCACCTGTTATTTTTAATGCTTTTATCTCGAAAATGCTTTTAGGGCTTTCAGGGTTTTGTTTGATTCGTAATATCATCATGGCAATGCCAATTCCCGACATTACTTCAATAAAACTATCCACACCAAAACCTAATAAGGTGAGTGTTTCATCTTTATAACCTAAAATCACGGATACTATTCCTTCGATAATGTTGTAAAAGATAGTGAACAGGCTTAAATAGTAAGCTGTTTTGTATAGTCCCGTATCTTTTGTTCTCATAATTAAGTATAACTACCTTAAACTACAACATGTGGAGAACGGTTTCGTTCAGGTTTCAATCAATTCATTTCTGTTAAGGTTTGATCTTTTCGAACAAGGGAAGCAGCTTACTCTCAAAACAATCCCGAATTTGATCCTCGTGTTCTGCTATTGGTTTAACAGGAATTAAATCCATCACCTCAGTTGTTTTTAAACCTGACTTAAACATCAAATTTAGTGAAGAAATGAGGGTATCGTTTATCGAATCGTTGCTCTCTTTTTCAGACAGACCAATTTTTTGCCCGATCTCTGCAAGTTCTTTCCACTGAAACCAGAAATACGTAGGTAGCATTGCTGACATGATTGCATAGCCTTCAAGTTTTTCTTCAGGTACCTCAAATGTATTTCCTAATAGGCTTAGCAGATCGAAAACCTGTTGCTTTTCATTTCTGGCAAATTCAGAAGAGAAACATACCGGGTTATAACCTTCATTAATATAGGAAGTAGCATTTGGAATTAAACGGGCAACGTTTTTAATCTGATTTAGTTTTGATAATATTTTTGTAATAGTGATTTTAGGAGCAAGCGATATCACAATGGTATTGCTGTTAATGCTACCCTTTATAACCTCAAGTGTATCCATAACAACAGGAGGATGCAGGGAAATAAAAACTATATCCTGAGAGGCTGCTAGGGATGCATTATCAACCTGAATATCAGGGAATGATTTCTTTAGAATACCTGTGACATCCGGGTTAGTGTCTGTGACAACAATTTTACTGAAATGTGCATTTTTATTTTTAAATGCCTGCAGAAGAATTCTTGTCACTCTTCCACCACCGATAAAACCAATTGACTGTTTCATAATGATATGATTTTGGGTTAAAACATGGAAATCTAATTTAGTACTACACCCTTTTGCTGTAATACTTTCACTAACTCTTCTTCAGGAAAGTATCCTACATGTCTGAAATATTCTTTACCCGTTTCGTCAAGAAATACCTGGGTTGGGATTGCCTCAATGCCATATTTTACACCATAAGGCTTGCCTGCATCAGTCCAGACATCATGGAAATCAACTTTTACATCTTTGCCATATTTAGCTTCAATAGATTTCATTACAGGTTGCATTTGCTGGCATGGGATGCATCTTACTGATCCTAACTCAATAAAAGTTACTTTGTACTTTTTCTCTGTATCCATTTTATTCGTTGAAACCTGATAAGGGGATTTCGCTTTTTCTCCCTGACTGGTATTCTGACCACAAGCTGATACAAATAATGCTGTAGTGAAAAATAAAATCACAGAAATGTTTTTGTTGTTAAACTTTCTCATAATATTTTAATTTATACCTGTAATATGTTACCAATTATCTTAAAAATGCTTTGTATCATTTACCCTTGCCCTTATTGATCAATTCTTTCTGGTCGCTCCTGAAGAGTTCCGGCTGAATATTAAAATGATGAATGCCGTATGTTTCAAGTAGCTTATCGACTTGTTCCAGTATAACTTCGAAGGTTGAAATTGAATAATCTTCATCCAGATCAATATGAGCCTCCAACATCATCTCATGATCATCGAGTTGCCATACATGAACATGGTGCATGTTTTTTACGCCGTCAATCAAGGTAACTTCCCGTGCTATTTCCTCAATATTTATCTGGGAAGGAGTAAATTGCATGAAAATCCGGATAGCCTCATAAAAAATTGACCAGCTGCTATAAATTAAGTAAATAGCGATACCGATCGACAGAACCCCGTCAATCCAATACCATTCTAAAAACTTAATAGCAAAGCCACCTGCAAGGACTGCTATAGAAGTCATCGTATCAGAAAACAAATGCAAATATGCGGAGCGCATGTTCATACTGCCTTCAGCATCTTTTCTTATAAGCAGGGCGCTTAGTCCGTTAAGTAATATGCCTGCTGCAGCCAGATAAATTACAATTAAACCTGCAATAGGTTGCGGATGGATAATTCTGGAGACAGATTGCCAGACCAAAATAGTACCAATTACGAGTAATGATGCAGTATTAATAAAAGCTGCAAAGATTCCTGCTCTCTGATAACCATAGGTCTGTCTGGTGGTTCTTTCCCTGCCAGATAATTTTTCAGCAGCAAAGCTGATTATAAGTGAAAGTACATCGCTGAAGTTATGTGCTGCATCGGAGAGTAGTGCCATGCTACCGGAAAGAAGTCCTCCGATTGCCTGGGCAATTGTAATAAAAACATTAAGAAGAATGGTGATAAACAGGTTCTCCCCGTTTGTTGTTTTGTGTGTATGTGAATGTTTGTTCATATTCAATGAGTTATTAAAAAATCATATTGAACAGATACCCTACAATCATTATTCCGAATCCTACCACTCCAATAAATGTGAAAATCAACGGGAGCTTCAGTACTTTTCGCAGTATAATCATTTCAGGCAGTGATAAACCAATTACCGACATCATGAATGCCAGGGCCGTACCTAACGACGCTCCTTTTTCAATAAGTACCGATACAATTGGTACAATACCGGCAGCGTTGGAATAAAGCGGAATACCTATTAAAACAGATAACGGGACAGAATACCATGCCGATTTCCCCATCAAGGCTGCCATAAATTCTTCCGGAACATAGCCATGAGCTCCGGCTCCGACAGCTATTCCCAGGGCAACATAGATCCATACTTTGCCTACTATATCCTTTATGGCATCATATCCAAGACTTATTCTGTTTCCGAATTTAATTTTTTCTTCTTCCTCTCCATCATTCACCAGATGTGTCTCATATACCCAGGGTTCCACCCATTTTTCGAGCTTTAATAAACCAATTACCCAGCCGGCAACTATTGCTATAACCAGGCCTGTTCCCACATATATTAATGCAACCTTCCATCCAAACATTCCATACAGAAGTACTACAGCAACTTCATTAATCATAGGAGAGGAGATAAGAAATGAAAATGTGACTCCCAGTGGCACTCCCGCTTCAACAAATCCAAGGAATAAAGGGATAGCCGAACAGGAACAGAATGGAGTTACAATACCTAATGCTGCTGCCATAACATTTCCGGTAAAAGTCTTCTTCCCCTCAAGTGCTTTTCGTGTCCTTTCCGGAGTAAAGTATGTTCGGATGATGCCTACAAAAAAGATTATAAGTGTAAGCAGCATCATAACCTTTGGGAATTCAAAAACAAAGAAACGCATAGCTTCAGTGAGATGTGCCCCTTTAGTCATACCGAAAACCGAATCAATTAACCAGTTTGTTCCGGGTTGGAGATTATGATATAAAATGTACCAGACAGGTAATAATGCAACGGGTAACCAGATATTTTTTTTAATGTTTTTCATTTGTAAAGAATTGATATTTCGTCATACTACGAAACAAATTAGTAAATTTTTTATAAGTAGACCTGTAAAATGTAATAGGTTCCTATTCCGATAAACAATAACGCTATAATCCTTCTGAACCATACCTCGATATACTTTATCCTTTTATATGCTACCCCGATTCCAGATACAGTATAGGCAAATATCCATGCAAATATTATTACAGGAATTGCCGTGCCGGTTGCAAAAACAAGAGGAAGATATAATCCTTTAGCACTGACTACCGTCATTGGAATAAGCACACCAAAATATAGCACACCGCTAACAGGACAGAATGCGAGTGCAAAAACAGTTCCTAAAAGAACAGCATCTGTAAAGCCCCAGGATGTCTTCTTCTCCATTTTAGCAGCTAATCCGCTAAACCCGGGGAATTTAATTTTTACAAAATCGAGCAAGAGAATACCTATTATAAGAAGAAACGGACCGATTACTTTTTCACTTATCAGTTGAAAGAAACCAGAGAGCTTTAACTGGTCAGCTCCGAAATATATTATCAGTGCTATTGTAGAATAAGTTAATGCTCTTCCAATTGTATAGAAAATACCATTAAAGAATACCCTGTGCCTGTTTTCCAGATCCTTACTTATGAAACCGATTGCCGTAATATTTGTTGCAAGAGCACAGGGACTTACCGAAACAATCAGTCCAAGCAGCAAGGCAGAAAGCCAGGGCAATGTGCTGTTATCTAATAGATTGGTAAGGAACTCAGCCACTTCTTAACAGATTATTGCTATTTACTCTTTAGTAAGTGAATCAACTTTACTTTTGATTATCTCCCTTAATTTATCAGGCTTTGCAACAGCATATAAGAAACCATCGGTTGTAATATTAATTTTCTGATTTCCGCTAACAATCAGCAAGGTTTGACCGCTGACACCCAATTTCTCACCCATAGATCTACCTGTTGCTTCTTCAAGGTTAAGTGAAGTGAAACTTATTTTCCCTTCCTTATACATCTCCGGATACAGCATTTCAATGTTTTTTCTGGCTTCGGCTTCAATTGTCAGACATGTTGTACAGCGAACTGTATTATGAAAATAGTAAACCTCAACATCATTACCGGAAACAGCAGCTACAGTCTGTTTCTTCTCGGGCTGTCCCTTACATGAGGTACAGAACAGCAAAAGAGCTAAAAATCCTGTGAAAACTAAGTTCTTCATAAGTTCCAATATTTATCTGGTTAATAATTGCTTAATTTCTTCCGATGAAGGTATAATTCCTTTAGTAACTACTTTTCCATCAATTACAAGGGCAGGAGTAGTCATTATATTGAATTTCATGATCTCCATAATATCCTCCACCTTTGTGATAGTTGCATCTATTCCGTTCTTGCTGACTACTTCTCTGGTCAGTTTTTCAAGAGTTTTGCATTTTGAACAACCTGTTCCTAAAATTTTTATATCCATTTTATGATTATTTACTATTTCCTGTTAAAAAAAGTGCCAAGTAATTCTTTGGCTTCTGTCCAGCCGGCTTTATTTATACAATATTTAATGTACGGTGGATTAATTTCACCCTGAATAAGTCCGGCTTCTTTTAATTCTTTAAGATGCTGTGAGAGAGTTGAACGGGCTATTGGAAGTTCTTCAGCCATATCGCCGCTGTAGCAACATTTATCTGTATTCTTAACAAGAAAATCCATAATAAAAACTCGTACAGGATGTCCTAATGCTTTAGAATACCTGGCTATCTTTTCCTGTTTATCAGTATACACCTTCAACTTTTCTTTTATCTCCATTTCATTTAGTGTTTCGTCTAATTACGAAACAAAAGTATAAATTTTTTTTACTTCAAACTATTTTCTGTGTTATTTTTGTAACACTATTTCATTGATCTTGCTTACTGTCTCCTCTGCATTGTTGTCTTCGATATCGAATATATAGGCATTGCCAATGTTCCATTTCCTGACAACTTTTTTCAGGATACTTTTTCTCACTACCCAAAGTTGAGGAATATCGGAGGCGCTGACAAGTTTCTCTATGGCACTGCTCCATCCTTTATCGCTTAATTCGAGTGGACCTATTTCATCTATTACAACCAATTGTTTAAGTGATAGATTTTCCGGACTAAGGATTTCTGCACCTTTTAAAATAGTCTCTTTATTGAAATAAAATTGTCCGGACTTTATACGGCTTTCATCTTTATTATTGGTGCATAGCTCATACTCTTTTTGCGATTCAATATCAAACAGGTTAAATCCGCGTCTCAGTCCGTTCTCATTTATACCGCGAGAAAGGAATCCGGCAATCTCAACTTTCTTTTCAAGAAGACCAATAACTATTTTCTGAGCAAAGGTGGTCTTCCCCTGATGAATATCTCCGGTTATAATAATAATAGAAGGTCGTTTCGATTGCTCTTTTTCAAATATCTGTAGCAACATTTCCGCCTGACTTAGTAAAATACGGTGAGTAATATTGGATTTAATCTTATTATTTGTCTGACTTTGATTTGAGAGATCGGCAACTAAATATGGAAGCGCCGAAAATGCCAGACTTAGTGACTGATAAAGATTTGCGAAGCCCCTGTTATATAAAACCGATTTAATTATCGGGTTTTTCAGTTCAACACTTATAGAGGCAAACCCGATTACCAGTATAATGGCACGAGCATTCATCTTAATCCCGATCATTAGTCCATCAGGACTGAAGAAAACTCCATTAGAGAATCCATTCCTTAGAAAGGATGCCGCAAAAGTTATAATAATAAAGCTGAGCCAGAATGAAATTTTCTTTAATCGTTTTAATGAGTTTTTATATTTCAAGATGCAGAATACTATATAAAGTAAGGATGAAATAGAAGCAGCAATAAAAAAGTTGGTATTCAATAAAATAAGAATAGAAATAATTGAAACCAGATTAATTATAAGGAAAAGTAAAGAATAACTTTCTTTGGTAGTCTGGCCAAAAAGCTGATTCTCCGACTGGAGTTCAATCTCAGTCCGATTCACAAAATGACTTTTAATTTTATTGTATTTTATTCCTGTAACATACCCGATTATTGCTCCGGCGATTCCTGTAATAGCATAAACAGCTGAAATGAATATGATCAGAGTAATAGGAGTTACTTGTTCCAAATCAATCTGTTTCATGGCAAATTGATATAGATCTGATAATATTTTAATAAAATCAAAACCATAAAGTATCAACAGGGTTAGAAGCTTATGAAGTATTGTGCTAAGAACAGCAAATGCTCCACCGATAATATAACCGACCAGGTTCTTACCAAAAATGAAGATGAATAATTCAACAAGTATTGCTTCGCTTAATATTCCAATCATCGGCCCTAAAATTATTGCACTGGGGGAGATAGATTTCATAAGAGCACAAATAATTCCTGCCCGCCAGATTAGTCCGTTTTCTTTCCAAAGCTGTAAAAATGAAATTATTAGCCACACACTTATAAAAGAAAGTATCATACCTGAGAGGGGGATCCTCAGGTTATGAAGAAAACTTCCAAGGACTATTTCAATCGACGCCCAGATGCTTCCGATAACGGAAGCTTTAAGCCAGATTGAATTAAGTGGTTTGTAGATTATTGTTTCCATAAATATTTCCAATAATCAATCTTATTGTCTGGCTGCTTTTATTAAATGTATTAATTGAGCATTATAAGCGTTTTGCTGTCAACAGGAATACCCCGAATTCTTTGGTTTCGGTATCAGAGATTTTCCTGTTAATAACAAAACATTGCCTTTCACTGATATTTGAAAAACCAACTTTACCAAGCTGAGCAGACAACTTTTCTATATCGAATCCTCTTCGACCCACAAATCCTTCTCCATGGAAGGATCCATCTTCGGCATACAGGTCAGCGATTGCAATAAATCCTCCGGGATTTAAAAGACTGTAGAACTTATTTATGATATTATCAACATCTTCGACATGATGAAGTACCATTTGGGTAAATATCAGATCGAATCGGTGTCCGCTGTAATCTGAATGCTCGAGATCGATATTGATGGCTTTGAGGTTTTGTACTTTTGTTGTTTCAATCTTCCCTTTAATAACCTTTATCATCTCAGATGAGTTATCCATCATAGTGATCTCCCTGAAATAGTCTTTAAGCATAAAACTAAGAATCCCCGTGCCTGCACCGAATTCAAGAGCTGTCATCTCTTTTTTTATAGGGATATCCTTAATAATTTCTTTAGCAATAGAACGAGAACGATCCCAATGCATCGGATTATTGTCCCATTCTGAAGCTTTTGAATCAAAGTCGTTTATGTATTTTTCTGTCATGGTAAATTGGTATTAATTAAGCCGTTTCCCCGCTTGTTGTAAAGCTTTGCTTAGCGTTTCTTCCCCCGTGGAGAAAAGCCTGCCCCGCTTCGGCGGGGGTTAGGAAGGGGGTTACGATCATCAATTTGTTACATATCAAGTATAAACCACCGCACCACATTTTCTTTATCATTATTCTTAAAAGTCCTGTGATTAAACTCATTGGTATGACGGTCGTAATCATAGTCTTTTTGCCATTCACTAATATTCTTAACAGTTTGTTTAATGGCATCGGTTATATACAACAGTTCAGAATCTGTCATTGTGGGATGAAGTGATAACCTTACCCAGCCAGGTTTCAACGACAAATCGCCAGAATCTATTTTATCGGTAATCTCTTTCGACATTTTGAAATCGACATTTAAAAGGAAATGCCCGTATGTTCCGGCACATGAACAACCACCTCTTACCTGAATACCGAACCTGTCGTTTAGAATCCTGGTTATAAGGTTGTGATGAATATTATCAATATAAAAAGAGAATACACCGAGTCGTTCTTTTATGTTGTCGGCGAGAATGTGAAGCTCGGAAATACTAGATAACTCACTGAATGCTAATCGAATGAGTTCTTTTTCTCTTTCGTGAATTTCCTTTGTACCCATCTTTTCTTTTAAGGTAACTGCCAGAGCGGCTTTAATGCCCTGAAGAAAACCAGGAGTACCTCCATCTTCTTTCACCTCTATGTCTGATATATAACTGTATCCGCCCCATCTGTTGGTCCATTTTACGGTGCCGCCACCAGGACTGTCGGGGATTTCATTTTTATAGAGTTCTTTACTGAAAATAAGAACGCCTGCGCTGCCAGGACCGCCAAGAAATTTATGTGGCGAGAAAAAGATAGCATCTAGTTGTGCATGTTCATCACAGGGATGCATATTGATATCTGCATAAGGTGCGGATCCGGCAAAATCTACAAAACAGTACCCACTGTATTTATGCATAATCCTGGCAAGCTCGTAGTAGGGTGGGGAATATCCGGTTACATTTGAACAAGCCGAAAACGAGCCTATCAATAAAGGTCTGTCCTTGTACTTTTCAATCTCTTTGCGTAGGGTTTCAGGATTTACTGTCAGATCATCCGAAGGCTCAAGTACAACCACATCGGCAAGAGTCTCAAACCATGATGTGTGATTAGAATGGTGTTCAGTATGTGTCAGAAACACGACAGGTCTGTTCTCATTGGGAATATCTTTACAGCTTTTAGAGTCGTTCTGAGTATATGCGCAAAACTTTATAGCCTGCTCAGGGACCTTCAGCCCGATAATTCTCTGCAGCTTGGAAATCGCCGAAGTCATTCCTGTTCCTGTAAAAATCAGAACGTCGTTATCGTTGGCGTTAACATGATGCTTTACAATCTTTTGCGCCAGATGGTATGCATCTGTCATCGCTTTTGCGGTAGAGGTGGAATCTGAATGAGTGTTTCCAACCATTGGTCCGATATCGTCCGATATCCTACTTTCAATGGGACCATACAAGCGTCCGCTGGCTATCCAGTCAGCATAAATCAGTTTCTTAGAACCATAGGGAGTTGTGATTTCAGTATCAATACCTGTTATATTTCTACGATATTGATTGAAATATTGTTCGAGCTCTGACATCCTGAGGTGGGAAATAAAATTAATTTATGTTTCTACAAAATTACCTTTAACAATTGAATTGACAAAGCTGAAAACCGGTAAAGGTTTCTTCATTGCTTCCTACTTCCTGCTTCCTGCTTCCTGCTTCCTGCTTCCTACTTCCTACTTCCTAGATAGAGCCACTATTCTCTATTCATGAGGTGATTGAGAAAAAGATGATTGCAAAATCAATGCAATATTACTAAAATAAATATATATAGATAATTGTATATAAAATAAGTGTCAGTGCTTTTGCCAATGTTTTTTATGTTAAAGGATGTCCTGATTAATTTTATGTAATTTATAATGATTTTAAATAGAGTGCATTTGCATGATTGTTAATTTGTTAACAGTAAGTTGTCAATCATAACTGTTGCACACACATACATTTATCTAAATATATGAATAAAAGCTTAATCTTTTTTTCATAATTTTGTTCTGTTATAAAATTAACAGATGGCAAGCAGAAGAGATTTTCTTAAGATTTCGGTAATAGGTGCGGGAGCACTTGCAATGGGTTCTGGAGCTTTTGGTGCTATAAGATTAATTGCTTCCCCGGAGGATGCTAAGAAACTTAAAGTAGATCTTACGCGCACACCAACATACTGCGAGGTGTGTTTCTGGAAATGCGCCGGTTGGGTTTATAAAAATTCTGAAGGTAAAATCTGGAAAATTATTGGTAATGATGAGGACCAGCATTCCAACGGACGTTTTTGTCCGCGGGGAACAGGTGGTGTGGGAATGTACTATGATGAAGACCGTTTGAAAACTCCTTTGATAAGGGTTGAAGAGCGGGGAAAACAAGTATTTCGTGAAGCTACCTGGGATGAAGCTTTCGAAGTAATCGCGGGGAAGATGAAGGACATAGCTTCAAAGTACGGTCCTGAAAGTATGGCTCTGTTTACTCATGGTTCGGGGAGCGCTTACTACACAAGCTTATTTAAAGCGTATGGTTCCTCAAACATTGCAGAACCTTCTTATGCTCAGTGCCGGGGACCAAGAGATGAGGCATTTCTTGCTACATTCGGAGAAGAGGTTTATTCACCTGAAGTTACTGATATTCGCGATACTAAATGTCTTGTACTTATCGGATCGCATATTGGTGAAAACATGCATAACGGTCAGATTCAGGAAATGTCGGATGCTATAGATAAGGGTGTAACAATAATTACAGTCGATCCCAGATTCTCCACAGCAGCAGGAAAATCAAAATTTTGGCTCCCGATTAAACCATCAACAGATATAGCGCTTCTTCTCGCCTGGATACATGAAATAATTTACAACGATTATTACGATAAAAAATATGTAGAAAAATATTGCTCAGGTTTTGACAAACTCAAAGAACATGTTAAGGATTTTACTCCTGAATGGGCATATGGAATTACTACTATTAAACCTGATCAGATAAGGAAAACTGCCAAAGCTATGGCTGATGCGTCTCCTTCAGTAATTGTACATCCGGGAAGGCATGTGACATGGTATGGTGATGATACTCAGAGGGTTCGTGCTATTGCAATATTAAATGCACTGCTAGGTTCCTGGGGAAGAAGAGGTGGCTTCTACAGACCGGCGAAATATTCAGTTCCTTCTCCTAAAGTTCCTCAGTTTCCGGAGCCAAAAAAGAGCTGGACAGACGCTTTTCCTGGAAAATATCCGATTGCCAGCTCTCCTGTTTCAAATGCTCTGATTGACGCATCAATACCAGATAACAAACCGGAATTGCTTATAAAAGGATGGTTTATTAACGGAACTAATCTGATCTCTTCTATTCCTGATCAGCAAAAAACAAAAAAAGCAATTCAAAACCTTGACCTCATTGTAGCTGTTGATACCATGCCAATGGAGATTACAGGATGGGCTGATGTTGTCCTTCCTGAGTGTACATACCTCGAGCGCTATGACGCACTCAGGGTTAGTCCTTACAGGAAGCCGGCAATTGCTCTCAGGATGCCGGCTGCTGAACCAAAAAATAATACCAGATCGGGCTATAATATTGCCCGCGGATTATCTGTTAAACTAGGTCTTGAAGCATGGTTTCCCTTTGAGAAGCAGGAAGAGATGCTTGACTGGCAACTTAAACAGTTAGGGTCTTCGCTGGAAGAGATGGAAAGGGTAGGGGTTAAAACAACTGAAAGAGATGCTGATGATTTGTATTTTGCAGAAAATGAAGATGTTGCCTTCCCTACAGATTCCGGAAAAATTGAGCTCTATTCAAAGTATTTTGAAGATGCAGGATTTGATCCTCTTCCAAAATATATTGCTCATGAAGAGCCTGCGGAAGGTTTTTATCGATTGATCTATGGCAGGGCACCGATGCATACCTTCGGGAGAACTTCCAATAATCCGAACCTCACTGATCTTATGCACGAAAATTCAGTTTGGGTAAATCCCAGAGTGGCAAAAGAGTGGGGACTTACAAAGGATCAGTATGTCTGGTTAAAGAATCAGGATGGGATAGTATCTGATTTCCCTATTAAGGTAAGGATTACTGAAAGAATACGCTGGGATTCGATATACATGGTACACGGATTTGGTCATGGTCAGAAACAATTGAATCGGTGCTTCGGGAAAGGGGCCAGCGATACACAACTCATTACTAAAGTTCTAACCGATCCAATTATGGGAGGTACCGGGATGAGAGGTAATTTTGTCACATTTGTAACAGAAAAGAGTGAAAAGGAGGCTGCATCATGAGATATGCTATGGCTGTTGATACCAGGAAGTGTGTAGGTTGCAGTGATTGTGTTGTAGCTTGTCAGACAGAGAATAATGTTCCAATCGGATTTTGTCGCGACTGGGTTGTTGAGGATATGGATGGAACTTATCCCCAGCTTGAAATGGAGATTAGATCTGAAAGATGTAACCATTGTGAAAACGCACCCTGCGTTCGTTGCTGCCCCACAGGAGCAAGTCACAAAGTGGAAGGGGGGATTGTGCTTGTTGAACAGAAAAAATGTATCGGTTGCGGCGCTTGCATGGCCTCTTGTCCCTATGATGCCCGTTATCCTCATCCGGCAGGGTATGTTGATAAGTGTACTTTTTGTGTTCACCGGATAAAGAATGGTTTATCGCCGGCTTGTGTTGCAGTTTGTCCAACCAAATGTTTATACTTCGGCGATCTCGACGATATAAACAGCAACATTTCGCTGATACTAAAGAGCAGAAAATCCAAAAAGCTTATTCCTGAAGCGGGGACTAATCCGCAACTCTATTTTTTAATATAGAATTTTCTAACAGGCAGTATATGAAAGAAGAAACAATTGTCAGTGGAAGAATGAATCAACTTATTGATCCTCATTTGCATATCTGGCACTGGCAAATATCTATTTATCTCTTTCTGGGTGGAATGGCAGCAGGTATTCTGGCAATAGCTGCTCTCTATTTTATAAGAGGAAGAGAAAAGGATTACAAAACAGCAGTCAGGATAACCCCTTTTCTTGCTCCTGTACTTCTTGTGTTTGGACTCATTGCTTTGTTTATTGACTTGCGGCACAAGATGTTTTTCTGGCAGTTATATACAAACATCAGATTGCAATCACCTATGTCGTGGGGAGCGTGGACGCTGCTGGTAATAACTCCGGTTTCATTTGTCTGGTGTGCTCTTCATATACGGGATATTTTCCCGAAATGGGATTGGAAGTATAAATTTCTTTATGACATTGAAGCATTCTTCAACAGATATAAAAAAGCGCTGGCATGGGTAATGCTGATTTATGCAATAATTTTAGGAATATATACAGGTATCCTGCTTTCAGCTTTCAATGCCCGTCCTCTCTGGAACACTTCAATCCTTGGACCTCTTTTCCTGGCATCAGGCTTGTCGGCAGGTGCTGCCGCAACTTTACTTTTGTCGAAAGATAAGGCTGAGCGTAAACAGTTTGCAAGGATCGACCTGGTGTTAATAGGAATCGAATTGTTTCTTATTATACATATGTTTATGGGATTCCTTGCGAGTACTCAGGTTCAGATTGCAGCTGCGGGTATGTTTTTAGGAGGACCGTACACAATGTCGTTCTGGATATTTGTTGTAATAATGGGAATGCTTCTTCCAGCTTTGCTTGAGATAATGGAACTTGGAAAGTATAAGATACCGGTAATGATTCCTGCCGTGCTGGTAATCTTTGGTAGCCTTATGCTGAGATTTATTATAGTATATGCGGGACAGGTAAGCAGATGGCTTTACTAAGTGCTGGGTACTGGGTACAAGGTGCATATTGTGCTTCGATAATATGGATTGTAAAGACGCAATGCTTTGCATCCCTATAACATGGATTGTGAAGACGCAAAATTTTGCGTCTCCTTTATGAATGAAAACGAATAACAATTATAAAACATGGTTAAGACTAAGGAACTAAGAAAAAACAAATACCTCAATCCATATCTGGGCGGGGTTTTATTGGGCATTGTCCTTCTTGCTGCGAATTTTGTTTCTGGGAGAGGACTGGGTGCAAGTGGCGCAATTAAAAGTGCTATTGTAACGGTTGAAACAACTATTGCCCCAAAGGCTTCAGAAAATTCAGGCTTCGTAAAGGAATACACTGCAGCTCATAGTGGCAACCCAATGAAAAACTGGCTGGTATTTGAAATGCTGGGAGTTGTCGTAGGTGGATTCCTTTCAGGGACAATTGCCGGTCGACTTAAATTTAAAGTTGAACATTCACCAAATATTACATCGCGAAAGAGACTTCTGCTTGCCTTAACCGGAGGTGTGTTGTTTGGTTTCGGATCGCAGCTGGGAAGAGGTTGCACAAGCGGATCGGCCCTTAGCGGTATGGCAGTCCTTTCACTGGGCGGGTTCATAACAATGATGGCAATTTTCGGAACAGCCTATGCTCTTGCCTATTTCTTCAGGAGGAACTGGATATAATGTGGCACAGGGCGCAGGGCTCAGGGCTCAGGGCAAATCAGACCGCACGACTGCACGACTGCAAGACTGCAAGACCGCAAGACAATTAGATAATTAGACATTAAGACAAAAATATTATGGGACCATTATCAGTAAATGAATTAATTTCGGAAAACACAAACCTTTTTCTGGCATTTATAATCGGAATTGGATTCGGCTTTGTACTCGAACAGAGTGGCTTTTCTTCGAGCAGGAAACTTGCCGGAGTATTTTATGGTTATGACGCGGTTGTATTAAAAGTATTCTTTACAGCTGCTATTACTGCCATGCTGGGATTACTTTTTTTCAGTTTGTTTGGTTGGGTAGATCTTAACCTGGTATACGTTAATCCAACATACCTGACATCAGCAATTATTGGAGGGATAATAATGGGGGCTGGTTTTATTATTGGCGGTTATTGTCCCGGAACAAGTTTTTGTGGCGCTTCAATTGGTAAACTTGATGCCTTTGTTTTTATCGGAGGTCTGTTTATCGGAGTATTTATCTTCGGCATCGGTTATAACCTATGGGATGGAATGTACATGGCAAAATTCCTTGGCTCACCAAAAATCAGTGAAACACTGGGATTGTCTGACGGAGTCTTTGCCATTTTGCTTATTCTGGCAGCCCTCACAATGTTTTGGGTTGCTGAGTGGGCCGAAAAGAAGTTCCCCAGGGCAGAATATTAGAAGAAGGCTGTAAAGGCTATAAAGGCTATAAAGGCCTTAAGCCTCTAAAGCTTCTAAAGCCTCTAAAGCAATCACATATCTATACAAATTTAAATTTTAAAACCAGATACCATGAAACCACGTAATTTATTAGCATTGTTCATTATCCCGCTGGGACTAATTATAGCAGCAGTCCCACCAAATAAGACAAAACAATACAAACTTTCTGCTGATGAATTGTTAAGTGAGGTCAATACAAGAACCCAGTATGTAACACCCGATGCAGTAGCAGATATGATTGTAAAGAAAGATCCTGCTCTTCGTTTGATTGATGTGAGAAGTCAGGATGAGTTTGAAAAATTCAATCTTCCGGGAGCAATAAACATTCCGGCTACAGACCTTCTATCAGATAAATATGCTGATATTCTTAATCAGGATATCAAAATGAATATTTTTTATTCAAACGGTACTCTTACAGCTAATGAGGCATGGATGGTTACAAGACAACTGGGCTATAGGAATAATTTCGTTCTTGAGGGTGGGCTTAATTATTGGTTTGATGCTATTCTTAACCCTAAAAAACCGGCTTCCACAAGTGCTGATGAAGAATTCGCGAAGTATGACTTTCGTAAAAGCGCCGGGTTAGCTTTGGGTGGTGGAGCATCTGTACAGACAACTCAGGAACAGCCTGGCTCTTCCTCCAAACCTGTGGTTATGCCGGTTGCTAAAAAGAAGAAAGCTTCAGGAGGCTGTTAGGATTTGACAAGGTTGGTTTATCGCCCTTCCGAAACCCTTTTCAGGGCATTGGGTGCCTGCAATAGATGGTAGTCAAAATTATATACCATATATTTCTTCTCCCATGAAGGGAAAAACTTCTCTTTATATTTTCGTAGTCCTTTAAAATGCCCGAAAGCTTTCAGATTTTCATACGCATAATTAATGGTTTTCTCTGCCAGATTTGTTCCTTCGATACCTGATAGAGGAGCAAGCCCCAGATTAGCCGATTTATATCCTTGTTCCTTTAGATAAATGAGGGTTTTTGCCATAAGCAGGTCCAGAACTCCATTTGGTGCATCATCAACTTTTCTGATAAGGTCGTATGTTGCTTCACCTGGAGCAAAATCGGGGATAAGGTTAAGAAATGCAAAAACTCTTTCCTCTTTATCTTCCACAGTTATAATCGTTTGTCCCTTTAGAATGGCACGATCGAATACGCCCTGGGTAAAGGCAATTTCCTTTTGATTCATAACGGTAAGCCAGTTATTCGACACCATCTCAAGCTTTTGAAGTAACCCTTCTTTTATTGGTGGCTGATAGACTCTTATATCAAACCCCTCGGAAGTAAGCCTATTAATGGCACTTCTCGTAGTTTTCATTTTCCCTCCATCCATTGTAAAGGTTGTGAGATCCACAATTGCTTCTTCTCCGATGGGAAAACTCTTTTTACCAAGACTCAGATACAGATTTAAGGTCTGCTGGGGAATGCGGTAATAGATGCACACAAAACCATTTTCAAGACAGAACTTATCGAAACTCTTTACCAGTTTAACAAGTGCTTCTCCATCTTTGCATACCGGATTTTCGAGAACGAAAGCAAAATACCTGGTCATTTTAAAAGAGACGAAACCATCGTGGTCATCTGCAATAAATACAAACTTATCGGGGTAAGTTTTGAAAAAATCGAGAGGAGAATTTCCATAGCGGCTTAAGATTTCATTTGCCAGTTTGAAATCTTCCTCTGAGTTAAAAGGTTTACTGAAATATGGTTTTAAAAGGCTGAAGAAAATAAAAGTAATAACTGATCCGGAGAAAAAGTAGATTGAAATAATGAAATCCTTTCCAAACCTTGTTAGTGGTACAAGGTCGCTGTCATCAAAAAGGAAAAACATTTTAAAGATGATCTTTATACATTCATTCAGGTGAAAATCTATACCAAAGTGCCTTTTGTCCATGAAATAGAAGCCAATAATTCCATACAGTAGAACTGCAGCCACACTAAAAATCAGAACCATATAGCTGATACGGGTAAGTCTGCGGTGCGGTCTTAATGTATAATGAGCCCTTGTATAGATAAGTGAAAAAGCTGCAATCAGGGCAAGAATTGCTTCTTCCCAGTCTGCACCCTTAAACAGATGCCCAATCGCAGATACAACTGTAAGAAATATAGCGATGTACCAGGCCCGCCTTGAACCCTGTAACAGGAATACGCTCAGAATTATAAGAAGTAGTCCGACAACCAGAACAAGTTCGTTACTGTTGATTACCAGGGATTTCGGTAAAAATTCATATACAAGCTTCAATCTGACTGGAATTGCAGGAGTTATGCTCGAAATAATGTTGACAATTCCCAGGGTGAATATGATTAATGGAGGCAGAATCCTGAGGAAGATATTATTTTTTCGTGAAACAAAGCTTCCAATACCTGCAATCAATGGCAGCCAGAATTCAAAAAAGCGGTAGAGAAGAGTAATGGATGCTGCAGCTATAATCGGAAAACCAAACTGACCCAGGATGTAGGTAAGTGAGACTTCAATTGCGCCTAATCCTCTCAGAAACGGTGAGGCTATAAGTATCAATACCATTATTATATAGCCAATAAATGCAGCAGGCCATGATGGCTCAAAACCAAGAGCCAGCATAGCTATATAGAGATGAAGTACTCCAAGGATCTCGATTCCCAGAGAAAACAGAAGTGTAATCCATAGTTGCTGCCGGTTTATATTCTGACTGATCATATCATCGAGGGTAACTGATAATGACGGGCGTATTTTACATAGCAACTGATATGCTTTACCTTTTTGTGAAATGGAATAGATGACAACAAATAAAGAAACTATCATCACTATCATAAAAAGAAATCCATACAACTCGGCTTTGTGCAGGCTATAGCGCAATAGTGCGTAACCAAACACAGGCAACGATACTACCACTACCGATAAAATACTTAAAAAAGCAAAAAAAGTCGATGCCAGATGGATCTGCGATTTACTTGCTCCTCTGCTTTCAACCTCTGCAGTAAAAAACATAAGTGATGAAAAGCCTCCTGCTGGAAGAAACACACTTATAAAATTACGTTTAAGGAATAGCCTGAGAGCAACTTTCAGAGGTAATCGTATTCCCATAGACTTGTAACTATGGACATACATTTCAGCCTGAAACACGATATATACACATGTCAGAAAGATACCCAGCAGAACATACTTAGGTATACTGTCCGATAGCTGATCTTTAATACGTGAGAGTTCAAGATTTTGTTGCCGGATGAAAAAGATAGCCATCCCAATAAGAAAAATTGAGAATATAAGCTGCCAGAGGAATTTGTTGTAAAGAAGTTTTGAGATGAACGATTTGGCATTATCCATAAAACCTTTTGTAATGATTTATTGCTTCTGCAAAATTAACTCGGCAATTTTTTTAAAGTCACTGCTAAAATGATGTCCCCCCTTTACTGTAACAAACTCAACTTTCGGATTTGAAATTTTGCTTTTCACTTCCTGCTTTTCATCATCACCATATAAGCAAATTGTTCTGGCAAATGTGATGTTGTTTAATTCTGTGGCATTATCATATTGTCCTGCTTTACCCCTGATGCTCAACATATCACCTACATGAATCTCCAGGTCGGCTGAAGTAGTAGGAGATAACAAACCAACAAGTATGGTCTGATTTCTAAATTCCTGATTCAATCGGTTAACAATAACAGGTATTGCATCGGCTCCGAATGAATATCCCACAAAAATAAGTTCAGATTTATGCCAGTAATTTCTATAATAAGTTAAAAGTTTTTCAACATCTCTAACCACGTCTGATGCTTCCCGCTTTCCCCAGAAGTATTTCAAAGCGTCGAGTCCTATTACCGGATAGCCCTTCCTTGCAAATTCATTGCAGATCGACTGGTCAAAACTGGTAAAACCACCGTCACCGGAAATAAAGAACATCATAGCTTTTGTGCTGTCACTTCTGGCATTCACAATATGATATGGCAATCCGCCTAAATCAATAAGATCAGCTCGATTTTCTCCTAAAGCAGGAGAAGGCGTTACAGAATTCTCTGAAGATATAATTTTATTGAATGCATCTTTCATCTGCGGCATCCAGTTTCTCTGCACTGAAAAACCATGTCCCACCGAGGGAAGCGCTACCAGAAAAGAATTTGGAATTTGTTTCAGATAATTCCTGGTAGAGTTGAAATCGCAAACCTTATCTATTTCACCCTGTAAAACGTAAAATGGTTCCTGAAGTGTAGAGCATGCTTCGAGATAGAAACTTTTTCCTTCTTTTAAAACATGAGATTTTAATCCAGAACCGGCGCAAAGGCTTTTATTTAATTCTATATCGGGACAAAAACCTAAGGATATTGCTCCCTTAAATGTATGAGCTGGTGACTGGGCAAGAATTCCATACGCTAATGTTGCCCCGGATGAGTAACCAATAATCACAGGGTTAATATATGCCTTAAACTTATATTTTCCTTGTACAGTCTTGCTAAGATTTTCGAAATCTGATGCCGGGTAATAACATTCAGATGATGTCTTTTGCAGATTCCTGTAATATTGCGTTATATCAATCCCGACTACCATTGCATCCATTCCTGTGAAGGCAATTGCCATATCCACAACTCCCAGGTTCCATCCTCCGTCTCCGCTGATAAAAAGAACAACCTGCTTAGGCTCAGAAACCGGTTTATATATTTTCACTGTACCAAATATCCCGATTTTCAATGAGTCGGGTTTACTGGCAAATGCCGTTCCGGTTAAAACTATGAGGAGTGAGGTGAGAATCGTTTTAGTCATTCGAATGCTTATTAGAAGTGTATAAAATATTTAACTGAACAGATCACAAGGATAGTTATAAATCTCCACTGCCATTATTTCACTTGTGCATTTAGTGAGTTAAAAAAAACATAAATCATATTTGAATTGCATTTAAATGAATTGTAAATTTATGAAAATTTATTTGTCTTTCAGTATAATGTAAACAGGTTCGAAACATTCTTCAAATTTATGGAAAAACTTATTTCGTGCTGTGGTTTGAATTGCGCCACCTGCGATGCATGGATCGCAACAGTTCATAAATACGTTCCTGAGGCGATCGTGAATTTAAGGAGCCTTAACTAAAAGGATACTGCTAAAATTTATACTAATTCAATATATTATGGCTGAAAACCTGAATATAGCTCTTTCAGATAAGGAACTCTTTCCTACTGATGAAGTTTTGCATTCTATTATCGGCGACAAAATGGATCTGTGGCAGATACTTATGAATTCGGTAAAAGAAAAATATCCCGATTCCGCAGGGGAGTGGAATTATTATAACGACGGCAAAAGCTGGCTTTTCAAGATGGTGAGGAAGAAAAAAACAATCTTCTGGGGTGCAATTCTTGATGATACCTTCAGGATTACTTTCTACTTTGCGGATAAAGCCGAACCGCTCATATTTAGTAGTGATTTATCTGAAATAATGAAGAGTGACTTCAAGACCACTAAGAGATACGGTCAGATCAGAGCTATTACCGTAAAAGTAAATGAACAATCTGATATTGATACCGTTCAAAAACTTATATCAATAAAGGCTAAAATTAAGTAGTAACTTAGCGAAAAAATGGAAAACAGTATATATCAGTTTTCAGCCCTCTCACTTCAGGGCAAACAAATAAGTTTGGAATCGTATAAAGGAAAAGTCATTCTTGTTGTTAATACAGCAAGTAAATGCGGGTTTACTCCTCAATATGAAGGACTTGAAGCACTTTATAGAAAGTACAAAGACAGGGGATTTGTAATACTCGGATTTCCCTGTAATCAGTTCGGGAATCAGGAGCCCGGTACAGAAAAAGAGATTGAAGAAGGGTGCCTTGTAAATTTTGGAGTAACTTTTCAGATGTTTTCAAAGATCGATGTAAATGGAGAGAATACACATCCTATATATAAATATCTGAAAAACAGTCTGTTTGTAATTACGGGAAAACGGATTAAATGGAATTTTACAAAGTTTCTGATCAATTCTAACGGTGTTCCTGTTAAAAGATTTTCCCCTGCTACAGTCCCTGAGAAACTTGTGAATGATATAGAGAAGCTTTTAGTTAAATAGATTGGTTCTGAATTTCAATAATTCAATTTATATGCCACAAAGACGCAAAGGCGCAAAGGGTTACAATATATATATAGGCAATGCCATATTCTTTTTGTTGCTATTCACTTCTTTATCTGGCTTTTCCCAGAACGCTGATATACGGATCCTCAGGTCGATAAATTCTCCTGAAATACTTCCATCCGACAGGTTTTTCCAGTTTATGTCTAATTCTGCAGCTTATATTTCCTTAGGTGTTCCGGTAACAATGGGCTCTGTTGGTCTAATTAAAAAAAACGATAAGTTGTTCAGAAACGCCTGTGTTACAGCTGTAGCAATCGCTGTGAATGAAGCTGTAACAGTTATATTAAAATATTCAGTTAACCGCCAGCGACCCTTCATAACATATCCTGATATCACTAAAAAATCAAAAGCGGGCAGCCCTTCGTTTCCTTCAGGTCATACTTCAATGGCATTTGCTACAGCAACCTCATTAAGTCTCACTTATCCAAAATGGTATATTATCGTCCCTGCATATACATGGGCAGGAACAGTTGGCTATTCAAGAATGGATCTCGGAGTCCATTATCCTTCCGACGTTCTCGCAGGAGCTTTGATCGGATCAGGCAGTGCCTGGGTTACCCACCTCGTCAACAAAAAGATGCATAAAAACATGTACAAAAAGTCCAGGAAAAAAGCCTGTGATTGACCCTGAAAACCTTCACATCTGAATTAAGAATGAAGAACATTTGAATTACGAAATCAGAACCCGGTTTAAGTTCTTCAATCTAAATTCTTTTGTTCTGCGTTCAATTGTTCTTCTTCGTTATTGCTTTACTGTATACGTATAAATACCCTCCCTAAATAGGCATTAAGCTTGTTTCCGCCCTTTTTTATTAGGGGTACTTTTGTGTTAATAATTTAACACATCTTACTCTCTGCAAAGGAAATGGAAAATCTTTACGATGAGTTACTGAAGGACATACGTTTTGAGGAAGGATTAAATGCCTGTATGAATTGTGGAGTTTGTACTGCAATATGTCCTGCTGCTGAATTTTATGACTATGACCCCCGGAAAGTGGTAGACTCAGTACAGTCGAGGGACAATAATGAAATTCTCGGATTACTTAAATCTGAAACAATCTGGTATTGTGGAGAATGTATGTCGTGCAAAACGCGTTGCCCCCGTGGAAATACTCCGGGTTTTATTATAATGGCGTTACGTACTCTTTCACAGAAACTCGGATATTTTACTGAATCTGAAAAGGGCCGTCAGCAGCTGGCTATAAAAAGAACTGTTGGTGAAAATATATTTAAATATGGATATTGCGCTGCAACATATGCTGTAAACCCACTCATGCACCCTGAGCAGGGTCCTATTTGGAAGTATATCCTTGAAAACACTGATGATGTTTTTGAGCGTCTTGGAGGACAGATTAACGGAATAGGAACGGGCCCGCTACGAAAAATTCCACAGGAAGCGCTTGATGAACTTAAGAAGATATTTGATGTAACCGGAGGTACTGACTTTTTTGATCTGATTGAAGAGTATTCCAAAACTAAAGCATCAGAAATGGGGTTACAGTTCAATAACGAAGGTACCGATAATGAGTATTTTGTGGAAATATACACAGCAAATAATGGAACCCATACTTCATCTGAAAGATAATATCTTATGAATATCGAAGGGAAAAAAAGAATATGGTCCGACTATCAGAAAGAGATTGCGGATGACCATTTTTTTTATGTAAGGTCGTGTATCAGGCAAAGCTTCTTTCCGGGTTCTGAACAGTTTTTTCTGAACCTGATGAGGAATATTCTGGGAAAAGATGTCTATGAAAATCCGGGTCATACAACCTGTACAGGAATTGGATATCATAGCGACATAGTTCCTTCTGCCACAATAATGACAGTAATTGCACGACATTTTGCACTGATGAAAGAGTCGGGGTATAAAAACATTGCAATTTCCTGTGTTACATCATTCGGCCTATATACAGAGATACTTGAAACATGGAAACATTTTCCCGAAGAGCTTGAAAAGACGAGGGAATATCTTTTTAAGGCAACAGGCAGAGAGTTTGACATTCCTGAAAACGTTGCTCACTCAAGCGATATTATTTATAAATTCAGAAATGAAATTGCAGCAAAAGCGAAAAATCTTTTAGTTAATAAACTGACGGGAGAGCCGCTAAATATAGTTGAGCACATCGGTTGTCATTATGCAAAAATGTTTCCAAAATCAGGGATGGGGGGAGCTGAATTTCCAAATGTTCTAAGTGGTATGATAGATGCCTGGGGCGGAAAGGTGATTGATTATCCGGAACGAAGACATTGCTGTGGGTTTGGTTTCAGACAGTATCTTGTCCAGGCGAACAGGGGTTACTCTGTATCCAACACATCGAAGAAATTTTCATCGATGGAGCCATATAAACCAGATATGGTTCTTACCAATTGTCCGGGATGTAATATGTTTATGGATAAGTGGCAATATACAATAAAAGAGATGGAGGGTACAACCTTTGGAGAAAAGGGCGAATCTATACCTGTCCTTACTTATGAGGAACTTGCAGGACTTGTTCTGGGTTATAGTCCATGGGATCTCGGATTACAATATCATATGGTTCAGTCTGAACCATTACTTAGAAAACTGGGAATCGAATTCGACAGTTCCGATAAATATAAAACTAAGGGTGGGAAGCAAATGCCTATACCAGAAAATCTTATAAATGTTTAACAATGAACGGTAATATAGTTGTTATTGGGGGTGGTACTGCAGGCATGGAAGCTGCTGGTCAATTGGCTAAAACCGGATTTAGTGTTACATTACTGGAGAAAGAGAATGAAATGGGAGGGCATCTTAAAAACTGGTATCATTTATTCCCTGATCGAAGAAGCAGCGATGAAGTTGTAAGATACCTATCAGAGCTGATTAAACATGCAAACATAACTCTGCTTAAAGGGACAAAAATTCTCAAACTTGAAAAAAACAGAAAAGAATTTATAGTTAAAACCAGTACAGGAAAAGATATATCCGCAGATGCTATTGTTGTTGCTACAGGATTTGATCTGTTTAAAAGTGAAAAAAAGGAAGAATACGGTTATGGAATCTATAATAATGTAATCACCTCAGCTGACCTTGAAAAAATGTTCCGCCAGGGAGAAGTTAAACTAAATGACGGAAGTATTCCCGGCAGAATTGGTATTGTTCATTGTGTCGGATCAAGAGATGAAAAATCGGGAAACCTTTACTGTTCGAAATTGTGCTGTGTTACTGCAGTAAAACAGGCAATGGAGCTAAGGTCGAAAATCCCTGGATCGAAGGTTTTCTGCTTTTACATGGATATGAGAATGGGTGGTGCCCATTACGAGGAATTATATATGGAATCCCAGGAAAAATACGGAGTGAATTACATCAGAGGCAAGGTATCCGAAGTTGGAGAGTCAATCAGTAATAAGCTTATTGTAAAGGTTGAAGATACACTTGCCGGGCGACCTCTTAAAATGGAACTCGATATGCTGGTTTTAATGGCCGGAATGGAGATATCTGAAGGAAGCAGTATTCTCAAAAACTCACTGGGTCTTAATACCGGGGATAACAGATTTTTTCAAAGCACTGATAATCATTTTGGAAGCAACATTTCAAACCTTGAAGGTGTATTTTATGCAGGTACTTGTACTGCGCCTATGAATATAACTGAAACAATCTCGCATGCCCGTGCTGCAGTTACAGAGGTGGTAGATTATCTGAATGACAGAAAAAAGCAGGATGGATAAATTTGGTTTTAAAATATCGAAGGGGCGTCAAATCGACTACGATTCAAATGACAGGTGGATTGCTGAGTATGTCTATGAACGTGAACCCAGTTTCAGATTATGCATCGAATGTGGAGGGTGTTCAGCAACATGTACAACTGGCAACTTTACTAAATTCAGTCTCAGGGAGTTGCATATTCTCATTAAACGGGGGGAGAATGACCTGGTAAAAGACAACATTAAGAAGTGCATGCTCTGCGGAAAATGTACTCTCGTATGTCCACGGGGTGTAAATACAAGAAACGTAGTAACTCTGGCAAAAGAAGCAATAAAAAAATCTATACTTTATGCAGTTTGATCCATTTATTATTCCCTTTAATATCGGTTTATACTTCATACTTTTTTATGTTGTAACAAGAAGCGTAATCTGGTTCCGCGAATTATCGCGTCCCGATAAACTTAGGTTACAACGAGGTTTCTTTGGTATCCCGTTCGCTCTGAGCCTAAAGGAGATCTTTCTCGAAAGTCTTATCCATCGTAAAATTCTGAAATCAAACCTGCGACTTGGCTATATGCATATGAGCCTGGCTTTTGGCTGGTTTCTGCTCATTCTTTTTGGTACTATTGAAGCTGATATATTTGGTTCAAAACATCTTAATGCTCCATATAAAGCAATATTTTTCAGATTCTTTAACCCGGAACATGGAAGAACAGGTTTCGAAGCGACATATGGTTTTTTGATGGACCTCATTCTTGCTTTTATTCTGTCAGGATTATTGCTGGCCGTTATTAAAAGGATTTACTCCAGAGCAGTTGGTATGCGTAAGACAACAAAGCTGAAACCTCTTGACAGGATAGCATTAACTTCGCTGTGGTTGATTTTTCCGAGCCGTCTGTTGGCTGAAAGTTTTACAAGTGGCGCTAACGGGACAGGCAGCTTTCTTACAGGATCGCTTGGTGCCTGGTTGGCCTCTTTCCTTCCTGCACAACAGCTGGCATACCCTTTTTGGTGGCTGTATTCTCTTTCGCTCGGTACTTTTTTTGTACTTCTTCCAATAACCCGTTACATGCATATCCCTACTGAGTTGTTTCTGATTTTTATGCGAAACTCAGGAATAAAAACAGGCGACAAAGCCGGTACATTCTCTGAGGTTGAAACTTACTCTTGCTCTTCATGTGGAATATGTATTGACACCTGTCAGCTAAGTTCTTCAGCAGGCATTACTAATATTCAGTCGGCTTATCTGATGAAAGCTATCCGTAATAACGATGATGTTTCTGAGATTGCTCATAATTGTCTTTTGTGCGGAAGGTGCGATCAGAAATGTCCTGTCGGTATAGAACTTTCACCAATAAGGATGATTCAGAGAAGGGGAGGGGAAGCAGAAAATGATATCAGGAATATATATAAAGGTTATTTCCGGAAACGGCAGAATATCGATCCGGAAAAAGTAAGTCTCCCACCTGTATATAATTTTTTGAAAGAGACTGAAAAAAAAAAGTTGACGTTGTCTTTTTTGCAGGTTGTATGACTCACCTTACACCGGCAATTAAAACATCAATGGTTAAAATCCTTGATGCTTCAGGAGTGAATTATAGTTTCATTGACGAGGATGGCGGGGTATGCTGCGGACGACCTCTGATGCTGGCTGGTCAGGATAAGGAAGCAAGAGAACTGATAAATTTCAATTCCCAGATGATCTGGAAATCAGGCGCTCATACTCTTGTCACATCGTGCCCAATCTGCTATAAAGTTTTCAAGGAAAGCTATTACCTTGGTTTAGAGGTTATGCATCATTCGCAATACTTTAAAAAGCTAATAGAAGAAGGTACAGTAAAGATGAAATTCCTTCGAAAAAAAGTGGTCTATCATTCTCCCTGCGACCTTGGCAGAGGTTCTGGTGTTTATGATGAACCAAAATATGTTCTTCAGCATGTTTCCCGACTTGAAAAAAGCAAGTTTGAAGATGCTGATTCTTTATGTTGCGGCGGTAGTCTGGCAAACATGAAGATCAGTTCTACAGACAGAAAGAAAATTGCCAGCGATGCTGCTTTTGAGCTTACGAAAGGCAGTCCTGATATTCTGGCAACTGCATGTCCTCTTTGCAAGAAAACATTTTCATTCGCCACCCAAACACGAGTAGCCGATATTTCGGAGATTGTTGCTGAAGCTCTAGTGGTGCCGGAAGTAAGAAACAGCATAAGAAAACAGATAGGTTCTATTAGGGAAATGGCAAATATCTAGCCATCCGGCGCCCGGCAACCGGCTTTCGGCTTTCGGCTTCAAACTTACTGTACTCAACCTCTAAATATTTTACCGCTTGCCGCGTGCCGTACACCGCAAGCCGCACGCCAATACTTTCCCTGAGTATAGTATATATATTTCCATTATTAAAAAAAATGAACTTAATTTACATTTTCATATATATTGCATACTTAAAATCTTTTAACGACGTTATAATTCAAACCTAATGTAAAAGATTACTGAAAAATGAGAAGAAATATTTTTGTGTGGGTGATGGTGATTGTGGTAGTCTCAGTTTATTCCTGTAATAATTCTGCTAAACCGGATAAGAATGTCGCGAAAAACGTTGAAAATAAAGTTTTACAGCAGTCAGATGGTAGTATAAAACTGAAGGTTGATAAGGCTGAGTGTTATAGTGATTCTGAGAATCCTGCCTCAAATACTGCGGAATGGAATGTACTTGTTTCCAAATCAGGCCGGTTTGACGTATGGCTTTCAAGCGCTACCAAAGATACAACTGACCTTAAGTATAAGAATAATGTTAGTCTGAGTATACTCGACAACAGACTTGAAGCACGACCTGCTTGTGATAATGTTTTCCGTAATTCTACCGATGTTACATATCCTTATTTCAGAACCGACTCTTTCATTGGTTCAATATTTATTCAGGATACAGGACTTTATAATATCCAACTTATAAGTGAAAAGATCCTGCCAAAGAATTTGGGAACAGCCGAATCTTCATCTGACGATAATTCAAAATTATTATCGGTTTCTCTTAATCCTGCTGCTACCCGCTGATTCTTCAATCCATTCTCTCGCGTTTACAAACGCTTTTATCCACGGAGTAACTTCGTCCTCTTTGCGTTCGGAAGGATAGTACCCGCATTGCCATGGGAAAAATGCTCTTTCAAGATGAGGCATCATTACCAGGTGTCGTCCATCATCAGAACATAAACCTGCTGTGTCCCAATCCGATCCGTTTGGATTGGCAGGATATATATGACTGCTGAATTTTAATGGGATATTATATTTTCCTTCGTCATAAGGTAAATTGAACTGACCCTCTCCATGTGCTACCCAGATCCCAAGCTCCATTCCCGACATATTCCCAAGCATTACGGATTTGTTTGGCAGAATTTTAACCCCCAGAAATCCTGATTCAAATTTCTGTGATTTATTGTGAAGGAGTTTTAGCTTTTCCTTATGATCCGGGTAAATCAATCCTAGCTCAGCCATTAACTGGCAACCATTACATACACCCAATGATAGGGTATCTGTTCTTTTGTAAAAATTTTCAAGGGCAATACGGGCTCTTTCATTATACCTGAAGGCTCCTGCCCATCCTTTTGCCGAGCCCAGAACATCAGAATTTGAGAATCCCCCGACAAATACTATCATGCTTATCTCTTCAAGGTTTTCCCTTCCTGAAATAAGGTCGGTCATATGTACGTCCTTAACATCGAAACCAGCCAGATAAAGTGCATATGCCATCTCCCTGTCACCATTGACTCCCTTTTCTCTTATTATTGCAGCACGGGTTCCTGTTTTCTTTCTTCTTTCGGGAGAGATGCCAAGTGATTTAAGAGTCCCATCAAACTCCAGAAGCTGGAAATTTAGTCTGTTCCTGTCAAAGTTTTCAAATCTTTCCAGAGCAAGATTTTGTTCAGTCTGACGCCTATCGAGCAGGTATGATGTTTTGAACCACATCTTTCGCAAATAATCGATATCGAAAGTTATTGTTTCGTCGTTGTTAGTTATGTAAAGAGATCTTCCTTCCACCGGATGACCAATTGAGTAATAGAGAATACCACTTTCAAGAAGAACTTCTGCTACCTCATCCTCATCTCTTACCTGAATTATTATCCCAGGGTTCTGACTGAAGAGCATCTTTGTTGTGTCACTTTCATCAAGGGCGGTAAGGTTTATATTCATCCCGCCCGAGGTATTTGCAAAGCACATTTCGAGAAGCGTTGTTAACATTCCTCCAGCTGATATATCGTGACCGGAGAGTATTTTGCCATTTTTGATAAGACACTGAATTGTATTAAATACCTCGGCGAAGTAGGCAGGATCTTTTACTGTGGGAACCTCGTCGCCAACTTTGTTGAGAATCTGTGCAAAACTGCTGCCTCCGGGTTTAAACTCATCACGGCTCATATCAATATACAAGAGGCTGGTATATGGGTCGTTAACGACTACCGGCTCAACAATTTTTCTGATATCGAATATTTCGCCTGAGGCTGAGATGATTACAGTGCCCGGAGAATATACCACTTCCTCGTTGTATTTTTGAGTCATGGAAAGACTATCCTTACCTGTCGGTATATTTATTCCCAGTTCAATTGCAAAATCACTTGCAGCTTTTACTGCCTGATAGAGCCGGGTATCCTCACCCTGATTTCTGCACGGCCACATCCAGTTGGCAGAGAGCGAAACGCCTTTTAGCTTCCCTTGCAGTGGTGCCCAAATAATATTAGTAAGAGCTTCGGCAATGGAGAGTACCGATCCTGCTGCAGGGTCTATAAGCCCGGCTGCCGGAGCATGTCCGAGAGAAGTAGCCATGCCCTTTACACCCCTGTAATCGAGAGCGATAGCTCCAAGGTTATTAAGCGGTAACTGAAGTTCTCCCGTGCATTGTTGTTTAGCGATTCTCCCGGTAACTGATCTGTCAACTTTATTTGTCAGCCAGTCTTTGCAGGCAACTTCCTCTAACTGAAGAACCTGCTCAGCATATATCTGAATTTTTTCAAATGAATATTCAAGTTTAGAATAGTTGTTCTCAACAGAAACATCCTTCATAATTGTTTTTGGCGGTTTCCCAAAAAGCGATGTGAGAGAAAGATCTATAGGTTTTTCTCCTGAAAGCGGATTTGAAAGGGTGAACTGCATATCTCCGGTTACCTCACCAATAATATAAAACGGAGCACGTTCTCTCTCAGCAATTCTTCTAAGAGTATCAACGTCGGTCTTTTTCATAACAAGTCCCATCCTCTCCTGCGATTCATTCCCGATTATTTCTCTGGCAGAGAGGGTAGGATCTCCAACAGGCAGTTTACTGATATCTATTTTTCCCCCGGTAGCTTCAACCAGCTCAGAAAGACAATTGAGATGTCCCCCAGCGCCATGGTCGTGTATAGAGACAACAGGATTATTATCAAGTTCACTCAGTGCCCGGATTGCATTGTAGACTCTTTTCTGCATCTCAGGATTAGCTCTCTGAACAGCGTTAAGTTCGATAGAAGTGTCGAATTTTCCAGTGTCGACCGACGAAACGGCACCACCGCCCATACCAATTCTATAATTATCTCCACCAAGTAATACAATAAGATCTCCCTTCTCCGGAATGTCCTTTTCACTATCCTTCTTTTTTCCTATTCCAATTCCGCCGGCAAGCATTATAACTTTATCATACCCGAACTTTTTCAGGTTTTCAAAATGTTCAAAAGTAAAAACCGAACCGCAGATCAGGGGCTGGCCAAATTTATTGCCGAAATCGCTTGCTCCGTTCGAAGCTTTAATGAGGATATCTCCCGGGGTCTGATAAAGCCATGGTCTTTCTTTTGTTGCTTTTTCCCAGGGACGTGCACCATCGGGACGGGGATAAGATGTCATGTAGACTGCTGTTCCTGCAATTGGCAATGCGCCTTTCCCCCCTGCAATTCGATCCCTTATTTCACCTCCTGTGCCAGTGGCGGCTCCATTGAAGGGCTCCACTGTGGTTGGAAAGTTATGAGTCTCTGCTTTTATGGAGAGTACAGACTTAAAATCTTTTATTTTGAAATAATCTGATTTATCCTGAGTTTCCGGGGCAAACTGTTCTGCGACAGGTCCTTCAACGAAGGCGCAGTTGTCTTTGTATGCAGAAACAACGCCGTTTGGATTCGTGATCGTAGTGTCTTTTATCATCTGGAACAGAGTTAACTCCTGTTCAACTCCGGAGAGAACGAAGGTACCGTTGAAAATTTTATGACGACAATGCTCCGAGTTTACCTGTGAAAAACCAAAAACCTCACTGTCGGTAAGTTTCCTTCCGATAGATCTGCTCAGCTTATCCAGATAGTTTACTTCTTCTTCATTTAATGCCAGCCCTTCTTTCTGATTGTATTGAGCAACATCATCGATGTAAATAACAGGATCAGGAAGTTTTTCAATTGAGAATACAGTCTGATCAAGTCCGTTATATACCGATTGCAGCATTGGGTCAAAATGAGGTTTCTTTCCAACGGCGGGGTGAAATTCCTCTATTCTTTTAATCCCTGTAATACCCATATTCTGGGTTATCTCCACAGCATTAGTACTCCAGGGTGTCACCATCTCCTTCCTTGGTCCGACAAAAACTCCCTCAATTTTGTCCTTTGGGATAATCCTCGCCTCGCCAAATAGCCAGATAAGTTTTTCAATTTCTTTATCAGATAGTTTATCCGGGGTTCCGACAGCGAATAGAATTTGAGTTTTGCCTTCGAAAAAGAGAATCATGTTGCAAATATTAAAATATTGATATACAATACGTTAGTAATACCGAATGATATTAAAACGGCATATCAAATATAGCATTAATTATTGATTTTTTCGGCCTGGCAGTTTTGGGTTTACAGTATTAAGTTCAAAATTCAAAACTCAAGATATTATTGGTCTGGTAATTGTGATAGACGCTCATTTCGTCCCTACGGGACTTTTGAAAATCAGAGGATGTCGTATTCTACCAATATAGCGTCCCTACGGGACTGAACTTAAATTTGGTATAAACCTAAAAAACAGTTACAACATTTTCCCACAGGTTCCTAGCACCCAGCACCCCACAAAATCTACCTGACGATAAGCCCGCTTCTTATAAGTAGCGCTTCGATCGACGGTTCTTTTCCTCTGAAACTTCTATAGAGCACATCAGGCTTTTCCGAACCTCCCTTTTCAAGAATATTCTTACGGAACGAATTGGCGGTTTTCTTGTTGAAAATGCCGGTTTCGGTAAAGTAGCTGAAGGCATCGGCATCGAGAACCTCGGCCCACTTGTAACCATAATATCCTGCCGCATACCCACCTCCAAAAATATGAGTGAAAGAGGAGCTCATATTTGTCCCGTCAACTTCCGCGAAAAGTTCGGTTTTTGCCATGGCTCTTTTTTCAAATTCAGAAATATTCTCTGCAACCGGTTCTGTAATTGAATGCCATGCCATATCGAGAAAACCAAACCCCAACTGCCTCAAGCATGCATAACCCTCGTTGAAAGTTGAAGCTTCCCTTATCTTCCTTATGATTTCAACAGGGATTTTTTCTCCTGTCAGATAATGCTTAGCCCAGGTCTCAAGCCACTTTTCTTCAAATGCAAAGTTCTCCATGAACTGCGATGGTAATTCAACAAAATCGCGGGCAACATTTGTCCCTGACAAACTCTCATAAGTACATTTTGTAAGCATCCCGTGAAGTGAATGTCCGAATTCATGCAGGAAGGTGGTCAGCTCATTAAATGAAAGGAGAGAAGGTCTGGTTTCAGATGGTCTGGTAAAGTTCGCAACTATTGAGATCTGGGGTCTTACATCGGTTCCTTTTATATTCCTCTGATCCCGGTAACTTGTCATCCAGGCTCCACCACCCTTCCCCGGTCTCGGATGGTAATCGATGTATAGAACCGATAAAAATGTACTGTCTTGATCATATACCTCATATGCTTTTACTTCAGGATGATAGACAGGGATTTTCTCATTTTTAACGAAACTTAAGCCGTATAGGGTATTTGCCAGACCAAAGATTGCCTCTTCAACTTTCTCAAGACTGAAATATGGTTTAAGTATCTCATCGTCAATATCGTATAGCTTCTTCTTCAGCTTTTCAGAATAAAAAGCCCAGTCCCAACGCTCTAACGAACCTGAATGTCCGAGACTGACTGCAAAATCGCTTATTTTTTTAAAGTCCCTGAGGGCAGCAGACTTAGATGCTGAGTAAAGTTCATCGAGAAATTTGGTGACTTTTGCAGGAGAATCTGCCATCCGGTCCCCTAATGTCATCTCGGCGAAGTTGTTGAAACCGAGCATATTTGCAATCTCCAGACGCAGATTTGTTATCCTTTTTGCGTTCGAGCGGTTGTCGAATTGTTTCCTTTGAATGCTCGTGAAGCATAAGCTCTGAACATTTTTTCACGGAGTTCACGTTGTTCCGAATACTGCATGAAAGGGACATAGCTTGGATAATGAAGGGTAAATATCCAGCCTTTTTCAGATCTGTTATTAGCCTCTGCACCAGCCATTTCTATCACACTTTCAGGAAGTCCGGTAAGCTCATTTCTATCTGTACTATGTAATGTCCATGAATTGGTTTCTTCAAGTACATTTTCTTCGAACCGGAGCGACAGGGTTGCAAGCTCCTCAGAAATCTCACGAAACCTGATTTTTTCATCTTCTTTCAGTCCAGCGCCTCCGAGTTTGAAGCTTCTGTATCTTTTTCCGATCAGAATCTTTTGTTCAGTGTTAAGAGCGAGAGTGTCTTTGTTATCGTAAATGCTTTTGATACGTTTGAAAAGCTTTTCGTTCAGCGTAATATCATTCGAGAATCGGGTTAGCAGAGGTGAAACCTCCTGTGCAACCATCTGAAGATCCTTATTTGTCTCGGCATTATTAAGATTGAAAAGTATTGAAGAGATTCTGCCAAGGGTTTCGCCCGACTCTTCCAATGCCCCAATAGTATTTTCGAAGGAAGGAGAATCGTTGTTCTCACTGATTTTCTGTATCTCAAGTGATGCCGTTCTGATTGCTTCCTCAATTGCCGGCTTAAAATGTTCGGTTTTTATCTCGTCAAACGGTGGTGTCTCAAATGGAGTGCTCCAACGTATTAGCAAAGGATTCTTCATAACATATAAATTTAAAAAAAAATTAACCGCAGAGAACCGCGGAGGAAAAACGCAGAGAACCGCGGAGAAAAACTATAAGTCTAATAACTACTGGACCCATAGGGAAAAGTTAAGTTGTGTGAACTCAGCGGCCCTCTGCGCCTTCTCCGCGTCACTCTGCGGTAAAAACCCTGTTTATTTTACTTAGAATTTCCAAATTATTTGAAGATAAAAAGTTAAATTATTGTTCATCTTCTTCGCTTTCAGAACCTTCAAACTTAGCCGGGTATGGAGTATTAGGTTTTGACGCATACCACAGGATTCTGTTCAGCAGATCGTCTCTTCCTGTATCAACCCCATCAAACTCAGGAAGCAGGCTTTTCCTTGCATAATGTAATGCTCTGCCTGTTAGTGAAGTTAATGCCGGATTCATCTCATTCAAAGGAATATTGTTCGGAAGAATGGAGTATGGCGCTATGTTTTTTTCTGTACCAAAACAGTCAGTCATTGGGTTGGCTATTGCATCCTGTATATTCATCGGAGGCAGTCCGAGAATCTGTTCAATTGTTCTTACCACAGAAGGCTGTGCATAATATGTATGATTTGTGGATTTGAGTCTCGAATAGGGACTTAAAACGAGCCCTACTGTCCGGTATGCGGATACATGATCCCAGCCATCCTGAGAATCATCTTCTGTTATAAAAATAACAGTATTCTCCCAAAACCTCGATTTTGTAAGCGCCTCAACAATTTGTCCCAATGCAAGGTCGTTATCTGCCACCATAGCTCTTGGAGTAGGAATACCCGGCCGGGTGCCGCCTGTATGATCGTTCGGCAAAGCAAGTATCATCAGTTCCGGAAGCTGATCGCCCTGAATGGATTCGAACTCTTTCAGGTCTTTGATAAATGCACTGGCTCTTACCACATCAGGAAACTCATGATTGCCATATGATGGATAGGTTTGACTGAGTATCTTTTTTACCGGTTCTATTGTTGTGTGGTTTGCGAATTCCGGAATTTCCCCTTTAAGAAACCCGTTATAAACATCTGTCCATGTAGTCTTTTTAGGGAATACCGGTATTGATGCCTCCCCATAGATCCTTACTTTCTTCCCATTCCTGGTGGCATTATCCCAAAGAAAACCAGTGGGAGAATAGACCAGCGCATCTTCCTGCACATGGGGGTAGCTTCTGAACCAGGCCCTCATATTTTTTTCAATATAATCCGTAACGATTGACGCATCGGTCCATTGATGTCCTTCAGCCGAGCATTTTCCTGATACATTATAATTATCGAGAAGCATGAAATCTTCTGCCAACTTATGAGTGTTTGGTGTAATTTCCGAGCCATAAATGCATAAGGCCGGATCGCCATCGCCCTGTTTCATATCTCCAAGTACCTGGTCGTAAGTCCGGTTTTCCTTTATTATATACACAACATGCTTGAATACAGAAGGTTCCCCTATCCGGTCAGGAACAGGCTTAGGTAGAACAGATACTCTGGGTTTTTCCCGGGAAAGAGTAGCCCTCGAAAGATCATTGACGGCGATAACCGTATCTGAATAAGCCTTTAGAGCTTTTTTTCCGGGCACATCAATTACTGATACTGAAGCCATCATATGGTGAGAATTATAGACTAAGTTTGATGTTTTTTTATCTGTCATTCCCAAACGGACACCTTCAGCTTCGATATTCGAAACATATAAAACACCTGTGTTTGAGATACATACTGAAGAGGGGTATGCACCTGTTGGTATAAATCCTGTCAATTTGCTGTCGTTTCCACTGCCCCTAATTGCAGCTTTTTTTCCCAATTTAATAACAGCAAGTGCGTTGTCCATTCCGTTAGCAACATACAGTAATTTTTCATCTGAAGACAGACACAAGCCGTTCGGTGAGTCACCAAAAAATGGATTTATTTTTGGTTGCAATCTGACGCTTATTGTTTCTGTAATTTCATCATTCAGAGTGTTTATCACGGAAATATTGTCGCTGTTTGAATTTGTGACATAAACTAGATCTTCCGCTTTTATCGCTGGTAATTTCATTTGGATGCAGACCAGCTAAAATCTCTTTAGTAATTTTTCCGCTTTTGGGATCAACCACAGAAATACTCCCTTCACGGGTTCCTCCTCCGGTGTTATTGTCTACCCTGGCTAATCCCCATGGTACGCCTGCTACTTCTGTATCATTTACATCCGGTACCCGTCCTGCCCAATTAGTAACATAAATTTTACCAGAAGCCATGGTAAGTCCGTACGGAGCGACTCCTGTGGGAGCTACCCAGATGGTATCTCCGGTTATAAAGTCCTGTTTTATAAGGTTATTATTACCATTCAGAACAACATATATAAATTCTTTGTCCGATTCTTTTGTGATAAGGATCTCATTAGGCAATGCCAGCTTAGCAGGAGGTACTGCTTTATACCCGATAAGTCTTCCAAACGCCGCTCTATCTCCGTCCCATTCGGCTGATGCCACATAGGAACTATTATTTCTTCCTGTGCAACTCCATAATACCTCAGGACCTTTTTTTCCATTATGCCAGATGATTCCCGAGTAGGTGTTCATGCCACCTCTTAATTCGGGAAGAATTTTATTTGCAAGAATAAACTTCACTGTATTGTCACTGGTGCTTATAAAAACGATACTATATCTTTCTTCAACAGCAAGCCATTTTCCGTCGGGAGACAATACAGCATCAAGTGAATGGTTTTCAAGTGATTCGTCTCCAAAAATTATTTGCCGGCCGGCTGGCTGGATCATTCTGTTATAAGGAAGCTGTACCGGTAGGGTCTGTGCATTTGAATCTGAAAACACTCCTGCTAAAACCAGGCTTACAATAATAAAATATCTGATATTCATTGCTTTATTCTTTTTGAGTAGAGGATATTAAAACAAAAAAGGCTGTCAAATGTTATGACAGCCTTTAACTTTTTTAGAAAGGAAGATCACTCAGGTCATCATTTTCCGGTGGAATGTCCTCAATGGTTTTATGTGGCTGAACATTCTGATCTTTTGACGGAGCTGAACTTTTTTCAATCTTCCAGGCATCGAGGTTTGTGAAGTAGTTTATCTTACCATCGCGTTCCCATTTATTACCTTTAAGATTAAACCAGATCTTAACATCTTCATTTAGAAATGATTCGTTGATAAGGTCAACTTTATCCTGGACAAGCTGAAACTTAACATAATCAATGAAGACTGCTGCGCCGCCGGTCTCTTTTTTCTCAATAACAAACTCTCTCTTTTTAAACTTGTCACTTACCTGATTAACAGGAGAGATATCGATAACTTTTCCGGTAATTTCAAATGCCATTTCGATCTATTCTTCGTGAATGATTATCTTTTCAATTTTATCGCCCTGAGCTATTTTGTCAATAACATCCAGACCTTCAAATACCTTGCCGAAGCATGTATGTTGTCTGTCGAGGTGTTTTGTGTTTGTACGGCTATGACAGATAAAGAACTGGGAACCCCCGGTATTTCTGCCAGCATGAGCCATTGAAAGTACTCCTCTGTCGTGATATTGATTGGCTCCGGTGAGTTCGCAATTAATTTTATAACCCGGTCCGCCTGTCCCAACTCTTGGATCTGACATATCCTTCGAAAACGGACATCCGCCCTGGATTACAAAGTCAGGAATTACCCTGTGAAAAGCAAGCCCGTCGTAAAATCCTTTTTTTGCCAGAGTGATAAAGTTTTCAACTGTAACAGGAGCATCTTCGCTAAAGAAGCTGACACTCATGTTACCTTTTGAAGTCTGTATTTCTGCAGTAGTCATTCTATTTCATTATTTCAAGAAGCTCAACCTCAAAGATAAGAGTTGAGTAAGGTTTAATAATGGTTCCGGCACCTGTTGCACCGTAGGCTATTGTCTGAGGAATACAAATTTTAAATTTCGATCCAACAGGCATAAGCTGAAGCGCTTCTGTCCACCCTGGTATTACACCTGAAACAGGAAATTGAGCTGGTTCATTTCTCTTAATTGATGAATCGAATTCAGTTCCGTCGATAAGGGTTCCTACATAATGAACTTTTACAGTGTTCTCAGCTGTTGGTTTTGGGCCGGTTCCCATTTTAATAACTTCATACTGAAGACCACTTGCTGTTGTTGTAACACCTGGTTTTACTTTGTTGGCAGCAAGAAATGCTTCATTCTGAGCAATATATTCTTTGTAAGTTTCTTTATTTGTTTCTGCAAGTTTTGCAGCTTTTGCAGCTTCGCGTTCATTGATGAAGCTCATTATAAATGCTCTTGCAACATCGTCTGCCATTAATGGTTTCTCATTTTTTCCATCGAGCATAGCTTTTGCTACGAGAGATGGATCGAGTGAAAGACTGTCAGTCTTCAGTGCATTATAATTTACAATTCCAAACGCATAAGAAAGTGAATCTTCTCTGCTGCTTATTTTTGCATTTTTAAAAGAACTCTTTGCACAAGAGCCAAGCATTAAAGCTATTACGCCGGTCAATACAATTAATCCCCTGATTTTCATACTTTATATTTTTAATATTTAAAATTTCCGCTAAGATAATACTTTAGGTAAAGCAAAAAAGGTATAGAAAAAATTATTTTAAATTTTAACAGCTCTAATAATCTGTCTCTTTCCCGGAGGTCCTGGCAGGAGAGTAACCTCAAAGCCACATGTCTTCAGATTTCTCTTTACTTCTCCCTTTGCCGAATATGTCACAAGAATACCTGTCTTCTCAGTTTTGGAGGCTATCATTTCAAAGATCTCCCTGCTCCACATCTCAGGTTGTTTGTCGGGTCCGAAAGCATCAAAATAGATAAGGTTATAATTACCATCAGGAATTGATTTGGTCAGATCTCCATTTATTTTAGTAAGGAAGAAATTATCAGTTATCTGAGTCTTTTTACCCCATCCTGCCACGTGAATTCCTGTAAAAATATCTTTGCCTACATCACCCGCAAACTGGCTGTAATTGAGTTCGTTTAACAGGTCTGTGCCAACCGGATATTTCTCAATTGTAGTGTAATTGATAATCCTGTTGTTCTTTTTGCTCTCTGCTGCAGTCAGTAACGCATTTAGCCCAGTACCGAACCCAACCTCGAATATGTTTATTGGTTCAGATTTACAAAAATTTAAGCCCGAATTAATAAAAATATGCATCGATTCCTGAACTGCACCATGTATAGAATGATAATGCTCATTCATTTCAGGTACGAAAATTGTGTGAGAACCGTCCTCAGTTCTGAATAATTGATTCAACTTATTTTATTGTTTATGATGCCCTTCAGACCCATAATAAGAGTCTCTTAAAGACTGAATTTTGGTTACAATTATTTCATGGTCCAGTAAATCACATACCGTTCCCTGTTGATCTTATAGTAAGGGATAAGAGTTATCTCACGGGAAGCAACACCTTTAGTTTTAAATACCAAAGGCTGGTCATTAACAGGATCTATCCATTCGTTTAGTTTTTTACCGGTAACATTCAGCTCAGAAATAACACTTGCAGGAATGGGCATGTTCCTGAAATCCTGCTGGTCTTTTGCAAAAGGTGCCGGAGATTCAATTCCCTCTGTTCCCATGTCGCCTGCCAGAACAATTGGCCCGTAAAGTACAGCGGCAAGATTTGGATTGTCATTTGTAGCTTTAAGGTGGAGAGTCATAGGGTAGGTTACGTCAACTTTATCACCTGCTTTCCATTGTCTGTTAATGGTTATATAACTTCCGGGTTTCTGGTTTACCTTAAAGTTCTTTCCATTAATTGTTATTACGACACCAGATGTTGCCCAGGAAGGATAACGTATATACAATTCAGTTGCACTATTCTTTATTTCATTGAATACCAGATGTGTTGTTGCTTCTTCCGGGAATTTAGTATTTTGAACGAGCTTTATTCCCTGCTCTTTCCATGTAAGTTCTGAAGGGATAAAAAGATTAATGTATACGCCTTTATCACTATGGTAATAGATTGCTTCACCATATTTAGCATGGTTTTCAAATCCTGTTCCAACACAACACCAGAATGAATTGTCTTTGGTGCTGTAAGTTTTAAACGAGCCTGGAGTATACGCCATAAAATAAGTTACCATGCCTGTTTCCGGTTCCTGTGTTCCCAGAATGTGATTGTATAATGCCTGTTCGTAATAGTCAGCATATTTTATATCGGCAGTCCATGAGAACAAATGCCTTGTAAGCTTCAGCATATTATAAGTATTGCACGATTCAGTTGTTACCTTGGATATATGTTTTGAAATCTGGTCGGGATCAAAGAATAACTCTGAATCACTGTTGCCCCCGGTAACATATGTATGATGATCTATTACAGTTTGCCAGAAGAATGTAGCAATATCCTTTTCTCTTGAATTGCCGGTTAATTCATATCCTCTTGCCTCGCCAATTATTTTGGGAATCTGTGTGTTAGCATGTTTCCGGGGAAGGATATCTTCACTTTTGGAGAGAGGGTCCAATATACTTTTGTGATAGAAAAATTCAGCAAGTTTCTTATTCTCATCCTTACCTGTTATTCCATACAGATTATATGCGGCTTCCATCATTCCGCCAAATTCCTGTCTTTGCATTGTAGCCAACTGATCTTCTGTAAGCACTGACAATTTTTTATATGCCCAGTCGGCCATCTTTGTTACTACAATCAGAGCCTCCTGATTATCAGCATATTCGTACATATCAATAAGTCCCTGCATAATTTTATGAAGCGTATACCATGGTGCCCACACCTGTTTTCCGTCGATTGCCCTGTTAATAAGATTCTGTGGGAATGCGCTTATATAACCGTCCTGATTAAGAACTCTCTGAACCTCTGCGATTACTTTTACAAGTGAGTCTCCCTTACTTTTATATTTTTGGTCGCCGGTTGAGGCATACATAAGCGCAAGACCAGAAAGAACATGTCCTGCTGAATGCCCTCTCAATTCCACATCAAGAGCTTCCCAACCGCCATAAGGCTTACCGTTTGTTTGCATACCGGCATTTACTTTCCAGCTGTGCAGAAGTCTGTTGTTGTTTATTTCGAGCAGCCATTTTCCATCCCGTTCCATGTTTTCTTTGAACCGGCTGTCCAGAAGTTTTACATCATTGAGATCAAAACTGTACGCCTTCATTGGAATCTGGGGCTTCACAGACTGTATTCCGGTGAACTGGCCTACATATTGTGAATATAATGTAGCCGTTAAAAATGAACACAAAATCAGCGAGATCAGGAACTGTTTTTTCATATTTTTAATTGTTAGGTGCTATCCGAATGATTTAAACAAAAATAGATTTTATTTATGCAGTTGTCAAATAATATTAATTGAGTATCCGGAATGAATTAAAATTGAATTGGATTTAAATCAAAATAACGACATATGTGAAGGGGATTCCTCAGTGCCACATAAAATACTGTCATTCCGAGCGTTAGCGAGGAATCTCATACTCGATTATTTTAAGATTATTATTGATAACCGATACTCATTTAATATTCAATGCAAATATTCGGAACATAATTCCATTAATAACTATATTTGCTTCTGGAAAAAGTGACTTAAAGTGATTTTGAAATCCTTGAAAAAATATATTTCGGTAGCTTTTCTGTGGCTTGCATGTATTGCCATTGTGGCGCATATGATTATTCCACACGATCACCATCTCTCTGATTCCTTTGCAGATCAGGACACTTCCTGTCCGGTTTCTGATAATTCGGCCGGACACAAAACAGGTTTTCCGATTCACTGCCATGTACTGCATGACCTCGCCTCTGAAAAAGCAGTTATATATCAGATTATAAGCCTTGTACAACAAGAATGTTTTGTTAAAGTCAATTCATCGGAATTAAGTGAAATGCATTTTCTTCTTTCGGGTGAATCAACAATAGACCGGAAAGAACCTTTATCCGAAATTTACCTTCTGGAGCATTCTTCCCTGAGAGCTCCTCCTTCAAAAGTCTGATCCATTTTAACAGGATCTGTTGAAAAAGTCCTTAGTGTCCCTTAGTAGTAAAAATAAAACCTTTAACCATAAAGGATCACAAAGTAAATCACAAAGAATCACTAAGGTTAGAACCCAAAGCTAGGTGCATTTTCAACAACCCCTAAGTTAAATGGCTGAAAAACGCCATAAAGCATCCATTTAAATTATTAAAACAATTTTCTGTAATGATCAATAGTATCATATCATTCTCAATTAAGAATAAATTCATAGTTGGATTATTCATCATTGCACTGATCGGTTGGGGAACATATTCTCTCACACGTCTGCCGATAGATGCAATACCTGATATTACAAATAACCAGGTTCAGATTATTTCTCTTGCTCCCTCGCTGGCAGTGCAGGAAGTTGAAAGTTTTATAACAGCACCCATTGAAGTGGCAGTGGCTAATATCCCAGATATTGTGGAACTTCGTTCGATATCCCGCTTGGGTCTCGCTGTTGTCACCGTCGTGTTTGAAGATGGTGTAGATGTTTACTGGGCCCGCCAGCAACTAACTGAAAGGCTTAAAGAAGCTGAAGAGTCTATACCCCAGGGGATCGCACAGATCTCTCTTGCGCCCGTCTCTTCAGGGTTAGGTGAAATATTTCAGTATCGCCTGGCGGTAAAGAAAGGATACAAAAATCAGTACAATCCAATGGAACTAAGAACTCTGCAGGATTGGATTGTGCGGCGCGAAATGCTTGGAACTCCGGGGGTTGCAGACATTAATAGTTATGGAGGATTTGTAAAGCAGTATGAGATATCGGTAAATCCGGAAAGACTCAGAGGTATGGGCCTCACTCTTTCAGATATTTTTACTGCACTGGAAAACAACAATGAAAATACCGGAAGTGCCTATATAGACAAGAAACCAACTGCCTATTTTATCCGCGGAATTGGATTGGTTAAGACCCTTTCAGACATTGAAAGGATTGTTGTAAGAACAAGTAATTCAGGTGTTCCTGTTTTAATACGGGATGTAGCTACAGTACAGTTTGGTACTGCCACTAGGTACGGAGCTTTTGTTGTCGATACAACTGAAGCTGTCGGGGGAGTTGTGATGATGCTAAAAGGTGCAAATGGCCATGAGGTTATTGATAATGTTGAAACTAGAATTGAGGCAATTCAAAAATCATTGCCTAAAGAGGTCACTATCGAACCTTACCTTAATCGTTCTGATCTCGTTGGCAGAGCGATAGGAACCGTTTCAAGAAACCTTGTTGAGGGAGCATTAATTGTAATATTTATTCTGGTAATCCTTCTGGGAAATGTCAGGGCAGGACTGATAGTGGCTTCTGTAATTCCCCTTTCAATGCTCTTTGCAGTGTCGATGATGAATCTCTTCGGTGTTTCAGGAAATCTTATGAGTCTAGGTGCAATCGACTTCGGGTTAATCGTCGACGGCGCAGTAATCATAGTCGAAAGTGTTGTTCACCGGATTGCCTCAAGCAAACACCACCATCAGGGACTTTCTAAACTCAGCCAGGAGCAGATGGACGAAAATGTACTTGACTCTGCAAAACGAATGATGAGTTCGGCAACCTTTGGACAGATAATAATTTTAATAGTTTACCTGCCTATTATGGCGCTTGTAGGTATTGAAGGCAAAATGTTCCGTCCTATGGCAGAGGTAGTTACATTTGCACTCATTGGTGCCGCTATCTTATCACTGACATATGTGCCAATGGCTTCCGCTTTATTTTTGAGTAAGAAAACTACTCATAAAGCAAATTTCTCAGACAGGTTGATGACCTTGCTGAATAATGCTTTTAATCCGATAATTAATTTTGCACTAAGACGGAAAATATTGGTATCAGTAACAGCAATTGTACTTTTCCTGATCAGTATATTCATATTCAGTAGTTTAGGAGGTGAATTCATTCCCCGGCTGGAAGAAGGCGATCTTGCATCAGGTGTTATGACACTCCAGGGTGGATCGCTTACAAACACTGTAGACCAGGTGATAAAAGCCAACAGGATCCTGCTCGAAAATTTTCCGGAGGTAAAACACGCTGTATGTAAGATAGGAGCGGGAGAGATACCTACCGATCCAACTCCCATGGAAACAGGAGATTACATCATTACTCTTAAAGATAAAAGCGAATGGGTTTCAGCAAAGACTCGAGAAGAGCTTGTTGCAAAAATGGAAGAAAAGCTAGTCGTTCTTGCAGGGGTTAAGTTTGAATTCCAGCAGCCAATCGCAATGCGCTTTAATGAACTAATGACAGGATCGAAACAGGATATTGCGATCAAAATATTTGGTGACGATCTGAATACTCTTTCACAGAAAGCTTCTGAGGTAGAGAAAGCGATACAAACCATTCCGGGAGTTCAGGATATTAATGTTGAAAAACTAACTGGTCTTGCCCAGATACAGGTTGAATATAATCGCGACCGTCTTGCACAATATGGATTGGCGATTTCAGATGCCAATAATATTTTACGTGCCGCATTTGCAGGTAGTCAGGCTGGGGTTGTATTTGATGAAGAGAAACGTTTCGGACTTGTGGTGCGTCTCGATAAAGACTACCGACAGAATCTCGAAGATATTAAAAACCTTACCGTTTCAATGAAGGATGGCCGCCAGATCCCTTTCGAACAGATCGCTGACGTTTCAATTAAGTCGGGCCCCGCCCAGGTTTCACGTGAAGATACAAAACGCAGAATAACAATAGGTTTTAATGTTCGCGGCAGGGATGTTAAAAGCGTGATAAATGATGTTACAACGAAGATCGACCAAGGTATCACATTTCCAACCGGTTACTATGTGACTTATGGCGGTCAGTTTAAAAACCTTGAAGCTGCACAGAAACGTTTATCTATTGCAGTACCAGTTGCACTGCTTTTGATATTTGTACTTCTGTATTTCACATTTCACTCCGTAAGGCAATCGTTGCTGATCTTCTCGGCAGTTCCAATGTCTGCCATCGGTGGAATATTTGCTCTATGGCTGAGAGGCATGAATTTCTCAATCTCAGCAGGAGTTGGATTTATTGCCCTCTTTGGAGTTGCAGTGCTGAATGGAATAGTACTCATTGCTGAGTTTAACCGTCTTGAAAAGGAAGGCATTACAGATATAACCGAGAGAGTGCTCAAAGGTCTGAAGAGCAGACTTCGTCCTGTAATTCTCACTGCAGCTGTTGCCTCACTGGGATTTCTTCCGATGGCATTATCAACCTCAGCTGGGGCTGAAGTACAAAAACCCCTGGCCACGGTAGTTATTGGCGGTTTAATAACTGCTACACTTCTCACCTTGATTATCCTCCCTATATTCTATATCTTCTTTTCAGGAGGAAAAAAGAAATTATTGACAGAGAAGACACCTTCGAAAAAGCTATTACTTATTGTCGTATTGCTTCTTGGCACATCATTCATTACGACAATTAAGAGCCAGCAAACCAAAAGTGTCACACTTCAGGAAGCAATAAAGACAGCGTTAGACAGTAATCTTTCAGTTAAATCTGCCTCTTATTCTGTTGATGTCAGTAAAGCGCTCAAGGGAGATGCTTTTAACCTTCCAAAAACAGTTATTGATGGCCAGTATGGTCAGTTAAATTCATATTCAAACGACAATAGTATTGCTGTGTCGCAGGCGTTTTCTTTTCCTACAGTATATTTTAACCGGAACAGACTGGCGAAGGCAAACATAAAAAGCAGTGAATTAGAATTTATGGTCTCCCGGCTTGATATCTCAAATCAGGTGAAACAGATCTATTTACATACAGTTTTCCTGATAGCAAAAAAGAAGCTGCTGACATACCAGGACAGTCTATATACAGGCTTTCAGCGCGCAGCTGAGTTGAGGGCAAAATCGGGTGAAACAAATCGTCTTGAAATGATAACTGCCAGGTCGCAAAGTCTGGAGATTAAAAACCAGTTGTTTCAGGTTGAAGCCGATATTACAATCTTCAACCGCAAGCTTGCCTTGCTGATGAACTCATCCTGGACTCCTGTTCCTTCAGAGACCATACTTCGGAAACTTGATTTCTCGATAATCTCAGATAGTACAGGTATCGGAAGGAATCCGTCATTAGGCTTTGTTCAGCAGCAGATAGAAGTATCGCAACTTGAAAAGAAGGTGGAAAGCAGTCAGATGTTACCTGAAATAAACCTTGGATATTTCAGCCAGACTATTGTAGGAACACAGGAAGTTAATGGTGTTCCGCGTAGTTTCGGACAGGATTCCCGTTTTTCCGGCATTCAGGCTGGTATTTCAATTCCGGTCTGGATAGGTCCTTACACCTCAAGGGTAAAAGCGGCAAAAATTAAAGAGAGGATTGCGAATACCGAAGCAGAAAATTATACTAATTCTATAAATGGAAACTACCGTTCAGCGCTGGATGAGCTGAGTAAATTCTCATCAAGCGTGGAATATTATGAAAAACAGGCTGTTCCTGAAGCTGATCTTATTATTGATCAGGCAACCCGTAGTTATAAAGAAGGTGAACTTGATTACCTTGAATATGTTCTGACACTTACACGCGCCCTCGGGATACGACAGAACTACCTTGAAGCACTTAACAGTTATAATCAAACGGTAATCTCAATTGAATACTTAACAGGTAAAATATTTTAATAAATTGTATCATGACAAAATTAGGTTATAAATCTTTGTTGATCATTTCATTACTGGTTGTCTGCACGTTATCGTGCAAAAAGGGCGGCAATAAAGCTCCTGAAGCTGCTGTTCCGGAAGTCATACCTGAGGATATTGTCGAGATGAGATCGGACCAGATTGCACTGGCAAATATCAAACTTGGGAAAGTGGAAATGCAAACTCTTGGCAACGTGTTGAAAGTAAATGGAGTACTATCTGTAGCTCCTCAAAACTATGCAACCGTTTGTATGCCTCTTGGTGGCTTCATTAAGAACGCAGACCTTCTCCCCGGAAATGCAGTAAATAAAGGACAGACTCTTGCAGTTATTGAGAATCAGGATTTTGTTGATATGCAGCAGAATTACCTGGAGGCTAAAAACAAACTAGTCTATGCCGAAGCAGAATTCAACAGGCATACAAACCTTTTTAACGAAGATGTCTATTCAGAGAAGAATCTCCAGCAGGTTACAGTTGAATATAAGAACCTGAGAGCAGTAGTGAAATCGCTGGAACAGAAACTTTTGTTAATAGGTATAAATCCCGATCAGCTTAAGGAGGAAAATATAAGCAGCACTGTTAACCTTGTATCGCCAATTAAAGGATACCTCAAGAGTGTTAATGTCAATATCGGGAAATATGTTTCACCGACAGATGTTCTGTTCGAAGTGGTTAACGGCGACAAACTGTTTCTTGAACTTACCATTTTTGAAAAAGATGCTGATAAAGTGACAACTAGTCAGAAAATTAAGTTCTTCATCAATAACGAAACAGAAGAACATGAGGCGCTTACTTCCCAGACAGGGAAATCAGTGGGCAATGACCGAACACTTCAGGTTTATGCTACTGTTTCAAGTTCATGTAAGAATCTTTTACCCGGAATGTATGTAAACGCTTTTATCGAAGAGTCAGAGAAAAAGGTCACTGCTCTTCCTTCAGATGCAGTTGTAAATTTTGACGATAAGGATTATATCTTTATTTTCGAAAAAGATAAGGAGGAAGCCGGAGTACCATTTTCAGAATACAGGATGATTGAGGTAAAGAAGGGTGTTTCAGCCGGTGGATTTACTGAAATATCTGTTCCTGAGGGTTTTAAGGTTGATGCAGCAAAAGTAGTGATTACGGGTGCGTATAATCTGCTTTCCGCGAAGAAGAATGCGGGGGAGATGGCATGTTAGGAGTAGGCAGTAGGTAGTAAGAAGTAGGAAGTAGTAAGTAGCAGGTAGAAAGAACCAGCAACCAGTAACAAGCAACAAGCATTTATGACCAATTTCATCGAAATAATGAATAAGTATGGAGCGGAAAGGGAGCCCTTTCTGTTTATTGTCGATTATGAGATGAAATGTCCTGAAATATATAAGCTCAATGCCGTCCCGGATGGTATCCTGTTTTCAACACCACTTCTTTCAAATGATAATTCCGTACAAAAACCCAGGAAGCAGTTTTCATTAATTAAGCATCCTTTGAGCTTTGAAAAATATTATAAAGCATTCAGAAATGTTCAGAAAAATATCACTGCAGGCAACAGTTATCTTCTTAATCTCACATTTCCTACGTTGATTGAAACGGAAATGACTCTGAAGGAGATTTATTATTCAAGCTTTGCAAAATACAAGCTCCTGTATCATAATAAGTTTGTGGTATTCTCCCCTGAAATATTCATAAGAATAAAGGATGGTGTTATAAAATCATACCCAATGAAGGGCACAATAGATTCTTCTGTTTATGAAGCAGAAAAGACCATTCTGTCTGATGTCAAGGAGGAAGCGGAGCATAACACAATTATCGACCTGATAAGAAATGATATCTCTAAAGTTGCTGATGATGTTGAAGTTACAAAGTACAGGTACGTAGAAACGATCAGTCATTCTGAAGGTGAATTACTTCAGGTAAGCTCGGAGATCTCAGGCCGGATGAGGAGCAACTATAACAGTCATCTCGGGGAGATTATTGCATCTTTACTGCCAGCCGGGTCCGTTACAGGTGCGCCAAAGAAAGAAACACTAAGAATAATAAATGAAAGCGAAACCTATAAAAGGGGTTGGTACACAGGTGTTTTCGGGTTATGTGACGGAGAATCGCTCGACAGTGGTGTGATGATCAGATTCATAGAAAAAACGGGTGATAAACTGTATTTTAAAAGTGGGGGAGGATTGACTTCTATGAGCGATGCCATAAAAGAATATGAAGAACTAATCTCAAAAGTGTATGTACCAGTTGGTTGAATCGATACGATCTGAAGATGGTAAATTGTTGAATATCAGGTTTCACAACGAAAGAATAATCATGTCGTTATGGGATTTATTCAGACTTAAAACCGATATCGACCTTGAAAAACTTTTAACTATCCCCGAAACAGCAAAAACCGGAATTTTCAAATGTCGTATTGAGTACGACACTGAGATTCGCAAGGTTGAATTTATTCCGTATACATTACGAATAATAAAGTCGCTTAAGGTTGTTGAAGACAATAAAATCGACTATGCCTATAAGTTTGCCGACAGGCAACGGATTACAGAACTTCTTTCGATGCGTGAAAAAGCTGATGATATTCTGATCATTAAAAACAGGTTGGTAACCGATACTTCATCAGCCAATGTTGTATTCAGAGATATTTTTGGAAACTGGATAACCCCGTCAACCTTCCTGTTACCGGGTACAAAAAGAGCAAGTCTGTTGAAAAGTGGAAGGATAAAAGAAGCTGTTATTACGATCGAAAATATCAGTAAATACATAGAAGTAAAACTCATTAATGCAATGATTGGCCTCGAGGATACTGAAGGAATTTCTATTTCAAACCTCCTTTAAATCCTTGCTGGTTACTGGTTACCGATTACCGATTGCTTTTCTTCCTACTTCCTACTTCCTACTTCCTACTTCCTACTTCCTACTTCCTACTTCCTACTTCTTACTGCCAACTACCAGTTCGAATCATACCACCCTCTGACATCCGTGGCAATCATCCCGGCTGTTTTTGCAGCCTCCAGGCCAAGGTCCCCATCTTCAAAAACTTCAATGAATTCAGGTCTGATTTTCATCTTTTCAGCGCACTTTAGAAAAGTTTCCGGGTCAGGTTTATAATTCTCTACATCGTTAGCAGTAACAATAATACTAAAATACCTGGTAATATCTGTAATTTCCAGAGTTCTGGTAACGGCTTCATTGTGACCTCCGGTACCGATTGCCATCGGAATTAATCCGTAATATTTTTTTACTATTTCAACAACAGGAATAATAGGGTTGACCAAGTGCTGAACTTTATAAAACTCCTTGTACTTTTCTTCGAGTAGTCCGTCTACAGTAACACTTCCGTTTAGTTTGCAGTTCTTTATAATCTCCCCGGCTATGATCCATCCTGGGGCACCTGTATGTTTCCGCAGAAAAGACCTGTCGATTTCAGCTCCGAATTTACTGCATGCTATTACCCAGCTGCTGAAATGAAATGGCATTGTATCAGCCAGCGTTCCATCCAGGTCAAATATCAATCCCTGCATTCCTGGTTTTATATCGTAGAGCATCTTTTTTTAATTAAGGCTGCAAATGTAATAAGAATATTGGAATGAAGATATTCCGAAGTAGTAAGGTCCGATTTTATCTCCTTCAAACACACTTTTAAGGTTAATTGTTTGTAAAAAAAATATTGTTTTTTAAAAGTTATTGACATTATATATCGAAAATTATTAGCTTGCATTTAATTAAATAATTAGTTGGAACTGTTAAACAAACTAACCTGAATGGTGAAGAGTCCCATTAAAGTTGAATCAAAATATAATAATTGATTTTTCGGGTAGAGTAATAACAGTTGTTTCTTCATTTATATGTAATATTATTTCTTGACCTCGATATAGTTTTTGGAACCAAATCATTGATTTATATTGAGTAAATTGGATCACACCGGTAAAACAAAAGAGGAACTTATTAACGATTTGCAGTTGCTCCAGAAGTCATATGCAGCCCTTCGGGAACAATATGATGCTGATACTTCTATTTTCAGACTTAACAATGAGAAGGTCAGGAAAAGTGAAGAGATTTTCAGGAAAGCTTTTTTGACAAGTCCTGATTCCGTAAACATAAATAGGCTCTCAGATGGTATGTATATATCAATCAATGATGGATTTACAAAAATACTTGGATATTCAGAAGAAGAAGTAATTGGGAAAACCTCTCTTGAATTAAATATTTGGGCCGATCCTCAAAACAGGAATAATCTTGTTGAGGAAATAAGAAAAAAAGGGAGGGTTGAAAACTTTGAAGGAATTTTTCTGCATAAAAGCGGGAGAATTGTTCATGGTTTAATGTCTGCATCCCTTATTGATCTGGATGGGGAACAACATCTCCTGAATATAACTAAGGATGTGACTACCTTCGTTCAGACAAAAACTAAACTTGAAAGTGAAAAATTTCTGATCAATGCTCTGATGAATAGCATTCCTGACCAGATCTATTTCAAAGACCTGGAAAGCAGGTTTATAAGAGTAAATAAAGCACTTTCTCTCCGGTTCGGACCTTCAGACCCTGCCGACATTATTGGTAAAACAGATTTCGATTTTTTTTCGGCAGAACATGCCCAACAGGCATTCGATGATGAACAATCAATAATTAAGTCAGGGAAAATACTCACAAAGATTGAAAAAGAGACGGAGGTTAATGCTCCCGACACATGGGCTTCAACGATAAAACTACCACTACGTAATGACAACGGTGAAATCATTGGTACATATGGTATTTCAAGAGACATCACCGAGAGCAAAGAGGCAGAAATTGCTCTGGCAAAAGAACAGTCACTGGTACATCTTCTTATGGATAACCTGCCTGATCATATCTATTTCAAGGATAGGGCAAGCAGGTTTATTCGGATAAATGGAGCTATGGCCCGGTCTCTCAATCTTGCCGATCCCGAACAGGCCAAAGGGTTAAGCGACTTTGATTTTTTCACCGAGGAACATGCCAGACAGGCATATAATGACGAACAGAACATTATCAAAACCGGGCAAACCCTGAACCTTGAAGAAAAGGAAACACATCCCGACAGACCGGATACCTGGGTCTCAACAATTAAAATGCCGATGACCGACAATTCGGGCAATATTATCGGAACATTCGGGATCTCAAGAGATGTTACTGCCCGTATACAAAGGGAGGTTGAGAACAACGTATTGTTCGAGATTACCCAGGGGATGACTACAACGTCTAACCTTGACGACCTGCTTAAACTGATACATAACTCTCTTTCAAAGGTTGTCTATGCTGAGAATTGCTTTATAGCGCTAATGGATTTTAAAACGGGACTCTTCCATTTTCCATATTTTGTTGATAAGGTTGATGAAAAGCCTGCGCCAAGTTACCTAACCAAAAGCTGTTCATCCTATGTATTCAGAACTGCCAAACCATTTCTATTTACTCAGGAATTATTTGACGAGCTTAGAGAACAAGGTGAGGTTGAGGATGTTGGCTCTCCTTCGCCTTCATGGATTGGAACTCCTTTACAGACACCCTCAAAGGTGATTGGTGTTTTGGTTCTTCAAAGTTATGAAAGGGAGAACGTCTATTCGGAAAAGGATCTGAAATTCCTTGTATCCATTGGAAGCCAGATTGCAATAGCTATCGAACGAAAACAATCAGAAACTGCACTTTTTGAAAGCGAAAGAGATCTTCATGAATCACAAAAAATTGCCGGATTAGGTAGTTACAATCTCAATTTCAGTACAGGAACCTGGACAAGTTCGGAAATACTAAATTCGATTTTTGGCATTGGTGATGATTATCCTAAGTCTGTAAACAGTTGGTTCGACTTAATTCATCCCTCATGGAAAGATATTATGAATGAATATCTTCAGAAAAACATTATTGAAAAACACGAACAATTTGATAAAGAATATAAAATATTACGAAAAATCGATAACACTGAAAGATGGGTGCATGGTAAAGGGGAATTGACTTATAATAATGAAGGGACCCTCTCTTCCATGTATGGTTCAATTATGGACATTACACAACGCAAGCTGGCTGAGGAAGAAATTTTAATAAAGAATCAGCTTCTTCAAGCTATAAATGCTGAAAAAGATAAATTTTTCTCAATACTTGCTCACGATCTCAGGGGGCCTCTTAGTGCATTTGTCTCTGCTACTCAGATAATTACAGATGAGATTCAAACTATTGGTATTGACGAGATCAAATATATCACCGGAAGTATGAAAACGTCGGCCACAAATATCTACACGCTACTGGAGAACCTTCTCGAATGGTCTCGACTTCGCCGCGGAGGTATGGATTTTGTTCCCGAAAAGCTTAATCTTAAGAATAAAATATCATCATCAGTAAGTGTTTTTTCGGAAACAGCCTCCAAAAAGGGGATCGCAATAGATGTTTCTATACCTGACGATATTATGATTATGGCCGATGCCCATATGTTAGACTCGGTTGCCAGAAACCTTATTTCCAATGCAATAAAATTTACCCCCGCTGGTGGAACGATAAAGGTATATGCCATAAGAAAAGAGGGTAAAAAAATTGAAGTAATGGTTTCAGATTCAGGAATTGGTATGACACCGGAACTGAAAAGTAAATTGTTTATGATTGCAGAAAAAACCAGCAGACCGGGTACAGAAGGTGAGTCGAGTACCGGACTTGGATTATTATTATGCAAAGAATTTATCGAAAAACTTGGCGGGACAATATGGGTAGAGAGCGAAGCAGGTAAAGGAACTTCATTTTACTTCACACTTCCAAATATCCAATAGCCTCTCTTCTTCTGTTTTCTGACTCACGACTCACGACGCATGACTCACGGCTCATATAATTACATAATTCTTCCTTGTGCCGTGCGCCGAGTGCCGTATGCCGTTTGCCGTGCGCCGTCCTTCAGTCTTTAACTTTTGTACTCTGAAAGATACTCAGTAACCTGTTTGTATACATTTTCACCTGTGAATCCAAACTTCTCATCGAGAATCTTATAGGGAGCAGAATACCCAAAACTATTAAATCCCCATATTTTACCTTTTGGACCTACAAGACCAAGAAGTGTTACTGATAATCCAGCAGTTAATCCAAATACCGCGATATTTTCAGGCATTATTGACTTGCGATAGGCTTCAGACTGGTTGTTGTACAACCCTTCAGATGGAGCAGAAATGATCCTGATATTTAAATTATCTTTTCTAAGGAGAGATGCTCCTTCAACAAGTGTTGCTACTTCAGAACCGCTTGCGATCAGGATTACATCTGGCTTTCCTTTACAATCCTGAACGATATACGCACCTTTTTCAGATTTCAGGGCGTCGGAATATCTGTCGTTCGAATCGCTTGGAATATCTTTAATATTCTGCCTAGAGAGTATCAGTGCTGTCGGAGTCTTCTTGTTGCCGAGAGCCATTTTCCAGGCTACGTTTGTCTCAATGGAATCTGCAGGTCTCAGAACAAGCATGCTGTTCTCCCCCTTGTGATTTTTGAGATGTTCCATCAGACGAAGTTGTGCTTCATGCTCAACAGGTTGATGAGTAGGTCCGTCTTCTCCAACGCGGAAAGCATCGTGAGTCCAGATGTATTTAACCGGAAGCCCCATGAGACATGCAAGGCGCAGTGCAGGTTTCATATAATCTGAAAAAACAAAGAATGTTGCGCAAGCTGAGATAACTCCACCATGAAGGGTAGCTCCGTTCATTATTGCAGCCATAGTCAGTTCTGATACCCCTGCCTGAAGAAAAGCCCCGGAAAAATCTCCGTTTTTGAAAGCATGTGTATTTTTCAGAAATCCATCTGTTTTGTCCGAATTGGAAAGATCGGCTGAGGCAACGATCATATTTTCAACCTTTTTGGCTAGCACACCTAATACTGCTGAAGAAGCTGCCCTGGTTGCAGATCCCTCTTTCTGCTGGATTGCTTTAAAGTCAATTTCCGGAACATCTCCTGCATAAAACGATAGAAGCTTCTTGTTAAGTTCACTGTTTTTTGAAGCCCATTCTTCTTTCATTTTTTTCCATTCAGCTGCAGCTTTGCTTTTCTCAGCTAAAACTTTTTTGTAATATTCTTTTACATCCTCAAATATCTGGAAGGGATTGGTTATGTCACCACCGAGATTTATTAGGGATTTTTCGTACGACCCACCTGCTTCACTTACAGGCATTCCGTGTGTTGAACATTTTCTCTCAAAACTTTTTCCTTCATTATCCAGGAGACCTTTCCCCATAATAGTTTTACCTATTATAATAGTTGGTTTATGTTTTTCATTTATTGCCGCAGATAAAGCTCCTCTGATCTGCGAGTGATTATTACCTTCTATATTTATTACGTTCCATCCCCATGCTTTGTATTTCATTGAGGTATCTTCAATCGTAACTGCGTTGGTCTCAGTCGACAACTGGATGTCGTTTGAATCGTAGAACATTATCAGGTTGTTTAGTCCAAGAAAGCCTGCCAACCGTCCTGCTCCCTGCGAAATCTCTTCCTGAACACCTCCGTCTGAGATGAAAGTGAAAGTTTTGTGGGCAAAAAGTTCCCCAAACCTTGCAACCAGAAATCTCTCGGCTATAGCAGCTCCAACAGCCATAGTATGACCCTGTCCCAGTGGACCTGAGGTATTTTCTACTCCTCTCATAATATCCAGTTCGGGGTGTCCGGGGGTTGGACTGCCCCATTGGCGGAAGCTCTTTAATTCTTCTAAAGTAAAATTACCTGTGAGAGTAAGAATAGAATATAGCATCGGCGACATATGTCCCGGATCGAGGAAGAATCTGCTGCGATTAATCCAGGCAGGATCATTCGGATCGAAATTCAGAAATTCAGAAAAGAGTATGTGGATGAAATCTGCACCACCCATTGCACCGCCAGGATGACCTGATTTAGATTTTTCTACCATTGCCATGGCTAGAATCCTTATATTATCGGCGGCTCTTTGGTTTACATCAGCATTCATAACTTAGAAGTTTGGTTAAATTCAAGACTGCAAAAATATAATTATTCAGCGATAGAAAAAATTAGAATGCTAAAACATAATACAACAAAATAAAATTGTTTATAAATAGGCATCACAGATATTTAAAATTCGTACTTTTAACCTGAAAAGTCAAATTTGCCTGTATGGATCATAAATTAAGCGCACTAATTGTCGACGACGAGGTGAGTGCGAGAAAGCTGTTGAATAAGTTGCTGGAAGAAACTAAATTTTTTTTTGAGATACGATCGGCAAGTTCTGTTGCCGAGGCTTATATTGAACTTAAAGAATTCGTTCCGGATATGATCTATCTTGATATAAAGATGCCAGGAACTGATGTGTTTACTTTCATCCGGGAACTTCCAATTAAAAACAGAAAACCGGGAATCGTCTTTGTAACTGCTTACGATCAATACGCTTTACAGGCAATAAAAAATCAGGTATTTGATTACCTTCTCAAACCAGTTGACCGCAAGGAGTTGAAAAAATGTATTCTTAAATTCATTGAGAATTCGACTCCGGTTACGGATTTAGGAAAAAAAGAGAATCTCCTCGATTCTGTAGATATGATTCCAAGAATCAGGGTCAATACCCGAAGTGGTACTGCTTTTATAAATCCGGCAACAATTTTGTACTGCAAAGCCGACGGAAACTATACAGTAATTTGTACTGGTGAGAAACAACATCTTTGTTCATTAAACCTCGGGAAAATTGAAGAACTGCTTCCGAAGAGGGGATTTTTAAGAGTAGGGAGGTCGATCATAGTAAATTTTGAATATATTGTTATGTTGGACCGTAAGGAAAGCCAGATTACTCTGGTTCGTGATGGGGAATCAGCAACAATAAAGATTCCCAGACAGCATCTAAAAGTTCTCGATCGGATCTGAAAAATGAAAAGAGACCCTTTAATAAGGAAAGTGGTTCTTTCTTCTTTATTTATAGCAGGAATTCCTACTATTTTGTTTCTCCTTTTTTTACCCCCTTTAGGAACGAAATACAATTTATTGGTAGAACCTGCTACAGTTAATTCAGGCCGGCCTTTTTACTATGATCTAAACTCCGACAGCATTTCAGAAACTATTCATTCGGGTAAAGGAATGCCTTATTTTTTTATTGCTGTGCGCGACAATAATCTTCGTTTTTTCGATCAATGGAATCTGACAGACAGTTTAAACCCAAATATTTCTGAGATTTTCACTGGTAATTATGATCATGACAGGTTCCTTGAATTATACGTCTTCACTCATAAGGACGATTCATTATTTCTGAATGTAAATGAAATTCTTGAACCCTCCGGAATGAAGTTGGAGCGATATTTCATCTCCAAAATAGGTTATAAGAATGGCGAAGTAACATCAATTTTATACCCGATTGGTTTTTATGATGAGAACAGAGATGGAATGGACGAGTTATACTTTGGGATTACATCAGCCTTTAATATGGGACCACGACGCATATATAGTTTCGACCTGGTTAATAAAAGGTTGGTATCCAGTCAGTTTGCCGGGATAATTGCTCTTGACCCAAAAATGATGGATACTGATGAAGATCTTAAGCCTGAGATATTTGGAACAATGTCAGCTTCAGGGAATTACAGGGCAAATGTACCTTATTCCGATAGCAGTACCTGGTTTATGGTTTATAATGATAAACTTGGGTTTGAATTTCCTCCTATTGAGTTTCCCGGATTTGCCAATGGATTGGAAATAAATTCTTTTAAGAACGATCTGTTTAAAGGATATATTTTATCTCATCATGTTGGGAGCACAGACACCACAGGACTCGCTTCGGGTATCATGACTTATTCGCCAACGGGAGAGCTTCTTAGATACCGTCCCTACTCAGATTTCGGAAATTCTGTAACTCTGAAATTATTAATAATAAGAAACAGTAAGGGGGATCGAATCTACCTGTTCGGTGATAAATTCCTTGAGTTAAATGAAAAACTTGAGGTAGTCAGATCAACCGACCTGCCTTTTACTTCACCCCTTTTTCCATACCAGGCTGATTTGAATGCTGATGGACAGGATGAAATATTGCTCTACTCAGAGGATGAAGGTAAAGTAGTTGCTTATAGTGCAGGTCTGCAAAAACTGGCGGAGCATAAGTTCAGGACCCCTGATTTAAAGTGGAAATTCTATAATTATCTCACAAAAGATCATGAAAAAAAAGTATTTCTAAGCTCAGGTAATGGTGGCTCTTTTGTTAAATTGAAAAGTAATAATCTCTATTACCTTGGTTATCTTGCCTATCCGGGTGTTTACTTAATGTTCTTACTTTTTATTACTTTTGTAAAGAGGATTAATACATGGCAGGTAGTTCAAAAGGAAAGTTTGAACCGGAGGCTTTTAACCCTTCAGCTTCAGGGCATTAAATCACAACTGGATCCGCATTTCACATTTAATACGCTTAATTCAGTTGCATCACTGATTTACCTTGAGGACCGCGAAACTGCTTATGATTACCTGAATAAATTTACTCAATTACTCAGGGGAATGATTAACGATGCAGAACGTATTTACAGAAGTCTCTCTGAAGAACTGGCATTTGTAACAACCTACCTCGATCTGGAAAAGTTGCGGTTCGGAGATAAGTTTGACTATAAAGTTGAAATAGGCAGTAACATAACTCAGAGTGAACAGGTTCCCAAACTCGTTTTACAGACATTTGCCGAAAATGCAATCAAGCATGGTATTTTACCAGGTGTAAACCAAGGATTTATATGGATCCGAATCTCCAGAGAAAATGACTACCTTAAGCTCACAATTGAAGACAATGGAATAGGCAGGGTAGAGTCAGCCGGACAGAGCACTTCCACCGGCAGGGGATTGAAGATTACAGGCGAGTTTTACGACATTCTTAATCAAATTAATAAAAAGCAGATTAAGCATGTTATTACCGATTTGTATGATGATTTTGGATATGCTCAGGGTACCAGGGTAGATGTGTGGGTGCCTTTGGAGGTGGAAGCGGTAAATAGTAAACAGTAAACAGTAAGAAGTAGGTAGTAGGTAGTAGGCAGTAGGCAGTAAGAAGTAGGTAGTAGGCAGGAAGAAGCGTAGAGACGCAACAGTTCGCGTATCAATAACATATATCTTATTAATCCTGAATAATATGAAACCATGTTCCCACCCCTGGCATTGCATCGAACCAGGAAAAGATGCACCTTCAATGGTGAAATGTATTATTGAAATTCCGAAGGGATCGAAAGGAAAATATGAAATGGATAAAGCTTCCGGGATGCTACGACTCGACAGGGTTCTATTTTCATCTGTCCATTATCCTGCGAATTATGGATTTATACCCCAGACTTATTGTGACGATCACGATCCACTCGATATTCTGGTTATCTGCTCAATAGATGTTTATCCTATGTGCATTGTCGAGGCTAAGGTGATCGGAGCCATGGAGATGATAGACACAACTGAGCGTGATGATAAAATAATTGCTGTGGCTGGTAACGATATGTCTGTAAATTATATAAACGACCTTTCGGAGTTACCTCCCCATACCCTGGTAGAACTGAAAAGATTTTTTGAAGACTATAAAATGCTTGAACATAAAAATGTGGTGGTTGAGCAATTTATGAATAAGGAAAAAGCATATGAGATAATTCTTGAGAGTATGCGTTTGTATCAGGAGAAGAAAGGATTACTTTTGCGGTCTTGAGTGTTTCACTAGGCATAACTAACTGAATCGAAAAATGATTTACTTTTTTTTATTACCTATTATCGGGCAGCAGCAATTGGCAGATAATAAAGCGGTTACAAATATTTTTCAGCTGCTTGTAAAAGGCGGATTTATAATGATTCCTATAATTTTACTCTCTGTAATAAGCGTTTATTTCTTCCTGGAACGATATTCATATATACGTAAGAAGTCTGTTATTGACGAAAAACTTGTTAGCAATATAATCGTTGAAATCAAAAATAAGCGACATGAAGGGGCTCTTCTTCAGGCCGGAACAGATAACAGTTCACTAGGAAAAATATTGGAAAGTGGTCTGAGTCAGACTGGCAAATCAGCTCAGGATATTGAAAAGTACATGGAAGGGACTGCCAATCTTGAGATTTCGGAGATGGAAAAGAACACGGGATACCTCGGTATCATTGCGGGTATTGCACCAATGCTCGGATTTGTTGGAACTATCGCCGGGGTAATAAAGATCTTTTACAACATTTCACTTGCTGATAATATTAGTATCGGAATAATTGCAGGAGGTTTGTACCAGAAGATGATCTGCAGCGGAACAGGCCTGATAGTTGGAGTAATTGCTTATACATGCTATCATTATCTTCAAATGATGATAGACCGTTTTTCTATAAATATGCAGCGGCAGGTAAATGAAGTAATAAAAGTATTATAATGAATATCAGGAGAAAACGGCATTTCAAACCGGAAGTCAGCACATCATCCTTGAATGATATTATGTTTTTCCTTTTATTGTTCTTTCTTATTGTATCGTCGCTTGCTAACCCGAATGTTATTAAACTTCTTCTCCCTAATTCAAAATCAGCCCAGAACCTTAACAAACAACAGATTTCAATTTCTATAACGAAAGATAAAAGATATTTTATCGATAACAGGCAGATAAGTTTTAACGATTTGGAACCGTTATTGAAATCAAGGATTGATAAATTGCAGGAACCAACTGTAATTCTGAGATTAGAAAATACTTTAAGTGTTCAGGATCTGGTTGATGTACTGGAGATTGGTACAAGATTACAGGTAAAAATGGTGATGGCTACAAATAAAAAAACGGGACCATAATGCGTCCCGTTTTTGTTATGGATTTTAATATATAAATCACTTGTGCCCTTTGCCTGCTACTTAATCCAATTTGGTGTCTCAGGTAGTGATTTTCTGAAATCTTTTAGAAGCGTTTCTTCATAATGCCCCTGATAAGTGCCTTTTTTGAATTTTTCCAGACCTTCCTTAAGAAATTTTTCCCAGGCTTCATCTTCTTTTTCAGGAATTACAGGGTAGAAGAGAACCCCATTCTTTCTGGCAGCCTGCAGATCGCCCAATGCATCTCCAATCATCAGAATTTTATTATCGGGATACTTACCTTTCGCCGCGAGCGAAATATGTTCTGCTTTGGTTCCATGTTCCTGACCCGCAATAGCTTTTAAATACTTTTTCAGATCGTGTTCTTTCCATTCCCTTTCCAAAGCTTCAAGAGGCGTTTGCGAAACAACTATAAGGTCAGCAAATGCAGACATATCCCTTATTGCAACTCTTGCATTGGGAAAAGGTGGTATCTTACTCAGCCATCTCGTTATATCCTCATTTACTGCTTCAGTCCAATTAACAACAAGCTCAAGAACTGGATCCCTGTTTGATTCGAAGTATTTTCTTAATGAAGCATTACCAAGCTTTGTTTCAGTTTCTGTCCATTTTTTCAATTGGGTCAGATCCGGAAGTTTATATCCCGCACTTACAATCTCTTTCCTGGTGCTGAGGAGTTCAAAAACTTTTAATATTGAAGTAAAACGGTTACCCCCCCTGTAGATGGAATAGAGATTTACAAATTCCCATGTCTCACGAAGAATTTTGGATATCGCAAACAGATCGAAATATTTTAGAGCATTCGGGATGAAGAATTCCTTTTGTTTTACATCCATAGTATCGAATACACAACCGTCTGAATCAATTCCAATGAAGTATTCCTTCTCTGGTTGAAAGCTTTTAAGTTCTGAAATATAGTTCATCACAGACATCAGAATTTGAAACCGTATTTTATTTCAAGTCTGTTTAGTTTATTATCGTAGGTTACATTTCCCCGGCTATATTCATTCTGTGTATAACTAGTGTGAGCAAACCTGTATGCAAAGCTGAGATTTGTCTCGTAACCTTCTTTTGCCCAGGATATTCCTGTTCCGATAGCCATAGAAAATCCACCCTTGTAGTGTTTTGGCTGAGTGGTTTGATATGAGGGGTTTGAACTTGATTCTTCATCATTCCTTGAAACAACCAGACCACCTCCTCTGAAAAAGATAAATGGCGATGTCTTCCGGTTATTAATTATGTATTTATATTCAAGGAACAGAGGAGTATACGGTCGGCCAATAAACTCAACACCAGAACCAAGACTTATAACATTATTTGTATTTGATGTTAATCCGGCAAGAAAATTAAAACTGAGCGGAGCTACATAATCTGATTCCTGCGAACCTATCAGAAATCCGACTTCAAGTGCAAATCCGAACCCACGGGTTTTTCTTCCTTCAAAAAAGGGAGATTCTTTTGCAAACTTTTCAACTTCATCAGCTTTATAGATGAAAATGCTCCCGTCTGAGGTTTGCATTTTATACTGATCGTTAGTAATTTCAATCAGTTTACCATAAAGCATGTTCCCATTTTTCAGGTAAAGAACATCGCTGGATTTTTGGGCAGATAGCTGAATTACATTGATTATCATGATGATAACCAATAAAATGTGTTTTTTCATTGAAATCAGGTTTTAGGTTTTTTAAGTTTAGCATGATTTTTGTGTATGATATTATGACTAAACCTAATCATTATGAATACAAAAATCATTCCAATTATAACAGCGCTTGGACTGTTCTCTTTGGTATTTTATTCCTGTGAAGATAGTAATTATCTGGAATACAAAGGAAATGAACCTGTTTACATCTCATATGAAGACCTTCGGACTTCGGTTAAAACAACTGAAACTGCCGATCTGAAGAACCCGGGGAAGATATATTATAAGGACGACTATATTTTTATTATTGAAGAGTTAAAGGGGATTCATATTTTCGATAATAAGAATCCTTCTGCACCTTTAAAACTGAAATTTGTAAGTATCCCCGGCGTTGTCGACATGGCTATTTCGGGTAATATTCTGTATGCCGATAGTTATGTTGACCTTATAGTTCTTGATGTTCAGGACATTGGTAATATCCGGGAGGTTGGAAGGGTTCATGACATACTTCCTTACACAGTTCCTCCCACCGGAAATGAATTTCCTAAGGGTAATGTAGACAGAACAAAAGGGTTGGTTTTAAAATGGGAACTAAAGACTATCAAGGAAAGAGTTTATACAAACCGTGAAAATTATCCGATTTACACAACTTCCTATGACAAGTCCCTGGGACTGTTTAACGCACAAACTGCTTCCGGAGGAGTGAGCAGCAGCGGAACCGGAATAGGTGGGTCTATGGCGAGGTTCAGTATAAAAGATAATATCTTGTATCTTCTTGATGGAAACAACGTAAATTTATTTGATATAACAGTTAAAACAGCTCCGACAATGCGGACTGAAATGTATGCCGGGGGTGGTATTGAAACAATGTTTATTACAGGAACCAGTATGTTTTTGGGCACAACCACCGGGTTGATAATATTTGATATAACCAATCCATCGGCAATTGTAAAGAAATCAACTTTTAACCATGTCAGAAGCTGTGATCCGGTAGTTGTAGACGACACCCTGGCTTATGTAACGCTCCGTGCCGGGGGTAGTTGCGGAGGTACGGTCAGTAGTCTCGATGTTGTTAATATCAAAAACCTTGCTGCTCCTTCACTTCTGAGTTCCTTTCCCATGAAGAGTCCTTACGGGCTGGGAAAACAAGGCGATCTTCTCTTTGTTTGCGACGGCGATGCCGGATTGAAAGTCTATAATGCTTCCGAACCGAGATTCATTTCATCACACCTTATATATACTTATCCGAATATTAAAGCCTTTGACGCTATACCAATAGGCAATATACTCGTTCTGATAGGCGATGACGGGATTTACCAGTACAACTATTCAAATATCCAGAACATAACATTGATGAGTTCGATTCTGGTGGTTAAATAGGGATTATTTTTAAGGTCTCGCAAAGGCGCAAAGGCGCAAAGTCGGAATAGTTCAGGCAAATGGAGATAACTTTTTGTAAAACTACTCTTCTCATTACGCACCTCGCCCTTCAACTGCTAAACTAACCCGTTGAGCCGTTGAACCTTTGTGCCATTGCGCCGTTACGCCCCTTATGCCCTTCTTTATTTTCATTCTAAATTAGCAATTATGTTGTAAGAAAGTTTTTTTTAAAAGTATTGTTATTAAATTCACAGCACTTTATTGTTATTAATTTCACAGTACTTTCAGATAATATAAATATTTATTTAACTAATTAAAAATCAAATAGAAATGTATCAAGTAGGAAATCTAGTTAAGGAATTATCCGACAAACATGGTCGCGTGCGGGAAAGCCTTATGCCTATTCTTCAGGAAATTGTGCAGAAGCATAATTATCTTACTGATGAGGCTATGGTTGAAGTTGCAAGGGAACTCGATATCTCAGCGGCTGAAGTATACGGAACAGCATCGTTTTATACCTTTCTCGACACCCAGGTAAAAGGTAAATATGTTATCAGGGTTTGTAAAACAATTACATGCTCAATGAAAGGGAAGAGCGACATTATACAGACGCTTGAGGAGATGTTAAAGATCAAAGTAGGTGAAACAACACCAGACAATCAATTCAGCCTCATTGAGACCAATTGTATAGGTTGGTGTCATAAGGCTCCGGCTATTTTAATAAATGATATGCCTTACACAGAGCTTAACGCAGAGAAAGTAAGTGAGATTATTAAAGATTACATGCAAAAATAAAAATCCGGCTATACCATGGAAAATAAAGGATTAAATAAGGTTGACCTTATATTCGAAAAGATTGATAATCAGGAAGTGCTTTTAAAAGCCTTCAAAATGAACAGAGATCAGATAATTCAGGAGATGCTCGATTCGGGCCTCAAGGGAAGAGGTGGTGCCGGATTTCCAACAGGAATGAAATGGAAATTTACTTCAGAGGAAAAAAGTCCGGAGAAATATGTTGTTTGTAATGCAGACGAGGGAGAACCCGGAACTTTCAAAGATCGTGAAATACTGGAGAGAGTATCAAATAAGGTTCACGGCGGGATGGCTATTGCCGGGCGAGCTATTGGTGCAAGAAAAGGTATTGTATACCTGCGTGGAGAATACAGGTATCTCTTGCGGAAACTTATGCTCGAGCTCGACTCATTTCATAAAATGATAAAAGAGATCGGTTACGATTTTAGCATTGAGTACAGAATGGGTAGCGGTGCATATATCTGCGGAGAAGAAAGTGCATTGTTTGAGTCGATAGAAGGTAAACGCGGAGAACCTCGTAATAAACCGCCTTATCCCACAACCTCAGGTGTTTTTGGTAAACCTACATCAATAAATAACGTTGAGACTCTTGTAACTGCTATGATGATTATCAATCATGGTTCAAAAAATTTCACACAGTATGGTACAAAAGACTCAAGAGGATCAAAGGTTTTTTCAGTTTCAGGTGATACCCCAACTCCAGGCATATTTGAGCTTGAGCTTGGAATGACTGTCCAGCAGTTTGTAAATGAATTTGGGGATGGTGATACCAAGGCTGTACAGGTTGGAGGAGCTTCAGGCTTTTGCGTACCAAGAAAGAAATTCGCTGAAACAATAATTGGTTTTGAGGGTGTACCTACCGGGGGCTCAATGAAGCTTTTCAATAGTTCAAGATCGATGTACAATGTGCTTCATAACTACCTCGATTTCTTCACTGAGGAATCATGTGGTCAATGTACTCCTTGCCGTGTAGGATGTCAGCAATTGCTGAAAGGTGTTGAAAAGGTTAAAAAAGGTGAGGCGAAGTCAACTTACCTGAATGAACTTATGAAACTGGCCGACTCAATGAAGATCGCAGCTAAATGCGGTTTGGGACAATCAGTTGGAAATGCATTTAAATCGATAGTTGGGAACTTCAGGGAAGAAATCATCTATTAATTAATTATTCAAAAAAAGAGAATCATGATAAATCTACTTATAAACGATCAGAAAGTCTCGGTTCAGACCGGGACCACTGTTCTTGCAGCTGCAAAGAAACTTAAAATTAATATCCCTACGCTTTGTAATCACGACGATCTCTGTGTTGCAGGTAACTGCCGGGTTTGTGTCGTTGAGCAAAAAGGAGCAAGGACACTTATTGCATCATGTGCCACTCCGGTAACTGAAGGAATGGAGATTCATACCAATACACTCAAGGTACGTAATGCCAGGAAGCATATCATTGAACTTTTGCTTTCAGAACACAGATCAGATTGTACCAAATGTTACAAAAACCAGAATTGCGAATTGCAGTCACTGGCAAATGAATTTGCTTTTGGTGACCATATTCTGCTCGATCTTGTTGAAGATAAAAAATACAATATTGATAGATCTTCGCCATCCTTTATTAAAGACGACAGCAAGTGTATCCGCTGCCAGCGCTGTGTAAGAACTTGTTCAGAATTACAGTCTGTTTCCGCAATAGCTGTTGCGAATAAAGGGGCTCATCAGAAGATTTCCTCATTCCACGACAAACCCATGAGTCATGTTGTATGTACCAATTGCGGTCAGTGTGTAAACCGCTGTCCAACAGGTGCTTTGGTTGAGAAAACTTATATCGATCAGGTATGGGATGCAATTTACGATCCCGATAAACATGTTGTTGTTCAGACTGCCCCTGCAGTAAGAGTTGCTTTGGGTGAGGATCTGGGCTATGATCCGGGAGAAAGAGTAACCGGGAAAATGGTGAATGCCCTTAAACAACTTGGTTTCAATTCGGTTCTTGATACTGATTTTTCTGCCGACCTTACTATTATGGAGGAGGGAACAGAACTACTGGTAAGATTGAAGAAAGCGCTTGTAGACGGCGATTCAAAAATTTCCTTACCGATGTTTACATCATGTTCGCCCGGATGGATAAAATTTATCGAACACAAGTACCCCGAATATCTTCCGAACCTTTCTACCTGCAAGTCACCACAGCAAATGTTTGGAGCTTTGGCGAAGACTTTCTACGCTAAGAAACGTAATATCGATCCTTCCAAAATAGTATCGGTATCAATTATGCCTTGCACTGCCAAGAAATTTGAAGCCGACAGGCCCGAGATGAGGGCAAGTGGTTATAAGGATGTTGATTTTGTACTGACAACCCGTGAACTTGCTGTTATGATTAAACAGGCAGGCCTGGATTTCAGAAATCTTGATGATGCCAAATACGATTCCATAATGGGAGACTCAACAGGAGCTGCTGTTATCTTCGGAGCTACAGGTGGTGTGATGGAAGCAGCTTTACGTACTGCTTATGAGATCGTTACCGGACGTGAGATTCCATTTGGAAACCTGAATGTAATTCCTGTACGGGGAATGGAAGGTGTTAAAGAAGCGAGCGTGAAGATTGAAGGTTGTGTTGAAGCATGGAAATTCCTTGAAGGAGCCGAGTTGAAAGTTGCTATTGCACACGGACTTGTTAACGCAAACAAAATAATGAAATTGGTTAAGGAAGGAAAATCTTCATATCATTTCATTGAAATTATGGGTTGCCCCGGAGGATGTATTGGTGGTGGTGGCCAGCCTATTCCAACGAACCTGAAGATCAGGGAAAAACGCATGAAAGCTATCTATGCTGAGGATGAGGGAATGGTATTACGCAAGTCGCACCTTAATCCGGATGTAATTTCTATATATAAGGAGTTCCTCGATCAGCCAAACAGCCACAAGTCGCATGAGTTGCTTCATACACACTATGTGGAACGTGAAAATTATTAACCTGAATTAACCTACCTATTAGTTGTTTGTGAAAAAAGCCGGCGATAAATCGTCGGCTTTTTCTTTTATCTGCTGATTAGTATTGTCGGTCCGGAGGGGATCGAACCCTCGACCCCATGATTAAGAGTCACGTGCTCTACCAGCTGAGCTACGGGCCGAAAAAGAATGCAAAGATAGTTAAAAAGTCTGTAAAGTCTGTAAAGTCTGTAAAGTCTGTAAAGTCTGTAAAGTCTGTAAAGTCTGTAAAGTCTGTAAAATCTGTAAAGTCTGTAAAGATTATTACCAACCCTGACTTTCGACTTTATGGACTTTCGACTTTATAGACTACTTATCTTTTATCTTCTTAAGTAGCCATGCCATATTCTTTCCAAGATCTTTCATGGTCTTCATACCTTCCTCATCTTTAAGTACTTCCCCTTTTTCCCTTCCAATGCCGATGTTCCAGTAGGATGATCCCGGAATTATCATTTCATTTACCAAAAAGAAATGATTTATAGTGTCAAATGCGTGAATTGCCCCGGCCCGGCGAACAGCAACAACTCCTGCTCCGATTTTATGTTTAAGCGGACTGCCTGAGGCGCTTAAAGCATAACTTGAAACTTCCATGAAAGCCTTTGCATCTGCTGATACATCAGCATTATACACAGGTGAGCCTATAATAATTGCATCGGCTTTCAACATTCTCTCAATGCATTCATTTATTACTTCATTCTTTTGATGACACCTGCCATCAAGCTTCTTTTTGCATTTCATACAGGCAATACAGCCATTGACTTTTTTCCCTCCAATCTGAAATAATTCAGTCTTAATGCCTTCAGCCTCAAGGGCTTTAAACACTTCATTTATAAGAAGTTCAGTATTTCCTCCTTTACGGGGACTGCAGTTTATGCCAAGTACTCTCATTCCTTTTGTATTTTATTGTTATTCAAATACTTTACTATCCTAACTAAGTGCCGTATTGCCGGGCTTTTTTAACCCCCAAACCCCCCATGGGGGGCTTTAATTTTCTAGAAAACCGTAAGTCCCCCTTGGGGGATTTAGGGGTAAGTATTCTTAACCGATTATATCCAAAATCTGATGTATATCTAAGTCTTTTAATGGGTTATTACTTGAAATAAAGGTATCGGCAAGTAAAGATTTTTTCTCCTGAAGTCTGACAATCTTTTCCTCGATACTGTCGCTTGTAATGTATTTATAAACAAATACGCTCTTATGCTGGCCAATCCTGTGTGCACGGCTCATTGCCTGAATTTCCGAAGCTGGATTCCACCATGGGTCAAGTATGAAAACATAATCGGCAGAGGTTAGGTTGAGGCCAACTCCTCCGGCTTTTAATGAGATGAGGAATACCTTATTCTCAGGATCATTCTGGAAACTATTTACAATTTTTTCTCTGTTAGTGCTGGCTCCGGTGAGTATGCTGTAACGTATTCTCATCTTCTTTAATTCTCCGGCATACAAGTCGAGGTGCTTTACAAATGAAGAGAATACCAGTATTTTGTGTCCTTCAGATACTACACTCTCCATATCCTGGAGGACGGTTTCAAACTTTCCAGAACTGTAAAGGTACTCTTCATTGGCCATAACAGGATGGTTGGAAATCTGTCTAAGTTTCATCAATCCCTGAAGAACAACAATAGCCGATTTCTCAAGTCCGGTTGATTCAATATTTTTCAGTATACTATTTCTCACCGATGATTTTTCTTCATCGTAAAGCTTAAGCTGCTCATCCGTCATATCACAAAATACGGTCTGCTCCGTCAGTGCCGGCAGGTCGGGTGCAACCATTTCCTTTGTACGCCTCAGGATAAAAGGTTTTATTATCTTCCTGAGCTTTAACTCTTTTTCATCGTCGCCCAACTGTTCTATCGGTTTAGCAAATTCCCTTCTAAAGAATGAGAGATCGCCAAGTAACCCGGGGTTGACGAAATTCAGTTGGGTCCATAGATCTGTGAGGGAGTTTTCCACAGGTGTGCCGGTGAGAACAAGTTTATATTCAGATTGCAGCCTTATCATTGCTCTGTAAAGCATTGAGGCGGGATTCTTTATCACCTGGCTTTCATCGAGAATAATATAATGAAAAGGGAATGAGCTTATTAATTCAATGTCTTGTCTTATTGTATGATAGCTCGAGAGAACAATATCAAAATTTTCAAACCAGGAGGTCGACTTTTTTCGTTGATTCCCTTTATAACTATAAACTTTCATCTCAGGAACAAATCTTTTTATTTCATTCTCCCAGTTATAGATTAGAGAAGCCGGAACTATTATCAGTGACGTGAATAATGGTTTCTCACTATCGAAAAGAACCAATTCTGATCTCTTTTTTACCTCAACCTTAACCTCAACCTCAGATTTGGTGGAGGGATTAAGATTCGCCTTATTATGTTGCAGCAGTGCCAGAGTTTGAATTGTCTTTCCCAATCCCATATCGTCTGCAAGGCAACCTCCTAAACCGGCTGTCTGCAGAAAATTAAGCCAGTTAAGTCCGTCATTCTGGTATTGTCTCATTGTACAATTCAGTCCCGAAGGTGTAGGTACAACAGGTATTTGGTCGGGAACAAGTAATTTTCCCAGACGTTCGAAACCTGTTTGTCCGTCATCTTTAAAGGCATCGGTAATGAGTGAAAAATGTTGTTTGTGTATCCTCAGGGTATCTTCGGTACTTTTTCCAAACTCAAAGATATTTTTATACCGGCTGAACCATGTTTCAGGTAATATCGCAATTGACTCGTCGGGTAACCTGAATTCTCTTATCCCTTCCAGAATGTTTTTCCTGAATCGGATGAAGGGGATTTCCCATTCTCCGATCTTTACAATTGCTTTCAGATCGAACCAGTCTTTGATTATCTGACTGCTGATCTCAAGGTTAACAGGAAGTAAATTATATTTCTGGGTATATCTGGAATTCAGAACAAAACCGGCAGCATTTATTTCTGAGTAAGTTGAGTTTATTAATTCCAGCAGGTTGTACAACTCATCTTTGGTCTTGCCTTCTCTGGCTACAGGAAAGAAGTATACCTCATCATCTGAGAAGAAACCAAGTTCCCCTAGCGTATTCCGGCACTGCTTCTCCCAAACAAAATCGCGATGAAATTTCCTGAAAATAAATTCACCATTGTTGTTGGTGAACGAGGAGATTGAGTTAGAAAGATCGTTTGCAAATATTTTTGTTCCATCATAATTGTATGATAGAATGAGTACCGGTTTCCCCTTTATACCTGTCTCCAGATCAAGGACAGCTTCTTTTTCTGGAGTAAATTCAACAATTGTGAACCCGGTACCTTCTACTTTAAAATTATTTACTGCATTGAGAACAAATGCTTCAAAATATTTGACCTCAGTTTTCCTGGGAATTAGTATTTCTTCTTTTGTTCTGAATGGTTTTAGTTTTGATCCGTCTATCTCAGCGACGAATAATATTCTCCTGTCGTCTCTTATAATGCAGGGCGACAAGCAGAGAATATCGATTGAGTTTTTTTTCAGGTCGATGAGCTTGCCTCCGGCTTCGAGACTTAGATTGTATGTAGTCTGTTCTTCATCTCTGTTAAATCTGAATACGGGTATGGCATTATCGTCGCAAAGTATAAGCTTATCTTCAAGATGCAGAGCGTCTGCCTTCGACTTCTGATAATATACCGGAATATTCTCGTCCCTGCAGATTGTTATACACTTATGAATTCTACGCTCGATATAGGGCCGGATAAATTTTTCAAGGTTAACAGGAGTCACCTTAACAAGAAATTCCTTAACAGAGTTGTCTTTTGAAAATAAACTGAAGAGATTCCTGTCGGAATACTCGTTTATTATCTTCACCACCTCCCTTTCTTCTGAAGTAAGGGTACCCAGTGTCTCGTTATCAGGAAAGGGAGAGAGACATTCTGATAATTTGAAATATTTTTTATTAGGTTCATTTTGAATAATGTAGGGCAGGAGCAACGATCCCCATTGCCTGTTATGTGTGAGTATCAGTGCGAAGAGCCTTGTTTTTTTTTCTGAACCTGTTTTCAAAATGATGAGATTAAAATATCCTGCAATGTTGGTCAATCCCCCGCAATTTTCAAAGGATTTATTTAATAGATTTGTTATTGATAACGAAATGAGCCACGGGCTATTTTCAGTGAACAGCTGAAAAAGTCGAAATCCATTAACCGCAAAGTTACGCGGAGAAGACGCAGAGGGCCACAGAGAAAACATATTGTGGCAAAACCCTTTGTGGTTCTCAGCGTTTTCTCAGCGTTTTCTCAGCGCTCTCTGCGTTTAAATGACTTTTTAAACACCCGATGGGGAGGCAAATAATCGGGATCGAACTTATTATTAATAATTTAAACCTGGCCAATAATCTCAAAACAGTCTTGAGGAAAATAATTCATATCGACATGGATGCCTTCTTTGCATCGGTTGAACAGCTCGACAACCCTGAACTTAAAGGCAAACCTGTCGCCGTTGGTGGTAGTGGCGAGAGGAGCGTTGTTGCAGCTGCCAGCTATGAAGCAAGAAAGTTCGGAGTAAGATCTGCTATGCCTTCAGTGATTGCCAAACGACTGTGTCCAGAACTGATATTTGTAAAACATAACTTTGAGAGATACAATGAGGTTTCCTCACAGGTGTTTGAGATATTCCGGCAATACACCGATCTGGTAGAACCACTTTCGATCGACGAAGCGTTTCTGGATGTAACCTGCGATAAGAAGAATATAGGGTCAGCAACAATAATTGCAAAAAAAATCAGGGCAGAGATAAAGAATAAAACCGGACTTACTGCTTCAGCCGGAATATCAGTAAATAAATTTCTTGCAAAGATTGCCTCAGATATTAATAAACCGGATGGTCTGTTCATAATTAAGCCTGAAGAGGCTGAAAAGTTTATTGAGGAACTTCCGGTTGAGAAGTTCTATGGAATTGGAAAGGTTACTTCACAGAAAATGCATAATCTGGGTATTCACAAGGGAGCTGACCTGAAGAAATGGGACATGGTTTCTCTGGTAAGGAATTTCGGAAAAGCAGGAGTATTCTTCTTCAATATTGTCAGAGGTATTGATGATCGCCCTGTGGAGCCGGATCAGGAACGGAAGTCAGTAGGAACCGAATATACTTACGATAAAGATCTTAAAACAAATTTCGAAATTGTTGCAGAGCTCTATAAACTTGAAAAAGAGCTTATGGAGCGACTTGAACATGCTCAGACTACAGGACGTACAATTACTCTTAAAATCAAGTTTTCCGATTTCAGGCAAATTACCCGAAGCAAAACTTTACAGAATTATATTCGCAGTTTTAAAACTCTTCATAAGGAGGTTACGGAAATACGAAAAACAATTAATCTCGAAGGAAGCCGTATCAGACTTATGGGAGTAACAATCTCAAACCTGGAGACAGAGGATAATGATGACAGGCAGCTTTATCTCTTCGAGGAGTAAGATTCGAATGGGAGAAAAGGAGATTGGGAGAGGGGGAGAATGGGAGACGGGGAGAATCCTCAGCGCACTCTGCGTTAAAAATAGTTTTCTAAACACCCCCAACATTAAAACAAACCCTCAATAGACAAATATCTTTCACCCGTGTCATAGGCGAAGGTAAGTATTCTGGAACCTTTTGGTATTTCACCTAGTTTCTGATTGATAGCTGCAAGTGATGCCCCTGAAGATATCCCAATAAATAATCCCTCCTCTTTAGCTGCTCTTCTTGTAAAATTGTAAGCATCATCTTTCCCTACTTTTATTACCCCATCAAGGAGTTTCGTATCCATTATTGAAGGAATAAATCCTGCGCCGATTCCCTGCAGAGGATGAGGACCGGGAGCGCCACCGCTTAGAACGGGTGATAACTCTGGCTCAACGGCAAATATCTTTATTTTCGGGAATTTCTTTTTCAATGCTATTGCACATCCTGTAATATGTCCGCCTGTACCAACCCCGGTTATCAGATAATCAAGGCCATCGGGAAAATCTTTGATGATTTCCTTTGCAGTTGTATCCCTGTGAATATTGGTATTTGCAGGGTTATCGAATTGCATTGGCATCCAGGCATTTGGAGTTTCAGCTGTTAATTCTTTGGCGCGATCAATAGCCCCTTTCATCCCTTTTTCACGGGGAGTGAGCACGAGCTCTGCACCATAAGTACTCATTATTTTTCTTCTCTCAAGTGAAAATGATTCCGGCATAACAAGGATTAGTCTGTACCCTCTTACAGCCGCTACAAGAGCAAGACCTATTCCTGTGTTGCCTGAAGTCGGCTCAATAATTACGCTATTTTGTTTCAGCAGTCCCTTTTTTTCTGCATCATCAACCATTGCAAGAGCAATACGGTCTTTAATACTGGAACCAGGATTTGTTCTTTCTACCTTTACCCATACTGAGTAATCATGGCTGAAGAGCTTGTTGATTTTTACATGAGGCGTATTGCCTATTGTGTCGAGTATCGAGTTTACTTTCATAACTATCTTCATTTAAACTTATTTACGAGGCGCTTTTCTGCGTAAAAAAGCAGAGTTGCAAGAAGTAAATATTTATGTGATATCATATTGGTATCTGTACAGAACAAAGATAGGTCCTTAATGTTTAAATGGAAATCCTCTGTAACGGCTTTTAGTAGTCCGGTTTTTCAGAAACAGCATATGTTACTTTTAAATGACTCTAAATTAAGGAAATCAGTTTAAAGCATTTTGTAAATCAGACAATAGATCATCGATATGTTCAATCCCTATTGAAAGTCGTATCAGGTTATCAGTAACTCCGATTTTTAACCTGAGTTCCTTCGGGAAGTAATCATGAGTCATCATCGCAGAGTAGTTTGCCAGTGATTCTATTCCTCCAAGACTGTCTGCAAGTTGAAAGATTTTAAGTTTCTTAAAGAAGATATTACACTCAGGAAGGCCTCCTTTTAATTTAAATGAAACCACTCCACCGAAGCCCGTCATCTGTTTCTTTGCTATATCATGTCCGGGGTGTGTTTCGAGCCCCGGGAAAAATACTTCCAAAACGTTTGGTTGTTTTTGCAGAAACCTGGCGACCTTGAATGCATTTTCCTCATGCTGCCTCATTCTTAATGCCAGAGTCTTTACGCCCCTGAGGGTTAGCCATGAATCAAAAGGGGAGGGGACGGCTCCGACTGACTTCTGAACCAAATGAATCTTATCGTATAATACCTTATCATTCAGGACTATAGCCCCACCGATGATGTCAGAATGCCCGTTAATATATTTAGTAGTACTATGAACCACAATATCTGCACCCAGGAGCAGTGGTTTCTGAAAATACGGTGACAAAAAAGTATTGTCAACTACAACCAGAGCTTTATGTTTGTGACTCAGTTCAGATATAGCACCTATATCGAAAATTTTCAATGTCGGATTTGTAGGAGTCTCAATCCAAACCATTTTTGTTGATGGAAGAAATTCTTTACTTATAGCCCCGATATCAGTAAAATCTGAAAAAGAAAATTTAATATTGAAAGGTTCGAAGATCTCCTTTATGAGCCTGTAAGTTCCTCCATACATATCTTCAGGAACTATTACATGATCACCTGATTTAAGTATTGAAAGAATAGCATGTTCCGCAGCCAGTCCCGATGAAAATGTCAACCCGAAGTTGCCTTCTTCAAGCGATGCCAGACATGCGTCGAGGGCTGAGCGTGTTGGATTGCCTACCCTTGAGTACTCATAACCCTTGTGTTTATTTACCTCTTGCTGGGTGAATGTTGAGGTCTGATAAATTGGAACAATAGTTGCTCCTGTGGCCTCATCTGCTTCCTGACCTACACAGATCGCTTTTGTTTCGAATTTCATGTTATTAAATATGTTTTATAATATAACCAAAGGTATATATCTTCTCTATATTTTACTATAAAGAACCAAAATACATTATATCAGAATCTTATGGAGGGTATACTAAAACGGAATCAAATTACCAGGCTGTAAAGGTTTTCCATTTTATACACTTTCTGAAGGTAGTTGATAACCGTAATACTTCTACTTCCCGAGCGGCAACAGAAGACAACAGCTTCTTTTCCCGAGAATAGTTTTATCTTTCTGCTTACATCGTAATGAGGTATAGAAATTGTTTCAAAGCCTATATCACTATTATCCTTCTTATCTCTGAGATCAATTATCAGGACTTTCTTATTTTTTGAATACATTTCCCTAAGTGAGCCTGCCGTGATTTCTTTGACTGTTTTTATATCATTTAAACTTGCATCTTCATATTCTCCGAGTTCAGTAATTTTGATGAAATCCGGATTTCTTTCAAACGTAGAAACTGAGGTCATAAAATCCAATGTATCTATCATAAATATTTTTCCGGAAAGGACCCCGTCCAGTTCAAGAATAATTTTAAAAACCTCTGTGGCCTGCAATGAACCGATTATACCGGGTACTGAACCGATAACGCCAAATTCCTCACAAGAAGGAACCTCAAGTGGATGAGGTGCTTCCGGATAAAAGCAGCGGAGGGTTGGACCATTTTGGTAATTAAGTACCATCAATTGTCCCGAAAACTTATGGATAGCACCATATACCAATGGTTTATTCAGAATTACACAGGAATCATTAATAAGATACCTTGAGGCAAAATTGTCTGTGCAGTCAACAATAATGTCGTACATGGAAATTATTTTCAAGGCCGATTCTTTATCGAGTCTCAGAAAATGCATTTTTACATTTACTTCCGGATTCAGAAGCTTAAGTCTCTCTCTGGCGGCCAGAGGTTTGGGCTTCCCGAGATCTTTTAATGAATATAGTACCTGCCGGTTTAAATTGGTTTCATCTACCCAGTCATTATCTACAATCCCTAAAGTTCCCACACCCGCTGCTGTAAGATATTGAAGGACGGGGCAGCCTAATGCCCCGGCACCTACAACCAGAACTGACGCTCCTTTTATTTTCGCCTGACCAGACCTTCCAATTTCAGTAAGACGTATTTGCCTGCTATACCTTATTATTTCATCATTGGTAAGAAGAGGAACAGAGCATGTATTCATGTATTTTTAATTAATTTATTTCTGTCTGAATTCTAATAACCCAGTTTATCTTTATCCGACAATGCCTCATTCATAGAACCCGTTCTGTAGCCAATGAGGTCAATTGATACATACTTAAATCCGGATTTTTTGCATATATCCGTAAGTTTCTCTCTTAAGCTCCAGGCTTTATCCATTTCATCCCTGATAAATTCAAAACGGGCAAGGTCTTCATGACTTCTAATTCTGAACTGACTGAATCCGAGTTCCCTTACATCAAATTCTGCAGATGCAAGTCTGTCAAGTTTCACTTTAGTTATCTTTTCGCCATATGGAAATCGGGAGGCGAGACATGCATATGATTGCTTCGTAGCCGTAGGTAATTTCAGTTCTGTGGAGAAATGTCTGATATCAGACTTGGTAAATCCGGTTTCTGCAAGAGGGGAAATTACACCCTTCTCCAGTTTAGCTTTCATTCCGGGTCGGAAATCTTTAAGATCATCAGCATTGCTACCATCGAAAACGGCTTCGAATCCTTCTTTCGTAGCAATATATTTAATTTTCCCGAAGAGCTCACTCTTGCAGTAATAACATCTGTCGGGTGGATTATCTGCATACCCCGGGATATCTATTTCTTCCGAAACTATTATCTTATGTTTAATTCCAAGCAACTTTGCAAGTGATTTCGCCTCATCAAGTTCGTAAAAAGGGTAAGTGCTCGATGTTGCAGTAATCAGCAAAAGGTTATCACCGTAAATATCCTTAGCGACCCTGGCTAGAAAGGTACTGTCAACTCCTCCTGAAAAGGCAATTACGGCACTTTTGTATTTTTGAAGATATGCTCTTAATACCAATGATTTATCTACCATTATGCTTTAATGTTAAAGTATTAATGGTCAAAGGTATTTTTAAACTATGCTCAAATTCTGAGATATGATATTTTATATCAATTTCACACTTCTGAGGCGTAAGGAGTTACTGATAACTGATACAGAACTGAAACTCATGGCAAGGGCAGCTATCATAGGTGAAAGGAATATTCCGAAGAACGGGTAGAGTATTCCGGCTGCAAGTGGTATTCCAAGTGCATTGTAGGCCAGCGCAAAAAAGAGATTCTCCTTTATATTCTTCATTACCTTCTGACTTAAAAGCCTTGCTCTGGCAATACCTTTGAGATCGCCTTTAACCAGTGTAATACCCGCACTCTCTATTGCCACATCGGTACCTGTTCCCATAGCTATACCGATATCAGCCTGAGCAAGCGCGGGAGCATCATTTATACCATCTCCTGCCATAGCAACTTTATTTCCAGCTGCCTGTAGTCGTTTTATCTCATCAGATTTATCACCAGGAAGCATATGGGCTTTATATCCATCAAGGTTTAGAGTGGCGCTTACAGCTCTTGCCGTTTCTTCGTTATCGCCGGTAAACATAATAACCTTCATACCTTCTTTCTGAAGATTATGAATAGCCTCTTTACTAGATTCTTTTATTTTATCGGAAATAACTACAAACCCTATAGCTCTGTTATCTTCAGAGAGAACAGAGACAGTTTTGCCGAGTTTCTGTTCAGAAATAATTGCCTTTTTGAGCTCATCCGAAACTGAAGCTTTTATTTCCTCTAAAAGTTTTTCGTTGCCTAATGCTACTTTTCTGCCATTCAGAGTTCCTGTAACACCTTTTCCTGTAATTGCCTCAAAATCAGTTATCGGGAATACTTCAATGTTTTTAGTAGCAGCATAACGGACGGTTGCCTGGGCAAGGGGATGTTCACTGCTGCTGTTCAAAGAAGCGATTTTTTGAATGATTTCATTATCAGTTATCTCTGGTATAGCACTTACCACTTTTTCCACGGATGGTTTTCCTTCAGTTACTGTTCCTGTTTTATCAATAATAACAATATTGATCGAGCTCATCTTTTCGAGCGATTCGGCATTTCTGATTAATATTCCCGATTGTGCACCTTTTCCAACACCTACCATCACAGCCATAGGAGTAGCCAGTCCCAGGGCGCATGGGCACGCGATGATAAGGACGGCAATTGCATTCACAAGTGCATACATATATGCATGTTCCCCACCAGAAATAGCCCAGACTATAAATGTAACAACTGAAATTCCAACCACAACAGGAACGAAATAGCCGGAGATTTTATCAGCCAGGTTCTGAATAGGAGCTTTTGACCGGCTTGCGGAATTAACCATCTCTATTATATGTGCAAGTAAAGTTTCCGATCCGACTTTTTCAGCAGTCATCACAAACGTTTTATTCCCGTTTATGGTTCCTGAACTTACTTTATCTCCAGCTTTTTTGTCAACAGGTATTGGTTCCCCGGTAATCATAGACTCATCTATTGTTGACTCTCCGCTTTGAATATTTCCGTCAACGGGTATTTTTTCACCTGGTTTCACACGAAGTAAATCGCCCTTCAGGATAGAATCAATGGCGACAACCTGTTCTTTGCCATCAATTATTTTCGTTGCCTGATTTGGTGCCAGGTTTAACAAAGCTTTTATTGCGCTGTTTGTTTTGCCATGGGCCCTTGCTTCCAGGAGCTGACCTAATAAAACAAGTGTGAGAATTACCGTGGTAGCTTCAAAATATACATAAACGGTACCGGCATGCGATTTGAACTGTTCGGGAAATATGTTCGGGAATAGCAGAGCTGTTACGCTGAAAAGCCATGCCACTCCTGACCCTATTCCTATGAGCGTGAACATGTTAAGATTCCATGTTTTAACAGAACGCCAGGCTCGTTCAAAGAACATCCAGGCAGTATAAAATACTACCGGAACTGACAGAAAAAACTGTATCCAGTTCCAGTATTTCCAAGGCATAACTGTCATTAAAGGATTATTGTGAATCATCTCTGACATTGCGATAAGAAAAACCGGGACTGTGAATAAGACCGAAAGTTTAAATTTCTGCAGAAGATTTTTATAAGTTTTGTCTTCCACTTCAACATTAGATGAAGGCTGTTCCACCAGGTCCATACCACAAACCGGACAATCACCCGGTTTGTTGTAGGTTTTCTCTCCCTCACAATGCATGGGACAGTAGTATACCCCAGAACCTTTTCCTTTTGATTTTAGTTTTAACTTTTCTTCTTTGAATTTTCTTTCAAATTCCACATCTCCGGGTAAGGAAATGCTGTAATTTCCACCCTCATTTTTCAGGGCTTCCTGAAATTTTTCTAACGGAATATGCGACTGCATCTCAATAACAGCTTCTGCTTTCTGCAGATCGACTGATACGCTTGTTATCCCATCGACTTTTTTAAGTGCCTCTTCTACATGAGCCCGGCAATTATTACAGCTCATGCCGTATACTGAATATTTATGTATCATAATAATCTATTTTTACTTTTTACTTTTTACTTCTTACTTCTTACTTCTTTAACTGACATATCCATCCCTTCCATACTTCCTGTTGAGGCCTTGCCTCCAGCGGGATTCATCATACTCGGTTTACCTTCGAGCTGGGCCGAAGCATCTACACCAAATGTACCATTTGTTACAATTTCGTCACCCTCCATTAAGCCGTCCTGCACAACATAGCTATTGCTCAAAGCAGGTCCCAGAGTTATTTCCCGCATAACAAAACTGGGTTCTTTTGCATCAGCCAACTTTACGTAAACAACAGATCTGGTGCCTGTCCATAAAACAGATGTTTGTGGAATTACCAGGCTATTTCCCAATGTTGCAAGGCGTGCAGTTAACTCTCCTGAAGCAAACATATCGGGTTTAAGAATATTTCCTTTATTAGGAATTTCTACCCTTACACTAGCCACCCGTGTTTGAGGGTTAATTACCGGATCAATAAAAGATACTTTTCCCGTAAATTTTCTCCCTGGTTGCGATTGCAATGTAAAGGTGATCATGTCACCTTTACTGATCCATGGCAGATCATTTTCATAGGCATCGAACATTGCCCATACATTTGACAAATCGGCTATTTCATATAATGGAGTACCCTGAGAGATGTAGTCACCGACGTTAACATTCTTGTTTATTATAATTCCCGAAACAGTAGCATATACATCAAATAATGTTTTAGCTGCTCCACTGTTCTCTATATCCGAAATCTGGCTTTCGGTAAACTTCCACAGGCGCAGTTTTTCCCTTGCTGCTTCAAGCAAGCCCGGCTGCATCTCTTTCATTTTCTTAGCTTCCAGCAGCTCTTTCTGTGCAGTCACCAAATCAGGTGAATAGATTTGGGCTATTGCCTGTCCCTGCCGGACCTCCTCCCCGGTAAAATTCACAAAGAGCTTTTCAATTCGTCCGGAAATATGGGATGGCTGTGTCTGAATAAGACGTTCATCAGCCTGTATTTTGCCATACAGACGAATTACTTTTACAGGCATTTCCTTAGTTACAATACTGGTCTGCACTTCGGCTAGTCTTATACCTTCCTCAGTCATTACAACTGCATCAGGATTTACAAATGCGGTGTTCTTTACAAGTGGAATAAGCTCCATCCCGCATATAGGACAATTCCCCGGGTTATCCATTCTTATCTGTGGGTGCATCGAGCAGGTCCATATGGTCTTCTTATTTTCATTTGCTGTTATTTCCTGTTTAGCTACTTCCTCGTGAGGCCGGTGAAAAATAACCAGCCCAAGTAATAATCCTGCAAGAACAAGAAGTATTGCCCTGATATATTTATTAGAAATTATTTTTTTGATTTGCATCACTAAATATTTAAATATGTTAAGTACTATTATTAGTTACCTGTTAAATAAACCAGCCTTGCGATTGCAGTATTTTCGTCAACTACAGCTTCCACCTGTTTAAATTGATAATCGAGCAATTGTTGCTCCATCCTAAGTACTTCCTCAAAATCAGTTCCGCTGGCTGAAAAGGAGGTAATAAGAAGTTGTACGCTTTGATCGGCAAGCATAGCCTGTTCTTTGTTAAGTTTTACCCGCCTTCCTGCATCGTTTAAGTTTTGCATTGTTTCCTGGAGATTCACACGAAGATCATTCGTTACATTTTCCGCTGATGCTGTTGAGGCATCCCGTGCTGACTCTGCTTCATGTCGCATAGCTTTATATTTATTCCTGTATATAGGCAATGTAAGAGTAATCATGGGCATAATCATATCATTTCCATTCATCATTTGAGGCACCCCGTCGCGTTTTTGAATAACTGAGTAGTTCAGGCCAAGTCCAACCATCGGATATCCCATCTGTTTAACCATTGCGAGCTTTGATGAATTGGCTTCCGATTCAGCTTCGTACATTTTTACCATAGGATGGTTTACAAGACCATCAGCAAGAGTCAGAATATCTGAAGGTATAGGCAGTTCCGTCAATGAATCGCCGGTAAATACTTCAGATGACGAAGTACGGTTCAGATATCTGTTAAAACTTACTTTGTCCGTTACAAGCTGATCCTGTAAAAGGGCAAGCTTGTTTTCAAGTTCGTGTATTTCAATTTGTAAACGTAAAAGGTTAACCATGTCATTTTTTCCGCTACCACCCATTGAGCTACCCATTCCGTTACCTGAGGATCCCATTGCAGGTTTGTTTGCAGATGATGGAGCTGAGCCTGACCCCATGCTTTGATTTGTCATACTTCCTCCACTCAATCCCGATGAACCCTGAGATGAGCTATTTGAACTGCCTGGCACATTGCTATTATTTCCTGAAGCAGAACCTGCACCTCCAGCGCTGAATTTTACCAGGACAATTTGTTCCAGCGATTTCAATATGTCGAGATTCTTTTTTGATATCCCGATTTCGTATATGGTACGATAAACCTGATAGTATGACGCTTTGATGTTATAATATAATTCGTCCTTTGCGTCCCGAAAACTTTCAAATTTTGCAAATGCCATTTTTGATGCTTCATCTTTTGCTGCTTTTAATACGCCGAACCAGGGGAACATCTGCATCAACCGGATATCTGCAACCTGGTTTCCCATCAGAACTTGCATAGGTTTTATAAAATAACCGAATTGCAATTCCGGGTCGGGTAATGAAGATGCCTGAGGTACCTTTTCCAGCGCTGCTGAATATTCCAGATATTTTGCTTTTAACCCCGGATTATTCAATGCCGATTGCTCAAGATAATATGACAGGGAATCCTGTGCATTGCCAGATATAACGCCTGATAATATTGTTGCGAATAGAATAAATTGTTTAATATGGTGTTTCATATTCTATTATTTAAAACTTTACGAACTACAAACTTTAGCTCACTTTAAGTACTTTTCTTTTTATTTCTCCTTCTCTCCATATTGATTGAAATACTGGTACGACAAACATTGTCATTATCTGGATTATCATCCCACCGAATGTAGGGATGGCCATTGGTACCATTATATCGGCACCTTTTCCGGTAGATGTCAATACAGGCAGTAGCGCTATAATAGCCACTGCCGCCGTCATCATAGCAGGCCTTACTCTTTTTTTACCTGCCATAATCACGGCTTCCCGGACATCGTGAATAGTGGTCGGTTTCAGTTCTTCAAATACCTGATGAATATATGTTCCCATAATTACTCCATCGTTAGTGGATATTCCAAAAAGGGCGATGAACCCGACCCATACTGCCACGCTTAAATTTATTGTGTGCATCTGGAACAGATCGCGCATATTTATCCCTGCAAGTGAGAAATTCATAAACCAGGGCTGGCCATAAAGCCAGATCATAATAAATCCCCCGGCAAATGCAACAAATACCCCTGAAAAATGGATCGATGAAGCCGTGAATGTTTTGAACTGGAAGAATAGCAGCATAAAAACAAGTACAAGGCTGATGGGCATTACAATTGACAATCTTTTTGTAGCCCTTATCTGCTCCTCGTAGTTTCCTGCAAATTTGTACGAAACACCGGCAGGTAATACCAGCTCACCTGATGCAATCTTTGCCTTAATAAACGCGTTGACTTTTTCAACAACATCCACTTCAGCCTCACCTTCTTTCTTATCGAAAATAACAAATCCGCTCAGAAATGAGTTCTCACTACGGATCATTTGTGGTCCCCTGGTATAATTCAGATCAGCCAGTTCCCCCAGCGGCACCTGTACTCCTGTCATTGAGGGAACAAGTATCTTTTTAAGATCTTCCGGTGTAGTACGCAACTCCCTCGGGTATCTGACTCTCACCGGAAATCGTTCGCGGCCTTCAACAGTAGTTGTTAACACCATTCCGCCTACGGCGCTCTGCAAAACATCCTGTACCTCGTTTATTGTCAGCCCATACCTGGCAATTGCTTCGCGGTTCAGCTTTATTTCGATATAAGGGGCACCAACAGCACGATCATAAAACACTGTAGATGGCACAACTGAAGGAACCTCCTTTAGTATTTTCTCAAATTCGATACCTGCGCTTTCAATTGTTTCAAGATCAGGACCATAAACCTTCAAGCCCATAGGTGCCCGCATTCCGGTGGAGAGCATAATCAACCTGGTTTGTATTGGCTGAAGTTTCGGAGCTGAGGTAAGACCTGGCAAATTGGTCACCCCAATGATTTCATTCCAGATATCGGCAGGTTTCCTGATTCCGGGCCGCCACTGCCGGAAGTAATCACCATGATCATCAGGTATTAGCAGCTTTGTATCCAGATTCTTCAGGTTATACTTTTGCGGATTAAAAACTGTGCTGTCTGACAATAAATAATTACCCTCTTTATTTGTCTTAAATCGAATACGGTAGCCATTCTCGTCAAGTAAATATTCAGATTTATAATTAATTGTATTTTCAAACATCTGTACCGGGGCAGGATCGAGAGCCGAATTGACTCTTCCCCACTTACCCACAGCCACTTCCACCTCAGGAATTGATTCCAGCCTTTTATCCAGTAATTTTATATAATCAAGATTCTGCTCCACTCCGGCATGTGGCATGCTTGTTGGCATTAATAGAAATGAGCCCTCGTCAAGTGAAGGCATAAATTCCTTTCCTACTCCGGGAAATGTTTTTGAGGCTGTCTGCCAGACGGAAGAACTCCTGATATTCAGGCCTGTTATATCGACTCCTTTTGCCACAAACCCGAATATTTTATTATAACCCAACCAGATTGTTATCCCAAGCACAAAGGTGACTAGTGGTATAAACAGAAATTTCCATTTATTCCGTAAACACCAGCGCAGTACTGGTTCGTAATAATGCACCATCAGCAACAGCATAGAAATTACAGAACCTACTACTCCTATAACAAACAGGAAGTTAACCAGATATGAGTTATGTGCACCAAGTGGCAGCCACTCATTTGCTAGATAATAAACAGCCACCAGCACAGTAATGCCTATATTTATCAGATTGGGCATCCTTTTACGATGTTCGGGCCATTTATTTTCCAGAAGGTTGTTTATCCCAATAAGCACCAGAGCTAAAGCAGGCCATGTACCCCAGAATATTGTAAAAAACAATCCTGCAACGATCAGAGCTGCATTAAATATTCTGCTTACATGGCGTTTATCGAACCTTATTGAAAAAATTATATCCGCCATCATGGGAAGCACCATAATTCCAAGGATGAAGGAAGAAAGCAGGGCGAATGTTTTGGTAAAGGCGAGTGGTCTGAAAAGTTTACCTTCCGCCGCTTCCATTGCAAATACCGGTAAAAAGCTTACCACGGTGGTTGATAAAGCAGTAATCACTGCCGATGAAACTTCAATAGTTGCACTATAGATAACTGTTCTGAGGGCCGTTCCTTTAACTTCAAGGTTTTCAGGCAACTCCAGATGCCTGAAAATGTTCTCTACGAATATTATCCCAACATCCACCATTACACCTATAGCAATTGCAATACCTGAAAGAGCCACTATATTAGCTTCCACACCTATCAGTTTCATTACAATGAATGTCATCAACACAGCTACGGGCAGTAATCCGGAAATGATTACAGAAGCCCTCAGGTTAAACATCAGGACGATTATCACGATTATGCAGATAAGTACTTCATGTGAAAGTGCCGATTCAAGAGTACCTATTGTCTCCCGGATAAGATCGGTACGATCATAAAAAGGAACTATTGTCACCTTGGAGACTGATCCATCAGCAAGTGTTTTCCTTGGCAAACCGGGAGCGAGTTCTTTTATTTTGTCTTTTACATTATTAATTACCTCCATGGGATTTGAACCATAACGAGCCACCACCACTGCCCCAGTGGCTTCAGCGCCACTCTTATCGAGTCCGCCGCGACGAGTGGCAGGCCCGAAACTTACTTTAGCCACATCTCTGATTCTTACAGGAACATTGTTTCTTACAGATACAACAGCATTCCGAAGGTCATCCAGATTTTTAATATATCCCAAACCCCGTACCACATATTCAACTTTATTTAATTCCATGGTTTCAGCACCTATGTCCAGGTTACTATTCTTCACTGCACCCATTATATCCATAACAGATACTCCATGAGATTTCATGGCGTCAGGATCAATATCTACCTGGTATTCTTTAACATAGCCACCAATCGAGGCTACTTCGGAAACACCTTCAGCCGAGGCCAGGGAGTATCTAACGTAATAGTCCTGAATTGTTCTTAATTCCTGAGGATCCCAGCCTCCGGCCGGTTTTCCTGTCTTCGGATCGCGTCCTTCAAGAGTGTACCAGAAGATCTGGCCCAGCGCAGTCGCATCGGGTCCGAGACTTGGCTGCACTCCCTCTGGTAATGTGCCAGAAGGAAGAGAATTCAGCTTCTCAAGAATACGCGATCGACTCCAGTAGAATTCAACATTATCTTTGAAAATTATGTAGATAAATGACATACCAAACATTGAAGTACTTCGGATTGTCTTTACCCCTGGAATACCCTCGAGTGCAGAAGACAAAGGATATGTGATCTGGTCTTCAATATCTCGGGGAGAGCGTCCCATCCACTCAGTAGCAATAATCTGCTGGTTATCTCCGATATCCGGAATGGCATCAACCGGAACCGGATCCCGTGGAAGAAAATTGATTTTCCAGTTAAAAGGTGCAGAGATTGTTCCCCACCCAATAAAAACCAGAAGCAACAATATGGTAATCAGTCTGTTTTCTAAGAAATATTTTATTAATTTATTAAGCATATTTTAAAATTGGGTAAGTCATTTTATCCTGCCGTTTTCCATAACAAAAACTCTGTCCGCAAATTTCTCAATGATATTCCCGTGAGTTGCCATAACCAGTGTTACCTGTTTATCATTTTTCAGATTTAAAAGATGTTCCATTATCTCCCCGGCAGTTTTGTCATCAACCGAACCGGTTGGTTCATCGGCAAAAATTATTGATGGCTGTTTTATTAGGGTTCTGATAATTGCAACTTTTTGTTGTTGTCCCACACTTAGTTCAGATGGCAGTGATTCTGAATTCTGTTTTAAATCAAACTGTTCAAGCAAGGAAGTAATATTCTCTTTTACCAGCTTGTGATCAGGATTTTTCGGGATAATCCCAATCTCAATATTTTCATATACAGTGTAGGTCGGCAATAGATTGAAACTCTGAAAGATAATTCCTATTTCATTTAGTAAAATATTACTTAAAGCATCGTTTGTTAAGTCGTTAAGGGAGATGTTGTTGAACAGGACTTTACCAGATGAGGGTTTTAATAATCCGCTCATAAGATTTAATAAAGTCGATTTCCCGGCTCCCGACCGGCCTTTGATTATTACCATCTCATTTTTCCGGATGGCCAGATTAACGTCAACTACAGCTCCTACTATGTGTTTGTCGCGATTAAAATCTTTACTTAGTGAAATGCATTCAATCTGATTATCGGCCATTTTTTGAGTTTCGATTACATATAATTATTGATCATATCGCCTGCCCTGGTTCTTGACAATTTGATAATTGGAAAGATGCTGGCAACAATACCACCTGTAAGAGATAGAAAAAGTAATACCGGGACTATTTTGAATTCGAACTGGAACTTTATTACATCAAAAAGCTGGAAATTAAGGTTATTAATCACCAATATTATTAGCGCTCCGGTAAGGATTCCAAGTGTAGCTCCGGATAATGACTGGATTACAGAAGTAAAAAACAGCTGGCTGCTTAATCTGAAATCTGACCAGCCCAGAGATTTAAGTATACCGATCTCCCTGTATCTTTCCATAAGCATTGTAAATTGCGTTTTAACCGAGAAAAGAAGCAGGAAGACAAAGATCATAACCGTAAGAATCCCCGACGTTTTTTCAATTATTGTCATAACGCTGCCTGCCGGTTCATAGCAATTATAACTGGATACAGAGAGGTAATTCATTTTTCTCTTTACTTCCTGAATTACATCTTTCTGGATCCTGGCATCAGCTACTTCAACAAGTACAATGTTCATATCAAATCCGGGTGAGATACATTTCAATTTGTCTTTAAGTATTGTTCTTACATTTTCGATTGGAGCGTACAGATCTGCTTTACCGGGTTTTATACCGGTATTTACTATTCCGGCCAATAACAGTTTCCCGCCGAAAACATTTAAGGTATCACCAACTGAAAGACCATGGGCTTTTGCGAAAGATTCTTCTGCCACAATTTCATCTTGTTTTGAGGAAATATATTTTCCTTCAACGACATTTGTTGCCGCACATACATTGTTTATTGTTGCGGGGCTGGCAGTATCCAATCCTCCTAATGATATATCTGTCTTATATTTAGAATCATATAGTTTATACAAAAGATATGGTGCAGCATCTTTTACTCCGGGAACATTTTTTACTGAATTTATCAGATCTTCATCGAGCATCAGGGTATATACACCCTCCGCAAAAAGAGATCCTGCAGTACTGTCGTTAGTACAACTAACACAGCAAGAGGTGTTTGTAGGAACGTATACAATAAAATGAGTTCCTGTGCCTTTAAGTATTCCAAAAGAATTTTTCTCATTTGTCCTGGTTATCGACAGAATCAGAAGTATAAACAATGTTGCAATGAAGTATCCTGTGATGCTTGCAACACTCCTCCACATATGCCTTCGGAATTCTTTGATCAGATAATTCATAGAAATTTAATTTATATAAAGTAGTCCTGTCCCAAAATGATTTTTGTTGGAGCTGTCGAAAAGTCGAAATCCATTAACCGCTGAGTTGCGCAGAGAAGTTGCAGAGGGCCGCAGAGAAAACCAATTGAAGGAAAACCCTCAGTGGTTCTCAGCGTGTCCTCTGTATTCTCTGCGGTAAAACAATTTTTTAAACACCCCAGATTTCATTTATTTGGTTTTAAATTACTTAGTCCTGTAGTGGCAGCATGATGGTAAAGCTTCGTAAACTTTATCATCAGCTTTGTACTTCTCTGTATCGTGGCCAACTGCAGCAAGCTTCTTGCTTATGGCGTCAACGCTTGTTTTCGCAGGATCGAAAGTGACTGTTACCATGGCAGTTTTTTCATCCCAGTTAGCCTTTGTAGCACCTTCTGCTTTTGCAGTTTTTTCAATACGGGTCTTGCACATATCGCATTTCCCCGATACCTTAAATGTCTCTGTTTTTGGACCTGAGGTCTTGGTTCCGGTCTGAGCTGAAACAGATACTCCGACAGCAACCAGTAGTACCATAGCGAAAATTAACTTAACTGTTTTCATAATGAATTTATTAGTGAATGATTAGAGGAAATATAAAATAGAAACCACAGACAGGCAAACCGCTGTCTGAAGGCTTTTTTTAAAATTCAGATCAAATACGGAAGATACATAAGGCAGGCAGCGATATGCTATTTGAACTAAATCTGCCAGGAGGTCTTATGTTTGTACTAAGGGCGGAGGGAGCTATTTCTGAACTTTTCAGATAATCAGAAGGTACAATGAAAAGAGAAATATCATGTATTATTTGCTCATTAAAATTGAAAGATGAAGGGAAGTAATTATTGCAAATTGAATATACACAGACTTCATTATCACAACAATGCTGTGAGAATTCAATATCTGATGAATGTGGTCCGACCGGATTTTCCATTCCACACATAGCGACTTTTCCTGTCAGCGAGACATTAGTAGCTACAACACTACCCTCGCAGGAATGATATGCAAAATTTACAATAACCCCTGAAAAAAGGATAAGTATTAAAAGAGGTATAGATAAAATAATTTTCATCTAAAGGATGGAACAATCTTCCAGTTAAATTGTTCTACAAAGGAAAGGATTTTTTCTGGAGTAAGCAGTATATTTGTGCATGAAAAGTGTTATAGTGATTTTCATATTTGTCCTGACGTCTATTTCTGCATTCTCTCAGAAAGTCCGGATTCAGATTATTAAAGCAGACAAGTCAGCACAATCGGAATGGTGGGTGTATAATGAACAAGATATTCTTACAGCCTCTGGAACTGATTTTGTTTCAAGTGATTCAATAATTTTTTCACTTGAAGCAAATAAAAAATATTCACTGAAAATCTCAGTATCCGAAGTTTTTAACCCTGATTCAACTTTGTACCTGCTATTGCTGGAAAATGAACCTATCATACTTATTAATTCAGATATTGGTATTGGTGAGCATGTATATCAGTTTTATACTGGGATCCGTACACGGGAAACAAAAATCACGGGAGGAGTAACCGGGTTAATTTCTGATTTTCCATGGCAGGTTTATTACATTTCCGGTAACTTCAGATGCGGCGGATCAATAATCAGTCCCGATTGGGTGGTAACCGCAGCCCATTGCACAAAAGATGATGCGGGTAATCCCATACCTGTGGCTACAATGTCTGTTAAAGTAGGGTCGAACAATCCAGGAAATAATGCAAACCTTAACAATACAGTTGATGGGAAGAGATACATAGTAAGTCAGGTAATTGTACATGAGGCTTATAACTCCCAGACTAATTTGAACGATATTGCTTTGCTGAAAATTTCCGGTCCAATAAATTTCCCGAACGCAACACCAATAAAGTTGGTTACATCAACCGACGTTGCCAATGGTGCAATACTCCCCGGAGTGATGTCGTGGGTAACTGGTTATGGACTTGTAAATGTTTCTCCAAACATACTCCCAAGCAGTCTGCAAAAGGTGCAGTTGCCAATTGTTTCAAATCTGCAGGCTTCGACTGTCTGGGGTACAATCCCATCTACCGATCTGATGGCAGGATATCTAAATGGAAATAAGGACGCATGCAGTGGTGACAGCGGAGGACCACTGGTAGTCCCTGTTTTTGGCGAATTCAAACTCGCAGGAATTGTAAGTTGGGGAAGTGCAAATTGTGACACATATGGTGCCTATACACGGGTATCGGATTTTAATTCCTGGATAAGCACAAATACCGGAATCCCGGTAGGATTTGTTCCACCTGTTCCTGTTGGAGATTCGGTAGTGTGCCAGGGTGTTTTGTCGTCGCAATATTCGATTCCGAATGTTACAGGTGCAACATCATACGAATGGAGACTCTTTCCTGCTGATGCCGGGGTAATCAGCGGAAGTTCAACAAGTGCGTCGGTGTTATGGAACCTGACAAAGACGGGATCGCTCTCTGTAATGGTTCGGGTGACAGTCAATAATGTCGTTTCAGACTGGTCGAACCTCAAAGTAAATGTAGTTTCAAATACAAGGTTGCTGAGCCAGTCGAATGATACTACATTATGTGCAGGAAATCTGGTAACGCTTAAGGTTGGCGCTGATGGATATAAGCTTTCATATAACTGGTTCCAGGATAACCTTTTGGTTCAATCAGGCACTTCTCCCCAGATAAACTTTATCAGATCAGCGGTTAATAATTCCGGATTATATAAATGTCAGATTTCGGGCTCTTGCGGGACGATCACCTCTATTCCTATTAAACTTACTGTATACCCGCTTACAAAAATTACATACATCTCTCCGGATGTTGAGGTTCCATTTGGTAAAGATGTTGCTCTGACTGTAAAATCTGAAGGCCATGATCTGATATATCAATGGGAAAAAGATAATGAGTATCTGGTTAACAGAAACGATTCGGTTTTAAATTTGCTTAATGTAAACGCAACAGATATAGGGCTTTACAAGACGATTGTAAACGGTACCTGCGGAACAAAGACCAGCGATTCAATATATGTTTATGTTAAAAAAGATAATTCAACAGTTCAAACCGACGTTTTTGTTTGGCCGACAATATCCACTGGCTCATTTAATGTAGCTCTGAGTAATGATACTCAATATAATATTTCGATATTTGATTCTATGGGTAAACTATTGAAGACACAAACTAACTGCCGTTACCAGACAGTAATTGATATTAGTACATTTGGCCGGGGCATTTACATCATCAAAGTTTTTAATAATACCTTTAAGAAGTCGATCAAAATATTTAAGGAGTGATCTTTGAATTGTATAGTTATCCAGTTGTTTGATAAATTATTTTATTTTGAAAACGCAACACTTCAATACCATGTCAGATTTAATAATGCCGGATAAAAAAGCTGTTGAAAAAACAATAAAATCTATCTATAAACAGCTTTTTCCAAAGACTCATTCATACACTACTGATAATGAGCATGATAATATGCCTGCTGGCGCAAAGGAACAACTGTTGCTTATTTTGTCAAATCTCATGGATAACAAGGAGCAGATTGCAGAACAGTTTATTGATAACCTTGAAGAAATAAGAGAGACTCTTTTAAAAGATGCAAGATTCATTCTTGACTCGGACCCGGCAGCTACCCAGCTTATTGAAGTCATTGCAATTTATCCTGGGTTTTTTGCAGTATTCTGTTACCGTATTGCCCACTCTCTCGCAAGGCTTTGTGTTCCGCTTGTTCCAAGAATGATAACTGAATATGCTCATAAAGTAACAGGAATAGATATTCATCCAAATGCAGTAATAGGTTGTCCGTTTTCGATTGACCATGGTACCGGAATTGTTATTGGTGAGACTACACTAATCGGGAATAATGTTAAAGTATACCAGGGAGTTACTCTTGGTGCCTTAAGTGTCGATAAATCGAAGGCTTCAAAAAAGAGACATCCAACAATAGAAGATAATGTAATTCTTTATGCAGGTTGCACAATCCTGGGTGGCGATACAGTTATTGGACGTAACAGCATCATAGGTGGTAATGTATGGCTTACTGAAAGTATAGCGCCATATTCAGTTGCCTATCATAAAAGCGAAATTATTGTCAGGAGCCAAAAGGATTTCAACGAACCTCTGAATTTTATTATCTGAGAGTTACCAGGTCCATAGTCACTTTGTCTCTTCGCCACTTCGTCTCTTCGTCACTTCGTCTCTTCGTCTCTTTGTCTCATTTCAGAGGATCATCCCAGCAGCTACCGTTTCATTAGTGCCCTCGTCAACAAGGATCAGACTGCCGGTAATGTTGTTTTTTTTGTAACTGTCAAAAAATACAGGTTTGGAAGTCTTAATGCTAATGTTGGCAATATCATTCATATTTACAAGGAGATCATCTGTATCATGCTCCATAGTTTCAATATTCATCCTGTAATTAACAGATTTGATTATGCATCCTGCCTCATTACTGTTGATTCGCATAAGATATCTTCCTCCAACTTTAAGAGGCTTTGCATTAAACCAGCAAACCATCAGTATTATATCCTGACTGATAACTGGCAGATCGTGAGGAGAAACCAGCATATCGCCTCTGCTAATATCGATCTCCTCTTCCAGTGAAATTGCAACCGAATCGCCTGCAATAGATTCAGAAAATGTTTTACCGAAGCAATCAATGCTTTTAATTCTCGATGTACGAAGGGATGGTAAAACTGTCACTTCATCACCCGGCCTGAATTCTCCTCCTGATATTCTTCCGGCATAGCCCCTGTAATCGTGAAACTCTTTTGTATGAGGCCGTATAATGGTCTGTACCGGGAATCGCTTGGTAGCATAGTTTTTGTCTTTTTTTATTTCCACTGTTTCGATCATCTTCAGAAAGGTTTTTCCATTATACCAAGCCATATTTTCCGAGCTATCGACAACATTGTCACCGTATTTTGCGCTGATAGGAATATAGGTTGAATCCGCAATACCTAATTTTTTTACAAGTGCCTGAACTTCCGATTTAATACTCAGGAAAACAGTTTCCGAATAATTAATCATATCCATTTTGTTGATACAGAATATAATATGCTGTATGTCAAGCAATGAAGCAATATAAGTATGACGTATTGTTTGCTCTAAAACTCCCTTTCTGGCATCAATAAGTATAACAGCAAGATCAGCTGTACTGGCACCGGTAACCATATTCCGGGTGTATTGAATATGCCCGGGGGTATCAGCGATAATAAATTTTCTGGCTGGCGTTGCAAAATAGCGGTACGCCACATCAATTGTTATTCCCTGTTCTCTCTCAGCCCTTAAACCGTCTGTCAGGAGAGACAGATCGAGTTCCTGTCGGCCAAGACGTTTCCCCGATTGAACGATATTTTCCATCTGATCCTCAAAGATCGACTTACTGTCGTACAGCAGTCTCCCGATAAGGGTGCTCTTCCCATCGTCGACGCTTCCGGCTGTTGTAAACCTGAGAAGACTTTTATTCTTGCTTTTTCCGCTTATTGTCATTTAAAATTGGTTTTCGATGTTTTCGGAGACGCAAAATTTTGCGTCTTTACGGTTATATATTTGATGTTTACCGAGACTCAAACCATTACGTCTCTACCACCGGCTTCACTGCGCCCTGTGCCGTGTGCCCTGCGCCCTGTGCCCTGTGCCGTCAAAAATACCCTTCCTTCTTCCGGTCCTCCATAGCTGCCTCCGATCTCTTATCGTCGTGTCTTCCGCCTCTTTCCGTTACTCTGGTGGCAGCTATTTCTGATATTATTTCTTCCAGTGTCTCTGCTTTTGAAAGGGTAACTCCTGTGCAGGTGATATCTCCGATGGTACGGCAACGGATGTCTGTTTCAAAAACCTCTTCATTTGCTTTTAGTTGCATGAATGGAGCCCAGGCAAGATATAACCCGTTTCTGTTGAATATTTTACGCCGATGAGTATAGTAGAGTGAGGGAAGTTTAATATTCTCGTTCAGAATATATTGCCAGACATCCAGTTCTGTCCAGTTGCTGATCGGAAACACACGGAAATGTTCACCAGGGAGTTTTCTTCCGTTAAAGATATTCCATAGTTCAGGTCGCTGGTTTTTAGGATCCCACTGACCAAATTCGTTGCGATGGGAGAAGAATCGTTCTTTTGCACGTGCTTTCTCCTCATCACGTCGTCCTCCACCAATTGCTACGTCAATCTTGAGTTCTTCTATTGCATCGAGTAGTGTTACAGATTGAGCTTTATTCCGGCTGGCATTAAAACCCTGTTCTTCAGTAACCCTGCCATTATCAATCGAATCCTGAACCTTTCTGACTATCAGTTCAGCACCGAACTCGTTTGCCAGGTCATCTCTGAAAGTAAGAGTTTCCTCGAAGTTATGGCCTGTATCAATATGCATTAGGGCGAACGGGATCTTTGCCGGCCAGAACGCTTTTCTGGCAAGATGTACCAGGAGAATAGAATCCTTTCCACCCGAAAAAAGAAGCACTTTGTTTTCGAACTGAGCTGCAACTTCCCGCATTACAAAGATTGCCTCATTTTCCAGCTCATTCAGGTGCTCATCGTTTATGTCAATCATTTGTTTATCGTTTCGTGTTTCGTGTTTCGTGTTCACCGAGACGCAAAATTTTGCGTCTTTACTGTTTTGCTGTTTGATGGTTTCTGAGACGCAAAATATTGCGTCTCTACTATTTACTATTTACTTCTTACTTATTTGATATGACAACCGCATTCCTTCGGTCCGTCATTCTCCCACCACCATCTTCCGGCACGGAAATCCTCACCGGGTTTAACTGGTCTGGTACATGGCTCACACCCAATACTTACATACCCCTTGTCGTGGAGAGAATTATAAGGAACATTATTTTCTTTAATGAATTTTTCAACTTCCTCAAACGACCAGTCGAAGAGGGGATAGAACCTGAAAAGTTTCCTTTGTTCATCGTATTCAAGCCACTCCATCTGATTGCGGTCGTCGGACTGACTTGCCCTTATGCCTGAGATCCAGCATTCCATTCCCGACAATGCCCTGTTAAGAGGTACTACCTTTCTCAGTCTGCAGCATTCCATTCTGTTTTCCCTCGACTCAAAGAAACTGAATGGGCCTTTTTCCAATACCATTTTTTCAACAGATTCGAATTCAGGAATATAGGCAGCTATTTTCTTTTTATACCTGCTGTTCGTATTGGCAAACACATCCCAGGTCTGGGGAAACAACCTTCCGGTATCGAGAGTTATTACATTTATATCCAGATTATTACTAAATATTTTGTGAGTTATAACCTGGTCTTCGATTCCGAAACTTGTTGTAAAAATTATTTTGCCTTTAAAGAGTGATTCTACAATCCTGAGCCGTTCGTCAGTTGACTTACCTGCTAATTGATCACTTAACTCGTTTAACTTCATATTGTCCTTCATTCGATTTGATCCAGAGTTTTAGTTTAATTTTATGAATATGTGCCCAAAGTCTTTCATGAAAATAGTAAAGCACTGTTTTTGTTAAGACTTCGACGCTTCCAATCGACAATGCCACCGTAATTCTTCCCGTTATAAAATAGCTGATTACCATAGTGTCGATTGTTCCTACGATCCTCCATGAGATAGACTTCATTATACTTTTTATGGGTTTGTCTGCCCTGTCGCTGACTTTTAGGACACTTTTTGAACTGACATTGTCTTCCGACTGCTTCAATAATACATCCAGCATAATTTTAAGTATCTGTTTTGATCAAATATATGTATTGAAATTAAATGACTCAGTGGCAATTATGCGACAAACGAATCAGTATTTATACATATCAGACAATATGCAAATAGTCCCATTTATTCCATATTGATTTTATAATTTGAAGAGAGCTAAGCAGATTTTTGCTTCAGAATCAATGATCTGATTCTTGTAATATTGTTGTGAAGTTAGCCTGATATGGCCTTAAGAATAAAACCGACCTGTATACTTTTAATAAAATGGAAGGAATTAAGCTCAGCTAAAGCAGGATGAGAGCAGTGATTTAGTGTTATTCTTATAACAGTGACTGTGAAATAATTAACAAACGATTGCCAGACCGAATTTTGTCTATTCTTTCTCTCCGATTTCAGTAATTCTTTTCAGCAGCTTTCTCAGATCCTTTTCAGAGGTTATCGGATTGATGATTGTAAGCCTTAACCATATATTCCCATCAAGTTCGGTTTGAACTATATAAAAAGAACCCTCTTTGATAATCTTATCTCTGATTCCGGCATTAACCTGATTCAGATCGTTTGTATTGATCCTCCCATGATTGTACCTGAAGCACACGATATTACTTTCAGGCTCAACAGCTAATTCAAAGTTCTTAGAAGATTTAATAATTGCCGCGAACTGAGTTGCCAGATCGTACCTGCTGTCGATGTATTCATTATAATAGCTTGTGCCATAATATTTCATGGCGGTATAGGCGATTATCCCCAAGGCGCTTTTTGTACATTCAATTGTTCGTATCGCACTGTTATACCATACATTATTCTGCGATTTCTGGAAAAGGTAAGAAGCTTTCTGGGCAAATGTTTCGTATGACTTTTCCCCGTTTTTAAACATTACCAGCGTATTGAGGGCAGGAACCAGAAGCATTTTGTGAAAATCGATTACGATTGAATCGGCCCTGTGAATGCCCTTTACACGACTCTTATACCTTTCAGAAAATAAGACCCCCATACCATGAGCGCCATCGACATGGAACCATAATCCATACTTCTCGCAAAAATCACCAATAGCTTCAAGATCATCGTACGATCCTGTTGCAGTGGAACATGCATTAGCGGCTACTGCAATTACTTTAATGCCAAGATCTTCAGCCTTCTTTTTATACTCTTCCAGCAGATCGGTCCTCATTCTGAACTTTGAATCGAATGGTATTTTTAAAATGCTCTCCTCACCAAGTCCCATAATTTTTACATTTCTGCCAATGCTGTAGTGCGATTGTTCCGACATCATGTACCCCGGACGATTTTCGCTCTTAACACCTTCTTCCCATATATTATAATCTGTCCCTGCCTGGCGTGCGGCAAGCATAGCAGTGAGGTTTCCTGCTGTCCCGCCATGAGTAAAAATTCCATCGAAGCCCGTTGGATAACCAATTAATGAGCCAAACTTCTCTACAACATTTTTCTCCATAGCCATATTAACAGGTCCCATTTCGTATATCGCAGCGCCATTATTGAGAAGTGTAGTGCAAAACTGTACAAGAACCGTTACAGGAAGGGGAGAGGTTACCTGATGACCAATATAGCTTGGATGATGAATATGAATTGATTCATCTATAATACGTTTTATATATGTATCGAATGGTTCATTTTCTCCTCCTCCGGATTCAAATGAAAACATCGCGGAGAGCTTGTCCGGATCATTCCATGGCAAAACCGGCATCTCAGAACCTGAAATAGTTTTTTTCAGATAATCTGATAGAGTATCAACAAGTTTATGACCTTCTTTTCTGAATTCTTCAGGGTCGAAGGGGGCTGGTATTCCTAAGTTAATTCCTTCCATAATTATGCTGTGTTTTAGCTAGATCTAATGTGTCAAAGCTATTTTATTCAATTTTGTGATTTTCTTTAACCGCAGAGGGCCGCAGAGTTTTCGCTGAGGACCGCAGAGAAGAATAAGTATATTTCAGGTCAAATGCATTAATATTATTATCTGTTATTTTTCAGAATTAAGAGTTGTTCGGATTTCTCCGCGGCCCTCTGCGTCTTCCTCAGCGTCTCTCAGCGGTTAAATTTTTTTCTAAAAAACTTATTATCAATTCTTAGATTCTAATTCCAGTTCACTAAAATACCAACGGATAACAGGATCATTTAAATAATCCTTAAGAAGAGTCCCCTTATCATTTAAAACGCCCTTGTGATGTGCTTGATCGTCAAGTAATTCTATTACACCACAATAACCTGATGGTTTTGTGCCTCCAAATTTATAATTTTCAATCTGGATGTTATATTCACTGAAGAAGTTATCAAGAATCTCATAACGTTTTTTATGCTTCTGCACTATCTCTTTGTTGAATCCAAAAATCTTTTCAAAATTATTGAAACGCTTAAATGCATTCTCCTTTATAAGATTACCAATCTCTTTCAGATTTACTCCTCTTGTCAGATAAATTTCGGAATACCTGTAAATACCGATAAATCCAAAAGCGTCAAGATCATCTGCGACAGAGAGTATCGTAAGAAGGTCGGATCTGTTTTCAGCTGAGGTGTATTCTTTATTATCGTGATTTTCCACTGCCTCTAAAAGATCCTGATAATCAATAACCGGGATTGAGTTTTCTGTGAGGAAGCGGGTGCAAAGATTTCTGCTGTGAATGCCATGTTTAGTGCCACTATCGACCGACATTCCAATATCGTGAAGGTAACAGGCAATAATCAGCTTATCTGAAATTTTACGATCGGTAAGAAATTTGTGTTTATCGAGAAGAAGCGCCAGTTCTCTGCCATATTTCCAAACCCGCCGGTGATGTTCTATACCATGCGATGGAAGAGATTTTTCATCATACAGAGAGACAAAATAATCTTCCAGGATCTGCTTATACGTCAATTCCGCAGATTCAAAGTTAACGGTCATTTTAGAGTTGTTAAAAAAAAAAGCAAAAGACATAGCCCTTTGCTTTTGAACAGGCTATTGTGGTCTGAAATTAATAGTTAATCATCTTCTTTGCCAGATTCAATATCGTAGCATCATCAAAAGTGACTATACCCCCATCCGGTCCCTGTTCAAAATGAACTCCGACACATTGGCCTTTATCAAAATTCCACCCTCCGAAGTAGTTTCTGACCGTCTCTTCATTCAGATCCAGTTTTTCTGCAATCTGTCTCATACTACCGGAGGGCAACTGGTCTTTTATCTTCCGGAGTTCGTTGAAGGTGATTGTTTTGTCCATAATAATGTTTTTTAATGGTCGTTTTACCTTAAGTCGCTTAAAAAATCAAAGTTAAGCATTAAATAGATAACTTGTAATTCGCTGTAATGTTTTTGAATCATAAAAGTTTGTTAAAGTTTACCCAGCAACTCAAGAAATAACTTCAACCCCTCCCTTTTCTTCTCATCAAGATTGAAATCAATGTTCTCTGTAAGATATTTTTTGAGGACTTCACCCTTGATTACTCCTGTTTCACCGAACTTTTCGACAACTCCGTCGATATTTCTTATACCAAAATCCAATACACTATTAAATTCTGCTAGAAAATTATCATCAAGTTTTTTATTAGCAGTCCAGGCGGCAAAAACAAACGGGAGTCCGGAAAACTCTTTCCAGGCCATCGCCAGGTCAATCTTGTTTCTGAATTTGTTCTCAAATTCAAAACACTGATCGCCAATAAGAACAACTGCTTCATTCCAGCCAATATTTACAAAATCGAAACCTGTTGAAGTATTTATCCAGTTGAACTGTTTTTTCCAGCTGTTTTTTGCAAGAACTTTTGTGAGATTTACAGATGAGCGCGACCTGTAATCGAGATATATTGATCTGATCTCCCCAAAAGGACAATTACTCAGTAGTAAAACGGTCCGCACATTACCATTAGCCCCGATGCAATAGTCACTTATTATATGATATTCCTTAAGCAGGGGCAGTGTCGCCACAGGGACAAGTCCGATATCAACCTGCCCGCTGATTAATTTCGCAGCACAGTCAGCCGGATGATCAGTTTCAAGAACAATCTTCTTATCAAATCCGCTTTCGGTCAACCCATATATAAATGGATAGGTGTTAGCGTATTTTACTGCAGAAACCCTGATTTTGTCCATACTCTTTTTTTTACAACGACTAAAATACTACTTTTGCCTAAGCTTTAACAACTGAAATCTCAATCTGATTAATAATGGAACTAAATTTTCTTACAGCGATATCACCTTTGGATGGACGATATAGGCAGAAAGTTGATGAGCTTGACCTGTACTTTTCGGAATTCGGACTTATCCGGTACCGGCTTATGGTTGAAGTTGAGTACTTTATAGCTCTTTGCGAGATCCCCTTACCTCAGCTGACAGACTTTAAAAAAGAGAACTTTAAAACTCTCAGATCGATATATGAAGATTTCGATTTAACTGATGCTGAAAAAGTAAAGGAACGCGAAAAGATCACAAATCACGATGTAAAGGCAATTGAATATTTTCTTAAGGAAAAATTTTTTCAGTCGGGGTGGGGCAAATGGAGTGAATTCATTCATTTTGGACTTACATCCCAGGATATTAACAACACTGCTATCCCTCTCTCTATAAAAGATGCACTTATAAATGTCTATTTTCCTGTGCTTTACGAGCTGAGAGAGACACTGGCCGGTTTTGCTGATGACTGGAAGATTATACCAATGCTGGCACGTACACACGGGCAGCCTGCATCGCCAACAAGACTTGGAAAAGAAATTGAAGTTTTTATAGCAAGAATTGACGGACAGACAAAGTATTTCGGACAAATTCCATATTCGGCAAAATTTGGAGGCGCCACCGGTAACTTTAATGCTCACAAAGCTGCTTTTCCGGAGATCGACTGGGTTACATTCGCCAATAACTTTGTTAATGAAGATCTTGGCCTGCAACGTTCTCATCCGACAACTCAGATTGAGCACTACGATAACCTTGCTGCATTATTCGATAACATGCGAAGGATAAATGTTATACTACTTGATCTTTCGCGTGATTTCTGGACCTATATTTCAATGGATTATTTCAGGCAGAAAATTAAAAAAGGAGAGGTCGGTTCGTCTGCGATGCCACATAAAATTAACCCGATTGATTTTGAAAACGGAGAAGGTAACCTCGGGTATGCAAATGCGATTTTTGAGTATCTTTCGATGAAATTGCCTATTTCCCGTCTTCAACGCGATCTTACCGATTCTACAGTCTTAAGAAATATCGGAGTACCAATAGGGCATTCACTTATAGCTTTTCATTCCATATTAAAAGGCTTAAATAAGCTGATTGTAAATATTGAAAAGATAAATAGTGATCTCGAAAATAACTGGGCCGTCGTTGCCGAAGCTATTCAGACAATATTGCGAAGGGAGGGCTATCCAAATCCTTACGAAGCACTTCTTGATTTAACACGGACAAATACCAAGATTACCAGCGACTCTATAACCAGCTTTATAGAGGGCCTGGATCTGAGCGAAGAAGTGAAAAATGAACTAAGGGAAATTACTCCATTCAATTACACGGGTTTCTAATACGATAAGTCATATATGAACAACATCCGGTTGCTCCTGAAATATTTTTTACCCTATAAGTGGTCTGCGATAAAAAATATTCTTTATAATATTCTTAGTGCAGTATTCGCACTTATTTCATATACACTGGTTGTACCTTTTCTGAAGATTTTGTTCAGCCAGCAGGAAATTGTAGCGGACCCCGGGAAGTTCAGGCTAAATGCAGACGCAGTGGGTGCATTCAGTAAGTATTATCTCTCAGAATTTATTGTTAAGTACGGTCAGGTAGGAGCGCTGGTATTGGTTGTCATTATTGTAATTGTTGCCAGTTTGTTCAAAAACGGTTTCATTTTTATGGCCAACAACAGTATGGCCTATATCAGGGCATGTACTGTAAGGGATCTGAGAAGAAATCTCTATCACAAGATACTCAAACTGCCTTTGTCATTCTTTACCGATGCGCGTAAAGGAGATATAATGACCCGAATATCGAACGATGTGCAGGAGGTCGAAAATTCTGTAATGGCTTCTCTTACAATGATGTTCCGCGACCCGTTGTATATACTTATTTTTGTCGTCTACCTGTTTCTGAGCAGCTATAAACTAACTCTGTTCGCACTCGTTCTTTTACCTATAAGCGGCTGGTTAATAGGCAGGACAAGCCGAACCCTACGTTCCTCTTCACTGCTGGGGCAACAATATCTTGGCCGCCTGCTTTCGGTTGTAGAAGAGACTCTGACCGGATTAAGGATAGTTAAGGGTTTTAATGCTGAAGAAAAGATGAAAGCTCAGTTTGCTGAGTCGAACGAGAGATATGCAAAAGTATTTAAAAGAGTCACACGGAAAGCGTATCTGGCCTCACCTGTAAGCGAGTTTCTTTCTACAATAGTAGTTATGATTTTGCTGTATGTTGGTGGTAATCTGGCTCTTAATGGATCAGGAAATATGACACCCGAAAAGCTGATAGCTTTTATTATTGTGTTTTCCCAGATAATACAACCTGCAAAAAATATTACTACAGCCTATTTCAGTATCCAGAAGGGGATGGCTTCTATCGACAGGATTGACCAGGTTCTTAATGCTGAAGAAAAGATTATGGAGAAGGAAGACGCTTTACCTGTTACCGGATTTAAAGAGTCAATTGAGTTTAAGGGAGTCTGGTTTGCTTATAATAGCGAGCCTGTTTTGAAGGACATTAATCTTAAAATCCTGAAAGGTCAGACAATAGCAATTGTTGGCAAATCGGGCTCAGGGAAATCCACTCTCGCCGATCTTCTTCCCCGATTCATGGATCCCGACAAAGGAAGTGTGTTGATTGATGGTGTAGATGTACGCCATCTGAAAATAAAAGATCTCAGATACCTTATGGGAATTGTAAGTCAGCACCCGATCCTCTTCAATACGACTTTTGCCGAGAATATAGCATTTGGTGTAAAAACCTCCGATCCTGAAAAAGTTGAGATTGCAGCACGTATTGCCAATGCTCACGATTTCATTATGGAAACAGAGAATGGCTATCAAAACATGGTGGGAGAATCAGGTAACAAACTAAGCGGGGGACAAAGACAAAGAATAAGTATCGCAAGAGCCATAATGGCTAATCCTCCGGTATTGATCCTCGATGAGGCAACATCTGCTCTTGATACAGAATCGGAGAGACTTGTTCAGGACGCCATTCTCAAATTAATGAAAAACAGAACCTCGGTTGTTATAGCACACAGACTATCGACAATCCAGCATGCAGATATTATAGTGGTTATGGATGAAGGAAGGATTGTTGAGTCGGGTACCCACGAAGAGCTGATGACAAGACAGGATGGCTTCTATCGGAAGCTTCATAGTTATCAGGCAATTTAAGGCGCAAGGCGCAGGGCACAAGGCTAAGGGCTAAGGGCTAAGGGCAAAGGGAAGAGTAGTTAGGAATGGGGGAGGAGATTATCAGAGCAAAACAAAATCTGTTTTAATAATTTTTAACGATATTTTCAGAATCATTCTTTGTTTCTGACTGTAATTCCTTTACTTTTATGACACGAATTTCATAAAAGATAACACGATGTCATTAGCACGTTTTGGAGTCAGTCTGGAAAAGGAACTGTTAACAGCGCTTGATGAGTTTGTTGTTGAGAACAGCATGCCGAACCGTTCTCAGGCCATCAGGCACCTGGTGGAGAAAAACCTTGTTGAGAAGAAATGGCATTGTAACCAGATAGTTGCCGGTGCAGTTGTGATGGTTTACGATCATCATAAAGGTGATGTAACCACAAAGTCAAACGATCTTCAGCATGAATATTTCGATGTAATTCTTTCGTCTCAGCATTTTCACCTGAGCCACGACAATTGTCTTGAGATAATTGCCGTAAAAGGTACTGCAAACAGGCTTACCGAGTTATCCGATAAGCTTATAGGAATAAAAGGAATTACACATGGTAAACTGGTAATGTCCAAATCTGAGTGATTTTTTTAATCAGACAGTAACACGAATTAGTGAAAAAGTATCAATTATGCATATTCCCGATGGATATCTAAGCCCCCAGACATATGTTCCTCTAATTGTAGTTTATATCCCGCTGGCTGCAATTGCTGTCAAGAAAGTAAAAAGAGATGTTGCAATTCGGAACATTCCATATCTTGGAATGGCTGCCGCATTCTCTTTTATCATAATGATGTTTAATTTACCGATTCCAGGAGGTACAACAGGACATGCCGTAGGCTCGGCTGTTATTGCAATATTGTTTGGACCATGGGCAGCCATGATAGCTGTTTCCGTTGCATTGATAATACAGGCTCTTATTTTTGGTGATGGTGGAATCACAGCTATTGGCGCAAATTGTTTTAACATGGCTGTTTTTATGCCTTTCGCAGCTTATTACATTTTTAAAATCTTCAACAACAGTTCAATCAAAAAAACAAGAGTATCTTTTGCTGCCTTCCTCTCAGGATATCTTAGTCTGGTTTTAGCGGCCATACTTACTGCAACAGAATTTGGAATACAACCAATTATTGCATCCACTGCTGATGGTAAAGCACTGTATTGCCCGTATGATCTCAGCATTGCGATTCCTGCAATGGCTATTGAGCATCTATTGTTTTTTGGAATAATTGAAGGATTTATAACAGCTTTGATAGTTGGTTACTTTTTGAGAAACGAACCGGGTTTGATCTATGCGTTCAAAAAAGGAGGTAAAGATGAAATTAGATAAGCTCCAGAAAAAAATTCTGATTGTACTTCTTCTCCTGTGCCTTATTACACCAATAGGGATTCTTCTTCCAATGGTATTTAATGCAGGTGATGCCTGGGGAGAATGGTCCGCTCAAACCTTAAAAGAGCTTATAGGATACGTTCCTCATGGATTGACTAAATATTCCGACTTGTGGAAAGCACCTGTATCAGATTATACATTGAACAGTTCGGATAAATCGATTGTTCACCAATCGGGATTTTACATTGTGTCAGGAATTCTGGGGGCAACTGTGACTTACATTGTAATGCTGTTAATTGCCCGATTAATTACGAAAAATGAAAAGTAACCTTCCATCATACCTTAGTCAGTCAGGAAATGACAACCCCCCGGGAGAAAATACAAGGAGGTCATCGCTTACATTTCTTGACAAGACTATTCTGAATTCCGCAAATGCTGTAAAATCAATATACCTTCAGGGAGAAAATGGAGCAAAAAATGGTTTAATTCAAAAGATAAATCCCCGAGTTAAATTTATCTCACTGATCTATATGGCAATAGTGATAAGCTTGGTTAATACTGTCGCTTCACAAATATTAATTGCACTTTTTATATTTATTGGATATGTAGTGGCCAGGTTAAGGATTTTAGAAGTCTTTAAGAAAATATTCTTTTTGGCCTTTATTTTCGGTTTTCTTGTTGTATTGCCTGCTTCATTGAATGTTATAACTCCTGGTAAAATCATCTTTAATCTGATTTCATTTACTAAACCTTCACATTTCCTGATTTACAATATTCCCGAAAAAATCGGATTTACCAAAAATGGAATAGAGGTGGTAACATTGATTTTTTTCAGGGTACTTAACTCAGTTTCTTTTGCTTTTCTTATTATTTACACTACACCTTTTCCCTCATTTATTAAGTCGTTCAAAATAATTAGAGTTCCTGATACGTTCCTGATGATAATTACTCTGGCATATAAATTTATTTTTATCCTTTCGCGAACAATTGAAGAGACATACTTTGCTTTAAAATCGCGGCTTTCCGGAAACATCAGGATGAGCGCCTTAAGGAAATTGGTCAACGGCCGGATATTTTTTATTTTCAAAAAGTCTGCTATGATTTATGAGAACACATATTTTGCTATGGTTTCCAGAGGTTACACTGGAAGAATAATACTACATTCAAAGAACAGGTTTGTTGTAAGGGATTTCATTGCGTTGGGTATAATTATTACATTCGGAATAGTTGTTATTTTATTATAAAATTACATGGACGATATTATCTCATTAAAGAATGTAGATTATTCTTACTACGGCAAAATACCTGCTCTTAAAAACATCAGCCTTACAATTAAAAAAGGTGAAATGTTTTCTGTTATAGGTCTGAATGGAAGCGGTAAATCCTCATTGCTGCATATAATCAATGCACTTGTTTTTCCTGATTCCGGGGAGGTATCATTTGATGGAAATCTTATTACAGAAAAGTCATTGAAGGAAGAAGGTTTTGGATTGAATTTCCGTCAGCGTATGGCCTATATTTTTCAGAACCCTGAGATACAATTATTTTGTCCTACAGTTTTTGATGAGCTGTTATTCGGGCCACTTCAACTTAACCTTCCTGCTGAAATTGCATATGAAAGGGCAAAACAAACTTTATCATATCTAGGTATAGAATATCTGAGGGATCGTCCTGTATATATGCTTTCAGGAGGAGAAAAAAAACGGGTTGCTATTGGAGCTGTCCTTACCATGAATCCTGATGTTTTGCTGGTTGACGAACCATTATCAAGCCTTGATCCTAAGACGCAAACGTTTTTCATCGAACTACTGCTCGACCTTAACAAGGCGGGAAAGACCATAGTATTCACAACACATCAGCTCGATCTTATCGAACACCTTCAACCCAGAGTTGCTGTTCTGTCGGATGACCATACTATACATACTATAGGAACAGCTTCAGAGATACTGAATGATGAAAAGCTTCTGATCAGCGTTAACCTCATTCATGAGCACATTCACAAGCATGAAGGGGATGAGCATAAACATTATCATTCACATTACGTTTTTCATAAACATTAAAAATATTGAGGAATGAAAAAATCATTATCTCTTTTAGTTCTTTTCTTCTTCACAATAAAATTGCTGGCACAGCCACTTCCTGTTAAAGTTAGGCACACTGTTATAATCGATACTGATTGTGCATATGATGATATGCGTGCAATAAGCCTGTTACTATCTCGTTCCGAAATAACTATAAAAGCTATTCTCGTATCTGACGGTACTTTATCACCAGCTGATGGAGCTGAAAAAGTTTCTTCTCTGTTAAATGAGTTCAACAGAAATGATATTCCGGTTGCAAAAGGAGAAGTCCTGAAGGGAGTTAATCCGCAATGGCGTCAGTTCAGCAGGGAAATAAGCTGGGGAAAAGCATTCAAGGGCAATGTTACATACCAGAATGCAGCTGATTGTCTCGCTGATAAACTGAATAATTCCGATGAAAAGCTGATTCTTATATGTCTTGGTCCCCTTACCAACATTAGTCGTACTATCCTGAAGTCCCCGGAACTGGCAAAGAAAATTGAAAAAATAATCTGGTACAACGATTCATTAAAACCAATGGAGGGTTTTAACTATGAATGTGATAAAAGCGCAGCTGATGTCGTTTTTAAATCGAAAGTCAGAATTGATGTTATTTCAAACCTGAATTACAGCGGGGCCCTGTTCGACTCAACAATGTATAATGTTTATAACAGATCTGGTACGCACCTGGCACGGGTACTTAAATTTGTTCATGACCAACCTGTGGTTCTGGCAAAACTTAAAGAAGAGCATTATTGGTTATTCGACGATCTTGTGGCAATCTATCTGACCAATCCCGAACTATTTAGTATCACCACAACTCCCGATATGCTTAACGTGAGGTATGACCAGGATTATGACCTGGCAGGTGTCAAAGAGGCTATAAACGACATGGTAAAAGGAAGTTATGCTGCTGTGCGGAATGTTGTTTTCGGCCAGTTTCCCGACCAGCCTGAGATGTTTAACTACGATATAAGACCCATAGTCGATTCTGCAATAAGTCTTTATGGTCTCGATGAATGGAAGGCAAATGTAATGACAGACGAGTTCCATGGACACCTTGGGGTATTTTCAATTGTTGGAGCAAAGATGGGAATAAGAGCCCGGGAGATTTTTGGAGTGGGTCCCGATATGCTGGACGTTACTACCTTTGCCGGAACAAAACCTCCGTATAGTTGCCTCAATGATGGCATCCAGGTAAGTACAGGTGCAACTTTGGGCATGGGGACAATACATCTGGCAGCTGACACAACTTTCAGGCCTGAAGCAATATTTAAGTATAAGGACCGGACTTTGAGAATAACTCTAAAGAAGGAATATCTGCTGAAGGTTGACTCAGACATCAATGAAGGGATATTAAAATTTGGGCTGATGGATGATGGGTATTGGAAGCTTATTCGGCATAACGCTTTGAAATACTGGCTAGAATGGGACAGGAATAAGATTTTTGATGTAGAGGAAATAAGCAAAAAAGACTAAGCAGATTGTATTTTTTCAACTATAAGAATCAACATTTTCTGATGTAACAATATCTGTTGGCAGATACTCCATTTTATCCGGAATCTTATGTAATGAAAGAAATTCAAAAAGTTTTTTTATCCCTTTATACGCTTGTTCTTCTGGCCGCTGACCAATCAGGAAGCAAATATCACCGGACTTCAGGTAACTCACATTCATATCCAGTAAATCATAACCAGCGAGGTTAATTGATATTAACCCATTTTCCTTCAGGCTGGCGGCTATAAGATAAGATCTCGACCCGGTAATAAATATCGATCCGATATCAGGGTTCTCAACAATAGCTTTATCGATAGCATGTCGAACAATTTCCTTTGAAGGATCTGAAATTGTGATTGTTATTTTCTTGCCGGTGTTACCAGCTTTTTCGTCAAAATAGCTAAGAAATCCCAGAAAACGGCCGTTCAGATGGTGCATATTTTTAATATCCCTGGCAATGGTGACAATAAGAATATCGCTTTCCTTAGGTGTTACCATATCAATTAGTTGCCCTGCAACTCTGCCGCTCTGGAAAATATTCTCACCTATATAAGCCAGGAAATCAGTAGATTCAATAAACCCATCGATGAAAACAAATGGGATTTTTGCTTTTTTGAGCTGATCACAAAATAGTATTGATTCATTTTTAAAGATAGGAGCAAGGAGAACCCCGTCGGGCTTGAGATTTAAAACTACAGCGTTTTTCTTCTGATAATCCTCTTCACTTTGGATATCGAAAGTTACCTGGGTGAGTGTAACCGGAAAAGGATCAAGTTCATTCATTGCCCTTATCAATCCCAAAGGATGTTTCTCCCAGAAGGAATTGTTTTCAGATGGTTCAGGTAAAAGCGATACGATGTGAAACCGTTTCTTCGATTTTAAAACCTGAGCCAGGATATTTGGAGAGTAATGGGTCTGATTAAGTAAATCCTGTACCTTTTGCCTGGTTTTCTCTGCAACCTCACCTCTCTGGTGTATTACCCTGTCGACTGTACCAATAGACACACCGGCAAGTCGGGCAATATCTTTTATCCTTGTTTTTCGCTGGGGCATCTGTCTTCCGACTTATTAATCGATAATAACTTTACTATTCTTAGCTTTAGCAAATACGAACATAATTATCCAGGCAAGAATGTACGCACAGGCGGCAATAGTAAACATAACGGTATATCCTGCTTCAATTGTTCCGGCTTTCTTGAAAAACTCAAGAATATGTCCTGCAAATATTGATACAAAAGCGCCTGCGACCGCACCTCCCATTCCTCCGATGCCTGTTATTGAACTAATAGCTCTTTTTGGGAAAGAATCGGAAACGGTAGCATATATATTTGCTGACCAGGCCTGATGCGATGAAGCAGCAAGACTAATTAGAGCAACTGCTCCCCAGTTACCAACACCAGGTGATTGGGCAAAGAAGACAGGAACCACAAGCAGAGCGAAAATAAGCATTGTATATTTTCGTGCATTAAAAGGTGACATACCTTTTTTTATCATGAATGAAGAGATCCACCCGCCACCAATACTTCCGACAGTTGTTGAAGTGTAGATCACAACCAATGGCAGTCCGAAAGATTTAATGTCGAGACCAGCTCCTCTAACAGTTGAAAGCCAACCGGGGATCCAGAAAAGGTAGAACCACCATATCGGATCGGTCATAGATTTTCCGATGAAGAATAGCCATGTCTGGCGGTATTTCAGAAGTTTTAACCATGGAATTGGCTTCTCACTTTCATTTTGTTCATCTGCATCACTTTTTATGTAGAGGAGTTCAGCTTTCGATAATTTTCTTTTTCTCTCAGGAAGTTCATAAAAAATAATCCAGAGAACTATCCAGATAAATCCTGTTGCGCCAGTGATAATAAATGCCGCCTGCCACCCCCATGCAATAATAATTGCAGGAACGGCAAGTGGCGCCACAATTGCTCCCACGTTGGTACCCGAATTGAAGATTCCTATAGCAAGAGCCCTTTCTTTTTTAGGGAACCACTCCGCTATAGTTTTGTTTGCAGCCGGGAAATTTCCTGATTCGCTTACTCCCAGTAAACCTCTCCAGAAACCAAAACCAAGAACCCCTTTTGCGAGGGCATGACCCATGGCGGCTATGCTCCATAGAAGGACCGAAAACATGTATCCCAGTTTGGTACCGAATTTATCGATCAAGCGTCCGACAAAAAGCATCGACAGACCATAAGCGAGCTGAAAGACCGTAACAATATTTGCATATTGAACTTCTCCAATGTTGAGGTCACTTTCAAGCAGGGGTTTGAGTATGCCAATTACCTGCCTGTCGAGGTAATTGATTGTTGTTGCGAAGAAAATTAACGCACAGACTGTCCATCTGTAGTTACCGATTTTTTGCACTTCTGGCATGATATGATTCAGGTTAGGTAAAGGTTAATCAAACGTTATATGTTGTTGAAGAAGTTGATCCTCCGCGCCCTGTCCAGTTCGTATGGAAGAATTCCCCACGGGGTTTATCAATTCGCTCATATGTATGGGCTCCAAAATAATCGCGCTGAGCCTGTAGAAGGTTGGCTGGCAGCTTCTCGCAGCGGTAACCATCGAAGTACCCTAACGCCGAGGAAATTGCCGGAAGAGGAATTCCGTTTATTGCAGCTGCAGCTACAACATTTCTCCACCCGCTTTGCGCTTTCTCCAGTTTTTCAGTAAAGAAAGAGTCGAGCATTAGATTAGTGATATCAGGGTTCTTATCAAAAGCATCCTTTATTTTACTGAGAAAAGCAGACCTGATTATGCAGCCACCTCTCCACATCAGGGCAATAACTCCGTAGTTCAACTTCCATTTATACTCGATGGCGGCAGCTTTCATCAGGGCATATCCCTGCGCGTATGACACAATTTTTGATGCATACAAGGCATCCTTGAGATCGTTAATGAAATTTACCTTGTCTCCAGTAAATTTTGAAGCAGGTCCATGAAGAATTTTTGAAGCCTCAACACGTTCATTTTTTACAGCAGAGAGACACCTTGAGAAAACCGCTTCTCCGATAAGCGTAAGTGGAATTCCCAAATCGAGAGCCGCTACCCCGGTCCATTTTCCGGTACCTTTTTGTCCGGCAGTATCGAGTATTTTATCCACAAGTGGTTTACCGTCAGAATCCTTAAAAGCAAGTATATCGCGTGTTATTTCGATGAGATAACTGTCAAGATCACCTTTATTCCATTCTTCGAAAATGTTATGCATCTCATCGGCACTCAGATCAAGGAGATCACGCATAATCTGATATGCCTCGGTAATAAGCTGCATATCGCCGTATTCGATCCCGTTGTGTACCATCTTAACAAAATGACCTGCCCCGTTTTCACCAACCCAGTCACAGCATGGTGTGCCGTTATCTACCTTTGCAGCAATAGCCTGGAAGATCGGTTTAATGATTGGCCAGGCTGCTTTTGAACCCCCGGGCATGATTGACGGTCCAAGAAGAGCACCCTCTTCACCACCTGAAACGCCTGTACCTATATAGAGAAGTCCTTTGCTTTCAACCAGTGCAGTTCTTCTGTTTGTGTCGGGAAAATGAGTGTTTCCTCCGTCAATAATTATATCGCCGGGAGAGAGATGGGGAATAAGCGTTTCAATCATCTCATCAACAGCGCTTCCGGCTTTTATCATAAGCATAACTTTTCTGGGTGTGGCCAGCGATTCCACAAGTCCCTTTATAGAATGAGTACCAATGATCTTCTTCCCTTTAGCTCTTCCTGAGAGAAAATCGAGAACCTTCTGATCAGATCTGTTATAGACTGAAACCTGGAAACCTTTGCTTTCCATATTAAGAACAAGATTTTCGCCCATTACAGCTAATCCTATAAGTCCGATGTCTGATAATGCTTTCATAATGATGTGTCTATATTACTTAATTTCTATCTATTCTTCACTTTTCAATTCAAAGCCAATGTTGCTGGTTGCTTGTTGCTTGCCTTACTACCTACTACCTACTACCTACTTTCTACTACTTACTGCTTTCTGCCCTGCGACCTGTGCCTTCTAAGTAAGTCTCTCCCTTGACGACCATAAGCCCAACGCCGGATTGGAGATAAAGAACACTTCTTCTCCATCATCCATAGTATTAAATCCATCTTTGAGAGTTTCCGGGTTGTATTTCATTACCATATCGGAAAGATCGTGATATTTGAAACCTACAGACTCAATTTCTTTGCGGGTAAGTTGTCCGGGACAATAAGTTATTGAGAACCGGCCTTCAGTGCTACCGTGAATAAGATGAGCAGCCGCACCAAGATTATTCTTCAGTTCATCGTTCTCTTCAACATTTTTCAAAGTAGAAGGGGTGCCACGATATCCGTATTTCCTTATAAGCCTGTCAATCTCTTTATCCTCACTAAATTCCTTAAGTCCGGGTGCAAGAACGATCAACTCACCATCATCTGCCATTGCCATTCGTGTCCTGTAAATACTTTTGTTTCCAACCCAGGTGCTCTTAAATTCAGATGGATCGAGGTACACTATTACTTTCTTCAATGGTACATCAAATATTGTGAAGTTTACCTTTAGCGAGAGTTCAGCGGCGAGGTTGAATACTTCCTCGTCATCGCCGATATAGAGGCCTCTTACAACAAGCTTACAACCTTCATCACGTCCGATTACTGTTAGAACATAAACAATAGGCAGATGTGATGTAAAATTTGCTGAAGCGTAATTTAAGAGACTTCGAACAGGGTTATTGGCTTTGCCCATAATTCGCTCCATACCATATACAGCACCGATGAAATGACTTTTATTAATCCCTTCAGGTCCGCCGGTACCTACAAAAAGATTCTTATTATAGTTAGCCATTCCGATTACTTCATGGGGTACAACCTGTCCTACAGAAAGTATAAGATCGTGTCCTCCATTGAAAACAAGTTTATTTAGCTGAGCAGGCCACGAATATTTCAATTGACCTTCGGTTATATCCGCAACAAACTCCCCGGGAACTGTGCCGGCGGTGACTACATCCGTTCTCCAGTTATGAACCCTGAAAAGCCCTCTTGGCACCCCTTTGTACATAATGGCAAGGTCGTGGTCGGGCATTGGCGAATGTGTGCCTAGTGCAGGAAGAACGTCTTTAAGAGCATCTTTATAGTATTGATAGATCATAGCAGTAAGATCTCCTGCTCTTGAATGATATCGGGTTATATCGGGCGGTACAACTATAACTTTTTTTCTGACGCCCAGCTTATCCAAAGCAGAATAAAGACCTGTCTCAAGATCCTTTGGACTAAGTACCGTATTTTCCGAACCAGATTTAAAATATATCATGTTTCTCGTTTCTCGTTAGTTTCTTCCTACTTCTTACTACTTACTACTTACTGCTTCCAACGTGGGTGTTCTGGCAGATAAGTCTCAAACTCTCTTATAAGTTTTTCCTCATACTTGCCTTCAAATGTACCATCAAAGAATTTATCCAATCCTTCTTTATAAAGTTTTTCCCAGGATGCTTCCTCATTACCCGGGTTGATAGGGAAGAAGAGCACTCCGTTCGATTTCGCTGCCTTCAGATCGCCGTTGGCATCCCCGATCATAAGTATCTTATTATCAGGATATTTATCTTTAGCAGCAAACTTCAGGTGTTCTGTCTTTGTACCATGTTCCTGTCCGGCAATCATTCTTACAAAGTGGTCGATCCCGTTTTCCCCCCATTCCCGTTTGAGAGCTTCAACCGGTGTTTGTGAAACAACCATTGCATCAGCTTTGTTCTTCATTTTTTCTAGACATTCTTTTACGAAGGGGAAAGGTGTTATGCCAAAAACCATTTTTTCAATATCTTCATTTACTTTCAGCGACCACTCCAAAGTGAGTGAGATAAATGGGTCATTTGCTTCAGCAACAAATTTGATCAGAGTCGGATTCCCAAGCTTTGTTTCTCTTTTTGTCCATTCCACCAGAGTGGCTCCCGAAGGAACTGTAAAATGCCTTGCTTTTATTTCCGGACGGGTTGCCAGGAGTCGGAGAGTCTCATTTACTGCCAGAAACCTGTTGCATCCCCTGAAGGTTGAATAAAGGTTCACGAACTCCCATGTTTCCCTTGCATATTTCGAAATGGGTTGCATTTTGAAATACTTTATAAAGTTCGGACAGAAACATTCTTTCTGCTTAATCTCCATAGTATCAAATGCGCAACCGTCGGAATCAATTCCAATAAAGAATTCTTTTTCCGGTATCAGAGCTTGTAGTTGTTCGAGTGGATTCATATTAAGAAGTAAGAAGTAAGAAGTTTAAAGATAATTAGTTAATAACTGTTTGTTGGGCAGTTGGCAAGGGATGGTAGCTTTTCGCCCCGTGCCCTGCGCCCTGTGCCCTTTGCGCCATACTTCTAGTTCTCATACGCTTCAAGTTTATATACAGGAAGCTTTTTAGCTGCAAATTTCATTTCCAGTCTGGCGAACCGTTGCTTCCCGTTAATCATTGGGACAGATGGCCAGTCTTCGCCGATAAGTGGTCTGACATATGCCAGGAATTCGTTTGTAACGTCATAACGGTTTGGTGCTATCCATTTTTCAGGAAAAGTTCGTTCAGACAAAGCGACCTTCTCAAGAGGGACTTTATCATATTTCACATTATAGATAAAACCAGGTTCCCGAAGAATCGTTGCCATCCATCCGTTTCCATCGTTCAAGGCAATCTCAACAGCCTTCTGTCCGACTCTGTATGCTTCATCAAGATCGACGATTGATGCATAGGCGGTGGTATCGCGCTGGTCTGTTCCCATTACCTGTCCGCGTGCAGCTCCTCTTGCTTTTAATCCTTTGCTGTTGAGATAATTAATAACTGTCTGATAAACAGAGTTCTGACTTGAGCCAAAGGAGGTATGTCCGAAAGCATCCTTTACTTCGCCCATACTTCCTACATCGAACCCTTCGCTAATTACAACAATGCATCTTCCATCCTGTTTCAACTGCTCGTTTACATTATCTGCCAGTGTATCTATCGTGACTTTTGATTCAGCCAAATATATCTGTAATGGCATTTTTCTTTCGGGATCGGCAAGCCTGGCAGCAGCCGGAATGTAGCCAATCTTACGTCCCATTGCCTGAACAACAAGAACAGGATCGGCAGGAGCAGAGCCCATATTCTCTTCATTCGCATTCTGGATTATATGCGACCAGTACCTGGCAACACTTCCATACCCCGGTGTATGATCTATAAGTTTTAATTCATTATCACCCAGGTCGTTGTCTATAGTTTTGGGAACCCCAACGGCTATCAGACCGAGGCCCATGGTTTTTGCCATTTCACTTACTTTAAATGCGGTATGCTGGGAGTCATTTCCTCCTATATAGAAAAAGTAACCAATATCGTGAGCCTTAAATACCTCCATTATGCGCTGAAAATCCTTAAGTTGATTATCCTTAAGTTTATACCGGCAGGTCCCTATGCTTCCAGCGGCGGGAGTATTCCTTAATAATGAAATCTCCTCATCGCTCTGGGAAGAAAGATCAAGAAGTTTCTCATTAAGCACTCCTTCAATACCATGCCAGCCACCATACACTTTTCCGAATTTATCGGGAAACATTTTACATGCTTCAATGATTCCCCGCAGGGAACTATTGATTACCGGCGATGGCCCGCCGGATTGTGCTACAATTACGTTTTTTGCCATTATATTTGTTTATACCCCTGAATATGCACTGAACCCACCATCAACCGGAATCACGATGCCGGTAACAAACTTCGAAAGATCTGAAACAAGGTAGATAAGAGTACCTGTCAGCTCTTCCGGATCGCAATATCTTTCCATGGGTGTCCCGTTTATGATTTTTTTCCCTCTGTCAGTGAAACCACCTGTCTTTTCATCTATAAGAAGGAATCTGTTCTGGTTTGTAAGAAGAAATCCTGGTGCAATGGCATTTACGCGTACCCCTGTTTTTGAAAAGTGCACAGCCAGCCATTGTGTGAAATTATTAACAGCGGCTTTTGCAGCAGAATAGGCAGCAATCTTTGTAAGTGGCCTGTATGAGTTCATGGAAGAAATATTAATGATAACTCCCGACTTCTTCTTTACCATATCGGTTGCAAAGACCATGGAAGGCAAAATGGTTCCTTTGAAATTTAGATCGAAGACTTTGTCGAACCCCTCAATCTGAAGTCCGAAGAAAGTATCTTCTGTGTTTTCATTATCCGACCCATCCATCCTCTCAACTTTCGTTGTAGCAGCCGGGGAGTTGCCACCGGCACCGTTGACCAGAATATCAATTTTCCCAAAAGTATCATTGACCTCTTTTTTTGCAGACACCAGGGATACTTTATCAAGTACACTTGCAGAGACACCAATAGATGCAGTGCCAAACTCTTTTTCAATTTGTCGGGCAATCTCCATTGCAGCTTCTTTATTAAGATCGAGGATTACTGTTTTGACACCATGTGCAGCCAGAGACTTAGCCATTGTTGAGCAGATGATTCCTGCTCCCCCGGTTATAACAGCTACCTTGTCTTTTAGGTTTAGTTCGTTCATATAATTAGTCTAATATAAAATTTCATTCTCCATAATTTCAACCCCCTAAATCCCCCAAATGGGGGACTTTTGACCAAATTTCAAGTCTGGATAGCCCCCTGTATGGGGGGATGGGGGGTCATTTCCCAAATCCAAAATAACCCTTTGCATTTTCATATGAGACGCCTTCAATCAATGGTTTTAGAAGTTCTTCTTCATCCGGGATAAGTCCTTTCTCGACCTCTTCACCGATAAAATTGCAGACAATACGTCTGAAATATTCGTGCCGCGGGTAGGAGAGGAAGCTTCTGGAATCGGTGACCATGCCAATAAACCGCCTGAGTAATCCCAGCGACTCAAGATCCTTCAGATGCTTTTCCATACCATTCTTCTGATCGAGAAACCACCATGCGGCTCCATACTGAACCTTGGCAACAGAGCTTCCGTCATTGAAATTGCCTGCCATAGTAATCATCATCTCATTATCGGCAGGATTCAGGTTGTAGAGGATAGTTTTTGCAAGCTGATCCTTATCATCCAGCGTGCTAAGAAATTTTGACATTTTTATTGCATCCTGAGCAATGCCTATTGAATCCCAACCTGTATCCGGTCCGATTTTTCTGAACATCCGGGTATTGTTGTTTCTTAATGCACCAACGTGAAATTGTTGAGTCCATCCCCTCGAACTATTCATCCTGCATAGTTCGAGCATCACTGCCGTCTTGTATTTTTCGGCTTCTTCTTCTGAAATTTGAAATCCTTTCAGAAGCTTTTTGAATATCCTGTCAATTTCCGAAACAGTGAATTTTTCAAAATAAAAATGTTCCAGCCCATGATCCGAAAGGCGGCAACCAATCTGATGAAAGTAACTGTGTCTGTTATCGAGTGCTACAATGAGTGAATCAAAGTTTTTTATTTCGGACCCGGAGGCTTGTTCAAGCCTGGCAATATATGCTCTGAATTTCTCAGTGTCTTCAGTTTTGATTGCATTATCAGGACGGAAAGTGGGTATTACTGAGATCTCGAACGATTTTTTAAGATTAATGTGATGTTCAAGATTATCAGCCGGATCGTCAGTTGTACATATAACCTCCACTTTCATTTTTCTGATCATTGACCTGGTTGTATATTCTTTTGTACGCAGCAGGGCTGATGCTTTATCGTATATGTCTGACGCAGTTGAAGGAGAAAGCAGGTCAAAAATGTCAAAATATCTGGCAAGTTCAAGGTGCGTCCAGTGGTATAATGGGTTTCCTGCAGCTGCAGGAACTGTTTCTGCCCATTTTTTAAATTTCTCACTGTCGGAAGCTTTTCCTGTACAGAATGATTCGTCAATGCCGTTCATTCTCATTGCGCGCCATTTATAGTGATCACCCTCCAGCCAGGCCTGGGTAAGGTTATCAAACTGCCGGTCCTCTGAGATCATCGCCGGCGACAGATGACAATGAAAATCGATAATTGGTTTATTTTCAGAATATTTTTGATAAAGCCTTTCTGCTGTCTTATTGGCTAGAATAAAATTCTCATTTATAAATCTTTTCATGACTACAGATGGAATTACAAGAGCAATCAAACCTGAAAATTGCTCTCTCGTTAACGAGCACGAAAATAGGAAATTTTAAGCAGATAATCAAGAAAATATGATTAAGGTTGAGGAAGATGTTAAGGTTAAGTCATTTATGAGTCGGTATCTTGAGGTTGGAAGACGGAAGACCGAAGACCGAAGACGGCAGATGGCATTGCGCCCTTTGCGCCCTTTGAGCCCTTTGTGCCTACTTCAGATAATACCTGAGCGCAAGTCTTAATCCAATTGAACTGACAGTCGTCGAGGTACTTCCTTCCATTATGCTGCGCATCTGATCAGGAACGGAAGAAAGAATGAATTTGTCTGTTGTTTTATAACCTGAAATATCGGAAAGGAATCTGTTGTAAGTAACCCCAAAAGAGAGCTGCATGTTGCCCGATAAATTAAAATCTATTCCGCCTGATGCAAGTAACCCTACATTAAATGACTTGACCATAAGCCCGCCTGCCTCAGAATTGAAATAATCTTTCTTGAATCCTTCATAATCAACCCCTGTTATGTGGAGATTATATTTTGAGTAATAGCCTTCATAAGTAAAGTTACCGGTACTGTTAAAGCTTTTCTTCATAGGGAACGACAAACTTACTCCGGATGATAGATAAACGCCAAGCTTGTCTCCTAAAGGAAAATGAAAGTTTATAAGCAGCGGTATATCTAAAAATAAGATTTTCTGCAGTTCAGTAATATCTTTAGCTGTGATTGTTCTCAGATAGTTCTCTTTTGGCGTGTCGGAGTCCGTTGTGTCGTAGGATACTGTGTATGCCCCAAGCGATACATTGCTTGCATAGGAGCTGATACCCAGACCAGTTGAGAAGCTAAAATAGTTGCCAATAAGATATCCAGCCTCTATAGAACCGGTAAATGAGTTTTTTGGTGACAAATCAAGTTTACTATTTGAAAAGGCACCATTATTTCGGATTGATGTTTTAGTCGGACTTAGACTAAACTCAAAATAAAAATGTTTTTGTTCTGAGGAAAGTAAATCTGTACCCTGTGGATACACTCTTGGAACAAATATTATCAGTGTCAGGATTATTATCAGATATCTGGTATGTAGTCTTTCCGGTTTCATAAATTTTACTCTTAGCTATTTGGCAACTACAATTTTTGTATCGTAAATACTAACCAGATTTATTGTAATCCTTACAAAATATACTCCCTCATCAATACCGCCAAGAGGGATATCTTTGATCAGATCATAATTATCTTTATCTGTCAGAATCTCAATCACTTTTATTCCTTTCTGGTTATAAAATGAAATGACAGCCTTGCCTACAGGATCATCGTTCAATTTTAAAGTAACATTTTCCATCGCGGGATTTGGATAAGCCGAAACAGACTTTGAACCTGATGTTATTTCAATCGAATTAGAATAGTGTTTACAGCCATTGTTATCAGTAGTAAGCACTTTGTAAATTCCTGGTTGGTTTTTTGCATAATAAAACTGATCTTTTGTATCACCAGTCTGAGCTGTATTTCCCTTGAACCACTGAAAGAATTTAATCGTATTATTAAGGTTAAAACAAATAAGAACATCCTTCCATTTTTTTGTAATCACAGGAAAAACACCTTCGAGTACCTCGTTTATAGCGCTATTAGTTGATGAAGTAGAAATGCAGGCAGAAGCGTTGGTCACAGTAAAACTGTAAGTGTCTGGAGTTAGTGATGAAATAGTTGAAGTTGCCCCAGAACCTGTTGTTGTTCCTCCTCCGGGATAAGTGGTAATGGTCCACGATCCGGAAGCAGGGAGCCCGTTCAATACTACACTTCCGGTTGGTACCGGACAGGTGGGCTGAGTAATGGTTCCCAAAACCGGAGCGGATGGTGTTACAGGTTGCGTATTTATTGTAACATTTGAGGACGCAGGAGAGGCGGTGCCTAAGGCATCGCTAACTGTAAACGAGTATGTACCAGAGGCCAATGCTGAAATAGTGGCACTTGTTCCTGATCCGGTTGAAGTTATATTCCCGGGAGAACCTGTAATAGTCCATGATCCTGATGCCGGCAATCCGCCTAAAACTACCGATCCTGTCGATACTGTACAGTTCGTTTGAGTAATAGTACCAATTGTGGGAGCAGAAGGGGGTATTGAATTGGGTATGGTGTTTCGAAGTACTGAAATGGTATTAGCTGAATTGTTTGTGACAACCAAATCTGGTTTGCCGTCTCCATCCACATCTCCGGCTGTAACACCGTAAGGATTGCCACCAGTATTAAAATCTATTCTTGATTCAAAAGATCCGGCACTAATTGAACCTGATGTACTTATATTTCTAAAAACTGATATATTAGCAACAAACTGGTTTGCAATAATCAAATCTGGCTTTCCGTCGCCATCCAGGTCACTAAATGATATTCCCCTTGGGTTTGATCCGGTTGGCAGGTCAACCCTTGTTGCAAAGGAACTGGGTGTAAAGGTGCCTGAAATACTTATATTCCTAAACAAAGAAACAGTGTTACTACCTGTATTTGTTACAGCCAGATCAGGCTTCCCATCCCCATCTATGTCTCCAATAGCAAGTTTGTATGGGTTGGTTCCAACAGGGAAGTCATTCCTGAAAGAAAATGATCCTGTGTTTATGGTTCCGGAAGTACTTGCATTCCAGAATACAGAGACCGAGCTACTTGCCGAATTGGTAACGATCATGTCAGATTTCCCATCGCCGTCCATATCCCCAAGGGCAACATCAATCGGAGACAGTCCGGTGAGGTAGTCAACCTTTGGTAAAAATGAACTGGCTGTAATTGTACCTGGAACACTGATGTTCCTGAAAACAGAAACCGAATTATCTCCAAAATTAGTAATCGCAATATCTGGTTTTCCATCGCCATCTATATCTCCAATGCTAACTCCATATGGGTTTACTCCGGTGGTTAATTCAACCCTCGTTGCAAATGATCCGGTTGAGATTGAACCCGAGGTACTTGTGTTTCTGAATATAGAAATAGTGTTGCTCGCACTGTTAGTAACAACTAAATCAGGTTTTCCATCCCCATCAATATCTCCAATAGCAATCCCACGTGGCTGAGATCCGGGGAAATCTACTTTAGGACTTATTGAGGCAGTAGATATGGAACCAAGGCTACTAACATTTCTGTAGACAGATACAGTTCCGCTATTTCCGCATGTTATAACAATATCGACTTTCCCATTGCCATCAATGTCAGAAACAGATATTGTTTCCGGTGTGTTGCCACTGGAAAAGTCAACCTTCTGGCCAAATGCTGATGCATCTATAATCCGAGTACTTGGGAAAGTAACATTAAAAGGTTTTGAAGCATAAGCAGTTAGTCCATTGGTTAGATTCGTAATACTTAGTGGCTGGTATGTAGCTCCTGTTGGTATCGTAACCGTTAATTGTGTTGAAGTAGCTGAGGTTATTGCAGCTTTTACTGCTCCAAACCAGACAATATTATTGGTAGGAGTGGGGTCGAAGTTGTTGCCGTTGATTGTTACTGTGGTTCCAATTGCACCTACAGTTGGTGTGAAATAGGTAATTGAAGGAACCTGAGAATATATATTTTCGAAAAAGCATGCAAAAAAAAGAAGTACAAGTAATTTGGAAATATATCTCATCATGTAATCCATAGTCGTTCAGTTAGTTATGTAATCAATGGATTCCTCGCTCCGCTCGGAATGACACTTACTTTTTTTGGGGAGGGTAGCAGAGGAGAAGAATCGCTGAGCGATTCTTCTCCTCTGCTACCCCTAAGACCCTCATACTTTGTCATTCCGAGTCCCGCCCCAGCAGGACGAGGAATCTCCCTCTCATTTCATGTATTCCAATTCAGTCATTCTCTGCAAGTAGCGAGGAATTTCCGTAGCCAACTTATGCCGTTGGTAATCAATTCCCTTGTTCAATTATTTCTTAAAATAAAACTCTCCATTCAGATCATTCCATTCCTGAGGACGCTGGGTTTGCTTACTTTTATCCCATACATTAACCCTTGTATTAAGGAAAACGCTGCTGATCGGCTGGTGAACATTCATCTGTTTGACTAATTCTTCTGTAAACAGCCCATTACCGGTCGACCCATCTGCTGCAGTTGAACCAGGCGCGGTGGCAAATGAAATAAACATTCCATTTGTCTTGCTTATTGGCTGAAAGCCTGCCTGTTCACCTCTAACCCAACCTGTAAAGGGATTGCTCCTGCATGCATCAAGAATTGCAATATTTACATTCTTGGGATTCTTTTCAAATTGTTGTAGGAGGTCCTCGACAGCAAAAGCTTCCCACTCACAGTCATCCTTAGTGGCAAGTTTGGCATCCACAGGTATAAGGTAGTTCTTACCATCGACCTGTACTCCATGTCCGGCATAATAAAACAGTGCAACATTGCAATCCTTCATCTTCTGACTGAATTCCCTTACAGCTGTATTCATCTCCTTTAGTCCAAGATCGGTACGCTTATCAACAACAAAGCCTAATCCTTCCAGAGTTGCTTCCATAAGGTTTGCATCCTGTAGGGGATTTTTCAAAGGTGTCTTTGCTCCGTAGTTTGAATTACCAATAACCAGAGCTATTCTCTTTTCAGTGATAGACCTGGAATATCTTATTGTTCTTGATTCAGAGGGAGTTGTTCCTGCTGCATTTTCTGCATAAACTACAATACTGTTATCAAGATCTTCTTTCAGAATTACCGGATATTGCCATTTAATGTTACAATTGTTATCTGCATCTGACGATTTAAAAACGTTATCGCCCCCCATATTTTCACCGTTGACGTAAACCTTAACCGATTTAAGTCCGGAAGGCGATTTTATGCAAACTTCAATAATAAACCTTTCATTGTCAACACCAACATTTGTAACTTCAGGCATGTTCCATGAGATAACCGGTTTTGATGCCTCCGGAATGATAAAAATACGTTCATCAGATTTTTTACTGCCAACTGAATTTGTAGCAGTATAATAAACAACATTTTCTCCGGGATCGAGATTAATGGTCTTCTCGATTCTGTAACTTCCAGATTGTCCGGGTATTAATTTCCAGTCGGCCTGCCCTTTAGGTGAACCATTTACATAAACTATGACTGATGTAAGGTCTGAAGGAGATTTAATAACTGCTTTAACTGACGCTGAATATTGATCCCAGTTCGTACTTGCAGCAGAGGGACTGGTCCATGACAATTCAGGATCTCCCTGGTTATCAGTTGGATTTTTTGCTCTTTCGCCAGAAACAGAAATGTTATTAGCGGGTTTTGGACTTACAACAGAATCTTTCCTGGTTAAATCCCTGTTTGCCAGTGGAATAGTGACCTGCTTCTCCAAATAATTGATATTCAGGTAATCAACTGAAATCTCGGAGTTTAGTCCTACATTAAAACCTATCTGATCACCATCTGGTTTTATGGTACTGAATTTACCTATAAAATATTCATTTAGAAACACATAAAACACTCCTTTAAAGCTTCTGATTGTGATTTTGTTGAAAGAGCCTTGTTTTATGCTTTGATTTACCGATCCTGAGTACAGTTCCTGGTTTTTACCTTTTGAAGGTGTATTTTTTACGATAAATATCTTGTTATCTGCTAATTCTACACGATAATGGTCATATTTACTGTTCATTCCAAAAACCACCCCCCCCGTACCTTTTACGGCTTTAATAGACGCTTCAATCTCATAATCTTTCAGCTGGTCAATAGCAATTGTTTTATATGTGAGGCCTGTGGATTTCTGAAAATTCTTACATCTAATATCATATGATCCACCCATTACTTCACCCTTTATCCAAGAATTATCCAACAACCAGTTATTGCTGTTATTATCAAATGAATCCTGAAAAATTACAGATTTGGAAGATTTCGAAATATCGGAATACGATTGTTGAGCGGAAAGAACAGAAGTCAATGAAATCAATAGAAAAAGAAAAGTGACAGACTTATTTTTGCAGAGCATAAAGTTCATAATTACGAAACGCAAAATCCAAAGTATGGTCATTAATCGATTTGGTAATCAATTAAATGCCTTATTGTGTCGTAAATATAATAAAACCAAATTGAATTGCAACAGAGTGCTATGCAATTCTTTAGGTCTCATCATCTCTTAGTCCCTTAGTCTCTTCGTCCCTTCGTCTCTTAGTCTCTCAGTCCTTCTTCTCCGGATTATCCGGATGATCATCAGCATAGGGCTTTGCATAGAGATCTTCTACTCTTACCTTGTCGTTCTCGGGATTGGGCTGAATTATAGTCTGACTTTTTTCTTCACGAGCCCTGCCGTTGAAATAAAGTATAGAGGCAAATATTGGAAGGATGGGAAGTGTAATTGCCCCTACAATGGCTGAGAGTATCAGGTAGATCGGGCTGGTAGTCATATCTGCTATAGCTGAAGCACTGTCAGGTTTTGTGATTGTTTTTATAAAATTGCCCGTGAATGGGATCAGTATAAGCCCTGAGAGAATTATCGAAATCACAAGCAGCATTATTACACAAACGGCAACCCATCCTAAATTTGTCCAGAAATTCTTGTGGGCCAGAGAGATGGTTCTGGTTATTGTATGACCGATATTGGCACCTTCAACCATCATCACCGGTAAAATAAACAAATAAATGGTTACAATATACAGCATCGAGAAAAACACTCCAACAACAAGGGCCAGGAGTCCGAGAACTATAGCTATTGTCCCTGCAAATGTAAGAAGCACCATAATTATAAGGAAGGGTATGAAATATCTGAGCGAATTGATTACAGAACCAACGACTGTAGCCTTACTGTCTATTGGATTGTAAATTATATAATATTGCATTATTGTTGTGAAGAGAAGATTTACAACAGAAATTATCAAAATTGGTACAATGAATTGAGACAATTTCTGCATCATTAATACAGGATCGGTTATACTCTGAATCTCCTTAATGTTTATAAAGGTTGAAACATACTGCATAATAAACGACATCACCAGCGAAATAATAAAAAGCGGTACAAATTTCTTTTTATAAAAGTCCCACATCGAACTCATTACACTGTCGATGGTATGTTTTTGGTAAAGCGGGTGATTGCTGAATTGATCCATAATTTTAATATTAAAATATCTTCAAATTTAGTTATTAATACTGCTTTTCAGCTTTTCCGCTTTAAAAATCATGATACTTAAAACAATCTCAATTATACCAATAATAAAATAGGCAGGCTGAAGAAAGTGGGAAAGACCCACTGAGTATGCCTGAACTGTTACCCATATCATTAGAGCTAATCCAAGAGCCATACCGATAACTGATGCATGTTTGTATTTACGGAAAGCAAGAACTGATGCAATAAGATTGAAAACACCATTAACCGTAAATAGAAATAAACCTGGTACAAAATAATCTCTGAAAGGTGAACCTGACAATGCCTCAACTGTCATGCCAAGTTTGGAACCGTCGGGTGAAATAAGAAACAGATAGCCGGCCGGGATTGCACCAATGGCTACCATCAATTGGATAAGTCCGAGTTGTAAATTTATTCTTTTCATCTTTTAAAAAGTTGAAAACAAATGTAAGAAAAAAGGAACAACAGCCCAAAGCTATAAAGTTAATACCAGGGTTTTCGGTGAGCCGTGTGGCTTGTGTCGTATGCCCTTTAACTATCATATTTTTATAATACCTTTGCACTTTAATAATTAATGACAATGGCCAGATTCAAATTGACGATCGAATATGAAGGAACCCGCTATTCGGGTTGGCAAATACAGAAAGGCGGGAGGACTATCCAGGGAGCAATGCTCGATGCATGCAGAGAACTTTTTAAAACCGAAGCACTTGAGATTTACGGTGCTGGACGAACAGATGGAGGTGTGCACGCTTCTGGTCAGGTAGCACATCTTGCTATTGAAACTGATCTGTTGCCGCTCAAAATAAAATATGGTCTTAACGACCGCTTACCTCCTGACATATCGATAATTAATGTAGAAGAAGCGCATCCTAAGTTTCATGCGCGTCACGATGCAAATGCCCGAAGCTATATCTATCAGATAAGCAGAAGACGCACTGCATTCGGCAAAAAGTTTGTATGGTGGATAAAAGATCCGCTCGACATTGATCTGATGAATCAGGCTGCAGCTCACTTTCCGGGATTGAAAGACTATAGGTATTTCACTGACGAAGAAGGTGAACAAACAACTACAAAAGTTGAAATACTTCATGCAAAAGTGAATGATTTTGGTGATATGCTTGTTTTCCATGTTGTCGGGTCGCACTTTCTGTGGAAGCAGGTTCGAAGAATGACAGGGGTTCTCGTTGAGGTGGGAAGAGGAAAACTATCACCCGATGAAGTTGTAAAATTTTTCAAATTCAAAACAGATATTCCAGCAAAGCTTACTGCTCCTCCAAGCGGTTTGTTTCTGGAGAAAGTCTATTACAAAGATGAAGAGATCTCATACCTGACGAAACCTGTTATAAATATCTGATTGGGTTGGGATTGAAGAAAATTTTTCTGGATGTTTTCTGACTATTTTAGTTTTAGCCTGAGATCAATGCTTGTATCATAAACATAATAACAGGGATTATTGCATTGATTCTTTTCATACCTCATACGCGGAGTTGCTGAGTCTACCGCAATGTATTTAATATCACTAACGTTGTATAGAGCGGTTACCGTATATTTCTTATTAACAAGAACTTTGATAGTAATTTCTTTGGTAGAAGCATTAACTGTATTAAAAACATTAACTGTATTAAAAACAATGCTATCCTCAAGATTCCCTTCATACACAGTAATTATTAATGTTCCTCCAGAAGGGTTTGTATCAAGTTTGACTTTAAGAATAGCTTCAGTTGGCGCAGTAGCTGTACAATCGGAACATTTCACAATTAATCCCTGTTTTTCACAGGAAAATGAAATTATGATTAAAATGAATAATATTGTTATTATAATCTTTCTCATAACCATTAGTACCATTTGATTGGTTTTATATGCATCCTCACATTGTCGAGAAAGTGGTTGTATGAATATCCAATTCTTAACCAAAGCGGACCATTCTGATAGTATTGAGTCTTAGTATATTCCAGCCCCATAAAAACTGTAGAATTAAGTTTTGTAATCTTTAAACTAATGGAAGGAATTAACCGAAACTTACTTTCAGGAGCTAAGAGTGTACCTTTAAGCCTGTTTCCAAAAGAGTATCCTCCTAAAAGTGAGGTTGAGACCGAATAGTTATAACTATCGATACGATCGGTTAGAGCAAAATCCTTGAACAGGCCTGCATAGGCTATCGATCCCTTATCCATATACTGATAGTACAAATGTTCAGAACTCTTTAAAAGAACGCGGGTATACCATAATTTTGTATCGCACCCTATTGTAAATCCAGCATTCAAATAAGGCTCTTTAAATGAAAGACTTACTCCGGAATAGAAGTCTTTTGTCAGGAACCTTGCAGATACATTAATACTCAATTGATCAATACCATACCTGGTACTTCCCTTTATATTATTTGCCTTAAGTACATTTATCAGCTCCAATCTCCGGAACTTGGATGCGACAAGATAAGGATCGATAGAATTTCTATCAGGATTTAGCCAATCTTTGCCGATACTTAAAAGAAATTCTGTTGCACTGGCGTGATTTGCTAATATTGAGAGGGTTAGTGCATTATGATGATATTTATTGGTAGCATAGATGTCGACACCGTTTTTGTATAATACATCCAGCATCAATGTATCTCCGTAATAAGCTGCCATAAGAAAGGGCGTAAAGCCGTTATTATCTTTTATTTCAATATTAGCCCCATTCTTTATCAGGAGTTGAGCTATATCAGAATATCCCGCCCATATTGCAGCCAGCAGAGGAGTAAATCCTTCGTACGATTTAAGGTCAATAGAAGCATCATAGTACAAAAGCATATCTACCATGCTAATGTTTCCATGTATTGACGAATAATTGAGAGCAGTTGCTCCGAATCGATCTGCAAAATCAATTTGTGCTCCTGCCCTGATAAGCACTTCCGAAATTTCTAAATTATTGTTCTTGACAGCTATGAGAAGGGGTGTTTCTCCGTCAGCTGTAATGGAATTTATGCTGGGGTTGTATTCGAGCAGGGTTTTTACAGCGCTAAGCTTATTATTTGATACGGCAAATACTATCGGAGTAGCCCATTCACCTGTTTCTGCATTTACATCGGCACCTTTTTGAATAAGCCTTCTAATTTCCGAATCATATCCTTTCGAAGATGCAATCATCAGGTTATAATCAAGCGCTCCCGGGTAAGACGATGGAATATAATCGGTAGTGTCAAAAACAGATAACCGTGCCATAATGCTATCAATGTCAGGCATTTGTGCGTGTAACAGATGAGAGCTGCAACATATGGCAGCAATCAGTGCGGTACGTAAAAAGGATCTCCTGTAGAGTGACATAAAGACAAAGTTAGTTTTTTGATTCTTATTTTTTTACTAATTTTCGGGGAATGAATAAATTTTTTCAATAACACCCATTTTAATTTTTTATTGCAATATTTACCATTTACTTGCGCTTTAAAAGGAATACTGTTTAATTTTGTGTTATAAAATATATATTATCGCTTGACGAGGAATATTAAAATATTTGTGATAACCCTGATGCTCTCTTTTTTAAGCATAAACCCGGGAGCAAAGGAAAACAGCATAGTCGTTGTTGATAAGCTGGTCCCTCATAATGTAAGGCTTACAAACAACTTATCAATGGGAAAGGAGTTTACGGGGGTGGAAAAAACTGTTAACTCTTTTCTTAGAAGATGGTCAATTGAAGGAGCATCCATCGCTATTGCCAAAGATGGCAAGCTCATTTATGCGCGCGGTTTTGGACATGCCGATACTGCCTCTAGAATTGAAACTCAACCATATAGTCAATTTAGAATTGCAAGTATTTCAAAGCTTGTAACTGCCACTGCTATCATGAAACTCTGTGAAGAAGGCAAACTTTCAGTGGATGATAAGGTTTTTGGTCCTGATGGTATCCTTAACGATCAATATTACAGCCAGCCAAAAGATAAGAGAGTATATGAAATAACAGTTGCGCATCTGTTGAGCCATGAAGCAGGGTGGACACAAAGATATGGGGACCAGATGTTTATGCCCTTACAGGTTGCTGAAAAGATGGGGCTGAAACCTCCGGTCGACACCAAAACAATTGTCAGGTTTGCACTCGACAAGAACCTTCACTATACTCCCGGTAAAGGCCGTGCCTATTCTAACCTTGGGTATAGTATACTTGGTTTGGTTATTGAAAAAGTTAGTGGTGAGTCGTATGAGGAGTATTGCAGGAAAACGATCTTCGAGCCGCTTGGTATCTATGATATGCAAATCGCGGGTAACCTGCCTTCGGAGAAAACTCCTTTTGAAGTAACATACTATGAACCGCGTGATGTTGTGTTAAAACCCTCTATTTATGGAACAGGCGAATTAGTACCTCCAAGTTACGGCGGTAATGATATCCGGTCACTGGGTGCGGCAGGCGCATGGGTGGCTACGGCTCCCGACCTTATGCGACTGCTTCTGGCAGTAGATGGGTTCACTACACGCCTTGATATTTTAACAGATCAGAGTATCAGATTCATGACTGACAACAACAATGGTTTTGCTCCCGTAGGATGGAAGGCTACAATACTTGGTGGAACCTGGTGGAGGACTGGTTCATTTCCCGGAAGCGCCGGAATGATAAAAAGACAATCAGACGGAACTTCATGGGTGGTTTTATTTAACTCAAGTGCATGGAACGGTCCGGAGATATATTCCTATATCAGCAATATGATGAACCGGGTAGTCTCGCAGATTAATCCGGTTCCCGAGGTAGATCTGTTCGGCTATTCCATTCCTGTTCCGCTGAAGGTTGCTTTATCTGGTTCCTTACATAATAACTAATGTGTTTTACAGTAAACGTGAATCTCATTAAGGAGGAGCTTGAGAGTCGGTATAATGCTACTCTTATTGATCATGATAAATATCGTCCAAGTTATTATTATCATGCATTCGGACTTCCTGAAATTCCTGCAATATGTTCCGGGACCCCTCGTAATATAAGGCTTCTCAGATGGGGGCTTGTTCCTTCATGGGTTAAGACAATTGATGAGGCAAATGAAATCAGATTCAAAACATTTAATGCCAGGGCAGAAAGTATTGAAACGAAACCCTCATTTTCAGATTCTTTCAAATCAAAAAGATGCATTATTCCTGTTAAGGGCTATTATGAGTGGCAGCATGTTGGAAAAGAAAAGATTCCCTGGTATATATATCATACAGGGGATGAGATTTTATCATTGGCAGGTCTTTATAATGAGTGGGTTGAGTCGAAAAGCGGAGAAACAATAAATACGTTTACAATAGTCACAACAGATGCAAACGAGCTTATGGCTGAAATCCATAATTCAGCCAAAAGGATGCCTGTTATTCTGGATAGAGACAAAGAGAAGAGATGGATTGATATCTCGATTCCACCTGAAGAGGCTCTCGGTCTGCTAAAACCATGTCCTTCCGAATTACTTAAAGCTCATACAATCAGTAATCTCATCAATGACAAATCTGCGAATCGAAATACTCCGGAGGTAATCTGGCCGTATATCTACGATTCGGGAAATAGGTTGTTTTAAAGTACGGCGCGATAAAAGAATAGGAGAGGGGGAGAAAGGGAGAAAGGGAGAAAGGGAGAATCTGACATCCCCATTTCTCCCCTTCTCCCCGTCTCCCCATCTCCCCGTCTTCAATATAAGTCAGTAGGGCTTCTGAGTCGTTACTGAGCTACGAAAAGATATGTAAGAGTTCCGGTTTGCATCTTCGGAGAGTTAACATCTGAATTAAACCTTGATATCAGTGCTGTGTTTACTGCTGTCTCAACAAGACATGCATCGGAAGTATTACTCTCACTTGCTATTACATTTGCCTTTTCCACAACTCCAGTCTGGTCTACTTCAATGGTAAGTACTACTTTCCCCGATCCCTGACATTTATAAATCGGTAGAGGCAATGATGTATGAATACGTCCCTTAAGATCGTAATAGATGCGGGTAGGACCTTTATAGTCAGCTGCCATTTCCAGAGATTTCGTCGGCTTGTCAGCGTCCTTCTTTTTAACTGAATCGGTAACCTGAGAAATTTTTTCACTACTTTTCAGATCATTGAGCCGTTTTTGCTCATCTATAAAGTTATCGACACCAAGTTTCCCGCTTTTTATCAGCTCATTCTTAACCATGTCTTCATACTCTCGGGGATTTATCTTTTCCTCTGATTTGCTTGACAGATTTCGTGCAATATTTAACATTTCATCGTCACTTCCGATAGTACTTTCCGCTTTTGTTAATGGCAACTCCTGCTGTTTGTTTTTCACTTCAATCTCATTATCAGGGACCATCTCGAGTTCTATAATATCATGTGTTTCTTTCTGAATTGACTTTATCTGAAAAGAGACGAAAATGATCCCGGCAATAAGATGAATTATTACTGTTCCAATAATTCCGACTAATTTTCCTTCATCCTTTTTCATAGAGTGCGAAATTATAAATTATTACTTTTACATCTGTGTTAATAAGCAAATACTATGCGAAAAGAATTAGTCCTTGAAATCATACAGGAGCGATGGAGTCCATATTCATTTTCATCAGCTCCTGTTGAGGAGTATAAGTTGAAAGCAATGATGGAAGCAGCCGGGTATGCTCCATCGTGTGATAACGAACAACCCTGGGTCTTCGTTCTTACTACCCGTAACGACCGTGCTGTCTTTGATGATTATCTTAGCTTTATGAACGATACGAACCAGTTATGGGCAAAAAATGCATACGCAATTATAATCAGTATGGCTCGTACAAAATTCACACATAGCGGAAAACCAAACCGTTTTGCTTTTCACGACACAGGTATGGCCGTATCGAATATGCTGTTACAAGCGCTCGCATTAGATATCTACGTTCATCAGATGGGTGGGTATTCCGTTGAAAAGGTAAAGAAATATTTCAACCTGAATGAAGAAATGGAACCTGTAGCAATGATGGCTGTTGGTTACCTGGGTGATGGCGAATCTCTTTCTCCGGAACTCTATAAAAGAGATGAGAAAAGGAGACCAAGAAAAGTCGTAAACGAGTTCGTTTTCAAAAATACTCTGTCTGATCCGGCATTTTTGTAAGATCAGATAGTATTCCTGTTATTTTGAAGGATTTTTTACCTTTTTCCTAACCTTCGCTTTCTCCGGTTTATTAAATTTCTGGTTTTTAAAGAGTCCGTGTTTAATACCGTTTACGAACTTTGCCCATGCAAAAGGATTCAGAAGATTATTAACGGGGAATTGGTTTCGCGTTGACATCGCATTGAAATTCTGATCCATGGCATATTTGTAGCCTGCTTCGGGAGAAAGGTTATAACTTGCCTGGTTGGCAATTGCAACGTAGATAGCTGCAATATTATCATTCATGTTTTCAATGCGGGGATCGATTTTCTTTTCCTGTGTCATATCCTTAATGAAATCATTATAGGTTTTCCACGGAAGAATTGTTACCTCTGCTATTGAAATTGTATCAATATCGAGAACTATGTCAACTTTACATTGATTATCTGTGTATGACTCGGGAATGATTGTATAGTATCGTTTGTACCCCAGCGCCCTGTAAAATATTGTATCTCCCGGGGTGCTTGTTATCGAATAAATACCTGTTCGTTCACTTATGGCTCCTTTCCGGAGCTTTTTTGAAACAACACCAACACCAGCAACAGGCATTCGCAATTCATCTGAAATTATACCGCTAACCTGTACAAACTTCTCCTTTTCGACAATCTGACCACTTATAGCCTGAAAAGACAGAATTATGAATATGATTGTATAACTGATCCTGTTCAACAAGAATTGTATTTCTATAGATGATAAATTTTATTCGGATGCAAATTAAGCATTATTGAGTGTAACGTCGAAATATTTAACTATATTTTAACTTCAGATAAAAATAGTTTATGACAAACCATCAGCTATTCTGATGTTTTCGGAATTATTCAGTCATTGCTCATATTTATTTCTGAAAAATATTTCAATATTTGCCTGATAAATTTTTAGAAATGGTTGAAAAAGTCGAAACCCATTAACCGCTGAGTTCCGCGGAGAAATCGCAGAGGGCCGCAGAGAAAATCTTCAGATGCAAATCTCTGCGGTTCTCTGCGCCTCCTCAGCGCACTCTGCGTTAAAAATGACTTGTTCAAGAGCCCCCTTTCTGAGAAGAAAAACAATATTTTACTGAATGAAAAAACTACTGTTACTTGGAGATGAAGCTATTGCCCAGGCTGGAATAGACGCTGGAATGAGTGGTATGTATGCCTACCCTGGGACTCCTTCGACCGAGATTATGGAGTACGTGCAAGTGTCAAAACTTGCCGAAGAACGTAATCTTCACCGCGAATGGTCTTCAAATGAAAAAACTGCCATGGAAGCGGCTCTGGGTATGTCGTATGCAGGTAAAAGGTGCATGGTAGCAATGAAACATGTTGGCCTTAATGTTGCTGCCGATAGCTTTATTAATTCTGCCATGACGGGTGTGAACGGAGGTTTAATTCTTGTCTCTGCCGATGATCCTTCAATGCATTCATCTCAGAATGAACAGGACTCAAGATTTTATGGAAAGTTTGCAATGGTTCCTTGTTTTGAACCTACAAACCAACAGGAAGCGTATGATATGGTATTTGATGCCTTTGAGATTTCTGAAAAGTATAAACTTCCGGTTCTTTTCAGGATCACAACACGACTAGCTCATTCTAGAGCCAGCATCCAGTTGAAAGAGGCCATTCCGCAGAAAAAACTTACTCTTCCAAAAGATCCTTATCAGTTCGTCCTGCTTCCTGCAATAGCAAGAGAAAAATATAAGGTACTGTTATCGTCTTATGAATCACTAAGATATGACAACAGGCTTTCCAAATACAACTCTTTTAAAGACGGAAACAAGAGGGATCTCGGAATTATAACCTGCGGTATTGCTTTTAATTACTTGTCTGAGAACATTGGCGACACTTCAGCTAATATTCCTGTTTTAAAGATTGCCGCTTATCCATTTCCAAAAGATCTAATAGCTGACATAAGCAGCAGGTGTAAAGAAATCCTTGTTCTGGAAGAGGGGGCGCCTGTTGTTGAGGAAGCGTTAAGAGGGATACTCGATAATGGAATGAAAATTTATGGCAGGCTTGATGGGACTGTACCACGTGATGGGGAGCTGAATCCCTCAATCGTTGCTAAGGCCCTTGGTATTCCTGTCAGTATTGGAAATAATGTTCCGGCTCTGGTAAAAAAGAGACCACCCACGTTTTGCAAGGGATGCGGACATGCAGATATGTTTAATTCTTTAATCGAAGCTATTGCACCTTTTGGTATAGGAAGGGTATTCTCAGATATTGGTTGTTACACATTAGGAGCTATGCCTCCCTATAATGCAATTAATTCCTGCGTTGATATGGGGGCCTCAGTTACAATGGCCGTTGGAGCTGCTGATGCGGGTCTTTTCCCTTCAGTAGCTGTAATTGGCGACTCAACTTTCACCCATTCAGGGATGACAGGTTTACTCGACGCAGTGGTTAAGAAATCACCTGTTACAATAATAATTTCCGATAATTCAACAACGGGTATGACTGGCGGCCAGAAATCGCAGGGTACGGGACGGATCGAACAGATATGCATAGGAATAGGAGTTGAACCGGACCATTTGATAACGATTACTCCCCTAAGGAAAAATCATGAAGAGAATATCCGGTTAATGAAACAGGAATTCGAGTACAAAGGGGTTTCTGTTATTATTGCAGCCAGGGAGTGTATCCAGACTGCTTCCAGGAGAAAGAAAGCAGAATCTTCTAATCAATAACAGCAAACAGAACTACAATGAAAAATGATATAATCTTATCAGGTGTCGGAGGACAGGGCATTTTAACCATAGCCTCAGTTATAGGATTGGCTGCTGTTGACAATAACCTCTATCTTAAACAGTCGGAGGTACATGGAATGAGTCAGAGGGGAGGGGACGTTCAGTCTCACCTGAGAATTTCAGACAAACAGGTCTTTTCTGATCTTATTCCCTACGGAACAGCAAACCTTATAATATCTGTTGAACCAATGGAATCGTTGCGTTATCTTCCCTGGCTTTCAAAATCCGGCTGGCTGGTAACAAATTCTACACCATTTATTAATATTCCTGACTACCCTGATATTGCTGTTATTCTATCTGAGATAAAGAAAATTAATAACCATATTATCATTGATGCTGATGCCATTGCAAAAGATGCAGGATCTGCAAGATCCGGCAATATGGTCATTCTCGGGGCAGCATCACCATTTATTGATATGTCGTTTGAGAGCATGGAAAGTGCTGTAAAAAAGCTATTTGAGAGGAAAGGAGAAGAAATTGTTTCTGTTAACCTTAAAGCTTTGAAAGCCGGAAGGGAATTCGTAGTTAAAACTTGAACAGTGCATTAATATAAATTCCATCAGAATTTTGTCTTTCCTTACTGTATGGAAACGTGCCCTGGTAGTCTAAAGCAATCTTAACGTTCTGACTTAGAATTCGTTCCAGTCCAAATATAAGAAGACTACCGTCCTTTTTATAGTTCCATTGCAAGTTCTCTCCCGGAATGACCAAAGATGAGGAGTAGTCGTAGCGTATAAATAGATCAGTTTTCCTGGTAATATTAATAGCCCCGGTACCCGAAACACCCCATGCATTATGTCCTGCAATCAGGTCGAGATTTGATTTAAAACTTATCTCGGCTCCTACAGTCATCAGCTCACTCTTATAACCGGCAAATCCTACAAGTGTTGACTGCCATATACCTTTTGGCTTATCTATGTCACCATACACCCTGAGAGCAAGCTGTTTTGTGGGAGTAAATGTGAAACCGACAGACGTTTTTACACTATTATCGAGCTGAAGCTCCGTATATCCTTCTCCGTTTGCAACAGATACATCAGCTGAGAAGATTTCATTTATTTTGTAATCCATTACAACTCCAAGATCTGCAATAAAGCCATATCCATTGAGCGATTGATAGGTATTTGCGATATACCTCTTACTCCAGAACTTCTGTTGGTAATTGAATATCCTGGTGCCGGTGATGCCAAAGGTTACATTAAGCCTGTCATCCGTCCATGAAAGAGATGCCTCCCTGAAATAAGCGTATCTTCTATGTACCGCTCCCGAAGACAGTTCGTCAGGACTTCCAATGTTTATAATTACAGATCCCGATAGATTTCCGCCTGGTAGAAAATTATAACCAAAAAAGGCCCTGTTCAAACCAAACCCTGTTGTTTTTAGAGTATCGGTCAGATTCAGGTGGAAATCAGTATAAATTTCAGCAATTGGTTTGCCTTTAATTTCGGTTGTCTGGGAATTTATTGTTTGCAGCGAAGAAACGATAAAAAGTAAAAAAGGGAATATCTTTTTCATTAAATGTGATTGCAGAATATTATCTGCTCTATTTGTATGACTTTTTTAAATTCGGCACAATATTAATTAATTATTCTTTGGGTCAAATTTATTTTTAATGTAAAATACAAAAAGAGGCTATCGAAACAGCCTCTTTAACACGGAATGCAGCGATAGCTTCCTTGCATAGATCCTTATTCATCTTTAGAAAGATCTTCCTTCCCTGAATCCTTTCCATTTCTGAGAAGAACCAGGTCGCTGAGAACAATCTCGGTGATATTCTTGGTTACACCTTTCTTGTCTTCATAAGTACGGTAGACTATCCTTCCTTCAACAGCTACCTCCCTGCCTTTTTTCAGGAATTTCCCGGCAATGTCTGCCAACCCGTTCCACGCAACAATGTTATGCCACGTAGTTTCGTTAACTCGTTCGCCCTCACTGTTCTTATATCCATCATTTGTGGCAAGGGTAAAATGGGTGATTTTTTTCCCTGAATCAGTAGTTTTCGTTTCAGGATCTTTTCCAAGGTTTCCGATGAGTGTTACTCTGTTTGCTAATGAATTCATGACTTTTGGTTTTTAATTCGACATTAAGTTTAATTACTCAGCAAACTTACACCCCCCTCAGAAACTGTCCCGGTTATTAAACGCTTATACCCGGTTTAATGTCATTTATAATCGTTTGTATCCATTTGTAAGCGGTTTTATGTTTCTGTATCAATTCCATACGCTCCATTTGAATTTTTTATATCTTTATGAAAACATTAGTGCTGTGGAAAAGAAATGTCTCGATTGCGGCGACACCCTGCGTGGCCGTACCGATAAAAAGTTCTGTTCCGATCAGTGTCGGAACAACTACAATAACCGATTAAACAGGGATTCTAATAATTTCGTAAGAAATGTACACGGGTTACTAAGGAAAAACAGAAGGATACTTGGCGACCTTTATGATGAGGGAAAGTTGAGAGTCCATAAAGATGCTCTGTTTGCTCTGGGATACAACTTCAGCTTCTTTACACATATAATCGAGACATCTCAGGGTAATAAGTTTCACTATTGCTTTGAATATGGGTATTGTGAAACCGGCGATGACTTCCTGGAATTAAGGCACAATAGCCAATATATTGAATATCAGTAGATTACCAGTTTGTGTTTGCCAGTTCCCAGGCGTCTGCAAAACAGATCTTTACTATTTTTTCCATTATATCCCAGTCGAGCGTACTAAATTCATCATTTGGCGTATGATATTCTTCCCTGTGTCCCGGTTTAATTCTCATCACAGGTATGCCTGCGGCAACAAAAGAGCGGTGGTCTGTTCCACCAACCGGATTCTCTGATGGTTGATAGTCGACTATAAGATCGATCCCATACTTTTTAATGTTCGACGCAGTAATATCTTTGAAAACTGGTGACGAAATACTGTATCCCATTGTAACTTTCTTAGTATCGGAAACTGAAAAATACCTTGAAATCATGTCGAAGTTCATATTCATTTTTACATTTTTGATCGGTATCGTAGGATTCTGAACCCAATATTTAGATCCTAACAGCCCTTCTTCTTCAGCTGTCCACAAGGCAATTAATATAGTTTTTTCAGGTTTTTTCCCTGTTTCCAAAATTGCTTTAGCCAATGTCATAACACCTACCGTTCCGGAAGCATTATCATCAGCCCCGTTCCATGTAAAACCATTGTTTATTCCCAGATGATCGTAATGTGCTCCAATTATAATTACCTGATCGGAGCTGTTTCCTTCTATTATTCCTAAAATATTTTTTACTGCAACCCTTGAAGTTTGAACGGTTGCTTTGAAATAGACCGACTTGTCGGTTATATCAGAAAGAACAACTGGTTGATTCAGATCGGCTTTTTTTATATAGCTTTCAGGATCTATGCCGGTTCCCTTAAGTATCTCATTTGCTGCTTTTGCGGAGGCTGTTATCCTGATTAAGTTATCGGAAACTTTTTTCCCGGGAATTGAATACGTTGAGTAAGACAAAAGTGCCCGTGGAGCTGCTTCCGAAGGAGACAGATTCATAAAATCCGGCTGTGAAGTAGTTCCAACTAAAGAATTTGTTGGATCAAATGTAATTATTCCGACTGCACCCATTGACTTTAACATTAATTCTGTATCTGACATTAGCGCATCTATCTCAGTAGCTGTCAGCGATTTTCTTATAAAATCAGGAACACCGGCAATTCTTAGTATGAATTTCCCTTTAACATCCGTTTTATTGAAATCGTTATACTTGAGTTTATCATATTTAAACCCATAACCCACAAAAACTACTGGCGCTTCAATTTCAATTCCTGCATCAGATTGACTTGCTGTATAATCTACCTTAAAAGTAAAATCAATAGATTTCGTCATTTCTCCATCTCCGGATTTTACTTTAAGAACCTGTTCCTCCCCAGGTTGCGTTTTGATTAAAGTAAAATTTTGAAAAAATGTTCTTTCAGGCTTTTGAAGAATACCGGTAATAGCGTTCTGTGCCATATCACCTGCCGGCTTAACTCCATATAACTGAAGCATGCTTGCAATGTAATCTGCTGAGATTGACTCTCCCTTTTCCCCGGCCATCCTGCCTTCGGTCCAGTCTGATGCCAGAAACCCTACCTGGGCCTTCAGTATATCCTGAGTAATGCCATTAAGCCCTTTCTCTACAATATTCTGCTGGCTGTGAGCAACTATTAATGTGAATATGAGGAAAAATGCTGAGGAGAATATTTTCTTTTTCATTCTATGTAGACATTAAACTAATACATCAAAATTATTGCTGCGAATATAATTATTAATACCATTTGGATTTCTGTTCTATCTTTGAAAAAAATTAGAAACATTTGAATTTATGAAGAAATATGTGGTCTGTATATGCATGGGGTTGATGTTAAGTTCGTTATCTTTTGGACAAGACAAAAAGGCGAATGATGTTGGCTATATTGTTAAGGTGGGAGACAGCGCACCTGATTTTATGATCAATGAAGCAGGAGGTAAATCTTATAAACTTTCTGATCTGAGAGGGAAAGTTGTAATGCTTCAGTTCACAGCGAGCTGGTGCAGCGTTTGCAGAACAGAGATGCCTTTTATTGAAAAGGAGATCTGGCAGGCAAAGAAGTCGGATGGATTGGTTGTAATCGGAATTGACCGCGATGAGCCGCTTGCAAAGGTTCTGAAATATAAGAAAGACATTAAAATTACTTATCCACTGGCCCTTGATAAAGGCGCTGATATTTTTGGGATCTTTGCACTCAAGGAAGCAGGAGTAACGCGAAATGTAATAATAGACAGGAGCGGAAAAATTATCTTCCTCACCCGTTTGTACGACAGGGCAGAGTTTGACCAGATGAAAAAGGTTATCTTTGATCAGCTTGCTGCAAAATAATACGGTCAGTAAGACGTTTTAATAAAACACGCAATAAAAAGCTAACTGTTTTTGCAACCTTTTGCGATTGAAAAAGGTTTTATTAATATCTGTTTTCTTAACTTAAACTTGAAACTATGAAAAAACTATTAACAATTATTCTGATAGCTCTTATCTCCATTCCTGTGTTCTCCCAGTTAAAATTTGGTTTGAAAGCCGGAGTAAGTACAACTTCTCTTTCAATGCCTACCTTAAAAACGGTTTCATCAGGTACTACAACTTACACTGTAGATGCCATTACAGCTGCAAAGTATGGTTTTCATGGAGGCGCTTTTGTGAGATTGACTCTCCTTGGTATCTATCTTCAACCAGAATTGTTATTCAGCACAAGAACAAATGACTATACAGTAAAGAATTTGCAAACTTCCGCTTCGTCAATTGTAAAGCAGAGCTTTAACAAGCTGGATATACCTGTGATGCTTGGATTTAAACTGGGACCACTCCGTTTAAATGCCGGACCGGCTGCTTCACTTCTGATAAATACTCCAAAAGAACTTATTTCAAGTCCTGATTTTAAAAATATGTATAGCCGAATGACAATTGGTTACCAGGCTGGAATCGGAATCGACATTCTTAAAACCCTCACTTTTGATGTAAGGTATGAAGGAAGCCTTAAAAAGTACCAGAACCAGATTCAGAATTTGGCAGGAACTAATTTCAATCTCGACGACAGGGCAAATGCATTCCTGTTCAGCGTTGGACTGATGTTCTAGAAAAATAAAATTACAATTTCAACGTGTAGAGACGCAAAATTTTGCGTCTCTACTTATTTTGATAACAGCATCTTGGCTGCAACCAATAATAATAGAACACCAAAAATCTTCTTAAGCATCGTCTGTGGGATATTCAATGCCAGCTTTGATCCGAAAAATGATCCCACAAGGAAAAAAGCCGCGAGAATTATAGCAAACTTGATATTTACCTGTCCGGCTTTGTAATAATTGTAAGCAGCAAGTATTCCGATAGGAGGCAGCATTACTGCCAAACTTGTTCCCTGGGCTGTCTGCTGAGTTAAACCCAATATGTAAACGAGGGCCGGTATCATTATTATTGCGCCTCCGATTCCAAGCATTCCAGCCATAAACCCTGTGACGATTCCTATCACGATAAGAATCAGTAGCATTGATGTCGACATTTTCATAAAATATTAGTTTGAAATAAATCTAAACAAAATTATGAAAATAATGGAATAATGGAAGGATGGAAAAGTGGATTATCTATTTATTCCCTTTGTGTTCCTTTGTGTATTTGCGTTCTGAAGATTATACGTAAATTTGCTGCCAGAATAAAATATAAATGAAAAAGAAATTATTAATTATTTCCAGTGGACTTGGAGTTCTGATGATCGTTCTCATATTTCTTATTTACAAGACACTTTTTGGGTTTGGTATTACTCCAAAAGGGGATATCAGTATCATTTATATCCCAACAGGATCGTCATATTCACAGGTTCTCGATACTCTTGAAACGCACCTGACAATCAAAAATCCAAAGATTTTAAATTGGGTAGCTGAAAAAAAGAAGTATCCGCTTTTGGTTAAGGCCGGGCAGGTATATTATTGAGAGCCAATTCAGCTATGTTGGTCTGATTAATCTCTTAAGATCGGGAAGGCAGGATCCGGTGAAAATAACTTTTAGTAACATAAGGTCGATGAATCAGGTAGCGGGAAAAATCGGTAAACAGATCGAAGCCGATTCTGCAAGGATCATAGACTTTCTGATGAATGAAGCTAACTATAAAGCCGACGGTTTTACAAAAGAGGATATTATTTCTCTTTTCATCCCCGATACCTACGAGATGTACTGGAACACTGACGCTAAGTCTCTATATGAAAGGATGTTGAAAGAATATAAATTATTCTGGAATAAAGAGCGCCTCGACAAAGCAAGAGAGAAGAATCTTACTCCAAAAGAAGTTGCCATTCTCGCATCAATTATTGACGATGAGGTAGTAAAAAAAGACGAAAAACCCCGCATTGCTGGAGTTTATCTTAACAGAATAAAACAGGGGATCCCTTTGCAGGCTTGCCCAACGATTAAATTCGCATTAAACGATTTTACGATAACCAGGGTTTTGAAGAAGTACCTTGAAGTAGACTCACCGTATAATACCTATAAACACAATGGGTTTCCTCCCGGACCAATTGGTTGTCCATCCATTGAGGGTATTGACGCAGTACTGAATGCGGAGAAGAACAGTTATATATATTTTGCAGCGAAAGCCGATTTTTCAGGATATCATAATTTCTCCAGAACACTCTCGGAGCATAACCATTATGCAGCTCTTTATCAGAAAGAACTTGATAAAAGAAAAATATTCAAATAATTCCAACTATTTCTACCTCGCGTTCGAGAGCAACGCCAAATTTTTCAAATACCGATTTCTTTACAAATTCCGACAGTTGAACGATCTCTGTTCCGGTGGCGCCACCATAATTTACAAGAACCAGGGCCTGATTCTCGTGAACTCCTGTAAAACCTTTTCTATAACCTTTCAAACCACACTGATCGATAAGCCAGCCTGCAGCCAGTTTTGTTCCTCCCGATATATCAGCGTACACAGGCATCTGAGGAAATGTTTCTTTTAGTTTCCCGGCTTCAGCGTTTGGAATAACAGGATTTTTAAAGAAACTTCCAGCATTGCCAATAACGACAGGGTCGGGGAGTTTACTGCTTCTGATATTAATAACAGCCTGCCTGATATTTTTTAGATTGATTTCCCCCAGCTTTTTGATTTCGTCGTTCAGTGAACCATAATCGAGTTTAAGCAATGGCTTTATGCTCAACCTGAAATACACTCTGGTTACCAGATACCTGCCTTTTTCTTCATTCTTGAAAATACTGTTTCTGTAGCCGAACCGGCATTGGTGGTTGTTGAACTCTCTTACTGACCCATCTTCAATAGAAACAGTTTTCACGGTTTCTATCACATCCTTTACCTCAACACCATAAGCTCCTATATTCTGTACAGGCGCGGCACCCACAAGTCCGGGGATTAATGAGAGATTCTCCATGCCACCAAGCCCTTTATTAACAGTCCATTCAACAAGGTTGTCCCAGTTAACTCCTGCACCTGCTGAGATCAGTGCGTATTCCTTATTCTTTTCCTCAAGTCTTATTCCTCCAATTTCCGGATGCAGAATTGTACCGTGATAATCTGCAGTAAACAATATATTACTTCCGCCACCAAGAATAAACTGGGGACCGTCAATTTTATTTTCACCTTTGAATAAGGATATTGCTTCCTCTTCACTCCCGATATGTATCACGCAATCAGCTTTATAATCTAATCCAAAGGTATTATAAGGCTTAAGTGAGACATTTTTTGAAATCATTTTCCTGTTTTTTGTAAAAATAGGCAAACTAAGGCAATTATTGATGAAGAATAATTCCATTAAATAGCAGGCGAAATAGTAAACCCATTAACCGCTGAGAGCGCTGAGCTTTACGCAGAGAACCGCTGAGACTTTTGTATCTGCAGGCCTCCTCTGCGGCCCTCTGCGTAAAACTCTGCGGTCCTCTGCGGTAAAATAGACTATTTGGATAACTTCCCATTCACAGAACCTCATGCAATAATGTTAAAATTTGTAGATTTACATCATGCTTTTACCCTCCTATAAAACAAGAGTCGTTTTCTCGGTTACCAACTGCATCTGTTTCGACCAGCGGGTGGTGAAAATGGCTGAGACAGTAAGTAAGCTTGGTTGCGATATCATAATCATCGGAAGGAAAAAAGGCGCCTGTTGTGAATCTGATTCGGTACCATTCAAAACCAAACGATTCAGGATGATCTTCAAAAGAGGATTCTTATTTTATAAATGTTTTAATATCAGGCTTTTCATATATCTGCTGTTTCATAAGTTTGATCTACTCGTTGCAAATGATCTGGATACACTTCTCCCAAATTTTCTGGTCTCTAAGCTGAAGCACATTCCTCTTGTTTATGATTCGCACGAATACTTCACCGGCGTTCCTGAGCTCAATGGAAGACCATTTGTGAAATGGGTTTGGAAAGCCATAGAACGATCCATCTTTCCCCGCCTAAAAAATGTTATGACGGTTAGTGATCCAATTGCTTCGCTCTATGAAAAGATGTATCATGTAAAAGTCCAGGTAGTAAGAAATTTGAGCAGAAATGCAGATGACATTATTCCATACACAAGACATGAACTGGGAGTTTCAAAGGATGATCTCCTTATGGTTTTGCAGGGAACGGGTATAAACATTGATAAAGGTGCTGAAGAACTAATTGAGGCAGTTAGTATTTCCACCGGAGTGTTCCTATTGATTGTAGGATCGGGTGATGTTGTACCCTTATTAAAGGAGCAGGTAATCAAAATGAAGCTTGAAAACAGGGTAAAGTTTGTCTCTTCTGTTCCATGGGAAGAACTTATGCGATATACCAAAGCTGCAGATGTTGGAATGTGTATCGAAAAAGATACAAATCTTAACTACAGATTCAGTCTTCCTAACAAGCTGTTTGATTATATATCTGCAGGGATTCCTGTAATTGCAAGCGACCTTCCTGAAATAGGCAGGATTATAAATGAATATGGTTGCGGGATTTTATTAAGTAAGGTTACCCCTGGAAATCTCTCAGAAGTATTTTCTGTTCTAAAAAACAGGCCGGAAAAACTTGCTCAGTTCAGAAGGAATGCGAGTAAAGCTTCAGAGTTACTTAACTGGCATATTGAAAGTAAAAAGGTTGTAGAGTTATATAAAAAAGTTCTTAATTTCTGAAGTTATCAGTTATGGAAGAATTTTAGGAGAATTCCATATATTTGATCTGTTCCAGATTGATTCTGATTCGCACTTTTTAAACCGGATAAAATGAAACATAAATTTGTCATAATTGGTTTCACATTTCTCATTTCATTGCAGCTGAATTCACAAAATCCAATTTTCACCAGGCAGGATACGCTCCGGGGGTCCATAACCCCTGAGAGAGCCTGGTGGGATCTGCTTTATTATCATCTCGATATAATTGTAAAACCCTCAGATAGTACTATTTCCGGAACAAATACCGTTACCTACAAGGTTCTGAAGCCGGCTAGAATAATGCAGATCGATCTTCAGGAACCGATGAACCTGATTTCGGCTTCTCAGAATAATAAAGTGCTGAAAATGAGGAGAGAGGGAAATGTTTACTGGATTGAACTCTCTGATAACCAGGAGCAGGGCAGGATCTATTCCGTTGAACTTAACTATGGAGGCAAGCCCAGAGTATCAACCCGGCCCCCATGGGTTGGAGGTATTACCTGGTCGAAAGACAGCAAGGGTCTTCCATTCATTGCTTCCGCCTGTCAGGGCGACGGTGCAAGTTTATGGTGGCCGTGCAAAGATCATATGTACGATGAGCCCGACAGTATGCTGATAAGCGTGAATGTGCCTGAAAATCTTATTGATGTCTCGAACGGTCGGCTAAGAAGTACAATTCAGCAAAAAAACAAGACAAAGACATATAACTGGTTTGTTGCCAATCCTATTAGCAACTACGGTGTAAATATCAATATCGGAGATTATGTGCATTTCTCAGAAGTTTTTAAAGGGGAAAAAGGTCCGCTTGATTGCGATTATTGGGTATTGAGGGAAGACCTTGAGAAGGCGAAAGAGCAGTTCAAACAGGCTCCCCTGATGCTTGCTGCATTTGAACATTGGTATGGACCGTATCCGTTCTATGAAGATAGTTATAAACTGGTTGAAGCTCCTTATCTTGGCATGGAACATCAGAGCTCCATTACTTATGGAAATGGGTTTAAGAATGGCTATAGGGGAACCGACCTGAGCGATTCAGGATGGGGGCTAAAATTCGATTTTATTATTATTCATGAATCGGGACATGAGTGGTTTGCGAATAATATTACCTATGAAGATATTGCTGATATGTGGGTTCATGAAAGCTTCACAAATTATGCTGAAAATTTGTATGTAGAGTATTATTTTGGTAAAGAGGCAGGTAGCGAATATGTTCTTGGCACACGCTCCAGAATTCTTAATGATAAACCGATAATAGGGGTCTATAATGTTAATAATGAGGGCTCCGGCGATATGTATTACAAAGGCGGTAATATGCTTCATACTCTTCGCCAGATTGTAAATGATGATGAAAAATGGAGAAGTATATTGCGTGGACTTAACAAGGATTTTTATCACCAGGTTGTTAAGGGATCGCAGATTGAGAATTATTTAAGTGCAAAAACGGGGATTGACCTGAAACCGTTCTTCAATCAATATCTCCGGGATGTAAGAATTCCGGTATTTGAGTATTATGTGAAGGGTACCAGATTATATTTCAGATGGAACAATTGTGTTCGCGGGTTCAACATGTCTTTGAAAATTTATGCTTCAGGTGAAGAAAAAATAGTAAATCCAACAACAGTATATTCATCCGTTGAATTGAAATCTATGAATTCAGTTATAAAAGCAGACAAAGGTTATTATGTAGCAACCCTCAACGTAACAGGTATGTAATCTGTTTTAGAAATATAATTGATAATACAGGTTATTTTGTCGGAAATGCGGGATGCTCTGGTATTGTTTTCCCTTTAGTTTTTAGATCCTCCAGGATTACCTCAATAGCTTTATTCAACTGTTCATCGGTACCTGTAAATTCAAGATAAGGATCATTATCGACAACAATATCGGGTTCAACCCCAACGCCTTCGATAATCCAGTTTTTCCCTTCCAGATCGTACCTCGAAAATTCAGGCTTCTCTAACATCCCTCCATCAACCAATGGCAACGTACCTCTAATACCCGTTACTCCACCCCATGTTCTTTTGCCAACAACCTTACCAAGTTTGTAGAACTTGAACCGGTAGGTTACTATATCGCCGTCTGATGCAGAGAACTCATTACTGAGCATTACCATCGGTCCGTATAATGTGCCATCAGGGTCTATCGCGGGCTTTGTGTTACGTGCGATTGTTATTTGGGAAGCGACTCTTCTCAGGTTCTCTATTACAATCTGTGAAACAAAACCGCCGGCATTCCCTCTCACATCTATTATCAAAGCTTTCTTCTCCAATTGCGGGTAATAGGATTTAATAAAATCATTAAGTCCCTCAGTTCCCATATCAGGAATGTGTAAATATCCTACTTGTCCATTTGTAGCTTTACTTACCTTTTCGATATTATCGTTGACCCATTTCAGGTAATACAGTTTAGCTTCATCTCCGGTAGGCATAACCGTTGTTTCATGTTTCCCTTTCTCAACAGGATTTGAGTTGATGGTGAGTTTAACCTGTTTGCCGGCTTTATTTACCAGTGCTGCATAAATATTATTCAAATTATTGACAGGTTTTCCGTCGACTGCTAGAATAAAATCACCCTCCTTTACATCAATTCCAATATCGGTTAATGGTGATCTGGTGCTATTGTTCCAGTTTTCTCCCTTAAGAATTTTATCTATCCTGAAATATCCTGATGCTTTATCCTTTGTAATTTCAGCTCCGAGAAGACCTGTTTTAATCCTTTCGGGTTGGGGTCTTCCTCCTTCACCCACATAAGCATGTCCGATATTTAGTTCTCCGATAAGTTCACCAATAATATATGTAAGGTCATTCCTGTGATTTACATATTTAACCAGTTCTCCATATTTTTCTCCTTCGGCTTTCCAGTCAACACCATTCATGAGTGGTGAATAAAAGAAATCCCTCATCTGGCGCCAGCACTCCCAATAAATTTGATTCCATTCTTCATGTTGATTTATCTCAATCTGCAGGCCTGACAGATTTAACTTATCACTAATTTTTACTTCAGCTGATGGTATATTAATTATACCGTATGATGAGCTTTGAGCAACCAGCATTTTCTTTTTGTTTGCAGATATTTCATAGCCATCGACTGCACCAAGGTTCTTTTCCTCGCGGGCATCAAAATCGTACATCAGAAGAGAGATGCTGTTTTCAGAGCTACCTTTGCGCTGATAGTATAGTTTATTATCTACAGCGCTGATGTGATAGTAATTAGAAGCTTTAATTGGTAACCTGCCTATTCTTTGCAGTAACCCATCAATATCAACCTGAACAGCAGGATACTTTTCAGCTGATTTAGTTTCTTCCTTTTTGTCAGGAGCATTACTTTTTGCCTCTTTTTTTATTTCTGGCAAGGGCTTTTTGGCTTCAGAAGCAGTAAGGTCAACTTCATCGCTTCTAAGTCTGAATAGCGATTGGGCCTCTTTGTTTAAGCTTACATAATAAATACTGCTCATGTCGGAGTAGCTTATAGTACTACCATAACTGCTGAAATCAGGTTTAAAGTCCCTTGACGATACAAAGAACAGATATTTCCCATCCTCACTGAACACACTTCCTGAAGCATTATACCAGTTTTCAGTAACAGGAAATGATTTTGCCTGTTCAAGCGAGTATAAAAATACCTGCTGCATTAGGTTGCTGCTATTCTTTGTATAAGTAATCCACTTACTATCAGGCGACCACGCATATTCTTTCATCTCAAAAATAGAGTCTGTATCAACTGTGGTCATTTGCTTTGTATTTATATCGATGAAATATAACCGCTGGTTCCTGTCAGACCACATGAGTTTCTTGCTATCAGGTGACCAGTAAGGCTGGTACTTATAATCATTTACGCCTGTAGTAACCTGAACAGGAGGCTGGCTGGCATCCTGAGTCTGGACAAAAATTTCATCTTCTCCTGTTTTATCCGAGATATATGAGATCCATTTTCCATCGTCAGACCATTTTGAATCTCTTTCGTGTATTGATGATGAGTTTGTGAGATTCCTTGTTTCTCCATATTTCTCGGGAACTGTAAACACATCACCATGAGCACCAAATATGGCTCTTTTTCCATCGGGAGAAATTTCAAAATTGCTTATTTCTTTGCTGACATCTTTCAGGTAAGGTCTGCCCGACAGAAAATCTTCCGCTATAATAATATTTACTTTTTTAGATTCTTCAGTTGCCAGATCCATCTTATAGATATATCCTGCATTCTCATAAACTATTGCTTTATCGCCGAGAGACGGAAATTTAATATCAAAGTCTTTGTAGTTGGTAAGCTTTTTGGTCTCTTTTGTTGTAAGATCGTAAACGTACATGTTCATCCTCTTTTTTTCATCCCTGTCCGACAGGAAGTAGATTTTAGTACCATACCACATTGGGATAATATCCTGAGCAGGGTTATTTGTGATATCCTCTACTTTATTTGTTTTGAAATCAAAAATCCATATGTCATCAGCCATACCGCCCCGATATCTTTTCCATGTTCGGAATTCTCTGAAAATACGGTTGTAAGCCATCTTTTGATCATCAGCCGAATAGGAGCAAAAACCACCCCGTGGAACCGGCAATTGCTTTGGTAATGAGCCGTCGGTATTTACAGTATAAAGACCACCATTAAAATCATTGAAGGAATCTTTTCGTGAACGGAAAATAATGTTCTTATTATCGTGAGTCCATCCCATTACGATATTGTTAGGTCCCATTCTGTCAGAAACATCATCTCGTCCCAGAGTCGCTGTAAATGTTAATCTTTTGGGTACCCCACCATTGGAATTCATTACAAAGACTTCTGTGTTACCATCATACTGCCCGGTGAATGCAAGGGTCTTTCCATCAGGCGAAAATCTCGCAAACATCTCATATCCATTATGATTGGTGAGTTTTCTGGCTGTCCCTCCATCGGCTGATACAGTATAGAGATCACCTGCATAAGTGAATACAATCTGATTATCGTGTATGGCTGGGAATCTGAGCAGCCTTGCTTCTTCCTGTGCCAAAATGTTAATCTGTCCGATCGACAAATACAGAACTAATAAAATCATTGCCTTTTTCATGGTAGTTGATCAGGTTAGTAGATGTTATAAAGTGGTATTTTACAGATAAATAAGAAAAAAGTTATTTATTGTTGTTAATTTTCAAAATATCATTAAACAAAAGTACATCTTCTTATACTGTTAAATATATAACAATACAGAATTATAATGGTTCTATTAATACAAAAATTTTGAGTTTTCACGGTTTCTTCGCATCGTCAAAGTCGCAGAAATAATATCTGCGATCATTATTATTATTAACTTTAAATACCAGATATTTAGTGATGTTTTTTTTAGACTATTGATTAAAATGTCTTAGTATAAACTCTATGAAAGAAGATTATAGTTTTGGCCAACTTTCTTTTTACCATGATTCTGAGGAGATTTCAACGGAGAAACTAAATGAAATGCTCAGAGAACCAGATGCCTACGGACCCGATAATATAAAAGTTATTAATGATATTCTCGAAGAACGAAAGTTTCATCCTGAAGTTAATGCAGATTCTGAGATCTTCATGAATAATGGTTTAGACAGCTATGAGACTCCTGAGACTGAGGCTGAGAAATATTGGATATGTCCTTCCTGTAAGAAGTTTGTCGGGAAAGAATTTGCCGTCTGCTGGAATTGTCAGGCAGAAACTCCGGTGAATTTAGAACATCCTACCGAAGAAGATCTTATTAAGGATCAGGCCTCCGAAAATAATTTCAACCCTGTAAGAAAAGGATTCCTCCTTGTTATAGGAGGGATAGTAATTGGCCTGCTTGGAATGGAAAAAGATTATTTCAAACATTTACACTGGGGAAGATTTATTATCGGAGGAATAATTGTAATATCCGGAATCGCATTGATTATTTCAGGTCTCAATCCTATGATTAGTCAAGACAAAAGACAAAAGTAAAAAGATAAAAGGGAAGACATCTTAGAGTTTTAGCTTAAATTCTTACGTTCGTCGTTCGTCGTGTGCCGTGCGTCGTTAGCCGTTACACAAACAATAGTATGAGCAGCTGTGCAATAAATATCCTCATAAACATTACGAGCGGGTAAACAGTTGCATATGCTACCGCTGGCGCTTCCGATTGTGCTATTCCGTTTGCAAATGCCAGGGCAGGAGGATCTGTCATACTGCCTGCGATAAGTCCGCAGATCTCAAGATAGTTCCTTTTTAGAATATACCTTGAATAGAATCCTACGAGGAGAAGAGGTAACAGGGTTATTAATGCACCATAACCCATCCAGATAAAACCGTCACCGGAGAGGAGGGTTGGTATAAATTTTTGTCCGGCTGTAAGTCCTACGCTGGCAAGGAAAAGTACAATTCCTATCTCGCGTAGCATCAGGTTTGCACTGGGAGTGGTGTAAGATACCAGAGAAAACCTGTATCCATATTTGCTCAACAGGATCGCAACAATAAGCGGACCTCCTGCTAATCCAAGTTTAATAGGATTAATGATTCCCGGAATATGTATCGGAATACTTCCGAGAAGAACACCAAGCAAAATTCCAATGAAGATCGGAACAATATTAGGTTCATTCAGACGTTTTATTGAATTTCCAAGCTGTTCAATAACTTTTTCCATGGAATTTTCATCGCCAACGACCGTGAGTCTGTCGCCCATTTGCAGTCTGAGATGAGGTGAAGCGACCAGTTCAATACCTGAACGGAATACTCTTGTAATATTTATATTGTAACGGGTCCTTAACTTAAGCGATCCAAGGTCCTTTCCGAAAACATCCCTGTTTGTAACCATTACGCGTTTTGAAATAAGTTTTCCCGATTTAGCCGTCAGGTCCATTTCACTTTGAATACCAATAAATTTTACTACCTCGGGGATGAATCTCTTCTGGGTTACAACCAGAATTATATCGTTCTCATATAATTCGGTCTCAGATGAAGCAAGAAGAAGTTCTCCGTTACGCAGAACACGCGATATCACTATTTCATGATTTATTAGTTTTGCAATATCAAGAATGGTCTTGTTGAATAATTGCTTATTTGTAACCTGGATGCTTATCTTTTCGGGAAAAGAGTCGGTAGGGTGCTGATCGCGGTTGAAAAGCGCCAATTCATTTCGAACATCAATATGAAGAGTTGTTCTTATCAGTACCATTGTCATTATTATACCCAATACTCCGAATGGGTATGCTACTGCGTATCCCAATCCGATTTCAGGGATCGACTGCTCGGGTATATTTCCTGAAACCTGGATAAGAGCCTGTTGTGCAGCTCCCAGACCGGGGGTGTTAGTAACTGCACCCGACATTACACCGACAAGCATGGGAAGGGACATTCCTGTAATAAAGTGCAAAGCAAGGGTTATTGCCCCGCCAAGTACAACGATTGTTATAGCAAGCAAGTTTAATGAAAGGCCTCCTTTCCGGAACGATGAAAAGAATCCCGGGCCTACCTGAAGTCCAATTGAAAACACAAAAAGGATTAATCCGAAATCCTTCACAAAATCAATTACGCCCGTATTCCCTGTAAATCCAAAATGCCCCATTGCTATACCTGCAAACAGAACGAAAACGATACCCAGTGATACTCCGAATATTTTGACTTTCCCGAGAAATACACCAATAGCGATAACAACGCAGTATACAAATATTGTGTGAGCAACACTTTCTTTAAAGAGCAAATCTGCTATCCAATCCATGGTTCAGGGTTATTTCATGTAAAAATAGAAGAAAAAATACAATTTCCTGTCTCGGTTATAAAGTTCAGGGTGTGGCATTCGGCATTCGGCTTCCGGCTTGCGGCGTGTGGTGCACTGCGCCTTGTGCCTTGCGCCTTGTGCCCTTCACCTAAATTTTTATCACTTTTCTGATTATACTTCCACATACTTCTTATATTTACGGTTATCCAACCTAATTAATACATAGTTAATGGTATACGATTACATTGTTATAGGATCGGGTTTTGGCGGCAGTGTTGCAAGTCTGCGCTTAGCGGAGAAGGGATATTCTGTTCTTACCCTTGAACAGGGAAAGCGTTACAATCCCTCCGATTTCCCGAAAACAAACTGGAATCTTCCCAGGTATCTCTGGGTACCGGCATTGAGATTCTTTGGCTTTCAAAAGCTGTCTTTCTATTCTACTGCAAGTATTCTCAGCGGTACAGGTGTTGGCGGTGGGAGTCTTGTTTATGCAAATACACTTTATTATCCTCCCGATAGTTTCTTTAGTAATCCGTCGTGGCGCCACTTTGGTGACTGGAAAAAGGTTCTTGAACCATTTTACGACAAGGCTTCATTCATGCTTGGGAGAAAAAAATATTCAAAGCTGAATTTAGAGGACAAATTGCTTGAGGAGGTATCGAAAGATATGAAGGCTCATGATACCTTCGAATCGGTTTTTGTAGGTGTGAATATTGATGGTATTGAAGAGGAAACTGATCCCTATTTTAACGGCCTTGGTCCGATGAGGAAAGGTTGTATAGAATGTGCCGGGTGCATGGTTGGATGCAGAGAGAATGCAAAAAACACTCTTGACAGAAACTATTTATGGTTCGCTGAGAAGTTGGGAGTGAAGATCCTGCCTGAAACGAAAGCGGAAAAAATATCTTTTCACAACAGTACATATCAGGTCGAAACAAGCTCTGTAACATCTTTCTTTCGGAGAAGAAAAAAGGTTTTCAATGCTAAAGGAATTGTTGTTGCTGCCGGCGCCCTTGGAACTCTTGATTTACTGCTGAAACAGAAACACAAGTACTTAACCCTTCCATTATTGTCAGATACTCTCGGCTTTGAGTTAAGGACCAATGCCGAGACGCTTTGTGCTGTTTCCGGTGCTAAGGAGAAGATGAATAATGGACTTGCTATAACCTCAGTTTTCAGTCCCGACCCACATACTCATGTTGAAGTCGTAAAATATCCCGATAATTCAAATGCCATGAAGTGGTTTTTTGGTCTTTCAGTTGATGGGGCAGATAAATCACTCAGAAGAACCTGGATGCTTCTTATGAAGACGATTTCTCACCCGTGGCTTTTCCTGAAGACAGTTTTAAATTTCAGATGGTCGTCAAATACGGTTATTTTCCTCGTTATGCAATCGGCCGATAATGCAATGAAAATGATCTGGAGGAAAAGTTTTTTCGGAGGGAAAATGAAGATTGATAACAGAGGCAATAAGAAGGTGCCTGCTTACATACCGATAGGGCAGGAGGTTATGGAGCGATTCGCCCGAAAAGTGGCAGGCGTGCCTCAGAATATTCTTCTCGAAGTATTTTTCAACAGACCTACCACAGCTCATATACTGGGAGGGTGTCCTATGTCAGAAGATGCCGGGAGCGGTGTTGTGGATAAAAATCTGAAGGTTCATGGATACCCCGATTTCTATATCACCGACGGGTCTGTTATCCAGGGAAATATAGGAGTAAACCCAAGCCTCACTATTACCGCCATGGCGGAATATTGCATGGCATCTATTCCTCCTAAAGCGGGTATTGAGAACGAAGATTTATCCAGGCAATTATTAATTCTTGAAGAAGAATGGAAAAAGAAGAAATCGGTAAAATAATTGAACAGCAGAAAAAATATTTTGCTATCGGTAAAACATTTGATTCCGGATTCAGGATTGAAACCCTGAAAAAGTTGCGCTCCCTTATCATTCTGCACGAAAAGGATATTGTTGATGCTCTATGGCACGATTTTCACAAGCCTGAGTTTGAGGTTATTGCTACTGAAACCAGGTTTGTTATTAAGGAGATTAATCATCTGATAAGAAACCTCCGGGGTTGGAGCAGGCCACGGAGAGTAAGAACTCCGATTGTACATTTTCTGTCTCACAGTTATGTAAAACCTCAGCCATATGGTCAGGTACTTATATTATCGCCATGGAATTTCCCGTTTCAGCTTGCGTTTATGCCTCTCGCAGGGGCAATTGCGGCTGGTAACTGTGTTATATTAAAGGCTTCAAGTCAGGTTCCGGCAACAGCTGCGATAATGGAGAAAATTTTAAGCAACTTTCCGGAGGAGCAGATAGCTATGGTAAAGGGTGATCATTCGCTGAATGAATATTTACTAGATCAGAAGTTCGATTATATCTTTTTTACAGGAAGTCCGAGGGTTGGAAAACTTGTTATGCAGAAAGCTTCTGTAAACCTTACTCCATTTTCGCTGGAGCTTGGTGGAAAAAACCCATGTGTTATTGCAGCAGATGCAAGGCTCGATTACGCAGCAAGGAGGATTGCCTGGGGCAAGCTCATAAATTGCGGACAAACTTGTGTAAGTCCCGATTATGTATTAATCGACAGAAAGATAAAAGATCGTTTCCTTGAGCTTATTACAAAGGAAGTCAGTCTGTTCTACGGTGAAAATCCTGAAGAGAGTAATGATTTTGCCAGAGTTATTAGTTCAGAAAGTGTAAGCAGACTTACAGAACTAATGAAGCAAGGTAGCATTGTTATTGGTGGTTTAACAGATCCTGTAAAAAAGTATGTCGCACCTACTATAATTAAGGATGTGAAACCCGGGGACCCAATAATGCATGAGGAGATATTTGGTCCGGTACTTCCGGTGATCGACTTCGAAAATTTCGAAGAGGTATACAATATTATAAATCAGAATCCCAAACCGCTTTCAACCTACATTTTCAGCACGAATAAAAAGCTTATCCGTGAGTTTATGATGCGGACACAATCGGGCAATGCCAGCGTAAATGAGACTGTGATGCAGATAGCATCTCAATGGCTACCCTATGGTGGCGTCGGAAGCAGCGGAATTGGCAGATATCATGGTAAGAAATCCTTTGAGACCTTTTCAAATATGCGGTCGGTACTGGTTAAGTCTAATCTTTTGGATATCTGGCTCCGGTATCCGCCTTATTCGAAATTTAAGACGAAGATTGTAAGCTGGCTAATGAGCTGATCACTGCGTCCTGCGCACTGGGCCCTGAGCCCTGCTTCTAAATCTTTTATCTTTTTTCTTTTTCCTTTTATCTTACGTCTTGATTTATTTTGTTTAACTTTAAAATGAAAGAAATGTTGAAAGTTAGACAAAAGCATTGTATTGATATGTACCTAAGCGTATTAGGTCATTATGCCATTGTGACTGACGGGGCGATCGCTTATAAGGCAGTAGGTAGTAAGTAGTAAGAAGTAGGAAGAGTAAGTAGGAAGAGAACTTCGTGAGTCGTGAGCCGTGTGCCGTTTGCCGTTAGCCGTTCGTCGTTTCTAATAATCTCGCTGTAAAATGAAGAAAAAAATCGTATTGAAGCGGCTTGTTCATCATGATGAGAAGCGGCTTGCTGTATTGTTCGATTATGACAATGTTCTGATTAAACAAGTAAAATCTATTAATGGGATCCGATGGAGTAATAGCAAAGGATGTTTTCATGCTCCTGATGATGAGAAACATCTGAAGCAGATTCTGGCTGTTTTCAGAGAAATAGCAGATATCGACATTTCAGCTATTGTATCGACCGGCAACTTTCAACCTGAGGTTCCTTCTGTTGTTGAAAAGGTTGTAAAGGAGAAAGACAAGGAAGAATCTTTTTCTTATCGGGAAGAAAAAAACAGTTTGGACAAGTCTGCGGCTTCTTTCTCAAAAAAAGTAAAGTCAAAATTTGATCCAGTGATTTTTTCGATAAGTGGCCAGGACGAAAAGTTGGTGGTTAAGTTTACCGGCAGGTATGATCAGGAATGGATAGAAGAACTTAATGGGTTTGGAAAACTTCAATATGATAAAAACAGAAAAGAGTGGCTTTTACGATGGTCGCAACTGGCGGTTGACTCTTTGAATGACTATTTTTCTTCTAAGGGTATCGAAGTTATTGTAAAGAAGCAGGTAGTTTCCTCTGAATTAAAAGAAGTAAGATCCGAAAGAGGAAGTGAAGTGAGGGAAAGGAAGATCGGTAAGGCTGCAGTTGAGGCAATTGAGGATCTAAGAATTTATCTTGAAGAAAAGCGGTATAGCAAACGTACTATTGAATCGTATAAGGCTCATCTGGAGCTGTTTTTTAAATACTTCAATGAAAAAGAACCTTCTGATATTACAGAGGAGGATGTCACAGAATTTATTGATAATCATATACTGCGTCTGGGTTATTCTGCTTCATATCAGAATCTTGTGATCTCTGCTATAAAGATGTACTATAATTTGCAGGGCGACAAGGTCGTTAATTCAGATACGTTTGAAAGGCCACGTCGCAGCAGGGCATTGCCAAAAGTATTTTCAAAAGAAGAAGTTATGAAGATCTTCAATGCTACTAGAAACAACAAGCATAGATTGATTCTTTGGCTGATATATTCCTGTGGCTTGCGAAGAAGTGAGCTCACGAACATAAAACTTACCGATTTAGACAGAGACAGGGGAATTTTACATATCAGAGAAGGTAAGGGGAATGTTGATAGAATGGTACCTATTGCTCATAAGGTATGGGAGAAGATTGATTCATATTTAAAAGTATACAGTCCAAAGGTATATTTATTTGAAGGGCAGTCGGGGGGAAGGTACTCGGCAGAAAGTGTTTATTCTGTATTCAAACAATCGGTAAAGCGGGCAGGACTTCATAAAGAAGTGGGAGTACATTGTTTGAGGCACAGTTATGCAACCCATTTGCATGAAAGCGGATTAGATATAAGGTACATACAGGAATTACTGGGACACAAGAGCACCAGGACGACTGAGATTTATACCCATGTAAGTCGTAGGAATCTGTTTGCAATAAGGAGTCCGATTGAGGATATGGATATCGAATAGTGTAGTTTCGATTACATGAATCTGGTTAAACAATAGATAATCATTTTTGTTTTTATTTGAATATTAGTTTAAATGAAAACAAAATGTACAATCAGGATTACAACGCGATTATAATTGCAGACATTACACCTATAGAAACATTCAACAGGATCAACAAAGTTTCTGAATGGTGGTCAGAAAACATTACAGGCAGATCTGAAAATCTGGGTGATGTTTTTACCGTACACTTTCAGTTTGGTGATTCATTTACAATCAGGATTATTGATATGGAAACGGGTAAGAAAATTGTATGGCTGGTAACTGACTGTGATCTGACATGGGTTGCCGATAAACAAGAGTGGAAGAACACAAAAATGTGGTTTGAAATTTCAAATGTGAACAATTCTTCACGTGTAAGTTTTACTCACATCGGTTTAGTTCCGCATTTGGAATGCTTCAATGGCTGTAAGGATGGCTGGGATCACTTTATCAAAGGAAGTCTGTTCAAATTTTTAAGTGAAGGCAAAGGAGAGCCGGATCTGAAAATATAGTCAGTACATTTTTCAAACTAATTCCAGCAAAAAGATATCCATAGAAGGATTTTACATCTTTGTTATCTCATATTTTGAAGCTGAGATTTAGCTCTGTACAACAACAATTATTACAAAGACGTTTCAGTGAAGCATTCAAACAATAATCTCAAAACGCGACATAATAACTCTTATTTTCTCCATCAGCTGCAAAACGTTCCTCTTATGCAAGGTTTCCCACCACGCTTTCCTGGTTCCGGAGTAATTATGTTCTTGTAGTCCATTATTTTATAGGTTTTTATAAAGAACAACTTTTTATTTGATTTATAATACACATGGTTAAATCTGTACAGGTATAACGAAACTGTTATATAGAAGATTTATCTATCGTCCTGTCAACTGATAATCAGTAATTAATAGTCCGGGAGAGAGACCTAATCTTGATGTCAGGTTTCGAATCATTTCAACAGTAAGCTTACGTTTTCGGTTAAGTACTTCAGAAACCCTGTTCCTGCCACCTAATGCATCAGCCAAGTCAATCTGTTTTAACTTCATTTCTTCCATTCTTATCTTAATTGCCTCAATTGGATCAGGAGACTCAATTGGGTAACGTTTTTTTTCATACTCATCAATCATTAATCCAAGAATATCAGCTTCATCGCTTGCAGGAGTTCCTACTTTTGCATCGAAAATTACTTCAAGTCTTTTCAAAGCTACGTGGTAATCTTCTTCTGTTTTTATAAGTTTTATATTCATGACTTTTATTATTTTAAATCGTGTTTGCATCAATTCTTTCATATTCTGAATGTGTCACGATAAAACGGATAAAAATCCATTGTTTCTCGTAGTTAAATTTTGCTACCAATCTGTAAGAATTGCCTTTAATGTTAAAAACAATCCTGTTGTCTTTTAGAATACTTGCATTGGCATAAGTCTGTTTTACCTCATTGGGTGTTTTCCAGTCTGAATTCATGGCCGTATCATACCAAGTCTTCAAATACTGTTCAGAATCAGAATGTTTTTCCCAATATTGTCTCAGGCTTCTTTTTGCAAATATTCTCTCCATTAATATTTCGATCTGGGTACAAAGATAATAATTAATTCCCAAAACGGGAACTCGGCAGTATAAAAAAGTTAATTGTAGTTGGAATATCAGGTTGTGACTGATTTGATTCAGGGAGTAATATTTAGGCCTTTGAGGCGTAAGAGGCTCCCTGTGAATCGAAATTTGGCTTAAAAATAAATCGAATTGAATTGAATAGTACAAAACATACTTCTATCCAACACTAATTTGAATCAATCATGTAATTTTTATACTTTTATACAGGAGTTATGCTTAAGCGCCAGCGACTTACGAGACAGCTTCTACCCGGACAACATGCGCCAAAGCATAACAGCGAAGAGTAGAATTCTTACCGTTTAGACAACTCAATAGGTTTTTGCTCTCCTTTATAAAATGCACCGTGACAAGTAACTTCGTTCTTACTACCGGGACTCAGACGCAATAAAATTTCACCTTGACAAGAAACTTTCAACCGTCAACCGGGACTTGCAAAAACCAGAGAAAGCTTCTGACTCCGATACCAGTCTTTAGCAATAATTGGAACAATATTTGCTGTTAATAATTTAACATATTACTCCTTTATAAACACAGTATCGAAATCCTAAAATTTAAATTATGAGAGTAGTAATCTTGAATGTTCTTATTTACTTAGTTTTAGTAATAACTTTTTCAAGCTGTGAAAACGATAAAGAACTTCCTCCATATCATGCAAAAGGTAGAATAATCGGTATCACGTCAAGATGTTACGGAGAAGCCGTCATTATTGAAGTTGAAAACCCACTAGGAATTGGATTAGCCGGAATACTTCCATCTTCGACTGAAGAAAAGATCACCTATAAAAATGCTATTGGGGTACCTTATTTCTCAAAAATAGGAATCCCAGATTCTGTTCCTCAAACCATTGGAACTTGGCTTAGTTTTGAATATCGGGAATTAACGCAGGAAGAGAGGGAAACATCTAATTTATTTTCAACTTCGGAGCCAATTATATGCCTTGCTATTTATGGACCACCAGTAGCAAAATATCTTATATTAACCAAGGTCATTGAATATAAATAAGCCTCAATTCTTAAGAATCATAGGTGGTGATTTAAACGGTCTGACAATTTTGATTTCACCTATTCTATTTTTCTGTAATTCGAAAACTTTTTTCCCTTTTACTGGGACTCTTATCATGACAATTTTCATATGCGCCTGAAGCATAACACGGACGGTTTAATTAAGTGCCTTCCGCAACCCTGACAACTTCGTAATCAGCTATTTACATCTATGCCATTAACTTCAATTCACTTATTAAATTTTCTGCACCGTGACTATTTCTGCTACCGAGACAAAGTCAATGGGGTTGCGGGCCGACGCTCAGTTGGCAGCGTTTTTTGCTCTCGCTTATAAAATGCACCGTGACAAGTAACTACGTTTTCATTACCGGGACTCATACGTAATCGGCTTTTACCGTGACAAGACAACTTCGCGCCACCTACCGGGACTGGCAAAAAACTCGCCAACCCCGACACAGACGGCACCTAATCAAACCGCCGAGCCGTTATGCTTAAGCGCCAGCGACTTACGAGACAGCTTCTGCCCGGACAACATGCGCCAAAGCATAACAGCGAAGAGGGAAATTCTTGCCGTTTAGACATCTCAATAGGTTTTTGCTCTCCTTAATAAAATGCACCGTGACAAGTAAACTTCGTGCTTTCTATCGGGACTCTTACGCAATAAAGTTTTATCTTCACAAGAAATCTTCTACTCATCAACCGGGACTGGCAAAAACCACTTAAATATTGAATCCTGAAAGTAACTATCTAATAAATAACTCCCTATGAAACAATTTAAAACTAAAGAAGACGGATTTAAGGAAATAAGAACCCAACTATTGAAAGTGTTAATTCCATTGTTGCTAGTTCCCTTTATTGGCGTAATTGTCATATTTGAATTCACGTCAATCACAAATGCAAATGAGACAAATATTCTTCCCATTATGATTCCTATTTTGCTTGTGACTTTCGCTTTTGGAATATACAGAGGAATAAAAAGACAAAAAGCTATTTATGAATCGTTCTCTCTGACTATTGATGACAATTGTATTATTAGAGATCAACATAATACCCCCACAATTAGAATCTTATTCACAGATATTAAGAAAATTACTAAAACTTATCAGGGTGGTTTTGTAATATCCGGAGAGAGTTCTTCTAGCTCAATAATAATACCAACTCAGATTGAGAATAAACCAGAACTTGAGAAGTTATTGTCCGAGATAAGCGAAATATCACAAAATACTTCAAAGCCCTTGTTACAAAGATTACTCTTACCCGTCGCTTCGATTACAACAATTGGATTATTGGTTATTTTATATGTATCGTATAACAAAATACTTGTTACAATAAGCGGGACTCTATTATCGATTTTAGTAGTTTGGGCTTTCATAGTCACACAACAAAATAAAAATTTTGATAAGAAAACTAAAAAAGCCAGTTACTGGTTTATACTTCTTTTCATTGTCATAATAGGGATATCTGTTTATAAGATAATGCTGCCATGACTTAGCTTTAATAAACGCCTAAGCATAATAAAAATCATGACTGTTTAATACCAAATGAGGATTAGAACATCACATCATGACAATTTTAATATGCGCCTGAAGCATAACACGGATGGTATAGTTAAGTGCCTTCTGCAGCCCGGACACATTCGTAATCAGCGATTTACATCTATACTCGAATATTCATCTCACTTATTAAATTTGGTGTACCCTGACTCATCCTGCTACCTAGACAAAGTCAATAGGGCTGCAGGCTGACGCGCAGTTGGCAGCGTTTTTTGCTCTCCGTTTATAAAATGTACCGTGACAAGTAAATGGCGTTTTCATTACCGGGACTCATACGTAATCGGCTTTTACCGTGACGGGACACCTTTCGTCCGTTTACCGGGACTGGCAAAAAACTCGCCAACCCTGACACAGACGGCACCTAACCATACCACCGAGCCGTTATAAAAAATGCGAGGGCCATCTGATAATTCGGCTACCCGCACTACAAGCAATAGAGTTTACCGTGACAAGACAACTTCTCGCCGCTTATCAATTTTATACCGCGACACGCAAAATGCCAGCCGAATCCTCCTGCCAGCGCGCATATAAAAAATTGGCTCTCGCGCCATTACTGTTTATTAATTAACACTAGCGAGACAACTTATCATTTCTATAAAACTTGTACCGCGAAACACAACCTGGCCAATTTTTTTTGCCATCCCTGTGGCCTTGCAAATGGTTTTTAATTATAATGTTTCTGCTTGATGACCAGTCATTTGCAAGGGCGCACTTTTGCTAACAGCCATCAAGAATTTTTTAATTATAACGAGACAATTTCGAGCCGTTTAGAAGCCACCAGATCTATAAAACTTCGTTCCATCATGACAACTTACTTCCGTTTACCAGGACTTTAAAACAAAGAACAAATTTGGTCAAAGGAGACAACTCGCGCACTTTTTATAACACGGATGGTATAGTTAAGTGCCTTCTGCAGCCCGGACACATTCGTAATCAGCTATTTACATCTATGCTCCCAACTTCATTTCACTTATTAAATTTGGTGTACCCTGACTCATCCTGCTGCCGAGACAAAGTCAATGGGGCTGCAGGCCGACGCTCAGTTGGCAGCGTTTTTTGCTCTCCGTTTATATAATGTACCATGACAAGTAAATCGCGTTTTCATTACCGGGACTCATACGTAATCGGCTTTTACCGTGACCAGACAACTTTCGTCCGTTCACCGGGACTGGCAAAAAACTCGCCAACCCTGACACAGACGGCACCTAACTATACCACCGAGCCGTTAACAATAATACGCAGAAAATCAGACTATTCGGCTACCCGCGCTACAAGTAATATATTTTCCCGTGACAAGACAATTATCGGCCGTTTATTAGTTATACCGCGACACACAAAATGCCAGCCGAATCCTCCTGCCCACGCACGTATAAAAAATTGGCACTCGCGCCGCGTTTATTTAGAATCTTAGTACTATCCGAGACAAATTACTTACATCTATAAAACTTGTACCGCGAAACTCAACCTGGCCAATTTTTTATGCCGACGCTGGGCCTTGCAAATTGTCTTGACGAGCTAAATACATCTTGACTACAAGCAATTTGCAAGGGCGCACTATTGTTAACGGCCATCTATTGAAATATCATTTTGACGTTTGGGTTTTCGTCTGTTTACCGAGACTCAAACGTAAGACACTTTTATCTTGACAAGAAACATCCGTCCGTTTAACGGGACTTTCAGATCGGTAGGGATTTTAATATAGTACTATTGTTAACAAGCCGGTATAGTTTATAGCCTTCGTCAGCCCGGACACATTCGTAATGGGAGAGGAGATCTATGCGAGAGACATTTGCACCACTTATCAAAATTACTGCATCTTGACTATTTCTACTGCCGAGACAAAGTCAATAGGGCTGCCGGCCAACGCGCAGCTGGCATCGTTTTTTTGCTCTCCGTTTATTAAATGTACCATGACCAGTAACCTCCGTTTTCATTACCGGGACTCATACGTAATCGGCTTTTATCGTGACAGGACACCTTTCGTCCGTTTACCGGGACTGGCAAAAAACTCACCAGCCCTGACACAGACGGCTACAAACCATACCGGCTGGCCGTTAGCGGGCATATCAACAACATTTCTAGACAGTTATCTAACTCTTGACAAATCTGTTTTTCTAGATATTTTTGATTGACTTGAGGATTTGACAAATGAGATAAAACGCCCGCTAACGCTAAAGAACCAATTCAGTATTGCGATCAAAATACTTCGGCATTAATTTTGTTGTAATCTTTACAGCCTAACAATAAACCTATAAGCTACAATGAAAAAGCATTACATTCATACATTTATTCTTTGTTCATTGTTATTTTCATGTAATAAAGAAGAAATTAAAATAGATCCTGATAACCTTTTAATCGGAACATGGAATTATGCTGGGTATCATAATAATATGAGTATTTATGCAAGGAATTTGGATTTTTCAAATAATCATTGTTACAGGTTTAGCTCTGATGGGACATTAGTTGAAAGAAATATAGTTGGTTTTTGTGCAACACCTCCGGTTTCTTATGATAATTTTGATGGTACATGGACTATCCTAAATGACACTCTTGTCCAAATACATGTAGAATACTTTGATGGCAGCCTGAGGACGTATAGACTTGACATAAATTCAGTAAACCGGGATTCTCTTAAAATTGAAGAGGTCTTAATGCAATAACCTTGACAAAATATGACGCACTGCAAAAACGAGTTTGCGGGCATATGATAAACGACAACGTAACCATTTAAACCAATATTTCATCTGATATTTATGTTTTTATAAATGGACTTATATGAAAAACACATTTCGATTTATTTTGATACTTTCATTAATAACATTTGGATTTTTAGGATGTAAAAAATCTAATGATTCTTTATTTATAGATATTAAGACTGGAAAAAATCAATATGTTGTCAATGATAAGATAGACATAAAGTTGACAAATCATTTAACAAAACAGGCTAATTATTTTATATGTGATAATGTAGGTTTAAGACCGTCTAAATTCTTGAAATATAATAATGGCATATGGATAGAATATGATAATCCTGCAGTTTGTACAGCTATGGGACCAGCCGGATTTTATGGTATTTTAAATGCTTCTGAGACAAGGTTAGATACTATAATTTTGCCGAGCGAGACAGGGTATTTTAAATTAAGATATGCATTTGTAGTAGATAATGTTACATTAAATTACGATTCAAACGAGATATTAATAAATGGACTTGATAAGTAAAAAATAAAATACACCCGCTAACACGGATGGTATAGGCAATTGCCTTCTGCAGCCCGGACACATTCGTAATCAGCTACATAAGTCTATGCTCCAAACTTCAATTAGCTTATTAAACTTTGTGTACCCTGACTCATCCTGCACCCGAGACAAAGTCAGTAGGGCTGCAGGCCGACGCGCAGTTGGCAGCGTTTTTTGCTAACCGTTTATAAAATGTACCGTGACAAGTAAATTGCGTTTTCATTACCGGGACTCATACGTAATCGGCTTTTACCATGACCAGACAACTTGCGTCCGTTCACCGGGACTGGCAAAAAACTCTCCAACCCTGACACAGACGGCAACTTCCTATACCACCGAGCCGTTAGCTGCTATGCAAATTACTAGCAGCCTCATTCTACCTGGACTTCCGACGCGCGCGCAAGAGTTTGGCAACCCGTCCCTGCAACCGTCCCTGCGTTGCCAAACACATGCTTTTTTGCCCGCCCGGACTCCGCCATCTAGACAAATTTATCAAATCATGACAACTCCTCCCTGTTTATCGTGACTTTGTTATCTGGACAACTTCATCATAGTATGACAAATCTTAACCGTTTTTCGAAATTTAATACCGATACCCAATTTTCATTACAAAATACCGCTTAAAGTTTAGAAAGAATATCGATCATATTTTCTTTTGTCAAATGAAGTCTATAACAAAGCAATCGTAGCATCTCTTTTTCCATATCTCCGGTATATTTAAACTCTTCATCCGGGATAAATGAATATTTGATCCTGAGTTTTTCCTTTTTCAGATTCCAGTACTCTATCTCGCTCTCCGTCCAGTGTTCGCAATCTGAAGTATTCATTTTTGTTGATTTTATTAATTTTTGAATTTAGCACACACACTACTGCTCATGTCAAAGCTTTCCAAGAATATCTATAAACTCCTCCTTCGATAATCCAAGTTCATATGCAAGGTTCTCTATCATCACACTTTCCATTCCTTCATTAAACTCCAATTCCTGTTCATTTAAAAACGGGTATTTTTGTTTGAGTAGTTTCTTTTTCTTTTCCCAGTATTCTCTCTCATTGCTATTTCTCATATCACTTCTGGAAGTATTCATGATTAATAATTTAATTGTTTAAAAATTTTACACTAAAAGCGTTTGTTTGATTATAAATCTATTCTCAGACAAGTACTTTTCAAATTCGACAATTTAGACACATCTTGAACTGAGTAAAGGTATAGTGAGCAATTCCCCAAGTGTTGTACAATTAGTGATTTGATTTGCAAAATTCACACTTATGCCGGAATTTTACTGACATAATCTGCCACATTCCCTGGTTAATATCCGACAACGAATTCCTGAATCACTACAGTTGGACGAAAACTATCTTTAATGAGAAAAATAAATAGCAAATTGATAATTTCAACGGTTAAGATTGTAGTTTACACTCTGCCTTATTTAGTCAAAACATCGAAAATTAATCTATTCTTAATCTATCATTTACCAACATTACTTATTTTCGGGTTGCTGAATTCAGGGATTAGTTCTTATTTTTGTTCTTCTTTTAATCTTAAAAGTTACACAAAAATGCATAATGTTTTAAAGGCCTTACATTCAATTGGTTTTCTTAAAAAGACAAGGGAAAATGGCGAGGATATTTTTCATCTGACCACGCCATGTCGATTTAAAATAGATGAATCGGTTGTAGGTAGTTTAAAAGCGAACTATCTTACTGATCAGGAAATCGGAGGCGTTCTTTGGGCGAAGCCAAATTTCGCAGGTAGTGAACGTTCCTATATTATCAGTAAAGTAAGTTATATAAGGAATGCTATTGAAGATATTCCAAGAATCGATCATTTTAATAAATCCAATGCCTATTTGCCAGACAAAAAGCTACTTAACGAACAAATAGAGCAGGTCATCCGTAGAGGTATTTTGCCAATAAAATTTCATTCTCATCCGATAAAAGGGTCTGGTTTTATTGAAACTCTTTTGAATCCTGATTTCATTTCAGAGACTTCTGATCAGGACATATTTGAAAGCTCATTTTTATACTCCTTTGGGAATGAAAAATTACTTATGCCCCGTTGCCTCATAGTTGGAAATGACCTCTCTTGTCAAGACATTTTTATTGGCATTTATAATGGTTTTGTTGCCCCTGAATCATTCATTGAAAGCAAGAAGAAAGTACAAGAGGAAAATTTAAGAAAAATATCTGATCATCTTTCTACAATCAATTTAACTGATGGAGAGAAAGCAGGATTGGCAATAGGTGCAGTATTATTGCTTTATGCAATTGCCAAATTTTCCAAATATAGTTTGCCAGTAGTTTTAGGACTAACTGCTATGATACCACAACTTTTAACAAATACTCAAAGTCAAAGTGATCCACACTACTTCAACAAACTCTCATCTGGTTGCGCTGACCTATTTATCCCGGAAACTTCATATTCTTGAAATCACTATAATTAACTGCTTTCCAATCTTTCCCTTCTCAATTACTTGTAATATTTTTTCATTGTTAGCATAAATTAGTTCCTGTCATTGTGGACACTCGATGATAAAAATCGGTAATTAGACCTAATCGAAACGTGCGATTTGTGATTAATTTTTAATAAATTTACTAAAACAATTCTTCAGAGCAGATAATACCATCACGTTTAACCATTAAAGATATTTGCTAATGAAAGAAAAAGGTCACAAACATGAAATCACTAATCTCCGTCAAAAGGCAGAGGAACTGCTAAAAAAGAGACAGTCAAAAAAGTCTCCCTTTTTAGCAGATGCAGACAATCTTAAACTCATTTACGAGCTTGAAGTTCACCAGATAGAATTGGAATTGCAGAATGAAGAACTCATGTCAGCTAATAATGAGACTCAAATTGCAGTTAAAGAATATAAAGAAATATTTGATTTTACGCCAGCGAGCCATTTCACCCTTAGCAAAGAAGGTGATATTATTAGTATAAACTATAGTGCGGCTCTGATTCTTGGAAAAGCCCCGGATAAATTAATAAAAAGCAGATTTGCCTTATTTTTATCCGACGACACTAAACCGTTATTTAGCACTTTTCTAAGTAAAGTATTTAACTCCAAGATCAAACAAACCTGCGAGGTGACCGTAATAAAGGAGAATAAATTAGCACTATACGTCTATATTGTAGGTCTTGCAGCTTTTGATGGTAAAACCTGCCATTTAAATGCAATTGATATTACGGAAAAAAAGAGTAAAGAGGACGAATTAAATAGAACATTAAAGAATCTTGCAACTGCTAATTCTGAAATTGCTTCCAGGAACGCTGAAATAGAAAAGCGAGCAAAAGAACTTGTGATTACTAACAAAGAGCTTGAGCAATCTCTAAATCTGAATGCCGACAAAAACCTTTTCATTTCAATTCTTGCACACGATTTGAAAAATCCTTTTGGTGCCCTGCTTGGGTTAACTGAACTTTTATTTGAAAATATCTCTCAAAATGATTTAGTTGAAATAAAAAACATTTCGAAGATCATCAATCAATCTGCAAAGAACATTTTTGACTTGCTTGAAGACATGCTGAAGTGGTCAAGTATTCAGTTGGGTAAAATACCTTTCGAGCCGAAGGCATTGATATTTACTGAAATAACAGATGAGGTAATCACGCTTCTCCATAATTATGCCAAATCAAAGAACATCTCTATCACTAATTCATTATCAGATGAGTTACATGTCTTTGCTGACAGAAATATGCTAAGTGCTATCTTGAGAAATCTTATATCAAATGCAATAAAATTTACGAACTATGATGGTCTGATCGAAATATCTGCCACTCATTCGGATTCAAATCTGATTATTTCTGTTTCGGATAATGGAGTCGGTATCGCTCCCGAGATTCTCTCTAAAATATTTGACATTTCGCACTTTCAATCAACAACAGGTACGGCAAAAGAAGAAGGGACAGGGCTGGGATTGCTAATCTGCAAAGAATTTGTTGAAAAACATGGTGGCAAGATATGGGTAGAAAGTGAGGTAGGGAAAGGTTCAATATTTTATTTTAACATGCCTTTCAAGGTAAAAAAGAAGCAAAGGCTTGTTGATGCAGGTGACAATGATGAAAAAGTGAAAAAGGAACTTAAAATTTTGATAGTTGATAATGAGTATTCCTTAAGATTAATTCTTTCTGAAATGACAAAGATATTTAGCAAAGAAATATTATTTGCCTCTAGCGGAGAGGAAGCACTTGGAATATGTCGGAAAAATCAGGATATAGATATAATCTTTATGGATTATCGAATGTCTGACATGAATGGGGTCGAAGCTTCCAGGGAAATACGGCAGTTTAATAAAGAAGTCATAATTATTCTCCAAACGGCTTTTGAGATATCAGATAATTCAGAGGAGGATAGATCAGCTATTAGTGACTATTATGCAAAACCATACAATAAACACGCTCTTATACAGACGATCAATAAATACTTTTAAAAAGATTCAAAGTAATTAAAGTGTATTTCAGAATTTTAACCAATATAATAATAGGTCCAATCGCAGCATTTTCCTTGAAAGTTTTCTTTTTTTTGCAGAGAAATTTGTAAAATCAAGCAGATATATAATTGGACAGTTTTCCAAATCGTTGCTAATTTATCTTTTTAGATTCTGAGAGGTGCACATAACGCCAAAAAATATTCAATCTGCAAATTATATAACTTAATATCAATATTGTATAACAATTCAAAGAATAGATTGTGCACTTTTGTCTAAATATTCCTAACTAAACTATAGTCAATGGAAAAATCTAAAGCATTAATTCAGGTATACAAAATAGACAAAGAAAAGCGAGCTGCCGAATTAATTATTGCGAATTGTTTATTCAGGACAAATTGACCCCCCATTCAGGTTAATTGACCCCCTTGCCGGAGGCATTATCCCCGAAGGGCAACCGAAGAACGGATTACAATGAACGCTTAAAAACTTTTTAAAATTACACTTTTTTCTTTTTTCTCATCGACTCACCTGATAATTCTATTCTGTGAGAAGTATGTACCAGCCGGTCAAGTATTGCATCTGCTATAGTGTTTTCTCCGATTACATCGTACCATTTGTCAATGGGTAGCTGTGATGCTATAATGGTTGAGCATTTCTGGTGTCGGTCCTCAATAATCTCAAGTAACATCATTCTGGTCATATCATCAAGTGGCTGCATACCAAAATCATCAATGATAATCAGATCTTGTTTTTCTATACGTTTTATCTGCCTTATGTACGACTCATCTGCTTTTGACATGCGGAGCATCGTAAATAATTTCTGTGCAATAAAGTAATTGACCTTAAACCCAAGCTGACATGCCTGATGTCCCAATGCCGATGCTATAAAACTTTTACCCACTCCCGTTTGTCCGGTGATTAGAACATTTTCTCCATTCTTTACAAAGCTTCCGTCAGTAAAACGTAGTAGCTGTGTTTTGTTTAACCCACGTGGAGTAAAAAAATCTATTTCTTCCATACTGGCCCTGATTCGGAACTTTGCATTCTGTAATCTGCGACCGGCTTTTAAATTCTCTCTTTCGTCCCATTCTGCCTGTAATAGCAGGTTGAGCAGTTCATCATTATCTATTGATTGCATGTTTTTTGTCGATACAATACCTTCATAAGCAGCTCTCATTCCGGGGAGTCTTAGTTGTTGCATTAAATGCTGGATTTCATGTGTCATAGGTTTACTTTAATTGGTTTATTTATAGTATTCTGCCCCTCGTATGTTTTCATGTAAGGGTAGTGTTAGGGTTTCTTTTTTAGTGTCTAAACGATCAAGCTTATTATTGATAATCTGTTCTATTACTTTATAGTTGAATGCACCAAAGGCGGTTGCTCTCTGACAAGCAGCGATAAGACGATCACGGCCTGCTTTCTTCTCAAAGGAGAGTATCCCAACACAGCTTCGGTAGGTTTGCTCGGGATAAGATTTATTTTCAAGTACATTAACTATATACGCTTTTACATCCGGATGAATGTGACCGGCCCACTCAGTAAACTTAGATGGATTCCATTCGCTTACAAACTGATGGCTTGAAGGGAGATGTTCTTTAACCGTTGTGTACTTATGTGGTCTGCGATCCCGTAAATGGTAAGCAATCCGCTCTCCAGCGAGATATACACTGACATGTGTTGCAGTATAAACTATCTTAACCTTGTTCCCGATATATTGATAAGGAACACTATAGTAATGCCGGTCTTTGTGCAATTGGACATAGCAGTTTTTCATAACCTTAACCTGAAGGTATTCTTTCAGTTCCCAACGCTCCTGTGGCAATGGCTTCAGATAAACTCTTTCTTCTTCAAACAGATCATTGCGGCTTTCTTCTCTTCCTTGGAGTGGAAGGTTATTATGAACCTCCAGAAGCTCAAAGATGGCTTCATTAAGTTCATCCAGGCTTGTAAACACCCGATTACGAAGTGGAGCAAAAATTCGTGTATAGATGATCTGAACCATGCGCTCTACCCAGGCCTTGTCACGTGGTTTACGGCTACGTGCAGGGAGTATAGCCATTCCATAATGGTTGCCAAGATCAAGAAGATCCCGGTTTATATCTGCCTCATAATTACTGGCTCTGTCAACTGCCGATCTCATATTATCAGGAACCAGTACATTCGTAACACCACCAAAGTAGTCAAAGGAACGTACAATGCATGGCAGCAAATCTACCTTCTGCTGGCTCTCGCAGGCTCTGACGTAGGTCTTACCACTAAACCCAAGAACCGATACAAAGACCTCTACTTCTCTTATTTCACCCGTTTCAGTATTAACAATTGATGGCCTGTAACCTGTAAAATCAATATATGTTTTGTCGCCGGGAAGTTGTTCAATATGAAGAGATGCATCCTTGTTTTGAAGCCAGGTATTGTAGTACTCACAAAAATGTCCGTAACAATATCCGTCAGGGTGTTTTAAACGGTATTCACCCCATAATATCTGTCTTGTAACGCCCTTTCGTCCAAGCTCTTTTTTAACGTACGGAAAGAAGTCAAACAGGGCGTCCCTGCGAGAGTTTTGTTCCTGTTCTGTTACCTGATCATCTTTTGCAAGATAACTCTTGACTGTGTTTTTGGATAAATTCAGTTCCCTGGCGATAGCTTTTTTACCATACCCCAGTTTGCTTAAAATCCCGATTTGTTTTATAACCTCCATGTTTATCGTCCTGTTTGCCATCGCATCTGTTTTTCTTACAAAGCAAAAAAACAGTCCGTTCTTAGGGGGTCAATATGCCGGAATGACAGATAATATTTTTCCCCAGAGGGGTCAATATTGCCGGAATGTCAGACAAAAACTTGCACTTTCGGGGGGTCAATTACGCCTGAATGGGGGTCAATTATTTCTTAACAGGGGGTCAATAGATTTCTGAATATACAGCGAATAAAGAACTTGCATTTCAAAATGAAGAAAAAGAAAAAAGAGCAGCTGAGTTAGTTATTGCTAATGAAGAACTTGCATTTCAAAACAGAGAGAAAGAAAAAAGAGCAGATGAATTAATAATTGCAAATAAAGAACTTGAACAGGCTATCCAACTTAATAAAGCAAAAGACCAGTTATTATCAATTCTTGGACACGATTTGAGAAATCTGTTTACAGGACATATTGGGTTATTAGGATTGTTAACCGAAAATATTAGACAGCATAACGATATAGAACTTGAAGACATTGCAAATCAAATTACAAATTCAGCTCTAAACTCTTATTCCCTCCTGGACGAGATATTAATCTGGTCAAAAGTACAGGCTAATAAGACTACTTTTGAACCACAAACCTTGAACCTTAAAGACATTTGCAGAGAAATTATCGAGTTTCTGAACCCAACTGCCCATGTAAAGACTATTTCTTTGAATTTTAATGATAAGGCAGATATAAGCTTTATTGCTGATATAGATATGTTAAAAACTGTTTTACGAAATCTCATCTCTAATGCAATTAAATTTACAGATAAAAACGGTGTAATAAATATTAATGCAAAGCAGGTTTCTGGAAATGTAACAATTTCTATTTCAGATAATGGGACTGGAATTTCCGCAAATAGTATACCAAAACTTTTTGATGCCACACAATTACTGACAACTGTAGGCACTAAAGGCGAGAAAGGAACAGGTCTGGGATTAATACTCTGTAAAGAATTTGTAGAAAAACATGGAGGCAGGATTTGGGTTGAAAGTGAATTAGACAAGGGTTCAGTATTTTCATTTTGTATCCCTCAAAAAACCAAATCAAAAATAAAAAAGTATGTTAATAGTAATGAATTTGAAACTGAAATTTCAAATCTTAAAATACTGGTTGCAGATGATGATGCAGGATTAAGAATGATTCTTGGGGAGATGGTTAGAAAATTTGGCACAGAAATTCTTTTTGCTAAAAACGGGAATGAGGCAGTTGATATTTTTCAGAAAAATCCCGATATCGATTTGATTCTTATGGATTCAAATATGCCTGGAATGAATGGTTATGAAGCAACCAGTTTAATTAGGAAAGCAGATAAAAAAATCATCATTTTTATCTCAACAGCTGATGAAATTTCTAAAGTAAATGAAGAGTATGCTGATTTGTCTATTAATGATCATTTGCCAAAACCATACAGTAAATTTTACATAAACAAATTAATCCGAAAACACTTTTCCGGTGATCATCAAAAATAATCTGAGTTTTTTGCAAGCACATTCCGCAAACGTAAGCAATACATTTATTTCTGAATTCTTCATTGCGTAAAGAGCTTGCAAACACGAGCTTCACTTAAAGCGAGTAAATTTTAAAGGCACATTTGCAGCAATTATATTCTGATTTGTTTACTGAAATCCGATAGCTTCAAATGAGCCTTTCCCCCTAAACCAAATCGTCCCTTCGCTGTCGGGCACATTACGCAAAATTAAATAAGCAAAACAAGTAAATTCGTCCTTGCGTAAAGAGCCCTCCAGCCCGTCCCTGCCACTCGATGAGACACGCGGCTAAAGCAGAAAACTTTGCTTCAACGAGACGTACATAAAATTTGCACAGCAGCTAACAGTTAAGGCTTCGTGTGGTCGATAGACCAAACATGAAGCCGAGTTGCACGACATCCCTACTGATGCTCATTAGTCAAAACTTACTTACTATGGGGATTCAATATTTTGTATCTCTTTTACGAGAGTACCTGTCTAGTATTTCCAGACCGTCAACAGCACGAAAAACAGAACGAATCTTACTTTCAACGACTGCGGGGAACAGCCTGATCAGAATCTCCTGACTTTTATGCAATAGTTTATCATGTCCTTCTCAGAACGGTTTAAATGATTATCCGCGATTTTATAAAAACTTCAATTCCTCCAACCATAGGTGGTGGTGGTGGTCGTGGCCCAAAAAACATCTCGATAGTCGCCATATGACCTTTGCCACACTGCGGACAAATATCAGGATCGTACTTAAGATGCTGCCTACAAACCTCTTTCCAGTGCTTCTTTTCTCTGATCTTTGGGGTATTGATACCAAAGGCCTGCTGAAGTTCACGAAGCTCCTGACGACGTGCTGTAGAGAGCAATCCATAATGTCGGATACGCACAAATCTTTTAGGGAGTATGTGCATGCAAAAACGTCTAAGGAACTCTGCTCCTTCAAGAGGCATGACTTTTTCTATGTTGTCGCGGTAGTCGCGCCAGCTAAACCGGACGCCTGTTTCATCCACGTTTAATAGCCGATGGTTGCCAATAGCTACTTTATGAGTATATCTGCCCAAATATTCAATTACCTGATCTGGTCCCGCGAATGGCTCCTTGGAGTAAACAACCCAGGGGGTCTTGTACAGGTCATTAATAAATTTGTTGTCTTGGGGGAGCTTCCTTTGCAGGTAGCTTATAAACTTCCCACGAAAGACCTTGGAGAGGTTCTCTACCCTGAACAAAAACACCTTCCCATTTTCAGAGGTACTTACCTGTTTCCACTGTCCTTTAAAACTTATTCCACCGCCGGGAACAACACAATGAATATGAGGATGCAGACTCAGATTCTGTCCCCATGTATGCAATATGGCTACCATTCCGGTTTCTGCATGCAGCTTTGTGTAAGAGAACTGAGATATGGTTTCCCATACACTGGCAAACAGCAAATTGTAAAGGTCAGCCGTGTTCTGAAGAAACAGACCATTGAGTTTATCAGGTACTGTAAAAACAACATGAAAGTATGGGATCGGAAGCAGATCCTGCTTGCGGTCTTCCACCCATGCTTCTCTCTGGGTATTCTGGCACTTGGGACAATGACGGTTACGGCAAGAGTTATAACTAATGCGGACATGACCGCATTCATCGCATTTATCAACATGTCCGCCCAATGACGATGTACGACAACGCTTTAGTGCACTCAGGGTTCGCTTCACATAGCTGTTTGGCGAATGCTTCTCCTGGAAATCCTCTTCAAACCGATCAATTATCTGTGCCAGTTCATACCTGGGCTTCAAACCTTTTTATACAACCTGTCGAAAGGGCTGAACTGGTTGTTCCGGTCAGGTTTTGCTATATGAAGATAAATCATTGTGGTTTCAATACGCCCATGACCCAGAAGCTCCTTGATCGATACGATATCCATACCAAACTCCAGAAGATGTGTAGCATAACTATGCCTGAGTGTGTGTACACTGACACCTTTTTGTAATTTACACTTTATTACAGCTTCACGAAAAACCCATTGCATGCCGCGCACACTAAGTGGGGTGCCTGGGTTGTGTCCATTGAACAGATAATCTACCGGCCGACACGCTTGACAATACTTACGCAATCCTTCAAGTATAAGTGGAGACAATGGAACATACCGATCCTTATCGTACTTACTTTGACGGATGTGTATCATCATCCGGCCTGAGTCAATGTCAGATAAACGTAAACGACTGGCTTCTCGTACACGTAGTCCGGCTGAGTATATCAAGGCAAGCAGAATCCGATGCTTGAGAAGTACTGGTGCGCTAAACAACGCCTTACACTCTTGATAGTTGAGTACGACAGGTAATTTCTTGTTGTGTTTGAGACTGGGCAGCTCAACAGCTCTCTCTTCAAGTCCCAGTACACGATAGAAATAACGTAGCCCATACACTGTAAACTTGAAGTTACTAAACGAGGGTACTTTACTTTGGCGAGTCAGATCGGCAAGGTACTTGTTTAGTTCCTTTTCACTAATGTGTTGCGGCAACTTACCAAAATGCATACAAGTCTGAGCGACCTTTCTTGCATAATTCCTTTGTGTACTTGGTGATTGCCCGGATATCCGAATTTTATCATCAAAATCCTGGTAAAGCTCTCCGAAGCCCTCTACCTGCGCAATTGCTTGTTCAACGATTGTGAACGACTTTTTTCTTAGTTTTGTTTGTGTTTCCATAATTTTAAATTGTTAGTGGAAATAAAATTAATATGGAAAACACAAAACTATCCCGCCCCATTTCCGGGGTGGGATTTAGTGCAACTCACTGGTACTTTTAATAAGCGTTTTAGAGCATGACAATTTCGATTAAAATTCACAAAACGCTTATTAAATGTACCAGCCCAACTACATCCCAAGTTTCAATATTTTCCTAAAAGGTTTTTCACCGTTTAGAAAATTCATGCAGCATGACAAATCTGGTCCTTTTACCGGGACTTTTAAAATGCTGCTTTACCGTGACAATTTCTGCAACCGAGACAACTTTAAAATAGCCCAGCAGCTAACACGGACGGTTTAATTAAGTGCCTTCCGCAACCCGGACAACTTCGTAATCAGCTATTTACATCTATGCTCGTGGCTTCAAGTCACTTATTAAATTTTCTGCACCGTGACTAATCCTGCTACCGAGACAAAGTCAATGGGGTTGCGGGCCGACGCTCAGTTGGCAGCGTTTTTTGCTCTCGCTTATAAAGTGCACCGTGACAAGTAACTACGTTTTCATTACCGGGACTCATACGTAATCGGCCTTTACCGTGACCAGACACCTTGCGTCCGTTTACCGGGACTGGCAAAAAACTCGCCAACCCCGACACAGACGGCACCTAATCAAACCGCCGAGCCGTTAGCTGCTATGCAAATTCCCGCGGCCTCATTCTACCATGACTTCCGACGCGCGCGCAAGAGTTTGGCAACCCATCCCTGCAAACATCCCTTCGCTGCAAAACACATGCTTTTTTGCCCGCCCGGACTCTGTCACTTAGACAATTTTATTATAACATGACAAATCCTGCCCCTTTACCAGGACTTTACCATTTTGACAACTTTATCATGCCAAGACAATTTCTACTTGTTCATCGGGGACTTTCCACTATGCATATTTTATCATAGCATGAATTTCTGCCCCTCTAAACTACCTTGACTTTATAGCCCGATGTATTTTTATAAAATATTATCTAACAAATTTCTAATGAAGTATTTCTAATTATCTGATTGTATTTAATTTTATGTCCATATATTTATTTATTAATTATTGAATGATGTTTAGAACAAAACACAACCATACCACCGAGCCGTTATGGGCAATTTGCTACATATGTGATAGTTACAAATAGTTTTAAGATTTACTGAATTATAGCTTTATAGTAAAAGTCAGCTCTCAATTTTCTAATTAAAAGTAAAACTTATGGCAACGTTAAAAACCCTTTTAACGAATGTAGATATCAATATTTTTCTATCATTAGGAGCATTCATCATTTCGATAATTGCTCTTGTTTACACAGTAAAAACTTTTATTTTAAAATCAGGTTTAAAGATTCGATGTAGCCTTACTACTTGTTCATCGATCGACTGCGACGACAAATATATTTCTAGCATTACTCTTGAGAATATAAAAGACAGATCAACTGTGATCTTTAAAATATATCTGAGATTCAAACATAATGTATATATCGAAATAGAGGATTTCTCAGAGAAACCGCTTATCTTAAAACCATTTGAGGTATATTTTAAAGAGTATGATCCAGTTTTATTTTACAGTTCTGGAACCCAATTTGTCAAGGTCGATCATTTATTAAATAATCAAAAAATACAAAGGAGTATAATATTATCGACAACAAACGGAAAATATAAAGTCCGTACTTATATCTCTGGCTTTGATGCAATTAGCACTTCGCTTCGAAACTTCTATACATTAGCAGTAACTCCCAGAAGACTTGAATATAATAATAAAGCCTATGGCCCAAGGATCCGATATCTCATTGATCTAAAATATGATAACGGTGAAAGAAATATCATTCCAGTGCATAAAAGCAAGGAGTATCACAAAGTTTTTAAGAATATAGACTTCACTATGACTGCTTTGCAATCTAAGGAAAATCTTGAGAAGTTTATGCTTAAGCAAAAACGACTAGGAAAATTTAAATTTAGTGAAATCAAAGTAATTGATTATGAGCAAGCTGTAGGAGAAAGTAAAGAGGTCTATAAAACTGAGCCTTATGTTGCTGAAACTTGTGGTTATTTCGAATATTCAATCGTTGGGAAAATTGTCACAAAGATAGAAGATTATAAACTATGGAAGAAGAATAGAGAGAACCGCAGAAAAAATGGAAAGTGAATAAAATATAACATGACTAATCCTGCTCATCTACCAGAACTTTGATGCAAAAATCTATATCCTGACAAATAATATATATAGAAAATATAATACTTAAATTCAAGAAGACCAATGGCAACAATAAATGACTTAATCAAAAACAACATAAGTTTATCTCAAAATGAGATATCTAATGTTTCAATTGCAAGAGACAATCTCCTGGATTATTTGAAACAAAAATCCAAATTAAAAGAATTACCTACTGATATTGAAACCTTTTTAATAGGTTCATATTCTAGGGACACAAAAATTTCTCCTTTAGATGATGTTGATATTATGATCGTAATGGGTACTGTTAAAAAAAATGAAAATGATAATCATTCTATCATAAATTGTGATTTTAATTTTAATTCTGATTTTTACAATGATGAGGAGCATATTTCATCGAAAAAGGTGCTTGAATTATATAAAAAGACTATCAAACAGAAATATCCTAATAGTGATCTTGTAAGAAATAATGAAGTGGTTAACTTATTTTTATCTAGTTATAATACAGGATTTGACCTTATTCCTGCCTTTTATTGCCCTAGTCTCGACTACTATCTAATTCCTAAGGGTGGGCTTGCTACAAATTGGAAAAAATCGAATCCCAAAAAGGATAAGTTAATTCTAGAAGCATTAAATACAAAACATAATCTACTTTTAAAGAACACTATTCGAATTATTAAGTATTGGTTCAAAATGAAGAGAATTAAGAAAATTAGATCTTACCACTTCGAGGCTATCTGCTATTATTATTTTATGCAAACTCCTTATTTAATAAGTAGTTATCAAAACGGGATAAAGACTATATTAAAAAATATTAACTTTAGTGGATATTTAGAAAGCTGCCCTGATCCCACACAACTTTCTGGAAATTTGACTAGTGGTTATGAAGAAGATGATATCAAAAATATCATTTCTGAGTCAGAAATAGCTTTAAAGAAAATTGATGAAAGTGAAGAAGATTTTGTAAAATATATAACTAATGCTTAATGTTTTTTAAATGCTTCAAAGATTTGAGGATATTTCAGCTTATAATCTTGAAGATTTATAGATTGCAAAAACTGTATTCTTTAGATTACCTGTTAATAAGATTGAAATTTAGCTTGAAAATTTAAACATTTACCCTCGATGGAGAATTTTTTAAATTTCACCCACGTCAAGCTATCAATAGAACAAGGTATTACATTTAGAGTTGGATGTATTTAGTTTTAAAAATTACTATTAGGTTATGGAAACAACATTTGAGAAACTCAAAAGAATTAAAGTAGACTGCCTTTATGGAAAGAAAAAGCATTTCAATGCTGCAGATAGAAATGAACAGAAGCATTACAGTTTAGGAATACCCCTGACAATTGTAAACATACTAACTGGAACAGTATTATTCTATGTATTAACCGAACATTCAACCGGAATAATAAAATATATTCCAATTCTGCTTGCATTTATTGCGTCATTCCTAAGTGGTTTCCAAACTTATTTTAATTTTAACAAAAATGCTGAAGGCCATCGACGTCTTGGAAATAGATACTTGGCTTCAATGAAAAGAATTGATCGACTTCAAGGGTACATTGTTGATAAGCTAGTGAGTTCAGCAGAAATTATTCTAAATCTTGAAAAGGTTGCTCAAGAAGTTGATGAGATTAATAAAGATGCTGAGCAATTTCCAACGACTAATAAAGATTTTAACAAAGCAAGACAAGGTATTGTGGGCGGTGAAGAAGATTATACAGAAAAGGAACTGGCTCTATAAAATTCAAATAATGAGAGATTAAAGTAGATATCTAATTGACCTTTCATAAATGCTTGCTCTAGGTTCTATTAATCAAAAAGAATTCTGATTAGTTTAAAATAATAATTCAAATGTCAGTTTTAACTCATTTACAAGACACAGCTGAAGCGGTTAAAATACAGGAGTGGGAAAGAATCCTAATCGATACATCTATAAGTACTTTGTCCCTTAAGCTAAATAGGCACTTCAACAATATTGAATCAAGTTTTGTATTTGGTTCTTATGATCGAAAAACGATTTTAAAACGAAGTAAAGATCCTGATTCAGATGTTGATTATATGGTCGTTTTTAATGATGGTTCAAGCTACAAACCCCAGACCTTAATGACTAGACTAAAAACTTTTGCAGAAGCAAATTATTTAAAAAATGAGATTTACCAATCTTCTCCCACGGTTGTCTTAGAGTTAGGACATATTAGGTTTGAGCTTGCTCCAGCGTATAAAAGTTGGGGAACAACCTATATTCCAGCCCCTTCATCTAATTTTATAGATTGGATTTCTACAGATCCATCTAGTGTCAAAGAAGACTTAAATGCAAAGAATCGAAATTGCGATTATCAAATTCGTAAACTTGTCAGAATTCTAAAGTATTGGAATACAATCAATGGTAAAGTCTATACGTCTTATGAACTTGAAAAATATATTATTGACAAATTCTATTTTTTTTGCACAAGTCTTAAGGATTATTTTTATTCTTCAGTAGAAAGTCTTCCAACGTTCTGGCTACCCACATACAAGGAAAATAAAGTTTTAACCTTTAAAAATATAATATCAAGAACTAAGGAATATGAGTCTGAAAGCATGCCAGAAACAGCGGCAAACGAATTAAAAAAAGCAATTCCATAAAACAAACCGTTTTATATTAAATTAAATTGCAGAAACAACATTGTCCATTATAATATACAAACCACTTCCCTGATAATTTGCTCTTTTATTACATTCTTTTCGTTTAAAAATATTAAAAATCAATTGTCAATAATTATTTAACACATTTGTAATTCAGTTTTTACTGACACTTACTAGTACCATCAAAAACAGCTAATGTTATTAACACCCCGTTCCAAAATCATTACTTTTACACTTTAATTAAAATTAAGATTTGAAAAACGAAAACCTGACTCGGAAGGAAATTATTGACAAACGACTGAAACAAGCCGGATGGAATGTTACCGACCGGACTCAGGTTATCGAAGAGTTTGATATTATTGTCGATTCAAACCTTGTTAAAGAGGCTGCAACTCCTTATGCCGGGCATCAATACAGTGATTATGTTCTCTTAGGGAAGGATGGTAAACCTCTTGCAGTGGTAGAAGCTAAGAAAACTTCTGTCGATGCGGCAATCGGCCGTGAACAGGCAAAACAATACTGCAAAAACATTCTTGCAACGCAAGGAGGAGAACTCCCATTCTGCTTTTACACCAACGGTCATGATATTAATTTCTGGGATTTGGAAAATTATCCTCCCAAAAAGGTTTATGGTTTCCCATCCCGAGCCGATCTCGAACGGTACTTATATATCAGAAAAGCAAGAAAAAGCTTAACAGGAGAATTAATTAATACTAATATTGCCGGCAGAGACTATCAAATACGCTCAATCAGGGCAGTGATGGAAGCCATAGAAAAACGAAAACGCACATTCTTATTGGTAATGGCTACAGGCACAGGCAAGACAAGGATTTGCATTGCTTTGGTGGATGCATTAATGAGAGCAGGTTGGGCTGAAAGAGTTTTGTTTTTAGTTGACAGAATTGCGTTAAGAGACCAGACTCTTGATGCATTTAAAGAGTATTTGCCCAATGAACCGAGATGGCCGAAACCTGGGGAGAAAGAAATTGCCACCGATAGACGGATTTATGTTTCTACTTATCCGACAATGTTGAACATTATTCGTGATGAACAAAATTCCCTTTCACCACACTTCTTCGATTTAGTCGTTGTGGATGAAAGTCACCGAAGCATTTACAATACTTATCAGGAAATTCTAGACTACTTTAACACAATAACTTTAGGCTTGACCGCAACTCCAACCGATGTAATTGATCATAATACATTTCAGTTGTTTGAGTGCGAAGATGGTGTGCCGACATTTGCTTATTCCTATGAGGAAGCAATAAATCATATTCCTCCCTACCTGTGCAGCTTTCAGGTAATGAAAATCAAAACTAAATTTCAGGACGAAGGAATAAGTAAGCGGACCATTTCTCTGGAAGACCAGCAGAAGTTGATTCTTGAAGGAAAAGAGATAGAAGAGATTAATTACGAAGGAACAGAAATTGAAAAAAAAGTAATTAACCGCGGCACAAATGCATTGATAGTCCGTGAGTTTATGGAAGAATCTATCAAGGATTCCAACGGTGTATTGCCCGGAAAAACAATATTTTTCTGTATCAGTAAAGCTCATGCCCGGCGAATGGAGGAGATCTTCGATTCACTTTATCCCGAATACAAAGGAGAATTGGCAAAAGTTATTGTTAGCGAAGATCCACGGGTGTATGGTCCGGGAGGTCTTCTTAGTCAGTTTAAGAATAATGACTTGCCGCGTGTGGCTTTAAGTGTCGATATGCTCGACACCGGTATTGACATACGGGAATTAACGAATCTCGTATTTGCGAAACCTGTTTACTCATACACTAAATTCTGGCAGATGATTGGAAGGGGTACCCGTTTATTGGAAAGAGAGAAAATTAAAACATGGTGTACTGACAAAGATGAATTCCTGATTTTGGACTGCTGGGATAATTTTGAATATTTCAAACTCAATCCAAGAGGAAAAGAATTAAAACCCCAGATTCCTTTACCAGTAAGGTTATTCGGAATTCGGTTAGAGAAAATCGAAAAGGCAATTGAATTAAGCCGCACAGAAATAGTCGGAAAAGAAACTCAGAAACTAAAACTTCAGATTGACACTCTGCCTCAAAACTCTGTGGTGATTATGGAAGCTAAATATGAATTGCAACGATTTGAAGATGAAAATTTCTGGAATAATCTGTCCGGGGACAAACTGGAATTTCTGAGAACAGTTGTTAAACCATTGTTCAGAACGTTTGCAGATGCTGACTATAAGGCAATGCGGTTTGAAAAAGACGTTGTTGAGGTTTCCTTGGCTCATCTTGTTAATGAAAAAGATAAATTTGAAACACTTAAAGCCAGTATAATTGAGGAGATAGACGAACTTCCACTTAGTGTAAATATTGTAGCCAGGGAAATAGAGCTGATAAAAAAAGCCCAGTCAAATCATTTCTGGGCTACTATAACAGAAGAAAAATTTGATCAGCTGATTCTGAAGCTTGCTCCTCTAATGAAATATCGTGAATCTGTTATTCCACTTGGCCCTGCTAAATTTAACTTTAAAGACATTGTCAGCGAAAAAGAATTTATTGAATTTGGCCCGCAACATGAGGCATTAAGTGTTGCCAAATATCGTGAATTGGTAGAGCAAAAAATAAATGCTTTGGTTTCCAACAGCCCTATTCTGCAAAAACTTAAGCAAGGGTTTTCAATAACCGGCGAAGAAGCTGAAAAACTTGCAGAAGAGTTGCACAATGAACACCCGCATATTACAATAGATCTGCTTCGTAAAGTTTATGATAACCGCAAGGCAGAATTAATTCAATTCATAAAACATATACTTGGAATTGAAAAGCTTGAAACTTTTGCCGTATCCGTTAACAAAGCATTTGAAGAATTTGAAGGAAGCCACAGTTATCTTACCGGCCGGCAATTGCAGTTCCTCGATCTGCTTAAAAACTTTGTATTGGAAAAGGGTGAAGTAAGTAAACGTAATCTCATTGAATCGCCATTTACAATGATCCATCCAGATGGTATAAGAGGCATTTTCAATGACAAAGAAATAAATGAAATTTTAAGTTTAACGCAAAAAGTACTAGCTGCATAATGTTACAAAATAACTCCGCTTTAAAATCGCTTATTGACAAACTCTGGCAGAACTTCTGGGAAGGAGGCATTGCTAATCCTCTTACTGCAATTGAACAGATAACTTATCTGCTTTTCATGAAGCGGCTGGATGATCTCGAAACAAAACGTGAAAAGGATGCTGAGTTTATAGGTGAAAAATACACTTCACGTTTTAATGGTAAATTTACAGTTCCTGGTAGCAACGAAAGCATTGATAAAAATGAATTGCGATGGAGTGTTTTCAAACACAAGCCGGCCGACGAAATGCTTCTTCATGTTCAGTTAAAAGTGTTTCCATTCTTAAAAGATCTGAATGGAGCGACCACCCCTTTTACTAAACACATGGCAAATGCTGTCTTTATAATGCCTAAAGCAAGCCTTATGGTATCGGCAATAAACATTGTTGAAGATATTTTTAAAGAGATTGAAAAAGATGCAACCGTAGGAGGGCATGCCTTTCAGGATATACAGGGCGATGTTTATGAAATGCTGTTAAGTGAAATTGCTTCATCCGGTAAAAACGGGCAATTCAGAACACCGCGGCATATTATTAAACTCATGGCTGAACTGGTTGCTCCTCAGTTGGGTCAACGCATTGCCGATCCTGCATGTGGCACAGGCGGTTTTTTATTAGGTGCTTACCAGTATATACTTACTGATCTAGTTCGTAAACAGGATCCGGCTAAAATTACAAAAGACGAAGATGGTTTCGAACGTGCTGCAATCAGCGCCGGGCTCACTCAGAAAGTAAAATCAATTCTCGATCAGAGTTTTACCGGTTATGATATCGACACTACTATGGTACGTCTTGGGCTTATGAACATGATGATGCACGGTATTGATGAACCAAAAATAGATTACAAAGACACGCTGAGCAAATCCTACAACGAAGACAACCTGTTTGACATTGTTATGGCAAACCCGCCATTTACAGGCAGTATTGACAAAGGCGATATTAACGAAGGGCTGAAACTTCCCACCACCAAAACAGAACTGCTTTTTGTTGAACGCATTTTTAATATGCTCAAAATGGGGGGAACAGCTGCCATAATTGTGCCAAGCGGTGTAATACAAAATAGTGGAAAAGCTTTTGAGGCAGTGCGAAAACTAATTATTGAAAAAGCCGAACTCAAGGCCGTAATCGCCGTACCAAGCGGTGCATTTAAACCCTATGCAGGTGTAAGCACCGCAATTTTGATCTTTACCAAAGGCGGAGAAACCAACAAGGTGTGGTTTTACAATATGCAGGCAGACGGCTACACCTTAGACGACAAGAGAAATAAAATTGCCGAGAGTGATTTGCCTGATATTATTGATAAGTATCATCTGCGATCATTAGCGGAATCAGCGGGAGACAGAAAACTGAAATACTTTATGGTGCCCAAAAAGGAAATTGCAGAAAATAACTACGACCTGAACCTGAGCACCTACAAAGAAGAAGTGTATGAAGAAATGGTATATGAAAAGCCTATCATGATCATCCAAAAGCTCAAAATTACTGAAGCAGATATTATTAATGGAATAGAAGAACTACAACAATTATTGGATTAATTAGAGATGCAAAAATTAGGGGATTTAGTAAATATTAAAACAGGTAAATTAGATGCCAATGCTGCTAATCAGGATGGTTTATATCCATTTTTTACATGTGCAGTGCAACCTTTGAGGATAAACAAATACGCTTATAATTGTGAGTGTGTTTTAGTTGCTGGTAATGGTGATTTGAATGTTAAGTATTATGATGGAAAATTCAATGCGTATCAGCGAGTTTATATTATTGAAAGCATAGATAAAAAGAGATTAGATACAAAATTCTTAACTCTTTTTCTTGATACTTGCCTAAGGGGTTTGCGAAGCAAAACTAAAGGTGCTGTTATTCAATTTATAAGGTTAGGAGATTTGACTGGCTTGAGTTTAGTTCTTCCATCTTTTGAAGACCAAATTCAAATTGCCAATATACTCTACAAAGCCGAAGACCTAATATCCAAACGCAAAGAAAGCATCCGTCTTTTGGACGAGTTTCTGAAAAGCACTTTTTTGGAGATGTTTGGAGACGGCAAAAATTTCGAATGGAAGTATTTAGAAGAAGTTGTTAGCAAAGAAAAGTACTCTTTATCTAGCGGTCCTTTCGGTTCAAACTTGACTTCACAGCACTATACAGATAAAGGTGTTATTATTTTAAGAGGCACAAATATCACATCTGGTAAATTGGATTTAAGCAATGTAAAATATATTAGTGAAGAAAAAGCAATAGAATTAAAGCGAAGCGAAGTAAAACCAAATGATGTAGTTATTATTGCGGTTGGTTCATCGGGTAAAGCTCTTTTAGTTCCTCCATCATTACCACGAGCTATAATGTCACAAAATTTCAATAAAGTAACCCCTGACAAATCCATAATTGAGCCAGAATATTTAGTGTATTGCATTAATGACAGAATCGTTCAGCAACAATTTAAAAAGAAAATTACTGATACTGTTAGGACATTCTTGAGTTTAACTAGCATTAAAGAAATTAAAATCCCTGTTCCAGCCCTCTCACTCCAAACCCAATTTGCCCAAATTGTAGAAAAAACAGAAGCTCTCAAAATCCAATTCCAACAAAACTTACAGGAGCTAGAAAATTTGTATGGCAGCTTGAGCCAATGGGCGTTTATGGGGGAGTTGAAAATACAAGATTAACGGAATGAAGATAAACCACTTCAAAATATTATCTCCATTTAGAGGGTTGAAAAAAAATTATTCAATCGAATTCAAAAATCATTCAAATGGTGAGCGAATTGAACCAATATGTTTTGTAGGGCTAAATGGTTCTGGTAAGTCCAATATATTGGAGGCAATTTCAGAAGCATTTTTTTACTTGGAATCTTATTCGGAAGAAAGATCAAAATATCAATTAAGAAAATACAAAACTGGTTTTGGTTTCGACCTTGAGTTTGAAATAAATCCAACTTGGCAAGATTTGAATATTTCTTGGGACAAATTAAAAGGCTTTACATGGTCAGGTCTTGGCAATATGAGAATTCAATACATCAAGGAATGTAATAAATTACCAAAGATGATCTTGCATGGGGACATTGAACCTGCAACAATAGATAATCGTGATAATTTCATTTTACCAAATAGAATTGTGGCATACAGCTCGGGATTGAATGAACTTATAAGCAATCCGTTTTACAAAATTGATTTCTTTTATGTTGAAAGCCTTAGAGAACAGGCAAAAGGTATGGACACATATCGTCCTCAGTTGAATCGAATGTTTATTTTAGATTATGAAGCAAACAAGATAGCCACTATTTGTTCTCAAATTTACATCAAGGACAACAACATCGAAATACTCAACAAAGAGCTTGAAGTTAAAGGACTTAATTCATTTTCAATTTATCTAAGAACCAACAGACCAAATTATGTAAACTTCAACTTCCCTTCGTCAATCGAATTAATTATAGAAAAGCTTACTAGCTGTGCCTCCGATTCCAAAAATCAAGAAGGAGATTTAAGACGAAAGAAATTATTCTTTGAAGTTACTGATGAAACAAAGGAAAAATTCTTTGGACATTGGAGAACAGCCTATGATTTATTCCGTGATTTATATCAGTTGAGGTTGATGAATACCTTTCTTATTCCTGATGCCCTTATAAAAAAGGCTCGAGATATAGAATTTGGAAAAAACATATCTGCATGGTTACCTAGACCAACTCCAATAAATCAGATATTTTATATCGATGAAATTAGCTTTACAAGCAATAATAATGAACAAATTTCCTACAAACACTTGTCTGATGGAGAGCACCAGCTTCTACATTCTCTTTGCGGCATGATGTTGCTTGAGTCAAAAAACTCAATTTTTATTTTTGACGAACCAGACACACATTTCAATCCCGAATGGCGTTCCAAATACATTTCACTATTAAATCAAGTTCTTAATGAAAAGGTGAAAGAACAAATAATATTTATTACGTCTCATTCGCCATTTATGATTTCAGATTGCAAAAGAGAAAATGTATTCTTATTTACTAAGGGCGAGTTATCTCCCTCAAATCCCAAAATAAATACATTCGGGACAAGTGTTAATATCCTTACCGAAGAGATTTTTAAAAAACACGAATCAATTTCAGGCTCGCCTCTTGAAGTTATTGAAAAAATAAAACATAGCAAGCTCAATACACTTGAAGAAATTCAAATAGCCAAAGAATCCGCTAGAGTTTTAGGCGAATCTGTTGAAAAGGTTCTTTTATTTAGAGAATTAATCATAAAGGAGCAGGAACTGAAAGGACATGATTAAAAGCTTTAAATATTTAGATTCAGCGATTCAACTGAGATTACATGAAAGTGTAATTGGATTCTTTAATCGGATTGAATTTGAAAGAGGTCCATTTCAAGTCTCATTCTTTGACTATACTCTTTCCTACTTAGCTACAAGGCACCCAAAAATTGTGAGATTTAGATGCGAATTAATTTATAATACAATTATAAATTGGCCATTGTCACAAAGGACAGAGTTATTTAATTTAATTCGTGAGAGTAATGCAATCGAGAATATTTGTACTGGAAATTATGAACCTAAAAAACTACCAAAATCAACAAAAGGCATTTACGGAGTTATTCGAGGTTTCTTCATCGATTTATATGAGCAGGTTTTAGATGGGGATGGCTTTTGTGACTTGTTTTCAACAACTCTAAGAAGTCATTTCGATGAATTCAGCATTCTAAATTCTGAATTTACTCTATGTCCTGTGTGTGGTATCGGTGATTTAAAAAAACACACTGACAAATCAAGAGACCAATATGACCATTACTTACCTAAATCCATATATCCATTATCAGCAGTGAACTTTAAAAATTTAGTTCCAGTTTGTAAAGAGTGTAATTCATTTGATGCAAAGGGAGATACCGATATTATTGAAGTTTCAACGAATCGAAAACTTTTTTATCCATATGATGAAACTCACAAAGGAATTAATGTAACATTTCAAATTATCACAGACGATGCAAATCCAAATAATATTCAATGGCAAATAAACTTTTCAAATCCTGATGGAAAAGATGATGAGATTGAATCTTGGAAAACTATATATAAAATAGAAAGTAGATATGTAGGTTTTGTAAATGCAAGAGTTGAATCTTGGTATGGGCATTATTGGGATTACATGAACAAAAGTAAAATATCACATTTAGCAGACAATGTAAAAAGAGAATGTTATGAAGCATTCTTGGAAATTGATAAAGAGAAATATTTGAACTTTATTAGAAAACCTGCATTAGAAGGGTTTCTATCGGGTTCAACTTTAGCACAGGCAGCAATTGAAGCGAAACTGTATTCAACTCCACCAACAGCTTGAAAAAGATTATGTCATACCTGTAAGCATTATTGCAGTACAACTAATTCAATCTATATGGATTTTAAACCAAGCATAAGCGAAAAATTCTTAGATCTTTTTTACAAAGAGATTGAATGTGATGTGCCAGATACCAATTCCAAACTAAATCTACATATACTAAAAATTGAGAATAACCAATTCTGTTATGAGGAGTTAATTGAGAAATTAGGCGAGAGTATGATTCCTTTTGCCTTATCACGTAAAGAAATAAAAGACTTTGAAAAAGATAAACGCTGGTATGGACTTGTAAAGGAAGCTTCAAGAAAATTTAGGGATTATAGTGTAAATGATGGTGAAGCTGGTGAGTTGCTTCTGTTTTGTTTCCTTGAATCGCATTTGAAAGCCCCTAAAATCCTAACAAAATTAGAAATCAAACTTTCATCTAACGATTATGCAAAAGGTTCAGATGGTATTCACCTGCTTGAATTGGCACCTAAAAACTATCAGCTAATTTTTGGAGAATCAAAACTTTATCAAGAATTAACAACTTCTTTAACCAAAGCATTTGAATCAATTCATGAGTTTAGAACGAGGAAGAAGAATAATATCTATGATGAAATTGGATTAATTAACTCCCAGTTGTGCAAAGAGGCATTTGATGAGGACTTATACCAATTTCTGAAATCGGTTATTATGCCAAAGGCAACCGATACTGACCCAATCGTAAAAAACAATGCTTTTGCCATTTTCGCAGGATTTGAAATAAACCCAACAGATGAAGAAAAAAGGTTACCCAATGAGAAATTTTTAGTTTTAATTAAATCACAAATCAAAGCTGAGGTAGAAAGCAAAATGGGACATATTAAAAAGAAGATTGACGAATATAAGCTATACAGTTACACATTTTATGTTTACGTTTTCCCATTTATGAAACTGGATGAAACAAGAAAAGAGATCATCAAGAAAATAACACGCGCAGAAGAATGATAGAACGTTTAGCCAAGGATGTTTTGCAAGATGAATACTTCATTACTCTTAATAGCAAAGCGGCTAAACTGTTGGCTAATAATCTGTTTTCAGAAAATGGTAGAAGCATAAAACTAACTGAAAAAGAGTTGTTCGACATATTGCGTTTTTCAGATATACTTTCAAACTCCAGAAATCCAAAGGCAAGAAACAAAGCCTATCAACTTATTACTTTGCTAAATGAAGATTACAATGCAAACCCATACTTTCAGACCTTTTCCCATTCAGTATTAGCTAAATTAGGCAACTTTCCCGGAATTGCATTTTTGAAAAATGAAAACAACTCTTCTGAATTACCATTCGATAGAGAACTGGAAAAGAAAGTAAAGGAATTTATTCAAGCAGTTCCCGATACCGAAGATTTAATATTTACCGATTCTCAATTTGAGCTTTACAAGAAGATAAGCGGTTCAAAGTATTTTAGCTTTTCAGGTCCAACGTCTATGGGTAAATCCTTCATCATTAAATCGTTTATCAGAAAAGTAGTTGGGAACAAACCACCAGAGAATATTGTAATCATGGTTCCAACCAGGGCACTGATAAACCAGTTTTCAACTGATCTTAACAAAGAGTTGAAAGATGAATTGGATCATTACAAGTACACAGTAATAACGAACTCAAATGTTTCTGAACTACCATCAACGGAACAACATTACGTTTTTGTACTTACACCTGAACGGTTATTAAGTTATCTATCACAAAAGAAAAATCCATCAATTTCTTACTTGTTTGTGGATGAAGCCCACAAACTTGCAGCAGAAAAGGACGCTCGTGCAGTAACAGCTTATTCAGCCATTTCAAAAGCCTTGAGGAGAAATCCTAACATGAACTTATACTTTTCGTCTCCAAATGTTTCAAATCCTGAGGTCTTCCTTAAACTTTTCAATAAAGACGAGAAAATGTTTTTCAAAACGATTGAAACGCCTGTTTCTCAAAATCTGTTTTTTGTTGATTTGGTTGAAAAGAAGGTTACACACTATCTGGATAACGGTAACTATCAATTTGAGCCTAAAATTGTAACAAAGTCAGATTCGATGTATGATATTCTTTCTGCTATTGGAGACAGTGAAAGCAACATCGTCTATTGCAGCTCAAGATTTGATGCTGTTGACAAAGCGGCAAAGCTATTTGAGCAAAATCAGAATAAACAAATTGAAGTTTCCAAAAATGTAAAAAAGGTAATTCGACAAATCAGGGCATATATCCATAAAGACTATTATTTAGGTGAGTTTCTGAATAGAGGAATTGGCTATCACTTTGGGAACCTTCCTCAGATTATCAGAAACAAAGTTGAAGGTCTTTTTAAAGAAAGGGAAATCAATTATGTGTTTTGCACATCAACACTTTTGGAAGGAGTGAACTTACCTGCCAAGAATGTTTTCATACTAAACAACAAAAACGGCAGAAATCATTTTCAACCTATAGATTTTTGGAATCTTGCAGGGCGTGCTGGACGACTTAAACATGAATTGTCAGGAAATATCATCTGCCTGAAAGAGACTGACAAAGACTGGAAAAAACGTGAAGACTTATTAGAATGTGATGTAGAAATTAAACTTAATCCTTCCGTAGAAAACTACATTGACAAAAAGCTAAAGAAGATTGAGCAAATTCTAAATGAAAATCCTGATGTAAAGTTTGATACTGGCACAATGAAAGAGATATTGGAATACATTGCCAATATAATTAGCATTGACACTCTCGAAATTCAGCGAGCTAACTACAGCAGCGAGATAATAAAAAAACTGATTGCAAATAACAAGGAAGCAATTATTGAATTAGCAAAAAAGAAAAACGGAAATGTTGATGTTCCTTCAAGCGTATTAAACACAAATAATTCCATCAAACTAAAAATTCAAAATGAGGTTTTTATTAATCTTAAAAAACAAGCCAAGAATCCATCATACATAAAATTGCCAACAAAGATTAATTACGAAGTGTGTAAATTGTGGCTACACCGCTTTTATTCTATTTTTAAATGGGACACAGAAGAGAAGAGCTTCAAATCTAAGAATCAACTTGATTACTTTGCTGTTCTAATGAATCAGTGGATGAATGGAGTTCCGTTAAGTCAAATTATTAATGAATCTATTGCATATTATAACCGCAAAGGAAGCACCTTAATGGTAGGTTACAAGGATGGTAAACAAACCTTTGAGGTGTTTGACAATAGTAAGCATCATATTAATGTCCTGATTGGTAATATCATTGATGATATCGAAAGTGTTTTACGCTTCCTTTTCGAAAAATATTTCAATAACTATTTCGCTATGCTAGTTGAGATATTAGGAGAAGAAAATGCCGGAGTCAATTGGGCAACATTTTTAGAGTATGGAACACAAAACACTATTGTAATCGCATTACAGAACTATGGATTATCAAGACACTCGGCAGATTACGTTTTCAAACAGTTTAAAGACTGTTTAAAGATTGACGGGGACAAATTAATCGAAATCAACATTATGAAACTCAAAGGCAGATTAAGTAAAGAAGAAATCGAATATGATGAAATCAGTTCAATATTGTTCTAGCTAAGAAAACCCACTCAAAGTCATAAGCATATTTGTAAGCCGTACAAAGACAAGTGCATCACATTGCTTATAAAGATCTGTCAATTCAAATCATTAAGGTTTTTACGTATAGTAAATTGGTCTTCTGCTCTGTTGATAATAGTTAAAAAGAAGGCGGTACATTTTTGTCTCGCTGCATTTCCTGTGCTGGAAAAGAATTCCACTCGTGCTAAAGGGGAATAATGTTAAATGTACCGCCTGTAAAGCAAATATACAAAATTCTAAAAGAACATAATATCTATCCCGGTTCTTTTGTAAACAACTGATTCCGGGAATTCGTAGACAGGCTTTTTAGAAGATAAGCCAAAGCAGCGCTAATCCCTGTGATTATAACAGGCTGAAGGTGGGGCCAGTCAAAAACCGAACCAGATTCCAGAATCTTAATGATCCCATCAATAAATGCAGCCAGGAATGCAATGAGAAGACCATTTAACAGATCCCTGTAGTCGAGTGTGAAAATCTTCGATTTCATCATATAAAAATTAGTTATTAGTAGTAATTAGCCCCCCTCACAGGGGGGCCGGGGGGTTTAACCTAAGCCTTTTCCAATTCCACAGTCAAATCACTTCTCTCTCCATCAGCCACATTAATTGAAGCCTCCTTATTTTTATATCCCTGCTTACTTACTACAACTTTGTAGGTTCCGGTCTCCATGCTTTTTACATGAAAATTCCCTTTTTTAGAGGTTTTTTTAATAATCTCACCAATGCCGGTTCCTCCTGTAGCTTTTAAATCTTCATGCTTAAAAATGAAGATTGCTCCGCTTACCGGTTCTCCATTTGCGAGGTCTCTGGCAGCTGCTTTAAGTGCCAATGTACCTGAGTTGGAGTCAATAAGTTTTCTTGAGGTTCTGTAACCATTGAAGAAATCAGGGTACTCATCCTTTGCCGACCCTGCTGCCAGATCCATAATCTCAATCTCAGAATCAGCTTTGTCAAACAATACCGGAAGTTTCTGTGTAGCCTTACTTTTTTCAGCTATTCCGGTCCTTGGCGTTTCAAGTGCTTTATTGAATGCTGTTATTGTTTCCAGAAATTGTTTTTGCGTGTCTGCTGTAATTCCTTGTTCTGTAAGGTTACTTAGATTAGCTTCAGCTTTATCATAAATGATCTTTGCTCTTTCTTTTAGGGTCACTTCGGATAATCTCAGAAGATCCGATTCATTAAACTTTACCTCTTTAAGTAAAGTGTCATTTTTTGTCAGCTTAGCAAGTATGGCTATTCTGTTGGAATACTTAACAGCCAGGTTAATAAGGTTCATTTTTAACCTGTTCTTGTCAAGGGCGAGACCTGTCTTGTTGAGTCCCTGCATCTCGCCGATTAGTTGAATCTCATCAATCGACAGAAGCAGGTTTGCATAGCTCTGTGCAAATTTTGGGATTGAATTAGCAGTTTGTTCATTTTGACTTACAAAATTCCTGACACCCAGGTACATTCTTAATTTGATCTTCTGATTTGTTGTCATAACATTAATTTTTAAGTTAGTAATTGAAATAGATATTTGTTATTGAGAGTTTTTGAATGAGTTTGAAAATCATAAGGAGTAATCCAAAGATCACTTCCGGCAACCCAAAGATCGTTCCCGGCAACCCAAAGATCGTTCCCGGCAATCCAAAGATCGTTCCCGGCAATCCAAAGATCGTTCCCGGCAATCCAAAGATCGTTCCCGGCAATCCAAAGATCGTTCCCGGCAACCCAAAGATCGTTCCCGGCAACCCAAAGATCGTTCCCGGCAACCCAAAGATCGTTCCCGGCAACCCAAAGATCGTTCCCGGCAACCCAAAGATCTTTCCCGGCAACCCAAAGATCATTCCCGGCAACCCAAAGATCATTCCCGGCAACCCAAAGATCGTTCCCGGCAACCCAAAGATCTTTCCCGGCATTCTGAAGCTCACATTTATAACTCCTGAGTTTGATTTTTGAATGAGAAAGACAAGATTGTCCGGTTAGAAATGAGACATGATCTCTCATCAAAAGAATATTCAGATTGTATTTAGTACTGTTCACGAGTCGAAACATAAATTCCAGTACCAAAGATATTCTTAAGAATAGTTAAAGTCAATACCACTAAAGTGTTAGAAGAATTTCCAAAGAATTATAATGCTTATTTAAAAAGAGTTTCTTAATTTTATTCCACGATTGTGCTAAACCTGTTAAGGGTCGATCGGGTTAAGATGAAAGCTGATGTTAACACCCACTGGTTTTTGTTGATTTGCTGCGTTTCCTGAAGAACTAATCGTAAGTTCATTTTTGTTCTTGTGCTAGGTTTTGTTTAATTATAAATATGTCTACTTAAACTTAATTATGCCATGAAAAACGCATTCCTAATTTTAGTAACCGGTATTTTCATACTGGTATTTACCGGGTGTTCACCGGTTAAATTCTATTCCAATGCTGAACTCACAAAGCAATCGGGATTTAAGTATTATCCTGCGAAACCTTATTTGCAGGTTGAAAGGGATCAGGCAAGCAATAACGTTGTAAAAGCAACGATTCTTTATCTCCCTGATCTTGAGAATCCGCAGTATATTGCAATTAAGGACGGATTAGGATCCAGGAAACTTGACCTGAAATTAACAGATGGTACAATAACTACTCTTGGTTTAGAAACTGATCCCTTAATTGCCGAGACGCTTACAGCAGCGGCCAATGTTGTTTCAAAAGCAGCATCAGCAATAACGGATTTATCTGCTCTGAAAGGATTGCCGCCAACTGCAGCCTCTACAACAATAACTGAGCTCTATGATATTATCATGACTAATGGTTCAACTTCTGTCAGAAGAATAGAAGTTAAGTAATCTATCCCTGATTTTTTTAATTCAAAGATTTATTGTCATGGAACCAAATCGTAATATAAGTAATCTAACCTTCAGAGAGTTCGAGGTTATGGAAAAAGTTTCAATTGGTAAGCCCAATAAGATAATTGCGTTTGAGCTGGATTGTAAGCTTGATACCGTCAAAACTCACCTGAAAAATTCTTACCCAAAACTTCATGTCCAAAACCGGACCGAAGCCGCATTAAAATTTAATGAGCTTATGAAAGGATAAATGAGGTAAATGAATTGTTTAAAAAAACTAACTCAAATTAAAATGTCAGACACAAAGGCTATAAAACATCCGATAGTTCTGAGTTCCTCTGAGCTTAGGACAGAACAAATATTGATTCTTCACCGAGTATTTCCATTAGACGAAAACAATTTCAATAAGTTGATCAAGAATTCCACTGGTTATAAAGACTGGGCGTTAAACATATTTCTAATGTCTGTTGGCTGGGCTTTTAAACTGGTAAGTGCATTGATTGCTTTCTTAGTTGCTTATCACGCTGCTGAGGCAAATGAAAAAGTTCCAATTGATATTGAACCCTGGGAGGTTATCTCTGTAGGTTTGGCTCTATTTATCTGCGTTATTTTATATATCCTCGGTAGGTATATAAAAAGTGGCAGAGACAAGCTGATAGCATCGATTGAATCACATTTTAAAAACCTTTAAACCAGAAAACAATGTCTAATGAAACTATAAATCAGCAGCTACCTCATGAATATTTGCAATACCCGAATATTACATTTTGTGGTAACACATTTAAGAACCTTAAATACCTGATTGATGATAATGGGTTCATCCCTTTCCTGATAGGAGTGGGGGATATTCCAAGGTTATGGATCTACACTAAGAAAGAGCTTAATGCTGTAGTAGTTGTAGAGGATAGTAAAGCAATACTTCCAGTTGTCAGAGTTGATATCTTGAACAATGAGAAAAAGCTATTAGTTGAGCTTAATCAGGTTCCCGGAGCAACAAACACAAGGATCTTTGAAATGGATTTTTCTGAAGAAATCCCGGTTGTTACCCTCCTCGATTTAAGGCCGATTGGTTATAATGTACACGGCGATACCACACAATTAAATATCGGTGAGCAGAAATACCAGGGAAACATGTTTGAAAATTTGATATCTTTGGTAAAGCTTGAAAACGTTACGAGTAAATAATCAGTACAAGAAATAAGATGGCATTCATTCTCCACCTTTTATCAGACAGAATTGTATTGCAGTAAATAACTTTGACATCAACAGGAGAAAAGGGAATCTCTCCGGTTTCTAAGAATGCCATCTTTCTTTAAATAGCTTATTCATCTTAAAGAATAACCTAATTCTTGATTCTTATTCATTCTTTCTATTTCCACTCGGTAGTTATGTCAATATATTTTCTCTTTTTTACAAATAATTAACTCAATTATGTTTGGCAATTATTTATAATATTTTAGATTTATACCTTTGTTCAGGGGATTGGGTCTTCTAAATATATAACATCCATAATATTAAATGATTAATCATATTAAAGTATTATTTGTTGAGGATATTCCATCTGATGCGGAACTGGCAGTCAGGGAACTAAAGAAAGGAGGGTTTAGTTTTGAACATATCAGGGTTGATACACAGGTCGGTTTTATCAAGACCCTAAATGATTTCAGACCAGATATTATAATCTCAGATTATTCTATGCCATCTTATAACGGCATGCAGGCTTTAAAAGATGCAAAAGAATTTGACCCTTTAATACCTTTCATTCTGTTCACCGGAGCAGTTAACGAGCAGATTGCAGTAGAGTGTATTAAAGCCGGAGCAACTGATTATATCATAAAAGAACACCTGACAAGACTCCCGTTTGCAATAAATGAGGCTCTTGAACAATATAAGACTCAGTCCGAGAAGAAGGCAGCTGAGATTTTATTAAAAGAGAGTGAAGAAAAAATACAGAGCATTTTCAGAGCTGCTCCTGTGGGCATTGGTCTGGTTGTAAGCAGGGTTATTACAGAAGTCAATGACACCTTTTGCAAAATGACAGGATACTCACGGAAAGAGTTGATTGGGAAACATTCTGAAATGCTTTACCCCTCAAAAGAAATTTCTGATTCTGTTGTTAAAGAAAAATATGATCATATAGATAAAAAAGGCACTAGGTCATTGGAGACCTTATTTAAATGCAAAGATGGAAGTATTATCAATGTTAGAATGAGTTCTACACCTCTGGTAAAAAATGATCTGACCAAGGGTATCACGTTCACAGTTTTAGATATTACGGAAAGTAAAAAGACTGAAAAAGCTTTGCAAATAAGCGAAGATATTTTCAGCCATTTTATGCAAAATAGTCCTATTTATGTATTCTTTAAAGATGCCCAAATCCGTTCGCTCCGTCTGAGCAGAAATTATGAAAAAATGTTAGGTCGTACTATGGAGGAGTTGCTTGGTAAAAGCATGGATGAGCTTTTCCCTTCTGATCTGGCAACAAAAATGGTTGCCGACGATATTAGAATATTAAATGAAGCAAAGCAAATTGAAGTTAAAGAAGAGCTTAACGGGAGATTTTATAATACTATTAAATTTCCAATTATAATTGAAAATGAACCCACCTATCTGGCAGGTTATACAATCGACATAACAGAACAGAAAATGGCAGAAGATGCTCTCATGGAGAGTGAGAAAAGATACCGTTCCCTTTTCGAGAAATCTATGAATGCTATTTTTCTGGTTGATTCAAAAACAGGAAAATATCTGAACGCCAATAAGGCTGGAGAGTTATTAACAGGCAGAAGTCTGGAAGAACTAAAAAAACTTACCACAAAAGATATTTCCCCATCAGGGGCTATAGACAGGCTTCAACGTATAAAAGGTATAGTCAATAATGAAAATTTTGGTGAGGTTAGATATATCAGACCTGATGGAAGCGAAAGAGAAGCAATTCTGAGTGCTATTCCAATAGATGAAAATCTTATTTACGGTATAGCTATTGATGTTACAGACCACAAAAAAGCAGGAGAAGATCTTCAATCATCTCTCTCATTGCTTAATGCTTCTCTGGAGTCGACTGCCGATGGAATTCTGATTGTAGATGGCAAGGGGAATATCATAAAATGGAACCAGAAATTTGCTCGGATGTGGAGGCTTCCTGAAAAAATCCTTGCCACGCTTGATGATAATCTAACGCTTAACCACATATTAGATCAATTAACTGATCCCGAAAATTTCCTCGCAACTGTAAGAGAATTGTATTCTAATCCTGATATATCAAGTTTCGATAAACTTGAATTCAAAGACGGACGGATTTTTGAACGTTATTCACAACCTCAGAAAATTGAAAATATTGTAGTGGGGCGTGTATGGTCATTCCGGGATGTTACACAACGTAGCATTATGGAAGCTGCTACAATTTCAAGTGAAAAAAGATATCGTGAGCTTTTTCACAACAATCCGGTTCCCACTTACATTTATGAAGAAAGTACTCTTAAGATAATTGAGGTCAATGAATCAGCTGTAAAAAATTATGGCTATTCAAGAGAAGAATTTGCATCAATGACACTTAAAGATATCCGGTTAACAGACGACTTCACAACCCTTCAGAAATGCATAAAGAGTCTCGATAAGGATACATTTTCTACCTATCTAGTCAAACACAGAAAGAAAGACGGGACTATTTTCCCGGTTGAAATTACTACCCATCTGCTTTCAGAGGGAAACGAAGAGAAAGTAAGGCTGGCAATGGCAACTGATATAACAGAAAGAATTAACGCCGTTGAACAGATGAAACTTAGCAAAGAAAAAGCTGAAGCCAGTGATAAACTGAAGACATCATTCCTGAATAATATTTCACATGAGGTTCGAACTCCCCTGAACGGGATACTAGGTTTTGCTGAGATAATGTCTCAGGAAGACCTCCCTGAAGAATTTAAAATCGAATCCTTGTCAATGCTTCACGAAAGCAGTGACCGGTTGTTAAATACCATCACAAACTATATGGACATTTCGTTGTTAACCTCCGGGAATATGATTATCCATAAGAAAGACTTTAATCCGGCGCAATCACTTAAAAAGCTTTTTAATAATAGTAAAAGGAAATGTTCAGACAGAAAGTTGGAATTGTTCTTAAATATTCCAGACGAGGCCGATTTCCAGTTAGTCAATTCAGATCCGGAATTATTTCAGAAAGTTTTATCCCATCTTCTGAACAATGCCATTAAGTTTACACAAAATGGAAGCATAAATTTTGGGTATAGAGCTCACGAAGATGAACTTGAGTTTTTTGTTAAAGATACAGGAATCGGAATCGGACAAGAATCAATTGATACTGTGTTCGGGCACTTTATTAAAGAAGATCGCGGACCTTATTTACTTACTGAAGGAAGCGGTCTGGGTCTTTCAATATCGAAAGGTTTGGTTGAATTAATGGGTGGAAAAATCTGTGTAGATTCAGAAGTAAATAAAGGGTCAACATTTTCTTTTTCACTCCCAAAAATTAAAGATGTCAAACCTACTGGGTGTGATGAACAAGAAACAAAGCAATTAAAAATTACAAAATCAAATACAATTCTTGTAGCAGAGGATGATGATAATAACTTCTATTATCTTGAAGCAGTACTGAAGCAAAATACTTCGACAAAAATTATTCATGTATCAACCGGTAAGCAGGCCGTAGAGATGTACATGCAAAATCCCGATATCAGTCTTATTTTGATGGATATTAAAATGCCGTTAATGGACGGTTTTGAAGCCACACGTCTGATAAAAGCTATTAACCGGAACATCCCTGTAATAGCAATAACCGCTTTTGCAATGTCTGGGGATGAGGCCAGAATTTTGGATGCCGGGTTCGATTATTTTATATCAAAACCTTTTGATAAAAAATTTCTTCTCAGTAAGATATTAGAATACATCAGCTTATAATTAAAAATAGTATTTCCCAGATTATGAAAATCCAAATTCGAATTCGAATCAGAAAAACTATTATGTCCTAAAAGTCAAATAATTGAAAACGTCAAATATGTATAGTTAACATTTTACAATTATCATGAATAAAACCAAATCAACATATTTTCAATTAATCAAACGAAAAGAGTTTTTACTGTATACAATTCTTATTATTTCGTCATTAGCGTTATTTGGCTGGTTGTCAGGCAACATGATTTTTACATCATACTCCTTAAACTATATACCCATTGCCCCTTCAAATATAATTCTGGTAAGCATTTTGATTATTATTTCACTTCTGAATTTAAAGTTTGGGGATGTACGATTTCTGCAGATTGTTTCTACTATCCTGATTTTGTTTGTGGTCTCATTCTGCCTTTTCATCTTTATTCAGTATATCTTTAGTTTATCATACGATATTGAAAAAGCTCTGTTGAAAAATCCACAGAGATTTGGAAATCTCAGCATTGGTCGAATGTCACCAATAACTTCAATCTTATTTATTTTCATCTGCCTGGGAATGTTGGGAACGAAACAAAAGAACCTGTATATAGCCAGGTATATCGGTGGCGGCATTTCGCTACTTGTTTTTCTGATTTCTTCTGTTTTATTAATAGGCTACCTATATAAAGCACCACTTCTGTATGGAAGCAACATTATCCCTGTATCTTTACCTTCAGCCTTATGTTTCTCATTATTCAGTATTACATTACTTAGGATATTCGAATTAAAATTCTGGACGTTCAACCTGATAAAAGATAATAAAATCACATTTCAACTATTAAAATCTTTTTTACCCTTTGGTATTTTCATAGTCCTTATGCTAGGATTTATAATGACTAACATATCTATCACGAATTACAATATAACACTAACAGTAGCAATTATAACCATTATTGTTGTCTTATTTATTACTTATGTCGTAATAAAATTATCAGGAAATTTAGGTGAGAAATTATTCTTAACTGAAAAAAAATTAAAAGAAAGTGATACCAAATATAGAATAATTGCTGATTATAATTATGATTGGGAATTTTGGTTGACAAATGAAAAGAAATTCATATATAATTCACCTTCATGTGAAAGAATATCAGGTTATAAGCCTATTGACTTTTCCAATAATCCTGATTTAATTACTCAAATAATTTATCCGGAAGATTTACTTATATACGAAACCCACCTTAACATTAATAGCGAAAACATAACATGTGGTGGAATTGATTATAGAATTATTACTCGTTCAGGGGAGATACGTTGGATTAACCATATTTGTCAGCTTGTCTTTGATGAAAACGGTATTAATATTGGGAGACGTAGTAGCAATTGCGATATTACCAGTAGAAAAATCGCCGAAAACTTAATAATCGAATTAAATAGCGAATTAAAAAAAATGAATGCTGACAAAGACCGGTTTATTTCTATTCTAGGTCATGATCTAATAAATCCATTTAATAATATTCTTGGTCTGTCTGAAGTATTATCTGAAAACATTCACAATTTGGGTATTAAGGAAATGGAAGAATTAGCTAATTATATAAATAAATCTACAAAAAGCACATACGCCCTGCTTGAAGAGATCCTATTATGGGCAAGAACCCAACAAGGGCAGATTCCTTTTAAACCAAAGTTGTTGCGATTAAAGGATATTACGATGGAAACGTTCGAAATTTTATTGCCGGGTGCCAGAGCAAAAAACATTGCCCTGAATTATCTCGCAGACGAAAATATTACTGTGTTTGGTGATCCGGATATGTTAAAGACTGTAATAAGAAATCTGATCACCAATGCGATAAAGTTTACAAACATCAACGGAATTATTAATATTGATGCAACCAGGAATTCAGAGAATGTAACAATATTAATTTCTGATAATGGAGTAGGCATTTCAAAAGATACTCTTTCAAAACTGTTTGATATATCTAAAGTTATTACAACATCAGGCACAGCCAAAGAAACAGGAACCGGATTAGGTTTACTTCTTTGCAAAGATTTTATTGAGAAGCATGGGGGTCGTATGTGGGTGGAAAGTGAGGTTGGGAAAGGTTCTATATTTTATTTCAATGTACCTTCAGTTGTAGAAACTATAACAAGCAATGACGCATCAGTTCTTAATAATAAAAAAGTGAAAAAAGAGCCAAAAATTTTAATAGTTGATGATGAGTATAACTTAAGATTGATATTGCATGAAATGACAAAGAGTATTTCAAGTGAAATATTATTTGCTACTAGTGGAGAGGAGGCAGTTGAAGTATGTAGAAAAACCCCGGATATTGATATAATCTTCATGGATTATCTAATGTCAGGCATTAATGGAGTGGAGACTTCCCATGAAATCAGAAAGTTTAATAAAGAAGTAATAATTATTCTCCAAACGGCTTTTGAGGTATCAGATAACTTAAGTGAAGATCATTCAGTTATTAGTGACTATTGTGCAAAACCATACAATAAACACGCTCTTTTACAGACGATAAATAAATACTTTAGAATTGAATTAAAGTAATATAAAAGTATTTCAGAATTTCTAATCAGCATAAAAATATTACCACTTGACCTTAATTTTTTATGAAGGTCCAGATGTAAATCCCGATTTATGAATCGATGCAAATCAAAGTGAAGCAAGCATATTGGTCAACATCTCCATTGTAATATGTAGCTTATAGCAAAGCAACATTAACATCATCTTTTCCGAACCTTCACTATATTTCAGATCTTCATCGCGGAGAAATGGATATTTGCTTTTTAATTTCTCTTTTTTTATATTCCACAACTCGGCATCATTCTCTGTCCAATGTTCACTTATTGCGTAATTCATTTTGAAAGTTATCTGAAAAAATTGAATTTAATTGATACTTCACACACCTTTATCTACTAATATAGATTGCATTTAGATTCCTTATTAAGCGTAACCATAGTTCGTGGTTTAAAGCCATCTGAATGATCCCCACTCTTTTAATCCAAAAACTTGTTTTACTAAGACTGTTAGAATCCAAAAAAGCAATACAGTCAAAGCATGCAGATACTATCATAAAACAAATAAAGAGTCCTTAAGTTCAAATTCGCGCAGGTAAATCCGGCTTGCCTACTTGAATGTCAGGTGTGTCTTAATTCTTACGTTAATGGCATACAACAGTCACAGTCGCATACTAAATGTTTAACTGATTTATCATAAAGGGCCAGTTTGTACAATGGTTCATTAAACATTTCTAATAATACACTATGATTAACAAACCACCTGACATGAGTAAAATATGTACTGAATTCATCTTTTGTGTATTTCAAAGTCTTCATTTTACTCTCTAGTACAATAAATTCCCTTGCGCGACTGACTAACTGGTCCAGCAAATCCTTTTCGAGGTTATCAGTACATTTCCATTTAGTGGCCTCATCTAATAATTCATGAATTTGACTTTCACGTCTGTTAATGTTGATTTGCAATAGTAACTCTTTAAGATTGTTAATATATTCATGTATGTTTTCCATTGCCCCTCCTTCATTCTTTTAATAACCTTTCATAATAGGAAATATTATTTTAGTGTATTTCGAATATTCTGGCCGGCATATCTAATCTCCTTGCCCGGGTTACGCATAAAAGTTGCTTTTCGGGTCCTTGATCAAAATAAGTTATTTCACTCATCCCTGGTACCGTTTCAGTATTTTCATAAACACTAAAGATTAATTCTTCAGGTAAATTTCTTTCGTGCATGATTGAGTATTCCCAAATGGTAACATTGGAGAACAAATTGTTATCATCATTTTCCTGAACGCGGACTTTGGATTGAATTTCGCCCATTAACTCCTTGCATTGATTAATATTTCTGCATACTGCTGTCATAGTTCACCTCCCGGATGAATTCTATTAATCACTACAAAGTTCCTCTAAATTAAAATCATTCACGCATAAGATGTCAAATAACATAATCTTTATGTTCAGCAATTACTCAATAAAACTTTTATAAAAATTATTGTAAATTATAACCTTATCCAGGATTGTAACAGTTCGTTTTGGATTACATAACGATGAGCTAAACTGTGTGTGAAAGTCATAGGGTATTTATGCCTATCAACATTAAATCAGAATACTTAGAAAGCGTATATTACAGAATACACTATATTTACATAATAGGTAAGATTTTAATCGTTCATGCAAAGTGAAGATATTAAACGGAAAATCAGTTTAAAAAGAAAGATATTTCAATATCTGCTCTTTACAACTTTTTTTTCTCTGATTTTGCTTGGTTCTTTTTGGATTGAAAGTGAAGTAAGAGCGTTTAAAAAAGAGGTTCAGGTTTTGAAAAAGACTTTTTCAGAAACTAAAAAACAAGAAATTAAGACTAACATACTCGAATTAAAGGACTGGATATCCTGGATTCAAATTCATCCGCCAGAATCTATTACCAGAACATTTAGCGATTCAATTGACTTATTCAGGAGTTCAGAATATTTAAATAAATTATTGCAGGAATACTGTCTCGATTCTTTAAGTAAAATTCGTTATTCCGAGGATGAATATGTTTTTATCAATACTCTAGATGGGAAGGCTCTTATAAGTAATGGAAAAATTAATCACCCGCCAGTCGATATTTTTAAATCTGGCGATACTGCCTGGATAAATATTTTCCGTGTTGAACAATTAGCTGAATCTCAGGCGGGAGGACTTTTTTACACTTATCCATTCAAAAAAATATCAGAACAAAAAACCTCAGAAAAAACGTCGTTATTCAGTTATTTACCACAATGGAAATGGATTATAGGCTTAGGTTATTATGAAGACGACTTTAACTCCATAATAGATTTAAAAAGGAAAGCTTTGTTTCAAAAGCTCAAAGTCACCTTACTGAATTTCGCACCATTTTTTTTGCTTTCAATTCTTCTTAGCTACCTGATTGTTCTGCTTTTTTCTAAACGATTGGCAAATAATTTTAACTTATTCAAAGACTTTTTCCGCAAAGCTGTTGGTCAGCAATCTCTTATCGATCATTCTCAGATTACCTACAATGAATTTGAGGATTTGGCTAAAACAGCAAATAAAATGATTGAAGAGAGTATTAAATCCGAACAATCATTAAAAATAAGCGAAGAAAAATACCGTTTTTTGTTCGAACACAATCCGGCTTCAATGATTATCTATGAGCGTATTACATTTAGAATACTTTCAGTCAATGAAGCATTTGAAAAGCACTATGGATATACCTCTGGGGAAATGTCAACAATGCTTTTGCAGGATCTGTATCCGGTATATGAAAAAAAAGCCATTATTGAGGTAGCAAAAGATCTTCACGGACATGCCTATGCAGGTGAGTGGCATCATGTCAAAAAAGATGGGTCAGAAATCACAATAATTGCAACATCACACGATATTAATTTTTTAGGCCATGATGCACGAGTTGCAGTTATTATAGATATTTCTGATCGTAAAAAAGCTGAACTAGAATTAAAACTCCATCGTGAACATCTTGAAGAACTTGTAATTCAAAGAACCGCCGAACTTGAAAAAGAAAAGGAGCATGCTCAATCGGCCGACCGGTTAAAGTCGGCATTCCTTGCAACAATGTCACACGAGCTTCGAACTCCGCTTAATTCCATAATCGGGTTCACCGGAATATTAATGCAGGAACGACCGGGTCCGCTTAACAATGAACAAAAAAAGCAACTTGGTATGGCACAAAACAGTGCAAGACACCTGCTTTCGCTCATTAATGATGTTCTCGATATTTCCAAAATAGAAGCAGGACAGCTTAAAATGAATCATGAGAAATTTAACCTTTTGGAAGTTATTAATAAAGTGATTGATACTAATAGGCCACTTGCTGATAAAAAAAATCTACGATTGACAGTCTCGATTGATGACAATATTAAAGAAATTATTAGTGACACTCTGAGAGTTCAGCAGATACTCTTAAATTTAGTGAACAATGCAATAAAGTTCACAGACACCGGAACAATTAGTGTCAGATGTTTTACACTCGGCAATTACATCAAAATACAAATTATTGATTCAGGGATGGGAATTGAGAGTGAAAAAATAGAACAACTGTTTAAACCATTTATGCAAATTGATACAGGGTTGACCCGTAAACACGAGGGTACGGGATTGGGATTATCAATCTGTAAAAAGCTGACAGAAATGCTTAACGGGCAAATTGAAGTAGTATCCAAATATGGTTCAGGTAGTACTTTTACTGTAACATTACCGGTAATGTAAATAAAAGAACATGAAACGAAAAATACTTATAATTGAAGACAACGAACAGAACATGTATATGCTTACCTATTTGCTTGAAAGTAATAATTATGAGGTTTTTCAATCCTTTAATGGAATTGATGGAATTGCTATCGCAAAAAAGACTCTGCCTGATGCTATTCTTTTGGATATCCAATTACCTGAAATGGACGGTTATGAAGTTGCACAGGAATTAAGAAAAAATATTGAACTAACTGCAACGCCGATTATTGCAGTTACATCTTATGCAATGACAGGTGACAAGGAGAAAGCATTTGAAGCTGGTGCTACAGGTTATATTGAAAAACCGATTGATCCTGACACATTTATTTCTCAATTAGAATTTTTCATTTAATGTACCGGAGGAAAAGTATGATAAAAGTTCTTATTGTTGATGACAAAACTGAAAACATTTATTTGTTAGAGTCAATGCTCGAACCCGATGGTTTCAAAACAATTCCGGCCAGAAATGGAGCTGAAGCTTTGGGCTTGATGAGAACGATTCTTCCCGATCTGATCATAGCAGATATTTTAATGCCTGTAATGGATGGGTTTACCCTCTGTCGGGAATGCAAAAAAGATGATAATCTAAAAAATATTCCTTTCTTTTTTTATACAGCAACGTATACCGATTCGAAAGATGAAGAGTATGCTCTTAGTCTTGGAGCTGATCGGTTTATTCTTAAACCGCAGGAACCTGAAAATTTCATTAGAATATTAAAAGACTTTCTGAAGGAAGTAAAGAATAAAACTATTCGACCGGTAAAACCCATTGCGCAGTCAGAAGATATTGTGCTTAGGGAGTATAACGAGGTGCTTATTAGAAAGATTGAAGATAAAATGCTTCAGACTGAAAAAGCCGAAAAGGAATTAAGAAGATATGCAGAACAGCTAGAAAAAGAAATTCTGGAACGCAAAAAAAATGAATCTTCTTTACGAAAAAGCGAAGAATATAACCGTATGCTCTTCACTACCTCTCCGATCGGACTGGCACTATGCAGCATGGATGGATCTCTTCTTGATATAAATCCTGAATATGCAAGAATAATTGGCCGAACAATCGAAGAAGCCTTGAAAATGAAATACCTGGATTTCACACCAGCAAAATACATAACTCAGGAGGCAGAACAAATTAAGCTTCTCGAAGAAACAGGTCATTATGGAAAGTATGAAAAGGAATATATTCACAAAGACGGGCATCTTGTCCCTGTTTTGTTGCAGGGATTGATAATTGAGCGTGACGGCGAACGTTACATCTGGTCGAGCGTTGAAGACATTTCAGAAAGAAAAAATGCTGAGTTAGCTCTACAGGAGAGTCAACATCTGTTTCAGACTCTGTCCCAGGTTTCCCCAGTAGGAATTTTCAGAACCACCCCTGATGGAAAAACTAGTTATGTTAATCCAAAATTATGTGAGTTATCAGGATTATCTAATGAGGAGGCGTTGGGCACTGGCTGGTTAAAAGCCGTTCATCCTGAAGACCGGGAGAAAATATCTGAATCATGGATAAGTAATCTGATGTCAAAAAATGAATCCGGTGCTGAATACCGCTTTTTAAAGCCAGACGGTAGTATTACCTGGGTCATTGGTAAAGCAGTTCCTGAAATGATAGGAAATGAAGTAGTAGGTTATGTTGGAACGATAACTGATATAACAAAGCGCAAACTCGCGGAAGAGGATCTATATATCAGCGAAAAACAGCTCTCTACCATTTACAAAACTGTTGGGGATGTGATCTTTTATCTCGCAGTTGAGAGTGAAGGAATTTATCGCTTTATCTCAGTCAGCCAGACATTTTATAACATTACCGGACTGAGTCCTGAAATGATTATTGGGAAATTGGTAACTGATGTGATTCCAGAACCTGCACTTTCAATTGTCTTGGAAAAATACAAACAGGTCGTAGAGGACAAAACGATAATCAAATGGGAGGAGACCTCTGAATACCCATCAGGGAAAGTAATCGGAGTAGTAAGTGTAACGCCTGTAGTTGACAAAAATGGACACTGCACGCATCTTGTTGGTTCAGTTCACGATATAACTGATATGAAACTTGCAGAAGAAGAACTTATTAAAGCCAAGGAAAAAGCAGAAGAAAGTGACCGCCTTAAAACTGCCTTCCTTCACAATATTTCACATGAGATACGAACTCCGATGAATTCTATTGTTGGATTCTCGGAATTGATCACGGATTCTGATCTTACGCCTGAAATTCGTAATGAATTCATTCAGACAATTGTTCAGAACAGCAATCAATTGCTTTCCATTATAACTCAGATTATAAGTATGGCCACGTTAGAAACCGGTCAGGAAAGAATAAATGAGAAGGAAATATCTTTGAATGCAATTTTAAAGATTGTATTTGACGAATATCATTCTGAAGCGGTCAGGAATAACATTTCACTGAATTATAACGCGCCACTTCCGGAAAATGAAGACAAGTTAATAACTGATGAAACAAAACTAATTCAGATTATTTCAAATTTGTTAGGCAATGCCCTCAAATTCACAAAAAAGGGATCCATTGATTTTGGCTATACTGTAAAAGATAAGTTTCTGGAATTTTATATTAAAGATACCGGGATTGGTATTCCGGAAGAGTCCCATGAAAAAATATTTGAAAGATTTCATCAAGTGGAGAATAGTCTGTCACGCGGGTATGAAGGATCAGGTCTCGGATTGTCGATATCCAAAGGCTACGTCGAGCTGCTTGGTGGTAAAATATGGTTAACTTCCAAGCCAGGTGAAGGATCTGTTTTCTATTTTACTATTCCCTTCAGGCAAGCAGGTTTTAATAAAACCCCAAAGCCAGGAGTAGTGCAGAACTATAAATTTACAAAAACCATAACAGTATTAGTCGCTGAAGATGAAAATAATAATTTCAAGCTTCTCGAGTATTACCTGTCAAACGACAATATTGTTGTTTTGCATGCCTCCAATGGGAGTGAAGCTGTCCAATTCTGTAAAAATAATAGTCAAATAAATCTTGTATTAATGGATTTAAAAATGCCGGTGTTGGATGGATTTGAAGCAACAAAAATTATCAAAGCTTTTAGGCCCGAATTACCCATAATTGCGCAAACTGCGTATACACGCGACTTAGATCGGACTAAAGCTTTTGCCTGCGGATGTTCAGATTTTCTTAGTAAGCCATTTAAAAAGGAGGAGTTGTTAATTAAGATTCATAAAAACCTGGTCTCAGAATAAAACAGTACTCAACCTGTTGCCGCATTTGTACTGCACTTTTTATTGGCCCATTTTTATGCAGATAGAGACTATCGCAAAAGGTGAATTGGGAATCTAACTGTTTCTAAGAATGCCATCTTTCTTTTTTAAATAGGAATCATTTGCAAGAACATCCCGCCAACAGAACATTGACTACTTAATGAAATTCCTACCGACGGGAAGAGCTTGCAAAGATCAACCTCAATTAAATTTAGAAAGTTGAAAAGGCACTTTTGCAGCTTGAAAACATCAGTTATATAATCAAATCATACTAAGCTGCAAATGAGCCTTTGCCCTTAAACCAAACCGTCCCTTCGCTGTAAACCACATTTGCTACCCCCTCATGGCCAACACACTGCCAAAGGTAGCAAAAGAGGTTTACAGCCCGACCCTGCCACTCGACGAGACACGCGGCTAAAGCAGAAAGCTTTGTTTCATCGAGCCAGACACAAAATTTGCACAGCAGCTAACAGTTAAGGCTTCGTGTGGTCGATAGACCAAACATGAAGCCGAGTTGCACGACATCCCTACTGATGCTCATTAGTCAAAACTTACTTACTATGGGGATTCAATATTTTGTATCTCTTTTACGAGAGTACCTGTCTAGTATTTCCAGACCGTCAACAGCACGAAAAACAGAACGAATCTTACTTTCAACGACTGCGGGGAACAGCCTGATCAGAATCTCCTGACTTTTATGCAATAGTTTATCATGTCCTTCTCAGAACGGTTTAAATGATTATCCGCGATTTTATAAAAACTTCAATTCCTCCAACCATAGGTGGTGGTGGTGGTCGTGGCCCAAAAAACATCTCGATAGTCGCCATATGACCTTTGCCACACTGCGGACAAATATCAGGATCGTACTTAAGATGCTGCCTACAAACCTCTTTCCAGTGCTTCTTTTCTCTGATCTTTGGGGTATTGATACCAAAGGCCTGCTGAAGTTCACGAAGCTCCTGACGACGTGCTGTAGAGAGCAATCCATAATGTCGGATACGCACAAATCTTTTAGGGAGTATGTGCATGCAAAAACGTCTAAGGAACTCTGCTCCTTCAAGAGGCATGACTTTTTCTATGTTGTCGCGGTAGTCGCGCCAGCTAAACCGGACGCCTGTTTCATCCACGTTTAATAGCCGATGGTTGCCAATAGCTACTTTATGAGTATATCTGCCCAAATATTCAATTACCTGATCTGGTCCCGCGAATGGCTCCTTGGAGTAAACAACCCAGGGGGTCTTGTACAGGTCATTAATAAATTTGTTGTCTTGGGGGAGCTTCCTTTGCAGGTAGCTTATAAACTTCCCACGAAAGACCTTGGAGAGGTTCTCTACCCTGAACAAAAACACCTTCCCATTTTCAGAGGTACTTACCTGTTTCCACTGTCCTTTAAAACTTATTCCACCGCCGGGAACAACACAATGAATATGAGGATGCAGACTCAGATTCTGTCCCCATGTATGCAATATGGCTACCATTCCGGTTTCTGCATGCAGCTTTGTGTAAGAGAACTGAGATATGGTTTCCCATACACTGGCAAACAGCAAATTGTAAAGGTCAGCCGTGTTCTGAAGAAACAGACCATTGAGTTTATCAGGTACTGTAAAAACAACATGAAAGTATGGGATCGGAAGCAGATCCTGCTTGCGGTCTTCCACCCATGCTTCTCTCTGGGTATTCTGGCACTTGGGACAATGACGGTTACGGCAAGAGTTATAACTAATGCGGACATGACCGCATTCATCGCATTTATCAACATGTCCGCCCAATGACGATGTACGACAACGCTTTAGTGCACTCAGGGTTCGCTTCACATAGCTGTTTGGCGAATGCTTCTCCTGGAAATCCTCTTCAAACCGATCAATTATCTGTGCCAGTTCATACCTGGGCTTCAAACCTTTTTATACAACCTGTCGAAAGGGCTGAACTGGTTGTTCCGGTCAGGTTTTGCTATATGAAGATAAATCATTGTGGTTTCAATACGCCCATGACCCAGAAGCTCCTTGATCGATACGATATCCATACCAAACTCCAGAAGATGTGTAGCATAACTATGCCTGAGTGTGTGTACACTGACACCTTTTTGTAATTTACACTTTATTACAGCTTCACGAAAAACCCATTGCATGCCGCGCACACTAAGTGGGGTGCCTGGGTTGTGTCCATTGAACAGATAATCTACCGGCCGACACGCTTGACAATACTTACGCAATCCTTCAAGTATAAGTGGAGACAATGGAACATACCGATCCTTATCGTACTTACTTTGACGGATGTGTATCATCATCCGGCCTGAGTCAATGTCAGATAAACGTAAACGACTGGCTTCTCGTACACGTAGTCCGGCTGAGTATATCAAGGCAAGCAGAATCCGATGCTTGAGAAGTACTGGTGCGCTAAACAACGCCTTACACTCTTGATAGTTGAGTACGACAGGTAATTTCTTGTTGTGTTTGAGACTGGGCAGCTCAACAGCTCTCTCTTCAAGTCCCAGTACACGATAGAAATAACGTAGCCCATACACTGTAAACTTGAAGTTACTAAACGAGGGTACTTTACTTTGGCGAGTCAGATCGGCAAGGTACTTGTTTAGTTCCTTTTCACTAATGTGTTGCGGCAACTTACCAAAATGCATACAAGTCTGAGCGACCTTTCTTGCATAATTCCTTTGTGTACTTGGTGATTGCCCGGATATCCGAATTTTATCATCAAAATCCTGGTAAAGCTCTCCGAAGCCCTCTACCTGCGCAATTGCTTGTTCAACGATTGTGAACGACTTTTTTCTTAGTTTTGTTTGTGTTTCCATAATTTTAAATTGTTAGTGGAAATAAAATTAATATGGAAAACACAAAACTATCCCGCCCCATTTCCGGGGTGGGATTTAGTGCAACTCACTGGTATTTTTAATAAGCTTTCTAGAGCATGGCAATTTAGATTAACATTCCAAAAACGCTTATTAAATATACCAGCCCAACTACATCCCAAGTTTCCATGTTTTTAAGAAATGGGTTTTCAACGTTTAGAAAATTCGTGTAACATGACAAATCCGTTCTTTTTACCGGGACTTTTAAAAATTTTCTTTGCCATGACAATTTCTTCAAACCGAGACAGTTTTAAAATAGCACAGCAGCTAACACGGATGGTATAGTTAAGTGTCTTCTGCAGCCCGGACACATTCGTAATCAGCTACATAAGTCTATGCTCGAAACTTCATTTCACTTATAAAATTTTGGTGTACCCTGACTCATCCTGCCACCGAGACAACGTCAATAGGGCTGCAGGCCGACGCGCAGTTGGCAGCGTTTTTTGCTCTCCGTTTATAAAATGTACCGTGACAAGTAACTACGTTTTCACTACCGGGACTCATACGTAAGCGGCTTTTACCGTGACCAGACAACTTCGCGCCACCTACCGGGACTGGCAAAAAACTCGCCAACCCTGACACGGACGGCACCTAACCATACCACCGAACCGTTATGTTTAAACGATTAAAAATATTTCTTGACAGTTTCGTCTTGACAACCAGTTAGTTCCATCTAGACAAATATCGTCTAAACATAACGATTCAAGAATAAAAAATCAATATTAAGTTTCGTTGTAAAGAAACATTTTGTATATTTGCACCATGATTAAGGACAAATTTAAAATTGAGTTATTAGACGAAGCTCGAGAATTTCTCAGGACTATTGATGAAAAAGCTCGTTACAAGCTCATTTTCAATATTGACAAATCTAAAATATACAATGATCCAAAAGCTTTTAAAAAACTAGACAAGGAGATTTGGGAATTTAGGACTAAATTCAAAAACTTAAATCATAGACTTTTAGCCTTTTGGGATAAAAGAGATAATAAAAACATTCTTGTAATTTGTACTCACGGATTTATTAAAAAAACAGGTAAGGTTCCAAAACAGGAGATTGAGAAAGCGAGACGGTTAATGAGACAGTATTTTGAAGCTTATTAAAAACGAAGATTATGGAAAAGAAACTTAAAAAATATTCCCTAGACGAGATCAAAGATGAGTTCATTGGTAAAAAGGGTACCACCGAGAGAGAACAATACGAATATGATTTGCAAATGGACGTTCTTGGCGAGCTAATAAAGCAGACCAGAATCGAGAGAAAATTAACACAGGAGCAATTAGGAGACCTCATTGGTGTTCAGAAAGCTCAAATATCTAGACTTGAAAATCATACTGGTAATGTGACACTATCTACAATACTAAAAGTGTTTACAGCTCTTAAGGCAAAGATTAAAATGCAGGTTGAGCTTGAGGGTAATAGTTTCGTCATTGCATAGTGACTCAGTTCGTCTTGACGAGAGACTTTTAACCCTCGTCTAAACATAACACGGATGGTATAGTTAAGTGCCTTCTGCAGCCCGGACACATTCGTAATCAGCTACATAAGTCTATGCTCGAAACTTCAAATCACTTATTAAACTTTGTGTACCCTGACTCATCCTGCACCCGAGACAAAATCAATGGGGCTGCAGGCCGACGCGCAGTTGGCAGCGTTTTTTGCTCTCCGTCTATAAAATGCACCGTGACAAGTAAATCGCGTTTTCATTACCGGGACTCATACGTAATCGGCTTTTACCGTGACCAGACAACTTGTGTCCACTTACCGGGACTGGCAAAAAACTCGCCAACCCTGACACAGACGGCACCTAACTATACCACCGAGCCGTTATGTGGCATAGCTCGCATAACCCGAGACTGTCTATACTAGAGAATTTATCATGACACTAAAATTTCATCCGTTTACCAGGACTCACCCATCTGGACAACTTTATCGTAACACCAAAATCCTGCCCACTTGGCGGGACTTTAAAAAGCTACGCCACATAACGGCTTCGAGACAACTATTCATTTGATTTTTAGATTATAACCACCTTTCTTGAATCATTTTAAAATTAAAATTAATACTCCATGAAAACCGACATCCTAAAAACAATTTCAATCATTGCAGATTTCTTAACCATTATTGGTGTTATCTCAACATTCCTATTTGCAGTTCTTAAAAAGGAAGTGAATCTGACTGCTTTTAAAATTTCTAGAATCTTACAATACATGGTTCGTATCGGTATACTAATTCTTGTTACAACCATTGTTTTTAGATTATGGAAAGAGCTGTTTTTCTTGGGACTACAAATCTCAAATGGGGAAATTATTAACTTATATTACTGGGAGTCTGGATTCGAAATAGATTATTTTATAGTCTATATTGTAACACTCTGCTTAATCCTTCCACTAGCCTGGATATTAGGCACTTTTATATGGACATCATCTTGGAATTGTACAAAGGACTTTGTCAATCTATTCTTACCTAAAAACAAATTACTTATAAAGTATAAACCTAAACTCGAGATTATTAAAGCCAGCTATGAAACTCCAGAAAAAGGTTATGACATTACCTCAATCGTAAAACAAATGATTGTAAATGATACTCTAACTATAGTTTCATCAAACCAATTGGCCGGGGACCCTCACTATGGGGTTGTTAAAAAACTTATCATAGATTACAAATATGATGATAAATTACATAAGATCGAAGCTGCTGAAGGAACTAAATTAATTCTTCCATAACTTTTAACATTCTTAAAACCAAACTATTATATTCTCTCCTTGACATGGGAAAAATTAAAACAATATAAAGTGCTACGACCACATAACACGGATGGTATAGTTAAGTGCCTTCTGCAGCCCGGACACATTCGTAATCAGCGATTTACATCTATGCTCGCAACTTCAATTCACTTATAAACTTTGTGTACCCTGACTCATCCTACTGCCGAGACAAAGTCAGTAGGGCTGCAGGCCGACGCTCAGTTGGCAGCGTTTTTTGCTCTCCGCTTATAAAATGCACCGTGACAAGTAAATCGCGTTTTCATTACCGGGACTCATACGTAATCGGCTTTTACCGTGACAAGACAACTTCGCGCCACCTACCGGGACTGGCAAAAAACTCGCCAACCCTGACACAGACGGCACCTAACCATACCACCGAGCCGTTAGGTGGCATAGCTCGCTACCCCCGACACCGTCTACATTAGAGAATTTATCATGACACGAAACTTCCTTCCATCTATCAGGACTCAGTCATCTACTAATTTTATCTTGACAAGTAAAATTCATCCTTTTATCGGGACTCATTCATCTGGACAAATTCATTTCGACATGAAAATTCCTGCTCATTACCGGGACTTAAGAGCAACGCCACCTAACGGGAAATCAAATTTCTACAAACATTTTGTATATTGACTTGCGCCAAATTTGTTACACACGAGAAAATTACTAAACTTTACCTAACAATATAGACTATGATATTAAACTATTTCAATTGGAATGTTGATCCAGAGATAATTAATGTTTTCGGCATTTCTATTAGATACTATGGAGTTCTATTCGTAAGTGGAATAATCCTTTGCATCTATATTTTAGGTTTGATTTATAAAAGAGAAAACATTCCGTCTGAGCATTTGGAAAGATTATCAATCTACGGTATGATTGGTATTCTGGTAGGGGCTAGACTTGGACATTGTTTATTTTATGAACCATCTTATTATTTTTCACATCCTATGGAGATGATTCTTCCAATTACCTTTCCTCCTGACGGTGGTATAAAGTTTACCGGATATCAAGGATTGGCTAGTCATGGTGGAGTACTAGGATTGCTGATTGGCTTATATTTCTATTCTCGAAAGACTAAACATTCAATGATTGACACCCTTGATTTGATTGCGGTTGTTATAGGATTGAGCTTTGGATTTATCAGACTTGGAAACTTTATGAATTCTGAAATTATCGGTATTCAGACAACAAAACCATGGGGTGTGATTTTTGAGCGAGTAGATAACGTTCCGAGACACCCTGCTCAATTGTACGAGGCTATTTCATATTTTATCATTTTTGCGATTATGATGTTTCTTTACAAAAAAATGAGAGATAGACTTAAAAACGGATTCTTCTTTGGTCTTGCAACTATTTTATTTGTCACAGCAAGGTTTATAATCGAATTTATAAAGGAAAATCAAGTCGGATTTGAAGAAGGAATGACATTAAATATGGGACAACTTTTGAGCCTTCCTTACATTGTCGTTGGAATTGGATTTATTATTTATGGATTAAAGAAAACTAGAAAATTACAAAACGCTGACATCCAATAAGAAAGTTCCTTCATATCTTGATAACTTCATAAAGCTTAAGGTCAATAAACGCTACGACCACCTAACACGGATGGTATAGTTAAGTGCCTTCTGCAGCCCGGACACATTCGTTATCAGCTATTTACATCTATGCTCATGGCTTCAATTTGCTTATTAAATTTTCTGCACCGTGACTAATTCTGCTACCGAGACAAAGTCAATAGGGCTGCAGGCCGACGCGCAGTTGGCAGCGTTTTTTGCTCTCCGTTTATATAATGCACCGTGACAAGTAAATGGCGTTTTCATTACTGGGACTCATACGTAATCGGCTTTTACCGTGACCAGACAACTTCGCACCACCTACCAGGACTGGCAAAAAACTCGCCAACCCTGACACAGACGGCACCTAACCATACCACCGAGCCGTTAGGTGGCATAGCTCGCAACCCCTGACACTGTCTACACTATAGACCTTATCATGACACTTAAATTTCGTCCGTTTACCAGGACTCATCCATCTAGACAATTTTGCCATGACAACCCGGCTTGCCACCCTGACACAAAAATCGGACTATCCTGATCAGTGGCAAGCCTATAATCCTGCTCATCTACCAGGACTTTAGAGCTACAGCCACCTAACGGCATAAAAACCTGTGATTCAAGATTTATGACTAACTTACTCATGTTTCAAGATTTATGACTAACTTACTTAATTAAATTTTTAATTTGTTTAACCAAAATCTGACGAACAATAGATTGATGAATTGCTTTCTATTTAGTAGTTAGACAAAAGAAAGGAACTTAAAATGGTAGAATTAAAATGGACTGAGAAACTTATCGACAAGTGGAAGGATGGTAACATTCCGAATCAGCTTGATGAACTCCAACATGTGTACAGACGCGGTATTTTAGTTTGTATTGGCATGACAGTAGGAGGAATAGCCTTGATGTGCTCCACTGCATACCTCCGAATCATCGCATTAGGGTTACTACTAGCCATCTCTGGCGTGGTCAGCATTGTCCTAATGAAAGTATGGGTACACATAAAGCACTCCATGTTTAGAGTGATATGGGAACTACAACAACAAAGAAAAAACCATTTGGATTAACACAAACTTCTAGGCGACACTCTTCAGAAAATTTTGTAAAACCGATGACTTACAACATGCTCAACTAGCTAATAAAATTCACATCCTGACAATTTTAAAATTGCTACGACCACCTAACACGGATGGTATAGGCAATTGCCTTCTGCAGCCCGGACACATTCGTAATCAGCTACATAAGTCTATGCTCGAAACTTAATTTCACTTATTAAATTTTGTGTACCCTGACTCATCCTGCTGCCGAGACAAAGTAAGTAGGGCTGCAGTCCGACGCGCAGTTGGCAGCGTTTTTTGCTCTCGTTTATATAATGCACCGTGACAAGTAAATTGCGTTTTCATTACCGGGACTCATACGTAATCGGCTTTTACCGTGACCAGACAACTTTCGTCCACCTACCAGGACTGGCAAAAAACTCGCCAACACTGACACAGACGGCAACTTCCTATACCACCGAGCCGTTAGGTGGCATAGCTCCCAAACCCCGACATAGTCTACATTATAGAATTTATCTTGACACTTAAATTTCGGCTGTTTACCAGGATTCGTCCGTCTAGATAATTTTGCCATGACGAACCGGCTTGCCATCCTGACACAAAAATTGAACTATCATGACCAATGGCAAGCCTACGATCCTGCTCATCTACCAGGACTTTAGAGCTACAGCCACCTAACGGCAAAAAGAGAATCATACCGACCAAGATAATAGCAACACTTATAAACAAATTTGACTTGTGCTTTTTGAAGCTGTAACTTTATGTTCTAAAATGTTATGACATGAAAACAGGTAATCCAATCGACGGAATGTATTTTTTCTTACTTATCATTCCATTTATTCTAAGCATCTGGTTTGGTGATCTCTCAAGAAAAAAGATCATATCTCATCTTGTTTTAGAAAATTATTGGAGTCAAAATCTTTCAAGCTTCGTTGGCATTTTAACCGAGATTATCATCATAATAATCGGTGCTTCAATAGGCTTGCTCTTAATAAAGCTGGTCTGATTAGATTTCTCGATCAAATTATAGGTGATTATCACAACCCACTAAATTCAACGATAGAATTATAGTGTTTCCGAAATAGATTCAATTTTGTACCCATTCGAAAGACAATTACAGCATGACTTTGAATAATTTGCTACGACCACCTAACACGGATGGTATAGTTAAGTGCCTTCTGCAGCCCGGACACATTCGTAATCAGCTATTTACATCTATGCTCGAAAATTTAATTCGCTTATTATATTTGGTGCACCCTGACTCATTCTGCTGCCGAGACAATGTCAGTAGGGCTGCAGGCCGACGCGCAGTTGGCAGCGTTTTTTGCTCTCCGTTTATATAATGCACCGTGACAAGTAAATGGCGTTTTCATTACCAGGACTCATACGTAATCGGCTTTTACCGTGACCAGACAACTTTCGTCCACTTACCGGGACTGGCAAAAAACTCGCCAACCCCGACACAGACGGCACCTAACCATACCACCGAGCCGTTAGGTGTTATTGATTCGTAACCCTCCAGCCAGTGCAGTTTATAGAATTTACCGTGACCCTGAAATTTTGTCTATCTACCATGACTCAGTCATCTGCCAGCTCTCTTTTGACATGACCGGCTTGCCCTTCGCTCACTTGAATTTGAAAAATCCGTTAATATGAATATTCAGCTAATTTCCCAACGCTAGGCAAGCCTATAGTCTACATTTTCTCGGGACTTTAATAAAATCAACAACACCTAACGAATACCGTCCAGAATATTTTTACCAGATATAGAATTTATTTGCAACTTCGACAGATGATTTATGATTCGGATTAACAACATTTTCTTAAAATAGTAACCATGAATATTCGTTTAAGCATATTCCCAAGTTTGATTTTTCTATTTATTTCAACAATAAGCTTTTCCCAAGTAATAAGAGGTATTGTTTTGGATAAAGACAATAAACCTATTTCATATGTAAGCATTGGGATTGTTAATGGAAATCAAGGAACAATTTCTGATGATCGAGGTAATTTCAGACTAGATTTGACTAACATAGAACGATCAGAAACATTAAGGTTTTCATGTGTAGGATTTTTCTCCAAAGATTTTAAAATATCATCAATAGGTAATGGTGAATTAAAAGTTATCCTCGATGAACAATCATATCAAATTGAAGAAATCTTGATTCATCCGGCAAAAAATACAATAATTGAATTTGGAAAGAAAAAGATGCATCGTAATGGATTTTTATTTCATGGGATGGGGGATGGTATCGAATTAGCTCGTCTATTCACCAATACAAAAAACATTCTTCTTAATAAATTTAAGTTCTGCATTAAATCAACTGAATATGACAGTATTCTATTCCGACTTAATATTTACTCAAATAAAGATGGAATGCCAGGTGATAATATTAATCAATCTCAGATTTTTATAAAATCAAATCAAAATGGATGGGTAGAAAAAGACCTAACTGCAAATGACATAATAATAAATCAAGATTTTTTTATATCCTTAGAACCAATTAAAGGATGGAGAGAGTCAAAAGAAAAAGTTGCACTAATCCTATTATCTGGGACTGTTGGCAAGGACTTTACATTTGCACGGAGGAAAAGTCAGAGTGGTTGGGATATAATTAATGGACCTCTTGACTATTACATATTAGCACAAGAAGAATAGGTTCCTACCCTGACTATTCTATACCGTGACAAATGACCTTCAAAAAGAGAATAAAATTCAACAACACCTAACACGGATGGTATAGTTAAGTGCCTTCTGCAGCCCGGACACATTCGTAATGCATGAGAAAGTCTATAAGATCAATTTTAAGCCACTTATTTAACTTCAGGCACCTTGACTCATCCTACTGCCGAGACAAAGTCAGTAGGGCTGCAGGCCGACGCGCAGTTGGCAGCGTTTTTTGCTCTCCGTTTATCAAATGTACCGTGACCAGTAAACTCCGTTGTTACTACCGGGACTCATACGTAAGAGAGTTTTACCGTGACCAGACACCTACCGTCCACCTATCGGGACTGGCAAAAAACTCGCCAACCCTGACACAGACGGCACCTAACCATACCACCGAGCCGTTATATGTAAGGTTCTAGGAGCCTGACAATTAGACTAACATGACAATCACCCTTCATATAACGGAAAAAGAGTAGGATCAATACATTTACCGGGACTTCCAACGCGCAATCAAGAGTTTGGCAGCCGCCACCGCGACAGCCTACGCTGCTGCCAAACACATGCTTTTTTGCCAACCCGGACTTTACCTTTTAGACAACTAATTGCGGCTCGAAAGCAGTAATACCACTTGGATTTATTCCTACCTAACAACCACGGGTTTCGATCAGACAAAAATGTCCACTTGAAACATTAGACCTTTGACAATAATATTTAAGCATTGTAATTTCTCTATATTTACTACTTGAACGAAAATAGCACAACACACAAGTCAGAAGTAAAAGCCATTATGGCGTTTACACAATCGTTGTGCATAATTATAAAAAACATTTTACGAAAATGACACAGTTATATTCAAAATTAGCAAACATCTATCATGAGATGTATCAGCATGTTTTTGATTATGATAAAGAATTTGAATTTTATGATTCCATTCTTAAGAAATATAATAGCAAAAAGATATTAGAAATTGGTTGTGGATCTGGTATGCTTGCCAGACGGTTTATTGCTAATGGATACGATTATCTTGGATTAGATTTATTTAATGAGATGTTAGAAATTGCTCGTTTAGAAGTCAAGACAGGTAAGTTTATTCAGTGTGACATGAGAAACATATCATTCCAAAAGCAATTTGACTCAGTTATGATAACAGGGCGTTCAATTTCATATGTTATAGATAACAAAGGAATAATTGACACATTAAAAGGGATTCATGCATCGCTTGTGGATAATGGATTGTTTGTGTTTGGAGTTTTTGAAGCAAATGGAATCTTCGACAACTTTGATGATTTTGAACAAAACATTGAACACGGCAATAAAAAAATAAAAAGAATAAGCAAACTAAAAATGAACTTGACAACTGGGTGGACATATGATTGGTTTGCAAAATATATTATTGACGAAGGCGACAAGACATCAGAGTTTGATGACTTAACAACATTGAGAGCGTTTACAAAAGACGAGATATTACTTTTCCTAAAACTGACAGGATTTAAAGTGAAGGACTTAATTGAAGAACCAAAAACATATACAGTGATAGCTGAGAAAGAATAACTATGCACAACATTCGTATAAGCCGCCAAGACTTAAGGTTTGACTCTATAGTTTTCACATATCTGGACAGTTTTAAAACTAACCCTACATATAACACGGATGGTATAGTTAAGTGCCTTCTGCAGCCCGGACAACTTCGTAATCAGCTATTTACATCTATGCTCGATACTTCAATTCACTAATTAAATTTTCTGCACCGTGACTACTTCTGCTGCCGAGACAAAGTCAGTAGGGCTGCAGGCCGACGCTCAGTTGGCAGCGTTTTTTGCTCTCCGTTTATATAATGCACCGTGACAAGTAAATTGCGTTTTCATTACCGGGACTCATACGTAATCGGCTTTTACCGTGACAAGACAACTTCGCGCCACCTACCGGGACTGGCAAAAAACTCGCCAACCCTGACACAGACGGCACCTAACTATACCACCGAGCCGTTATAAAAAATGCGCGGGACGTCCAATAATTCGGCTACCCGCACTGCAAGTAATATAATTTACCGTGACAAGACAACTTCTCAACTTTTATAAAATTTGTACCCCGACACGCAAAATGCCAGCCGAATACCTCCGCCAACCCGCAAATAAAAAATTGGCCCTCGCGCCACTGCTGTTAACAAATTAACACTAACCGAGACAAATTATCTCTTTTATAAAACTTGTACCGCGAAACACAACCTGGCCAATTTTTTATGCCACCCCTGGGGCCGTGCAAATGTACTTTGATTAGATAGTTTCTGCTTGACAAGATTGACATTTGCACGGGCGCACTTTTTATAACTGCCATCTAGGGGTTTTGTGTTATGTCGAGACAATTTTCGAGCCGTTTAGAAGCCACCAGATTTATAAAACTACGTTCCATCATGACAATTTACATCCGTTTATCGGGACTTTTAAAAAATGACAACTACTACTCAACGAGAAAAATCGCGCACATTTTATAACACGGATGGTATAGTTAAGTGCCTTCTGCAGCCCGGACAATGCCGTTATCAGCTCCTAAAGTCTATGCTTGAAACTTCAACTCACCTATTAAATTTGGTGTACCCTGACTCATCCTGCAACCGAGACAAAATCAATGGGTCTGCAGGCCGACGCGCTGTTGGCAGCGTTTTTTGCTCTCCGTTTATAAAATGCACCGTGACAAGTAAATGGTGTTTTCATTACCGGGACTCATACGTAATCGGCTTTTACCGTGACAAGACAACTTCGTACCTTTTACCGGGACTGGCAAAAAACTCGCCAACCCTGACACAGTCGGCACCTAACCATACCACCGAGCCGTTATGGTTAATGATTGAAATTCTGCACATTAGACAGCTTTTAGACACTAACCATAACAGATAAGGCTTCGTGTGGTCTTTTTCAGACCCAACATGAAGCCGCAGTTGTACTACATCCCTGCGGATGCTCATAAGAGAATGCTTGCTATGGGGATTCAATATTTTGTGTCTCTTTCAGAAGTGAAGTTGACTCTTATTTTCAGTCAGCCACTGGCCCAAAAGAGCACTACGAACCTGATTTAACAATGCTGTGGTGAACAGCACGCTTACGATTTATTGACATTTATGCAATAGGGTACCATGTCCTTCTCAGAACGAATTCAATAATTATCTACGATTTTTCAAAGTATTCAATTGACGCAGCAAGAGGTGGTGGGGGTGGGCGTGGCCCAAAAAACAGCTCGATAGTTGACATATGACCTTTGCCACAGTGCGGACAAATATCAGGATCATACTTAAGATGCTCCCTGCAGACCTCTTTCCAGTGCTTCTTTTCTCTGATCTTTGGTGTATTGATACCAAAGGCCTGCTGAAGTTCACGAAGCTCCTGGCGACGTGCTGTGGAGAGTAATCCATAATGCCGGATGCGAACAAATCTTTTAGGAAGTATGTGCATGCAAAAACGTCTCAGGAACTCTGCCCCTTCAAGAGGCATGACTTTTACGATATTATCACGGTAGTCACGCCAGCTAAACCGGACACCTGTTTCATCCACGTTTAACAATCGATGATTGCCAATAGCTACTTTATGAGTGTATCTGCCCAAATACTCAATTACCTGTTCTGGTCCCGCGAATGGCTCTTTGGAGTAAACAACCCAAGGGGTTTTGTACAGCCCATTAATAAACTCTTTCGATTGTGGCATCTGTTTCTTAATGGCACCTATAAACTTCCCCCGGAAGACATTGGAAAGGCTCTTGACACTAAACAAAAACACTTTATCATTTTCAGAGGTACTTACCTGTTTCCACTGCCCTCTAAAGTTGATTCCACCGCCGGGAACAACACAATGGATATGCGGGTGAAGGCTAAGGTTCTGTCCCCATGTATGCAATATGGCTACCATGCCCGTTTCTGCATGCAGCTTTGTGTAAGAAAACTGAGCAATGGTTTCCCAGGTACAGGCAAACAGAAGGCTATAAAGATCTGCCGGCTTCTCAAGAAACAGGCTATTGAGTTTATCTGGTACAGTAAAAACCACATGAAAGTATGGTACCGGAAGCAGATCCTGCTTGCGGTCTTCTATCCATGCTTCACGTTGAGTGTTCTGGCACTTGGGACAATGACGGTTACGGCAAGAGTTATAACTGATACGGATATGACCGCACTCATCGCATTTATCAACATGTCCGCCCAATGACAATGTACGACAACGCTTTAGTGCACTTAAAGTTCGCTTCACATAGCTATTCGGTGAATGCGTGTGTTCAAATTCCTCCCCAAACCGATCAATTATCTCTGCCAGTTCATGTCTGAGCCTCAATCCTTTTTATACAACCTGTCAATAGGGCTAAACAGGTTGATCCTTGGGGATTTTGCTACATGAAGATATACCATGGTGGTTTCAATGCATCCATGTCCCAGGAGTTCCTTGATAGATACGATGTCCATACCAAACTCCAGAAGATGTGTAGCATAGCTGTGCCTGAGAGTGTGTACGCTGATACCTTTAGCAAAACCACACTTCTTTACTGCTTCCCTGACAACCCATTGAATTCCTTCTATGGAAAGTGGAGTGCCCGGTTTACAGCCGTTGAACAGATAATCTACCGGGTGGCAAGCCTCACAATACCTCTGAATTCCTTTGAGAACAAATGGGGACAATGGAACATACCTGTCTTTATAGTTTTTGCTTTGACGGATGTGGATCATCATCCGGCCTGAGTCAACATCAGCTAAGCGCAAACGACTCGCCTCCGCTACACGAAGACCCGCAGAGTATATTAGTGCGAGCAGAACCCGATGTTTTAGAAGCGCAGGTGATTTAAATAGGGCTTTACACTCTTGATAATTGAGAACAACAGGTAACTTCTTTTTGGCCTTAATGCTGGGCAGTTCAACTATTCTGTCATTCATCCCTGAGATACGATAGAAATGACGCAGTCCGTACACAGTAAATTTGAAGTTACTCCGGCATGGTGATTTACCCTCACGAGCCATGTCGGCAAGGTACTTGTTCAGTTCGTTTTCGCCTATGTCCTTGGGCAGCCTGTTAAAATGAAGACATACATCGCCTACCCTTCTGGCATAATTATTAAGCGCACTTGATGAAAGCCCTAAAACCAGGATTTTATCCTCGAATGCCTGGTAGAGTTCTTTAAAGCCACTTATCTGCTCGGTAGCTTTCTCAATGACTGATAACGTCTTTTTTCTTAGCTTTGTCTGTGTTTTCATAATTTTAGTTTGTTTGTGGAAATAAAATTAATGAAGGAAACACAAAACTATCCCGCCCCATTTCCGGGGTGGGATTTAGTACAACTCCAAAAGAAAGATAGCTTTAACGAGACACTGCCAGTCCATCTACCTGGACTCATTATCTGGACAAATTTCTTAGGTCGAGATTGAAACTACACATTTATCGAATTCGGTTTATTAGATATATTTCAAATGGTGGTACAAAAATAAATATAATCTCATTTCAACATTATACAACTGACATTGACATTTTTTTACTTAAATTCACAAATATTCAATTGTTCAAAACCCATTAACTAAATCTTTAAATCATGAAAACTAGAATTATTACTCTGACTGGACTATTGATTTTATCAATTTCAACAAAGGGACAATTGGGCACCTCTCAGTTAAAGGATAACACTTTACTTGTTAAAGGAACTGCTATTCTAAAGCAGATTCCAGAAATAATATATGCCTCAGTTAATGTTAGATCCGAATCTGAGAATTACTCCGATTGCCAAAATAAATTACTGGCCAAAATGGATAAAGTTAGATCTTCTATCCTTAAACAGAATATCAGTAATGATTTGATTAAAACAAACGAAATGACAATAAATGAAAGGCAAGAGTTTATTAACGGCAAGACAACCAAAACCGGTTTTATTGGCAATATATCATTACTAATCGAATCCCCATATTCTTCCGAAATATCTAAGAAACTTTTAACCGCATTCACAACTGATTCTTTAGTTCTAAATTATTTAATTGGCTTTAAATTATCAGAAATACAAAAATCTCAATTGAGACAACTGGCTATCGCCAAAGCAGTTGAAGACGCTAAAGAAAGAGCTTATTTAATTGCCAAATCATCAAATGTAAAATTGATTAAATTAAATTCAATTACCTATTTGGATGATGAAATAACATATAATAGAGACAATGACATCATTAAAACTGAGATAAGACCAACACAAGAGGTATTTGTAACAATAAGAGGAAGCAATTCAAATACACCCAATATCGATTTTAATCCTAAAGAAATCGGAATTATTAAATCTATCCGTATGGAATGGACAATAGAAGAAAATCCAAGTAAAAACTAACCATAACTCAACAAGATACTTCTATCAACCGGGACAAATTCGTTACAGCTAGACAATTTTAATATATCACTAACCATAACACGGACAGTAAAGTTAATTGCCTTCTGCAGCCCGGACACATTCGTAATCAGCGATTTACATCTATGCTCGTAAATTCATTTCACTTATTAAATTTTGTGTACCCTGACTCATCCTGCTGCCGAGACAAAATCAGTAGGGCTGCAGGCCGACGCTCTGTTGGCAGCGTTTTTTGCTCTCCGTTTATAAAATGTACCGTGACCAGTAAATCGCGTTTTCATTACCGGGACTCATACGTAATCGGCTTTTACCGTGACCAGACAACTTTGCACCGTCTGCCGGGACTGGCAAAAAACTCGCCAACCCTGACACAGACGGCAACTAACCTTACTGCCGAGCCGTTAGGTTGCATGCTCGGGCGGCCCGACACTTGAGCCACTTAGTAAATTTATCATGACGCGTAACTTTCTTTCATCTACCAGGACTTCCCCATTTCCCAAATATTGCTTGACAAGACCGGCTTGTCCTTCACACATTCCTACGCAAGCCTATTTTCTACACGTTTACCGGGACTTAAATCCGAGCACGGCAACCTAACGGCATCTATAAAAATCGTATTCTGATTATTAAAATTTCACAAATCTGGACAATTTTAAAAACAATTTCACGATGCGGTTCAAATTGTAATTATATTGGAAATACTATATTTATACAGTTTTCATAACGCATCATCATTTTGGATATGAGTACAATTCATATTATCGTATACATAGTGATTATAACCTCTATAATTGCTCTCTTTGCAGCTCTAGTTCCTGCAATTAGAAAGCTTTTGAAATCTAAGCTAAATTCTAATCAGAAAATTGGCTGGGCTATTTTCATTATTACCTTACCATTTCTTGGTTCGATTATATTTCTGATTTACCATGACAATTATTTATCGCCTGCACTGAGGAGTAACTCGTGATTGTTTAACCTTAATTAAAAATAGAGCATCTCAGGATTTTTAAGCTTTTATTTCCGAGACAAATTTCAGGCAGCATGACAGTTTTAACATTAGCACGTAACCTAACACGGATGGTATAGTTAAGTGCCTTCTGCAGCCCGGACACATTCGTAATCAACTATTTACATCTATGCTCGAAACTTCAATTCGCTTATTAAATTTGGTATACCCTGACTCATCCTGCTACCGAGACAAAATCAGTAGGGCTGCAGGCCGACCCGCAGTTGGCAGCGTTTTTTGCTCTCCGTTTATAAAATTTACCGTGACCAGTAAACTCCATTGTTACTACCGGGACTCATACGTAAGCGGCTTTAACCGTGACAAGACAACTTCGTGCCTTTTACCGGGACTGGCAAAAAACTCGCCAACCCCGACACAGACGGCACCTAACTATACCACCGAGCCGTTATAAAAAATGCGAGGGACATCTGATAATTCGGCTACCCGCACTACAAGCAATAGAGTTTACCGTGACAAGACAATTATCGGCCGTTTATTAATTATACCGCGACACACAAAATGCCAGCCGAATCCTCCTGCCTGCGCACGTATAAAAAATTGGCACTCTCGCCAAGTCCTGTTAACAAATTAACATTACCGAGACAATCTATCTTTTCTATAAAACTTGTACCGCGAAACACAACCCGGCCAATTTTTTATCCCGACCCTAGGGCCGTGCAAATGTTCTTTGATTAGATAGTTTCTGCTTGACAAGATTGCCATTTGCACGGTCGCACTTTTTATAACGGTCATCTAGTAGGGGTGTTATGTCGAGACAATTTTCGAGCCGTTTAGAAGCCACCAGATTTATAAAACTCCGTTCCATCATGACAACTTACATACGTTTACCGGGACTTTTAAAAAATGACCACTTAGAACTTGACGAGAAAACTTCCGCACTTTTTATAACACGGATGGTATAGTTAAGTGCCTTCTGCAGCCCGGACTCATTCGTAATCAGCTATTTACATCTATGCTCCAACCTTCAATTCACTTATTAATTTGGTGTACCCTGACTCATCCTGCTGCCGAGACAAAGTCAATAGGGCTGCAGGCCGACGCGCAGTTGGCAGCGTTTTTTGCTCTCCGTTTATAAAATGTACCGTGACAAGTAAATGGCGTTTTCATTACCGGGACTCATACGTAATCGGCTTTTACCGTGACAAGACAACTTTCGTCCACTTACCGGGACTGGCAAAAAACTCGCCAACCCTGACACAGACGGCACCTAACTATACCACCGAGCCGTTAACAATAATACGCAGAAACTCAGACTATTCGGCTTCCCGTCCTACAAGCAATATAATTTACCGTGACAAGACAATTTTTCGCCGTTTATCAATTTGTACCGCGACACACAAAATGCCAGCCGAATCCTTCTGCCGACCCGCAAATAAAAAATTGGCCCTCGCGCCACTACTGTTTATTAATTAACACTAATAGAGACAAATTATCTTTTCTATAAAACTTGTATCGCGAAACACAACCCGGCCAATTTTTTATGCCGACCCTGGGGCCTTGCAAATGGTCTTTGATTAGCAAATTACTTCTTGATTACCAATCATTTGCAAGGGCGCACTATTGTTAACGGCCATCTAGAAAATATTTTTTTGACGTTTGGGTTTCAGGCCGTTTACCGGGACTAATACGTAAGACAATTTTATCTTGACAAGCAACATCCATACGTTTACCGGGACTTTTGACCGGTAGGGATTTTAATATAGTACTATTGTTAACACGGATGGTATAGTTAAGTGCCTTCTGCAGCCCGGACACATTCGTAATCAGCTACATAAGTCTATGCTCTCAACTTCATTTCACTTATAAAACTTTGTGTACCCTGACTCATTCTGCACCCGAGACAAAGTCAGTAGGGCTGCAGGCCGACGCTCAGTTGGCAGCGTTTTTTGCTCTCCGTTTATAAAATGCACCGTGACTAGTAAACTCCGTACCTACTACCGGGACTCATACGTAATCGGCTTTTACCGTGACGGGACACCTTGCGTCCGTTTACCGGGACTGGCAAAAAACTCGCCAACCCTGACACAGACGGCACCTAACTATACCACCGAGCCGTTAACAATAATACGCAGAAAATCAGACCATTCGGCTACCCGCACTACAAGCAATTTGGTTTAACGTGACAAGACAATTATCAGCCGTTTATTAATTATACCGCGACACACAAAATGCCAGCCGAATCCTCCTGCCCACGCGCATATAAAAAATTGGCTCTCGCGCCACGTTCTGTTAACAAATTAACACTACCGAGACAATTTACCATTTCTATAAAACTTGTACCGCGGAACACGACCTGGCCAATTTTTTATGCCGACGCTGGGCCTTGCAAATTGTCTTTGATTAGCAAGCTACATCTTGACTACAAGCAATTTGCAAGGGCGCACTATTGTTAACGGCCATCTATTAAAATATCATTTTGACGTGTGGGTTTTCGTGCGTTTACCGTGACTCAAACGTAAGACAATTTTAGCTTGACAAGGAAATTCAGTCCGTTTACCAGGACTTTTAGATCGGTAGGAATTTTAATATAGTACTATTGTTAACAAGCCGGTATAGTTTATAGCCTTCGTCAGCCCGGACACATTCGTAATGGGAGAGGAGATCTATGAGAGAAGCATTTATTCCACTTATTAAAATTTCGGTATCATGACTATTTCTGCTACCGAGATATAGTCAATAGGGCTGCCGGCCAACGCGCAGCTGGCATCGTTTTTTGCTCTTCGTTTATTAAATGTACCGTGACCAGTAACCTCCGTTTTCATTACCGGGACTCATACGTAAGAGAACTTTACCGTGACGGGACACCTTTCGTCCGTTTACCTGGACTGGCAAAAAACTCACCAGCCCTGACACAGACGGCTACAAACCATACCGGCTGGCCGTTAACAATAATTCGGGGCAATTTCGACACATTCGGCTACCCGCACTGCAAGTAATAAAATTCATCGTGACAAGACACTTTTCGGCCGTTTATCAACTTGTACCCCGACACACAAAATGCCAGCCTCATAATCCTGCCAACGCGCATATAAAAAATTGGCTCTCGCGCCACTGCTGTTAACAAATTAACACTAATCGAGACAATTTATCAATTCCATAAAACTTGTACCGCGAAACACAACCTGGCCAATTTTTTATGCCTACCCTAATGCCTTGCAAATGGTTTTTAATTATAATGTTTCTGCTTGAGAAACTGTCATTTGCAAGGCCGAACTATTGTTAACGGCCACTTAGTAAAATATAATTTGACATTTGGGTTTTCGGTCGTTTACCGGGACTACAACGTAATAAAATTTTATCTTGACAAGAAAACAATCGTCCGTTTACCGGGACTTTTCAAAATGGGAGAGGCCTTTAAAATAGAACTATTGTTAACACGGATGGTATAGTTAAGTGCCTTCTGCAGCCCGGACACATTCGTAATCAGCTACATAAGTCTATGCTCGCAACTTCGTTTCACTTATTAAATTTGGTGTACCCTGACTCATCCTGCTACCGAGACAAAATCAGTAGGGCTGCAGGCCGACGCGCAGTTGGCAGCGTTTTTTGCTCTCCGTTTATAAAATGTACCGTGACAAGTAAATGGCGCTTTCATCACCGGGACTCATACGTAATTGGCTTTTACCGTGACCAGACACCTTTCGTCCACTTACCGGGACTGGCAAAAAACTCGCCAACCCTGACACAGACGGCACCTAACCATACCACCGAGCCGTTAGGTGGCATAGCTCGCAAACCCCGACACCGTCTACGTTAGAGAATTTATCGTGACACGAAACTTCCTTCCATCTACCAGGACTCAGTCATCTACCAATTTTATCTTGACAAGTAAATTTCATCCACTTATCGGGATTCATTCATCTGGACAGATTCAACTCGACATGACAATTCCTGCTCATTTACCGGGACTTAAAAAGCTACAGCCACCTAACGGCCTCATTAATTTAAATTTGTACCTTGACGATTGATTTCCTGACAACTTTAAAAACCCAAATATGAATAATTCATTTAAAGATTCAATTGATAAATACCTAAGAACATGCAAAAATGGGAATTGGGTAAAGGATGAAGCTTATAAGTTCGAATTTGCGAATTATATTTACCAAAATGTTGACTGGGAATCAAATACTGATCTAGATATTGTCGATATCTTAAAAGAATCCCAAAATATAAAGTATTCAGATTCAAAGGGAAAGGGCATACAATTCATCCTAGTAAGTGGACGACGTAAACGCGGAGAATTCATTGATTTAAAAGATGTTCAGCTTCTACGAAAGTTTTCGTCTTCTGATATTTCTCAGATTGATTGGTCCGAAAGAACAATGGACTATACAGGTCTTTCAGCATGGATAGCATCATTATTCCCATACAAACTCTATCCTGTTCCAATGACTGGATTCGACAAGACTATAAATTTCTTGTTTGGTTTATATAATGAGAAACTCCCAGCTAAAGGCATTAAGTACATTATTATGTGTCAATCTTACATGCATCAAACTTGGGAAAACTTAAGTCAGTATCCAATAGAAAACCTCTTTTTATCGGTTTGGAATAATTATTATGAAAATCATCCTGAATTGAATATTCCTAAAAAGTCCGAACTCTCTCAGTTAGATAAAGTTTGGATAGCTCAAGACTTCCATTTGTTTGTCTTTCATCATATACTTCATTTGCAGACTAAGGATAAAAGATCCAAAAGTATTCAAGAAATTCCGGAGCCAACTGTTATTGAAGGAAACTCAGTACTTGCAGTACATTTAAGATACGAGAGAAATAGCATATTCATTCGCAAAATCAAAGAACGAGCTCTAGCTAATAATAAAATGCTTAATTGTCAGGTATGTGGCTTCTCGTTCATTGAAAGATATGGCAAGATCGGTGAGGGATTTATTGAAGCCCATCATAAGAAACCTTTTTCTGAAATTAAGCAAAAAACCATGACATCAAAAGATGATATTGCGTTAGTCTGTAGCAATTGCCATCGTATGTTACATCGGGATAATTTGGCAATAGATGTTGAGGAGCTAAAGGGATTATTAACAAAGGATTAAAAAAACTGAAGAATAAAACAAAACCATAAATTCAAATTGCATATTCCTTAATCTTAATTTAAACAAGATGATAAAACAAATTTATGAATTTCGTACCCTTGAAGATGCAATATCTACTCTTGAAAAGTTCGGTAATGATTTCAAATTTCCAAGTAATAAACTTTCCAAGAAAGAAATTGTACTAAAATCTGTTGCTCCCAATATTTTCAGAGCATTTCAGAATCTGAATATTTCTCCTTCTGTGATTTATCGTCAATGGGCTATGGAGAATTTCGATTCCCTTCTTATAGATTTTCAGATGGTAGATTCTAATTCTGATTATTATAAGTTTATCCAAAAATATGGTGACTCACTAATTCAAAGATGGGCTGAAGTAACTTTAAAACCAGATACTTTCTTGATGTATGGCCCGGCCTTAAAAATGATTAATCTTTTAATCAAATGGATACAAGAATCTGATCAATACAGACAACTTGACAAGTATAAATTTCAGCAAATCCCTTTCGATTCGTTTTCATTAATTCCCATCAGACTTATTATAAATGATTTGACTAGTGTTAAATATAAGATTTCAATTCCAATAAATGCATCAATGGGATTTGTTAATACACCTCAACTCTACTCAATATTAATGGATTCTATATATAAACTCAGTAAATTATCAAAAGTTGATCCTGTAGTTTACGATTATTGGGCTTGGGAAGACAAACATATTGTTGAAAAAATCTAGTATAATGGATTCGTATTTGACCTAACTTGATTTTTCCTCTCGACAACTTATTATGAATGACACAAGTCAAAATTATTTAATTAACAAAAAGACAAAATTTACACCGCGACAAGAAAAAAAAAGCTACGACCACCTAACACGGATGGTATAGGCAATTGCCTTCTGCAGCCCGGACACATTCGTAATCAGCTATTTGCATCTATGCTCATAACTTCATTTCACTTATTTAATTTGGTGTACCCTGACTCATCCTGCTGCCGAGACAAAGTCAGTAGGGCTGCAGGCCGACGCGCAGTTGGCAGCGTTTTTTGCTCTCCGTTTATAATATGTACCGTGACAAGTAAATGGCGTTTTCATTACCGGGACTCATACGTAATTGGCTTTTACCGTGACCAGACAACTTCGTACCGTTTACCGGGACTGGCAAAAAACTCGCCAACCCTGACACAGACGGCAACTTCCTATACCACCGAGCCGTTAGGTGGCATAGCTCGCAAAACCCGAGACTGTCTACATTAGGGAATTTATCATGACACAAAACTTCAGCCCATCTACCAGGACTTAGTCATTTACCAGCTTTATCTTGACATGTCCGGCTTGCCCCCGCGCTCATTTGCGTATGATAATTCACGGTTTTGCTTTTTGGAAATTTGCAAAACCGATTCATGAGCATCATCTGCAATTTTTGTCTGCCCTCGCAAGCCTGATTTTGTATCATTTACCGGGATTCAAAAGCTACAGCCACCTAACAATCGTAAATAGGAATTTGGGTTATTATTTTTGATTACTTTGTTAACTCAATTAACATAATAAATGATTTTATATGAGTAAAATTGATTTTCTAAGGGACCAAATTCCCATAAAATGGCTATAAAATGCAAAATGATCTAATCAATAAATTCGGGCCTTGTGGATTACTATGTGAGAAGTGCTTCGCATATAATAATGGGCAGATTAAACTTTTGGCAGAAGAGTTAAAAATCAACCTTGGTAATTTTGATATCTATGCAAAAAGATTTGTGACACTTCTGAATGAACCCATTTTTAACAAATACTCTGATTTTAAAGAGTTACTGAGTTTTCTATCATCCAACAATTGTAAAGGTTGCAGAAAACAAGAATGTCATTTGTTCAAGGATTGCGAAGTACGACAATGTTACAAAGAGAAGGGAGTGGAATATTGTTATCAATGCGAAGATTTTCCATGTGACAGTACTGGATTTGATGATAACTTAAAACAGAGATGGTTAAGAATAAACAGAAAGATTCGTGAGATAGGTTTGGAAAATTATTACAACGAAATTAAGGATAAACCAAGATACTAAAATGCACTTGGACATAATAACCATTAATATAAAATGAGGGTCCCAGACAAATTGCTACGACCACCTAACACGGATGGTATAGTTAAGTGCCTTCTGCAGCCCGGACAACTTCGTAATCAGCTACATAAGTCTATGCTCTCAACTTCTTTCCACTTATTAAATTGGTGTACCCTGACTCATCCTGCTGCCGAGACAAGGTCAATGGGGCTGCAGGCCGACGCGCTGTTGGCAGCGTTTTTTGCTCTCCGTTTATATAATGTACCGTGACAAGTAACTACGTTTTCATTACCGGGACTCATTCGTAATTGTCTTTTACCGTGACCAGACAACGAGCGTCCGTTTACCGGGACTGGCAAAAAAACTCGCCAACCCCGACACAGACGGCACCTAACCATACCACCGAGCCGTTATGCTTAAGCGCCAGCGACTTACGAGACAGTTTCTACCCGGACAACATGCGCCAAAGCATAACAGCGAAGAGGGTAATTCTTGCCGTTTAGACAACTCTAATGGTTTTTGCTCGCCGTTTATTAAATGTACCGTGACCAGTAAACTTCGTTATTACTATCGGGACTCAGACGCAAGAAAGTTTTACCTTGACCAGAAACCTTCTCACCGTTTACCGGGACTGGCAAAAACCTCGACAAAAAACAACTCTCACGAGAAATTAAAACTCTCATGGTTATTTGGAACAATTTTTGTTGTTAAGATTTTCACACTGATCCGAATTCTTATGAAAAAAACTATTCCGACTTTGATCATCACTTTAATTCTTTCTGGATGTGTCCCAGTTGATCCGGATTATAAATTTGAATACGAAATCATAATAACTGACACACCAACAAATCTTGAAAATCTGAATACAGAATATGATGATTACAACTCAAATTTACCTTACCCTGGTGGCAGAAGTGAATTTTACTTTTCTTCGAACAGGAGTAGCGGTGGTGATAATTACGATATCATTTTAAAAAATATAGATATTTCTTATCATAAGAGGGACGACATTTTGAATTTCTCATTTCCCACAAATGATGGTTATTCCCAATTTCAAAGCAAACTACTTCCATTGATTAATACACAGAACGACGAACTTGGTCCATATTCATTTTTTGGCTCTAAGGGATGGGATTATTTTTTCTACTCAAATAACGATTCTGGAAACTTCGATATCAAATTTGTTTATACACCTCGCCTTGACTGGGGCACTTATGATGGTCAGAAGCGCCTTTATGGTCCAAGAAGTGTGACTGTTGCAAACTCAGATTTTGATGAATTGTACCCCACAATCAATCAGGACACATCCAAACTATTTTTCTGCAGTAACAGAGAGAATAATTCGTTTGACATTTTTAGCCTTGATTTAAATTCCAAAGTCCTCCTGCATGATGACTTAACCAGCACAAACTCAGTTAAGATATTAAAAGAATCAGTTTTGTCGAGTAGTTCAAATGACAAGTGTCCCTCAATTAATAGAAATTTTCTCGTTTTTACATCCGATCGTGCTGGTGGTTACGGGGGGTATGATTTGTATTACTCACAGTTTGTAAATAACCAGTGGAGCGCACCAATTAATTTTGGAGATAAAATCAATTCATCAAACGATGAATATAGACCTATAACATTCTCCTTCAATAACATTGATCTTATGATTTTCTCCTCAAATAGACCAGGTGGCAAGGGAGGATTTGATTTATATTGTGTTAAAATAGGTGATTTATTAAATAAATGACAATTGACAAGATTCTATTCGGGCGAATAATACGCTTAAGCATAGCCTCCTCAAAGGCTCACTATCGAATTTAGGATCGAATGGAGATTCAAAGTTTGGGACTCACAAAAACCAGGACTATTTAAACCGGCAAAAGGAATAGTTCATCACATCATGACAATTTTAACATGCGCCAAAGCATAACACGGATGGTATAGTTAAGTGCCTTCTGCAGCCCGGACATATTCGTAATCAGCGATTTACATCTATACTCGCAACTTCAATTCGCTTATAAAATTTAGTGTACCCTGACTCATCCTGCTGCCGAGACAAAGTCAGTAGGGCTGCAGGCCGACGCGCAGTTGGCAGCGTTTTTTGCTCTCCGTTTATATAATGCACCGTGACAAGTAAATTGCGTTTTCATTACCGGGACTCATACGTAATCGGCTTTTACCGTGACCAGACAACTATCGTCCGTTTACCGGGACTGGCAAAAAACTCGCCAACCCCGATACAGACGGCACCTAACCATACCACCGAGCCGTTATCAAAAATGCGCGGGACCTCCGATAATTCGGCTTCCCGTCCTACAAGTAATAAAATTCACCGTGACAAGACAACTACTTGCCGTTTATAAAATTTGTACCGCGACACGCAAAATGCCAGCCGAATACTTCTGCCAACCCGCAAATAAAAAAAATTGGCACTCGCGCCACTACTGTTTACTAATTAACACTAACCGAGACAACTTATCATTTCTATAAAACTTGTACCGCGAAACACAACCTGGCCAATTTTTTTTGCCATCCCTGTGGCCTTGCAAATGGTTTTTAATTAGAGTTTTTCTGCTTGACGACCAGTCATTTGCAAGGGCGCACTTTTGCTAACAGCCATCAAGAAGTTTTTAATTATGTCGAGACAATTTCGAGCCGTTTAGAAGCCACAAGATTTATAAAACTACGTATCATCATGACAAATAATTTCCGTTTACCGGGACTTAAAACAAAGAACAAAATTGGTCAAGGGAGACAACTCGCGCACTTTTTATAACACGGATGGTATAGTTAAGTGCCTTCTGCAGCCCGGACACATTCGTAATCAACTATTTACATCTATGCTCGTAAATTCAGTTCGCTTATTAAACTTTGTGTACCCTGACTCATCCTGCTGCCCAGACAAAATCAATAGGGCTGCAGGCCTACGCGCAGTTGGCAGCGTTTTTTGCTCTCCGTTTATATAATGCACCGTGACAAGTAAATGGCGTTTTCATTACCGGGACTCATACGTAATCAGCTTTTACCGTGACCAGACAACTTGCATCCGTTCACCGGGACTGGCAAAAAACTCACCAACCCTGACACAGACGGCACCTAACTATACCACCGAGCCGTTAACAATAATACGCAGAAAATCAGACTATTCGGCTACCCGCACTACAAGCAATAAAATTCACCGGGACAAGACAACTTCTGGCCGTTTATCAATTTGTACCCCGACACGCAAAATGCCAGCCGAATCCCCCTGCCAACGCACGTATAAAAAATTGGCACTCGCGCCACTACTGTTTATTAATTAACACTATCGAGACAATTAACTCACATTTATAAAACTTGTACCGCGAAACACAACCTGGCCAATTTTTTATGCCAACGCTGGGGCCTTGCAAATTGTCTCGACGAGCAAATTACATCTTGACTGCCAATAATTTGCAAGGGCGCACTATTGTTAACAGCCATCTATAAAAATATCATTTTGATATGTGGGTTTTCGGCCGTTTACCGTGACTCAAAAGTAAGACAATTTTATCTTGACAAGGGACTTTCATCCGTTTATTGGGACTTTTAGACCGGTAGGGATTTTAATATAGTACTATTGTTAACACGGTTGGTATAGTTAAGTGCCTTCTGCAGCCCGGACACATTCGTAATCAGCTATTTACATCTATGCTCTCAACTTCCTCTCACTTATTAAATTTGGTATACCCTGACTCATCCTGCTGCCGAGACAAGGTCAGTAGGGCTGCAGGCCGACGCGCAGTTGGCAGCGTTTTTTGCTCTCCGTTTATATAATGCACCGTGACAAGTAAACTCCATTGTTACTACCGGGACTCATAAGTAATTGGCTTTTACCGTGACCAGACAACTTGCGTCCACCTACCGGGACTGGCAAAAAAACTCGCCAACCCTGACACAGACGGCACCTAACCATACCACCGAGCCGTTAACAATAATTCGGGGCAATTTCGACACATTCGGCTACCCGCACTACAAGTAATAAAATTCACCGTGACAAGACACTTTTCATCCATTTATTAACTCGTACCGCGACACGCAAAATGCCAGCCGAATACTTCTGCCAACGCGCATATAAAAAATTGGCTCTCGCGCCACTGCTGTTTATTAATTAACACTAATCGAGACAAATTATCAATTCTATAAAACTTGTACCGCGAAACACAACCTGGCCAATTTTTTATGCCTACCCTGAGACCTTGCAAATGATCTTTGATTAGAATATTTCTGCTTGAGAGACTGTCATTTGCAAGGCCGAACTATTGTTAACAGCCATCTATTAAAATATCATTTGACATTTGGGTTTTCGACCGTTTACCGGGACTACAACGTAAGACAATTTTATCTTGACGAGAGAACAATCTTCCGTTTACCGGGACTTTCAAAATAGGAGAGGCCTTTAAAACAGAACTATTGTTAACACGGATGGTATAGTTAAGTGCCTTCTGCAGCCCGGACACATTCGTAATCAGCTACATAAGTCTATGCTCGATACTTCATTTTACTTATTAAATTTGGTGTACCCTGACTCATCCGTTTACCGAGACAAAGTCAATAGGGCTGCAGGCCGACGCGCAGTTGGCAGCGTTTTTTGCTCTCCGTTTATATAATGCACCGTGACAAGTAAATGGCGTTTTCATTACCGGGACTCATACGTAATCAGCTTTTACCGTGACAAGATAACTTTCGTCCGTTTACCGGGACTGGCAAAAAACTTGCCAACCCTGACACAGACGGCACCTAACTATACCACCGAGCCGTTAGGCGTCAGAGTGAGTCGTCCTGAAATATGTCTACACAAAACTTGTAGATATGTACAACAACAATTTGTTACAAAGACGCTTCAGTGAAGCATTCAAACTCAAAATTCTTGACGAATTTAGCAAAGGAAAATATTCTAAAAGAGATTTGGCCCGTTTGTACGGTATACGGGCAAGTACTATTAACGACTGGATCAATAAGTACGACAGAAAAGAATTAATGAATACCAGAATTATCGTGCAAAACTCAGATGAAATCAGCAAATTGAAACTCTTGGAAAAAGAGATTGAGCAGCTTAAGAAACTACTGTTAAAGAAAGACTTGGAGTTGCTTGCAGATGACTCCTACTTGGAAATTGCAGCTGAAAAACTGGGCTTTAAGAATGTGGCTGAGTTAAAAAAAAACTTAGGCATAGAGCCCTGATGAAAACGGTGGATAAAGCTAAGGTAACTGGCAAAGCCAGTGTTGCGGATGTCTGCACCTCCTTTCACCTCAAACGGGATGCGTTCTATAAATATCAGAAGCGACAAACGAAACGGGATGCTGTAGTCTCTCAGGTAGTGGATCTGGTTAAGGAAGAACGCCGTGATCAGCCCAGGGTGGGTACAAGAAAGCTGCTTAAAGCATTGCGACATTCTTTTGAAATGGAGAATGTTAAAGTTGGAAGAGACTGTCTTTTCGATATCCTCAGGCAGTACAACATGCTGATAGCCAAGAAAAAAGCATCGTGTAAAACAACCAACTCTTATCATCATTTTCATAAATACAATAACCTGGTTAAGGATATTAATGTAACTCTGCCAAACCAAGTATGGGTATCTGATATAACCTACATCAGAACCATCAAAGGCTTCTGCTATCTAGCACTGATTACAGACATGTATTCACGTAAAATCATCGGCTATGATGTTAGTGATTCACTGGAACTTGCGGGTTGTCTAAGGGCCCTCAAAATAGCCCTTAGACATATCCGCAATCCGTCCGGATTAATCCATCACTCAGACAGGGGAATACAGTATTGCTGTAATGTATATGTAAATGAACTTCTAAAACGTAATATCAAAATTAGTATGACCGAAGAAAATCATTGCTATGAAAACGCTATAGCTGAGAGAGTTAATGGAATACTTAAAGATGAGTTCTATATTGATCAGTGCTTCGCCAGTATGCACCATGCAAGATTAGCAATTAAAAATGCTATCGATATATATAATTCTAAAAGACTTCATTTATCTTTAGATTACAAAACTCCTAACAAAGTTTTTCAAAATGTGGCTTAATTTTATTGTTTAACCTGTAGCCGTATTTCAGGACAAGACATAGCTCGCAAACCCCTACACTGCCTACATTAGAGAATTTATCATGACTCAAAACTTGCGTCCATCTATCAGGACTCAGTCATCTACCAATTTTATCTTGACAACCCGGCTTGCCACCCTGACACTAAAATCGGACTATCATGACCAGTGGCAAGCCTATAATCCTGCTCATCTGCTAGGACTTTTGAGCTACAGCCACCTAACGGAAAAGCAAATTTGTATCTCGACGAATGATTGGGATCATACTTCTATTATTATTAAGTATTTAAATCTTATTCCCGATATAGAATACGTAGCCGAAATACTTTCTATACTTGTAATATAATTGAGTTCCATGCCGTTCGCTTGCTATAAACTCTTCAACTGTTTTATTTCCTTCATATTTCTTTAGGAAAGCTTCTTGTGCTGTAACTTGTGGAGAAAAGAAATGTTCAGTCCAACAGTTTTCAGGCAGTACAAAAGACGCAATGGGAATATATCCAGCATTTTGCATCTGTACAACCTTATTTGGTATAGTGTCTATCTCAGGGTACTCAACATTCCAAAATTCAGCGATTTCTGCAGGTCGTTCTTTGGTAAACCACGATGCTTCTGAAACGGCAATATAGCCTCCCGTTTTAATTAATTTATACCACTCGTTCAAGCCCCGTTCAAAACCGATATTATAGATGGATCCTTCCGACCAGATCAAGTCTAATTCTTCATTCTGAAAAGGAAGGTTTTCCATAGAACCAACGACACCTTTAATTCTATTTTGAAAATTAAGTTTAGTAGAATTAAAGTTGAAAAGGTCAATAAAAGTGGGAAACAGATCAATCCCTGTAATTTGTCCCGGTGCATTCTGCCCTAGCACCATTGTCTGTCCGCCTGTTCCACAACCAATGTCGGCAATACGGGATTCGTTAGTAAGATTATCTATAAAGCTCAAAGCTTTAATGGTTACTTCGGGACTACCGGGCCCTTGTCGTTCCAGACTTGAATAATATTCGCAGATTAAATTATAGTCAAATTCGTGAATTGATTTATTTTCGTTGCTCATGATGTTTAAATTTATATTGTTGAAACAAGTGCAGAAGAATACAATTTATCCTTTGCCTAGTCTCAAACTCTATTAATATATTGAAATGAAAATAACTCTGACAAGAAAATGTCTGAGTTTAATTAAGAGACAACCTATGGTAGAATACCAAAGGTTATTTACTTCACCAAATCCTTATTAAATTTAAACATCCAAAGTTATTAGATTGAACAAAGGTAGGAATTTTTTAAAAGTATTGAACTTATTAAAATTAGTTTCAATAACATAGTTGCTTCATGACGATTTTAAATCTGCTACGACCACCTAACACGGATGGTATAGTTAAGTGCCTTCTGCAGCCCGGACACATTCGTAATCAGCTATTTACATCTATACTCGTAAATTCAATTCACTTATTAAAATTGGTGTACACTGACTCATCCTGCTGCCGAGACAAAGTCAATAGGGCTGCAGGCCGACGCGCTGTTGGCAGCGTTTTTTGCTCTCCGTTTATAAAATGTACCGTGACAAGTAACTACGTTTTCATTACCGGGACTCATACGTAATCGGCTTTTACCGTGACCAGACAACTTGCGTCCACCTACCGGGACTGGCAAAAAACTCGCCAACCTGACACAGACGGCACCTAACTATACCACCGAGCCGTTAGGTTTAAGGGAGGTGCCATCATACCGGGACTTCCAACGCACAAAAGCAAGAGTTTGACAGCTCGCCACCGCGACTACCGACGCTGCTGCCAAACACATGCTTTTTTACCAGCCCTAGACTATTATGTGACTATGATTCTTTAACTTTAAGATTTTTACCTTGGCAAATAAAAATGGAGAATATAAGAAGTATTTGGTCCGATTTTATTGATGGTTTCGGTTGTATGTAACGTTCAAACAACAAGTATTATAATTTAATCTCTGGCTTATGATAAAAAAGACATTATTTATAGCTATTCTAATTCTTCCAAGCTGCAATATATTCAATAAGGAGGATCGTCTTTCAAATCTTGGATTCAAAGCCTTTAGCAAACAAGATTATCCAAGTGCAATTTCATATTTTAGTAAATCAATTGAGTTAAATAATTTCGATTATTATTCTTTTAAAATGCGTGGCTTAGCATATGGTTTACAGTCTAAATATGACTCAGCACTTATGGACATTATTAGGTGTAATCTCATTAATATAATAACATCACAAGAAATTCTTGAAGAACGATTTACAATTTGCAAAGATTCCTACTTAGCGGGTATGATGAGCTATTATCTTCATAAGGATGATGATGCCTTACAGTATTTAAAAGTGTCAATTTCTTTTAATCCCATGGAAATAGTTAATTGGAATAAAGCAATTGAGAAAAGGATTTCTAAAGATTTCGAATTTAATTATGATATGGATTATACAAGTCTTTATTTAGAGTGTCTAATATTAAGTGGGAAATTGTGTATGGAAAATAATAGAACTACTGAAGCGCTATATTACTTTTACAAAGCAAAGGATATATTTAGGTTAAAACGAACGCCATATCTAATGTTACAACAAGCTTCGATTTCATTAGGAGACTCAATTGGTTCAGAAGCAGTTATAAAAGAATACGACCATTTATTAAATTCAATCAGTGAAAAAAAGGACATAAACGTATTAAGTCAAATTGAATTGCAAGTCGATAGTAGTCTTCATAATTTTAACAGTAGTCAATATGAGGAAGATAGAAAAAAAATATCATTTGGGATAATTCAAGTATTACAGAGCCAGAATCCAAGATTTGATATTGATTCGATATATTCTTTAGAGCAATAATAAAAAATGAATTAATTGAGAAACACTTTGTAGTTATTGATAAAGTAACCAAGCATATGATTTTAACTTATCGTACACATTTCTATAATACTTAATATACTTTCAAGTAGAAAAGAAAGAGCAATTTAAAATCAAAAAAATAATCCATATAAGCACCACGTTTGAATTAAGGAAATGAAATGTTATAACTGTGATGTAGAGCTTAATAAATCGAATAGGACAAAGGAACATATTCCTTCCCAGAACCTATTTGTTGGGTATAGCAACGATACTAAAAAGAATAGAATCACCGTACCTGCATGCAAAAAATGCAATAGTATATTTGCCAAAATAGATGAAGAATTCAGGAACTTCATCGGTGTAATTAATAAACATCCTGACAATAAAGGTATTGTTGAAAAAGCAGAAAGAGGTTTCTACATGATTCGGAAAAATATCCCAAGAGTAGTAACCCTTGATGAAAATAGAACTGGAGTAAAATTTGATACGAATTTGATCGATGATTATCACATTAAAAATTTTAAAGGAATATTCTATAAGCAATATAATAAGCCAATAATTGGGTATACCATTTTACCAACATGGGATGAATCAGATAAATCAAAAAGGACGCTGAAACTTATTTCTTATTTGATCCAAAATTTTGAGTGGAAAGTATCTGGAAGTGAGAAAATATTCAGATATATTATTCAACCATTTCGAGAAAATCTTAAGCATAGTTCAAAAGAAGATTTAAAATTAAATGAGGGAGAACGATATATCATGAGTATTATGGAATATAATAAACAACATGCGGTCTTGGTATTTGCTGAAAGAGATTAAACATAGATTTCAGATAGAAGTTAAATATAATCCAGTCCAGCTGTCAGGCACATTTGCAGCTCTCTTTAATCCTTCCTTATTCCAAAAGCTGCAAAAGAGCCTGCCAGCCCGACCCGCAATATAAGGAGACAAAGTTATAACGAGACAGTTTTCTGGCACCGAGACAATTTTAAAATTTCCCCTAAACCTAACACGGACGGTTTAATTAAGTGCCTTCCGCAACCCGGACAACTTCGTAATCAGCTATTTACATCTATGCTCGTGGCTTCAATTCACTTATTAAATTTTCTGCACCGTGACTAATCCTGCTACCAAGACAAAGTCAATGGGGTTGCGGGCCGACGCTCAGTTGGCAGCGTTTTTTGCTCTCGCTTATATAGTGCACCGTGACAAGTAACTACGTTTTTACTACCAGGACTTATACGTAATCGGCTGTACCGTGACAAGACAACTTCGCGCCACCTACCGGGACTGGCAAAAAACTCGCCAACCCCGACACAGACGGCACCTAATCAAACCGCCGAGCCGTTAGGCGTCATAGTTAGCGCTAGTCCGCAGCCCGTCTTCGTTAGAGAATTTCATAATGTGTGACAATTTGCATCCGTTTACCGAGACTTAGCCATCTGGACAATTTTTTCATATCATCCCGGCTTGCCACCCTGACAACCAATTGCTGCACTGGGGACAAGTGGCAAGCCTCTAATCCTCTCCATCTAGCGGGACTTAAAATTACGGCGCCTAACGGAAAAAAAATTGATGTCTAGAATTTGTTGCAACTACTAGCCAACAAGATTATATAATATTTGTCGAGCAAAGACCAAACATAAAAACAGGATTGTTAAAAAACTTTCAATACATTTACTTAAAATCAACGCTATGTTTAAATCTTTATTCAATACCCTAATACTTTTCGCTACAGGATTGCTTCTATATTGTTGCACAGGTAGAGAAATAACATGCACAATCAAAGGCAAGGTAGTTGGTCGTAATAGTGACACTCTTGTTCTTTGCAGAGCTACTGAGGATGCACGATTTGCTCAAATAATGATACCAATAAGGGATAGCTCTTTTGAGTATAAACTGACCATCTCTCAACCTGAGGCGTTTGAACTCATATTTCTGGATGAAATAAAGAAAGGTGGATTCAGACCAATATTAATATTCCCCGATACTAGTGTAATAAATTGCATCCTTTATCCATTTAACCAATTTGAAAAGAACATAATAGAAGGTGGCACTTTAAATAAGCAATACTTTGTAAGCAAAAAGTTATTTGAAGATACATTTAGACCAAAAATGCAAGTACTATCTGATAGCATAAAGATATTAATGAATAATCATGAGTTCTCTAGCCGAGAATTTGACAGCTTACTGAACGCTGCAAAAACAGCCAGTGATGATAAAGCAAAGGCAGAAATAAGAGCAAAAATTAATGAATTGAGCTCCTCCGGCAATGACAAGAGCCCAAAAGCAAAAGCATTAAATCAAAAGATGGAATTAATTTCAGTAGAGGCAACAAAATGGAGATATAATTACATAAAAGAAAATCCTTCTATAATTTCATATTATTATATCCTCGATGATCTTAAATCTATTAAATATAACAATTTAAGCATTGAAGACATCAAGACAAGCTATTCGGCTTTATCCAAAAAGTTTCCAGATCATCCGTACACAAAAATAATCAAGGATATACTTGAAGGTTACGATAATATAAAAGTAGGAGGCAGATTTATTGATTTCACATTACCTGATCTAAATGGGACAATGTACAAACTTTCAGATATAATTAAGGACAAATATGCGCTCATTGATTTATGGGCCTCTTGGTGCGGGCCCTGCCTTTTGACCAGCCGGACAATGATTCCTGTCTATGAAGAATTCAAGGATAAAGGATTCACTATTTGTGGAGTTGCAGGAGAGACCAAAAATACAAACGAGATGAAAATGAGAATCGAGAAAGACAAATATCCCTGGATTAATCTAGTAGAACTTGATTATAAAAATAGGATCTGGGATAGATATGGAGTATCAAACTCCGGAGGGGGTACCTTTTTAGTTGACAAAAAAGGGACGATAATTGCAATTGATCCAATCGCTGATAAAGTCAGAGAGATTCTAACTAGAGAGCTAGATTAAACGATTAGGACAATTAACAGATATCATGACAATTCTAAAATTACTACGGCGCCTAACACGGATGGTATAGTTAAGCGCCTTCTGCAGCCCGGACACATTAGTAATCAGCTACATAAATCTATACTCGAAACGTCAATTTACTTATTAAACTTTGTGTACCCTGACTCATCCTGCACCCGAGACAAAGTCAATGGGGCTGCAGGCCGACGCGCAGTTGGCAGCGTTTTTTGCTCACCGTTTATATAATGCACCGTGACAAGTAAATGGCGTTTTCATTACCGGGACTCATACGTAATCGGCTTTTACCGTGACCAGACAACTAGCGTCCGTTTACCGGGACTGGCAAAAAACTCGCCAACCCTGACACAGACGGCACCTAACCATACCACCGAGCCGTTAACAATAATACGCAGAAACTCAGACCATTCGGCTACCCGCACTACAAGTAAGATAGTCTACCGTGACAAGACAATTATCAGCCGTTTATTAATTTGTACCCCGACACACAAAATGCCAGCCGAATCCTCCTGCCCACGCACGTATAAAAAATTGGCACTCGCGCCACTACTGTTTATTAATTAACACTACCGAGACAACTTATCTTTTCTATAATGCTTGTACCGCGAAACACAACCTGGCCAATTTTTTATGCCGACGCTGGGGCCGTGCAAATGATCTTTGATAAGATAGTTTCTGCTTGATTACCTGTCATTTGCACGGGCGTACTATTGTTAACAGCCATCTATTAAAATATCAATTTGACGTGTGGGTTTTCGGCCGTTAACCGGGACTATTACGTAAGACAATTTTACCTTGACAAAAAACATCAATCCGTTTACCGGGACTTTCAAAATAGGAGAGGCTTTTAACATAGTACTATTGTTAACACGGATGGTATAGTTAAGTGCCTTCTGCAGCCCGGACACATTCGTAATCAACTATTTACATCTATACTCGATACTTCAATTCGCTTATAAAACTTTGTGTACCCTGACTCATCCTGCACCCGAGACAAATTCACTAGGGCTGCAGGCTGACGCGCAGTTGGCAGCGTTTTTTGCTCTCCGTTTATAAAATGCACCGTGACAAGTAAATGGCGTTTTCATTACCGGGACTCATACGTAATCGGCTTTTACCGTGACAAGACAACTTCGCGCCATTTACCGGGACTGGCAAAAAACTCGCCAACCCTGACACAGACGGCACCTAACTATACCACCGAGCCGTTATATGTAAGGGTTTTCAAACCCTGACACCTAGACAGACATGCGAGACCCCCTACATATAACGGACAATTTCTCAGGCTGTAACAGATTTCCGAAAGATGCCTTTGATTGACCCAGAGATGCCATTGTTGACCGGAAAGATGCGTTTGAAGACCCCAAAGATTCAATTGTTGACCGGAAAGATGCGTTTGAAGACCCCAAAGATTCAATTGTTGACCGGAAAGATGCGTTTGATGGCCCCAAAGATTCAATTGTTGACCGGAAAGATGCGTTTGATGACCCCAAAGATTCAATTGTTGACCCCAAAGACTGAATCGACGAATTCCTAAATGCTCGTAAGGCTTACAAATGGACGTTAATACTTTCACACATCATGACAATTTTAACATTACCCCTACATATAACACGGATGGTATGGTTAAGTGCCTTCTGCAGCCCGGACAGATTCTTAACGCATGAGAAAGTCTATAGGATGAATTTTAGACCACTTATTATACTTTGTGCACCTTGACTCATCCTGCTGCCGAGACAATGTCACTAGGGCTGCAGGCTGACGCGCAGTTGGCAGCGTTTTTTGCTCTCCGTTTATAAAATGTACCGTGACCAGAAAACTCCGTTGTTACTACCTGGACTCATACGTAATCGACTTTTACCGTGACCAGACAACTAGCGTCCGTTCACCGGGACTGGCAAAAAACTCGCCAACCCTGACACAGACGGCACCTAACCATACCACCGAGCCGTTATATTTAAGCCACCAATCAACTGCTAGAGAGAGACTTCGGCTTCAATGGCCTAAATATAACAGATAAGTTTGGTAATAATTATATATCTTAGCCACAAGCATATGAAAACACTACACAACAGTTTACTTATAGGATTAATGATTCTTTCAATGAACATTAATGGCCAAGATTTGAGAATTCTTAGTACTAAAGATTTAGTAAAGATATCAATCGAATATGGGCTAGATTCTGCAATAAGAGTAACGAATGGCATGCCAATCTACTATTTAGATAGATTATCGGCTGATATCTTATTGGATCATACTTTAAAAAATATTCCATCGTCGAATATCGAAAATTTCTTGATCGACTATTCTTCCCATATAAAAGATAATCCTAAACTTCCAGAGATTCTATATCATTATTTCTATAAAGTTGTGGCTGATTCTAATCATTATAAACCAGATCCTTGGTATTGGTTTAATCATGTGCAAGATAATTCATTAATAGCATTGATTGATAATAAAACAAAAGATTTGGAATCACTACTTATTGCTTATTATAATGGATGGTATAAAAAAACAATAGACTTCAAATCAAACTACCTTGAAGGAATCAAATTAAACGAATCACAAAAAAGAGATAGTTTAACATCTCCATTCGAAACTGCCAACGAAAATTGTTATTTGATATTACTTGCTCTAAGAAAAATACAAAGTGGATTTGTAAATCAAGAAAAACTACAAGTTCACTTTAAATACCTTAAATATTATACAAGTTTCACCGATCTATACTTTTCTCCGAGCATTGGAGAATATGACTCAAAAAAGAATCTAGACAAATCAATCAACCTTAAAAAATCCTACCAAACTATAGGTGAAATTGAATTTGAAAACGAACCTGAGTTAGAAAAAGTCATGAAGGGATATAATGAATCATATTGCTGGAAATTTGTAATCTATAATATGACAATCGGATATATGGATTTAGGTTGTCAATCTGGACCATTAGCTGGAGTTGGAGTTAAATATAGATTAGAGCTCAAAAAAAATAAACTTTTATTTTATCAGATAATCACATGGATATCATGATAAAAGTCCTATGGCTAAATAATGGATGGCTAAACTAGTATCGTCACAATTTTTACGTGACTCTAAGCCTTCTCCCGGGATTTGTAGCTGGTGACATACTCGGACAACGCCCCTACTGTTAATAGATTAACATTAACCGAGACAATTTATCAACCTAAGACAATTTTAACACTGGCCTAAATATAACACGGATGGTATAGTTAAGTGCCTTCTGCAGCCCGGACAATGCCGTTATTAGCTCCTAAAGTCTATGCTCGAAACTTCGACTCACCTATTAAATTTGGTGTACCCTGACTCATCCTGCTGCCGAGACAAAGTCAGTAGGGCTGCAGGCCGACGCGCAGTTGGCAGCGTTTTTTGCTCTCCACTTATAAAATGTACCGTGACCAGTAAACTCCGTTTTTATTACCGGGACTCATACGTAATAGGCTTTTACCGTGACCAGACAACTTTCGTCCACCTCCCGGGACTGGCAAAAAACTCGCCAACCCCGACACAGACGGCACCTAACTATACCACCGAGCCGTTAGCACAAAAATTTCAGTATGAGACTGTTAACCCTTCACGCCTTGTTAATAAAGTTTTATCTTGACAAAATAAATTCTGCACTTTTACCGGGACTTGCCCTTGCGCGACAGACATTTTGCCCTCGCGCCGTTATCATAAACATCTGTTATTTTATTAACATTACTGATTTCTACCGGGACTTGTCCATCGCGCGACGAACAAATTCTTGTGCTAACGGAAATTCTTCCGATCTTGTAATTTAAATTGGGTTGATACTTCTGCGAACATATTTAAAATTAATAACTTGACACAATGAAAGAAAATGACAAATTAATCAAGGTCTACAGTGGAACTGAAAGCTTGGTACACATTCTTAAAGACAAACTTGAGCAAAAAGGAATTCCAGGGACTATCAAAAATGACTCTGGCGATAGTTTCCTTAGTGGTACTCCAATCGCTCTTGACCTCTTCATTCGACAAGTAGACATTAAAGAAGCTGAGCCCGTTATTAAAGAATTTGTAAAGAAAAACTAATAAACAGGCATTATCATATGACCTGAATTTTAACATAATTCTTGTGCTAACACGGACAGTAAAGTTAATTGCCTTCTGCAGCCCGGACACATTCGTAATCAGTTATTTACATCTACGCTCTCAAGTTCAATTCACTTATTTAATTTGGTGTACCCGGACTCATCCAGCAGCCGAGACAAAGTCAATAGGGCTGCAGGCCGACGCGCAGTTGGCAGCGTTTTTTGCTCTCCGTTTATATAATGCACCGTGACAAGTAAATTGCGTTTTCACTACCGGGACTCATACGTAATCGGCTTTTACCGTGACGGGACACCTTCGCACCTTTTACCGGGACTGGCAAAAAACTCGCCAACCCTGACACAGACGGCAACTAACCTTACTGCCGAGCCGTTAACAATAATACGCAGAAAATCAGACCATTCGGCTACCCGCACTACAAGCAATTTGGTTTAACGTGACAAGACAATTATCAGCCGTTTATTAATTATACCGCGACACACAAAATGCCAGCCGAATCCTCCTGCCCACGCGCATATAAAAAATTGGCTCTCGCGCCACGTTCTGTTAACAAATTAACACTACCGAGACAATTTACCATTTCTATAAAACTTGTACCGCGAAACACAACCTGGCCAATTTTTTATGCCGACGCTGGGCCTTGCAAATGATCCTCGGTTAGCAAACTACTTCTTGACTACCAATCATTTGCAAGGGCGCACTATTGTTAACGGCCATCTATTGAAATATCATTTTGACGTGTGGGTTTTCGGCCGTTTACCGGGACTCAAACGTAAGACAATTTTATCTTGACAAGAAACATTCGTCCGTTTACCGGGACTTTTAGATCGGTAGGGATTTTAATATAGTACTATTGTTAACACGGATGGTATAGTTAAGTGCCTTCTGCAGCCCGGACACATTCGTAATGGGAGAGGAGATCTATGAGAGAAACATTTATTCCACTTATCAAAATTTCGATACCTTGACTCATTCTACTACCGAGACAAAATCAGTAGGGCTGCAGGCCGACGCGCAGTTGGCAGCGTTTTTTGCTCTCCGTTTATATAATGCACCGTGACAAAAAAATGGCGTTTTCATTACCGGGACTCATACGCAATCAGCTTTTACGGTACAAGACAACTTCGTAACATTTACCGGGACTGGCAAAAAACTCGCCAACCCTGACACAGACGGCACCTAACTATACCACCGAGCCGTTAGCACAAATAGTTAAGTATGTGACGATTATGCCCTCCCGCTTTATTTAATTTATTTCATCTTGACAAGATACTTACTACACTTTTACCGGGACTTGCCCATCGCTCGACTGACCATTTGCCAACGCGCTATCATCTACAAGGTTCTGTTATTAGAATAACAATACTGCATTTCACCGGGATTCTGCCATCGCGCGACAAAAAAACTTGTGCTAACAAAGCAATTCAACTAAGGCATTAATAATTCAAAATACTCATTAACTTTGATTATTAGTCGATTAAATAAACTAGTTAATACAGATAAATTGGAGTTAAGCATAATATCAGATATATATAGATTAAGACCAGCAAATAGCCGATTAATAGAAGAGTTGGAAGAGTCATATTTGTGGTTTTCACGACCTACAGAATTTAATGATGCAGAAGACTCCAATATATTTTCTTTCGTCGAAAACAATGAATCTATAAAATCATCATTTATTCGCCTTTTTGGCAATGATAGTAGAATCGCTGAATTAGCACAATTAACGGGTATTTGTTGTTTTTCAAAAACTCTTCCAGAAACTAAATTGTGGGGGAAATTTCGGGGTGGACATGATGGAGTTTTTATTAAATATGACAAATTTATTCTTGAAAAGCTGTTTAAAAATCATTTTGGGTTAACGGATTGCTTTAAAAGTGTAGAGTATTCACCTTTTCCAACTTTATTCAAGAAATATTCAAAACATGATATTTTATGGGAACTAACAAAAAATGGTGATTTATATAAGTCATTAAAAGGCATAGAAAAAGATGATAAATTTAAAGATGAATTATTTCTAAAAATGTTCACGAGAATAAATGATAGATATTCTATTCAAAATGAAGTTCGGATTATCCTGGCTGGAAGTAACGTTCCAGATACAACAAGAGAAATTAAAGGCTATAAAATTTTTATCCCTAAAACTGCCATTTTGAGTTTATACATTCATCCGGATACCCCAGGTAGCCTAACTAGAAAATTGAAGAGTTTTAATTTCAAAATTAATAGAGATTAATTAATATGGACAAAGTTGATAAACTAAAAGAAATTAAGAATCTTCTCGACAATGGATTTCTTAGCCAACTAGAGGCTGATAAAATGAAGTCTGAAATTTTAAATGAATTAGTTAAACCAATCCCGCAGCCTAATATCGACACATCAAAATTTGTCATTATAGAAAAACAGATCTGGATGAACGAAAACCTGAACATTGGAAAGTTTAGAAATGGAGATGTAATTCCGGAAGTTAAATCTGATGATGAATGGTTAAAATGCCATCATAATAAAAGCCCCGCATGGTGCTACTACAAGAATGATCCCAAATATGGAGAAAAGTATGGTAAGTTATATAATTGGTATGCCGTAAATGATCCAAGAGGATTAGCCCCCAAAGGTTGGCATGTACCAAGCGTTTTGGAGTTTGAAGCGCTAATTTCAACTATTCATAAAGAAGGGGAAGCAATCGATGGAGATCTTAAAAGTGTTGGTCTAGGATATGGATGTAATAAAGGCACTAACGAAAGTGGTTTTAGTTGGTTGGCCGGAGGTCTACGTCATTGTACATATGAACAAGGAGCTCGTTACAAAGATTACATTTTCGTTTTTGAAGGAACTTCTGGTGACATCTGGACATCCTCAGAATTTAACTTAGATTGTGCAGCCGTATTTTCCTTTTCAAAAAAATATATAGTTATTAAAGGAGTAGGACACTATGTTCGTTGTCTTTGGGACTATAATGTTATTTCTTGAGATTTATAGACATTATTGTTCAAATGAAAGTTTTCTGTATTTATGATAGTTTTAATATACTACTTGTGCTAACACGGATGGTATAGGCAATTGCCTTCTGCAGCCCGGACACATTCGTAATCAGCTACTTAAGTCTATGCTCGAAACTTCAACTCACTTATTAAATTTGGTGTACCCTGACTCATCCTGCACCCGAGACAAAATCAGTAGGGCTGCAGGCCGACGCGCAGTTGGCAGCGTTTTTTGCTCTCCGTTTATAAAGTGCACCGTGACAAGTAACTACGTTTTCACTACCGGGACTCATACGTAATCGGCTTTTACCGTGACCAGACAACTTCGTACCGTATACCGGGACTGGCAAAAAACTCGCTAACCCTGACACAGACGGCAACTTCCTATACCACCGAGCCGTTAGCTGCTATGCAAATTACCCGCGGCCTCATTTTACCGGGACTTCCGACGCGCGCGCAAGAGTTTTGCAGCCCATCCCTGCAACCGTCCCTTCGCTGCAAAACACATGCTTTTTTGCCCGCCCGGACTCTGCCCTTTAGACAACGAATCTTGACACTAAAATCCTACCCGTTTACCGGGACTACTCCATCTGGACAATTTTATCATATCATGACAACCCCTGCCCGTTTATCGGGACTTTGCCATCATGTCAACTTTATTATGCCAGGGCGGCTCTTGCTCATCTATCAGAACCGGCAAAAACTACACCAAGGTTACAAAAACTGCTAATAACAAGAACTCATAAAACTTACATAGGCCTTCATACTGTTTTTATTAAAATTCGTTATATTCCACATTTCAGACTTATATTGTTTATTCAGGACAAATTGACCCCCCATTCAGGTTAATTGACCCCCTTGCCGGAGGCATTATCCCCGAAGGGCAACCGAAGAACGGATTACAATGAACGCTTAAAAACTTTTTAAAATTACACTTTTTTCTTTTTTCTCATCGACTCACCTGATAATTCTATTCTGTGAGAAGTATGTACCAGCCGGTCAAGTATTGCATCTGCTATAGTGTTTTCTCCGATTACATCGTACCATTTGTCAATGGGTAGCTGTGATGCTATAATGGTTGAGCATTTCTGGTGTCGGTCCTCAATAATCTCAAGTAACATCATTCTGGTCATATCATCAAGTGGCTGCATACCAAAATCATCAATGATAATCAGATCTTGTTTTTCTATACGTTTTATCTGCCTTATGTACGACTCATCTGCTTTTGACATGCGGAGCATCGTAAATAATTTCTGTGCAATAAAGTAATTGACCTTAAACCCAAGCTGACATGCCTGATGTCCCAATGCCGATGCTATAAAACTTTTACCCACTCCCGTTTGTCCGGTGATTAGAACATTTTCTCCATTCTTTACAAAGCTTCCGTCAGTAAAACGTAGTAGCTGTGTTTTGTTTAACCCACGTGGAGTAAAAAAATCTATTTCTTCCATACTGGCCCTGATTCGGAACTTTGCATTCTGTAATCTGCGACCGGCTTTTAAATTCTCTCTTTCGTCCCATTCTGCCTGTAATAGCAGGTTGAGCAGTTCATCATTATCTATTGATTGCATGTTTTTTGTCGATACAATACCTTCATAAGCAGCTCTCATTCCGGGGAGTCTTAGTTGTTGCATTAAATGCTGGATTTCATGTGTCATAGGTTTACTTTAATTGGTTTATTTATAGTATTCTGCCCCTCGTATGTTTTCATGTAAGGGTAGTGTTAGGGTTTCTTTTTTAGTGTCTAAACGATCAAGCTTATTATTGATAATCTGTTCTATTACTTTATAGTTGAATGCACCAAAGGCGGTTGCTCTCTGACAAGCAGCGATAAGACGATCACGGCCTGCTTTCTTCTCAAAGGAGAGTATCCCAACACAGCTTCGGTAGGTTTGCTCGGGATAAGATTTATTTTCAAGTACATTAACTATATACGCTTTTACATCCGGATGAATGTGACCGGCCCACTCAGTAAACTTAGATGGATTCCATTCGCTTACAAACTGATGGCTTGAAGGGAGAATGTTCTTTAACCGTTGTGTACTTATGTGGTCTGCGATCCCGTAAATGGTAAGCAATCCGCTCTCCAGCGAGATATACACTGACATGTGTTGCAGTATAAACTATCTTAACCTTGTTCCCGATATATTGATAAGGAACACTATAGTAATGCCGGTCTTTGTGCAATTGGACATAGCAGTTTTTCATAACCTTAACCTGAAGGTATTCTTTCAGTTCCCAACGCTCCTGTGGCAATGGCTTCAGATAAACTCTTTCTTCTTCAAACAGATCATTGCGGCTTTCTTCTCTTCCTTGGAGTGGAAGGTTATTATGAACCTCCAGAAGCTCAAAGATGGCTTCATTAAGTTCATCCAGGCTTGTAAACACCCGATTACGAAGTGGAGCAAAAATTCGTGTATAGATGATCTGAACCATGCGCTCTACCCAGGCCTTGTCACGTGGTTTACGGCTACGTGCAGGGAGTATAGCCATTCCATAATGGTTGCCAAGATCAAGAAGATCCCGGTTTATATCTGCCTCATAATTACTGGCTCTGTCAACTGCCGATCTCATATTATCAGGAACCAGTACATTCGTAACACCACCAAAGTAGTCAAAGGAACGTACAATGCATGGCAGCAAATCTACCTTCTGCTGGCTCTCGCAGGCTCTGACGTAGGTCTTACCACTAAACCCAAGAACCGATACAAAGACCTCTACTTCTCTTATTTCACCCGTTTCAGTATTAACAATTGATGGCCTGTAACCTGTAAAATCAATATATGTTTTGTCGCCGGGAAGTTGTTCAATATGAAGAGATGCATCCTTGTTTTGAAGCCAGGTATTGTAGTACTCACAAAAATGTCCGTAACAATATCCGTCAGGGTGTTTTAAACGGTATTCACCCCATAATATCTGTCTTGTAACGCCCTTTCGTCCAAGCTCTTTTTTAACGTACGGAAAGAAGTCAAACAGGGCGTCCCTGCGAGAGTTTTGTTCCTGTTCTGTTACCTGATCATCTTTTGCAAGATAACTCTTGACTGTGTTTTTGGATAAATTCAGTTCCCTGGCGATAGCTTTTTTACCATACCCCAGTTTGCTTAAAATCCCGATTTGTTTTATAACCTCCATGTTTATCGTCCTGTTTGCCATCGCATCTGTTTTTCTTACAAAGCAAAAAAACAGTCCGTTCTTAGGGGGTCAATATGCCGGAATGACAGATAATATTTTTCCCCAGAGGGGTCAATATTGCCGGAATGTCAGACAAAAACTTGCACTTTCGGGGGGTCAATTACGCCTGAATGGGGGTCAATTATTTCTTAACAGGGGGTCAATAGATTTCTGAATATACATTATATCAGGTCATGGCTCTTCCGTCAGGATTGATGAAAACCTATGTTAACAACAAAACTCATTTTTTTTTAAGCTGAGGAACTTGTTTTCAGAAATAAAGGCATATTCTTTTAATCACGCTAGGACCCACTGGACCACAATTTTGCACCGTCGTCTTTGGCTTTGCTCCTGTACTGCAAAATTATAGTTACTAGTAAATTTTAAAGAAAAAAATATTAGATTATCTTTGAAAGAAAAGTATGACAAAAGGTAAATTTTGTAAATTCTTGATAAACTTAGGATTCAGTGATACTGAATTTTCAAGATTTTTGCACGAAAATACCTTTAGTTATTCCAGCAATAATACCATTCCAGCAATTAAATATATTCTTACAGAAAATAATGAAGAGATTTTTCAACATCAGCTTCATTTTTGGAATAGAAATATTGATAATGTTTTTGTTGCAGTTGGGAATGAGAAAACCTATATTGTCGATTGTAAGAAGAAACCTCAAAGAGGTATAGTTCAAAGTATTGAGTCTTTTAACTTTGGAGTCAATACCAAAGGATTTGAAGATGTCAACATTGACTTAATTTCAAAAAGTTATATAGATTCCACAAATTTTTTCCAGTTTGTTCAACGAAATCAACGTAAAAAACAAGAGGTTGACAAAGATTTACTATTAAATCTTATCGCATTGAGGAATGACTTGCTTGATAATAGGAATGAACAAGTCGTTCATTTGATAATCTTAAGATGTTTGTTTGTAAAATATTTAGAAGATAGAGGAATCTTCAAATCAAATTACTTATCCGAAATATTAGCAAGTAAATCAGTTGAAAAGCTTATCGCTGCATTTGGTGAAGTATGCAAGATAAATGGAGATGTTTTTGGAGGGAATAGCTTAGCTATAGTTGATATTGGTGAAGGTTATTTAGATAAACTACATTTATTCTTTACGTCGGATTATCAAAGCGGTCAAGGTACATTATTCCCTTATCAATTTGACAATATCCCGATTCAGCTTATAAGCCATGTGTATGAAGCATTCTTAAACAATAACAAAAAAAAGGGTAAAGGAGTTTATTATACACCTTCATTTGTTGTTAATTTCATGCTTTCTCAAACTTTAAAACAAAAAGCGAATGAGAATCCATATATTACTGTTTTTGACCCAGCAGTGGGATCAGCAGCTTTTCTTGTTGAAAGTTTTAAAATAATCCGGGATGCTCAGGCAAAGAAGTTAGGGAAAGGTAAATTGTCTTATGATGAAAAGAAACTTATATTGGAAAGGCAATTATGGGGTGCGGATATTGATCGCGATGCTTTGCAAATTTCAGCATTTAGCTTGTATCTTGCTTTGCTTGAAGATGAATCAGCTAAATTCATTCAACAAAAGATAGAAAATTCAAACCCTATTCTCCCAAGTTTGATTGGCAATACATTGATGCATGCAAATACCATTACTGATTTTGTATTTAAAGGAAAGAGTTTTGATTTCATTGTTTCTAACCCACCTTGGGGCTCTGTACCTACGGATGATGATGTAGAACATATTGCAGAACGGGATGCAATTGATAATAAAACAGGTGATTATCCAGAATACGCTAAAGTTGCCGATTATGAGCGCTCTCAGGCTTTTTTACGAAGAATTGAACGTTGGCAAAATCCCGCTACTACAATCGTAATGATAGTTAAGAATTCAATCTTTTTAAATGATAAAGCCATAGATTTCAGAAAAGAATTTATTTCGGGAAATAGGCTTGAAACTTTCTATGAACTATCTGATTACAACAAAATTCTATTCAAAAAGAAAACATTTAAGTCACCTAAAGTAAACATTGAAATTGGGGCCACAGAGCCATGTGCTATCGTTATTTTTAAGCCTGTTACATATGATTCAGATTATAAAATAAATTACATTGCTCCTAAGCTAACAACATTGGCAGAACACTTTGAAATCATACAGTATACAAGCAATGAATCGTTTTTCATAGATAAATCTCAATTTATGGAGAATGATATTCTTTGGAGAGTTCTCGCAAAAAGTGATTTTGAAACTTTTAAATTAGTTGAAGATGTAAAAAAGAAGCAGGATAAGAGTTTAATATTTATTTGCAATAAAGGCTTTGAACCACAAAGAAACTCAATTCCAGAAAATGTAGATGAAAATCTGGTTCAAGTTGTAAAATCAGAAGATTTGGAATCTTATAGGATAATACAAAGAAAACTGTTATTATTCAATATAAATCAAAAATTGCGTAGACCTGGTCCTAATACCTTGTATTCTGGAGAAAGAATTTTGATCTCTACTAGACCAAAACCATCAGATAGATTTAGGTTAAGAAGTGCTTTTGTAACTTCAAATTTCTATTTTCGTAACGATATTTTTGGTTTTCGTATTATTAACACATCATCAAACCAACCTTATGTTGGATTATTAAATTCATCTTTATTTGGGTTCTATTATTATCTTCAATCTGTTCAGTGGTTTGGAGGTTCCAAAAGAGATGCATTGAGAATATCTGAATTATTAACAATGCCATTTGTTAATTTAGATAATAAATCAAAAATTAGAGAACAGTTAATTGATTTTGTAAATAAATTACAATTCCATTATAATGAAGAATTTATTAGCAAAATAGACCAAGTCGTTTATAGTCTTTATGAATTAACAGATTACCAAAAAGAAATCATCAATGAGTTCTACCAGGTAAAGGTGGAGCGTGCAAGCGATAAGCAAAAATTAGTTCAACCAAAAGATATCCAGTCATATTTTGAAGCGTTTAAAGAAACTTTTGAACTTGTTTTATCGTCCAATCATACTTTGAATGCTTCGTATTTTATTTCATTGAATGTTGGAGCAATTATCAAGATTTCAATAGTTAAACGCACCTTAAAGAAAAAATTTGAACAGGACAATACATTACAAGTATTACAATTTGTAAAAAACAAACAGCTCAACGAGACGGACAAACTATTGAAAGAAGAAAAAATTAAAATGTATGAGCCTACTAATTTTTACCTTATAAAAAGTAACCAGTTTAAAGACTGGACAAAACGTCAAGCATATAAAGATGCGAAAGAAGAGATTGATTTGTTACTCTCAAACCTTCCTGATACAAATGAGTAATAAAAATCAATTCGTACAGTTTGGATTAGGAATGTTAGGGTACAAATCAAAACAAGATTTGATTGAAAATCTTTTCATCAAATCGATTTTCGACACCTATAGCCGTTTAGATAAAAATATTGGAATTGAAAACGATATCAGAGACCGATTTATATATGATTTTTATCAAGTAAGTGCTATATTAAAAGGCTTAATCAATACAAATATTCTGTTTGTAAACTGGGAAAGATGGGTATTCAAAAATGAAGATGATTTAGGTAGAACAGACTTATCTTTTGCCATTTCTGGTATTGAATTTGTTGTTGAATGTAAAAAATTAAATAGTGCAAGTTCTCAATACATTGATGAAGGATTACACCGATTCATTAATAAAAATTACTCCGAAAATGAATCTTATGCTGGTATGATTGGATTTGTGGTTAAAGGGGATATAAAAAGTATTTGCTCGTTATTAAAAGTAAAATGTAAACAAGAAAGTTATTGCGAGAATGATTTTGTGCTATCAAAAAAAATTATTGCTGAAAATACTTTTGTCACCTCACATTTTCGAAATGGCATAGATGCAATCAATATTTATCATTTATTCTTAGAGTTTAATATTAATTAAACGCGAAAAGCAAAATGGTTATAAGAAAGTAGTATATGTTCCGTAAAATAACATTAATCAGTGTCAGCAAAAACTAGCAAACGTGTGCTAACACAGATAATAAAGCTAATTGTTTGTCATGCTTATTGTTTAACTCTGAGCTTGCATTCTTTCATAAACGATACATGCATCTCAAACCAATTTGTCAAACATTTTTACAATTGTCTTTAAAAATCTCTAATAAACTATTATATTTCTGTCATGATAGTATATTCTTTAAATATAATCAAATACGTAGAGAAACTTAATTGATAACGAGATTATAACCTAGATTTCAGTAAATTACAAACTAGATGTTAGACCAACAAAATCATATAAACCATTCTGATTTAACCTTTTTTACGAACGAAGAAGGACAAAGTCTATTAAGTAGATTTAAGGCGACACTAAAAGATACCCAGTTGTTTGATGTATTAGTAGGATACTTTCGGACGAGTGGGTTCTACCAACTCTATGAATCTTTTGAACCTGTTGAAAAAATTAGAATTCTTGTTGGACTTAATGTTGACCGGGAAACTTATGATATTATGCAGTATCATGATCAAATGGGTATGTTAGATTTCGAATCTCACCAAAGAACAAAAAAACAATTTCAACATAACCTAAAGAGCGAAATTGAAAGCAGCAACGAGAATGATAACCACCTTGAAATTGGTTTAAGAAAATTCATAGAATTTTTAATCATAGAATGCAAGAATAAAGAACAAGATAAAGCAAAAGGTGGTAATGGGAATAAGCTTGAGATAAGGGCCTATCCATCAAAAAACATACATGCTAAAGTATATATAGGCAGATTTTTTCCCGATGACAGAGATTATGGTTTTGTAATAACCGGTTCAAGTAATTTTTCTGAATCAGGGTTTATTACAAATCGTGAATTCAATGTTGAATTACGGAAGAAAATGGATGTTCAATTTGCTGAAAAACAATTCAATATACTTTGGAAAGAATCTGTTGATATTTCAGATGATTTCATTGATACTATTACAAAGAAAACATGGTTGAATAATGAAATAACACCCTATGAATTGTATTTGAAATTGATTTATGAATACCTTGAAGAAGATATAAACCTTGCAGACGAATTTGACCCGTTTTTGCCTGAAGGTTTTATGAAACTTAAATATCAAAATCAAGCAGCAATTCAAGCAAAAAAGATTCTCGAGGCATATAACGGAGTGTTTTTAGCCGACGTTGTCGGTTTAGGTAAAACTTTTATAACCGCTTTATTACTTCAACAAATACAAGGACGCACCTTAATTGTTTGCCCACCCGTATTAAAAGACTATTGGAAAGATTCTCTTTTTGATTTTGGAATCCGAAGTTTTGAAGTTGAATCCTTGGGTAAGCTGGAACATATTATAAAAAAGGGTCTGGAAAGGTATGATTATGTCGTTGTTGATGAAGCACATCGTTTTAGAAATGAAAATACTCAATCATATGCCAACCTTTTGGATATTTGTCGGGGGAAGAAAGTTATTTTAGTTACCGCAACACCATTAAACAATACAGTTGACGATATTTTTGCTCAATTAAAACTTTTTCAAGCACCCAAGAATTCTACAATACCTGGTGTGCCAAATCTTGAAAAGTTTTTTAATAATTTAAAATCAAAACTTAAAAAGGTTGAAAAAACAGACCCAGTTTATAAAACCCTTATTAAGGAAGTTTCTAATGAAATTAAGAATAGCATACTTCGTTATGTGATGGTTCGCCGTACACGCACAGACGTAATCAAGTTCTTTAAAGACGACATGCAAAAGCAAGGCTTGGTTTTTCCTGATGTGGACAATCCACAGCAGATTATTTATAAGTACGAGGGAAAGTTAGAAACTGTATTTAATGAAACAATAAAATTCTTACACCTCTTTACGTATGCTAGATACACTCCTTTGCTTTATTATGTTGGTAATAAAGTATTAAGCGAATTTGAGAAGCAACAACAGCGAAATGTTGGGGGTTTTATGAAAGGCATTTTGGTTAAAAGACTTGAAAGTAGCTTCCACGCTTTCCGCCAAAGTGTTGACCGATTCATTGATTCCTACGAACGTTTTATTGATATGTATCATAATGGTACAGTTTACATCAGCAAAAAAGTAAATGTATATGATTTGCTTGATAATGATGATATTGAAAAACTGGAAAGCCTAGTTGATGAAGATAAAGCCAGTAAGTACGATTCAAAAGATTTTAGAAAGGAATTTGCTGAGAAACTTGATTTTGATTTGCAGATTCTTCGAGATATTAAAGAGTTGTGGAAAACGGTAAACAATGACCCAAAATTAGAACAGTTTATTACTGAATTAACAACAACAAAAGCCCTAAAGAAAAATAAAATTGTTGTTTTCACAGAATCGAAAGAAACAGGTGATTATTTGTACGAAGCTCTAATCGAAAAATTTCCCAAACAGGTTATGTTTTATTCTAGCATTGGGGGTAGGCATTCAAATAAAACTCTTACTTCAAATCATACTGTTTCACGTGATTTAATAAAAAGCAATTTTGACCCAAACCATAAGGAATATTTAGATGATTTGCGGATTCTGATTGCTACTGATGTTTTGGCAGAAGGCATAAACCTGCATCGTTCAAATGTGATTATTAATTATGATTTGCCGTGGAATCCGACAAGGGTTTTACAACGAGCTGGTCGAGTTAATCGTTTGGGTTCGCAATTTTCTACAATCCACATTTTTAATTTCTTCCCAACTACTCAATCCGATGAACATTTGGGGCTTGAATTAAACATCACTAATAAAATACAGATGTTTCACGACATTTTGGGTGAGGATGCTAAATACTTAACGGATGGCGAAGAAATTGGAAGTCAGGAATTATTCAACACCTTGAACAATAAGCAAGCTTATACAGGAGAAGGTGAAGGTGGCGATTCTGAATTGAAGTATTTGGAATTAATGCGAAAAATCAGAGACGAAAATCCAGACTTTTTCAAGAAAATAAAGGAATTGCCGAAAAAAGCACGTTCCGGCTTCGTTAACCAAAAACTTGAAGCAAATCAACTATTTACCTTTTTTAGAATTGGAAAGTTAAAGAAGTTTTATCAAAACAAAAATGGTAACTCTACAGAGGTTACTTTTTTCGATGCAGTACATAATCTGGAATGCTCGCCTTTAACCAAACGTGCAAAAATTCCTGAAGATTATTACCACCTTTTGCATACCAACAAGTCTCGTTTTGAATTGGATTCTACTGTTGGTGATGAACCCGCAGATTCAACAGGCGGGCGTTCTAATGCTAAATATATTGAAAACAGGCTCAAAGACAAGTCTTTCAGGAACTTTAAAACATTTACCGATTCGGATGAAGAATTTATTGAGGGGGTAAAAAACATGCTTGCAAACGGAACCATTGCTAAAAGAACTGCTCAGGATATAAAGAAAGAACTTGAAAAAACAATTGACCCGATAGAAGTACTTCATGTTTTGAGAAAACATATCCGCTCAATAGCAATTGAAAATAATGGTTCAAACAAATCATTGCAACGACGTGAAGTAATATTGTCAGGATATCTAATAAAGTAGTTATGGATAAAAACACAGCTATTAGCCTCATTGAAGATACTTTTAATCAGAAGTTTGATGAAAACCGTTTTGAACTATTCGCCAAAAATTTCTTAAACAACCTAGAACCCAAAAGCAACAACTACAGCGGACAATATATTTGGGACGATTATAAAGAACACATTAACGCCTACAAACGAATTGGCAAGTATACTGACCCCGATGGCGAGGCTCTCGATGTTTTGATTGTAGAAGTTAAGAGTGTTTTAAAACTAGAAAGGGCAAGAACCGCTTTACGTAACTTCGTAATTAAACACATGGTTAAGTTTGAGAAAGATTACGCCTTGGTTGCGTTTTACTCAAAGCAGGATGATGGCTGTGACTGGCGTTTTTCTTTCATTAAACTCGAACATCAATCGTACCTCGATGAAGATAATGGAAAGGTAAAAACGCACAAAGAGTTTACCCCGGCTAAACGGTATTCGTTTTTGGTGGGTAAATATGAAAAAGCTTATACTGCCAAAAATCAATTATTACCTTTGCTTCAAAACGTAAGTAGCGACCCAACCATTGAGGAAATTGAAGGTGCATTCAGCATTGAAAAGGTTACATACGAATTCTTCAGCCAATACAAAGAATTGTTTGTAAAACTTCTTGAGCATTTCGATAACGATACGGCTATTCAAAAAGAACTTACCAAATCAAATATTGACTCCTCAAGGTTTACAAAAAAATTGTTAGGACAGATTGTATTCCTGTATTTCCTTCAGAAAAAGGGATGGCTGGGAGTTCCAAAAGGAAATACTTGGGGCAAAGGTCAAAAACGATTTATTCAACAACTTTTTGACACATCTAAAGCCGATAATAAAAACTTCTTTAAAGATTATTTACAATTTCTGTTTTACGAAGCGTTGGCTAAAGAGCGCGAAAGAATAAATTCGTACTACGCCAAATTCGATTGCCGTATTCCATTTCTTAATGGAGGTTTGTTTGAAGCAGATTACGATTGGGAAAACGCTAATATTTCTATTCCTGAAACACTTTTCAGAAATGAAGAAAGAAACAAATCGGGCGACACAGGAACTGGAATTCTTGATGTTTTCGACCGTTATAATTTTACAATAAAAGAAGACGAACCTCTTGATAAAGAAGTGGCAGTTGATCCTGAAATGTTAGGCAAAGTTTTCGAGAACATGCTTGAGGTTACCGAACGAAAAAGCAAAGGTGCATTTTATACACCAAGGGAAATCGTTCATTTCATGTGCCAAGAAAGTTTGATTCATTACCTTGACAACTCCCTGAATAGTTACACCGAGTCTTTTCAAGAAATTGGCAACAGCCAAACCAATATGTTTGGAAATGAAGTTAAAAATGGACAAAACACAATTTATAGTTCAAATCAGTCTATAAAAGTCCCTAAAACCGATATTGAAGCCTTTATGCGCAAAGGGCATCTTACTTTAGAAAACGACCAACGAGTTGCCAATGAGGGTCGTGAAACCAGAGTTTACAAATACAATATCCCAGAAAGCATACGCCAACATGCCGACCTGATAGATAAATACCTTACAGAAATAAAAATATGTGACCCAGCTATTGGTTCTGGAGCTTTTCCCGTTGGCTTACTTCACGAACTGGTAAACGCCCATTTGGTTGTTAAACCCCATTTAAGTTCGAAATATTTAGCAGAAAAACTACAAGCCCTTAAAGGCAATATCAATGGTGAAGAACTCAGTGAAAGTAGATACATATATCGCCTAAAACGCCACATTATTCAAGAAAGTATTTATGGAGTAGATATTGATGCCTCGGCTATTGACATTGCTCGTTTGCGCTTGTGGTTATCGTTGGTAGTGGACGAAGACGATTTTGAACCCATCGAAACCCTGCCTAATCTCGATTATAAAATTGTTTGTGGCAATTCATTAATTGAAATGCCAGATAATGCAATGCGCAGCCTTGAGGTTGAAAAAGAATTGGAAGGCCTAAAAGAGCAGTTTTATAACGAAACCAACGAACAGCAGAAAAAGCAATTACGAACAAATATTAATACAAAAATTCGTGAACTACTTGACTCTGCAGAACAATTTGCGGGTTATAAAATCGATTTCGATTTTAAATTGTTCTTTTCAGAGGTTTGGAATGAAAAGGGTGGTTTTGATGTAGTAATTGGAAATCCACCTTTTGTAAATAAAATTAATAAAGAAGATTCGGAATATTTCAGAAATCATTATAAAACAATTCAAGGGAAAAAATATGACCTTTTTAGACTTTTTATTGAAAAAGGCATTGATATTCTAAGTTATAAATCATTGCTAACTTTTATTGTTCCTGATGTAATTTTAAATCTAAAACAAGCTTCAATATTAAGAAAATATATTATTGAAAACTTTTATTTAAAATTTGTTGCGATTGCGCCATTATCGACATTTGATGCTTCAGTTGAACCTGTAATTATTTCAATTGCCAAACAGAAAACTAATGCACCTTCTTTGTTAGTTGATATTAATAAATATCACACAATTAGTACTATTCATCAGAGTAAATGGGCTTTCGGAGATTTTAATATTGACTTTAGTGTTGGCAGTTCTATAAATTTGATAATTGATAGAATATTGAAGTGTAAGAAAATTCTAAAAGATGAAATGATTTGGAAAAAAGGCCTAGGAGTGTATTCACGTCAACATCTTGGAAATAGATTATCAGCCAGCGAAGTTGATTTAATTATGAATGAAAGACCATGGACAAAAGATTATAAGGTAGATGATACATTTGGCAAAGAAATAGCGGGGAAAGATGTTTGTAGATACTATGTCAAATGGAATGAAAAGAAGTGGCTAAGTTATGGACCATGGTTAGCATTTCAGAGGCCTATTGAATTTTTTAAAGGTCCAAGAATTGTTGTAAGAGAGATAACAAATGCAGGTTATTTCAGAACAAATGCTGCTTTTGTCGAAGAGGAGTATTTTAATAATCAATCCATTTTCAATGGAATTATGAAAATTAATTCCACATATAAAATCAAATTCATTACCGCCTTAATTAATAGTGGCATTTTTTCTATTTATGCTGTTGGTACATCGCCAAAATCAAAAAGGACATTGTTTCCTACAATTTTAATGGAAACATTAGAATTATTTCCTATTCCTAACCCACCAATTGAAATCCAAAAAATTGTAGAAATATTTGTAGACTTCATAGCTTTCTTAAATATTCAAAAGAAACTAATCGAAATAAATTATTTTGAATCACTTGTAGATGGAATTGTTTTTGAACTCTACTTCCCTGAGGAGCTAAAAGCAGCCAACAAAGAAATCCTCAAGTACCTTGGCGATTTAAAGCCCTTAGATGAAATAATGAGCAAAGAAGAGAAGCTTGCTATGATAGGAAGCGAGTTTGATCGTTTGTACGATCCAAACCACCCTGTGCGCAATAATTTAGAAACCTTAGATAGCATTGAAGAAGTAAGAACAATTAAAGAAGCGTTAAAATGAGGATCAAGAAAATTGAAATTCGTGATTATAAAGCTTTTTATGGGACTAAAGAGATTAACGTCGATTGCAAGAATCTCTTTGTTTATGGAGAAAATGGTAGTGGTAAAAGTTCGCTTTACTATGCCTTAAAAGACTTTTTTCAATCATCAATAGAGGAATTCAGTTATGACGAAACCGAAAATATCTTTGTACAAGAAGCTGAGAAAGGTAAAGGTTATATTAAGGTCTTTTTCAATCCAGACAAAGACGGAATTACAACAGCCATTGGCAAAGAATATTCGGTTACAAAAACAGCAAAAAACACCTATACTATTGGTGATACAAGTATTCGGGATGCAATAAAACTAAAGAGTTTTTTAACATATAAGCACCTTTTAGACATACATCACATAAAGAAAAACGATGAAATTGATTTGTTCGATTTATTAGTTAAAGGGGTTTTGAAACATTTTAAAAGTGTTGCAATTACTGGTCACAAGGAGCTTGGCGAACTTTGGAATGATTTTGAACAAGCCGTTGCAAAGCCACTTGAAGGCACAGCATATAACATCACGAGAAAAAAAGCAGATGTCGATGGAGCATTGCAAGCATTTAACATGGCGTTTTCAAAATTGTTTCAGGCTGGTAGTCCCGAAAATATTTTAAAGTTTGCACAACCCATACTCGATAAATTTGGGCATAATATAGAAATACAACTTCAATACACAAGTACACGTCCGAAATCCGATTATAATTCGTATGAACGCAACCATGTTCGTATTAAAATAAAATACCTAGGCAAAGATATCTCTAAACCGCATAAATTCTTAAACGAGGCAAGGCTTTCATCCATAGCTATCTCAATTTATTTGGGAATGGTAAAAAGGCACATTCAAGGTATTCCTTGCAAGATTCTGTTTCTAGACGATATTTTTATAGGCCTCGACATTAGCAATCGTTTGCCTTTGCTTCAAATTTTAGATACTGATTTTTCGACCTATCAGGTTTTCATAACAACCTATGATAAACCATGGTATGAATTCGTCAAATCTGCATATCTAAATAATAATCTGGGCTGGAAGAGTTATGAGTTTTATGCTAGGAGGTCTGTTCAAGGTTTTGAAATACCAATTTTGCATGAAATTAAAGATAATTCTCATATACAAAATTATATTGACAAGGCAGAATCATATTTTAATAATGGTGATAACAAAGCAGCAGGAGTTTACTTGCGTACAGCGTTTGAATTTATTCTTAAAAGATACTGTTATGAGAAAGTACCTGTGCTTTTCCAACCAGAAACATCAAAAATAAAAACAGATACTTTATGGTCTGCGGTTAAGAAGTATAAAAATGTTACTCCGGTATGCGGGTTGACCCCAGATACAACAAACAAAATAAACCATTACACAACCTTGGTGCTAAATCCACTTAGTCATCATGACATAAACAAACATGAAATATCAGCAGAAATCGAGGGAGCAATAACTTCGATGAAAAAACTTAAATTGGAATTATTTAGATAATAACGTACACCTTATAAAATACAGGTACAATTTCTTCAAATAGGAAGAATATAATTTCCCCTTATTATTTATTCAAATGGACAAAATTTGAATATTCAATTTTCAAATATTACTTTAATTAGCCAGTATGGGTTTCTTTATTTTACTTAAAAGAAATATATACTTTAGTAACAATCAATATCATGCGATACAACCTATTTATTTCTAATTCAACTGGAAGATTCAATATTTTTGATATTTCAGAAGATCAATTACAAAAAGCAATTAAAGCTTACTTAGATGGTGCATCTTCTTTAACCCTGTCGGGGAAGAAATTCTTACTTGATGATGTTGATGTTTTCAATATTTACACTTTCGAAACGGAAAGTTCACATGAAGAAGAAATAAAATATTACATAAATAATGTCAATTTTGGAGTTAAAGATGAGTACGAAACGTTTCTGCCAGTAAAAACCCTTGCATTAATGGGTAAAGATGTGACTGATGATTTCATTGGAGATTCGGCTTACGGAGAAGGGTCCATCAAATCAAAAAAAACAATTGAATTAGGTAATACTCAATTTATAAGCATTTCAAGAATTGAAGAACTCAAAAGAATAAATCCAACCCAGCTAGATCTTGTCCGATTAATTAAATTATGTGAGGAAGCGAATGACAATTACAACCTTAAGAATTTTATGTCTGTAGCTATTATTTGCAGGGCAATATTGGATCATGTTCCTCCAATTTTTGCTTTGAAAACTTTTGATGAAGTATCAAATAATTATGGAGATCCAAATTCGAATAAAAGTTTTAAAAAATTAATGAATCATTTAAATATTTCATTGAGAAACATTGCAGATAAATATCTTCATCAGATTATAAGGAGTTCTGAAACTCTTCCAAACGAGAATCAGATCAATTTCAGTCCAGATCTTGATGTCTTGTTGGAAGAGATTGTAAGAATATTAAAAAGATGAACCCACCTTTCAGTCAGTCTACCCAACTAAATACTATTTTCTTACTAAATCATTATCTATTCAAATTTTAGGAAATAAAGAAGGCGGTACATTTTGTCTCGCTGCTTTTCCTCGTGCTGGAAAAAGATTCCCATCGTGCTAAATGGGATAATGTTAAATGTACCGCCTATGAAGCAAATATACAATATTCTAAAAGATCATAAAATCTATCCCGGTTCTTTTGTAAATAATTGATTCCGGGAATTCGTTGACAGGCTTTTTAGAAGATAAGCCAAGGCAGCGCTAATACCAGCGATCAGAACCGGCTGAATGTGGGGCCAGTCAAATGATACTCCTGATGAAAGTATCTTTATGACCCCATCAATAAATGCAGCCAGGAACGCAATGAGAAGACCATTTAACAGATCCCTGTAGTCGAGTGTGAAAATCTTCGATTTCATTTTTCAGATTTTAAAATGAATAATTACTTTCTCTTACTTTTCAAGAAGAACACTGAGGTCGCTTCTCTCGCCATCAGAAATGCTTACAGAAACATCTTTGTCTTTATAACCCGGTTTTTGTACCAAAACTTTATAATTTCCGGATTGCATGTTTTTTATTTGAAAACTACCTTTTGAAGCAGTCTTCTTTATCATTTTACCGTTTCCCGAAGCAAGCTCCATGTTTACACTCTCATGTTTAAATGTAAATATAACTCCGCTTACAGGAGTACCAGTTATTGCATCAGCGGCTTTGGCTTTCAGAGATATGTTTCCAGTATTTGTATCAACTAGTTTCCGGGCTGTTTTATATGCTGTTACGAATGCAGGTTGCTCATCTGTTACAATTCCTACAGCAAAATCCATCATCTCAAGAGCCTTGTCTGCAGTTTCAAACAAAACAGCCAGCCTTTCTGTCGATTTTTTCCTTTCTCCAATAGTTGATCTTGGAGTTTTAAGAGCATTGTTTAGGGCAGTTATTGAATCTATAAAAACTTTTTGAGTCTCAGGCGTAATACCATGTTCAGCCAGTTTCCCGATATTTTCTTCAGCACTGGAATAAATAGTCATTGCCTTTTCAATCAGAGTTGTTTCAGCAAACCTATCAAGTTGTGCTTCGTTATACCTGACCTCATTGAGAAGCTTATCACTGTTAATGAATTTTGCTAGAGCCGCAATTTTTCGTGAATTTTTTGCAGCCATTGCAATCAGAGTCTTTTTTAACTTGTTTTTATCACTTGCAACCCCGGTTTTGTCGGCACCTTGTAGCTTGCCGAGTTCCTGGATCTCATTTGTAGTGTTCTGAAGGATTGAATAATTCTCCATGAATTTTGGGATAGTCTTTGCAACCGCTTCATTTAATGTTACACAATTGCGTACTGTCAATTGCATGTTCAGCCTGATTTTTTGATCTGTGTTCATGTCATTAATTTTTAAGGTTTGTAATTGGATTCACTTTATTATTATGTTGATATTAATTGAAACAAAATTCATATTGGTTATCTGCGGAATCATTAACTCTTATCCCAAATTGCTTCCCTCTTATCAGAAATTGGTTCCCTCTCACCCGGAATTCGTTCCCTCTCACTCGGAATTCGTTCCCTCTCAACCGGAATTTGTTCCCTCTCATCCGGAATTCATTCCCTCTCATCCGGAATTCATTCCCTCTCACCCAGAATGTGTTCCCTCTCACCTGGAATTCGTTCCCTATCATCCGGAATATGTTCCCTCTCATCCGGAATTCGTTCCCTCTCAAGGGGAGATTGTTCCCTCTCATAAGGAATTCGTTCCCGGCATTCTGAATTTGATTAAGAAATTCTTCTTTATTAAAATGAGTGATAGAATTACAGGAATGATTTATCGGAATACTGGTCAGTATACTCCGTCTAAGGTTGTTCTTGATGTATTTAGTACTGTTCACGAGGCGAAACATAAATTCCACTTACGAAATTATGTCTTCAAATAATATCTGTCAATTCCATAAATTAGGAATAGGAATACTCCATTCAGAGTATTGCCATTTTGAAAATAGTTTCTTAATTTTATTCCACGATTGTGCTAAACCTGTTAAAGGGTTGATCGGATAAAAGTGAAGAAAGCTGTATTGACCCACTGGTTTTTGTTGACTTGCTGCGTTTCCTGAGTGATTAATCGTAATATCATTCTTTGTGCTAGTTCTTAATTAACAATATGTCTAACTAAACCAGTCTGTGCTATGAAAAATGCATTAATCAAAATTGTTACCGGCGTATTTATTCTGGCTTTTACCGGCTGTTCTCCGGTTAAATTCTATTCAAATGCTGAACTCACAAAACAATCGGGATTTAAGTACTATCCTGTTAAACCTTATCTTCAGATAGAAAGGGAGTTGACAAGTAATAATGTCGTCAAAGCAACAATTCTTTATCTCCCTGATCTTGAGAATCCGCAATATATTGCAATAAAGGACGGACTAGGGTCCCGGAAGCTTGATCTGAAAATAACAGATGGAACAATAACCACTATTGGATTAGCAACTGATCCCTTAATTGCTGAAACACTTACTGCAATTGGCAATATTGTTTCAAAAACAGCATCAGGACTAACAGATTTATCTAATCTAAAGGGTTTACCACTAACTGTAGCCTCTTCCACAATAACTGAGCTCTACGATATCGTCATGACAAATGGGATCACTTCTGTGAAAAGGATAGAAGTGAAATAACCAGTACTTAAAGCCATTCTAACTCTAAACGTTATGCCATGGAAGCAGAAACTAGTAAAGGCAATCTTTCTGAAAGACAAGTTCAGATTATGAAATTGGTCTCAATTGGGAAATTGAATAAAGAAATTGCTGATAAGCTGAATATAAAACCCGATACTATTGGAAAACACCTTCAGCATATCTATTTCAAGCTGGGTGTACAAAACAGAACTGAGGCAAGTATGAAATTTGTGGAATTGACAGGGAGAGCAATATTTGTTGAAGTCTGAGTTATAATTTGAAATTCAATCCACGTGCTAAACAAATAAAATTAATCTAGAATAAAAATGTCAGACACAAAGGCTATAAAACATCCGATAGTTCTGAGTTCATCTGAACTTAGGACAGAACAAATCCTGATCCTCCATAGGGTTTTTCCACTAGACGAAAACAACTTCAATAAGCTGATCAAGAATTCCGCTGGATATAAAGACTGGGCACAAAACATATTTTTAATGTCTGTTGGCTGGGCTTTTAAGCTTGCCAGTGCACTTATTGCTTTTCTAATTGCATATCATGCCGCTGAGGCGAATGAAAAGGTTCCGATTGATATAGAGTCATGGGAAGTTATCTCTGTTGGCTTAGCGCTCTTTATTTGCCTTGTGTTATATATTCTTGGCAGATACATAAAAAACGACAGAGATAAACTTATCGCAACTATCGAAACCCATTTTAAAAACCTTTAAACCAGAAAACAATGTCTAATGAAACTATAAATCAGCAGTTACCGCATGAATATTTGCAATACCAGAAAATTACTTTTTGCGGTAATACATTTAAAAACCTTAAGTACCTGATTGATGATAATGGATTCATCCCTTTCCTGATTGGGATGGGAAATATTCCAAGGTTATGGATCTACACGAAGAAAGAGCTTAATGCTGTAGTTGTTGTTCAGGATAGCGTAGCAATACTTCCGGTTGTCAGAGTTGATATCGTTAACAATGAGAAAAAACTATCAGTAGAGCTTACTCAGGTTCCGGGAGCTTCAAATACTAAGATCTTTGAAATGGATTTTTCAAAAGATATTCCCGTAGTTTCTCTCATCGATTTAAGGCCGGTTGGCTATAATGTTTACGGAGATACTAAATCATTAAATATTGGTGAACAGAAATTCGAGGGAAACATGTTTGAGAACCTGCATTCCCTGGTCAAATTGGAAAAGGCTCCCAATTAATAAATCAAGAAATAAGATGGCATTCGTTCTCCATCCTTTTATCAGACAGGATTTCATTGCAGACATTAACTTTCACACCAGGAGAAAAGGAAATCTCTCCGGTTTCTAAGAATGCCATCTTTCTTTTTTAATTTGAAGAATCTTTTGCAAGCACATCCCGCCGACACAACATTAACTATTCAATGAAATTTTCGCAGGCGGGAAGAGCTTGCAAAGATTAAACTCACATATATTGAGCAAGTTCTAATGGCACATTTGCAGCTTGAAATCCGGAAGCTGCAAATGAGCCATCCTGCTATCAATAAATGGTTTAAACAATCATTTTATTTCGACATTATTATACCCTTTCAATTAATTATCTTCTGAATCTTAAATATTGACACATTCATTAATCGTATGTAATATTTAATTCTACCTTTAATAATGATTCTATAACAATAAACCTCCTACTTAGGATTCCAAAATCAAACAATGGAAAAAGATAATCTGTCTGATCTCTCGCATCTTCGTCAAATGGCGGAAGAGCTGTTGAAAATGAAGACTGCTTCTAATGCTTCTGTAGAATCTCAAAGTGAATTATATAGGCTTATTCATGAGGTAGAAGTGCATGAGATTGAGCTACAGCTGCAGAATCATGAACTTCAGAGAGCTACCAATCTGGCGACCATTAATTCTGAAAAGTATACTCAATTATTCGATTTTGCGCCAACTGGCTATTTTGTTCTTTCAAGAGAGGGAGATATCATAGCTTCAAACCATAATGGGCGAAAAATACTAGGCAGGGAGTATCAGAACTTAATTAATCAGAGATTTCCTCTTCTAATATCAGATGAATCAAGACCGATCTTCACCAAATTTCTAAGTGACATATTCAAGAAAAAAGATAAAGGATCTTGTATAGTTTCTATTTCAATTGAAGATAAATTGCCGGTTTATGGTCATATCACCGGACTTGTTGACGAAAAAACTGAGAACTGCCTCATTAATATAATTGATATTTCGAGCCTTAAGCTGAGTGAGAAGACCCTCGAGAACAAAATCCATGAGTTGACTATTACAACAAATGAACTTGAACAAGCTATCCAGCTTAATAAAGCAAAAGACCAGTTGTTAGCAATACTTGGACATGATTTGAGAAACCAGTTTACGGGGCTTATTGGGTACTCTGGTTATTTAGTAGAAAACCTTCAAAACTTAAATGATGTCGAACTTAAAGACATTGCAAATCAAATTACGAACTCAGCTCAAAACGCATATTCCTTATTAGATGAGATATTAGTATGGTCAAAAGCACAAGCCAATAGAACTACTTTTGAGCCTCAAAAATTGAGCTTTTCCGATATTTGTAGAGAGATTATTGAATTTCTGAAACCGAGTGCTCTTGCAAAGACAATAACACTGAATTGTAACAATAAGACGGATATTACCCTATTTGCAGATAAAGATATGTTAAAAACTGTATTACGAAATCTCATTTCTAATGCAATTAAATTTACTGATAAACTCGGCGTAATTAATATCATTGCAAGTCAGGGGTCTGGAAATGTAACAATTTCTGTTTCAGATAATGGAACTGGAATTTCCGCCGAAAGTTTACCCAAACTTTTTGATGCTTCACAAATACTTACTACCCAAGGTACAAAGGGAGAGAAAGGGACCGGGTTAGGTTTATTACTTTGTAAAGAATTTGTAGAAAAACATGGAGGCAAGATTTGGGCAGAAAGTGAATTAGGTAAAGGTTCAATCTTTTCGTTTAATATCCCTCAAAAAACCAGATACAGGGAAAAAGGTTCGGATAAAAGTAAGGAAGTTGAAGCTGAAATTAATAATCTTAAAATACTAATTGCTGATGATAATGCTGCAATAAGAATGATCCTTGCAGATCTTTTCAGAAAATACAGTAGAGAAATTCTTTTTGCTAAAACCGGGAATGAAGCAGTTGATATTTTTCGGGAAAATCTCGATGTAGATTTGATTCTCATGGATTCTACCATGCCACAGATGAATGGTAATGAAGCGACTACGTTAATTAGGGAAGTAGATAAGAAGGTAATCATTTTTATTTCAACAGCTGATGAAATTTCCAAAGTAACGGAAGATTATGCTCATTTAGCTATTAATGATTATTTGCCAAAACCCTACAATAAATTTTCTATAGATCAATTAGTCCTGAAACACTTTGCTGGTGATCATCCAAAATAATCTGAGTTTTTTGCAAGCACATTCCGCAAACGTGATATTTCAATTAACTCTTAATTTTTCTTTGCGTAAAGAGCTTGCAAAGATCAAACCCAGAAACATCAAGTAACATTTAAAGGCACATTTGCAGCTTAAAAACATCAGTTATAAAATCAGATTAATCTAAGCTGCAAATGAGCCTTTCCCCCTAAACCAAACCGTCCCTGCGTATTCTAAGACATAACCAAATATTCTTTCTGTTTTTTATGCTGCAAATTTATGTAGGTTTATATATGGGGATCCTCTTTTTATAACCGAAAAAGCTCTGAATACAATTTTATTTCGAATTATATTTATTGTACTCATTTTATTATAACCGTTTTCAACTCTTTGATTATAATACGTCTTAAACTCCGGATGATTTCTAACAGCTGATAATGCCCCCATATTCAATAGTGCTTTTATCATTTTGTTAGCCAAAGGGTTCACTTTGGTACGACCTTTCAACGAAGTCCCGGATCTATTCTCGAATGGAGCAATCCCGCAATAACAACAGAACTTTCTGGCATTTTCAAACTTCGTAAAATTGTGAGTATAAGCTATCATATAGAATGCTATGATTTTACCAATACCTGGGACCGTTTTAAGATTTTTATAATTCTTCTGGACTTCCGGATCAGACTTGATTATGATCTCAATTTCCTTCTCAATACCAGCCATCTCAGAACTCAGGGATTTAATAACTCGTTTATTTACTTCTATGTAAATCAGTGAATCTCCTTCTTTAAAATAGTCCTGAATATCACACATAGCTGTTTGATATGCTTTTTTGTGCTTTACAAGTTTGTTTCTTAATGAAAGTAATTGCTTAATACGTATAATGGATCCAGCAGGGAAAACAGTTGCCTTAATCTCATCTCTCTTTCTCCAAGCATATAATGCAATAAAGCTTGCATCTTTCTTATCACTTTTACCTCGGACTAAACCTAATGATCTTTTGATATCAAGCGCAGGAACCATAGCAAAGCTGAGTTTTTCGCCATTTAAAAAGATGCATAAAGGCAAGGAATATCTTCCGGTATCTTCAAAGCAGAAGAATAGAGTTTCCTTTTTACCTGGTAATTCTTTCCAAATAACCTGCAATAGTTTTGCGAACCCTGACGGATTATTTGATACAATAAAATGATGCTTTGAACTGTGAATAAACACATCCAGAGTAAGTTTAGACACATCAATTCCGATAACTTCTTTTTTAATCTTCATTTTTGTAATTTTAAGTTGTTTAAACTAAAACCTTTAAAAGACCTGGTAGTCTATAATTCTAATTGGTTCCTACAACCATAATATGAAAGAATGGGGACTTATACGCAGGATAGGAATGTGAGCCTAGCTGTCAGGAAAGTTCACCCCATTCTTTCTTTATTAACATATTAACAACAATGAACAAAGAAAAGAAAAAGAAGCAAAAAGAAAAGAAAATCAACAACATACACATTCTATGTTAATAATTGTTGTTAATAAGAGTAAGTAAATGTAAAGGCTGTAAGGCACATTACGCAAAATTGAATAAGTCAAAATAGGTAAATTCGTCATTGCGTAAAGAGCCTTACAGCCCGTCCCTGCCATTCGACGAGAAGTGCGGCTAAAGCAGAAAACTTTCTTTCACCGAGACAAACACAAAATTTGTACAGCAGCTAACAGATAAGGCTTCGTGTGGTCGATAGACCCAACATGAAGCTGAGTTGCACGACATCCCTACTGATGCTCATTAGATAAAATTCTTACTATGGGGATTCAATATTTTTTGTCTCTTTTACGAGAGTAGCTGAACACTATTTCCGGACCTTCAACGGCTCAATAATGAGTCCTAGCCTCATTTTATAAGGCAGTGGAGAGCTGCCTGTTCAGGATTTCATGACTTTTATGCAATAGTTTATCATGTCCTTCTCAGAACGATTTCAATGATTATCTACGATTTTACTAAAAATCCAGCTGACATTGCCAGTGGCAGTGGGGGTGGACGAGGACCAAAAAACATCTCGATAGTTGACATATGACCTTTACCACACTGCGGACAAATATCAGGATCGTACTTAAGATGCTGCCTGCAAACCTCTTTCCAGTTCTTCTTATCTCTGACAATGGGATTATTGATACCAAAGGCTAATTGAAGTTCTCGAAGCTCCAGGCGGCGTGAGGTGGAGAGCAATCCATAATGCCGTATACGAACAAATCGTTTAGGGAGTATGTGCATGCAAAAACGCCTAAGGAACTCCTCCCCTTCAAGAGGCATGACTTTTTCCTGGTTATCGCGGTAGTCACGCCAGCTAAAACGGACGCCTGTTTCATCCACATTCAACAATCGATGATTACCTATCGCTACTTTATGAGTGTATCTTCCCAAATATTCAATTACTTGCTCTGGCCCCGCAAATGGCTCCTTGGAGTAAACAACCCAGGGTGTTTTGTACAGTCCATTAATAAACTCCTTTGTTTGTGGCAGCTGCTTTTGAAGGGCATCTATAAACTTCCCCCGGAATACATTGGAAAGGCTCTTGACACTGAACAAAAACACCTTGTTATTCTCAGAGGTACTTACCTGTTTCCACAGCCCTCTGAAGTTGATGCCACCACCAGGGACAACACAATGGATATGCGGGTGCAGACTAAGGTTCTGTCCCCAGGTATGCAATATGGCTACCATGCCCGTTTCTGCATGCAGCTTTGTGTAAGAAAACTGAGCTATTGTTTCCCATGTGCATGCAAACAGCAGGTTGTAAAGATCTGCCGGGCGCTCAATAAACAGGCCATTGAGTTTATCGGGTACTGTAAAAACCACATGAAAGTATGGTACAGGAAGCAGATCCTGCTTACGGTCTTCTATCCATGCTTCCCGCTGAGTATTCTGGCACTTGGGACAGTGACGGTTACGGCAAGAGTTATAACTAATGCGGATATGACCGCAATCATCGCATTTATCAACATGTCCGCCCAATGACGATGTACGACAACGCTTCAGTGCACTCAGGGTTCGCTTCACATAGCTGTTCGGTGAATGCTTCTGGTGAAAATCCTCTTCAAACCGATCAATTATCTCTGCCAGTTCATGTCTGGGCTTCAAACCTTTTTATACAACCTGTCGAAAGGGCTAAACTGGTTGCTGCGGTTAGGTTTTGCAACATGAAGATAAATCATTGTGGTTTCTATGCTTCCATGACCAAGTAGCTCTTTGATCGATACGATATCCATACCAAATTCCAAAAGATGTGTAGCATAACTATGTCTGAGTGAGTGTACGCAGACACCTTTCTGTAACTTACACTTTTTTGCAGCTTCACGAAGAACCCACTGTATGCCGCGTGCACTAAGTGGGGTGTTTGGTTTGTTTCCGTTGAACAGATAATCTACAGGCCGGCACATTTGACAATACTTACGTAATCCGTCAAGTATCAGTGGAGACAATGGTACATACCGATCCTTATTGAACTTACTTTGACGGATGTGTATCATCATCCGGCCCGAGTCGACGTCGGATAAGCGTAAACGACTGACTTCTCGTACACGTAGTCCGGCTGAGTATATCAGGGCGAGCAGAACCCGGTGTTTGAGAAGTACCGGCGCGCTAAACAACGCCTTGCACTCTTCATAATTGAGTACGACAGGTAATTTCTTCTCATGTTTTATACTAGGCAGCTCAACAACTCTCTCGTTAAGTCCCAGCAGACGATAGAAATAGCGTAGCCCATACACTGTAAACTTGAAGTTACTAAACGAGGGCGCTTTACTCTGTCGAGTCAGATCGGCAAGGTACTTGTTAAGTTCCTTTTCACTAATGTGTTGTGGCAACTTACCAAAATGCATACAAGTTTGGGCTACCTTTCTTGCATAATTTCTTAAAGTACTTGATGATTGCCCGGATATCCGAATTTTGTCATCAAATTCCTGGTAAAGTTCTCTAAATCCCTTTACCTCGACACTAGCTCGTTCAACGATTGTGAACGTTTTTTTTCTTAGCTTTGGTTCTTTCTGTGTTTCCATAATTTTAAATTGTTTGTGTAAATAAAATTAATACGGAAACATAAAACTATCCCGCCCCATTTCCGGGGTGGGATTTAGTGCAACTCACTGGTACTTTTAATAAGCTTTTCAGAACATGACAATTTCGAAAACATTTCCAAAACGCTTATTAAATGTACCAGCCCAACTACATTCCAAATTTCCATGTTTCTCTGAAATGTTTTTTCACCGTTTAGAAAATTCATAAAACATGACAAATTCGTTTCTTTTAACGGGACTTAAAAAATCCTTAATGAGCGTGACAATTTTCTGCTACCGAGACAATTTTAACATAGTACAGCAGCTAACACGGACAGTAAAGTTAATTGCCTTCTGCAGTCCGGACAACTTGATAATCAGCCCTTAAAGTCTATGTTAGCAACTTCATTTCACTTATTAAACTTAGTGTACCCTGACTAATCCTGCTGCCTAGACAAAGTCAATGGGGCTGCAGGCCGACGCTCAGTTGGCAGCGTTTTTTGCTCTCCGTTTATATAATGCCCCGTGACAAGTAAACTTCGTTGTTACTACCGGGACTCATACGTAATCGGCTTTTACCGTGACCAGACACCTTGCGTCCGTAAACCGGGACTGGCAAAAAACTCGCCAACCCTGACACAGACGGCAACTAACCTTACTGCCGAGCCGTTAGGCGTCAGAGTTGTGCAACGCCCCATCCCGTCTTCGTTATAGAATTTGTCATGACAATTAAATTTCAAATGTTCTAGTAATCCTTGACTCATCACTTATCAGAATTAATCTCGACATGACAACTTTCATCCGTTTACCGAGACTTATCCATCTGGACAATTTTATCATGACGTGAAAACTTTTATCCGTTTACCAGGACTTAAACACTCCGACGCCTTCTATGTTGTAAAACAAGACTTCAGACCATTATTTTTTTAATTAAAGAACAATATCTATAAAAACATCCTTCTATGAGCAGATTCGTTTTAGAACTGCAACGTCTTGTTTAATTTCTTATAGAAAGTGAGCTGTTACCTAACAGGGAGCAGATTCTCATGAAGAACTGCATGCGACGGAGAACAGTCTCACTTAAGTATTGGATTTTATAGAGTTTTTTATTTTTCTATTAAACATTCGTATGGCTTTTTATTTGCCAATACAAAACGTATTCTGCTTAAAAGCTTTTTTGCTATTTTAACAATAGCTTTATTTGTATCCATTCTTTTACAATATATTACATAACTCTTCATTAATGCCGGATCATATTTAATTGCAGTCCAAGAACTCTCGATAATAGCAGATCTCAATACACCATGCCCTCGAGAAGTAATATCCCCGGTTCTATCTTTCTCTCCTGAAGACTTTGTTGATGGGATTAAACCTATATAACCACACATTTTATCAAGATTATTAAAGCGATCTATTGTTTCAAGTTCAGTTAATATTGTCATTGCTGTAATTAATCCTATTCCGGGTATGCTTTTAAGTAAGCTAAATTGTTCCTGGTAATTCGCAGTTTGAGATAGCTCACGGATCTGTTTTGTTACTTTTAATATAGATGCTCGCAGGTTTTTACATTCGGCGATTAATATCAGCAATGCCTCTTTCCCGCTTCCGCCATCAATATCAATACTTTCAAGCCATTTAATAAACCGATTTGACCAATGACTTTGTGGCTTAGAGAATGGATCACCGATGCTTATCCCATAAAAAAACAAGAAAGATTTAATTCGGTTTTTATATCTGGCCATATCTTTTACTAGCATAGCCCTGGTTCTTATTAGACTTCTATCCCTTTGTGTTTTAATCGATGGAATATAAATAGGGGTAAGGGCCCCTGAACTTAAAGATCTGGCTATTTTACGGCTATCTCTTTTATCTTCTTTCTGTACTCGTTCCTTATCTGTTGTCGGAATATCTGCAGGATTAACTACCATGGATTTTATACCAAAAGAGATTAATTTATCATGGATCCAGTAACCACAAAACCCAGCTTCGTAAGCAGAATGATATGTTCCTCCAGGGAAATTATTCTTCAAATAATTATATAAAGTCTCTGGATCTGGTGGTTGTGTAAATGTTTTGTATACAGTGTCTTCTGCCATTATGGTAACTTTCCAACTTTTTAAATGAGCGTCAAAACCAGCATAAATGTTTTGCCCTGTAAAATCAATTTGCTTAACTTGTGCTTTCATAAGTTTCAGATATTATTAAGTGAATACTTCGTAACTATTCAAATTTAGTAACTATTCTGAAACTTATGTTTTTACAAACATAGGACCTAACAGCTAAAAGCAAAAGTCATTCATAATTTATAGCTTTGTAATCTTAATAATTTGTACTCAACTCAAACCGTAAAAGAATATGATAAAAGTAATAGTGATTTCTTTGGTACTACTTGCACTTACCATATTTTTAAATAGTAAAATTTGGAAGCAAACAGAATGGCAGAGAGGTAGTAAGATATTATCCACCATTTTAATCTGGTGTATTTTTTCTTTTATAGCAGGAGTAATATTCTTAACGGATCATATTATCACTCATTTGCCAAATTAGGCAATAAGTTATCTGCGAGAAAAAATGCTTTCATGATTAGATGTTGGGTTCTAGTCATTAGATTTCTTACCGAGACATTTTACTACAACCGAGACAATTTTAACGTTACTCCGGCGCCTAACACGGATGGTATAGTTAAGTGCCTTCTGCAGCCCGGACAGCTTTGTAATCAACTATATACATCTTTACTCGATACTTCAATTCGCTTATTAAAATTGGGGTACCCTGACTCATCCTGCACCCGAGACAAAGTCAGTAGGGCTGCAGGCCGACGCGCAGTTGGCAGCGTTTTTTGCTCTCCGTTTATAAAATGCACCGTGACAAGTAAGTGGCGTTTTCATTACCGGGACTCATACGTAATAGGCTTTACCGTGACCAGACAACTTTCGTCCACCTACCGGGACTGGCAAAAAACTCGCCAACCCTGACACAGACGGCACCTAACCATACCACCGAGCCGTTAACAATAATTCGGGGCAATTTCGACACATTCGGCTGCCCGCACTACAAGTAATAAAATTCACCGTGACAAGACACTTATCAGCCGTTTATCAACTTGTACCCCGACACACAAAATGCCAGCCTCATAATCCTGCCAACGCGCAAATAAAAAATTGGCTCTCGCGCCACTGCTGTTAACAAATTAACACTAATCGAGACAAATTATCTCTTCTATAAAACTTGTACCGCGAAACACAACCTGGCCAATTTTTTATGCCAACCCTGATACCTTGCAAATGATCTTTGATAAGAATATTTCTGCTTGAGAGACTGTCATTTGCAAGGCCGAACTATTGTTAACGGCCACTTATTAAAATATCATTTGACATTAGGGTTTTCAGCCGTTTACCGGGACTACAACGTAAGACAATTTTATCTTGACGAGTGAACAATCGTCCGTTTACCGGGACTTTCAAAATAGGAGAGGCCTTTAAAACAGAACTATTGTTAACACGGTTGGTATAGTTAAGTGCCTTCTGCAGCCCGGACACATTCGTAATCAGCGATTTACATCTATGCTCGAATATTCATCTCACTTATTAAATTTGGTGTACCCTGACTCATCCTGCTACCTAGACAAACTCAGTAGGGCTGCAGGCCGACGCGCAGTTGGCAGCGTTTTTTGCTCTCCGTTTATAAAATGCACCGTGACAAGTAAATGGCGTTTTCATTACCGGGACTCATACGTAATCGACTTTTACCGTGACCAGACAACTCGCGTCCGTTTACCGGGACTGGCAAAAAACTCGCCAACCCTGACACAGACGGCACCTAACCATACCACCGAGCCGTTAACAATAATACGCAGAAACTCAGACCATTCGGCTACCCGCACTACAAGTAATATAGTTTACCGTGACAAAACAATTATCAGCCGTTTATAAATTTATACCGCGACACGCAAAATGCCAGCCGAATCCTTCTGCCTGCGCACGTATAAAAAATTGGCACTCGCGCCACTGCTGTTTATTAATTAACACTAATCGAGACAAATTATTAATTCAATAAAACTTGTACCGCGAAACACAACCTGGCCAATTTTTTATGCCTACGCTGGGGCCTTGCAAATGATCCTTGGTTAGCAAATTACTTCTTGACTACCAATCATTTGCAAGGGCGCACTATTGTTAACGGCCATCTATTGAAATATCATTTTGACGTGTGGGTTTTCGGCCGTTTCCCGGGACTCAAACGTAAGACAATTTTATCTTGACAAGCAACATTCATCCGTTTCCCGGGACTTTCAGATCGGTAGGGATTTTAATATAGTACTATTGTTAACACGGATGGTATAGTTAAGTGCCTTCTACAGCCCGGACACATTCGTAATCAGCTATTTAAGTCTATGCTCGCAACTTCATTTCACTTATTAAATTTGGTGTACCCTGACTCATCCTGCACCCGAGACAAAATCAGTAGGGCTGCAGGCCGACGCGCAGTTGGCAGCGTTTTTTGCTCTCCGTTTATAAAATGCACCGTGACAAGTAAATTGCGTTTTCATTACCGGGACTCATACGTAATCGGCTTTTACCGTGACAAGACAACTTCGCGCCACCTGCCGGGACTGGCAAAAAACTCGCCAACCCTGACACAGACGGCACCTAACCATACCACCGAGCCGTTATATGTAAGGGTTCTAAGCACTGACCCTTAGATAGATAGGCGAATACCCCTACATATAACGGAGAATTTTTCAACGGATGATAAGACTTACAAAAATGAGTTTGTTTGACTCTAAAAGTCGATTGCATGACCAAAAGTCGCCATTGCGAGATCAAGAGTAGCCTTTGAGAGACTAAAAGATGCCTTTGAAGACCCCAAAGATTCAATTGTTGACTGGAAAGATGCGTTTGAAGACCCCAAAGATTCAATTGTTGACCGGAAAGATGGGTTTGAAGACCCCAAAGATTCAATTGTTGACCGGAAAGATGCGTTTGAAGACCCTAAAGATTCAATTGTTGACCGGAAAGATGCGTTTGAAGACCCTAAAGATTCAATTGTTGACCGGAAAGATGCGTTTGAAGACCCCAAAGATTCAATTGTTGACTGGAAAGATGCATTTGAAGACCCCAAAGATTCAATTGTTGACTGGAAAGATGCATTTGAAGACCCCAAAGATTCAATTGTTGACCCCAAAGTCTGAATCGACGAATTCCTAAATGCTCGTAAGGCTTACAAATGGACGTTTAGACTTTCACACATCATGACAATTTTAACATTACCCCTACATATAACACGGATGGTATAGTTAAGTGCCTTCTGCAGCCCGGACAATGCCGTTATCAGCTCCTAAAGTCTATGCTCGAAACTTCAACTCACCTATTAAATTTGGTGTACCCTGACTCATCCTGCACCCGAGACAAAATCAATAGGGCTGCAGGCCGACGCGCAGTTGGCAGCGTTTTTTGCTCTCCGTTTATATAATGCACCGTGACAAGTAAATGGCGTTTTCATTACCGGGACTCATACGTAATCGGCCTTTACCGTGACTAGACAACTTCGCACCGTTCACCGGGACTGGCAAAAAACTCGCCAACCCTGACACGGACGGCACCTAACTATACCACCGAGCCGTTATAAAAAATGCGAGGGACATCTGATAATTCGGCTACCCGCACTGCAAGTAATAAAACATTCTATACCATGACAGTTTACTACCGTTTATCAAATCATACCGCGACACGCAAAATGCCAGCCGAATCCTCCTGCCAACGCGCATATAAAAAATTGGCTCTCGCGCCACTGCTGTTTATTAATTAACACTATCCGAGACAATTTATCATTTCTATAAAACTTGTACCGCGAAACACAACCTGGCCAATTTTTTATCCCAACCCTGGGGCCGTGCAAATGTTCTTTGATTAGATAGTTTCTGCTTGACGAGATTGCCATTTGCACGGTCGCACTTTTTATAACGGTCATCTAGCAGGGGTGTTATGCAGAGACAATTTTCGAGCCGTTTAGAAGCCACCAGATTTATAATACTTCGTTCCATCATGACAACTTATTTCCGTTTACCGTGACTTTTAACAAATGACCACTTAGAACTTGACGAGAAAACTTCCGCACTTTTTATAACACGGATGGTATAGTTAAGTGCCTTCTGCAGCCCGGACACATTAGTAATCAGCTACTTAAGTCTATGCCTCAAACTTCAAATCACTTATTAAACTTTGTGTACCCTGACTCATCCTGCTGCCGAGACAAGGTCAGGAGGGCTGCAGGCCGACGCGCAGTTGGCAGCGTTTTTTGCTCTCCGTTTATAAAATGCACCGTGACAAGTAAATTGCGTTTTCATTACCGGGACTCATACGTAATCAGCTTTTACCGTGACCAGACAACTAGCGTCCGTCAACCGGGACTGGCAAAAAACTCGCCAACCCCGACACAGACGGCACCTAACCATACCACCGAGCCGTTATGGTTAATTCGAAGATTTCGTGACAGTTAGACAACTTCTAAAGAACTAACCATAACAGAAAAAAGCAGAATCTTTTAACCGAGACAATACCTGCCCATTTACCAGGATTGGTCACTTTGACAAATTTCATCATGACGGGATAACTCCCATACATCTACATAGATTTGTAACCTTGATAAAATTCACACAACAAGACAGATCTTGGTTATCAACCTAAATTCTATCAAATAGACAAGAAACAATACCCAAATCAAAGATTAATTTACTTAATTTTAAATCGAGTTAATGACTATTCAAAATGTAAAATACGACAAATCTCAATTAAAATGAAACAAGTGAATTCGACAGATTATGGTTTGATAATTGCCATAACTCTATTAAGTTTTGGTATAATTTCGATCTTTATACCTTTCAATCTATTTGACGGTCTAACTTTTGGTAAAAATGTTATCCATATAGGAAAATATAATGAGTTAGGGGACTTTATAAATGGAGTCACTTCACCATTTTTATCTATTGCTGCATTTATTCTACTATTTCTTACCTATTCTTCACAAAAAACAGAACTAAGGCTTAACCGGTCTATTTTAGAAAAACAAAACGAATTAATAAATAAACAACAATTCGAAAACACTTTTTTTAATTTAATAAATCTTCACAATCAGATAGTTAACGACATTGACACGGAGTCGATAAGAAGGAGTGCTGGTTTTAAAGAAACCAAAGAGGACCGTACAATAGTTAAGGGAAGAGATTGCTTTATGAAGTTCTATGAGATTTTTCGTATAATGCATAATCAACTATCAACAAAACATGCAAGTTTCAAAGAACCCATATACAAAAACAAATTAGAGTTAATTGATGCTATCTACGTGGAGTTCTTCATTGAAAGACAATCTGATTTAGGTCATTATTTTAGAAACCTATACCATATCATCAAATTCGTTGATAACGCAAATATTAATAATAAAAAAGAATATACAAATTTAGTCAGAGCGCAATTATCAACAGGTGAACTTCTTATCTTATACTTCAATTGTTTAAGTAGGTACGGTCACGAAAAATTCAAACCCTTAATTGAAAAATATTCACTTCTAAAAAACATTGCAAATAATAGTGAACTTAAACGATATGATTGCAATGATCTTTATGACCCTAAAGCATTCAGCTAAAAACTACTACCAATAATTACAATCTCAAATAGTAATACATAGCATTACATGATTGACTATAAGAAAAAAAGAGATGAACTATCCGCTCTTCAAAAAACGAGGAGACTTGATGATAATGAAGCATTTATACTAGATAGAATAGAAAATTACTTGCTAGCTATCGAATATGGTATGAAATATTTCATCTATCAAGGAGGGGCTCGTGAAAGAACTTTGGACTTCTGTAAAAAAAGGAATAACAAAGTGTATTCAATTGAGGAATTGCTCTCATGGAAAAATGATCCAGATCGACCTACGACTGATGACTATGACCCAATCCTTCATCTGGGAGGCAATAAGTGTTTTGAAGGTGACTCATTTTGTTATCATATGTTTGGCTTCATTTCAACTGAATATGCAAAAGAATTAAGACCTGATATTATTGAATCAGAACCTATTAAGACTCGAGTAGTGCTAGATAAATCGCTTAAAGAATCCACACTTCAAATAATTGAAAAAAAGAGAAAGGAATTATTATCCAATGCTGATCCATTAGTAGCAGACTATATAAACAATTTATTGAATCAGTTTGCAAATGAAGTAATTGGAAAAAACGAAAAGATTTTAATAGAAGGGAAAGAAGTATCTATTGAGGTAGCAGTTGAGGAAATATCAACTAAGATTATTACTATCACTGACCTGATTACAAAACAATTAAAAGGTTTGAATAATTCAAAATTTTAAATACCTGACAATAACTGAAAATCTGATCTATTTAACCTAGACAATTTCTACCCATCTGCCGGGATTGAACACCTTGACAAATTTCAGATATCGTGACAAATTCGTTGACATAAGATAGTTTTAATACTGAACTAACCATAACACGGACGGTTTAATTAAGTGCCTTCCGCAACCCGGACAATTTCGTAATCAGCTATTTACATCTATACTCTTAACTTCAATTCGCTTATTAAAATTTCTGCACCATGACTAATCCTGCTACCGAGACAAAGTCAATGGGGTTGCAGGCCGACGCTCAGTTGGCAGCGTTTTTTGCTCTCGCTTATAAAATGCACCGTGACAAGTAACTTCGTTTTTACTACCGGGACTCATACGTAATCGGCTTTACCGTGACAAGACAACTTTCGTCCACCTACCGGGACTGGCAAAAAACTCGCCAACCCCGACACAGACGGCACCTAATCAAACCGCCGAGCCGTTATCAAAAATGCGCGGGACCTCCCGATAGATCGGCTTCCCGTCCTACAAGTAATAAAATTTACCGTGACAAGACAACTTCTCAACGTTTATAAAATTTGTACCGCGACACGCAAAATGCCAGCCGAATACCTCTGCCAACCCGCAAATAAAAAAATTGGCTCTCGCGCCACTACTGTTTATTAATTAACACTAACTGAGACAACTTATCATTTCTATAAAACTTGTACCGCGAAACACAACCTGGCCAATTTTTTTATGCCATCCCTGGGGCCTTGCAAATGATCTTTAATTATAATGTTTCAGCTTGACAACCAATCATTTGCAAGGGCGCACTTTTGCTAACGGTCATCTAGGGGTTTTTTGTTATGACGAGCCAATTTTCAAGCCGTTTAGAGCCATCAGATTAATAAAACTCAGTATCATCATGACAACTTATTTCCGTTTACCGGGACTTAAAACAAAGACAAATTTGGAAAAGGGAGACAACTCGCGCACTTTTTATAACACGGATGGTATAGTTAAGTGCCTTCTGCAGCCCGGACACATTCGTAATCAGCTATTTACATCTATGCTTGCAGCTTTATTTCGCTTATTAAATTTTCAGTACCCTGACTCATCCTGCTGCCGAGACAAACTCAGTAGGGCTGCAGGCCGACGCGCAGTTGGCAGCGTTTTTTGCTCTCCGTTTTTTTAATGCACCGTGACAAGTAAACTCCGTTGTTACTACCGGGACTCATACGTAATCGGCTATTACCGTGACCAAACAACTCGCATCCGTTTACCGGGACTGGCAAAAAACTCGCCAACCCTGACACAGACGGCACCTAACTATACCACCGAGCCGTTAGGTGGCATAGCTCGCAAGGCCCGACACCGTCTACATTAGAGAATTTATCATGACACTTAATTTTCGTTCGTTTACCAGGACTCATCCATCTGGACAACTTTATCACGACACTTAAATTTCTTCCTTTTACCAGGACTCATCCATTTAGACAATTTTATTTTGACAAACCGGCTTGCCACCCAGACACAAAAATCGGACTATCATGACCAGTGGCAAGCCTATAATCCTGCTCATCTACCAGGACTTAAAAGCAACGCCACCTAACGGAAAAAGATCCTTGTTGAAAAATGAATAGAATTGTCTTTGGCTTTTTATTTTTGTAAAAAAGTATTCAAATCACTAAAAACGAATAATTATGGCTACTGAAAAATTAGGAAAATTGACAATCGACCAGTTAAAGAAGAAGGAAAAAGATGCAAATAAAGTTATGATAGCGTCACTAATAATCTTTTTGGTTTGTTTTATTGCGTTATACATAATTAAACTTGAATTTATAGGTGTAACTATTCCAATATTAGCACCTTTGTTAATCGCGATGGGAGAGAGAAAAAGAATTAATAATGTCCTTATAGATAGGATAGAAAAACAAGATGTTGCAATAAATGAACTTAGAGATCAAAGAAAATAAATTGCTACGACCACCTAACACGGATGGTATAGTTAAGTGCCTTCTGCAGCCCGGACACATTCGTAATCAGCTATTTACATCTATGCTCGAAACATCATTTCGCTTATTAAATTTGGTGTACCCTGACTCATCCTGCTGCCGAGACAAAGTCAATAGGGCTGCAGGCCGACGCGCAGTTGGCAGCGTTTTTTGCTCTCCGTTTATATAATGTACCGTGACAAGTAACTACGTTTTCATTACCGGGACTAATACGTAATCGGTTTTTACCGTGACCAGACAACTTGCGTACTTTAACCGGGACTGGCAAAAAACTCGCCAACCCTGACACAGACGGCACCTAACTATACCACCGAGCCGTTATGGTTAATGATTGAATTCCTGCACATTAGACAGCTTTCAAACACTAACCATAACAAAAAAAGGAGTCTCGTCCTTCTATACAGACAAGTTACCTAGACGAATTCAATTTGATGAGAAGCGTTTTGCCGTTCTATAGAGATTGATTATCTTGACAAATCTCTGATGATGAGACAACTTTTTTGATTCTAGACAATATTAATACTTCACTAACCATAATATTTACAAACCAACTTTAAACTCAAAATGAAAATTCTAGCAATTATCTATTATCTAATTCAATGGACGATTTGGATTGTTGGGCTAATAACCTGGACAACAACTGATCTCCCAATTAAAAGCCTGCCAGTAAAAATTACTATTCTTGGATTAGTCGCTATCTATCTAGTTTGGATTGGAATACGAGATTTTTTAGTAGCCAGACCGAAGACGAAATAAAAAAAACTAACCATCACTCGACTCCCTTACCTGGACTCGAAAAACTGAACAAATTTCGTAAACCGAGACAAATTTGTTACAGCTAGACAATTTTAACGCATCACTAACCATAACACGGATGGTATAGTTAAGTGCCTTCTGCAGCCCTGACAGCTTGATAATCAACTCTTAAAGTCTATGCTCCAAACTTCATTTCACTTATTAAATTTTGCACACCTTGACTCATCCTGCTGCCGAGACAAAATCAGTAGGGCTGCAGGCCGACGCGCAGTTGGCAGCGTTTTTTGCTCTCCGTTTATAAAATGCACCGTGACAAGTAACTACGTTTTCACTACCGGGACTAATACGTAATCGGCTTTTACCGTGACGGGACACCTTGCGTCCGTTTACCGGGACTGGCAAAAAACTCGCCAACCCCGACACAGACGGCACCTAACCATACCACCGGGCCGTTATCAAAAATGCGCGGGACCTCCCAATAATTCGGCTACCCGCACTGCAAGTAATAAAATTCACCGTGACAAAACACTTTTCGGCCGTTTATCAATTTTGTACCCCGACACGCAAAATGCCAGCCGAATACTTCTGCCAACCCGCAAATAAAAAAAAATGGCACTCGCACCGCTACTGTTTATTAATTAACACTATCCGAGACAACTTATCATTTCTATAAAACTTGTACCGCGAAACACAACCTGGCCAATTTTTTTTGCCATCCCTGGGGCCTTGCAAATGATTTTTAGTAAGCAAATTACTTCTTGACTACCAGTCATTTGCAAGGGCGCACTTTTGCTAACAGCCATCAAGAAATTTTTAATTATAACGAGACAATTTAGAGCCGTTTAGAAGCCACAAGATCTATAAAAATCCGTATCATCATGACATATTATTTCCGTTTACCGGGACTTAAAACAAAGACAAATTTGGACAAGGGAGAAAACTCGCGCACTTTTTATAACACGGATGGTATAGTTAAGTGCCTTCTGCAGCCCGGACAACTTCGTAATCAGCTATTTACATCTATGCTCGAAACTACAATTCACTTATTAAATTTGGTGTACCCTGACTCATCCTGCTGCCGAGACAAAGTCAGTAGGGCTGCAGGCCGACGCTCAGTTGGCAGCGTTTTTTGCTCTCCGTTTATATAATGCACCATGACAAGTAAACGTCGTTTTCACTACCGGGACTCATACGTAATCGGCTTTTACCGTGACCAGACAACTAGCGTCCGTTCACCGGGACTGGCAAAAAACTCGCCAACCCTGACACAGACGGCACCTAACTATACCACCGAGCCGTTAGCTGCAAGGCAAATTACCGCAGCCTCATTTTACCAGGACTCCCGACGCGCGCGCAAGAGTTTTGCAGCCCTTCCCTGCAACCATCCCTTCGCTGCAAAACACATGCTTTTTTGCCCGCCCGGACTCCGCCATTTAGACATCTTATCTTGAAACTGAAATCCTACCTGTTTACCAAGACTACTTCATAGAGACTGCTTCAACATAACATTGAAACTAACATTCATTTACTAGTACATGCAAGAAACGAGTCGCTGTGACGCTGACGGTAATTCACTATACCTTCGGGTCAATAATCGTTAGTGCTAGGTCCCACCAACGACTACAAACTAAAGAATAAATGTTTTCTTTACAGGAATATACGAAATAACTGCAACACGAAACGAAATTCACATAATTCAAATCTTATGAATACTTCCGAACTGATAAATGAAATTCATAACAAAACGATTGAAATCTATCAAACTGAGAATCTTAAATGTTTAAGAGAAAACGAACAAGAGGAGTACAATCTGGTTGGAAAGAATATCCTAATTTGGCATTCAGAAGCAACTAAAAAGCTTAAACAAGATTTGAATCACTTTGAAAATATTGATAATTTGCTATTCATAAGTGATGAAATCATGTATTTCACGTCCCAGCTCTTTCTTTATAGACCTTTCCTCTATAATCCCTTAGATAATCCTGTTTCAGTAAATAAAAAAACATATTTTCCATATTCAATGTATATGGTTGATAGAAGATATTTCATGTATACAGAGGTTGCATTCGAAAAGGTATATGCGTATTGGGGACAAATTGCCAAGCTATTGGCTGCTACATTTGAAGAAAGACTTGATGAAAAAAAAATCTTTTTTCCCAGGGTGATTCAGAATCTTCCAAAAAAAATCTCAGAGAATTATACATGGTTATCAGACTTTATGCATAATGAATATACCGAATTAAATTCTCATCGAAAACTAATTGTACATCATAGAGGTTCAGAAACAAAATTCAAATATGATCATTTAAAGGCTGGCGGTAATAGAGAAAAAATGGAGGATCTAATTCATAATAGAGATGGCCTACCAGAGTATTTTAAAAAGCATATCGAATTAACCTTAATTGGTTTCGAAAAATCACTCAACCTAATCTCAGAAAATTAACCAATACACATAACACATACTCTAGGCGCGGTCGTTTTGCTGAATTGACTTCGCCGGCTTGGACAGCTTCGTAATCGAAACATTAATTTAACCTTGACTATTTTTTAGATCATTCCAAATACTTCTCAAGACTTTCAGATTTTATAATCTTAACAACCTCATCATAACAACTATTACACACTTTTCAAGCCTGATTTAACCTCAACCCTCAGCTAATTGCCTTGATACTCACTTTCTGAATTTATTTATCTTGACTTTAAAATTGACTACAACGAATTGAGACTTATAATATACATTTACATCAAAGTTGATGAATGGAGAATTAAATATAAATTTGTAATTTAAAAGCATACGCCAATGAATTATAAGGACATAAACATAAAGGTCAGTGAAAACAAAGAAATTCTGCTCCGAATAAAAATTAACGAAACCAAAGCAGACGAAGGAATTGTTGTATTCGACTTATCTTCTGTTACGGACGGTAAGAATATTCTCAAACTTCAGCTTGAGAATGACATATTAACTGTGCTTGAAAAGGCCATAGAGTTTGATGCAGACATTAACCAATTAAAGGAAATACTAGAAGAATTTTTAGTTCAAAATAATCCCAACCAACAATTTGGTCCAGAAGATACGGAGACTGAGGAAGAAGATGACGAATCGCCTTACGACCCTGACAAAATAAGAGTGGACACTAAGAACTTTTCCTTACATCAAATTTATGATATGATAAATCGGGGAGATATAAACCTTACTCCAGATTTTCAAAGAAACCTTGTTTGGGATAATCAGAGAAAATCACGTCTAATTGAATCTATTCTGATGAGAATTCCTTTACCAATGTTCTATTTCGCACAGGATGATGAAGGAAGAATTTCCGTTGTTGATGGTTTGCAGCGATTAAGCACTATCCGGGATTATATGGATAACAAATTCCAACTTCGCAAACTGGAATATTTAGGCGAAAAGTGTGATGGGAAAATTTATGCTCACAAGGACTCAAAAAAAGCAATTGATGCAAAATATTACAGGTGGTTTAACATGACACAGATTACAGTAAATGTTATAGACCCATCTTCGCCTTTCAAATTGAAGTATGATATATTTAGAAGAATAAACACAGGAGGACAACCCCTTAATGCGCAGGAGATTAGAAACTGTTTGTCGAGTGATGAATTACGCAAAGTTCTTCGTGAAATGGCAAACCTTCCAAGCTTCAAGATAGCTACAGGTTACAGCATAAAAGATGTCCGTATGGAGGCACAAGAATTGGCATTGCGTTTTATAATGTTTCACAGAAAGTTTTCCTCAGACAAAACTCTCAATAATTATAGTGGAAACATCGAATCAGAACTTAACACATTAACGGAAACACTAAGCAAAGACAAAAAAGTTGATTATACAAAATACGTGGATCTATTTAATAACGCTATGAGAAATGCTTATCATTTATTTGGCAGATATTCATTTCGAAAATGCAAGGTTGAGCATATCAATTCCCATGCATACAGGCAATTAATAAATAAAGCCCTTTTTGTAAGCTGGGGCGTGTTGCTAAGTGGTTACGATAATGGCAAAATTAAAGAATTTAATAACATTGAATCCTTTGCAATGCCATTAGCTGAAAAAGTTACTAATGAAAACGACTTGTTCATGTATTTATCATATAGTACAAACTCAAAAGCTAATATTCAGGCGGCATTTAAAGCAGCAGAACAGTTAATCAGCAAAAATTTGAAATAATGAATCACCTAAAAATAAATCAGTTCAAGTGCTTCGTTGATACCGATATATCTATCAATCAACTTACTATTATGGCTGGAGCCAATGGAAACGGTAAAAGCACAGCCATTCAGGCATTACTTTATTTCAGAAGAACGATTGAACATTGCGGAGAATGGATAAATGGGGAATATCGGTTGAATAAAATAAACGGATTAAATGTTCAACTGAATGGTGCATATTGTTTGGCACTTGGTAACAGTAGCTTTGTACTTAACCGAAATGCAGAAGTTAATGAAATCACAATTGGTATATTCAATGAAGTGGAGGAAATTACTGTTTCTTACGAAGTTGATAATCACGATGCTAAACTATACTTGACACCTAAAGACATTAAGAAAACAGATGTACTACATTTCCCGATTTTTAAGCAGGAATTTTATTATCTCAACGCTGAACGATTCGGGCCAAGAATAAACCAACAATTACAATTTTTCGATTATCCCAATGCAGGTTGGCAAGGAGAAACTACCGCTCAACTAATAGGACTTGAAAATGGTTACTACAAAATTGAAGATGAAAGAAGATTTTATGAAACTCAAACCAATTTTCTAATCGACCAAGTTAATAATTGGTTGGACTTTATAATTAAAGGTGTTAAAGTTCGTGTGGAAACAAGTACAAATACTTTAACCGCTCAAATTTTAATTGAAAATCAATTTACTGTTTCTGACCCAACACTTTCCACCAATTTAGGTTTTGGAATTAGCTACATCCTCCCGATAATTGCAACTGGTTTAACAGCTAAAGCAGGGAGTTTTTTTGTTGTAGAAAATCCTGAAGCCCATTTGCACCCTTCCGCACAGTCAAGAATAGCAAGATTCTTGGCGATGGTTGCAAATGCCGGCGTAAACGTAATCGTTGAAACGCACAGCGACCACTTGATAAACGGTATTCAAATAGCCGTTGCAGAAAAAAAGATTATTAATGAAGCGGTAACTATAAACTACTTCAGTTATAAAGAAAAGAATATTCAACCTGATGTTCAGCCAATATCAATTACTGATAAAGGAGAGTTGACAGACTGGCCAAGTGGTTTTTTTGACCAAACACAAATTGATTTCGCTGAGCTTTTTAATCTAAGGAGATGATGAACAATTTCTTTTTGTTTAAAGGTGCATTAAATACAGAGACATTAAGTGACTTTGAAAATGGTATAAAATTACTGAATGAAGTTGTTGCACAGAGAAATGAAAAAACTGATGTTTTCATTAGATTTGAAGATTTCTGGATGCAGAATTCTGTACTCGGGTTTTTCTATGAGATACCTGCCCAACTCAAAAGTGAGTACATTGGATTAAGTTTAAAGCTATTTAACTCTTTTGCACCAATTCCTATTGATATTCCAAATGAAACAGATTTTGACATTCTATATAAGCACGATTGCAACGGATTTACTGGATTTAACTTCTCATCGACTGTAATTCAAGCAAACAGACAAGTAACAGATTTAATTAGTTACAATCAGTTTACACTTCGTTGTGCCAATCAAACAGCATACGAATCAATTCAGTCCTTTTGGGAATATAAGATAATACTCTTTCCAAATTTGATTTTTTGCGATAGAGTATGGGCTCAAATTGAGCATTTATCAGTAAATGATGATAGATTTAAATTACTAAATGAAAAACTCAAACGGCTGAACACTTTTGTGGGTACCTGGAAGGAGGGAGTGTTTAATTACAAAAATTTAGGTTTAGATAATTCACCTGATACTCCTACGAGGGTAGCAAATACCATTGTCCTCAGAACATTTAATTGTCCTGTAATTGGGGATAAGGTTTTTAGTTTGCATATCAAATGGAGCTTTGGTAGAGAATTTTTTAGATTGTATTACTATCCAAACGAAGCAAATCATAAAGTTTATATTGGGTACATAGGCCCCAAGGGAGATATTGGGTTTTGATTTAGGTGGCAATAGCATCGACCTAACACCTTCATTAATGACAAGTTGGTTTATAATGCGTTTGCTTGGTTTTGAGCTACTTACCGCGATTGGGCTCAATCATGTACGTAATTAAGTGAACTGCGAGACCAAAAGTTTTTTACTATGAATCAAAAATGGGCTCGGTATAAACTTGAATAGCTAATGTTGCGCCAGTGTCCATGAATAAATATTAACCAGAATTCGATTTCAGCCGTTTAGAGTTATTGTGGATCCAAGATTATTTTTCTTAAATTTTGTAACTCAATTTTGATATGATAGAGGTGCATTTCAAAAATATAAGATCAAGAATTCTTAAAGAATTATATAACGCGAAACATAGCATAAGTGTCGCAGTTTATTGGTTTACAAATCATGAACTTCTGGATGCACTGAAATATAAAGCTAAGAAAGGATTAAAAGTCACTTTAATAATACATAATGACTACATAAATAACCGGGAAACAGGGCTGGATTTTCAGAGTTTAATCGAATCGGGAGGCTCTTTTTACTTTTCGGATGATTATAATCCAATGCATAATAAATTTTGTATTATCGATGAAAAAGTACTAATAAATGGCTCTTATAACTGGACTTATTATGCTGAAACAAGAAATAGGGAAAATATCATTATAATAAAACGCAGAAAAAATATAATAAAAGCTTTTCATGAGGAATTTGAAAGAATTATTTCCTTATCTGAAAAAATTGATAAAATTGTCCAATTAACAAAATTTGAAATTAATGACACAAAAATGCTTGGTACACGAAATTATCTTGCACATGAGATTCTATTTCAAGCTAAATCTCAAGGGAGAATTGAAATAGCAGATAGAGCTTTTGAAATTGAACCAAGCAATATTGAAATTCAAAAACTAGCATGCGAATTAAATCTAAAAAAAAGGTTAAAGCTAAAACATTCAATTGGTGCAAGTCTTAAGAATGATGGCTACTTAACTGTTGTGCCAATAGGAAGTATTATTCCATATTTTAATACTAGTACTCTTCGTACATCAGAAGATAACCAAATTTCATGCACGTCTACTATATCATATGGAGAGAATACTATTGCAAGTAAAAACTATAAAATTGATTCTCTGACAGTACGTGGGTTGCCTCCCAAACCAGCTGGAGAATCTGAATTAAGAATTATAACAACAATTGACCTATTTGGGGAATTAAAGCTTGAAATGGTCTCTATTGATACAGGTAATAGAGCAAATTTTTCGAGAAAGATTAATTCAATTTTAGAGTATATTTAGAATTTCCCTGTAAATGATTCAAGAGACCTACCACCAACATCCAATTGTAGTACATCAAGTTATGGGTTTCTTTATCTAAATTCACAAATATAGAGTTGTGTCTGTAAAAAGTTAACTTTATGGTTTGGTTTGTAATATTCTTTTTTTTAATGACTATAAAGCTTTAACATGCTAATAGATAACAAACACGAACTTATTAAAGGCCAGGAAACAACAATCTTCCAATACCTTGAAAACAATATCTCCGAAGGAGGTAAATTCGATTTTGTTACTGGATACTTTACAATTTCAGCTCTTTCTAAACTGAGTAGTTGTATTAAACCTCAGGCAAAATATAGAATCGTTCTCGGTGACTTGTTTTCGTTAAAGCCAAAACGAAGTAATATTATTGATATAATTAACCAGAAGCATGAGATAAGTAATGTCTTTGATTTAAAGGATGAATGTGAGAGAGTTGTTAGCTTTTTGAAACAACAAAATGTTGAAGTAAAAACTGTAGATAAAAACTTTTGTCACGCCAAATCATATATCTATCATAACCCCAATATATCTAAACATAAAGATAATTTCTACCTCGTTGGAAGCTCAAACTTTACTGATGCCGGAATAGGACTCAGACCATCTTCAAATATCGAGCTTAACAAATTAGTCAGCGGTACTGATGCTGGTTTTGGAAAAGCGGGTGACTGGTTTGAATTATTATGGAACTCAGACAGTACTAAAGATAAAATTGTCATTGACAAGATTCAAACTCTAACCTGCAAGGAATTTCTTATATCATTGATTTCCGATTTCTTTGAAAAATATGAACCGGAAATTCTGTACTACAAAACTCTTTATGAACTTTTTAAAGATGATTTTGATCAACTTGATGTAGATCTTACTGCTCGACGTGATATTCAACATTTACGGGATACCGTTGTATTTAACAAGTTGTACGTTTTTCAGCAGAAGGGTGTTCTAAGTCTGATAAGGATGCTCCAGAAATACAATGGGGCAATTCTGGCAGACGCTGTAGGTTTAGGAAAAACCTGGTCAGCTCTTGCAGTAATGAAATACTTTGAGCTTCAGGGTTATAAAATTCTGCTACTCTGTCCTAAGAAGCTATCGAATAACTGGAACAGGTACATTAAAGACAGACATTCTGTGTTTGAAGCGGATAAACTCGATTTTTTTGTAAGATACCATACCGATCTCTTTAATAAAAGAATGAGTAAAGACGGCATGACACTTTCCAATTTCAAAAGATTTCAGAAATTATTGATTGTTATTGACGAAAGTCATAACCTCCGCAATGATAATTCAGGAAGGTATAAGTTCCTTGTTGAGCAATTTTATCGGAATCAGGGGAACAAGGATATTAAAACATTGATGCTATCCGCAACTCCTATAAATAACAAACTAACGGATATTCGAAATCAATTTAAACTTATTGTAGGTGGTAACGACACTGGCTTCAGAGAAACAGAGGGTCTTGAAATAAAGTCCTTACAGCAAAAATTCAGTGATGCCCAGAAATACTTCAACAAATGGCAATTCAATGATAACCGGAAAATTAGTGAATTAAGAGCAGCAATCCCTGAGGAGATTTTTCGTCTTATTGACTCAACGGTAGTTGCACGTACAAGGCAATTGATAAAAAAGCATCTTGATAAAACCTTGCATTTCCCGGTTGTTGAGCCTCCACAGAACATCCCGGGTGATATTATTGAAATAGGCAAATTCAAGACTATTGAAGATCTTCTGACAGCAATAGAAGATGTCCATATGACGGCTTATAAACCAGCCTTTTATATGAAGGTTAAAAAGGCTAAGGATGCTACAGAAGATGAACGATACAGGCAGAAAGCTCTTGCAAAAATCATGTACGTTTTACTCATTAAACGTATGGAATCCAGCTGGTTTTCACTATTCGAGACTATAAAGACTATTTATGATTATCATAAAACTGTTTACGGCAGGGTTCATGAATTCCTGAAAGATAATGTAGATGGTGATTTAAGTCCCGATGAACTTGATGAAGATGCTCTTGAAACAAATGAGTTATTTGATGATATCGAATTTGATGGTTCTGATGAGATTGGGAAAAAATCGCCGATCAAAATTAGTGACATTATTCATATCGATAATTTTGAGAAAGACTTAAAGCATGATATTGAAGCCCTCAAAATCATATATGATAATCTGAAAGAGCTTGACTTAAAAATCAAAGCTGAAATAAAATCCGGTGCTAATCATTTTTCGGAAGATACTAAGCTTAAGAAACTAATAGAGGTTATTTGTGAGTGCCGAAAATCTGATCCTAATCGCAAAATCGTTATTTTCAGTGTATTCAGAGATACAGCAAAGTACCTATATGATCATCTAAAGGTTCGTGGATTTGATAAGATGGCTTTAATTACTGGTACTGAAAATCAGTGCACTTATACTATAAAAGGGAGGAAGACTGCAGATGATTTTGAACCTCTGCTTGAGCGATTTGCACCGGAAACAAAATTATTCCGTGAAAAAGACTGGTCATTCATTTATGAGAAGTATGATCTAGTAGAACCAAAGAGTTTTGATAAATGGAAAGAGCTCATTAATAAGCATGATAAAGAGACGGCAGCAATTGTTGAGCAAGACATTAACCTCATTATCGCAACAGATTGTTTAAGTGAGGGACAAAACCTTCAAGATGCAGATTTCATGATAAATTATGATATTCATTGGAATCCTGTCCGTCTTATTCAACGCTTCGGCCGTATTGACCGTATTGGTTCAAAACACGATAAAATTTTTGGCGTAAACTTCTGGCCGGCAAAAAACGTAGATGAATATTTGAATCTTAAAAAGCGGGTTGAATCGCGAATGGCAGCCGGAGCATTGGTAGGAACTGAAATGCAGACTATCTCAAAACAATTTGAAGATATTCTCGATGATAAAGACAAAAGCTTAAACAAACAAACTGAAAAACTATTTAAGCAACTAGAAATCAGCTGGGAAGATATCGAAGAGCAGTCCGGTTCATTTGGATTCAATGATCTTTCCTATGAAACTTTCCGTCAAGAACTTAGTGAATTATTCAGCTACAAGCGTGAGGAACTCGAAAATATACCCAATGGAGTTTACACGGGTTTCAACACTCTTCTTGAATCAAAATTGCATGCCTTTTCTCCCGGGTTAATGGGATTAATGGGATATCCTAAAAAAGTGGAGGAAGACAAAGACCATAAGTATAAATATCTTGAACTGTTTTATGTTTCCATTGATGGGAAATTTCATATTCTTAATAACATGGAGGTCCTTTATTCACTTAGGGAGCATAAAGATTGCTCTCGCTTTGTCCCTGAAAAAGTTGAGAAAGCCGATGAAGCAACTATTGCTCAGTTAAAAAGCCTTATTGGTAAATGGATGAATAAAAAGGCCGGTTCAGAATCGGAACAACTTGCAATTGACCTTTTTGATGGAGGGAATCTTAAATTAAAGCAACTTGATAGTGGAACCCCAGAAGAGAGATATAAAATAGAAAATTATGATCTGATAACTTGGTTCATCGTTGCAAAAAATAAATTATTCTTATAGAGATTATGGATTTAAAATTCTTCTTTGATAAAAATATTCTTGTAGCCAGCCAACAATTTTTTAAAGAAATTCTAGATATAAATGTTGCCCCAGCTGTTAAAACAGAAATCAACATTCAGGAATTTCTTAAGGACCAACTTTCTGATAGTAAGTTGCTATCTAAAGTTACTGATGCTCGTATTATTGGAATGATCAATACTCTTTCCCTAAACGATTACAAAACTGTTGCAGATACAGATCTTGTTTTAAAGAATCCATCCGAAGATTATGACTTGCTTTTAGTTTTTGGAATAGATATTGATAATAATGTTCGTTTAACAAAAACTGACATTTCGCGATTTACCAGGGCAATCAACCGCAGATCATTTAATCGCCCTGTAGTGGTTTTGATTCGTTATGGAAATCTGCTTTCTTTTTCGGCTGCAGAGCGAGGCCAATATAAAAGAGCAGGTCAGTCAGGAGAAAAGGTCGGGAGAATAAGTATTCTGAAAGACATTAATTTAAATAAAGTCCATGCAGGCCACGAACGAATACTTAGGCAACTTAAGATAGATCGACTGGTTAATACTTTCAAGGGTTTGTACGATCAATGGCATAAAGTATTTGACCTAAAGATACTTAATAAAGATTTCTACGACAGAATAGCAACTTGGTATGGCAAAGCAATAATTGAAGTAAAGTTCCCCTATCAATATTATTCTTCACTGCCAGAGAACAGAGACAAAACTCAGTCAGAACTTCAGGAAATTGCTAATCAAATCGCTTGCATAAGACTTCTTACAAGAATTATTTTTGTTTGGTTCTTAAAGCACAAGAAAAGAGGCGATACAACTCTTATTCCTGAAAAGATTTTCAATAAGGATTATTTTGATTCGCTGCTTAATTATTCAGATAAATACCAAAGCACTTATTACAAGGCAATTCTTCAAAACTTATTTTTTGCAACATTCAATACAACTATAGATTCAGAACAAAGGGCAATTAGCCAGCAAAATAATAATGATCATATTATGCCTCGGTTTCGGTATTTTAGTTTTTTTAAAAATCCTGATGAAGCAATTAGCGAATTATTTGCAGACATCCCGTTTTTAAATGGGGGGCTTTTCGAGAATCTTGACATTAACCACAATACTCGCATTGATTGGTTTTCTGATCCCGACATGTCAAAGCCAAACACCAAAGAAAATATGCTCATAGTTCCCGATCACCTTTTCTTTGGCAAAGAGGCATATGAGGGGTTGTTTGATATTTTTAATCAATATTATTTTACAATTGAGGAAAATACCCCTTTAAATCAGGAAATTGCTCTAGATCCTGAATTGCTGGGAAAGATTTTCGAAAACCTTTTAGCTGCTTATCTCCCGGAATCTAAAACATCGGCTCGTAGGAAAACCGGTTCGTACTATACCCCGCGTGAAGTAGTGAATTACATGGTCGATGAAAGCCTTATTGAATACTTGAAAACTAAGCTCATTTCTCCGATACCTTCAGATCTAAATCCGAAGCTAAGAAGCCTTTTTTCCTATGAAAGTGATATTAATCCATTCAATACTGATGAGGAGGTTACAAATTCAATTATTAAAAGTTTAAGTGAATGTAAAATCCTTGATCCTGCTTGCGGTTCAGGTGCATTTCCCATGGGAATGCTTCATCAGATTGTACATGCCCTGGGGAAACTGGACCCTGGTAATAAAAGATGGGAGCATGAACAATTGGAAATTCTGATAAAGCCGAAGATGGATGATCTAATAATTGTTCAGAAGATTTCATCTGAAAATGCCAGGAAAGAGGCAGAGAGGCAGCTCAAAAAAGAGATTGAAGAAATCCGTGAGACATTCAGGAAGAATGATCCTGATTATACAAGGAAGCTGTACCTTATCCAAAATTGCATATTTGGTGTCGATATTCAGCCTGTTGCAATCCATATCTCAAAACTACGATTTTTCATTTCATTAATGGTTGATCAGTTAATTGATGAAAAGGATCGCAAAAACAATTTTGGCATTAAACCGCTTCCTAATCTGGAAACAAAGTTTGTTGCAGCGAATACCTTAAAACAACTAAAGACACCGACTGCTAGGTCTGAGGATGTAATAATAATAGAGAAGGAGATAAAAGAACTTAGAAAATCATTTTTCTATACTAGAAACAGACCTGAAAAAATTAAACTTGAGAAGCAGGATGATTATTTACGTCATGAATTGCAGAGATTACTTGCAGATCTCTTTCAGAAAGACAATAGGGAGTTTCAGGCACTGATTGAAAACCATCAGCTAAAATTGAATTTGCTTAAAAAGGAAATCTGCAAATCATCTCTTTTAGAAAAACAGAAGGCTGCGATTCAAAAAGAAATAAAGTCATTAACAAAAAAAAATGAAACTCTTTATGCCAAAATACTCGACAATAAACAGGTAGACTCTATTGCCGATCAAGTGGCGCATTGGAATCCTTATGATCAAAACTGTCATGCTGAGTGGTTCGATCCCGAATGGATGTTTGGCTTCAATTCTCAGACTGGTGCATTTGATATTATTATAGGTAATCCACCTTATGGCGGGTTTAAGCTTGAAGATGAAGTTTGTGAATCACTAGGTCTGGAAAGTAAAGATCCTTATGGAGCTTTCATTTCCCGTTTCCTCGGTTCGGGAGGCAGGTCAACCCCTTTAAAAAACAATGGCCTTCTTGCTTACATTGTAAGTGATACTTTCATGACAATTAAAACTCATCTACCATTACGGAAGCAGATGATGGATAATTATATTCATAAAATGATACGTGTTGACTCTGACACATTTAGTGCGACTGTTAATACAGCTATTATATTATGCCGTAGAAATGAGTTTGGGAAAGACAATGAAAATCAGATTGTAAGATCGTTTAATGAAGCTCATCACTGCCAGATGGTTGACATGACAAATGTGAGTATTCATGAAAATTATAGTAGATTTATTGAGATACTACAACAAACAGAGATAGAAAACGAAAGAAATCAGGTAAGCACTTCAGAATTCGCAATTTATTTTTATCCGCAGTCATTGATACGTACAAATAGTAATCTACCTTTTTTTGTTGCAAGCCCAAAGCTTTTTGCCTTAATGAATGACTCGGGAACAAATTGTACAAAAGTAGTTAGGGAGGTAAGAGGGAATTCTTTAAAAATTCGCAAGATTGAATTGAATGAAAAACTGACCGAAATAGTAAAACTAGGTGAAATAGCTGATGTGCGACAAGGACTCGCTACGGGAGACAATGATTCATACCTATTTCAGACACCAAGTGCTAGGGGAAATTATAGATCAATTGAAGACTTTCAAGACTTTCTTTTAAATGAATCGGACCTTAACAAAATTCGCACTAATGACAAACTGAGATTATCTATAATTGATAAAGGTATCTCAAAAGGAAATAAAGAAAGTCCAAGATATTACTCAGGAAGATACATTGTGCCCTATGACAAAGGGGGTGAAAGCGATTCTGAAGATGGATGGATGCCAAATTATTATATACCAACAAATTATTTTATTGATTGGAGTGAGTGGGCTGTTAATAGAATGAAAACTTACACAATTGCTCAGAGAATGAGAGATAACCTAGAAAACAAGTCAATAAAACCACATTATGAAACTACAAAGTGTGCAGTTTTCCGAAGTCCTGATAAGTTTTTTACTGATTCAATAAGTTTTTCTCGTACTGGAGTTTATAGTCCAACATTTAGAATTGGATCGATTGCTCCATTTGATACAGAGGGATCCATGATCTTTCAGACGTTACTTAAAAAAGAAAGTTTAATTGGTATTTTAAGCAGCAAGATTGTACGTTACTTAACAAAAACATACATTGGACATACAGTACATGCTCAGGTAGATGAATTAAAGGAGCTTAGCATTCCAACTGAGGAAAATTCAAAAATTTTAGAACTTATTTTACAAATAATCAAGCATCAAAAACAAGATAATAGATATGATTATTCAAGTTATGAACAATTAGAAATTGATAAACTTGTTTATAAAACATATGGTTTAGACAAAAATGATATAGCTGAAGTAGAGAGTTGGTATGCACGTCGTTATCCTAAATTAAGTGCAGCTCAGAAAGCTAATTTGAGGAAAATAGGTAAGAGTGATGATTACTTCGAATTATATGGATTGAAGTAATGCGAAGAATAGACGAATTTGATTGATCTAAAATCATGGGGAATAAAAACTTTCATAATTATTTCGATAGCGGGACAAGAACCAAGCTTTATATCTTTAATGAATACTTTAAGGAAAGTTTTCCTGTATTCCTTCATTCACCAGCCTGGGAAGAAATTTTAATATATGATTTCTTTGCCGGAAAAGGTTATGATGAAACTGGGGAGAAAAGCACATCAATAAATATTCTTGAACAGATAAAACCGTATTGTTCAACATTGATAGCAAAAAAAAAGAAATTGTATGTAATTCTGAATGATTTGGATGAGAAGGATGCCCTCTTTGAGAATGTTAACCAATATCTCGATGAATGCCGAAAAGACTGCGCTGAAACTTGTATTTTTACTGATAAAAACTTAAAAATATTTGGCAAAGATTTTAATATATATTTTGATGAGATCTATTCAAAAATTCATACCCGGAAGAATTCAGCAAAGCTTATTTTTCTGGATCCTTTCAATTTTATTTTAGATGACAACAAGTTTTCAAAGTTGATCGGTCTTAAATCGACTGACTTTATATGCTTTGTACCATCCTCTTATTTACGAAGGTTCAGAGACTTACCTTTATTCAATCAATTTATCGATACAAAAAAACTTGATTACGACAATACACTACCATCCCAGTGTCATCGTGTGATTGCTGATTATTTCAAATCAATGATTCCCTCCGGAAAGGAATATTATATCGGCGCATTCTCTATAAAAAAAGATAGTAATTATTATGGTTTGTTATTTGGTACGAGTCATTCCCTTGGAGCTGAGAAGTTTCAGAAAGTTTGTTGGGAAGTTGATAGTTTAACTGGTGCAGCAGACTATAACATTGATCAGGAGCTTGGTTATAAGAATCCTAACGGCATCTTGTTTGAAGAGATTAGTGTTCCCAAAAAAATTCGCATTTTTAAAGAGAAGCTTGAAGAAAATATAAGAAATGGGGAGATATCGACTGACATTGAGGCATATAAATTCGCTTTAAAAGAACGCTGTCAAGTTAGACATACCTCGGAAGTCCTGAAAAAACTTGTTGCTGACAAGAAAATTGAACCAATTAAGACAATACAACAGGACGTGCATAAACACAAACCAATTAAAATAAAGGTGCTATGAGTAAAAGTAAAATTGAATGGACAGGCAGCACCTGGAATCCAACCACAGGGTGTACAAAGCTTTCGTTAGGGTGTCAGAATTGCTATGCATTTAGAATGGCTGCAAGGCTTAAAGCAATGGGTGTCGAAAAATACGCCAATGGGTTTGATCTGACTCTTCATCCGTCTGAATTATCTGAGCCAATCACATGGCGAAAACCACGAACAGTTTTTGTCAACTCTATGAGTGACCTTTTTCATGAAGATATACCTGATAGTTTTATTTTGGATACTTTCAAAGTTATGAATCAAAATCCCATTCATACTTTTCAGGTTCTAACTAAAAGAGCCGAACGCCTTGCGGAGCTTTCAGATAAAATTTCTTGGACAAAGAATATATGGATGGGTGTTACAATTGAATCAGCTGATTACCTTAAAAGAATTGAATGTTTACGATACACTAAAGCATTTGTTAAATTTTTATCGTTAGAGCCACTATTAGGTCCATTATGTAATCTTGATTTAAAAGATGTTGATTGGGTAATAGTTGGTGGAGAATCTGGTCCAAAAGCAAGACCGATAAGTGAAGATTGGGTCTTAGAAATTAAAGAGCAATGTCAAAAAGTAAATGTGCCATTCTTCTTTAAGCAATGGGGAGGTAAAAATAAAAAGAAAGCCGGAAAACTTTTGCAAGGCGAGACGTATTGTGAAATGCCAAAAACATAGTTTATATATTTCACTAAATTTTGTTTCAAATACTTTTCTTCTATAATTATTGAATAAGTCCATTCCATGATATCAGGCACATTGCTAAATGATTACACTTATGGTAAGGCTCATCTCTATGGTGAAGATGAATTAAATCTTATGTTTAAATATTACGGGGTGAATACTATTGGAGAGGCAGTTAATAAATTCCTTTCTCAATATGACAATTGGGTTGTTAAAGTTGAGTTTTTTGCAAAAGATGTAATCTCTGAGAAATTACCTTGGCAAACTTTGCATATATGTATGGACTATTGCAGATCTAAGGAAGAGTATGAGACATGTAAAATGTTAAAAAGAGCAATTAAATATTGGGAATCTTTTGGTGACAATGACGGAGAATTTAACCTCTAGTTTATTTCTAGGCTGCGAGTATTACAAAAGTACACAACGATGATTCGTAAAAAGAAGGCGGTACATTTTGTCTCGCTGCATTTCCTTGTGCTGGAAAAGAATTCCTCTCGTGCTAAAGTGGAATAAAGTGTAATGTACCGCCTGTGAAGCAAATATACAACAATCTAAAAGAACATAAAAACTATCCCGGTTCTTTTGTGAAAAGCTGATTCCGGGAATTCGTCGAGAGATTTTTAAGCAGATAAGCACATGCAGCACTGATACCAGCAATTAAAACAGGCTTAATGTGGATCCAATCAAAAACAGCACCATTCCCAAGTATTTCAATTATTCCGGACAAAAGCACTGTTAGAAAGGCTACAATAAGACCATTTAATATATCTCTCCAATCGAGGGTGAAAATCTTTGATTTCATAATTCAGATTTTACATGAATAATTTTCGATCATCAGGCTTTCTCAAGTTCCACTTTGAGTTCGGTTCTTTCCCCGCCTGGAATACTCACAACGATCTCCTGCTCTTTATACCCGGGTTTTTTAATTACTACTTTATATGTTCCGGATGGAATACTCTTGATATAGAAACTTCCTTTTGCTGCGGTCTTTTTGGATATATCACCATTTCCTCCGCCATTTGTTGCTTTCATTCCATCAATCTTAAAAGTGAAAAGAACTCCTTTCACAGGTTCACCGTTTTTCAAGTCTGTGGCAGTAGCTTTCAGAGCAAGATTACCGGCGCTGGTGTCAATCAGTTTTCTTGAGCTTGCGTAACCATTGAAAAAATCTGGTTGTTTCAGTTTGATTATACCAACTGCAAAATCCATGTTCAGAACTGCTGAGTCTGCTGCTTCAAATAATACTGCAAGTTTTTTGGTTGCTTTACTTTTCTCTGCAATACCGGTCCTTGGAGTTGAAAGTACAGCGTTATAAGAAATAATTGTATCACTGAAAGTCTTTTGCGACTCCGGAGTAATACCGTATTCTTTAAGATTGCCAATATTCGCTTCAGCTTTATTATACACAATTTGAATATAGTCTTTCAAAGCTACGTCAGTCATGCGGGCAAAATCGGATTCGCTAAATTTTGTTTCATTGAGTAATTTCGTATCTCCGGTGAACTTGGCAAAAGCAGAAATTTTTCTTGCGTTATCTGCTGCCATTGTTACCAAAGTCTTTTTTAAATCGTTTTTTGCTATCGCAAGACCCTTTTGGTCAACTTTCTGCATCTCAGAGATAGATTGTATTTCTCCTATGGTGCTAAGCAGGGTAGAATAGCTTCCAGGGAACTTGGGAAGTTCCTTTGTGATACCTTCATTTGCAATGACAAAGTTCCGTACTGCCAAATACATGTTTAATTTAATCTCCTGATTTGTTGTCATGATTTTAGATTTTAAGTTAATAAATGAGAATATGGGATTTTGTAGGATTAATATTGAAAAGGTTTTCGAGGGAAGTGTTTAGCCTCGTTTGAACTAGCCAAAGATCTCTTTGATAACCCCAAAGATTCAATTGTTGATACCAAAGATTCAATTGTTGACCCCAAAGATGCGTTTGAAGACCCCAAAGATTCAATTGTTGATGCCAAAGATTCAATTGTTGACACCAAAGATGCATTTGCAGACCCCAAAGATTCAATTGTTGATGCCGAAGATTCAATTGTTGATGCCAAAGATGCATTTGTTGACCCCAAAGATTCAATTGTTGAGGCCAAAGATTCAATTGTTGACACCAAAGATGCGTTTGAAGACCCAAAAGATTCATTTGAGAGGCACAAAGTGCTGTATGAAGTATCTGAAAATTGCTTTTCAGAATGTTTAAAATATTATTCACGAGGCGAAGACTTAATTCCAATACGAAATTATTCCTTCGATCAATACGAATCAATTCCAAATATTTGGAATAAAGATTTCTAGTTAAAAGTATTGCTGTTATGAAAATAGATTCTTAATTTTAATCCACGATTGTGCTAAACCTGTTAAAGGGTAGATCGGATAAAAGAGAAGAAAGCTGTTTGGACCCACTGGTTTTTGTTGATTTGCTGCGTTTCTGAAGAACTGATCGTAAGTTCATTTTTGTTCTTGTGCTGGTTTTTGTTTAATTATTAATATGTCTCATTAAACTTAATTATGCCATGAAAAACGCGTTCTTGATTTTAGTAACCGGTATTTTTATACTGGCATTTATCGGCTGTTCTCCGGTTAAATTCTATTCAAATGCTGAACTCACAAAACAATCGGGTTTTAAGTATTATCCTGTTAAACCTTATCTGCAGGTAGAAAGAGAATTGGCAAGTAATAATGTTGTCAAGGCAACGATTCTTTATCTTCCTGATCTTGAGAATCCTCAGTACATAGCCATTAAAGATGGGTTAGGGTCCAAGAAACTTGATCTCAAATTAACAGATGGTACAATTACTACTCTTGGGTTAGAAACGGATCCCTTAATAGCTGAAACGCTTACAGCAGTAGCAAATGTTGTTTCAAAAGCTGCATCTGCTGTAACAGATCTATCTGCTCTTAAAGGGTTACCACCAACTGCAGGCTCAACTATAATAACTGAGCTCTACGATATCGTCATGACAAATGGGATCACTTCTGTAAAAAGAATAGAAGTGAAATAAGTGTTACAGCTATTTTAACGCAAAATACCAATTTCATGGATTTACATACCAATAGTTACAATTACGATTTATCCGAAAGAGAATTTCAGATTCTGGAATTAGTCTCAATTGGAAAATACAATAAAGAGATTGCCGATAAGCTAAATATAAAGCCAGACACCATTGGAAAACACCTGTATCATATTTTCCATAAGCTGGGTGTTCAGAACAGAACAGAAGCAACTCTGAAGTTTTTAGACATGACCGGCAAAATAATTCTGGTTGCCGTTTAAAGCATAATAAATATGGAATCACTCTATGGAAAATTAATACTGCCTGGTACAAACGAAATTGTTGGTACCGGCTGGCTGCCTCCAATGCCTGATCTCAGGGATTATACTCAGGATCAAAAGGAGATAAAAGCTTTAAGCAAGAAACTTGGAATAACATCCGGCAAGATGAAAGTCACGACATCAGTTGATTTACGTGAATTTTGTTCGCCGGTGGAGAATCAGGGAAACCTTGGATCCTGCACCGCTAATGCAGCAATAGGAATAGTTGAATATTATGAAAAACGGGCTTTCAACAATCATATCGAAGGATCAAGACTGTTCCTTTATAAGGTGACGCGTAATCTAATGCAAGTAAAAGGTGACACCGGTGCATGGCTTAGGGAAGTTATGGGAGCCTTGGTACATTGTGGTGTCCCAGCTGAGAAGTACTGGCCCTATGTAGTTGTAGACTTCGATAAAGAACCTGAAGCTTTCGTTTATTCTCTTGCTGATAATTATGAAGCTCTAAAGTATTTCTGTCATGATCCGCAAGGCTCTAGAATTCCTTATCCTTCAGTTCTTGACTCTGTTAAGAAATATCTTGCAACCGGGATCCCTTCAATGTTTGGCTTCTGGGGATTTGCATCTTTTGACAGTTCTGATGTTAAAGGCGGAATACCTTATCCCGGAGAAAGTGAGAAAGCAGAATGGGGTCATGCCATTGTAGCTGTTGGTTATGACGACACAAAGAAGATCAAGAACACTAAAACAAACAGAGAAACTACCGGAGCGTTACTTATAAGAAATTCTTGGGGAAAGGAGTGGGGCGATAAGGGTTATGGGTGGATGCCTTATGAATATATACTGGATAATCTGGCTTCTGATTTCTGGTCGTTGCTGAGTATGAATATTATTGATACGAAGCAATTTGGATTTTAAGCATATCATGTAAAAATTGGTTAAGAAAAACTAACTCAAACTAAAATGTCAGACACAAGAGCTATAAAACATCCGATAGTTCTGAGTTCCTCTGAGCTTAGAACCGAACAAATCCTGATTCTCCATAGGGTATTCCCACTTGACGAAAACAACTTCAATAAGTTGATCAGAAATTCCAGAGGGTATAAAGACTGGGCGCAAAACATTTTTTTAATGTCTGTTGGCTGGGCCTTTAAGATCGCCAGCGCATTGATAGCTTTTCTAGTCGCATATCATGCAGCTGAGGCGAATGAAAAGGTTCCAATTGATATAGAGACCTGGGAAATTATCTCTGTTGGCTTAGCACTCTTTATCTGCATTGTATTATATATCCTTGGGAGGTTTATAAAAAGCGATAGAGACAAACTGATTGCATCCATTGAAACCCATTTTAAAAACAATTAAAACAGAAAGCTATGTCTAATGAAATTATAACTCAGTCGTTACCTCAGGAATATAAACCATATCACAATATTACTTTTTGCGGTAACACTTTTAAAAATCTAAAATACCTGATTGATGATAACGGGTTCATCCCTTTTCTGATTGGGATGGGTGATATTCCTAGGTTATGGATCTACACAAAAAAAGAATTGAACTCTGTAGTGGTTGTTCAGGATAGTGTAGCTATACTGCCAGTAATCAGAGTCGATATCTTTAACAATGAGAAGAAGCTTTCAGCCGAGGTTACACAGGTGCCGGGAGCAGCAAACACCAAAATCTTTGAAATGGATTTTTCGGCGGAGATTCCTGTCGTTACGCTTATAGATTTAAGGCCGGTAGGCTATAATGTCTTCGGAGATACCACACAATTAAATATTGGTGAGCAGAAATTTGTGGGAAACAGGTTTGAGAACCTGCATTCACTGGTCAAGCTGGAAAAAGCTACCAATTAATGGATCACGAAATAAGATGGCATTCATTCTCCAATCGTTTATCAGACAGAATTGTATTGCAGACATTGACTTTCACAGCAGGAGAAAAGGAAATCTCTCCGGTTTCTAAGAATGCCATCTTTCTTTTTTATAATGAAGAATCTTTTGCAAGCACATTCCGCAAATATTAAATAAGATACAAACCTTAACTCTCTTTTGAGTAAAGAGCTTGCAAAGAGAAAACTCTGAGACATCATGTGACATTCAAAGGCACATTTGCAGCTTGAAATCCGGAAAGCTGCAAATGAGCCTTTCTGCCACCAGAAAGTCTTAAACAATAATCTGGCATATTAATCTCTCAACCCCTACACTTAGGTGCCTACCTATACCTAAATATTTTTATTATGTTGATTGTATGTAATATTTAATTTTACCTTTAACCATTATAATTAATTAGGAAAAGGTCTGCAGATAGTATTCAAAATTGGCTAATGGAAAAAGGTAATTTGTCTGATCCCTCGTTTCTTAGAAAAATGGCGGAAGAATTGTTGAAAATGAGGGATACTTCTAAAGTGCCTGGAGATTCCGAAAGTGAATTATTGAGACTTATTCATGAAGTCGAAGTGCATGAGGTTGAACTCAAGCTCCAGAATAAAGAGCTTCTTAGAGCAACAGAGCTGGCAACTGTTAATTCTGAAAAGTATACACAATTATTCGATTTTGCACCATCAGGTTATTTTATTCTTTCTGAGATAGGGGACATTATTGATTCAAATCATAACGGCAGAAAAATATTGGGCAAAGAACACCAGACCTTGATTAATCATAGATTTGCTCTTCTAATATCCGATGACTCAAAACCAATCTTCAATAAATTTCTAAGTGACATATTTAAGAAAAAAGGGAAGGAGTCATGTGTTGTATCAATTTTAGTTGATGAAAAATTGCCGGTTTATGGCCATATCACAGGACTTGTTGACGAAAAAAACGAAAATTGCCTCATTAATATAATTGATATTTCCAGCCTTAAGCTGACAGAGCAGACACTCGAGAATAAAATCCATGAGTTGACTATTACTACTAATGAACTTGAACAGGCTATTCAGCTTAACAAAGCAAAAGATCAGTTATTAGCAATTCTTGGGCATGATTTAAGAAACCAGTTTACTGGGCTTATTGGGTGCTCAGGTCTATTAGCTGAAAACATTCAGACCTTTAATATTGACCAACTTAGAGACATTGCAAATCAGATAGCTAATTCAGCCCAAAACGCATATTCCTTACTAGATGAAATATTAGTATGGTCAAAAGCACAAACTAATAGAACTACTTTTGAACCTCGTTCATTGAACTTTTCAGCCATTTGTCGAGAGATTCTTGAATTTCTCAAACCAGGTGCCATTTCAAAAACAATTACTCTAAATTGTAATAATCAGACAGATATAGAAATTTTCGCTGATATAGATATGCTGAAAACTGTATTACGAAATCTCATCTCTAATGCAATTAAATTTACTGACAAAGAAGGTGTAATAAATATTAATGCGAAGAAAGATTCTCTATACGTGACAATATCTGTTTCAGATAATGGGACTGGTGTACCAGCCGATAGTTTAACAAAACTATTTGATGCCTCACACGTGCTAACAACAGAAGGTACAAAAGGCGAGAAAGGAACAGGTTTAGGGTTATTGCTCTGCAAAGAATTTGTAGAAAAACATGGTGGCAAGATTTGGGTTGAAAGCGAACTTGGTAAAGGTTCAATATTTTCGTTTAATATCCCTCAAAAAACAAAAGCCAAACTGATACCTCTAGCTCATAGTAATGAAGTCGAATCTGAAATTAATAATCTTAAAATACTAGTCGTTGATGATAATGATGCAATAAGAATAGTCCTTGGGGATCTTTTTAAAAAGTACAGTAAAGAAATTCTTTTTGCTAAAAATGGGAATGAAGGAGTTGACATCTTTCAGAAAAATCCTGATATTGACTTGATTCTCATGGATTCTACTATGCCTCAGATGAATGGCTATGAATCAACGAGTTTAATTAGAAAGATGGATAAAAATGTCATCATATTTATATCAACAGCTGATGAAGCTTCTAAAGTAACTGAAGAGTATGCAGATTTAGCTGTTAATGATTATTTGCCAAAACCATACAGTAAATTATACATAAAAGAATTATTACGGAAACACTTTTCAGGTGATCAACAAAAATAATCTTAATTTTTTGCAAGCACATCCCGCAAAACCAAACAGCTCACTAAGCTCTAAATTACTCTTTGCGGGAAGAGCTTGCAAAGATTAAACTCACTTAATTCGAGAAAGTTTTATAGACACATTTGCAGCTTGAAATCCGGCAGCTGTAAATGTGCCTTTCAGTGAGACGGAAGTTTATACTTTTATTTTTTTTGTCCTCAGAATAGAAAATTTAATCTAATCTTAATCTATCATTTACCAACATTATTTATTTTCGGGTTGTTGAATTCGGGGATTAGTTCTTATTTTTGTTCTTCTTTTAATCTTAAAAGTTACACAAAAATGCATAATTTTTTAAAGGTCTTACATTCAATTGGTTTTCTTAAAAAGACTAGGGAAAATGGCGAGGATATTTTTCATCTGACCACGCCATGTCGATTTAGAATAGACGAAATGGTTGTGATTAGCTTAAAAGAGAATTATCGTACTGATGAGGAAATTGGCGGAGTTCTTTGGGCGAAACCAACCGTCGGAAGTACTGAACATTCGTATATTATAAGTAAAGTAAGTTATATAAGGAATGCTATTGAAGATATCCCAAGAATTGATCATTTAAATAAATCTAATGCCTATTTGCCAGACAAAAAGCTACTTAACGAACAAATAGAGCAGGTTATCCTCAGTGGAATTTTGCCAATAAAATTTCATTCTCATCCTGTAAAAGGGTCCGGTTTTATCCAAACTCTTTTGAATCCTGATTTCATTTCAGAGACTTCTGATCAGGACATATTTGAAAGCTCATTTTTATATTGCTTTGGGAATGAAAAATTACTTATGCCCCGTTGCCTTATCGTTGGAAATGACCTCTCTTGCCAAGACATTTTCATTGGTATATATAATGGTTTTGTAGCCCCTGAATCATTCATTGAAAGCAAGAAGAAAGTACAAGAGGAAAATTTGAGGAAAATATCTGATCACCTTTCTACAATCAATTTAACTAATGGAGAGAAAGCAGGATTGGCAATAGGTGCAGTATTATTGCTTTATGCAATTGCCAAATATTCCAAATATAGTTTGCCTGTACTTTTAGGACTAACTGCAATGATACCACAGCTTTTAACAAATACTCAATATCAGAGTGATCCACACTACTTCAACAAACTTTCATCTGGTTGCGCAGACATATTTATCCCGGAAACAGTATATTCTTGAAATTACTATAATTAACTGCTTTGTAATCATCCAAAATAAGCTGAGTTGCAAGCACATTCCGCAAACGCAAGCATTTCAATTAACTCTTAATTTCCCTTTGCGGAAAGAGCTTGCAAAGATCAAACTCAGAAACATCCATAAAGTTCAAAGGCACATTTGCTGCTTAAAAACAACAGTTATAAAATCAGATTATACTAAGCTGCAAATGAGCCTTTCCCCCTAAACCAAACCGTCCCTGCGTATTCTAAGACATAACCAAATATTCTTTCTGTTTTTTATGCTGCAAATTTATGTAGGTTTATATATGGGGATCCTCTTTTTATAACCGAAAAAGCTCTGAATACAATTTTATTTCGAATTATATTTATTGTACTCATTTTATTATAACCGTTTTCAACTCTTTGATTATAATACGTCTTAAACTCCGGATGATTTCTAACAGCTGATAATGCCCCCATATTCAATAGTGCTTTTATCATTTTGTTAGCCAAAGGGTTCACTTTGGTACGACCTTTCAACGAAGTCCCGGATCTATTCTCGAATGGAGCAATCCCGCAATAACAACAGAACTTTCTGGCATTTTCAAACTTCGTAAAATTGTGAGTATAAGCTATCATATAGAATGCTATGATTTTACCAATACCTGGGACCGTTTTAAGATTTTTATAATTCTTCTGGACTTCCGGATCAGACTTGATTATGATCTCAATTTCCTTCTCAATACCAGCCATCTCAGAACTCAGGGATTTAATAACTCGTTTATTTACTTCTATGTAAATCAGTGAATCTCCTTCTTTAAAATAGTCCTGAATATCACACATAGCTGTTTGATATGCTTTTTTGTGCTTTACAAGTTTGTTTCTTAATGAAAGTAATTGCTTAATACGTATAATGGATCCAGCAGGGAAAACAGTTGCCTTAATCTCATCTCTCTTTCTCCAAGCATATAATGCAATAAAGCTTGCATCTTTCTTATCACTTTTACCTCGGACTAAACCTAATGATCTTTTGATATCAAGCGCAGGAACCATAGCAAAGCTGAGTTTTTCGCCATTTAAAAAGATGCATAAAGGCAAGGAATATCTTCCGGTATCTTCAAAGCAGAAGAATAGAGTTTCCTTTTTACCTGGTAATTCTTTCCAAATAACCTGCAATAGTTTTGCGAACCCTGACGGATTATTTGATACAATAAAATGATGCTTTGAACTGTGAATAAACACATCCAGAGTAAGTTTAGACACATCAATTCCGATAACTTCTTTTTTAATCTTCATTTTTGTAATTTTAAGTTGTTTAAACTAAAACCTTTAAAAGACCTGGTAGTCTATAATTCTAATTGGTTCCTACAACCATAATATGAAAGAATGGGGACTTATACGCAGGATAGGAATGTGAGCCTAGCTGTCAGGAAAGTTCACCCCATTCTTTCTTTATTAACATATTAACAACAATGAACAAAGAAAAGAAAAAGAAGCAAAAAGAAAAGAAAATCAACAACATACACATTCTATGTTAATAATTGTTGTTAATAAGAGTAAGTAAATGTAAAGGCTGTCGGGCACATTACGCAAAATTAAATAAGCAAAACAAGTAAATTCGTCCTTGCGTAAAGAGCCCTCCAGCCCGTCCCTGCCACTCGACGAGACAGGCGGCTAAAGCAGAAAACGTTGCTTCAACGAGACATACATAAAATTTGCCCAGCAGCTAACAGATAAGGCTTCGTGTGGTCGATAGACCCAACATGAAGCTGAGTTGCACGACATCCCTACTGATGCTCATTAGATAAAATTCTTACTATGGGGATTCAATATTTTTTGTCTCTTTTACGAGAGTAGCTGAACACTATTTCCGGACCTTCAACGGCTCAATAATGAGTCCTAGCCTCATTTTATAAGGCAGTGGAGAGCTGCCTGTTCAGGATTTCATGACTTTTATGCAATAGTTTATCATGTCCTTCTCAGAACGATTTCAATGATTATCTACGATTTTACTAAAAATCCAGCTGACATTGCCAGTGGCAGTGGGGGTGGACGAGGACCAAAAAACATCTCGATAGTTGACATATGACCTTTACCACACTGCGGACAAATATCAGGATCGTACTTAAGATGCTGCCTGCAAACCTCTTTCCAGTTCTTCTTATCTCTGACAATGGGATTATTGATACCAAAGGCTAATTGAAGTTCTCGAAGCTCCAGGCGGCGTGAGGTGGAGAGCAATCCATAATGCCGTATACGAACAAATCGTTTAGGGAGTATGTGCATGCAAAAACGCCTAAGGAACTCCTCCCCTTCAAGAGGCATGACTTTTTCCTGGTTATCGCGGTAGTCACGCCAGCTAAAACGGACGCCTGTTTCATCCACATTCAACAATCGATGATTACCTATCGCTACTTTATGAGTGTATCTTCCCAAATATTCAATTACTTGCTCTGGCCCCGCAAATGGCTCCTTGGAGTAAACAACCCAGGGTGTTTTGTACAGTCCATTAATAAACTCCTTTGTTTGTGGCAGCTGCTTTTGAAGGGCATCTATAAACTTCCCCCGGAATACATTGGAAAGGCTCTTGACACTGAACAAAAACACCTTGTTATTCTCAGAGGTACTTACCTGTTTCCACAGCCCTCTGAAGTTGATGCCACCACCAGGGACAACACAATGGATATGCGGGTGCAGACTAAGGTTCTGTCCCCAGGTATGCAATATGGCTACCATGCCCGTTTCTGCATGCAGCTTTGTGTAAGAAAACTGAGCTATTGTTTCCCATGTGCATGCAAACAGCAGGTTGTAAAGATCTGCCGGGCGCTCAATAAACAGGCCATTGAGTTTATCGGGTACTGTAAAAACCACATGAAAGTATGGTACAGGAAGCAGATCCTGCTTACGGTCTTCTATCCATGCTTCCCGCTGAGTATTCTGGCACTTGGGACAGTGACGGTTACGGCAAGAGTTATAACTAATGCGGATATGACCGCAATCATCGCATTTATCAACATGTCCGCCCAATGACGATGTACGACAACGCTTCAGTGCACTCAGGGTTCGCTTCACATAGCTGTTCGGTGAATGCTTCTGGTGAAAATCCTCTTCAAACCGATCAATTATCTCTGCCAGTTCATGTCTGGGCTTCAAACCTTTTTATACAACCTGTCGAAAGGGCTAAACTGGTTGCTGCGGTTAGGTTTTGCAACATGAAGATAAATCATTGTGGTTTCTATGCTTCCATGACCAAGTAGCTCTTTGATCGATACGATATCCATACCAAATTCCAAAAGATGTGTAGCATAACTATGTCTGAGTGAGTGTACGCAGACACCTTTCTGTAACTTACACTTTTTTGCAGCTTCACGAAGAACCCACTGTATGCCGCGTGCACTAAGTGGGGTGTTTGGTTTGTTTCCGTTGAACAGATAATCTACAGGCCGGCACATTTGACAATACTTACGTAATCCGTCAAGTATCAGTGGAGACAATGGTACATACCGATCCTTATTGAACTTACTTTGACGGATGTGTATCATCATCCGGCCCGAGTCGACGTCGGATAAGCGTAAACGACTGACTTCTCGTACACGTAGTCCGGCTGAGTATATCAGGGCGAGCAGAACCCGGTGTTTGAGAAGTACCGGCGCGCTAAACAACGCCTTGCACTCTTCATAATTGAGTACGACAGGTAATTTCTTCTCATGTTTTATACTAGGCAGCTCAACAACTCTCTCGTTAAGTCCCAGCAGACGATAGAAATAGCGTAGCCCATACACTGTAAACTTGAAGTTACTAAACGAGGGCGCTTTACTCTGTCGAGTCAGATCGGCAAGGTACTTGTTAAGTTCCTTTTCACTAATGTGTTGTGGCAACTTACCAAAATGCATACAAGTTTGGGCTACCTTTCTTGCATAATTTCTTAAAGTACTTGATGATTGCCCGGATATCCGAATTTTGTCATCAAATTCCTGGTAAAGTTCTCTAAATCCCTTTACCTCGACACTAGCTCGTTCAACGATTGTGAACGTTTTTTTTCTTAGCTTTGGTTCTTTCTGTGTTTCCATAATTTTAAATTGTTTGTGTAAATAAAATTAATACGGAAACATAAAACTATCCCGCCCCATTTCCGGGGTGGGATTTAGTGCAACTCACTGGTACATGTAATAAGCTTTCCACATCATGCCAATTTTGAAAAAGACTTCCAAAACGCTTATTACATATACCAGCATGCATAAACCCGGGCATCTCAGTTTTCTAGTAACCTATTTGAGTTTCGTAACAAGTTTAGAAAAATACTTTTCGCCGTTTGGAAAATTCGTACAGCATGACAAATTCGTTCCTTTTACCGGGACTTTTAAAATGCCCATTAGCGAGACAATTTCTGCAACCGAGACAGTTTTAATAATGCCCAGCAGCTAACACGGATGGTATAGTTAATTGCCTTCTGCAGCCCGGACACATTCGTAATCAGCTACATAAGTCTATGCTCGCAATGTCGTTTCACTTATCAAATTGGTGTACCCTGACTCATCCTGCTGCCGAGACAAAGTCAATAGGGCTGCAGGCCGACGCGCAGTTGGCAGCGTTTTTTGCTCTCCGTTTATATAATGTACCGTGACAAGTAACTACGTTTTTACTACCGGGACTCATACGTAATCGGCTTTTACCGTGACAAGACAACTTTCGTCCGTTTACCGGGACTGGCAAAAAACTCGCCAACCCCGACACAGACGGCACCTAACTATACCACCGAGCCGTTAGGCGTCATAGTTCGCAAGACCCGAGACCGTCTACACTAGAGAATTTTTCATGACACTTAAATTTCGTCCGTTTACCGGGACTTTTTCATCTAGACAATTTTTGCATATCATGCCGGCTTGCCACCTTGACAATTAAATCCTACTCGGGGGACAAGTGGCAAGCCTCTATCTCTACTCATCTACCGGGACTTAAAACTACGCCGCCTAACTCTAAAACCAGCATCATTTTTGCATGACAACTTCAATATTTAGTAATTCGTTTCGTCACTTTGGATATCTCGTCTGACTATCCGTAAACAAACTGCAAGATTAGTTTTAATATGATAAAAGTTTGATATCTTTGATTTTAGATAAATAATTTCCTAATTCTGTTGAACTATGAAAAAAATCTTATTTTTTCAAATTGTAGCTTTCTTTTTCGTCTGCTTGTCAGAACAAGTGACTATAGCTCAGCAAGAACCAGCGCTTTCTCTGTTTTACAATTATTCAATTATGTATCAACAGGGAGCCAAAATTGATTATCCACTTGGTATTGGAGCATCTTTCTTTAAGCCTGTTGCCAAACGCTTTACTTTAAGAACTGGTGCAGCCTATAGTTTCAGACAGTCCATCGACAATTCTGTTTGGAAAGATTATTACACCAACTTGCCACACATAGTACTAACCAAGATGAATGAGTCATCTTACTCTATAAATTTGGGATTATATTATAATTTAATAAAAGTAGGCAATAACCTATCGATTAAGTTGGGAGCAAATATTACTCCTAATTATTCACATTTTACACTTCAGTCAAATAGATATTATGATACGGTTGAAGAACAGTATAATCATAAAGTTGACTTACTCAGTTTAGGAATAAACACAGGGATTATGGTAGATTATTCGGTGTCCAAAAGGTTTTCAATTCTTATAGAACCCGGGTATACTAATTACCTCTTAGGAGATTATAAGTCTCAGCATGCTCTAAATGTGAGTGGAGGTATAATATTCCGCTTATAAGGATTCAATAGGATTATAATATTTCCCTTTGACTGAATATCTTGACTATACACGAAATGTTAATATCACTACGTCGCCTAACACGGATGGTATAGGCAATTGCCTTCTGCAGCCCGGACACATTCGTAATCAGCTATTTACATCTATGCTCGTAAATTCAACTCACTTATTAAATTTGGTGTACCCTGACTCATCCTGCACGCGAGACAAAGTCAGTAGGGCTGCAGGCCGACGCGCTGTTGGCAGCGTTTTTTGCTCTCCGTTTATAAAACGCACCGTGACAAGTAACTACGTTTTCATTACCGGGACTCATACGTAATCAGCTTTTACCGTGACCAGATACCTAGCGTCCGTTTACCGGGACTGGCAAAAAACTCGCCAACCCTGACACGGGCGGCAACTTCCTATACCACCGAGCCGTTATGCTTAAGCGCCAGCGACTTACGAGACAGCTTCTGCCCGGACAACATGCGCCAAAGCATAACAGCGAAGAGGCGAATTCTTACCGTTTAGACAACTCAATAGGTTTTTGCTCTCCTTTATAAAATGCACCGTGACAAGTAAACTTCGTTCTTACTATCAGGACTCAGACGTAATAAACTTTCACCTTGACAAGAAACTTTCAACCGTCAACCGGGACTGGCAAAAACCAGAAAGCGACTTAATAATTTGCTGTAAACGTAAAAAAACGTTTGAAATCTGTCAAAATAGTTGCATAACTGAAAAAACCGTTATATATTTGTAAAAAATAGTTATTCCTATGAAAAGACTTACCAGAAAAGAAGAAGAAGCAATGAAGATCCTTTGGAAAGCAAAAAAAGGATTTATAAAAGACCTGATAGAACTTCATTCCGGACCGAAACCACTCTATACGACTTTCTCTACAGTGGTACGTGGACTTGAGGAAAAAGGCTATATAGGTCACAAGGCCTATGGTAAAAACCATGAATATTTCCCACTTATTAAGAAAGAGGAATACAGAAAAATCTTTATGAAAGAGGTTGTGAGTGATTACTTTGGATCATCTTACAAAAATGTTGTTTCATTTTTTGTAGACGAGAAAAAGTTAAGTACAGATGACTTAAAGAAGTTAATTGAAATTATAGAGAAAGGGAAGAAAAATGGATAATCTACTTTTTTACTTGCTAAAGGTATCAGTTGGGATCAGCCTGTTTTACCTAAGTTATTTTCTTTTCTTCAGTAGAGATACTTTTTACCTGAGAAACAGAATTTTTCTTGTCGGGGCATTGCTGCTATCTATACTGATTCCGCTTATGCATGTTTTTAATATATCAAGCGATGTTTCCACTTCACAGACTTCAAGTGTTGTAAGTGAGATTATTTCATCTGGGGGTATTATAGGGGCCACTGTTTCAGAAAGGATAAACGTCTTTAATATCAACAATTTACTTTTTTGGATATATTTTTCAATATCAGGTCTTTTTCTATTAAAAGTATTAATCAGTGTTATCAGAACATTAATCATCATCAGACAAGGAACTTCGATAAATTCGAGTTTGCCAAAAGTCATTATATCTGACTTAGATCACCCTCCGTTTTCATTCTTTCCATATATAGTTATTCCAAAAAAAACATACGACAGTGCGGAATATTCCCAAATACTTAAACATGAAAATGCACATATTACCCAAGGTCATACTTTTGACTTGCTATTAACAGAACTCATTATTTCCTTCCTTTGGTTTAATCCTTTCATTTGGCTCATTAAAAGAGCGATGGTATTAAATCATGAATATCTCGCAGACAAAATTTCTATCAAAGGATCCTATAGCGTTAAAGAATACCAATATAAACTTCTAAATTTTCAAACTGGCCTAATGAGTGTCCCATTAGCGCATAATTTTTCAAGTCTAATTAAAAATCGAATTATTATGATCAACAAAAAACCAACACGCAATTTTGCTGCACTGAAGAGTATTATTATTCTTCCAGTTGTAGCTATCCTGTTTGTAATGTTCTCATTCAAACCTGAGTCTGACCAAGCAAATACTGGTACTCAAAAGCCATTATTCTTAAAAGCTTCCGAATCTGAGATTTTATTATTTTTAGCTAAGAATATTGGCTATCCTCAAGAAGCAAAAAATGCTTCAGATACTGCAACTGTATTTGTTGTTGTAAAAATGAATAAAGGCGGAATCGTAAAAGAATGTAAAGCTTTTACTGAAAAGAAAGGAATAAATGTTTCCTTCTTGCCAGAGATTGTAATTGTCGGTTACAAACCTTCATCTGGACAAGCTGTTGTTAAGAACGAAAAGAGCAATGAGCATCTGGCACTTAAAACCGAATCTCTTCGTATGGCTAATAAACTAGCTGAAGTCAAAGTGCCTGAATGGAAAGATAAGGATTTGGAATTTGCTATACCTATAAGGTTTACTCTCAAATAATTAAAGCTTTATTTTTAAGATCAAAGCCAAGTATTTTAGGACATATCGTATACCCGGACAGCTGTCTGGGCATACTGATTTAAGTTGATCATAAGGTAAGATTTTAGACTAATAATCTCAACTGGACTATAATCTCGGGACAAACTCTAAATGATAAAAAAGTTACATCCTGACCATGATAATAAATAAGCGCCTAAGCATAACACGGACGGTTTAATTAAGTGCCTTCCGCAACCCGGACAACTTCGTAATCAGCTATTTACATCTATGCTCGGGGCTTCAATTCACTTATTAAATTTTCTGCACCGTGACTAATTCTGCTGCCGAGACAAAGTCAATGGGGTTGCAGGCCGACGCGCAGTTGGCAGCGTTTTTTGCTCTCGCTTATAAAGTGCTCCGTGACAAGTAACTACGTTTTCATTACCGGGACTCATACGTAATCGGCTTTACCGTGACAAGACAACTTCGCTCCACCTACCGGGACTGGCAAAAAAACTCGCCAACCCCGACACAGACGGCACCTAATCAAACCGCCGAGCCGTTAGGCGTCATAGTTCGCAAGACCCGAGACCGTCTACACTAGAGAATTTTTCATGACACTTAAATTTCGTCCGTTTACCGGGACTTTTTCATCTAGACAATTTTTGCATATCATGCCGGCTTGCCACCTTGACAATTAAATCCTACTCGGGGGACAAGTGGCAAGCCTCTATCTCTACTCATCTACCGGGACTTAAAACTACGCCGCCTAACTCTAAAACCAGCATCATTTTTGCATGACAACTTCAATATTTAGTAATTCGTTTCGTCACTTTGGATATCTCGTCTGACTATCCGTAAACAAACTGCAAGATTAGTTTTAATATGATAAAAGTTTGATATCTTTGATTTTAGATAAATAATTTCCTAATTCTGTTGAACTATGAAAAAAATCTTATTTTTTCAAATTGTAGCTTTCTTTTTCGTCTGCTTGTCAGAACAAGTGACTATAGCTCAGCAAGAACCAGCGCTTTCTCTGTTTTACAATTATTCAATTATGTATCAACAGGGAGCCAAAATTGATTATCCACTTGGTATTGGAGCATCTTTCTTTAAGCCTGTTGCCAAACGCTTTACTTTAAGAACTGGTGCAGCCTATAGTTTCAGACAGTCCATCGACAATTCTGTTTGGAAAGATTATTACACCAACTTGCCACACATAGTACTAACCAAGATGAATGAGTCATCTTACTCTATAAATTTGGGATTATATTATAATTTAATAAAAGTAGGCAATAACCTATCGATTAAGTTGGGAGCAAATATTACTCCTAATTATTCACATTTTACACTTCAGTCAAATAGATATTATGATACGGTTGAAGAACAGTATAATCATAAAGTTGACTTACTCAGTTTAGGAATAAACACAGGGATTATGGTAGATTATTCGGTGTCCAAAAGGTTTTCAATTCTTATAGAACCCGGGTATACTAATTACCTCTTAGGAGATTATAAGTCTCAGCATGCTCTAAATGTGAGTGGAGGTATAATATTCCGCTTATAAGGATTCAATAGGATTATAATATTTCCCTTTGACTGAATATCTTGACTATACACGAAATGTTAATATCACTACGTCGCCTAACACGGATGGTATAGGCAATTGCCTTCTGCAGCCCGGACACATTCGTAATCAGCTATTTACATCTATGCTCGTAAATTCAACTCACTTATTAAATTTGGTGTACCCTGACTCATCCTGCACGCGAGACAAAGTCAGTAGGGCTGCAGGCCGACGCGCTGTTGGCAGCGTTTTTTGCTCTCCGTTTATAAAACGCACCGTGACAAGTAACTACGTTTTCATTACCGGGACTCATACGTAATCAGCTTTTACCGTGACCAGATACCTAGCGTCCGTTTACCGGGACTGGCAAAAAACTCGCCAACCCTGACACGGGCGGCAACTTCCTATACCACCGAGCCGTTAACAATAATACGCAGAAACTCAGACCATTCGGCTTCCCGCACTACATGTAATATAGTTTACCGTGACAAGACAATTATCAGCCGTTTATAAGTTTATACCGCGACACGCAAAATGCCAGCCGAATCCTTCTGCCTGCGCACGTATAAAAAATTGGCACTCGCGCCACTGCTGTTTATTAATTAACACTAATCGAGACAAATTATCAATTCAATAAAACTTGTACCACGAAACACAACCTGGCCAATTTTTTATGCCTACGCTGGGGCCTTGCAAATGATCCTTGGTTAGCAAATTACTTCTTGACTACCAATCATTTGCAAGGGCGCACTATTGTTAACGGCCATCTATTGAAATATCATTTTGACGTGTGGGTTTTCGGCCGTTTCCCGGGACTCAAACGTAAGACAATTTTATCTTGACAAGCAACATTCATCCGTTTACCGGGACTTTCAGATCGGTAGGGATGTTAATATAGTACTATTGTTAACACGGATGGTATAGTTAAGTGCCTTCCGCAACCCGGACAACTTCGTAATCAGCTATTTACATCTATGCTCGAAACTTCAATTCGCTTATTAAAATTAGTCTACCCTGACTCATCCTGCTGCCGAGACAAAGTCAATTGGGCTGCAGGCCGACGCGCAATTGGCAGCGTTTTTTGCTCTCCGTTTATATAATGCACCGTGACAAGTAAATGGCGTTTTCATTACCGGGACTCAGACATAATCGGCTTTTACCGTGACCAGACAACTAGCGTCCGTTTACCGGGACTGGCAAAAAACTCGCCAACCCTGACACAGACGGCACCTAACCATACCACCGAGCCGTTAGGTGTTATTGATTCGTAACCCTCCAGCCAGTGCAGTTTATAGAATTTACCGTGACCCTGAAATTTTGTCTATCTACCATGACTCAGTCATCTGCCAGCTCTCTTTTGACATGACCGGCTTGCCCTTCGCTCACTTGAATTTGAAAAATCCGTTAATATGAATATTCAGCTAATTTCCCAACGCTAGGCAAGCCTATAGTCTACATTTTCTCGGGACTTTAATAAAATCAACAACACCTAACAGATAAGGCTTCGTGTGGTCTTTTTCAGACCCAACATGAAGCCGCAGTTGTACTACATCCCTGCGGATGCTCATAAGAGAATGCTTGCTATGGGGATTCAATATTTTGTGTCTCTTTCAGAAGTGAAGTTGACTCTTATTTTCAGTCAGCCACTGGCCCAAAAGAGCACTACGAACCTGATTTAACAATGCTGTGGTGAACAGCACGCTTACGATTTATTGACATTTATGCAATAGGGTACCATGTCCTTCTCAGAACGAATTCAATAATTATCTACGATTTTTCAAAGTATTCAATTGACGCAGCAAGAGGTGGTGGGGGTGGGCGTGGCCCAAAAAACAGCTCGATAGTTGACATATGACCTTTGCCACAGTGCGGACAAATATCAGGATCATACTTAAGATGCTCCCTGCAGACCTCTTTCCAGTGCTTCTTTTCTCTGATCTTTGGTGTATTGATACCAAAGGCCTGCTGAAGTTCACGAAGCTCCTGGCGACGTGCTGTGGAGAGTAATCCATAATGCCGGATGCGAACAAATCTTTTAGGAAGTATGTGCATGCAAAAACGTCTCAGGAACTCTGCCCCTTCAAGAGGCATGACTTTTACGATATTATCACGGTAGTCACGCCAGCTAAACCGGACACCTGTTTCATCCACGTTTAACAATCGATGATTGCCAATAGCTACTTTATGAGTGTATCTGCCCAAATACTCAATTACCTGTTCTGGTCCCGCGAATGGCTCTTTGGAGTAAACAACCCAAGGGGTTTTGTACAGCCCATTAATAAACTCTTTCGATTGTGGCATCTGTTTCTTAATGGCACCTATAAACTTCCCCCGGAAGACATTGGAAAGGCTCTTGACACTAAACAAAAACACTTTATCATTTTCAGAGGTACTTACCTGTTTCCACTGCCCTCTAAAGTTGATTCCACCGCCGGGAACAACACAATGGATATGCGGGTGAAGGCTAAGGTTCTGTCCCCATGTATGCAATATGGCTACCATGCCCGTTTCTGCATGCAGCTTTGTGTAAGAAAACTGAGCAATGGTTTCCCAGGTACAGGCAAACAGAAGGCTATAAAGATCTGCCGGCTTCTCAAGAAACAGGCTATTGAGTTTATCTGGTACAGTAAAAACCACATGAAAGTATGGTACCGGAAGCAGATCCTGCTTGCGGTCTTCTATCCATGCTTCACGTTGAGTGTTCTGGCACTTGGGACAATGACGGTTACGGCAAGAGTTATAACTGATACGGATATGACCGCACTCATCGCATTTATCAACATGTCCGCCCAATGACAATGTACGACAACGCTTTAGTGCACTTAAAGTTCGCTTCACATAGCTATTCGGTGAATGCGTGTGTTCAAATTCCTCCCCAAACCGATCAATTATCTCTGCCAGTTCATGTCTGAGCCTCAATCCTTTTTATACAACCTGTCAATAGGGCTAAACAGGTTGATCCTTGGGGATTTTGCTACATGAAGATATACCATGGTGGTTTCAATGCATCCATGTCCCAGGAGTTCCTTGATAGATACGATGTCCATACCAAACTCCAGAAGATGTGTAGCATAGCTGTGCCTGAGAGTGTGTACGCTGATACCTTTAGCAAAACCACACTTCTTTACTGCTTCCCTGACAACCCATTGAATTCCTTCTATGGAAAGTGGAGTGCCCGGTTTACAGCCGTTGAACAGATAATCTACCGGGTGGCAAGCCTCACAATACCTCTGAATTCCTTTGAGAACAAATGGGGACAATGGAACATACCTGTCTTTATAGTTTTTGCTTTGACGGATGTGGATCATCATCCGGCCTGAGTCAACATCAGCTAAGCGCAAACGACTCGCCTCCGCTACACGAAGACCCGCAGAGTATATTAGTGCGAGCAGAACCCGATGTTTTAGAAGCGCAGGTGATTTAAATAGGGCTTTACACTCTTGATAATTGAGAACAACAGGTAACTTCTTTTTGGCCTTAATGCTGGGCAGTTCAACTATTCTGTCATTCATCCCTGAGATACGATAGAAATGACGCAGTCCGTACACAGTAAATTTGAAGTTACTCCGGCATGGTGATTTACCCTCACGAGCCATGTCGGCAAGGTACTTGTTCAGTTCGTTTTCGCCTATGTCCTTGGGCAGCCTGTTAAAATGAAGACATACATCGCCTACCCTTCTGGCATAATTATTAAGCGCACTTGATGAAAGCCCTAAAACCAGGATTTTATCCTCGAATGCCTGGTAGAGTTCTTTAAAGCCACTTATCTGCTCGGTAGCTTTCTCAATGACTGATAACGTCTTTTTTCTTAGCTTTGTCTGTGTTTTCATAATTTTAGTTTGTTTGTGGAAATAAAATTAATGAAGGAAACACAAAACTATCCCGCCCCATTTCCGGGGTGGGATTTAGTACAACGAATACCGTCCAGAATATTTTTACCAGATATAGAATTTATTTGCAACTTCGACAGATGATTTATGATTCGGATTAACAACATTTTCTTAAAATAGTAACCATGAATATTCGTTTAAGCATATTCCCAAGTTTGATTTTTCTATTTATTTCAACAATAAGCTTTTCCCAAGTAATAAGAGGTATTGTTTTGGATAAAGACAATAAACCTATTTCATATGTAAGCATTGGGATTGTTAATGGAAATCAAGGAACAATTTCTGATGATCGAGGTAATTTCAGACTAGATTTGACTAACATAGAACGATCAGAAACATTAAGGTTTTCATGTGTAGGATTTTTCTCCAAAGATTTTAAAATATCATCAATAGGTAATGGTGAATTAAAAGTTATCCTCGATGAACAATCATATCAAATTGAAGAAATCTTGATTCATCCGGCAAAAAATACAATAATTGAATTTGGAAAGAAAAAGATGCATCGTAATGGATTTTTATTTCATGGGATGGGGGATGGTATCGAATTAGCTCGTCTATTCACCAATACAAAAAACATTCTTCTTAATAAATTTAAGTTCTGCATTAAATCAACTGAATATGACAGTATTCTATTCCGACTTAATATTTACTCAAATAAAGATGGAATGCCAGGTGATAATATTAATCAATCTCAGATTTTTATAAAATCAAATCAAAATGGATGGGTAGAAAAAGACCTAACTGCAAATGACATAATAATAAATCAAGATTTTTTTATATCCTTAGAACCAATTAAAGGATGGAGAGAGTCAAAAGAAAAAGTTGCACTAATCCTATTATCTGGGACTGTTGGCAAGGACTTTACATTTGCACGGAGGAAAAGTCAGAGTGGTTGGGATATAATTAATGGACCTCTTGACTATTACATATTAGCACAAGAAGAATAGGTTCCTACCCTGACTATTCTATACCGTGACAAATGACCTTCAAAAAGAGAATAAAATTCAACAACACCTAACACGGATGGTGCTATGAAAAGCACGGCTCCGGCTAGTTCAAATATAAATAAAAATCCCTTAAAAACTTCTTCAAATATAAATCCTATAAAATCAGGCTGCTATATGCGATCCGCCATAAATTGGTTGCCGCAATCACTTGTTATACTTTATAGGTAAGGGTGCGAAGGCTATAGTGTGTAATCGTAGTGTTACAATCCGTGTTTTGCGCTATCCCTAACTGTTTGAGATTTTATAGATTTATTTCTCTTATGCTACTCCCGTAACATATGGTTGTCTGGTTTTCATCACATATCTTATCCTGTTTAATAGTTTACGTGCAACTTTGATAATTACTCTCTGACCTTTGTTATTTATAATATGTTCATGATAATACTGCATCAGCGCAGGGTCCTGCCGGATAGCCTGCCATGAGGCTTCGATTAACAGTGTTCTCAGGTATTCATTACAGCGAAATGTTATTCCGCCTGAATAAGAAGAATCTCCGCTTTGCTTTACCCTGGGGATTAATCCTACAAAACTGCTTAGATGATCAATATGAGGAAACCGGTTTATATCTCCAAGTTCTGTTATTAATGCACTTGAGGTGAGTGGTCCGATTCCTGATATGGTTTTCAATAAAGAATATAATTCACTATCATACTCACGAATCCTGATCCTGATCTGCCGGCTTAAGGTTAAAATCTGCTCCCTGTGAAATTCATAAGAACGGATCAGATTTGAGAATGCTTCCTGACCGCTGAGTGTTTTCATCTGGATCTGTTTTAGCCAGGCAATAAATTTTAATGTCCATTGGTTATTATCAAATTCCGCAGGTATTGATTCTCCGTAATATTGAAGAAAGCTTTTTATCCTGTTCTTGCTTCTTCGAAAGTCACGCATCAGATAGAATCTTGTCCTGTTTAAGCTCCGAAGCTCTTCCATATCCCTGTCAAAGATGTGGATTGCTCTGAGCAGCCCTTTTCCGAGCGCTCTGGCGATCTTCCGGCTGTCGATGGGATCTCGCTTCTCCAGGTTGTCCTTTTGGCTTGAGGGGATATCTGCAGCATTAATAACAATATTCTTTATTCCCAAAGCATTTAATTCCCGATGGATACTATAACCACAGAAACCCGCTTCGTAGGCACTGTAATAAGTACCTCCGGGAAACATCTTTTGGAGATACTTAAACAAAGCCTGAGGGTCGGGAGGTTGTGTAAAGGTTCGGTGTTCCATCCCTTCAACGAGGATTGTAACGCTCCAGCTCTTCTTATGAACATCTAATCCAATAAAAAGCTCTTTACCGCTGAAATCAATTTTTTTTGTAACTTGTGTTTGCATAGTCTCTTGTATTTTGTTTTCGTACAATAATTTACAGTAATTATTGATAACGCACCTGAGACTATGCTTTTATCATATGTGCTATAGTTAAGTGCCTTCTGCAGCCCGGACACATTCGTAATGCATGAGAAAGTCTATAAGATCAATTTTAAGCCACTTATTTAACTTCAGGCACCTTGACTCATCCTACTGCCGAGACAAAGTCAGTAGGGCTGCAGGCCGACGCGCAGTTGGCAGCGTTTTTTGCTCTCCGTTTATCAAATGTACCGTGACCAGTAAACTCCGTTGTTACTACCGGGACTCATACGTAAGAGAGTTTTACCGTGACCAGACACCTACCGTCCACCTATCGGGACTGGCAAAAAACTCGCCAACCCTGACACAGACGGCACCTAACCATACCACCGAGCCGTTAACACAAATATTTCAGTATGTGACGATTAAGCCCTCGCGCTGTATTTAAAAACTTTACCTTGACAAGATGCTTTCAGAACTTATACCAGGACTTCCCCTCGCACGACAGACAATCGGCCCGCCCGCCGTCCTTACCAGCAACTGTTACTAAATTAACATTACTGCATTTTATCGGGACTTAGCCATCGCGCGACTAACAAATACTTGTGTTAACAGCATAGAGCCAAATACATGCAACGGAATAGATTTTCCAAAATTTATTACCTTTATAAACTGCTGATAAAAGAAACTTAAAAACGATCTGACAATGAAAACAAACAGAGACATCATAATCAAGACGAGTCTTATTTTAGATTTTTGCCTTTCTGGAATTGGATTTTGGCTTTCTATTCATCATGGGAAAGGAGCTGATATATATTTAATTCTAGGCTTCATTTTTCATCTAGCTTGGTTAGCAACAGCTCTTTATGAGATTTTTAGGCTTTCTCTAATAAGTAAGATAGAAAAAATCCTCTGGACAATTGGCCTTGTTTTATTGGGTTCATTTGGTGGACTTATCTATTTACTAGTACTCCGAAAAAACATTGATCAATCTCTAGATTCTATAAAAAACTAAATTTTTCAATACTTTGCTGGTAAGACGATTAGACACTTTGATCTTGATAAAAACTATCATGACAGGCTCCATTATGCGAGATAGTTTTAACATTAATACTTGTGTTAACACGGATGGTATAGTTAAGTGCCTTCTGCAGCCCGGACACATTCGTAATCAACTATTTACATCTATGCTCGTAACTTCAATTCATTTATAAAATTTGGTGTACCCTGACTCATCCTGCTGCCGAGACAAAGTCAATGGGGCTGCAGGCTGACGCGCAGTTGGCAGCGTTTTTTGCTCTCCGTTTATAAAATGTACCGTGACCAGTAAACTCCGTTGTTACTACCGGGACTCATACGTAAGAGAGTTTTACCGTGACGGGACAACTTGCGTCCACTTACCGGGACTGGCAAAAAACTCGCCAACCCTGACACAGACGGCACCTAACCATACCACCGAGCCGTTAGGCGTCAGAGTTCACCAACCCGATAGCCTGTCTTCGTTAGAGAATTTATCATGACAATTTAATTTCTTGTGTTCTTGTAAATCTTGACTCCTCACTTATCAAATTTAATCTTTACATGACAATTTTCATCCTTTTACCGGGACTCTTCCATCTAGACAATTTTATCATAACGTGACAATTACAGCCCGTTTATCGGGACTTTAAGCACTCCGGCGCCTAACAGCTAAGATTAGATTCGACTTCGTTTGACAAATTCGCGTCAATGACAAATAGTTTGAAGAAAAAAATGTAAATTCATATCTAAATTAATCCTTGATAAAATTCAATAGTTATTGGGACTATTTAAAATACCAGAACCAGAGACATTGGTCTTCTGCTCTATTAAAATGTCTCCAAAAAACAACTTGCTCCCAATGACTACTTAGAGTACACTTTATATCAATTAAAAGGAACTTCCAATAATTTAAAGGCAAATCGCAATGCGTCTTTACATGATTTTGTTAATAAACTGAAAATAATGATAAAACATTTCTTAAAACTAGCCTTCCGCAAATTTCAATCTAATAGATTAATATTTTTCGGTAGTATTATCACTGTTTCCATTGGAGCATTATGTATATCGCTCTTATTTTCCTATGTTAATAATGAACTCACCATGAATGGATTTCATAAACGAGCTAAGGATATCTACATGATAGTTGTTCAGGCATCTCCTGGAAGTGGGTTCGAGGCAATTCAGGCCAGTTTATTTTTTAAATTCAATTATAAGAATTATCCTGAAGTTGAAAGTTTAGTTTCGCTTCAGAAATACCGCAAAGATGAAATAAAAGTCACATTCGAAGAATCATCTTTTTCCCCTGAAGTCCTTATTGCCGACAGCACTTTTTTTTCTGTATTTGATTTCAAGCTCTTAATTGGTAATAACAAAACATTACTCAGTGATCCAAAAAATGCTATAATTACGGCTGACTATGCCCGTAAAATATTTGGAGATAGAGACCCCATTGGGCAGGAGATTAAGGTAATTGCAAGTGATGTAAAAACATATACAATAAAAGGAGTAGTCGCCAAATTGCCATCTAATAGTTCCATCACTTTCGATCTTATCCTTCCTAATCATTCTGGTTCTTACGACAGATCAGGAGCCGATTTCTTACTTGTAAATAAAAAGTTTAACCAGGAGGAGTTTGTAAAAAAAATAGAAAATATTGGACATTTCCATCCACAGTTCACGGAAAGTAAAATAAGCATATTGTCTTTTAATGATATCTACTTCAATAAAAATGGGTCCAACAATAGTTATTCCTATATTTTCACCCGTTTTGGTGATAAAAAGAATGTTTATGTATTGCTTGTAATAATGAGTGTAGTATTTGCTATAACAGCATTAAACTTTTGCGGTTTTCAAATCATCCTGATAAATGCGGATTTAAAAAACATCGGAATTTCCAAAATAATGGGTATAAGTGTATGGGAGCAATTTATGCAAAAAACAATCGAAGTAATGCTTCTTATATTTTTATCTTCAATCGTGGTTACCATTTCCTATCTGGCTGTTCTTCCTTCTTTTGATAGTTTTACAAAGGTTTCTCTCTCAAAGTCTGTATTTGAAATTGTTGTCCTGAACGTGACAATAATTATCTCTCTCTTTATTCTGGCGATGTTATATCCCGCTATAATTACCTTAAAAATCCCGATTATTGATAGTCTGAAAGGGAAGGTATTTTCAGGCAGTTTTCTATTCAGTCAAAAATCAATTGTAACCATTCAATATACACTGACAATCGCATCTATCGTAGCTTCTTTGATGATTTTCAGGCAGGTATCTTTAATGTTAAATAAAGATCTGGGGTTTGACAGCAAAAACGTAATAAGAGTTAAAATGTTTCATCGATTACCATCTTCCAGAAATGTGGAAAATTGGAGAAAAAGTAGCGAAGAACAGAAAAAGAACTACCTATATGTACTTAATGAAATGAGTTCCATTCCGTCTATCACAGGCTTTGCACAAGGGGCATCACCTCTTGATCCATATATCATGCCCTGGAAATTAAAGGGAAGTGAAAAAGATTATTTGAGCCAGAATGTTTTGGTTGTAAACCCTGATTATATGAAAATATTAGGTTTGAAAATATCAGAAGGCCGTTTTTTCGACTCAGAAAAAGATAAATCGAGGGCTATGAAAGTTGTTATTAACGAAGAAGCAAAGAAATTCTGGGAGATAAATGACATCAAAGAAAGTCGAATACTCAACAAATATTGGGAAGATAGCATTGGTTATGAGATTATTGGCGTGGTTAAAGACTTTAATTATCAGCATCTTTCAGTTAAGCCACAACCGTTGTTTATGGTTTATTTCAATGATGTTGATAATGATTTTCTTATCAAATTAAAAGAAGGAACGGCACAAAGTAGTCTGCAAACTGTTTCCAAATTGTTTAAAGAAGTCAATCCCGGAGAAGATTTCAGATATTCTTTTCTTTCTGATGAGATTTCTGCGTTGTATCAGAAGGAAAAAAAGCTTAGTCAGGTTTACTCCATATTCACCATTATTGCGTTATTAATTACGACTATAGGGATATTTGTAATTGCTATTTACGATGTACAGCGGCGTACCAAAGAAATTGGTATCCGGAAAGTGTATGGTGCCCGCATCGGTGAGATTATATTTATGCTTAACAAAGACTTTGTGAAACTGGTTCTTATTGCTATAGTTATCGCATGGCCCATAGCATGGTATGCCTTGCATAAATGGCTTGAGAACTTTGCCTATAAGACAGAACTGATCTGGTGGATTTTTGTTTTAGCCGGGGTGCTTGCCATAGGGATTGCACTGCTCACAGTAAGCTGGCAAAGCTACAGAGCTGCAAGGAGAAATCCGGTGGAGTCTTTGAAGTATGAATAGAAAATTATTTCAGGTTAGGTGGAAATTTTCCAAAACACATAACTTTGATCGCAGTAATAGAACTTTGTTATGATTTGTGTGACTCACTGGAAAATAATCAATTGAATAGTAATAAAACTGAGCTTTTATACACTTGACAAATTAGAGTCTTCATGACAGTTTTAATATACTCCGGCGCCTAACACGGATGGTATAGTTAAGTGCCTTCTGCAGCCCGGACACATTCGTAATCAGCTATTTACATCTATGTTCTCAACTTCAATTCACTTATTAAATTTTGTGTACCCTGACTCATCCTGCTGCCGAGACAAAGTAAGTAGGGCTGCAGGCCGACGCGCAGTTGGCAGCGTTTTTTGCTCTCCGTTTATATTAATGTACCATGACAAGTAAATCGCGTTTTCATCACCGGGACTCATACGTAATCGGCTTTACCGTGACCAGACAACTTCGCGCCAACTACCGGGACTGGCAAAAAACTCGCCAACCCTGACACGGACGGCACCTAACCATACCACCGAGCCGTTAGGTGGCATAGCTCGCAAAACCCGAGACTGTCTACATTAGGGAATTTATCATGACACAAAACTTCTGCCCATCTACCAGGACTTAGTCATTTACCAGCTTTATCTTGACATGTCCGGCTTGCCCCCGCGCTCATTTGCATATGATAATTCATGGTTTTGCTTTTTGGAAATTTACAAAACCGGTTCATGAGCATCATCTGCAATTTTTGCCTGCCCTCGCAAGCCTGATTTTGTATCATTTACCGGGATTTAAAAGCTACAGCCACCTAACAATCGTAAATAGGAATTTGGGTTATTATTTTTGATTACTTTGTTAACTCAATTAACATAATAAATGATTTTATATGAGTAAAATTGATTTTCTAAGGGACCAAATTCCCATAAAATGGCTATTAAATGCAAAATGATCTAATCAATAAATTCGGGCCTTGTGGATTACTATGTGAGAAGTGCTTCGCATATAATAATGGGCAGATTAAACTTTTGGCAGAAGAGTTAAAAATCAACCTTGGTAATTTTGATATCTATGCAAAAAGATTTGTGACACTTATGAATGAACCCATTTTTAACAAATACTCTGATTTTAAAGAGTTACTGAGTTTTCTATCATCCAACAATTGTAAAGGTTGCAGAAAACAAGAATGTCATTTGTTCAAGGATTGCGAAGTACGACAATGTTACAAAGAGAAGGGAGTGGAATATTGTTATCAATGCGAAGATTTTCCATGTGACAGTACTGGATTTGATGATAACTTAAAACAGAGATGGTTAAGAATAAACAGAAAGATTCGTGAGATAGGTTTGGAAAATTATTACAACGAAATTAAGGATAAACCAAGATACTAAAATGCACTTGGACATAATAACCATTAATATAAAATGAGGGTCCCAGACAAATTGCTACGACCACCTAACACGGATGGTATAGTTAAGTGCCTTCTGCAGCCCGGACAACTTCGTAATCAGCTACATAAGTCTATGCTTGTAACTTCGTTTTACTTATTAAATTGGTGTACCCTGACTCATCCTGCTGCCGAGACAAAGTCAGTAGGGCTGCAGGCCGACGCGCAGTTGGCAGCGTTTTTTGCTCTCCGTTTATAAAATGCACCGTGACAAGTAACTACGTTTTCATTACCGGGACTCATACGTAATCGACTTTTACCGTGACCAGACAACTTCGCACCACTTACCGGGACTGGCAAAAAACTCGCCAACCCCGACACAGACGGCACCTAACCATACCACCGAGCCGTTAGCACATATTGTTCAGTATCTGACTATTAGGCCCTCGCGCCATGTTTAATATTATTCAACTTGACAAGATATGTTCTGCATTTTTACCGGGACCGGCCAACGCACGACTGACAAGTGCACTCGCGCCTACATCTATAAAAATCTGTTATTAATTTAACAGTACTTCTTTTTACCTGGACTGGGCCATCGCGCGACAAAAAAACATGTGCTAACTGAAAACCCCATGAAAAATATCGTTATAAATAAATCTTTTTTTCATGATGTTTAGATTTGTAAATTAAAATAAGTGTACTAACTTTGTAATTACATTTAGAATAGATTTTATGGAAGTGACTGTTATCAAAATAGGCAATTCAAGAGGGATCAGGTTAAGCAAAACTCTTCTTGAACGATACAATATCCGAGACACTGTAGATTTAATACTGGAGAAGGGACAAATAATCATTAAACCGTTATCCCGACCAAGAAAAGGTTGGGAAAAAGCATTTAAGGAAATGAATGCTAATGGCGATGATAAATTGCTCATCAATGACATTTTTGAAGACGAAAATTTCGAAGAATGGAAATAAAGCAATATCAAATAGTCCTTGCGAGTTTAGACCCAACTATTGGTAGTGAGATCAAAAAAACAAGACCCTGTGTTGTTATTTCTCCAGATGAGATGAATAAATATTTGAGGACTGTTGTAATAGCTCCAATGACAACTAGTTCTAAAGATTATCCCTCAAGGGTTGAAATCAAACATGATAATAAAATTAGTTGGATTGTTCTTGACCAAGTAAGAACGATAGATAAGCAAAGGATTATCAAAGAGCTAGGAAAGTTATCCAGACCAGAAATTAAAGAAGTTAAGGAAGTCCTCAAAGAGACATACGTAGATTAAAAACTATCAGGACAGTTTACTACACGCATGATAACTTTAACATTACAACATGTGCTAACACGGATGGTATAGTTAAGTGCCTTCTGCAGCCCGGACACATTCGTAATCAGCTATTTACATCTATGCTCGAAACTTCAATTCACTTATAAAACTTTGTGTACCCTGACTCATCCTGCACCCGAGACAAACTCAATGGGGCTGCAGGCCGACGCGCAGTTGGCAGCGTTTTTTGCTCTCGCTTATAAAGTGCACCGTGACAAGTAAATTGCGTTTTCATTACCGGGACTCATACGTAATCGGCTTTACCGTGACCAGACAACTTGCGTCCGTATACCGGGACTGGCAAAAAACTCACCAACCCCGACACAGACGGCACCTAACTATACCACCGAGCCGTTAACAATAATACGCAGAAACTCAGACCATTCGGCTACCCGCACTACAAGTAAGATAGTCTACCGTGACAAGACAATTATCAGCCGTTTATCAATTTGTACCCCGACACACAAAATGCCAGCCGAATCCTCCTGCCCACGCACGTATAAAAAATTGGCACTCGCGCCACTACTGTTTATTAATTAACACTACCGAGACAACTTATATTTTCTATAATGCTTGTACCGCGAAACACAACCTGGCCAATTTTTTATGCCGACGCTGGGGCCGTGCAAATGATCCTTAGTTAGCAAACTACTTCTTGACAACCAGCCATTTGCACGGGCGCACTATTGTTAACAGCCATCTAGAAAGTGTCTTTTTGACGTTTGGGTTTTCTGCCGTTTTCCGGGACTCAAACGTAAGAAAACTTTACCTTGACAAGAAACATCCGTCCGTTTACCGGGACTTTAGACCGGTAGGGATTTTAATATAGTACTATTGTTAACACGGATGGTATAGTTAAGTGCCTTCTGCAGCCCGGACACATTCGTAATCAGCTATTTACATCTATGCTCGACACTTCAACTCACTTATTAAACTTTGTGTACCCTGACTCATCCTGCTGCCGAGACAAGGTCAATGGGGCTGCAGGCCGACGCGCAGTTGGCAGCGTTTTTTGCTCTCCGCTAATATAATGCACCGTGACAAGTAAATTGCGTTTTCATTACCGGGACTCATACATAATCGGCTTTTATCGTGACCAGAGAACTCGCGTCCGTTTACCGGGACTGGCAAAAAACTCGCCAACCCTGACACAGACGGCACCTAACCATACCACCGAGCCGTTGTAAGCAAGCTGTGTCACGATTCGCACGATTTCCGTCCGTTTATCGGGACGCGTAAACGGGTGACAAAGCCGACGCTCCACTGCTGTTAATAAAATAACACTATCGAGACAAATCCAACAGGTAATCAAAATTGTCCCGCGACACTCGTATCGTTTAGTAATTTTCCATCTGGACTATAAAACTCCGTAATGGCGGCTGCGCCGCAGACAATTTTATAGTCCGTAGATAGGGAGCCTACGCACAAGCAAGAGTTTGGCAGTCCTTCCCTGCAACCTTCCCTTCACTGCCAAACACATGCTTTTTTGCCCCCCGCGGCCACATATTAACAATGATTCAGTAACTTTAAGTTTTTAATCAAGCTCAATATATATGAAAAGTTTGAATACTGATAAAAGATTGCTTGCTCAGGCATTGATTCTTATAAATAGAAAAGAGATGCCCTTAGAAACTGCAATAGAATTAGCTAAGGATGACACAGGATTAGAAATCTTAGATAATTTAAAAACAATAAGAACATACCTTTGTGAAATGAAATTATTAGAACATAATCCCAGATTAACCTTTTTGATTGAAGAAGAAATGCAAAAGGAAAAGATTTTATTTAATACTGAAAAAGTTGAACCCACATTCCTTAATGATTTCGTCACTGATAATTGTTCACAATTGATATCGATTGGACAATTAGTATATACCTTACAGAAATAATCTTTTTAAATCAATTTGAAATGAAGTATCTATTTTTATCTGTTTTTTTTGCCTTATCAGTTGCCCTAAATGCCCAAGTGATAAACGAACAATGGGCTGAATGTAATTCTCAGGGTTGCAAAGTTCTTGATCAATATTATTCTGAAGGATCAACATTTATATGGGATGGAAGTTGTGTTGAAGGAAAGGCCGATGGAAAAGGCAAGATGCAAAAATTTATAGATGGGAAATTAGAATCTACTTATGAAGGAACCTACGTAAAAGGTATTAGGGAGGGTTTCGGAAAATTTTCACATTCTGATGGTAGTGTTCTTGAGTGCAATTTTACAAGAGGCCAAGGAATTGGAGAGGGAACTTGGTCTACTCAAGATGGGAGCTTCTATAAAGGTAATATTGTGAACTATAGGCGACACGGCTTCGGCGTCATGGAATTTGCAAATGGCAATAAATTTGAAGGTACTTTTAATTCGGATTCCCCTTTTACGGGTAAGTTTACTACAGCAAAAGGGGATGTAACATATTATTTAAATGGGGAGCTTGTGGACAAATTAGTAGTTGCAAAAAAAGCCTCATACAATCCTGAGATAGGTGTTCGTCAAACGGAATATTTTAATTCAGAATGGGTCCGGTGTAACAAAACTGAAGCGTCTTATTACCGAATCATTACTTATGAAGCTCCAAACAAACCACGAGGAATTGTTAGAGATTTTTATATTTCAGGAGCTAAACAATCTGAATTATATCCAATTTATATTGACTACAGTGATGATAGAATTAATTTCAATGTTGGGGAAGCATATTGGTATTATGAAAATGAGAAAATAAGAGCCAAAGCATTTTTTGTTAACAACAAACTAAATGGATTAAGTACAACATACTACGAGAATGGACAAAAGGACGAAGAACAAGAATTTAATATGGGTATTCCCAATGGAATTTTATCTCAATGGTATAAGACTGGAAAGTTGAAATTGTTAGCGCTTTTCGAAAATGGAGAATTAGTAGAAAATAAATTTATTGAATATGACGAAAATGGATCTGGTGCGCTAGTATTTAATGAAAATTTTGATCTGAATAAATTAGAATGGGAAGTTGATAATAAAATTAATGTCTCTACTGTCAGGGAAAATACCCTTTTGTTAACAACAACTAATGAGGAGCCATGTTTTCGAACAAATTATCTTTCTCTTGAGCAAAAATCTGACTTTAGTATTGAAGCAACTGTCGCAAAGGGAAGTGGCTCAGACAAATCAAATCTCGGGCTTATTTTCGGCATGAAAGATTTGAATGATTTCTATCAATTCGTAATATCGCCAAAAGGGTCCTTTATGATTTGGGGGAGATTTGAGGGTGTGCAAATTGATATGGTACCTTGGAAGTTGTGTTCTGCAATTAATAAAAGTAATGCCAGTAATGACCTCAAAATGTTCAAGTTTGGAGACGAATATGTTTTCTCAATAAACGGGCAGATTGTTGCTAGAGAAAAATACAAAACTTTAAGAGGAAACAATTGCGGATTGGTGGTAAGCGGGAAAGGGACCTATTATTTAACCGGTCTAACTGTGAAAGAGTTTTTACCCGAAGAAGAACTTGAAAAACAAAAACCCAAACAGGTTAATCCATCTCCTTCTGCCTCCAACACTTCTGGAGAATGGAAAGGGAATGGCTCGGGTTTCTTCATAAGTGAAAAGGGATATATTGCAACAAATTATCACGTTGTACAAGACGCTAAAGAGATTCAGGTTGAATATTATCAAAAAGGCATTAAGAAAGTTTATCCTGCTGAGGTAATTGTTTCAGACAAGTTGAATGACCTTTCAATAATCAAAATAAAAAGTGACAAATTCCAAAACACATCTCAAATCCCTTATGTTTTCTTCACAAATACTGTTGATGTCGGAACAGAAGTATTCGCATTAGGATACCCAATCGCAGATGTCATGGGAGATGAGGTCAAATTTACTGATGGAAAGATTAGTTCACGGACTGGGCTGCAAGGAGATATTACAGTATATCAAATTTCGACACCAATTCAAGCTGGGAATAGCGGAGGGCCGCTTTTTGATAACAAGGGTAACTTAATTGGAATTCCTTCTTCGGGGTTGAACAGAGAGTACTTTAAAACGGAGAATGTTAATTATGCTATTAAATCATCTTATTTAAAAAACCTAATTGATGTGTTACCAGAAACAATAACAATTCCCAATTATACTGAAATTTACAACCTGACTCTGACGGAAAAGATTAAAGTACTATCAGAATTTGTTCCGATTATTAGGATAAAATAATCTATTATCTGTAATTATTGATTTAAAAACAACTTAGCTTATCCAATACTAAAGCAGCCCAGTGAGCAAAAGACAGGAATAGATAAGTTTATTAATGGATATTTCAGCAACGACGAAAAAGAGGATAATTAAAATGATATTTCGTATAATTTGTTTAATTCTGGAACTTTACATCAGTTAAATATTAAAACACAAATAAAATGTATATAGTAGAGGAATTTAAAAGCTATTCAGAGATAGAAACTGAAGTTTTACAGAAGGTTAAAAGTGAAAAGTTGCCCCTAGTATGTTTGTCTGGCTTAAAAACAGAACATCCTTTTAATTTTCAATATGTAGTTTGGGATCAGGAAAATAATCTTATTGGAAAATTTATTCATTTGAAAGATGCAAAAGATTATGCTGAATATTTATCTTATAAGTAAAAAAAATAAATAAGAGATCTGAGAAATAGCACTATTATTTTTCCTTCCCGTCGCTTTCAGGCCTATTTGCAGCTCGCTCAATTCCAACGCTCTATCAAAAGCTGCAAACAAGCCTTCAAGTCCATCCCACCGGATTAATGTGACAGTTCCATCTATTTGAAAATCAAATTGGGTGACAATTTATCAACGCAAGACAAATCCGTGACTTTAGGCTTGCATAATAAGCGCAGATTTTGAGTACCATGACAATTTTAAAATAAAGCCTGCTTACAACACGGATGGTATAGGCAATTACCTTCTGCAGCCCGGACACATTCGTAATCAGCTACATAAGTCTATGTTCGAAACTTCAACTCACTTATTAAATTTGGTGTACCCTGACTCATCCTGCTGCCGAGACAAAATCAATAGGGCTGCAGGCCGACGCTCAGTTGGCAGCGTTTTTTGCTCTCCGTTTATATAATGCACCGTGACAAGTAAATGGCGTTTTCATTACCGGGACTCATACGTAATCGGGTTTTACCGTGACAAGACAACTTTCGTCCGTTTACCGGGACTGGCAAAAAACTCGCCAACCCTGACACAGACGGCAACTTCCTATACCACCGAGCCGTTAACAATAATACGCAGAAAATCAGACCATTCGGCTACCCGCACTACAAGCAATTTGGTTTAACGTGACAAGACAATTATCAGCCGTTTATTAATTATACCGCGACACACAAAATGCCAGCCGAATCCTCCTGCCCACGCGCATATAAAAAATTGGCTCTCGCGCCACGTTCTGTTAACAAATTAACACTACCGAGACAATTTACCATTTCTATAAAACTTGTACCGCGGAACACGACCTGGCCAATTTTTTATGCCGACGCTGGGCCTTGCAAATTGTCTTTGATTAGCAAGCTACATCTTGACTACAAGCAATTTGCAAGGGCGCACTATTGTTAACGGCCATCTATTAAAATATCATTTTGACGTGTGGGTTTTCGTGCGTTTACCGTGACTCAAACGTAAGACAATTTTAGCTTGACAAGGAAATTCAGTCCGTTTACCAGGACTTTTAGATCGGTAGGAATTTTAATATAGTACTATTGTTAACAAGCCGGTATAGTTTATAGCCTTCGTCAGCCCGGACACATTCGTAATGGGAGAGGAGATCTATGAGAGAAGCATTTATTCCACTTATTAAAATTTCGGTATCATGACTATTTCTGCTACCGAGATATAGTCAATAGGGCTGCCGGCCAACGCGCAGCTGGCATCGTTTTTTGCTCTTCGTTTATTAAATGTACCGTGACCAGTAACCTCCGTTTTCATTACCGGGACTCATACGTAAGAGAACTTTACCGTGACGGGACACCTTTCGTCCGTTTACCTGGACTGGCAAAAAACTCACCAGCCCTGACACAGACGGCTACAAACCATACCGGCTGGCCGTTAACAATAATACGCAGAAACTCAGACCATTCGGCTACCCGCACTACAAGTAATATAGTTTACCGTGACAAGACAACTTTTCGCCGTTAATAAATTTATACCGCGACACGCAAAATGCCAGCCGAATCCTCCTGCCTGCGCACGTATAAAAAATTGGCACTCGCGCCACGTCCTGTTAACAAATTAACACTACCGAGACAATTTACCATTCCTATAAAACTTGTACCGCGAAACACAACCTGGCCAATTTTTTATGCCGACGCTGGGGCCTTGCAAATGATCCTTGGTTAGTAAATTACTTCTTGACAACCAGTCATTTGCAAGGGCGCACTATTGTTAACGGCAACTTAGAAAATATCATTTTGACGTTTGGGTTTTCGGCCGTTTACCGGGACTATTACGTTAGACAATTTTACCTTGACAAGAAATATCCGTCCGTTTACCATGACTTTAGACCGGTAGGGATTTTAATATAGTACTATTGTTAACACGGATGGTATAGTTAAGTGCCTTCCGTAACCCGGACAACTTCGTAATCAGCTATTTACATCTATACTCGTGGCTTCAATTCGCTTATTAAATTTTCTGCACCGTGACTAATCCTGCTGCCGAGACAAAGTCAATGGGGTTGCGGGCCGACGCGCAGTTGGCAGCGTTTTTTGCTCTCGCTTATAAAGTGCACCGTGACAAGTAACTACGTTTTCATTACCGGGACTCATACGCAATCGGCTTTTACAGTGACCAGACAACTCGTATCCGTTTACCGGGACTGGCAAAAAACTCGCCAACCCTGACACAGACGGCACCTAACCATACCACCGAGCCGTTATACTTAAGCGTCAACGACATACGAGACAGTATCTGCCTTGAAAAGAACGCCTAAGTATAACGTCAAAGAGTAGAAAACTTCCCGTTTATATAGCTCTAATGGTTTTTGCTCTCGTTTATAAAATGCATCGTGACAAGTAAACTTCGTTGTTACTACCGGGACTAATACGTAATCGGCTTTTACCGTGACGGGACACCTTGCGTCCGTTTACCGAGACTGGCAAAAACCGCGACAAATAAACCGCCCAACAAAATATCTGAATTGTTATTTGGAACAATTCTTGCTGTGATCATATTGACGTTGATTGGACAAATTAAATTCTAGTTTATTACTTTCGAAAAAGAAGAATAATTGTCAGCAAGAAATTACTTTTTTTAAACATAACCAAAATCTTTACCTGTATGAGAAAAATTACTCTTTTGATTATCTTAATGATTCCAATTTTTGCCTCAGGACAATCAAGTAACAATCCCAAGATTTATTTGAACTCTCAGATAATTTCTATCGATAGCGTATTCATATACCCTAAAAATATTGAATCTATCAATACCCAAAGAGATAATGAAGGTGGACAAATCTATATAAAAACAAAAGATCAAACATGGAAGAGTAAGACAATTGAAGAATTATTAAAGACAACTCCTGTCTATTCTCAGATTTTTCTTGATAAATCTATAATTCCGATTTTTTTCATCAACGAGAAGCTCATTAATAAAGAAACTGATGCGAAAATTGATAATTCATATTTTGCAGTAGTGACTCTAAAGAAATTGTCCGCTGTTAAGAATATTGATGCAATCTGTAAAAACATTATAATCGTTGAGATAAAGCTTACAGACACTGTACCAAAGCAGAAAATCTATATTCGTGGTAATACTTCCAAAGATATTGAGGACTACCTTAAAATGAAATGATAAACTTTTGGATAATTTTGCAAACAAGACCCTTTCATCATGACAATTTTAATACACGCCTAAGTATAACACGGATGGTATAGTTAAGTGCCTTCTGCAGCCCGGACACATTCGTAATCAGCTACATAAGTCTATGCTCGAAACTTCATTTCACTTATTTAATTTGGTGTACCCTGACTCATTCTGCTACCGAGACAAAGTCAGTAGGGCTGCAGGCCGACGCGCAGTTGGCAGCGTTTTTTGCTCTCCGTTTATAAAATGCACCGTGACCAGTAAACGCCGTTGTTACTACCGGGACTCATACGTAATCGGCCTTTACCGTGACCAGACAACTTGCGTCCGTTCACCGGGACTGGCAAAAAACTCGCCAACCCTGACACAGACGGCACCTAACTATACCACCGAGCCGTTAACAAAAATACGGCTCAGTGTCGACTCATTCGGCTACCCGCACTACAAGCAATAAAATTTACCGTGACAAGACAACTTCTCAACGTTTATAAAATTTGTACCGCGACGCACAAAATGCCAGCCGAATACTTCTGCCAACCCGCAAATAAAAAATTGGCACTCGCGCCACTACTGTTTATTAATTAACACTAATCGAGACAATTTGCCATTTCTATAAAACTTGTACCGCGAAACACAACCTGGCCAATTTTTTATGCCTACCCTGTTACCTTGCCTTGGAGATAGATTACAAAAAAATCCTGACAGTTTTCGTTCAAGGCAAGGCCGTACTGTTTGTTAACGGTAATCTAGAAAATATCATCATGACGCTTGGGTTTCAGTCCGTTTACCGGGACTAATGCATCAAGCAAGTTTTATCTGGACAAGAAAATGCCATCCGTTTACCGGGACTTTTTGACCGATAGGGATTTTAATATAGTACTTTTGTTAACACGGATGGTATAGTTAAGTGCCTTCTGCAGCCCGGACACATTCGTAATGCATGAGAAAGTCTATAAGATCAATTATAAGCCACTTATTTAACTTCAGGCACCTTGACTCATCCTGCAACCGAGACAAAGTCAGTAGGGCTGCAGGCCGACGCGCAGTTGGCAGTGTTTTTTGCTCTCCGTTTATATAATGCACCGTGACAAGTAAACGCCGTTTTCATTACCGGGACTCATACGTAATCGGCTTTTACCGTGACGGGACACCTTGCGTCCGTTTACCGGGACTGGCAAAAAACTCGCCAACCCTGACACAGACGGCACCTAACTATACCACCGAGCCGTTATGCTTAAACCTCAGCCTGTTACGAGACAGATTCGCCTTGACGAGAACGGTCTAAGCATAACTTCCTGAGGAGAGAAATCTTAATAATCCTTGACAGCTTTCTAATAGGAGAGAGATCATTTACCAAGACAAATTACTCATGACGAGACAAATTTTTTCCCCTTAGCGGGACTTTGTTATCTATAAAATTATCTGTGGACGAGAACCTACTCTTCCATTTACCGGGATTTAAAAAAAATCAATAACTTACTGACCATATTTATTTAACTATGAGAAATGCCGAAAAAATTCTAGGATTAACATTCCTTGCCGGATTGATTATGAAGTTTACATTTATCCCAGGAGATGGAATGGTTATTATAGTTTCATTAATGGTAATTGCAGCAATGTATTATTTCCTTGGATTCGCTTTATTTAATGAGATTCCATTACGAGCAATTTTTAAAAAAGACTCATACAAAGGAAAATCCTCTCGTAGAATTATTGGAGCAATAGGAACTGGGATAGTACTTCAAATGATTTGTATCGGAATACTATTCAAACTTCAAGATTGGCCATTCGCACTCTCAAGTTTGGGATTGGGATTGGTTTTGACTTCAATTGTATTAGTGATTGCCACAGTTAGATTCTTTAAGACCAGAAGTAATTATTATATCCCGATTTTCAAGAGAATTGCTGTGATTGGCATTTTAGGATTAATTCTATATTTCATACCAGCGTTGTCAATAGTAAAATTTCAGTTTAGAAATCACCCGGATTATATTAAGGTCTATGAGCAATATGCCAATAATCCTAAGGATGAAATGTTAAAACAAAAATTAAGTATAGAATACCGGAGAGCCACCATGACTCAGCAAGAATTCGAAAACTACATGAAAGAAGTTGGGCAAGAGGACATAACTAATCAAGTTTTAGTAGCAGGAATAAAGAGAGACACCACCATTTCAATCAACATAAGAGATAGTTCATTATATTCAATTACTTTTCTTAAATCGTTGGATCCCAAAAAAGCACAATGGAAATTCTACCTTGATGGTGATCGGTTTATTATCAATAATTCGGACACTGTTTTATTTCCAAATGTGCCTCCTCTTAATAAAGTGATGTTCTTTACAGGTAGTAATGGTGATTTAACAATCAACCTCTTTGTAAAGCGGATCCTTATATCAACAATTGATTATAAAATTGAGGTTATAAAAAAGGATAATCCTCCAATTATTAAATCAGGCTTAGCAGACCTTTCCCCATATTTCTTTTTGCATTCCAAACTTGATGAAGTTGATTCAACTGGATACAGCTATGAATCTAATGAGTATTGGGATATAAAAGGTAGCGATTTAACATCCATTCGAATAGGTAAAGCACAGGATAATAATAAATTGCTTCTTGGAAAAGTTGAATGCAAAATGGCATCAATAGAAATTACCCAGGATAATTGTCCAATCTTATATGGTAAGTAACATTACCCCGACAATTTACCAACGCAAGATACTTTTAACACAGGTCTAAGCATAACACGGATGGTATAGTTAAGTGCCTTCTGCAGCCCGGACACATTCGTAATCAGCTATTTACATCTATGTTCGCAACTTCAATTCCCTTATTAAACTTTGTGTACCCTGACTCATCCTGCTGCCGAGACAAAGTCAGTAGGGCTGCAGGCCGACGCGCAGTTGGCAGCGTTTTTTGCTCTCCGTTTATATAATGCACCGTGACAAGTAAACTCCGTTTTCATTACCGGGACTCATACGTAATTGGCTTTTACCGTGACCAGACAACTTTCGTCCGTTTACCGGGACTGGCAAAAAACTCGCCAACCCTGACACAGACGGCACCTAACCATACCACCGAGCCGTTATGTGGCATAGCTCTCAAAACCCGAGACTGTCTTCACTAGAGAATTTATCATGACACAAAAATATCGTCCGTTTACCAGGACTCATCCATCTAGACAACTTTATCATGACACCAAAATCCTGCCCACTTACCGGGACTTAAAAAGCTACGCCACATAACGGCATTTTTAGACCTAATATCAAACGCAAAACCTTATCAAGACAGATTAAATCAAGATATCTTCGATTTCTTTATCTATTGTTTTCTCTATACAAAAATGATTGATAATCATGATAGATGACCACCCTTTAGATAATTTTAGCATAACTTGCTTGTTCATTGAAAAGTAAAATGATTCTGTATGTTTTTTGACCGTTACTTTGGAATTGAAGGGCACATTTGGATGAGTGGTGCTCTTAGAGGATATGAATTGGACACAGAAAGAGCTAAGTGGGTAAACTTAGTTAGGTTGTATTATCCCGAAATCTTTATTCTAGCTGTTCTTAAATGCAAAAAAAAGCTCTGGAAGAAGACCACAAGAAACATTGATGCCTTAATTTTAAGTCTGTGCAAGAAAATTGGCTTCGACATTTCTAAGGCTAATGCAATTGCTTTTTATGTTCAACATACACTTGATTTAAAAGAGCCAATTACAAACAAGATAACTGAAAGCAGTGATTTTCAGTATTATCTACAAGAGGGTCTTTTCTCAACACACTTCGATCAGTACAAAGCATTTAGAACAAAAATGCTCAATCTTTTAGAAAAGTATGACATTAATCCAAATAATTTAAATTTCAGCAATTTTCTTTAACCCCAAACTTTCAATGAAAGACAAAACCTCTTTTGCCAACTTTCGAATCCTATTAACCTTATAAAACTAAAAACTATGTTTCGAAGGACAATTTATCACACTCTCTCAGACGGGACAAATGCAAAATTTACCATCCGTGATAGAATAATAGATGGTGAACGATTCTATTATGCCAATATCATTGGTACTGATTTAGATATTTACAAAAACATGCCTGACGTTCAGAAAGAAACATACTATGGCATGGAAATAACTAATGGGCGACAACAATCAATTAACTATCGTGATGCTGACAGATTAGCGAATGACATACTCACAAGATATGGAGATGAGTGGTTAGAAACAGAAAAATAATAACGGGCGCAACTTAACATCTTTATTGGATAAATCTTAACAAGTATTCTATGCCAACATTATTAAAATATTTCAATACCGATTTCAAATGCTTAAGTCTTGACCGTACAATTAAATTAACTCTTCAAAAGTTAGATAATGATAAGAAAATAATTGAACAAGAAATAATCGAGGTTCAGGAAAAAGTATGCCAAAACATGGAATCTTCTTCAAGATTATTTACATATTATATTCCAGAGGTACCAAATGTTTTAAGAATAATCGTATCTATCTTAAATGACATTGAAAAACGAATTGACGAAGCTGAAAAAATATGCACAATTTGTAGCTTCAATGGTGATATTCAAATTGGGGAACATAAAAACATATATTCAAAGAGAGTTTACTTTTATACTGAGAATCCCATTCAATCCGTTGAAATGAATAGCCTTGATCAATTTTGTAAAGCAAAAGGCCTATTTGTCACTATTAGGAGTACTGATTATTTAATAAGAAAAATGGAAGCAGAAAAACCTTTAGCATTCATCTCTCATGATTCTAGAGATAAAGATAAAATTGCTATAAAACTATCAGATGGTCTTAATTCTAGGTTATGCTTTGTTTGGTATGACGAATATTCGTTGAAAATTGGTGATAGCTTGAGAGAGTCTATAGAAAAAGGAATAAAAGAAGCAAAGAAATGCATTTTGATCATTACAAAAAACTATTTAAACAATCCAGGATGGAGCAAACGCGAATTTAGTTCAATTTTTACTAGAGAAATGATTTCTAATGAAAGAATCATTTTACCAATTTGGTATGGAGTAACTAAGGAGGAGGTATACGACTATTCCCCTTCACTTGCTGATAGATTTGCTTTAACCTGGCCTTCATCCGAAAAAAAATCCGACGAAGAATATAAAAAAGAGGTTGAAAAAATAATTAGTAAAATTCATACTGCTATAACAAATTAACTTAAGCCAAAAATTGGAACTTAACCTTTTGAATAGAATTCATTAATAAAATTGTGGATAGACAGTTAAACAATCACCATCATGACTAGAATAATATTGCTACGACCACATAACACGGATGGTATAGTTAAGTGCCTTCTGCAGCCCGGACACATTCGTAATCAACTATTTACATCTATGCTCGAAACTTCAATTCGCTTATAAAATTTGGTGTACCCTGACTCATCCTGCTGCCGAGACAAACTCAATAGGGCTGCAGGCCGACGCGCAGTTGGCAGCGTTTTTTGCTCTCCGTTTATATAATGCACCGTGACAAGTAAATTGCGTTTTCACTACCGGGACTCATACGTAATCGGCCTTTACCGTGACCAGACAACTTGCGTCCGTTCACCGGGACTGGCAAAAAACTCGCCAACCCTGACACAGACGGCACCTAACCATACCACCGAGCCGTTAGCACATATATATGGTAATGTGGGACATAGCCCTGGCGCCGAGTTAATAAAGTTTTATCGTGACAAGATAAATTCAGCTCTTTTACCGGGACTTGCCATCGGGCGACAGACATTTTGCCCTCGCACCTTCATCAGAAGCATCTGTTATAATATTAACATTGCAGGTATCTACCGGGACTTAGCCATCGCACGACGAAATACATGTGCTAACAGCATAGAGCCAAATTGTCCTAATTGTATAAATTTGTCTCAAAAGGAAATCTATACTACAAGATCGTTAAATGACCAAAATAAAATATTGATATGAAGAAATTATTAATTATTCTTATTGTACTCAGTGTTTCAACATGCAGTCTTTATTCTCAGATCAAAACAATTAAAGGAAGGGTAATTGATAATAATTTGGAAACTTTGGCATATGTGTCAATTGTGATTAAAGACACAGTTGAAGTTGGCAAAACAGATTTAAATGGGTTTTTCCAAATAGATATCCCTGTTTCCGAGAAAAAAATATTATTTGGATCTGTTGGACTGGACCCAACAACTATAGGACTTGTAGATAAATGTGATAAAATTGAGGTCGTTATGATGTTAACCGGTACTTATGACTTTATAACTTTAAAACATGCTGAGAGGAAAAGGGAAAAAAGATATAAAAAGCTTCCTGAGATACATAAACAAGCTTTTGAGAAAGGTATATTTGAAACTGAATCTGCTTGCTATATTCGCAAGTTTGAATCCTATTTTCTGAAAAAATAATAATATACATGTGCTAACACGGACGGTTTAATTAAGTGCCTTCCGCAACCCGGACAATTTCGTAAACGCCCTAACAGTCTATGCTTGCAACTTCAACTCACTTATCAACCTTTGTGTACCCGGACTCATCCTGCTGCCGAGACTAAGTCAATGGGGTTGCGGGCCATCGCGCTGTTGGCAGAGTTTTTTGCTCTCGCTTATAAAATGCACCGTGACAAGTAAACTCCGTTGTTACTATCGGGACTCATACGTAATCAGCTTTACCGTGACGGGACAACTTTCGTCCACTTACCGGGACTGGCAAAAAACTCGCCAACGCTTAACAGACGGCACCTAATCAAACCGCCGAGCCGTTATGGGCAATAGCGCTGACCGTATGACAGTTACCTAGACAATGTCGTCACCCTGACAAGTTCATTTTTCCTTGACAACTTATCTATCAGCGCAACTAGCCTATAACGGTCCAATGCAGATTTTTCATTTTATCGAGACATTTAAACTTAAAAATAAATTAAATAACTTATAAATAAGTTGCATAACTGAGATATAAGGTATATATTTACAAGAAATTAAAAACGATAGCCATGACAAATTCAATTATTTATTATGTTTTGGAAAGTTCAATCTGTCTGATAATCTTTATGATGGTCTACAGATTTCTGATTGCTAGCCTTACTTATTTCTCCTGGATGAGAATTTATTTATTAATTAGTATTACTCTAAGTTTAATTCTTCCAATACTAATTATCCCCATTCATTGGGGTTCATCAGTTCTCCCAGCGAACCTTTTTAATAATCTCAACTTCATCTCAGGTAATCAACCTGAAGAATATACTAGTGGGCAAACAATACTTAATAACTTAAGAACTGGTGGGAGTAACGATCTATTACAAGGAATAATTGCGGTGTTAATTTTTGCATATATAATCGGATTACTTTACAATGCCTATAATTTCGCAAAGAACCTCAGAAGTATACGTAGCTGCATAAAACAAAATCCAAAAGTAAGGGATGGTGAATTTTGGTTCGTTGATCTAAATGAAACAATGCCACCGTTCTCATTCTTTAATTATATTTTCATTGCCAATTCCTACCAAAGCTTGGCCCCAGTTGATCTGCAAAGAATTAAAGATCATGAGAAAGTCCATGCACAGCAGTTCCATACGCTTGACGTTTTATTCATTGAGTTTATTTCAATAATTTTTTGGTTCAATCCACTATTGTCTTATTTTAAAAAATCTGTTCAAGAGATACACGAATATATTGTGGATGAAAAGATTGCTGAGACAGGTAATGGAAAAAAAGACTATGCTCAGTTGCTTCTTAAGCTGGCTTCAGATGTTAAAGGATTTAATCTTTCAGCAGGTTTTTCCGGAAGCCAAATCAAACGCAGAATAGTTATGATAACTAAGCAGAGATCCCTTCCAGAACAAAAGATTTTGTTTGCAATACTCATCCCTGTTACAGTACTTATGATGCTTTCCTTTTCTTATATCAAAACCTCGGATTCCCTGCCTGTTCAAACAAAACTGAACGAAAATATAAATCAGAGTCAGTTAAAAATCGGAAAGATTATTTGGAAGGGCAATGCTGTTTATGACATTAAGACTTTAAATCAAGCTTTTGGCTTAAAAACAGGGTCCGAATATAACAAATCCCTCATTGAGGACAGACTTTTCGGAACATTGGGCGCACAGGCTCCTGTGAGCAATCTCTATCAGGATAATGGATATCTTTTTAGTAGAATAAGTGTACGGGAAAATCAAAATAAGGAGGCGGTAGACCTGACCATAACAATATATGAAGGGAAACAAGCCAAAATTCATGATGTTATTGTTAAAATTAATGGTGTAGTTACAAAAGATCCAGTCAATGAAATCGGGATTAAAACAGGAGACCTTTTCAGTAAAACAAAAATCCGAAAATCAGTTGAATCACTTGTAGCTTCTGGTAAATATGATCCGGAAAAGATAAATCCGAAGCCAATTCCAAATGTAACGACGGAGGAATTTGACAATGTGGATCTGTTATTTGAACTTACAACAATCAGCAAGAAATAATATTATGGAAGAATTGACAAAAGTAGAAGAGAAAATTATGATGATTTTCTGGAAGCTTAAAAAAGCTTTTGTAAAAGATATTATTGCAGAGCTTCCTGATGAACCAAAGCCACCATACAATACAATATCATCAGTGACCAGAATACTTGCTAGTAAGGGATATCTTAAGTTTAAAGCATATGGAAATACGTATGAGTATTCTCCGGCTGTTACTCAAGCTTATTATCGAAAAGTAAAAGTGAAAAAAATACTTGCTGGACAGTTTGGTAATTCACCTGCATCGCTTCTTTCTTTTATTATTAAAGAAGAAAAACTAAGCAAAGAGGAAATCAACAAACTCAAAGAGATAATTAACGAAATAGATTAATACAGGACTCATTAAATAGCCACTTTGACTGGTGCTGCAGGGAGACAATTTAATCATACTTCCTGGACTTTAATATGCTACTGCCCATAACACGGATGGTATAGGCAATTGCCTTCTGCAGCCCGGACAAATTCGTAATCAGCTATTTACATCTATGCTCGAAACTTCAAATCGCTTACCAAATTTTCTGCACCGTGACTAATTCTGCTACCGAGACAAAGTCAATGGGGCTGCAGGCCGACGCTCAGTTGGCAGCGTTTTTTGCTCTCGCTTATATAATGCACCGTGACAAGTAACTACGTTTTTACTACCGGGACTCATACGTAATAGGCTTTACCGTGACAAGACAACTTCGCGCCACCTACCGGGACTGGCAAAAAACTCGCCAACCCTGACACAGACGGCAACTTCCTATACCACCGGGCCGTTATGTGGCATAGCTCGCAACACCTGAGACTGTCTACACTAGAGAATTTATCATGACACTTAAATATCGTCCGTTTACCAGGACTCATCCATCTGGACAACTTTATCGTGACACCAAAATCCTGCCCACTTACCGGGACTTTAAAAATGCTACGCCACATAACGGCTTCGAGACAAATTTTTAACTTAATAATAAAAATTATGATAGCAAAAATGCAGACCTATTCGGAATTGGCAAGCCATATCCTTGACAAAAAGACAGATTACTTTAATGATAAACAGATCATTAATAAAATATTCACAATAAGTGGGATAGATCATCAAGAGACTATCAGGATTAGACTTACGATTATTGACAGCTACTACTCAACAAATATGAGTCGTAGATATTATGGGATTCACCATATTTCAAAAAAAATATTTGACTATTATAATGATGATCAAACTTTCATTAATGACCTTATTAAATTTACGAATGATCCATTCCAAAATGATCATATCTTAGACATTTTCAATAGTCCCTATGGCATAAGTAAATTGGGAAATCCAAAAGGGAAAGCGATTTCCCTGATTTCAAAATATGCATACTTTCTGACAAATTTCCGTTTCCCAATTTATGATAGTATTATTTCTGAAACCTATCCTAAGATTGTAAATAAATATCCTGAAATGGGATTAGAAAAAGATTTACCCACAGATATCTCGGGATTTGTTAGAATTATGAATAGACTTAACAGTGTTTCCGGCATTAATGACTTTAATCGGCTTGACAATCTTCTTTGGTTAATAGGTAAAATACTGAGAGGAAATTTTTCTCTAATTCTAAATGAAGAAGCATATTCTAAAATTGTCAATTCCATAAAAACTAATCATAATATTAAAAGTGCCGAGGCAGACGGTATGATAAAAAATTATGTTTTTGATAACTTAGACAACATTGAACATTTTATTGATCATGACTTATTTACAATGATATTGTTTGCTAAAGAAATACAAACTCTAACTTGACAATTTTAATATTGCTACGACCACATAACACGGATGGTATAGTTAAGTGCCTTCTGCAGCCCGGACACATTAGTAATCAGCTACATAAGTCTATGCTCGAAACTTCATTTCACTTATAAAATTTTGATGTACCCTGACTCATCCTGCTGCCGAGACAAAGTCAATAGGGCTGCAGGCCGACGCGCAGTTGGCAGCGTTTTTTGCTCTCCGTTTATATAATGCACCGTGACAAGTAACTACGTTTTCATTACCGGGACTCATACGTAATCGGCTTTTACCGTGACCAGACAACTTCGTACCGTTTACCGGGACTGGCAAAAAACTCGCCAACCCCGACACAGACGGCACCTAACCATACCACCGAGCCGTTAGCACAAATATTTCAGTATGTGACTATTATGCCTTCGCGCCATGTTTTATATGATTTAACTTGACAAGAAAGTTACTGCACTTTTACCGGGACTTGCCATCCCGCGACAGACATTCGGCCCACCCGCTTTCACCTATCAGGCACCATTAATAAATTAACAATAATTACTTTTATCGGGATTCTGCCATCGCTCGACTAACAAATAATTGTGCTAACTATTTTTTTAATTTTGCTTGACAACTAAATAGACTACAATGACAAAATTTAAGTATCTTATATTTTTTGTTTTATCAGTAATTTTCACTTCCTGCATAAAGCCAGAATTTATTAAAACGATAAAATGGAAAGGTAATACTATTCGATTCTCCGTTATAAATGGAGGTGCGACGACCTCTTATTTGTATAAAATTGATTATGAGAGAGATTGGATATTGGGAAAGAGAAGAGTCATTTTTGAATCATATTCAACTCCTTACATAAAGGACATCTCTGTTAAGAATGACAAACTAGTAATTGACTGTTTTGCGAATAATAATCAGACAAATAAAATTATGCTTGACTTGAATAATATCAATAAATTTATAGGTAATCCAATCAAATATAGACGCTACTTATTGGTTAAAACTAATACATTTTATATCGAGCCTGACTTTGTAAAACACGAAAGACAAGAAAATGCCTCCCACAACCTCTTTTGATAAAACATTAATAAATATACTTGTGCTAACACGGACGGTTTAATTAAGTGCCTTCCGCAACCCGGACAACTTCGTAATCAGCTATTTACATCTATGCTCTTGGCTTCAATTCACTTATTAAATTTTCTGCACCTTGACTAATTCTGCTACCGAGACAAAGTCAATGGGGTTGCGGGCCGACGCTCAGTTGGCAGCGTTTTTTGCTCTCGCTTATATAATGCACCGTGACAAGTAACTACGTTTTTACTATCGGGACTCATACGTAATCGGCTGTACCGTGACAAGACAACTTTGCGCCACCTACCGGGACTGGCAAAAAACTCGCCAACCCCGACACAGACGGCACCTAATCAAACCGCCGAGCCGTTAGTGTTAATTCTATGACATTCTGCACATTAGATAGTTTCAAGATTAACACTAACTGGAAAAGCAAAATTTCTATGATGTGACAACTTCTAATTATCTACTTGATCACAAAAAAAAATTCAGCTTTCCCTGTAACTATTTGTATTTTCATGAGTAATCAATAGAGAGAACCTAAAATTAGCTAAATTGGCAATTAACCTGAACAAGAGTAAAATCAAATTACAGAGGAAAAATGAAAAAAAAAATTGATGTTCTGATACGGACTATGCTTATACTTATTTGGGGTATAGGGTTCAATATAGTTGCAAATAGTCAAGATTATAGAAAGGATACAATACCGGGAAAGATTATAGAACTTTCTCAAGGCTGCAAATTGGTATTAGATGCAAAGATAAACTTAGCCGATACCGTTTCAATTCAAATTGTAGACGGAATACGTAATCTCCTACCACAGATACAGAAGTTGATACCTGCAGATAGTGTAACGATTAAATTAGCGATAAGTGACGTTAATATTCTACCAATATGGGGTATTGGGGCGAGGACAATAAGCGGCTTTACTGATAATCATCAAGTGGAGACAGTAGAAATATATTACGATCCAAATAATTCAAACTTTAGGGTAGAACTTATTCAGCGCACATTAGTCCATGAACTTCATCACGTATGCCGAGTTCGTATGCCTAACTTTCAGGTGACAATTCTAGAATGTATGGTTAATGAAGGGCTGGCCGACCATTTTTCGACTGAAGTCCTTCATTGTGAGAAAACACCATGGAGCAGTGCGTTGACTGAAGAGCAAATCCAACAATACATGATTCGGGTAAAACCATTGATGCGTAAAAGGTATGAGTCGTGGACAAAGGAACTTGATGTATGGATGTTGTATGGGAAACCTGAACCAGATTCAATTCCAGGATGGACTGGATATTCAATTGGTTGGAAGATTGTTGAAAACTATCTTAAAGCTCATCCCGAAGCGCGAGCTTCATCCTTAGTATTTACTTCCCCTGAAGTAATTGTAAGTTCAACACCTGAACTAACAGATTCAAAGTAAGTGTTATTGACCATGATGGCATATATCGATTTGAAACATGTTTTATAATTGATTATGAAAATAAAATAAACGTATTCTAACAAAATTCATTCACCGAGACAACTTACTCCCATCTACCAGGACTTTTACATTGAAAAAATTTCTATACTAAGAGAACTTCTCTCCGTTTATCTGGACCGATCACTTTAACAAATTCTCTAGACCAAGACAAATCAGCGCCGTTTACCGGGACTGAAAAAGAAATAGTTATCGCAAAGGATCTAGTTTTAAAGAAAAAACTAACACTAACACGGATGGTATAGGCAATTGCCTTCTGCAGCCCGGACACATTCGTAATCAGCTACATAAGTCTATGCTCGCAACTTCGTTTCACTTATTAAATTTTGTGTACCCTGACTCATCCTGCTGCCGAGACAAAGTCAATAGGGCTGCAGGCTGACGCGCAGTTGGCAGCGTTTTTTGCTCTCCGTTTATAAAATGTACCGTGACAAGTAACTACGTTTTCATTACCGGGACTCATACGTAATCGGCTTTTACCGTGACAAGACAACTTGCGTCCGTTTACCGGGACTGGCAAAAAACTCGCCAACCCTGACACAGACGGCAACTTCCTATACCACCGAGCCGTTAGGTTTCATTGCCGCAAACCGCCGCCCTATCTTGCCTAGACAATTATTTCTGGACAAGAATGTTTCGCATCACTTATTAAACCTTGACCCTCCCGTTACCAACTTTATCTTGACAAAGAAACTTTCGTCCACTTACCGGGACTTAAAAGCGGCAACAGAAACCTAACGGCATACTTTGATAAATAAAAATGGATAAATTACCTGCAACCTTAGACTAATTCTCTATTTTAGCAAGACAATAAATTCACTCATATGGCAAAATTCTTACAAGGCAGCGAATTAAACTTTGAATTAGAAAAAATCTTTGAAAATGCTACCGAAAGGCTAATTCTCATTTCACCTTATATCAAACTGCACGAGAGATATGCATCTGTTTTAAAAGTAAAGAGAAATAATCCTTCATTTGAAATAATAGTAGTATTCGGAAAGAATGAGGATGATTTTTCTAGAAGTATGAATTTGGATGATTTCGTTTTCTTTAAAGAATTCCCAAACATTCAAATCAGATATGAAAAAAGACTTCATGCAAAATATTACGCAAATGAGTCTTCAGCTATTCTTTCATCCATGAATTTATATAGTTATTCTCAAGACAATAATATTGAAGCTGGTGTAATGACAACAGTCACAATACTTGGGAGTCTTGCCAGTAACTTTGTTGGTAATGTAACAGGTGAAGACACTTTTGATAGGCAGGCTTTAAGCTATTTCAATAGAGTTGTAAATCAATCTGAATTGCTCTTTAAGAAAACTCCAACATATGAATCTACAATGCTAGGGCTTTCCAAAAAATATGTAGAATCAATAATAGAAATAGACTCACTATCAGATTTCTTTTCAGGACGCCTCAAACCTGTCTCAAAAAAGCGCTTTGAAAAAAAGGAACCTCCAGCAATTGAAAAGAAAAATACTTTTCAAGAAACTAAGACTGGATATTGCATCAGGACTGGCAAGCAAATCCCATTTGATATTAAACGACCAATGTGCGATGAAGCTTTAAAGAGTTGGGAAAAATATGCTAATAAAGACTTCAAGGAAAAATTTTGTCATTATTCAGGGCAATCATCAAATGGAGAAACTTCTTATGCGAAACCAATTTTGCCAAAATATTGGAAAAAGGCTGAACAGGAATTCGGACCATTAAAAAAATAAAATACGGCAGTTATAAAAATTTCGCCATGACGATCTGTCTTATAGCCACTTACATTGTTACAAAAAGAACCTTTTCACTCACCGAGACAATTTAAAAAGAGACAGATTCTGACAACGACGATTAACTTTGCAACGAAAACCTAACACGGATGGTATAGTTAAGTGCCTTCTGCAGCCCGGACACATTCGTAATCAACTATTTACATCTTTGCTCGCAACTTCGTTTCACTTATTAAATTTGGTGTACCCTGACTCATCCTGCTGCCGAGACAAAATCAGTAGGGCTGCAGGCCGACGCTCAGTTGGCAGCGTTTTTTGCTCTCCGTTTATATAATGCACCGTGACAAGTAAATTGCGTTTTCATTACCGGGACTCATACGTAATCGGCTTTTACCGTGACCAGACAACTTGCGTCCGTCTACCGGGACTGGCAAAAAACTCGCCAACCCTGACGCAGACGGCACCTAACCATACCACCGAGCCGTTATATGTAAGGGTTCTAAGCACTGACCCTTAGATAGATAGGCGAATACCCCTACATATAACGGAGAATTTTTCAACGGATGATAAGACTTACAAAAATGAGTTTGTTTGACTCTAAAAGTCGATTGCATGACCAAAAGTCGCCATTGCGAGATCAAGAGTAGCCTTTGAGAGACTAAAAGATGCCTTTGAAGACCCCAAAGATTCAATTGTTGACTGGAAAGATGCGTTTGAAGACCCCAAAGATTCAATTGTTGACCGGAAAGATGGGTTTGAAGACCCCAAAGATTCAATTGTTGACCGGAAAGATGCGTTTGAAGACCCTAAAGATTCAATTGTTGACCGGAAAGATGCGTTTGAAGACCCTAAAGATTCAATTGTTGACCGGAAAGATGCGTTTGAAGACCCCAAAGATTCAATTGTTGACTGGAAAGATGCATTTGAAGACCCCAAAGATTCAATTGTTGACTGGAAAGATGCATTTGAAGACCCCAAAGATTCAATTGTTGACCCCAAAGTCTGAATCGACGAATTCCTAAATGCTCGTAAGGCTTACAAATGGACGTTTAGACTTTCACACATCATGACAATTTTAACATTACCCCTACATATAACACGGATGGTATAGTTAAGTGCCTTCTGCAGCCCGGACAATGCCGTTATCAGCTCCTAAAGTCTATGCTCGAAACTTCAACTCACCTATTAAATTTGGTGTACCCTGACTCATCCTGCACCCGAGACAAAATCAATAGGGCTGCAGGCCGACGCGCAGTTGGCAGCGTTTTTTGCTCTCCGTTTATATAATGCACCGTGACAAGTAAATGGCGTTTTCATTACCGGGACTCATACGTAATCGGCCTTTACCGTGACCAGACAACTTCGCACCGTTCACCGGGACTGGCAAAAAACTCGCCAACCCTGACACGGACGGCACCTAACTATACCACCGAGCCGTTAGCGTTCATTGTGAGTCGTCCTGAAATATGTCTACACAAAACTTGTAGATATGTACAACAACAATTTGTTACAAAGACGCTTCAGTGAAGCATTCAAACTCAAAATTCTTGACGAATTTAGCAAAGGAAAATATTCTAAAAGAGATTTGGCCCGTTTGTACGGTATACGGGCAAGTACTATTAACGACTGGATCAATAAGTACGACAGAAAAGAATTAATGAATACCAGAATTATCGTGCAAAACTCAGATGAAATCAGCAAATTGAAACTCTTGGAAAAAGAGATTGAGCAGCTTAAGAAACTACTGTTAAAGAAAGACTTGGAGTTGCTTGCAGATGACTCCTACTTGGAAATTGCAGCTGAAAAACTGGGCTTTAAGAATGTGGCTGAGTTAAAAAAAAACTTAGGCATAGAGCCCTGATGAAAACGGTGGATAAAGCTAAGGTAACTGGCAAAGCCAGTGTTGCGGATGTCTGCACCTCCTTTCACCTCAAACGGGATGCGTTCTATAAATATCAGAAGCGACAAACGAAACGGGATGCTGTAGTCTCTCAGGTAGTGGATCTGGTTAAGGAAGAACGCCGTGATCAGCCCAGGGTGGGTACAAGAAAGCTGCTTAAAGCATTGCGACATTCTTTTGAAATGGAGAATGTTAAAGTTGGAAGAGACTGTCTTTTCGATATCCTCAGGCAGTACAACATGCTGATAGCCAAGAAAAAAGCATCGTGTAAAACAACCAACTCTTATCATCATTTTCATAAATACAATAACCTGGTTAAGGATATTAATGTAACTCTGCCAAACCAAGTATGGGTATCTGATATAACCTACATCAGAACCATCAAAGGCTTCTGCTATCTAGCACTGATTACAGACATGTATTCACGTAAAATCATCGGCTATGATGTTAGTGATTCACTGGAACTTGCGGGTTGTCTAAGGGCCCTCAAAATAGCCCTTAGACATATCCGCAATCCGTCCGGATTAATCCATCACTCAGACAGGGGAATACAGTATTGCTGTAATGTATATGTAAATGAACTTCTAAAACGTAATATCAAAATTAGTATGACCGAAGAAAATCATTGCTATGAAAACGCTATAGCTGAGAGAGTTAATGGAATACTTAAAGATGAGTTCTATATTGATCAGTGCTTCGCCAGTATGCACCATGCAAGATTAGCAATTAAAAATGCTATCGATATATATAATTCTAAAAGACTTCATTTATCTTTAGATTACAAAACTCCTAACAAAGTTTTTCAAAATGTGGCTTAATTTTATTGTTTAACCTGTAGCCGTATTTCAGGACAAGACATTGTGTGCCTTGCCGACAACGATCGAGAGACCGAAGTCGATGCTGTAATTAAGATGGAGGTAGGCCCTCCGCAGGTGTTGTACAGGCGATTCCTGCAAACCGCCCCACGGTGCTTTCTGGGTGACTGGAAGGTGTTGAACGGATGGGGAAAAAGTCCTGTCGAAAGGATTAGGTAAGAATAGAAAAGATGAATGAAAGTGAACCTCCGATGAGGTGCCGTGAAAACGAACATCCAGTCAAAACCCAACGGTCAATGATGCCGGGGGAGGAATGTAGCGGAAACCTGCTTACTGGCTACATGGCTGGCGTCATAAAGGAGGCATGAGGTCTATTCAGGCTTAGTTACGGAACAAGGGAAGTCTTGCAGAAATGAAGAAACACAAGGGAAAGGCACAAGCAGGGGAACAACTTGTGAGGCCAAATACCGATGTTCTGCAAGACGGCAGACTACCTCGTAGTAGTGATGAAGCTCCTGTAATGGGAGGGGAGCGAAGGGGGTAGCAGCTTAGTATACTGCCAAATAGGACAACTGCTTAAAGCGGGAGGATTCGACCTGGTAGAGTACTAACTGAAGAGCCGTATGATGGGAGACTATCACGTACGGTTCCGTGAGAGGTTTAGGGGTGAAACTCCCCTTTACCTACTCGATTAGAGGCTGTTGCGAGACAAATTCGTAACTCCTGACAATATCTTTTCTAGACAATTTATCTTGACACGAAACTATTATATTTACCTTGACTAAACGAACGCTAACGGAAATGTGTTTTATGAAAATTCATCAATAATTAATAACTGTGACTTATGACAAAAAAAGCTATTCTAGTATTTATTTTTAGCCTTATCTTTATTCAGGTTTTACCTCAATCTGTTAGTATTGATTCTGTTAGGATAAATAAAGTTATACCTTGGAGAATTAAATTAACTGATTTAAAAAATACGGGTATTGCAATTGACAGTATAGTTAAAAGTCCAGAATATGTAAGTGATCCGAATCCTGTGACGTACGTTTATATAGGTGCTTCCTTTTTAGAGTACGAGCCCAAAGACGATAATTGCACCATAATAGACATTGTTTTTGATTACAAAATCAGAAGTCTGAGTCTTGGAAATAAAATTTTTGATAAAACAACAACCAGTGAGGATCTAAAAAAAATGTTTCCTCTCGATTGTTCAGTAACTAAACCAGTTAATGTTTATGGACAAAAGGAATCGTTCGAAACGTGTGGTGTTTCGGTCAAAGATAGTAAAGGACAACTTTGGGCTATGAGAATTTTCTTTTTTCTTCAAAATGATAAATTAGTTCGGGTCGATTTTGAGGAACCAAATTAATAAAAAGCACTGATTCTTATCACTTGACACTTTGTTTGGACCGACCACCAGTTTGCTTTATAAAGTGCACCGTAACAAGAAAATTGTGTTTTCATGACCGGGACTCATCAATTCATTGTTTATTAAAGTTCGTTATAAATTGACTGTTTTAAAATTTAAACGAAACGCTAACTCGGGTGGTATAGTTAATTGCCTTCTGCAGCCCTGACAGTTTCCTAACGCATGAGAAAGTCTATAGGATCAATTTTAAGCCACTTATTTAACTTCAGGCACCTTGACTCATCCTTCTGCCGAGACAAAGCTAGTAGGGCTGCAGGCCGACGCTCAGTTGGCAGCGTTTTTTGCTCTCCGTTTATAAAATGCACCGTGACCAGTAACTACGTTTTCACTACCGGGACTCATACGTAATCGGCTTTTACCGTGACCAGACAAGTCGCGTCCGTTTACCGGGACTGGCAAAAAACTCGCCAACCCTGACACAGACGGCACCTAACTATACCACCGAGCCGTTATAAAAAATGCGAGGGACATCTGATAATTCGGCTACCCGCACTGCAAGTAATAAAACATTCTATACCATGACAGTTTACTACCGTTTATAAAATTATACCGCGACACGCAAAATGCCAGCCGAATCCTTCTGCCGACGCGCATATAAAAAATTGGCTCTCGCGCCACTGCTGTTAACAAATTAACACTAACCGAGACAAATTATCTCTTTTATAAAACTTGTACCGCGAAACACAACCTGGCCAATTTTTTATCCCTACCTTGGGGCCGTGCAAATGTTCGTTGATTAGATAGTTCCTGCTTGACAAGATGGCCATTTGCCCGGTCGCACTTTTTATAACGGTCATCTATTTTAATTTGTTATGACGTGACAATTTTAAGCCGTTTCGGAGCCATAAGAATTATAAAACTCAGTATCATCATGACAATTTACATTCGTTTACCGGGACTTTTAACAAATGACCACTTTGTACTTAATGAGAAAACTCCCGCACTTTTTATAACACGGATGGTATAGTTAAGTGCCTTCTGCAGCCCGGACAACTTCGTAATCAGCTATTTAAGTCTATGCTCGTAAATTCAACTCACTTATTAAACTGCGTATACCTTGACTTATCCTGCACCCGAGACAAAGTCAGTAGGGCTGCAGGCCGACGCTCAGTTGGCAGCGTTTTTTGCTCTCCGTTTATAAAGTGCACCGTGAAAAGTAAATTGCGTTTTCATTACCGGGACTCATACGTAATCGGCTTTTACCGTGACAAGACAACTTGCGTCCGTTTACCGGGACTGGCAAAAAACTCGTCAACCCCGACACAGACGGCACCTAACTATACCACCGAGCCGTTATATTTAAGCCACCAATCACCTGCTAGAGAGACACTTTGACTTCAATGGCCTAAATATAACTCCATAAGATTCGAATAATTATCTATCTTGGTCACTCCAATATAAAGACCGCTCTACAACAAAGTAATGCCAAATGAAAAAAGTTAAATATTTATTAGAGAAAAAAGTATTCGAGACACCATTCATAGATACTCATGAGCATTTAATTGATGAGTCTGAACGATTAAGTTGTATTGAACCAATAATTCCATGTGATGATTGGACACTACTTCTAAATCTATATTTCAAGTTTGATTTGATTTCATCTGGAATGTCGAAAGAACTGGTTGGAAGATTTTTTTCAAAACAAATTAATCCAATTGATAAATGGGGAATTGTTGAGGACTATTGGCCATATTTAAAAAATACAGCGTCTGGCTTGGTGTTCCGAAATACCATTAAAGTCCTTTATGACATTGATGATATGTCAGATGGCATCATTAAAGATCTTCAAAACAGGTATGAACAAACAAGGCAAAGGGGTTTCTACAAACACATAATCCAGGACTTAGCAAATATCAAACATTGTCATGTTCATTCTCCGATTCGTGCATTTAGAAAGAGCGAATTTCCAGATTTATTGTTTCAGGATATTGCTTTGGATGGACTAATCCGTGTTTTAAACAATCCTTTTTATGTACCAGAACACATTAAACCAAAAACTTTATCAGATTGGTATTCAGTTATTGATTGGTGGTTTAATGAATATGGCCAAATAGCAAAGGCGGTTAAAATTGGTATCGCTTACTTTAGAAGGCTGGATTTTGAGAAAGTACATGCAAAAAACGCAGAGTCAATTTTCCTTAAAAGAATCAATTTACAAGAAATTAGTTTTATTGACGAGAAATTGCTTCAAGACCATTTGTTTTGGTACTGTGTTGACAAAGCTACTGAATATGGATTGCCTGTAAAAATGCATACAGGCCAATGGGCAATGAATAATGTAATGAACATGCATTGGGTAAAGAACAACCCATCAGATTGTGCTTCACTGTGCAAGCAAGCTCCAAATACAAAATTTATCTTTTTCCATTTATGTTATCCTCATTATGAGGAATTACTTTCTTTAGTTAAGAATTATTCTAACGCATATATTGATATGTGCTGGTCTTGGTCAATTAATCCGTTGGCTGCAAAAGATTTTTTGAAAAAGTTTATTCTAACAGCACCAAACAATAAAATATTTACATTTGGTGGAGACGATGTAATTGTTGAGAATTTAATAGGGCATGCAGCAATTGCCCGAAAAGGAATTATACAAGCATTGAGTGAGTTAGTATCTGATGATTGGATAGCCTTAAGTGATGCATTAGATTTGGTAGATGAATTAATGTATAAAAATGCGGAGACGCTATTTAAATAATGAAGCATACTACTGCAATACGGACAATCAAGTAAATTAGATTATCCCACTTTATACGTGACTCTGAGCCTTCTCCCGGGACTTGTAGCTGGTGACATACTCGGACAACGCCACTACTGTTAATAGATTTACATTTACCGAGACAATTTATCTACCTAAGACAATTTTAACACTGGCCTAAATATAACACGGATGGTATAGTTAAGTGCCTTCTGCAGCCCGGACACATTCGTAATCAGCTACATAAGTCTATGCTCGCAATTTCGATTCACTTATTAAACTTAGTGTACCCTGACTCATCCTGCTACCGAGACAAAGTCAATAGGGCTGCAGGCCGACGCGCAGTTGGCAGCGTTTTTTGCTCTCCGTTTATAAAATGTACCGTGACAAGTAAATGGCGTTTTCATTACCGGGACTCATAAGTAATCGACTTTTACCGTGACGGGACACCTTGCGTCCGTTTACCGGGACTGGCAAAAAACTCGCCAACCCCGACACAGACGGCACCTAACCATACCACCGAGCCGTTAGGTGGCATAGCTCGCTAACCCTGACACCGTCTACATTAGAGATTTTATCATGACTCAAAACTTTCATCCATCTACCATGACTCAGCCATTTACCAATTTTATCTTGACAAGTCCGTCTTGCCCCCGCGCGCACTTGCATATGAAAATTCACAGTTTTGCTTTTACTAAATTTGCAAAAACTGTTAATGAGCATCATCTTCAATTTTTTCCTGCCCTCGCAAGCCTAGTTTTGTTACATTTACCTGGACTTAAAAAATGCTACGCCACCTAACGTTTTGAAAAGAAAATCTACATCACTATGAGAAATATTAGCTTAAAGAAGATTATCCTGTTGTCGATTTTAGTGACTTTATTTTCTTTTTCGAGAGATTTACAAATTAATCCCAGCAATAATTTAAATATCCTGGGCAAATGGAAATATGTTAAGAATATTGGATTTGTCTCAAACTGGAATGATTATGAAATAGGTTTAATAAAATCTTCGATACTACATATTGAAAAAGACAAACTATATTTTGATTCTCCGGCTAATGGGATAACTGATACTTGTTTTTATAAAAATATATCTACTCCTGACTTTTTTGATCGTTATGAAAAGGAGCCTAATATTGGCGATGATCGTGCTTTAGCATTAAAATATAATAAGAAAGAACTTGCCTCAATAAGAAGATATGAGTTTGAGTGCCGAGACAAAAACAGTTGCCTTGGGACAGTTTATCTAAAAGACGATTCTTTGATTCTTAACTCTTGTGGAGGTCTGACTATATATATGAAAAAACTTCAAGACGGCAGATAATTACCAAAAATATTGCACCGTGACTTGCAAAATTAAATAACATCCTGACGATTTAAAATTGCTACGACCACCTAACACGGATGGTATGGTTAAGTGCCTTCTGCAGCCCGGACCGTTTCGTAATGCATGAGAAAGTCTATAAGATCAGTTTTAAGCAACTTATTTAACTTTGTGCACCTTGACTCATCCTTCTACCGAGACAAAGTCAGTAGGGCTGCAGGCCGACGCGCAGTTGGCAGCGTTTTTTGCTCTCCGTTTATAAAATGTACCGTGACAAGTAACTACGTTGTTACTACCGGGACTCATACGTAATCGGTTTTTTCCGTGACGGGACACCTTTCGTCCACTTACCGGGACTGGCAAAAAACTCGCCAACCCTGACACAGACGGCACCTAACTATACCACCGAGCCGTTATGTGTAAGGTGTTTATATCCTGACAATTAGACAAGCTTGACAGGCACCCTACCCATAACAAAAAGAAATTTATTAGATGGACACTCACTCTGACTCCTTATTGACAAACTGACAATTATTTAATAACGATTTTGCAACTTTCATCATATAACTTTAGTAAATCCATAGAATTCCATTAAATTTATAGACAGAAAGTAATATTTAAATTTCGATAATTTAAATTGCAATATAAAATAAGCACTGACCTAAATATTTTGTTTTTAATAAGCGATTGTAGTACTTGATTTTAAATCTGGAAGTATGAAACTAGTTGGATTTGCATTGGGAATAAGAACGGTAAAAAGTTTTTCTGTGGAGGATAAACTAGGAGCCATAATTGATGAAGTATTGTATTCAGAAAATTCTGAGTTTAATGAAAAATTATTTACCGAAGTTCGTGAAAATCACAATACAAAACTTCTTTTTGACCCAAAGGGATTAAATAAGTTTACAATAACTCCGCGTGATTTCATTTTTGAGTACAATGTCCTAACTGACTTTGAAATTGAATTGGAGAAATACTTAACTAGCTATGTTAACATAATAACGAAGAAGGTATTTAAAGGATTTGGGATTAAAAATGTATCAAGATTTGGATTTATGGTTAAATCAGAATTAGCAGAAAAAGATAAACTTCTAAAGGACGTTTCTGAAATAATAAAGACTCATAAAGGAATTGATGATAGTCTATCATTACGTTTTAATGTCATAACTAAAAAGCCACTAAAGTTACCGAAAATAATAACTGAAGATTATGACAATGAGATTGTTACATATGACAAGCCAGATATTACTAGTCCTTTAAGTTTTTCAGTAGATTACCAAAAATATTTTAAACCTGAATTAAATATTATTGATGATGCACCCCAAGACTTTGAAACTTTTTGTAATAATACTTTAAAGGTGTTTAAGGAAACTTATTTAAAAGCAAAATGAACAGAAAAGGAAAAAATAGGGAAAAGAATGTGCAGCAAAAAAAAGATAAGCCTTCTTATAAAGGGCCATATCAGGTAAATCCTAATCTGCAGCTGCAAAATATTAAAAAGAGCATGCGACCAGAGGCTGATGGACCAACCGTCAATACTTTTTCTAGTTTGGATAGCACAACAAATGTTTTGCCAAATGAAGAAAACGACATAAGACAACTTACTCACGGAATAAAAAGACCGACCAAAGAAAAAAAATCCCTAATCTCGCTAGAAAATGCATTAATAATATTTGTCGGATTTGTCGCCGCCGGAATCGGTTTAATTGTATATACTCATGGTAATAAATTTGTGGCTGTGGAAAAGGACATCGATTATTTAAAAGGGGATTCCAAGGAACAAAAGGAACTAATAAAGAGTATTGATGAGAAGGCTATAATAATAGACAAAAAAGTAGATTTATTAAACCAAAAAGTAGATTTTAATACGGGAAAAACAAACCTTAGATAATCAAGATCTTTTAGCGATTAACTACCCATCAATAACGGCAATTTCTTGACGACAAAGTTCTCATATATCTGGACAGTTTAAATATCACCCTACACATAACACGGATGGTATAGTTAAGTGCCTTCTGCAGCCCGGACAGCTTCGTAATCAGCTACATAAGTCTATGCTCTTAACATCACTTCGCTTATTAAATTTGGTGTACCCTGACTCATCCTGCTGCCGAGACAAAGTCAATGGGGCTGCAGGCCGACGCGCTGTTGGCAGCGTTTTTTGCTCTCCGTTTATATAATGCACCGTGACAAGTAACTACGTTTTCACTACCGGGACTCATACGTAATCGGCTCTTACCGTGACGGGACAACTCCCGTCCGTTCACCGGGACTGGCAAAAAACTCGCCAACCCTGACACAGACGGCACCTAACTATACCACCGAGCCGTTAGGTTTCATAGCTCGCAACGCCTGACTCTGTCTACATTAGAGAATTTTTCATGACACAACATATTCGTTCATCTACCAGGACTAAGCCACCTAGACAATTTTATCGTGACAGGACAACTTACAACCTTTTAGTGGGACTTAAGCTACGAAACCTAACCCTTTTCCCACGACTTTTAAAGGGGCATCAGAAACCTAAATATTTAAGAAAAGTATACAAACGGAAAATAGTGGAATAAAAATTGATTATAATAAATAAACATATAGTTGCAAAACTAATATATTCGTTATACATTTGATTCTTACCAGTACGACTAAGTAAAGACAAATTTTGATAAAAATTAATCTTATGAAAAAGAAATACTTAGTTGTTTGTCTGAGGAAAACATTTAAATACAGCGACGTAAATTATTAATCGTATGAAAAAGACATCTTTGTTTGTGAGCTCCATTTTAGTATTATTCATATCAGTAAATCTAATTTCTGGTTGTAAAACTGAAAACAATAAAAATGACTATCTACGAAAGGTTTTTAATAATCTTGAACAGATCAAATCAGACAACTATATATCTGCTGAGTCTTATAGTGCTTTTTTTGATACGGTAATATTTAAATCTCGTAATCTCTATATTAAGGAGTTCAATAATCCGGTTGATACGTTCATTGGAGCAAGTTTTGCTGCTTTTGAACCAGTTGATACTTCAAAAATGCAATGGCTTTATGATGGTAAAACTATGACTAATTTGAACTGGGACGAAAAAACAATAAAAATAAATTATTTTCAAAATGATTCTTCCCCCGTCAGGCAAACTTGGATACCATTTATTAATAGGACTAAGAGTATTATTAAATATGCATTGGAAACACACGACAGCATATCCGTTGATTTAAAGGATTTTGGAGATTCTATCCAATTTATTTTATTGATCCATAATAAAGCTGTTGAATTTTTTGGTAAACCTTATTACATGGAATCTCCCTTATACATACCATCTTCTAGATATGACGTATGGATAAACAAATCAGATGATTTACCATACCGGTATACAAGAAGCACGCCATATCAAACAAGTTGGGTAACCTGTAAGAATATTATAGTTAATCAAAACAAGATTGGAGACTTTATAGCATCAAAGCATGTACCACCGGACTTTAAAACCCAAAAAACAGCCAAAGATGATTTGGTAGGTAAAGTAGCTACAAATTGGATTTTAAAAAATGTAAATAACGATACAATTTCTTTACAGGATATGCATAGCAAAGTAGTAATGATTCAATTCAGTGGTATTGGTTGCGCTCCGTGTCATATGTCAATTCCTTTTTTGAAAAAGTTAGCGTTGGAGTATAGCGAGAAGGACTTCGATTTTGTGAGTATTGAATCTTGGAGTAATAACATTGATGGTATTAAGAGGTATCAGATCAATAATGATTTGAATTACAAATTTTTAATTTCTACAGAAGAAGTAAAAAGCAGCTATCAGATCGGAGCAGTCCCTGCTTTTTTTATCCTTGATAAAAATCGAGTAATTAGAAGAATTATAGAAGGTTATGGTAAAGAAACAACGGATAAAGAGATTAGGGATGCAATAAATGAATTGCTTTAGAAAAGCTTCAAGCACCTCAAAAAAGCATCAAATCATGACACTGAATTTCGATATTTACTTGGCAAACAAGTACATTATAAATTAATATCCTGACAAATTTGAAATTGCTACGAAAACCTAACACGGATGGTATAGTTAAGTGCCTTCTGCAGCCCGGACAGCTTCGTAATCAGCTATTTACATCTATGCTCGAAACCTCAATTCGCTTATTAAACTCAGTGTACCCTGACTCATCCGTTTACCGAGACAAAGTCAATAGGGCTGCAGGCCGACGCGCAGTTGGCAGCGTTTTTTGCTCTCCGTTTATAAAATGTACCGTGACAAGTAACTACGTTTTCACTACCGGGACTCATACGTAATCGGCTTTTACCGTGACAAGACAACTTCGCACCGTTTACCGGGACTGGCAAAAAACTCGCCAACCCTGACACAGACGGCACCTAACCATACCACCGAGCCGTTATGGGCAAGTCTGACAATTGTGACTACTGTTATGACACAAACAATCGATTTTTATGTATATTTGAAGAATAAAAAGCAAAAATCATGACAACATTAAGTTTGACAACAACCAATTTTAATTCCTTACCTTTAGTTTTTAAGCTTGATTTAATAAGTCTTTGCTTAAAATTAATTGAGATAGAAGGATTCAAATTGATTATTGATGAAGTTATAATTAAGGACAGGGATGATTTCTTTGATTGGCAAATAAAAAACAAGATAACTTTCAGATAATGAGATGATTCGTAAAATAGGATATATATAATGAGAAGAAGAATAAATATTTAATAACTTAAATGTTAAATTGTTATGAAAATTAGATGTCGGATATTGATTCACAGAATATTAATAATTGGATTTGTACTTATTATTAACAACAGTTGTAAAAAAGAGGGGCAAGTACCTGTCGTAACAACATCCGACATTAGTAATATAACAGAAACTACATCAGCCAGTGGTGGCGATATTACTTCCGATGGTGGATCTGCCGTAACAGCTCGTGGTATTTGCTGGAATAAAGATAATGTTCCCACAATATCCAATAATAAAACCTCAAATGGCACAGGTCTCGGAAGTTTTACTAGTGCTATTACCGGCTTAAGCCCTAACACGACTTACAATGTTAGAGCTTATGCCACCAATAGTGCAGGTACAGGATATGGAAACTCTATACAATTTACAACAAAACAAGTAATAAGTGATATTGATGGCAATGTTTATCATGCAGTTACTGTGGGCGGTGCGGTATGGATGGTTGAAAACCTGAAAGTAACTCGCTATCGCAATGGAGATCCTATACCCAATGTAACTGATAATACCCAATGGAGTAATCTAACAACTGGAGCATATTGCGATTACAACAATACCCAAAGCAATAGTTTAACTTATGGAAAACTATATAATTGGTATGCAGTAACCGATAGCAGAAATTTATGCCCGACCGGGTGGCATATTCCAAGTAATAATAATGAGTTGAATAACCTCATTGTATATTGGGGACTAGGAAACGCTACTGGCGGCAAACTAAAAGAAACAGGCACAACGCATTGGCAAAGTCCAAATACAGGAGCAACCAATATAGTGGGTTTTACAGCCCTTCCGGGGGGGATGCGTTTTCCAAATTACCAAGGTCTTGGCACTGATGGCTGGTGGTGGACTTCTTCCGGTGGTGATGTTTCAAGTGCCAGATTCTTCTCAATGTCCTATATTGACGACGGGATGCTTTATGGTTACTTTTATAAGACAGCTGGATTATCTGTACGTTGTGTAAAGGATAATTAGACTTAATGTATTCTAATTTTGACTGTTTTCTAATTTGCTCTAGGATAGTGAAATAAGCGTAATTTATAATAATGCGTATGATTGTGGAACAAAAATTTTACGATGAGGAAAGAGACTATTGAAATCCATGATTTTACTATTTGGTTGGTAATTGATCAAATTAGGTATTACACGAAGAATAAGAAATTATTAGAATCAAACAATGAATTTCTTTGCTATTTCAAATTTACAGAACCAAATACATTTAATTATGGTGAACTTTTTAGGGGTAAAGATAGAAAACCTATTGTTTTTGAATCACCTGAAGCTGCGATTCATTATGCAAATATGGAATTAAAGGAAAAACTTATATAAATCTTCTAAAAAATGGACTACATTTCAATCAGTGGCCTAATTTTTAATACATTTGGTTCTGTTTTTTTAGCCTTTTCTCTCAATAGAACTACCAAAATGCTAGACACATCTGTAACAGCTTTAGAACACTTTAAAGATACTTTCTTAAGAAAGGGTGATGTCATTTAGTTCACCGGACTTGACAAACATAGAAAAAATGCTTTAAGGAATACAAAAAACTTTACAACGATAGGCTTAGCTTGCTTGACAATTGGATTCCTTTTACAATTAATAAGTCTGATATTAAATAAAACCTGCCCATAACACGGATGGTATAGTTAAGTGCCTTCTGCAGCCCGGACACATTCGTAATCAGCTACATAAGTCTATGCTCGTAACTTCAATTCGCTTATAAAATTTGGTGTACCCTGACTCATCCTGCACCCGAGACAAAATCAGTAGGGCTGCAGGCCGACGCGCAGTTGGCAGCGTTTTTTGCTCTCCGTTTTTAAAATGCACCGTGACAAGTAAATTGCGTTTTCATTACCGGGACTCATACGTAATCGGCTGTACCGTGACCAGACAACTTGCGTCCACCTACCAGGACTGGCAAAAAACTCGCCAACCCTGACACAGACGGCACCTAACCATACCACCGAGCCGTTAGCAAAAATACGGGCTGCCTTGACTAATTCGGCTTCCCGCACTACAAGTAATAAAATTCACCGTGACAAGACAACTTTTTTCCGTTTATAAATTTTGTACCCCGACACTCAAAATGCCAGCCGAATACTTTTGCCCTCCCTCAAATAAAAAATTGGCACTCGCACCACTGCTGTTTATTAATTAACACTACCGAGACAATTTCTCTTTTCTATAATGCTTGTACCGCGAAACACAACCTGGCCAATTTTTTATCCCGACCCTGATGCCTTGCAAATGGAGAAACAGTATTGCATAAAGAGGAATATTTCAGTCATTTGCAAGGCCGTACTTTTGCTAACCTCATCTAGCAAATTTTGGTATGACAAGAAAATTTGTAGCCGTTAATTGGCACTTTCATTTATAATATTTTGCTAAATCATGACAGATTTCTCCCGTCTACCGGGACTTTTAAAAATCCATTTTGCCATGACGAGAAAATGACAATAAAAAAAGTACTTTTGCTAACACGGACGGTTTAATTAAGTGCCTTCCGCAACCCGGACAACTTCGTAATCAACTATTTACATCTATGCTCCTGGCTTCAATTCACTTATTAATTTTTCTGCACCGTGACTAATCCTGCTACCGAGACAAAGTCAATGGGGTTGCGGGCCGACGCGCTGTTGGCAGCGTTTTTTGCTCTCGCTTATAAAGTGCACCGTGACAAGTAACTACGTTTTCACTACCGGGACTCATACGTAATCGGCCTTACCGTGACAAGACAACTTCGCGCTACCTGCCGGGACTGGCAAAAAACTCGCCAACCCCGACACAGACGGCACCTAATCAAACCGCCGAGCCGTTAGGGTTAATGGGCAGGCTTTCTGCACATTATAAGCTTTCATAAGAACTAACCCTAACATTCAAAGCCAAGTACATCTTCTGAGATTAGCAATGTTTTTTGCTCTCGTTTATTAAATGCACCGTGACTAGTAAATTGCGTTTTCATTACCGGGACTCATACGAAATCAGCCTTACCGTGACAAGACAACTTGCGTCCACTTATCGGGACTGGCAAAAAACTCGTCGACCCTGAAGGTTATAAACCAGACTTACTGCAAAAACACGACAAAATTTCTCCCTATCGCTGGACTGTTTATATAAGTATAGACACAAAACCCTTAAATTAAACCAACATATAGTTAATATAAAAGTTAATATAATTGAATATATAATTAATATAATAAATAATATATTTTGATATATTCAATATGTTTTACAACTTTGTATTATAAAAGTTAAAAAATGGATAAGAAACTTCCAGTAATATGCCCAAGTTGCAATGCAGAATTGAAGGTTCATAGTCTTTCGTGTGATTCTTGCCAGACTACAATCAATGGTTCATTTGAATTACCACTGCTCATAAAACTTGAACAAAAGGAACAAGATTTTATCATTGCTTTTGTGAAAAGTAGCGGGAGTTTAAAAATTATGGCTCAAGAATTAAAATTAAGTTATCCAACAGTTCGGAATATGCTAGATGACTTGATAAACAAAATTGTTGAACTTAAAAAACCCAATATATGAACAAAACTATTTTCAATCCATTCAAATATGTTGCAGGTGCAAAAGCACTTATTTTAGGTATTTTAATAATTTTAATTACAGCCTATATTGGGTTTTTAAGTAATACACATTTCCCTGACTTAATTTCCGTTAAATTGTGGTCAGATTTTCCTGTTTTATACTATGTGTTACAGGGTCTTTCAAACTGGCTTATCTTTTCAACTATACTTTATTTGTGTGCAATTATTTTTTCAACTTCTTCGATAAGAGCTATTGATATATTCGGCACCCAGGCTTTGGCAAGATTCCCTTATTTAATCGCAGCATTTATTGGTTTTTCTGATTCAATCATCAAATTTGGAAAATATACCCTATGGAAGTATTTCAAAATTGGCGAACAAATCAGTTTATCAACAAGTAGTGCTGTTATAGCGGTATCAATACTGTTTTTAGTTCTATTGCTGACTATATGGCTCGTTGTGCTTATGTATAATGCATTTAAAGTTTCTTCAAATCTGAAAGGGACAAAATCAGTTGTACTATTTGTTATTGTATTTATTGTGACAGTGATCGTAACAAGCTATGCTACAAAGTATTTAATAACTTATTTTTCATGAAATGAATAAATACTTTTTAATCTCAGCTCTATCAATATTCTCCTCATTGCTTCAAGCACAGAAGAACGACACTACTTTCATTCAAGTTGATGGTGTAGCATTACATACAGTCTTAAGTACACCATTAAATATAGGCACATATCCGTTGGCAGTGATAATTCCAGGTTCAGGCCCAACCGACTTAGATGGGAACCAACCCGGTATGTATAATAATAGTTTAAAGAATTTGTCTAATGCTCTTGTAGAGAATAAGATTGCGACAGTAAGATTTGATAAGCGGGGTATAGGGAAAAGTAAAAATATTAGTATTAAAGAGGTTGGATTGACTATTGATAAATATGCGAATGATTTGGCTTCTATTATTGACTATTATAAAAGGAAAGGTTACTCTGATATTTATATAATCGGACATAGTGAAGGTTCTCTGATTGGGTTGATTGCAATTCAGAATGTTAAAGTTAGTGGATTTGTATCAATTGCTGGAGCAGGAAGTCCAGCCAATGAGATTCTAAAAAAACAATTAAAACCAAAACTACCTTTAACCGTTTATTCGCAAGTCGAAACAATTATTGACAGTTTAAAAAATAAGGACCAAGTTAAAAATGTACATCCGCTATTGAATTCCTTGTTCAGACCATCGGTACAGCCTTATTTGATTTCTTGGTTTAGTTATAATCCGGTTGAATTGATAAAGAAATTAAGTTGCCCAATTATTATTATTCAAGGTGATAAAGATATTCAAGTAGATATAGAAGAAGCCAAAAAGCTTTTTGCAGCCTCAAAAAATGGGAAGTTGTTAATTGTAAATAATATGAATCATGTTTTGAAAACCATTAATGGCGATACGAATGACAATATTTTATCATATTCAAATCCTGGCTTACCAATAAATCAGGATTTGGTAAATGGCGTAGTTGATTTTATAAACAAGAATAGATAGTTGTATGAAAAACAAAATCGGTCGAGCAATTACAGCATTTCTAATAATTTTTGATTTACAATTAAGGACAATGCAACGGCTCTAAACTCTAACATTATTAAACTTATGGAGACAAAAAAATTTACCCAATTCGGAACTAACACAGTAATTGGGATGCTTACAATGGTCATTTTTAGCTTGATTATGCTTTTTGTGATAGGAATTGATAATTCTCCAATGCGAGGTATTTTTGTTGTCCTTGCAGTATCTCTATTAATTGGTATGCTATTCTTTTATAAGTTAACTATATACATTAACGAAACTTATATTTCATTCAAACTTGGTATTGGACTTTTTTCCAAAAAATATCTTATTGCTGATCTTAAAAGCTGTAAGCCAGTAAAAAACGATGCCTTATTTGGAATTGGAATTCATTTAATCCCAAACGCTATGCTATATAATGTATCGGGTCTTCAGGCAATTGAACTAACTTTCAAAAATCAAAAAACAAAAGTCAGGATAGGGACTAACGAGCCAGAGGAGATTGCCTCGATAATAAGCAAAATGATTGAAAATGAAAAGCCTGAAAGCACATCGACTTATTCAATAAAATCTAAATTCAGCCCGACCTTGACCATAATCCTTATTGTCTTGATTCTGCTACTTGGACCGATTCTCTATGGCAAGCGAGAGATGAGAGTTAACCTTACAAAATCGGAATTCAATTTAGTTGGTGTATATGGTTTGACAATTAAATACTCAGATATCAAACAACTTGATACAATCTCTTCTTTACCAAGGATCTATCTCAAAACAAATGGATATGCCTTTGGTAAAACACTAAAGGGAAATTTCACTCTTAACGATGGGACCAAAGCCAAATTATTTATTACAAAAAAGAGGCCTCCCTACATCCTAATAAAGACTGAGAGTGACATTCTTTACATTAATTTCAGAAATCCCGATAAGACTGTCAATTTATTTAATGCGTTGACGACCAATTTGAGTCATTAACTAAAATTCTGTGTATTATACGGACTATTTTATTAAGTGCCTACCAGAATCCGGACTAATTCGTAATCAGCTATTTACTGTGACAAGTAAATACCTTTTCACTACCAGGACTCATACGTAATCGGCTTTTTCCGTGACATGAAAACTAGCGTCCGTTTACCGTGACTATCAGAATAATTTTAACAACCACTAACCCTAACACGGATGGTATAGTTAAGCGCCTTCTGCAGCCCGGACACATTCGTAATCAGCTATTTAAGTCTATGCTCGTAACTTCTTTTCACTTATTAAACTTTGTGTACCCTGACTCATCCTGCTGCCGAGACAAAGTCATTAGGGCTGCAGGCCGACGCGCTGTTGGCAGCGTTTTTTGCTCTCCGTTTATTTAATGCACCGTGACAAGTAACTACGTTTTCATTAACGGGACTCATACGTAATAAAGTTTACCGTGACCAGACAACTTCGTACCGTTTACCGGGACTGGCAAAAAACTCGCCAACCCTGACACAGACGGCACCTAACCATACCACCGAGCCGTTATCAAAAATGCGCGGCACCTCCCAATAATTCGGCTTCCCGTCCTACAAGCAATAAAATTTACCGTGACAAGACAACTTCTCAACGTTTATAAAATTTGTACCGCGACACGCAAAATGCCAGCCGAATACTTCTGCCAACCCGCAAATAAAAAAAATTGGCTCTCGCGCCACTACTGTTTATTAATTAACACTACTGAGACAACTTATCATTTCTATAAAACTTGTACCGCGAAACACAACCTGGCCAATTTTTTTTGCCCGCCCTGTGGCCTTGCAAATGGTTTTTAGTTAGAGTTTTTCTGCTTGACGACCAGTCATTTGCAAGGGCGCACTTTTGCTAACAGCCATCAAGAATTTTTTAATTATAACGAGACAATTTCGAGCCGTTTAGAGGCCACCAGATTTATAAAACTCAGTATCATCATGACAACTTATTTCCGTTTACCGGGACTTAAAACAAAGGACAAATTTGGTCAAGGGAGAAAACTCGCGCACTTTTTATAACACGGATGGTATAGTTAAGTGCCTTCTGCAACCCGGACAACTTCGTAATCAGCTATTTACATCTATGCTCGTAGATTCAGCTCACTTATTCAATTTTCTGCACCGTGACAAATCCTGCTGCCGAGACAAAGTCAATAGGGCTGCAGGCCGACGCGCAGTTGGCAGCGTTTTTTGCTCTCCGTTTATATAATGCACCGTGACAAGTAAACTCCGTTGTTACTACCGGGACTCATACGTAATCGGCTTTTACCGTGACCAGACAATTTGCGTCCGTTTACCGGGACTGGCAAAAAACTCGCCAACCCTGACACGGACGGCACCTAACCATACCACCGAGCCGTTATGGTTAATTCGAAGACTACGTGACAGTTAGATAACTTATAAAGAACTAACCATAACTCAAAATGGAATGCAGATATCGTGACAAATCCTACCGATCTGCCAGGACTTTTCATCTTGACAATACCCGAATGGATGAAAATTGCTATTAAATACTAAATGAATAGTTGTAAAACTAAAAAATTAGATATACATTTACTTAATGGTCACGATTTTTAATATTAAAATCTATAAATCTCTAAGTATGAAGAATATTATAACGATTGCATTATTAAGTCTCCTTTTCACAAGTTGTGATAGCAAAGGAAATTCTGAAATAAAAATTTCATTTAACGAACCTGGTGGATTCATTAAACTGATTGCAAATCATGTGATAGATACAATTAAAGTAAATGTTGAAACAGATTTCATCAATAGCATGCCTAATGTAAGAAATAGTGAAAAAAATATTAAGATTGTAAATGACACTATTTGTTATATTAAATTTAATATGATAGTGCCTGATATGGCGAATTTTAAAATAAATAGTAATGATACGTTTACAACCTATTTAATCCCGGGTGATACTTTAGAAATTAATCTATCTCAGGAGTCACTTAATGATTCAACAAGCAAAACAATATATAAAGTTGAGAATGAAATATTCGACTATTGCCAAGCAAAATACGCTAAGTTAGGATATTACAAAATACTTAGTGGTCCAGCAAGAAAAAAATGGTTTAGCGTATTATGTACATCCGAAAAACAATACAAATCTCTTTCAAAAGAGGTAGATTCAGTTGAAAAAGTTAATCTTACGTTTCTTGAGCAAAATAAAAAAAGGTTATCAGATTGGTTTGTCAAAGTAGAGAAATACAATATCAAATATAGTTCGCAGCATTTTAAGCTCATATTCTATCAATCACTAACGAACAACTCTAAAAAGGAAAATCTTGAGTTTTACGAACCCATTTACAATCCTGATGCAATCCTTTCTGCAGATTATTATAGCTATATTTTAAGCTTTTTCATATATGGTCGGAATCTTAGCAACCTTAAAGAATACTTTTCTAAGATATATCCACAAATTGATTCCACACTTAAGGGATCCATTAAAGATATTTTTATGACATCATATTTTGCACGGTTATATTCAGGATGCAGATCTTTAAAAAGTTTAGATGAAGTTGAGACCTTCCTATCTAGTTCAACTTATAATTTGTCACCAGATAAATTAGCGTATATACAAAAGGAAAAAGAGTACATTCAAAATAAACTTTTAGATTTAGTAAGCCTCAAGGATGGGGACGTGGCTCCTGAGTTTAATCTTTCTGGCATTGAAGGCAAGAACTATAGATTAACCGAATTAAAAGGTAAAATTATTTACCTACATTTCTGGGCAACGTGGTGTGCTCCTTGTTTAGCTGAAATGCCAGTGCTAAATAACTTTATTTCTAATTCAGACAAAACGAAAATCATTGTGATTAATGTATGTCTTGATAACGAACCGGCTAAATGGAAATCTATTATAACCGACAAAGGATTACAAGGGATAAATCTGATCTGTAATGAAAATCAAAAAAATGAATTGAACTCACGTTATAAAATCTCAGCTCTCCCACATTATACTCTAATTGACAAAAGAGGACTAATTATTAAAAATAATTGTGATCGACCAAGTAAGATTGAAGAATATTTAAATTCATTATTGACTGTTAAATAGTGACGCCTGAGCTTGATTCACTCCTTTCCAAATTTTTATTGATCTGACAGCTTATATTCACTTTGCCGGGACTCGATACTTCTGCCACCGTTACTAAGTTAAATCATCAGGACAGATTCGTGTCGGTTGACAGCTTTAAAATTGAACTAACCATAACACGGATGGTATAGTTAAGTGCCTTCTGCAGCCCGGACACATTCGTAATGCATGAGAAAGTCTATAAGATCAGTTTTAAGCAACTTATTTAACTTTGTACACCTTGACTCATCCGTTTACCGAGACAAAGTCAGTAGGGCTGCAGGCCGACGCGCAGTTGGCAGCGTTTTTTGCTCTCCGTTTATATAATGCACCGTGACAAGTAAATGGCGTTTTCATTACCGGGACTCATACGTAACCGGCTTTTACCGTGACCAGACAACTTGCGTCCGTTTACCGGGACTGGCAAAAAACTCGCCAACCCTGACACAGACGGCACCTAACTATACCACCGAGCCGTTATAAAAAATGCGAGGGACATCTGATAATTCGGCTACCCGCACTGCAAGTAATAAAACATTCTATACCATGACAGTTTACTATCGTTTATCAAATCATACCGCGACACGCAAAATGCCAGCCGAATCCTTCTGCCGACGCGCATATAAAAAATTGGCTCGCGCGCCACTGCTGTTAACAAATTAACACTAACCGAGACAATTAACTCACATTTATAAAACTTGTACCGCGAAACACAACCTGGCCAATTTTTTATCCCAACCCTGGGGCCGTGCAAATGTTCTTTGATTAGACAGTTCCTGCTTGACAAGATGGCCATTTGCCCGGTCGCACTTTTTATAACGGTCATCTAGGAGGGGTGTTATGCCGAGACAATTTTCAAGCCGTTAAGAAGCCACAAGATTTATAAAACTTTGTTCCATCATGACAATTTACTTCCGTTTGCCGGGACTTTTAACAAATGACCACTTAGAACTTGACGAGAAAACTTCCGCACTTTTTATAACACGGATGGTATAGTTAAGTGCCTTCTGCAGCCCGGACACATTCGCAATCAACTACATAAGTCTATGCTCGTAAGTTCAACTCACTTATCAAATTTTGTGTACCCTGACTCATCCTGCACCCGAGACAAAATCAATAGGGCTGCAGGCCGACGCTCAGTTGGCAGCGTTTTTTGCTCTCCGTTTATAAAATGCACCGTGACAAGTAAATTGCGTTTTCATTACCGGGACTCATACGTAAGAGAGGTTTACCGTGACCAGACAACTTGCGTCCGTTCACCGGGACTGGCAAAAAACTCGCCAACCCTGACACGGACGGCACCTAACTATACCACCGAGCCGTTATAAAAAATGCGAGGGACATCTGATAATTCGGCTACCCGCACTGCAAGCAATAAAAACATTCTATACCATGACAGTTTACTATCGTTTATCAAATTATACCGCGACACGCAAAATGCCAGCCGAATCCTTCTGCCGACGCGCATATAAAAAATTGGCACTCGCGCCACTACTGTTAACAAATTAACACTACCTGAGACAATTAACTCACATTTATAAAACTTGTACCGCGAAACACAACCTGGCCAATTTTTTATCCCAACCCTGGGGCCGTGCAAATGTTCTTTGATTAGAAAGTTCCTGCTTGACAAGATTGCCATTTGCCCGGTCGCACTTTTTATAACGGTCATCTAGTAGGGGTGTTATGCCGAGACAATTTTCAAGCCGTTAAGAAGCCACCAGATTTATAAAACTTTGTTCCATCATGACAACTTACTTCTGTTTACCGGGACTTTTAACAAATGACAACTTAGAACTTGACGAGAAAACTTCCGCACTTTTTATAACACGGATGGTATAGTTAAGTGCCTTCTGCAGCCCGGACAACTTCGCAATCAGCTATTTACATCTATGCTCGCAACTTCATTTCACTTATTAAATTTGGTGTACCCTGACTCATCCTGCACCCGAGACAAAGTCAGTAGGGCTGCAGGCCGACGCGCAGTTGGCAGCGTTTTTTGCTCTCCGTTTATAAAATGCACCGTGACAAGTAACTCCGTTTTCATTACCGGGACTCATACGTAATCGGCTTTTACCGTGACCAGACAACTTCGCGCCACTTACCGGGACTGGCAAAAAAACTCGCCAACCCTGACACAGACGGCACCTAACCATACCACCGAGCCGTTAACAATAATTCGGGGCAATTTCGACACATTCGGCTACCCGCACTGCAAGTAATAAAATTCATCGTGACAAGACACTTTTCGGCCGTTTATCAACTTGTACCCCGACACACAAAATGCCAGCCTCATAATCCTGCCAACGCGCATATAAAAAATTGGCTCTCGCGCCACTGCTGTTAACAAATTAACACTAATCGAGACAATTTATCAATTCCATAAAACTTGTACCGCGAAACACAACCTGGCCAATTTTTTATGCCTACCCTAATGCCTTGCAAATGGTTTTTAATTATAATGTTTCTGCTTGAGAAACTGTCATTTGCAAGGCCGAACTATTGTTAACGGCCACTTAGTAAAATATAATTTGACATTTGGGTTTTCGGTCGTTTACCGGGACTACAACGTAATAAAATTTTATCTTGACAAGAAAACAATCGTCCGTTTACCGGGACTTTTCAAAATGGGAGAGGCCTTTAAAATAGAACTATTGTTAACACGGATGGTATAGTTAAGTGCCTTCTGCAGCCCGGACACATTCGTAATCAGCTACATAAGTCTATGCTCGCAACTTCGTTTCACTTATTAAATTTGGTGTACCCTGACTCATCCTGCTACCGAGACAAAATCAGTAGGGCTGCAGGCCGACGCGCAGTTGGCAGCGTTTTTTGCTCTCCGTTTATAAAATGTACCGTGACAAGTAAATGGCGCTTTCATCACCGGGACTCATACGTAATTGGCTTTTACCGTGACCAGACACCTTTCGTCCACTTACCGGGACTGGCAAAAAACTCGCCAACCCTGACACAGACGGCACCTAACCATACCACCGAGCCGTTAGCATTTATGGTGTGCCTTGCTGACAACGATCGAGAGACCGAAGTCGATGCTGTAATTAAGATGGAGGTAGGCCCTCCGCAGGTGTTGTACAGGCAATTCCTGCAAACCGCCCCACGGTGCTTTCCGGGTGACTGGAAGGTGTTGAACGGATGGGGAAAAAGTCCTGTCAAAAGGATTAGGTAAGAATAGAAAAGATGAACGAAAGTGAACCTCCGATGAGGGGCCGTGAAAACGAACATCCAGTCAAAACCCAACGGTGCCATAATGCCGGGGGAGGAGTGTAGCGGGCACCTGTCTACTGGCTACATGGCTGGCGTCCTTTAGGAGGCATGAGGTCTATTCAGGCTTAGTTATGGAACAAGGGAAGTCTTGCAGAAATGAAGAAATACAAGGGAAAGGCACAAGCAGGGGAACAACCTGTGAGGCCAAATACCGATGTTCTGCAAGATGGCAGACTACCTCGTAGTAGTGATGAAGCTCCTGTAATGGGAGTGGAGCGAAGGGGGTAGCAGCTTATTATACTGCCAAATAGGACAACTGCAAAAAGCGGGAGGATTCGACCTGGTAGAGTACTAACTGAAGAGCCGTATGATGGGAGACTATCACGTACGGTTCCGTGAGAGGTTTAGGGGTGAAACTCCCCTTTACCTACTCGATACAAGCCTTTCTCGAGACAATTTGCTTATAGCGAGACAAATGCGTCATGAAAACAAATAGTCACAAATGCTAACGGTCAAAAGCAAAAATTCTCTGATTAATTAGTTTTAAAAGCCAATTTTAGACTGATTAGCTACTTGGCATATATTTTGATACTTACGTAATATAAGACCCGACCATGAAAAATATTTTTTTAGTACTTACTTTTTTCTTCTTATTGATGTCATCTTCCCAAGGTCAGGTCAAAGAAGAATGGATAAAGATGGATGTTTCGATCTTTCAGCACTTCTTCAAATATTTTCCTCTGAAACCGGAAACAACACTGAATGATTTATCCAATAACCTCCAAAGATGGGAATCAACCTCACATTATCCTATTGGGTTTGATGGTATACTTCATTGGTGGGTATTACCAGCTGGAACCCTTTCAATTAATTCCAACATAGTAAGTTTTAATGGGCAAATAATTATGGCGGAAACCACAATCTATAAGGACTATATAAGACGATTAAGCAGTGTTTTTGAACGTGACAAAAATATTGAAAAGAAATTCCATGAGTTTTTTTCTTTAATGGTTAATTCTCACAATTTTACGGATAGTGTTTATATTAACACATATATAAATCAAGTTGCTTATGATGAATTTAAAAATCATGTTGCAGAGTATTTAGGAAAACAAGACGAATTAGATATATCAGAATGCAAGTTTGAGTATGAGTTCCTTAACAATGCAACAGGCAGATATGGATTTGAATCATTTAATGACTTGACAACAAATGACTGGACCCCATTCTATGCGATACACAAGCTTAAGAATGATAACAGAATCGATTGTATACGAAACATTATTAGAGGTTATTCATTACCCGGCAGAATTTATGGAGTCGTTGCATTACTTCAATTAGCAAAAGAAAACAAGTATATCTTGACAGCCAACGATATACAGCTAATTAAGAAAGTTTTGAACTTAAGTTTAACGGTAGAAAGTGGGTATGGGACAGATATTATTTCAGACAGATTGTACAAAGACTGTGTTAACTATGATTTGATGAAATTTTTGAATAATTAACCAAACCGAGACAAAAACTGCCATTAACCATGGACTGGCATCCTTGACTAATTTCATCTATTGTGACAAATTCGTTTCATCGAGACAGTTTTAAAATTTGCACAAATGCTAACACGGACGGTTTAATTAAGTGCCTTCCGCAACCCGGACAATTTCGTAATCAGTTATTTACATCTATGCTCGTAAATTCAAATCGCTTATTAAATTTTCTGCACCTTGACTAATCCTGCTACCAAGACAAAGTCAATGGGGTTGCGGGCCGACGCTCAGTTGGCAGGGTTTTTTGCTCTCCGTTTATAAAGTGCACCATGACAAGTAACTACGTTTTCATTACCGGGACTCATACGTAATCAGGTTTACCGTGACAAGACAACTTCGCGCCACCTGCCGGGACTGGCAAAAAACTCGCCAACCCCGACACAGACGGCACCTAATCAAACCGCCGAGCCGTTAGCATTTATGGTGTGCCTTGCCGACAACGATCGTGAGACCGAAGTCGATGCTGTAATTAAGATGGAGGTAGGCCCTCCGCAGGTGTCGTACAGGCGATTCCTGCAAACCGCCCCACGGTGCTTTCCGGGTGACCGGGAGGTATTGAACGGAATGGGGAAAAAGTCCTGTCGAAAGGATTAGGTAAGAATAGAAAAGATGAACGAAAGTGAACCTCTTATGAGGTGCCGTGAAAACGAACATCCAGTCAAAACCCAACGGTCCATGATGCCGGGGGAGGAGTGTAGCGGATACCTGCTTACTGGCTACACGGCTGGCGTCATAGAGGAGGCATGAGGTCTATTCAGGCTTAGTTATGGAACAAGGGAGGTCATACAAAGATGGAAAGGGAAAAGCACAAGCAGGGGAAACACCTGTGAGGCTAAATACCGATGATTTGTATGAAATCGGACTCAGTCATAGTAGTGTTGAAGCTCCTGTAATGGGAGTGGAGCGAAGGACTGAGGTTACACAGTTGAGGTTACCACTAGCAACCCCAAAAGGGGGGAGGTGTAGCGGAGCCGAGACGAAAAGTATACCTATTGCCAAAAGAATGGTTTGGGAAGCTTTCAAGAACGTAAGGAGCAACAAAGGAGCAGCAGGGATAGATGATGAGACCATCGAAATGTACGAGGAACGTCTTCAAGACAATCTGTACATGCTATGGAATCGGATGAGTTCCGGCAGTTACTTCCCACCTCCAGTACTTGAAGTAGAAATTCCAAAGGATGATGGAAGAAAGCGAAAGCTAGGCATTCCTACAGTCGGCGACAGGGTGGCTCAACAAGTCATTACGAGCTACCTTGAGCCAAGACTCGAAGCAGTGTTCTCTTTGAAGTCTTACGGGTATCGACCACTAAAGGATGCCCATCAGGCAGTTGAGCAAGTTCGCAAGAACGTGCGACGCTACCATTGGGTAATCGACATGGACATATCCGGTTTCTTTGACAATATGTCCCATGAGCTACTTTTAAAAGCTCTCGAAAGACATGTACAAGAAAAATGGGTGAAGATGTACATAACAAGATGGCTTCAGGCACCTATTGAAGATCGCAAAGGAAACCAACACTTGCGGGATGGCAAAGGAACGCCTCAAGGAGGGGTAATAAGCCCCCTTCTGGCAAACCTGTTCCTACACTATGCCCTTGACAGATGGCTTGAGATTAATTATCCAGCCTTAAGCTTTGTAAGGTATGCAGATGACATAGTAGTTCACTGCAACAGCCATACGGAAGCAGAAGGCGTATTGAATGCCATACGTGATAGGCTAAGGAAGTCCAGGTTAGAACTTAATGAAAAGAAGACCAAGATTGTTTACTGTAAGAAAGATAACCGTAAGGATAAATTTAAGACAGTAAAATTTGACTTTCTGGGCTTCAGTTTTCAACCACGTTCAACATCGAACAAAAATGGTGAGATGTTCCTGGGTTATGATTGTGCTATTAGCCGTAAGAGTGAGAATAAGATTGTGGAAGAATTCAGAAAATCTATGTTTCAGCGCTGGTCTGGTAAAGATATCTATTGGATTGCAAAGGAGTTTAACCCTAAAATCCGAGGATGGATTAATTACTATGGTCGGTTCAGGATTCATAAGTTGATGAGAATTTTCCGGATCTTTCACTACCGGCTGATGCTGTGGGCGGCAAGAAAGTATAAGAGGTTTCATAGGAGTATGAATAAAGCTGGTGATTGGATCAGGAATCTTGCAAAGTGCTATCCGGGTCTGTTTGTACACTGGCAGTATGTATTCCAAACCGCTTAATCTTTTGTGTAACAAGAGCCGTATGATGCGAGAGTATCACGTACGGTTCCGTGAGAGGTTCGGGGGTGTAACTCCCCCTTACCTACTCGACCGGGGGCCTATCTGCAAGACAAATTACTTATAACATGACAGTTACGTAATCATGACAGGTCGCACAAATGCTAACGGTCAAAATCAAATTCTCGATAAAATCTCAGGAGCACAAACTACCTAAAACTATTTGACCTGAACGTCTTATGCAATTCGTGTAGAATTTTATTGTTTCAAAACTAAAATTACTTAGAGATTGAATTTTATGCTAAATTCATAGTCTAATAAATTCACTAGTCATGATTAATAAAATTGAAATAGAAAACTTTAGAAGTATTTGCAAATCAGCTATGAATTTAGAGAAACTAACAGTTATAGTTGGTGCGAATGCTACTGGAAAATCAAATTTGGTAAAAGGAATTGAATTTCTTTCAGATTTAGTCAATCTTGGTCTAACAGAATCAATCTATAAACGAGGAGGGTTTTCTGAAATAATACCCAAGATGTATAAAAAGCCATTTGGTGTAGTTATTAAGATCTCAGTAGACCTTGACATCGTTCCTCCTGATAATTGGATAAAACTTGGCCTTCCTCCACTTGATGTTTCATATTCAATTGGGATCTCGCAATCTAAACAAAAGAATGTTAAAATTACTCAAGAAAAACTATCTATTAAGCATTGTCTTCTAAATGCATACTTTCTTAAAAATCGGATTGATGTTGCGAATTTTTCAAGTAAGATGCCACCAGAGAAAGTTGAATCTCTGAGAAACTCTGATATTGAGTTTATACGACGAGGTGAAACAATTGATTTCAAGTTCAATTTCGAGTTGACAAAAGATAATATTGAATTATTGTCATATTGGCTTGGAATAGATGACCTTCTCTTTAATAAAACCAAAAACATTCCAGTTAGCAAAAAGTATATTTTCAACTTTACAAAATCATTAATAAATAGCCCAAAACCTGGGTTTGATAAAAAGCACGAGTTAATACTTAGCTCTGATCGATTTATTGAAGGATTTTCATTGCACTTTAGAAGAGTAATGCAAGAAGTTGGATCATTTGCTAAGTATGACTTGTTAATAAACGAGCTCCGGCAAGAGCAGAATATCTCAAGAAGTTTACAAGTTTCATCCACAGGAGATAATGTTCCTTCCGTCGCAAAACAAATGACTGACAAAGAGAATGCAGATGCATACGCCAGGATTATAACCACTATGTCAAACATTTCACCATATTTTAGTTCAGTTAAAAGCAAATCACTCAGAGCAGGAAAAGAATATTTACTTTTTTCTGAAATCTTTGGAGGCAGAGATATAGAATCATGGGAATCTTCAGATGGTACTTTAAGAGCGTTTGCAATTCTCTTATCAATAGAAACCCATCCAGAGGGGAGCACTGTAATGATTGAAGAACCAGAACATGGATTACATCCTTGGGCTATTAAAGATTTGATATCCCATATGCGAGAGACTATCAAGGAAAGGAATATACAATTAATACTAACAACTCATTCCCAACAATTACTTGAATGTCTTAATAGTGGTGAGTTGCTAATTGCCGAAAGAACTGAATGCGGAACTGTATTCAACCGAATCTCAGAAATTTTGTCTGATTCAAATATCTCAATGGGCGAAATAGGTGATTTATGGGTGCGAGGTCTGCTTAAGGGTGTCCCAATAAGTTTGTAAGCATTATGTACATAAGACCAAATCTAGGATTCATTGTTGAAGGACATTGCGAGTATGAAAGTATTCCATCGTTTGTTGGAAAAACGCTCGGCTATTTTAATTTTCCTATACATAATGCCAAAGGAATCGGAAACATAATTAAAAACCTTGAGAATGAACTATATATATTTGTCAAATCATTCAAACCAATAAACATTATTATATCATTAGATTACTTAGAGGCTGAAAGAGAAGGCTATTGTACAGATTGTTTAGATCTAAAAAATAAGATTAATAATAAAGTTACTGAATTCTTTGATCATCAAAAAAATGGTTCTCTTGAATTACCTCATAATATTGTAGTTGTAATTGCAGATAAAACATTTGATGCATGGTTATGTTCTGACATTGAGGGACTAAAGACATGTGAATTAATCGATGAATCAAAAATTGATGAGACTTTCGTTAATGTTGATGAAGAAATTAAAAATCCCTCAGATTGGCTTAGTAGAAAAACTAAAATTAGGATAGATTTAAAAAATAGGAGATTTCGAAAAAAGGTTGCCAGTTCTATTAGGCCTGATGTTGGTCAAAATTATAGTAGGTCGTTTAGAAAATTTATTAAAGAGGTAAAAACTAATTCTACTTAAATATATTTGTCGACCATGTCTGAAACCCTTGACAAATTTCAATTATCGCGACAAATTATTTATATCAAGACAGTTTTAAAATTTGCACAAATGCTAACACGGATGGTATAGTTAAGTGCCTTCCCGCTTCGCCAGTTAACCGAGACAAGTTAGTTAAAGCATGACAATGGCTTCGCGGGACACGGTCTGCAGCCCGGACACATTCGTAATGCATGAGAAAGTCTATAAGAACAATTTTAAGCCACTTATTTAACTTCAGGCACCTTGACTCATCCTACTGCCGAGACAAAGTAAGTAGGGCTGCAGGCCGACGCTCAGTTGGCAGCGTTTTTTGCTCTCCACTTATAAAATGCACCATGACAAGTAACTACGTTTTTACTACCGGGACTCATACGTAATCAGCTTTTACCGTGACGGGACACCTTGCGGCCGTTTACCGGGACTGGCAAAAAACTCGCCAACCCTGACACAGACGGCACCTAACTATACCACCGAGCCGTTATCAAAAATGCGCGGGACCTCCGATAATTCGGCTTCCCGTCCTACAAGTAATATAATTTACCGTGACAAGACAACTTCTCAACGTTTATAAAATTTGTACCGCGACACACAAAATGCCAGCCGAATACTTCTGCCAACCCGCAAATAAAAAAAATTGGCACTCGCGCCACTACTGTTTACTAATTAACACTAACCGAGACAACTTATCATTTCTATAAAACTTGTACCGCGAAACACAACCTGGCCAATTTTTTTTGCCCGCCCTGTGGCCTTGCAAATGGTTTTTAATTAGAGTTTTTCTACTTGACGACCAGTCATTTGCAAGGGCGCACTTTTGCTAACAGCCATCAAGAATTTTTTAATTATAACGAGACAATTTCGAGCCGTTTAGAAGCCACAAGATCTATAAAACTTCGTATCATCATGACAACTTATTTCCGTTTACCAGGACTTAAAATAAAGAGCAAATTTGGTCAAAGGAGACAACTCGCGCACTTTTTATAACACGGATGGTATAGTTAAGTGCCTTCTGCAGCCCTGACACATTCGTAATCAGCTACATAAGTCTATGCGCGCAACTTCAATTCACTTATTAAACTTTGTGTACCCTGACTCATCCTGCTGCCGAGACAAAATCAATAGGGCTACAGGCCGACGCTCAGTTGGCAGCGTTTTTTGCTCTCCGTTTATATAATGCACCGTGACAAGTAACTACGTTTTCATTACCGGGACTCATACGTAATCGGCTTTTACCGTGACCAGACAACTAGCGTCCACCTACCGGGACTGGCAAAAAACTCGCCAACCCTGACACAGACGGCACCTAACCATACCACCGAGCCGTTATCAAAAATGCGCGTGACCTCCGATAATTCGGCTACCCGCAGTGCAAGTAATAAAATTCACCGTGACAAAACACTTTTCGGCCGTTTATCAATTTTGTACCCTGACACACAAAATGCCAGCCGAATACCTCTGCCAACCCGCAAATAAAAAATTGGCTCTCGCGCCACTGCTGTTTATTAATTAACACTAATCGAGACAATTTACCATTACTATAAAACTTGTACCGCGAAACACAACCTGGCCAATTTTTTATGCCTGCCCTGTGGCCTTGCAAATGGTTTTTAATTATAATGTTTCAGCTTGACAACCAATCATTTGCAAGGGCGCACTTTTGCTAACGGTCATCTAGGGTTTTTAATTATGACGAGACAATTTTCAAGCCGTTTAGAGCCACTAGATTTATAAAACTACGTATCATCATGACAACTTACTTCCGTTTATCGGGACTTAAACAAAGAGCAAATTTGGTCAAGGGTTAAAACTCGCGCACTTTTTATAACACGGATGGTATAGTTAAGTGCCTTCCGCAGCCCGGACAACTTCGTAATCAACTATTTACATCTATACTCGAAAATTCATTTCACTTATTAAACTTAGTGTACCCTGACAAATCCTGCTGCCAAGACAAAGTCAATAGGGCTGCAGGCCAACGCGCAGTTGGCAGCGTTTTTTGCTCTCCGTTTATAAAATGCACCGTGACAAGTAAATCGCGTTTTCATTACCGGGACTCATACGTAATCGGCTTTTACCGTGACCAGACAACTAGCGTCCGTTTACCGGGACTGGCAAAAAACTCGCCAACCCTGACACAGACGGCACCTAACTATACCACCGAGCCGTTAGCTTGCATTATCCCCAAAATTCTGCCTCGACAATTATATCTTGAAATGACAACTTCTACTCACTTACCGGGACTATTCCACCTAGAAAACTTTCTGGTGACGAGACAACTCCAACTCGTCTATCAGGACTTCTGACATGAATAATGTAAATAAATAAGAACCCGAAAAATTTGACCATTCACCAACAAAATAATATTATTACACTATATTTCAATTACTATGAAAACTTCAATATTTAGATTTTTAGTTTTAGGGTATCTTCTTATTCTAAACCAGAACTGCAAAAGGATTGAACCCATTCAATCACTTGATAAATACGTAGAAACAATTTTTACATCATTGCGAAATAACAAATTTGACGAATTAAAACCGCTCCTTTTAGTCTTGAAAGATTCATCAAGCTATAATGATAGTATTTATATGAAGGGGGTATTTGTTCGTGACGATATCACAGCTTTTATGAAAGACAAGGAAGCCAATAAAAAATATAGAACTACTATTGAAAGTAGATTTGATTCTCTATATCAGGAATTTGTTAAAAGAAATATTAACCTGGACAGCATTACTTTTGAGACCAAAAGATTACGGTGGACTTTTCATACAGATGAAGGGAACTTTAGATCAACCTGTGATATTGTGTTTAAATCGCGTGGTATTAAATACATTCTTGTACTTTCAGATATACTATATGCTGATAAGTGCTTCAAAAATTTTAATTTCCAATTGCTAGAGACTTATGAAGCGGAATTTAAAAGAAGACACAAAAATTTAATGGATATAGTTCCATTTACAGGCATATCAGTCGAAGAATGGAATGTATCCGCATCGAGTAAAGATTATTCTTCTCCAGTTAGGCTACATGATTTTGTCTTAATCATTAATAATCCAACACACTGGGATCTAGAAGGATTTACAATAAAAATTACTTTATTGGATAAGCGTACTGAAAACGAAGATCAAATCTATAGCATTCTAATTTCAAGGCAAAAAAAACTAAATCACGGAGAAAGAATTCAAGTAAAAGTTCCTGAATTCGACGATTTTATTATCTCTAAATCTGTCGCATTAGCTAAAGCGATAGATGCTAAGTTTGAGATAGTTGATTTAGAATGGAAGGATGAATTCGATCTTGGGAATTAACATCTTGTAAAGTATTCAAACGTAAATATTATTAAAATGGAACAAAAACTAAAAATATCCAGAAAAGAATTCAAAAAGACAATAAAGAATAGAATTGAAATTGGGAAAACTATTTTTGATGAATTATCAAAAGCTAGAACTACCGACGTATTTAATGAATTAAAACTTGAATACGAGCTTTGGAATGATTATAACAATAATTTTCTAAAAGCATCTTTTACAAAAGAAAAAAATGAAGAACTGGATACATACAATGAAGGAATTGCATATATAGAATTAATGTCGGTCATGACAAATTCAATCGATAGTGAAGCCCTAAAACATAATGAAATCCTTCAGAAAATAACAAAACAACAACTTAACCTAAAAAAGATTGAGAATAGAATTCAATTTTATGAGGAAATTTCTGATTTTGAAAAGGAAAAAGTAATTGGTCAAATTGAATTGTTTTCTCTGGATTTGGTTAAAGATACTCCTTCATATATTCAAAAAATTGCAAAGCAGATAATTTTGTGTTATAACTATACTCTTTTTGATTCGTGCTTAGTTATGTTAAGAAAGCTAATAGAATCTTTGATAATAGAATGTTATGAAAAAAACAAAATCCAACATAAAGTGCAAGACTCCAGAACTGGTAATTATTTTTTTCTTAGCGATCTAATCTCTCATTTTACTTCAGAAAAGACGTGGACACTTACCAGAAATACAAAAGATGCATTACCAAAGATCAAAAAATATGCTGATTTAAGCGCCCATAATAGAAGATTTAATGCTAGGAAGAATGATATTGATCAAATAAAACTAGAATTAAGAATTGTAATAGAAGAATTAGTAAATATCACAGAATGAAACACTTATTAATAATAGTAAGTTTTACCTTACTTATATCTTGCAATACTAATCCGAAGGCAAATATTAGAACTGTAAATACAGAAGAAAATGCAATAATTAAGAACTCAAATAGTAATGATTGCGCCAATCTACCAAAATCATTTAGCTCTTACAATGAAGCAGTTAGGATTATTAAAGAAACAAATTTTACTTTTCAAGATAATGTCAATACAGCAACTAGTTCATGGATAAGAGGTGCAAATTTTTATAGTTGTGACAATCATCTTGGTTATTTTCTCTTATATACAGATAAACAAGATTATATCTACAAAGATTTACCAATTGATGTCTGGAAGGGTTTTAAATCTTCATCTTCTTTCGGTAGTTTCTATTCTCAAAACATTAAAAATCGATATCAACTCTACTTGACTGAGGAAAAATAAAAAAACGCAAGCTAACACGGATGGTATAGTTAATTGCCTTCTGCAGCCCGGACACATTCGTAATCAGCTATTTAAGTCTATGCTCTTAATGTCATTCCACTTATTAAACTTTGTGCACCCTGACTCATCCGTTTACCGAGACAAAGTCAGTAGGGCTGCAGGCCGACGCGCAGTTGGCAGCGTTTTTTGCTCTCCGTTTATATAATGTACCGTGACAAGTAAATTGCGTTTTCATTACCGGGACTCATACGTAACCGGCTCTTACCGTGACCAGACAACATCGCACCATTCACCGGGACTGGCAAAAAACTCGCCAACCCTGACACAGTCGGCACCTAACTATACCACCGAGCCGTTATGCGTCAGAGTTCACCAACCCGACAGCCCGTCTTCGTTAGAGAATTTTTCATGACAATTATATTTTCTGTCTTCTAGAGAACCTTGACTGCTCACTTATCAAGTTAAATCTTGACGTGACAACTTTCATCCGTTAACCGCGACTCTTTCATCTTGACAATTTTATCATGACTTGACAATTTCTGCCCGTTTATCATGACTTAAACACTCCGACGCATAACAGCCAAAAGAAAAATTCGTTTCTAATAATTATAATTTGCATAATTAATAGAAACTACTTATCTTTGACGTTAGTAACGCTACACGGATATGATTACTTCTTTTGGTTCAAAAGAGACTGAAAAAATATGGAATGGGGATAGAGTTAAAAAGCTACCTCAGGAAATACAACAAATTGGAAGGAGAAAATTAAGGATGCTTAATAACTCACAGAATCTAATCGACTTAAAAGTTCCTCCATCAAATAAGCTTGAGAAACTTTCAGGTAAGATGAGTGACTTTTACAGCATCAGGATTAATGACCAATGGAGAATCCTATTTAAATGGGACGATGGAAACTCAAGTGATGTTACAATAATGGATTATCATAAATAGATTAAAATGGAAAAGCTTTCAAATATTCACCCGGGAGAGATTCTACTTGAAGAATTTCTCAAACCTTTAAATATATCTGCCTACAAACTCTCAAAGGACCTTGGAATACCACAGACCAGAACTTCCGAGATTATCAAAGGCAACAGAAGCATAACTGCCGACACTGCTATACGACTGAGTTATTATTTTGGTAATTCTCCTAAATTCTGGCTTGGACTTCAGAACGACTATGATCTTGAAGAAGAAAAAAAGTCAAAAGCACCTGAGTTCAAACATATTAAAAGACTAAAAGAACACGCTGCCTAGTAATTGAGACTTCATGGACGCAAAAAAATCATAATCCAAGACAAATTACTGCAACCGAGACAGTTTTAACCTTACTCCGGCGCATAACACGGATGGTATAGTTAAGTGCCTTCTGCAGCCCGGACACATTCGTAATCAGCTACATAAGTCTATGTTCCAAATGTCAATTCACTTATTAAATTTGGTGTACCCTGACTCATCCTGCACCCGAGACAAAGTCAGTAGGGCTGCAGGCCGACGCGCAGTTGGCAGCGTTTTTTGCTCTCCGTTTATAAAATGCACCGTGACTAGTAAATTGCGTTTTCATTACCGGGACTCATACGTAATCGGCTTTTACCGTGACCAGACAACTTGCGTCCGTTTACCGGGACTGGCAAAAAACTCGCCAACCCTGACACAGACGGCACCTAACTATACCACCGAGCCGTTAGGTTGCATGCTCGCAAAACCCGAGACTGGCTACATTATAGAATTTATCATGACACTTAAATTTTGTCCGTTTACCGGGACTTTCCCATTTCCCAAATATTGCTGGACGAGTCCGGCTTGGCCCTCACACATGCCTGCACAAGCCTATTTTCTACACGTTTACCAGGACTTAAATCCGAGCACGGCAACCTAACGGCGTTCTTGCAAAACATCAAATTAGTTTTTAACTTGCAATCACTTAAGAGTCCACCTTATGAGAAAATTCAGATTTATTATTGTAGGAGTTTCTTTTGCACTAATAGTTTCAAGCTTATTTTTAATTGATTACCATAACTTGATTTCAAAATCCAATTTGGGCTCCTTTCTTGCTATCTTATCTATGTCGTTTAACATTCTTGCAATGCTTTTATCAAACAGACATGAAGCAAAGAATGTGAAAAGCAGCTAAAAAATACTTTACAGATCCTTGACAGCTTCGTGCCAGGGTTACAGTTTTAAAATTAGCACGTAACCTAACACGGATGGTATAGTTAAGTGCCTTCTGCAGCCCGGACACATTCGTAATCAGCTATTTACATCTATGCTCGCAACTTCGTTTCACTTATTAAATTTGGTGTACCCTGACTCATCCTGCTGCCGAGACAAACTCAGTAGGGCTGCAGGCCGACGCGCAGTTGGCAGCGTTTTTTGCTCTCCGTTTATAAAATGCACCGTGACAAGTAAAATGCGTTTTCATTACCGGGACTCATACGTAATCTGCTTTTACCGTGACCAGACAACTTCGCGCCACCTGCCGGGACTGGCAAAAAACTCGCCAACCCCGACACAGACGGCACCTAACCATACCACCGAGCCGTTATCAAAAATGCGCGGGACCTCCCAATAATTCGGCCTCCCGTCCTACAAGTAATAAAATTTACCGTGACAAGACAACTTCTCGCCGTTTATAAAATTTGTACCGCGACACGCAAAATGCCAGCCGAATACTTCTGCCAACCCGCAAATAAAAAAAATTGGCACTCGCGCCACTGCTGTTTATTAATTAACACTATCCGAGACAACTTATCTTTCCTATAAAACTTGTACCGCGAAACACAACCTGGCCAATTTTTTTTGCCCGCCCTGTGGCCTTGCAAATGGTTTTTAATTATAATGTTTATGCTTGACGACCAGTCATTTGCAAGGGCGCACTTTTGCTAACAGCCATCAAGAAAATTTTAATTATAACAAGACAATTTCGAGCCGTTTAGAGGCCACCAGATTTATAAAACTCAGTATCATCATGACAACTTATTTCCGTTTACCGGGACTTAAAATAAAGAGCAAATTTGATCAAAGGAGACAACTCGCGCACTTTTTATAACACGGATGGTATAGTTAAGTGCCTTCTGCAGCCCGGACACATTCGTAATCAGCTATTTACATCTATGCTCGTAAATTCATTTCACTTATTAAATTTGGTGTACCCTGACTCATCCGTTTACCGAGACAAAGTCAATAGGGCTGCAGGCCGACGCGCAGTTGGCAGCGTTTTTTGCTCTCCGTTTATATAATGCACCGTGACAAGTAAACGCCGTTGTTACTACCGGGACTCATACGTAATCGGCCTTTACCGTGACGGGACAACTTGCGTCCGTTTACCGGGACTGGCAAAAAACTCGCCAACCCCGACACAGACGGCACCTAACTATACCACCGAGCCGTTATGCGTCAGAGTTCACCAACCCGACAGCCCGTCTTCGTTAGAGAATTTTTCATGACAATTATATTTTCTGTCTTCTAGAGAACCTTGACTGCTCACTTATCAAGTTAAATCTTGACGTGACAACTTTCATCCGTTAACCGCGACTCTTTCATCTTGACAATTTTATCATGACTTGACAATTTCTGCCCGTTTATCATGACTTAAACACTCCGACGCATAACAGCCAAAAGAAAAATTCGTTTCTAATAATTATAATTTGCATAATTAATAGAAACTACTTATCTTTGACGTTAGTAACGCTACACGGATATGATTACTTCTTTTGGTTCAAAAGAGACTGAAAAAATATGGAATGGGGATAGAGTTAAAAAGCTACCTCAGGAAATACAACAAATTGGAAGGAGAAAATTAAGGATGCTTAATAACTCACAGAATCTAATCGACTTAAAAGTTCCTCCATCAAATAAGCTTGAGAAACTTTCAGGTAAGATGAGTGACTTTTACAGCATCAGGATTAATGACCAATGGAGAATCCTATTTAAATGGGACGATGGAAACTCAAGTGATGTTACAATAATGGATTATCATAAATAGATTAAAATGGAAAAGCTTTCAAATATTCACCCGGGAGAGATTCTACTTGAAGAATTTCTCAAACCTTTAAATATATCTGCCTACAAACTCTCAAAGGACCTTGGAATACCACAGACCAGAACTTCCGAGATTATCAAAGGCAACAGAAGCATAACTGCCGACACTGCTATACGACTGAGTTATTATTTTGGTAATTCTCCTAAATTCTGGCTTGGACTTCAGAACGACTATGATCTTGAAGAAGAAAAAAAGTCAAAAGCACCTGAGTTCAAACATATTAAAAGACTAAAAGAACACGCTGCCTAGTAATTGAGACTTCATGGACGCAAAAAAATCATAATCCAAGACAAATTACTGCAACCGAGACAGTTTTAACCTTACTCCGGCGCATAACACGGATGGTATAGTTAAGTGCCTTCTGCAGCCCGGACACATTCGTAATCAGCTACATAAGTCTATGTTCCAAATGTCAATTCACTTATTAAATTTGGTGTACCCTGACTCATCCTGCACCCGAGACAAAGTCAGTAGGGCTGCAGGCCGACGCGCAGTTGGCAGCGTTTTTTGCTCTCCGTTTATAAAATGCACCGTGACTAGTAAATTGCGTTTTCATTACCGGGACTCATACGTAATCGGCTTTTACCGTGACCAGACAACTTGCGTCCGTTTACCGGGACTGGCAAAAAACTCGCCAACCCTGACACAGACGGCACCTAACTATACCACCGAGCCGTTAACAATAATACGCAGAAACTCAGACTATTCGGCTTCCCGTCCTACAAGCAATATAATTTACCGTGACAAGACAATTTTTCGCCGTTTATCAATTTGTACCGCGACACACAAAATGCCAGCCGAATCCTTCTGCCGACCCGCAAATAAAAAATTGGCCCTCGCGCCACTACTGTTTATTAATTAACACTAATAGAGACAAATTATCTTTTCTATAAAACTTGTATCGCGAAACACAACCCGGCCAATTTTTTATGCCGACCCTGGGGCCTTGCAAATGGTCTTTGATTAGCAAATTACTTCTTGATTACCAATCATTTGCAAGGGCGCACTATTGTTAACGGCCATCTAGAAAATATTTTTTTGACGTTTGGGTTTCAGGCCGTTTACCGGGACTAATACGTAAGACAATTTTATCTTGACATGCAACATCCATACGTTTACCGGGACTTTTGACCGGTAGGGATTTTAATATAGTACTATTGTTAACACGGATGGTATAGTTAAGTGCCTTCTGCAGCCCGGACACATTCGTAATCAGCTATTTACATCTATGCTCGAAACTTCATTTCACTTATTAAATTTTGCGCACCTTGACTCATTCTACTGCCGAGACAAAGTCAATAGGGCTGCAGGCCGACGCTCAGTTGGCAGCGTTTTTTGCTCTCCGTTTATAAAATGTACCGTGACAAGTAAATGCCGTTTTCATTACCGGGAATCATAAGTAATCGGCTTTTACCGTGACGGGACACCTTGCGTCCGTTTACCGGGACTGGCAAAAAACTCGCCAACCCTGACACAGACGGCACCTAACTATACCACCGAGCCGTTAGCTGCAAGGCAAATTACTCGCAGCCTCATTCTACCATGACTTCCGACGCGCGCGCAAGAGTTTTGCAACCCTTCCCTGCAACCGTCCCTTCGTTGCAAAACACATGCTTTTTGCCCGCCCGGACTCCGCTGTTTAGACAACTTATCCTGACACTAAAATTCTACACGTTTATCGGGACTATCCCGTCTAGTCAGCTTTATCGTGACACAGATATCCTGCCCGTTTACCGGGACTTTGCCATCTTGACAACTTCATAAAAACATGACAACCCCTACCCGTATACATGGACTTTTTCATCTATTCAATTTCAATACGGCATAATTAATTATGCTCGTTTACAGATAAATTTCAATCCTTAATAATAAATATTTGGGTAATTTATCTAAATCGTATCTTAGAGTAATTTTTTAGACAGATGTAATCGAATTTAAAAAAAAGAATATGTTTAGTAAAAATGATCAAGTTTATTTAAAACGTGTAATAAGCAATAATCAAGCATTGTTGTTTCTTGGCTCTGGCTTTTCCAAGGATGCTAAAAATAAACTTGATCAATTTTTCCCTTCAGGCCAATCTCTTGGAGAAAGGATATGGTCATTTCTAGGGTACTCTGGGAATTATGATAAAACTTCACTACCTGAAATGTATCAAGCTTTTCTAGCTGCAGGGATTAAGAAGCAATTAAAAATAGATTTTCTTCAAAATAACCTCTTAAGTGGTAGTATTCCTGATGAATATTTAAATATAACTTTACCTTATTGGTATAAAATATATACTTTGAATATTGATGACGTCCTTACAAAAGTTTTTTATAAAAGCGGGAAGGGAATTAAAGAATTAGTCTATCCAAAAGATGAGTACGGTGAACGTGATCAATCCCTAGGAAAAACACAAATAGTTTATCTTCACGGTAAATTACCATGTGAACCGGAACAAATTATCTTTTCAACTCAGCAATACGCAAAATCACAATTAGCTCATCAACCTTTATACAGCCAATTTGTATATGATTATGCTACCTTACCAACAATATTTGTAGGTACAGATTTAAATGAACCTTTGTTTGAGAGATATATAGAAGCAAGAGAAGGAAGATACGGTTTTAGAGAACTTCGGCCTAGATCATTTTTGATTACACCAATTCTTTCACCAGTAAAAGCCGACAATCTTAAAAACCATTATAATGTTCATTATATCCCAGGTACAACACAAGAATTCCTTACTTGGCTTGGATCAATTGAAAGTGAATTGCCAATTAGGGAAGTTATTCTTAAAAAAACTTTTCCTAATCTTCTCAAAGTTTACGATTTTGCTATAATTCCTGGTATGTCAAAAAAATCACTAGATGAATTTGCAAAATCATTTGTCAGAGTTCCCAAAGACCATAGCATAGTTCAAGAAAGATCTGGATTTTTACTTGGTGCTTCACCAAGATGGAATGATATTTTAAAAGAGCTCGATATCCCTAGGTCAATTACACAGGATGTTTATAATGCTATTGAAAACATTTATGAACAGAAATCTTTAATTGAAAAAACAAAAGTTGTAAACATTATTGGTTATGCGGGATCTGGGAAATCAACTATTCTTAAACGATTGGGATTCACCCTTTCACAGAATGCTCGTACAGTCTTTCTTTCCTATTCAGACTATATTCCAAAGACAGAAGAAATAATAAATGTCTTGAGCCTAATTGAGGATCGTGTTGTTTTACTATTTGATAATGCAAAAAACGTACTTTCTCAATTACCATCTCTATTTAATAGCATCAATTCCCAAGTAAAGATCCCTCCAATTATCGTTCTTGCAATAAGAACCAATTATTCGGATAAATTGAATTATTTTCTTGATCCGGAAGTAGTTGATATATTATCCTTTAACATTCCTAATCTTAATGATACTGAAATTAATAACTTGATCTCAAAACTTGATCAATACAATCTTTTAGGTGTTTTGAAAGGAAAGTCTTCAAAAGATCGCTTTTATGAATTTAAATATCGAGCCAATAGGCAAATTCTTATTGCTATGAAGGAAGCTACAAATGGAAGATCATTTGCAGAGATTATTGAAAATGAATTTCATTCTATTGTTCCAGATGAAGCAAAGAAACTATGTGTTTGTATTGCACTTAACACTGAGTTGGGTTATACCAATAGTAAACAGGACCTCGTAGGATTTTCAAAAGTTAGCCATATTGAAGCATTAAATTATCTTGAGACAGTATTACAAGGAACCGTATTATGGGTGGGTAACGGTGATCATTTTATGCTTAGACATAAAATTCTTGCGGATTATATATTAAAACATTGTATTTCTTTGGAAGTGTTAAAGGAGGGCTATATTCGAGTCCTATCGATATTAGCTCCTGAACTTAAAAAATCGCAAGGTCCTTCAAAAAAGTTTAATTTATATAAATCCTTAATTAACCATCAAGTACTTTACCATCGTTTTAAGGGGAGCATTGAACAAGCAAGAGAAGTGTTTGACTCTATTACAGAATATTTTAATAATGACGCACATTTCTGGTTACAGTATGGTTCTTTAGAAGTTGAGGGAAAAGGTGGAGATCTTAGTCTTGCAGAAAACTATTTAAATCAAGCTGAATCATTGGCTCCAGATTACTATTATATTCAAAATGCTAAATGCAACCTTTATTATAAACTTGCCTGTATTCAAGAAAGTTTAGATGAAGCAAAAATTTATAAAGACAAAGCAGATACGATGGCTCAAAAGTTATTACTCAGAGTTGGGAAGGATGAGCCACATATTTACCATATTTATTGTGGCGGTCGATATAAATTCATCACTCGATGGATAAAAGATAAAAACCTGAAAAAGATAGAATTAAAGGATCTTAAGAAGTCGATTGAAATAGCAATTAAGCTTCACCCTAGGGAAAGAAAACTTGATGTTACATCTCAAGCAATTAATAGGGCATATTTAAACTTAAGTCTAAATGATAATCTTGAAGATCCTGAAATTCCTTCTTTTGCAGATAGTTAGTACTATGAGAGACTTCCCCCTTATAATTCCCTTGTAAACCATCTTTATACTTTTATCCAATCTATAATGATCAATTTATTCCGGTGAAAAGTCTTCAAATGAAGTTATTAACTCACTTATTCAACTATATATTTGAATTTTCATTTCCTTGACGTCATATTCTGTCATACCTATGCTTTAGCTTTGGTCTATGAATTTAGACATAGACAAATGAACACGGCTCCAATTAATACAAATTTTCAGAAAAAACTCAATGCCCGCAATAACTACGATCTCTTCGGAAGTGATAACCTTGAAAACTTACATTGGGGCAAATTGTTCCTCCATCTCTTTGGCGAATATTATTCCAGATATTCCATCTGGCGCAGGGTTAATAATGAAGGTTTAATTGAAAGACTTATCAAACACTATTCCCTGGGATCTAACCAGATAATAAAAATAGAAAGAACAAATGATCAAAGTCTGTTCCAGGTTAATTATGGAACTTCTGAAGTCCTTCTAATCATTAAGAAAGGCTTTATGATCTCGATAATTAATTGCAAGGTTGACTTAATATACGGTCCCAATATTTCCGAGTCAGAGAGATATAAGGTAATAAAACTTGTCGATGAATTTCTAGTATCTGATTCATCTTCAAGAGTGTTTCATATGATTCAGCAGTCAAGCGGATATCTTGAACTTGCCGATTTTGATGTCAAACCATTTGAAATTGATTTAGCATCACATTATAACGACGACTTTCAATCTATTCACAATCAAATTATCAAATCATTATCAATCAAAGATAAAAACGGACTCATACTACTTCATGGTAAATATGGAACGGGGAAAACATACTACATCCGGCATCTTATAAGTAATATTGACAGGAAATTTATCTATTTCCCGGCAAGTATGATCAGTTCTATCAGTTCACCGGAATTCCTGCCATTTATTTCGCGACAGCCGAATGCAATATTAATTCTTGAAGACTGTGAAAGTTTGTTGGTCCACCGTGAGAATGGACATGGTGACGGTTCTGCTCTATCAAATCTCCTAAACCTCGGTGATGGTCTCCTTTCAGACGCTTTATCGATTAATGTTATATGTACTTTTAATGCCGGAATTAAAAAAATAGATGATGCTATTCTCCGGAAAGGAAGACTTCTTGCGCGTTACGAGTTTAAGGAATTGGAATTAGGTAAAACCCTCTCCCTGGCACAAAAGATTGGTAAAAATGCCAGTATTGATAAACCTATGACAGTTTCAGATATTTATAACCTCGATGAGTCAAGCTTCGAAAACAAACCGGCGAAAAGTATCGGTTTTAAGGCAGCTTAAAAGTTAATATTAAAGATCATGTCCAAACGAGATTACATAATCAGGTATTTATTAATTGTAAAGAAGCTCCGGAATTCCCGGCTGGTTACTTTTAATGAGATAAATGAATATATCCAAAGGGAATTCGAGCTACTTGACGCACCCCGGAATATATCACTGCGGACATTCCAGCGCGATCTGAATGAAATCCGTACCATTTTCAATATTGACATCAAGTGTAATAATTCAAATCAGTATTATATAGCCGAGGAGGAGAATTCTGGTTTCAATAACCGGATGATGGAAGCCTTTGATGTAATAAACTCTCTTAGCGCAGGGCAGCAATTAGCTCCACATATTATACTTGAAAAAAGATGTCCGCTTGGTACAGAACATTTATATGGGCTATTGCATGCTGTACGGAACTGTCTTATTGTTCGCTTCGAATATCAGAAATATTATGAACCTGAAATTACATTAAGAGAAGTCGAACCTTACGCATTAAAAGAATTCAAAGGCCGCTGGTATCTGCTTTCAAATGATCACAAAGATAATTTTGTAAAAAGCTTTGCCCTCGATAGGATACATGATCTGGAAATATCAAAAAAGAAGTTCAAATATCCTGCTGATTTTAGTTCTGCTGATTTCTTCAGAAACTATTTTGGTATTACCACTTCAGAAGAATCAGTTCCTGAAGAAATTGTTCTTTCTTTTGTTCCGCTTCAGGGAATGTATGTTAAATCATACCCTTTACATGAATCTCAGAAAATACTTAAGGACAATGACGAGGAATTATTGATTCAGCTAAACTTGTTTCTGACACATGACTTTCTAATGGAGCTTCTTTCCTATGGCGAAAATGTAACAGTCATCCGACCGGAAAGTCTTATTAATGATTTAAAAACATCATATCAGAGTGCTTTAAATCTATATTAAATGAAGTCATCAGAAAATCTGATTTTGAGGTTAAATGAAATGCTCAATGCCGAATCGTTTAATTTGGAGGCTTTTAAAGAGTTATTTAATCAATTCCAAGAAGAATTACGGCCAAGATTTAAGTTCCTCGATTTTAAGTATTATAACAATTACAGACGAAGGGTTGCTAAAAAGGCAAAAATCAGGTGCATAGAAATTCAGGATTTTGAAGGAGCAGCAAAATTTCGCGTATTGGAAAAAGATTGTACCAGTTTTATCTCCCTAAGGTCAGACTTTAACATTTCAAAGTCTGCATTTTATTATGACTCTGATTATTTGTTTTACTTTTATTTTGGAACGGCCAATAACGATAAAATTATCAGAAAGTTCATTGCCCCATTAATCAAAAAATTAGATTATGATAACCGACAATGAGACTAACAAAGTTTGTTTCTCTGAGCTTCTAAAAACCAATTCAGTTTATGAAGAGTCATATAATGGAATAATAAAGATACTTGATAAGCATAAAATAGATTATGATTTCTTAGAAGGGACTAAAGATATCTGGGCCCGCGATTATATGCCTGTTCAAAAAGATGTAGGATCTTTTGTTCAGTTCAGATACGAACCATCTTACCTGAAGGATCAATTAGAATTTCAGTCTAATCCAAAGGTAATTTGTGCGACCCACAGCTTAAATCCGGTAATCTCTAGTATTAACCTTGATGGAGGAAATGTTATAAAATGGCATGACAAAGTAATAATCAGCACCAGAGTTTTTAGGGAAAACTTAGGCTATGGTGATTCAAAACTCATTGCCGATATAGAAAACTTATTAGAGGCACAGGTAATTCTTATTCCGGAAATTATGCTGGAATATGATCTGACAGGTCATGCCGATGGATATGTGCGCTTCGTTGATGCAAATACGATCCTGGTAAATGAGATTAAAAAGAATGAGTTTAAATACTGGATAGATGGGTTTAATAAAATGGTTAAACAACACCAGCTTAACTGTATTGAAGTACCTTGGTTTGAATTCAAAGTGAAAAATTTTCCTGATTCAGCAATTGGGCTTTACCTAAATTTCCTCGAAGTTGGAAACCTTATAATACTCCCGATATTTGATGTAAAAGGAAATATTGATCAGCAGGTTATTGATTTATTTAGATCCCTATTTCCATATAAGGAGATAGAACCTGTGAAAATCAACCGGGTTGCACATGAAGGTGGACTTATGAATTGTATATCATGGAACATTAAAATCTGATTCAATGAATATCATACCCCTTTACAGATTCGAATCGAGCGTACTTGTTGGCCTCGACATTGATTATGTTGCACCAACAGTAGAAGATGGTCTGGTTGTTGAAATAGATCTTGAGGAGAAAAAAATAAAGCATCAGCCATGGAGCGGCCAGAAAAAACTGAAGTTTGGTTACTATTATACTGTAGAAGTTTCTGATAGGGAGAAAGTCCTTGAAGAAATATTAACTGCATTAGACAAGAATAAAATAATTGAGATCATTGATATCCTTCTTTATCCAAAAAAAGATTCAGTTGATTCTCTTATTTGGTTGCCTGAACGGCTAAGAACTAAAAATTCTCAATCCTAACCAGGTAATTAATCTTCATTTCATGTAATTTGATTAAGTCAGGCTAATGGCTAACTTAGAGGAATAATATTTTAATTTTTAATATTTCCATGGCCAAACAAACAAAACAAAAAAACATCGAAGAAACGCTCTGGGAATCTGCCAACAAACTCAGAGGTAGTGTAGAATCGGCAGAGTATAAACATGTTGTTCTTGGACTGATATTCTTAAAGTTTGCAAGTGATAAATTTGAAGAACACAGAAAGAAGCTTCTGAGTGAGGGCAAAGAAAAGTACATTGAAATGCCCGATTTCTATAATATGAATAATGTGTTCTTTCTTGATGGAGTTTCCCGTTGGAGTTATATCATTAAAAATTCTAAGCAGAACGACATTGCCTTAAAGATTGACACTGCTCTTCACAACATAGAGAAAAACAATAAAGCTTTAAAAGGTGCCTTGCCGGATAATTACTTTTCCCGTCTTGGATTAGACATCACCAAACTATCCTCACTCCTCGATACAATTAACGAAATAGATACCCTCAGAGATAAAGCCCAGGATATTGTGGGCCGGGTATATGAATATTTCCTCTCCAAATTTGCTCTGGCCGAAGGAAAAGGGAAAGGAGAATTTTACACTCCCAAAACCATTGTAAATCTTATTGCAGAAATGATTGAGCCGTACAAGGGTATTATCTATGACCCTGCCTGTGGATCAGGTGGTATGTTTGTACAATCAATTAAGTTTATCGAAAACCACCACGGAAATAAAAAGGAAGTTTCTATTTACGGCCAGGAATACACCAATACCACTTACAAACTGGCAAAAATGAACCTTGCCATTAGAGGCATTTCAGGAAACCTTGGTGAAAAAGCAGCTAATACTTTTTCAGATGATCAACACAAAGATCTGAAGGCAGATTTTATTATGGCAAATCCTCCGTTTAACCAGAAAGACTGGCGAGCCGAAAATGAATTAAAAAATGATTCGCGTTGGCGTGGGTACGATGTGCCACCAAAAAGCAATGCCAATTATGGTTGGATTCTTAATATAGTGTCAAAGTTATCTGACAATGGAGTCGCTGGATTTATATTAGCAAATGGTGCTCTTAGTGGCAGTGGTGAAGAATATAAAATACGTAGAAAGCTTGTTGAAAACAATTTAGTGGAAGCCATCCTGATATTACCCCGGAATCTCTTTTATACAACCGATATAAGTGTTACACTTTGGATACTCAATAAAAACAAAAAAGAACAAAGCAGAAGCATTGGAGATGTAACGCGTAAATATCGCAATCGTGAAAAGGAAATCCTCTTTATGGATTTACGTCAAATAGGTGAACCCTTTGAAAAGAAATATACCCAATTCTCTGATAATGACATTAAAAAGGTAACGAGCACGTATCACCTCTGGCAATCGGCTATCATAGAGAATATCCCAGAATTCTGTTACTCTGCTTCAATTGAAGAAGTCACAAAAAAAGATTTTTCACTTGTCCCAAGTAAATATGTAGAATTCATTAACCGGGATGAGAACATTGACTTTGATGAAAAAATGCAATTCCTGCAAACTGAATTTGCCGATTTGCTAAGAACCGAAGCTCATTCTAAAAATGATTTACTAACTGTTTTTAAAGAACTGGGTTATGAGATCAAATTATAACCCATTGGGCAAATACATCCAACCAGTGGTTGGTCGAAACAACGATTTAGGTGATTTGCCATTAGTAGGTTTGAGCATTACTAAAAAGTTTATCACTTCTATTGCGAATACAATAGGAACGGATATGTCAACATATAGAATAATTAAAAAAAATCAATTTGCTTATGGTCCTGTAACTTCAAGAAATGGAGATAAAATTACAATTGCATTATTTACTGATTACGAGAAGGCATTGATTTCTCAGGCTTACACACCTTTTGAAGTTAAAAACACCAACGAACTTGACTCAGAATTTTTAATGATGTGGTTTAGTAGGCCTGAGTTTGACAGGTATGCAAGATTTAAAAGCCATGGAAGTGCCAGAGAAATATTTGATTGGGAAGAAATGTGCAATACTCTTTTACCCATCCCCTCCATCACCAAACAAATAGAAATCGTCAAAGAATTCAACATTATCCAAAACCGCATAGTCCTAAACCAGCAACTTATACAAAAACTCGAAGAAGTCGCAAAGGCAATTTACAAGCAATGGTTTGTGGATTTTGAATTTCCCGATGAAAATGGCAAACCGTACAAAAGCAATGGTGGGGCTTTGGTTTGGAATGAGGAATTGGGAAAAGAGATTCCAAAGGGGTGGGAAATAAAAAGTCTTGAAAAATTAACTAATCAAATTTGCGTAGCATTTGTGGGATCTGTATTTGAAGATTATTGTGAAAAGGAAGAGGGAATATCTATGTTGAGAACAACAAATATTACTGAAAATGGACTCTCGTTAGAGGATTTAAAATTTGTAACAAGAAAATTTCATGAGAAAAATAAAAAGTCACAATTAAAGAATGGTGATATACTTGTTGCAAGGCATGGTTCAAATGGAATGCCTGTAGTATTTGATAAACATTTTGAAGCAAACGCACTAAATGTAATAATTATCAAGCCGAATCAGAATGTAATGGGTTCAGAACTAATTTATTGTTTCTTAACATCTTCTTATGCAAAGGAGTATGTACTTGGTTCTGTTGGCGGTTCTGTACAGGAAGTTTTAAATACAAAAAAAATAGCAGAATTACAAATAGCATTTCCGAATGATTTAATAGTTGTAAAAAGATTATCAAATATTTTGGGGAAAATAAACAAGCTCAAAATACAGTATAATACCCAATTGCAATTGCTATCTGATCTGAAAGACGTGCTTCTTTCCAAATTAGCGACAGTAGAAAATTAACAATATGCAAGAAAACGAAATAGATTTAAAAACCATTACCGATTTATTGGGACTGAATTTTTACATCCCGGAGTACCAACGCGGTTACCGATGGACAAAAGATAATGTTACCCAACTACTGGACGATATCTGGGAATACCGATCTAAAGGCAAAGCTTATACTTTTTATTGCCTGCAGCCGGTAGTGGTTAAAAAAGCCAATTGGAAAGATGCACAAGGCAAGCCAGTTGAAGGGTTTGAGTTGATTGATGGACAACAACGATTAACCACTTTGCACAGAATTATTACCTATTTTCAGTTAGAGCATTTAAGTGGCGACTTGCAGCAAGAGGGTTACGCCAATGAGTTGTATGCAATCTATTATAAAACCCGTTTGGAGTCGAAAGACTTATTAAATACAAATACATACGATGCCACCATGCCAGATTTGTATTACATGAGCGAGGCATACAAAACTATTAAAAACTGGTTTGAGGATGGCAGAAAAGGGATTGCCAGGCAGGTGAAAGACAAAATGCTGAGTATTTTAATACCAGGCATTATATACGATGATGCAGGAAAAAAAATACAGCCCGAATGGAGTGTACAGGTAATTTGGTACGAAATAAACGAAGAGAAGGATAGTAAAAATAATCAAAAAAGCGAAGATCTGTTCAAACGCTTAAACCGTGGCAAAATACCGCTAACCAGCGCCGAACTGATAAAGGCCAAGTTTGTAAACACTCAAAGTTTAAGTAAGCTTCCACACGATGAGCAGATAAAAAAGAAAACCGAACTGACACAAATTTGGGACGAGATTGAAGTACAATTGAATGATCCTGCTTTCTGGGCATTCATCACCAATAAAAAAGCAGAGGTTTACAGCAGTAAAATAGAATTGCTGTTTGATACCATTACCGGAAAAGAACCGAATGAATTAGACCCATTGTATAGTTTCATTCATTTTTTTAGCACAGAAGAAACCAGCGATACGCTATGGAAGAAGTGGATTGAGGTTGAAGAAATATACCGTGCTTTAGTGCATTGGTATAAAGACAATAATTTATATCATAAAATTGGTTATCTTATCGAAACAGGAAATTCCATTAAGGAATTGGTAGAATTAAAAAAGAACAATCTAAAAAGCAAATTCGAAGAAGAAATTGACAAATTAATTGCTGGCAAAATACCTGTCGATTGGGAAGAACTTCGATTTGACAACAATAACCACAAAGCAAAAATTGCTCATGTTTTATTGCTGCACAATCTCGAAAAAATCAGGCAGAACAAACACAATCATGAGTACTTCCCTTTTCAGGTTTATAAAAGCATTACCAAAAGTCTTGAGCATATCCATGCCCAAAATATTGAGGATATTGACCCGAATGACAGAGAGCTGTGGAAAGCTTGGTTAAAGGAGCATATTCTTATTCTAAACGATAGTGGAAATAACAACGTATATACCGCAGCCTTTAGACTCGAAGTTGAACAGACAATGTCATCTTCGAAATTTAGCTTTACTGATTTCAAGATCTTAGGTAATAAAATACTGGCTATGCTTCCTAAAGATGAAGAGGAGGACAGCAGTGTGTACTTGCACAAGATAGAGAATATGGCTTTATTGGGTTTGTCAGAAAATATAACCTTAAGCAATTCGGTATTTGAAGCAAAGAGGAGGAAAATACTGGAAATGGACAAAGAAGGGGCTTTTATACCTGTTGCCACCAAACGAATCTTTCTGAAATATTATTCAAAAGAAGGCTATACTCAATACAGCATTTGGACAAAAGACGAAAGAGCCAATTATAAAGCCGATATAAGGGAAACACTAAAGCCCTATTTAACTAACAATATAAATATCGAGATTGAAGATGAAAATTAGTTTTATAGATATATTATCTCAAAACAATATCGTAATACCAATTATTCAAAGGGATTACGCTCAGGGGCGAAACGATGTTAAAACTGCAAAAATCAGAAAAGATTTTCTTGGAGCTATTTTTGAAGTGCTGAATCAAAGAGTCAACACTTCTTCTGATAGAGGTTTGGAGTTAGATTTTATTTATGGTTTCAGCACCGTTTCAGGCGACAAATCGATGTTTGCTCCAATTGATGGACAGCAACGCCTTACGACTCTTTGGCTTTTACTTTGGTATATATCTGTAAAGGAGAAGATATCTCCTGAACAAAAACAATTTCTTGCCAATTTTCGGTACGAAACACGGCATAGCACAACGGTATTTTGCGAACAATTAATTCAATTCAAACCCACCTTTGAAAGTAAAAATATTGTTGATGAAATCGCCAACCAGTCTTGGTATTTTGAAGCATGGGATTTTGACCCCAGCATCAGGGCAATGTTGGTTATGCTTAATGATATTGAGCAGAGATACAATGAATTAAAGTCAGATAAAGTTTGGTATATTTTCAATCATCAGCAGAATCCTTTCTATTTCTACAAGCTTGATATGGAAAAAGTTGGGTTACCCGATGATTTGTATATAAAAATGAATTCAAGGGGTAAACCACTTACTGAATTTGAATATTTCAAAGCCGGTTTTTTGGAGATTATTAAAAACGAAGACTTAAAAAAGAGGTTCGAAAACAGTATAGACCAAAAGTGGACTGAATGCATCTGGGCAATTGTTCATGAAAAATTTAAAAATGAACCCAAGATAGACATTGCCTTACAGGTAGATGATTGCTTTATGAGGCTTCTCAATTATATTTCAGATGTGCTAGCATATAAGCAAGGGATCAGGTTTGTAGATATCAATCATTCCATAGATGACACTTGCAAGTTATTTCAGAATGAAGATAATTTGAAATTTCTATTTGAGGTATTTGATTGCATTATTGTTTTGAATAAGGAAAAACCATCATTTTGGACTGATCTGTTTTACATAACAAAGGACGATTTTGCTTTTGGAAAAACCAGATTATTTTTCCAAAACAGTAATATTAATTTATTGGAGAAATGTCTGTTTAATTACGATAAATATGGTAAAGGTTTTGCATATCCCGAACAGCTATTATTATATGCTTGTATAATCCATTTATTAAAAAAATCCACGGAATTCAGCATGGCTGCCAGAATAGTCCGAAACCTTGTAGCCAATTCTGAAAACGAATTAAGGGATACCACAATCGGATTAAGTTTTGGAGAAATAGAGAACTTTGTTCAGTCATATAATTTCGCACAATTAGATCACTTCAAAAGCGACCAGATAAAAGAAGAGGAAGAAAAGTATAATTACATTAATCAAAATTTAACTGTCGCTAAAAGTATTTTCAAATTAGAGGATAGCGATATTCTAAGAGGCTGTATCTCAATTTTTGACATGGATGCTAAACTTGAAAATAGGATCAAGATTTTTTTGAAATTGTTTGATGAAGATATTGTAACTTCAGATTTTATAAATAGAAGTAATTTATTGTTATGCTTTGGTGATTATTCACAAGACGATAATGAACTTACAAATCTGTTAGCGAGTGCAAAAGGTACCTGGCGCAAATTTATAACCACCCCAGCTTATAATAAAACGCAGTTACAGAGTAAAACAAAGCAGATTTTAATGGAGTGCCTGGATTACTTTGAAATAAATCAAACTAGTTCAATTGAACTGAAAATTATAGAATCAATCAAACAATATGAAAACTCACCAAAAGACTGGATATATTATTTCTTAAAACATACCCGCTTTAGAAATAGCTGTAATAAGGGTTACTATTATTGGAATGATACGAATCCTTATCCATTATTCAAAATGAAAGAACGACAGTTTAATGGATATCATTGGGACCCTTTTTTATTAGAGATTAAAGAACAAGTCAACAATGATAAGTTAAAACTTGATATTGGCGGTGAAATGCAAATGATTCTGGGTAACGATTTATTACAGATTAGAAGTCATCAGAATGGGTTTCTGGTCGAAAGTAAAAATGATTCTTCTGTGCCAAACATAATTTTCAGTAAGTTGATTAATGACAAGGTATTAACTATAGGAGGTTTATTAGAAATAAATCAGAATACTGAGTGTATTGACTTGGAAGATAGAATTGAAAGAGGCATTGCATTTATTAACGGAATATTAAATACAGCAATGATAATTTAGAGAAAGCATGATGAAATTCACCGAAGAAAAATTAGAATCTGCTTTTATTGAATTGCTGGGGAACGAAAAATTTCCGCATCATTTGGGTATTTCTATTACACGACAGGTCGATGAAGTATTGATAGAAGAAGATTTGTTGCATTATTTGTTAACCAAATATGCAAACCAGCACCTCACGAATACCGAAGCAAAATCTATTATTCTTCAGCTAAAAGCCCTCCCTTCTTCAGATCTGTATGAAAGCAACAAAACTATTCTCCGATGGCTATCCGATGGCTTTATCTTAAAACGCGAAGACCGCAGCCAGAAAGATATTCATATTGAGTTAATTGATTATAATGGCCTTGAAAGACAGCTTGCAAGCCCCGATTTGGATGTATTAGAAGAAGAACCTGAGTTAAAATACCCACCCGATTACAACATTTACAAATTTGTTAATCAGCTGGAAATAGTTGGTTCAGAAAAACGGATCCCCGACGGCATAGTTTATATCAATGGTTTACCTCTGGTCGTATTTGAGTTTAAAAGCGCTATCCGTGAAGAAGCCACTATTTTTGATGCATATAATCAATTAACCATCCGATACCGCCGCGATATTCCGGAACTGTTTAAATACAATGTTTTTTGTGTTATCAGCGATGGAGTGAACAACAAAGCAGGTTCGTTTTTTGCCCCTTATGAGTTTTTCTATGCATGGCGGAGAGTTGCTGGGCTGGCAAAAGATGTAGATGGCATAGACAGCATATATACCATGATCCAGGGCATGTTTAATCGCAATAGGTTTCGAGACATAATTCGGAACTTTATTTACTTCCCGGATAGTTCTAAGAAAAACGAAAAGATAGTTTGCCGCTATCCGCAGTATTATGCAGCCAAACGTCTTTTCGACAATATTAAGCTGGCTCAAAAGCCTAAAGGTGATGGGAAAGGCGGAACTTATTTCGGCGCAACAGGTTGTGGAAAAAGTTTTACTATGCTTTATCTCACCCGCCTGCTGATGAAAAGCGAGCATTTCGAAAGTCCTACCATTGTTTTAATTACTGACCGCATTGATCTCGATGACCAGTTATCAGAGCAGTTTACCAATGCCAAACGTTTTATTGGTGATAATACTATTGTAAGTGTGGAAAGCCGGGCTGAATTAAGAAACCTGATCCGGGGCAGGCAGAGTGGTGGCGTATTTTTAACTACTATTCATAAGTTTACAGAAGATACCGAATTACTCAGTGATAGAAACAATGTAATCTGCATATCTGATGAAGCCCATCGGACCCAGGTTAACCTCGATCAGAAGATAAAAGTAACAGACAAGGGTGTCACAAAAACCTATGGCTTTGCAAAATACCTGCACGATTCCTTACCGAATGCAACTTTCGTTGGATTTACCGGAACTCCGATTGATGCCACCCTTGATGTTTTTGGGAAGGTCATTGATGCATACACAATGACCGAGTCGGTCAGGGATGAAATCACTGTAAGAATAGTATATGAAGGTCGTGCTGCTAAAATTGCCTTAAACAATAGTGAACTTGAAAAGATTGAAAAATACTATGAGCAGGTAGCTGTTGAAGGAGCCAATGAGTACCAGATAGAACAGAGCAAAGAAGAGACCGCCAAAATGAATGCTATTCTTGGCGATCCCAAACGGTTACTATCATTGGCAGAAGATTTTGTAACTCATTATGAAAACAGAGTCTCCGAAGGTGCTACTGTAAAAGGAAAAGCAATGTTTGTCTGCAGCAGCCGGGAAATTGCTTATGCTTTTTATAAAAATGTTATTGCCCTTCGGCCTGAATGGGCTGAGATCCGAATTGCTGAGGAAGGAGCCGTTTTATCTGAAAAAGACCAAAGGGAGATCAAACCAATAGAACGGATTAAATTGATTATGACACGCAGTCAGGATGATCCGGAGGAGATGTACAAACTTATTGGGACAAAAGAACAACGAAAGGAGTTAGATCGCCAATTCAAGAACGAAAAATCAAATTTCAAGATTGCCATTATTGTGGATATGTGGCTCACCGGTTTCGACGTGCCATTTTTGGATACTATGTACATCGACAAACCGGTTCAGCAACACAATTTAATCCAGACCATTTCAAGAGTTAACCGGAAATATGCAGGTAAAAACAAAGGACTTGTTGTTGACTACATTGGTATTAAGAAGCAAATGAACCTGGCATTGGCCAAATACAACAAGGGTGATGAAGATAATTTCGAAGACATTGCTGAATCGCTCATCATTGTAAGAAATCATCTTGATTTACTTGCAAAACTGTTCCACAACTTTGACAGTTCCAAATATTTCAGTGGCACAACACTACAACAGTTACATAACCTGAATCAGGCCGCGGAATATGTACAGCTCACAAAAGATATTGAGACCCGTTTTATGGGGTTTGTGAAACGATTGAAAGCAGCTTATGATATTTGCGCAGGAAGCGAGCATTTAACTCAGACGGAAAGAGATTACACGCACTTTTATATGGCTGTCCGTTCAATAGTTTTCAAACTCACAAAAGGGAACGCTCCTGATACAGCCCAAATGAATGCAAGAGTTCGTGAAATGATAAAAGATGCTTTGGCAAGTGATGGGGTAGAGGAGATCTTCAAGTTAGGCGACGATCAGGAATCCGAACAAGACATTTTTGATGAAGATTATCTGGCTAAGATTGATAAAATCAAATTGCCAAACACCAAAATCAAATTGCTTCAACAACTATTAGCTAAGGTAATAAGAGAAATAAAGAAAGTCAACAAAGTAAAAGGCATTGACTTCACTAAAAAGATGCAGGCTTTGGTAGATCAATACAATCAGCGAGATGAAAATGATATTTTAAGAAGTGAGGTTTATGAAGAAATGGCAGATCAACTTACAAATTTAATCTGGGAAGCTCATAAAGAATTTTCTGCCGGTGATGAACTGGGTATTGATTTTGAGGAGAAAGCATTTTATGATATTCTTTTAGATCTCTGTATCAAATACGATTTCACTTATCCAGAAGATAAATTAATTGAACTCGCCAAAGCAGTAAAGTTGTTAGTTGATGGCCAGTCTAAATTCCCGGACTGGAATAAGCGAGACGATATTAAATCGGCTTTAAAGGTTGGTCTGATATTATTATTAGATGAGTTTGGTTATCCTCCTGTCGAGAGAGATGAAGTTTATGTTGAGATTTTTGAGCAAGCTGAGAATTTTAAAAAGTACAATAGAATTTAGACCTTCAACTGATAACATTCTCTAACCTGAACTGTTTTAACATTTAAATATTAAATTTGCTCAAAATAACTATATGATCAACCTACTTAATATTAAGAACTTCAAGTCTATAAAAGATTTGACTTTCTCCTGTAAAAAACTGAATGTTTTAATAGGAGAACCAAACAGCGGGAAGAGCAATATAATTGAAGCATTGTCACTTCAGAGTCAGAATGCCATTGGCGACACTTTGAATGATAAGATGTTCCGGTATAAAACCATAGGAGATCTGTTTTATGATTTTGACATTAATAAACCTATTGAGATTAATTCGAATGTCAGGAATACAATACTCAAATATGGAATCCGGGCAAACGGAGCTCCTGACAATCAATTCACTTTCTTGTTGGATTCAGTGAAAGACATTGATCAGCCGGTTTATATTGCTCACGACGGCAAAATAATTCATAATGCAAATAGCAGTAAGACAGATGTTCATCTTTACGAATATAAAAGACTTTCTAAGTTTTCTCAGGGTTACATGCCTCACCTTTCTGTTCCAAATGGAGAGAATTTGCCATCTTTGCTTCTCTCAAACTCTGAATACAAAAAATGGGTATCTGATTTTCTTAAATCCAAAGATTTAACTCTCACCCTTAAACCAACCGAAAATGAAATATTGGCAAGCAAAATTGTTGAAGGTGAGATTTATAGTTATCCCTATTTTTCATTATCTGAAACTTTACAACGAATAATCTTTTACACAATCGCTATAAAGAGCAACAAAGAAAATGTGATACTCCTTGATGAACCTGAAAGTAACACATTCCCTCTTTATACGAAGATTCTGGCAGAGCGAATAGCTTTAGACGAAACAAATCAGTTTTTTATAGCTACCCATAATCCTTATCTTTTATTAAGCCTGATTGAAAAATCAAGTAAAAATGATCTGAATGTTTGTATTGTTCAAATGAAAGATTACCAGACTTCAATAACTGCGCTAAATCCGGCTCAGATTTCTGAGGTTTTGGAATTGAACTCTGATGTATTTTTCAATTTTGATAAAATTCTTGATTTATGAAACATGTCCATGTTGAGTGTCTTCCCGATGAAAAATTAGTCATAAAACTTGGGCACACCAGAAAGTTCATTACCCACCATCAGGGAAAATCAAGAATATTCAGTACCCTTCGAAAGAACAAAAATCTGATTGCAATTGTCGACGAGGACCCTGGAAGCACAAAAACCAGATATGAAGAATCTTTAAAATTCAGAGAAGAATTTGAAGGAATCAGGTACTTTACTGATACTTCTGGTAACATCGTTTTAATATTGAAAGGCAAACTTGAAGACTGGATAATTGCGGCTTGTAGAAAACAAAAGATAGATATTGGTAAACATGGATTACCTCTAAAACCAAACGATTTACATGATGTAATTCACCACAGACTGGATAATTTTGGCAAACTGATTGATGAACTCTTACAAGAAAAAAATCCTGCTGTTCTGAAATTAAAAACCTGGATTAATTAGACTTTAGGTATTATTTTGTTTTACTTCCAGAATAAAAAAACCTGCCGCTTTTTGCCACGACAGGTTTCATTTCAAATACCATTCAGACTATCCCGGTTCTTTTGTAAATAACTGATTCCGGGAATTCGTCGACAGGCTTTTTAGAAGATAAGCCAATGCAGCACTAATGCCAGCAATCAGAACCGGCTGGATGTGGGGCCATTCAAATGATACTCCTGATCCAAGTATCTTTATGATCCCATCAATAAATGCAGCCAGGAAGGCAATGAGAAGACCATTTAACAGATCCGTAGTCGAGTGTGAAAATTTTCGATTTCATCATATAAAAATTATGTATTAGTAAGAATTAACCCCCACCTAGGGGGCTGGGGGGTTATTTGATTAAGCCTTTTCCAGTTCAACAGTCAAATCACTTCTCTCTCCATCAGCGACATTAATTGAAGCCTCTTTATTTTTATATCCCTGCTTACTTACTACAACTTTGTAGGTTCCGGTCTCCATATTTTTCACATGGAAATTTCCTTTTTTAGAGGTTTTTTTAATTATCTCACCAATCCCGGTTCCTCCAGTAGCTTTTATATCTTCGAGCTTAAAAATAAAAATTGCCCCGCTTACCGGTTCTCCATTTACAAAATCTCTGGCAGCTGCTTTAAGAGCCAATGTTCCTGAATTGGAGTCAATAAGTTTTCTGGATGTTCTATAACCATTGAAGAAATCGGGGTACTCATCTTTTGCCGACCCTGCTGCCAGATCCATAATTTCAATCTCAGAATCAGCTTTGTCAAACGATACTAGAAGCTTCTGTGTAGCCTTACTTTTTTCAGCTATTCCGGTCCTTGGCGTTTCTAGTGCTTTATTGAATGCTGTTATTGTTTCCAGAAAATTCTTTTGTGTATTAGGGGTAATACCTTGTTCTGCCAGGTTCCCAAGATTGGCTTCAGCTTTATCATAAATGATTTTTGTTCTTTCTTTTAAGGTCACTTCGGATAATCTAAGAAGATCCGATTCATTAAACTTTACCTCTTTAAGTAAAGTATCATTTTTTGTCAGCTTCGCAAGTATGGCTATTCTGTTGGAATACTTAACAGCCAGATTAATAAGGTTCATCTTTAGTCTGTTCTTATCAAGTGCGAGACCTGTCTTGTTCGTTCCCTGCATCTCACCGATTAATTGAATCTCATCAATCGACAGAAGCAGGTTTGCTGAGCTCTGTGCAAATTTTGGGATTGAGTTGGCAGTTGATTCATTCTGACTTACAAAATTCCTGACGCCCAGGTACATTCTTAATTTGATCTTCTGATTTGTTGTCATGACATTAAATTTTAAGTTAGTGATTGAAATAGATAATTATTGAGAGTTCTTGGTAGAGTTTGAAAATCATAAGTAGTAACCCAGAGATCGCCTCCGGTAATCCAGAGATCGTCTCCGGTAAACCAAAGATCAGTTCCGGTAATCCAAAGATCGTCTCCGGTAACCCAAAGATCGGTTCCGGTAAACCAAAGATGAGCTCCGGCAATCCAAAGATGAGCTCCGGCAATCCAAAGATCGGCTCCGGTAAACCAAAGATCAGTTCCGGCATTCCAAAGATCAGCTCCGGTAATCCAAAGATCGGCTCCGGTAATCCAAAGATCGTGTCCGGTAAAACAAAGATCAGTTCCGGAATAAAAACGAAGGGTTCCGGCGTTCTGAAGTTCACATTTATGACTCTTTTGTTTAGTTATTGAATGACAAAGACTAGCATGTCCGATTAAAAGTAGGGCACGATCTCTCATCAAAAGGATATTCTGATAGCTTTTAGTACGATTCACGAGTCGAAACATAAATTCCACTACAAAATTATGTCTTCAAATAATATCTGTCAATTCCATAAATTAGGAATAGAAATAAACTATTCAGAGTATTGCTGTTATGCTTGAAAAAGTCACCAATTAATAAACAGTATAAGAAATAAGATGGCATTCGTTCTCCATCCTTTTATCAGACAGGATTGTATTGCAGACATTAACTTTCACAACAGGAGAAAAGGAAATCTCTCCGGTTTCTAAGAATGCCATCTTACTTTTTTAAATAGGGATCATTTGCAAGCACATCCCGCCGATAGAGCATTGACAAATAAATGTAATTCTGTACGGCGGGAAGAGCTTGCAAAGATAAAACTCACTTAATTCGAGAAAGTTTTAAAGGCACATTTGCAGCACTTTATATGAAGTATTCAATAAAAATATATTAGCTGCAAATGAGCCTTCTCTCCTAAAGAATAATGCTTTAATTGTTTATTTGCTGCCTACAATAAATTAACAACCTTAAATATTATGTCACAGTCAGATATAAGAAATAAGTTGATCAGGTGTTAGAGATTTAAAACATCCAAAGTCGTAAAGTTTCTTTAACTTGCAAAAAAACAAACATCTTTAATAACAAACAATTTGAGTGATTTATTTCTATTATTTTTTGATAGTAAAACTTGGGTAAGAGAAAATATCCTATTTCTTAAGAAAATCATTAGAAATAGTTTATCTAGTTTCCTGATCTCGATCTTATATATAGGATTTCTTCTATCCTTAGACTTTTTAAGTCGAGAATTGAAAGTAGCTTTAATAAATTCTACCACATTAAATGTAAAAAATATTGGTTATGTTTTAATTAAAATTAATGATATCATCGGTGTTAAAATACTTGAATATTTTAAAGATGTAATAGTAATTGTTGCCGGTGTACTAGGTATAATTCTTGGCTTGTTTTTTACAACCTTTTTAAATATTATAACCTCTAAGTATTCAAATATAAATAGCGCGATTATAAATCAATTAATTGAACAAAAAACCATCAATAAATATTTTAAATTGCTCGCAATCCTTGTCGCCTCTTCAATTATTTTTCAATTGCTGCTGATGATAGGATATCAACCTACAATAATTAGCTGTATTCTTTTTACCATATCCGTAATTGCGACTCTACTTTCCTTCATCTATTATGGTAGATATTCTTTAATTTATTTCAATGCAGGAAATTTAGTATTCGATTTGATTAGTTCTAGCAATCACATATTAACTCGATCATATAAAAATAAAAAGTACTTTAACTCAGAGAAAGGTATTGAGATTATTTCAGGTATAAGACGAAATGTAGAAAAAATTAGGTTGATTGCCGAAGAGAGCACAAAGCCACAATTGTCAAATACTGCTTTTGACAGTATATCTAGTGAACTACTTGAATTCGCAATTCTATATAATTCTTTTAAGCATACTTTTCCTTCTAATAAAGGATGGCATCCAAAAATTCAAAGAAACAAAAGATGGGATGAAGTCTCTAGTACAGAATTGGAATTATTTAGTCGTGTAGGTGCCCCTTTAATACCTGAAACAGTAGATGATTGCTGGTATATTGAAAAACAAATTATTAAGATTCAATTCTACATTTTTGAACACCTTGATAACGATTCAAGCCTTATCCAACTAGTTTTAGATCAATATAAATATCTTCACATAATTGCTTTTCAATGTGAAAGTGAATTGTTTGATTTATTCTTTAACAAACTTGAAACATTCCTTGAAGATAAAATCCTACTACAAGGAAGAGATAAAGAAGAAGTAAATCTTCAATTAGTTTCTCTTTATGCTAATCTACAGATTCAATATTTGGTAGGATTCAATCATAATTTTGGAAAAATAATTAACACAGGACGAATCAAAAGCTTAGCTAGAGGGATCCATCAATTTGAGAGCACAGACGAGATACTTCAATCACCTTATAAGATTCGCAAATGGGCAGATTCTTATCAGGAAAAACTTCAAACTGAAAAGTATAATGATAATAAAACATTAACCCCTCTGTTTTACACTGAATTTGAACTAGCAAATCAAATTCAACTTCTTTTCAAAGGGCATATTGAAGAAATCGGAAAGAACATACATAAAAGAGTAATTTCTTTTTCCAAAAAGTTAAAAGATTCAAAATATTTTCTTGAGTCACTTGAATTTTTAATAGAGTCACAAGATGTTTATAACAAAGTCGCTTTTTTTTCTGGAATAGTGGAAAACAAAATTAAAAATGAAATTAATCCATTGAATCTTAAGAAGGAGATAGAATTCAACTTTGATGAACGGAGTAAACTATTAGAACTTAATAACATTTTCAGAGAAAATGTTATCTCCGAAATCTGGAACTTAGGATTATCAAGTTACTCTCTTAAAAACAACAATTTGCCAGATATTTATGGAAACTTTTATCAATTAATATGTGAAGATATTCTTAAAAAAGCATTTGAAGACGATGGCGCCAAATTAGCAAAATATTTACCTCATTTTTATACGTATAATGTACTTTATATTGAAAGCTTGCGTGAAAAGATAGATATCAAGCGACTTGAATATACAAGTTCTAAGCTATACCCAATAATCATAGATTTACTTGAGATTTCTTCAATAACAATTTTACTATTTAAGGCCTACGATAACAATGAATTACAAGATTCATTCTTCGGATATTGGGACAATTCTTTTAAAAATGATGAGGAAAAAGAGAGAAAATTCTGGAGCATTATATTACCTGTCTACCAGTATTTTAGTCAACCTCTTTTTGGGCTTTCTACTCCATCTTATGTGAAGGAACATAAGAGAAAAAGTTTACTTGAAGAGTATCTACGCAGTAGTAAATTATTGCGATTGGAAGAGGTTAAGGGTAGCATGATGTCATTTATGCAACATTATGTAACTGATGTTGAAGATATATATTTTAGGGAAATCGTTAGAATGTTGAGTGCAGGCAGAGATACTGGTTTAATGTTTGGTGATTTATCTGAAATCTTTATAGAGTATTTTTTACGTACAAGAATTGTTTTAAAAGATCTTAATATTAAAGAAACAAGATATGGCTCCAATATCAGAAGAAACTTGGAAACAGATTCTGAATAACCAGGCTTTCCCTCTAAGCGGATCAAATGAACCTAATAACGGAAATGGTTTTCATGATGGTATTTCATGGCGATTGGGATTTCGTCCTAAAAATCAAGTCAATGAAGAACTTGTCTCTAACACTTTTTTTGGTATCTACTTGAGGGATCTTGCTCAACATATGAACCCAGATTTATTAAGTAAAAGAGAGCTCTTTGAGAAAGGGTTAGTGATTAATAACTGTTCAAAAAATTATCTAAAAACATTTTCTAGATACTTGGCAAATGGTAATAATTATATGCATGATGATTTACTACACCAATTAGGAACATGGGGCGAGTATTTGGGTAGATATGGCAGATTGATTTACGAAATTGTTGGCTGGTATGATAATAACACATCTCAATTTTATGCATACAAGCTTAATTTTCTGTCCAACGAATTCTGCAAAATATCAAGAAACTATATAACGTACAATGCTCCATTCGCATTAGATAACGATAATAAGGAGATCTTTAAAAAAGTTAAAATTCCAAAATCAAAATGCGTAATTATAGAATTTCCAAAAGAATTTGGAGGCTACATTGGGTTCCAAAAGAAAATACAGAAAATACTTAAATTAGGTCCTCAACATGACTTTTCAGCAGATTCAGCAAACAGTTTAACTCATTGGAAAAAATGGGATAAAAGATTTAACAAGATTGTAAGCGAATGGGGGGCTTCAAATAAACAAGAAAATGCAACTGAATTTTATCAAGAAATAAATGCTTTTAGATTTACTTATTTGGCGAGGCTATGCACACTCGAACTAATTGTTGGTCTAAAACAACTTATAAACTTCTTAAATAATAAATTGAACGAAGCTGCCATTGTTGAACTAAATATTCAACAATATGATATCCCATATTATAGAGAAATGTGGCAAAAATTTGAAAATGGAGATTTAAGTTTCAAGGAAGCAAATGAATTTCTAAGACTCTAATTCACAATTCATAATAAAATCGGGTAGTAGATTTAAGGTCACCAAATTTAGAAAAACCGTCCCTTCGTATTCTAAGACATAACCAAATATTCTTTCTGTTTTTTATGCTGCAAATTTATGTAGGTTTATATATGGGGATCCTCTTTTTATAACCGAAAAAGCTCTGAATACAATTTTATTTCGAATTATATTTATTGTACTCATTTTATTATAACCGTTTTCAACTCTTTGATTATAATACGTCTTAAACTCCGGATGATTTCTAACAGCTGATAATGCCCCCATATTCAATAGTGCTTTTATCATTTTGTTAGCCAAAGGGTTCACTTTGGTACGACCTTTCAACGAAGTCCCGGATCTATTCTCGAATGGAGCAATCCCGCAATAACAACAGAACTTTCTGGCATTTTCAAACTTCGTAAAATTGTGAGTATAAGCTATCATATAGAATGCTATGATTTTACCAATACCTGGGACCGTTTTAAGATTTTTATAATTCTTCTGGACTTCCGGATCAGACTTGATTATGATCTCAATTTCCTTCTCAATACCAGCCATCTCAGAACTCAGGGATTTAATAACTCGTTTATTTACTTCTATGTAAATCAGTGAATCTCCTTCTTTAAAATAGTCCTGAATATCACACATAGCTGTTTGATATGCTTTTTTGTGCTTTACAAGTTTGTTTCTTAATGAAAGTAATTGCTTAATACGTATAATGGATCCAGCAGGGAAAACAGTTGCCTTAATCTCATCTCTCTTTCTCCAAGCATATAATGCAATAAAGCTTGCATCTTTCTTATCACTTTTACCTCGGACTAAACCTAATGATCTTTTGATATCAAGCGCAGGAACCATAGCAAAGCTGAGTTTTTCGCCATTTAAAAAGATGCATAAAGGCAAGGAATATCTTCCGGTATCTTCAAAGCAGAAGAATAGAGTTTCCTTTTTACCTGGTAATTCTTTCCAAATAACCTGCAATAGTTTTGCGAACCCTGACGGATTATTTGATACAATAAAATGATGCTTTGAACTGTGAATAAACACATCCAGAGTAAGTTTAGACACATCAATTCCGATAACTTCTTTTTTAATCTTCATTTTTGTAATTTTAAGTTGTTTAAACTAAAACCTTTAAAAGACCTGGTAGTCTATAATTCTAATTGGTTCCTACAACCATAATATGAAAGAATGGGGACTTATACGCAGGATAGGAATGTGAGCCTAGCTGTCAGGAAAGTTCACCCCATTCTTTCTTTATTAACATATTAACAACAATGAACAAAGAAAAGAAAAAGAAGCAAAAAGAAAAGAAAATCAACAACATACACATTCTATGTTAATAATTGTTGTTAATAAGAGTAAGTAAATGTAAAGGCTGTCAGGCACATTACGCAAAAGTAATTAAGCATAATAAGTAAATTTGTCATTGCGTAAAGAGCCTTCCAGCCCGTCCCTGCCACTCGACGAGACACGCGGCTAAAGCAGAAACTTTGCCTCACCGAGACAAACATAAAATTTGCCCAGCAGCTAACAGTTAAGGCTTCGTGTGGTCGATAGACCAAACATGAAGCCGAGTTGCACGACATCCCTACTGATGCTCATTAGTCAAAACTTACTTACTATGGGGATTCAATATTTTGTATCTCTTTTACGAGAGTACCTGTCTAGTATTTCCAGACCGTCAACAGCACGAAAAACAGAACGAATCTTACTTTCAACGACTGCGGGGAACAGCCTGATCAGAATCTCCTGACTTTTATGCAATAGTTTATCATGTCCTTCTCAGAACGGTTTAAATGATTATCCGCGATTTTATAAAAACTTCAATTCCTCCAACCATAGGTGGTGGTGGTGGTCGTGGCCCAAAAAACATCTCGATAGTCGCCATATGACCTTTGCCACACTGCGGACAAATATCAGGATCGTACTTAAGATGCTGCCTACAAACCTCTTTCCAGTGCTTCTTTTCTCTGATCTTTGGGGTATTGATACCAAAGGCCTGCTGAAGTTCACGAAGCTCCTGACGACGTGCTGTAGAGAGCAATCCATAATGTCGGATACGCACAAATCTTTTAGGGAGTATGTGCATGCAAAAACGTCTAAGGAACTCTGCTCCTTCAAGAGGCATGACTTTTTCTATGTTGTCGCGGTAGTCGCGCCAGCTAAACCGGACGCCTGTTTCATCCACGTTTAATAGCCGATGGTTGCCAATAGCTACTTTATGAGTATATCTGCCCAAATATTCAATTACCTGATCTGGTCCCGCGAATGGCTCCTTGGAGTAAACAACCCAGGGGGTCTTGTACAGGTCATTAATAAATTTGTTGTCTTGGGGGAGCTTCCTTTGCAGGTAGCTTATAAACTTCCCACGAAAGACCTTGGAGAGGTTCTCTACCCTGAACAAAAACACCTTCCCATTTTCAGAGGTACTTACCTGTTTCCACTGTCCTTTAAAACTTATTCCACCGCCGGGAACAACACAATGAATATGAGGATGCAGACTCAGATTCTGTCCCCATGTATGCAATATGGCTACCATTCCGGTTTCTGCATGCAGCTTTGTGTAAGAGAACTGAGATATGGTTTCCCATACACTGGCAAACAGCAAATTGTAAAGGTCAGCCGTGTTCTGAAGAAACAGACCATTGAGTTTATCAGGTACTGTAAAAACAACATGAAAGTATGGGATCGGAAGCAGATCCTGCTTGCGGTCTTCCACCCATGCTTCTCTCTGGGTATTCTGGCACTTGGGACAATGACGGTTACGGCAAGAGTTATAACTAATGCGGACATGACCGCATTCATCGCATTTATCAACATGTCCGCCCAATGACGATGTACGACAACGCTTTAGTGCACTCAGGGTTCGCTTCACATAGCTGTTTGGCGAATGCTTCTCCTGGAAATCCTCTTCAAACCGATCAATTATCTGTGCCAGTTCATACCTGGGCTTCAAACCTTTTTATACAACCTGTCGAAAGGGCTGAACTGGTTGTTCCGGTCAGGTTTTGCTATATGAAGATAAATCATTGTGGTTTCAATACGCCCATGACCCAGAAGCTCCTTGATCGATACGATATCCATACCAAACTCCAGAAGATGTGTAGCATAACTATGCCTGAGTGTGTGTACACTGACACCTTTTTGTAATTTACACTTTATTACAGCTTCACGAAAAACCCATTGCATGCCGCGCACACTAAGTGGGGTGCCTGGGTTGTGTCCATTGAACAGATAATCTACCGGCCGACACGCTTGACAATACTTACGCAATCCTTCAAGTATAAGTGGAGACAATGGAACATACCGATCCTTATCGTACTTACTTTGACGGATGTGTATCATCATCCGGCCTGAGTCAATGTCAGATAAACGTAAACGACTGGCTTCTCGTACACGTAGTCCGGCTGAGTATATCAAGGCAAGCAGAATCCGATGCTTGAGAAGTACTGGTGCGCTAAACAACGCCTTACACTCTTGATAGTTGAGTACGACAGGTAATTTCTTGTTGTGTTTGAGACTGGGCAGCTCAACAGCTCTCTCTTCAAGTCCCAGTACACGATAGAAATAACGTAGCCCATACACTGTAAACTTGAAGTTACTAAACGAGGGTACTTTACTTTGGCGAGTCAGATCGGCAAGGTACTTGTTTAGTTCCTTTTCACTAATGTGTTGCGGCAACTTACCAAAATGCATACAAGTCTGAGCGACCTTTCTTGCATAATTCCTTTGTGTACTTGGTGATTGCCCGGATATCCGAATTTTATCATCAAAATCCTGGTAAAGCTCTCCGAAGCCCTCTACCTGCGCAATTGCTTGTTCAACGATTGTGAACGACTTTTTTCTTAGTTTTGTTTGTGTTTCCATAATTTTAAATTGTTAGTGGAAATAAAATTAATATGGAAAACACAAAACTATCCCGCCCCATTTCCGGGGTGGGATTTAGTGCAACTCACTGGTACTTTTAATAAGCTTTCTAGAGCATGAAAATTTCGATTAACATTGCCAAAACGCTTATTAAATGTACCAGCCCAGCTTCATCCCAAATTTCTAAGTTTTCCCGAAATGCTTTTTCACCGTTTAGAAAATTTATTCATCATGACAAATCCGTTTCTTTTACCGGGACTTTTAAAATGCTGCATATGTGACAATTTCTTCAACCGAGACAACTTTAAAATAGCCCAGCAGCTAACACGGATGGTATAGTTAATTGCCTTCTGCAGCCCGGACACATTCGTAATCAGCTACATAAGTCTATGCTCGAAACTTCAATTCACTTATTAAATTTGGTGTGCCCTGACTCATCCTGCTGCCGAGACAAAGTCAATGGGGCTGCAGGCCGACGCGCAGTTGGCAGCGTTTTTTGCTCTCCGTCTATAAAATGCACCTTGACAAGTAACTTGCGTTTTCATTACCGGGACTCATACGTAATCGGCTTTTACCGTGACCAGATAACTTTCGTCCACTTACCGGGACTGGCAAAAAACTCGCCAACCCCGACACAGACGGCACCTAACCATACCACCGAGCCGTTAACAATAATACGCAGAAACTCAGACCATTCGGCTACCCGCACTACAAGTAATATAGTTTACCGTGACAAGACAATTATCGTCCGTTTATTAATTATACCGCGACACACAAAATGCCAGCCGAATCCTCCTGCCTGCGCACGTATAAAAAATTGGCTCTCGCGCCACGTCCTGTTAACAAATTAACACTACCGAGACAATTTACCATTCCTATAAATCTTGTACCGCGAAACACAACCTGGCCAATTTTTTATGCCGACGCTGGGGCCTTGCAAATGATCCTTGGTTAGTAAATTACTTCTTGACAACCAGTCATTTGCAAGGGCGCACTATTGTTAACGGCAACCTAGAAAATCTCTTTTTGACGTTTGGGTTTTCGGCCGTTTACCGGGACTATTACGTAAGACAATTTTACCTTGACAAGAATCATCCGTCCGTTTACCGGGACTTTAGATCGGTAGGGATTTTAATATAGTACTATTGTTAACACGGATGGTATAGTTAAGTGCCTTCTGCAGCCCGGACACATTCGTAATCAGCTATTTACATCTATGCTCCAAACTTCATTTCACTTATTAAATTGGTGTACCCTGACTTATCCTGCTGCCGAGACAAACTCAATAGGGCTGCAGGCCGACGCGCAGTTGGCAGCGTTTTTTGCTATCCGTCTATAAAATGTACCGTGACAAGTAAATGGCGCTTTCATTACCGGGACTCATACGTAATCGGCTTTTACCGTGATCAGACAACTTCGCGCCACCTGCCGGGACTGGCAAAAAACTCGCCAACCCCGACACAGACGGCACCTAACTATACCACCGAGCCGTTATGTTTAAACGATTAAAAATATTTCTTGACAGTTTCGTCTTGACAACCAGTTAGTTCCATCTAGACAAATATCGTCTAAACATAACGATTCAAGAATAAAAAATCAATATTAAGTTTCGTTGTAAAGAAACATTTTGTATATTTGCACCATGATTAAGGACAAATTTAAAATTGAGTTATTAGACGAAGCTCGAGAATTTCTCAGGACTATTGATGAAAAAGCTCGTTACAAGCTCATTTTCAATATTGACAAATCTAAAATATACAATGATCCAAAAGCTTTTAAAAAACTAGACAAGGAGATTTGGGAATTTAGGACTAAATTCAAAAACTTAAATCATAGACTTTTAGCCTTTTGGGATAAAAGAGATAATAAAAACATTCTTGTAATTTGTACTCACGGATTTATTAAAAAAACAGGTAAGGTTCCAAAACAGGAGATTGAGAAAGCGAGACGGTTAATGAGACAGTATTTTGAAGCTTATTAAAAACGAAGATTATGGAAAAGAAACTTAAAAAATATTCCCTAGACGAGATCAAAGATGAGTTCATTGGTAAAAAGGGTACCACCGAGAGAGAACAATACGAATATGATTTGCAAATGGACGTTCTTGGCGAGCTAATAAAGCAGACCAGAATCGAGAGAAAATTAACACAGGAGCAATTAGGAGACCTCATTGGTGTTCAGAAAGCTCAAATATCTAGACTTGAAAATCATACTGGTAATGTGACACTATCTACAATACTAAAAGTGTTTACAGCTCTTAAGGCAAAGATTAAAATGCAGGTTGAGCTTGAGGGTAATAGTTTCGTCATTGCATAGTGACTCAGTTCGTCTTGACGAGAGACTTTTAACCCTCGTCTAAACATAACACGGATGGTATAGTTAAGTGCCTTCTGCAGCCCGGACACATTCGTAATCAGCTACATAAGTCTATGCTCGAAACTTCAAATCACTTATTAAACTTTGTGTACCCTGACTCATCCTGCACCCGAGACAAAATCAATGGGGCTGCAGGCCGACGCGCAGTTGGCAGCGTTTTTTGCTCTGCGTTTATATAATGCACCGTGACAAGTAAATGGCGTTTTCATTACCGGGACTCCTACGTAATCGGCTTTTACCGTGACCAGATACCTTGCGTCCATCTACCGGGACTGGCAAAAAACTCGCCAACCCTGACACAGACGGCACCTAACTATACCACCGAGCCGTTATGGTTAATGATTGAATTCCTGCACATTAGACAGCTTTCAAACACTAACCATAACAAAAAAAGGAGTCTCGTCCTTCTATACAGACAAGTTACCTAGACGAATTCAATTTGATGAGAAGCGTTTTGCCGTTCTATAGAGATTGATTATCTTGACAAATCTCTGATGATGAGACAACTTTTTTGATTCTAGACAATATTAATACTTCACTAACCATAATATTTACAAACCAACTTTAAACTCAAAATGAAAATTCTAGCAATTATCTATTATCTAATTCAATGGACGATTTGGATTGTTGGGCTAATAACCTGGACAACAACTGATCTCCCAATTAAGAGCCTGCCAGTAAAAATTACTATTCTTGGATTAGTCGCTATCTATCTAGTTTGGATTGGAATACGAGATTTTTTAGTAGCCAGACCGAAGACGAAATAAAAAAAACTAACCATCACTCGACTCCCTTACCTGGACTCGAAAAACTGAACAAATTTCGTAAACCGAGACAAATTTGTTACAGCTAGACAATTTTAACGCATCACTAACCATAACACGGATGGTATAGTTAAGTGCCTTCTGCAGCCCTGACAGCTTGATAATCAACTCTTAAAGTCTATGCTCCAAACTTCATTTCACTTATTAAATTTTGCACACCTTGACTCATCCTGCTGCCGAGACAAAATCAGTAGGGCTGCAGGCCGACGCGCAGTTGGCAGCGTTTTTTGCTCTCCGTTTATAAAATGCACCGTGACAAGTAACTACGTTTTCACTACCGGGACTAATACGTAATCGGCTTTTACCGTGACGGGACACCTTGCGTCCGTTTACCGGGACTGGCAAAAAACTCGCCAACCCCGACACAGACGGCACCTAACCATACCACCGGGCCGTTATATTTAAGCAATGTGGGCCGTGACTAAAGATTCAACTTTGATTTGCCTAAATATAACTTTCAACATTTGTTTGATACTAAAATGAGTATAAAGCAAAGCAAAAGTTGAACAGATCTGACAACAATTTCAAACAAAACTTAAATATCTTATCGTTTAACTCTAATCCAATTAATTATGAAAAAAGCATTAATTATTAGTCTTCTTGTTTTTGTTTCCTCTATGATTTTTGCTCAAGAGAAAATAATTACACCGCCTTTAGGTTTGACATTCGGCATGAATGAGACGGACTTTAAAGCTGTATTGAATAAATATGGTACTTTTAAGTCTAGAACATCACAATCTTATGGTTTCGGAATTAACTATAATGAAGTAAAGATAGGATCAACAATTGCTTCACTTGTAATTGCGAAATTCGTTGATAATAAATTATTCGAAATCGGGGCATATTATATCGTTGATGATGAAGATATTCAGAGTAAATACAACGAAATATGTCAAATAATTACGACTAAATATGGGAGAGGGGAAGAAACAAGAAATTTCAGATACCCTTATAAAGATGGAGATGATGATTTTGTAATGGCAGTTAAAGGTGGATATACCGATATAAGCACCGTGTGGGTCTTAACAAATGCAATATCAGTAGAAATTAATAAAATACCCGCTATTAACCTTATCTATCAATCGACATCTCTTTATGACATAGTAGAAAAGAACAAGAACAACAAGAATGTTGATCAATTTTAATGAACTCAGCTTATTACTTATTTACAAACTTATCAGGACCTTAAATTGCACTTTTCTGAGACCGGGACTTTAAAAGCAAACATTTCGCACCTTCGATTTCAGATACATTCAATTAAACATGACAAATTTTACAACCGAGACAATTTTAATACTTGCCTAAATATAACACGGATGGTATAGTTAAGTGCCTTCTGCAGCCCGGACACATTCGTAATCAGCTACATAAGTCTATGCTCCAAATTTCATTTCTCTTATTAAATTTGGTGTACCCTGACTCATCCTGCACCCGAGACAAAGTCAATAGGGCTGCAGGCCGACGCGCAGTTGGCAGCGTTTTTTGCTCTCCGTTTATAAAATGCACCGTGACAAGTAAATGGCGTTTTCATTACCGGGACTCATACGTAATCGGCTTTTACCGTGACCAGACAACTTGCGTCCGTTTACCGTGACTGGCAAAAAACTTGCCAACCCTGACACAGACGGCACCTAACCATACCACCGAGCCGTTAGCTGCTATGGTGTGCCTTGCCGACAACGATCGAGAGACCGATGTCGATGCTGTAATTAAGATGGAGGTTGGCCCTCCGCAGGTGTCGTACAGGCGATTCCTGCAAACCGCCCCACGGTGCTTTCCGGGTGACTGGGAGGTATTGAACGGAATGGGGAAAAAGTCCTGTCGAAAGGATTAGGTAAGAATAGAAAAGATGAACGAAAGTGAACCTCTGATGAGGTGCCGTGAAAACGAACATCCAGTCAAAACCCAACGGTCCATGATGCCGGGGGAGGAGTGTAGCGGATACCTGCTTACTGGCTACACGGCTGGCGTCATAGAGGAGGCATGAGGTCTATTCAGGCTTAGTTATGGAACAAGGGAGGTCATACAAAAATGGAAAGGGAAAGGCACAAGCAGGGGAAACACCTGTGAGGCTAAATACCGATGATTTGTATGAAATCGGACTCAGTCATAGTAGTGTTGAAGCTCCTGTAATGGGAGTGGAGCGAAGGGCTGAGGTTACACAGTTGAGGTTACCACTAGCAACCCCAAAAGGGGGGAGGTGTAGCGGAGCCGAGACGAAAAGTATACCTATTGCCAAAAGAATGGTATGGGAAGCCTTCAAGAAAGTACGGAGCAACAAAGGAGCAGCAGGGATAGATGATGAGACCATCGAAATGTACGAGGAACGTCTTCAAGACAATCTGTACATGCTATGGAATCGGATGAGTTCCGGCAGTTACTTCCCTCCTCCGGTGCTTGAAGTAGAAATCCCCAAGGATGATGGAAGAAAGCGAAAGCTAGGCATTCCGACAGTCGGGGACAGGGTGGCTCAACAAGTCATTACGAGCTACCTTGAGCCAAGACTCGAAGCAGTGTTCTCTTTGAAGTCTTACGGGTATCGACCACTAAAGGATGCCCATCAGGCAGTTGAGCAGGTTCGCAAGAACGTGCGACGCTACCATTGGGTAATCGACATGGACATATCCGGTTTCTTTGACAACATGTCTCATGAGCTACTTTTAAAAGCTCTCGAAAGACATGTACAAGAAAAATGGGTGAAGATGTACATAACAAGATGGCTTCAGGCACCTATTGAAGATCGCAAAGGAAACCAACACTTGCGGGATGGTAAAGGAACGCCTCAAGGAGGGGTAATAAGCCCCCTTCTGGCTAACCTGTTCCTACACTATGCCCTTGACAGATGGCTTGAGATTAATTATCCAGCCTTAAGCTTTGTGAGGTATGCAGATGATATAGTAGTTCACTGCAACAGCCAAACGGAAGCAGAAGGCGTATTGAATGCCATACGTGATAGGCTAAGGAAGTCCAGGTTAGAGCTTAATGAAAAGAAGACCAAGATTGTTTACTGTAAGAAAGATAACCGTAAGGATAAATTTAAGACAGTAAAATTTGACTTTCTGGGCTTCAGTTTTCAACCACGTTCAACATCGAACAAAAATGGTGAAATGTTCCTGGGTTACGATTGTGCTATTAGCCGAAAGAGTGAGAATAAGATTGTGGAAGAGTTTAGAAAATCTATGTTTCAGCGCTGGTCTGGTAAAGATATCTATTGGATTGCAAAGGAGTTTAACCCTAAAATCCGAGGATGGATTAATTACTATGGTCGGTTCAGGATTCATAAGTTGATGAGAATTTTCCGGATCTTTCACTACCGGCTGATTCTGTGGGCGGCAAGAAAGTATAAGAGGTTTCATCGGAGTATGAACAAAGCTGGTGATTGGATCAGGAATCTTGCAAAGTGCTATCCGGGTCTGTTTGTTCACTGGCAGTATGTATTCCAAACCGCTTAATCTTTTGTGTAACAAGAGCCGTATGATGCGAGAGTATCACGTACGGTTCCGTGAGAGGTTTGGGGGTGTAACTCCCCCTTACCTACTCGACCCCACGAACACTACACCGCTGACAATTTACACATAGCGTGACAGTTACGTATCGATGACAATTGGCCCGAAATGCTAACGGTCAAAAGCAAAATCTCACTAACCACCGGAATTCAGAATACTTATTAACTTTGATTTTTGCCTATTCTTAAGCGAGTTTTTGCTAGTTTATTTAAACATCAAATATTTTTTCAGAATAAAAATTGACTCGAATTGATCTCTAAGTTTTATTAATAAATACCAGCATGGAAAAAGAAGATTTAGTAAAATTTGCAAGACAGATAATTGCCAACAAAGTTTCCGCTCCGAGTTTACTTGCTGAAGCTTTAGAGTTTTTAAGAATTTATGCGGGAGAAAAAAGCTCCTTTCACCGGCAAATTCGAGAATTAAATCAAAATTGGGACGATGATTATACTATTAATTTCGTGAAGGACACACTAAACGCTTTTATAAGATTTTATGAAAATGGATTAGCGAATGGCATATCCATTGAAAGACGTGCTCAGTTGGATGTTGTATCAGATTTCCTTGAACAGGCGAATGAATTGCTTAATACAAAAAATATTCATCCAGCCACTCCGTGTGTTCTTATTGGAGCCTCATTGGAAGAATTTTTGCGAAACTGGACTGAAGAACAAAATTTAAAATTGGGACAATTTAAACCATCCATTGATGCATATTGCAAACTACTAAAAGAGGCTGATTTTATAACAAAGCAGGACTCTAAAGATATTACTTCATGGGCTGGACTTAGAAATCATGCAGCACATGGAGAATGGGAGGAAGTTTCTGATAAACAAAGAATTTCTCTTATGCTAGAGGGAGTGAATCTCTTTATGAGAAAATACTCGAAATAATTCAGACTTAAGCACATTACAAAAAAGAATACGACTATGGAAAATAATGATCAAGAACAGGAACAAGAAAAATTCCAAAAAAAAGGAAAAGCCAAGCCAATTGAAAAAGTCACATTGATAACCACGGCCGCCACATTGATTTTGATGTTTTGTACAGTTTTTCAACTTCATCGCTATACTGATTCTTTAAAGGCCGATTTTGCACATAAGATTAAAATTGACTTTTTCAATGAAGAAGAGAGAACATTAATGTTTCTATTTAATAATAACTTGCTGGAATTTAAGATTTTAAAAGATTCAAGCTCAAAAGTTGATTATGCTTATTTTGCCCTAAATAAAGCAAGAGCTAAATATTTTCAAAACGACTCAATAAAGCTTCTTGTGAATGTCAAGGACTCCTATTCAACTTTAGAAATTGAAGATGTTCTTCTTAATCATTTTGAAGATCTAAACATGTATCGGATTAATAATTTAATTGGAATAGATTATTTGGAGAATGGATTCTTTGCATATATAGAATCAATTTATAAAAATGCTCAGATTCAAAAACTCTTAAATTGGTTAAAAGCTGACTTAGGAGAAAATGATTCTTATATTGGATTTGAAGAATTACATAAATTTATTCAAGATTATAATAAGTAAAGGGAATAAAAGATTTATAAATATTAACTTTTAAATAATATCGATCATGGTACTCACTGTTTTCCATTTCACATATCTATTAATATTTCTTGCTGCTATAGCAGGAATGACAATCATCCTTATTATTGGAAACAAATTATTGGAGTTAGTATTGAAAAGGATCAATCTCGATGTAGTTATAAAAAATCTTCAATACCTTTTTTCTATTATAGGTTTTATATGGTTCGTTTCCTTTGTTTTTCACAAAAAGACCTATGATATTTTGCTTCCTGAGATCGATAATAACCAGATCCAGTTGGTAATCAAAGATTATTGGGGAGTGAAAGAGAAAAGTTATGTAATGGAATACAAAGAATATTCTTGGCAATACCATGATTATTCTACCGGTTCATTAAAATTAAAAACCGTACCAGATGAGAAAGGCGTCATTTACTACTGAGAAAGTTGTTCTAAACAAGTTCAACAACATAATTAACATAATTTACGCACAATGAAACATACCTTCAATCGGTTCAGTTATTTCGTTGACTTAAATATCGATTCAGAGAGTGATATATTTCAGATCAAATCTGATAAATTCAAAGAAATTCCAATTGAATTATATCATTTCTATGAGCTAAATACAGAACATATAAATTCTATTCTCGATCATTATGTGTTTGCCGGGCACCCTTATAATTTCAACGATCCTTTTGATTGTAATAAAGAACTGATCACATTTGACAATACAAGTATCAAGGATATCTTGGAATTAAATGATGGGATTTTCGAGCCAACCAAATTGACAGAATTGTTCAATTCTACAAAATTAGAGGATAAGTTGAATCTATCTAAACAATTAAATTGGCTTTTGTATAATGTTATTTACATGAAAGTTGGAATTTTCTGTGCCACAACAAATTGTGAAAGCATGGAAATGTGGTCATATTATTCAAAGCATCAAGGTTATGCTGTAAAATTTGATTTAAGCTACTTTCCTAAAAATTACTGGGGACCTTTTCCAATCAATTATACAGACAATTTTGAAAAGATTGAATATAATAAATTTAATAGGGCTAGCTTCATTTATCAATCAAATATAAAGGCTCAGTGTTGGGATCATGAAAATGAATGGCGTTTAATATTTTATGGGCCAAATGTTATGAAGGTGCCCAATAGAGATTTGCCTAAAGCACATAATCGAAAATTCTATTTTAATCCAAAGGCAATAAAAGAAATCATCTTAGGGTACAGTTTTTTCGAGATCAATGAGTATTTAAACGATCAAAGTACGCATGAAAGACAGGTCGTGAAATTGAGAAAAAAAAGAAAAGAAAAAAGGGAAATTCTCAAATATATTTTGACTAATAACATCCAGACGTCTATGGTTAACTTAAATAGAGAATCAAGTTCGACTCTTGGCTCTAAACCAATAAAAATAAGATCAATAAGTGCAAATAAATATGAAATAAGCTACGTAGGATAAAACTGGACAGATCCAATTCTTCATGCGAATTAACAATGCAAGACAAGGCTAAATTTCGATTAAAATATACATGACCAAGATATCATGCGATCAACATAAAATTTGGTTACCAGTGACAGTTTTAAAATTGGCCCGAAATGCTAACACGGATGGTATAGTTAAGTGCCTTCTGCAGCCCGGACACATTCGTAATCAGCTATATAAGTCTATGCTCGTAACTTCATTTCACTTATTAAATTTGGTGTACCCTGACTCATCCTGCTGCCGAGACAAAGTCAGTAGGGCTGCAGGCCGACGCGCTGTTGGCAGCGTTTTTTGCTCTCCGTTTATATAATGTGTTTATTCAGGACAAATTGACCCCCCATTCAGGTTAATTGACCCCCTTGCCGGAGGCATTATCCCCGAAGGGCAACCGAAGAACGGATTACAATGAACGCTTAAAAACTTTTTAAAATTACACTTTTTTCTTTTTTCTCATCGACTCACCTGATAATTCTATTCTGTGAGAAGTATGTACCAGCCGGTCAAGTATTGCATCTGCTATAGTGTTTTCTCCGATTACATCGTACCATTTGTCAATGGGTAGCTGTGATGCTATAATGGTTGAGCATTTCTGGTGTCGGTCCTCAATAATCTCAAGTAACATCATTCTGGTCATATCATCAAGTGGCTGCATACCAAAATCATCAATGATAATCAGATCTTGTTTTTCTATACGTTTTATCTGCCTTATGTACGACTCATCTGCTTTTGACATGCGGAGCATCGTAAATAATTTCTGTGCAATAAAGTAATTGACCTTAAACCCAAGCTGACATGCCTGATGTCCCAATGCCGATGCTATAAAACTTTTACCCACTCCCGTTTGTCCGGTGATTAGAACATTTTCTCCATTCTTTACAAAGCTTCCGTCAGTAAAACGTAGTAGCTGTGTTTTGTTTAACCCACGTGGAGTAAAAAAATCTATTTCTTCCATACTGGCCCTGATTCGGAACTTTGCATTCTGTAATCTGCGACCGGCTTTTAAATTCTCTCTTTCGTCCCATTCTGCCTGTAATAGCAGGTTGAGCAGTTCATCATTATCTATTGATTGCATGTTTTTTGTCGATACAATACCTTCATAAGCAGCTCTCATTCCGGGGAGTCTTAGTTGTTGCATTAAATGCTGGATTTCATGTGTCATAGGTTTACTTTAATTGGTTTATTTATAGTATTCTGCCCCTCGTATGTTTTCATGTAAGGGTAGTGTTAGGGTTTCTTTTTTAGTGTCTAAACGATCAAGCTTATTATTGATAATCTGTTCTATTACTTTATAGTTGAATGCACCAAAGGCGGTTGCTCTCTGACAAGCAGCGATAAGACGATCACGGCCTGCTTTCTTCTCAAAGGAGAGTATCCCAACACAGCTTCGGTAGGTTTGCTCGGGATAAGATTTATTTTCAAGTACATTAACTATATACGCTTTTACATCCGGATGAATGTGACCGGCCCACTCAGTAAACTTAGATGGATTCCATTCGCTTACAAACTGATGGCTTGAAGGGGGAATGTTCTTTAACCGTTGTGTACTTATGTGGTCTGCGATCCCGTAAATGGTAAGCAATCCGCTCTCCAGCGAGATATACACTGACATGTGTTGCAGTATAAACTATCTTAACCTTGTTCCCGATATATTGATAAGGAACACTATAGTAATGCCGGTCTTTGTGCAATTGGACATAGCAGTTTTTCATAACCTTAACCTGAAGGTATTCTTTCAGTTCCCAACGCTCCTGTGGCAATGGCTTCAGATAAACTCTTTCTTCTTCAAACAGATCATTGCGGCTTTCTTCTCTTCCTTGGAGTGGAAGGTTATTATGAACCTCCAGAAGCTCAAAGATGGCTTCATTAAGTTCATCCAGGCTTGTAAACACCCGATTACGAAGTGGAGCAAAAATTCGTGTATAGATGATCTGAACCATGCGCTCTACCCAGGCCTTGTCACGTGGTTTACGGCTACGTGCAGGGAGTATAGCCATTCCATAATGGTTGCCAAGATCAAGAAGATCCCGGTTTATATCTGCCTCATAATTACTGGCTCTGTCAACTGCCGATCTCATATTATCAGGAACCAGTACATTCGTAACACCACCAAAGTAGTCAAAGGAACGTACAATGCATGGCAGCAAATCTACCTTCTGCTGGCTCTCGCAGGCTCTGACGTAGGTCTTACCACTAAACCCAAGAACCGATACAAAGACCTCTACTTCTCTTATTTCACCCGTTTCAGTATTAACAATTGATGGCCTGTAACCTGTAAAATCAATATATGTTTTGTCGCCGGGAAGTTGTTCAATATGAAGAGATGCATCCTTGTTTTGAAGCCAGGTATTGTAGTACTCACAAAAATGTCCGTAACAATATCCGTCAGGGTGTTTTAAACGGTATTCACCCCATAATATCTGTCTTGTAACGCCCTTTCGTCCAAGCTCTTTTTTAACGTACGGAAAGAAGTCAAACAGGGCGTCCCTGCGAGAGTTTTGTTCCTGTTCTGTTACCTGATCATCTTTTGCAAGATAACTCTTGACTGTGTTTTTGGATAAATTCAGTTCCCTGGCGATAGCTTTTTTACCATACCCCAGTTTGCTTAAAATCCCGATTTGTTTTATAACCTCCATGTTTATCGTCCTGTTTGCCATCGCATCTGTTTTTCTTACAAAGCAAAAAAACAGTCCGTTCTTAGGGGGTCAATATGCCGGAATGACAGATAATATTTTTCCCCAGAGGGGTCAATATTGCCGGAATGTCAGACAAAAACTTGCACTTTCGGGGGGTCAATTACGCCTGAATGGGGGTCAATTATTTCTTAACAGGGGGTCAATAGATTTCTGAATATACATATAATGCACCGTGACAAGTAAATGGCGTTTTCATTACCGGGACTCATACGTAATCAGCTTTTACCGTGACCAGACAACTTGCGTCCACTTACCGGGACTGGCAAAAAACTCGCCAACCCTGACACAGACGGCACCTAACCATACCACCGAGCCGTTGTAAGCAAGCTGTGTCACGACTCGAACGACTTCCTGCCTTTAACATGGACACGTAAACGGGAGACAAAGCCATCGCGCGACTACTGTTAATAAAATAACACTATCGAGACAAATCCAACACATAATCAAAATTGTACCGCGACACTCGTATGGTTTAGTAGTTTTCCAACTGGACGATAAAACTCCGAAATGGCGGCTGCGCCACAGACAATTTTATAGTCCGTAGATTGGATGCCTACGCACAAGCAAGAGTTTGGCAGTCCTTCTCTGCAACCCTCGCGTCACTGCCAAACACATGCTTTTTTGCTTCCCGCGGCCACATATTAACAATGATTCCGTAACTTTAAGTTTTTGACCCTGACAGATAAATGGAAATCAGGCTATTAAACTTAAGGAATTCAATAAATAAGGCTTACCTGAAAGTCAAACCAAATGGACTCAGATTAACACAAACTATTCATATTAAATTTTTTCTGCATGTCTTTAAATATTTTAATTCGGCATCATTAAATATTTATCAAACTTTTAACTATTAAAATGAAGATTTATAAATACTTCAGCTTTTCCCAAGAATTGCAAAATGATCCTAAAATAGAATCATTAAGAAACAATTATTTATGGTTTTCAAAACCTAAATTTTTTAACGACCCTTTTGATTGTAATATGGAAGTATTGAACTATTCCAACAATACTTTAAATAAACTACGAAGACTCAAAGAACATGATAAAGATATTATCATAGAAAACACGAAACATTTTGGTATTTGCTGTTTTTCAAAGACTAATGATAATATTCACTTATGGTCTCATTATACTGATCGACATAAAGGGATCTGTGTCGAGTATGACTGTGATGATTTTGATGATTACTTTTCATTGCTACTAGAATGTAAATGCCACTTATTAGAGGTTCAATATAGAAATTTACCCATTAATTTTAATGAGAATATTGAGATTGGATACAAACCAAATACTCAATCAAAATCAATTACCCAGATATTAGAGGACCCGCTATTACTTGACCTTTTGTTCGAGAAGTTACTTCTTCAGAAGGATAAGAAAATTTGGTCAAAAGAGAAAGAATTAAGATTAATAATTGGAGGTTTGGCGAGGGACAATAAATGCATTAAAGAGGAAAATGGCGGTTATAAAGTTCCAATAAAAGTCGAAATAATAAAATCAATTACTTTCGGAGTAAATGCTCCTGAGTTATTAATTAATGAAATAAAATCGATTTTTGAGGATAAAGTAGAATACAAAATTGCAATATTAGATTTTCAGAATAGGAAGATTAATATCGAATGATCTTTCAATTAATTTCTTACTAATTATTATCTTGTAAAAACTAACAAAATCAAAGTAAGTTACACTTTACGATAAACACTCTAAATATTAAATTATGAAGACAAAAATATTCCTAATCGTATTTATTCTGTTATTAATGCAGAATATCCAAGCACAACTTGATCCTTCGGTTTTCAGACACCAACCATTAGATATTCCTCAATCTCAAAATGTTAATGTGACAGTTTCTGAAAAGAAAGAAAGGACGGTTGTAACTGAATTAACACTACAGGTTCAAAGTATTTTCTTTTCGGAATTAGGTAAATATTCTGATTTTTATAAGGGAAAAAATCCCCCTTCCCCTGGAATACCTGTGATTACTGATAATCAAACAGACGGTGACGGCCGCCAATTTCTTGTTGGACAATATTCATATGATAATGGGTACCAAACACCCAACCGTAGTTTAACATTTAGAGCATATTATAAAATAATCCTTGATGAGTATAAGATTACTAAGGTTACCTATAACATAGGTGAAGATTGGTATAGACTATTTCCTGAAAATGAAGACACTTCCACTATTAATAAATCTGACGTAAGTGCGATCGCCCAAAAGCCCGCCCTACAATCTGGTGATATGATGATTACCAACAAGGATGTTTGTATGCACGTAACTGATTCATTTAATAGTGAATGTATATTAACTTTGCCTAAAGGAGCAAGTGTTAAGATATTGCAAACAAACAAAATTGGTGGCTTTTATGTTGTGAAGTATAATAATAAATTAGGATATATAGATGAAAATTCGCTTGAGTAGTTTTTATTAATTTAAATATATGTTTCTATAATATTCATATTTTAAAAAACAAGTTATGGTAGATTTTAGTGTAACAATAAACATGAAGAATGAGACCCCTATAAAAGATATGGGAGAAAGAATTCCTTTTATTGCTTATCGTGAATCCTGGAATGGTATGGCTGGATACAATAAATATGTAGTAATTGTTACATCAATTAATGCAGATGGGAAGCATTTCACAGGAACCTCTCTTCAAAGTTGGGGTAGTCTCCATGGACAATCACGTTCTGATTATGTAACAGATGAGTGGAGGTATTTTTCAGGACAAATTATCTTGAATCAAGACTGAATATTGGCTGAGTTCAGTTTTTAAGATAACATAAATTATAAATGACATTTTGAACAACATTCGGTAAACAAGGGAGAGGTTATTATCATAGGATAGGAAAGAAATATACTTTTTAACCCACATAAGGAAAGAAATAGGGAAAAAATTATCATTTTGCATTTAAAAAAATGGATGACTACAATAGTATTTAACGACTAAGTACCTATCAATGAATATTTAGAATATTTTAAGTTATGAAAAAGCCAGACCAAGAACTTCCTCCATGGAAAAATTTTGTAATTGGAATATTCTTTTACTTAGTTTTTCCCATAATTGTAATTTTTATAATACTCTCTTTTTTATATGCGCTATTCAGTCTTGTGGAAAGACTACCATAGAGTATTATCCGCTTTTGCTCTCATATAATAATATTAAAACTCGACTATTGTTTCAAGCATAAACGATAAGAGCAACAAGGCTATATGAAAAAGTTATAATAGACCCTGAGTTAGGAATCAGTGGTCTGGGAAAGAGAACAAGCGACTTTGGAAAAGGGACAAGAGTACTGGCATATGGAATAAACAAGTTGGGAAATGGAAATTATCAGCTGGCAATAGTATCACTCTGGCTGGGAAAAGGACAAACGAACTGATAAATAGAATAACTCACCTAACATAGAGAACCACCATAAAACCTTCCTGTCGCTTTCAGGCATATTTGCAGCTCGCTCAATTCCTATGCTCTATCAAAAGCTGCAAACAAGCCTTCAAGCCCGTCCCGCCGGTTTAATGATACAACTCCATATATTTAAAAATCTATTTAGGTGACAATTTACCAACGTAAGACAAATCCATGACTAATGGCTTGCATAAAAACGCAGATTTCTGGTACCGAGACAGTTTTAAAATAAAGCCTGCTTACAACACGGATGGTATAGGCAATTGCCTTCTGCAGCCCGGACACATTCGTAATCAGCTATTTAAGTCTATGCTCGCAACTTCAATTCACTTATTAAATTTGGTGTACCCCGACTCATCCTGCACCCGAGACAAAGTCAGTAGGGCTGCAGGCCGACGCGCAGTTGGCAGCGTTTTTTGCTCTCCGTTTATATAATGTACCCTGACAAGTAATTACGTTTTCACTACCAGGACTCATACGTAATAGGCTTTTACCGTGACAAGACAACTTTCGTCCACCTACCGGGACTGGCAAAAAACTCGCCAACCCTGACACAGCCGGCAACTTCCTATACCACCGAGCCGTTGTAAGCAAGCTGTGTCATGATTCGAACGATTTCCATCCGTTTACCAGGACACGTAAACGGGTGACACAGCCGACGCTCCACTGCTGTTAATAAAATAACACTGTCGAGACAAATCCAACATGTAATCAAAATAGTACCGCGACACTCGTATGGTTTAGTAGTTTTCCATCTGGACGATAAAACTCCGTAATGGCGACTGCGCCGCAGACAATTTTATAGTCAGTAGATTGGTCGCCAACGCACAAGCAAGAGTTTGGCAGTCCTTCCCTGCAACCTTCCCGTCACTGCCAAACACATGCTTTTTTGCTCCCCTCGATCACATATTGACAATGATTCTGTAACATCAAAATTTAAACAAATCCAAATAACTTTCAGAAATTTCGCGTTACCGGCTGGCGCCGGTAACGCGAAATTTTAATCTCTGATGACTGCTATTTTCAAAACATAGTTCGGGAGCCAAACATTTTTGACTAAAATACATTCTTTTCGTATCTTTGACAGACTGAATAATTAAATGAAACAGAAAGTATATATAGATACATCAGTAATAGGTGGGTGTTTTGACTCAGAGTTTGAAGAATGGTCAAACAGATTGTTTGATGATTTCAAATCCGGGAAAAGAATTGCCGTGATTTCAGATATTACTTTGGATGAATTATCTGACGCTCCTGAGCGTGTGCAAGAAAACTTCAGAAAAATTCCGGAAGATAATCTTGAAATTTTAATATCAGACAATGAATCAAGAAAGCTCGCTGATTTATATATCCTTGAAGGAGCTGTCTCTAAGAAATTTTATGAAGATGCATTACATATTGCTATCTCAACCATAAATCAGGTGAGTGTTTTAGCAAGTTGGAACTTTAAACATATAGTGAATCTGGATAGGATCAGATTGTACAATGCTGTTAATCTTAAAAATGGTTACACTATGTTGGAAATTCGAAATCCACGGGAAATTTTAAAATTCAGCGATGATGAAGAATAAGAAAATTTTTGATGCTGTTAAGATGATGCGGGAAATTCGTAATAAGCATCATGAAGTATATGAAAAGAATCCCGAATTAAGAGAAAAAAGGTTAGCGGAGATTCGGAAGAAATATTCCGCAAGGATTAAGAACAAGGAATTAGCCAACCACTAATCTGATAAATTATCTTTTTTGCCAACGTAAATCCAGAAATAATTTTATTTTGGGATTCTGTGAAATCCAACACATAAGCATGAGTTTGGCAAGCCATACCTACAACAACTTGTCCCAATTCAGTGAGATGCTTTTTTGCCAACTCATACTATCTAATAAGGATGATTCTGTAACTTTAAGATTTTCTCCATGTCTGAATAAATAAAATGATGCAATAATGAAAAGCAAGGAATATCAATCCTTTTTAAATTAGAATGATTATTATGAATTTAAACAAAGAGTTTAAAGGGTCTGGAGATATAATTGCATACTTAGATAATAACATATTAGTATCAATTGAAGATAATGAATTAAAATATGAGGATATTAAAGATGTTTATGGGGAAAGAGTTTCATTCGTATATTCTTATACACATATTCAGGAATTATTAGAAGCCAAAAAAAACTTCGATGAATTAAAAGTCAATAGATTGAAAACCATTAAAGATGTAATGAATAATAAATACATTTATCCTAATGGTAATCAAATATGTATAAAGACAGAAAATCCGGAAAGTGTAATCTTAACCATACAAAAGAATTTGTTGGTATTTGAGATGTTAAGAAAAGCTGTCAATAGTTTTAACATTGATAGAGCAAAGTTTATAAGGATTTTAAATATTGATGAAAAACGAATAAACAATTACAAACCAATCGAAGTAATAGAATACATAAATAAAGCAACAAGCGATAATTTAAAAATCGAATTTGTTAAATTGATAGATTTCTCAGGAATGTCATCTCGTGAGAGAATCAATACATTGTTTAATTTTTTGGACTTTGTTGGGTTTTGGAAAGATAAAAAAACTGAAAAGTCCAATCTAGCAAGAATGTATGATGCTTCTCATACTTTTTTTGCATCAAGTTGTAATATGTTTATTTCAAATGACCAACGAGCAAGATACAAGGCGAAAGTAGCATATTCACTATTTAATATTGACACAATTGTTTTATCATTTAAAGAATTTTTAGAATTTAAAATATAAAACTGCAGACTTAATTACAACACACTTACAAAGTCTCATAAACCCACCTCCAGCCAAAGCTTTGCAAAAGAGTTGCCCTTCACTGACATACCCGGTTTTTTTATTACTTTTAACATTCGATCAACGATAAGCAAATTCATGGACGCTATAATTAATAATCCTTTCAGAGTTTTAGGAATTTCTCCATCTGCTACTGACAAAGAAATAGCTAAGAGGACGTCAGATTTAATCATTTATGCTGAAATGGATAAAAAAGTAACTTATGATACTGACTTTCTGTTCTTGGGGGAAGTAAACAGAAGCGTTTCAAATATCCAGGAAGCTTCTAAAAAACTAGAAATGCCTGAAAATAGACTATATTATTCATTGCTCTGGTTTAATCTTAGGGATGAGAAAAACACCCAATCCTTAAAGATCTTAGGAAATATCCACAATATTTTACTAGATAAAGCTTTAATGCAAAAACTAAAAAATCACAATGAAAAAAATCCGACAAGCTATTTATCCACTGAGGATGCAAAGAAGCGACTTTCAGAGAAGGATGAAAGAAAAGTGAGAGAAAGCCTCCTAAGAAGTCTTTCATTAGAAGATTCAACACATTATAAACACATTAAAATTCCTGTATATTATGATATAATTTCCCAATTACCTGTCAATACCGGAGCCACAATAACTAATGACCGGATTGTACTTGATAGCAAAGAGGAATCCGGATTTTGGTTATTGAAAGAACTTAAGTTTGATAAAAACGTACACTTTTCTATTGAATTTGAGTGCGAATGGATTGAAGGAGAAGAAAACAAACTTTACTCAATCATTTTTGGCAAAGATTTGACAAACAGTTATTATAGTTTGGGCGTTTCAGCAAACGGGTACATCTTTTTTGATGTCGTTGAGAAGGGCATATATAAAAATATCTTCGGGTGGAAAAAAGATGATGCTGTTAATAAGCTTAAGAATAAACTTATACTATACTATCGTCCTAAAATTAGAAGATTTCAAATTTACATTAATGAAAGGCCATTCCCTTATGAGTATAATGTCGTAATAGAGAAGGAAATTGTCTTTTTTGGAGATTACATTGGCCTTTCAGTTCTGGGGAAACAGAAAGTTTCATTTTCTAATTTTAAAATTTTCTACTCAACAGGTCGTACAACTTTTGGCGAAAACATTGACTTTTCTAAAAAATATTTTCCAGCCGCAACAAATACAATATGTTATCTGCTCACTAGTCACATAAGAAACGAATGGAATATTGCATATGACCCCGAAAAAGCAATTATTTTGATGGGGAAACTTATTAATAGTGAATCAATTTATGAGTATTCCAAGACTATCTGTGACGAGAATTTTATCCCTGATAAGAATTCTTTATCTATGTTATTTATTAATGATGTTTTTTCTCTGATAAAGCAATATATAGATAAAGATGAAGGTATTAGATTAAAAGAATTTACAGATGCATTTCATACCTTCTCTGACGAAATACAGTTATTGGTACTATCAAAATTTATTGGAAAACCTATAGTTGAAATCGAAAAATCAATTGCTGAAACAAAAAAAATAGTTGAAACAAATCCTGCGCAGGCTAATGTCCTGGGGATTAAACTTTTTACTTCAACAAATAACAATTTAAATAATGTGAAAGAAATATTATCCTATGGTAACTTACAGTATAGATTAATTGCCAATAAGCTTTCCGAAGCATTAATAGACTGTTCTGTTGGTTATTGGAATGCAATAACTAAAACTCGGAAACCAACACTTCATGAAGGTTTTGAAACTCTCAAAACAATTACTTATGCAGACAAAATTGTCGTTGATGGAACAGCCCGCCAACGCGTAAGTGATAATTTAATATTTATAAAAAACTGGATTAGTATTGAGGAGAATAAAACTATATAAAGTTTCTAACGGAAATATCCAACAGTGAAAAATAAATGGTGAGGATTTATTCAAGTAGCATTTTTCGAATTACTAGCATATTCGAGTTTTTTCTACATTGTATTTTACTTTGAAGTCTTTTTATAAAAACATGTCGCATGAAATGGTATGAAGTCTTAATAATTATTTTTGGAACAGGTAGTTTAGCTACTTTTGGACAATTATTTATCTCAGATATAATCAATAAGAAATTCTTTAGGTTTTCAAATTCATATAAAGATAAGTTAGATATTATCCGGGAATTTTATAAGTTGCTAATAAAAGCTGAAAAAGCTTTGAGTCTTCTAATGAGTAAACCAGAACCTAAATTAAACATTGCTAATGGAGGAACTGCAGACAAAGAAAGCCAAAGAGAGTTAGATGAATTTAGAAAAAACACTTATGATATTATAAATTCCTTCTTTGATTATTACGACGAAAACGAAATTGTTTTTGAAGACGAAATCATTATCTTGGTTAATCAATTAAGAGAGAAATTTAACAAAGCAAAAAGCAGTCATTCTTTGGCAACTATGATGGAATCTGCAAGAAGCACTAAGGTTTGGAGTGATGCAATTCAAGCTAAAGAAGATGCACAGCAAAAATATGTTGTAAAAGAAATACCAGAACTGAAAATCAAACTAAGAACATTCTTTCAAAAACGATACAAAATATTAGGAACCAACTAGCATGTATACGGAACTGACAAAAGATTCAGAAATAATTAATCCATTTGCTATTAAAGTTGCTGATGAAATTACCCGTATGCGTCAGCGCATTGCTTCAATTTCTCCAGATATTATTGGAATTGCCCAGCTTTCAAAATCTCTCGACCGGTTAGAAGAAGAACTTAATATTCTGGGATTTGAATTACCGGTTCTATTAAATAAACTTTACAGCGAAGGTATGACAGTACACGCAAGGTTTATTCCATCGGAAGGTCTCAAGAAAGGTGAAAAAATAATTACAAAAGTAATAAAGCCTCAAATTAATTATAAAGGTCAGCTTGTTCAGATTGCTGAGGTGGAAGTAAGTACAGGTGATTAAGATTAATAAATATGACACATCAGAAAATTGATTACGGTATTGATTTAGGGACAACAAATTCAGCTATAGCCCGGTTGGATAATGGTGAAATTAAGATAATAAAAAGCAACGACGGTCAAATGGATACAACTCCTTCGGTTGTCCATATCAATAAGGCCAAAACAATGTTTGTTGGCTTAAAAGCATTTAACCAGATCGATGCCGATGCAAAAAAAACTTTCAAAGAATTTCAGACTAAAGGTAATACTGATGGCTCAAATACTTTCTTCGAGTTCAAGCGGACAATGGGAACGGATAAAAAATATCTTAGTTCTAATCTCGGTAAAGATTATTTATCCGAGGAACTTTCGGCAGAAGTATTGAAAAAGCTTAAAAGTTTCGTGCTCGACGATGAAATTCAATCTGCAGTTATAACCGTCCCGGCAAAATTCAGACAAAATCAGTTGAATGCCACACAGAGAGCAGCCGAATTAGCTGGTTTTACTTATTGCGAATTATTGCAGGAACCAATTGCTGCATCTATAGCGTATGGACTGGAAGTTCAGAACATGAAAGGCTATTGGTTGGTGTTCGATTTTGGCGGAGGTACTTTTGATGCAGCCTTGATGAAAGTAGATGACGGAATAATGAAAGTGGTTGACACCGAGGGAGACAACCATCTTGGAGGTAAAAACATCGATTATGCAATTGTTGATCATTTATTCATTCCTGAATTAAAGCAAATCTTCCAGTTAGAGCCTGTTCTGAAGAATGATTTCGGTAAAAATCTTCTCCGTGATGCTCTGAAAAAATATGCAGAAGAAACAAAAATTGAATTATCCTTAAAAAATAATGCTGCGATTTATGCCGATGATTTTGGAAAAGATGCCAAAAACAACGAATTGATTCTTGAAATGAAAATAAGTCTCGATCAATATGAGACGATTGTTTCTCCAATATTTCAGCGGGCAATTGATATTTCACTAAAATTGCTTGAACGAAATAATCTTAAGGGTTCCATTATGGAAACAATTTTATTAGTCGGAGGACCAACCTTTTCTCAAACATTGCGCCGTATGCTGAAAGAACAGGTCTGTTTTAATATAGAAGTATCTATTGATCCTATGACAGCAGTAGCTAAAGGGGCTGCGTTATTTGCTGCTACAAAGGACATTCCTGTTAATCAACAAAAACGAGATACAAAAAAAGTCCAGCTAACACTAAAGTATCCAGAAACTACAGTTGAAACAGAAGAAAATTTAGGATTACGGATTGATAGAAAATTATCATCCTTAGTTCTGCCCCCTAAATTACTTGCGGAAATTATGCGTACTGATAAGGCTTGGTCTTCAGGGAAAATTGAAATTGTTGATAATACTCAAATATTCTCTTTGCTTCTAAATGCTGGTAAATCAAATGGTTTCACAATTACTTTATATGATGAAAAAGGGAATATTTTACCCTGCGAGCCAGCTGATTTTACAATTATTCAAGGTTTAAAAGTTGCCAATGCAACATTGCCGTATAACATCGGTATAGATTTGTTCGACCCTTCAGCAGGTAAAATTGGAGTTTACACTCTAAAAGGATTGGAAAAAAACACTTCATTGCCTGCAAAAGGTAAGGGATTGTTTAAAACCCAAAGGGATATTCGTCCGGGAAATCAACAGGATCAACTTAAAATTGAAATTTATGAATGTGGATTTAAAGAAGATGGTTCAAAAAAGATTTTAAATGAACTCATAAATTTAATTATAATTTCAGGAGAAGATTTGCCACAGTTTCTTCCGGCCGGGAGTGAAGTAGAAGTTGCAATGGAGGTAGATACATCTAGACGGATAAAATTCTCAGCATATTTCTCATATCTTGATGAAACTATAGAATTAAATGTTCCCGAACAACGACAAGGCGAATACGATTCTGAAAAACTATTCCAAGAAATAATCCAAGCCAAAGAATTATTATCTCCATTGTCCGCTGAAGCGATAATAGTTGATCATAACCAAGTAAAAAAAATGGAAGCTGAATTGGCGGAAATTGAAATTATACTTGAAAACGGTAAAGGTGATTATAATACCAAAACTCAGGTAATGGAGCGCTTGAGGGAAGTGCTGAAATTGATCGACCAGATTAAAGAAGATAACGAATGGCCCAAAGTTGAAGATGAATTAGTTTGGCTACTTGATAAGTTGAAAAGTAATAATCAACGCTATGGGAATGAGAAGACTAAAAAACAGGTAGATCAATTCGAAGGTCAGGTAAATATTATTAAAAAACAGATGAATGTTAAAATGGCGAAGGAATTGATGGAGGAAATTCGGTCTTTTAATTTTTCCTTAGTTCGTGAGGATATTGGATTTTGGATAAACTACATTAAAGATTTTGACAATAATTTTTCAGTGTACAAATGGAAAAATTCTGCTCATGCCCGGGAATTAATTGATGAAGCCAAAAAAATAATATCAGCTAATCCTTCAAAAGCCAAACTCGAAGAAATTGTCAGGGAATTATTCAGCCTGATACCTGAAAAAGAGAAAGCTTTTATTTCAGAAAATGATGACTCAACTTTAATGAGATGACACAGTTAAAAAATGGCATATTATCTAAAGGTGAGGTAATAAATAATACTTATGAAGTTCAGTTTTTCATAGGACAAGGTGGGTTTGGTGAAGTGTACAGGGTTAAACATAAATATTTAGGCCTGCAGGTGTTAAAGGTATTTAAAGAAGAATATTCTCAAAAGACAGATATTCAAACCTTAGTTCAGGAAGCTAAAATACTATCGAATCTTACCCATAATAATATAGTCAGGGTTTTTGAAGCCAATGAATTTACTAAAAATAACAAAGTCTATTATTTCATTACAATGGCTTTTGTTTCAGGTGAAACTCTCACCCAACGACTTTCTCGTCTTTTAAAACTTTCTATCAATGAAGCCATTTTGATTCAAAGGGATTTATTGAATGGTTTAAGATTTCTACATGAACAGAATCCTTTAATCATTCATAGAGATATAAATACAGATAATTTCCTGCTCTCCTATGACGATAATAAAATTATTGGCAAATTATCTGACTTTGGTTTGGCAAAGTTGGTAAATCCAATCTCAACAATCGTGGATGCAGCAGGGCGTTATCAATACTTTGCACCAGAATGTTTTTGGAATACATATTTACCGGCAAGCGATGTTTTTTCAGCGGGATTAGTTTTTTATAAAATGATTACAGGACGTCATCCTTGGGAGTATAATTTCGTGGGTGTTGATATGGACGTCCATGAACAAATATCAACTACTATTATTTCTGCTCGTAAAGAACCACCACAGAAACCCTCCCATTTTAATTCCGATATCAGCTCTCATATTGATAATGTAATATTAAAATCAATTTCGTTAGATCTTGAACACAGGTTTCTAAATGCTTCTGATTTTTATGATGCGTTAACCTCAGAACCTATTATTACGAAATCTTCCTCAAGTACCAACTCAACAAAACAAACTAAATCGGATCCGGTAAAACCAACCGTTAAACCTAAAGAGAAAGGGAAAGGATTTGATGCAATCGCTGGAATGGCAGAACTTAAAGATATCTTATACCATGATGTGATAATGCCTTTAAAGGATAAGGAACTGTACGAAAAATATAAAGTGACTGTACCTAATGGCATGTTATTATATGGCCCTCCCGGGTGTGGGAAAACATTTATCTCAAGACAATTTGCAGATGAAATAAGTTATAATTTTATAGAGATAAAACCATCCGATTTAGCCAGTATCTATGTTCATGGTACACAGGAGAAGATTGGCCAGGTATTTAAAGAAGCTCGGGAAAAATCACCCACAGTTCTTTTTATAGATGAATTAGATGCAATAATGCCAAACAGGGAAGGGAATATTGGACAACACTATGCAAGCGAAGTAAATGAGTTTCTGGCTCAAATGACAGAATGTAACAAAGACGGAATTTTTATAATTGCAGCAACAAATCGTCCCGAAAAGATTGATCCTGCAATACTTCGTACAGGAAGAATGGATAAAGTGATTTATCTTGGTCCTCCGGATTATGAAGCTAGATTGGCAATGTTTAAACTAATCCTTTTTGAAAGACCGGTTGCAACTGATATCAATTTCAATAAGCTTGCAGAACTAACAATCAACTATGTTTCAAGTGATATTAACTTTTTGGTCAACGAAGCTTCTCGTAATGCATTAAAAGAGAGGGTGAATATTTCTTCCAAACATATAGAAGATGCAATTGCTAAATTTCCACCATCAGTTTCTGAAAGACAATTAAAAAAATACGAAATATTCAGAAATAATCGGAATTTCGTCTAATCTTAAAAAGAATTTCAAAAAGCCATTAATAGATTTTGCAAACACATCTTGAGACCAAGAAAAGTTAAAAACCCCCGATAAGAACAAAGTATTGTCTTGAACAAGAATTTTTTTATATCCATTATTTCTTCATTTTTTGATTGGAAAAGTCTACAATTTTTTTTAAAGAATCCTTAGGATTAAAAATATTTAGTAAATTTATATCACAAAAGTGCTAATTATTAAACAACTAAGTTCTCGCAGATAGATTTTTACTAATTATTAACCTAATTTTTTTTACAATGGCAAGTACCACTGAAACCGGCCATGCAAAGAACGTGGCTAACTTAGATGAATTAATTTCCTCCGTCTTAGGCTATGGAACAGCCTACAATCCTTCAAAAGGATCAATTAAAGTAGAAGCGTTACAATCACTGTCAGTCAATGCTAAAAATGTTATTGGCGGAGTAAACGCAGCATTCCCTGCGTACAGTAATGCAGTTTCAGCCAGAGAGGCAGCATTCGCCCCATTAAGTAAATTGATTACTCGTGTATTAAACGCGCTCAAAGCAACCGACACTACTGTTCAGGTTGATGACAGTGCTAAAACATTGGCTCGTAAGATACAAGGCAAACGGGCTACAGCAAAAAAGACTGAAGCTGAAAAGAAAGCCGAAATAGAAGCAGGAAAAGAAACAGTTGAAATATCATCCTCCCAGATGAGTTATGATAGTCGTTTGGATAACCTTGATAAATTCATAAAACTGCTTGCCAGTGTTTCTCTTTATGCTCCAAACGAAGAAGATCTTAAAGTAACAACTCTTACAGCTTTGTATAATGATCTCAAAACAAAAAACACTGCTGTTGTTAATTCTACAGTACCATTAAGCAATGCCCGGATTTCCAGAAACGATGTACTTTACAAAGCAAATACGGGCTTGATTGATACAGCAATTGACACAAAGACTTATATAAAATCGGTTTTCGGAGCTACAAGCCCACAATTTAAGCAGGTATCAAAACTAGAATTTGTATCATTAAATTGATATTTGAAATTAAGAATCTTCTTTCTAAAGGGTAGAGTCCAATAATATAGTTAGCGGACTCTACCTATTTCAAACATCAATGAGAAGAACAATAGGGCTTCAAGAAAAAGTTATACTCAATCCAGACTTAGGAATTAGTGATCTGGGAAAGAGAACAAACGACTTGGGAAAAGGAATAAGAGATCTGGGAAATAGAATAAACCAGTTGGGGAAAGGAAATTATCAGCTGGCAAAAGAAACAGACTGGCTGGGAAATAGAACAAACGAACTGAAAAATAGAATAACTCACCTGACAAATAGAACCACGATAGGACCTTCCCGTCGCTTTCAGGCCTATTTGCAGCTCGCTCAATTCCTACGCTATATCAAAAGCTGCAAACAAGCCTTCAAGCCCGTCCCGCCGGATTAATGAGACAACTCCATATATTTAAAAATCTATTTGTGTGACAATTTACCAACGTAAGACAAATCCATGACTAAAAGCTTGCATAAAAAACACAGATTTCGGGTACCATGACAGTTTTAAAATAAAGCCTGCTTACAACACGGATGGTATAGTTAAGTGCCTTCTGCAGCCCGGACAGCTTTGTAATCAACTATATACATCTTTACTCGATACTTCAATTCGCTTATTAAAATTGGGGTACCCTGACTCATCCTGCACCCGAGACAAAGTCAGTAGGGCTGCAGGCCGACGCGCAGTTGGCAGCGTTTTTTGCTCTCCGTTTATAAAATGCACCGTGACAAGTAAGTGGCGTTTTCATTACCGGGACTCATACGTAATAGGCTTTACCGTGACCAGACAACTTTCGTCCACCTACCGGGACTGGCAAAAAACTCGCCAACCCTGACACAGACGGCACCTAACCATACCACCGAGCCGTTATGTTTAAGCGTGTGCCTTGCCGACAACGATCGAGAGACCGAAGTCGATGCTGTAATTAAGATGGAGGTAGGCCCTCCGCAGGTATTGTACAGGCAGACCTGCAAACTACCCTACGGTGCTTTCCGGGTGACCGGGAGGTATTGAACGGAATAGGGAAAAAGTCCTGTTAGAAGGATAATGTAAGAATAGAAAAGATGAACGAAAGTGAACCTTCGATGAAGTGCCGTGAAAACGTACATCCAGTCAAAACCCATTGGTTGCTTATGCCGGGGGAGGAATGTAGCGGTTACCTGTTTACTGGCTACGTGACTGGCGTCATAGAGAAGGCATGAGGTCTATTCAGGCTTAATTATGGAACAAGGGAACTCATACAAAGATGCAAAGGGAAAGGCTCAAGCAGGGCAAACATCTGCGAGGCCAAATACCGATGATTTGTATGAACTCGGACTCAGTCATAGTAGTGATGAAGCTCCTGTAATGGGAGTGGAGCGAAGGGCTGAGGTTACACAGTTGAGGTTACCGCTGACAACCCCAAAAGGGGGGAGGGACAGTGGAGCTGAGACGAAAAGTATACCAATTACCAAACAAATGATTTGGGAAGCTTTCAAGAAAGTCAGAAGTAACAAAGGAGCAGCAGGAATAGATGATGAGACCATTGAATGGTATGAGAAGCGTCTTCAAGACAACCTCTACATGCTATGGAATCGGATGAGTTCCGGAAGCTACTTCCCACCTTCGGTACTGGAAGTGGAAATTCCCAAGGAGGATGGAAGAAAACGAAAATTAGGCATTCCAACAGTCAATGACAGGGTAGCACAACAAGTAATCAAGAACTACCTTGAACAGAGATTTGAAGCGGAGTTCCTACCGCAGTCTTACGGTTATCGTCCATTAAAGAGCGCTCATCAGGCAGTTGAACAGGTTCGCAAGAACGTACGTCGCTACCATTGGGTTATCGACATGGATATATCCGGGTTCTTTGACAACATGTCGCATGAACACTTACAAAAAGCGTTAGAGCGGCACGTTGAAGAAAAGTGGGCGAAGATGTACATAACAAGATGGCTTCAGGCACCCATTGAGGACAGGAAAGGGAACAAACGCACCAGAGATGGAAAAGGAACGCCACAGGGAGGTGTTATAAGCCCCCTGCTTGCAAATCTGTTTCTCCACTATGCTTTTGACAGGTGGCTTGAGATAACTTATCCTGGCCTATGCTTTGTGCGTTATGCAGATGATATCATTGTTCATTGTAATAACCAAGCAGAAGCGGAAGAAGTACTAAAAGCTATCAGGAGTAGGTTAGGGGAGTGCAGACTGCAACTGAATGAGAAGAAAACCAAGATTGTGTACTGTAAGAAAGATAACCGTAAGGATAAGTTCAAGACAGTGCAATTTGATTTTCTGGGATTTAGTTTTCAACCTCGTCCAACATCGAACCATGGAGCAGAAATGTTCCTTGGTTACGACTGCGCAATCAGCAGGAAAAGTGAGAATAAGATCTCGGAGATTTTTAAGAAATCAGAATTTCATCGCTGGACTCAACGTGATATCACCTACATAGCTAATGTGTTTAATCCTAAAATTTTGGGTTGGCTCCATTACTATGGTAAGTTCAGGATGCACAAGCTGATGAGAATCTTCCGTCTTTTTCACTGGCGGCTTATCAAATGGGCGGTATTGAAGTATAAGCGTTTTGGAGGAAGTATGCGTAAAGGTGGTCGTTGGCTCAGGGATCTTGCTCATAGCTACCCGGGGCTCTTTGTTCATTGGCAATACGGCTTCTTAGGTGCTTAATCTTTCGTGTAACAAGAGCCGTATGATGCGAGAGTATCACGTACGGTTCCGTGAGAGGTTCGGGGTGAAACTCCCCTTACCTACTCGACGCCAACGACTTACGAGACAACTTCTGCCCGGACAACATGCGCCAAAGCATAACAACGAAGAGGGTAATTCTTGCCGTTTAGACAACTCTAATGGTTTTTGCTCTCCGTTTATAAAATGTACCGTGACAAGTAAACTTCGTTCTTAATACCAGGACTCAGACGTAAGAAAAGTTACCTTGACCAGAAATTTTCTACCTATTAACCGGGACTGGCAAAAACCAGATATTGCTTTCGATCGACTTTATATAAAAATCAAATCGTTTGCTCAAGATTTTTAAGTAACTTTTGGAAAAATAACAATTATTATGGAATTAAGAATTTCACACACCGCACATGAACTAGCCTTAAGGTTCGAAGATGAATCCGATATCCCACAACGATTTAAGAAAGGTCAATCAAAAAAATCTGCAGAACCAAAATTGGAATCAAATGTGGAAAAAAGATTTAATTTGCACGTTCAAGGCTGGATAGACACTATTCAATCAATCCTTAATAATGTAAGTGATCAAGATCAAGCTTGGAGATTTATTCTAAATAATCCAAAAATCATAGAATCTCCATTAGAATCAGTAACTAAATGCAAAGACTTTTTAGACTTTACTGATTTGCTATCGAGAAGGAGAGATGTGGATCAATGCGGTGATATAGAACTAGGATCCTTATGCATTCTTCACACCGCATTTCAAAAGAAAATTGAGAAACTAATTAATGAATAAGCCTTATGAATTTTTTTGCCATTGATGTAGAAACTGCAAACCCAGATTATTCAAGTATTTGCCAAATTGGAATAGTTAAGATTGAAAATGGCCAAGTCACGGATAAGTGGAGTACTTTAGTTAATCCAGAAGCATATTTTGATCCTTTTAATGTCTCTATTCATGGTATACAAGAAGCGAACGTTAAGGATGCACCAACCTTCGACAAAGTATATCAAGAATTACGCGAAAGGATTTCCGATCAAATTACTGTTCATCATATGCCTTTTGATAAAACTACAATTAGTAGGGCTTGCATTGAGTACGATTTAGAAGTTATTGAAGCAAGATGGTTGGATTCAGCAAAAATTGTAAGACGAACATGGGAACAATTCGCATTTAGAGGTTATGGTCTTGCCAATGTTGCTAATTTTTTAAAAATAGATTTCGATCATCATGATGCACTTGAAGATGCGATAACTGCCGCCAAAGTTGTTTTACATGCTTGTGAAAAAAATCAGATACCTATTGAAGAATGGTTTAAAAGGATATACCATCCAATAAATTTTATCGATACTGGTCCTGTGAAAATTCATTTCGAAGGAAACACCTTAGGATCATTGTATGGAGAAACTATTGTATTTACTGGGGCGCTTAGATTATCACGACTTGAAGCTGCAAAAATTGCATCAAATCTTGGATGCCATGTTGATGATTCAGTAACCAAATGCACAAGTATTCTAGTCGTCGGCACTCAAGATACATCCAAACTAGCCGGATATGATAAGAGTTCTAAACAACGCAAAACTGAAGATCTTATTCAAAAAGGATATCCTATTAAAATTCTGTCAGAGAGAGACTTCATCGAGATGTGCAATAGTGAAAGAGAGAATTGAACGATGATGTACAAACCAATCACCCATTCGGCAACTATGTTAATTTTAAAAGCCTATTTTTAGATGCAAATTATATCAATTTAAATTCACGTTATGGATTCAACTTTAATAGCAGCTCTGATTACAGTAGGTGGTTCGATTCTAACTACTTTAATTGTGATTATGGTAAAAAGAAGAAAAAAGAAACCATCTGGAAAAGTTTCTTTTGAGCATTCTGCAATCGAATATAAGAACGAGATTAGGAGTATTTCGAAAAAAATTACGTTACCTGCTAATCTATTTACTGAATCAAAAATTCTTAAGGAGCGACTTCTTTCTTTTGATGATAAAGTTTTTTCCGCCGTACAAAATCTTGACTTTGATGAGTTCGCAGCCATAAATCAAACTCCTGAATTATTTGCAGCATATTCACAAGCTAAGATAAAATACGCTCAGTGGGGAGAGAAGATCCCTATTGATTTATTAGTGAGATTACTTATTGAGCGACTAAAAGCGTTTAATCAGAATGATGAAATTTATTATGATCAAGCATTAACTAAGCTTGATTTAATAACTTCAAACCAATTAAAATTTTTGACCCTGCATCATGCTTCTTTTGGATTATTGACTTTCCTTTTAAACCAGGATCCTGCCTATCTACCGAATATTAGCAATTTGACAAACTATCTACTTGAAGATTTCACAATAACAACAATAGACCTTGATCATTTAATTTCACTAGGTCTACTTAATGATCAGTCTCCATATAAATTTCCCGAGATAATAATATCAGAAAGAGCAAATAGCATTATTCAATCCCTAAAATCCTTAATCGATTCTAGAATATTAAATCTCAAAAGCATAAATATTGGTAGTTACAATATGTCCCCTGTATGTAAGATAATTTCTTCTCTAAATATCAGAGAGCTAGTAAAACCATCTGATATTGGTTTCATTTATCCAGAACGACAGCTTGCTGATTTTTACGTTAAAAACTTAATCGCCACAGCAGACGTAACAGCATTTGGCTCAGAAGAAACAAAATAAAAGCCAAGGCATAACAGTAACCATGACCGCATAAAACCGGAAGTGAATAAGAACATCACATCATGACAATTTTAATATGCGCCTCAAGCATAACACGGATGGTATAGTTAATTGCCTTCTGCAGCCCGGACATATTCGTAATCAGCTATTTAAGTCTATGCCTGAAACTTCATTTCACTTATCAAATTTGGTGCACCTTGACTCATCCTGCTGCCGAGACAAAGTCAGTAGGGCTGCAGGCCGACGCGCAGTTGGCAGCGTTTTTTGCTCTCCGTTTATATAATGCACCGTGACAAGTAAATGGCGTTTTCATTACCTGGACTCATACATAATCGGCTTTTACCGTGACCAGACAACTTCGCACCGTTTACTGGGACTGGCAAAAAACTCGCCAACCCTGACACAGACGGCACCTAACTATACCACCGAGCCGTTATACTTAAGCGTCAGCACATTACGAGACAGCTTCTGCCTTGACAACAAACGCCTAAGTATAACGGAGAAGAGTAGGAGACTTACCGTTTTGACAACTCTAATATTGGTTTTTGCTCTCGTTTATAAAATGTATCGTGACCAGTAATCGCCGTTTTCACTACCGGGACTCATACGTAATCGACTTTACCGTGACCAGACAACTTGCGTCCGTTTACCGGGACTGGCAAAAACCACCCAGTGACAAAATTCTAATTCAATATTAAGATGTTACGTGTCTTGTAAAATTTAAATTGAGCTTTTGCGTTATAAAAGATAAACAAAATGAGGTATTTACTTATTTCCACGCTCTTCCTAATTAATTTAAATGTATTCGGACAGTCAGAATTGAGGCTATTTAAAGGTAGTTTAGACCAAGCTTTTGATTCAGCAAAAATTTTGAATAAGGATGTTTTACTGATAGTTGGTTCAGACTATTGTGGATACTATGTAGATTTTACCAAGTATGTAATGAGTGATTCGAATATTGTTTCATTATTCAACTCACAGTTTATTACATATTTGTTCATGGCAGATGATGCTGATAAAGCACAAAAAAAAAGATTTAAGAAATACAATAGGAGTTGGCCTGGTTGGCCTCAGTTTTACTTTTTAGATTCTAATGAGAAGATGATAGCGAATTTATCCTATCCAAAATACACTCCAAATCAAGAATTTATTGATCTTATGAAAAGTTATAAAGTTATTGAACATGAGTGGAAACTAACAAAGAAACAATCAAAAAAGGGACATCAGTCATTAGAACAACTCTCTAGATATATTAAGCTTAGGGATATGAATTATAGTTCTTTTGGAGATATTCAAATCAATAAACATATTACTAAGTATTTTAAAGATAGTAATCCTGAAGATTATTCTTTAAAAAAGAATTGGGTCTTATTTAAAAGATATGTTCGGATCCAACATGATTTAGGATCAGATAAAGAATTATTTGAGTTCGTCGTGAATAACAGAACAGCATTTCAAAAGGAAAATGGAGATGAACAAGTATCAAATTATTTATATGAAAATTATAGAAGTGATCTAGGTTGGAGAAAAGAAGAAGAAGTTGATAAAATGGCAAAAACGTATCCTTATAATACTGTGCCTGAAGCAATAAAGGCTATACAATCTTATAAAGAAAGCAAAACCTTGAATCCAATATTCAAGCAATTAGAAATATGAGCATTCAAACACCTAACTACTAGGGGACAAATATTACAGTGACAATCCGTGACTAGACGACTTCTCTCCGTTTGCCGGGACTCTTATCATGACAATTTTAACATACGCCTAAGTATAACACGGATGGTATAGTTAAGTGCCTTCTGCAGCCCTGACACATTCGTAATCAACTATTTACATCTATGCTCGCAGCTTCAGTTCACTTATTAAATTTTGTGTGCCCTGACTCATCCTGCTGCCGAGACAAAGTCAGTAGGGCTGCAGGCCGACGCTCAGTTGGCAGCGTTTTTTGCTCTCCGTTTATATAATGCACCGTGACAAGTAAATTGCGTTTTCATTACCGGGACTCATACGTAATCGGCTTTTACCGTGACAAGACAACTTCGCGCCATCTACCGGGACTGGCAAAAAACTCGCCAACCCCGACACAGACGGCACCTAACCATACCACCGAGCCGTTAACAATAATACGCAGAAACTCAGACCATTCGGCTACCCGAACTACAAGTAATATAGTTTGCCGTGACAAGACAATTATCGGCCGTTTATCAATTTATACCGCGACACACAAAATGCCAGCCGAATCTCCTGCCCACGCACGTATAAAAAATTGGCACTCGCGCCACGTCCTGTTAACAAATTAACACTACCGAGACAATTTACCATTTCTATAAAACTTGTACCGCGAAACACAACCTGGCCAATTTTTTATGCCGACGCTGGGGCCTTGCAAATGATCCTTAGTTAGCAAATTACTTCTTGACAACCAGTCATTTGCAAGGGCGCACTATTGTTAACGGCCATCTAGAAAATATCATTTTGACGTTTGGGTTTTCGGCCGTTTCCCGGGACTCAAACGTAAGAAAATTTTACCTTGACAAGAAACATCCGTCCGTTTACCGGGACTTTAGACCGGTAGGGATTTTAATATAGTACTATTGTTAACACGGATGGTATAGTTAAGTGCCTTCTGCAGCCCGGACACATTCGTAATCAGCTACATACATCTATGCTCTCAACTTCGTTTCACTTATTATATTTGGTAAACCTTGACTCATCCTGCTGCCGAGACAAAGTCAATAGGGCTGCAGGCCGACGCGCAGTTGGCAGCGTTTTTTGCTCTCCGTTTAGAAAATGTACCGTGACCAGTAAACTCCGTTGTTACTACCGGGACTAATACGTAATCGGCTTTTACCGTGACGGGACACATTGCATCCGTTTACCGGGACTGGCAAAAAACTAGCCAACCCTGACACAGACGGCACCTAACCATACCACCGAGCCGTTATATGTAAGGTTCTCGACACCTGACACTTAGACTAGCATGACAATAACCCTACATATAACTGCACAAGAGTAAAATCAATATATTTACTAGGACTCCCAACGCACAAGCAAGAGTTTGGCAGCCGCCACCGCGACAGCCTACGCTGCTGCCAAACACATGCTTTTTTGCCTCCCCGGACTTCACAAGAAAGACAACTTGCCTTAGCACAGAGACTTCAAGACCAAAGAGATTTATACCCGCTTTACCACCAACAGTTTTGATCGGATAAAAGTCTTCTTTGTCCATTAGATCATTGGCAATAAAATTTAAGTGCAGAAATTTTTCTATATTTACTATATGAACCAAAATAATGAAGATGCCACTATGGAGTTTACACAATCGTTTCCGTCAAACATAAAAAGACAGAAACGATAGTGTTAGTTTGAAAAGTAAACAATTATGAAAAGACATAAAAACGGAATATTGACAAAACAAGAAAGCCGACACTCAAGCCGACTTGATGTTTTTTATTTTTTACCCACCACGCATTTCTTAAACAATTGCCGATCCACATTGCAAACATTAATTAACATAAATAGACATGAATAGACTATCTGTTAAATCTTCAAACCTTGCATCCATTGGATATGATGCTGAAAATGAAATCCTTGAATTAGAATTCAAACACGGTGGAATTTATCAATATTTTGATGTTTCTGAAAGTGTTTATGAGGAATTAATGAATGCAGACTCTCACGGCAAATATTTTTCTGCTAACATTAAGAATGATTATGAGTATCAAAAAATGTAGTTATGGAAAGATATAGGAATTCAGGAGGTGATTCAGGTGTATCATCCTATGAAATAGGTTCTGATTATATTATTGTGATTTTTAAAGGAAATTCAAAACCCTACAGATATAGTTATGGCGGAAGAGCAGGACAAAATCATGTTGAAAATATGAAGAAACTTGCGAGAAATGGAAGTGGTCTAAATGCCTATATAAATAATCACGTAAAATATCTTTATGATAAATAGAATTGATAATGTAAAGGATTTTGGGATTTTCAAAAACTTTACTTGGAACTCTGTTACTGGCTTAAAAAACTTTAATCATAAAAATTTAGTCTACGGCTGGAACTATTCAGGAAAAACAACATTATCGCGAATTTTCAGTTCTTTGCGTGATAAAAGTTTACACGCCAGTTATGAAAATAGTTTTTTTAAAATAAATACACTAACTGGCGATTTTGATTCAGATAACTTAGAAAATTTTCCTTATGAAATTCTTGTCTTTAATTCAGACTATATAAAAGACAATCTTAACTTCAGCATTCATAAGGATGAAGTTTCTGAATCAAAAACAATTTTGTTTGAAGTTGGTGATAACGCAATATATGAAGTTAAAATTCTTGAACTTAAAAATAAGGTAGATTTAATAAATGGTACTGAAACTATTGTGGGTAAAAAAAGCCCATACTTAAAAATCATTGATGATTTTGAAATTTATGATAGAGCAACTTCAGGTAAATTTACTCTTTTTGCAAAAGAGATTAAAATTGGACACTTTGGGAGTGAAATTGACTTTACTAAAGCAAATCTAAAACCTATCGTAAACAAAGTAAAAGAGAATATTTCAAACTATATCATAACCGACAAAAATAAACTAGCACGATTAAAGGCAATTGTTCTATCAAAAGAACCGAGAGAAGTGTTAGATGAAATTACCTTTAACAATAACTATGAAAATATCATAAAAGGAGTAAATGCCTTGCTCGCAAAAATCCCTGATAAAAAGCAAATAAATAAAATATTAGATAGCAATTCAGAAATATATTCTTGGGTAAAGAAAGGTAAAGAATTGCATTCAAAATCTACTAAGTGTCTATTTTGTGATAATGAAATTTCACACGAAAGAATTCAATATTTAAACGAATTTTTCAATAGTGAAGCCTCCTATCTGAAAGAGAATATTAACAATTTGAAAAGACTACTTCTTGATGATGAAAATAGTTTAAAACAAGTAAATTTCCCATCAAGCAGTAACGATTTGAATCTGGGATACACCGATGAATACATAAATTCAAAAAAAGAACTGGATAAAGTTTTTACCAATTATAAAAAGCACTTAAATACTCTTACTGCAAAGTTAGATTTGAAGTTAAACAAATCTCTGCACGTTAAAATAGATGAAATAAGGGAATTTGATTTTTCTCAAATAACAAATAAAATAGAACAGTTAAACAATGTAATTCGAAGTAATAATGAATTTTCAAAAGGTTTCAAACACCGGATTGAAAATGAACGAAACATATACAAAAACCATTTAATAGCTTCTTTTCTAAAGAGAGAAAAATATTTTGATAAAGAAAAAAAATACAGTACTGCAATTGTTCAAATAGATAAACTAAACGCCCAAGTAATTGATTACGAAAAACAAATTCAATTTAATGAATCAAAAAAAGTAAGCGATTCTGAAGGGGCATTAAGGTACACCTATTTTATTCAGAGCTTTTTAAATCGAAATGACATCGAAATAGTCTTTGAGCCAATATCCAAAAAGTTTTTACTTCTTAGAAGTGGTGAAAATGCATCAAATTTAAGTGAGGGAGAAAAAACTGCAATAGCATTTTCTCATTTTTTAGTTACTATAAAAGCGTTGGTTTCTAAAGGAGCATTTAAAGATTACATTGTTTTTATTGACGACCCTATTTCCAGTTTAGATGGAAATCACATTTTTCAAATTAATTCGATTTTAAAAGAAATGCTATTTTCTAATGACAATCCTGGAGGCGAATGGAAACTAAAATGTCTTCAACTATTTTTTTCAACGCATAATTTTGAATTCTTTAATTTATTGAGGGAGTTACCGATGGACAGACCCAGTAAAGAATCAAAATATTATATTGAAAGAAGCTTTGCTGACAATACAGCGATTATTAAGGAGTTACCTGCAATTTTGGATAAATATAAATCGGAATACCATTACTTGTTTAAAGAGATATATGAGTTTAATAAATTGAAAAAGCCTTTGAGGTCTGATAAATTGCTTTTAATACCTAATACATTAAGAAGGTTTTTAGAAATGTATACATTAACTAAATACCCAAGTGATCAAAATGTTGATAGAAGAGCAGATAAAATTTTTACACCAGAAATTTCCAAAAGAATTTGTAAACCGTTCCATTATTTTAGTCATTTAGACAATTTGGATAGAATTGGAAAGCAAAGTGAATATGTGGCGGATATTCCAGTCGCTTGCAGGGAATTAATAAAACATATTAAGAAAAAAGACAAGCTTCATTTTGAAGCACTTGAAATTGCAATTAATTTTTAGGTATGGCAACAATAAAAATAAACCAACAGCTCAATAGAATAGAAATCAAAGAATTCGAAATTAAAAATCAAATCGTTTTCAATTACTTTGACAATCTTCCTGCAAATGAAAGAGATGAAAAACTATTGAGAGCAATTTATATTGGTGTTTTGGCACTTATGGAAGACCGGATTTCATCTTTTCTTTCAAAAACATCGAATGAGTTAGGTACTGAACTAGAAAGCCTAAAGATGATATTTGAAATGAAAAAGGAACTTTTCTATAAATCAACCATTAAAGGTGTTTTAGCAGAAGATGAAATTGCAGATTTTTTAAACCAATATTTTGCTGACAGAAAATTAAAAGACAGAGCATATTTAACTGGTAATACAGCAGGCAATCTTCAAAAAAACAAAACAGGGGATATAATTTGTGAAGTAAATGGAACTCCAGAATTAAAAATTGCAATTGAATGTAAGTTTGATAAAAGTGTTCGATTAGGAGACATTGAAAACAAGGATATTTTTATTCGTAAATCTGACACTGCTTGGAGCCAGTTAATAGAAGCTCAAGCCAACAGAGAAAGCAAAGTAAGTCTAATTGTTTTTGACGTTTCATTGGTTGAAAATTCGATTTTAAAGAATTTTGATAATGTTGGTTACATTCCGGGTGTTGGTTTTGTAGCTATCATAAATTCTCAGAAAGGAGATTACAGTAATTTAGCCATTGCATATATGTTGGCTAGAGATATTGCTTTAAATGCAAGAGAAATAGAACTCGACAGAGATATTTTGGCAATGATAGTAAACCGTATCATCAAAGACATAAACGAAGTTTTGACAATAAAATCACTCGTTCAAAATAACATTGACAACAACAAGGCAATTTTAAAGCAATTGGATAAATCAATTCTATTAATGGAATTCAACCAAGAATATTTGAAGCGTTTTTTAAGCCATGGAACATTAACCAAAAAAGACCTAATAGACTTTTATTCAGGAGAAGATGTAAAAGACAAGTACCGTTTAATTGAAAAAGAAATTAATGACTTATAAAACACCTCTATACCAAACAAAAAATTTAAATTAACTTGATAAAATAAATAAGATGTATAAACTTCGCACTCAACTTACCCATTTTCGATTTAACTCATTTCATAATCACGGACCATATTCTGTTACATGGTTTAAACTTGAAGATAAAGATGGTGAATCTGATGGTGTTTGCTTGACACAACAAGAGTTAAACGATTTGATAAATTTTGTTGCAAACAATAAAGTAAACTTCAACAATCAGAATCACTTTTCTTGTGATCCAGATGAAACCACAGGATGTAGTATTTATGATTTACTTCCAGCTTCTTCAATACAGCCCAGAAATATAATTATCAGAAAAGTTCCGCAAATGCAGAGAGGTGGTGGTGTAATTTATCCGTGTATGGACATTGAACTACTCAATATAAACGGTACATTAAACCATAATTATAACCTTGACTTTGACATTATCGGACGTATTGAAGAATAGAATTATCAAAGCATTTGCAAGCACATTGCCAAAGCCCCACGAACCAAAGCTTCAACCAAAGTCCACCCTTTTTAATAATAAAAAGTGCTGACACAATAGCTTACAGAAAAGAAAGAAAGTAAAATGGGAATGACACAGAAACTTAATATTGACAATGGCTTACAAGACTGGCAGACAGAACAACAGTCGGTAATATAGGCTATATGCAATAATGCAGGGTTTATTCAAGCATTCTACCCCGACCAAACTTTAGTGTCCGGGGTTAGGAAAGTAGCCCGCAATCCCTTACTGTACAAAGACTCGTCCTTTAGCAACGATTAAATAAATAGGAAATATAGGAACAAGCATCTTAAAAAAAATGACTCTATTATGTTGAAAGGTGCAGATGCTGGACAATCTGAACAAATATTGCCGATCTGATCAAAATTAACATACTTTACTTTTCAACAAACGCTTTATTCCGACCGTGAATAATTAGTTTATATCTGCAAGATGTGATTACTGCGACTTACTTTTCCGGAGAGGCCGACCCTTCACTGTAAACCACATCCCGCAAACCATACATCCCAAATGTGATTTATATGTAGGGTTTCGACATAACATCATGATATACAGCGCACAAGCAAAAGTTTTGCAGCCCTTCCCTGCAACCATCCCCTGCTGCAAAACACATGCTTCTTTGTCTACCCGAACATCGCCGTCTATACAACATTATAATGATATGAAATAACCATGCCGTTTACCGGGCCTTTGCCACCTTTACAACTTTTCCATGACAATGCAATTCTTGCCCACCTAAAGGGACTGAAATAAATCAGCAGTGGTAATGATGCCGTTAAACAGTTTTTTTGACAACCTTGGTAGGCAATATGATTTCGTTTCTGTAACCCTATAATTCTTTTGGCTACCAGCTTGTTTATAACTTATCGATTATAAATATCATTAATATTTTATAGACTGAATTCTATTTTGTATATTTGACAATATTAGTCAAGATGATATCGGTCAATTTGAAAACAACAGGCCAGATAATTAGAGATAGAAGAGAAGCTAATGGCTTACTTCTCAGAGAACTTGCAGCTTCTTTGAAGATGGACCCTGCCATTCTAAGTAAACTCGAAAGGGGAGAAAGAAACCCAACAAAAGAGCAACTCATTTCGATTTCTAAACTGCTTGATATTGAAGAAAAAGAATTGGTGTTATCTTGGATTAGTGACAAAATCGTATATTATATTGCTGATGAAGAATTTGGAGTTGAAGCTCTTAAAATTGCTGAAAAAAAGGTAAAATACAACAAGAGTAAAATCAAATGATTTCAAAAACAGCAAACATATATTCTGATTCATCGGAGCTGACCATTGTAGAAGAAGGAAATCAGTTGAAACTGGAATTTGCAGCAAATGGGAAAGGGTATGAATTTCAAACGCTAGAAAAAATAGCGGTTGACATTGCTAATATCTACAAACCAATTCAATATTTGGGTGCGAAGCATAGGCCACTTCCAATTATACTTTCAAAAACTCTTGAAACAATAAAACCAGGCACTTTTGTTTTTGATATTTTTTCGGGAAGTTCAGTTGTATCTCAAGTTTTTAATTTAAACGGACTGAAAGTAATCTCAAATGATGCTTTGCAATTTAATTCTGCATTTGCAAAAACACTTTTAAACATTGATAGAAAAGAAACAGATTTGAAAATTATTCCGATGATTATGGAAGAACTCAAATCTTACAAACTTATAGAGGAATTAACAATACCGTTTGAAGAAAAAATAGTTGAGGAAAAAAAATTACTTGCTGAAAGAAATACCAAAAAGTTACTTGAACTCTACTTTGGTTTGCCACAGATGAACAAAATTCTTTTCTTGAATGGAAGTAATACACATCAACAAACAAAATTTATTCTAAGCAATATTGGAAAGACAGCTATAAATAATTGTCCGTTAATCGCGAACTATTACGCAGGTTCTTATTTTAGCATTCAACAAGCATTAGAGCTGGACAGGTTAAGAAATGGAATGGAACATTTGTATTTTGAGAAAAAAATCTCAAAATGGCAATACTATTTCCTCATGACTTGCTTACTCAATGTTTCATCTAAAATTGTTTACACAGCAGGAAAACATTTTGCACAGCCGATAAAGCAAGAAAATACTTTGAAGACAGAAGTTCTTCACAAGAGATTTTATGAAGATAGATTAAAAAATGTTTGGGCTGAATTTTTGAAAAGCTCCGACTCTCTTTCATTGATTGCCGAAAAAAACAATTTATCTAATTCAAATATTTCTTTCTCAGAAACAATGGAAGATATTATTTCTAGATCTTCATCACTCCCGCCAACATCGGTAATTTATGCTGACCCGCCATATACAGCACAACAGTATTCAAGATACTATCATATACCTGAAATAATTTTTAGTTATAAATACCCGCAATTGCAAATTGTAGCTGGTAAAGCCACAAGTGGTATATACCCTGACAACAAATTCAAATCAAGATTCTGCTCAAAGAGAGATGCGTATTTTGCTTTTGTTGACTTGTTTAAGTTAGCAGAAGAACTTAAAAGCAGTTTAATTATAAGTTATTCATCTTCGCTTTCAGAAGAAACAGGAAATTTGAGAATGATAGAACTTGAACAAATCATCGATTTGGGAGGTAAATATTTGCCTGCCTGCTCGCTTGAAGTTATGAAATTTAATTTTCAATACAGGCAGTTAAACACAGCCAAAAAAATTATTCAAGCAAAAGACGACAAGGAATTTTTAATTGTATTCAAACAGCCTTTAAATTGATTCAAAGATATTTAGGAAATAAAAACTCAATTATTGAACCCATCTTAAAAGAAGTTGGGAGTGTTTGCAATCAAGGCGATTGGGTCTGTGATATTTTTTCAGGAACACTTTCGGTTTCAATGGCTCTTAAAAAAAACGGTTATCATGTTATCTCAAACGACATAAACAAATTCTCTTATTCTTTCGGAATGAGTTTTCTTAAGAATAATACAATTCCTGTTTTCAATTTTAAGTCACTTCATGTTGACGAATCAAAATTCAGTATCGGAATTGATGATACACTGCTTAACTTGAAAGACAAAGAAGGATTTTCTTTTCTTGCCGGAAAGAAAAACTATTCTGCATACAAGAAACTAGCGACACTCCTAAATTATTTGAATCAACTCACCGATTCCGAGTTGCCATACAAATATAGGCGATCATTCTTTTTTGACACATACACACCTGAAGGAAAGAACAGTTACTTTAAAAGTTTAAGGGGTACAATCGGGAATCGAAAATTTTTTACTTCTGAAAACGGGAAAAAAATTGACCTTATCCTCAATAAGATTTCGGAATGGAAAAAAGAAGATTTACTAGATGAAGTTCAATACACCCTGCTTGTAAGTATACTTTCTGAATCACTTGAAAAAGTTAGCAACACACAAGGTACATTTCACGATTTCCCAAGAGATGTATTTGATTCAAGGGCTTTGAAACAATTATTTCTTCGCTTACCTCCCTTTGATGATATGCTTTCAACAAAACGGGAACATATTGTAGGAAAGGAAAGAGATTCTTTGGAATTTATTAAGGAAGTTAGACCACATAAGTTGATTTACATTGATCCCCCTTATAATTTTCGCCAATATACTTCTTATTACTTTATGCTGAATTTAATCTGCGATTATTGTGAAATGGATTCGCCAGCAGATTATTTTGATAATGTAGAATTTGTCAGAGGACAGAATCTAGAGAAAGAATTTAAATCTACATTTTGTCAAAACCATCGTTTCATTCCATCACTAGAAAAGTTGATAGCCGACGCAAAGACTGAATATGTTTTAATGAGTTATTTCAATGGAAGAAATCATTTAAATAATAACATTCCTGTAAAAAATGAAAACGGCATCGATAAAATTGAAAACTTTTTTAACAGCGATCTTTTTGTTTCAGGTTCATTCAAAATGAAGCCGATAAAAAGATTAAATTACCAAAGTTTTAATGGACACAAGGCACAAGAACTAAATGAATATTTATTTATAGCAAAAAAGAAGAACTAAAATAGTATGATTTGGTTTTCAAAAATAAATAGTGAAGCACTCAAAAGTTGGTTTATTACCTTTGGTTCTGGTAGTGCAATTAGACCAGGAAGGAGCTTAGACCCTTTCGGTTCTTCAATGAGAAAATTTAATAATGCTCATACATGGATGCAACAAGTTGCAGCTAATGGCACATTAAGTTTAACAACTACAAGAGCAACTGATCAAGCAGAAATTGATTTAAGAAGTTCTCATTTATTGGACTCAAAAAGCATCATATTTACCGCCCTTGGTAAGCATACATACAATGATTGGGTGAAATTTGCAATTCCTGATGGGGATAAAGATTTTGAAATTCATAGGTGCCTATTACTTCTCAAAAATGCACTCCATTTAAAAGATAAACTTTATATGGACTTTGTAAGTTATTGGCGAGAACTAAGAAAATCTTATTCATACAACCACTTAATTTCTACACCCGAACATCTTTACTTCTTTAGTTTTTTCAATAAAGCAAATCAAGACTATAATCCTTATGAGGCCATTAAAGGCCTGAAAATGAGAGATGAAGATTTTCCAACTGCAATTGATTGGAGTGTGATTAAAAACTATTACAATGACAGCCAACTTAGCTCTGCGGCAGATAACTATAAAAGAGCTATTGATGGAATAGTTAATAGACAAGGCAGAACAAATTTTGTAACGGCACTTGAACTGGTTTCAAATATTCCATCAGCACTAAATATTATTTCCAGCTTGCCATTAGACAACGGCAAAAAAGACATATTAAGAAACATTCTTAAGGAACTTTCAAATATTAACAATATGGCATTAAATCAAATCCTATACGGACCTCCTGGAACAGGGAAAACACACAATGCAATCAATCATGCACTTTCTATTGTTAATGGAAGAGATGTGAATGAAATAATTGCTGAACAAAAAGTAGATTCTTCTTTGAGAGACAAAGCCAAGAAGGAGTTTGATGAATTAGTTGATGAAGGCCAAATTCAGTTTGTCACTTTTCATCAATCATATTCCTATGAGGACTTTGTTGAGGGGATTAAATCAGTTGTTAATTCCAGTGGTGAAATAGAATACAGAATTGAAAATGGAATTTTTAAAAATATCTGTATTGAAGCTGGGAAAAGGGGAAGCCCATCTCTAAGTTTTGAAGATGCTTATGATTCATTTGTTCAGGAAGTTATTGATAGTGGAGGAAAATTTGTTTTGAAGACTTTAACTCAACGAAAACCATTTAATGTTAAGATTAGTCAATTTGGCAATTCTGTTGCAATTCCCCAAACATCGGTAGCAACGGAAATGACAATTACAAAAAGCAATTTAAAAGCATATTTAGAAAATGGTACGATTAAAGACTGGAAACCATATACTACTGCCATCGGTGATTACATTAAAGCAAAATATATTTCAAAATCCAGCATTGTAGATAATTCAGATAAAAATTTTGTCTTGATTATTGACGAAATTAATAGAGGCAATATCTCTAAAATATTTGGTGAATTAATTACATTAATTGAAAAATCAAAAAGACTCGGAGAGATTGAAGCATTGAAAGTTCGATTGACATACTCTGGAAATGAAAACCAAGAATCTTTTGGAGTCCCAAACAATCTTTTTATTGTCGGAACTATGAATTCAGCAGACAAGTCAATTGCACTTGTTGACACAGCCTTAAGACGTCGATTTGAGTTTATTGAATATACCGCTGACCATAGTCTTTTAAGTAATAATGTTGAAGGAATTAATCTTCAAGAGTTACTGAAAACAATAAATTCAAGAATTGAAATTCTTTTGGACAAAGACCATAAGATAGGCCATGCTTACTTGATAAATGTCAAATCTAAAAATCAGTTATGTGAAGTTTTTAGAAATAAAATTCTGCCTTTGCTTGAAGAATATTTTTATGGCGACTATGAAAAGATTCAACTTGTCTTGGGCGATAATGCAGAATACAACAAGGTGAAGGGGAATAAGGTTGTAATTAATAATCCTTCTTCTGACCAGAGAAATCTTTTTGGGAAAGACATTGACGGCTTTGAAGAAAAAACAATTTATCAGCTAAACGAAAACATTTCACTTCAAAATTATGATGCAGTTTCAGCGGACTTTTTTATTTCTATTTATACGAAAACACCTAAGTCAGTATAATAATTGAAAAAGACAACCTACAATATTTGCGAATATGGAATAATTCGTTCAAAGGACGATTATAGCGAAGCTGAAAATATTCCATTGCAGGAAATATATCTTCCATCATCTCATTTTGAATCACTATATAAATACATTTCGGCTAACCAAGATGAATCAAAGGAAGGAGAAAAACCTTTTGCTCTTTTGTCAAAAGGGAGAAAAAGGCAAATCAAAGTCAAAAATTATGTTGGTGTAATTGAGACTAGAGAAGGTTTGCATCTTGAAATTTTACCAAAAATTCATCTTAATAATACTTCCACCAAAGAGACAGAAACAGAAACAAAGAAAGTTTTTTTGAGGATGCTAAAACACTTAAAGAACTCTCCTTTCGTAAACATAAGCAAAGCACATCTTGAAGCGCCAAAAGATTTTCCCATTCTTGAAGTATTTATTAAATCTTACATTCTGGAAGTTGAGAATAAACTTCAACACGGTATAAAGCATGACTATATTCTTCACGAAGAAAATGTATCGTTCCTAAAAGCAAAGTTGAAGATTGCCGAAAATATAAAATACAATCATTCAGACAAAGTACATTTCTATTGTGAGTTTTTCGATTACTCTCCAAACATATCATTGAATAGAATAATCAAGTCAACACTTTTGAAGTTGATGAAACTCTCAAACAACTACCAGAACATTTATTCAATAAATAAGATCCTATCTCATTTAGAAGATGTAAATTGTTCAACCGACATTCAAAGTGATTTTTCTAAAATAAATATACCAAATAGATTACTTCTGAAATACAAGACAATTGTTGAGTGGTCTGAAATTTTTCTGATGAATAAATCTTTCACAAACTTCAAAGGCGACAATTTAAATATGGCAATTCTTTTTCCAATGGAAAAGATTTTTGAAGATTATTTAGCTTACTTGTTCAAGAAATATTCAGAAGGTTATAAAATTAAAACACAAGATAAATCATATTTTCTAGTTGAACATAAAAACGAAAAGCGTTTTGGATTAAGACCAGACATCGTACTTGACAAGGAATTAACTCGGCAAAAAGTCATTGACACCAAATGGAAATTGTTAGACGAATTTGCGTTGAGGCGTAATTACAATATTTCACAAGCGGATATGTATCAGTTGTATGCCTATGGGAAAAAATATACTACTCCGTCTCAAGAGCCAAGGTTAGTTTTACTCTACCCAAATAATCCAAGTTTTACAAAAAAACTTGACGAATTTATTTATGAAGGAGATTTAAAACTTGAAGTGGTTCCATTTGATTTCACAAAAGATGAAAAAGAACAAATTGAATATATTATTGGATTATAAAGCCAACTCCCAGTCGTAAGCTTATTTGCGAACCCCACAAGCCAACTTTCAAACCAAAGGTTCCCAAAAAAGCTTTCAGCCTAATATTCGAAGACTTCAACAAAACAAAAAATGAATTCAATTGCTTTTATAGACACTGAGATTGAACCCAAAAGCCAGAAGATCCTTGACATCGGCAGTGTCATATATCAAGGCAACTCATTTCATTCAAATTCGATTCCGAATTTCATTACTTTTCTTAAAGGGATACAATTTATTTGTGGTCATAATATTTTCAATCACGATCTAAAATATATTAAGAATGCTATTACTGCTTCTGGTATAAATCCATCAAATATCATTGACACTCTATATCTGTCACCTCTTCTTTTTCCAACAAAGCCGTATCACGCATTACTTAAAGACGACAAACTTCAAACTGAGGACACAAATAACCCATTAAATGATTCAATAAAAGCTCAAGACCTATTTTTTGATGAAGTTTCTGCTTTCCACAGCATTGACCCTCTTCTTAAGCATATATTCTATTGCCTTCTGAAAGATAAAAAAGAGTTTCGATCCTTTTTCAATTTCATTTCATACTCAGGCAACGAGACAAATACTGAATCAATTATTCGTGAAAAATTTTATTCTGAAATTTGTGAAAAAGCGAACCTCTCTAAGATAATTCTAGAACACCCGATCGAATTAGCCTATTGTCTTACTCTGATAAACTGCAGGAATCGCTATTCAATTACCCCCCCGTGGGTTCTAAAAAATTATCCTGAAGTTGAGAGGATCATGTTTTCACTAAGAAGCAAGCCATGTCTAAGTGGTTGTGTGTATTGCAATCAGGCATTAGATATACACAAGGGACTTAAAAATAACTTTGGATTTGATTCTTACAGGACATACGCAGGAGAACCGCTACAAGAGAGAGCCGTAAAGGCCGCTATTGACAATAAATCCATCTTAGCGGTCTTTCCGACCGGTGGAGGCAAGTCAATTACATTTCAAGTTCCTGCTTTAATGAGCGGTATATCAACAAAAGGGTTGACTGTTGTGATTTCTCCATTGCAATCTCTGATGAAAGACCAAGTTGATAATCTGGAAAAAATAGGAATAACGGAGGCAGTAACAATAAATGGATTGCTCGATCCAATTGAAAGAAGCAAATCATTTGAAAGAGTTGAAAATGGTTCTGCATCAATTTTATATATCTCTCCAGAATCATTACGTTCAAAAACCATTGAACGACTCTTATTGGGTCGAAATATAGTCCGTTTTGTAATTGATGAAGCCCACTGTTTTTCATCTTGGGGTCAGGATTTTAGGGTAGATTATTTATACATAGGTGATTTCATAAAATCAATTCAAGAGAAAAAACACACTGAAGAAACAATACCGGTTTCATGCTTTACTGCAACTGCAAAAAAGAAAGTTATAGAAGACATTTGCTCATACTTCAAAGAAAAGCTTTCAGTTGACTTAGAAATTTTCAGTTCGAATGCTACTAGAACAAACTTGCAATACAAAGTTTATGAGAAGTCAGATGAAGAAGAAAAATACAATACAGTAAGGGATTTAATTGAAGAAAAAAATTGCCCAACAATCATTTATGTTTCAAGGACACACAGAGCGTATACTCTTGCTGAGAGATTGTGTGGAGATGGATTCAATGCGAGACTGTATCATGGGAAAATGGATGTAAATGAAAAAACAGCAAACCAGAATGCTTTTGTCGCAGGCGAAGTACCAATCATGGTTGCTACTTCTGCTTTTGGAATGGGTGTTGATAAAAAAGATGTTGGAATGGTTATCCACTATGAGATTTCAGATTCTTTAGAAAACTATATTCAGGAAGCTGGAAGAGCAGGCCGAGATGAAAACATAACCGCAGATTGCTTTGTGTTATTTAATGAAGAAGACCTAAGTAAACATTTTATCTTGCTTAATCAAACGAAACTATCAATAAAGGAAATTCAACAGGTCTGGAAAGCAATAAAAGAGATAACAAAGTTTCGTTCTACTGTATCAAATTCTGCCTTGGAGATAGCACGTAAAGCTGGTTGGGATGATAATGTTGTTGAGATCGAAACGAGAGTAACTACAGCAATTGCAGCACTTGAAGATGCAGGCTATCTGAAAAGAGGACAAAACATACCAAGGATTTTTGCCAATAGTATTTTATCAAAGACGGCTCAGGATGCTATTGATAAAATAAATTCCTCACAAAGATTTGAAGAGAAACAAAAAGAAAAAGGAATAAGAATTATAAAGAAGCTCTTTTCAAGCAAAAGTAGAAAGAACACAAACGATGAAGCGGCCGAATCAAGGATTGATTACATCTCTGACCATTTAGGTATTGTAAAGGAAGAAGTGATAAATATTGTAAATCTTCTTCGTGAAGAAAAAATATTAGCTGATGCAAAAGATTTAACTGCATTTATAAAGAAAGGGGAGAACATTAATCGGTCATTAAATATTGTTGTGAGTTTTAGTCAACTTGAAAATTTTCTTTTACCTGTTTTTGAAGAGCAGGAAAAGACTTTTCATATTAAGGAATTAAACGAAGAAGCTGAAATTCAGGGCTGTAAAGACATTACACCTAATAAGATTAAAACTATAATAAACTTCTGGGCGATAAAGAACTGGATCAAACGTCACAATGAAGAATACTCAAAGAATCATGTTGTTGTCTTACTTATTCAGTCTAAAGAAATTTTAAAGGAAAAGTTAGAAAAGAGACATGAATTGGCAAAATTCATAGTAGAATTTCTTTACGAAAAAAGCAATCAGATTATCTCTGAAGATAAGATAGAAAAAGACGAGGTTTTAGTTGAATTTTCTGTACATGAATTGAAGGAGATGTTTGAAAACAGGAATCAACTATTTCAAACTAAAATTTCAATTGAAGACATTGAGGATACTCTTTTCTATCTTTCAAGAATTGAGGCAATAAAAATCGAAGGTGGATTTTTAGTAGTGTATAATCGCCTTACTATTGATAGGGTTGAACAAGACAGTAAGAAAAGGTATAAAATTGAGGATTACCAAAAACTAAGTCAGTATTACGAAAATAAAGTTCAGCAAATTCATATTGCAGGTGAATATGCTAAAAAAATGATAGGTGATTATAAAGGGGCATTACAGTTTGTGGAAGACTATTTTCAGTTGAATTATACATCATTTCTTAATAAATATTTTCCGGGAAGTCGACAGAATGAAATCAAACGGAACTTAACTCCAGCTAAGTTCAGGCAACTTTTTGGTGCTTTATCGCCCAGACAATTAGAAATTATAAAAGACAATCAAACAAAATATATTGTGGTAGCTGCCGGACCTGGTAGTGGAAAAACGAGAGTATTAGTTCACAAACTAGCGTCATTACTCTTAATGGAAGATGTCAAACACGAACAGCTTTTAATGGTTACCTTTTCAAGGGTTGCAACTACAGAATTTAAAAAGCGCCTACATGCTTTAATAGGCAATGCGGCAAACTATATTGAAATTAAAACATTTCATTCTTATTGTTTTGATTTACTTGGCAAGGTTGGAAGTTTGGAGAAATCAGATGCAATCCTTAAAAGTACGATTGAAAAAATCAGGAATAAAGAAGTCGAGGTTAACCGAATAACTAAAACAGTTTTAGTAATTGATGAAGCACAAGATATTGATGCAGATGAATTTGAATTGATTAATGAATTAATCGCTCAAAACGAGGATATGAGAGTTATCGCAGTTGGCGATGATGATCAAAATATATACGAATTCAGGGGAGCAAGTGCAAAATATTTGGAACAATTTATCTCAGAAAAGAAGGCCGTCAAACATGAACTAATTGAAAATTACAGAAGTAGAAAGAATTTGATCGAATTTACTAACGAATTCGTCAAAAAGATCCATTATCGTTTAAAAGAAACTCCGATTGTTGCGGTACAATCTGGTAATGGAAAAATAAAATTGATTCGTTATCAATGTGGAAACCTCATAACTCCTTTGGTGAATGATATTCTTTCAACAGGTCTTTCTGGAACAACTTGTGTCTTAACAAAAACAAATGAGGAAGCATTACAAATAACTGGATTACTATTAAAAAATGGGATTCAGGCTAAATTAATTCAGACCAATGATGGCTTTAGCTTGTATAACCTAAATGAAGTACGTTTCTTTTTAAATCACCTTAATTTGGAAGATGATACTTTTATAATAAGTGATGATTTGTGGGAAAGCGCAAAGAGAGAGTTATCAAATAAATTTAGATTGAGTTCAAAGGTTGAAGTCTGCAACAATATTATCAAAGATTTTGAAGCAACGAATACGAAGAAAAAATATAAATCCGATTTTGAAGTGTTCGTTAGAGAATCAAAACTTGAAGATTTCTTTAATGAAAATGGGGAAACTATTTTTGTATCGACTATTCATAAAGCAAAAGGGAAAGAGTTTGACAATGTTTTCATGATGCTTGAAGATTTTAATCTTTCGACTGATTCGGCAACTCGTCAACTTTATGTCGGCATGACTAGGGCAAAAGAAAACTTAACAATACATCTAAATGGAGATTATCTTGATAACATTGCTGCAGAAAATCTGGAGAGAGTTTTTGACAACGGTAACTATTCTCTGCCATCAAATCTAGCGATGCACCTAACTTACAAAGATATTTGGTTAGATTTTTTCAAAAACAAACAGCATGTTATTTCTCAGCTTACCAGTGGAGAGAAATTAGTAATAAATGCGGATGACTGTACAAACTCTAAAGGACAATCTGTAATGAAATTTTCGAGACAATTTCTTAATATTATTGAAGACTTAAAACAAAAGGGTTATCATTTAAAAGAAGCGAAAATAAATTTCATTGTCTATTGGAAAAAAGAAGATTCCGAACAAGAAATAAAAATTATACTTCCTGAAGTATTTTTTGAAAGATAGCCAATTTTGTTAGATGATATAGATTCGATTGTTAGCACTAAAGATTCTTTTGAATGATCAAAGATTCAATTGTTGACACCAAAGATGCGCTTGATGATGTCAAAGATTCATTTGTTGATACCAAAGATGCATTTGATGATGTCAAAGATTCAATTGTTGATACCAAAGATGCGTTTGATGATGTCAAAGATTCAATTGTTGACACCAAAGATGCATTTGATGACGTCAAAGATTCAATTGTTAGCACCAAAGATGCGTTTGATGACATCAAAGATTCAATTGTTGGCACCAAATATATCTTTGAATGATCTTCTCAATGCCTTCCCTTCACTGTAAACCACATTTGCTACCCCCTGCAAGCCCTAACACAGGCCAATGGTAGCAAAAGAGGTTTACAGTCCGTCCCTGCCTGCATGACTTGATTAATGACTTGACGACAGAATTCTCGTTCATCTTGACCGTTTTAAAATTAACCCTACATATAACACGGATGGTATAGTTAAGTGCCTTCCGCAACCCGGACTAATTCGTAATCAACTATTTACATCTATGCTCGTGGCTTCAAATCGCTTATTTAATTTTCTGCATCATGACAAATCCTGCTGCCGAGACAAAGTCAATGGGGTTGCGGGCCGACGCGCTGTTGGCAGCGTTTTTTGCTCTCCGTTTATAAAATGTACCGTGACAAGTAAATGGCGTTTTCATTACCGGGACTCATAAGTAATCGGCTTTTACCGTGACCAGACAACTAGCGTCCGTTTACCGGGACTGGCAAAAAACTCGCCAACCCTGACACAGACGGCACCTAACCATACCACCGAGCCGTTATAAAAAATGCGCGTGAACTCCGATAATTCGGCTACCCGCACTGCAAGTAATAAAATTTACCGTGACAAGACAACTTCTCAACGTTTATAAAATTTGTACCGCGACACACAAAATGCCAGCCGAATACTTCTGCCTCCCCGCAAATAAAAAATTGGCACTCGCGCCACTGCTGTTAACAAATTAACACTAAACGAGACAAATTATCTCTTTTATAAAACTTGTACCGCGAAACACAACCTGGCCAATTTTTTATGCCTACGCTGGGGCCGTGCAAATGTTCTTTGATTAGATAGTTTCTGCTTGACAAGATTGCCATTTGCCCGGGCGCACTTTTTATAACTGCCATCTATTTTTCTTTTTTTCAACGAGACAATTTTCAAGCCGTTACAAGCCATCAGATTTATAAAACTACGTATCATCATGACAATTTACTTCCGTTTGCCGGGACTTAAAACAAAGAACAAATTTGGACAAAGGAGAAAACTCGCGCACTTTTTATAACACGGACGGTTTAATTAAGTGCCTTCCGCAACCCGGACAACTTCGTAATCAGCTATTTACATCTATGCCCGCGGCTTCAATTCACTTATTAAATTTTCTGCACCGTGACTAATCCTGCTACCGAGACAAAGTCAATGGGGTTGCGGGCCGACGCTCAGTTGGCAGCGTTTTTTGCTCTCGCTTATAAAATGCACCGTGACAAGTAACTACGGTTTCATTACCGGGACTCATACGTAATGGGCTTTTACCGTGACAAGACAACTTCGCGCCACCTACCGGGACTGGCAAAAAACTCGCCAACCCCGACACAGACGGCACCTAATCAAACCGCCGAGCCGTTAGCACAAATTGTTCAGTATGTGACAATTATGCCCTCGCGCAGTTTTTAATTAGTTTTGTCTTGACAAGATATTTACAACATTTTTATCGGGACCTGCCAACGCACGACAGACCATTGCCCTCCCGCTTTCATTTATAAAAGTCTGGTATTTATTCAACATTACTACCATCTATCGGGACTTGGCCATCGCGCGACTTCAGAAAACTTGTGCTAACAGCTAAAGGACATAAAAGATAGTATCGGACAAAATATTTAAAATTAATTGATACCTTGCACATTATGGAAAATTCAACTCTACTTATTGACTCGAAAAAAAGACTACCACTTTCAAAAGGTAATAGATTCTATCAGTTGATTTATGGGATAGCATTAATTACAATTGGAGCTTTCCAAATAATTAAAACTGACTCACCGCTTTTTAATCCAGGGCTGATTTTAATCGGTATATTATCATTGGCTTTTGGAGTTATCGGAAAAGAGATCTTCACAACTCACAACTACTTGAAGATAGATTCATATTTAATTACCGCAAAGAATTCTGGTGATAGGAAAAAACTAATTGATATTAAATCAATTACATACATTAAAAATCTTCCTTTAGGTTTTGATTTTACACTTAAAGATTATGTAAAGACAATCAATCTTACATGGACGACTCCTGACGAATTCCAAATGATAAAAACCAGATTAGAGGGATTAGCTAGGCAGAACAACATAACAATGGACTAAATAGACTCCAACACCAGACAACTTTCTTCAACCGAGACAGTTTTAATATTACAACTTGCGCTAACACGGACAGTAAAGTTAATTGCCTTCTGCAGCCCGGACACATTCGTTATGCATGAGAAAGTCCATGAGATCAATTCTAAGCCACTTATTATACTTTATGCACCCTGACTCATCCTGCTGCCGAGACAAAGTCAATAGGGCTGCAGGCCGACGCTCAGTTGGCAGCGTTTTTTGCTCTCCGTTTATATAATGCACCGTGACAAGTAAATCGCGCTTTCATTACCGGGACTGGCAAAAAACTCGCCAACCCTGACACAGACGGCAACTAACCTTACTGCCGAGCCGTTATAGCCAATGTTCAGCATAATAGATAGTTAGACTCTACCGTGACAACCCGTTTAGATACCGCGACCGCTTATTTGGCACATTTGCTTTTGCGCGACACAAGACCCACCGCTCATGCAAAAGCAAACGAGCCAAATGCCCTCGCTCCGTCTGATATAGTAAGTACTACAATTTAAGATAAACCCCAGACAACTTATTTTTAATCAATTCAAAACAATTAGATTTGACCTTTGTTATATAAAAGTAAATTACCCTGAAATATTAGAAGAGATAATTCATGATTATGAGATTTAAGAAGGCTGTTTCTTTACTGTTATTGTTGATTTTTCTTCTGCCTTCAATAATAAAACTCGAACACCATCACGAGCACTTTGATTGTAAAGTCAAAAATGAAAAGCATTACCATTCACTTCATGAAAGATGTGTAATATGTAATTTCGAATTTTCTGTTTTTCTTTCAGAGTCTGAAAATATTGATTTACTAAATGCTGATCATACAGATAATTACTATAATAGTTACATATCCCAAAATTTTTCTAATCTATCGCAATTTTCATTTTCACTACGAGGCCCTCCGGTTGTATAAATTTAAAATGAAGCACCACTAGTGCTAATCTTTATCAATTTATCAAAAATCAAAAACCTTATAAAATGAAATTAATATTTACAACTCTGTTAATGGTATTGGGTTGCTATATCACTAATGGACAAAACATATTAACCGGAAAAATAACCGATAAGGCAACAGGAGAATCTCTTCCCGGAGCAACAATATATATTCCTGAACTTAAAACAGGGGCTCTTGCAGATATTGCCGGCGCATACAAAATAGAAAACCTTCCAAAGACAAAAGTCATTATTCAGGTCAGTTTTTTGGGATATAAGTCAATCGTGGAAAATGTTGACTTGTCAATTACAAAAACATTAGATTTTTCTATGGAACAAGCCGTTACAGAGATGAATGATGTTGTTGTAACAGGAACATCCAGAGCAACAGAAATTACCCGAAATCCTGTTCCAATGCTTACAATAAAATCACGGGATTTACAGCAAACCTTAAACACTAATATAATTGATGCAATCGCAAAACTCCCGGGTGTTAGCGCAGTTACAACAGGGCCTAATGTTTCAAAGCCATTTATTCATGGGTTAGGGTTTAACCGTGTATTGACATTATATGATGGAGTTCGGCAGGAAGGACAACAATGGGGTGATGAACATGGCATTGAAATAGATGAAAACGCTGTCGACCGCATTGAGATTGTAAAAGGACCTGCAAGTTTAATTTATGGATCTGATGCAATAGCTGGCGTTGTGAATTTATTGCCAGCCCAACCTGTCCCAAATGGTGTAATAAAAGGTCATGTTGAATCAAATTTTCAGACAAATAATGATCTCATCGCAGCTCATGCTGCAATTGCCGGGAACAAAAATGGCTTTATTTGGGGTGGTGTTTTATCACATAAGCAAGCTACAAATTATCAAAATAAATACGACGGTAGAGTATATGGTACAGCTTTTAATGAAACTGATATAAGTGGTAATGTTGGACTTAACAAGAGTTGGGGTTATTCCGATCTCAACTTTTCTATGTATAACGATTTACAGGAAATTCCGGATGGTAGCCGGGATTCTACTACCAGAAAATTCACAAAGCAGATTACCGAAGCTGATTTATTCAGGCCAATCGTCTCAGATGCAGAACTAAAATCATTCAAAATTAATACTTTACATCAGCATGTTCAACATTACCGGGTATACTCTTCAAATAGTTTTATCATAGGTAAAAGCAAACTCGGAATTACACTGGGCTATCAGGAAAGTATAAGAAGGGAGTTCAGCCATCCACAGTACCCTTCTATTCCCGGTTTGTTCCTTGATCTGAAAACTCTCACTTACGATTTCAAGTATGCACTTCCGGAATCAAAAGGGTGGGAGGCTACATTTGGTATAAATGGAATGTACCAGAGTAATACCAATAAGGGAACTGAATTTGTAATCCCGGATTATAACGAATTTGATTTTGGTCCGTTTTTTCTGGTGAATAAATCAATCAAAAAACTGGATCTGAATGCGGGAGTCAGGTACGACACCCGTATTTTTAAAAATGATGCCATGTATACCCGACCAGATCCTCTGACAGGATTTGACATGCAGGTCAGCCTTCCGGATACTGCCTTAGCTGATCATCCATTCTATAGCTTCAATCATACTTTTTCGGGAATATCAGCTAGCCTTGGAGCCACTTATAATTTTACAAAGAAGTTTTTGGTAAAAGCCAATATTGCCAGAGGGTTCCGTGCTCCGAATATAGCAGAAATATCAGCTAACGGGGTTCATCCCGGTACACTGATTTACCAGATTGGAAATACTAATTTTAAACCGGAATTCAGTCTTCAGGAAGACATCGGGATTTCTTACAGATCTGATCATATTAGCGGCGATCTGGAAGTTTTTAATAATCAGATTTCCAATTATATCTTTAATCAGAAATTACTAAACCATCTTGGGCAGGATTCAATTATAATCAAGGGTAATCAGACTTTTAAATTTCAACAGGCTAAAGCACAACTATATGGATGGGAGGCAAATCTGGATGTTCATCCTTATGACTGGTTGCACTTTGAGAATTCAGTTTCAGTCACTTATGCTTTAAACAAAGGTGGAAATGGGACACATCTGTCTGATAGTTCCAGATATCTACCTTTTATACCTCCCCTGCATACAAATACAGATTTAAGAGCCAACTTAAAGACTAAATTTAAACATTTTAGCTCAGTGTATTTTAAGATAGGGGTGGAATATTATGCAAAACAAAACAGGGTATATTCCGCTGACAATACAGAAACAACTACGCCCGGGTATATCCTTTATAATGCTGGATTAGGAGCCGACATTACAAACAGTCAGGGGATAGTATTGGTAAGCATAAACATTCTGGGGAACAATATAACTGATGTTGCTTATCAATCGCACCTTAGCAGGTTAAAATACTTTGAACAGTATCCGAATAATCCTTCCGGCAGAAGCGGCATTTATAATATGGGCAGAAACATAGGATTCAGGTTTACTGTGCCGTTAAACTTCAAATAAAGACAACTATGATTTGAATTAGAGGATGACAAATTACATATTTTGCAATCACATTTAAAAGTCACACGTGCCACCGCGACGCCAAAACTTTTAAAAGAGCTTGCAAAGAGAAAACCCTGCACATCATGACTTTTAAATCTGTCACATCATGACAATTTAAAAATTAACACTGGCTATAACTCGGATGGTATAGTTAAGTGCCTTCTGCAGCCCGGACACATTCGTAATCAACTATTTACATCTATGCTCGAAAGTTCTACTCACTTATTAAATTTAGTGTACCCTGACTCATCCTGCAGCCGAGACAAAATCAATAGGGCTGCAGGCCGACGCGCAGTTGGCAGCGTTTTTTGCTCTCCGTTTATACAATGTACCGTGACAAGTAAATCGCGTTTTCATCACCGGGACTCATACGTAATCGGCATTTACCGTGACAAGACAACTTTCGTCCACCTACCGGGACTGGCAAAAAACTCGCCAACCCTGACACAGACGGCACCTAACCATACCACCGAGCCGTTAACAATAATTCGGGGCAATTTCGACACATTCGGCTACCCGCACTGCAAGTAATAAAATTCATCGTGACAAGACACTTTTCGGCCGTTTATCAACTTGTACCCCGACACACAAAATGCCAGCCTCATAATCCTGCCAACGCGCATATAAAAAATTGGCTCTCGCGCCACTGCTGTTAACAAATTAACACTAATCGAGACAATTTATCAATTCCATAAAACTTGTACCGCGAAACACAACCTGGCCAATTTTTTATGCCTACCCTAATGCCTTGCAAATGGTTTTTAATTATAATGTTTCTGCTTGAGAAACTGTCATTTGCAAGGCCGAACTATTGTTAACGGCCACTTAGTAAAATATAATTTGACATTTGGGTTTTCGGTCGTTTACCGGGACTACAACGTAATAAAATTTTATCTTGACAAGAAAACAATCGTCCGTTTACCGGGACTTTTCAAAATGGGAGAGGCCTTTAAAATAGAACTATTGTTAACACGGATGGTATAGTTAAGTGCCTTCTGCAGCCCGGACACATTCGTAATCAGCTACATAAGTCTATGCTCGCAACTTCGTTTCACTTATTAAATTTGGTGTACCCTGACTCATCCTGCTACCGAGACAAAATCAGTAGGGCTGCAGGCCGACGCGCAGTTGGCAGCGTTTTTTGCTCTCCGTTTATAAAATGTACCGTGACAAGTAAATGGCGCTTTCATCACCGGGACTCATACGTAATTGGCTTTTACCGTGACCAGACACCTTTCGTCCACTTACCGGGACTGGCAAAAAACTCGCCAACCCTGACACAGACGGCACCTAACCATACCACCGAGCCGTTATCAAAAATGCGCGGGACCTCCGATAATTCGGCTACCCGCACTGCAAGTAATAAAATTCACCGTGACAAGACAACTACTGGCCGTTTATAAAATTTGTACCGCGACACGCAAAATGCCAGCCGAATACCTCTGCCAACCCGCAAATAAAAAATTGGCACTCGCGCCACTGCTGTTTATTAATTAACACTAATCGAGACAACTTATCTTTTCTATAATGCTTGTACCGCGAAACACAACCTGGCCAATTTTTTATGCCCTCCCAATCGCCTTGCAAATGGTCTTTAATTATAATGTTTCTGCTTGACGATCAATCATTTGCAAGGGCGCACTTTTGCTAACAGCCATCAAGAGGTTTTTAATTATGACGAGACAATTTCAAGCCGTTTAGAGCCACATGATTTATAAAACTCCGTATCATCATGACAACTTACTTCCGTCTACCGGGACTAAAATAAAGAGACAATTTGGACAAGGGAGAAAACTCGCGCACTTTTTATAACACGGATGGTATAGTTAAGTGCCTTCTGCAGCCAGGACAGCTTCGTAATCAACGATTTACATCTATGCTCGAAACGTCAAATCACTTATTAAATTTTCTGCACCCTGACAAATCCTGCTACCTAGACAAAGTCAATGGGGCTGCAGGCCGACGCTCAGTTGGCAGCGTTTTTTGCTCTCGCTTATATAATGCACCGTGACAATTAACTACGTTTTCACTACCGGGACACATACGTAATAAAATTTACCGTGACAAGACAACTTCGTGCCATCTACCGGGACTGGCAAAAAACTCGCCAACCCCGACACAGACGGCACCTAACCATACCACCGAGCCGTTAGGCGTCATAGTTAGCGCTAGTCCGCAGCCCGTCTTCGTTAGAGAATTTCATAATGTGTGACAATTTGCATCCGTTTACCGAGACTTAGCCATCTGGACAATTTTTTCATATCATCCCGGCTTGCCACCCTGACAACCAATTGCTGCACTGGGGACAAGTGGCAAGCCTCTAATCCTCTCCATCTAGCGGGACTTAAAATTACGGCGCCTAACGGAAAAAAAATTGATGTCTAGAATTTGTTGCAACTACTAGCCAACAAGATTATATAATATTTGTCGAGCAAAGACCAAACATAAAAACAGGATTGTTAAAAAACTTTCAATACATTTACTTAAAATCAACGCTATGTTTAAATCTTTATTCAATACCCTAATACTTTTCGCTACAGGATTGCTTCTATATTGTTGCACAGGTAGAGAAATAACATGCACAATCAAAGGCAAGGTAGTTGGTCGTAATAGTGACACTCTTGTTCTTTGCAGAGCTACTGAGGATGCACGATTTGCTCAAATAATGATACCAATAAGGGATAGCTCTTTTGAGTATAAACTGACCATCTCTCAACCTGAGGCGTTTGAACTCATATTTCTGGATGAAATAAAGAAAGGTGGATTCAGACCAATATTAATATTCCCCGATACTAGTGTAATAAATTGCATCCTTTATCCATTTAACCAATTTGAAAAGAACATAATAGAAGGTGGCACTTTAAATAAGCAATACTTTGTAAGCAAAAAGTTATTTGAAGATACATTTAGACCAAAAATGCAAGTACTATCTGATAGCATAAAGATATTAATGAATAATCATGAGTTCTCTAGCCGAGAATTTGACAGCTTACTGAACGCTGCAAAAACAGCCAGTGATGATAAAGCAAAGGCAGAAATAAGAGCAAAAATTAATGAATTGAGCTCCTCCGGCAATGACAAGAGCCCAAAAGCAAAAGCATTAAATCAAAAGATGGAATTAATTTCAGTAGAGGCAACAAAATGGAGATATAATTACATAAAAGAAAATCCTTCTATAATTTCATATTATTATATCCTCGATGATCTTAAATCTATTAAATATAACAATTTAAGCATTGAAGACATCAAGACAAGCTATTCGGCTTTATCCAAAAAGTTTCCAGATCATCCGTACACAAAAATAATCAAGGATATACTTGAAGGTTACGATAATATAAAAGTAGGAGGCAGATTTATTGATTTCACATTACCTGATCTAAATGGGACAATGTACAAACTTTCAGATATAATTAAGGACAAATATGCGCTCATTGATTTATGGGCCTCTTGGTGCGGGCCCTGCCTTTTGACCAGCCGGACAATGATTCCTGTCTATGAAGAATTCAAGGATAAAGGATTCACTATTTGTGGAGTTGCAGGAGAGACCAAAAATACAAACGAGATGAAAATGAGAATCGAGAAAGACAAATATCCCTGGATTAATCTAGTAGAACTTGATTATAAAAATAGGATCTGGGATAGATATGGAGTATCAAACTCCGGAGGGGGTACCTTTTTAGTTGACAAAAAAGGGACGATAATTGCAATTGATCCAATCGCTGATAAAGTCAGAGAGATTCTAACTAGAGAGCTAGATTAAACGATTAGGACAATTAACAGATATCATGACAATTCTAAAATTACTACGGCGCCTAACACGGATGGTATAGTTAAGCGCCTTCTGCAGCCCGGACACATTAGTAATCAGCTACATAAATCTATACTCGAAACGTCAATTTACTTATTAAACTTTGTGTACCCTGACTCATCCTGCACCCGAGACAAAGTCAATGGGGCTGCAGGCCGACGCGCAGTTGGCAGCGTTTTTTGCTCACCGTTTATATAATGCACCGTGACAAGTAAATGGCGTTTTCATTACCGGGACTCATACGTAATCGGCTTTTACCGTGACCAGACAACTAGCGTCCGTTTACCGGGACTGGCAAAAAACTCGCCAACCCTGACACAGACGGCACCTAACCATACCACCGAGCCGTTAGGTTTAAGGGAGGTGCCATCTGACCGGGATTTCCAACGCACAATAGCAAGAGTTTGACTGACCCCAAACACTTGCATTTTTCCCAAACCGGGACTACTATTTGACAACAATTCTGTAACTTTAAAACTTTAACCAATACAATTAACTATTTGTTAAGTACCAAAGGATTATGAAAAGGATATTTTATTTAATACCAATATTGTTTATTATACTCATAGGGTGCAGGCAAAAATCTAAGAAGAATAATACCACACAAGACAGTCAAGAAGAATTGGCTTATTTTCATAATGGGAATGTAAAAGTATCTCTTCAGGACTACAGGGGAGCTATTGCCGACTATGACAAAGCTATTGAGTTGAATCCTGATAATGGATTTATGATTAATTGTCGAGCAGAGGCAAAGATGTACCTTCAAGATTACATTGGTGCTATTGCTGACTATACTAAGACGATTGACCTTAAATTGACTCCTATTCTAATAAACATTATGGCATATTCTAACAGAGGAAATTCAAAACTATACCTACAAGACTATAGAGGAGCCATAAACGACTATAATAAAGTTATAGAACTTGATCCTAACGATAGGTGGGCTTACCATAAAAGAGGACTCGGAAAGATTATGTTAGGGCAAAAAGATAGCGGCTGTTTGGATTTAAGCAAAGCTGGAGAATTAGGTTTAGCAGAGGCTTATGAGGATATAAAGAAATACTGTAAGTAATTCTGATTTCTATAAATACCACAAAGCAGTTAACCCTTTAAGCCTTATAAGGTCAACATGAAGCCCATAGCAAGATATGAACAACACAAATACAAATTATAATCATTTATTCCGCATTCCCGACACAAATAATTTAAATAATTAAAGAATGGCACAGATTGATAGAATTGAAATGGATTTATACACTTCAATGGGTGACAAATATTTATTAAAGTTTACAAAAGATGATGTACATATTTTTGATGAAGAATTCTTTATTACGTTTGATTTTATTAGGGTCTATTTTGACATAGATTATTTCAAATTACATACTAATCATCGCTTTTTTGAAATTAATTGGCAGTTCTTGGAAAAGGGATGGCACGTTGAGGAGTACTATAATAAGTATGGTTCCTTGGAGACCAGTGGGTTTGACGATTTCTTTGGCACGTTTAAAAATGTGCTTTTCCAATTAATAGAACGAATCAATCACTAATCTATTAATATGAGTTTGGATCGTTAACGAATCAATTATATAACATATTGAGACAACTTCATTACATCATGATAGTTTTAAAATTTCATCATAAAAATGAAAGACAATAATAAAATATTTAAAAGCTATGATAACCCAGCTTTTGTAAGTATTCATATTCAAAACAGAGAAACTCTAGTCAAGATTGCATATGACAATTTGCAGGGATTAAAACTTACCCTAGAATTCTACTTTAACGGAAACCATTTTAAGAAAGTTTTAGATAAAATTTCAAACAAAGAAAAATCATTTAATCCAGATGAAATTATATTTGATGGAATTATATTACATCAAATCGATAAAGCCAAGATTGCACACAGTCTAAATGAAATAATTGATTATTATTTTTCTAATTGATATTAATGATGAAATTGTTAGATGTAAATACTTGGCCAGTTTCTGTTAGATGGATATTATTTTTTCCTGTTTCCATTCTTGCATTCATGCTTTTTTATTTTTTTTCTTACATAGGTGATTTGAGATACCCCAGGGGAGCTTTCATTTTTTTATTTATGATTCAGTTAGTAGGACGTCCACTTACAGCTTATGTTGGAATGTACATTGTACCTAAAGCAAAAAAAATCATTGGATATCTATATTTCTGTATCTATCTAATTGATTTAATGTCAAACATTGCTGCAGCGATTGATGGGAGTATTGATTTGGATCTAAAATTTGTAGGCAACTCAATAGGTATTTTGATCGGATCAATTATTACATTATATGTTATACACAATATGATTCAAGAACAAATAGTAAGTAAATCTACCAACCTACTAAAAAATGTTCGTCAATCAAGATTTTCTTCTTTTATTGATCCTCGTGATGGGATTATTTATAAAACCGTAAAAATAGGTCGTCAAATCTGGATGGCTGAAAATCTACGTTATATTCCACAGTTATGCTCTCCGAATGAAAATTGCGGAATTTGGGTTTATAATTATAATGGACAGAATATTAAAGATGCGATTATTACTAAATGCTATATAGAATATGGTTGTTTGTATGATTGGGAAACAGTAAAGTCGGTTTGTCCTACGGGTTGGCATTTACCATCTGATGATGAATGGACGAAATTGACAGACTACCTAGGCGGTACAGATTTAGCTGGCGGAAAATTAAAATCTGCGTCTGGATGGGATAGTCCTAATATTGGGGCAACTAATGAGAGTGGTTTTTCAGCTTTACCAGCGGGCTACTTTAACTACTTTCAAAAAACGTTCTATACAATTGGTAAGTTAGGGCACTGGTGGAGTTCAACCGAGGCTGGAATAAGTCATGTATGGGCCCGAACAATTATGACCGAAAATAGTATTATTAGCAGACATACCAACGAGAAGTCAGGAGGATTTTCTGTCCGTTGTGTTAAGGATTAAAAGCATATTTTATTTTAGCATGGGCTGTAAGTCACATTTGCATCTCGCTCAATGCCAAAGGACAATACCAAAACCTGCAAAAGAGACTAACCGTCCAGTCCGACTGAATAACTAGACACTGAAATATTGAGACAAATTCGTTATATCCTGACAATTTTAACATTTCCCCTAAACCTAACACGGATGGTATAGGCAATTGCCTTCTGCAGCCCGGACGCATTCGTAATCAGCTACTTACATCTATGCTCTCAACTTAAGTTCACTTATTAAATTTGGTGTACCCTGACTCATCCTGCTGCCGAGACAAAGTCAGTAGGGCTGCAGGCCGACGCGCAGTTGGCAGCGTTTTTTGCTCTCCGTTTATAAAATGTACCGTGACAAGTAAATAGCGTTTTCATTACCGGGACTCATACGTAATTGGCTTTTACCGTGACCAGACAACTTGCGTCCACTTACCGGGACTGGCAAAAAACTCGCCAACCCTGACACAGACGGCAACTTCCTATACCACCGAGCCGTTAGGTTGCATGGTGTGCCTTGCCGACAACGATCGAGAGACCGATGTCGATGCTGTAATTAAGATGGAGGTTGGCCCTCCGCAGGTGTCGTACAGGCGATTCCTGCAAACCGCCCCACGGTGCTTTCCGGGTGACTGGGAGGTATTGAACGGAATGGGGAAAAAGTCCTGTCGAAAGGATTAGGTAAGAATAGAAAAGATGAACGAAAGTGAACCTCTGATGAGGTGCCGTGAAAACGAACATCCAGTCAAAACCCAACGGTCCATGATGCCGGGGGAGGAGTGTAGCGGATACCTGCTTACTGGCTACACGGCTGGCGTCATAGAGGAGGCATGAGGTCTATTCAGGCTTAGTTATGGAACAAGGGAGGTCATACAAAAATGGAAAGGGAAAGGCACAAGCAGGGGAAACACCTGTGAGGCTAAATACCGATGATTTGTATGAAATCGGACTCAGTCATAGTAGTGTTGAAGCTCCTGTAATGGGAGTGGAGCGAAGGGCTGAGGTTACACAGTTGAGGTTACCACTAGCAACCCCAAAAGGGGGGAGGTGTAGCGGAGCCGAGACGAAAAGTATACCTATTGCCAAAAGAATGGTATGGGAAGCCTTCAAGAAAGTACGGAGCAACAAAGGAGCAGCAGGGATAGATGATGAGACCATCGAAATGTACGAGGAACGTCTTCAAGACAATCTGTACATGCTATGGAATCGGATGAGTTCCGGCAGTTACTTCCCTCCTCCGGTGCTTGAAGTAGAAATCCCCAAGGATGATGGAAGAAAGCGAAAGCTAGGCATTCCGACAGTCGGGGACAGGGTGGCTCAACAAGTCATTACGAGCTACCTTGAGCCAAGACTCGAAGCAGTGTTCTCTTTGAAGTCTTACGGGTATCGACCACTAAAGGATGCCCATCAGGCAGTTGAGCAGGTTCGCAAGAACGTGCGACGCTACCATTGGGTAATCGACATGGACATATCCGGTTTCTTTGACAACATGTCTCATGAGCTACTTTTAAAAGCTCTCGAAAGACATGTACAAGAAAAATGGGTGAAGATGTACATAACAAGATGGCTTCAGGCACCTATTGAAGATCGCAAAGGAAACCAACACTTGCGGGATGGTAAAGGAACGCCTCAAGGAGGGGTAATAAGCCCCCTTCTGGCTAACCTGTTCCTACACTATGCCCTTGACAGATGGCTTGAGATTAATTATCCAGCCTTAAGCTTTGTGAGGTATGCAGATGATATAGTAGTTCACTGCAACAGCCAAACGGAAGCAGAAGGCGTATTGAATGCCATACGTGATAGGCTAAGGAAGTCCAGGTTAGAGCTTAATGAAAAGAAGACCAAGATTGTTTACTGTAAGAAAGATAACCGTAAGGATAAATTTAAGACAGTAAAATTTGACTTTCTGGGCTTCAGTTTTCAACCACGTTCAACATCGAACAAAAATGGTGAAATGTTCCTGGGTTACGATTGTGCTATTAGCCGAAAGAGTGAGAATAAGATTGTGGAAGAGTTTAGAAAATCTATGTTTCAGCGCTGGTCTGGTAAAGATATCTATTGGATTGCAAAGGAGTTTAACCCTAAAATCCGAGGATGGATTAATTACTATGGTCGGTTCAGGATTCATAAGTTGATGAGAATTTTCCGGATCTTTCACTACCGGCTGATTCTGTGGGCGGCAAGAAAGTATAAGAGGTTTCATCGGAGTATGAACAAAGCTGGTGATTGGATCAGGAATCTTGCAAAGTGCTATCCGGGTCTGTTTGTTCACTGGCAGTATGTATTCCAAACCGCTTAATCTTTTGTGTAACAAGAGCCGTATGATGCGAGAGTATCACGTACGGTTCCGTGAGAGGTTTGGGGGTGTAACTCCCCCTTACCTACTCGACCTCGGGCAGCCCGACTCTTGAGCCACTTATTAAATTTATCATGACGCGTAACTTTCTTTCATCTGCCAGGACTTCACCATTTCCCAATTATTGCTTGATAAGACCGGCTTGTCCCTCACACATGCCTACGCAAGCCTATTTTCTACACGTTTACCGGGACTTAAATCCGAGCACGGCAACCTAACGGCCTTTAGATGGTTTGATGCCATTACGATTGAATTTTCAGTCATTTTGACTATTTTAAGATGAACATTCTGCACGTTTAGTTTTCATAATAAGGATTATTTGATAAATTTGATTCACAGTATAAATCCAGATTTTCACAACTTAATAATTTTGATATATGGGAAACATTATTGCTTATGAACTTGTATTTATCTTAACCGTTGGTATTGCGGTTATTGGCGCATATGTGTTAGCTATTAGAAAAATCATTAATTCGAAAATGACTTCAAATCAGAAAATTGCGTGGACTTTAGCGATATTCTTTTTCAATTTTCTTGGTTTAGTTGTTTTCTTAATCTATCATGACATTTATTTATCACCTGCACTCAGAGGTCATTTGTAATTGATTAATATCTACATAAAATTAGACCATATCCGGGATTTTTAAAGCTTTCATTCCTGAGACAAATTTTAGGCAGCATGACAGTTTTAATATTAGCACGTAACCTAACACGGATGGTATAGTTAAGTGCCTTCTGCAGCCCGGACATATTCGTAATCAACTACATAAGTCTATGCTCGAAACTTCATTTCACTTATTAAATTTTGTGTACCCTGACTCATCCTGCTGCCGAGACAAAGTCAGTAGGGCTGCAGGCCGACGCTCAGTTGGCAGCGTTTTTTGCTCTCGTTTATATAATGCACCGTGACAAGTAAATGGCGTTTTCATTACCGGGACTCATACGTAATCGGCTTTTACCGTGACAAGACAACTTCGCGCCACCTACCGGGACTGGCAAAAAACTCGCCAACCCTGACACAGACGGCACCTAACCATACCACCGAGCCGTTATAGTTAATGGCTGGACTATCTGCACGTTAGATAGCTTCTTAGCCACTAACTATAACGAAAAAGCATGGTCATTCTACCGAGACAATTTCTATCTTGCACCAGGACTTATCACCTTGACAACTTTATCTTGACGGGGACATTTGCATCCGTTGAGCAGGATTTTAGTAAAAAGCATAGAATATTTTGCAAATGTTGTCTAATTAGATAACTTTGTAGCTGATAACCAAAATGACAATTTGTGGCCGGACAATATTTACGAAACACATTCGTATATAAAAACTACTTCTGGGATTTTTATAACTCACAGAAGGTAAGCGTTCAAGGCAAAGTTGATTTTGTCATAGGGTTAGTGAGGACGTTACGAATCGTTCCTGAGAAATTTCTTGAACATCTCAAAGGGACTGATGGTTTGTATGTGATGAGAATCAAAGTAGGCAGTAATATTTATAGAGTATTCTGCTTCTTTGATGAAGGTAATTTGGTAATTCTACTTGGTGGATTTCAAAAAAAGACTGCAAAGACACCACCCAGAGAGATTGCAAATGCAGAAAAATTAAAAAAGGAGTACTATTATGAAAAATCAAAAAAATAAAGATCTCACATCTTGGGACGACCATCTTGACGAGAAATACGGGAAAATTGGAACCACTTCCAGGGACAAATATGAGCAAGGATTTGAAGCCTTCAAACTCGGAGTTCTGATTCAGGAAGCACGTAAAAAAAGACACTTGACTCAAGAAGAACTTGCATTTAAAGTCGGGACTACTAAAAGCTATATCTCAAGAATTGAGAATGATGCCAGTGACATCAGACTTTCGACTTTGATGCGAATAATCAGCGACGGACTTGGAGGTCACCTGAAATTAACTTTTGACCTTAAGTAAATAGGGTAGACTTATCCACAGAAAAGTGGTGACAAATTTTTTATCCCGAGACAAATTCGTAGACAGAAGAGAATTTTAACATTGCCACTAACTATAACACGGATGGTATAGTTAAGTGCCTTCCGCAGCCCGGACACATTCGTAATCAGCTACATAAGTCTATGCTCGAAACTTCAAATCACTTATTAAACTTTGTGTACCCTGACTCATCCTGCTGCCTAGACAAAATCAATGGGGCTGCAGGCCGACGCGCAGTTGGCAGCGTTTTTTGCTCTCCGTTTATATAATGCACCGTGACAAGTAAATGGCGTTTTCATTACCGGGACTCCTACGTAATCGGCTTTTACCGTGACCAGATACCTTGCGTCCATCTACCGGGACTGGCAAAAAACTCGCCAACCCTGACACAGACGGCACCTAACTATACCACCGAGCCGTTAACAAAAATACGGCTCAACTCCTGCACATTCGGCTTCCCGCACTACAAGCAATATAATTTACCGTGACAAGACAATTATCAGCCGTTTATCAATTTGTATCGCGACACACAAAATGCCAGCCTCATAATCCTGCCAACGCGCATATAAAAAATTGCCACTCGCGCCACGTCCTGTTAACAAATTAACACTACCGAGACAGATTCCCTTTTCTATAAAACTTGTACCGCGAAACACAACCTGGCCAATTTTTTATGCCTACCCTGTTACCTTGCCTTGGAGATAAATTACAAAAAATCCTGACAGTTTTCGTTCAAGGCAAGGCCGTACTGTTTGTTAACGGCAATCTAGTAAATATCATCATGACGTTTGGGTTTTCTTCCACTTACCGGGACTCATCCCATCAAGACAGTTTTATCTGGACAAGAAAATGCCGTCCGTTTACCTGGACTTTTGACCGATAGTGATTTTAATATAGTACTTTTGTTAACACGGATGGTATAGTTAAGTGCCTTCTGCAGCCCGGACACATTCGTAATCAGCTACATAAGTCTATGCTCGAAAATTCATTTCACTTATATAATTTGGTGTACCCTGACTCATCCTGCTGCCGAGACAAAATCAGTAGGGCTGCAGGCCGACGCGCAGTTGGCAGCGTTTTTTGCTCTCCGTTTATAAAATGCACCGTGACAAGTAAATGGCGTTTTCATTACCGGGACTCATACGTAATTGGCTTTTACCGTGACGGGACAACTTCGCGACACCTGCCGGGACTGGCAAAAAACTCGCCAACCCTGACACGGACGGCACCTAACCATACCACCGAGCCGTTAGCACATATATTTGGTATTGTGCGACTTAGCCCTCGCGCCGAGTTAATAAAGTTTTATCGTGACAAAATAAATTCTGCACTTTTACCGGGGCTTTCCCTCGCGCGACTGACATTTTTCCCTCGCGCCGTCATCATAAACATCTGTTATTTAATTAACATTACTACTATTTACCGCGACTTGGCCATCGCGCGACAAAATACATGTGCTAACAAAACTAGTACCAAAAGTGCAAGATGATTTTTCTTCGTATCTTTGAGAAAATATTGAAGTATTATGGAAACAGTTAAAGTTGATATATTAAATCCTAAAGCCAAGACAATTCTTAAAAATCTGGCTGATTTAAACCTGATTCGTATCAAAAGCACCAAGATAAAATCGGAACTTAAGGATTTACTGGCGAGACTAAGAATAAGTCAGGATGATCTTCCTTCTCTTGAGGAAATAACTTCCGAAGTTGAACTAGTTCGAAAGTCCCGTTATGAAAAATAAAAGGGTCATTCTTGATACAAATCTTTGGATCAGCTTCTTGATTTCAAAGAAATTTAATGCAATTGACTCACTACTTTATAGCGGTAAAATAGTTTTAATTTTTTCTGAAGAATCATTGGAAGAATTTGTAACTGTTGCAAGGAGACCCAAAATATCCAAATATTTTCCAGAATCAGCTATTGATGAACTACTTTCTTTGTTTCATAGATATGGAAAACTAATAAAAGTAGAATCCAATATTACACAATGTCGTGATTTAAAAGATAACTTCCTTTTAAATCTATCTATTGACAGTAAAGCTGATTATCTCGTTACAGGAGACTCAGACCTACTTTCCTTAAACCGTATAAATAATACTAAAATTATTACCTGGAACGATTTTATAAAAGAGATAAAATATTAATTAATAACATCAGGGCTATTTAAAGTTATCCTGACAGTTTTCTACCTCTTGACAATTTTAACGTAATACATGTGCTAACACGGATGGTATGGTTAAGTGCCTTCTGCAGCCCGGACACATTCGAAATCAGCGATTTAAGTCTATGCCTCAAACTTCCTTACACTTATTAAAATTGGTGTACCCTGACTCATCCTGCTGCCGAGACAACGTCAGTAGGGCTGCAGGCCGACGCGCAGTTGGCAGCGTTTTTTGCTCTCGCTTATATAATGCACCGTGACAAGTAAATGGCGTTTTCATTACTGGGACTCATACGTAATTGGCTTTTACCGTGACAAGACAACTTTCGTCCACCTACCGGGACTGGCAAAAAACTCGCCAACCCTGACACGGACGGCACCTAACCATACCACCGAGCCGTTATCAAAAATGTGCGGGACCTCCCAATAATTCGGCTTCCCGTCCTACAAGCAATAAAATTTACCGTGACAAGACAACTTCTCAACGTTTATAAAATTTGTACCGCGACACGCAAAATGCCAGCCGAATACTTCTGCCAACCCGCAAATAAAAAAAATTGGCACTCGCGCCACTACTGTTTATTAATTAACACTACCGAGGCAACTTATCATTTCTATAAAACTTGTACCGCGAAACACAACCTGGCCAATTTTTTTTGCCAACCCTGGGGCCTTGCAAATGGTTTTTAATTATAGTATTTATACTTGACGACCAGTCATTTGCAAGGGCGCACTTTTGCTAACGGTCTACTATTTTTCTTTTAAAATGACGAGATAATTTTCAGCCGTTTAGAAGCCATCAGATCTATAATACTTCGTTCCATCATGACAACTTATTTCCGTTTACCGGGACTTAAAATAAAGAGCAAATTTGGTCAAAGGAGACAACTCGCGCACTTTTTATAACACGGATGGTATAGTTAAGTGCCTTCTGCAGCCCGGACAACTTCGTAATCAGCTATTTACATCTATGCTCGTAAAGTCAACACACTTATTAAATTTAGAATACCCTGACTCATCCTGCTACCGAGACAAAATCAGTAGGGCTGCAGGCCGACGCGCAGTTGGCAGCGTTTTTTGCTCTCCGTTTATAGAATGCACCTTGACCAGTAAATGGCGTTTTCATTACCGGGACTCATACGTAATCGACTGTACCGTGACAAGACAACTTGAGTCCACTTACCGGGACTGGCAAAAAACTCGCCAACCCTGACACAGTCGGCACCTAACCATACCACCGAGCCGTTAGCACATATATTTGGTATTGTGCGACTTAGCCCTCACGCCGAGTTAATAAAGTTTTTCGTGACAATATAAATTCAGCACTTTTACCGGGACTTTCCCTCGCGCGACCGAGATTTGCCCTCGCACCTTCATCTAAAAATTCTGTTATTTAATTAACATTACAACTATTTACCGGGACTTGGCCATCGCGCGACAAAATACATGTGCTAACAGCGAAGAGGGCATACCTGATATATCCAAATTAAAAATGTAGTATCTTTGAGCCATGAAAACGTACAACAAGATAATCAAAATCAGCTCCGACAAGAGATTTGGACGACCTTGTATCAGAAATACCAGAATTTCTGTATCTGATATTCTTGGATGGTTAGGTTCAGGGATGAGTTTTGAAGAAGTACTCAATGACTATCCTGAACTTTCAAGAGAGGATATCAAAGCCAGTTTAATGTTCGCTGCAGATAGAGAACGTAAACTTCAAACGATCTGATGAAATTACTTCTTGACCAAAATATTTCATTCAGGATCACCAGTAAAATTCAAGATCTATTTCCTGGATCTAAACAAGTTCGGGACTTGGGACTTGAGAATTCCAAAGATTCATTTTTATGGAATTATGCGAAAGAAAATAATTATTGCATCGTAACATTTGATGGCGACTTTTATGATCTTGGACTTATCAAAGGCTCTTCTCCAAAAGTAATTTGGTTAAGACTTGGGAACACTAGTACACAAAACATTGAGATTGTTTTGAGAAAGAATTACGACCTAATAAAAGCTTTCTTGTCAGACCCAAACTATAAGGAGATTGGCTGTCTGGAGATTAACAATTAATTCAGACTCTTTATCAACAGTTCTGCATTAGGACAGGTTACAATTATCCTGACAACTTCCTTCCAGAGAGACAACTTTAACATTAATACATGTGCTAACACGGACGGTTTAATTAAGTGCCTTCCGCAACCAGGACAACTTCGTAATCAGTTATTTACATCTATGCTCGCAGCTTCAAATCACTTATTAAATTTGGTGCACCGTGACTAATCCTGCTACCGAGACAAAGTCAATGGGGTTGCGGGCCGACGCTCAGTTGGCAGCGTTTTTTGCTCTCGCTTATATAATGCACCGTGACAAGTAACTTCGTTTTTACTACCGGGACTCATACGTAATCGGCTTTACCGTGACAAGACAACTTCGCGCCACCTACCGGGACTGGCAAAAAACTCGCCAACCCCGACACAGACGGCACCTAATCAAACCGCCGAGCCGTTATAAAAAATGCGAGGGACATCTGATAATTCGGCTACCCGCACTACAAGCAATAGAGTTTACCGTGACAAGACAATTATCGGCCGTTTATTAATTATACCGCGACACACAAAATGCCAGCCGAATCCTCCTGCCTGCGCACGTATAAAAAATTGGCACTCTCGCCAAGTCCTGTTAACAAATTAACATTACCGAGACAATCTATCTTTTCTATAAAACTTGTACCGCGAAACACAACCCGGCCAATTTTTTATCCCGACCCTAGGGCCGTGCAAATGTTCTTTGATTAGATAGTTTCTGCTTGACAAGATTGCCATTTGCACGGTCGCACTTTTTATAACGGTCATCTAGTAGGGGTGTTATGTCGAGACAATTTTCGAGCCGTTTAGAAGCCACCAGATTTATAAAACTCCGTTCCATCATGACAACTTACATACGTTTACCGGGACTTTTAAAAAATGACCACTTAGAACTTGACGAGAAAACTTCCGCACTTTTTATAACACGGATGGTATAGTTAAGTGCCTTCTGCAGCCCGGACTCATTCGTAATCAGCTATTTACATCTATGCTCCAACCTTCAATTCACTTATTAATTTGGTGTACCCTGACTCATCCTGCTGCCGAGACAAAGTCAATAGGGCTGCAGGCCGACGCGCAGTTGGCAGCGTTTTTTGCTCTCCGTTTATAAAATGTACCGTGACAAGTAACTTATGCTTTCATTACCGGGACTCATACGTAATCGGCTTTTACCGTGACAAGACAACTTTCGTCCACTTACCGGGACTGGCAAAAAACTCGCCAACCCTGACACAGACGGCACCTAACTATACCACCGAGCCGTTATGCTTAAGCGCCAACGACTTACGAGACAGCTTCTACCCGGACAACATGCGCCAAAGCATAACAGCGAAGAGTATAATTCTTGCCGTATAGACAGCGATTATGGTTTTTGCTCTCCGTTTTTAAAATGTACCGTGACCAGTAAACTCCGTTGTTACTATCGGGACTCATCCGTAATCGGCTTTTATCGTGTTGAGACATCTTGCATCCGTTTATCGGGACTGGCAAAAACTCCCCAACCCTGACACAGACGGCACCTAACTCCTCAATAAATAAAATTTCTGATTTGACGAATCTTTTGTCTTTTATGGTAAAATTTTAGAGGCTGCTAACTAATTAAATAACAAGGGCTAAATAAAACTCTAATATTGTTTCAAGATCAAATAAATTTATTTAGATTTGATTAGCAATACAATTATAACGGAAACCGAAAACTCTTTAAAAATCTCTAGAAAATGAAAAACTATTTTAAATTCAATCTGACTGGTGGAAAATTATTACCTATTTGGTTATTATTTCTGGTGTTTTACATTGTTCCATATATTCTGTTTTTCTTTAAAATGAAAAATATTCAACAAGGAGACAGCTCTATCTATTTAGTTTTTCCAATGATGTTTTTAATAGTTTTAATCTACTTTATCTTTACCTTCTATTTTGCAAAACTTACTCTTGAAAACCTTGTCTACAAAGAAAAGACGATTGTATTTAATGGAAAATTCTGGAACTTTTTTGGGACAGTATTACTTGGGCTGTTTTTAAGTGTTATTACGTTGGGAATATATTTGGCATGGTTTATTAGAAATATTCAACGATTCTTCGTAGATAATTCAGCTTATAATTCAAATAACCTAAAATTCCTGGGAAAAGGAGGGAGGTTATTTGTTATTCTGCTATTAACGATTATGGTACCTGTTTTAATTCTATCGATTGTTACGGCTAAATATATTTTCACTGATCCTAATCAAGTAATATCGAGAGCGACTATATTACAAGTTTTTATGTTAGTACTAATGATCCCCTATATGTACCTTGTATACAAGTGGATGGTAAATGTAAGCTACAGGGATTTTACAATTTCATGGCGAACTAATTTTTGGAGTTCATGTGGGAAGATCGCAATAGAAATGGTATTAACTGTCATTACGGTTGGAATATATCTGCCGTTGGCATTGGTTAGATTATCTAAATACTTCTTAGCAAGGACTATTGCCACTAATGGTGAGAGCAATCAAAAATTTGGTTATGATATAGACCAGTTAAATGACTTTTTATTCATCTGGGGACAAATTCTACTAACAATCATAACCCTTAGTATATACTTTCCTTGGGCATATTGTAAGATTAGTGGCAGAATATTGAGCAAAACATATTTAGAAAAAATCTAGTATTCAACATAAAAATGTTTTTCCTAATATGATGAGTTATTCATCACAGAAAAACTGACTCATAGTTGTACAAGATAAATATTGCTCCAACACCGGAAGAGGTTAGGAACATCGCATCATGACAATTTTAATATGCGCCTGAAGCATAACACGGATGGTGCTATGAAAAGCACGGCTCCGGCTAGTTCAAATATAAATAAAAATCCCTTAAAAACTTCTTCAAATATAAATCCTATAAAATCAGGCTGCTATATGCGATCCGCCATAAATTGGTTGCCGCAATCACTTGTTATACTTTATAGGTAAGGGTGCGAAGGCTATAGTGTGTAATCGTAGTGTTACAATCCGTGTTTTGCGCTATCCCTAACTGTTTGAGATTTTATAGATTTATTTCTCTTATGCTACTCCCGTAACATATGGTTGTCTGGTTTTCATCACATATCTTATCCTGTTTAATAGTTTACGTGCAACTTTGATAATTACTCTCTGACCTTTGTTATTTATAATATGTTCATGATAATACTGCATCAGCGCAGGGTCCTGCCGGATAGCCTGCCATGAGGCTTCGATTAACAGTGTTCTCAGGTATTCATTACAGCGAAATGTTATTCCGCCTGAATAAGAAGAATCTCCGCTTTGCTTTACCCTGGGGATTAATCCTACAAAACTGCTTAGATGATCAATATGAGGAAACCGGTTTATATCTCCAAGTTCTGTTATTAATGCACTTGAGGTGAGTGGTCCGATTCCTGATATGGTTTTCAATAAAGAATATAATTCACTATCATACTCACGAATCCTGATCCTGATCTGCCGGCTTAAGGTTAAAATCTGCTCCCTGTGAAATTCATAAGAACGGATCAGATTTGAGAATGCTTCCTGACCGCTGAGTGTTTTCATCTGGATCTGTTTTAGCCAGGCAATAAATTTTAATGTCCATTGGTTATTATCAAATTCCGCAGGTATTGATTCTCCGTAATATTGAAGAAAGCTTTTTATCCTGTTCTTGCTTCTTCGAAAGTCACGCATCAGATAGAATCTTGTCCTGTTTAAGCTCCGAAGCTCTTCCATATCCCTGTCAAAGATGTGGATTGCTCTGAGCAGCCCTTTTCCGAGCGCTCTGGCGATCTTCCGGCTGTCGATGGGATCTCGCTTCTCCAGGTTGTCCTTTTGGCTTGAGGGGATATCTGCAGCATTAATAACAATATTCTTTATTCCCAAAGCATTTAATTCCCGATGGATACTATAACCACAGAAACCCGCTTCGTAGGCACTGTAATAAGTACCTCCGGGAAACATCTTTTGGAGATACTTAAACAAAGCCTGAGGGTCGGGAGGTTGTGTAAAGGTTCGGTGTTCCATCCCTTCAACGAGGATTGTAACGCTCCAGCTCTTCTTATGAACATCTAATCCAATAAAAAGCTCTTTACCGCTGAAATCAATTTTTTTTGTAACTTGTGTTTGCATAGTCTCTTGTATTTTGTTTTCGTACAATAATTTACAGTAATTATTGATAACGCACCTGAGACTATGCTTTTATCATATGTGCTATAGTTAAGTGCCTTCTGCAGCCCGGACACTTTCGTAATCAGCTACATAAGTCTATAGCTCGCAACTTCAATTCGCTTATTAAATTTGGTGTACCCTGACTCATCCTGCTGCCGAGACAAAGTCAATAGGGCTACAGGCCGACGCGCAGTTGGCAGCGTTTTTTGCTCTCCGTTTATATAATGTACCGTGACCAGTATACTCCGTTTTACTACCGGGACTCATACGTAATCGGCTTTTACCGTGACCAGACAACTTGCGTCCGTAAACCGGGACTGGCAAAAAACTCACCAACCCTGACACAGACGGCACCTAACTATACCACCGAGCCGTTAGGTTTCATAGCTCGCAATGCCTGACACTGTCTACATTAGAGAATTTATCATGACACAAAACTTTCATCCATCTACCAGGACTTTGTCATCTAGACAATTTTATCGTGACAAGTAACTTGCATCCGTTTATCAGGACTTAAGAGCTACAGAAACCTTCTATGTTGTAAAACAAGACTTCAGACCAATATTTTTTAAATTTTAAGTAAATAATCTATAAAAACAACCTTCTATAAGCAGATTCGATAACCGAACTGCATTGCCTTGTTTAATTTTTTATAGAAAGTGAGCTGTTGCCTAACGAAAGCAGATTCCGATTTAGAACTGCAGTTTCCGTTGAACAGTCTCACTTAATTATCTGGTTTTTATAGAGATTTTTTATCTTTCTATTAAACATTCGTATGGTTTTTTATTTATTAAAACAAATCGTATTCTACTTAAAAGCTTCTTAGCTATTTTAATAATAGCTTTGTTTGAATCCATTCTTTTACAGTATATTAAATAACTCTTCATTAATGATGGATCGTTTCTTATTGCAGTCCATGCACTTTCTATAATAGCAGATCGAAGTACCCCATGCCCTCGAGGAGTAATATCACCACTTTTCTCTTTCTCTCCTGAAGATCTTGTCGATGGGACCAAACCAATATAACCACACAACTTATCAATATTATTAAAACGATCTATTGTTTCAAGTTCAGTTAAGATTGTCATTGCCGTTATTAATCCTATTCCAGGGACACTTTCAAGTAAGGTTACTTGTTTCTGGTAAGTTGTCGTTTGCGATAGCTCGCGAACCTGCTTTGTAACTTTTAAAATAGAAGTCCTCAGATTCTTACATTCTGAGATCAAAACATTTAAAGCTTCTTTCCCACTTTCTCCATCAATCTCCAGATTCTCAAGCCAGCTCATAAACCGTTTTGTCCAATGCTTTTTTGATTGTGAAAAAGCATCATCAATATCAATTCCATAAAAGAACAAGAAGGATTTGATCCTGTTTTTATATCTAGCCATATCTTTTACAAGCATCGCCCTTGTTCTCAATAAACTTTTATCTCTTTGAGTTTGTACTGTTGGTGTGTAAATTGGGGTAAGTGTCCCAGCACATAATGATCTGGCAATTTTTTGACTATCTCTTTTGTCTTCCTTTTGTACTCTTTCTTTATCAGTTGTTGGAATATCAGCCGGGTTAACCACAATGGATTTTATACCAAAAGATAACAATTTATGATGGATCCAATAACCACAAAATCCTGCTTCATAAGCAGAATGATAATTACCACCCGGGAAATTTTTTTTAAGATAATTAAACAAAACTTCCGGATTTGGCGGTTGAGTAAAGGTCTTATAAAAAGTATCTTCTGCCATGACAGTAACTTTCCAATTTTTCTTGTGGACATCAAACCCCACATAAATGTTTTGATCCTTAAAATCAATTTTCCTAACTTGTGCTTCCATAAGTTTCAGATATTATTAGGTGGATACTTCGTAACTATTCAAATCTAGTAACTATTCTGAAACTTATGTTTTTACAAACATAGGGCCTAACGGCATTGTTCAAATTTATATCTGGACTAATGACTTTTTTTGCATTCGGAGTTTTACTAACTTGTGCACAAAATAAGACGCTATGGAAAAAAAAAGCCCTTTTAGCCTAACGGCATTGTTCAAATTTATATCTGGACTAATGACTTTTTTTGCATTCGGAGTTTTACTAACTTGTGCACAAAATAAGACGCTATGGAAAAAAAAGCCCTTTTAGCCTCATACAGATAATATCTCTTGTTATAGTTTTGGTTGGAGTTGTGGCCTCATTGGTTTTGGTACTATATAATGGTCGCAACAATAAGTCTGTCATCCTTAATGCTCTTTTCGTAGGATGGGTGCTCTCTCCTTTCATTGCACTACTTCTTACCCATAAGGTTTCTAAGCGTTGGACAGATTTTGCCCGTAAAAAACTCTATTATCTAATGTTAGTGATCACTATTTTTTCTTTGCTTGGTTACAGTGGAGTATTGATTCCAGCCGGGACTAAGACAACCTTTGTTTTTCTTGTTGTCCCTCTGATTTCATGGGTGCTTATTGCTGTACTTATACTAATTGCAAGGTCACAAAATAAATGATTGATAGAAGTTTCCCATAAATCAAAATTATTAGAGGACTATACTTCCAAACCTGACATGAAAAAATAGCAACGAAAACCTAACACGGATGGTATAGTTAATTGCCTTCTGCAGCCCGGACACATTCGTAATCAGCTATTTACATCTATGCTCGAAACTTCAATTCGCTTATTAAAATTAGTGTACCCTGACTCATCCTGCACCCGAGACAAAATCAATAGGGCTGCAGGCCGACGCACAGTTGGCAGCGTTTTTTGCTCTCCGTTTATATAATGCACCATGACAAGTAAATGGCGTTTTCATTACCGCGACTCATACGTAATCGGCTTTTACCGTGACCAGACAACTTCGCGCCATCTACCGGGACTGGCAAAAAACTCGCCAACCCTGACACGGACGGCACCTAATCAAACCGCCGAGCCGTTAGTGTTAATTCTATGACATTCTGCACATTAGATAGTTTCAAGATTAACACTAACTGGAAAAGCAAAATTTCTATGATGTGACAACTTCTAATTATCTACTTGATCACAAAAAAAAATTCAGCTTTCCCTGTAACTATTTGTATTTTCATGAGTAATCAATAGAGAGAACCTAAAATTTGCTAAATTGGCAATTAACCTGAACAAGAGTAAAATCAAATTACAGAGGAAAAATGAAAAAAAAAATTGATGTTCTGATACGGACTATGCTTATACTTATTTTGTGTATAGGGTTCAATATAGTTGCAAATAGTCAAGATTATAGAAAGGATACAATACCGGGAAAGATTATAGAACTTTCTAAAGGCTGCAAATTGGTATTAGATGCAAAGATAAACTTAGCCGATACCGTTTCAATTCAAATTGTAGACGGTATACGTAATCTCCTACCACAGATACAGAAGTTGATACCTGCAGATAGTGTAACGATTAAATTAGCGATAAGTAACGTTAATATTCTACCAATATGGGGTATTGGGGCGAGGACAATAAGCGGCTTTACTGATAATCATCAAGTGGAGAAAGTAGAAATATATTACGATCCAAATAATTCAAACTTTAGGGTAGAGCTTATTCAGCGCACATTAGTCCATGAACTTCATCACGTATGCCGAGTTCGTATGCCTAACTTTCAGGTGACAATTCTAGAATGTATGGTTAATGAAGGGCTGGCCGACCATTTTTCGACTGAAGTCCTTCATTGTGAGAAAACACCATGGAGCAGTGCGTTGACTGAAGAGCAAATCCAACAATACATGATTCGGGTAAAACCATTGATGCGTAAAAGGTATGAGTCGTGGACAAAGGAACTTGATGTATGGATGTTGTATGGGAAACCTGAACCAGATTCAATTCCAGGATGGACTGGATATTCAATTGGTTGGAAGATTGTTGAAAACTATCTTAAAGCTCATCCCGAAGCGCGAGCTTCATCCTTAGTATTTACTTCCCCTGAAGTAATTGTAAGTTCAACACCTGAACTAACAGATTCAAAGTAAGTGTTATTGACCATGATGGCATATATCGATTTGAAACATGTTTTATAATTGATTATGAAAATAAAATAAACGTACTCTAACAAAATTCATTTACCGAGACAACTTACTCCCATCTACGGACTTTTACATTGAAAAAATTTCTATACTAAGAGAACTTCTCTCCGTTTATCTGGACCGATCACTTTAACAAATTCTCTAGACCAAGACAAATCAGCGCCGTTTACCGGGACTGAAAAAGAAATAGTTATCGTCAAGGATCTAGTTTTAAAGAAAAAACTAACACTAACACGGATGGTATAGTTAAGTGCCTTCTGCAGCCAGGACACATTCGTTATCAGCTATTTACATCTATGCTCGAAACCTCAATTCACTTATTAAATTTGGTGTAACCTTACTCATCCTGCTGCCGAGACAAAATTAGTAGGGCTGCAGGCCGACGCGCAGTTGGCAGCGTTTTTTGCTCTCCATCTATAAAATGCACCGTGACAAGTAACTACGTTTCATTACCGGGACTCATACGTAATCGGCGGTACCGTGACAAGACAACTTCGCACCACCTACCGGGACTGGCAATCCCGAGTACTCGGGACGCCAACCCTGACACCCATCGCTTCACTCTGGGCAGGCTCCCGGCACCTAACTATACCACCGAGCCGTTAACAAAAATAGTGTGCCTTGCAGACAACGATCGAGAGACCGAACTCATGCTGTAATTAAAAAGGAGGTAGGCCCTCCGCAGGTAGCGTACAGGCGAGACCTGCAAACCGCCCCACGGTGCTTCCCGGGTGACTGGAAGGTATTGAACGGATGGGGAAAAGGTCCTGTCGAAAGGATAAGGTAAGAATAGAAAAGATGAACGAAAGTGAACCTCCGATGAGGTGCCGTGAAAACGAACATCCAGCCAAAACCCATTGGTCACTGATACTGGGGGAGGAGTGTAGCGGAAACCTGCTTACTGGCTACATGGCTGGCGTCATAGAGGAGGCATGAGGTCTATTCAGGCTTAGTTATGGAACAAGGGAAGTCTTGCAGAAATGAAGAAACACTAGGGAAAGGCACAAGCAGGGGAACAACCTGTGAGGCCAAATACCGATGTTCTGCAAGATGGCAGACTACCTTGTAGTAGTGTTGAAGCTCCTGTAATGGGAGTGGAGCGAAGGGGGTAGCAGCTTAGTATACTGCCAAATAGGACAACTGCATAAAGCGGGAGGATTCGACATGGTAGAGTACTAACTGAAGAGCCGTATGATGGGAGACTATCACGTACGGTTCCGTGAGAGGTTTAGGGGTGAAACTCCCCTTTACCTACTCGATCCCTCGAGCACGTAACCGCTGACAAATTGCACATAACTAGACAGTTACGTAACGATGACAATTGGCCCGAAATGCTAACGGAAAAAGCATGACTTCACTTGACAATGAGAATTAAAATACTTAGTAACTTAGATCAGTTGATTCATTAATCAAGTAGGCATTTAACTAGATGGGAGAATATTGGGAATCGAAATTCAAAACCGAAGGTCCGATGTGGGATTTCCTTCCGGCTGACTCTGCTTTACAAACCATAGAAATATTCAAATCAAATAATCTAAAGGAAATATTGATACCTGGGTTTGGATATGGTAGAAACGGGAAATTATTCATTGAAAAAGATTTTGAGGTAACCGGGATAGAAATATCAAAATCGGCTATTGACATTGCAAGAGACAACAACATAAACTGTACAATTCATCATGGATCAGTAACAGCAATGCCATTTGACAATAAGATTTTTGATGGTATTTATTGCTATGCTCTAATTCATTTGCTTAATAAAAATGAACGACAGGCTTTTTTAAATATCTGCTTCAATCAACTAAAAAACGACGGTTTGATGGTTTTCATAATCGCGTCTACCAAGACTAGTATGTACGGAATGGGAAAAAAACTAAGTAAAAACAGATTCAAAATTTCAGATGGACTAAATGTCTTCTTTTATGATTCATTATCAATAATCAAAGAGTTTTCTCCTTATGGATTGATTGAGCATAAAGAGATTGAAGAACCGATAAAATTCATGACAGATCAACCCCCAATGAAACTTAGTTCAGTGACTTGTAAAAAGTAAATCAGATGCTAATACTTGTCTTACTAATAATCAAAGTTTTAATTACCATTGACAGTTTTAAAATTGGCCCGAAATGCTAAATGTGAGTTAGCATTCAGCCCCTTGAGCACGCAAACGCTGACAATTTACACATAACGTGACAGTTACGTATCGATTACAAATGGCCCTAAATGCTAATGGAAAAGCAGAATGACAGGTGACTAACGGGATTCAAAATACTTTGTAACTTTGATTTATAGTAGATTCAATTAACGAGTTAGCGCGACCCATTATTTTTCTGATTATTGCGTTCATTTAATCAAAAATTATTAATTCTAAATAAGATGACAAAACAAGTTTTTCTTCTTCTAAATCTAGTCTTGGCATTTTACAATGTAGGGACTATCTGGGCAATGGAAGTAGATATTTTCAGATCTTGGAGGCCACTTGATCCGGGGACCTTTTTATCGGTGCAGACAATCCACTGGAAAAAACTACCCTACTGGATTTTTATTCCCGTAATTCTTGCCTTTGTTGGTTCAATAATTCTTTTTTGGTATCACCCTGACAGTATTCCGACATGGGAAATTTGGGCTGTTTTCTTAATTCAATTAATTTCACATATTCTTACGGCAATTTTTTGGGGACAGTGGCAAGCTAAACTTTCAAAAGATAAATTGGGAGGTGCAAGTCCATATCTTGAGAAAATCTTAAGAACTCACTGGATCAGGACTGCTTTAATCAATGCCTACGGGCTAATGTTACTTTTTATAACTATACAGGCTATTACATAAAAAGCATCTTTTAAACAAACAAAAATGTTGTTGCTAACAAGGTCAGAATAGTAAGTAGTTTGTGACACTTTTTACCATAACTCTTGCACAACGACAAATTCCTGACAGGGGACTAACCCGGACCAAGATTCTATTGTTTGCAAAATATCGGTGTCCGGACAAATTCAATAGGTAGTCAAATCAACCCCAGACTCAGATTTCGCTTGACTGGCAGATAACGAAACCATGATAGTTTTAAAATTGGCCCGAAATGCTAACACGGATGGTATAGTTAAGTGCCTTCTGCAGCCTGGACGCATTCGTAATCAGCTATTTACATCTATGCTCTAAACGTCTACTCACTTATTAAATTTGGTGTACCCTGACTCATCCTGCAGCCGAGACAAAATTAATAGGGCTGAAGGTCGACGAGCAGTTGGCAGCGTTTTTTGCTCTCCATTTATTTAATGCACCGTGTCCAGTAAATGGCGTTTTCATTACCGGGACTCATACGTAATCGGCTTTTACCGTGACAAGAAAACTTTCGTCCACTTACCGGGACTGGCAATCCCGAGTACTCGGGACGCCAACCCTGACACCCATCGCTTCACTCTGGGCAGGCTCCCGGCACCTAACTATACCACCGAGCCGTTAACAAAAATACGGCTCCTGCGAGATAGTTGGATCACCTGGACTCATCTTTTTTAGACAATTTATCTTGATACGAAATTTATCTAATTTACCAGGACTAAACGAACGCTGTATATTCAGAAATCTATTGACCCCCTGTTAAGAAATAATTGACCCCCATTCAGGCGTAATTGACCCCCCGAAAGTGCAAGTTTTTGTCTGACATTCCGGCAATATTGACCCCTCTGGGGAAAAATATTATCTGTCATTCCGGCATATTGACCCCCTAAGAACGGACTGTTTTTTTGCTTTGTAAGAAAAACAGATGCGATGGCAAACAGGACGATAAACATGGAGGTTATAAAACAAATCGGGATTTTAAGCAAACTGGGGTATGGTAAAAAAGCTATCGCCAGGGAACTGAATTTATCCAAAAACACAGTCAAGAGTTATCTTGCAAAAGATGATCAGGTAACAGAACAGGAACAAAACTCTCGCAGGGACGCCCTGTTTGACTTCTTTCCGTACGTTAAAAAAGAGCTTGGACGAAAGGGCGTTACAAGACAGATATTATGGGGTGAATACCGTTTAAAACACCCTGACGGATATTGTTACGGACATTTTTGTGAGTACTACAATACCTGGCTTCAAAACAAGGATGCATCTCTTCATATTGAACAACTTCCCGGCGACAAAACATATATTGATTTTACAGGTTACAGGCCATCAATTGTTAATACTGAAACGGGTGAAATAAGAGAAGTAGAGGTCTTTGTATCGGTTCTTGGGTTTAGTGGTAAGACCTACGTCAGAGCCTGCGAGAGCCAGCAGAAGGTAGATTTGCTGCCATGCATTGTACGTTCCTTTGACTACTTTGGTGGTGTTACGAATGTACTGGTTCCTGATAATATGAGATCGGCAGTTGACAGAGCCAGTAATTATGAGGCAGATATAAACCGGGATCTTCTTGATCTTGGCAACCATTATGGAATGGCTATACTCCCTGCACGTAGCCGTAAACCACGTGACAAGGCCTGGGTAGAGCGCATGGTTCAGATCATCTATACACGAATTTTTGCTCCACTTCGTAATCGGGTGTTTACAAGCCTGGATGAACTTAATGAAGCCATCTTTGAGCTTCTGGAGGTTCATAATAACCTTCCACTCCAAGGAAGAGAAGAAAGCCGCAATGATCTGTTTGAAGAAGAAAGAGTTTATCTGAAGCCATTGCCACAGGAGCGTTGGGAACTGAAAGAATACCTTCAGGTTAAGGTTATGAAAAACTGCTATGTCCAATTGCACAAAGACCGGCATTACTATAGTGTTCCTTATCAATATATCGGGAACAAGGTTAAGATAGTTTATACTGCAACACATGTCAGTGTATATCTCGCTGGAGAGCGGATTGCTTACCATTTACGGGATCGCAGACCACATAAGTACACAACGGTTAAAGAACATTCTCCCTTCAAGCCATCAGTTTGTAAGCGAATGGAATCCATCTAAGTTTACTGAGTGGGCCGGTCACATTCATCCGGATGTAAAAGCGTATATAGTTAATGTACTTGAAAATAAATCTTATCCCGAGCAAACCTACCGAAGCTGTGTTGGGATACTCTCCTTTGAGAAGAAAGCAGGCCGTGATCGTCTTATCGCTGCTTGTCAGAGAGCAACCGCCTTTGGTGCATTCAACTATAAAGTAATAGAACAGATTATCAATAATAAGCTTGATCGTTTAGACACTAAAAAAGAAACCCTAACACTACCCTTACATGAAAACATACGAGGGGCAGAATACTATAAATAAACCAATTAAAGTAAACCTATGACACATGAAATCCAGCATTTAATGCAACAACTAAGACTCCCCGGAATGAGAGCTGCTTATGAAGGTATTGTATCGACAAAAAACATGCAATCAATAGATAATGATGAACTGCTCAACCTGCTATTACAGGCAGAATGGGACGAAAGAGAGAATTTAAAAGCCGGTCGCAGATTACAGAATGCAAAGTTCCGAATCAGGGCCAGTATGGAAGAAATAGATTTTTTTACTCCACGTGGGTTAAACAAAACACAGCTACTACGTTTTACTGACGGAAGCTTTGTAAAGAATGGAGAAAATGTTCTAATCACCGGACAAACGGGAGTGGGTAAAAGTTTTATAGCATCGGCATTGGGACATCAGGCATGTCAGCTTGGGTTTAAGGTCAATTACTTTATTGCACAGAAATTATTTACGATGCTCCGCATGTCAAAAGCAGATGAGTCGTACATAAGGCAGATAAAACGTATAGAAAAACAAGATCTGATTATCATTGATGATTTTGGTATGCAGCCACTTGATGATATGACCAGAATGATGTTACTTGAGATTATTGAGGACCGACACCAGAAATGCTCAACCATTATAGCATCACAGCTACCCATTGACAAATGGTACGATGTAATCGGAGAAAACACTATAGCAGATGCAATACTTGACCGGCTGGTACATACTTCTCACAGAATAGAATTATCAGGTGAGTCGATGAGAAAAAAGAAAAAAGTGTAATTTTAAAAAGTTTTTAAGCGTTCATTGTAATCCGTTCTTCGGTTGCCCTTCGGGGATAATGCCTCCGGCAAGGGGGTCAATTAACCTGAATGGGGGGTCAATTTGTCCTGAATAAACACGAACGCTAACGGTTTTGAGAGGGAATAGCCGATGGTGCAATTTTGCCTATCATCTAGCGCGTGATATCCTTGATCCTAGCTTTCCATACTTTTACATTTCTATTTCGGCTCTAGACTAAAAAGTTATACTAAGACACTTTTATCTTTCGCCAGGACTGCAAAAATTACACCAGATAAACTCTTGGTTCACTTAATTTTGTTACCTTTCCCAGAGATCACCGTGCTAATAATATTCGATTATTAACATCTTGATAATATGAAAAGGATTAAAACAACGCTTTTTTACCTTATTGGAGTATTTTGTCTGGCTATTATAACGCATGAATTCCTCTCACAATTCTATCTGTGGCATTCTATCATGGGTGGGGAAGGTAAGCTCGGTAGAGAAAAATATATGGCTTTACGAGAGGTATTTCTTCAGAGATACGGGTATGAAAACTTATACCATGTGACAAATTTGACAAGTATCACAGGAATTAGTATTGTTTTGGGAGCTATATCAATATTATTATTCCTTTTGATATTTATTTCCGTAGTAAAGATACCCGTTAAAAGTAAAGCGAATATCCTAAATATGATAATGGCTTTCGCACTAATGGTTTGTGCATCAATAGTCACCTTCTTGAATTTATGGTCGTTGATGTAAACTGGATGCAGTGGTCTTCAATTCTTAAGTTGACAATTTTTTATCTCTCGTCGGGACTATCAAAACTTACGCCATTGTGGATTAGCTGACTTGCAGTTTAACACATAATTAAACCATATTTTAGGGACATTTAAAAGATAAAATTAATTGTAAAACAGCATTGATTTTCGTAACTTTGACGAGTAAAAAAAAGTAAAACGATACAACTTGATTTTGTGATAGACAAATTGACTGACTCTATCCAAAACACAATATCGGGTGATAAAAGAACCAGACGGTGTTGACTTTGTAATCCAGAGCAGGCCACTGACAAAAGAAGAAGAATTAGCAATTAGCAATTATATTCGTGCTTATAAAGCAAAGCATAGCCCTAAAAAAGGCACATCTAAACGGACCACTAGTACTACAAGAAAAAAAATTGCAGACCTGTTAATGAAAAAATAAGACAACTTAGTTAAAGGCCTACCGACAAATACTCAATAATCATGTGCTTGCATATCCATTTAGAAAGCTCTATCGGGACGGAATAACTTCTCTTTATCTACCATGACTCATCCTTTCCGATACAATCGAAATTCGTTATAAATTGACAGTTTTAAAATTTAAACGAAACGCTAACACGGGTGGTATAGTTAAGTGCCTTCTGCAGCCTGGACGCATTCGTAATCAGCTATTTACATCTATGCTCGTAACTTTAAATTACTTATTAAACTTTGTGTACCCTGACTCATACTCCTGCCGAGACAAAGTCAATGGGGCTGCAGGCCGACGCGCAGTTGGCAGCGTTTTTTGCTCTCCGTTTATATAATGCACCGTGACAAGTAACCTTCGTTCTTTCTACCGGGACTCAGACGCAAGAGGTTTTTACCGTGACCAGAAACATACTACTCATAAACCAGGACTGGCAAAAACCAGAGCGGCTAAGAAAATCAGACGAGAGAATCTTCACACTATGATGTGTATACAATTATTTGACAGCACATGTTATTGAGATAAAACGTAAATTTATGACAAACTATAAATCAAAATTTTAAATGGAAACCAACAAAGTTAAATTCACTACCTTCGTTTGGAGAGTGACATCTTCTCACATGATTACTTATTTTTTATTGGGAGTAATTGCCTCAACACTTCTAAACTATAAAGCGATCTTTGAAAATCCTCCAATGTCTTATTTAATGCTACCACTTAATTCTCCCTGGGTTGCTTTTGGTCCAGTATTACAAGTATTTCGTGGAATTATTTTCTCCGTTGTCTTATGGTTCTTTAAGGACATTTTTCTTTTTAAGAACAATGGATGGTTAAAATTGTGGGCACTAATCTTCGGTTTATCAGTATTATCAACATCAGGCCCTACTCCAGGCTCCATCGAGGGAATGATTTATACTAAAATACCTATAATTGATCAACTAAAAGGGTACTTTGAAGTCTTACCACAAACTTTCCTTTTTTCATACTTTCTATGTTATTGGTATTCGAATCCTAAAAATAAATGGAATGTAATCTCAATCGTGTTATTGTCACTCATTGTAATATTATGCACTATGGGATTTTTAGCTTCAAAATAAAAAATGCCTAGCATAACAAAAACCATTACTGCTAAAAACTAGAAGAGGAGAAAAATATCACATCATGACAATTTTAATGTGCACCTGAAGCATAACACGGATGCTATAGTTAAGTGCCTTCCCGCTCCACCTGTTAATCGAGACAAGATAGTTGTAGCATGATAATGGCTTCGCGGGACACAGTCTGCAGCCCGGACACATTCGTAATCAGCTACATAAGTCTACGCTCGAAACTTCATTTCACTTATTAAACTTTGTGTACCCTGACTCATCCTGCTGCCGAGACAAGGTCAGTAGGGCTGCAGGCCGACGCGCAGTTGGCAGCGTTTTTTGCTCTCCGTTTATAAAATGTACCGTGACATGTAGATTTCGTTCTTACTACCGGGACTCAGACGCAAGAAAGTCTTACCTTGACCAGAAAGCTTCTTCCCATCAACCGGGACTGGTAAAAACCATTTAAACCCAGTATATTAAATTAGTCCTAGCTTTTTTCTAAATGTTTTCAAATTTCCAATAACTTTAAAGAATATTTTATCTTGACAAGAAACGTTCTACTCAATACAAAGGACTGACAAAAACAAAGTTGAATTTGTAAAGGAGACACAAAATTTTAGAACAATGGAAACGAGATCAATAGTAATAGCCTCATGCTGCTTTCTTCTTCTATCATGTCAATCAGAACCTGAGCAAAATTCCAATGTAATAATAGAAAATTCCAGGATTTTACCCGAAGTAACAAAAATTTTATTTATTGGTAATAGTTATACCAATCGAAACAATATTCCCAAGACTATTAGCATGATGGCGGCTTCAAATGGTGACAGCACATATTCGCACAATGAGACACAACCAGGGTATTCGCTGGCCATGCACTGCGCACGGGAAGAAACCATGCGTACCATCGACTCTTTGAAATGGGATTTTGTCGTTCTGCAAGAACAGGGTGGTATACAAGCATTTCCTAAAACTATGATTGATACAGCTGTAAATCAATACACCCAAATACTTATCAATTCAATAAAAAGAAACAATCCCAAAACAATAATTATACTTTATATGACTCATGCTTATAGAGAAGGTGTTCTTACAGTTGGTGACACTTACTGGGCAGAACAAGATCCTTCTGTGTCTTCATATGATGGGATGCAATACAGAATTAGAGACAATTATTTAGATATGTTAAATAAATTTGATGTCGAAGTGGCTCCAGGAGGCATGTTATGGAAAATATTTCACGACAGATATCCTGATGTTAATCTATTCAATGCCGATGGGATACATGCACTGCCTAATGGTTCCTACTTACTGGCTTGTTCTATTTACAGCGTAATTTGTAGAAAGAGCCCTATAGGTACTTACATCCCTGATGGAGTAAACACAGATGAAGCTTATAACATACAAAATATTGTGTATAAGTCACTTTTTAAACTAGATCCCGATTGGAGACTTTATTAACATCAAATAATAAATACCAGATTTATTCTAATCTCACAAGAGATAATTTTGGAATTTCCTAACCTACCAATAACATGACATTTCTGGTTGACAATAATAATTTTAACCTTCGCCTAAGCATAACAAAAACCATGACTGCTTAAAACCGGAAGAAGATAAGAACATCACATCATGACAATTTTAACATGCGCCTCAAGCATAACACGGATGGTAAAGTTAAGTGCCTTCCCGCTTCGCCTGTTAATTGAGACAAGATAGTTATAGCATGATAATGGCTTCGCGGGACACGGTCTGCAGCCCGGACGCATTCGTAATCAGCTATTTACATCTATGCTCGTAACTTCAATTCACTTATATAATTTGGTGTACCCTGACTCATCCAGCACCCGAGACGAAGTCAGTAGGGCTGCAGGCCGACGCGCAGTTGACAGCGTTTTTTGCTCTCAGTTTATATAATGCACCCTGACACCCCTCCTTCGTCGGGGCAGGCTCCCGGCACCTAATCAAACCGCCGAGCCGTTATATTTAAGCAATTGGCCTCGTGACAATTAGAAGGGGCTGACTTGCCTAAATATATCGAAAAGACTTCGACAAACCGACAAAGGACACTTTTTAGTATCTTTGCCTTATTAAATACAAGATGATGCTGACAAAAGACAAAGTAAGGAAGACAGTTGACAGGTTACCTGAGAACTTCACAGTTGACCAGATAGTTGAAGAACTTGTGATTCTTAACCGGATTGAGGAGGGACTTAAGGATATTGAAGAAGGTAGAGTCTTTACAACAGATCAAGTTAAGAAAGAGCTTAAAACATGGTTAAAATAATCTGGACTCAGAGATGCCTGACCGATTTAAAATCTATTGCTGGGTATATCTCCCAAGACTCAATTAAATATGCCTCTCTCACAATCGAGAGAATAATTGATGTAACAAAATATCTCTAGACTAATCCCAGAATTGGTCGTATGGTTCCAGAGATGGGGAGAAAGGATAAGTTTAGGGAGATTATTTTTGAAAATTACCGTAACATTTATAAGATTACCAGCACCCTTACTGTTCATATATTAACAGTTCATCATTCATATAAGCGCTTGAGACCGACTACGCTACTGAGAACTAGATAAAATCTAAACCGAGACAATTCCGTTCATCGAGACAAATGGCTCAACCGAGACAATTTTAATACTTGCCTAAATATAACACGGATGGTATAGTTAAGTGCCTTCCCGCTTCGCCAGTTAACCGAGACAAAGTCAGTAGGGCTGCGGGCCGAATCGCAGTTGGCAGCATTTTTTGCTCTCAGTTTATATAATGCACCGTGACCAGTAAATGGCGTCCCAAGTACTCGGGATTATCGGGACTCATACCTAATCGGCTTCTACCGTTACCATACACCTTGCGTCCGTCTATCAGGACTTCATTCACTTGATAACTTCTCCATAATGCGATAATTTTTTTTCAACTTGCAGGTATCTGCTTCGTAATATATTTTTTCATACACCCTTCTATCGTTTTGTAGATATTTGTGCAAAAATATTTTCATGAACTTATTTTACTACTTTTAAGGATCAAATGTTATAAAATAACAGATTAATAAATGGTTTCACATATATCCAAATGGTTTAACAAGAGGTACCCTCAGAACTACATTATTAAGAACCCATTAATTGGTTCATTAGTTTTTCTCGGGTTCTGCGTTTTCTTTGTTATTGTCTATAAACCTCTGCAAACCCATGAATCCCGTTTCTTTAGTTATAACCTGACTGTGATAGTTTATTGCCTTATAGTAACAATCCCTTTATATGGTTTATTAATGATTCTGAAAAGCTTAAAGTTTTTTTCAGATCCTGAAGACTGGACTGTACTAAAGGAATTATTGTCTATCGTTTTGTCGCTGATGGGTATTGGAATAGTGGTATATTTTTCAGGCTTTCTTCTGGAACCTCCAAGTCAAAGATGGAACTTTATAACTTTTTTTGACTCTTTATTGTCTGCATTTCTGGTATTTGTTGTTCCTCTTAGTTTCTTTTCTATCATTAATTACCGTTACTTACTGGTAGCTGATATCATAAAACAATTTAACACTTCTGAAGCTTATCTAAGATCATCCGGTGAATCTGAGGAATTAATACGGATTGAGTCACAATTAAAAAAAGAAGAGCTGAGTTTTTACCCTAATCAGTTTATTTATGCGGAATCGGATGGAAATTATACTGCCTTTCACCTGAAGCTGGAAAACCAGATTAAGAGAAAGATTATCCGCAATTCAATAAGCAATATAGAACAACAATTATCTGCTATCCCTTTTCTTTTCAGGACGCACCGTGCATTTATTGTAAATTTAAAGATGATAGATTTTCAAAAGGGAAATTCTTTAGGATATCGTCTAAAACTCTACGGTATTGATAATGAAATTCCGGTTTCGCGTCAAAAGACCAGAGATTTTGATGAGACTATGAATCGTTATCATTAATCCGTTCATCACAAAAAATTGCTATTCATCCCAATTATTTATTTTAGGTTCTGGAAAAAACTTCAATTCATAACAAATTCTTGCTATAACTCCCAATAAGTTGTAAAACAAATTGATAGTTCTTCAATTTGTGCAAACAACCTAAAAAATTATAGCAATGAAAAAATCATTTAAACTATTTTGTAAAGTAATTCCATGCATAAAAATTATGCTTTTAGCAGTCGCGATTGTAAGTTCCAACGGAGTTAATGCACAGGAGAAACAATCAATCACAGGAAAACTTATTGAAGAAAAAAGTAATCAGGCTGTTTCCTTTGCCACGATTGCATTAATTAAAGAATCCGACTCGAAAATTGCCGGAGGTTCTATGAGTGATGAAAACGGGATATTCAATATAGGCCCTGTAATTTCTGGTAATTACATTCTTAAAGTGTCAAATATTGGCTTTAAACCAGAAACCAGAAACATTAAGGTAATAAATGGAGGTGTAACCGATGCCGGAATTATATTATTACAGGATACGTCCATTATGCTTAAAGAACTGATTATTGTTGGTGAGCGGATCAAGGCAAAATCGGAAATCGACAGAACTACTTTTAATGTTACAAAAAAGATGCTTGACGTCTCAAATACGGGGGCCGATTTGCTTAAGCTTATACCAGGTGTACAGATTGACCTGATGCAAAACATTTCACTGGAAGGAAGCACGAATATTCTCATATTTGTTGACGGAAAGGAACGGGATAAAAGTTTCATCAGCCAGCTCAGTCCCGATCAGATTGATCGAATCGAAGTCATAAGTACACCTCCCTCAAATTATGATGGAAATGTGACAGGGGCAATTAACATTGTTTTAAAGAAAGACAGAGATTCAGGAATGAGCGGACATTTCCTTGCTGAGATACCCGTTTCATCTTCATTAGTATATGTTTTCCCTGCTTACAGTTTGAACTGGGGTTTCAGGAAACTTAATCTTTACACTTCCTATAACGGAGAACTAACGTACCTTAATCTTCACGAAAGTACCAGACGTAAGGTATGGAATGAAAATGATTCAAATGAGCTCCTTCTAAATCAGAACTTAAGGCAAAAGGACTGGTCGCATAGGTTTCATTATGGACTAGACTATTTTTTAAGTGACAATGATCAGTTTAATTTCTATGGTTATTTTAATCCCTATTCTCGTGAACTTGACGGAAATGTCTATTACCAGATATCAGGTATAAATAATGATAGCTTGAAGTCGGTAAAAGATGATACTGATTTTAATAACAGTATCTTCTATTCATTATATTACAAACACAATTTCGATAAAAAAGGCAGCGAAATAACGGCAGACATAAGTAATTATTTACTGAAAGCAGAAAATCGCACAGATTATTTATATAGTGGGTCTGATGAGAATAAGATCTCAAAAGAATATGTTGTAAAACCCAACCAAAATGCGTTTAGCTTAAGAATTGACTATAAAACACTCTTCTTTAATAAGTTTATATTCAGTTCAGGTGTAAAAGCAAAATTGCAGAAGTCGCAGGACCGATACAACGCATTTGAGTATAATGAAAGCATTTATGCGATCTATGGGAATATTGCCTATAAGCAAGAGAAGATTGAATTGAGTATTGGGTTGCGATTTGAAAAATCAGTTTCGGTACTGAAAGATGCATTCATCAATCCTTCGGTCTCTTTCCTTCCAAGTACAACTGTCAGATATAAGCTCACATCTAAGCAAAACATTCAGGCATCTTTTAATAGCACTGTTAAACGCCCCAATATTTACCAGTTAAATCCATATACCTCCCTGAGTGATCCTTTTACAATCAGTAAGGGGAATCCTTTTCTTAAACCGGAATTATTAAGCAGCCTTTACCTGGAACATTCAATTCAATTTAATGGTAACTACCTTGCTTCCCGCTTATTCTTTAACAGAACAACCAATCACATTGCAAACCTGATGTTAATTAATGACACTGGTGCCTTTGAAACTCAGGTCCGGAATCTGGGATCACTAAATCAACTGGGAGTACAGTTTTCAGGAACCTTTAAAATCGGGTTTGTAACACTTAATCCGTATATTAAGGTCTTCGGCCTTCAGACTTCAGGCAACAATATTGCAAAATATTATTCCATCGGGGATGACAACAGTATAGGTTTAGAATCCGGACTTTCAGCCATTGCGTCATTTAAACATGATATTGCCTGTTCCCTTACATTTCAGTATAATAGCCCTAAGTATGACATCCAGGGTAGCTCATACTCCGATGCACTTTATTTCCTATCTGTGGAGAAAACCTTTAAACAAAAGATTAAACTGGGCATAGTCACTGCCATGCCATTTATGCGATCTTTTACATATAACGGTTCAAAAATTAACGGTTCAAACTTTCAAAGTATGTATGAAGGTAACGTAGTAATGCCGGTTATTCCCTTCTGGTTTAAACTTGGATTTCAGTTCAACTCCGGTAAAAACAGAAATAAGATAAGCCGGGAGAAAGAAGAGTTTGACAATATGCAAAAAAAAGGATTTTGATTGTCCTCAGGTCCGGTTGAACTAACTGAACCAAATAAATCCCAGAATAGGAGTGAGACAGTCCCTTGTCGGGCACATTATGCAATATTAAAAAAGTAAAACATGTAAATTCGTCATTGCGTAAAGAGTCCCCACAAGCCACCGCTAAAACTAATGGCTTGCAAAAGAGCTTTAATCTTCTCACCACTCCAAGATAAATTGACACAGAAAAAATATAATTAATATTAGTTGCATATAACAACTAATATATTTTATCTTTGCATCGGTTAAATGTTTAAAAATGAAAAACCAGAATACACCATTGGAAATAGAACTTAGACGTATAATATTGGAAGATATGTTCCGTGCGATAAAAAAATGTATTAAAAATCAGGCGGAAATAAAATTAAAGATAACCCGGGAACAGTTTAAACTGTTGAATGCAATAAGTCAGAACAAGGAAGAAGTTATACAAAAAGATATGGCTGATTTAATAGGAAAGGATAAATCAACCATATTACGGTTAATCGACTCATTGGAATCAAAAGAATTAGTCAGGAGAGTTGCTGATACAAAAGATAAGCGCAAGAATTATTTAATGGTAACAAAAAAAGGAGAAGCATTAATCAAACAATACGAGAATATCTTTTCTGCTATTTTTGAAGAACTGCAACAAGGTCTAAATGAATCCGAATTGAATATTTTTTATAAAGTAGCCGAACATATTAAACGCAGAGCTGAGTCTTTATAATTCTTTTGAATATATAGTTGTTATATACAACAAATACTACTTGTGTATTTCTTATTTTGTAAATTAAAGACACAAAAATGAAAATAAATCAAAACGTATATTTATTTGAAAATATTAAAGGAGCAAATTCATTTCTTTATATATCTGATAAAAACGAGATTTCTATTATTGATTCAGGTATGCCAGGAAACGCAAATAAAATCCTAAGTCAAATTTCTGAATTGGATATATCCTTTGATAAAATTAAACATATAATCCTTACTCATGCTGACATAGACCATATGGGAAGTGTAGCCGATTTAAAGAATGCAACCAGAGCACTTGTTGCCATTCATGAAAAAGAAGTTTCTTATCTTTTAGGTGAAAAGAAGAGAAAACTAAAAGGAATGATTGGGGCAATGATTGGTTTTATTTTCGGGATACTATTGAAATTTATAAAGACTCAAAACATAGCCCCCGATATAATATTAAAAGAAGGTGATTTTATTGGTGGGTTAGAAGTAATTTATAGCCCTGGACATACTGAAGGAAGCATTTCTTTATATAATGCAGAAACTGTTTTATTTTCAGGTGATGCAATTATAACCGATAAACATTCAAATATTAAAGGGTTTAAAAATAGAAGTGCTTCCGATACATTAGAAGCTGCAAAAACAATAGATAAAATTAAACATTTAAAATTTGAAGTTTTACTTCCAGGACATGGCACCCCGGTTTTAAAAAATGCATCAGACAGACTTAAAGAATATAGCAAAATATGAGTTTCGATTTTACAACATCCTTTTTATTTTTACCATTATTCGGCTTTGTAATAGGTCTTTTGGTATCCATGTTTGGAGGCGGCGGCGGCGGTCTGTATGTTCCTTTGCTTACTCTTTTATTTAATGTGCCAATTCAGGTAGCTATTGCAACTTCACTGGCATCCATTATTCCCACAACTCTTTTTGGTGCTTATGCTCATTACAAACAGGGAAATGTTAATATTCCGATAGGTTTAATTTTTGGTGCAACTGGAATAATAGGAACATTGATGGGGGTTTATTTTTCTACATTAATCCCATCTCTTATTCTTAGGAAACTTTTTGGAATACTTGCCATACTCTTTGTTTTTCCGGTACTTTTCAGAAAGAAGAAAGAAGGAAATAAACTTGTTGATAATCCTGATAATTTGAAATTATTAAATCAAAAAAAGGTTTCTATAAGTTCAATCTTCGGTTTATTATCAGGAATAATGTCTGGTTTATTTGGAGTAAGTGGTGGCGCTCCTGTTGCTGCGGGATTATATATACTTGGTTTTCCTGCAAACATAGTTATCGGAACTTCTGTTTTTGTTCTTTTTTTTAATGCGGTTGCAGGTTTATTCGGACACCTTGCAGTAGGTCATATCAATTTTATATTAATCATTCTATTAGGAGGTAGTGCAGCAATTGGAGCATTAATGGGCCCACATATGCTGAAAAGAATAAAAGCTGATGTTTTAGATAAATGGTTCAAAATAATTTTTACCTTTCTGTTAACCCTAATGGGATTGATGATGATAATAAAGTAAAATTCTACCCCAACTACACAACGTCAAGCACATAACGTTAAAAATACCGTACTATGACTAAAATTAATGTATTCAGAACTTCAAAGCTACTCTCAAGAATTTTCATAATCTTAGGTTTGTTCTTTTCAATTATCGGGATTCTGTTATTCATTAAATCTCTTTCTGTTGGATTTGATACCAGGTTCCCGTCAGGCGACTGGAATTCGGTTACTTTTATTGTTCAAGGACTGCTTTTCGTGGCTATGGGTGTTGGAAATCTAATGGTAAAAAAATACTTCAAAGAATGGGACGAGTATGAATTACACTTTTTCCTGCCTGACACGAAAAAGGTCGAGATCATTAAACTATCAGAGATTGTTTCTGTTAACATCAGACTATTTGAAATCCAGCTGAACCTTCAGGACAGAACAAGGACCCTTGACCTTAATAATCTACAATTTGAAGACTTAAGAAAAATCAAAGACCATTTTGAATCGCTAAATAAAAAGAGTATTTAAGAACTATTACCATGTCCGTTTTATGTATACGGACTAATTAGGTCCGACTTTAAAAATGGATTTAAAACTATGACTCCTTCCTGCCAGATCCTTTCCAATGTGACTAATTCGTCACTTATTCAAGGACTTAGGACTATCTAGTCAATTTTCTGGTACCGTGACAGTTTTAACTCTCTAATTGTGCTAACACGGATGGTATAGCTAAGTGCCTTCACGCTTCGCCAGTTAACAGAACCAGGACTCATACGTAATCAGCTTTTACCTTGATCAGACAACTATCGTTCCTCAATCGGGACTGGTAATCCTACTTACAAAATTTTATAGAAAGAGCAAAATTTTCTGTAGTTTAATAGGCTATATTCCTTTTGGAATTCTTTACGTTGCAAAAAAAATCCTTTATATTTATCAGGACTGAACAGTCCCAACATTATTAAAATAATAAAAGCATTTCTGAATTAAGGAATGACAATATTAATCACAAATACAGATTTATTATGAAAATTTTAGTTTATGGTGCAGGTATAGTTGGAAGTACTTATGCCTGGCAACTTTCTGAGGCAGGTCATGATGTTTCTATTTTAGTTAAAAATGGAAAGAAGCAATTAATTGAAAAAGAGGGAATTAATATTAATTGCACAGATTTTAGGTGGAACAAAAAGCAAGTTATCCAAACTACCTTCCGGCCTGAGGTGATTGAAGAATTGTCCCCCAAAAATAATTATGAATTTATCTTTGTAACTGTAAACAATGCCCAGTTAAAACAGGTCTTACCAGTATTATCAAAAGGAGCAGGAAAGGCTAACATTCTTTTTTTTCAAAATAATTGGGACGATTTTGAAGAAATCAATAAATTCCTTTCACCAGAACGATACTTTTTTGGTTTCCCATTTATTGTGGGGGGAGGAAGAAATGAGCAAGGTATTAGTAGTGTAATATCCGGCATGAAACAGGCAAATACTTTGCTCGGTGAAAGCAATGGAGAGATTTCAGAAAGGGTAATGAAGATAGCAGGTGTATTAAATGACGCTAATCTGAAACCATTTATTTCAAAACAAATAATCCCTTGGCTTATTTCACATTATGCTGTTGCAGCTGGATTGTCCGCAGGAGTAATGAAAGCCGGGGGTTCAATGAAGAATTTCACAAACAATACTGAACTTATCAAAGAAGCAATTACGTCCATAAGGGAAGGTTTTGAAGTCTGTAAAAAAAGAGGAATCAATCCTAAAAAAGAAAAATCCAATGCTATATATTATTTACCTTTTTTTATAAGCATACCAATAATTAAAAAGGTATTCAGCAATGAAATATTAAGTCTAATGTTTGAAGGGCATGTAAAGCATGCACCAGATGAAATGAAAAAAATGATCCATGATATACTGGAAAATGGGAAAGAATATAATATCAGTCTGCCAATACTTGAGCGTTTTCAAAGCAGTTTTAATTAGTTTTCACGTTTCATAGGATAAAGCATAATACCCTTCACCACCAGAATTTAAAATACTTTGTAACTTTCATTATTAGTAGATTATCGAACTTAGATTAACATTCTTTTAACTACATTATTTTCAAGGTATAAACAGAATTTTATTATTACATTAAGAAGAATAAACTCAGTAATTACTTAATTAGTTATTTATGAAAATAGAAAAATGTACTATTAAAGATTTTAGCGAAATAATTAGCAACATATCTGATTTTTGGGGAAGTGATAGGACACTCCACCTGCATCAACCCTTTTTAATTTATGAATTTGGTGATACAGCATTTGTTATTAAGGATAACGGAAATGTTATAGCATATCTATTTGGTTTTTTCTCTCAGACTCAGGACTTGGCATATGTTCATTTGATTGGCGTAAGAGAAAAGTATCAAAAACAGGGCCTCGGAAAGATGCTCTATGAAAATTTCATTGAGATTGCAAAGTCTCGTCATATTCATAAGATTAAAGCGATTACTAAACCAATTAATATTAAATCGATAAATTTCCACAAAAACAAGATGGGAATGAACTTACTTGGCGAACCTAATGAAAATGGAATAAATGTTATCAAAAATTATTCAGGTACTAACGAGGATAGAGTTGTGTTTGAGAAAAATATATAAGAACTATGCACAAAACGCTAACATGAACAATATTGGCAATTTGTATTCAAAACTTTTTACAAACAGCAACTGCTACTTAAACAAATTCTAAACATCGTGACAATTTTAACTTGGCCCGAAATGCTAACACGAATGGTATGATTAAGTGCCTTCCCACTTCGCCTGTTAATCGACATAAGTTAGTTAAAGAATGATAAAGGCATAAGAATGAAATTATCACAAATATGAAAAAATATTTAAATAACGACTTTGATTTTACAGAGTATGTAAATGTATCAGATGAGTGTTCAATTTGGTCGGCTCCATTCGGACTAAAACTGCTTGACTACATTGATTATAAACAAAATATCTCTGCTCTTGATATTGGATTTGGAACAGGATTCCCTTTGACTGAGATTGCACTCAGACTTGGAGAAAGTTCAACTGTTTATGGAATTGATCCATGGTCTGATGCAATTGAAAGAGCTAAGCAAAAGATCGAATATTATCGCATTACAAATATTAAAATTTTTGAGGGAGTTGCAGAATCTATTCCACTCAAGGACAATTCAGTGGATTTGATTGTAAGCAATAACGGCATTAATAATGTAAATGATATTAATCAAGTAATCTCTGAATGCTCCAGAATTGTAAAACCTGGAGGACAATTTGTTCAAACGATGAACTTGGATAAATCTATGTTTGAGTTTTATGGACAATTGGAGAAAGCATTGTCTGATTTGGGTATGAATAAAGAGATTGAGTTGATGCGACAGCATATCTACGAAAAACGTCGCCCTCTTGACGAAATGATTACAATGATTCAGAGCCATGGATTTATAATCAGGGATTTAGAACATGATCAGTTTAATTATAAGTTTTCAAATGGCACTGCAATGTTAAATCACTATTTCATTCGATTAGCATTTATGGATTCCTGGATCAAAATCCTGCCCAGGAATAAGTTAGAACAAATATTTGACACGATTGAAATGCGACTTAACGAGCAAGCAAAGATGTTACGCGGTATAAAACTTTCTATTCCGTTTGTTTTAATTAATGCAATCAAAAAGTAGGTACATTTCTTTAGCATGACACATTGGAAACCTAAACAAAATCGAAAACCATTTCTGGCATGACTATTTTAAAATTGCTACGACCACATAACACGGTTGGTATGGTTAAGTGCCTTCTGCAGCCCGGACACATTCGTAATGGCTCAGTTGGCAGCTTTTGTCGCTTACCAGGACTTAAAACTACAACACACACTGCTCAAGGATAATATTTATCTGGATTACCTACTCTTTATTGTTCAGGATTTGTTATATTCGTTTAAATTTAGATCGAAAATCATAAACACATTTCAATTAATAGGAATTCTAATTTTTCTTTAAATTAAATTTTATACTCTTTTTATGGAAAGTCTAAATCAAAGTAAGCCGTTAGAGCTAACGAACAACTGTTTAGGACATATAAATGAAACAAGAAAATGGACTCTCTTTATTTCCATTCTTGGATTTATATTTATGGGATTTTGTATTGTCCTGATCCCAATTATATTCGCAACAACCGGGCTGAGCGGAATTCATAGAACTGGCCTTTTTACTGTTGGCCCAATGATCCTTATGACAATCTTTTATTTTTTTCCTATTTACTACTTGCTTAAATTCTCAATTAATTCTAAGAAAGCTATTTTAGATTCCGACGGTCTATTATTGGAAGCAGCTTTCAGGTTTTTAAAACTGCATTACCGATTTATGGGTGTGCTTGTTATTGTAGTCATTGTCGTATATTCAATTGCTGGGGGAGCTATTGCCTTGACTTCCATATTGAAATAGAGAACTTATATTGACTCAAGCTTTCAACGTTACTATACCACTGAGCCGTTATCATTTCTTACAAGTCTGTTTCGTCCTGAATTAGGGTAATACGTAAAAATGTAACATAAGGCTGTGATTATTGTTAATTTTTTTAGCGTCGGTAAAATAACAGAACCCATTTTTTTGATCTGTAAATTTCAGACTTATTTGTAACTTTGGATATGTTAGCTTTTAGAAGGAGTATGCGGTTAGTCAAAGAAGACACTATATACTTAAATATCTACTTAATATGGAAACACAAAATCAAGAATGTTGCCCAAAATTTGAAGTTGAAAAATGGGACAAAAAAACAATTGACTGGGATAATAAACTTTTCCTGAAAGAAACCATTTCAACCTTCTTTCATATCCCATTCCCTCCGATGATTGGGAAAAAAGTTATGAAAATGCATTCATTGGCTCAAGAGGCAAATGCAACTATTCCCGACAGATCAGAAGCATTGGTCCTGTTTCGGGATCCTTCAGCTTTTAAATCAGAGATATATTATGCAGTCACAAAGGAAGTCGAAGAAGCAAATAATACTATTGTTTCCGGATCATTCGTTGCCGGAGTATTTGACGGACCGTTTAACAATGTTCCTAAATTCATGAAAGAAATGGAAAAGGATCTCAAAAAAAGAGAATTAGTGGCAAAAGATTACTATGTGCATTATGCCTATTGCCCTAAATGTGCAAAAGAAAGAGGTCATAACTACATGATTCTGTTTGCTCTGATTTAAGATTCAAATTTTGACGAGTAGATTTAGTGAGATAAGCTTGCCACGTTCTTTATGAAAACAAACTGCACAAATGCTTTAAATTTAAAATCAAGGTTCATTTAAAAATCCAGGTTCAAAATACTTAGTTAGCTTGATAAATCTACAAAGATAATTTTGTCAATACTCAAAATTATTCGACCTTGTCCTAAATACGATTTTTACTGTTTTGCTTTATGACAATTAATAAGATCCTGTTTCCCATTATCCTTTGTCTAATAATATGTATATCTGCAAATTCTCAACCATATTTGAAAGGAACTATAGTTGAAAAAAACACCAAATTACCTATAGCCTTCGCTTCTGTGGCATATCAAAAGCAATCTTCTCAGGCGGGAGTAATTTCAGACATTCACGGAAGTTTTGAAATATTTGATCCGCAGATAAAAAGTATAACAGTTAGCTGCGTTGGATATAAACAAAATAAAATATTGCTAAGTACCGATTTAAATATGTCGAACTTCATTGTTGAGATGGAAGTAGACACTCTGAAGTTCAACGAAGTAATAATTACTCCTGCGAATAATCCGGCAATCAGAATCATTAAAAATGTTCTCAGGAATAAAGAAAAAAATAATTTTGAAAACTATGAAAAATACAGGTATCAGTGCTATATAAAATCAATTTATGACTTTAAGCTATCAAACAATGCGAGTGCTCTTGATAGTGCAGCCATAGGGAAAAACAAGCTTCTGAACAAACATGCGGTTTTTATCTCAGAATCAGTTGCAATATGTTCCCGGATTAATAATCAGACTGATGATAGAATAATTGCGACAAAAACCTCCGGATTTGAAAACCCGTTGATAGGTCTGAGTTTTTTCTCAAGTTTTCACAATTCAATATCTTTTTACAATAACAATATTACTCTGTTTAAGTTTCCAATTACAAATGACAAAACAATTGAAGAGTATTTGAGTCCTCTTTCTGATGATTGTCTAAAAGGTTACAACTTTACTCTTGACGAGATTTTCGTGAGTTCCGCAGACTCAATTTTTGTAATCAGATATTATCCGAAAAAGGGAACAAACTTTAACGGTCTCAAAGGCAACTTTTACATTAGTTCCAATGGTTATGCAATTAAGAATATTGTTACAGAACCATTCGAAAGGGGCCTGATTGATTTTAAATTCAGACAAGATTACGAATATATAAATGGGAGATGGTTTCCGGCAAAACTAGATGAAGAAATTGGGTTTGTATCTATGCAGATCAGTCGGAATATAAAAGCATATCCGGTATATCTGGTTACATCTAAAATAGAGAATGTGGACTTTAATCCATCAATAACCTATGATTCAATTAGATATGAAAAAGTCTATCTTGATCAGATTTCAATACGAAATAGTGATCCAATTTTGAAAGTTGCACGTATAGATTCACTTAATCTCAGAGAAAAGAACACATACCTTTTCATGGATAGTATTGGCAGAAAACATAAGTTTGATTACTGGGCAGAACTTACACCGAAGTTAGTGGTTGGCAAATTTCCAATGAATTTTATTGATATAGATATTTCCAAAGTGTATAATTCTAATAAATACGAAGGAACCAGATTAGGGATCGGACTTAATACGAATGAAAAAATTTCTGAATTTGTCTCTCTTGGAGGCTTTGTTGGATACGGCTTCAGAGACAGAAAGTTGAAATACGGAGGTCAATTGGTATTTGATGTTAACAAGCATAAAGAAATTCAGTTAACTTTTTCTTACCAGAATAATCTAAAAGAACCTGGCTTAGATCTAAAAGATGGCTATACAAATATTTCTCTTGGTGAATATTTTAGAAGCTATATTGCGTATCGTATGGATAATTTTATTGAAGAAAAGGCTGAATTGGATTTCCGTATTTTTCGTTATGCAAAAGTATCTACCGGACTCAGTATTAAAGAAATGAGACCAACTTATGAATATCAATACAAAGGATTGCCATTGACTAATTATCATGCCGATGAAATTCAGATTTCCTTCAAATATGCATATGGTGAAGAATTGGCTGACTTAGGTTCCCGGAATGTAGTAAATAAAAGGGGTAACCCGATAATCAATATTACCTACAAAAAAGGAATAAATCTTTTTAATGAGCAAGGTTACACGTATAACCGTATTGAGTCCACATTAGATGTTGTGGCATACAGAGGACGAATTGGACAATCAAATATCAGGCTCGCGAGTGGTTTAATTGATAAAAGCGTTCCTTACAGTTTGCTTTTTACCAGTGAGGGCAGTAAAAACAACGATCTCCCGTTGATAATGAATAATAATTTTCAAACAATGAAGCCCTATGAATTCCTTTCCGACAGATATGTAAACCTATTTTACTCACATAATTTTGGTTCACTATTATTTAAGTCACCTAAGTTTAAACCGCAATTTGTAATTGTACAAAACTCCGGTTGGGGGACACTTCGAAACGCATCGTATCAGGGGATTGACTTTAAAGAAAAGGACAAAGGTTATCTTGAATCGGGTTTAATAATAAATAACATACTCAAACTTAAATATTTAAACGTTTTTTACATAGGATTTGGTGTTGGGACCTTTTATCGTTATGGTTATTATAGTTTAGATAAACCCGGAGATAATTTTGCATTTAAACTTTCGGCCTCAATTTCATTAAACTAATTATTTTTTTTCGGTTGACCGGCTCAACCAGTTTATCGGGACTACTACCTCTGGACAACTTCACCGAGATGCAAAACACTCACACATCTACAATGTCTTTTAATAACTCATGTCATGTTTGTAACCTGCATTAACAATAGATCATTCGGCACATTATCTGATTGTATTTTACTTCTGAATTATTATATTTGTTCTTTATTGCATCCTGTTTAAATTCGCATTAAGAATATAAAGTGCTTTGAATTCAATAGTATCCATAGAAAATTCCTTACTGTTTATTGGACTTGTTTCAATATTATTAGAACTTGATTACAAGCAAATCAAATCTGGAATTAAGTCAAAACTTGATTCACTCGATACCAATTCAAACCGAATCTTTAAAAACAGTTCCTGGCTAATTACTTTACTTATTAGCAACAGTAGGAAAATCAATCTTCATTCGCGTTATAGAATATGTCAGGTGAGAGCTCCGTGATAGCTTTCATAATATCAGTGATAATTCTATAAAATCTAAACAAATTTAATCTAATGAAGAAATGGATAAAAATACTATATCTGGTATCATTCTTATATTTGCAATATTCATTGGTTTTGGCATCTACAATAATGGTCAGCAAAACAAAGCTTTTAAAAAGGCACTTTCTGAGGCAGAACTAAGTTACGCCAAAGGAGAATTGGAAATTGCCCGAAAGCAGTACATTAATGCTCTTAATTTTGAGCCAAACCAACCCGAGGTAATTAAAAAAATAAATGAACTAAACATTAAACTTGGAATCGTTTCAGGTACTCAGCCTTCTGATAGTTTAAAAACAAAAGTTACTAATCAACGTTACACTCCGGTTGAAAATGTCGATGATACTGTTAATTATGGAGCATTTTCAAAGTCGTCCAAAGGTGTAGACGAATTCATAACGTTGGAAAATAATAAGTTAAAGCTTATTATTTCACTTAAGGGAGGGAAAGTTTATTCAGCAACATTGAAGGATTATAAAACTTTCGATGGAAAACCATTAATTCTGTTTACCGGAGATTCAACCCTGTTCGGATTCAACTTTTTCACATCTGATAACAGAGCGATTCAGACAAACAATTTGTATTTCACGCCACTTTCAAATCAAAAGTTATTTACCGTAAGTAATCAACCACAAAGCGTTATTCTTAGGCTGTTAAGCTCTGACGATAAATATATTGAATATAAATATACACTTGCTCCTGATAGTTATATGGTTGACTTTGATGTCAAGTTCAAATCTATGGAAGGTGTCATTAACTCTAATCAAACCAGTCTTACTCTGGAATGGAAAATGTATCTTCCTCAGCAGGAGAAAGTACGTACAAATGAAGAAAGGTATGCGACAATAAAATTTAAAAACTTTCAGGGTGATGTGAATGATCTTTTCCTGACGCAATCTAAAGAATTGGTGAGTAAGGATATAACAACAAAACTCTCCTGGGTTGCATTTCAGGATCAATTCTTTTCATCTGTTCTTTTAACTAAAGACTATTTTCTTAATGGCATAGTTTCTTCACAAAAAACATTAACCTCACTAAAATATTTGAGGTACTACAAGTCAGAAGTTGGCATTCCATTCAATTCCAATTCCTCACCTTCAATAGCCATGAAGTTGTATTATGGTCCAAATCATTTTACTACTTTAAAAAAGGAAGGTTATGAACTTGAAAAACTAGTATCGCTTGGCAAAAATATTACCGGATGGATAAACAGGTATGCTATAATTCCCATCTTTAATTGGTTAAGTCGATCATTAAAAAATTACGGTCTCATTATTTTCATTCTAACTATAATAATAAAGGTTATACTGTTTCCTCTTACATTTAAATCGTATCAGGCTACAGCAAAAATGTCTGTTTTGAAACCTATTGTTGATGATTTAGGAAAGAAATTTCCAAATAAGGAGGACGCCTTGAAAAAGCAGCAGGCAGCAATGGATCTATACAAAAGAGCAGGAGTAAACCCGATGGGTGGTTGTCTGCCATCGCTTCTACAGCTGCCAATACTATTTGCAATGTACAAGTTCTTTCCGGTGTCCATAGAATTAAGGCAGGAACACTTTCTTTGGGCAACTGATCTATCAACTTATGATTCAATCTTAAAACTTCCTTTCATGATTCCGTTGTATGGAGACCATGTTAGTCTTTTTACACTTCTTATGACTGCATCAACCTTGCTTACAATAAAGATGACCGGGTCTTCTCCTGGTTCAGATCAACCGGGTATGAAGTTGATGATGTATATGTCACCTGTATTGTTTATGTTCTTCCTGAATAGTTTTTCCTCTGGTCTCACTTATTACTATTTCCTAGCCAACATGCTGACATATGCTCAGAACATTATTTCAAAACGATTCATTGATACAGACGCCGTGCTTTTAACATTGGAGGAGAATAAAGAGAAACCGGTTAAAAAATCCAAATGGCAGAAAAAGTTGGAATCTGTTCAAAGCAAAAGGAGTTAACTCGTCGATAATATTAACTGCCTACTTGACAAAGAATCGCACTATAACACGGGCAGACCGGATGGTGCAATTTTTGGCAAACTGAGTGAGAGTAATATCATGAATCCTAACTTTTCATACATTTACATAAGCTGTGACACCGGTTCTCGACAAAAAAGTTTTAAAAGACGCTTTAATCTTTCACCGACTCTGCAAAAATCACAGCAAATAAATTGATCTATATTCGAAAAAGTCGAAAAATATCTTTACCAAATGAGCAGTTACAGAATTTACCAGATTGATCATTCAGACCCAAAACTCGCCGGGAAAAAGTTACGACGACAAGTCATACTATCTGTTTCGTTAATTATCGTTTTGAGCCAGATTTTTATGGTATTTACATTTAATCTAAAAATAAGCGAGGCCAAATTATTGCCTTTCTTCCTTCCCCTTTTGGGCTTGATCATATATTTTCTCTTCAGGTTGGGTTCAAAAATTAAAAACCTTAAAATTATTGGTGAAATTGATTTTTCCAGAACCAGCATCAGGAAAAGAATAGGTGATTCTCTAACTGAATATCAATTTCAAACTATAAAAAAATTTGAACTTCAGAAACATCTCCCGGTTGTAGGAATTAGTGGTACCTTAAGTGATAATTTTACATATATTCTAAAGATCATTTTCTTAAATTCATCTTCAGAATCTATGGTTGTCTCAAGTCGGCCTATTGACCCGAAATCAAATATCAGTATCGTCGAAACAATGAATACTTTAAAAAAATTAATACAATCAGAGATTACAATTGAAAGTTAAAATAAATGCGAAACGCTAACTATTTAAAAAGGGGTTGCTGCTCGCTTGAACAAATTAAAATCCTAATTATTTTGTAACCTTTTTAAGTCTGGAAGTATCAAATGGGAGTAACCAAAAAATAAATATCATGGATACTAACTTGTTCATAATTTCAATGTTGACACTGGCATTAATTGCTACTGCGGGATTATTCTTAGCCTGGTACTTTGTACGAAGAGCAAGATTTAATGAGAAAATATCTCTAATTGAAAAAGGGATAGATCTCAAAGACCTCAATTTAATAGAAGGCAAAAAACCATATTCTCCATGGTTAAGACTTGGAATTATAATTACAGGAACTGCTTTAGGAGTACTGTTAACATCAATTATACAGGTTTATAGTTGGCAAGCAAGGCAAGCTATTATTTTACTATTCGTGGGGATCTCAGTAATCTTAGCATATTTCATAGATCGCCAAAAAAACAAAAATTAGTAATGGATGAAATTTACATCCAAAGAATTCTTGAGGGAGATCATCAAGCATTTCGCCAGCTAATTGCCAAGTACAAGGACATGGCATACTCAATCGCCATGTCTGTGGTTAAAGATGAATTCTGTGCCGAAGAGATTATTCAAGGATCATTCCTGATAGCCTTTAACAAACTTGCCACTTTTAAAGGATCCTCAAAATTCAGCACCTGGTTCTATAGAATTGTAATAAATGAATCATTTAAATCTGCAAAAAGGCATAAGGCTGAATTTGTGTATTTTATGGACACACCACCTGAGATTCCTGATGAAATTGACAACGCAATTTTAAAATTAGAGGTGGACGATCAAAAATATTTTATAAATGAAGCACTAAAAAAATTATCAGCGAAAGAGAGTCTCGTCTTAAGATTATTTTATCTCGATGAGAATAGCGTTGAAGAAATAGCCGGGATAACCGGATGGTCCTCCTCAAATATTAAAGTAGTTCTTCACCGCGCGAGGATCAATTTCAGATATGTCCTTTCTGATATTTATAAACTTGACAAAAAGGTATTGTACTAATGAAAGAAACAGATTCAGAGCAGACATTCCGCGAAATAATGTTTCAGAGTAAACTGGAAGTCCCTTTTCCGGATTTTGAGGACAGGATGATGGGACTTATCGAGAAAAGGCTGTCAAAAAAAGTATCAATAACCAGAGACATTAAGCTGTCATGGGTTTTCTTTATCTTTGGAGCTGCTTTTGGAATAATTGTGACGATTTTACTTCCAAAAATTCAACAACCTGTATTCGGTATAAACCTTAACAAGCTTACAATGCCATTCCTGATAATTTTCTCTTTTTTACTCTTATCACAAATTGACAGTCTCATTGATTTCTACCATAGACAAAAGAAATCGGCGAAACACTAACATAGATGGTACAGTTTATTGGCTTGCCGGGCACATCCGCTGAGCCTGGATCGGTTGCATTCCCGTTGTCACAAGAAATACCTGCTTTATTATCAACTACTCTGATTTCTGTTGGAACTCTTCCGACGCTTCTCTTTGCACTCAAAAAGGCAGAAGGAAAAAATATTTTTATTGATGGGGGCGCTGAAATCGTAAACCTTCTTATGAAAGAAAACCTTATCGACGATTTTTATATATCCATAGTCCCGATATTACTTGGTGAAGGCATTAGATTATTTAAAGATGGACTACCTGAACAAAAATTGAGACTTATAAACTCAGAATGCTTTGGTACAGGACTGGTACAGCTTCATTATGAACTCAATGGAAAATGAGAATAGACTAAACCCGGGAAATATTTTAAGTAATATTATATTTTGTAAATTTAGAACCTTTATAGAATTTTGTTCAAAACCTTAATATATGAATTCAGAACCTGACAAATCAAAAGTAGTACTTGCATCGATTAATCTGTTAAACGAAAAACTTCATTTTGAGGGAAATGTAAATGGGAATGATCCGATTTCTATTGATTATATTCCTCCATTCGGAGATAACTTAGGATATACTTCCCTTGAGTTATTTCTTCTAAGCCTTTCTTCCTGCATCGGCAGTTCTGTTCTCATTTTCCTCAGACGAATGAAAAAAACTATTTCAGGATTTGAAATTAACAGCAAAGGATTCAGAAGGGAAGAACATCCTACAGGCTTTAAAACCATTACTCTTGAGTTTTTGATCAAATCACCAGATTTAACAACCGAAGACCTTGATAAAGTGATTAAACTATCAGAAGACACTTACTGTCCGGTCTGGTCGATGATAAAGGGAAATGTTGAGGTATCTGTAATATATAAAATATGTCCCCTTATTCAAACCTGAATGAACAATATTATTATTAAAAATGTTAAGCAATATTATTGAAATTTTAATGAAGGAAATTTCTTCAACCCGGAATTTTTAGTGACTTAACAGACTGGAAAAATGAGAAAACTGATAATGTGGAATATAATGACCCTTGACGGTTACTTTGAAGGAAATCAGAAGTGGGATTTGTCTTTTCATAGTTCTGTCTGGGGACAGGAACTGGAAAACTTAAGCATTGAACAGTTGCATACTGCTGACTGTCTCGTGTTTGGGCGTGTTACCTATGAAGGAATGGCTTCGTACTGGGCTAAAGAAAAAGGCGAAATTGCTGATATTATGAACAGTATCCCGAAACTTGTTTTCTCTAAAACATTAAAATCAGCAGATTGGAACAACACAACTCTTATCAGCGAAAATGCTACAGACGAAATCAGGAAACTTAAAGCGAAAGGTGGTAAAGACATGTATGTTTTCGGGAGTGCAAACCTTTCTGAGACTTTTATAAATGACAACCTTTTTGACGAATACCGAATCGGGATTGCACCGGTTATTTTGGGTAGTGGAAGACCGCTTTTCAGACAAGGTATCGCTTCTAAAAAATTAACTCTCGTTTCATCTCATCAACTATCAACAGGAGGGGTGATTCTGAAATATATTAATTGAAGTCAATCAATTATAGAACAGCTATATACAATAGATTTTCTGATGATTTTAAATAAAAAGGAGGTTTCCCATGTCAAATCTTATTGATTTTAATAATGTATCTTTAGCGGGCTTAGAGTCATCCCCTGTGTCTAAGTCACTTGCAGGTTTAAGAGCTAACGAATCAAGATATTTCAAGAACAAATACAATCATGATTTTACTGTCAGCCCTGCTGCAAAAAGCAAGGATATAATTGATTATGTTAAAAATATTCTTCTGCGAGAACGTGGTTTGGTAATTTCATCAGAACCTCTCGAAACATCAGAATTCGTTGCAGGAGATATTAAATGGACGTACATATTTTATGAAAGCGGACTCTCAATCAATGTAATGTATTCACTTAACGATCCAAAAAAGAGAGCAGTGGGCTTTAAACTTTCAGAAGGTATGGAAGTACCGAAAGAGCTTGAAGCGAAATTCAAGTTTGCAAGACAAAAATCTAAACTTGCAGGAACAATACGTGGTTCTTTTTTTGTGATTAAGGGGGAATATTAGGACTCCTGCTGAAGATCGATCTGTTATTTTTATACTCCTCTTTTTATTATTCTGGTAAAAAATTTAAATGGTGCATTGACAATCAGGTATTTGAAAAATGTTTTTAAAGCTGATAGCAGAATATCCCTTACTTTCAGCGAGCTGAAAAAGTCAATAAGACAATAGGCTCTCTTTTACTACCGAAATCTCGCAAAACAATCTGTAATTCAAGGAAATTTACATTTCAGGGTTTTCATAATGCAGATTTTATTTACATAAATTCAATTGATAAAGTATCATTTCTATAAATGTTTAAATTGACTGGCTTTGCATGAAGCATAAAAATGACAAAAGTGACAATATGCGATTGTGAAGCTCTGTTACAATATTTATTAACCATGTAGTTCAAAGCGAAAAATATTTTTGTAGATTTACAAAAAAGAATGTTTATTTTTTCAAGAACAACAATCGTAAAACTGTAAAAATCTACTATGAACATTAAAAGTAAAACATTGCTGCTAACGGTAAGCCTGGTAATTCTTGGAGTACCAGGATTACAAGGACAGCCCGCTACATCAAGTGGTAAAACTGAGAGTATCGCCAAAAGCGATACTGCACGAAGCATCGCGCCTTACTTCACTCCGGCAACAACTTTAAAAAAGACACCGGATGCTGAAGGATTCATTCAACGTTGGTTGCTACTGGAACCAATTAACAAGCCAAACCGTACCAATACTGTTTTTACTGATAGCTATATAAGAACAGCATTTACTACGGAGTATTTTCCGAACCAGTTTACTGTGATACCCAAAAATGGTGATAAGGTAAAAGTTGGAGATCAGGAACTTACCTGGCATGCATTGGAGAGTACAATGTTCAATGTAAAACTATTTCGTTTCGCTTACGGATTGAGAAAACAGTATTACGGCGTAATATTTTGGGCAGTAACTGTTGTCAACAGTCCTCAGGAAATGAAAAATGTAAGAATGGCAGTAGGGTCAAATTCAGCATCAATGTGGTGGCTAAATGGAAAGGAAGCAGTTATACTTTCAGGAGACCGGCGCATGGTAATGGATGATTGTGTCTCCACCCGCCTGACCCTTAATAAAGGAAAGAATGTAATCCGGGGAGCTGTAATCAATGGTCCCGGGATGAGTGATTTCTGTGTTCGCTTCCTGGATGAAAAAGGAAAGCCGATAAAAGATCTCACCATTAGTTGTGAATGAATTTAATTTGTCATCGTATTTAAGATCTCAATTGTATAGAAATTGGAATTATGAAAATAAGAATTAAAATAATCGGCGCAACAGTCCTGTTATCAGCATTGTTAACCGGAACAGTGATAGCACAAGTCGGGAAACCATTTATACACGATCCATCAACAATAATGGAATGTGACGGGAAGTATTATACATTTGGCACAGGTGGGGGCGGATTAATATCTGAAGACGGTTGGAACTGGAACACCGGGGCAGTAAGACCTGGTGGAGGAGCAGCCCCTGATGCAATAAAAATTGGTGATCGCTACCTTATAGCTTATGGCTCAACTGGTGGAGGTCTGGGAGGCGGACATGATGGTAAAATAAATACAATGTGGAATAAAACGCTTGACCCAAAATCTCCCGATTTTAAATTTACCGAATCTAATGTAGTTGCTTCATCCAGTAATATGGAAGATAATGATGCAATTGATCCCGGGACTTCTTCTCGATCCAACTGATGGCCGCTTATGGATGTCATACGGCACCTATTTCGGATTCATTCGTCTTGTGGAACTTGATCCTAAAACCGGAAAGCGTGTGGAAGGCAATAAAGCATTAAATATTGCAATTGATTGTGAAGCAACTGATTTATTTATCAGGATGGATGGTATTATCTTCTTGGAACACACGGAACCTGCTGCGATGGTGCAAACTCAACATATAATATCGTTGTTGGACGTTCCAAAAAAGTAACAGGCCCTTACCTTGATAATATGGGAAGAGATATGTTAAAAGGTGGCGGCAAAATGGTTCTGGCAGCTGGTGGAAGAGTTGTAGGACCCGGGCATTTTGGACGCATGGTTCTTGGTGATGGTGTTCAAAAAATGTCGTGCCATTTTGAAGCAGATTTAGATTTAAGTGGACGCAGTGCATTAGGCATCCGTCCGTTATTATGGAAAAACGGATGGCCGGTAGCAGGCGAAAATTTCAAAGAAGGAACATACGAAATTGAATCAGAGAGAAGAGGTTATGCCCTTGAGTTAGTAGTTGATTTTACACGAATGGCAGGAGGAATGAGAGGCGGACGTAACTCAACCGAACCGGTAAAACCAGTTCCATCACAGGAATTAGCAGATGTAATTAAAACCTGGCCAACCGGAAATATTGACATAAGAATTGGAGATTACATGTTCCGTCCTCATCAAAAATGGACAATCACAACTGCTCCCGATTCAACCGGTTATCTGGGGGGGCTATATTATAAAATTGTAATAGCAGGAACTGAGCGCGCATTGGCAGCAACAGCAGATGCTGAAGTAATTTCGGTTCCTGCATTTACAGGTGCACCTGAACAATTATGGCGGATCGATCAATTGACTGATGGAACATATAGGATAATGCCTAAGGTAGTTCCAAATTCAAAAGAGAAGTTAGTGCTGGTATCTTCCGGAGATAGTACACCAACACTTGCGACGTTTGATATGAATAGTGACAATTCCAAATGGAATTTTAAGGATCACTAAATATTATATTCTTTATGAAAGACGCAGGTTTAATTAACTGCGTCTTTTTTTTTCTTTTTAAAATTCACCTCATCAGCTTATTTCGTAGTTAATTACCTTCGTCGAGCTCCGGGTCAGATGAAAAGCAATTAAACTATCCCAAGCCATCATAAAGTATTGAAAATTATACTCTATTAATATCTATAAGAATTATTTTCTTTGTTAAATTTGAATAGGTATAATCCGGTTTACACTCTAATCAGTATTATGAATATTCTTCTTCGATCAATGACTGAAAAGGATTGGCCTTCAGTTGCTGAAATTTACCGCCAGGGAATTGAAACCCGGAATGCAACCTTTGAGAAAGATGTCCCAACGTGGGAGAAGTGGAATGCAGGGCATCTTCCCGTTTGTAGAATTGTTGCTACATCTGATAATTCAGTTGTTGCCTGGGCAGCTCTGACTCCCGTTTCCGGAAGGTGTGTTTATGCCGGTGTAGCTGAAGTAAGTGTTTATGTCTCAAATAGCCATAAGGGGTTGAAAATTGGAACAAAGATTCTGGAAAAATTAATTTCTGAAAGTGAGGATGGCGGAATCTGGACATTACAGGCAGGGATCTTTTCTGAAAATAAGGCCAGCATTAAAATACATGAGAATCTTGGATTTAGAATTGTTGGTTATAGAGAGAAAATTGGGAAAATGGATGGAGTCTGGAGAGATACTATTCTCCTTGAAAGGCGTAGTAAAAACATGGGATTATAATTTTTCGGCAAGCTTCACATAACCCAAAACTTCTAATCCTCCATATGAAGTTTAAATTTTGAACAATATTGCAGTCAGGTACAAATATAAATCCTTCTAATTTCTGCGCCAGTAGTTTAAAAAAATTACTAACTTTATAATAAGTTGATGAAATACCATCCCAAAATGATTAAGAGAAAAACTTTAGTTGTACTGGCATTACTTTCAATTTTTATCTGTTCCAACAGCCAGAATGTTCAAAATCCTGACTCACTTATCAAATATGAAAAGGCGAGGTATTTGAAACAAGACCTGTATAAATTTCTTTCAACTCATACTGAGTATCCATATACAGAAATGATGAGCATGTTAGACGGTGATGTAGTTTTTTCATTTATTATTAACAGGGATGGCAAATTTGAAAATTTAGCGCTAATAGATTATCCTAATGCTTCTTTTATAAACAGCTCAAAAAATGCAATCAGTTTATTGGATGGAGAATGGAGTCCTACCAGGCTAAATGATGTTCCGGTTGATAAGAAATATTTACTTGTTTTCAGGTATAGGACATATATGGAACGCAAACCTTATGATTTTAAGGCTCAGGTCAGGAAATTATTTGAAAAGCAAAAATATGAAAAGGCTCTTAAAACAATAAATTCAGGAATTGAGGACAACAAATATGACTACGAATTATTTGAATTGCGTTCAAAAGTAAAGGAAATGCTTGGCGATAACGAGGGAGCAAAAAGCGATCAATTAAATTCTCAAAGACTTAAAGTTGAAGTTATGTCAGTAGTTGATGTTACAGCAGTGGCTATCAGAAGGACTGTTAAAATAGGTGAATCGGTTATAACTGGTCCTCCCCGAACTCAGTAAGCGATAATTACCGATTCAGCTTAGGCTACCCGTTAAATTCATTCCCTTCTGCCGGAATAAGCTTTTAAAAAACGTATGAATGACTAACTCAGTATTTTGCAGACAAGAAACCTGTCTTTGCAGAACTTATTTTTATACCGGATATATTACACAGACTTTTGATTCATGTTTAACTTAAATTTATTATCATGAAAAAGTCAGTCCCGATTATGTTTCATCTCCTGTTCTGGATATTTACTTGTCTCCTGGTAATCCTTGTATTTCAGCTAATGTCAATCGCTTCATCGGTGTTAGGCGGTGCTGGCCCAGATATTAATGACATCGTCGATTTCCTTATAAGAGTACTTCCAGTAGGTGCCTGCATTTTCTATGCATCATATTTCTCGCTTGACTATTTTGTGAGAAAGCCTGTCAGGTTTATCTGGCTTGCCCTTGCTTATGTCTTATTTACTCTTGTGTTTCTAGTCCCTGCAATTTATATAAACGTAAAAAGTTCAAAAAAGACTGATTTCCTGGAATTCATTTTATTCTTTTTTCCAGTGTTGTATTTTAATGTTTTTGGCTTTTTGTTTAAAACTTTCATTGAGTGGATAAAGGATAAAAAAATAAAAGCCGAGTTAGAGAAAGACAAGATAGAAAGTCAGCTTGAATTGCTGAAATCAAAATTAAATCCTCATTTTCTGTTCAATACACTTAACAACATTGATGTTCTTATTCAGGAAGAACCCAATAATGCATCAGAATATCTGAAAAAACTCTCTGAGATACTTAGGTTCATGTTATATGAATCAAACGAAGATAAAATACCTTTAAGTAAGGAAATAGAATACATCAGGAAATATATTGATTTACAGAAAATCAGGACAGCCAATCACAATTTTGTGAAATTCGAAATTACTGGTGATCCGGATGATAAAATTGTAGCTCCAATGATTTTTATTCATTTCATCGAAAATGCTTTCAAATTTGCCTCAAATAAAAAAATTGAAAACGCAGTGAATATCAAATTTGAGATCAGTAACAGTAAGCTTTCATTCTTTTGCAGTAATCATAAAAATACTTCTGATGAGACAAATCCGGAGAAGAATGGTCTGGGTATTCATCTAATAATGCAAAAACTCGATTTGATCTATAAGAAGAATTATAACTTGCAAATTAATGATGAAGCTGACTGGTATAATGTAAATCTTGAAATTAAGTTAGATGAACATTAATTGCATCATTGTTGAAGACGAACCACTTGCCCTAAAGCGAACAAGAGAGTACGTTGAAAAAATCCCTTATCTCAATTTGCTTCATTATTTCGACAACGGATTTGAAGCAATTGGATATCTTAAAAATCAACATGTTGACTTAGTATTTTTGGATATTAAAATGGATGAGTTAACAGGTATCCAATTGTTAGAATCCCTTGAACGTAAACCATATGTGATAGTTACCACAGCGTATAGTGAATATGCTTTAAAAGGTTATGAGCTAAGTGTAGTTGACTATTTACTGAAGCCCTTTAGCCTGGAGCGATTTATTCAGGCAGTTGAAAAAGTTTCGGTGCTGTTGGATAAGTCACCAAATGACAACAGGGATTTCTTCTTCGTAAAAACCGAATACCGGATTGAGAAAATATTCTTTCAGGATATTCTTTACATTGAGGGGATGAGGGATTATCGCTGTATTCAGACAAATTCCAGGAAGATACTTACTCTTCAGACCTTTACCGAACTGGTTCAGGAATTACCTAAATCCAGGTTTTGCAGAGTTCATAAATCATATATTGTAACTCTGAATAAGATTGATTTAATCGAGAGGAACAGAATTAAAATTAAAGATAAATTAATACCTATAAGTGAAACCTACAAGGAAAACTTTTATTCAATGATAGGATTTAAAATTGATGGTCAGAAAGCAACAAAAATGTGAAATTAAGACTTTCTTGTCCCCGCCAATGGCTATTTCAATAGAAAACGTTTATTTTGCTTCTATTACTACCATTAGATGTTAAATAACAACTAAAAGTAGTTAATATACAACTATAAGTAACCTTTTTGTTTATGATTCCGGAAATGAACCCGGCTATCTTTGTCGTGTAAACAAATTAAAACAAAGAGCTATGTTAACTACTATTATGATTGGCAATAAAATTGCCGAAGCACGAAAGAAAACAGGGATTTCTCAGGCCCAACTTGCTGAGCATCTGTTTATCAGTTCCCAGGCAGTGGGAAAGTGGGAGCGGGGAGAATCAATGCCCGACATTATTACTTTTAACCATTTAGCTGAAGTTCTGGGAGTCGACCTTAACTATTTTTCTGAAAGCTATCAGTCTATGGCTTCCGGATCTGATAACAGTCGAGAGATAACCACTGAATCTTTTATCAAGCAACCGGAAGAATCGTCATCAGGAAATGCTAAGAAAAAGCTTAGCTGGGATATGTCTCGCGGGAACTGGCAGGGCGCCGACTTTTCCGGGTTGAAAAACCTGCATGAAAAATTCAGCGCTTCCAACATGCAACGATGCAAATTTATCGGTTCAGATTTGTCGGGGTTACTTCTTAAAAGCAATAATGTTGATAGTTGTGACTTTTCAGGATCTGTAATCAGGAGCAGTCACATCCAGACTACCAACTTACTCAACAATATATTTAAGGAGTGTCTGCTGAATGAGACTGAATTTTCAGAGAGCTATATCATGGGCTGTGATTTCTCTGGAGCAGATTTTTCCGGGACAGAATTTAAATCAGGAGGTTTCCAGAACAATCAAATAGCTAATGCAGTTTGGAATCGCACCTCTTTTAATGCAATGCAGATTGTCGATACAGTTTTCAATGGTACAGTGGAGAATTGCTCTTTTGAAAACTGCTCCTTTAAAAAGGTGACATTCCAGAATTCAAAGCTTATTAATACGTTCTTTAAAAACAGGAGTTTGAAAGGGATCCGGTTTATTGATTGTCAGGCAGACCGGATGACCTACGAATTCCTGAAAAACGGTAAAGCAGATTTGACAGGTATCACGTTGTCAGCATCATAGAGGAGGAATTGCAACTTAACCAGAGCACAGAGACATTATGCATTATGCTTAAATAAGGGTAAATTTTAGGACAGATTTATTAAATTAAATTGACTATCTTGACTAAAATATTTACCAATGCATAATGCAAAAAATCCGGTTAACTTATACATCAAGTTAGCTTTAATCTCTATTCCTATTCAAAGAAGTTAATCTATTCATTTTTATAAGTACGGTATGCGATGTTTTAGTTATCTGGACAGACTCCCTATTAAAATGACCAGCAACCTCGTCAGCTTATGACAAATATAGTGTCATTTAATAAGTCACTGATTGCTCCTTGTGGCATTAATTGCGGAAGCTGTATGGCTTTTCTCAGAGTTAAGAACAAATGCCTGGGTTGTCGGGTAGATTTTGACTCAAAACAATTAATATAAAATTTAGGTTATGAGAATACCCCTCTTTCTCCTTTTTCTGTTTAACTTTTTAATTACAAGTCATGCTCAGATTCTTACGGATACAATACCTCTCCGCAAAAACATTATTAGTTACGCACCAAAGGATGCAGATTATCTCATTTCTCCTCTGATCGAAAAGGTTTACCTACACGTTGACCGAACGTATTACTACCCCGGTGATGATATCTGGTTCAAAGCATACTTGATAGGAGCATCAGACAGGCTGCTCACTAATCATAGCAATAACCTTTATGTTGAACTTATCTCTCCGTCTTCAAAAATCATCTCCAGCAGGATTATCAGACTTGAGGATGGACTTGGAAATGGAGACTTTAAATTGCCAGAAGATATTAGGTCAGGCAGATTAACATTGCGTGCTTATACCAATTACATGAGGAATTTCAGCGATGATTTATTCTTCGTAAAGGAAATTATTGTTGTCAATTCAAAAGATAATCCAGGCGATACTTCAAAAAATGTAAGATATACTGAAAAGAAAATCCAGATAAGTTTCTTCCCTGAGGGAGGTTCAATGGTTGACAATGTCTCTTCCATAGTTGCTTATAAGGTTGTAGATGAGATAGGTAATGGTTGTAACGTAACCGGTAAGATATATTCATCTACAGGTGATTTTATAACGCAATTTAAATCAGAACATAACGGCATGGGATCATTCTTCCTTAGGCCATTCCGGGGCCTAAGATATTACTCAGTTTTTAAAAACCAGGATAGCATTGAAATAAAAACCGAATTACCCAAAAGTTTCCCGGAGGGGGTAACGTTGAGCACCTCTATAAACGATAAAAATGAAATAGAAGTTACCACAAAAACTAATCCACAAACCCTGCCTCTTATTTTAGACCATGACCTGGTCCTTAGTTTTTCAGTAAGAAAGGAAGTCTTTAAGACAATGAGTTACAGAATTAAATCTCCGGTAAGCAGTTTTGTCATCTCAACAGACGATTTGCCGGAGGGAGTTATAATTTTAACCCTTTCTGCATCAGGCGATCTTCCTCTTTCTGAACGACTTGTTTACATTCAAAGAGATACTCTGACAAGAATTCAAATTGAATCTGATAAGCTCGTGTATAATAAACGAGAGCCTGTTTCACTTAAAATTTCATTTTCCGGAGATACTATTATTAATAGAGAAGGAAATGTCTCACTTGCAGTTGCAGATAAAAACCTGACCGAGAATTCAACTCAATTTCCCAGGAATATTGCATCCTGGTTTCTTCTTGAGTCAGATGTTCGGGGATATGTTGAGGATCCTTCATATTACTTTGATCCATCAAATTCTGAACGATTTAAATACCTCGATCTTCTCCTTCGCACACAGGGCTGGCGTGATTTCGCCTGGAAGTACGATACAACCCACTTCCAGAGAGAAACCGGATTTACAATATCAGGCAGATTAAGAAGAAATGTTGCAGATAAAACTATTGAAGGTTCAAAAGTGAATATTGGTATTTTCGAAAGCAAGACTACTTTCACAATAACAATTCCGGTTGACACTTCAGGAAGATTCAGGTTATCAGGTATTGACTTAACTGGTGAAGCCAGATTAATTGTAAGTGGAATTGGGAAAAAAAACCAACTGCAAGGACTATTGGTTTTGGATTCCATGAAATATAATCCGGCAGAAGTATCACTCAGTCAACAATTTGTTAGTTTCCAGACACGAACTAAGCTTTCGTTGTTAAAAGACTCTTATGAGATTAACGAATCTGTAATAAAGAAATACAAATTGTCAGATACAATTGGTCTTGGAGAAGTAAAAATTATTGCAGAGAAACCAAAAAATCCTCAATCTATTAAAGTTGAAAATAGTCGTGCTGTCTATGGTACTCCCGATAATGAGGTAATAATTACAAAACAATTGGAGAACTACAAAAACCCTATTGAAATTCTACGGGGAAGGATAGCAGGTGTTGAGATTTTCGGAAAGTTTCCTGATTATGGAATACGAATCCGGGGGGTTCATTCCATTACCGGAAATTCAATGCCTTTGGTTCTGGTAGATGGATTCAAGGCATCATTAGACGATTTGGCATCCATGCCTGTTTATTTTATTGATAGAATAGATGTTTTAAAATCAGGTGGTGCAATGGCTATGTACGGGATGCAGGGAGCTAACGGGGTAATCAATATTATTACTCGTACAACTGACAGGCTGGGTGAAAATATGCCTGTAAATTATTCAGTTAATAGCAAGATTAGCGGATATAACGTGCCCCGGATATTTTATTCGCCGCAACATTTGCCCAACGTAGATTCATTCTTTGAACCTGATTTCAGATCCACCCTTTATTGGAAACCAAATATCAACCTTACTAATAATAATACAGCAATTGTTAATTATTATAACAGTGACAATTCATCTCTCATAAATGTTATTGCTGAAGGTATCACTAAAACCGGGATTCCGATAACAGGAAAAACGGAATATGAAGTAAAATAAAATTGACTTCTGTCTTTTGGTTGTGTAACTTATCTTTCTAAACATAATAAAATGAGAACCGGTAATCCAATCGACGGTATGTATTTTTTTCTGCTTGTATTTCCATTTTTAATAAGTTTCTGGATGGGAGATCTCTTAAGAAGGAGATACCTGATGATAATGAAGGAGCAGAAAATGATCAATCAAATGCTCTTGAACTTAAAGAAATGAATAAATGTTGGCAGACAAATCCAACACAATATGAAACCAAGACATCACACAGGTATCATTTGACTGACTAAAAAATCATGCTTATCTTGCATGATTCAGACAAGAATAAATTGAAAATAAAATCATTATTATGACAACTTTTGTCTTTTTGGGGACAACAATTACAGTAATTATACTCTTTATCAGACTAATTGTAAAAGTATTTCAACATAAAAGTGTCGTATCCACATTAAAGGTCCTGGCAATTATTATCTTGAGTTATACATCATTATGGATTCTCTTTTATTTCTTCAGTTCACTTAAACCGGTCCCGCTTGGGACAGATATCTGTTTTGATGATTGGTGTGCAACTGTAACGAAGTTCGAAGTACGGGACACTCTGGGAAGAGACAATCAGGTAATTAATCCTGTTGGAAGATTTGTCATTCTGAATATTAGAATGTCAAACCATGCGCGGGGAATAGCCCAGAAACCCTCTGAACCGAGAGTTCATATTCTGGATGACAGCGGGCACTACTTTTCGTATTCAGCAGAAGGACAGCAAGAACTCGAAAAACTTGAGGGAAAGCAAATCCCAATTGATATTCGACTGGAATTACATCAGTCTTTGGAAACCCGGCTCGTTTTTAAGGTACCTCCTGAATCCAAAAATTTAAAAGCGATTATTGAAGAAGGCCCATTTATTACAAAACTTCTGTTTAATGAAAATAAAGAAGTGTTTTTGCTGCAAAATTAAAAGTTGCTGGTTATATACAAAAACTATATCTTAGAAATTCTAATTCGCTATATAATGACAAAAGAATCTTTGGATGAATTACAGGTTAGCTTATCTGTGAAATCAAAAAATGGACTTGATTTTACACTATCAGCAGGCATTATCTGGTTTATAATTGCTTGGATCTGGACACTTGACTTCAAATCGTATGATAAGTCAGTATTTACTTTTATAATCGGAGCCCTGATGATACCGTTGGCATTTTTGTTTTCCAAAATCTTTAAGACAATCTGGACAAACGAGGACAATCCATTACAACCCTTAGGACTTTGGTTGAATTTTTCTCAGCTGTTTTACTTTCCTTTTTTAGTTTTTTCCCTTATAAAATTCCCGGATTATTTCGCCATGGTTTACGTTATAATTACCGGTGCACACTTTTTTCCATATGCATGGTTTTATAAAACTAAATTATACGCAGTATTTGCAGGTATCATATCTGTTGGTGCAATGACTCTTGGACTAATACTGCCGATAAAACAGATGTTCTATATTCCAATCTTTATGAGCGTTTCCCTCATTGTTCTCACTATTTCGCTCTTCTTTGACAGTAAAAAGAAGAAGTTGATAAATTCGAATTGATTAATCACTATGTCTCTATTTAATAAGCGATTAATAAATAAACGTACTTTGGACACTTATCTGAATTTAATATTTTATCTTTACTTTACAAACTCTAACACTAACTTAAACTCAGGAGAACAAACATGAAAAAGAAAAATCGTTTTTTGATAACTCTTTCACTGGCGTTCATACTCCCTGTCGCCATGATAGTTATGATGGCTATGACAGGAGCAGTGAGCAGTGTACCTCCACAACGTCCGGAAGGTCCATGCGATGTTTATGCCGCCGCAGGCAACCCCTGCGTAGCTGCCCACAGCAGCACACGTGCATTGTATGCTTCGTATAACGGTCCACTTTATCAGGTATTACGTCAGTCTGACGGTAAAACCCTCGACATAGGCGTTGTACAGCCAAGTGAAGGTGATGCAGGCGGATATGCCAATGCCGCTGCTCAGGACGCCTTCTGTGCTAATACATACTGCTGGATAACTACACTCTATGACCAGTCAGGAAAAGGCAACAACCTCGTGCAGGCGCCGCGCGGAGGATTCAGTGGTCCGGCGATGGGTGGATTTAACAACATCCCAATCGCAGACATGGCTCCGATTACAATTATGGGTCATAAGGCTTATGGAGTTTTAATTGAGCCAGGTATGGGTCTTCGCTGGAATGATGCAAAGGGAACAGCTGTCGACGATCAGGCTGAAGGACAATATTGGGTCGTTAATGGGCTTCATTACAACTCAGGTTGCTGTTATGATTACGGCAACGCTGAAACTGATAGCCGTGACGACGGCGATGGTACAATGGAGACAACTTACTTTGGAAATGCAACTGCATGGTATCGTGGCATAGCTCCTGGTCCCTGGATCATGACCGATCAGGAAAATAACCTGGTAGGTGGTGTTACTTACTCTCCAAATGATAAGTATATTCCCAACCTTCCAATAATTACGTGGCGTTTCGTAACAGCAACTGCAGACGGAGAACCTCACTACTGGAGATCTATGGGTGGTGACGCTCAGAAAGGTGCTCTGGCAGTAATGTTTGACGGTCCTCGTGTCTTCAATGATAGAAGAAGCTACGATCCGATGCGCAAGCAGGGAGGTATTCTTTTAGGCAATGGCGGTGATAACAGCAATGGCTCTCAGGGTACTTTCTATGAGGGCGCAATGACAGCTCCGGGCACCTATCCTACAAGGGAAACCAACCAGAAGGTCCAGTCCAATGTTGTATCTGCCAAATATGATGTGCAGCGTGTTAGCCTTACACCAGCAAGCACGACCGATACACCTCCGGGGCTTCAGACATTCTCGCCAAAATCCACTCAGAACTCGACAGTAACATTTATAAATACAACCGGTGCGCCACTTAAGGATGTCACTTTAAGCATTACTGCTCCTAAAGGATGGAAAGCAGTAGTAGTAGAGTCTAAAGAAGCTGCAAAAAAGTTTGCTGAGCCTATTGCCCAGGGTGCAAAAGTGAGTGCAACCTTTTTAGTTACTTCCGGCTCTGAATCATTTAACGGAGATCTGGTTGGTAAAGCTACCTGGACAGATCCTGTTAATGGCCAGATACATTCTGAAACAAGTGCTGAAAAAGTTCGCAATGTCAACCCTGTCAAAATTAATGAATTCCGCATTACCGGAAGTGCAACTGACAATTCCACAGATGCGTTTATCGAATTATATAACGCTGGCTCAGGTGCAATAGATATTTCCAACTGGACATTAACCCAGCATCAAACCCAGTTACCTATATTTTCTTCAATTAAGATTCCAGCCGGGACAAAACTGGCTTCCAAGGGTTTCTACCTGTTGGGTTTATCTAACTCAGGACTTGTTGTTCCTGCAAAAAAAGGTGAATCAACACTTTATCTGAGAAATACTACAGGGATGACCGTAGGCGATGCAATAGAAATAGGAAATGGTTCCTCTAAAGAGCTTCATAAAATTGCAAGCATTGGTACAGTAGCAGCACCTCAACCTGATGCCACACCTCAGTTCGGAGGAGCACGTCCTGCTGATCCAGGTACTCCTACAACCGTATGGCAACCTCTTCCTGATGGACCAATAATTACCATCCCTAAAGGTTCAACCAATATTCCTGTTACAAGCGTAAATGGCTTTAAAGTTGGCCAGAAGATGGCCATCGGATACGGTGCAACATATCCTGCAGTTGCTCAATCAATTGAGAAATATGAAGTGGTTACGGTTACACAGGTAGGCAAATCCGGTACACAGGCATGGTTATCTGCAGAAGCAAAAGTTGGTGATAAAAACATCAAGGTTTCTTCGGTTGCCAACATATCGGTAGGTGATAAAATTAGATTGGACATTGACAGTAAAGGCCATGGCATTGAGACAGTTACTGTAACGCGTGTTGGTACACAGTCCGTTCGAAATACATTCAATGGTCCTTTAAAACCTGAGGATCAGGGAACAGGACTCGACATTGCCGAACCTTTGAAGTTCAATCATTCTTACAACATACCTTTCAGTGCAAGGGGAACAGGTATTACTTTTGAGCCGGCAACAGCTTTTGCCCACTCAAGTAATGAACCAGTTCTTCCTCTGGCATTCAGCGTCGCTTTGGACGGACCTCTTACCATGGACCATGCGATAGACGCAGTGGTTCGTGACCAGAAAGTAACCACTGCCGGTTACCAGGGGACAGTAGTTCCCAACCAGTGGTTCGGAGGACCAGCCCTCTCATCTTCAGCAGGAAATATGGTGCTTCGTGATGCAGCTGGAAATGTAGTTGATGGACTTAACTATGGCGGAATCGTCGACCCATGGGCAGCCGAGGGTTACCAGGCTGCTTCCGGCGCAGGAGAAAGTGGAAATTTTGTTCCTTCTCCGGGAGCGAGAGGTGGCAACAGAGGAGCTCCTGTAGCTTCGGCCAGCCAACCTAACAGAAGCGCTGGTCGTTACCCTGACGGTGCCGACAGCGACAACAATTCCCGCGATTTCTTTTTGCAGAGTACTATGACACTTGCAGTCGCTGCACCAAGCGGCTCAAACAATATTAAAGTAGCTAACATCGGAGGAGCCACCGTTGGGCAAAAACTGATTGTGGATGCCGGTGCAAACAGCGAAACTGCAACCATTTCTGTTATCGGTACAACTGGCGGAACTTCTGTTGGGACAGCCATTGCTTCAGGTGTAACCGTTATTCCTGTTGGCAATGTATCAGGTTTTAGTTCTGGTCAGACCATTACCATAGATAATGGTGCCAACCTTGAGACGGCTGTAATCGCGTCTGTCACTGCAGGAAGACCTAATTTTGGTGGAAACAATAATGGCCCTACCAGCTCGATCACAGTCACAGCACCGCTTGCAAAAGGTCACGCTGTTGGTGTACAAGTCTCTGGAAGCGGGATCACTCTGGCTTCACCTCTGGCTAAAGCACACGACACTGGTGCACAGGTTGCAAGTAATCTTCCAACACCCGGAGAGCCAAATCAATACGTAAAGCGACCTTAGCAGAAACAAAAGATTGATTCTATTTTAAATGTATATAATACTCCGCGGCTCAAAAAAGTATGACTGTGATGCCGCGGAGTTTTTAATTTACAAAAGCAGGAGGATATAACCTTGGGAACCTTCAAAAACAATCGACAAATTAAACAATCATGGCCCTTGTGGCGCTTGATATTGACGGGTTTAAACGCATTTGCGCTGGTTTTAAGCTTAATAATGAGCTGGCATTACCTCTCTGGCGGACAAATGATTGGTTGTGGTGGTGGAAGTCCCTGTGAACAGGTACTGGGCAGCCGCTGGTCTATTATTGCGGGTATATTTCCTATCAGTGGTCTTGCAGTGGGAGTGTACCTTGCACTACTGGTCGCAGGTTTTTTTATTGGTCCCACTACTGAATTACCAATCAGACGCATGGCCTGGAAAGTGATGCTAATACTTACCGGAGCCATTGCAGGAAGTGCAATATGGTTCACCATCTTACAAAAATGGGTGATCGGAAACTTCTGTCCATATTGTATGACAACACATATAAGTGGTCTTTTATTGACGGTACTGGTTATCTGGAGGGCGATTAAGGAACTCGGGAACAATTCGAATGATGTCCAGAAGAAAATTTCATCTAAAGGCTCAAATACCCTCCAGTGTACCGGAAAGCATAGAATTAGTCCTTTATCAGTTCTAGGTTTCTCGCTTATCGGTCTGGCTCTGGCCGGTCTAATGGCGACCATTCAGGTTGCATTTACTCCTTCATCCGTTTACAAAGGCGGTGAGTCGCAGAATAGGATAACCGGTATCGATTACCACAACGTGCCAATTGTTGGTTCTCCAGATGCGCCTTATATAGTAACATTGCTATTTGATTATCAATGTTCACATTGTCAGAAATTACACTTTATGCTGGATGAGGCAGTTCGCCGTTATTCCGGAAAGCTGGCATTTGTTATTGGCCCGGTACCGTTAAATTCTCAATGCAACCCTTATGTGCCAACAGGTGTAGAAGCATTTAAAAACTCCTGCGAACTGGCGAAAACCGGTATGGCAGTATGGTTGGCCAAACATGATGCATTTCCTTCTTTCGAAGCATGGATGTTCTCATTTGAATCTGGTGACAGCTGGCGTCCAAGAAATCTGGATACTGCAACGGCAAAGGCAATTGAATTGGTTGGAAAAGCGAATTTCGATGCAGCTTGGAACAACCCCTGGATAGATAGCTATATGCAAAGCTGCATGAAGATTTATGGTCAGACTATCCAAAACGGTAAAGGTGGAGTTCCAAAACTTTTATTCAATTCTCGTTGGGTTATTCCGGAAGCGTATAGCGAAGACGATCTTCTTATGATATTACAGAAGGATCTCGGTGTACCCAAACCGTGATAAAATAAAATCTGGCAAAGATTCTTTTTGCCAAATATTTGAATATTTTCGTAAGATAGATGAAATTATATACCAGAAGAAAAGGGTTGCAAATACAAATGTTATAATACAAACAGATAAGAATTTAGCAATAATTTGTCCAGAATATCAACATTAAAATTAAAGAAATAAACATGAAGAAAAAAAGTCGTTTTTTAATCATCCTTTCACTGGCGCTCATTTTTCCTGTCGCCCTGATGATGATGGCAATGTCGGGGGTAGCGCGCAGTGCTGCTCCTCCCAGACCTGTAGGTCCGTGTGATATCTATTCTGCTGCAGGTACTCCCTGCGTAGCAGCCCATAGCACCACGCGTGCTTTGTACGCTTCATATAATGGTCCGCTTTATCAGGTAAAGCGTGAGTCGGACAAAAAGACACTTGAAATAGGTGTTGTTCAACCAAAAGAGGGAGATCCGGGTGGCTATGCCGATGCTTCTGCACAAGATGCTTTCTGCGCCAACACCCTCTGCTGGATCACTATTCTATACGACCAGTCAGGTAAAGGTAATCACTTATCACAAATTCCTCCGGGAACATTCAAAGGTACCGATAAGGGTGCATTTAATACCCTTCCAATTGCAGATATGGCCCCGGTTACAATAAGTGGTCACAAAGCATACGGTGTTTACATTATGCCGGGCGGGGGACTTCGTAACAACAATGCCACCGACGTTGCAATCAACGACGAACCTGAAGGCATATATTATGTAGTTAATGGCACTCATTATGATAGTGGCTGTTGTTTTGACTATGGGAACTCATCTACTAATGGCAAAGCTGTTGGTACCGGAACAATGGAAACTACATATTTTGGAACAGCTACCGCTTGGGGTAGTGGTGATGGTACTGGTCCCTGGATTATGGCCGATATGGAGGCAGGACTCTTTTCCGGATACAATGCAAAGAAAAACGTTGGTTCACCCACTATTGACTCCTGGAAGTTTGTCACTGCAGTGGTCGATGGAGGTGGTGGAAATAAGTGGGATCTTCGCGGTGGCGACGCACAAAAGGGTGCCCTCACCACTTTTTACAGTGGGGTTCGTCCAGGCACACCAAACAGCGCAGCATATTATCCGATGCATAAACAGGGAGGTATTCTTCTTGGCACCGGCGGTGATAACGGCAATGGCTCGTCCGGTACCTTCTATGAGGGTGTAATGACAACAGGATATCCTTCCGAATCTACAACTGATGCTGTTCAAGCAAACATTGTTGCATCAAAATATGATGTTCAATACTTAAGCCTTTCAAGAGCAATATCATTTACACCGCAATCAGCACAGGAGATCACTGAAACTTTCACAAATTCCACGGGAGCACCCATTGCAGGTGTTAAGTTAAGCATTTCCGTGCCAAAAGATTGGACTACAGTGGTTTCAGGTGGGAGTGAAGCCTCAAAAACGTTCACAGCCCCTGTTGGCCCTGGTGCCAGCGTTACTGCTTCCTTTAAGATTACTGCACCTGCTAAGACCGGAGCCGGATACATGACAGGCAAAGCTGAGTGGAAGAATCCTGCGGGTTTAGTGCAACTCGAAATAGCTTCACAGAGAGTGAGAAACGTATTACCTGTGAAAATTAACGAGGTACGTTTTAGCACCAGCAACAACATTACCAACCAGTTTATAGAGTTGTACAATGCCTCTAATGCTGCTGTCGATATCTCCAACTGGTCTCTGATAAACACCCAGGCCCAATTTGCCCCGGTTAAAGCAGCAACCATTCCGGCAGGAACAAAACTTGCAGCACATGGATTTTACCTTCTTGGTCTCTCAGGTTCAGGGTTGTCAGCTCCAGTAACCAAAGGTGAAAAAATAATTAATGTGAGGAGTATCACCGGATTCGAAGTCGGGAATAAAATTGATATCGACGGTGAGACGCGCTCTATAGTAAATGTAGGATCAGCAGCCTCGGCTATGACTACAGTTTTCATTCCTGTATCTACCGGCCCCTGGTTGACAATTCCGGCAGGATCGACAAACATTCCTGTCACGAGTGCAACAGGCATCGAAGTTGGCCAGAAAATAGGTATTGATATCGGTGGCAACTTCGAAGTGTGTACTGTAACTTCGGTTGGCAAAGCAGCAACGCAAACCACTCTGTTTGAAGCAGCGGTTGCCGGTGCCACACGCATCAAGGTAGCCGACAATGCCAGCATGACAGTCGGCGACATGCTGACGGTTGGTACGGGTGCACGCAAGGAAGTTGTCAGGATAAAGACTATCGTAAACGTTGTTACAGCTCCTGTCGGTCGCCCTGGTGGTATGAATGCAGGAGGAGGTGGGGAACTGGAGCTGTCCTCCCCGCTTAAGTTTAACAATATTTCTGGCGTCGATGTGTCTGATATCGGTACAGGCATCACTTTTACTCCTGCAATACGCTATTCACATAAGAGTGCTGATGCAATACAAGCCTTAGGTACCGGAATCACCCTCGACAGTCCGTTAGACAAAAGTCATGAGTATGGTGCACCACTAGTCAATCCTGTTGCAATAACAGTTGGTTACCAGGGACCTCCAACACCAAATCAGTGGTATGGTGGCCCATTTTCCTCCAGTGCTGGTTCAATTGCACTTATGGATGCGACCGGAGTATTACTTGTCGATGCCATGGTTTTTGGATCACAGCAGGCAAATTCAAGTGCAAATGGCCCGGTTACCAGCCCTGATATCGCAACCCTTGAGGGCGATCAGAGCCAGGGTGGCTGTATCGTGGTTGTGCCCAGAGTATCAAGTGGCGCAGGGGTAAGCAGAGGCTTATACCCCGATGGTGCCGACAAAGACAACAACTGCAATGATTTTCTCGTTCAGTCTTTTGCATCATTATCAGCTGCTTCGGCTGTTGGTGCCAACAATATCAAAGTTGCCAGCATGGCAGACTTTATCGCTGGTCAGAAGATAATTATCGAGTCGGGCGCTAATAGCGAAACAGCTGTTATCAAGACTCTTGGAACAACAGGTGGTACTACAGTTGGTACAGCCACGACGGCAGGAACAAAAGCAATCCCTGTTGCAGGCGTTGAAGGTTTTAGTGCCGGACAGACCATTACCATAGACAGCGATGCAAACCTTGAGACTGCAATAGTTGCTTCCGTCACAAGCGGACGCCGTCGTTTTGGTGGTCGTACTGCAACGCCAATAGACACTATCTTTGTAGCAGCACCTCTTACGAATCTGCATAATGCAAGTGCGCAGGTCTCAGGTAGTGGAATCACACTTACCACCCCTTTAACTAAGGCGCATGAAAACGGATCACAAATAGCAGGTAATATTCCCACTCCAGGTGCTCCAAATCAATATGTTAAGAAACCTTAGGCAGGGAATAAAAAGGATTTAGTCAAATATTTATAATGCTCCGCGGTTTTACACCATTCACTGTAAGCCGCGGAGTTTTTAATTTCCTTCCTTCTCAAGTCTTTTTAAGATTGAAAATATAAAAGCTGCGGATGTCAAACAACATACCACAAATACCAGCCAAAGCTGCCATAGTTCGACTTTATCCCAAAGAAGGGTCCCGACAAATAAAAGCTTATTACCAACAGCTGTTGCCAGAAGCCACCCTCCCTGCATAAGCCCCTGAAATCGCGATGGAGCTACTTTTGAGACAAATGATAAACCCATAGGACTCAGAAATAGTTCAGCTACAGTGAGTACTAGATAAATGCTGATTAACCAATAGGGAGATACTCTTTCGGCATCCGGAACAGGAGAACCATTCAAAAGGTGAGGAGAGGAGAGATTCAGCGAACAGACCAAAAGGATCAGGAAACCAATTGCGGCAATAATCATCCCGAATCCAATCTTTTTTGGAACTGACGGTTCAATATTTTTCTTATTCAACCATGCAAAAAATCCCATGACCGGGAAAGTCAATGCTACAACGAATAAAGGGTTATAAGCTTGGAAAATTTCAGGAGAGATATCATTCATCGCGTTAGCTTTTACGATGAAGAAATATGAAGCAATAAATGAAGCAGCAAACAGAACGCCTCCTATTATTCTTGTATTTTTTTCAATTCCTTTTCTCAACAAAATTATAGCTCCTCCAATTGAACCACAAACGGCCAACAGGGACCATACATTGAAAAAGAGATTCGTGAATGGCGTTACAGCCTTCACATTATAATCCCGGGCGAAAAGGGTAAGAGTCAGTCCATTTTGATGGAACGACATCCAGAAAAAGATGACAACAATGAATACAAGCACAAGTGCTACTATTCTTGACATCTCCTCTTTCCTGGCACTCATAATTATCCAGGTGACGAAAGCAGCAAACAGTCCGAAAGCAAATCCTGCTGTCCAGCCAACCTGTTTAATGAAATGTAACCCAAAAGCGGTAACACCCATTGCAACCATTGCCGCAAGAAGAATAGCCGGACTGAAAACAACTTTTTCGGAGACCTCTGTTGCTTTTTTCTCTTTGTTCGGAAGGTGCTTGTTAAAAATGACATAAACCAGAAGCGATATAATCATCGTGCAGGCTGCGATACCAAATGCATAGTTATATCCCTTAGAAAATACTTCGATATAGTTTTTTGCAAATGCAGTAAGGTCTGATACAGGGCCAGCAAGACTTACTTTATCAGCAAGTTGCTGAAATGTTGTAGTGTCTGTAAGTGTTTTACCCAGATACTGATGGCAAAGTGAAGGAAGGCTTCCGTCGTGCAGAAACCCGTTAGTTTTCAGCCACCAGTTTCTCATACCTGTTGCAGCAAAAGGAGCAAATAATGCACCGATATTGATACCCATGTAGAATATCATATAAGCAGAATCCCTTAATTTCGAATACTTCGGATCATCATACATCTGACCTACAACCGCCTGAAGATTACCCTTGAATAAACCATTACCGAGAGCTATTGTAAAGAGTCCGATAATTGTAATAGTCAGGGTCATTCCGGGAACTGCCATAATTATGTACCCTGCAAACATGATGATTATACCAGTGAGTATCACCAGTTTGTATTTCCTGGTAGCATCTGCCAGTATTCCTCCCAGAAGTGCAAGGGCATAAATACTGAAATAAAACCAGCTGTAGATGCCGCCAGCTTTTTCCGCTGAAAGGCCGAATTTAGCCTGGAGAAAAAGCACAAGTATTGCCATCATTGTATAAAACCCAAACCTTTCTCCCATATTTGAGAAAAAAGCTACAAGTAGTCCTTTGGGATGATTCTTTAGCATATCGATTATGTTTATTTAATTTCAATTATAGTAATGTTGTTGTTTAAAAAGTCTTTTCTAATCGCAAAGAACGCAAAGATGACGCAAAGGACGCAAAGTTAAAACATTGTACTAAAGCTCTTTGCGATCTTTGCGAATTTCTTTGCGACCTTTGCGGTTAATTGATTTCAACTTTTTCAACAGTTCAAAAGGGAAGACACCAAGTCAGATCAATTTTAAACAAAAACAAAGAACTTTTTAGACAACTCTATCTGAAACAAATATATAAATCTTTTTGAAAGAAAGAGACCTTGTTTTACTGGTCGTTTTGTTTGTAAATAGCCGGAGCACTTTTTATTCACAGATGAAGAATGTAACTTTGTAAGAGATAAATTATCCGAATATGAAGTTCTTCAGGACTGATCAGGTAAAAGAAATTGATGAGTACACCATAAAACATGAGCCTGTTTCATCAATCGACCTTATGGAGAGAGCCGCAGGAGAGCTTTACAATTGGATTTCAGAACGATTTGACTGGTCGGGGCGAATTATTGTTTTTGCAGGACCAGGGAATAATGGTGGAGATGGACTCGCTCTTGCCCGTATGCTTCTCAGAAATCATTTTAATGTTGAGGTACATTATGTTGAATTCACTCAGAACGTCACACCCGATTGGGAGATAAACCGGACACGACTCGAAGAGGTCAGTAAAGGAGCTTTGAATTATCTGAAATCTTCCGATCAGTTTCCTGTTATCATTTCAGGGGATATAATTATTGACTCAATTTTTGGCTCAGGGCTTACACGCAGAGTCGAAGGTTTGGCAGCAGAGGTCATAAAGCTGATCAATAAGTCTGATGCAACAGTAATCTCAATTGATGTTCCCTCAGGTTTGGCAGGTGAAAATAATGAAAACAATAATTATGAAGGAGTTATCAAAGCTGATTACACATTGAGTTTTCAGTTTCCAAAACTCTCGTTCATGTTTGCAGAGAACGAACATTATGTCGGCGAAGTAGTAATTTTGCCTATCGGACTAAAGCACGCTGCGGCTGATTTAATAAAGTCACCCTACATGTATTTGGAGAAGAGCGATATCTTCCCTTTACTAAAAAAAAGAAGCAAATTTGACCATAAAGGAATTTTTGGTCATGGATTGTTTGTGGCAGGGTCGTTTGGAAAAATGGGAGCTGCAGCTCTGGGGGCGAAATCTGCACTCAGGACTGGCATAGGTTTGGTAACATGCCATGTACCAATGTGCGGAATCAATATAATTCAGACATCTATCCCGGAGGTTATGGTTCAGGCTGACAAATCGGAAAAGTTCATTTCAGAAATAGTAAATTCTGATCCATACAGCGCTATTGGTGTTGGTCCTGGTATAGGAAAAGAACCTGAATCGCAAACAGCTTTGTACCAGTTGCTTAATAATTGCAAAAAACCGATGGTAATTGATGCTGATGCACTTAATATTCTTTCGCTTAATAAGGAGTGGCTTACTTTAATGCCAGCTTCAACTATTCTGACTCCTCATTTGAAGGAATTTGAAAGATTAGCAGGGGATTCAGTTTCGGGATATTCGAGATTAATAAAGCAGATGGAATTTTCAAAGAAGTATAATTGTGTGATAGTTCTTAAAGGGGCAAATACTTCAATTACAACGCCTGAAGGAAAAGTATTCTTTAACAGTACAGGAAATCCTGGTATGGCGAAAGCTGGAAGCGGTGATGTGCTCACCGGAATATTACTATCTTTACTTGCACAGGGATATTCTGTGGAAAATGCAGCAGTTACAGGAGTTTATCTTCATGGACTGGCGGCAGACTTAGCTCTTGAAGAATCGTGTTACGAATCTATTATTGCCACCGACATAATTAATAACATAGGTAAGGCGTTTAATAGAATAAGAGAATTCAATAATTGAACTTTGAACTTTGAACTTTGAACTTTGAACAAAAACTTCCCTATGAAAACTAAACTTCGAATATCTGCAATCCTTGCCATAGTTTTGTCATTAAGTTCGTGTTTGTCAAGTAAGAAAATTGTGGAGCCAAACACTGTAATTCTGCCCTTTTCCGACACTATTTCAATGCGGGAAGGAAGTATCGTTTACGGTCTTCCAAAAAGCGTCTTCACAGTTTCTGTTTCGATGGAACGGACTATAGAAAAACCCGGACCTTATGCACGATTTGCTGGCGAATTGTTGGGCCTCGATAATGTAATAATGAATGAGAACGAATCGTGGTCAATTACAAGTGTCACTGTTAAGTCACATGAAGAGTTGGACCCTTCTGAGTTTTATATTATTAAGAGTAATACCAATTTTCAGTCCAATGTACTGTCGCTCAGGAAGGAAGGGTTAATATTAGACCTGAATCCATCAGTCTTTTATAATAGTGAAACTAAAAAAGCTGGAACCGGATCGGAAATAAGTGGCTTAATGTCAGACGATCTTGGTTCTGACGAATATTATCAGGTACAGAGAGACACAGCTTATAAAAGAGTGGCTGTTGATTCAACCTTTATTAGAATACCTTATACAGTTGAGAAGAAGAAAAAGTTGACAATTGACCAGCTTGCTGAGAAAGCAGCTAAAAGAGTTATGGATCTAAGAGACGGAAAGCTTCTTATCCTTACCGGTGAAGCAACTGTTTTTCCTCAAAATGAGGCTCCTATTAATGAGATAAACCGTTTGGAAAAGGCATATATTGAATTATTTACAGGCAAAACATTTTCTGATACAAGAACATTCTCATATCAGATTGATCCATTAAAGAGTATGGTTGGTAAACCTGTAACACTCTTTCAATTTTCTGAACTTACCGGACCCGTTGACTCAAAGACGACTGGGGGAAAGCCGGTTATTGTCGAACTTACTCCGGAACAGAAAACAAAGAGCATTACTATTATCAATAAAAAGCAAATTGAACCAGAAACACCTAAGTTCGATAAGCTCTATTACCGGGTTCCGGATGTTGTAAATATGAAAATCTCACTGGGATCTGAAGTCCTCTTTAACTCGCGAAAACTAGTATACCAGCTTGGAGAAGTTATCCAGCTGCCATCGAATTATGTGATAGGGAGATAGCAAGTTCAATTTGATCGGGAGAAGGGGAGAGTGGGAGAAACGGAGACTGCAAGACCGCAAGACCGCAAGACTGCAAGACCCGTTTGTCGTGAGTTTTATGCCCGTTATCAGCTTATTTCACTTTCCCGGCAAAAGTCTTCTGAAAATCTTCGAACTTCTTGGTTTCATAATTTTTGTCAGCGAAATAGCCTAGAATAACTTCCATCTCTTTTGCTTCCTTAAATCCGGGAATTGCTGTTGCTGCAAGTTTTCCGTCAGGCTGCGGTGTTAGAAAAACAACCGTGGGATATGAAAGCTGTCCCTGAAGAAGTGCAACTGCCAGTTGATTTGCCTTACCTGCTTTACCGTCGTTTATATAGGTTGTTCCAAAGAATGTTGTACTCTGGGTTCCCTCTGCGTCAAACTTAACCGGATAGTATTTATTATTAAGGATATCTGATATGACCGGGTTGGTAAAAGTTTCCTTATCCATCTTTTTGCACCAACCGCACCAGTCAGTGTAAGTATCAATAAAAAACGGACGGGGAGATTGCTTAAAAAGTTTCTCAGCTTCCTGTATTGTGTACCATTTAACCGGAGTAGTTTGCGATGATGCCGGATTCTGGGAATGAGCTATAACGCAAATAATTGTAAACAACGTAAACAGAATGCTCTTTTTCATATTAATTTTATGATGTTTGATTTGCAAAACTAGTGCAAAAAACTGAAAAAATTAACAAAACTGATAAATACCATAACAACATCTCTGAAACTGTAATTACTAATTCAATAAAATGGTTCTGAAATAGATATTTTTAATTTGTTTGAGAAAGATATTAATTACATTCACCGTCATTAAATACCGTAATTTGATTTTCTTCGTTACCCCGACCCCAAGGGGAGCGAAGAAAATCAATTTACTCCCCTTGGGGCTGGGGTAAATAAATTGATTTTCAAGCTTGTTTAAATAATTTTATTATGGAGACTATTACAAATACACTTCGTGATTCAAAAGCAGCCCGATGGACCGCATTGCTTATTGTGGCATTCACGATGTTTGCAGGGTACTATTTAACTGATGTTATGTCGCCGCTTGGACGGATGCTGGATAAAGAATTGCATTGGTCGGCAACTTCTTATGGCTGGTTTTCGGGTTCTTATAGCTGGTTTAATGTTTTCTTCTTCTTTCTCATTTTTGGAGGGATAATCCTTGATAAAATGGGAGTCCGATTCACGGGAATAGTTTCAGGTATTATAATGATTATAGGTGCAGGTATTAAATATTATGCTGTTTCTACACATTCTCTTGATGGACAGACATGGACTATAATCTGGACATTTCCCGCACAGGTATGGTTAGCTTCTATTGGGTTTGCAATATTTGGTGTGGGGTGTGAAGTTGCCGGAGTTACAGTTTCGAAAATTATTGTTAAATGGTTTAAAGGTCATGAAATGGCCTTGGCTATGGGGTTGCAGCTAGCGATAGCGAGGCTCGGAACAGCTTTAGCGTTATCTACATCGTTACCTATAGCATTGAAATTTGGACATGTTTCAGCTCCGGTACTTATATGTCTTATTCTTTTATGCGTTGGATTACTTTCATTTTTTGTTTATTGTGTTCAGGATAAAAAACTTGATAAATCCCTGGCCCTGATAGCAAATGGAAGCGATACAGAACCTGACGAAGAATTTAAAATGAAAGATCTATGGTCAATTGTTTCCAATAAAGGTTGGTGGTACGTGGCAATTCTCTGTGTTCTTTTCTATTCGGCGGTTTTCCCTTTTCTGAAATATGCTACAAACTTAATGATCAATAAATTTGGAGTGGATGATTATTATGCGGGTCTTATACCTTCCTTGCTGCCTTTTGGAAATATATTGCTTACTCCATTCTTTGGAAGCCTTTACGACAAAAAAGGTAAAGGTGCCACAATAATGATAATAGGGTCAATTCTTATTATTATTGTACATTTCCTTTTTGCAATCCCAATTTTTAACAGTTACTTTTTTGCGATATTTTTAATGCTTATTTTGGGAGTTGGATTTTCATTAGTACCCTCGGCAATGTGGCCATCAGTGCCAAAGATTATTCCGGAGAGACAACTTGGAACAGCATACGCATTGATTTTCTGGGTTCAGAATATTGGATTATGGGGAGTTCCTTTTCTTATCGGCTGGGTTCTGGATAAGTATTGTATTACAGGTAAAGTCGTGGTGGACGGAAGTTCAGTAACTACTTACAATTATACAATCCCAATGTTCATATTTATGTCTTTTGGTATAATTGCACTGGTATTTGCCATTCTTCTAAAACGTGAAGACAAGAAAAAAGGATATGGTCTTGAGTTGCCAAACATTAAATAGAGCATTTCATTGTTTACATATACAATGAGCTTATTATATTGATTTGAAAAATATTTTTAAGAAATTATTAGTTACATTTACCGTTCTAAACCTACAAACTTATAAGCATACTTATGGAACAAATAATCAATACTTTACGTGATTCTAAAAAGGCAAGGTGGACTGCTTTAATTATCGTTTCAATGTCAATGTTTGGTGCATACTATTTCAATTATGCCCTCTCCCCGGTTAAACCAATGCTTGAAAGTATTTTAGGCTGGAATAGTTCTGATTTTGGCATTTATACATCATCCTACACCTGGTTTAACGTGTTCTTATTCATGCTTATTTTCAGCGGAATTGTTCTCGATAAAATGGGAGTACGTTTTACCGGTATTGCAGCAACCCTCATGATGTCTATTGGAACTGGTCTGAATTATTGGGCGCTTATTCACGTATTTCCGGAAGGCTCCCTGATTTTTGGAATTAAGACTCAGGTAATTATTTCTGCAATTGGATTCGGAATATTTGGTGTCGGAACAGAAGCAGGTGGAATAACTGTATCAAAGGCTATTGTAAAATGGTTCAAGGGTAAGGAAATGGCTCTCGCTATGGGTATGCAAATGTCAATTGCCCGTCTTGGTACGGCTGTTGCACTTGGAATTGCCCTGCCGTTGGCAAAAACATATTCTTACTCATCTCCGGTTTTATTGGCATTTGTATTTATGCTTATAGCGTTTACTGCCTTTATCATTTATACATTCATGGACAGGAAGCTCGATGCTTCAATAGCTGAGAGTACAAAGGGAAATGTGGCTGAGGATGCTTTTGAACTGAAAGATATTCTGTTTATCATCAAAAATACAGGATTCTGGTATATTGCTATTCTTTGTGTATTGTTTTATTCTGCAGTTTTCCCTTTTCTGTTCTATGCAACAGATCTGATGATCAATAAATACCATGTTAACCCGAATCTCGCCGGAGCAATCCCGGCATTGCTTCCTTTTGGAACTATTTTCCTTACACCTTTATTCGGAACTGTTTACGATAAAAAAGGTAATGGAGCAACAATAATGATAATCGGGTCAATAATTTTAATCATCGTTCATAGTATTCTTGCTATTCCATTTTTGAATGCATGGTGGCTTGCAGCATCGATGGTCATCGTTCTTGGAATCGGCTTTTCTCTGGTCCCTGCCGCCATGTGGCCTTCAGTTCCTAAAATTATTCCTGAAAAACAACTGGGAACGGCATACGCTGTTATTTTCTGGATACAGAATATAGGCTTATGGGCTATTCCTCTCTTGTTAGGAATAGTGCTTAATATGACTAACCCTGAGGTTACCCCAAATAAGGTAACTGTAAAAGATGCGGTCGCTGCAGCCTATAAGCAGGTATTGTCAGATAAATCTTATAATCTAAGTTCCAAGGAAATTTCCACTCTTGCAGAGAAGGCAAGCAGCCGGGCAATTGACTCGCTCGTTCAAAATACAATCTATGAAGCTGTTCCTATTACTTCAATTGATGTGGTCAGTCTAAAGAACACTATATCTTCCAATACAGTCAACGCACTCACAGGCATTACTCTTTCAGGCGACAGGGCGAAATTTGAAAAGGAAATTGAGATAAAGACAACAGAAGCGATTTTTCCGGTAATTGAAAAAACAAAACTAAACCTGAGATATAATTATTTCTTTGATATGGTGATGTTTACATCACTAAGTATCTTAGCGCTTTTGTTTGCATTCCTTCTTAAAGCTGAAGATAAAAAGAAGGGGTATGGACTGGAGTTGCCTAACATAAAAAAATAGATAATATTTATTTAACCGCAAAGAACGCAAAGGTGGCGCAAAGGACGCAAAGCAAAAATTTAGTAATTCAGATCTTTGCGTTCTTTGCGTAATTCTTTGCGATCTTTGCGGTTAATGGATTTAGAAGACTGTTAAAAAGAATTTAAATCCTGATTATCTAATTTATAATTCCCATATGGAGCCAAAAGAATTCAAAAAGTCGAATGTTTTTAATTTCGCATCTTCAATAGAATATTCTGAAGGTGGTATTGTAAGTAAAACTGTTCTGAAGAAGCAGACAGGAAATATTTCACTTTTTTCTTTCGATAAGGGAGAAGCGTTAAGCGAGCATACTGCACCTTTTGACGCTATGATTCAGGTAGTTGATGGGAGAGGTGAGGTTATTATCGGAGGAGAAACTTTCATGCTCAAAACAGGAGACACAATTATTATGCCTGCAAACATCACCCACGCTGTAAAAGCTGTAGAAAGGTTTAAGATGGTACTTACAATGATTAAAAGCGAATAGAACACCTGTTCTACTTTCTTTTGTTTGGAGTTGTCGAATATCATCCCATAAACTTTTTTTTCTGAGATATCACTCTCGGCCAGTGACCTGATGTCAATTAGCGCCCCGTCATTTTGCCGATTGATTCTAAACTCCACATCATATTTTTCGTTCTTTTTAATGAGATTTTCCAAACTCAGATCAAGTATTGGGCGATATTCGGTACACGCGAAATACTTTGAATTTCATTGATGGATAACTCACAGTCACCAATGCCATAGATATGTCTGGCTCCTTGTGAGGCCCATATTTTCCCGGTTACAAAATCATACTCCCAGTACCCAAGGTTTCCTATAGATTCTGACCTGTCAATCAAAGATTTATGCAGGAATAATTCGTGAGAAGGCTTATTATCAGGTGGAATGGAGGATAAAGCTTGCTCTGGTTCAGAATCTACTTTATCTTCGTATATATTATGAACATGAATCATTGTATTAATAAGTATAAAATTTATTTGGGTTTATAAGATCATATATCCATTCATTATCTGCTTATCAGTTAACAATGTACTGGACTCTTAAATAGCATAAGCCATTTGTCGCGAATTCCTGACAGATTCTTTTGTTTCCTTTATTAATTCATATTTAAGTGTTTCGGTATCCATTAAAATACCCTGAAAACGGCCCAGCGAGCAGGAACCGGAATTAAGATAGCGCTTTTTCTTGTTCAGATAGTAGGTATGATGCGATTCAAGTTTATGTGTATGCGACAGTACCACAACATCATGCTCCTTCAACAGTTTTAGGGCATATGTCAGGTATTTTATTGTGTTATAACTCTTTGGTATATGATTAATCTGGTCTTCGAAAGCCACTATTTTAAAATAGATATCCATCAGCTTTTTTGAATGCGACAATTTTTTAAGCAGTGACATACCGAACTTACCTATTGCACGACCTAATCGGCTTCCATTAAACCAATCGGCATTATGTCCATGCTCAATATAAATAGATTGACCTTGTGAATTTAAGATCTGATAATTTGCCAAACTAAAGTCGCATACTATATCATGATTTCCCTTGATGAAAATGAAATCATTATCCCTGAAATATCTCATTAATATAGGATTGGCTTCTTTAATAGCCTCATAAGTATATTTTTGCATCTCAAAAATATCGCCATTAAAAATTATCTTATCAACACTATATATGTCCCTGATACCTTCAATTTGCATAATTAGTTCCATTTCGTCCCATTGGAATGTGCCGAAATTATCGCAAGTATCAATGTGGAGGTCTGACAATATCAGAATATTCATATTTTTAGTTTTATTGCTGAAAATTTAAAATGTAATTTGATACCTGACCGACTCCATTGCTGATAGAGGCATTTTTGATGTTTTTGATATGAGAGTCGTAGAAAACTTCATCAGTGAGTAGTTTGTTCAGAACATCCGGCAGGATACTGGTGTCTTTTTCCAGAATACCCATATTGCTCTTACACACGAATTCCATGTTACCTTTTTCCTGCTCCCATATATAATTATTAATTACAGGAACCTTTCCCATCATAAGTATTTCCATGGATGTTGATGCACCACATTTTGTTATTACTATATCTGAAATACTTAAAAGAGCATGCACAAAATCTACGAACCCGTAAACCTTAAGATTGTCGGTATTATGTTTCTTTTTTATTTGCATTGCCTTGGAATACAGTTTTGCATTTTTCCCGCATACTATTGCGATTTCAGCTTCCAGATTTCTTGCTATTATTTTTTTAAGTATTCTTTTCCCATGCGGCATTCCCTCACCTCCACCCATTATCAGAATAATTTTGGAGTCGGGCTCAAATCCAAGGTTCTTACGTGTTATCAGCTTCAATGATTTACTTACTTTTTCAGAAAATTTGCTGTTTATCACAAAAGGGAATACGTGTAAATTGTTACTGTTTATCCCCATTTCAATACATTTGTCTTTAAGTATTTCGCTAAATACTATAAAATTTTGTTCTTTCTGCTGGAACCATATCGGGTGAGCTGTAAAAGGATCTGTAACAACTGTTATTACAGGAATATTCAGATTATGTTTTTTGAGAATAGAGAACACCGGTTTTACAAGAAAGAAGTGGAAGAGTACAATTTTTTTTGGCTTTGCTTCAAGAATTTGTTTTTCAATGCTGGTTTTCATAAAATAGGAAACCAGAAAGGAAGTTAGCTTTGAGACAATGGATATTTTATGCAACGCGTATAGGAATTCAAATGTCCAGGCTGCCTTATTTATGGCATTCTTGTATCCGTCCTCAATGACTTTTCTTACAATCGTGTTGGAATCGGATAGGCCGTCAGCAAGCAGGACTTCCACATCTACCTTTTTTTTGGTTTTTATCTCTTCTGCAACAGCTTTGGCCGGAGCAAGATGTCCTCCGCCGGTTTTAAGATATAAGAACAGATATTTACTCAACGCAGTATTTTATTAATACTCAAAAGTAGGGTTGAGATGTTATATAGCTGTTACAACGATGTGAAGAATATGTTAATTATTAGTAAGTTACCTTTTCAAAGGATTATTGCTTGAAACAAATGTCCCGGTTTCCAGAAAATCAAGGATATTGTAAGTTCCATATTTGCGGCCTTTCAGGAAGCCATTCCATGCGGCTTCTGCAAGACGACCTTTATTGAGTAAATCGAATAACCATTGGTTGGTGAACTCGGGGTTTTGTTGTTTAACCCCGGCACCTATTTCCCTCAACCAGCGACGATTGCATTTTTCCTGGGGTCCAATGGAAGGGGTCATAATAATAGGTATGCCAAGTGCACAATAGAACGAAAGCTCACTGGGTTTTGTCCACAATATATCTGTAGTGTGAAGACATTGATTGAATAATTCGAAATACGATTCATTATTGTTCGCCCAAATTATCCTTACATTTTCTCCGGTGCCGGAAATATCCTTTTTAACATTTTCGAAATAATCACGAAGTTCTGGTCTGATACCTGCTACAAGATTGAGCTTTACCTCCCCATTTTGTATTTCTTTTGCCAGGCTTTCGGCAATTTGTCTGCCAATTTCCTTTTGTGCTCCGGCTCCACCTACAGCGAAAGTAATTGTTATCGATTTTTGTAAACCAATGTGATCTGTCTCAGACAGAGCATCATTCTCGAGGAAAGCATCTACACTGTGTTTATACAGATTATCAAACTTGCCCATCGGATCCAGATTCCGAAGACGCTGAATTAAGTTTGTCTTTAGGGTGTCGAGATTTCTGTTACCAAGCAAATCAAGTGGTAATGGAAACCCTGTAAGAAGTATATTTCTTTCAGGAACACCATAGGATAACAACCTTTGCACCGAAACTGATCCTGAAGCAAAATATAGAATATGGCTTTTTTCAGCGTTCTCTGATGCCCATACTCTGCTAATGTCGGTGTCGCAAATGATGCAGTAAGTGCAACAATGCCCTGCTATTTCAGCTGCTATTGCCGAAGAATAGAAAGATGTAATTAAGGGAAGTTCAGGGTTTTTTATCCGGGAAATGATACCATCGCACAACCCTTTTTTTATGAACGACTTCAGATATCTGACCTGCAATGTTGGCTTAGATCTGTCTTTTAAGGGGTAGTAAGTGGGAATGTAGAGCAGACTATCTAAAAGCCGGGTAATGAAATTGCCTATTAATGGCAAGTTTCCGGCCCTCGACATAAACTCGTATGTATGCTGCATCTCCTTCCATAGTCTGTGTTCTTTTATTGAGGAATCAGGAGAATTATTTGCATTCAGGATTTTCCCACTTTTAGCCAATAGTTTTAAAGGAAAAATGGCTCGTTGATGCCCATATCCCATATCGGCAGAAACGAGCCAGAATTTTTCCTTCAGATTATCCGGAACCAAGTCATCGCTTTTCACATTATATATAATAGATAAAACCTAATTCCGCATTGTTTTAGTTTAATGAAATTGTTGAACTTGCACCCCATACCAATTGTGAATTTGCACCTGAAGTATTCCAAAGAACTTCACGGACAGTGAGATTTTTTGAAGTACCATCGATTGCTATTACCTGAAACGATACCTTGGTTTCGTCACCAATACCGTCCGCCGCATCAATACCCGATATAGTACCCTTCACAGGTGAATCAACCCTGAAAGCTTTTATATTCATGTCGTTATCCGGGCCTTTGTAAATATAGAATTCATTTCTGTTATCATTTCCGTGAAAATAAGCTTTGATGTTTGTATGAGCTTTGAGAAATGTAACGAAACCTTTTTGCTCAAGAGTTGTGGCGGCACTTGTAGTTTTACCATCTTTCATAACCTCGGGAACCATGTTTTCAAACTTGTCGGTTGCATTGATATTGTGAGTTCCGTTAGGGTTGGTAAAATGTTTTGCTTCACATTCAGGTTGATCGTGAGTAAAAATAACCACCGGTGTAGCTGAACTAACATTTGCAAGGTCTGTTTTCATCCATACCTGTGCTGCAGAATCGGGCCACATATTTATAAACATGAAATGAACCCCAACAACATCTTTAGAGTAGTTTACTTTATCAGTAGTATAATTGTATGTTGAACTTGTTTTCAGAGCTACAGGAGCAAGCATGTAGTTATAGATGTTGACCATTGATGCAGGATCAGTAGTAGGAGTCATTGTTTTGTAATAGCCAATGGCATTGGAAACATCATGATTTCCAGGAGCAAGAAAGAATTCAGTCTTTTGATTGTTCTTATTTTTAAGAGTTATACCATTTAAATAGTCGGAGTTAAACTGTGCCCATGATGCTGTTGCTGATTGTACAGGAGCTGCCTCACGACTTGTAATATCACCAGTTATAATAACGTAGTCAATACTTCCAATTTTCATCCCTGCGTTAACGCCTCCATCACCTGGGAAAGTTGCGGAAGGAACATTGTTAATTTGTTTCACCAACTCTTTATTTACAACACTTGCATCAACATTTGTAACCCCACGGAAATTTCTTGTCAGACCATAGTGTTGATCAGATGTAAAGACGATCTGGGCAATTTTTGATTCTGTATTTTCATCCTTTTTGCAGGAATTCAGCATTAATACTGATAAAACAAAAAATGAGGTCCTCAACATAATAGTTTTCATCTTCAACGACATAAGGTTTCTTTTAGATTTCATTTTTACTTTCATTAAATTAATTATTTAGTTATCAAAATGCACGGTTATTAGCTCCTATGGCAGAGTTAGATTTTTATGTTTCAGGCATGTTGCAGTTTTTACCAGATTACCTTAATAAACAGTTTTGCTGATATCCACTTTTATAGATGTATTGGCTGATTGTTGATTCCGGAACCTTGAAGCCTTGCCCCTGGTTAATGGTGAATCAAAAAGGACCAGGCAAGAAAATGCAATTATTATGATCGAAACAGCAAAAATCGAAACCTCATAGTAACTATTAGAATATGAGGATCTTCTAGTATTTACGGAATTTAAAATAGGATTATTCATGCTTTTTGAATTTAAATTTCTGGAAGTTTGAAACAAAAATATGGGTGAGATGTTACAATTCTGAATAGGAATTATTAAGATAATGTTAAGTATGAATTTCCTTTTTATCAGATGAAAGAGACGTAGTGTAAGAAAAACTTAATCAAAACTTAACAACTTAAATTCAGATAGTTGGATATTACAGAGTAATTTCGACCCCGGGTTTCTTAATAAATTTATTCAAATAGTTATGAAACACACAATTTTAGGAGCGGGCGGTTCAGTAGGGAATGCACTCACTCAACAGCTTTTAAAAACAAACGAAGAGATACGTCTTGTTTCGCGTAGTAACTATTCAGTTGCCGGTACTGAATCAATTAGAGCCGATTTAACATCATATAGTGATACTCTTGTAAGCGTTAAGGATTCTGATATAGTTTATTTATGCGCCGGTCTCCCGTACGACTCAAAGGTCTGGGCCGATATGTGGCCTAAAATCATGAGGAATACAATAGATGCCTGTAAAAGCGTCAATGCTAAACTGATATTCTTCGACAACGTGTATATGTATGGCAGGGTTAATGGTAAAATGACAGAGACAACTCCATATAACCCTTGCAGCAAAAAAGGAGAAGTGCGGGCTCAAATTACTATGATGCTGGAAAATGAGATAACCAAACAAAATCTAAATGCAATAATTGCACGATCTGCAGATTTATATGGGCCATACGCTTTAAAAACCAGTATTTTGTATCTTCTTGCAATTGAGAAATATCTGAATGGCAAAAAAGCTCAATGGCTGATTGATGTGAATAAATTACATTCTTTTACCTATACCATCGACAGCGCTAATGGTATGATACTGCTCTCGAAGTGTGATGAGTGTTATAATCAAACCTGGCATTTGCCTACCTATAACCCACTTGATGGTGAAACATTAATTCATATGATTGCAAAAGAACTCGGAATTACTCCTGATTATGAAGTGCTTAATAAATGGATGCTGAAAATATTTGGTTTAATTAACAAAACAGTGGCTGAATCGTATGAGTTGTTATATCAGAGCGAGTTTGATTATTATTTTGATTCAACAAAATTCAACCGGTTTTTCAATTATAAACCAAAATCCTATTATGAAGGGATTCATGAGACTATAGTTTTTTTAACAGAGTCTAAAATTCTTGGATCCATGCATCAACAATTCAGGAATCATACTGAATTTGGACTGGCAGGTTCTCTTTCCGTTTAAGTTACTTAAAAAAAGAAACCTGCATTCCCGAAAATCTGATCTGTTAAATCAGTCCGTAAATGCAGGAAACTCGAAACTAAAACTAACCCAAAACTAACCCTAAAGCATCTTCTCAGCAGACCTTGAAGTATTTTTAATTTTGTCAATCATTTTCATAAAGCAAACATACTAACTGAATGTTACAGGGTAGTTAAGAAATTATAAATTAATTGTTTATATTTTTTGCTTTAACTAAATTGGTTATTTCTCCTGATAATTCAGCTCCTTAAAACGTTCTTTTACCTGATTTGATTCCAGTTCTTTTCCAAGAAGGTCGATCATTTCAAATGGAATATCCGATACATTTACCAGCATTAATCCATCAAGGCAATTATTAAAATCAGGATCGATATTAAAACCAATAATTTTCCCGTTAATCTGTAAATACTTTTTCAGCAGAACGGGTATGGACATTGCAGGCTGAAACTCATTGATATATAGGTCAAGAGTTTTTAGGTTTTTATCTATGCCATCGAGGATTACTTTATTCGTTTTAATTACATTTTTTGATATCCTGAATTTCTTTCTTGGTTTGATATAATCAGAGAGCTTATAATCAAAATAGTTACCATTAATAAACTGGACGATGAGACTTTTTGATTGTCTGGAAAAATCATTGCTTATGCTTACAGGTCCAATAAGATATTGGTAATCAGGATTTTTCATTAGATACCATAATATACCTTTCCACAGTAGAAATAGTGATAAAGGATGACGTTGATACTCCTTAATAATGAAAGAACGTCCCAACTCAATCGATTGGTCCAGCACACTTTCAAATTCCTTTTTTATTTTAAATAATGAGCTGATATAAAAACCGTTCCTGCCATATTGATTAAGAATATCCTTTCCTTTTCCGATTCTGTACGAGCCAACTATTTGTTTTTTTTCATTATCCCATATTATAAGGTGATTATAATAGATATCGAACGGGTCAAGATCGATACTTTTATTTGTTCCTTCGCCAATCTCTCTGAATGTGATCTCGCGTAGCCGGCCGATCTCCTGTATTATGTTTAAAATTGAGTTGAATGGGGCACAATACACTGAAAAGCAGCCCTGCGAAAACAGTAAACATTCATCAGGCAGGTTTTTTAGATCCGATTTTATGAGCTCAATATCCACAGGTTTTATCAAAGATTGTTTCGACTTTTCTTTTTTAGTTTGTTTTAATTTAAAAAACGATTCAATTTTTACTGATTTGTTTAATGAATAGGTTTTTATACGCAAAAAATGTGTAAGGCACTCCAGGCTTGTGAAACCTGCAATGGTTTTTGGTTTTATAGGTTTTCTGATCTGAATTTTAATGGTCTGGTTACCTTTATTAAAAATTTCTAAAGGAAGCCTGGCTGTCCTCAATATAGGATGAATCTGACCAAGCAAATAAAAAAGTGTACTGTTAAAACCATGAAAATAGACAGGAATTACCGGCACTCCGGCCTTTTGTATGAACCTGATGGATGATTTTTGCCATTGTCTGTCGGTAATTTTGAACTCTTTGTACTGATATGACGACACTTCGCCGGCAGGGAAAATCCCTAATGATTTGCCTTCTTTCAGATGTCTGAGAGCAGCTTTTATTCCGCTGTAAGATGATCGGGCTGATTTAAAATCCTCGAATGGATTTACCGGGATAATGTAGTCTTTGATTGGAGCAACCTGGTGCAATAAGAAATTTCCCTGTATTTTAAAATCGGGACGGATTTCACAAATAAGTTTCAAAAGAAGTAACCCGTCTATTCCTCCCAAAGGGTGGTTAGCTATAATAATAAATGGACCGGTTGCGGGTATGTTTTTTATTGACTCTTCAGAAATTAAATGTTTTATTTTCAGTTTACTGCAAATAGAATCCACAAATTCAAGACCTGAAAGTGAATAGTTCTCATTGTAGATTTGATTCAGTTTTTCTATTCCTAAAAATAATTTGACTAACGTGACAAACCATTTTCCATGATTTTCTTTTATGTTTAAGATTCTTCGGATGTCGGAATCGTTAATTAAACTCGTTTTCCAGTTGTTTCTGACCATAATATTTAGCTATTCTGTTGTTTCTTGAATGTTCATCAGCATTTCCGTTTACCACTTCTTTTCTGTAAGGAGCAGAGGCCTGGGCTCCCATCCGTGTGGCAGAAATAGATGCAGCTTTGTTCGCAAATGCCACTGCTTTCCTGAAACCATTGCCTTCCGCAAGGGCCACAGCAAGAGCGCCATTAAAAACATCACCTACTGCTGTGATATCAACTACTTTTACCCTGACCGCCGGGACAATTCCATGATATTCTTCGGTTTTGACGTATGCACCACGTGCACCCATAGTAATTATTACGTTTCTGACACCTTTTTCCTGAAATGCACGTGCCGCATTCTCTGCAGAATTTTTATCGTATACTTTTATCCCGGTCAATACTTCCGCCTCTGTTTCATTTGGTGTTATCAGCCAAATATGTTTATAAAGATTATCTGAAATCTTTTTTACGGGAGCCGGATTTAGAATCACCTTAATTTTGTTCTCATAGGCAGATATTGCAGAATACTCTACTGTCTGCATAGGTATCTCAAGCTGGAGAAGCAGTATTTCGAATTTATTTTTCTCAAAAATTGTGACTGGTATATCTTCCGGGAACAGATAGTTGTTAGACCCGGGAGCAGTTACACTACTGCTTCTTCCTCTTGAATCAACAGTAATCAGAGCAACGCCCGAGGGATGTTCTGTGTCTTTAACAATGTACTGAGTATTGATTGCTTCTCTCATCAGCAATCCAACAGATTGGTTGCCGAATAAGTCGTTTCCTCTTTTTGTAACGATTGTTATTTCTCCACCAAGGCGTGCAGCTGCCACAGCCTGGTTTGCACCTTTTCCTCCGGGATTAACCAAAAACGTACCACTAACGATTGTCTCACCAGGGCAAGGCAGTTTCTCGGTTTTTATTACCATATCGGTATTTGAACTGCCAATTACCAGGATTTGTTTTGTGTCAAAACTCATAAATGTTCTTTTGTTTTTTATGAACAAAACTACATGAGCGATGTTACATTAATGTATTGAGAACATTAAGATTATGTTAAGTAAATACACTGGTTGACGGATATCTCAATTTAATATTATAAAAGGAAAAATGTGGGTTGAATATTGAATGAGGGAGGGTGTTTACGAATTGAGTAACAAAGATTATTATAAAACCAACCTATTCGTGTTTAAAGATTATTACATTAAATACACAGATATTAAATATTTGTTAAGATGCTCATTGGATGACGCATAGCATTCATTGTTCGATCGGAATTTCATTAATTTGCATAAGTGTAATTTAGTCTGGCGAAAGGATTAAATCACATACAGGAATAGAATTTATAGAATGTTCACTTTGATATTTTTTACCTAGATGCCAGAAGAAGCAGTATACTATGTAACACGATATGGATATTTGGCAATATTTATCATGGTTTTCCTTCAGGAGATAGGTATGCCAAACCCCATTCCAAATGAGTTGTTGCTTATATTCTCCGGTTACTTATCATTCAAAGGGTTGCTTTCAATGCCTCTTATTATCCTCACAGCAGTTCTTGCCGATTTTGTTGGAACGAATATCCTCTATTTTATTTTTCTTAATGCAGGCCCCTTTATTATTAAGCGCAAACCGAAGTGGTTGCCACTTTCCGATAAGATGATTGACAAACTTACAACCAGGATATCTGAAGGAGGGCATCTGAGCATTTACATTTTCCGTCTTACTCCTTTTACAAGGGGTTATGCTTCAGTAATCACTGGACTGCTTCAAGTAAAACCCAGGGAATTTTTACCTATCGCCTTTTTCTCGGCCGCCACCTGGGCGACAGTATATGTCATAATTGGTCACTTAATCGGGCCATCATGGAATGCTTTTTCGAATAATATTGAATATTTCAAATATATTCTGTTGGGTGTTTTTGCCACGGTTCTCGGCCTGTTTATTTTACGTTCTCTGTACTGGAGAAAGGAAGAGAAAAGCGGAAGGGTTAGTTGATAGTTTTTTAACTATCTGTTTAATAATTGTACACGGTAAAGAATAATATTAATCAAAATGAAAGTTCACATAATCTCCGAAACACCGTTTATAATGAAGGCAACCGGTGTTCATACTGCCTTCATGGATCATATTGAACTCCTAAAAGAGAAAGATGATGTTGAAGTAGTTGTAAATAATGAGGGAACCGGTGATCTGATACATGGACATACTTACGGATTGTATTACATCTGGAAAGGTTTGAAGTACAAAGGCCGAAGAGTATTCACTGTTCATGTAATTCCCGATTCTATTAAAGGCTCTTTGCCTCTTTGGCAATTATTTATGCCATTCGTAAGGTTAGGATTAAAGATTGTCTACTCATACGCAGATGTTTGTATTGCTATTTCCCCCATGGTTGAAAAAGCAATCATTGAAACTGGAGCAAGAACTCAGATAGTGAGGATATATAATCCAATACATATCGGCACATGGAAGATGACCGAAGAGAAACGAGAAAAAGGCAGACAGTTACTTGGTCTGGCTGATAATGAATTTGTAGTTCTTGGTGTTGGACAATTAATTGGAAGAAAGGGAGTTGATGATTTCCTGGATATAGCTGAGTCAATTCCGGATGCCAGGTTCGTTTGGGTGGGAGGGAGACCTTTTGGTGGATTAACAGAAGGTATTCAAAGGATAAGTGAGAGATTTAGGAATGCTGGTAAGAATGTCATTAATACCGGCAATATCGCCCTTGAAAATATGCCGGAAATTTATGCAGCCGCTGACCTGATGCTCTTTCCTTCTTATCAGGAAAATTGCCCTTTGGCCCCGATTGAAGCAGCAGCTTGTGGAATACCGGTAATTTTCAGAGATATTGAAGAATACAGGTCACTCTATGAAAATAAGTATCTTAGAGCTTCTTCAACGGAAGAATTTATAAGCCTTACAAAAAGAATGAGAGACGATAATGACTTTTATAACGAGGGAGTTGATATTTCGGGACAATTATTGAAACAGTTTGATAAGGATATTATAAGACGAAAACTTATCAATGTTTATGATAACCTCTTAAGCAACTGGCAAGCATCAAATATCGACCTTTCTTTAACGCAAATGGAAGTCTGAAGGTATCAAAGTTTATTGAAACAGGTTTCTGAAGGAGTTGGATATGAAGATTACAATAATATTAAAGCTTGTAACTACAATTTGAACAGGATTAAATTTGACTGTAGATAGCCAAGTTAAAATATGACTAAGCTTTAGTGATACTATTGTCAGAACCATGAACTTAACTGCCTGACTGACAAGTGTGGTCAGCAGAAATGCGAAGATATTAATTCCAAAAACTCCTGAAAAAAGGGCAAAAATACCGTAAGGAATGGGAGTGAAGGAAGCACCGAATAAAAGCAAAGAACCCCATTGGTTATAAAGAATTTGGACCCTGTTATAAGAATCTGCTGAGAACCCGGGTACATGATGAAACAAAAATTGTGTAAGGCCCGAGTATCCCCCTACCGGAGAATATGATGCAAAATGACCTGCACAATATGCTAAAAGTGCGCCAAGTATTGTCCCCAAAGTGGCGAGAAGAAAGTAATCCTTTGCCTTTCTTCCTGTCCTTCCAACCAGCAACAAATATAGGGTAGACGTTGGCAAAGGCAGAAAACTGGCATCTAAAAAAGTAGAAATTAACAATACCCAACCGGACCATTTTGAATCAGCTAAATTTGAAATCCAATCGTTTATATACTTTAAAAATTTTCTCATTCTTATTTATCGCTTTATGCAGATCCAGTTTTTCGTTGTATTTGTCAGTTGATTAATCGTCTTGTATTCAACCGACAAATTTAATAGTACCAAACCACAGATAATGAAGATATTTGCTGCATTTTTATTAAGATTTTGTTAAGGAAAGAAAAGGTTAATATTAACGCAGAGTGCTGATCAGTTAAAATCAACATTTTTGAATTCAGCTAATTCAAGAGCTTTTTTTCTGTATGTTTTACCAGAGTCGACATTACCATTACTGATGCTTATTCGACTCAGCCCGAAGTAGCCAAAAGCCGCTAAATCATTTCCAAAATATCCAAAGGGAGCCAGTTCGTTAATTCCACTTAAATATAGTTTTTCAGCAATTTTATTATCATGGTACTTTTTCTCCTGAAGTATCCCGTTTAAAATGGCAAGTTTAGCTTTAAAATATGAATTGCAATTTAGTGATGATAAGTACTTTATGTGATCTTCTGCCTCATTGTATTTCTTTAGCATAAGTAAGTTTGTAATGAATTGTGAGAGGTATTGAATATTACCTGGATAGAGTTCGTGAAGATATTTGCTATGTTCAAAAGCCTGCTCAGAGTTGTTTTCAAAGCTTAAACATATCTCAGATAGAAATGAGGATGCTTCTGCCTTAAAGAGTATTGAATTTCTGGCAGCGATATGAAGCTCTGCCATCCCTCTCTGTTTATCGCCTTTTGGAAACAGAAATGCCAGAGCTTTATAGGCAGGGTATGCCTCAGGATAAGCTTCCCTGTAATAATTGTAAAGACCTGTAAAGAAGTAGAAGTCGTTGTATGCAAACGTATAATCGAACGATCGTCTTATATATTTATATGTACTGATTACCAGTGGAAAGACCTCTTTATTCATATCGTTGTCGGTATAAAATAGCAGAAGCATTCCTCTTGCAGACAAATTTGCAAGCAGATACTCAGCTTCGTCACGTGGATCGTGCTTTTCTTCGCATATTTCGATGCACTTTCTCATATCAGATTCGTACTCAGAATATTGAGGTGATGATGGAAGCAACGGAAAATTCTCCCAATATATTATCATCCCCTCCAACAAATACAGGTCGGGATTTTTGGGATAGGTTTGTCTTAGCTTTCTGCAAATCTCACGGGTTGTATTGAACTGAAGATTGTAAATATTATCGACTCCTGTCTTAATCAGCTTAAGTGAAACTGAGTCGCGCAGTATTTGTCCTGCGACTGGTACAGGAATTAGTAATGCTGTAACCAGAACACATTTTATGAATGTTTTGGATAGTACCGACACAGGTGAAAATGTTTTTTACTATGAAACAAATTCCAAATGTGAAAGTTTAATTGAATTCGGTATTTACAAATTCAAAATGAGGGATTCATTATTTCCCGTAGAGAAAAGAATCTCCTGAAGCTTATCATTGTATGTGTTGCTTCATCCCATAAACTTAGTTTGAGCGCTTTAAAAGTTTTTTTAATGTATACTGGCTTGACCTCGCTGAAGATCTCGTTTTCCCGATGACATTTTTCCAGGTTATAATTTGGTATTCTTGAGCTTAGATGATGAACATGATGAAACCCTATATTTCCGGTAAACCACTGTAGTACTGCTGGTAATTTAAGATATGAGCAACTTTTTATTGCAGCTGTCTTATAGTCCCAGGAAGGATTTCTTTCCCATGATGTCTCGTCAAATTGATGCTGAATATAGAATAACCAGATCCCTACAACATGTGCAATAATAATTATTGGCAGCTGGATTAGGATATACGCCCTGAACCCGATTAATATACTGATTGATATAGCAATTATCAATATGAATATATTAGTGATCCAGACATTCATCTTTTCCTTTATGGTCATATTTTTATGCGACACCCGGTTCTGAAAGAAAACCACAAAGAGTGGCCCAACGGTGAACAGTATAAATGGGTTGCGAAATGAACGGTAGAAAAATCGTATCCATTTTGAGGAGTTTTTATACTCATCAACTGTCATTGTCCATACATCCCCGATTCCCCGTTTGTCAAGATTGCCTGCTGTGGCATGATGGATCCTGTGCTGCTGATGCCATTTATAATACGGGGTAAAGGCCAGTATTCCCATTATCATACCAACAGTTTCATTTGCCCGTTTTGATGAAAAGAAAGAACCATGTCCGCAATCGTGGAAAATTATAAAGATGCGGACAAGAAATCCTGTTGCTAAAACAGATAGCAGAAGTGTAATAAGGTATGAGTATTGTAAACTGCGATACATTAAATACCACATAATAATATAAGGTACCACCGAATTGAAGATCTGCCAGATGCTTTTCCCGATTTCCGGATGGTTATATTTCATAATTATCTTTTCCCACGATCTTTCATTTTCAGAATTTACATTAGTATTTGTTTCCATAATAGTAATAATTTAAAATTCACATATGCATATTTAAAAAGCATACGGTCAAAGGTATTTCCTTTAAAACCCTTTTTGCAAATAAAAGGGACTAACGGGAATGATCGTGGGATTAACCGTGCTTTATAGTGGCAGGTATCAGAGTGTTGGGGTTACTGTTGTTCGCCCCTTTTCACTTACAAAGACTCTCTTAGCTTTAGAAGATACTGGCGCGACACAGGCAGATGGTCATCATACCCTTTAATCGAAATCCAGTGATTGTCATTATTTTTGTGAAGTTTCTCGATATAATGACGATTTACAATACATATCCTGTGGCACCGGATGAAGTTGGAATACTGACTTATTTGTGATTCAATGTTTTTAAGAGTATTCCTGATAAGTTTCTTTTTAAATATTTCGCCTTCCTTATACACGATTTCAACATAATTATCGGCCGACCTGATGAAAACTACTTCAGCAATAAGAAGACTGAAGTTTTCTGATATATTTTCAGAAACAAATTCTATCGTACGGTTAAGGATATCATCTTCGTACTTTTCAACATGCTGCTGAATAATCTTTTTCTCAATTACCAGCAACTCATTTTGCTGTTTTAATTCATTTATCAGTTCATTCAATCCAATAACTACAATTGGTATAATACAGATTAACAAAACTTTAAGTGTTACGAAAAAAGTAATTGATACCAATCCCACATAATGAAGATAGAATTCAAATGCAACAGATGATGCGGCTACTATTATGAAACTACTTAAATATTGAGGTATGTTGGTCTCTTTGTTCTTCTGGTCAGCGTTAAAGGAGACAAATGTGAATATGATACTGACTATTAACATGATAAAAAATACAATAGCCCCTAATCCGGCAATGATTAGCAACCTGTTATTGAATTCGAAGCTTTCAATAGGGAATGGCTGAAAAAAGAGGACAAAAAGGAAAATGCCAAAACTAATTGTAAGAAATAAACGGAACTTTTTCTTAATCAGTTCTATGATTCTATTTAACCACCCGTTCATTATTGCTGTGATTCTTTTCAGTATAATGTATTACCGGCTGAATTGTTCAAACATTAACACATTTGCCCTTTGCCTCCAGCCTTGAGCCGTGAGCCTTGAGCCGTGTGCCGTTAGCCGTTAGCCCTACGCCATCTTAATCAGAATCGACTTGAGAGTATCCGTAACATCTTCCTCCTCGTCAACGCATCTCTCGAGAATTTCAAGGATCTTATTGTTTTTCAGTAACTCCTTAGGATCTTCTTCTTTTTCAAATAATTCAGACACCCCAACAAAATATATCTCATCCGCCTCATGTTCAATTGCAGTAACCCTGGCGCATGCAAGTGTTATCTTTTCTTTGTTAGCGACAGGATCCTTCAGGCAATGAATGGCTGTTTCAATCTCTTTGGCGCCTTCATATATCAGATCAGCCAGTTCCTTATAAATTGGAATTAGTTTCTTCGGTTTGTAAAGGCATACTCTGCGGCTTATGCCATTTATTGAATCTACAACATCGTCGATATGCGCAGTAAGTTCGTGAATATCCTCCCTGTCGAAAGGAGTTATAAAGGATTTATTGAGTTGTTCGTACGTTTTAATAGTTATTTCGTCGCCGGCATGCTCAACTTCCCTGATTTCTTTGTTAATTCTGTCGTGTTCTCCAAATTCTGTACTGGACATCAACTCTTTGAGAAGCTCAGATGCCTTAACAAGATTTTTAGCATCACTTTCAAACAACGGGAAGAAAGAATGGTCTTTCGGAACGAAAAATTTTAGTACGCTATCTATATTCATAGGTTTAATGTTAAGTTTATTCTAAAGTATTTTTTGAAACGTATTGAATTTAAGAGAGTATCCTATTAAGAAGCAGGAATATTATAGAACTGATAATAGCAGAAACAGGAATTGTGAGTAACCATGCCCAGAAGATTTTTGTTGTAACACCCCACTTAACAGCTGAAACTCCTTTTCTTGCACCGGCCCCTATTATTGCTCCTGTAATAACGTGGGTTGTACTTACAGGAATTCCGAAGTGGGTGGCGCCAAACAGAGTAAGTGCACCGGCAGATTCAGCACAAAATCCTTCAAATGGTTTTAGTTTCGTTATTTTCTGTCCCATGGTTTTTACAATCCTCCAGCCACCCATCAATGTACCCAAAGCAATTGCAGCATGACATGAAAGGACTATCCACAAGGCAATTGGATCTGTTTTTGTAGCAAGACCGGATACAATAAGAGCAACCCAGATAATTCCCATCGACTTTTGAGCATCATTTCCTCCATGTCCAAGACTAAAAGCTGCCGCCGATAAAAGCTGAAGTCTCCTGAAATGTTTGTCGATCCCAGAGGGAGTATGTTTCCTCACAAGCAATATTACTATCGCTGAGATTATGAATGACATAATCATTCCGAGTAAAGGTGCAACGACAATGAAAATCACTATTTTAATTACCCCGGTCATAATTACGGAACTCCAACCTGTGCTGGCTACAGCTGCTCCAATTAACCCTCCTACAAGGGTATGTGAAGAACTTGATGGAAGTCCGTACCACCATGTTAGTAGGTTCCATGTTATTGCTGCTATTACTGCTGCCGCAATAACCGTGAGATTAATTACATCAGGATTAATAACTCCTTTTCCCATTGTTGCAGCAACTTTTAATGGGAATATCAGAAACGCAATAAAATTAAAGAAGGCAGCCATCACTACTGCAGCAAAAGGTGATAGTACTTTTGTTGAAACTACAGTCGCAATTGAATTTGCTGAGTCGTGAAACCCATTGATAAAGTCGAAGACCAGAACTAGTCCTATGAGGATATATAAAAATGGCATATTGTTACAAAATAAGAGTTAATATTAATAAAAGGATAGGTATTTGAATAAAACGGTAATGATAAGTATCTCATTCCTTATGTGTTATGCTTATAACAAATGTTACGATCAGATGACATAAATGTAGCATAATTGTTACAAAAATCAAATAGGTCTTGACATTAAGTTTTTGTTACATTTTATATTGTTAATTATTTAACAGAACAAATCAGCCGGGATTCTGTTGAATGGGATAAATATCATTGTTTATATTACCAAATTGTACTAATTTTATTGAATAATAACTGACAATTAAAAAATTACTGATTATGAGTGACATACGTAACTTGGAACCAAAGCAGCTGTGGAATTATTTCCATGAATTAACACAGATACCACGTCCTTCAAAAAAGGAACAAAAAATTATCGCACATATGAAGGAGTTTGGTGAAAAACTCAAACTCGAGACTTCCGTAGATAGTGTTGGCAATGTAATAATAAGGAAGCCGGCTACAAAAGGTATGGAAAACAGGAAAGGTGTTATCTTCCAGACACACCTCGATATGGTACCTCAGAAGAACAGCGATAAGAAACATGATTTTGAAAAGGATCCTATCGAAACTATTGTCGACGGAGAATGGGTGAAGGCGAATGGAACGACTCTTGGTTCAGATAATGGGATAGGAGTGGCTGCAACAATGGCAGTACTCGCTTCAAAAGATATTGCTCACGGACCTATCGAAGCTTTGTTTACAATTGATGAAGAAACCGGCATGACCGGGGTGTTCGGTCTTAAGAAAGGATTATTACAAGGCGATATACTGATGAATCTGGATTCTGAAGACGAAGGAGAACTTTACGTAGGTTGTGCCGGAGGAATAGATGTCAGCGCAAAGAAGGATTACGCTGAAGAGAAATCACCAAAAGGAATGTCTGCTTACAAGATTCAGGTAAAAGGATTAAAAGGTGGCCATTCCGGTGTGGATATTGCTCTTGGACGTGCAAACTCGAACAAATTGATGTTCAGATTTCTGATGCAGGCAGAATCGGACTTTGGAGTCAGAATCGCTGAAGCAGTTGGAGGTGATCTTAGGAACGCAATACCCCGTGAATCGTATTCTGTTGTATTGGTACCTGAAATAAAAACCAGCGAATTTGAAAAATTTGTTAAGGGATACGATGTAATGTACAAATCAGAATTCTCAGATACAGAACCTGATATGTCGTTTACATTCCAGAAGGTAGATGTTCCTGAAAAAGTAATGAATCAGGGCGATCAGTACAGAATTATCAGAGCAGTATTTGTGTCCCCAAATGGTGTTCTGAGGATGAGTCAGGCTGTAAAAGGCCTGGTGGAAACATCAAACAACCTTGCTATTGTTAGATGTAAGGCTGGTAAATTTGAAGCATATAACCTATGCAGGAGTTCAGTTGATTCTGCTAAAGAATCGTCGGCCTGGAAAATTGCTGCTGTCTTCCATCTTATCAATGCAGATGTTAAACTTGAAGGAGGTTACCCCGGATGGAAACCAAATATGCAATCTCCGATCCTGAAAACGATGGGAGAGGTGTACAAAGAAATGTATGGTAAAACGCCTGAAATAAAAGCAATACATGCCGGTCTGGAATGCGGACTCATTGGCGGTGTCTATCCAAATCTGGATATGATATCGTTTGGGCCCACAATCAGATACCCGCACTCGCCGGATGAGAAAGTGAACATTGCATCGGTTAAGAAATTCTGGGAATTTCTGGTTGGTACGTTAAAACATATTCCTGTAAAAAGCTAAAGAATAACAAAGAACTTTCACAGAGTTACTCAGAGAAGACTTTCGCTGGCGCGGATTTGCAATCCGTGCCATTTCATTTTCTAATCCATTCCAAGTAATTCATTTAATCTTTACTTCTTCTGCTTTTTGGCACGGATTGCAACCTTCGATGGCGCGGATTATTTTTTTGGCACGGATTACAAATCCGCGCCAGCATGCTAGGATACAGTAAATAACGTTAACCTGTATATCTTGACATTTGATTCAGAAAGAGATCTTTTCTGCTTCTTGAAATAGGAATCTGGGCTCCGTCCGACATTTCTATATAGCCCCCATCGGTACGGACAAATTTCTTGACAAAATCGAGATTTATAAGATGCGAATTATGCGGACGGAAAAAGTTTCTGTCGTTGAGCAGATCCTGATACTCTTTCAGATGTTTGGAAACCAGGATCTTTCGTTTATCATTTACGAAAAACCAGGAGTAGCTTCTGTCCGCCTCAATACGAATAATATCATTAGGATTAAGATATTCCCTGCCATCAGAAGTCGGAATGACAAGCCTTGACGGATATGCAGTACGGAGATTCTCTAATAACGCTTCAAAATTTTCAGTTCCCGGAAGTCGCCTGGTTTTACGTTTGTGGATAATTTTGTTTACGGATTCAATGAACTCGCTGATATTTATTGGTTTCAGTATGTAATCAACAGCGCTGAACTTAATTGCCCTGATAGCATAATGGTTAAAAGCTGTTATGAATACAACATCAAAGTTTTTTTCGGGGAAGTTTGCTAAAAGATCAAAGCCAGTTCCGTTAGGCATTTCAACATCCAGAAAAACAAGGTCGGGTTTAACATCGTTTATAAGCCTGACCCCTTCTTTTACATTATTTGCTTTGCCTGCAATTTCTAATCCCTGGCAATATTCCTTTACAATTGTTGAAATAAAGTTTACAGCATCAGGTTCATCATCAATAACTACTGTAATTAATTTATTTGTCATGTTGTTAACGGAATTTGTATCTCTACCCTTGTTCCACTGGGTTCACCGTTGATCTTTTTAAGATCAGTATAGATGGTTTTTAAGCTTGTTCCATATAGCGCATTCACCAGATCGAGCCTTGAAGATACTATTTGGGTACCAAGAGAACTGTGATTTTTTTTGCTGCTCGTTTTCTGATCTCTTGAAGCCTCCCTGCCAATCCCATTATCTTCAATTGTACATGCAAGATACTCTTTTTCAAGTTTTATATCAATTTTAATAAGCCCTTTTCCTTCCGAAGGCATAAGTCCGTGACAAATAGAATTCTCTACATATGGCTGTATCAACATTGTTGGAACTTTGAACTGTAATGTGTCTATCTCTTCATCGACCTTAATAGTGAAATCAAATTTATCCTTAAACCTGATGGTTTCAAGTTCAAGATACAGATTTAATGCATCGAGTTCGTCCCTGAGTGGAATTGAGGTATGTTGCGAGTTTTCAAGGACTTTGCGCATAAGACTTGAAAATTTAGTCAGGTAGTTATTTGTAGCCAGCTTATCGTGCTGGTACATGTAGTATTGAATTGAATTCAGAGTATTGAAGATGAAGTGAGGGTTCATCTGCTGCCGGAGATTTGCCTGTGTCATTTCGGATATCTTACGGTTCATCTCACTCAAACGTCTTTTTGAATTGATTTTAGCCCTGCTCAGTATCAATAATCCTATAGCAATACTGAGTACAAAAAGTCCAGTGGAACTGTAGATGAGCAATCTCTGATTTCTGACTCTTAATGATAATAATTCAACTTCCTTTTTATGAGTATCAGCTTCGTATTTTATTTTTGCATCAGTGAGGCCCTGTGTGTTTGTTTTCAAAATATAAGAATCACTGTACTTTTTAAACAGAACGAATGTTTTATATGCATTGGAAGTATCCTTTTGCCTTAAATACATCTCACTCATATCCTGGTAGACCCAGGACAAAGAGTATATGTCGTTTCCGAGATTTGCCTGTTCAATAGATTTCTTATAAAATTTTAATGAGTTAACTGGATCGCTCATATCGCGGTATATTGTGCCAAGATTACCATATGAATTGGCTGCATAGGCATATCTTTTCCCATTCAGGCTGTATGCGAGAGATTTGTTATAATAACCAATCGAAGTTTGATAATCCTTTTCCAGGTAGTAGTTCCATCCTATATTTGCCAATGACAACGATGCATATGTTGTGTCTTTCTCCCACAGTGCCAAATCGAGACATCTGTTCAGCAGTGAATCTGATAGTTTGAAATTCCGCTCATTGCCAGTATAATAACTTCCGAGACGAAAATAACTGTCTTCTAAAAGTAAAGTATCATGTTCCTCATTCGAAACATTAATAACCATTTGGAGATTATTGCGATATTCTGCCAGATTTCCGAGCGAATTGTAAACGTCAGCAAGCCCGTTATAGTTTTTTCCTATAAAACCTTTAAGTTTGTTTTTCTTTGCTACTGTAATGCTATTATTAAAATAATCGATACTTTCGGAATAGAGTCCTGTTCTGAGACTGTAACGACCAAGGAAATTGGTCGTTTTCGCAAGAACATCCGGTTCACTGAGCGTTTTTAGTTTATTCAGGGCGATTGTTGCTTCCAGTGTGGCGCTTTTAAAGTCGTCTGTGATATAGAAATACTCTGCCCTGGCGAGGTGTAACAAGGGTGTAAATTCGTAATTATACCGTTCGCAAATTGCTTCTGCTGAATCAATATTGATCTTCATATAATCAATCCTCAGTTGAGGGGTAAAATTTAATTGCCGCGAAACAGGTGAAACATATTTGAGAGCTGTCCGGGCATATTTATTTACTTCTGCTGTATCATTCTTATTCTTTTGATTTATACCGAACTCAATCTTGGTCAGATACGATAGTTGCACACCGGTAGCTTTTATTTCCCCGAAAGAGAAAGAGATGAAAAGCAGAAATCCAAAAAAAAGCCTCATAATTATATTGTATGAACTGTGACGCATTTCAAATATAAATAAATTGAAATTATTGTCATAATTTATAATAGTCCGGTTAGGTACGATATAGTCAGGTCCGATATTTTACAAAATACGTTCAAATTATGCAATTTTGCCAGTTCCAATTTACAAATGGTAGTTCCGGGTTTACCAATGACAAAAAAGCCGGAATCTTTATCCTGGCTTTTTCACTTGTTAAAGAATTTTATTTTTGCTAATTATCCCACCAAACATGACTGGTGATCGTAAGTCCTGCCGGCATATTATTCCCGTTGTATAACCTTTCATCATCCGGATAAGGTAATCTGCGGGGAATCTCTGAAGTAACCGCACCTGTTGCCAGCGCCAAAACGGGATAGCCGGTACGCCTCCAGTCGGTCCATGTTTCAATCTGGAGGAAAGAGCTGAGATACTTATGGTTCATAATATTTTGAAGACTAATCGTTCCTGCTGTAAGCTTATTTGCATTATACCAGGTTCCATCTCCAAAAACGCCTTCCCGCTCAAGAGAAGATTTAATACCTTCATTACAGGCTGCAACTGCTAAAGGATCAGCTGGATTCAATTTAAACCTTGCTTCGGCTTCAATGAATTTTACTTCAGCATAAGATATTAAATAGACAGGAGATTCAGAAGAAGCATATGCTGGTCCTATAACTGCAGCATTTGCATCAGGTTCGCCAGGTTTTGAACCCACACTCCCGTCGAAATAAACGGATTTTCTGGGATCGCCGGTAGCAGCAAGCATATTCATATAAGTTGCACTCGCAGAATAATATCCAGGGCGTTCCTGTTCTGATTTGTAGATCGGGTTTGCATTGTTATATGCTGAACCGAAAACAAACTTAAAATCATCATCATTGCTGGTATAAGCGTTGGCAACAGCAGCCAGAGCATTTGAATAAGCCGTGTTACCGTTCCTCATGGCAAGATGAAGGCTGTACCTGGCTTTTAATGCGTAAGCTGTCTTCTTCCATTTATCAAGATCTCCCAGATAAATAAGATCTTCAGCATCAGGGCTGAACAGACTTGTTGAAGAACCAAGGTCCGTTATCGCCCCATTTAGCAGAGTGAAAATAGTGTTATAAATATCCTGTTGGGAATCAAATTTTGGCTTGAAATCGTTACTTGCACCTTTCAAAGCATCTGAGTAGGGAATATCACCCCACATATCAGTTGTTACACCTAGTTGATATGCCATCAGAATTTTTGCAACACCCCCATAATGAGGAGAACTGGTGACATTAGCCTTATCCATAAGAGTCTTGGTGTCGATCATCCCCGGAGCATAAAGGTTCCAGCTCCATGCCTCGGTGGTGGCGGATTCAGTGATGTTATAGATATCCTCGTCAGCCGACTGACTCTGTAGTCCGGCAATTTGCTGCATCCACATACAGTTCCACCTTGCCAGCTGTCCGCCAACAATATATGCAAGGTCGGCTTCAACCGGAGCTACCAGCTGTGCCATTGCAACATCTTTCGGGTTGTTTGGATCATTATTTATAGCCGGATCGATCCATTTCTTGCATGAGCTGAAAAGTAAAACGATCAGGAATATTGAAATTGTTATTTTTTTCATGGTTTGAAATTTTAATCAATTAAAAGTCAAGTTTTACTCCAAATACGTACGACTTTGTATTTGGCATATTAAAATAATCAAGTCCCTGAGCATTAAATGCGCCCATAAGGTTGGTTTCCGGATCAATACCTTTATAAGGTGTTGATAACCAAAGGTTACGACCTGTAGCATATATGCTCATCTGTCTCAGAAAAGCCCCCTTGAATAATTTTTTAAAATCATACGACAGTGTAACTTCACGTAATCTCACCCAATCTGTCTTTTCAACAAATTGTTCCTGGGCTGGGCCTGAGCCTCCTCCAATATTTACATAGTAGTATTGGGAGTATGTGGTTTCAATGTCGTTCTTTACTCCTGAGGTAACAACCAATCCGTTAGTTACATGACCTTTAACGCCATCGAAAGTAACATTCTCTCCTCTGTTTTCAGTGCTCTTAGCCACACCGAATCCAACTAATCTTGACCTTGTACCATCCCACATAATGCCGCCATTCTTTATGTCAAAAAGGAAAGAAAGGCCTAATCCTTTATAGGAAAGATCACTACTGATACCAAGCAACCAATTCGGAGCTATTGCACCTAATGACTTCATTGTGGGGTCGAGCATAGGATAACCATATCCTGAACTTGATGCATCGTCATTAATTATTACACGTCCCTGAGCATCTTTGTAGAAACTTGTACTGAACATACTGCCATACGGCTCTCCCTCAACTACATTTATTGTACTTCCTGTAAATCCACCTAAGGAAATATTATCTACCCCCGGAGCAAGCGTAAGTACTTTATTCTTGTTCCTGGAAAAGTTGAAAGTAATACCCCAGGTAAGATCGTTTGTCGATACAGGAATAACATTGGCCATTATTTCAATTCCCTTGTTTTCCATAGTGGCTGCATTCATATATTGGGCGTTATACCCTGTACTTCCGGTCACCGGGACACTTATCAAAAGGTCTCTGTTTTGATTATTGTAGTATGAAATATCAAAATTCACACGATTCTTAAGAAGTTTTACCTCTAAACCAAATTCTCGTGAAAACAGGATCTCAGGTTTGATGGTTGGATTGGAAAGGGTATTGTTGGGAGCAAATCCTGCTATTCCATTAAATGGGGAAGAATCGTTTGATGCCCATCCATCGGTAATCTGAGCCGAGGTAAAGGTGTTTACAATGTTATAAGGGGTAGCGTGATTGGCAATCTTTGCAAATGATGCTCTTAATTTACCATAGGAGAGAAAATCAATTTTCTTAATTCCCGGTAACTCGCTGAATATAAAGCCAATGCTTGTGGATGGGAAAAAGAAACTGTTGTCATTCTCGGGTAAAGTTGTTGACCATTCATTTCTTCCTGTAAAGCCCAGGAACAAGATGTTTTTAAAAGAGAACTGCAAGTCGGCAAATAAAGCCGCAGTGCGATATTTTGTAGTTTTTTCGCGTACCAGTTGTGACGAAGTATTAGACATGTGATAGAAGTCAGGTATTACAAATCCGTTTCCCTGGGTATATATCTGCTGCACATTACTCTGAAACATGTTTTGGCCTGCAGTAATGCTTGTTGAAAAACCCGCAAAGAGTTCCTTGGTATAGTTTATAGTAAGGTCAGAGTTAGTGGTGTTATTATAGTGAAAATCTTCCTCTTGCTGTCCCTCAGGAATATTCGCAGACATAAGAGCAGTATGTCCCTTCCTCTTGTCAGAATAGAAGTCTTCTCCAATCCGGTAAGTAACTGTCATGTTTTTTATTGGATTATAAACCAACATTGTATAACCGATTAAGCGATCAACCTGGTCTACCATATCGTTTTTGTTCACTGTCCAGTAGGGATTATCATAACCGGCGTATCTGCGGGGATTTCCTGAACCGTCCTGTATTATGTAGGAATCTTCAAATTTGTACCCATCTTTCCCATGTCCGTTACTGTTATCAAATGTCGGTGTACAACGGAAGAGCCCCAGCATAACTCCTGAGGTGTTGGAACCCTGCTGTACCCTTTCACCACCAGAGCGTATGTAATTTGCGCTTGCAGATACCTTTAATTTACTTCCTAATTTGGTTTCTCCAATAATTTTTGCTGATGTCTTTCCAAAAGAGTTACGAGGGATAATACCTTGTGATGAGTTGTTGCCCAAAGAGATGAAAAAGTTTGAATCGCTGTTTCCGCCAGATAATGAAACGTTGTTGTTGAAGGTCATACCTGTCCGGAAAAAATTTCCCGGATTATCATAGGCAACAGCCGGTAAGTTTGACTTTGCCAGTGGATCAGTGGCCAATACAAGGTTTCCATTCAGGTCGCGGGGATTATTGGATGCTCCGTCAAAACGCATATCGGAAATTTTTGGCCCCCAGGAGTAAGGCGTGGTTGTACTATAAGCACCATTATATCCCTGGGCATACATCATTTGTGTTTCAGGTAATCTGTTTACTTTATCAAAAGCAATTGAGGAGGAAATTGTGATACCTATTTTACCTTTTGTATCACTACCTTTTTTGGTAGTAATTAAAATAGCTCCATTACCAGCTCTCATGCCATATAACGCTGTTGCTGCACCACCTTTTAGTACAGAGATTGTCTGAATATCATCAGGATTTAAATCGATGGCTCGGTTTGAGTAGTTATAACCTGTGGTAAGGTTGTTTTGCAAATCGTCGGGATTACCTGAATAATTCATGGTGTTATCGATCGGAACACCGTCAACAACGAAAAGAGGCTGATTATTCCCGGTTATTGAATTCTGTCCACGAATATTAATAAATGAAGCTGCTCCTGCAGTTCCTGCTGAACTGATAATATTTACTCCTGCTACCTTGCCGGAGATAGCTGATAACACATTGCCGGTTTCAGCTTTATTTACCTTATCACCACTCACATCCTGAACTGCATATCCCAGCGACTTTTTCTCCCTCGAGATACCAATTGCAGTAACGACAACTTCATCCAATCCAAGCAGATCTGATTCAAGAACAATATTAATTACAGAACGACTTCCAATCTCAACTTCCTGTTTTTTCATGCCTATGAACGAAAATACAATTGTTGTAGCATTTTGCGGAACAATCAGGGTGTATTTACCATTTACATCCGTAGTAATGCCGGTTGTCGTTCCTTTTAACTGAACCGTACATCCGATAACAGGCTGACCATTCTCGGCTCCGGTAACAGTTCCGGATATAGTTTTTTGCTGTGCACGCGCAGTTAGCGAGGCAATCAAAAAAACTAAAAATAATAATAGGTTTTTTCTCATGTTAATTAGTTTTGGTTAATAAAGAAAAATTGATGAATTCCTGTATTCTGGGAATATTTTAATACTTTCATACTTGCCTGTTGTTTAATATTATAAACAAAATAAAATATTACAGTTAAGAATATTTTGTCCGATCAACGGATTGCTGAATCAGGTTAACAAATGGTTGTTTTGGATTTATTCTTTGTAATTTGGAATGATATCTCACGAGCGTGTATAAAAAGTCATTTTTAACGCAGAGTTCGCAGAGAATACGCTGAGGGCCGCAGATTTAAAATACTTAATATTTGATCTTTGCGTTCTTGGCGTTTTTCCTTTGTGATCTTTGCGGTTATTGGATTTTGACTTTTTCAACAGCTCCTGGGAAGGGCTGTTAACTGGAAAAAATGAGAAAAGACATCCGAAGATGTCTTCTCTCTAAATTAAACCTAAAATTAAATTGGCCGAACGGCCTTTCGATCTTACCGGGTAGCAAGATCCTCTTTTGAGTTCATTATAAGCATTGGGAAAAAAGCTGCAATCAGATGAGCATTCTCGATCTCACTTCCGATTCCCTGTGCTAATACTTTCTGATGGAAATACTCGCTTCTGTTGAGTGCTGCATCCGACGTTACATAACCTTCTTTTTCAAAGGATTTATCAAGTTTTTGAATCCCGAAATAGCTTCCATTGCAGACGTACTGAACAGAGAGTTTGTCAGAAAGGACGATGTAGTTTTTACAATTCTTGTCTTTCTTTATTACAACCGAGACCTTCAGCGGGGAATTCTGATAGCTGATTGTAAAGGTCTTAAGCAATTCTCCATTCAAGGTTACCGGGTTATCGGCTATTTCAATTTTGTAGTCTCCTAATGCTGAGTTGGTTTTTCCTTCAGCAATGAATTGTCCTGAAAACGATGCACTACTAAAAGCTACTAATAGCAATGCTGCAAATAATATTCTTTTCATGGCATTAAAGAATTAGTTTGTACTAAAAATATTTTCAAAAATCGTTGAACGTTTCAAAGTCTTTCTGTGACTTCTTTCGTTCTGAAGATTTGTCTTAGTTAATCTTCACGAACAAAATTATGCTATAGACCAAAGGCAGAAAAGGGTAACTCAACAAACGGCAGGTTTGGATTTACAAATGGTAAAAAAACCGGTATAATAGGTTTTTAAAGGGAGGGGGAAGTAAGAAGTAAATAGTAAGAAGTAAGTAGTAGGTAGTAGAAAGTAGAAAGTAGAAAGTAGAAAGTAGAAAGTAGAAAGTAGAAAGAAAAGAACCAGTACCTAGTATCTAGCACCTAGCACCTATCAACAAGTAACTAGTTGCTAGCTAGATGATTAGGCTACCTTGATCTCAATAAGCAGATCGTCTTTCATAACGTTTGTATTGGCTTTTGCGGCAACTTTTACAACTGTTCCGTTAACAGGTGATAATATCTCATTTTGCATTTTCATTGCCTCAAGAATAATAAGAGGCTCACCTCTAAGCACTGTGGCTCCCTCTCTTACAAGTACATCAATTATTTTACCCGGCATCGGAGCCTTGATAAATTCCTGTTCAACTTTGCCTCTGCCTGAATCTAATACCTTTTTCCTTTGGAGGGAGAATGGGGTTTCCACAGAGAACGTATAACTGATATCGTTAAACAGGATCTCGTATTTATTTTGTCGTGAGCGTACTATTTCAACTGGATATTTCCTGTTCTTCCATAGAATATATGTACCAAGTTTTTCATCAGCTTTCAGCTTTACCTCATAATCCCTTTTCCCTATCCTGATCTTGTGTTTCAGAGGTAGAGAAAAACTGAATTTTTTATTTTCCGAAGAAAGAGCATAAAGCTTCTTTATCTGAGGTCTGTCTTTTTCCATCTTAAGTTGTCAGATTAAAATTGATTAATTCTTTTATTTAGCAGCCATGGACTCATTTCTTTTCCATGTTTGAAATCGACGTTTATGCTGTCGTCATTCAGGTTTTCCTCCACAAATAACTTTGTCGCTAACCATGCTGCCAGCATCTCTTCATAATCGCTGTTGAAATAATACTTCTCAAGATCCTTTTCAATAAAAGCCGTAGTGAAACTTCCGTCCTGAAATTTCGGATGACGCATAAGTAATCTGAAAAATGGGAGAGTGGTCTTGGTTCCTTTTATCCATACCTTATCAAGAGCCATTTTGCAGTTTTTTATTGCATCTTTACGATCCTTGCCTTTAACAATCAGTTTCGCAATCATAGAATCGTAGCTTGCAACTATAGATGAGCCTGTCTGAACTCCTGTATCAACCCTAATATATGGAGCGGTCGGCATACATATACTTTCAATTTTTCCCGGGTCCGGAGCAAACCCGGCTTGTACATCCTCTGCATTTATTCTGCATTCTATAGCCCAACCCTGAAGTTTAATATCACTCTGTTTGTATCTCAGGGCTTCTCCATTTGCAACTCTAATCTGTTGTTCAATAAGATCAACTCCTGTTATAAATTCGGTAACCGGATGTTCTACCTGAATACGGGTATTCATCTCCATAAAATAGAATTTCTTATCAGAATCAAGAAGAAATTCTACTGTCCCGGCTGAATGATAATCAACAGCTTTGGCAATCTGAACAGCCATTGAACCCATATCATTTCTTAATGATTCAGTCAGAGCGCATGAAGGAGCCTCCTCAAGAAGTTTCTGGTGTTTTCTCTGGATTGAGCATTCCCGTTCTCCCAGGTGGATAACGTTACCCTTTGTATCTCCAAGTATTTGAAATTCAATATGTTTTGGATTCTCAATATATTTTTCCACAAATACAGATGCATCGTTAAAGGCTTTTTCAGCTTCTTTAGTGGCAATGGTAAACATCTTGCCCATTTCTTCTGATTTCCGTACGATCCTCATTCCTCTTCCACCTCCGCCTGAAGCAGCTTTAATAATTACCGGATAGCCAATCTTCTCTGCGATTTCAATGGCTTCTTCTTCATTGGCAATATTACCTTCACTTCCCATAGCCATAGGGATTCCACCCGCTAATGCAATTTTTCTGGCAATAGTCTTGTTCCCCATTTTGTAGATAGCATCCGGTGAGGGCCCGATAAAAATAATCTTGTTATCAATACATTTTTGGGCAAAATAGGCGTTTTCAGCAAGAAATCCATAACCAGGATGAACAGCGTTTGCCTCAGTCTTTATGGCAATGCCTATTAATTTTTCTATATCAAGAAATACAGGGATTTCAGAACTATCCTCAGTATTATCATAAACCAGATCAGCTGATGAAAGGTACATGGCATTTGGTTCAATAGCCGTTTTAATTACAACAGTCTCAATATCCATCAAATGAGCTGTCTTCATTATCCTTATTGCTATCTCGCCTCTGTTCGCTACTAGAATTCGCTTTATTTTCATATTCAATTAAATATGTTTGATTATGTTCTGCCCAGAGAACTCGCGAGCGTTCTCTACATTAAACATTTGACGTTCAATCATTATTGTTTAACCACCAACAATTCTTTTTTCTGCTTTTTTCCGTTTGCCTTGCGCCGTTAGCCTTGCGCCCTTATAATGGCATATTCCCATGCTTTCTGGCAGGAACTTTTACCCATTTGTTACTAAGAGCGTTAAGGGCCGACAGAATCTTCTTCCTTGTTACGGCAGGATCAATAACTTCGTCGATATAGCCTAACTCATCTGCTATAAAAGGATTCGCAATCTTATCGCGATATTTTTTTACCAGCTCTTTTTTCAGTTCAACCGGATTTTCTGCAGCTGCAAGTTCTCTTCTGTAGAGTACTGCAACTGCGCCATCAGGACCCATCACTGCGATTTCTGCTGAAGGCCAGGCAAAACTGAAATCACCTCCGAGGTTTTTACTGTTCATCACAATAAAGGCGCCACCATATGCTTTCCGAAGTATAACGGTTATTTTCGGAACAGTTGCCTCACTGTAAGCAAACAATAATTTTGCACCATGCCTTATTATTCCCGCATGTTCCTGATCTACACCAGGAAGGAAACCTGGAACATCTTCAAGCGTGATAATCGGAATATTGAAGGCATCACAAAACCTGATAAATCTTGCTCCTTTAGTAGAGGAGTCGATGTCAAGAACTCCTGCCAGTACTTTAGGCTGATTTGCAACTACTCCAATGGTTTTTCCTTTAAGTCTGGCAAATCCTGTAACCAGACTAGCTCCGAACAATTCTGCTGTCTCAAAAAAGCTGTTCCTGTCAACTATCTGATTTATAACATCTTTAACATCATATGCTTTGTTTGGATCATCGGGAACTATATCCCTGAGTTTCTCGTTAATATCGCCAATTAATCCGTCGTCTGGTACAACAGGAGGGTTCTCAACATTATTCGATGGCAGATAAGAGAGGAATTTCTTAAGGGCAAGAATAGTATTCTCCTCATCATCATAAATCATCTGCGCTACGCCACTTTTTCTGGCATGAACTTCAGCGCCACCAAGTCCGTCGGAAGAAATATCTTCATTAAGAACTTCCTTAACAACGTTAGGTCCTGTAACGAACATATAGCTCGTGTGATTTACCATGAAAACAAAATCAGTAAGGGCAGGAGCATATACTGCGCCACCTGCAGCGGGCCCCATTATAATAGATATCTGAGGAATTATTCCGGAAGAGTGAATGATGTTATGAAAGATTCTGGCATAACCACTAAGACTTGCGACACCCTCCTGTATCCTTGCACCACCGGAATCAATAAGGGCAATTATCGGGGAGCCCATTTTAAGAGCCATCTCCTGAATCTTGGCAATTTTCTTTGCATGTACAATTCCCAGCGATCCTCCCATAATTGTAAAATCCTGAGCATAAGCAAAGATAAGACGACCGTTAACCTTCCCATGACCAACGATAACACCATCGCCGTACGATCTCTCAACTTTTCCGAATTCAACAGGTTGATCGGCAGGAGTAACGAATGTATCAATCTCCTCAAAAGTTCCGTTATCGAAAAGAAGACTTATACGTTCATGAGCTGTGAATTTTCCTTTTGAATGTTGTTTTGCAGCCTGTTTAGGGCTGTACTGCTTTTTGATCGCCTCTTGTCGTTCTCTAAAGGCTTTATAAGGTTTTCCTGATAGATCCATACCCAAGTATTTTAAACGGTGTCAAAAGTAGTCAATATCAGAGTAATTTCAAAAAAACATTCGACCGCATCAATAGGGCTAATCGTATTACGATGATATACAGATTTTTAAATATTAAAAAAATTCGAACGTCAAAAAATTTAATCTCCTTTTCTCCCTTTCACCTTTTCTCCCATTCTCCCATTCTCCCATTCTCCCATTCTCCCATTCTCCCTAAGCCGGCTTAAACAGTCCTGCTGCGTTCGATCCCAGCATTCCTGCTTTAAGCATAGAATCACTTGCTTTCTTAAGCTTTTTGATCATTCTTTCATTTATTACCGGGTAATGTCGCATCTGTTCAAGTTTATCACCTATGTATTCAAGGTCCTCATCCGTTACTGACCAATGACGTGAATTATAGATGGTGAGATCTAGAGGCAGAGAGTAGGACCGTAGGGATTTATCCCCTGCAATATTGAAATAAAAGTCGAAATACGACATTATGAGTTCTCTAAGCGTTCTGTAAACTGGTTCCCGGTACCTCAACGAAGTGAAATTAGATTTAGCTACAGCTCCCCAGTGACCATCCTCTTTAAAAACTGCAATTACATGATCATCATCATTAAATGACTTCATATCAATAATCAAAGGAGGATACCCCATAAAATTCAAAGCTGCTGCAGCAAAGAGGGCACCTTCAAAACAATGTGCCGATCTTTTTTTAATAACCCACCGGGGAGACCTGCATTCATAATTGGGATTGTAGTCAATTGAATCCAAAAACCCCTGAATTTTATCCGGGTCTGTTAAAGTTTTAAGAAAATTTATCTCATCCTTGGTCCATTCCATAGTCGCTATATTTGTTTGTTGCAAAATTGGTTAATTGTCTTTCGGTCTTGCGGTCATGCAGTCATGCAGTCTCTTTCTTTCGCCCTGTGCCCTGTGCCTAACAAAGCTTACTAATAATCCTCTTCATCGATTCATACTGATCCTCCATACTCATTAACAACTTTATCTGTGCCCTTGTTCTCTGGAGATTATGATCGCTATGATGTATTTTAAAATATTTATCTCCATCAAGATAGTCAGTAAGAAACCTTACCGCTATTGTATATGTAATTGATAATGGGGCAAATGCGAGATATTCTTTTTCAATATAATTTAATGTTTCTCTCGTTTCAGTCAGATAACCGTCAGAATAGGCTTCAAACAGGGCACTATTCATCTCAATCTTGGAAAGTTCAGGTTCATCTTCAGCAGCGGAATTTGCAGCGGTCCTTATGGCATCACCAAAATCGTAATGAATATATCCCGGCATAACTGTATCGAGGTCAATAATGCAGAGCGCCTTATTATTTAAATCGAGAAGTATGTTATTGAATTTGGTATCGTTATGGGTTATCCTCACAGGTATTTTTCCATCTTTGCCCAATTGATGAATAATCTTCATTTTCTTCTCTCTTTGAAGAAGATTGTTTATCTCATCAGTCACAGCCTTTGCACGTCCCGCGGGATTTTCGTTGATCTTGTTTTTGAATAATGTCAGACGACTTTCTATATCATGAAACCTTGGAATAGTCTCATAAAGTACCGATGATGGCATATCTGAAAGCATAGCCTGAAAACGACCTACTGCCTTACCTCCTTCGAAAGCTTTCTCCTCACTATCAACCATATCATACGACCGGTAATCGTTAATATATAGGAACATCCGCCAGAAATTCCCTTCATTGTCAATTATCCAGCTTTTCCCGTTTAGCGCAGGAACCAGGTTCAGGCACTCCCTTTTTATATCAGATCCCCCGATCGCTGTCAGCTTTTTCCTTAAATGTGCTGTAACTCTTTCGATATTGCCCTGAAGTTCAGGAATATTAGTAAAGATCCTGTTGTTGATCTTCTGAAGCAGATAATTGTCTTTATCTGCCTCAGCCGTTTCTATCTTGTAGGTATCGTGGATATGGCCGTTACCAATTTGTTCCCCCCGGCAGAAAGTGCCATCTGTGTCGAACTTGATAAATATTTCTTTCAGGTTCAGATTCATCTTATTTCCCCGATTTGTAACCAGCAAATGCGTAGTACATTATAATAAGGTATGAGGGTACACAAACCCAGTACGCAGATTGGGTAGAAATAAGAACGGCAATCTTTCCATATAATAAAGGTAGTACCGCACCTCCGGCAATTGCCATAATAAGCATTGCAGAACCGGTTTTTGTGAATCTACCAAGTCCGGTAATAGCCAGAGGCCACATTGCCGGCCAAACCAGTGAATTAGCAAAGCCAAGCAGGGCAACGAATAAGACTGTTGCGGGCAATATCAGCTGTATTGACTTAAAGGTCATTATGTCTATAAACGGTAAGGAGAAAACAAGATGTGCAGGAACCAGAATGGCGCCCAACGAAAATACAACTCCAAGTATGGTACAGATTTTTAATGCTGTAACCTGACTAAAATATCTGGGAATAAGGATAATCCCAAGGAGGTAGCCTATAATCATGCTTAACAAGGTAAGCGATGTATAATATTTCGCCGATTCCATTGGTATACCCAACGACTGCCCATATCTTATTATGCTGTCGCCTGCAATAACTTCCACACCTACATAAAAGAACAGGGCAACAACACCAAGAAGAAGATGAGGAAACTGCCAGATACTTGCTTTTGATATAGATTCACTGCTATGTTCATCTTCTGCATCGGTGTCTACCTCTGGTAAATGAGCAAAACGCAAAAGTAGGCCAAGGAGAACAAGAATTACTGCCATACCGATATAGGGCAATATTACCCTTGATGCAAGTTCATTCAGTAGAACTGCCTTTTCCGAAGCATCTGCAGCAATTGTCAACTTTTGTTCAAGAATTTTTGAGTCTTTTAAAATAATGCTTGCAAGAACCAGTGGAGCTATCACACCGGCAAATTTATTGGCAATACCCATAATACTGATTCGCCTGGCAGCACTTTCCCGCGGTCCGATAATTGTTATGTATGGATTCGACGCTGTTTGAAGTAATGCAAGGCCCGTTCCTTCAACAAATAATCCAAGCAGGAAAAGTCCGAATGTTCTCGTCAATGCGGCAGGTATAAAAATAAGTGCACCTGCTGCCATTACCCATAATCCGAGTGACATACCATTCTTAAAACCGGTTTTCTTCAATACAGCTGACGATGGAAGAGCCATTATGAAATAGGCTATATAGAACGCGAATGTTACGAAATAGGCCTCAAAATCATTAAGTTCACAAGCTGTTCTAAGGAAAGGAATTAATATTCCATTCAGCCAGGTAACAAAGCCAAAGATGAAAAAAAACAGTCCGATAATTGTTATCGAAAAAATATAATTTTTCCCGTTGATACCGTTCACAGAATTACTGGTAGTCATTATAGAAAATTATAAACAGGTTATTATTACTAACAGATTATTACAACTTATCTTTTTCAGAGATTTCCCTCGACTTTCTGCCCAGATAACCGCCATGGTGTCTTTTTGCGTAGTCGCTGCTGTTGAAACCGATCTTTTCCATAAGCAGTACAACAAGTATATCGCCGATTACTGTCATCACCGTTGTGGACGTGGTGGGAGTGAGTCCAAGAGGGCAGACCTCCTTAGGAGCTCCGGTAAGAATATAGCAGTCGGCCTTTTGTGCCAGCGGACTATTTTCATTGCCTGTTATTACAATAAGAGGGATGCCGGGGAAAAGATTATTTTTAAGTTCTATAAGTTCTAATATCTCCCTTGTTTTTCCTGAATTGGATATTACCAGCAACACATCATTTGCCTGCAGAATTCCAAGATCCCCGTGTTGTGCCTCACTCGGATGAAGGAAAGCAGCTGGTGTACCGGTTGAACTGAAAGTTGTGGCAATGTTATGTGCAATCTGACCAGCTTTTCCCATTCCGCTAGTGACTAGCTTTCCATTCTTTCCATGAACCTGCCGGTAAATCATTTCAATAGCTTCTCCAAACCTTGTGGAAACAGGAATATTTTTGATAGCCATTGACTCTTTCTCTAAGATATCTCTTATTTTTTCTATCATAACAGTCTCCTAAAATAAACGCATTCCAAAGTTATTAAAATATTCTGGGGTAACTTACATTATCTCTTTTTCTGATCAGCATGATGGGAAGATAAGTTCTGAAAGTACTCCCGCGTTTTCAGAATTGCTGTAATGTTCTGATAAGAGTTTGTTTCTGCTTATTAACTTCTCTTCTGTAAATGGCAGATTCATAAAGCGATGAATGTTTTCAACCATCTCACCCGCAGTATCAGAAATGTAACATAGCTCATCAAGTTGACTTCCTTCAATCATTTTGTTGTTAACCAGGCAATGTCTTCCTTCATAAAGTGCATATAACAGCTTAATTTTAAAACCATTGTTTGTTAAAGATAAAAGCAGGTTTATATGAGCATTCCGGATCAACTGATTCATCCTTGTGAGATCGGGATCAGGGACAATCTTTATATTTGAATAGTGAGATGCAGTTAACATAAGGATACCAGAAGGTTTTTTCCCTGCTATTATGCAGCTGTAAGGTATTTTGGAAAAGACCTCTGAGATAAGAAAACCCGAAATCATTGTGTTTTCGTTAACAGAGAGATCGCCATGAAACAATATATATTTTCCGAAACCGGGAAGGCTCTCGCACTTATCAAACGGGTGAAACGGGGTTATTAATTCTGCATTATGATACTTTATTTTAAAATAGTCCTGGTCAGATTCAGATATTGTTATTACGCTATCAGCTTTTGACAGCACTCTTTCGTAAAATTTCAACTTATAAGATTCGGTGAGAAAATAAAGTTTTTTGAAAAAGGAGGACTCCCTTGTTGCCAGAGATTTATAATACCGTTGCTCTATATTATGCATCCTGATAAATTTCTTTCTGCCATTAAGAGTCTTATGATTAATATAATAAGTCGTATGTAATCCATCAAATAAAACAGGAAAATCGTTCTTGATCAGATTCTCAAGCAACTTTTTTGACCTACGGCTCGAAACCACATAAGGGAGAAAGGTGAAATGACTAAAAAGACCTGTTCTTCTTGGATAGTAATATACTTGCTCACAGACCTCCTTCAGCTCCTCAGAGTATGAACGACCATAATCAAAACAGTGAAGATGTATTCCTATGCCAATATCTTTAAGAGCTTTTATCCGGAAATATGTATCTATCATTCCTCCATAATCAGGAGGGTAGGGAATATTTAACGTGATTATATGAAGATTTTTGTTCAGAGGCTTTAATTATTTCTTATTACTGACTGATTTTATTCGGGCAAATTTCTTCACCTGGTCGCTGGTTGCAAAAGTAAATCATTTTTGCATTCACAGACTCCTTTCCATCATTTCCGTAATTGTACACTCATCAAAGGGTTAATTAAGTCTGTAACCCCAAATAGTTATGCATTTTGGCTGACATCAGAAAAGAAAATCCAACCAGATTTTAATCCGTTCTTAATCTGAAATTAACTGATTCTTAATTCGATACTCATTCTAAAAAGCCAATTTTGTGAAAGCTAAGATTTCATGAATTATTACTAAACAATTCAAATCTCAGTTAATAATTGTTAAATCAATGAATATAAAAATTCAACAAATCAACTTAAAAGAAGCAGATTTGTTATAGTGCTATAAATGATGTTTTTATCACGAAAAGTAATTAGTCAATAAATTTAAAAAAATGAATAACAGGCACCTTGGACTTATACTTTTTTGTCTTATTGAAATAGTGAGCGTGACAGTTTCAGACTGTCAGGTAAAGACATGGTCGGTCGATGATTGTATAAAGTACGCGCTTGACAAAAATATACAGGTTCAGAAGGCTGAGGTAAGTAACAATATTAGCGACATTAATCTGGAGTATGCCAGATCTGCATGGTTCCCTTCACTCAGTGGTTCTGCGCGTCAGAACTTTAGTTGGAGCAATCAGTCAAATATTACAACCGGATCAACAGTATTTAAAGGGAGCAATAGCACCAACATTTCAGTAAATTCCGGTATGACAGTCTTTAACGCTAATAAGATCAGGAATTCTGTGAGAAAATCAGAAAATGATGCTGAAGCAGACAAATATAATACTGAAGTTATCAAAGAATCGGTCAGCCTCAATATTTTGAATGCTTACCTGCAGGTTTTATACGCTGAAGAACTCGTAAAAAACACTAATAATCAGATCAGTTCTATTAATGAACAACTTGTCCTCGCCGATGAAAGAATGAAGTTGGGAGTAATTTCAAATTCAGATTATCTGCAGGTAAAATCACAACTGGCGACGGAAAAATTCACTCTGGCATCAGCCGAGACTCAACTTGCAATTAACCGTGTGAGCCTGATGCAGTTAATGGAGCTTCCGGAGACAAGCGACTTCACCATTGAACATCCAAATCTCGACAGCCTTGTTGACCAGAAAATTACCCCCGATCCAAAAGAGGTGTATGAGATTTCGCTGGGCATAAAACCAGAGGTGAAGAATGCAGAACTGCTTCGAAAAAGTGCGGAGATAAATGTTGAACTGGCCAAAGCTAATTATTATCCTAATGTAAGTATGAATGCAGGACTAGTTACCTCATACAGTGGTTCTCAATCAGTCGCAGCATTAGGCAGTCAGATAAAGAATAATCTTAGTCCTTCCATTGGATTATCAGCTTCTATTCCTATTTACCTTAATAAACAGGTAAGAACCAACGTGGCGATTGCTAAAAAGAATACAAATAACGCGGAACTAGATGAATTAAATATCAGGAATCAATTAAGAAAAGCAATTGAACAATCATGTCTCGATGTCGAGTCATCCCAGGTTGAATATGAAGCAAGTCTGCAGCAATATAACGCTGTAAAGGAATCATTTGATGTGGCAAGTGAAAAATATTTTCAGGGTCTTATGAATTCAGTTGATTTTCTGATCCAGAAAACCAGTTTTATTTCGGCTGAAAGTACTTTACTTCAATCGAAATATAAGTTGATCTTCAGCTATAAGGTGCTCGATTTCTATTCGGGGAAGTCTCTGTCGTTTGCGGGGAAGTAGGCAGTATCTAGTAGGTAGTAAGAAGTAAGAAGTAGGTAGTAAGAAGTAGGTAGTAAGAAGTAAGAAGTAAGAAGTAAGAAGTAAGAAGTAAGAAGTAAGAAGTAAGAAGTAAGAAGTAGGAAGTAGGAAGTAAAAGAATGTTTCATTTAAAAAGGGGTGAGATGAAAACAATAAGAAGTATTGAAGTGAAAGTTAATTATATAGTTGTTTTATTAGTGTGTTTTGTTTCCATCTCTTGCCACAAGGGTCAAAAATCTTACGTATTTGAAACTTCTGTTGTTAAAAAAGGATCAATAATTAACACTATAACTGCAACAGGTACAATAGAAGCAGACACAACGGTATTGATTGGAACGCAGGTTTCAGGGGTAGTTAAAAAAATTTATGTGGATTTTAATTCAGTAGTAAAAAAAGGCCAGCTCCTGGCAGAAATTGATAAAACACCTCTGGAAACGCAGGTGCAGCAGGCTCAGGCTTCTCTGGATGATTCAAAAAGTGAAGTGGAATTTCAGACCGCTACTTATGAGAGGTATAAAGCTTTATTGGAAAAGACATTGGTTGCCAAAGCCGATTACGATCAGGTTAAGTACAATTATGATAAAGCCAGGGCAAACCTCAAAACTGCACAGGCAGGATACGACAAGGCTATTGTTAACCTGAATTACGCTTCTATCTACTCACCGATATATGGTGTTGTACTTAATCGTGCTGTCGACCAGGGTCAGACAGTAGCAGCAAGCTTCAGTACACCGAACCTTTTCACTATTGGAAACGATCTCACTCAAATGCAGGTTCAGGCAAATGTTGATGAAGCTGATATTGGTGTGCTGAAACAGGGTCAACCTGTTGATTTCACTGTTGATGCCTATCCTTCCGAAATATTCAAAGGTGATGTGCGCCAGATCAGGTTACAACCTATAGTTACCTCAAACGTCGTCACTTATACTGTCATTGTTAATGCACCTAATCCTGAGAAGAAACTTATGCCCGGGATGACAGCAAATATCACGGTTCTTGTGGAGAAAGTAGATAGCGTTCTGGTTATTCCGGGAAAAGCGCTAAGGTTCGTACCCGACGCAGCATTCATGACTGAATATGAGAAAAATAATCCTGCAGGCCAGCGCCCGGGATCTGGAAGGACTGATCAGGCCAACAGCAACGAACGACCCAGAAGTGGTGGGGCAGCCGGTCAATCCGAGCCTGGTGGCTTTAGCAATGGTGGTCAGTCGGGGAAGAAACCTGTTTTTGTGTGGGAAAAGACAGCTGACAAGATTCACCGGGTTCGGGTAGTTACAGGCGCTATGGATGGTACTAATTCTGAGATAAAATCAGGTCTTAACGAAGGCGATGAAGTTATTCTTTCAATGAGCATGGCAGGCCAGGGAGCATCAGCAAATACAACTGCAACAACACCTACAACAACAAATCCGTTCATGCCACAGCGTGGCAGAGGAAGATAGAATTGATATTATTTTGATGAAAAAGCTAATAGAAATTTTAACACTTAAAAAAGATTACTTTGTTGGAGAGGTTACTGTTCATGCCCTTCGTGGAGTAAATATGGATGTATTTGAAGGTGAATTTGTTTCTATAATGGGTGCCAGCGGTTCTGGAAAATCTACAATGCTTAACATTATCGGATGTCTCGATAAACCATCTGACGGAGAATATATTCTGGATGGTACTCATATATCAGATCTAAATAAAAATCAACTGGCAGCTCTCAGAAACAAGAAACTTGGGTTTGTATTTCAAACCTATAACCTGCTTCCCCGAACCAATGCACTCGATAATGTTGAATTGCCACTTCTTTATAATGCCTCTATTAAAACCAAAGAAAGAAGGGAAAGAGCTAAGGCAGCTCTTGAATCAGTTGGTTTGGCCGACAGAATGTATCACAAGCCCAATCAATTGTCAGGTGGACAGCAGCAAAGAGTTGCCATTGCAAGGTCGCTGGTGAATGATCCTGTAGTAATTCTTGCTGATGAGGCTACCGGAAATCTTGATACCCGTACATCTTATGAGATTATGGCTCTGTTTCAGGAGCTGAACAGTAAAGGAAAGACAATTGTATTTGTGACCCACGAACCTGATATTGCCAGGTGTGCAAGCCGAAATATTATTTTCAAAGACGGTATGATATTACGGCAGAACGAGGTGAAGGACAGGACAATAGCCAGTGAAATGCTGGCAAGCTTACCAGTTGAGGAAGATTAGTTAAAACATTTTAGATGAGTATTAAAAACCTTTTAAAAATTGCCATGAATGCTCTTTTGAGAAATAAGTTAAGAGCATTTCTGACAATGCTTGGCATAATTATCGGAGTTGCGTCTGTAATCGCTATGCTTGGTATTGGCGAGGGATCAAAAATCAGTATTCAGCAGCAAATTTCAGGTATGGGATTAAACCTTGTTACAGTAGTTCCCGGGTCGCAACAACGAGGAGGAGTACAGTTTGGGGCGTCTACAATGCAGAGCCTTAAGGAGCCCGATGTAGCAGCTATACTCGATAACTGTCCTGCCGTTCTTCTTGCCACACCTGAAGTTCGTGGTAACGGGCAGGTTGTCTTTGGTTCTTCAAACTGGCCAACATCGTTATATGGAGAAAATGAGAGTTACCTGCAGATAAGGGAACGCTCAATTGTGAACGGCAGAATGTTTACAGACAGGGAGTTAAGCGGAGCTGCGAAAGTTTGTATTCTGGGACAGACAGTTGTGAAGAATTTGTTTGGAGCAGGAGCAGATCCTGTTGGTGAAGTGATCAGATTTAAAAAAGTCCCTTTTCTTGTGATTGGTGTGCTCGACCAGAAAGGTTTGAATACTTTCGGACAGGATCAGGATGATTTAATACTCGCCCCCTATACTACTGTTCAGAAGAGGGTGCTTGCAATAACATGGGTCCAAAGTATATACACTTCGGCAGTAGATTCAAAATCAACTGACATAGCTGCAACACAGATTGAAGAAACCCTGAGGAGACAACATAAAATCAAAGCTTCGGATCAGGATGATTTTACTATAAGGAATCAAACGGAGTTGTTATCAACTTTCAGTTCGGTAAGTAATATTCTCACAATTTTGCTTGGAGCTATTGCCGGAATTTCATTGCTTGTCGGTGGAATCGGGATAATGAATATAATGTATGTCTCAGTTACGGAGCGCACCAGGGAGATTGGACTAAGGATGGCTATTGGCGGTAAAGGGAGAGATATATTGCTTCAGTTTCTTACCGAATCGATACTGTTAAGTGTAACAGGAGGCATTATTGGAATACTCTTTGGAATTGCTGCCTCTAAAATTATAGGTACGGCTATGTCGTGGCCCGTTGTGGTTTTACCCGGTTCAGAAATATTATCCTTTGCAGTTTGTACAGTTATCGGAGTCTTTTTTGGCTGGTATCCGGCACGAAAAGCGTCGAATCTCGATCCTATTGATGCGTTGAGATATGAATGACCCGATTATTGTATACCTTTAGCAAACAAATCATTAATTAATGAAAACTATAATTGTTCCTCTCGATTTTTCAAGTGAATCATTAACCGGCCTTAACATGGCCATGATGCTGGCAAAAAAGACCAAAGCAGATATTCAGATGGTCCACGTAATTAGTAAGAATGCTGATACAAACAGGGAGGCGCTTGAAAAAGATAATTTAAGGGCGCAGGGGAAATTTGAGGAGATCCTGAAAAAATGTAAAGAACAGGGAAACATACACTGTGGTCTTAACTTTCATATCAAAGAGGGTAAAACATTTATTGAAATTACAGATCTGGCTGATAAATTTGAAGATTCAGTGATCGTTCTGTCAACCCATGGTGAATCGGGTTTTGAAGAATTGTTTATCGGTGGAAATGCTTATAAAATTACTTCCCACTCAAAAAATCCGGTTATAACAGTCAGAAAATCAAAATTATCTGAAAATATAGACAGGATAGTTCTTCCGCTCGATATGACATATAAAACCAGGGAAAAAGTTCCTTATACAACCAAACTTGCCAAGATCTTTAATTCAGAGATTCATATAGTTACAGTACGGGAGTCAAGAATAAAAAGTATAGAAAAAAAGCTTCATCTTTACTCTGAGCAGGTTGCTGAATATCTTTACACAAATGGAGTTCCATATGTTGTAGAACATATTTTTGGCAACAACCTTACAGACATCACTCTCGATTACGCTCACTCGATAAATGCCCATCTGATCTCAATTATGACTCAGCAGGAGAAGAGTTTAACAAACCTGCTTTTAGGTAATCATGCTCATCAGATGATCAATAAATCAACTATTCCCGTTTTGTCGTTTCCGACTTACAGCCTCGGAGAACTTTTAGCTGATTTTCCGGCTTCAGGTGTTGTGTAACCAGGCTAATGTCCGCTTCATTAAGGATTGATACCTGATTTTGTCATATCCTTCGGTTTTATTTAGAAAACTATAAAGGTTATTATTTTCAATTATTGCACAACCTGTATACGATGGTGTTCTGATATCGACTGCAACGTAATAGCTGTGTGCATTAAAGTCGCTTAATACTTTATCGTAAAAGGAGATATTCTTATCTGTATAAACAGAACAGGAAGAAGTTAATATCGAAAATACAAGTGGCGCTAAAATGAAAATCCTGACTTTCTTCTTCAATTTCATTTTTATCGATTTAATATTAAATTTCATGTTATTGCAATAAATATTAATGCTTTTTTCTTTAGCATTTGTAATAACAATCTAAATCGAAATTTTCCTATTTCTTAACCATATTTTTTTAGCTATAGTATTTGTTTATGGGAACCGACAGAGCTGCCTCCTTTTGGCTGGTCAATAAAGATGTTACAAAACCAGGGTTTTTTGAATCAACCAACGTTTAAGTACCAGAAAAGGGTCTCAGAGATTTTGTGCTTTCTATAATTTTGGCAGAGCGATTTTTGCTAAGTCCTTGTTTTCTAAGTCTCCAACCGATATTGCTGTATAGTGAATTTGTAGCGATGGGCTGTTCTGTAATGTAAGCAGCGCCACTTTAATAATTGATGTCCTGGTCGACCACACAGCAATAAGATCGAGGTACCCGTCGCTAATAGCCTGACCATAATTTTCTTTATCGAAAGGGACAGTATTAGAGCTCCATTCTTCATTGTCAAGATAAGGTTTGCCATATTTCAATGTCAGAAGATCTTTGAACTTATTAAAGTCGTACATATACAGTTGTGGATCGGAATATTTTTTTGCAAATATATATGTGCCATTTATTAATTTATCGTTGTCGTTAAACTGGTAAATTACAGTCACATCCGAGTTTCCGACCTGATCGTCATAATACAATACGTCGTCTTTACTGTTTTGAATATCATTACTTTCCCATGGTTTTGCTTTTTCATTTAATTTTACCTGAGAAAATGATGTACCCCAGTTAAATCCTCTGAAATCGGTTGTTGCATTTTGAGCGACAGAAACCCTGTTTATTGTAACCAAGGCAGCTATTGTTAATAACAAATATTTCATAATACATGATTTTAAATTGGCCGTGTATTTTATCATTTAATAGTCAAAATTATCTTTATAAAGCCTGTCCTAGATTAAGAAAAGATTAAGGTTCTCTTAAGGTTGGATTAAAACAATTTTCTTCGGAGATACTGATTATCAGATTGAAGGGAATCTCAATCAAATGTAATAGTTTTTAAATCTGCCAGTTTCATACCTTCTTTACGGAAGTTCTTCTTATTTTCTTTTTGTCCCTTAGCCCCGCAGATCCGGCTAAGTCCAAAATATGCATATGCTTCAAATTCATGACCATATGCATCAAATTCAGAAATATCGTCTATTCCTGTAAAGTATAACTGTTCAGCGAGTTCGTTATTCAAATACTTTTTCTCCTGTATTATACCTTTAAGGATCGAAAGCTGAGCCTTGAAATATGGATTACCCTGAAGTGTATCTGAGGATGTTATCAGGTTTTCAGCATCATCATATTTCTTTATCAACAGCAAATTCTTAATGTATTCCGAGAGATATTCAGGGTTGTCTGGACACAGATCATAAGCATGTTTACTGAAAGATAAAGCCTTCTTGTAATCATTTTCGTAACTGACAAATATGTAGGAAAGATCTGAGTATGATTCTGGTTTTAAGAGGATGGAATTAGTGGCAGCTTTTTGAAGCTCCTCAAGACCACCAGTCCTGGACCCCTTCCTGAAAAATATTACAAGAGGTGTATAAATAGGATGCATTTTTGGGTATACTTCCCTGTAATAGTTATAAATCCCTGTAAAGAAAAAGTAATCAGGAGTGTACGAGGTAAAATCGAACGATTTTCTAATATATTGATAGGTACTTGTTGCCAGTGGAAATACCTCATTGTGAAGTTCGTTATTCGCATAAAAGGATATTAACAATCCACGGGCGCACAGGTTTGCGAGCAAATATTCTGCTTCGTTAGAGGAAGAACTGTTTTTTTCACTCTTTGTGATACATTTTCGCATCGTTGCTTCAAATGCAGGATAAATTGAAGATCTGGGAAGGAGAGGATAATTCTGCCAGTACATCTCTATACCTTTATATAAGGTAACGAGCGGGTGATCGGGATACTTCTGACTTATCTTATTGTAGACCATGTCAGCGTATTTGAACTGCATGTTGTAGATGCTATCGACACCTCTTTTTATCATATTAAGTGAAGCAGTATCTTTAAATATCTGCCCCTTGGCTGACGTAGTTAACATAACTGAAATGACAGCGAATCTGGCGATTATCCTGAATATGTTTCCCATCGTTAATATAAGCGTATCACATTATTCATTATTTAATACAACTTAACAAGGTGTTTTATTCCGGCAAAAAGCCAAAACATCTAAAGTTCAATGCACCAAAGTTACCTGAAAGTATTAATTCGGGGCTGCTCATCCGAATTATCTTGCATATATCATAAATAAAAAACCATACACCGGTTATTCTGATTTACTCATTTGCCCGGTATATGGCTTAACATTTTACCCTCCTGGAGCAAGATTAATTTGGATTAATTTCTAAACTGATAGCTGAAGTACGTTCCATTAGGTTGTATACCTTCAATTGAGGTCACGAATTCGCCATCGGATGTAGCCTCTCTGATGTCTGAGGCATTATTTACTTTTTTCCCGTTTATAGATGAAATAATTGTTCCGTCTTTTAACCCCATTTCTTTTAATTTACCGTTTCCAATGCTGATAATTTTCGTACCGGCCTCTACAGAATATTTTTCCTTTTCCTGAGCGGTGAGTTGTGAAAGTCTGGCGCCTAAAACGGTTTCTCCGCTACTTTCCAGAACTACAGCAGTATTCCCATCAACGTTTCTTAGTTCGACATTTAATGATTCTTCCTTGCCGTTTCTGAAAAATGAGATATTTATCTTATCCCCGGGATGATGCTCGGCCACAATTTCCTGAAGTTGTGAAGGAGAGGCAATATTTTCGTCATCGATTTTTACAATAACATCCTTTGGTTTGATACCTGCTTCTTCTGCAGCTCCACCCTGAATGACTGAAGCAACATATGCACCGCTTACATTTTCAAGCTTTTCTTTTGCAGCAAGATCTGAAGTAACTTCCTGAATATTTACCCCAATAACAGCCCTTTGTGCTCTTCCATACTGTTTTAGATCGGCTACTGTTTTTTTGACGATATTTACCGGGATAGCAAATGAATTTCCAGAGTAAGTACCAGTAGGCGAAACAATTGCGCAAGTGATACCTACAAGTTCTCCCTTGGTATTAACTAAAGCTCCACCGCTGTTTCCCATGTTCAAAGCCGCATCTGTCTGTATAAATGATTCCAGTTTATAACTGCCATCCAGATCCAGACTCCTTCCTTTAGCGCTGACGATACCAGCTGTTACTGTTGAGGTAAGATTAAATGGATTACCTACAGCGAGGACCCACTCACCAAGTTTCAGATTCTCAGAATCGCCAAATTTTATAACCGGCAGATTATCAGCTTTAATTTTGAGTAAAGCTATGTCTGTATCCGGATCCCTTCCAATAACCTTAGCGTTGTAAGTCTTATTGTTGTATAGTGTCACCTGAATAGAATCAGCTTGATCAACCACGTGATTGTTGGTGACAATATATCCGTCGCTCGAAATTATTACACCTGACCCGAAACCGGTTATTTTTCTGGGTTGTTGCCTCATATTATTTTGATTGAAGAACTGGAACAGTGGATTGTCATATTCATCATCATAAGCAACAGTGGACCTTACTCTTACATGTACAACTGCCTGAACTGTCTTTTCTGCAGCATAGGTCAGATCAACAGGCCCTGAAGGAACCTGCATTGAAGTTAAAACAACCGGAGATGGTTTCTCTGCCGGAATATTTGTCTGAGTTATCAGCTTTTGATTTGTACCATGACTAATATGTGAATAGACAAATATGCTACCAAATGCACTAAAGATTGCAACAAATAGTGCTGTCAAATATAACTTTGTTTTCATAATACTAAATATTATTTGTTAGTTATTAAATGTTACATTATTGTATCATCTTTCTCAAATTGAATGCCAAACATACCTCATTAACAATAGATTAACTATCACTTAAGAATATATTAACAATTGATAATTAACCTTTCTGTAGTCAGTTACACAAGTGTTAATTTAGCTGACTTGTTGCAATAGAGGCAGTTTCCGGAATCCTGCTTTGAAGCTGAACAATAGGAGATTTGAAATTGTTCTAAAGTGAGGTTATTGAACGAAGTCATATAAAGGAAAAATCAATTAGGAATAGTTTAAGGTTATGAAAGCAATTAAGGAAAGCAAAATCAAAAGCAGGATTACACCGAAAATACATAAACTATTGAATTCGGAGAATGATGCTGCCAGAATGGAAGCAGTAAAGATGGTAGAGTTGATAGCTGACAGAAAATCAATACCATTTTTAATAGGTTTACTTGATGATGAAGTATTTGACATAAGATGGATGGCGGCTGAGGGACTTATAAAAATAGGCAGACAAAGCATCTGCCCATTGCTGAAAGCGGTTCGTGATGGGAAAAGTACACTCATTTTTAACAAAGGTGTTCACCATATCCTTCTGAGTCTGTTGAAGCCAGAAGAGAAGAATAAACTAATACCACTTCTGCAAAGTCTCGATAACTATCACGAGTTAGGAGAAACTGCCCCGGTAATGGCTTCAGATGCTTTGAAATCTGTATTCAGCTGCAACACTTAGATCTCTGAACTTCTACCTTTCTGAGGATCTTGGTATTGACTTATGATGCTATAAAGATTAACCTGGTTGTATCGAAAACAAAAACCCTCATAATATGTTGTATTACAAGGGTTTGTGATATTTTAGAGTGAACCTGGAGGGACTCGAACCCCCAACCTTCTGGTCCGTAGCCAGATGCTCTATCCAATTAAGCTACAGGTCCTGTTGTTTCTGCGAGCGCAAATATAGCAAACTTTTTAATCTCAGGAAAATTGACTACTTTTATTTGTTGTATTTCAAGATAAATTGAACTGTAACATATTAATAACCAATTATAAAACTGTTATGAAAAAAATTGCCGGGATAGTTGTCAAAGTGTTGCTTGGAATTATCTTATTAATTCTCATACTTCTCTTCACAGTTCCAATTCTCTTTAAAGAACAGATTAAAACAAAAGTTGTACAGGTAATAAATGAATCGGTAAATGCGTCAGTTAAATTTGATGATTATAAGCTTGGATTCTTCCGTAACTTTCCAAATCTGACGTTTTCACTCAACGGTGTTTCTGTTGTTGGTATTGATAAATTTAAGAACGATACGCTCGCCGGATTCAACTCATTTAACCTTGTACTTGATCTTTCCAGCCTTCTCAAAAAAACCGGCTATGAGGTGAAATCGATATTGGTCGATCGGGCTGCCATTAATGTAATATATCTTAAAGATGGAACTGCCAACTACGATATAATGAAGCCAGCAGCTGAAGCGACACCTGCGACTCCTGCTTCCACGACCAATTCAGGAATGAAGATCCTTCTTAAAAAAGTGGTAGTTACCAATAGTTCAATAATATACGATGACAGGGAAGGATCGATGAAGGCGATCATTAAGAATACCAATTTCACTTTGAGCGGCGATATGACTATGAGTGAGACTGACTTGCGCATAGCTATGAATGCAGGTGAACTGACCTTTATAATGGATGGAACAAAATACCTGAATAAAGTAACAGCAGATACAAAGTTGGATATGCTCGCAAACCTTGATAACTGGAAGTTCACATTCAGAGAGGGAAGTTACTTCACTCTCAATGATCTGAAAGTCAATTTTTCAGGGATGGTTATGATGCCAAAATCAGATATTGAGACCGATCTTAAATTTGGAACAGTTCAGGCATCATTCAAATCTCTTTTATCTCTCATTCCTCCTGCCTATATGAGCGATTATAAAGACCTTAAGGCCAGTGGTGAGTTTTCACTTGCAGGGTCTGCTAAAGGTATTTACAGTTCTGCAGACAGCACCATGCCCAACATTACCCTGGCCATCTCTGTAAGTAACGGGCTAATCAGCTATCCCTCTTTGCCGGAACAGATTAAAAATATAACCATAAAGTCGGATCTCTATGTTGATGGAAAGAATCTTGACAAGACAACTGTGGGGGTTGATAAGTTTCATATGGAACTTGGAGGAAGTCCTTTTGACATGACTTTTTCTCTTAAAACCCCAATGAGTGATCCTGATTTTAAAGGTTCTATGACAGGCCGAATAGACCTCACAGCACTTTCTAAAGCCATGCCAATGGACAGTATCTCTCTGTCAGGTATTATTGACATGTCTTTTCAGATGGCCGGTCGCATGTCGATGATTACAAAAAAACAATATGATAGCTTCAAAGCCTCAGGAACAATGGGGATCAAAAATATGAAGGTTGCTATGATTGGTTATCCTGAAGTAAAAATCAATGAAGCAGCTTTTGAATTTTCTCCTGCATACGCTGCAATGACCAATACTAGCCTGAACGTAGGAGGGAAGAGCGACTTCTCGTTGATAGGTCACATAGAGAACTATATTCCGTATATGTTCAGCAATCAAGCTATTAAAGGTAATCTTAGTCTTCGTTCAAAGCTTACTGATGTTTCTGAAATTATGTCTAAAATGGCATCAGATACGACTACTGTTAAAGATACAACCTCATTAACATTAGTGCAGGTGCCAAAGAACATTGACTTTGATTTTGATGCTTTGATAAATGAGTTTAAGTACGACAGTATAACAGCCAACAATGTAAAAGGTCATTTGATTGTCCGTGACGGAATTCTTAGCATTCGTGGAGCAGGGATGGATATACTTAACGGGACGATTAAAATGGATGCTGATTATGATACCCGCGATAGCCTTAAGCCGTCAATGAAAGCGGATTTTGATATGCAAAATATTGGTGTAAGAGATGCATTTAAAACATTTAACACAGTGAAAAAATTTGCGCCCGCAGCAAAAAATATTGATGGAAAGATTAATGCTAAAATCACTTTCTCAAGTTTTCTGGGAAGAGATATGATGCCTGTTACCAATACAATCAATGGTTCCGGGAAGCTTCAGTCGAATGAGATTACTCTTGTTGAGTCCAAAACTTTCAATAAGATGAAAGAAACCCTAAAGCTTGGAGATAAAGTAAGTAACACATTTAAAGATATAAACATCAGTTTTAAAATTGCCGATGGGAGGGTATATGTCAGTCCGTTTGATGTAAAAGCCGGTAATCTGAAAATGAATATTGGTGGTGATCAGGGACTCGATCAGACACTTAATTATATCGTTAAGACAGAGATCCCGAGGTCAGATCTGGGAGGTTCAGTTAATTCACTCATTGACAATCTTTCAGCACAGGCTTCCGCCTTTGGAATTAACTATAAGCCTTCAGATGTTCTTAAAGTCAATGTAAAAGTAACCGGAACATTCACCGATCCGAAGGTGGCACCTTTCTTTGGATCTACCACTGGTGAAAGCTCAGGAGGAGTCTAAAGAAGTTGCTAAAGAAGCTGTTAAACAGGTTATAGATAACACTGTTGACAAAGCAAAGGAAAAGGGGAAGGCAGAAGCTGAAGCGGAAGCTGCCAGGATAGTTAAGGAGGCTGAAGTTAAGGCACAGGCACTAAGAGATGATGCTGCCAAAGCCGCTGAAAACATTCGTAAAGAAGCAGATATCCAATCACAAAAGCTTATAGATGAAAGTGCAAATAAGAATCCACTTGCAAAGATGGCTGCTCAAAAAACTGCAGACACTATGAAAAAGACTGCAGATAAGAAAGCAAATCAGGTAGTACAGGAAGCTGATGTTCAGGCTAATAAATTGGTGGAAGATGCCAAAGCTAAGAGTGATGCGATGGTTAAGAAGATTTAGTTAACAAAAAAGGCCGTTCGATATGAACAGCCTTTTATATTTTTCATGAGATTTCTCAGAATTTCTTCTCTTTGATCCTTGCTTTTTTACCGGTAAGATCGCGAAGGTAAAAGATCCTGGCTCTGCGGACTTTCCCGTGTTTATTTACCTCAATCTGATCGATAAAAGGAGAGGCAATTGGAAATATACGCTCAACACCAATATTACCTGACATTTTTCTTACAGTAAAGGTCTCAGTATGGAGGCTTCCGCTTCTCTGTATCACAACACCACGGAACTGCTGGATTCTCTCCTTGTTTCCTTCTTTAATCTTATAATGGACAGTAACTGTATCTCCGGCAATGAATTTTGCAAAATCATTTTTTACCGCAAATTCTTTCTCAACAATATTCATTAAATTCATCTGGCAAAGTATTTTATATGCTCAATTTAAACTTTAAAAATCAGGTCGCAAACTTACAAATAAAATTTTGATAAACCATAACCTTAAGAAAAAAGATTTCGGAATGATAATTTGTCTGTAATTGGTCTTGCAGGTCTTGCGGTCTTGCAGGTCTTGCTGTCCTTCAATCTCTCAGTCTCTCAGTCTGCACGTCTTAATCGAAATGACATTACTACCTACTACCAACTTCCTACTACCAACTTCCTACTTCCTACTTCCTACTTCTCCCTAAACTTATCCCCTGTGTTCTTCACAATAATCCTGTTCCATTCATCTCCATAGCCTGGCTGGGAAAGTTTTGGTACCATGAACTTATAGTTTTTTGGTACTGGTTGCTTCTCTTTAACGTTGCCGTCAACATATTTAACAAACAGGAATTGATATAGTCCCTTCCATTGTTTAACCGTATTGTTGCCTGATTTAACTGAAAAATCTGTAAGAAATTTAACAGCTTCTTCAGGACTCTTCTTATACAGAGCTTCAGCAGTCTTATCGATATTTGGTGTTTGAGTCATATAGCCATCCTCGAGTTCACTTTGTTTTTTCTGAAGGTCACCGATAAGTAGTCTTGTACGTGTGTAAGCAAAGTTCGTAACCTGATTGAATACCCAGAACGCGGAATTATCGCTGAAAGTCATAATATCACCATTTCCAACTGCAAATGTTTCAGGGACTTTGGTTATCCCACAATACATAGGCGTGTATACGGTATAATAGGTGTCATCAACTCCAAACCAGTTGATTCCACCAACAGCATCAGGAAGCCACGACCTGCTCTGAGCAACGAAAGAAAATCCGGTCTGCTGAGTTGAAATTGCTCTCTCATTAATATACTTTACCCCGTCAACCTGCCATTCCATAGGTCTCCATCTAACAGTGCTGCCATAAGGACCGGCACCAATATCTTTTGTCATGTCCATCGGAGTTCCCTGGTAATAATTACGCATCATTCTCATGACATCTTTTGGTCCAAGCTTATTATCGGGTTTAATCCATAAAGGCATTCTGTTCTGAAGATTTTCTCCCATAGCATAATCGAGATATTTACCCATCTCGCTGTTCACCATGTTAAAACCAGACCAGACTCTGGCTTCACAAAATCTTGCAGCGGAAAAATTAAGAGGAGCGAAAGCATCAGCGAAACTAAAATCTTTATCCTCACCCTTAAACCAGCCATAGCTGCGAGCAACATCAATTACATCATAAGCATAAATCGTTTCAACCTCAGGGTTGTTAATCTTGCTCATTTCTTTTGAAGTTATCGATTTAACTCCGTCAGATAGCGGGAATGTAGTTATTCTTGGTTGGTTTGCATGTCCTGAAATATAACCGTCAGGAATACGTCTGGCAACCCATACAGCGCCCCTCTTGCCAGGTCCTTTTGCGATTAGTTCAAGGATCCAGGCCTCATTTGCATCAGCGATTGAAAATGATTCACCTTCACTGGCATACCCGTAATCGTTTACCAGCTGTGAAAAAGTATTTATGGCCTCCCTGGCATTTTTTGCCCGCTGAAGAGTCATGTAAATAAGAGAACCATAGTCAACAATAGCTGTGGAATCCATGAGCTCGAGACGTCCCCCAAAGGTTGTTTCACCAATTGATAACTGATGCTGATTCATATTACCAACAACCGAATAAGTATGAGATTTCTGTGGAATTTTTCCAAGGAGTTTTCCGGTATCCCATTCATAAACATTAACCATCGTTCCTGCCGGCCAGTTCTTTTCAGCCCAATAGTACAATTCACCATAAAGAACGTGAGAATCAGCTGAATAAGATATCATTACAGAGCCATCTTTGGTAGCGCCTTTTGTAATAATAAAATTCGTGCATGCATTAGTAATCTGTTCGGAAAATAATCCGGATAGCATCAGCACTAATATTGAAACTGTAATCTTTTTCATATAAATAAAGTCTGTTAATTATAAAAATAAAACAATTCTTTAAAGAAGGGAATTCAGAAAATTGAGTCCACAAAGATATCAGGTTTCCATCAAACTCCAAAAACAGTTATTAAAGTAAAAGTTTCAATTCATGTTGTTGTTAAGAGATAACTTTAAATTGAAATCACTTAACCGCAGAGAACCGCGGAGGAAAACGCAGAGAACCGCAGAGAATAGCGCCGAGGAATTGATATTCTGTTTCATCTCTGTGGCCCTCTGCGCCTTCTCTGCGTCCCCCTGCGTTTAAATTGATTTTTTAGAAATATTCTGTACATAAATTGGCTTTTTTCAGTATAATTGTATTGAATTAAAATTGACAGATATGAAACCAACTCTATTAGTATTGGCAGCTGGTATGGGAACCAGGTACGGTGGTAACAAGCAACTTGATGAAGTGGGTCCTGGCGGAGAGACTATAATTGATTATTCAATATACGATGCTATTCGTGCAGGATTTGGTAAGATAGTCTTTGTTATACGCCGCGACATTGAAGACCAGGTGAAAGAGCGTTTTGTAAAAAGACTGAAAGGGAAAATTGAAGTTGATTATGTATTTCAGGAAATAACAAACCTCCCGGAAGGAGTGAAGGTATCTTCTGAAAGGCAAAAACCATGGGGTACCAGCCATGCGATACTCGTCACTGCACAAAAGATTAAGGAACCGTTTGGCGTGATAAATGCTGATGATTATTATGGAGTAGAATCTTTTAAGATACTTCACGATTTCCTCGTAAACGACAAAGACCCAAATTGTTATTGTATTATTGGTTATAAAATGGGAAATACCCTATCAGAACATGGTCATGTTAACAGAGGTGTTTGTGGGGTAGGACCAGACGGTCTTTTGAAAAACATTGTTGAAACCAGGCAGATCGAGAAAACATCGGATGGGGCAAAAGCACCAGGACCAGATGGAAGTACGTTGCAATTTACAGGCAATGAGGTAGTATCAATGAACCTTTGGGGGTTTAAACCATCATGCTATACATATCTTAATAATGAGTTCAGAAGTTTTATTGATAAGAGAGGAATGGATCTCAAGGCCGAGCTTGACATTCCCACATCAATCGATAAGTTTGTTAATAACGGTGAAATAACAATTAAGATACTGATGAGCAACGAAAGATGGTTTGGGGTTACCTATCGTGAAGATAAGCCTTTCGTGGTTGATAGTATAAATAAAATGATCTCTGCGGGCGTTTACCCGACGAAGATATACTGAGAATTAATGTAACTAAATTACTAATCCTTTATTAGGTCGCGAGCAGTTTTCTTTGGTGCAAATAAGGCTTTCCCCTTTGCATCCTGTCTTGCCTGATACCGTACTCTTGCTTCTTCAGGATCAGCTCCTACAGCAATATATATCTTAGTTCTGTGATTTATAACAACCTCCTGTAACTTGGTTATGTCAGGTGTTTTAAAAACGATCTGTTTTTTTTCTTGCATAATATATTTCTAATCAATTATTTACTTTCAATTCTCCCATTTCCGCTGTCGCGGAATCCCTGCTTCGCTTCGATCTCCCATTTCCGCTATCGCGGAATCCACGCTTCGCTTCGATCTCCCTTTCCCCCATTCTCCCCCTCAAATCTAATGCAACCACACTGTTTTTATTGAATATAAAATGAATGGAATACATCCAGTCAGTTCAGTAGTGATAATTTATTTGCTGTGCTTAGAGAAATTCCTGAATTATATAACACCAAATAGCCGGAAATGTTTAATATTCGGTCAAAGATAGTCAAATTTATCGGTGTTTCAGGTATTTGGAGCTATAATTGGTAATTACCTCTTGTATACTACCATGTAAAATTTCGACTTAGAACAGAAATATTGCCAGTATTGTCGGTAACTTTAAGTACAAGAGTATGTTTTGTTCCTTTTAATATTCTTCTCTCATCGAACCGGTAAATAATCACATTATTTTTCTGATCGAACTCAAATAGTGCCCATTTCCCATCGATCGAAGGATCATATGATTTTATTCCTGAAAAATCATCAGTAATAGTGATCCTCAATTCCTTTTTCCCTGTTAGGATAGCTCCATTAACAAGACCATTTGCTGATATAATTGGCGGAACAGTATCTATCCCTATATAAAATTTACCAAACGACTGAACTTCAGCAGAGAGAAATCCATTTGTCCAGGTACTGTTATAGCAGTTCTTCTTCTGATCATCATCAATTTGCACCAACAACATCTTCGACTCTTTCCCGGCCGGGATTTTATTTGGTTTAATCGACAAAGTATAAGGCTTGTTAAGCGGAGTAAATGTATCATGAACAAAATGCATATCTGATAACATATCGTGTGTTCCCTGTGATTTTTTATAAGAAAAGTAAATTGTATCGTATAGTGCTCCCGAAGGTAGATTAATGGAAATATCGTCTGCAACAAATTTGTTAGCCTTGTTATAGGGCATCATTTTCAGATCTTTATCAATCGGTGCTACATTTGCTAAAGATAATTGCGATTGAGCCTTTATGTTAAAACGTAATGTTGACTTATTGTTATAAACGTCTGTGACAGATATTTCTGATATGATGAATCTTGTTATCATTAAAATTGAAATCCCCCCTGTTGACAATATCTTTATATACACTCAACTTATCATTTGGAAGCACAAATGTTCTTTCGACATAGATCTTTTCCTTCATATAAGTTCTCATAATCAATATGACTGTTTATGTATCTGGATTCACTGAATGAAAAAGCATCCATGACATACTTAAAAGTTGTTATACTGTCAATTTTCAGTTCGATTGAATAGACTGCGCATTTATTATTACTGTCATTAAGCAGATCGAATGCTTTTATTCCAAACCCCGCTTCTCCGCTTATAATTATTTCACTTTCAGCCGGAATGGAATATCTGCCGTTTCCCCCGAAACTGATATCCTCTTAGCGCTGTTCATGTTATTTATTTCTGTAAACCGGTTAATGGGGTATATAACCAGCTTTTCAATAACCGGTTTAATGTTGTCGGTAATGCCGAACTTAAATAATAATGGATTTAAAGGTAATTCGCTATCTGCTTTTCTGATCTTCAAAATGAAGGTGGGGTCCGCCCGAGCCACCTGAATTGCCTGAGTAGGCAATCAGATCGCCTTGCTTTACCGGGAATTTATCTTTTTCCGGAAACAGAGTAATGGTATAATTTTTAGCTTCATATTGTCGGTCTGTGACATAATCCTCAATTTCACTGGAGAATTTATCAAGATGTCCATAGACTGTCTCGTAACCTGAGGGATGTCTAATATAAAGTGCTTTTCCAAATCCACCGGGAGAAACACTTATCCTGAAAATATATCCATCAGCAACGGCAACCACCTCTTTTCCGGTAGTCCCCTGAGTTTTTATATCAAGCCCTGAGTGGAAGTGGTCGATTCTTAACTCCCCAAAATTTGATGAAAGCTGGAGTGGAATTTTTAAAGGGGAGATAAAAATGGGATTATCTCTTTGATTAGATTGTAACGTGTTTAATATCAGTAATATTGGAATTAATATTCTGGCTAAAAGCATATGTTCAAAATATTTGTTGTTTCGGAGCAGCAAAGCTAAACTTCCGGTACAACGAATCAAACTATTTTACCCATTTTTTTGAAAATATCATTAACAATGTTAATTTTGTGCTAAAGATTATAATATGTCCGGTAAGGGTTATGAAGAATTAATAATTTTAAACAGAAAGCTGGATGAATTGTTAATCAAATATAAACCATTAGAATCGAGTTAACAGATTTGAAAACCGTTAATAATGAATTAACAACAAAACTTCAGGAAAAAGAAATCAAACTAAACGAATTAGAAAATAAATACGAAAGAGTAAAATTATCAGGAGCATTGTTGGGTGACGGAGAAAACGCTCTGGAAGCGAAGAAGAAAATAACAGATTTGGTGCGGGAAATTGACAGGTGTGTTGCTCTTTTAAACAGATAAAATATAGAAATGGATGATAAGCTTTCGATAAGGGTTAATGTAGCCGACAGATATTATCCATTAAAGGTAGAACGGGAAAATGAGGAGAAGATCAGGAAAGCGGCCAGGATGATAAATGAGAAGGTGCTGCAGTATAAGCAGAAATACACCGACAAGGATGTACAGGATTTTTTGGCGATGGCTTCCCTGCAATATGTGATAAAACTCACTGAGGAAGAAGAGAAATTGGAAAAAGATTAGCTCCCGGATGCCCTGAAAGAATTAATTGATAAGATTGATTCAGTTCTGGAAAAAAAAGAGTAACAGCGTTCTTTAAAATAGAAAAATCTAATTGCCCGCATTGTTTCTTCATTCATTTTTGAAACTCAACAGTTAAAACTTTGGAGCGACTCTTAGTTCAGGTAGAACAGGCCTCATCCCGATTCGTCGGGCTTCCCTTAATTGCGGAACGGTGGACGTTCAAACTGGATTAGAAGCTTCAGCCATTCAGACATGGGGTTTTAAAAAGCTGAAGGAACTTTGCGGGTTTTTTATTAATTTATATATATACAAATGATGACTTTAATGATAGGAACAATAAGCACAGGACTGATGATGGCCTTCTGCATTTCAGCCCTTATTATAGGTTTTGGGGCCTCGTACTTTTTCTGGCAACTTGCACTGAAAAACAAAAGCCGTAAAATAGTTAGTGACGCTGAAGCAGAAGCAGAAGTGATAAGAAAAGAAAAAATACTACAGGCAAAAGAGAGATTCCTGCAACTGAAGACAGAACATGAGAAGGTAATAAATGAAAAAAACAGCAGGATTGGTCAGGCAGAAAGCAGAATAACTCAGAAAGAACAGGCGCTATCACAGAAACTTGAGGAAGCTCAACGAAAAAAGAACGAAGCTGATGCAATACGCGGAAATCTGACATCGCAGCTTGAGCTTGTTGAGAAAAAATCTGAAGAGCTTGCCAAATTTCATAAACAACAGGTTGAACAGCTTGAAGCTATTTCAGGTTTCTCGGCAGAGGAAGCTAAGAATCATCTCATCGAATCTTTAAAAGAAGAAGCTAAAACAGGTGCCATGTCTTATGTTAATGAAATCCTCGATGAAGCAAAAATGACTGCGAACAAAGAAGCTAAAAGAATTGTTGTTCAGACAATTCAAAGAGTAGCAGCTGAGAATGCCATTGAAAATGCAGTTACAGTCTTTCACATTGAGTCCGACGAAATGAAAGGCCGGATAATCGGTCGCGAAGGACGAAACATACGTGCTCTGGAAGCAGCCACGGGTGTTGAAATAATCGTTGATGATACGCCGGAAGCAATAGTTCTTTCAGCATTTGATCCCATACGGCGTGAAGTTGCCAGGCTCGCTCTTCATCAACTGGTTACAGACGGAAGGATTCATCCAGCCAGAATTGAGGAGATGGTAGAAAAGACCAGAAAGCAGGTAGAGGAAGAAATACTTGAAATAGGAAAGAGAACAACAATCGATCTTGGGGTTCACGGACTTCATCCAGAACTTATAAGGCTCATCGGAAAAATGAAATACAGATCATCTTACGGACAGAACCTGCTGATGCACTCACGCGAAGTGGCAAACCTTTGTGCCATTATGGCTTCCGAATTGGGACTGAACGCAAAAGCTGCCAAGAGAGCCGGACTGCTTCACGATATTGGTAAAGTTCCTGATGACGAGCCGGAATTGCCGCACGCAATTCTTGGTATGAAGATGGCAGAAAAATATAAAGAGAAACCGGAGATTTGTAACGCTATCGGCTCACACCACGATGAAATTGAAATGAATACACTAATTGCACCAATTGTTCAGGTTTGTGATGCTATTTCAGGAGCCCGTCCAGGTGCAAGGCGCGAAGTTGTTGAATCATACATCAAAAGATTGAAAGAACTTGAATCACTGGCTCTTCAGTATCCCGGTGTTATGAAGACTTATGCAATTCAGGCTGGGAGAGAACTTCGGGTAATTGTTGGTGCGGAAAAAGTTACTGATAAGGAAGCAGAGGGACTTTCATTTGAGATTGCACGTAAGATTCAGAACGAAATGACATACCCGGGTCAGATAAAAATAACGGTTATCCGCGAAACACGAGCGGTCAACTACGCAAAATAGGGTTTCATCAACTCAGAAAGGGCATCTACGTAAAAGGATGCCTTTTCTGTTTAAATTCAGGTTGAGCTTAAATATATTTTTCTAACTTTGGGACTCAAAAAAAATCTGCAAAAAATGTCGCCTATTAAACTTCTGAATATTGTTGGAGCCAGACCTCAGATTATAAAATCTTCAGCAATAAGCAGGGCTATTCGTAAATATTTTTCAAAGGAGATAACCGAAATTCTTGTGCATACAGGTCAGCACTATGACAAAGAGTTATCAGAGATTTTTTTTGATGAGCTCGAAATACATAAACCGGATTATAATCTCGGTGTGGGTTCTGCCGGCCATGGACGTCAGACCTCTATGATGATCACCGGCATTGAAGAGGTGCTTATTAAAGAAAAACCCGATTGTGTACTTTTATATGGAGATACAAACTCCACACTTGCCGGTGCTCTGGCAGCTTCTAAACTTCATTTCCCGGTAATTCATATTGAAGCTGGTCTTCGATCGTTTAATAAGACCATGCCTGAAGAGTTAAACAGGATAATGAGCGACCATTCATCAACACTTCTATTTGCACCCACCAATGCTGCCTTTAAAAATCTGATGAGCGAAGGCTTCAGACCAGAAAATAGTCCTCCTTATACTATTGACAATCCGAAGATTTACCTGACTGGTGATATCATGTATGACAACACCCTGTTTTTTGCAGATCTTGCCGAGAAGAAAAAGTCAGAAGTTCTTGATAACCTGTCGCTTGTAAGAGATAATTTCATTCTTGTTACAATACATCGAGACACCAATACTGATGATCCTTCAAGGCTTAAAGATATCCTGGTAACATTAAAGACTCTTTCAGAGGAGAAGGCAACCACAATGGTAATGCCTTTTCACCCCCGGACAATTATCTGTTTGAAAACCAAATTAAAGAGTTTGTATAAGGAGCTCCAGGAAAGCAGTTATATTAAGATAATTCCACCTGTTTCTTTTCTTGAAATGATACTGCTTGAAAAAAACTGTAAAATGATTGTGACCGATTCGGGAGGTGTACAAAAGGAATCACATTTTTTTAAAAAACCATGTTTAGTGCTTAGGAAAGAAACCGAATGGATTGAGCTTGTGAATAATGGAACAGCAAAGCTAGTCGATGCGGATTCAGTGCGAATAAAAGACGAGTTTCTGAAATTGTTTGATTCTCAGGCTGTTCTTGATTATCCGGGTTTTTATGGAAATGGAAAGACTGCCGAATTTATATTAAAAGAAATACTTCTGATGTTCGAAAAAGTGTAGAATACATAATGAAAAATTCTTCTAAATTTAGTATACTTGCTTTTTCAATTGCTGATGGAAAGAATGTTGAGCGATAAAAATGTGTTGATTACAGGAGGAGCGGGGTTTATCGGCTCTAATCTTGTGGAGTCTTTGCTATATTCCGGTAATTTTGTTGTTTGTCTTGACAATTTCTCAACAGGAAAAAGAGAGAACTTAACTCCATATCTCAATAATCCAAAATTTAAACTAATAGAAGGCGATATTCGTAATCTCAACGATTGTAAAAAAGCAGTTGAGAACATCGATATTGTCTTCCATGAAGCTGCACTAGGCTCAGTACCACGCTCCATTATCGACCCTGTTACGTCAACCGACGTTAATATTGGTGGATTTGTGAAAATGCTTTTTGCAGCAAAGGAGGCTGGTGTTAAAAGGTTTATCTATGCCGCAAGTTCATCTACTTATGGAGATCATCCAGATCTCCCGAAAGTAGAAGATAAAATAGGTTCGCCTCTTTCACCTTATGCAATAACTAAATATGTTGATGAGCTATTTGCATTGAATTTTTCTAAAACTTACGGCGTTGATGTTGTCGGATTAAGATATTTCAATGTTTTTGGAAAACGTCAGGATCCGGATGGAGCATACGCTGCGGTGATCCCAAAATTTGTTAAGATGCTGATGAAGCATGAAGTACCTCAGATCAATGGTGATGGAACCGTTTCACGCGATTTTACATATATTGATAATGTTGTTCAGGTGAATCATCTGGCTGCTACTGTGCAAAATAGAGAGGCTCTGAATACTGTATATAATGTGGCTCATGGCGAAAGAACATCTCTGAATGAACTATATGCTATAATTCGTAAGCTTGCAGGAAGGTACGACAAAGCAATTTTAGATATAGAGCCGGTTTATGGACCTGACAGACCAGGGGATATCAAGCATTCCCTTGCTTCAATTGAAAAGGCTAAGGATCTACTGGGTTACGCACCAAAGTTAAACATTGCTGAAGGTCTGGAAGAAGCGGTTAAATGGTTTTGGAATAATTTGTAGCATTTGCACAATTGTAACAAATGTTACAATTTATATATTAATCAACACAAAGTTAGGTACTTACATTAAAATGTAATGTGACTGACGGGGCGAAAGCATGCCCAGGAGGAAGTAAGAAGTAGGTAGTAAGAAGTAAGAAGTAAAAAGTAAAGATTTTAGCCTTGCGCCCTGCGCCGTGTGCCTTGAGCCTGTCAAGCAACCTTCTAACCTTTTGTCACGTCTAACATATAAACCGTATTAACACATTTTAAATAATTTAGTGAACATTTTTTCCCGATCATGATAGAAAAACTTAAGGGCCAGGTTATCGAGGTTTTTCGCCACTATTCATTGCCGCGTTGGCTTGTCCTTATTATAGATATTACTGCTGTATTCCTGACATTTCTTTTTGCATATGTTCTAAGGTATAACTTTGCGCCCCTGCAGTTTAGCTTTCGGATGTCCGTTAATCAGGGTTTGTTGGTATGTTTGGTATATTTGATTTTCATGATTGTTTTCAAGTCCTATTCGGGACTCATACGTCAGACCACAATTAAGGACGCTTTCATAATTGCTGTAACTAATACCTCCGCACTTGTTTTTTTATTGTTTGTAACCATCTTCAGCAGAAATAGTGGATTAAATGAATTGTTTAATATTTCGATATCGGTATTGTTGATTCATTTCATAACCGTTACCCTTTCGCTTGTATTTTTCAGAATATCTATTAAAATGTTTTATGTATTTGTTTCAATTCCAACGAGTAATCGTAAAAACGTTTTGATTTATGGTTCCGGTGAAACTGGAATTATTGTTAAAAGAGTTATTGAAAGTGATCCAAAGAGCGGGTATCAGTTAAAGGGTTTTATTGACGATAACATTAAACTGCAGGGTAAAAAGGTAGATGGTTTCCCTGTATTTGCTAATAGTGTTTTGAATAAAGAGTTTGTGGAAAATGAAGGGATCCAGGTTTTTATTTTTGCTATTAAAGATATTTCTCCGGTAAAGAAAAAAGAGATTTTAGAATCTGTTATTGATGTTGGACTTGAAATTTTGGAGACACCATCCTTTGATAAATGGTTAAACGGAAATCTCCAGGTAAGACAGTTAAGAAAAGTCCAGTTCGAAGATCTTTTGGGACGAGAGCCAATACAACTCGATCTTATGAGAATTGAACAGGGATTAAAAGGAAAGACAATTCTTGTAACAGGCGCTGCAGGTTCAATTGGTTCGGAGATCGTAAGACAGCTTACGAAATACAGTTATAAAAAGTTAATATTGGTAGATCAGGCTGAGACTCCCTCATTTTATCTAAATAATGAACTATTGGAGAAGTTTCCTGATTGCAATTTCAAGATGATAATTGGAGATGTTACCAGCGAACAAAAGATGGAGTTTGTCTTTCGTAAGTATCGCCCGGATATTATATTTCACGCAGCAGCGTATAAACATGTTCCGGTGATGGAATCAAATCCGCACGAAGCATTCAGGACAAATGTGGGAGGAACAAAGATTATATCTGATCTGGCAATTAAATACAATGCTGAGAAGTTTGTAATGATCTCCACTGATAAAGCGGTGAACCCAACAAATATCATGGGAGCTACAAAGAAGGTGTGCGAGTTGCTAGTCCAGTCCCAGGCTAGAAGACCAGGTATTAAGACTAAATTTATAACAACTCGTTTTGGGAATGTCTTAGGTTCAAATGGTTCAGTAATTCCTCTGTTCAAAAAGCAGATTGCTGAAGGAGGTCCTGTCACAATAACTCACCCCGATATTACCCGTTTCTTTATGACTATCCCAGAAGCCTGTCAATTGGTCCTTGAAGCAGGATTTATGGGAAAAGGGATGGAGATATTCATTTTTGATATGGGAAAACAAATAAAGATCGTTGATATCGCACACAAACTGATTCATCTTTCGGGACTTGTTCCAAATGAGGATATCAAGATTGTATTTACAGGGTTACGTCCCGGAGAAAAGCTATATGAAGAACTCTTTGCCGATTGTGAGGAACAGTTACCAACTCATAACCCCAAAATAAGCATTGCCCGCGTTGCTGACCTAGATTATGAATGCATCCTTCCAAAAATTAACGAAACACTAGTCAACGTCTACGATAAAACCGGACCAGAAATCGTTCAAGCTATGAAAGAGATAGTGCCGGGGTACACAAGTCAGTATGCCACGAGTTGATTTGTACTGGCGAGTGACGGATTGCTTCGTCGTACCTCCTCGCAATGATGGTACTGCTTATTAAAAAACGGGTCATTGCGAGCGAAGCGAAGCAATCCGTCAATCCCGATCGTAAGTATAATTAGGTAGTTCTTTTTCCAAAATGATGTCTCCAAACTCTCGAAAGAAAGTCTTCGTAAGCGGCTGTTTTGATATCCTTCACTCTGGTCATATAGCTTTTCTGAAAGAGGCATCGCAATTTGGTGATTTGTACGTAGGACTGGGTTCGGACAAAACCGTAATTGATCTTAAAGGTAGGAGTACCGTTAATTCAGAGGACGAAAGGCTCTATATGCTTGAAGCGCTTTCGTGTGTTCATAAAGTAAAAGTTAACCGTGGGAGCGGAATTCTTGATTTTATCGAGGATATGAAAAGCCTGAATCCTGATATTTTCATCGTAAACGAGGATGGACATACTCCCGAAAAGGAACAGATATGTAAAGATTCAGGAATTGAGTATAAAGTTCTGAAAAGAATTCCACATGCAAACTTACCTGTACGCTCAACAACATTATTAAGAAAAGAAACCCCCATTCCCTATAGAATAGATCTGGCAGGAACATGGATTGATCAGCCATATGTTTCAAAGCATCATCCCGGCTGGGCGATAACTGCTTCAATTGAACCAACGATAGAGTTTAATGAGCGTTCCGGGATGGCCACGTCTACAAGAAAGAAGGCAATAGAGCTGTGGAACGATCATCTCCCGATGGAGAATCCGGAAAAACTGGCTAAGGTACTTTTTAGATATGATAATGATCCGGGAACAAAAGATGTAAGCGGCTCGCAGGATTCTATCGGAATTACCATGCCGGGCATAAACCGGTTTTATTATGAAAAAGAGAAATACTGGCCCTCAAAATTTGAAACCATTTCGGATCTTTCAATAATTAAATGGCTCGAGGAAAGACTATATATGGTAATGCTTTGGCCCAGACCAGCTGAATTCGTAGTTCTTGAGAATACAAGTATTTCTTTAGAAAACGTTGGAAGGCTCGCTGATGCAGCTGATATGGCTTGGGATGGTTTGACTAAAAAGGATATTCATGCTTTTTCTGAAGGATTTTTGTCCTCGTTTAATGCACAGGTAGCAATGTTTCCAAAGATGCTGAACGACAAAATCTCCAGAGTTATAGATAGCCATAGAGATAAAGCGCTGGCATGGAAACTGTCAGGAGCAGGAGGAGGTGGGTATTTGATTCTTATAAGTGAGGAAAAGATAGAAGATGCCATCAAAATTAAGATTAGACGAAAAGAATATTGGATATAAAATGTTTGAGCTGAATTAAAAGCAAAATGTAGTATGACAAAAGTTGCATTGATTTCGGGAATAACAGGTCAGGATGGCTCTTACCTTACAGAACTTCTGTTAGACAAGGGTTATGAAGTTCATGGTATACTAAGGCGCTCAAGTTCTTTCAATACTTTCAGAATCGATCATATTTATAATAATCCTGAATACCTGAATAAAAGATTCTTTTTGCATTATGGTGATCTTACAGATTCCAGTAACCTTAATCGTTTAGTAGAAAAAGTTCAGCCAACAGAAATATATAATCTTGGCGCACAGTCGCATGTGCAGGTGTCATTTGAGGTACCGGAATATACAGCTGAAGTGGACGGAGTAGGTACTCTCCGGTTTCTGGATGCCATTAAAGAAACAGGAGTAAAAACGAAATTTTACCAGGCTTCGACCTCAGAACTTTACGGAAAAGTTCAGGAAATACCCCAGACTGAAACGACACCATTTTATCCCAGGAGCCCTTATGCTGCAGCCAAATTATATGCTTACTGGGTTGTAATTAATTACAGAGAAGCATATAATGTTTTTGCGAGCAATGGGATACTCTTTAATCATGAGAGTGAAAGGCGGGGCAAGACGTTTGTAACACGAAAAATCACTGTTGCTGCCTCAAAAATTATGCTTGGACAACAGGAAAAAGTAACTCTGGGAAATCTTGATTCAAAACGTGACTGGGGATATGCTCCCGAGTACGTAGAAGGCATGTGGCGCATGCTTCAGGCAGATAAACCTGATGATTTTGTTCTGGCTACAAATGAGACTCACTCAATCCGCGAGTTTATTGAAGAGACATTCAATGTTTTGGGTGATCAGATTCTCTGGAAAGGTACAGGACTTAACGAGAAGGGCATCCTGAAATCAACAGGCAAAGAAGTGGTTGCAATTGACCCACGTTATTTCAGACCAACTGAGGTAGATATCCTTATCGGTAATCCGGCAAAAGCAAAAAAAATACTTGGCTGGGAACCAAAGACCACATTCAGAGAGCTGGTTAAGTTAATGGTTAAGTCGGATTTTGAAAAAGCTAAAAAACGCATTGAATAGCAATTCTATAATGGTGAAGATTTTTAGTTTCTCGTTTCGTGTTTCGGGTTTCGCGTTTCGACAAATATAGAATGATTCAGAAATGAATATCAAAAGATTTGAAGATTTGGAAATCTGGCAGGAAGCCAGGGAACTATGCAGAATTATTTTTACTATTACCTCTACGGCTCCATTTTGTAATGATTTTAAATTTCGAGATCAGATAAGGGCTTCAGGAGGGTCAACAATGGATAACATAGCTGAAGGATTTGATCGTGGAGGAAATAAAGAATTTCATCAATTTCTATCTGTTGTAAGAGGTTCTGCAGGAGAAGTCAGATCTCAAAGCTACAGAGCATATGACTGGAAATATATTGATGAAGAGGTATTTAATAACCTGCTCGAAAGAACAGACAGTTTAAGCCGAAAGACCTATAATTTGATGCAACATCTGAAGAATTCAGACATTAAAGGCATTAAATTTTCATAATAGAGGTCCAGGTTTTATGACGAAATCCTCGAAACGAAAAACGAAAAACGCGAAACGAAAAACGCGAAACGATAAACGCGAAACCCCTAACAATGGATAAAACCAGTAAAATATACATCGCTGGCCACAACGGAATGGTAGGCAGTGCCATCCACAGGAACTTAATTTCAAAAGGATTTACAAATTTTGTATTTACACCTTACCCTCAGTTTGATTTAACCAATCAGCAAGTGGTTGCGGAATTTTTCTCAAAGGAAAAACCTGAATATGTCATTCTTGCAGCTGCAAAAGTGGGAGGTATCGTTGCCAATAATACTTATAGAGCTCAGTTTATTTACGAGAACCTGATGATTCAGAACAACATAATTCATCAGAGTTATATACATAGAGTTAAGAAACTGTTGTTTCTGGGAAGCTCATGTATTTATCCCAAGAACTGTCCCCAACCAATAAAAGAAGAGTACCTGTTGACTGGAGAACTGGAATATACAAATGAACCATACGCAATTGCCAAGATAGCCGGGATAAAGATGTGCGAATCGTATAACATTCAATACGGCACAAATTTCGTTTCCGTAATGCCCACAAACCTTTACGGACCAAATGATAATTTTAATCTCGAAACATCTCATGTTCTTCCTGCTCTTATCAGAAAGATGCACTTAGGCAAATGTCTGGAAAACAATGATTGGGCTACCATCCGAAAAGATCTGAAGAAATACCCTATTGAGGAAGTGAACGAGAATTCAGGTGAAAACGAAATCCTGAAGATTCTAAGCAAATACGGAATTCAACGCGAAACCAAAAACTCGAAACCTTTAACCCAGCAACCAGCAACCAGCAACCAGCAACCAGTAACTATTTCCCTCTGGGGCACCGGCACTCCATATCGCGAATTCCTTTACGTTGATGACCTCGCCGAAGCCTGTGTTTTCGTATTGAATAATATCAACTATGATGATCTAAAGGAGCAGGGCTCTGAACCGCACGCCGCACGCCGCACGCCGCACGCCGAGATAAAAAACACCCACATCAACATCGGCACTGGAAAAGACCTGACAATCAGGAATCTCGCAGAAATGATAAAAGGAATCGTCGGATTTAATGGTCAACTTGAGTGGGATTCTAATAAACCTGATGGTACTCCACGTAAACTTTTAGACGTTTCAAAGATCAACAGTCTTGGATGGAAAGAGGAAGTTGATTTAGAGGCGGGAATTAAAATGGTTTATTCTAAATATACTTTATGAATATCCTTAGTATCATTGTTGATCAAACTTCATTAAAGCATGTCTAAAAGAGTACTGTTGATAACTCCGGTCTTTTATGGTGTCGAGAATAAAATCAAATCAGTTATTGAAGACAATGGGTATGATGTCATTTGGATTGAAAACAAAAGTTCAAAATTTGATTACCACGGGACCAAATCGAAATTTAAATTTTTAAGGAAAATCTATTCCGCCCTGTTTTTTCCTCAAATTAAATATATTGATAAGGAGTTGGATAAAATCAATGACTTAAGGTTTGATCTTCTCTTTTCAATCAATGGGTTTATTATTTGCAACTATCTGTTCAGAAAATTGAAAAAGAGTAATCCCGGACTTTACTCGATTCTTTATTTATGGGATTCCTTCGATATGTATAACTGGACTAAAGAGTTTAAGTATTTTGATAAGGTTCTTACATTTGATCCTGCTGATGCAAAGAAATATAGAATTGAATATAAACCTGTTTTTTACGTTTCTGGTACAGTAAATACTAGTCAGGAATTTGGTTACGATTTGTTTTGTGCCGGAAAGTTCAACTCTTTCAGGTCTGAAATCGTTGATAAAATATTATCCAATACTGAAGACTATGAAATCCGATATTATGTGAAACTTTGGCCAGCGTATAAAACTTATTTTCATAGTAGTTTGATCTATAAACTTTTAAAAATGACTAAATTAAAGGGCCAATGGATAAAAAACTATTTATTAAATTTTGAGGCTATTGAGGGTAAATTGAAAAAAGATTATATACAGGAAAACAGCATGTCTTTTGAAGAAATGCAAAAGCAAATTCTTAATTCTTATGTAATACTGAACCTGCCTTTTCAATCGCAAAAAGGGTATTCCTATGGCTTGATAGAAGCCCTGGCATACGGAAAGAAAGTAATTACTACAAATTCAAATTTAATCAACGAAAGTTTCTATAACCCAAACCAAATCCATATTCTGAATCCGGATAATCCTGATATCGATTACGGATGGGTTAAAGAAAAGTTAACATTCCCTGTCGATAAATTTTTTGAGAATCTTGAGTTATCAGTTTGGTTAAAATCAATAATTAATGTCAGCCGGGCATAAGTTTGCTGTAAAGATTGGATTTCTGGTGAATCCATTTTACTTATATTGTATATCTTTTTCACTGGCAATTTTCCTTTATTTGTGGGGATGGAGCAATATATTTCCTAAATTATCAATTGGTCTCATTATCTTTTTCACTATATCTTTTTTCTTATTCATTCTGGCCGGTTACGTGTTTGGAAAAAGAAATTTCTTAAGTCTGAATCAAAGCAAATATTACCCATATTTAAATGATGTAGTATTTAGTGTAATTATTTCGTTAGGCATACTTAATATCGTTTGGATGGGTTATTTACCTATTCTTAGCAGGTCGCACGATTACCGGGAATTTGGTGCTCCGGTAATTGATCCGGTATTCAATACCCTGAGCATCTTCTTTTCAGTATTCTATCTGCAGTCTTTTCTGGAGAAAAAGAAAAAAAGATTCTTGATCTATATGTCTATTATTCTGATATTTCAGGTTCTGATTTTCAGGAGATCAACTATAATGTGGATATTTACATCATCCTCATTTCTTTATCTGATTTACAAACAGCGAATAAGACTAATTCCGATTTTGGTATGTATTTTAAGTATTCCATTGCTTTCATTTTGTTTCGGTTTATATGGAAATAGTAGGAGTAACTTATCAAAAGCAATCATTATAAATGATTTAGGCCCAAGTGATGCTTTTAAAAATTCTGGAATAAGTGTTAACCACTACATGACATATCTTTATATTTCCTCGCCATTGGCAAACCTTCAAAAAAACATTGATAATGGGGAGGGGATATTCAACCGTGGTGAAATCAAAAACTTTCTTTTATACTCTATTATTCCTCAAAGCGTTACTATCAGACTTGAAAAACGGTTGAACTTAACCCAACCTGTATGTGACCTCATAACTTACCAACTAATTGCCGGAACTGTCTTTATGATCAGTTTTTATACAATGGGGTGGCCCGGAATGGTAATGATGCTTTTATACTCATTAATTCTAATGTTTATATGTCTGTTTCTGATTAAAAAATGGAACACGTTTGAGGTTACTACCTACACAATTCTTTGCACAACAGTATCTTTATCTATTTTTTCAAATTTCTTAAATCGTGCAGACGTACTACTAATGCTATTTGTCTATCCGGTTTTATTCCACCATATATTTGACCGAAGGAAAACAGTTTCGCGTTCCATGTTTCGGGTTTCGCGTTCTGGACACTAGTATTTCCATAATATAAGTTCAAAGAATTAATGCTTTCGAGTAACGATAAACGCGAAACGTTAAACGCGAAACACTAAACACGAAACACGAAATCCGAAATCCGAGATGAACGTCGCAATCATAATACCCCGTATGGCTCAACTAGGTCCTGTCAAGGTAATTGTGAGTTTGGTAAACGCGCTTTCTGGGATTGATAACTTAAAAATAAATGTTTTTTATCTTGACACAGTTGTTGACCCTGCTATAAAAATGATGGTTCCCGTAGCTCAACTCGATCGAAAATATTTCCCATTTGGAGATTTTGACATAGTTCACACCAATGGAATTCGTCCTGATTTTTTTGCTTTTATTAATCGAAAAAAAATCAGGCATCATATTTCAACGCTTCATAATTTTGTTTTTGAAGATCTCCGGTATACCTATAATCGGTTTCTTTCAATATTCTTCGGAAGTATATGGTTGACAATCTGGAGAAAGGCTGATAAATTGGTATGTGTGTCTGGTGATATGAAAGAATATTATAAAAAATGGTTTGCTTCTTCAAAACTGGAGGTTATTCACAACGGAATACCTGATACAGATAACTCCATAAAACCTGATGAGGATGTCATTCAAGTCATAAAGGGTTTCAAGTCTAAAGGATTAAAAGTGATCGGGAGTATATGCACCCTTACGAGAAGGAAAGGGATAGATCAAGTATTAAAGTTGATTGAAACCGAAAAAGGAGTTGCTCTAATAATCATTGGGCATGGGAAAGAGTTTACAAATCTTAAAAACCTTGCTGAAGAACTCAAAATTTCAGATCGTTGCGACTTTTGTGGATATCGAAGCAATGCGGTTAGTTACATCAGATACTTTGATTGTTTCATAATGCCGTCACGATCAGAAGGGTTTGGACTGACATTAATTGAAGCTGTCCAGCAGAAAGTACCTGTGGTCTGTTCTGATATAGGTGTATTCAAAGAATTGTTTACAAAAGATGAAGTTACATTCTTTCGTCTTGAAAATATTGGTTCACTTTCAAATGCTCTGAAGGAGGCAATTAAAAATGGAACTGAAAAAGTTCAATCAGCATTTGCCCGGTATCAACTGAATTATACAAACAAAATAATGGCAAACAGCTATTTAGAGCTATATCAGTCTTGTTTATCCTCTTAATCTCAACCTCAACCTCAACCTCAACCTCAACCTTTGGTCGACCTCGCCGTAATAATGTCCATTTATCAAAACGACAAACTGTCTGTTTTGAAAGAGTCGGTTAGGAGCATCCTTACTCAGACGTTTAAACAGTTTCATTATTATCTGATTTTAGACGGGCCTGTATCAGAAGATATTGAAGAATACATTTCATCGCTTAAAGATGAACGGATTATACTTTTCCGTCTTGAAAGCAATGAAGGTTTGGCAAAAGCTCTTAATGTTTTGCTGGAAAGCGTGATGAAAAATCCAGATTATAAGATGATTGCCAGGATGGATGCTGATGACATATCAATGCCTGAGAGATTTGAGCAACAGAGGAGTTTTTTAGACGAAAATCCAGCTGTTTCGATAGTAGGTTGTTGGTATGAGGAAATTGATGAAAATGGAAAAAATTTAAACTTTAAAAGATTGCCAACAGAACATTCAGCTTTACAGAAAAGATATCTGACAAGAACTCCTTTTGCGCATGCATCGGTTATGTATTGGCGGGAACTAATCGAGAAAGCTGGCTTTTACCCAACGGATACAATTTTGATGGAGGATAATATTTTATGGGGGAGAGCGTTAAAGGCCGGATTGAAATTCGCTAATATTCCAAAATACTTATTTAAGTTCAGAATAGATAAAAATCATTTTAAAAGAAGATCTGGGATAACGTATGGCTGGAATTACATCAAAACCAGATTTAGTATAAATAGGTTATTGGATTTTCCTGTTTATTCATATTTATTATCTCTTTTAGTGGGTTTGATAAAGATGATACCATCTATACTGAAAAGTCCGTTAGTAACTGCTTCACAAAAGCTTTTTAACATCATTTAACTAAGAAGTTTATCCCAAGGAACAATTTAAGAATACAAAAGGGTGGCATACATTCAACATCATTTTGCTCTATCTAAGGATTTTTAATGTTGTCCTTCTAATCTTATTATGCTCAAGTAAATGTACTCAAAAGATGCAATTTGATTATTCAAACTTGTTTTATCAGATTTGTTAAATATTTAGTTTTAACCATGCTACTTTCAACTAAACATTTGGTGACGGATCAAAATATCAATTAAAGTATGGTGTAACAGTACTTATTACTTTTACTTATAATCTAGTTTAAATTTTGCCTTTTAATTTACAATACCTCATATAGAAATGTCAAAAAAAATAATATCAAACTTTGGCTTGATTGGTGTCTCAGGATATATTGCTTTACGCCATCTAAAAGCTATAAAAGACACTGGTAATAACCTGATAGCTGCGCTAGATAAATTTGATAGTGTAGGAATTTTAGATAGTTACTTTCCAAAATCAGATTTTTTCGTAGAATTTGAACGGTTTGATCGTCATTTTGATAAGTTAAAGAGGCTAGGTACAAAAATCGACTACGTTAGCATCTGTACTCCTAATTATCTTCATGATTCACATATTCGGTTTGCACTCAGGCAAGGGGCCGATGCAATCTGTGAGAAGCCATTAGTATTAAACCCCTGGAATATAGATGCTTTGGCGGAGATTGAAAAAGAGACTGAAAGAAAGGTTTTTAACATTTTACAATTACGGCTTCATCCAGTCATAAAGAACCTTAAACATGAAATTAAGAATGGTCCACAAGATAAAGTTTATGATATAGACCTGACTTACATAACCAGCCGTGGAAACTGGTATGACGTTTCATGGAAGGGTAATCTTCAAAAATCTGGTGGAATTGCAACAAACATTGGAGTCCATTTCTTTGATATGCTTACATGGATATTCGGTGATGTAGAGGAAAATATTGTACATCTTTCTGAATTCAATAAAGCATCAGGATATCTGGGTTTAAAAAGAGCTCGTGTACGCTGGTTTCTTAGTATTGAAACAAATGACTTACCTGATGATGTCAAACTAAAAGGACAGAAAACCTTTAGATCCATTTCTATAAGTGGAAAAGAATTGGAATTTAGTGAGGGATTCACTGAACTGCATAATAAAAGTTATGAGGAAATATTAGCTGGAAATGGATTTGGAATTCATGAAGCTCGTAAATCAATTGAAACTGTGTTTACGATTAGAAATATGGCTCCTATTGGATTGAAAGGTGATTATCATCCATTTTGCATAAAAAATAATTAATATTGTTGAATTATGAAGAAAATTTATATAGCCGGATGTGGTGGTATGCTTGGAGAAGCATTTTACACACAATTTAATGCAGAATATGAGTTAAAATGTACGGATAAAGATGTTAATGATAGTTGGTTGGGTTATTTGGATTTCCGAGATCTAGAAGCTTATAAAAAGGATGTTAAAGCTTTTAAACCAGATTATTTATTTCACCTAGGAGCCTATACTGATTTGGAATTTTGCGAAGCCAATGTGGAAGACACTTATCTTACGAACACTACAAGCGTTGAAAATGCCGTGTACATCGCTAATGAATTGAAAATCCCATTATTATATATTAGTACAGCTGGTATTTTTGATGGAAAAAAGGATATGTATGACGATTGGGATTTACCGAATCCGCTCGGGCATTATGCTAGAGCTAAATACGCCGGCGAAAAGTATGTAATTGAGAATATGGGCAATTATCTTATTTGCAGGGCTGGATGGATGATGGGTTCTGGTCCAAGGAAGGACAAGAAATTCGTGCAAAAAATTATGATGCAATTAAAGGCAGGGAAAAAAGAATTATTTATTGTGAATGATAAAGATGGCACTCCTACCTATACACACGATTTTGCAAAAAATGTAAAATTGTTACTTCAAAAGGAATATTGGGGTTTATATAATATGGTTTGTGGTGGGCAAACCAGCAGGTTGGAAGTAGCCCAAGAAATGATAAACATTTTAGGCCTGAATAAAGCAATTCAAATTCATCCTGTTTCATCTGACTATTTCAAAAAGGAATACTATGCTGATCGCCCGCCTTGTGAACGGCTTATTAACCGCAAACTTAATAGCAGGAATCTAAATATTATGCGCGACTGGCGAATAGCATTGAAAGAATACCTTGATAATTATTACAAAGGATATATAGAATCCTAATTTAAAATGGTTGCAGGAATAGTCTTATTTTACCAATTCTATTCCGCTTCTATACATGCTTCAGGAATGATTATTAATGGAATAAACTTAAAGGATTTTATATTGAAAATCGCAATCTTTTGCCAGCAGATGAATTAAAAATGAAAACAAGAAAATACTGTTAATACCTAATTTGAATGTTTGTTCCAAATATTATTCAAAATTGTTTTTAAAGTTTAAAAATTCATTTTTATAATTTAACCGCAATGAAAATTAGTGTCGTAATTCCAACTTATCGTTCTGAGAATAACTTACCAGTTCTTTTAGAAAGACTTTGTGAAGTTTTTCTCAAAGAGGTTTCCGATTTTGAAATAATTGTGGTTGACGATAACAGCCCGGACAATACACTTGTTATATTAAGAAAAATAGTACTTCAGCAACCTAAAATCAAAGTAATTAGTTTAGCAAGAAATTTTGGACAGCAAGTTGCTATTAGTGCTGGTTTGAAATATGTTACAGGCGATGCAGCGATAATTATGGACGATGATTTACAGGATCCTCCTGAATTCATTCCTCGATTGATTAGAAAATGGGAAGAAGGTTACGATATTGTATATGCTATAAAGAAAAACAGAAAGGAAGGATTTATAAAAAGGTTTGGCTATAAATTATTCTATAAGATACTTGTTACGCTGAGTGAAATAGCAGTACCCAAGGATAGCGGAGACTTTTGTATCATGGGCAAACAAATTGTTGATATATTGAATAGCATGAATGAAAGAGATCGATTCGTTAGAGGACTAAGAGCTTGGGTAGGCTATAAACAAATAGGAATTGAATGTGATAGAGGTAAGAGATTTAGTGGCAAACCTGCATACACTTTATCAAAAATAATTAAGTTATCGTTGGATGGTATATTTTCTCTTTCAAATAAACCATTAAAATTAACTTCCTGGTTCGGATTTTTAATGTCCTTTATTGCACTTCTTGGTGTTATTATTACAATAATACAAAAAATAGTAACAATTTATTTCCCAAATAACGAATTCGCTGTTTGGCCTGGAATGAGTTCTATCTTATTATCTATTCTTTTAATAGGAGGTGTACAATTAATTAGTATTGGTATTCTTGGAGAATATATCGGAAGGATATTTAATGAAGTTAAACAGAGACCTATGTACCTGATTAAAGAGACAATTGGAATAGATACTCAAAAAAAATCCTAGTATCCCATTTACGATTTTAGTTTGTATGAAGAAAATTGTCCTTATTTATTATTTGACATAATTTATGATCGATTAAGAGTACTTAAAATTTATCTCTTTGGGAACTTTTACTCAAAAAATGGCAAATTACTTAGACTTAAAATAGCAATGAAGAATTTTTTTAATATAACTAATATTACTTTATTAACATTAATGGCTATATCATCGGTAGTTGTATTTTTTCAAGCACAAAGAGTATTGCCATTAGTCGATTACACATACCAATTAGAAAATGCTTATCGTATATATTCGGGGCAAATGTTATACAAAGATTTTGTATTATCAGTCGCACCAGGAACATACGTTGTTATGGCTTTATTGATGAAGATGTTTGGTTTATCAAACTTGGTACAAATTATTTATATTATGTTAATATCTTCATTAACTTTATTATTAACATATAAATTGATTAAAAGGATTACACATAACCAAATAGTTAGTATACTATTATCAGCTCCTTTAGTTTTTTGTGGTCATAGTATTTTTCCTTTCCCTAACTACGATATAAATACAACGTTTTTCATTCTCCTAAGTTTAATTGTATTATTTTATTCATTTGAAAAGAAAACATTTACCTTATTTTTAATATCTGGAATCCTTATAGTAATACCTCCATTTTTTAAACAAAATACAGGTTTAATTTATACGTCATTAAGTTTAGTTTCAATATTTATTTTGACGATATTAAAACAAAACTTTTTAAACTGGAAACATTTTGGATATATTCTATTAGGTGCATTTTTAGTTTGCGGTTTATTTGCATTTTGGCTACTTTACAATAATTTATTTAGAGAGTTTATATTTCAAGTCTTTATTTCTCCTTCTCAATCAAGACCATTATTTGTCTCTTTTAAAACGATAATTTTACAATTTCTAACATTCAATTCCGCTATTTTATATATTTCATCAGTTATTATTTGGATAATATTCAAGTTTAAAATAAGGAATGCTAGTATTAATAACTTCACTATTATTATTTTTATTATCGTTGCGTTTATTATCAGATTGTTAACAAGCAATTTCCCATATATAAATTATACAAAGTCCGTATATTTCTGGTATGATATTTCATTAATTGTGGTATCAATATATTTATTTAAAATTCTCAAAAATTTAAAAACTGATTCTTTTTTACTTTTGCTGCCAATTGTGGTAGTAGGTGTTAGTTATTCATCCTTTTTATCTCAAGGTGTTATAGGTTCTTCATATGGTATATGGCCATTATTTTTTCTTATGATTGCTTTCATTTATAAATATTTAACGGATTATGTTAAATCATATAATTGGTTAATACCGGTGATTGTTTTTGTAGTTCTTATTTCTATGTGTTTGGGCATTTCTGTGAATAAGAATACACGGTTATCCTATATACCATTAAATGGTAAATTACAGAAAGCAACAAGATCTAATTTTGAGTTTGTTGCTACACCTGGTAATTGGATAAGTGAAATGGAAGAATGTTTTACCTATATAGATTCTAATATCCCAAAAGAAGAAAGCATTATTGGTATTCCGGGTGAAGATCCTATTTATTTTGCTACTCAAAGGACTCCTGAACTTAGATATTTCAGCTTAAATAGTAATGTATGTCCATTTTCTGAAAAACAAATTTGTAATGACATTATGTTAAATAATATAAAATGGATTATATTGAAAACAAATCCACAAATGCCTGTTGGGTTTTTTAGTACTGATTCTATAAAATCATTTATTAAATCTGATTATAAATTAGTTAAAGTTATAAAGGGATATGAAATTTATAGAAAATAATCTGAATTCTTTTATGTTTAGATTTTATCCTAAATATCCGACTAAAATATTACAGGAGTACAACCTTAAATGTGTATTCAATAGAAGTCTTCAATGCAGTTTTCTTTAATTAGATTTTAAGGGTGATAATAACGCATAAATTTTTGTTCATCAACAGTTGAAAGTTTAATACAAATTTGTTATGCTAAGGGACTAAAAATATTTAGAATACTTGTAATTCAATGAAAATTAAATGAAAGTACTTATTCTTGCTGGTGGACTTGGATCACGTTTATCCGAAGAAACGACTCTTAAACCAAAACCAATGGTTGAAATTGGTGGGAAACCAATTCTTTGGCATATCATGAAAATATACTCTTCATTATGGGTTCAATGAGTTTATTATTCTTTGCGGGTATAAGGGATACATGATCAAAGAATATTTTGCACATTATTTTCTGCACATGGCGGACATGACTATTGATATGACATCAAATACAATTACCCATCATAGTAATCAGGCAGAACCATGGAAAGTAACGTTGATTGATACGGGTTTAGATACCATGACTGGGGGTAGAATTAAAAAGGTTCAAAAGTATGTTGGTAATGAACCATTCATGCTGACGTACGGTGATGGAGTGTCCGATGTAAACATAAACGACTTGATCTCATATCATGAGAATCATGGAAAAGCAATTACCATGACATCAGTTCAGCCTGAGGGTAGATATGGTTCATTGATTGTTGACGATGAACAAAAAGTCCTGTCGTTTCAGGAAAAGCCTCAGGGAGATGGCGCATGGATTAATGCTGGTTTTTTTGTATGCCAACCAGAAGTATTTGATTTTATTCCTGATGGAGATAAAATAATATTTGAACGAGAACCTCTTGAAAGTTTGGCAAAAGTTGGTCAGCTATATACTTACAAACATGGCGGATTTTGGAAACCAATGGATACTCAGCGGGATAAAAGCCAGCTGGAAGACTTAATTGAAAAAAACAAGGCGCCATGGATAAAGTGGTAGAAAAAACATTGTTTAATGATTTCTATAATGACCGGAGGGTATTAATTACCGGTCATACCGGATTTAAAGGTTCCTGGTTATCTATATTGCTAAGTTGGCTTGGTGCTGAAGTGCATGGGTATGCATTGAAACCAAATACAATCCCAAGTTTATATGAACTTGCAAATGTTGACCGACTTGTTTCTTCGACTATTGGAGATATCCGGGATTATGAACTATTGCTAAATACTATAAACAGGGTTCAACCAGAGGTTATTATTCATATGGCAGCTCAGCCTCTTGTAAGGGAGTCGTATAAAAATCCACGTGAAACTTATGAGATAAATGTAATGGGTACTGTAAATCTGCTGGAAGCCGTAAGACAGGTTAAAAGTATCCGTGCAGTATTGAATGTTACTACTGATAAATGCTATGAAAATAAAGAATGGCATTGGGGATATCGTGAAAACGAGCCAATGGGTGGGTATGACCCTTATTCGAACAGCAAAGGTTGCTCAGAGCTGGTTACATCTGCTTTCAGAAGTTCATATTTTAATACCAAAGAGCATCAAGTCCATAGAGTTGCATTGGCCACCGCACGTGCCGGAAATGTGATTGGGGGCGGTGACTGGGCTGAAGACCGTCTTATTCCCGATTTTATCCGAGCAATAATGAAAGGTGAGGAATTGAAAATCCGAAGCCCATATGCAATCCGACCTTGGCAGCACGTATTGGAACCACTATCAGGATACCTGGTACTATGCGAAAAGTTATATACAATTGGACCCCCTTTTGCTGAGGGCTGGAATTTTGGACCTGATGATAGTGATGCTAAGAATGTTGAATGGGTAACAAAGACTATCTGTGATATTTGGGGTGATCCAGCTTCATATAGAATTGATAATGAGATAAATTTACATGAGGCAACCTATCTGAAGCTTGATTGCTCAAAAGCAAAAACATTATTGCATTGGTATCCTAAATGGAATATAGAAACTGCTATAAAATCAATTGTTGATTGGAATAAAGCTTTACTTAAGCAGGATGATATGAGGCAAGTAAGTGTCGGGCAGATTGAAAAATATTTCTTAGCGAAATAATATGTTTTAATAGAAGAATTTAACATAGATGGGAAACTACAAGGAAATCAGAAAGGAGATAATCCAAAAAACTATTGAATATTATCAAGCCAGGTTTGCTGCTTCAGAATTCGTTCCGGGTAAATCAAAAGTTAATTACGCAGGAAGAGTATTCGATAGTCACGAACTGGTAAATGCAGTGGAAGCTTCTCTCGATTTTTGGCTCACAGAAGGACGTTTCTCCGAATCTTTTGCAGAAAAAATAGCTGAGTTTTTGGGAGTAGAGCATGTTCTTCTTACTAATTCAGGCTCCTCAGCAAACCTATTGGCATTCTCTGCATTGACCTCAGAAAAGCTCGGGGGAAAAAGGTTGAGACCGGGTGATGAGGTTATTTCTGTTGCAGCAGGTTTTCCTGCAACTGTTACGCCAATTATTCAGTATGGTCTTGTGCCGGTTTTTGTTGATGTGGAACTACCTTCGTACAATATCGATATTGAAATGATGTATAAGGCTGTTACTCCAAAAACACGATGTATCTTTATTGCTCACACATTAGGAAATCCGTTCGATATAGACGCAGTAATTCAACTGGCAAAAGAACATGACTTGTGGGTTATAGAAGATAATTGCGATGCATTTGGAAGCACTTATAAAGGGAACAAGACAGGAACATTTGGACATCTTTCAACAATTTCATTTTACCCTGCCCATCATATTACTACAGGCGAAGGAGGTGCAATTTGTACCAACGACCCTCAACTTGCACAACTTGTTCGTGCGTTCCGTGATTGGGGACGTGATTGCTATTGTGCAGGAGGAGAGAACAATACCTGTGGTAAGCGTTTCTCACAGCAATTTGGAGATCTCCCTCTTGGCTTTGATCACAAATATGTATACTCCGAAATAGGTTATAATCTAAAAATGACTGATATTCAGGCAGCAATCGGCTCCGCTCAGATGGATAAGCTACCAGAGTTCTGCGAAAAAAGAAAAACGAATTTCCTAGAATGGGAACGAATTTTCTCTAAATACCCTGATTATTTTATTCTTCCGGAGGCTACTGAAGGATCAGATCCGGCATGGTTTGCATTTATTGTGACCTTGAAAGAGGGAACTACATTCACCCGAGATGAAATTACAAGACATTTAAATGAAAACCTTATCGAAACCCGTAACCTTTTTGCTGGGAATATTACTAGGCAACCCGGTTTTATAAATAAGCAATGGCGCATCTCTGACCATCTGATAAATACTGACTACATTATGAATAATACTTTCTTTCTTGGCACTTATCCCGGGCTGACAACTGAGATGTTTGAGTATGTGGAGGATGTCTTAGATACATTTATACAAAGCAAATTGGTATAATTAGTAATTTTGAACAAAAACTAGCTCGGGAAGGATTTACAATAGATATCATGCTTGTAAAAAAATACAGATCTAAATTAATAAACATCCATTGTCCATTTGTAGGAATCTATACTCTAGAATTTGAGTCTTTGAATGGTGCATATAAATACTCTCCCGGTCAATTTCTTCACCTTGCACTCGATAAGGATTATGACGGCTCAGGTCAGTGGCCGGAATCCAGATGCTTCTCAATGCAAAGTAACCCAGACCAAAAGAAAATCAGAATTACCTACGCTGTTAAGGGAAGATATACGAAACAGATGAATGAAGAATTACAAATAGGTTCAGAAGTCTGGCTTAAGTTACCATATGGAGATCTTTTTTCCCAGCCTCATAAAAAAGTAAACACAGTGTTTATTGCAGGTGGTACTGGAATTACGCCCTTCTTATCACTCTTTACCCACAAAACATTCAGTGAGTACCAATTTCCCCGTATCTACTTGGGATTCAAATCAGTATCATACAATATTTATCATGACGAATTGGATTCCATAATATTTACACATCCAATTATTTATTATGAAGATAAGGAAGGACTCATAGACATCAATTTTATCCTCCATGAAAATGGAACAGCTTGTAGTTACTTTATTTCAGGTCCTCCATTAATGATTAAACTTTTCAAAAAAGTATTGATCGAAAGTGGTGTACCTCAAACTCAAGTCTTGACTGATGACTGGGAGTAGATATTGGATTGTTAATAATAATTATATAAATCAGGTTAAAGTATTTGAGCATAATGAAACTTACAAAGTGTATTAATTATAGTATTTTAGAATGAATGGTCTAGACGAAATAGATTTAAAATATATTAATAAAAAAACTCATGAAATTCTAAATGAAAATCTCCTAACGAGGTCAAGAATTTTTTTTACTGGGGCAACAGGTTTTTTTGGTAAATGGTTACTTGAAACTTTCATTTATTTCAATAATATCCTCGACCAAAAGATAGATGTCTTCGCTCTCTCTCGAAACCCTGAAAAATTTCTCAAACAATACCCTCACTTTAAAGATGAAAAATGCATAATATGGGTAACTGGTGATGTTATAGATTTCGAATTTCCCGAAGGAAAATTTGACTACATTATTCATGCAGCAACGGATGCAGATGCTAGAATTACAATTGACAATCCACTTCTAATGCTTAACACCATTACTCTTGGAACATTGAGAGTTTTGGAATTTGCCAGAATACATAGTGAGCTTAAATCAATGCTTCTTACGAGTTCTGGCGCAATATATGGAACTCAGCCAAAAAACGTTAAAAATATTAGGGAATCAGATAGTTTTCATATTGACATTAACGATGCTGGATCAGCCTATGCAGAGGGCAAACGTCTGGCAGAACTTTATTGTACCATTTATGTCCAAAAGTATAATCTTCCAATAAAAATTGTAAGATGTTTCGCTTTTGTTGGACCTTACCTGCCTTTAGATAGAAATTATGCAGCGGGTAACTTTATATATGATTGCCTTCAAAGAAAAAATATTACAATATATGGAGATGGTTTACCTTTAAGGTCTTATATGTATAGTGCCGATTTAGTTATCTGGTTATTGACAATTCTTTTAAGAGGAAATGTTGGGGAGGCTTATAATGTTGGATCGGATGTACCGATATCCATAAAAGATTTAGCAATGAAGATTGCAGATTTTTTTCCTGATATAAGTGTTAATATTTTAAACCAGACCCGCCCAATGGATAGAAATTTTAATTACATCCCAGATATTAGCAAGGCAAAAGAACAATTCCATTTAAGTGATGGAATTACATTTGATGAGGCAATTTCCCGAACAATAAAGTATTACAGACAAAATGGCTAAAATCAGAGTCGTAGATTATATCGCCCAAAGACTTACAGAGTTTGGGATAAAAGATGTTTTTATGGTTACAGGTGGCGGTGCGATGCACTTAAACGATGCTTTTGGCAACCATAAAGGTCTGACATATTATTGTTATCATCACGAACAGGCTTGTGCAATTGCCGCTGAAGGATATTTCAGAGCAACAGGAAGGATGCCGGTTGTTAATCTGACTACCGGACCAGGGGGTACCAATGCTCTTACAGGAGTACTTGGACAATGGCTTGATTCGATTCCTGCATTATATATTTCAGGACAGGTAAAATGGGAAACCACTATTTATTCATGTCCTGAAGTTACGAATCTACGACAATTAGGAGATCAGGAAGGAGATATTATAAATATTGTGAAACCTATAACAAAATATGCTGTTGTTCTTCAAGATCCAATGCATGTTAGAAGAGTTTTGGATAAAGCAATTTACATCTCATCCCATGGAAGACCAGGTCCGGTTTGGATTGACATCCCTTTGGATGTACAGGGGGTAATTATCGAAACGGAAAATCTTGAAGAGTTTAACATTCAGGAAGAAGAATTGAAATTCAGAGAAAGTGAAATAATTGAACAAGTTGATATTTTAATTGAGAAGTTACTTTCAGCTAAATCACCTGTTTTGTATATTGGTTATGGAATCCGTTTGGCTGGAGCTGAAGACTTGTATAAAAAACTGTTGGATAAAATTCATATTCCGGTTCTTAGTTCAATAAGTGGCCATGATCTTATTGCCTCAGATAATTCTCTATTCATGGGTAGGCCAGGTATTTTCGGAGATCGTTTAGGAAATATTGTCATACAGAATTGCGATCTTTTATTTGTATTGGGAACAAGAATGAGTGTCAGACAAACTACTTATAATTTTGAGGATTTTGGAAGGAATGCCTACAAAATTATGGTTGATGTAGATAGGGCTGAACTTAATAAACCTACTTTTAAGGTTGATTTAAAGATTCATTCTGATCTCAAATTTTTTCTAAAAATACTGCTAGCGAAGCTTGCTAACATTGTGATACCTGATTATAGTCGATGGATAGAATGGGGAAATAACCTTAAAATACAATTGCCCTCAATGCTTGATGATAATCCTTCAGGTCCACAATTCGTTAATTCCTATCTTTTTACTGACAGGTTATTTCATCTTCTTCCCAAAGAAGCAATTGTGGTTACAGGTAATGGCACAGCTTTTACTTGTACTTTGCAGGCTATGAAAATAAAAGAAGGGATGAGAGTCTTTGCGAATCAGGGGTGTGCTTCAATGGGATACGATTTACCTGCTGCCATTGGAGCTTGTATTGGTAATGACAAGAAAGAGATTATATTGATTACTGGAGACGGCAGCATAATGATGAACATTCAGGAATTGCAGACAATAGCAGCGTATAAGTTACCTATTAAAATTTTTATTTTGGAAAATAATGGATATCTGGCAATCAGAATAACACAGACTAGTTTCTTTAATAAAAGGTTTGTAGGGGAATCTCCTCAATCGGGTCTTTTTTTACCGAATCTCGGAAAAGTGGCAGATGCATTTGGAATAAAATATACAAGGATGGATTGTGACATAGACATTGACACAAAGATATCTGAAGTACTAAAAGAAAAAGGGCCAATTATCTGTGAAATAAAAATGGATCCGAATCAGACACTTTTCCCTAAAGTTGTATCTATGAAAACACCTGAAGGAAAAATGATATCTAAACCGATGGAAGAGATGTTCCCGTTTTTATCTGAAACAATCAAGATACATTTTGAGAAATAAATATTTTTGATAGTTTAAAGGATTCGCTTCTATCATAAATTTGATATCTTTAATTACGAACGATATTAGATTATTTGACCTGTAGGGCATATTTTTAATTTAATATTTTACTCCTGATCATAAATAATCTGTAAAATGTTTCAAATATTCACTGACCTATCAGAAATTTCTATATTAACAATAACTTAGTTTTATTTTCAATAATCCCTTTTAACCAATTTTATGTCTTTATCTGAAGTTAAAATTATTGATCTGCCTAAAATCGAAGACTCTCGTGGTAATCTGTCATTTATCGAAGAGAAAATCCACATCCCTTTCAAAATCAAGCGCACATATTGGATTTACGATGTGCCAGGTGGAGAAACACGCGGTGGTCATGCTTTTAAAGAACAGCAAGAACTTATTGTTGCACTCTCAGGTAGTTTTGATGTAGTAGTTGATAATGGCACTAAGAAACAGACTTACACTTTGAACCGTTCTTACTATGGGCTTTATTTGCCTGCTGGTTTGTGGAGGCAAATGCAGAACTTTTCTACAAATGCCTTAGCTCTAGTTTTATCTTCTACTAGCTACAGCGAAAACGATTATATAAGAGATTATAATGTTTTTTTGAATTTTAAGGTAGACACTAATAATATTCAAAACACTTCTGAGGTAAATGAGAAAACAAACATTCTGAATACGGATGTAAAAGGTAATGTAGTTTCTGATTGTACAATTATTAATTTGGACATTAATCATCACGACAAAGGGAATATAACTGTTTTCGAAAACCAAAAGACGCTTCCATTTGATATTCAACGAGTGTATTATTTATATGATATACCAGGAGGAGAAACCAGAGGTGGACATGCCCACAAGAATCTCAAGCAGCTTATTGTTGCTGCCAGTGGTAGTTTTGACGTACGATTAGATGATGGACAGAATAGGAGAATGGTTACTCTAAATAGACCATATCAATGTCTTCATATTGTTCCAGGAATTTGGAGAGAGATCGCTAACTTTTCATCAGGCTCTATATGTTTAGTTTTAGCATCAGACTTATATAATGAGGCTGATTATTTAAGGGATTATCATGATTTTATTAAATTTAAACTATAATAACAATGAAGTATATCAAGGATTTAGAAAACATAGTTAATACAGTACTCAAAAATAGAGGAAAAGAACCAGTGAACAACCTTAAATTCGAACATAATTTAAGAGACGAACTTGGCTTTGATTCTCTTGATTTGGCTGAATTAACAGTTAGAATTGAATCAAAGTTTAATGTGGATATTTTTGAAGATGGACTTGTAAATACAATTGGAGAGATAGTCGAAAAAATAAATAAGCATGTCAATCAGGAGTAAAATGAGCCTATTTTATATTGATCCTCTGTTAAAAAAAGCCTTTACATATAATGAACTTATATCTGGTTTGAACGGAATTGCGGTCTATAATAAATACTGTTATTCAGAAGATTATTATTTAATATTTCAAAGAATTATTTATTCTCTGATAACCGATCAAGAAATAATTCTATTAGATTATGATTTTACACCCAATGAATTATCTAACTTGACGGGATTTGAAGTTTATGAAGAGTTAAACCAAAATTCAAAAATAATTAAACCATTATTATCAAAAGAAGAACTCATTGAAAGAATTCAATTACCAAAAACAAATTGGAGGTTAACACTCTATACTTCAGGTACTACGGGACTGCCTAAAAGAGTATCACACTCTTTCGAAGGTATCACACGGTTTGTAAAAAGGGACCTTTCGCACAAAAATGATACATGGGGATTTGCCTATAATCCAACTCACATGGCAGGTGTACAGGTATTTTTTCAAGCATTGCTTAATGGAAATTCAATAGTAAGATTATTTAAGGTAAGCAATGGTGATATTTTTGATTTAATCGAAACCTATAATATTTCACACATTTCAGCATCTCCTACATTCTACAACCTTTTGTTTAATAAAGAATTTGTAAACAAAAATGTCAAAAGAGTTACAGTGGGAGGAGAAGCGTTTAATGATGGATTGAGATTAAAGCTTAAAAATATTTTCCCTAATGCAAAAATTACAAATATTTATGCTTCCACCGAATTAGGAACTTTGTTAGCTTCCGATGGTGAGTACTTCACCATAAATTCTAATTTCGCAAACTTAATTAAAATTATTGACGGTGAGTTGTTTGTAAGTAAATCCTTATTGGGTGAAACAGACAATGTCTTTGGCAATTACTATGCAACTGGAGATTTAATTGAGATTCATGCTGAAGATCCATTAAAGTTTAAATTTATTGGAAGAAAAAATGAAATGATTAATGTTGGAGGTTATAAGGTGAACCCCATTGAGGTTGAGGAGGCTATAAAATTGATCGAAGGAATTGAAGAAGCACTAGTATATTCGAAAAAGAACTCTGTAACTGGCAACATTATTTGCAGTGATGTCGTGCTTAAAGATTTTGGAATAAATGAAGCGTATATTCGCAATAAATTACGAGGTAAATTACAGGAGTTTAAAATTCCAAGAATCATTAATTTAGTTGATCAAATAATGCTCACTCGAACAGGAAAAGTTAAAAGATAATAATGGAACGGAAGAATATTTTAATTACGGGAATATCAAAGGGTTTAGGCCTGGAAATTACGAAAAAACTATTAGACAAGAATTATAGTGTTTATGGAATAAGTAGAAACAGTACAGATGAGCTGGAAATATTAATAAATAAATATAAAAATCAACTTTTCTGGAAATCATTTGAACTGTCAGATATAAAAGGCATTAAAGACGAGATAATCAAGGATTGGATTGGTTTTGATACGCCAATAAACGGATTTGTTAATAATGCTGCCATGGCCTATGATGATATTGCTACTAATGTAAATATTGAAAAACTTGAGAAAATGTTTAGTTTGAATGTTTTTTCCCCAATTGTACTTACAAAATATGTTATACGACAAATGTTATTGCACAACATCAAAGGGTCAATTGTTCATATTTCTTCAATCAGTGCGCATACGGGATATAAAGGTTTGTCAATGTATGCAGCATCAAAAGGATCATTAGAGGCGTATTCAAAAAATGTAGCAAGAGAATGGGGCGAGAAAAGTATTCGCTCTAATTGTGTCGTTGCTGGCTTCATGGAAACTGAAATGAGCGCAAGCCTTACACGCGAGCAAAAGGATAGGATCTATAAACGAACATCTTTGAAAATATCAACAAGATTAGAGTCTGTAGCAGCTACTGTTGAATTTTTGCTATCAGACGAAGCTGTCTCTATTACTGGACAAAACCTTTTTGTTGATTCTGGCACAATTTAAAACAGATCTATGAAATTTAATGGTAAGAATGTAGAAATTGGTAAAAATGTTGTTTTGGGTACAAATGTGAAAATCGGTGATAATACAATTTTATACGATAATGTTATAATTGGGAACAATACGATTATTTGCAACAATTGTGTAATCGGAGAGCCAAAAGTTAATTACTACTTTGAAGAAAATTATTTTAACCCTCCAACTGAAATTGGTGAAGACTCTTTGATCCGGAGTCATTCTATTTTATATGCTGGCAGTAGTTTTGGAGAGAACCTTTCAACGGGACACCGGATTACAGTTAGGGAGAACACAATTGCAGGGGCTCATTGCATGTTTGGGTCCTACTCAGATATTCAGGGGAATTGCAAAATTGGCAATTATAATCGCTTTCATAGCTATGTAAATATAGGGCAGGAAAGTGAACTGGGTGATTATGTTTTTATTTATCCATTTGTAGTTCTTACAAATGATCCGACACCTCCTTCCGCAACAATTCGAGGTGTTCAAATAGGTGACTTTAGCATTATAACAACAGCTGTAATAATGCTACCTGGTTCTTCTGTTGGTAAACATTGCTTAGTTGCCTCAAACTCTACTGTTGGAGGAAATTTTGCCGATGATTGTTTTATTTCGGGTTCTCCAGCCAAACTTTTTGGGACGCTAAGCAAGATGCCCTTTTTTAATGAACAACATAAAAAGCATTATCCTTGGCCGAATAACTTTGAAAGAGGTATGCCTTGGGAGGGTATTGGATTTGAAAAATGGATAAAATAGTAAATGATGATTAAGTTTCTTGATCTAAAAAAAATTAATGATAGTTTTGAGCCAGAGCTCACTTTAGCAATTAAGCAAGTATTAGATTCTGGTTGGTATTTACTAGGTAACGAAGTGAATACATTTGAACTGGAATATGCTAAATATATAGGTACACATCATTGCATTGGTGTTGCAAATGGGCTAGATGCTCTTCGTCTAATTCTCAGGGCATATATTGAAATGGGAGAGATGAAAGAGGGAGATGAAATAATTGTTCCGGCCAATACTTATATTGCATCTATTCTTGCTATTTCTGAAAACAGACTTGTCCCTATTTTTGTTGAGCCGGATGTTAACACTTTTAATATTGATCCATATAAAATAGAAGAGAGGGTTACTGAAAGAACTAAAGGGATTATGATTGTACATCTCTATGGACAAAATGCAATGCACCCAGAGATTAAACGAATTTCTGAAAGATATAATCTGAAGCTTATAGAAGATAATGCTCAATCACAAGGTGCATTTTATGGTCTATCAAGAACTGGCTCTCTTGGCGATTCGTCCGGACATAGCTTTTATCCGGGAAAAAATTTGGGTGCTTTAGGTGATGCTGGAGCGATAACAACAAACAATGATCATCTGGCAGAAATTGTTAGAATGCTTGCAAATTACGGATCGAGAAAAAAATATGAGAATATATTTCAGGGGCTAAACTCAAGATTGGATGAGATACAAGCAGCAGTACTTCGCGTAAAATTAAAAAGGCTTGATAGTGATAACCAAAAGCGCCGGGAATATTCTCAATTCTATCTGGATAACATTACAAATACAGAAATTCTTCTACCCAAGTCAAATAATGGCTTGGATATAATTCATAACTTTTCGCACGTTTGGCATTTGTTTGTCATTCGCACAAGAAACCGTGACCTCCTTCAGAAGTATCTTAATGAAAATGGAATTCAATCTTTAATTCACTACCCTATTCCCCCACATAAGCAACTGGCATTTAAGAAATATAATTATCAACAATACTCAATTACTGAGAAAATTCACGATGAAGTATTAAGCTTGCCATTAAGTCCTGTTATGAACAAGAACGAGTTAGAACAGATTGTACTGATGCTAAATAAATTTCATGTTTAATAGTACTCGTTTCCGCCAAATGTCTGATCAACAATCTTCTTATCGTCAAGTGATGAAAGCTACTTCCCTATTTGGAGGAGTACAAGTATTTAATATAATAATTTCGATTATTCGGTCAAAATTTATTTCAATTTTATTGGGCCCAGCAGGTATGGGAATTGCTGGATTACTTTCCTCTACAACTGGCTTAATAGGTGGTATAACGAATTTTGGATTAGGTACAAGTGCAGTAAAAGATCTAGCGTCAGCGAATGGAACAGGTGATGAAACACGAATTGCTATTGTAGCAACTACATTGAGACGTTTGGTTTGGGTTACCGGCACGTTAGGTACATTCATTATGTTATTACTTTCACCATGGTTAAGTCAACTCACTTTCGGCAATCGCGATTATACGTTAGCATTTATTTGGATTTCAATTACACTTTTGTTTACTCAATTGAGTACAGGACAAATAGCATTACTCCAAGGAATTAGAAAATTGCAGTACTTGGCAAAAGCAAGCTTATCCGGTTCCGTTTTGGGACTAATTATCACACTCCCTTTATATTACAAATTTGGCGTTAATGGTATTGTTCCTGGCATCATTTTAACATCTTTAATCTCCCTATTACTTTCATGGTATTTTGCATCAAAGGTTAAACTAATACCTGTAAAAGTATCAAGGTTGAGGACTCTTGCCGAAGGTAAGAACATGATTATTATGGGGTTTATGATTAGTATGAGTGGACTAATTAATATGGGTGCATCGTATTTGTTAAGCATTTATATCAGTAATTCAGGTGGCGTTTCGCAAGTTGGTTTATATGTTGCTGGGTTTGCCATCATCAATGGTTATGTCGGTTTGATTTTTACAGCAATGGGAACTGACTATTATCCACGTCTTTCAGCTGTGGCACACAACAAAGAACTTTATATACAAGCTATTAACCAGCAAGCAGAAATTGCCTTATTAATATTAGCTCCCATTCTTATGGTTTTTCTTGTCTTTATCCAATGGGTAGTGATTATTCTTTATTCTAATAAATTTATTGCTATTGATACTATGATACACTGGGCAGCATTAGGTATGCTCTTTAAAGCTGCCAGTTGGGCCATTGCATTCATCTTGTTAGCTAAAGGGGCTTCAAAACTATTCTTTTGGAACGAGTTAATCGCAAATACTCTTGCTTTAGTTCTAAATATTCTCGGCTATCATTTCTTAGGATTAACTGGCCTAGGCATTTCATTTTTTGTAGGTTACATGCTTTACTTGTTACAAGTTTTTATATTAAGCAAAATAAAATACCAATTTTCTTTTGACCTTGCTTTAATTCGGATTTTCTCTATCCATCTTTTTCTGGTTCTTAGTTGTTTTGTTATTGTAAAGTTTGTAGAAAAACCGTATTCCTATTTCATAGGTATTGCTTTGATAATTATTTCAGTATGGTATTCTTATAAGGAACTGGATAGGCGTATTAAAATAAAATCGCTATTGACACTACTAATCAACAAATACAAAAGTTAAAATAATGGAAATTAGACATTCAATTTTAATGCCTTCGTATAATGCTGAAAAGTATATAGAATGTGCTATAAATTCTGTTGTTAGTCAATCAACTTTGCCTAGTGAAGTAATTATACTCGATGATTATTCTTTGGATGAAACTTGGAATATTATCTGTGATTTTAAAAAACGATATCCATTGATAATTAAAAATTATCGAAATGAAAAAAATATCGGCTTATATCAAAATTTAAATAAATTAAAGAAAATGCCAAGTGGTGACATAATTTCATTTGTTGCAGGAGATGACATGTTGGATACCGATTTTATAACTAATATTAATGATTTTATTTTAAAAAATAAGATAGATGATTTTAGTAAAAAGTTTATGATAATTACAAATTCGATCGAGATAATTGATGCTGAATATAGTACTTACAATAATTATATTTATAAAGATTATAGTGTGATAAAATCGGCTTTACGTGGAAGACTACATATTTGGGACAATGGTATCAGTTCTGGGTTGTTTTATTCCATGCCTGATTTTGTAGAAGATATTGGCAATCATGCAGATAGCTTGCAAATTACTAAAAGAATTTCTATCTCAGAACAAATTTATTTCCTTGATAAAATTGGTTATAAGTATCGAAAAAACGTTGGAGTTACAGTTAATACTAATAGAAAAGTGCAAACTGAAAGTTATTTAACAGTTTTAAACCTTATTAAAGAAGATAGAGAATTATTATTAGACATTTTTGATTTGAATTATCTAAATTTTTTGATAAAATATTATACATACATCTTATTACCAAATAAGATAAATTATTTCGCTATGCTTACAGCAAGATTACGTAAATTAGAGATGCCCATAAAGAGTCCATATTCTAAAATAAGCATTTTTATCCCATTTGGTGTAATAAAAATAATCAAAAATGTACTAAATGGGAAAGTAATGGTGCAATAAAACATTGAATGACATTAATATGGAATATTTGAAAATGAGTTCCACGTTTAGCATTCAATTGTTAAAAACTCTTAAACTTTATTGATGGAAAACAAAATCATTTTATCAATTTGTATCCCGACTTATAATAGAGCTGATAAGTTAAAAATATCTTTGAATGCAATTCTTCTTGCTGCACAAAAGCATTTAACTCTAGTTGAAGTTATTGTTTCTGATAATTGTTCTGATGACAATACGCAGGAAGTAGTCATGGCTTTCAGTAAGCACTATGACAATCTGTTTTACTTTCGTAATAGTTCCAATCTAGGTTTTAATAAAAATTTATTTCTGTTAACTGATAGTTACGCAAAGGGGAAGTATTGTTGGGTTATTGGAGATGATGATTATATTGACATAGATTCCATTACTAAAGTAATTAACATACTTCAAAGTAATGAGGACCTTAGATTATTGGTAATAAATTTTAGATATTTAACTCAAAAGGAGTATGAATTAAATTCTATTAGGAAACGTGACAATTCTACTAATTTTATTAGTTTATTCCATGGTTCATTTGCTAATGCAGTAGAAAGTTTAGTACAACCAGGAAACTTGTTAGGAACTTTTATGAGCTGTCATATTTTTTTTAGATGCTACTTCTCTGAATTTAGTAAGGATATTTTTTCTGAAGATTCATTGGAAAATTTTTTTAGTCTTTTTCCTAATGCATACATTATTGCTACTCAATTTATAAATGTTCCGGTTGCTTATACATTAGAACCAATGATAACTTGTGTGCCTTTTAAAAAGGACTGGGAAGATAAAATGCAATACATAAACTATAATAAATTACCAGAATTATATGACTATTATTTAAAATTAGGCTATTTAAAAAACGAATTAAAGCAATCTAGAAAAATGATAGTGTATGTGAACCTATATAACTCATATTCAAACATACTTAGTATAAGACCAATAACTAAGGAACAAATGAAATATTGTTTGTTGAGTATCTTTTATCCATCCATTTATTTCGATGCGATAAAGCGGAAATTTAAAATAACTAAATGAAGAAAATACTCTTAGTTTTCGGAACCCGGCCTGAAGCTATTAAAATGGCACCCTTAATAATTGAATTGAGGAAGTATTCAGAAATATTTAAAGTAATTATTTGTGTTACTGCACAACACAGACAGATGCTCGATCAAGTTCTGGATTTTTTTGAGATTAAACCAGATTACGATCTTGATCTAATGAAGCCAAATCAGAATTTGTACAGTCTTTCATCATGTATTTTGTTAGGTTTAAATGATGTTTTATATGATTGTAAACCAGACTATTTATTAGTTCACGGAGATACTACAACATCAACAATGGCGGCATTATCTGGCTATTATTCTCATGTTAAAGTATGTCATATTGAAGCTGGATTACGTACTTTTGACAAGTATGCACCATTCCCAGAAGAGATGAATAGACAGATAACCGGACGAATTGCAGACATTCATTTTGCACCAACCGAAAATGCCAAAAGCAATTTACTTTCAGAAGGCATCAGTGAAAAGAATATTATTGTTACTGGAAATACCGTAATTGATGCACTGCTGTATACAATTTCTAAACTTCAAATTAATGACAATCTACCTGAAATTAATGAGTTAAAGACCATTTTGGACGGGAAACCACTTATTCTTGTTACAGGGCATAGAAGAGAAAATTTTGGAGAAGGTTTTCTTAATATATGTAGTGCATTATTGGAAATAGTAGAAATAAATCCAAATTTACAGATAATTTATCCTGTTCATCTTAATCCAAATGTTCAAAAACCTGTTTATGACATTTTAGGAAACAATTCCTCAATAAAATTAGTCGAGCCAATATCTTATCCGGCCTTTGCCTGGCTTATCAGCAAGTCCAAAATTATTTTAACCGACAGTGGGGGAATTCAGGAAGAGGCTCCAACTCTTGGGAAACCAGTACTTGTTATGCGTGAAGAAACTGAAAGACCAGAAGCATTAGAAGCTGGTACCTCAATTCTAGTTGGAACAAATAAGAATCTTATTGTCAGGGAGGCTTTAGATCTACTTAATAATTCTGATCGCTATGATAGAATGAGTAAACTGCATAATCCCTATGGTGATGGGCATAGTTCTAGAAGGATTGTGCAAGTATTGAAAAAATTATGAAAAGTATCCTTTATCTAACAACAACAGAGTGGGGGTGGATTAAACAACGGCCTCACTTTATTGCGGAAGGATTATCCAAGTATTATCCACTGATAGTCGTTAATAGTAAGGTGTTTAGTCGCAAGAGCCATGTTAGAAATAGAACTGAAGTTGTTATTAAAGAGCTGTTTCGACTTCCCTTTGAACGAATATCTATTATTAAGTTACTTAACTCATTTCTCCTCAAAATTCAATTAAGAAAGCTAATAAGAAATAATGATATTATATGGTTTGCATCACTGCGTTTCTTCTCTTTATTAAACATTAGTACCCTCAAAGGCAAAATAGTCGTTTATGATATAATGGATGATATTCTTGAATTTCCTGAAATCAAAAAGGATTTTAATAATCTCTCAAAGATGAAATTTAATGAGTATAAACTATTTAAAAGGTCAGACTTAGTTTTTACTTCAGCTTCTTTTTTGAAAAATCAAATTGCAAAAAGATATGGGGAAGGGAATGTATATCTGGTAAATAATGCAATAGTTCCAATGACAAACAATATGGGGAAGAAACAATTGCCAGAAAAGTTACTTAGTTTTTTAAGCTCCAAAAGGATAAAACTGACATATATAGGAACTTTATCTTCGTGGCTTGATATGAGTCTCCTCATAAACATTCTAGATCTATATTCTGATATTGAAATTTTACTTTTTGGCCCTTCCGATATAAGTTTACCAAACCATGAAAGATTAAAGCATTTTGGTGCAATTGAACATGATTGTATTTTTGAGGTAATGAATCGCTCCGATGCAATGATTATGCCCTTTGTGATTAACGATCTAATTAAATCAGTTAACCCCGTTAAATTATATGAATATGTTTATAGTAATAAGCCTTGTATTTCAGTTTTTTATGATGAATTAACTCAATTTACTGATTATGTCTATTTTTATAATGATATAAAGGAATTTCAAGTACTTCTAAATAAGTTAATAAAGAAGGAATTAAAACCGAAAGCAGATATCGAGAAAGTTCGTACATTTTATTCAAAAAATACCTGGGATAATAGGATTGAAATAATGAGGGAAAAACTTGATTCCATCATTTCCTAATTTTAAAATATGATAAGACTCGTTTTATCATATAAAATTTGTTAAAACATATTCTTAGGAATTCTCCATTTTCTAACCTTCGAAAGAACTTAAAACATATTGATTACAAAGATTCGAGAAAATGGTCTAATTACGGTTATGTTGATTTATCATATTCTTCTAATCATCTATTCCTTTATTCATTATAGCTATCCGACAATACTTACACTTTTTCTTTGTTTCTATTTATTGTTAACTTTTAGTTATAAAAAATTATATGCTGGAAACAGTCAGCTCTTTATATTGTTGATATTATGGCAGATAACTACTTTTGTCTTTTATTTTGTGTCGTCATATTCTTCGCGTTTGACTGGAATAAGCTATTTAATAATTGCTACTCTGAGTTTTTATCTAATACCTCAAATTGTTTTTTTTAATTTTGGAGCGATATTACCTTTGGGAACATTGCGAAAGGTATCAACATTCTATGTGAACATTAACTTTTTTGCAATATCAATCGGGATTATAGACTTTTTTACATTCAAAGTATTGTATCAACAACCATACATTTTAGGCGGGATTCTACCTGAAAAGTTTTACCGCATGCAATCATACTTTGGGACTGCAATGATAGCTGGTTGTGTTTGTTCAACATCTTTGTTATTAACATTGTTTATTTGTCAGAATAAATTCAAAAGATACATTTATACACTAGTTTTTATAATTGGCTTAGCATTAACAGGCGCTCGAGGCGCATGGGTAGCAGGCTTTGTTAGTTTATGTTATTATTTATATATGTCAAAATCAATTAAATTGAAGATCTCTTCAAAACTCCTTAGATTCATTATTTTTATTGTGCTTATCATCTTGTTTTGCTTGCCACTTCTTGGAAAATATTTTAATTCGGAAAATTTTGTCCAGGTAGGTAGACGTTTTTCAAATTTATTTAATGCATCTGGTGAAAGAGAATCTCAATGGTTGAATGGAATAAATATTTTTTTAGAACATCCATTAGGAGTTGGATATGGTCTGTTGACACATAAGGGCATTAATAGTAATTTCGGATTTATCGTAGCAGATGGTAATTATTTCCGCATCCTGGGTGAATTAGGAATTATTGGGTTCATACTGTTTCTTATTTTGCTTATATATTCAATAATAATTGCGCATAGAAAGAAGTATTATATTGTAACTGCTCTTTTATTAATATATTCTATTCAGGCTGTTGGTACAAATGTGTTTGATATAGCTTATACTTCTTATTTATTTTGGTTATTGATTGGATTATCATTTAATATAAAGTATAAAGAAGAAGCTAAAGAAATCATAAGCTAATGATAGGCATAATTATCCTCAACTATAATTCTTATGATGATACAATAAAATGTATCAGTTCAATTGAAAAGCATACTACTGTCTTGTATAATATATATATCGTTGATGGATGCTCCCAGGATAATTCCTACGAATATTTGCTAAATTATTATAGAGGGAATGAAAAAATTAAAATATTAAAATCAATACTTAATGGCGGATACTCATTTGGCAACAACTTCGGTGCAAGAAGAGCAATTAAAGAAGGAGCTGATTCAATATTAATAATTAATCCAGATATAATTCTTAAGAATAATGCAATAGATATAATGTATATGGCATTATTAGCCTGTCAGGAATTGGCTGTTGTTGGACCAAGAATTTTGAATACTAAGGAAGAAGATATGCAGTTTGCATCAAGACTTTATGACTTTAAAGCTTTCCTGTGTTCAAGAAAACCATTGGCATATTTTAAGAATAAACATATAATTGAAAATAGATATTATAATTACAATTATAAAAACGATTTTACTTTTCAAGGAATGGTTTCAGGTTGTTGTTTTATGATTAGGACAGAAGATCTTAAATCGATAGGTTTTTTAGATGATAATATATTTTTATTTTATGAAGAGGATATTATTGCATATAAGCTATTTCAAATAAATAAGTTAACGAAAATTGTCTCAGGAAGTCTTGTTATACATAATCATTCTAAAACTGTTCGAAAAGAAGGTCAAGCTTTTATTAGATATCACCGCTTTTATAGCTCTCAATATGTCTTGAGAGAATATGCTGGAATTAATGATCTTCAATTTATTATAGTTTCTCTGTTTCATATTCTTCCTTTTTCATTTTATTCAATATTCTTTCGTGCATATAGAAAGCTTTATTTTCCTTTATTAGGAAAAATTTTACTCTTGAAGCAGAATGGATGAGAAATCTTGTTAATAATTAAATATTAGACCATTTTATTTTTAGTTAATTTTATTTAAAATGGATGTTTATTCTCAAAGGTTCACACTTAGTCCAAGTAGTTCTTTTGTGGATTATAATCATAAGTCCTTTAGGACGGGGAAATTCCAGAAGAGGACGGTTGATTAACTCATATGCCTCTGGATTTGAATTCGTTAAATGAAAGCTAGCTCCACTCTTTATCACTTTGTTAGATTGCTTTTTGTACCAAAAATCAACCGAATTAGCTGGAATATAAACAACGGGCAGCAATCCCGATTTCCTTCGATAATCGATAAAAGAAAACATATTATTTTCCTCATCTATAATCTTTTATTAGCAAAGATCTCTCTGTTTAGTCAGAGTTTAGTGATGGACTTGGAAGAATGGAGATAAATAAAATTTAAAGAAATGAATCCCATGTTCGGAACTTTGTCAAGGATTTCAAGATTAGCGAATAGAATATGTATGAATATAATTTTGATTTTATTACCATTAATAACATTTGATTGCTGTAAAATTTTAAACGTAAATCAATTTAGAAATATTGATATTTTTATTGCACACGGCGGTGGTACAATTGATAGTATTGCATATACCAATTCGTTAGAAGCACTAAATTTTTCATATAAAAAAGGTTGTCGGCTATTTGAATTGGACATTATTGAAAGTTCTGACGGAAAGTTTGTTGCAGCTCATGACTGGAGTTTTTATAAGCAAATAGCAAACTATCAAAATGGAACAGATGAAACCCCGTTAACTGAGGATCAGTTTTTATCGCTTAGAATTCACAATGATTACACACCACTTAATATGGAACTAATTAACAAATGGTTTACCGAACATAGTGATGCAACACTTATTACAGATAAAATAAATTATCCAAAGAAATTTTCAGAAGCTTTCTTATATAAAAACAGACTGAGAATGGAACTTTTTACATGGGATGCTGTTCTTGAAGCTATTCAAGTAGGAGTAATACCAATGCCTAGTGAAAATTTAGTTTTTGATAAAAGTGCTGAGGAAAAGCTATACAATTTGCATGTAAGATACATCGCAATATCAAGAAGATTGATCGAGGCAAATAAAGATTATTTGAAAAGACTGAAAGCACATAAAATAAGAACTTATGTTTATCATGTAAATTTTGATATAGGTAAAAATGAGAAATATGTATTAGAGAATGAAATGGAATACATCTATGGAATGTATGCAGATTATCTGGATCTTATTAAAAAATAGTAATAACACCAAGACAACGACAAAAACAAAAAGTGATAACGCTTAATCTAATATCATTATTTATAGTTTCTGCCATAATTCCATCTATTTTCAGGAATAAACATCTAAAACTGATTTTGTCCATCATATTTGGAGTATTCTTTTGGATGCAATTGTCTTCATTATACTTAGGTAACTCTTTTATTGATTACAAATACTTTTTTCACTTTAGTCTGAACGATACTTTATCTATAGCGAGTGGATTTACTAAGGAAATAATCTTGTTCTCTTTTTTATTGGTATTAATTCCTTATCTGATTTTCTTCTTAAGTATTAATATAACTGATAAAGAGAAACACTTGAGTTTATTCTTTGGCAGAATGCTTACTTCAATAGAAAAACATAGAAATTCCAGGTTCTTCAAAATGCTATCTTTCATACCTAAAAACCTTTTTGTTAAATATTCAATCCTTTTTGTTGCCATCACTATCATTGTTTTTACAAAGGATGGTGTTTACAGTAATTTAAAGGAACTCTATGATATTACTTCCACAGATGAGATAGAAGATTTTAGCTTAAATAAGGGTATAGAAAATTTAGGAAAAACTGACTCTGACAAGAAAGAAAAAATATTTAGCTCAGAAAGCATTCAGGTGAAGAAAAATGGAGTTGACGAATACACAAAAAAAGAAAACTTAAAAGCTGTTTTTGGGGGCAAGAATATAATTATTATTTGTCTTGAAAGTTTTGAAAAGGCATTTTTAAACGATGTAAATAAAGAACTTACCCCTAATCTTAGAAATCTAAAAAAGGTATGGTCATATTACGATATGAAACAAAATGCCGGAAGTGATAATACTGCAGGTTCTCTATATACAGTTTTTACCGGTTTTCCTTGTTTTTTTATTGGAAATGGGAATTCATACTTTCAAAATTCCAAAGAGAGCAGAATTGTCAGCATTGGAGATGTACTTAATAAATGTGGATATATTTCATATCATCTATCAAGTAATGCTGATTATGCAGGAACAAGAGACATCTTGACGCTTTTCAAGATTGATAGCATTTTGGATGGTACCTTTCATGGGAAATATCAAGTTTCAAATATGCCATGGGGAGGAGCGTATGATAGAGATATTTTTTCTGAAGCAAAGGAAGTTATACAAACAAGAAATTCACAAAAACCATTTTTCCTTTTCATGTCAACATTATCAACGCATTGTCCAGATGGATTTGTTGACGACAGCATGCTCAAATTTGTTAAGAAACAAAATACGACACTTGAGACAGCCGCATTATCAACCGATTGGTTAGTGGACGATCTCATCAGATTTTTACAAAATGAAAAAATATTGAATAATACTATTTTGTATATATTCCCGGATCATCTTATGTTATGTGGACAGGAAATATTAAAAAAAACGAAAGAAGAAAGAAGTTTGTGGTTTATGACAAATGCTGATAAAGATGATCTAATTATAAATACTGATAATTTCTACCAAATTGATATTGCAAAAACTATACTTTCTGGTGCAAAGATTAAGCATAATGCGAAATTTCTTTCAGATTTCATAGAAGAAGATAAAGATGATTTTATCAAAAAAAATATTAAAAAGTTAACCGCCTTAAACTCATCAAGCATCATAAGAAATAAAACTGTAGGAGAGAGCTTATCTGTTCAGTTAAATAACGATCAGATTATATTTTTGGTAAATAAAGATACTTTATTGATTGAGCACATAGACTCCATTCGTAATAACAATATAGTTTTAACAATGAATTCAGAACTTAGAGTTTTGGCTCAGAATATTGTATCGGATAAAGATTTGGATAGCGTTTGTAGAATGTCCCCTTTTTATTATGTTAAAGTTACTTTGAAAGATAAATATATTAATTTTGAATGGGCATGGGATAGAGAGCTTAAGTATGTACAACGTAATGTTAATTCAATTAAATTGAATATTAAAAATATCCAGGAAATTTTAAATAAAATTACTCCTAAGTTTGAGATGCCTGACAATGTAATAAGAGGAACAATAAAAGACAGTGTAACAATAAATAAAACTACTTTAGTTGAGTATCTTAATGAAGTGTTAAACGATAGCTCAAATATTGTTATAATGTCTGCATATGATGATGCAAGTACTTTTTTCGATAAGTTAAAACCTATTTTCGAAAAAGTGGAACTAAAGGAGTCATTAGAAAATAAATATAGATGGTCGTATTTATCGGTCTTTTCTAAGAACAAAGTTTACTATGAGGATTTATCAAATAAACCACTTTATAAGAAGTTAACAATTAATAATACGCTAATGTATCTAAAATCTGGTGGATTAAACTCTAATTCATTAAGTAATATAGTTATCAGGAATGAAGAATATTCTCTTGGGGGAAGGGGATTAAATATTGTTGTTTTTGATAATGAAATGAATAAAGTTTATGATCGCTTTAATGTAGATCTTCATAGTGATGCGACTTTAACCATAAATAGATAATAGTCATAGTTCAGAGAGAGTAGCTGATCTTTTGTAAATGAATGATAGGCTTCATAAATGACTCTAAACTAGCTAGATCCGAAAATAGAGCTCAAAACCCATGTATCATAATTAAAATCGTTTTGTGTTTTAATGACACTTTATATTTTCCTGTAATTTGTCAATTAAAACAAGATTATACCTCGCGGAATCAGATTAAAAGCAGGAATAAAGAGCTTACAGTAGAGTTAGTCTATTATCCTTTACCTTAAATTCTTAAGAATACTGAAGTAAAGATCAAGGAAAAACAACCTGAAATTATAATGAAATTGTTTATACTCTCAGATCCTAATAGTATCCATACAAAAAGATGGGTATCCTCGTTGTCCAAAAAAGGATTCCAGATTTTTTTATTTGGAGTAAATCATAGTGATGAATATTTTTACAATCAATATGACAATGTCACAGTTTATGCCGTAGATTATAGTTCCAGATTTAAACAGACATCTTTTCGAAAGGTAAGATACCTAAACATCTTAAATGTATTAAAAAAGAAAATCATTGAATTTAAACCAGATATTCTCCACGCGCATTATGCTTCGAGTTATGGATTATTAGGGGCATTGGTCAAATTTCATCCATATATAATCTCTTGTTGGGGTAGCGATGTTTATGAATTTCCTACTATCTCTTTTTTGCACAGGGCAACTCTAAAATTTAGTTTGTCGAAAGCTGATTACCTGCTCTCCACTAGTAAAATTATGGTTAAAGAAATTGAGAAATATACAACTAAACATATTGAAATTACTCCATTTGGAGTTGATTTGGAACTGTTTAGAAAAATTGACATCCCCAAACTTACTAATGAATTTATTGTTGGGACAGTCAAAACTTTGACTACAGTATACAGAATAGATCTACTTATCAAATCCTTCAAGCTAGTTTTAGAAAATAATCCGAACCTTTTTCTTAAACTACACATAATCGGAGATGGGAGAGATAAACAAAAATTACAGATATTAACTCAGGATTTGGGAATTAATGAATCTGTAGAATTTTTAGGGAAAGTAGATAACAAGCTTCTACCTGATTTTTACAATAGCTTTTCTGTTTTTGCATCTCTTTCTGATTCTGAGAGTTTCGGTGTAGTAGCCGTTGAAGCAATGGCTTGTGAATGTCCTGTTGTTGTTTCGGATGCTTTTGGATTTACTGAGGTTGTGGTTGACCGATTGACCGGTTTCATTGTTCCAAAGGGAAACCAAGAAGAGTCAGCACTTGCGATTCAAAAGCTAATCGATAGCGAGACCTTAAGGTGTGAAATGGGCAAAAATGGCAGGAAGAGAGTAGAACAGCTATTTAATTGGGAAAAAAATGTTGATCAAATGATCCAGATATATTATAAAACTCTATCCTGATAATGAGAATATTAATTATAAATCATTATGCTGGTTCACCCGAATATGGGATGGAATTCAGACCATACTATTTAGCAAAAGAGTGGCAGAAAAAAGGACATAATGTTACTATTGTGGCTGGTTCTTATTCCCATCTGAGAAGCAGCCAACCAAAGCCAGGATTTGAGATTATAAATGGAATAAAGTTTTTTTGGATAAAAACTATTAAGTACCAAGGGAATGGCATTTTGAGATTATTCTCAATGATTCAGTTTGTTTTTAAGCTTTATATATTAACAAACAGAATTATTAAAGACTTTAATCCAGAAATAGTTATTGCTTCTTCAACTTATCCTTTAGATATATACCCAGCTCATTTGATTGCGAAAAAAAACAATTCAAAACTTGTTTTTGAGTTGCATGATATGTGGCCATTATCGCCAATGATTATTGGTGGGTTTTCCAAATACCATCCATTTATTTGGTTACTAACCAAGGCAGAGAATTTTGCTTGTAAAAAGAGTCATTTCTATATATCTCTTCTTGGTAATGCCAAAACTTATTTAATTCAAAATGGGTTGAAAGAAGAAAAATTTATTTATGTTCCGAATGGTTTTTCTAGTGATGAAATCAATGAAACCGGATTACCGCTTCCGCAGGAACATCAAAAATTATTAGAAAGACTTAAAAATGAATCAAAGTTTATAATTGGATATACTGGCGGACATTCCCCCTCAAATGCTTTAAAAAGTTTATTACTTGCTACAAAAAATGTCGCTAAATATGAGAATATTTCTTTTGTACTAGTAGGGGATGGCTCTCAAAAAAATGAATTACTTCAATATATACAGAATAGTGACCAAAAAAATGTTTTTTTTCTTCCTTCTATTAATAAAAAGTATATTCCTTCTATCTTAAGCAACTTTGACGTATTATACGCAGGAGGGGTAAGCAGCATTCTTCATAGTTATGGAACATCTTATAATAAAGTTATCGATTATATGCTAGCAGGGAAACCAATTATTTTTGCAGTGGATGAACCTAATAGTCTTGTCGCTAGAGTTGGATGTGGTATACAAATTGCTGCTGAGAATGGGAAAGAACTTATTGAAGTGATTGAATATTTCTCAAATCTTTCTCTTGAAAAGAGAATAGAAATGGGGATGAAAGGCCGACAATACGCTATAAAAGAACTTAATTATACAACATTAGCCAAAAAAATCATCGATGCAATTGAAAAATAGTTTTACTAATACATTTTTACATTAACTAAAAGTTTAAGATTTATTTATTAATCATTCTTACTTTTAACTGAAATATCTTGACCTGATTACATCTTGCCTTGTTTTTAATAAAGAAATAAAAGATCTGAATTATCTATAATGTATTAGCAATGTATAGAAGGTCATCAATTTAGCAAATAGGCTGATATTACTATATCCTTTATTACGAGAAATACTTAAATATTACAGCATATTCTACTTAAATTAAATATTAAGGACCCATTATGCAATTTGAAAAGGAATTAAGAGACATTGAGGAAAGATATAGCCGGCGGCATACAAAATTGAAAAAAGAAAATTTCTATTTTCAGTATTATGCTAAAACTGAAAGAGAATTGGAGTACATGCAAATATTTAGAAAATTATTTGGAGAAAATTTATGTGATTCTAAAATATTAGAAATAGGAGCAGGAGGAGGGGATAATTTGTTATTTTTCCATAGATTAGGCATTCCTTGGCATAATATATATGCAAACGAGTTACTTGAAGATCGAGTAACCAAATTAAAAGAGCAGCTGCAATCTTCAACTATTATCCCTGGAAATGCTCTTGATTTGGAATTTGATCAGTATTTTGATGTTGTGTTTCAGTCAACTGTATTTACATCCATCTTGGATTATAATTTTAAAAGAAACCTTGCCTTGAAGATGATGCGAATGGTAAAAAAAGGGGGTATCCTCTTATGGTATGATTTTAAATACAACAATCCTTCTAATAATGATGTAAAAGGTATTAACAAAAAAGAGTTACGCAAATTGTTTAAAGAGGCGAGGGTCATTAGTTTTAAGAGAGTTACATTAGCCCCACCAATAGGCAGAAGAATTGGTAAATGGTACAATTTAATCAATATTTTGTTTCCCTTTCTAAGAACACACTTAATTGCTATAATTTATTTTTAATTTTTTGGTTATAGCTTACAAATTACTTTTCGATTTTTATTGTTGTGATGATATTAATAATTGAAACAAATATTCTAATTTTTTTTCTATGATCCCATTTTCACCACCAAGAATAGACCAAAAGATTATTGATGAAGTAGTTAAAACTTTAAAATCTGGTTGGATAACAACAGGTCCTCGCACTAAGCGTTTTGAAAAAGAGCTGACTTCATATTGCGGTTGTAATACAACGATAGCTTTAAATTCAGCAACTGCCGGATTAGAACTTATGTTGCGTTGGTTTGGAGTAAAAGAGGGCGATGAAGTTATAGTCCCAGCATATACTTATTGTGCAACAGCTAATGTGATAATTCATTGTGGTGCTAAACCAGTAATAGTAGATGTAAATCCAAATGATTTTAATATCTCACTTAACGCTGTTGAAAAAGCTATAACAAAACGAACGAAGGTAATAATGCCAGTAGATTTAGGTGGGTATCCTTCTGATATAGATGAAATTAACGAATTAGTTAAAAGACCAAATATAAAACGACTATTTAGAGCAAATAATAAAATTCAGAAAGACTTAAACAGGATACTTATAATTCTAGACTCTGCACACTCTTTCGGTGCAGTTTATAAAGGGAGAAAAGTTGGTTCAACTACAGATATTTCAGTATTTTCTTTCCATGCAGTAAAAAACCTAACTACAGCTGAGGGAGGGGCAATCTGTTTAAACTTACCTGCTCCTTTTAGTAACGATGAAATTTATAAATATCTGTGTATATATTCATTACAAGGGCAAAACAAAGATGCTTTTTCAAAAACTCAAAAAGGGAATTGGAGATATGATGTTATAGAGGCTGGTTATAAAGCAAATATGACAGATATACTTGCTGCAATTGGATTAGTTGAACTTCGTCGTTATGATAACGATACTTTGGTCAAAAGGAAACAAATCTTTGATGCTTATGAAAAAGGGTTTAAAAATTTTACATGGGCTCAGACACCTACATATGAAACCAAGGACAAAATCTCTTCATATCATGTTTACCTTTTAAGAATAAAGGGAATTTCTGAAAGTCAAAGAGATAAAATAATCAATAAAATTTTTGATAAGGATGTTTCGGTTAATGTTCATTTTCAACCATTGCCAATGTTAAGCTTTTATAAAAACATTGGGTATAATATTTCCGATTACCCAGTTGCTTTCGATAATTATTCCCGTGAAATTTCTTTACCAGTTTTTTATAATTTAACCGAAAAACAAATAAAAACTGTCATTAATGCTGTTATCAAATCAGTATTTGAAGTTCTAAATTAGTGAAATGACTATCAGATTATTTGATATCCTAATTTCTTTTCTTGGCTTAATAATTATTTTGCCTTTTTTATTTATTATCTCTTTTCTGATTATCATTGATAGTCGGGGTGGTGTTTTTTATGTGCAAAATAGAGTAGGGAAAAATAATATTGATTTTAAATTAATCAAGTTTCGTACGATGGCACTTGATTCTGATTTAAATAGCCAATTAACGATAGGAGAAAGAGATCCTAGAATTACAGGGATCGGCTATTACCTTAGGAAATTTAAAATTGACGAATTACCTCAGTTAATTAATGTTTTAGCAGGACAAATGAGCATGGTTGGACCAAGACCCGAAGTTCGAAAATATGTTGATTTGTATACTGATGAACAAAAAATAGTTTTGAGTGTAAAACCAGGGATAACAGATTTTGCCTCAATAATGTTTGTATGTGAAAATGAAACTCTTGCTTCTTCAGATTTTCCGGAGAATACATATATATATGAAATATTGCCAACAAAGATAAAACTAAATATGAAGTTTATAAATAATTCAAGTATAAGTAACTACTTCTATATTTTATATCTGACCATAAGATATATTTTGAAAATTAAGTGAATGGATAAAACAATTTTAGGTAGTACAACTAAGAAAAAAATTGAAATATTCTTTATCAATTTGTGCTTTCTACTCTTTATTGCTCGAGGCGCAATTTCTTTTTTTAAATATCCTTTCTTACTTATCTATGGAATATTGGTTATTTACATTTTAGTATTATATAAAGATAGAATATTATCATCGTCGAAAGCATTTAGAAATTGTTATTCATTAGTTTTTGTACTTTTTATTTATCTTGTAATCGCCTGTATTTTCTCTGATAAAATACACCTAATGATTATAAAGGATATACTTAACATAAGTGTATTGTTAACTTTTACTATCATACTTAAGGTAATTATTTATGACTTAAACGATTTAAAAACATTTTATAATTCTTTCCTGTTTGTCTCTATTTTATTTGGAATAATTATATCAATTCAGAAAATATATTATTTCTTCTATGTTTCTTCCTATTCAAATTATTACATTCATAAAGATGAAGCTGCTGTTGACTACAATTTTGCTTCTTTACCTGTTTTTTTTGGAATGATAAGTATTTTATACCTTTTCACTCAAGAGCTTAAAAAATTACATAAGATAGTCCTAAATATTCTATTATTCGTTTTTTCAATTTGCTTCCTTTTATCTGGTTCTAAGAGAGGAATGCTGCTGTTTGTATTATTATTTATCCTACTATTATTTATTCACTTATTGATATTATTTCAGATAAATATTAAGCAACAAATAGAACTGATTCGTAAAAATTCAATTCCCTATGTACTTTCCTTCTCTTTCTTCCTTATTTTATTAGTTTTTTTCTCTTTTAATACTTCTGTTTATTTTAAAAATAATTTTTTAGATAAAATTGGTGTGAAGGATAAAGCCTATGTTAAAGCTCAGATTGGACAGACCGTATTTCGATACTATCGTTTTATAAATAAGGCCGTGAATTATAATATTATTTATCAAAGGATATGGAAATCAGCATATGATCCTAAAGATCCAGATAGTGGGTGGGCAAGTGGAGTATATAAGACTGTTCTACAACTTTCAGGAGAAAATGTAGAAATTGTTCCAAGTGGGTCCAGGGGATATTTACTGGATAGTACTTGTTTGGGATCAGCTTCTTCTTATCATGCGTACTTTTTTCTTACAATTAATCAGGATAGTGTAAGCTTGGGAGATTCTATAATCGCCTCAGTATATTGTTACACTTCCAAAGATTTTGATGGCGGTGCAGCTCTTCGTGCAGAGGGAAATGTAATTGGCAATAAGGATGTATTTTATAATCTAAATAAAAGTGGATCCTGGCAAAAGCTATCTATGCCTTTAAAATGTTTATCCGGTAAAATATTTGTTTATTTATACATAAATAAAGGAGGAGTAACTGACTTTTCAAAATTAAAAGGACATGCAATTTTCGCATATCCAGAGTATAAGAAAATATCTAATGTTTCAGATACTTCAAAAGAATATAGTATTAATAAGGATACCTCAATAAAATGGAAAGACGAAAGGATTACAAAATTGAATCAATACAACACAATAAGTTCTTCAGTTAATCTATTTGAAGCAAACCTAATGACATTATCATTAAGTAAAATAATTGGTTATCTGCAAGTTGCCAAGGATAATGATTTCATAAGGAATTTGATTTCCAAAACAGTTTCAGAAGATACAACTTATCATGGATATAAGTCGTGCATTTTTGTAAAACTCAATCCAGATCAGTTTGGTGATGATAGAAAGGCACGTTGGAAATTTGCATTGGAAATTTTCAGTAAAGAATATAACTGGTCAAAGAGAATCTTTGGGGGTGGTTTTAACTTTGTGAATTGGTATGGATATTATTTCTTTAATGATAAGACTAAGTCTGATTATCCTCATAACCCTTTTTTATATATTTTACTCTATTCTGGTGTAATTGGCCTTTTCTTATACATCTATCTTATGTACAAAGTTTTTTCCCTTTACCTTAAGTATTATAAGCAATATTCTCTCTTTTTCTTCTTCTTTTTAGTAACATATTTCTTCACTTTTTTTAGTGGAGGAAATCCTTTCGACCCGCCAATAATGGGATTTTTTGTTATACTACCTTTTTTTATACAAAGTATCCATAAAAAAGATAAAACAGAATTACTTGATAAACAATAAATGAACGAAAATAACTCATTCTGGGATAGATATGCGGCTGACTTTGATGCCATCTATGGGACAAAGAATTCCTGGCTCAATAATAAAATAAATAAATGTTTTCGTGCCTGTATGATAATCAGGTTTGAGAAAACTATGATGATAATCCCCGAAGAAAAGGTGTCTGTAATTGATATCGGGTGCGGACCAGGTCATTATTGCTTTTCTCTTGCAAAAAGTGGTCAAAGGGACATACTTGGAATTGACTTTTCTGAGTCGATGATAAATTTAGCCTCTGATCATGCAAAAGAATTAGGAGTTCAGGATAAACTTAAGTTTGAAGTAGTTAATTTCCTGGAGTATGAGCCTTCAAGGAAATTTGATTACAGTATAATGATGGGGTTTATTGAGTACTTTGAAAATCCTGAACTGGTTGTCAAAAAGGCTGTTGAAATCACAAACCGTACAGTAATGATAAGCTTTCCTGTATCTGGAGGGTTATTAGCTCTTCAAAGAAAAATCAGATATAAAAGAAGATGCTTTTTGAGGTTTTATAGTTATTCTGACATAAAAAACCTACTTGACAGCCTGAATATCAAATCATACAATATCGAAAGAATAGATAGAGATTTTTTTGTGACAATCATTTTGGATGGAATGAATGAATAAAGTTGGAGGGTCTGAAATTGAATACTCAAACAAATAAGGGAATTTAAAACAGTTCAAATATTAAATATCAAAATGCAAATATCAAATTCAAATTTCCAAAACGTTACTTACTTGATCATTTTTTACACTTTGCATTTTGCATTTTCCATTTTGAATTTTCCATTTTGAATTATATTTCACAATCTCTCGAACCCGAAACAGTAATACAAGACAATTATGGGTAGCTTTTCTGATGATATGTCTGATCGTTTCATGGCCTTTGCTGTTAATATCATTAAGGTTGAAAAACAACTCTGTAAATCTTATTCCGGGCGTCATATTTTTGGCCAACTTTTTCGAGCTGGAACATCTGCCGGAGCAAATTATGAAGAAGCACGTGCCGGAGAAAGCAGGGCAGATTTTATTCATAAGATGCAGATAGTATTAAAGGAACTTCGTGAATCACATTTTTGGATAAAACTCATTATTGCTGCTAAAATTATTATTGTAGAAGATGAAGCATTAAACATTCTTTTCAAAGAATCAAAAGAATTGACAAATATTGTGGCGAAATCAGTTGTTACTGCAAAATCAAAAGTTGGAAAAAATCCTTCCAAAGCATGACTTACTTAATCATTTTGAATTTTACATTTTGATATTTACATTTTGCATTTTGATATTTGCCTTTTGCCTCTTGCCTTTTGCCTTTTGCCTTTCATTCTAAACTCTAAGAACTCCTAACTCTCTCCATGAACGCCATAATGTCTATCGACGTTGAAGAATGGTTCCATATTCCAACAGGACTAGACAATATTGTTCCATTTGAAAAATGGGAGGCCTCACCACAGAGAATTCAGTATGTTCTGCCAAGAATGCTCGATATTTTTGATAGGAATCAGGTTAAAGCGACTTTCTTTTTCTTAGGCTGGATAGCTGAAAAACATCCTACCTTGGTCAAAGAGACCTTAAAGCGTGGTCATGAAGTATCCACTCACGGTTATGCTCATAAACTGATTTATAACCAGACACCTGACGAATTTAATAATGATATTTATAAAGCAAAATCAATTATTGAAAGTATTACCGGCAAAGCTGTAATTGGATACAGAGCTCCCGGTTTCTCCATCACACCCCAAACAGAATGGGCATTTGATATCCTTTCAAAAAATGGCATAAAGTACGATTCTTCTATCTTTCCGGGTACTCGTTTTCTTGGACATTTTAATGAATTTACAAAAAAGCCATGCCTGGTAAAAACAAATTACTCTGACATAATTGAATTTCCTCAGACAATCGTAGATTTTGGTATGTTTAAACTTTCATGTTTTGGGGGCGGCTATTTCAGGCTTTTTCCCAAATCTGTTTTTCTGGCAATGTCAGGAATTATTAAAAAAGCAAATCGACCACTGATAATGTATATTCATCCTCGGGATATTGATATAGACCAACCTCAGATTCCCTTTCCTCGGTTGAAGAGGTTCAGACATTATGTAAACATTTCGAAAACCGAACAGAAATTGGATGATATTTCATCGCGGTTTAGTTTTATAAGCTTTGAAATGATAATTTCTGATCTTTCTTTTCTGGAAAAACTGAACCAGCACCCAGTACCCGGCACCCAGCACCTTTCTTGATAGAAATCCTGATGCCAAACCTCAAAGTCTCAATAATTACCGTTTCACATAACAGTGTCAAAACTATTTCGGATACTATTAAATCTGTCCTGGCTCAATCATATGCGAACATTGAGTACATAATTGTTGATGGCTCGTCAACAGATGGAACCATCGAATTGATAACTTCTTTTGGTAATCGAATCTCAAAATTCATTTCGGAACCCGATTGTGGTATATATGATGCAATAAATAAAGGTATCAGGCTTGCAACCGGAGAAATTGTCGGGATAGTTAATTCCGACGATTTTTTTTATAGTAATGATGTAATTGCGAAGGTAGCACAGTCATTTTGTGAAAATAATATTGATGCTGTAATTGGCGATGCTCAATTCGTTGACCCAAATCAACCTTCAAAAATTGTAAGGTATTATTCTTCGAAAAACTATTCTGTTGGCAAATTCAGATATGGTTTTATGCCGGCACATCCAAGTTTTTACGTGAAAAGAGAGTTTTTTGAAAAACTTGGATACTATAAAACAGACTATAAGATCGGAGCTGATTTTGAATTACTGATTCGCTTTTTATATATTAACAATCTGAAATTCAAGTACCTTGAGATGCCATTTCTTTCAATGAGAATGGGAGGAGTGAGCAATAAATCACTGCATAGTAAGTATATTCTTAATAAAGAGATTTATAGGGCCTGTAAAGAAAATGGAATAAAAACGAATTACTTCTTCCTTTATCTTAAATATCTTATTAAAATGTTTGAGTTCATTGGTAATAATAAATAATTTCCTAAGTTTTAAATGCCTAAAATCCTTATTACCGGCGCCAATAGTTTTGTCGGCACTAATTTCCGCAAATACTCAAAATATAAAGATATTGACGAGGTATCCCTGCTTGACCACATACCGGAAAGTATTGATTTCAATAATTTTGATGTTGTACTGCATTTAGCAGCTATTGTTCACCAATCGAAAAAGATTTCGGAAGAAGAGTATATGATTGTGAACAGAGATCTTTGTCTGAAGATAGCCGAAAATGCTAAAAAGTCAGGCATTAGGCAATTCATATTCCTAAGTACCTGCAAAGTCTATGGGCCAACTATTTCTGATAATGAAGTATTAAATGAAGGTTCGATATGTTCCCCAGATGATCCTTATGGCAGAAGTAAATATGAAGCGGAGACCGGACTCAGAAAACTTGAGGATGAGAATTTTGTACTATCAATAATCCGTACTCCACTGGTTTATGGTGAAGGTGTGAAAGCGAATATGCTCAGTATCCTCAAACTGATTGAAAGGTTTCCTTTACTGCCATTTGGAAATATTGAGAATAGGAGAAGCTTTACATACATTGAGAATCTGGTTGGATTTATAGATGCAGTTATTGAAAAAAAAGCTAATGGAACTTTTATAGCAAAGGATGAAGAGGCGCTTTCAACAACCGAGCTTGTTAATATTCTTTCGAAATATTTAAATCGAAAACTAAAGCTATTTAAATTGCCCACATTTGTATTGAAGTTTATCTCATTTGTGACTCCTTCCATATTTGACAGACTTTTTGGTTCTTCTGAATTTGAAAATGCAAAAACAAAGACGGATTTATCGTTTACTCCCGCAATTTCGAGTGAAGAGGGAATTAAGAGGATGGTTTTGGCTTATAGGAATAGTAGGAAGTAGGTAGTGGTAGTAAGAAGGACGAAGTAGAGGCGCGATGCTTCGCGTCTCGAAGTAATTAACAATAGATTAAATCAATGAATATCGTCTTTTTATTCATATTACTTTTCTTTATGTCATTTACATTGACATATCTGATTCGACGTATTGCCCTGGCTCATAAAATAATAGATGTTCCTAATGAAAGAAGCTCTCATCATACACCTATCCCGAGAGGAGGAGGATTAGCGATAGTTCTTTCCTGGTACCTTGGCATTTCTGTTTTATTCTATTTAGGTCTGATTGAAAAGAGTCTCTATTTTGCTCTTCTGAGTGGAATACTTATATCCATCGTTAGTTTTATTGATGACTTAGTAGGTTTAAAACCATCCGTCCGTCTGTTTTTTCATTTCCTTACTGCAATAATTGCCTTTATTTTACTAGGAGGACTGCGTCAGTTGATAATTCCGGGAATTGAACTGAAGTACATGTATCTTCTATATCCTTTTGCTATTATAGGGATGGTGTGGTTCATTAATCTTTTTAATTTTATGGATGGGGTAGATGGTTTTGCTTCATTGGAAGCAATTACTATTTGCCTTGTAATCTACCTATTGTCAGGGAGTATCATAAATATTATCCTGATAGCATGCATTTTGGGATTCTTGTTCTGGAACTGGCCGAAAGCAAAGATATTCATGGGTGATGTCGGGAGTACACAACTAGGATTCATTCTGGTCGTTCTGGGCATATATTTTCATAATACTTTTAAATTCTCAATCCTTAACTGGATAATGCTTTCCTCTCCGTTCTGGTTTGATGCAACACTGACACTATACAGACGATGGCGAAACGGAGAAAGATTAGGGGAAGCTCATCGTAAGCATGCTTATCAAAGAATTGTACAAGCAGGTTTTTCTCATCTGAAAGTTAATGCCTTTTTATTGCTTATTAATGTTTTTGTGGTGGTTATAATATTAATATACAGAGAGATAAAGTTCCTGCAAGTACCACTATTTATTTTAACATTAGTGTTCTTCTATCTTATTACAAAACGGGTTGATAGTAAAGTGCCGTTCCGAAAGGAATAATGGAATAATGGAATTTTGGAATTAAGGAATATTGGAGTGGTGGAAAGAAAGAATATAAACAGAGGTTTCAAGCAATTGAGGGTATGGAACGATTCAATTGAATTATATGTTCTTACATGTAAAATATTGGCAACTCTTCCGTTTGAATTAAAAAAGACTGTAGGTAATTGTATAGATGCTTCACAAAGTATAAGTAGAAATATTGCTGAAGGATATTGCCGGCGAAGTGTTAAAGAGTACATTTATTTTTTATATATAGCATTAGGGTCAAGTGGTGAATATCATTCATGTATCTGTAGTTTTAAAGCTGCCTCGCAGATTACCAAAGTAGAGTTCGATCAGATGGATGAACTTCATTATAAGACTGAAAATGAACTAATACAACTTATAAAATCAGTTCAAAAAAAGGCTAAAACTGGTGACTGGGAATCCACTCTCGAGTGATGAATCAATGGAGTAGTAGAATGATAGATTAAATACATCATTCTTCTATTCTTCCAATATTCCATCCCTCCATTCATCCATTCATCCATTCATCCATTCATCCATTCATCCATTCATCCATCCTTCCTTTATTCCATTTTTCCAACATTCCATTCTTCCATATTTAAAAACTTGAAAAAACACCTCCAAAGCCTCTTTAAGTCAGAGATATTCAGAAATTCCTCCATTCTGATTTCAGGGACTGCATTTGCCCAACTGATTCCGATTCTGCTAAGGCCAATACTTGCCAGAACATTTACGCCAGAGGTATTCGGTGCTTATTCAGTCTATTCCAGCCTTATAGGAATGCTGATAGTTATTTCATCTTTCAAATACGAGCTGGCAATTATCATCCCCAGGAAGGATAAGGAAGCTGCAGGGGTTTTCTTTCTTACAATATTCCTGAACTTAATTTTCAACCTGTTTTTATTGCTTGTAATTGTAATCTGGAAAACTAAAATCCTCCAGGCCTTAAATCTCTCTGAATCCTTTGGCATCTATCTCTTTTTTGTTCCGTTAGGCACATTTTTATTGAGTTTTTATCAAAGCATTAATTATTGGCTGATAAGAAAGAAAAAGTTTTTCCCCATTACAATAAATAAGTTTGTAAGACGAGGTTTCGAAGGTACTTCTCAGATAATATTCAAATTTACGAATGTATTTCATGGACTTATCTTTGGTGATATTATCGGACATATTTCGAATGTAATTTCAGGTATTTATCAGGGAGTCAGAAGCGGATTAACAGTAAATTTGTTTAGCTGGACAAAAGTAAAGTATGTGCTGTCTAAATACTCGGAATATCCTAAATTTAATGTCGTACCAAGTCTGATGAGTGCGTGCAGCTATCTGTTACCTGCAATCATGATTAATAAATTCTATTCAGCTGAAAATGCCGGATTTTTTGATCAGTCAAAACTGCTTCTATCAATTCCTCTCGCTCTGATAGCATCTTCCATTGCCAATGTTTTGTTACAAAGGGTATCTGAAAAAAACAAGTTAAATCTGAGTATTAAAAAAGACCTGATATCAGTTCTGGTTTTTGTATTGTTGGCTGTTGTCTTTGAGATTGGAATTATTTTTTTCTGGGCTGAAGACTTGTTCAGGATATTCTTTGGTCCAAAATGGGTTTTATCAGGGACAATATCAAAGATACTGGTTTGGGCATTTGCCTTTAATTTTATAGTGACATCATTTAGCAGCATATTCATTTCGCTCAAAAAGATTAAACTTTTGAGTTTCTGGCAACTCTTTTACTTTATATCTATTTTGTCTTTATTCTGGTTTAACAATCTTTCATTTTATCCTTTTCTGAGATTATATGTATTAATTGAGGTGGTTTGTAGTACAGTTATTACTATTCTTATGGTATATCTTGTGGTACAGTATGAAAAGCAGGTTGCAGTATTTGAATTAAGCACGAAAAGTTAGTATGAGACCAAAGTGTGGAATTTTTACAAATATTGCCCCGCTATATTCACGATCGTTATGGTATGAGCTTTCGTCATCCGAAAACGTCGAATACTTTTTCTATTCCTCACGAAATGGCTATTCGGGGATCAAAACAATTGACATAAATGAATCAAAGTCCGTAAGCATCAACGGGAAACTTAACTGGTTTTTTCTAAGAAACATTTTTATAAAGCATGTACTGGTTTTTCAACCTGGCTTAATTTCTGCTTGTCTTAAGACTAATTTTGATGTTTATATCTTTTCAGGAGAAATGTATAGCATTTCAAACTGGCTTGCCGCGATAATTTGCCGGATCAGGAATAAGCCTGCAATGTTTTGGGGACATGGACTTTATGGTAATGAGAAGATTATTAAGAAATTTGTCAGATTATTATACTATAAAATAGCTGATTATCATTTGGTATATGCTGAAAGATCCAGAAAATTAATGATTGCTTCAGGTATCAAATCTGAAAAAGTTTTTACTGTATTTAATTCGCTTGACTTCTCTGCACTTAATAATTTTTATAATACCAGGAGCTCATCTGATTTAGATGAACTTCGGAAACAGTTATTTCCTGAAAGATGGGAGTTACCTGTTATAATTTTTATAGGAAGATTAACAAAGGAAAAGAAGATCTCATATTTGCTTGAGTCTGTTGCATTATGCAAACAAAAAGGGAATGGGTATAATTGTCTGATAGTCGGGGGAGGGATTGAATCAGAAAATCTAAAAAGTATTGCCGATTCACTGGATATCAGCGACTCAGTTTGTTTTTATGGACCAAGTTATGATGAGAGCATTAATGCTAAACTTATTATGATTGCTGAATGCTGTGTATCGCCTGGAAATGTAGGACTGACAGCAATCCATAGTTTGTCATTAGGGACACCCGTAATAACGCATAATAATATGGGCAATCAGGGGCCAGAAGCAGACGCAGTAATTCCGGGAGTTACGGGACTGTTTTTTGAGGAAAACAATGTTCAGAACTTATCAGAGGTTATAGATGATCTCATTTTAAACAGGAAAAAACTCTTTATGGAACCGAAGTGTATTGAAGAGGTAAAAATGTATTGGAACCCTGTTATGCAAACATCCGTCTTTGATAAGGCAGTATTAAACGCTTTAGGGCAATAGTGAGGATATTGAGTAGTAAAGATATTTATTGATGTTATTGAATCACAGTTAATTCGTTCTCAATTGTTATATTTCTGTACTTTGTTCGATTCATTCTATTTAAGCCGGGGACTGGTAATGTACGAGTCCCTTAAGGAACATTGCTCAGCATTTCATCTATATATTTTTGCTTTCGATGATCTGACTGAGAGTATACTGAAGGATCTGAAACTGGAATATGTAACAGTGGTATCACTTGCGGAATTTGAAACAGAAAAGTTATTAGAGGTTAAGAAGGAGAGGACTAAGGCTGAGTATTGCTGGACTTGCACTCCTTCGGTTATCTCATTCTCAATTGAAAAATATAATATTCAAAATTGCACTTATCTTGATTCTGACCTGTGTTTCTTCTCAAATCCGGCAGTTCTTGTTTCCGAGCTGGATCAAAATAATAAAAATGTACTGATAACAGAACATCGTTTCTCATTTCTACCTCGATTGTACGAAGAGAAAAGGGCAGGTCGGTTTTGCGTTCAGTTTGTGACATTCCGAAATGAGCCTAATAGTCTTAAAATCCTGGAGAAATGGAGACAGCAGTGCATTGATTGGTGCTATGCTAGACATGAAGATGGTAAGTTTGGCGATCAGAAATATCTTGATGAATGGCCTTCTGAATATTCAAACATTCATATTCTTCAACATCAGGGTGGTGGCGTGGCACCATGGAACCTGCAGCTTTATCGATTTAAAAAAACAGGAAGCTCGCTTGACGGATTGACAAGAAAAACAAAAGTGCCGTTTAAAGTTGTTTTTTACCATTTTCAATATGTAAAGTTCCTGTTAGATAGAAACTATGACATTGGATGGTATTATATTTCATCAAGGAATAAAAAATTGTTCTATACTCCTTATCTTGAAAAAATTATAGATGTTGAATTACGACTTAGTAAACTGAATAATAATTACAAAAAAGCTTATTCCAGTTTCAAGGTAAGTAGTGCAAAAGATTTTGTTAAGAAAGGACTAAAAAGTATTTTTGGATATAATATATTAAAAGCACCAAAGTAGTGGCGTATTTAATTGATCTTGAAACTCATACTGACAAAAGGGGAAACCTTACAGTTATTGAAAATGTTTTCCCTTTTATGATTCAGAGGGTTTTTTATATATACGGTGTTGATGATTCCATCAGGGGTGGTCACCGGCATCATAAAACAATTCAGGCTGCAGTGTGTATTCAGGGGGAGTGTAAGATCCGATCAAACAATGGTAAGATTCAGGAAATATATCACTTAGATAAACCCTCAAAGTGTGTCTTGCTAGAACCCTGTGACTGGCACCAGATGTATGATTTTTCGAAAGATGCAATTCTCATGGTACTTGCATCTGAGAAATTCGATAAAAACGATTATATCTTTGAGAGCTATGGTTGAGTATGAAAATCTAAATAAAGCAAACAAACCTTATTTTGAGGAGTTCAACGCTGCATTTAACACAGTACTCAATTCCGGCTGGTTTGTTTTAGGCAAAAATGTTGAAGAATTTGAAAAGGAATTTGCTGATTATAACAATGTTAGATACTGTGTAGGTTTGGCATCCGGATTGGATGCTCTCATTCTTTCATTAATGGTTTTGGATCTGGATAAAAAGTCTGAGATAATAGTTCCGTCAAATACATATATTGCTACTATTTTATCAATAATTCGAAATGGAAACATCCCAATTCTTGTAGAACCTGATCTGAAAACATATAATATCGATCCGGAACGAATTGAAGCTTCAATTAGTCAAAATACAAGGGCAATCATGGTTGTTCATCTTTACGGAAAACCTTGCGATATGGATCCGATCCTGGATATATGCAAACATCATAATCTCTGCTTAATTGAGGATTGCGCCCAGGCTCATGGAGCACAGTATAAAGGACGGAAGGTAGGCGGTTTTGGAGATATGTCGGCATTCAGTTTTTACCCAACAAAGAATTTGGGTTGCCTTGGTGACGGGGGAGCCCTACTGACCAATAACGAAGAAATATATAAGAAAGTAAAAATGCTTAGGAATTATGGCTCAAATAAACGGTATTATAATGAATATCTGGGCATTAATTCGAGGCTGGATGAAATTCAGGCGGCATTTTTAAGAATAAAGCTGAAACATCTTGATGAGATAAATAATCACAAACGTGAACTCGCTAAGATTTACTCCGCTGGTATTAATAGTAAGTTTGTAGTTCCTGAGGTTAACCCGGATTATTCTGATGTTTTCCATATTTATAATATTCGTCAAAAAAATAGGGACAAACTCAAAGAATACTTGTTAGAAAACAATATAAAAACAGAAATTCATTATCCCGTTCCTCCTCACAAACAAAAAGCTATGAGCTTCATGAAGCACCTTTCCTTCCCAATTTCAGAAGAGATTCATGATACTACTTTGAGCTTACCAATTTCGGTATTTCACAAAAAGGAAGACGTTGAACACGTAGTTGAAATTTTAAATCTGTTCTGAAAGCAATGAAGACTCTCATTGATAAAACTAAAATGAAAGAGCTACAGGGGAAGGGCTATTTTACTTATATTGCTGCTCTGATATCGGTTTTTGTATTGCCGATTCATGTCAAGTATCTCCCCCCGTTTATGATATTGTGGGTTATATGCTGGATATTTGAAAACTACAAGCAATTGAATAAGTTATGGGATACAGGGTCATCAAACAAGACTCTGTTTGGTATTTTTATTGCTTTTTATCTGTGGCAGGCTGTTAGTTTATTCTATTCTGTTGATTTAAGATTGGGGTACGGGAACTTATTTAGCAGGCTTTCACTGATCCTTTTTCCATTAGTTCTGACTTTTCCTGGTGAAATGATTAAACAAAACATAATCAAACTATTAAGAGTATTTGCTGTGGGAGCTTTTCTGTTCATGTTGTTTTGCTTTGCCAATGCTCTATACACGTCAGTTAACTTTCAGGACGGGAACCTTGCTTTTAACTTTCATCCTAAGGAGTATCCCTGGCAAAACTATTTCTTTTGGAACCTGCTAGTTATTTCGCGTCACCCAAGCTATATTTCAATGTATTTAGTACTTGCAGCAATTGTTTGCTTTGAATCATGGTTTGACACTGCTCTTAAAACTTCGGAGAAAATATTCTGGTTGATGGTAGGAGGGTTCCTTCTTATAGCCCAATATTTTGTATCCTCAAAAGTGGGGATTATAATCAGCTTGTTTCTGGTCCCGGTATATTTCCTGATTAAATTCAGGGAACTTGGACGGTATCGGTTTGCGTGGATATGGTTTGTTTTAATATTAGTTGCAGTTTCTCCAATCATCTTGAAGAATCAGCGAATAGATTATTTGTACGGTAGCGTTTTAAATAAGCAGATTGACTATGTAAGGAAGCAGGATCCGAGGATCTTAATATGGAAATCTGCAATTAAACTTGCCGGGAAAAATCTTCTGTTTGGACAAGGAATAGGAGATGCCAGGACTGAACTATCGAAAGAATATGAAAGGATTGGAGAATTTGAAATGGCAAAGGAGAAACTTAATGCTCATGACCAATTTCTTGAAGTTTTGCTTGAGAATGGTATTATCGGACTCATTCTCTTTTTGAGCATCTTTGTTTACATGACTTATTTAGCTTTATCAAGACGAAATATATTACTTGCCGCATTTATAATTATGATGATAATCTTTTTTATGTTCGAATCTATGTTGAATAGATTAGCAGGGGTTACATTTTTCGCATTGTTTTCCTTCCTTCTCCTATATCTAAAACCCTCAGTAACTTCTTTTGCTCACATTAAGCAAGAGTAGAAATATGGTCCTGCCTAGGCGGGGTTGGGGGTAAAAAATGGGGACAAAGAAAATTCTAATAATATTTTAGAGAGACCGATATTGAAAAGGGAGCTTGTGGGCTCCCTCTTCTTTTTTAATATTTCGTATAAACCTCTTTAATCTTTTTCCTGTTAGCTAGCAATATTAAAATTAGCAGAGCTAAACCAAAGAATATAGGCACATATTTTTTTGCATAAAACATTGTCCCGTTTTCTCTTTTTGCCGGAAGGGAGAAATCACTCATAACAGTTACAATGCTTTTATAAAGATCCCTTTCAGATTCTAAATTCTGTTTCCTTTGCATAAGTGCCTGAATATCGGGATAAATTAGTTGTGTATTATTCTGTTGTTGAAGGTATAATATCTGACCGCCAGTTTGAGGTCTTTGGTTCTTTGTCTCCACAAAGTACTTGATTTTCTGCAAACTGTCAAGCTGTTTGATATCATAGTTAAATCTTGCTATCGACTCAAGGTTCTGTCGGAGACGAATGCGGTTTTTTTGCTGAAAAAGTGAATCGCTGTTAATGAATTTTATTATCCCTTCCTGCACCTGAACAAGTGCTTGAGGAGATTTTATTTTAACTCTGACATCCAGTCGGTCTTGCATTCTAACATTAACTGTATCATAAACATTATGAGAATTAGCATAATCCACAAAGTCAGGAACCCCATCTTTCCCTTTATCTATAATCCAAAATGGACTGATATCAATAATATTTTTCACCTCATCTGCTTTGAAGGAAATGGAGGAGGTTAATTCGGGTGTATTATTCTCCGCGCAAAAAGTATGTAACCTGTTCAGATAAGATATCATATCTGCATTCGATATGGTATTGTTTCTTATAACCATATCTGCCGAAAAAGACGAATCGGAAGTGTATTTTGAATAATAAGACACTCCAATACCTAGTAAAACACTTATAGTAAGCGGCAACCATCTTTTAAGAAGGAATACTACGCTTATCAGGAATGCCCTGCCGAGAGCATTAAACCAACCACTTAGGGTTTTGCCCATTCTCCTGAAGAGATCCAAAAGATCTATTTCGTCATCCCTGACATTCTTAGTATTATTAGTGTTCTCAGACATGTATTATAGGTTGATTAGTATACTTACAAATATATTTAAATTTGCTCTAAATACAAATGTACATTGTACAGTTCAAATCAGTTTGAAAACCTTAAGAGCAAGTTCACTCATTAAGGGCTTGTAATCCTGAACAAACTCACCGGTTACCCTGTTTCCTATAACCAGGCATATCGATACTGCTTTATGACCAAGAAGCGCAGATAACCCATAAATCGCAGAACTTTCCATTTCATAGTTACTTATTGTCCTGCCTCTGAAGGAAAACTCAGACAGCTTGGTATTTATTTCATTATCAAATGTTTCCAGTCTTAGCCTTCTGCCTTGGGGCGCATAGAATCCGGGGGCAGATATGGTTATACCATGAATAAAATTTTCTTTATGGAATAATTCAATAAGTTCCTTATTTGCATTTACTGCGTAAGGGTAGGAGAGTGTGTCGGGCCATTCAAGGTATTCGACAAGGACATCAGCCAGAACAGTGTCAAGAATCCAGTCATAGCCTTCATAGAAGTGCAGAAGTCCATCAAACCCGATTGCTGTTTCGGCCAGGACACAGGAGCCAGCAGGGATATCTTCTCTCAGACCACCAGATGTTCCCAGTCTGATGAATGTAAGTGAAGTGAGGTCTTCCTTGGCAATTCCTGTTTTCAGATCGATATTGACCAATGCATCGAGCTCATTGACAAGTATATCGATGTTATCAGTACCAATTCCGGAAGAAATAATAGTTATTTCCCCATTATCATATGTACCAGTAATTGTGTGAAACTCCCTGTTCTGTTTGTTTACTCTTATATCCTTCAATAAGGAGCCAAGCATCTCTACCCGTCCCTGATCGCCAACAATTATTATTTTATCTGAGATATCCCCTGGCAAGAGGTTAAGATGAAATATACTCCCATCTTTATTGGTAATAAGTTCTGTTTTCTTTTCCATTGAAAAAAATTAAGGATCAAATTTACAATAATCTGAGGATTTGGAAAGCCAGCTTGCTTAATTATTATTGAATTGTCTTTTCGGGTTTCTTACGCACCCATCTTCCTACTTCCTACTTCCTACTTATAATACTCCATCACATTCCCGGAGATCAGCTCAAGCGATATCTCTGCCAATTTGGTCTGATACTGTACTGATAATAGACGTTCTTTTGCGTCAAGCAGACTTTTCTGTACCTCACGGAGATCAATGCCGGAAAGACTTCCTAATTTATATCGCTCAAGCGCTATTGAAAGGTTTTCGGATGCTGTCTGGAGATTTTGTTCTTCCAGTTTAATTAGTCTTAGGTTATTATTATAGGCGTTATAAATAGTTATAAGGTCAGCTTTAATACCCTGCTCAATTTCAAGATACCTCAGTTCTTTATTTTTCAGATCGATAGACGAATTTGTAATACTTCTTCTCTGGTTAAAACCATCGAATATGTTAACTCCCAAAGTAAGGCCGTAATTCATCCCGTTTGTTACTTGATTCTTGTATAAACCTGTTGAATAGGCATTGAGATTATAACTGTAACCAGTTGACAGATTAAGATATGGATAGGTACGCGATTTAATTATCTTATAATCATATTCAGATACAGTCTTATTTTTGGATGCAATACTCAGGCTTGTATTATTTTTAAGTGTCTGTTCGAACAGTTTCTCATAGAGCAGGTTTGGATTTACTTCAACTGAGGAGTCTTTCGAAAGAAACTGCGCTCCCATATCTTCAATAGCCATCAGCTCATTCAGCCTTACCTGGGCGGATCTGACAACTTCAGTCTGTTTCGATAGGTTTGAACTGTCAGCATTCAGATATACGCGGGATTGCAAAACCTGTAATTTTGAACTCGACCCTAACAGATATCTGTCCTCATCAATCCTTAATCTTTCTTTCGAGAGAGTGGCTGCATACTTCATGTTTTTCAGAAGTTGTACCTGTTGAATGTAGTTGTAATAGCTTGAAATTATATCTGTTATGAGATTTTCAGCAGAAAGTTGAGTGTTCAGGGCTCCTAATTGTTTTAGTTCATTCAACTTTTTATAGGTTGTCTGAACGTTAAATCCACTGAAAATTGTCCATCCCAGTGCTAATCCTCCATTGGTCGTTGTGTTACTTACTCCATTGGATATGTTCTGAGTTCCATCAGTTAAATTTTGTGTAGTATTATTCAATGTTCCGCTGTACCTGCCTGTTACGTCAAGGGTAGGAAGAAAACCTGCATTACCTAAAGTATAATTGTTGTTTGAGATTGTTTCACTGTTCCTGGCTACAAGTAAAGAAAAGTTTTTTTCAAGACCTAAAGCTATGCAATCTTTAAGTCCGTAAACTTTCTGAGCTTGCACAGAAGAAAAGGATATAACAATAATTAAACTAAGCAGGAAGAACCTCATTTTCATTTTCAGACTTTTTTGTTTCACTTGAAATATATGAATAAATAGCAGGAACAACGAAGAGAGTAAGGAAGGTTGAGAATATCATACCTCCGACTACAGCAATACCCATTGAAACCCTGCTCTGAGCGCCCTCTCCTAAACCTAATGCCAAAGGAAGAATACCCAGTATTGTAGCCATGCTTGTCATAAGAATTGGTCTGAATCTTGATGCTGCTGCATATTTGATTGCGTCCATTTTACTTAAACCACTATGTTTCCTCTGATTCGCAAATTCAACGATCAAAATACCATTTTTAGTTACCAGACCAATTAGCATTATAAGCCCGATCTGGCTAAAGATATTCATTGTAACGTCAAAATACCACATAAATGCCAGTGCCCCAGTAAGTGCTAAAGGGACAGTCATCATCACAATGAAAGGATCTTTAAAACTTTCAAATTGAGCGGCCAAAACCAGGAATATTAGAATCAGTGCCAGTGCAAAAGCAAACATAAGACTCGAAGAGCTTTCTTTAAAATCTTTTGAATCTCCTGCAAGTGCAGTTCTGAATGTCTCATCGAGTACCTCTTTTGATATTTTATCCATCTCATCAAGTCCCTGGCTTATTGTTTTTCCCTTTGCCAAACCAGCTGAAATAGTCGCTGACACAAACCTGTTATATCTTGTAAGCTGTGGGGGAGCTGTCTCCTCTGTAAGAGTTACCAGGTTATCGAACTGGATCATATCCCCAAATTTATTTCTTACGTATAAAGATTTAAGATCAAGAGGTTTATTCCGATCGCTTCTGGCAAGATCGCCCAATATCTGATATTGTTTCCCATTCATAAAAAAGTAACCGAATCGCTGGCCGCTAAGGGCAAGCTGAAGGGTCTGTCCGATATTCTGTGTTGAAACACCTAGTGAACTCGCTTTTTCCCTGTCAATATGGATTCTAAGTTCTGGCTTTGTAAATTTGAGGTTCACATCTGCCATCTGAAACATTGGATCGTCTTGCACTTTGGCCATAAATGCAGGAAGTATTTTCCTCAGCTTTTCAATGTTGGTAGCCTGAAGAACATATTGAATAGGCATCCCTGAGCGTCTGCCACCAAATGTCGATTGTTGCATTACCATCGATCGCGCATCAGTCTTTTTCCTCAGAGCAGCACTAAGTTCATCAGCAATCTCTTGTTGCGAACGTTTTCTGTCTTTAGGATCTACCAGAGTCAAAGTAAGCTGACCGCCGCCACCTCTGATCATTGATATCACAGCCTGACGTTCTGGTACCATATCCGTAACAGTTTTTGCTACGTCATCTATATAATCAAGGTTAAACTCATATGTCGCACCCTCCTGTGAAGTTGTATTTATTGAGATCTGCGATCTGTCCTCAAGAGGAGCCATCTCTGCTGCAATTGAGTTCCATAGTAAAATAATCAGCCCAAAAGCGGCAATAAGAATCACGAAAGTTATACTGCGATGCCTTAGAAATGAATCAAGCATGGTTTTGTAGCTCTCATTTAGTCTGTTGAAAAACTTTTCTGTTTTCCTGTAGAACCAGCTATGTTTGGTTTCCCGACGAAGCATCTTTGAAGATACCATTGGAGTGAGAGAAAGTGCAAGAAATGCTGAGATGCCAACTGCACCAGCCATCACTATTGCAAATTCCCGGAATAGCCTTCCGGTTATTCCCTGAAGAAAAACTATTGGGAAAAAGACAGAAATGAGTGTTATTGTAGTTGCAATGATTGCAAAATAGATTTCTTTAGAACCTTCAAGTGCGGCTTTTATCGGAGGTAAGCCGTTTTCAACCTTTACATATATATTTTCCATAACAACAATCGCATCGTCGACAACTATTCCGATAGCAAGCACGATTGCAAGAAGAGTTAACACATTTATGGAATATCCGGCAAGATACATTATGAAGAATGCACCTATAAGCGAGACCGGGATGACAAGAATAGGAATCAGTGTGGCACGCCAGCTTCTTAAAAAGAAGTAAATGATTACTACTACAAGAAAGAATGCAATAAATATTGTATCCTTTACCTCCTTAATAGATTTTCTAATATACTGAGTATTATCAAAAGCTATTTTTACTTTGATATCTTCCGGAAGATCTTTCTGTATATATTCGAGCCGCTTGTAAACTTCATCTACAATGTCTATCTGATTTGAACCTGGTTGTGGTATAATAACATCACTAACCATAGGAACTCCATCTCTTTTGAGAATTCCCCTGATATCTTCCGGACCCAGTTCAGCTCTTCCAATATCTTTAAAGCGTATAATCTGGTCGCCTGTCTGTTTTATTATCATATCATCGAACTCTTTCGGAGTCGACATCAGACCGAGAGTTCTGATTGTAAGCTGCGTGGTATTCCCTTCAATACTACCGGAGGGAAGTTCAATATTTTCACGGGAAATGGCATCTCTTACATCCAAAGGGGTCATTTGATAACCTGCAAGTTTTACAGGATCGAGCCATAGCCTCATAGCGTAACGTTTCTGTCCGTATACAGTTACCGCACTTACTCCGGCTATAGTCTGCAATTGTTCTTTAAAGGTCAATTCTGCTATTTCGGAGAGCTCAAGAAGGGATCTTTTATCGCTCTCAATTGTAAGCTGCAGAATAGGATTTGCATCTGCATCTGCTTTTGCCACAACAGGAGGATCACAGTCGCGTGGTAACAACCTCATTGCCTGTGAAACCTTGTCTCTGGTGTCATTGGCTGCAGTCTCCATATCGACTGATAGTTCAAATTCAACGGTAATTCTGCTGCTACCCTGACTACTGACACTTGTAAGAGAACGAATTCCCTGTATACCATTAATTGATTGTTCCAGAGGTTCGGTAATCTGCGTTTCAATTACATCTGAATTTGCTCCGGGATATGACGTGCTTACTGAGATAACAGGAGGGTCAACACTTGGAAATTCCCTGATGCCGAGGTATGTAAGCCCAACCAAACCGAAAAGAAGAATTACGATTGCAAAAACTGTTGACAGAACTGGTCTGTTTATACTTACTGAAGAAAGACTCATATTATATTTCCGGTGAATGGTTAGTGATAACAGTATCGAGTACAACCGGCAGATTCTGTCTTAACTGCATAATTCCGGAGGTAATCAGAGTATCTCCAAATTTAAGACCGCTGGTTATCTGAATATTTGATTCTGTCCTTAGTCCGGTAGTTACACTGACAGATTTAGCTTTCCTTGCGCTATAGACAAATACTTTTTCACCCTCCATTTCAGGAATTAAAGCTTCAGAAGGAATTGAAATAGCATCATCTACCTTCGACATTTGTAACGTGATAGAAGCATAAATACCAGGGTGAAGAACTTCTTTGGCATTTGGATAGAGAGCACGGAGGACGATCGTTCTTGTTGTAATATCAATCTGTGGGTCAACAGCATAAACTGATGCCTCAAAAGTGTTATCATTACCGTCAACGACAAACTTTACTGGATAGCCTATTTTTATCTCTGATGTGTACTTTTCAGGAATTGAGAATTCAATTTTTATGGGACTAATTTTAATTAATCTGGCAATCTTTGTAGAGGGAGTTGCAAATGCTCCTTCACTTAGATAACGTAATCCGATTGTGCCATCAAAAGGCGCCCGAAGTTCAGTTTCAGAAATTCGTGACAATATAAGATTTATATCTGCCTCAATTGTTTGAAGCTCAGTGACAATCTGATCGTAACTCTCCTGACTGATGGCATCCTTGTCGAGAAGACTTTTTTGACGAAATTCTATCCCTTCGGTAAGTTTCTTTTGTGCCTGAAGTTTCTGCAATTGTGCCTGCAGAGGTTTGTCGTTCATCTTTGCAAGAAGGTCGCCCTTCTTAACACGGGTTCCTTCAGTGAATTTGATACTAACAATCTTTCCGGATGTTTCAAACGACATGTCAACCTGCTCATCAGGCATTAGTGTACCTGTAGATTTTACAAATTCACTTAGTGATGTCGGTTTAATGACATAGCCTTTTACATTGAGGATCTGACGACCTTCCGCAGGTCTCATGGGTTGCCCTTTCCCCTGTGTTTTGGGCTTCGCTGCAAGAAGAGGTTTAATTTTTGGATACGCAATTATTCCTGCCAGAAAGAGAATTATCAGGATTGTGATTACTAGTTTGAATTTCTTATTCATAAAAAATATTTATGTGACCGATTAAGATTTGTTCTGTATTCCAAATGACTTATTTTCTTATAGTTAAGACTGATGTATTCTGTTACTTTATCAGGTCTATTCAGGAAATGCAAAAATAGGCAAATTAGAGCGACACAAAATGTTCATTATAATAAAAAATTGTTAAATTTTCATAAAACTATTAGCCTTTAGCATGCAAATTTTCGGCATATTCACATTTTGAGTTCAAATTTTAAGTGAAAAGAAACTATTTTTGCACGAAATTTAAAATTAGTAAATATGATCCAGCGAATGCAATCTCTTTATTTGTCTTTAATATTCTTACTATCACTTTTGTTTATCAGGGGAAGCTACCTGAATTTTACTGATAAATCTGGATCCCAAATTAGAATCACTTTCAGTAGTATTCTCAGGGATTCAGGTCTGCAGGGTGTTACGGTGATTGAGAAGCTTATTCCTCTTACTATTATTATCTTCTTGATGCCGGTCATATCTCTAATAACAATATTCCTTTATAAGAACAGGAAAATTCAGATGATGTTATCTGTGGCCCTGATAGTTTCTATTTCCTTATTTATCTTAGTTTCTTCATATTATGCATACTTTGTAATTACGAATTTTGGAGCATCTTTGGTTCCCGGACTAAAGATGGCAGTAATTGCTATTATGCTGATATTGGCTATTTTAGCACACAGGGGAATCAAAAAAGACGACAATCTGGTCAAATCTTATGACAGACTCAGGTAGATCAGATTATTTCCAGATTTTCCTGGTTTGTGATCTTCTCACAGTAATGGCATTTAAGCGAGACATTCTTCTTTGAAATAACTTTAAATCGGGTTGTGATTGATTCATAATTTGTGATACACTTAGGATTCATACATCTTGCGATTCCAACTATATAATCAGGTACTACTACAACCTTCTTTTCAATAACTTCGTAGTCCTTAATAATATTCAGTTTAGCATCCGGAGCAACTAGCGCGATCCTGTTGATATCTTCGTCTTCAAAGTAAATATCCGAAATTTTAATTATCGCTTTTCTTCCCAGTTTCTTACTTTCAAGGTTTGTCCCGAAAGTTATCTGATTATCTATCTGATCAAGTCCAAGTATCTGAATTACTTTGAATAGATAGTTTGCAGGAACATGATCAATTACAGTTCCATTCTGGATAGCACTGACACTCATTTGTTTTGGTTCCTTCATTGCTCTTATCTTCCTATTTAATTCCTAAAAGTGAACATACAATTGCCTGGCGGGTATAAACTCCGTTCAGAGTCTGTTCAAAATAATATGCTTTTGGATTACTGTCTACATCCTGGTGTATTTCATTTACTCTCGGAAGAGGATGCAGTATCTTCATATTTGGTTTCGTGTTTTTCAACATATTATTTCTGAGAACATAAACATTCTTAACTTTCTCATATTCAATCGGATCAGAAAATCTTTCTTTCTGTACCCTTGTCATATAAATAATGTCAGCTTTTGAAATGATATCAGTAAAATCAGAGTGTTCATAGTATTTAAGTCCAAGATTGTCGAGGTAAATTTTAAATTCGTCCGGGATCTTAAGTTCATCCGGAGAAATAAAGTTGAATGTTGCATTCCATCTCGACATCGCCATTACAAGTGAATGAACTGTTCTTCCGTACTTCAGATCGCCTACAAGAAATATGTTCAGATCTTCAAGCTTACCCTGGGTTTTGCGTATGGAGTAAAGGTCAAGTAATGTCTGGGATGGATGCTGGTTGGCGCCATCACCTGCATTTATAACAGGAACAGTGGAAATTTCGCTTGCATAACGCGCACTTCCCTCTATCGGATGCCTCATTACAATCATGTCGCAATAATTGCTTACCGTTCTGATTGTATCATTAAGCGTTTCACCTTTCGAGACACTTGTGCTTGCGGCATCAGAGAAACCAACTATTTTACCTCCAAGCCTGGTAATGGCACTTTCAAAGCTTAGTCTTGTCCGGGTAGATGGTTCGAAAAACAATGTCGCAATGACTTTTCCTTCGAGCAATTTTGTTGATTTTTCTTTTTCAAATTCCTCCGTTAGATCCAGAATTCTGAGGATCTCTTCTGTTGAAAAATCGTCAATTGATACTAAGCTTCTGCTATTCATTGGGTTGACTCATTTACAGAACGTGACTATACTTTATCTCAAAATTACTCAAGAATTGTCTTATTCCCTGATGAATGTTGATAATTAACTAAAAACTTTTCAATTATGAATATTCTTCACCGGATCTCCAGAAAAGTGCTTCTTAACCCCTCAACTCTGGAAAGTCTGTTAAGAATCTTATCCTTGGCCGATTCCCGAAAATTAATTTTTATACTGCACTCAAGATCAAATGATTGTTCTGATTTACTGACATTCTCTTCTTTAAGTATTCGCATTACGTCATTCATGGATGAGAATGGATAGGATATTTCATAATATTCCTGCAATGTAAGTTCAATTATCTCAGCATTTTCAATTGCCAGTGCAGCAGCTGATTTGTAAGCATTTATCAGCCCGCTTACGCCTAATAGAGTTCCTCCGAAATATCGTATTACAACTATCAGTATGTTAGTTAACTCTGCTGAATTTATCTGACCAAGTATTGGCCTGCCTGCAGTTCCGGAAGGCTCTCCGTCGTCATTAACTCTCCAGATTGCTCTATCTTTTCCAAGCATATAAGCAAAGCAATGATGCCTGGCTTCATGATGTTCCTTCCTTAAAGTATCAATAATTGGTTTAATCTCTTTTTGATCTGAAACAGGGTAGGCGAGGGCAATGAATCTGCTGCCCTTTTCTTTGTAAATACCTTGTGAGGTTGTACTTATTGTTTTGTAACTATCAGATTCCATTATTTTTCAACTGAAATTATCAGTCTCACTGCAGATCACAATATTAATTAATTCGATTGTTAAGGATACAGATTATTATAAAAATAATACTTTTGTTCATAAGAAAAACATGATATGGGTGTATTATTAGATGAGAAGGATCTGCACAAATTAATTGTTATCGGAGACAGGATTCTTATTAAACCAAAAGTCCCTTCCGCAAAAACCAGAAGTGGTCTCTTCCTTCCTCCGGGGGTAAATGATAATGAGAAGGTGCTGATAGGATTTGTGGTTAAAGTGGGTCCTGGCTATCCGATACCATCTATTAATGAAGTTGACGAACCCTGGAAGAACTCGTCAAATGAACCAAAATATGTTCCTCTCCAGCCGAAGGAGGGCGATCAGGCTGTTTATATGCAGAATAGCGCAATTGAAATTGAATTCAATAATGAAAAGTATGTAGTAGTGCCGCATTCTGCTGTTTTGCTTTTGCTAAGGGATGATGGTCTTTTTGAATAGGTAGCGTCCTACTCGGGATATAATGCAAATTGCCGGAATTCCTTTTTAAATTCCTCATTTTCAGTCGACCAGCGTTCTCTTTCGATCTTTATTGATTTTCTGTTTATTAAAATATCCCTCATGCCTGAATCTCCTGATAATATATCGAAGGGCATTAGCTTATTCTCGTATTCATAAGGCGGCTGGTTAAATGTAAGGGACCCTGGAAGAGAAGTCTGAATAATTGCATCCAGTATTTCTAAAGCGGTACCCACAGGAGCATATTGTTTTGGATCGGTGACATGAATCTGCAGTCCCTGACAAAGCTCCCCTGAGAATTTATTAAAAGTCGGGATGAAGTTGTGCACACGGAACGCACATGCTTTTATTTTGCGTGAATCAAGATTTCTTTTCAACTTCTCTGCATCAATAAAAGGAGCTCCAAAAAGTTCAAAAGGAATGGTTGTCCCTCTGCCTTCAGAAAGGTTAAGAGCCTCAATTAGAACCGTTCCAGGATATACAATTGCTGTATTAGGTGTAGGCATATTGGGTGACGGGAGCACCCATGGAATACCAGTTTCAATATATAAAGAAGATCTGTGCCAATTCTTCATCTCTACAATCCTAAGATCACATTTTGGATTGTACTTGTCTTTAATCATTAACGCCATTTCGCCTATGGTCATTCGATGGCATAAGGGTATTGATGCTCCTCCGACGAACGTAAAATACTCTTCTTTTAAAACCGGACCATCGAGTGGTATGATGCCTATCGGGTTTGGCCTGTCAAGTACCCACACAGGAATATTTGCTTCGGAACAAGCCTCCATGCACAATTTTGCTGTCCAGATATATGTGTAGAGTCGCGCCCCAACATCCTGCAGATCAATTAAAAGCACATCAATATTCTGCAGCATTTCGGGTGTAGGTTTACGATGTTCCCCATATAGGCTATACAATGGCACGTCAAAGACGGGATGCTTTTCACTTTGCCATTCTATCATATTGTCCTGGGTTTGTCCGTGAATTCCATGCTGAGGTCCGAAAATTGCAGATAACCTGCAATCTGTTCTTTCAGCGAAAATATTTGTTATATGCCTGAAATCCTTTGTAATACTTGCGGCATGACATAAAATTCCTATCCTCTTACCTTTCAGGGATGAAGGGAAATGGTTCAATATTATTTCCAGACCAGTTAATACCATTCGGGCGTTTTTACTGACAAATATATAATTATCAGGTTGAAATGATCTAAAACATATATTTTATTAATCGAAAACGATAATTCTTTTATAAGTTTGGCCATTTTACTTTTATTAGTTCCGGAGCATAAGATTGAACCAAAATTATTATAACAGACGGGACTTTATAGATAGAATTAATAGTTAAACATTTATATATAATTCTCAAAAAATGAAAATATTAAGGTGTTCTCTTTTACTGAGTTTGTTAATTTCGGTCTCTTCCTCAGGGCAGAAACCTCCTCTTGATAACTCGGTCTACGATGAGTGGAAAAGTTTAAGCTCTCCCATAATTTCTGATGATGGCAAATGGATTTCCTACGTAATTAATCCTCAGCAGGGTGACGGAAAGTTATTCCTGTATAACGTAGCCTCCGGTAAAACAGATTCGATCGACAGAGGGGGACGGGCAGTGTTTTCAGCTGATCAAAAGTATGTTGCATATCAGGTGATACCTTCCTATGACGCAACCCGTCAGGCAAAAAAGAAAAAGCTCAGTGAGGATAAAATGCCTAAGAATAACCTTGAGATCCGTGTATTCTCAAACGATGAAGTAATAAAAATATCAAGGGTAAAATCTTTTGCTACAGCTGAAAACAACTCTTATTGGATGGCCTATCTTATGGAGAAAAAAGCAGAAGAAAAGAAGCCGGGCAAATCCGCTACTGATACAACGAAAGTGGCTGAACCTTCGGCAGGGAAAAAAACCAAAACGCCTGAGGCAAAAGGGACAGAGTTGGTTATATATAATCCAGTAAATAAAAAAGAATATAAATACCCCGATGTAACTGAATATGTTGTTGCTCGCGACGGTAAATCTATAAGTTACGTTCAGAGTATAACAGACACCTCAAAAATTGAAAATTTCAAAATAAATATATTTAATACCGGGAATGAAACTTCCAGAATTATTTTTGAAGGCAAGGGTGCTGTAAAAAAGTTGAGTGCAGATAAAATTGGAAACAACATTTCATTCATTTACTCAACGGATACCTCCAAAGTAAAAGTTTATGATTTATGGCTATCAAAGAATTCTGAGGATGCGAAAAAGATCATAGACCTGTCTAATTCCTCAATGCCTAAAGGCTGGTCGGTAAGCGAAAATGGCAATATTACTTTCTCCGATGACGGAACAAGAATGTATTTTGGTACTGCAAAAAAGCCGGTCAAAGAGCCGGTAGATACACTCCTTGAAGAAGAGAAGTACAAGCTTGATATATGGTCGTGGGACGATGATGTTTTGCAGCCAATGCAGAAAAAACAGTTAGACCAGGAACGGAAACGTAGCTGGATGGCCGTTTATCATATCGACAGAGGTGTAATGTTCCAGCTTGCCGATACTAATATTCAGACAGTAAGGACCTTTCAGAAAGGAAACAATACAACTGCCCTGGGTTCGTCCGATAAGAAATATTTAAAATCTTCATCCTGGGACGGAGGATCAACTTCAGATTATTACCTGGTAAATGTTGAAACAGGTGCGAAATCGCTTATACTTGAAAAATGCCCATCCAGGGCTATACTTTCCCCGTCCTGCAAATATCTGCTTTACTGGAGTCGTGAAGAGAAAGCATGGATTTCAATACCAGTCACTGGAGAGAATAAAAGAAATCTGACATCGTCAATAAAGGTTCCATTATATGATGAGTTAAATGATGTTCCGGATGACCCTTCTCCGCATGGGATAGCAGGATGGGTAGATGACGAAAAACATGTTCTTGTTTATGACCGTTATGACATCTGGTCACTAGATCTGACCGGAGTTGAGAGCCCGGTAAACATTTCAAACAATTTTGGCCGGAATAATAATTTAAGATTAAGATACAACAAACTTGACCCGGAAGCTGAATTTATAAACCATAAAGAATTATTGAGCCTTTCTGCATTTAATTATGATACAAAAGAATCAGGGTTTTTTACTTTAAAACAGGGAAAACCGACCGATCCGGTAAAACTTTTAATGGAAAAAGCTTCCTTCCCCGCTGATCTAGTTAAGGCAAAAAATGCAGATTTGTTCATATGGCAAAAAGGCACTTTCACCCTGTCACCGGAACTATTTGTTAGTAATCTGAGCTTTGGAAACCAAAAAGAAGTTTCAAATACAAATCCCCAGCAAAGTAAATATAACTGGGGTACGGCAGAACTGGTCGAATGGATGTCCTTCGACCGCCAGAAGCTTCAGGGTATTCTTTACAAACCGGAGAATTTTGACCCCTCGAAAAAGTATCCTATGATTGTATATTTCTACGAGAGAAGCTCCGACGGTCTGTACTCTTACATGCCTCCGGCCCCCAGTGCTTCTATCATTAACAGAATTTTTGCAGCAAGTAATGGCTATCTGGTATTTGTACCCGATATACCTTATATTACGGGTTACCCGGGACAGAGTTGTTATAATTCAGTTGTAAGTGGTACTTATGCGCTTTTGGACAGGTTCAAATTTATCGATAAAGATAAATTAGCACTCGACGGACAAAGTTGGGGAGGTTATCAGATAGCATATCTTGTGACACAAACAGACCTTTTTGCTTGTGCTTATGCAGGTGCTGCAGTAAGTGACATGATTAGTGCTTATGGGGGTATCCGATGGGGAACTGGTATGTCGAGGATGTTTCAATATGAAAAAACCCAGAGCAGGATAGGAGGGACTTTATGGGAAAATCCTTTGCAATTTATTGAGAATTCGCCTATCTTTTGGGTTCCGAAGATTAATACTCCGCTACTTTTAATGCATAATGATGCAGACGGTGCTGTTCCATGGTATCAGGGTATTGAGTTCATTACTGCTCTGAGGCGGCTTGATAAACCTGCATGGCTTCTTTCTTATAATGATGAAGATCATAATCTTGTAAGAAGACCAAACAGGAAAGACATTTCAATCAGGAAGATGCAGTTCTTTGACCATTATCTTAAAGGAGCTCCAATGCCTTATTGGATGGCAGATGGTATTTCACAGCTTGAAAAGGGCAAAATTGATGGCTATAATCTTGTAAACGAAGAAAATAAATAACATCATGAAAATTAAAACGATTCTTTTTAGAACACTGGTATTCACCTTTATCCTGCTGCTCGTTTCCTGTTCGGGAACAGGAAAGAAAAATATTACAATTTTTGAAACAACTGATATTCATGGAGTTATTCTGCCTTATGATTTTATTGAGAAACAAAATCTGAATGTTTCACTAGCTTCCTCATTTGCAGCTATTAAGAAGGCAAGGCTTGAAAAAGATGCAACATTTCTTCTCGATAATGGCGATAATCTCCAGGGCCAGCCTGAGGTATATTATTATAACTTTATTGATACAGTATCTCCACATCTTATGTCGGAAGTATTCAATTATATGCAATACGATGCCGGGACAGTTGGCAATCACGATGTTGAAGCCGGACATGCAGTCTACGACAGGCTTGTGAAAGCATATAATTTCCCCTTACTTGCAGCTAACGCTATCGACATTAAAACAGGAAAACCTTACTTCAAGCCGTACACCATAATTGTAAAAAATGGAGTTAAAATTGCAGTGATGGGGCTTATAACTCCTGCGATCCCGAACTGGTTACCACCAGAACTTTACAAAGGTATTGAATTCAAAGACATGGTTGAAACTGCAAAACTCTGGATGCCGGTTATCCTCAATGAAAAACCTGATCTCGTTGTAGGTCTCTTTCATTCAGGATGGGATAAGACAGCAACTGTCGAGAAAGCTAATAGTACCTACTTTGAAAATGGTTCTGCTGCAGTTGCATATAATGTTCCCGGGTTCGACATCATATTTACCGGTCACGATCATAAACTGGCGAATGAAAAATTTGTTAATTCCGTCGGTGACACAGTGCTGATTCTTAATGGAGGAAGCCACTCTGAAAAGCTAGCCCGGGCAGATATTTCATTCTCTTCGAAAAAGATTAAAGGAAAAATACAGAAGAGGATAACAGGTCAGATTGTTAATGTCGCTGATTTTGTTCCTGATCCTGAGTTTATTGCAAAGTTTGAGCTCCAGAATAAAAAAGTTAAAGAATATGTGAACCGGGTTATTGGCAATTCTTCTGTGACGATTTCGTCAAGGGATGCCTATTTTGGATCATCGCCGTTCATAGATATGATTCATTCTATTCAACTTGAAATAACAGGAGCCGATGTCTCATTTGCCGCTCCTCTTTCCTTTGATGTAGCGATCGCTAAAGGACCTATAACTGTTGGAGATATGTTTAAACTATACAGGTTTGAAAACATGCTTTACACGATGACATTATCAGGTAAAGAGATCCGTAAATATCTTGAGTTTTCATATTCGGAATGGTTAAATACAATGAAAGGTCCGGGAGATGTAATGCTTAAATTTCGTAGCGGAAAAGACGGAAAGCCGATGCTTACAAACGGGAGAGCTTATTTTAAAAACCAATCTTACAATTTTGATTCTGCAGCCGGAATTGATTATACTGTAGATGTCAGTAAGCCCGAGGGCTCCAGAGTTCAGATAAAGGGCTTCTCCTCAGGTAAATCGTTCGATTATAATAAAATGTATAAGGTTGCCGTTAACTCTTATCGGGGAAATGGGGGAGGTGGTCATTTTACTGAAGGCGCCGGTTTAACTAAGGATGAATTGAGATCACGACTATTGTCATCCACTGACAGAGATCTGAGATATTATATTTTAAAATCTATTGAACTAAAGAAGAGTGTCAGCCCGGAGCCGCTTAATAATTGGAAAATTATTCCTGAAAAATGGGTAGCTGCAGCAAAATCAAGAGAGTATACGCTCCTGTTTGGCAGTGAAAAATAGTATCAGCAATTTAAATGAAATGAACGAGGATTCAGATTTAAGGCAGGACGGGTTGAGGCTTCCTTTGGTAGAGGAATTCTTTTCTTTGCAGGGTGAAGGTTACCAGACGGGCAGGGCAGCCTATTTCATAAGGTTGGGAGGATGTGACGTTGGATGCAGTTGGTGCGATTCGAGGTTTTCATGGAATCCCCTCATTCATCCTGTTGTTGAAACTTCTGAAATAATTGAAAGAGTAGTCAAATCGGGATCTGATTCTGTAGTTGTTACAGGTGGAGAACCGCTTATGTGCAATCTTGATTTCCTTTGCACAGAACTTAAAAAGAAAAATATTAGTACCTTTATAGAGACCTCAGGAGCATACAAATTAAGCGGTGAATGGGATTGGATTTGTCTCTCTCCAAAAAAAAATATGCCACCCGTGAATGAGATTTGTAGTGTTGCTGACGAATTAAAGGTAATTGTTCAGGATTATTCTGATTTTGAGTGGGCTGAAAAATATCGACTGATGGTTCGTGATAGTTGTAGGTTATATCTCCAGCCAGAATGGAGCAGATTTGAAATCATTGTTCCTGACATTGTTGATTATATAAAGAAAAACCCAGTCTGGAGGATGTCGCTTCAGGTGCATAAATACATGCACATACCGTAATATAAGAATGAAGGTTTTTAATAAAATATTTTATTGCATTGTTGTTTACTCCCTGATTTCGGTAAACAGCTTTTCCCAGAATTTTCATACATATTCAAATAAAGCTCTCAAAGCATATAAGGAAGGTGTTGCTGCATACGATTACCTCGATCTTTCTGCGGCAGAAATTAATTTCAGGGAAGCTATTACAATCGATAAGAAATTTTATGAGGGTTACCTGATGCTTGGTGAGGTAATGGCTGCACAAAAAAAATATGATCAGGCTGCTATATATTATACCACTGCCGTTAAGCTGGATTCACTTTATTATAAACCTCTCTTTTATCCTCTGGCAAATGCAGAAATGATGTCAGGAGATTATAGCAATGCGCTCATTCATTTTAACGTTTATCTTGCTCAGACTGGTATTTCGGAGAAAAATAAAATAGTTGCAGTTAAGAATGTCAAAAACTGTGAGTTTGCATTGAAAGCATTGAAGAACCCGGTACCTTTTAATCCTGTAAATCTGGGGAGTGCTATCAATACAACAGATGATGAGTACTGGCCTTCTATAACTGCCGATGGCCAGACTTTGATCTTTACACGGCAGCCAAGAATGACCGAAAATAAGGGAATTTTTGAAACAGTCCAGGAAGATTTCTATATCAGTTACAATCAGAACAACATTTGGCAAAAGGCTGTTAACGCCGGATCGCCACTTAATACAAATCAGAATGAGGGAGCTCAAACTCTGTCCTCAAATGGAAAGTATATGTTCTTTACTGCCTGTAATCGTCCGGGAGGCATGGGCAGCTGTGATATCTATTTTTCGGCTTTTAACGATGGGAAATGGACAGAACCATTCAATATCGGGCCTCCGGTAAATACAAAATACTGGGAATCGCAACCTTCTGTTAGCGCTGATGGTAAGCTCCTTTTCTTTTCCAGCAACAGACCAGGTGGTATGGGAGGGAAGGATCTCTGGCTTTCAAAATTGACCGAACAGAATTTATGGTCCGATCCTAAAAATCTTGGATCGACAATAAATACAGCAGGTGATGAAATGTCACCCTTCATTCATTTCGATGGAAAAACTCTCTATTTTTCATCTGACGGAAGGATTGGAATGGGTGGGTTCGATCTTTTCAAGACAACAATGAATGACGATAGCACCTGGACTGAACCTGAAAACCTTGGGTATCCTATTAATACCAATAACGATGAAATGGGTCTTATAATAGAATCAAATGGTAAAAAAGCCTATTATTCTTCCGTAAGGGACAAAACAATGGGGAAAGATATATTTAGTTTTGACCTTTATACGGCAGCCCAACCTAATCCTGTCTCATATCTCAAAGGTAAGGTCTTTGATAAAGAAACAGGCAAACTGCTGAAGGCAGATTATGAACTGATAAATCTTTCCACGAACCAGATTACAATAAAAAGCTCGACAGATCTGGCAGGCGACTTTCTTGTATGTTTACCTTCAGGATGTAATTATGGAATAAATGTAAATAAATCCGGTTATCTGTTTTATTCTGAAAATTTTATGCTTGAAGGAGAGCATACCGAAGCTTCACCTTTCATAAAAAGGATCGGATTAAGTCCTATTAAAATAGGAGAAAAGATGCTTCTTACAAATGTCTTCTATGAAGTTGATTCCTGGGAATTAAAAAAGGAATCGTCTTTGGAGTTGAATAATCTGGTGAGCCTTCTTTCTGAAAATAAGGAGCTCCTTCTTGAAATAGGAGGGCATACAGATGCGACAGGGTCGGCAGATTATAACCAGAAACTCTCCGAAAAGAGAGCCCTCTCAGTTGTTAATTACCTCGTGAAAAATGGAATATCTCCCGATAGGTTAAAATATAAGGGGTATGGAAATACCCAGCCAATTAGTGATAATGAATCTGTTGAAGGCAGGAAACTCAACCGGCGCACTGAAGCAAAAGTCATTGAGAATAAAAAATAAGGAAATGGCCACCTTGACTTGAGATGGCCATTTTTCACGAGAATTGAAATCAGACATTGATATAAATAAGCTTAGCAACTCAGATTGCTATCATTTTTTTTACATAATTATTTATATTAAAAGTGACATTAGAAACTACTCTGGCAGGTACTGTAAAATATACTCCTGAGCCGGTAAGTCCATTGCATTCGATCCTTATTGTTCCACCTAAGAGTTTAATGAGATTTTTGGCTAATGTCATGTTAATCGCAGTATAGGTGTCATTGTGCCTGTGAACCAATTCATTAAGGTCAGTGTCCTGAATAAATTCTTTGCATTTGAAATAGCCCTGTCCCGAGTCAAGTACATAAAATGTTAGTTCATCATTCTCTGAATAGTACCCAATTTTTATATACCCGGTATTAGTATTGAATAACGATATTTTAAACAAACTGCGGATTATCCTGTAAATCTTTGATTTATCAATATTAACTTCTGAGGCATTATGAATTCTGATTTCAGAGATTAGCTCCACTTTGTTATCAGCAATGTTTTTCAGTTCGTCTCTGAACTCGGAAATAAGTTCGTCAAGAATATGATCAAGGTTACAGTTTTTTGATTCGACTATAGAATTTCCGGTTTCAACTATTGCTGTGTCGAGATAACTATCAAATAGCTGAATAAGCTGATCACATGAGCTTAAGATCTGATTGCTGAATTCCTCACCTTCCGTACTGTTCCTGCAATTTTCTTTCATAAGAAACGAGAATGCGACTATTGCATTCATCTGAGTTCTCATTTCATGCGACATCCCTTTTAATATAGCAGGGCAGTTTATCAAGTTGTTATTGAATGAATCCATAGTTTATCTCTCGTATATCCCCATTATTACAATCACTTCCCATATAAATCGTTATTCCCTTAAAAATCGAGATTATCAGGCTTATTTCAGTTTTCTTATTATCTTTTTTGCGTCATTTTTATAGATGCCACCCTCATTTTTTATCATTTCCAATTGCCTGATAGCCTTGTCTTTTTCATCAGTTTTTACATAACACAAAGCCAGGTACCACTTCGCAGATTCAATAAACAGGTTGTTATTATCATTTATAACTGTAGCAAACGATTCTTTAGCATCAGGATATCTTTTGTCCTCGAAATTTGAAACTCCATTTAACAACGCAGTCTGCATATCCCGTGGATTGCTCTTAAGAATTTTGTTGAAAAGAGCTACAGCTTTTTCATAATTGCGGGTATTGTAGTACTGAAGGGCAAGTGTGAAATCATTGTTTGCTGCAGCCACTCCGGATCTTGAAACTGTTGGTGGTTCATAAGCTTTATAATATCGATCGATAATTTCATCACCGGTCATGTTTCTCCCGGTAAAGAGAGTAATGCTCCCCACAGCTATCAATATAGCAGCAATAGCTGCATATCTGATATATACAGGTAGCTTTCTGGTTCTGACAGGAACATTTACTGTCCTTCTGCTCTCAATTTCCTGTAGTTTTCTTCTTAGGGAAACAACAGACTGATTTTTAAGAATCTCGTCAGTCTTCCTGCTCAGATTTACTTCATATTGAAGTTTTTTATTCCCCTCAAGTTCTTTCTCGAACCTTATTTTTTCATTTTCACTCATATCTCCGGCATTGTACCGTTCAATGAGATATGAAAAATCATTTGTTTTCATAAATTACTTTATAATATTTTTGAATCGCCATTCAAACACATAACTACCTGGTATTATGGTAATCTGCTCTATTACAGCAATATACCTTAACAGTGTATAATGCTCTGAAGTTACATCAATAAATCGACAATAAATTAAGTCAATAATGCCTGAAGTCAAATATTAAATCAAACTTTAAAATTCCTGTTTTCGATAAAACAAGAGTAATTTTTTGATCAGATTACTACAGGAGGAGGAGTTGGGTGTACTTCTGGTTCACTTCCGCCACGAACTTTTATCATCTCTTCATTAACCAATGCAAACGTACTGAAAATGTCTTTTGTCATTTCGAAAGTCTGAGTTTTCATAGCTTTAATTTTATGTGGTTTTTAAATAATTACGTGTCCTTTTATATTGCTACGTGTCGGTAGATGCCGATTTGTGACACGAAAAAATGAACTATTTTTAAAATATTTTCTAAAACGCACATAATCAGATATATACAAAGACCATTTTTTGACTAAAATGAACTAGATTTGGGATCAAAATTTTTAATCTTTGTAATAAAGCACGTTATTGGGTCAGAAATTGGTGGTATAAATGATAAGATCAGGGGGGATTTCATTTAAGGTTTTCGGACTTTTATTACTCAGCGGGTGGATTAATATATCTTCCCGGTCAGGTAACTCTTTCTTATATTCAGGCGAAAAGTCAAATAGTGAATCAGTTCAGACTTCTGAAAATTTCGGAAGTAAATACTCCGAAGAAATCAATCAGTTAAACCTGTCACTTCTTAATTTACTTTCAAAGAATGATTTTAGAAAGGGCAAATTCATTGTAGATAAAATTGTTCAGAAAATATCCAGGACAAATCCTGACAGAAAAATATTAGCCGATTCCTATTATTATATTGGAGTATACTACAAACTGATAAGAAATCCTGATAAAGCGATATATTATTTAAAATTATCTCTTGATATCAGAGATGAGAATAAAGATAAAGACGGCAGGTACGCTAAAACCCTCTACAACCTGGGTCTTGCATATTTGGAAACAGGAGATCTTAGAAAACTTGAGGAATATACCCTAAAATCCCTTGAGGTTACGAAGAGTTTATCCGGAGAATCTGATCCTTTCCTGATAAATATCTATTCCTCACTTATTGCTGCTTACATTGAACTGCAGGATTATGAAAAGGCAATAGCTTATTCTAATACTGCCCTGTCAATACTAAGCAATTATTCCGAGGTAGCTACTCCCGAAAATGCTTTTAATCTATATAATAACCTGGGTGTTAGTTATGTAAGGCTGGCAGATTTTTCGAAAGCCAGAATTTATCTTGATAAATCTGAATCAATATACAATACTAACCGTCTCGATCTTAATAATGACTATATAAACTTAATGAATAGCATGGCAGTTACCTATTCAAACCTGGGATTGCCTGAGACTGCTATCAAATATTATGAGAAAGGAATTGCAAAAGCCCTTTCTACCAATTCATCCCTCGCATATAACATGATAAACAGTTACTCCATTTTCCTGGGCAACTCAGGAAATAAAATAAAAGGAGAATCACTTCTGCTAAATGCACTTAAAAAAGCTTCATCTACTGAAGGAGAGGGATTGCATATTTATTACTGGGTGCTTAACAATTATGCCGACTATCTGCGAGAATATATGCTCGATTATCAAAAGTCGATTGAATGCTTTGAAGAATGCATTACTTATCTTGATAAAAACAATCAGGACCCATTATTTAAAACATCTGTTTATATTGGCTATTCCCTTTCGCTTGCCAAAGCAGGCAATTCCATGAAAGCGCTTGAAATAATTCAATCCATGCTTTTCAATAAGAATAAAAATAATCAGCTCTCAAAAACATTTGATAACCCTTCAATAGATTCAGTTAAAATCGACAGGAGGACTCTCAGTGTTTTTAAGGCTAAATATAGGATCTTATGGGAATTGTATTTGCAAACATCTGATGATAAGTTCCTTATGGCGGCATCAAGTACTTCAGAATTTATTGTTACACTTGTCGAAAGGGTACGTATTAATCTGACAGAGGAGGATTCAAGATTAATTTTGGGGGAGAACTACAGAAATTCTTACCTGAGTGCGATCGGCGATTTTAATCTCCTTTATAACAAAACGTCAGACAAAGTTTATCTGGAAAAGGCTTTTACCTATTCAGAAAAGAGCAAAGCAGCAAGTTTACTTTCTTCCTCACGCGAATTAAAGGCTTCAAAATTTCATATTCCTGCCAACATTTCAGATATGGAGCAACAACTCCAGAGGGAGATTAATATGCTAAATGCGAGAATCACTGAAGAGCAGGCAGTTGATAAACCTGATTCTTCTCTTATTGAAGACTGGAAGGAAAGCCTGATTGGTGCAGTGAAAAGCAGAGATTCATTAATTGTAATATTCGAGAAAAAATATCCTGATTACTACTCAAATAAATTTAACACCCAGGTTGCTAAACTTAGTGATATTCAATCAATTATCGGACGAACTGGAAATTATATTAATTATGTTTCATCTGATACCTTGTTGTATGTTTTCATTGCGAACAGGAAATATCAGAAACTTATTTCGATAAAAATAGATACATCATTCTATTCTGAAATTAATCAATTCCGGAAACTGCTTTCAATTCCTTCACCAGACATAGATGCCCGGGCGGCATTTGGGAATTTCCAGACAATCGGGTTTAAATTGTATAATACTCTCATAGCTCCAATGTTACCATATCTGATTTCCGACAAGCTGATAATTTCTCCTGATAACCTTCTGGCGTATATTCCATTTGAAACAATCCCGACTTCCATCAGCTCTGACAGCAATATTTTTTATCGTGATATTAATTATCTGATGAAAGATTATGATATATCCTATACATATTCCGCCACGTTTATGGCAGAATCTGAGAGGAAGACTTTTAATTTTGGTAAAAAGCTTATTGCATTTGCTCCGAATTACCCTGAACCTATTGATATCCAGAAAGTATTGTTGAGCAGGCAAGCTGATGGCGGTTTGCTTCAGGACCTTCCTTTTGCAAGGCAGGAGGCTGAATATGTTTCGGAGATTACAAGAGGAAAACTCTACGAAAATGACGAGGCAAGTGAATCAAATTACAAAGCAGAATCCGGTAAGTTTGATATCATTCATCTGGCAATGCATACATTGATCAACATTAAGGATCCAATGCGTTCCACATTGATTTTCAGCCATAAAAATGATACATTAAATGATGGTTATCTGAAGACCTACGAGGTTTACGGAATTCCTCTGAAAGCAAAAATGGTTGTATTGAGTTCCTGCAATACAGGAACAGGCCTGATGGACTCAGGTGAGGGAATTCTTAGTCTTGCCAGGGGATTTATATACTCTGGCAGTCAGTCAGTCGTAATGTCGATGTGGGAGATTGAAGACAAATCAGGAACTGATATCGTTAAATTATTTTATCAGAATCTGAAATGGGGTAAATCGAAGAGTGGAGCGCTTAGAAAAGCAAGAATCACATATTTGAAAAATATTGATCAGCTAAGATCTCATCCCTATTACTGGTCAACGCTTGTAATCTATGGCAATAATGAACCTCTGTATTTTTCAAAATATTTAATAGCCGGGGGCTCACTGCTAATTGTTATTCTTGTCAGCTTTCTGACAATTCAGTTCATTAAACGAAAATGATCCTGATATTCAGGATCTTCCTTAAGGATATCGAGCAGTATTTCTTTACACAAGTATTTTTTTCTTCTTGCATAGGTCTCATTTTTATAATCCATTTTTAGAGCAATTTCTTCGTATGATTTGCCCTCTGAAAACATTTTTAATACCATCTGCTCATCAGGTTGGAGTTTCAAAAATGCTCTGTTAATGGCGCCCTCAAGTACAAGATAATTCATTTGGTCAGAGTCTTCTGCATCGACAGGGTCAAATTCCAGTTCAGTGGTTCTTCTTTCCTTCCTTAACTTAACGTTCCAGATGTTTTTTGCAACGCCATAAAAATATCCTTTCAGATCTCCTCTAAGATTCAGGTCATCTTCAGTTATCTGTGTATAAAGTGCAATAATTGCATCCTGAAATACATCCGAAACATCCTCAGCAGTTCCGCTATTATTGAATACATAACTTCTGACCTGGGGTAAATAATTGTCATACAGCCAATTCAGAATTTTGTCGTCCTGATTGCGTACGCCATCTATTATGCTTTTATCAGATACATTTTTAAAGAAACCCATTAATTGTTAAGTATCAGTTGACAAATATAATATTTCCAAAACCTAAAATCAGGTTAATGACCAGATGGTTCAGTTTTTATCCTAATAAGACTATAATCCTAATCAAAATATAAATATCTTTACTTTAGTTATAAATCAATTTTCTGCTTCTACAAATGTCCTTCCCTTTTGTAAATCAACCCGATGCGATGGATTGCGGACCTGCCTGCCTGAAAATGGTTGCAGAGTTTTACAAAATGAGCTTTTCAATTGAATCACTTAGAAAAAAATGTTATATAACAAGGGAAGGTGTCTCCTTCCTTGGCTTGTCTGAAGCTGCAGATTCATTAGGTTTCAGAACTTTAGGGGTTAAGATTCCTTTTGACATGCTGAACGACAATGTACCACTTCCCTGCATTGTGCATTGGCGGCAAAAACACTTTGTTGTCGTTTATAAAATAAAGAACGGGAAAATCTGGGTTGCAGACCCGGCTATTGGACTTATAAAGTACAATACCGATGAGTTCGTAAGGAATTGGGCTGCAACAAAAACAGATGGTAAACCAGCAGGACTTGTTCTTATAATTGAACCGACACCTGCTTTATTTGAAAACGAGGCAGAGCACGTGAAGTCTAAAGGCTTCAATTTTTTATATAAGTATTTTCGACTGTACAGAAAATACCTGTTTCAACTAATTCTCGGTTTGCTTTTGGGAAGCTGTATTCAGCTTGTAATCCCTTTTCTTACTCAGGCCATTATTGATATTGGCTTGAATAATAATGATATAGGATTTATTTATCTCATCCTCTTCGCACAGCTGGCGCTTGTGATAGGAAGAATGTCGGTTGAATTTATCAGAGGATGGCTTCTTTTGCATATCGGATCGAGGGTAAATGTTGCCGTAATATCCGGGTTTCTGCAGAAACTAATGTCGCTTCCGGTTGCTTTTTTTGATACGAAACTTACTGGCGATATACTTCAGCGAATCGACGACAACAACAGAATTGAAGAATTTCTTACTTCAACAAGTCTGAGCATTCTGTTTTCCTTCTTCAATATGGTTGTTTTTGGAATTGTCCTGGCAATTTTCAGCCTGAAAATTCTGGCATTATTCATAGCTGGTTCCGTTCTGTATATCATTTGGGTTTCTTTGTTTATGAAGTCAAGGGCAAGGCTCGATCATCAACGTTTTAAACAGATGTCTGCATCAAATAATAAGTTGATAAACATTGTAAATGGTATGCAGGAGATAAAGTTAACTCAAAGTGAACTTAGTACCAGATGGGATTGGGAAAAGCTGCAGGCAACTTTGTTTGGATTAAAGGTAAAGGGACTTGGTATAATACAGTATCAATCAGCAGGTGCAACATTTATTAATGAAGTAACTAACATCCTCATTACCATCACTGCAGCTACCGCAGTTCTCAATGGTAATATGACACTTGGTATGATGCTGGCCGTCCAGTTTATTATTGGTCAGCTTAATGTGCCTGTAAATCAGATTATTGGATTCTTCAGAATGTCACAGGACGCAAAAATGAGCCTCGACAGACTCGCTGAAATTCATGAAATGGAGGAGGAAGAACCTAACCAGGAGATGAAGGTGCGCAAACTCCCTGACAATAAAGACATTTATATAAACAACCTGTCGTTTCAGTACGAAGGACCACGATCGCCATTTGCCCTGAAGGATGTGGACCTGTTTATTGAAGAAAATAAAATCACCGCGATAGTTGGTACCAGTGGAAGCGGAAAAACGACACTGCTCAAGATGCTTCTTGGCTTTTATGAACCTGTAAGCGGAGAAATACTTATCGGTGACACACGCTTAAACAATCTGAGCCTTAAAATCTGGCGCGAAAAAGTAGGAGCGGTTATGCAGGACGGTTTTCTTTTCCAGAATACAATAGCTTATAACATTGCACCGGGAACTGAAGAAATTAATGAGGAAAAGCTGGTCAATGCTGCGGAAATTGCCAACATCAGGGGTTTTATTGAGTCTCTTCCTCTGGGGTATAACACTAAAATTGGCGCTAACGGTCATGGTTTGAGCCAGGGGCAGAAGCAGCGACTGCTGATTGCCAGGGTGATATATAAAAATCCCAGTATAATTATTTTCGATGAAGCTACAAACTCTCTTGATGCCAATAATGAAAAAGCTATAATTGAAAACCTTTCAGGATTTTATATCGGGAAGACTGTAATTGTTGTTGCTCACCGCCTGAGCACTGTGAGAGATGCAGATAAGATAGTGGTGCTTGATAACGGAAGGATAATCGAATCCGGTAATCATGAATCGCTTATCTCAAATAAAGGTGCATACTATAACCTGGTAAAAAATCAACTTGAACTTGGCAATTAAAATAAACCTGTGAAAGACAGCAAACCTGAAATATTATATTCCGATCCTGTTCGCGAGATTATGGGAAGACCTCCCAGAAAGATCCTCCGATGGGGGACCACCATAATGTTTTCAGTTTTTGTTGTTTTTATCTTTTTTGCATGGTTGATCAGATATCCCGATACAATTCCTGCGCCAGTTGAAATAACAACAGTTAATCCTCCGGTAACCCTTGTGACGAAGATTTCCGGACGTATAAAAAATCTTTATGCAAAGGAAAGGGAGCATGTTGCTGCAGGTCAGTTAATTGCTGTAATGGAGACAACTGCTTCAATGACCGAGATTGAATCACTTAAACGAACCATTGATACAATCAGCAGACCCGAGCTGCTTCAGGCACGATCGCTTCCAGTATTTTCTGAGCTTGGGGAACTTCAGGGTTTCTATTCGACATTTCTAAAGAATTTATCAGATCTGAACAGCAATACTTTGAATGATTTTTATGGGAACAAGATCAATTCACTTAATGATGAAATAAATGGAATCCAGGAATATATAAACAGGCTGGTTATAAAAGAGAAATTAAATTCAGAGAACAGGAATCTTGAAGAAAGAAAATACAAGCGCGATTCTTCTCTCTATGCGAATAAGGTCATCCCCGAAAGTGAACTTGAAAAATCTCATCAATCACTAATACGCCTTAACATCGAATTACAGCAGGTTCGACTGGATCATTCCTCAAAGTTGATAGAGCTTGCTGAAAAGAGGCAATTACTTGTGGATTATAGAATTAACAGGAATCAGGAAAAAGAAAAGTATGTGGCAATTCTGGGAGAATCGTTTATGAACCTGAAAGCCCAGATTAAAATATGGGAAAACAATTATCTTTTAATATCTCCTATTGATGGAACTGTCTCATTCACAAGATTCTGGAGCATTAATCAGTCTGTAATAAAAGATGAACCTGTGCTAAGCATTGTGCCGATTGATGCAGGCAGTTACCTGGGAAGAATCAATCTTAAAATGCAACGATCGGGCAAAGTTAAACCCGGACAATTAGTGAATATCAAGCTAAGTGGTTATCCATATCTTGAATACGGGATGGTTAGGGGAGTGGTGAAATCGAAATCCCTTGTTCCAACAGGTGATGCTTACATAATTGAAATTGACCTGCCGGATGGTTTGAACACTTTGTATGGAAAGAAGCTTGAATTCACCCAAAATATGGTTGGCACAGCAGAAATCATCAGCGAAGATCTACGCCTTATCCAGAAGATTGTTAACCCTTTCCGTTATTTGGTTTCAAAAAACAAAAGGTAAATTACAATCATTTTTTTGAATAAGGTTCATACTCATCTTCTTTTGAGGATGAAAAGAACTTTGTGTCAGAATCCGTCTTTGTAGCTGAAGTCGAATCACTTTTCTCCTTTCTACCATATTTCATATATAACCTGACAGCTGCATAAACTAAAATAACTGCGAATACTATAATATCCCTGTTTTTCATATAAATATGTATAATTGATATTGAGAAATTGTCGATTTATTAAAACCATTTAAATTATAACCAAATATATTATTAATATTTTAAAACTACTTAAGTGGTAATCATATAAACCGAATTTATCTGCTTTCTGAATTATCGACTATTTTCGTCACATATTCTTAAACGCTGATTCTTACATTTATTTATGCTAATTCTTTGAGTTTTAATAAATATTTCAATATTTTCGTACTCTGAAAATTCCATGGGAAGCCGTGGTGTAAAATACTGATAAAGAGCTGAAATATAAAAGGATTGATTATGACCAAGAAAAATCCGGATGACTCTGTTCATGAAGAACAATTTGGGGCAAATGATAATGCTGCCGAAACTGAGGATGCCACACAAGCAGAAAACGCGCAAGTACTTGAAGCTGAGAAGGAAGAACTCCTGCCTAAAGACGAAACTGATTTTACTGAAATAGAACTTCCACCAGTTGATTATTCGTCGTATTCGAAACACGAACTGGTTGAGACATTGAGTCTTATAGTTGAAAATCGTGCTCCTGCAGAAATACGGGACGATGTTGATAGGATAAAACTTCTCTTTTATAAAAAACTGAAGCAGGAAGCCGATGAAAGAAAGGCCAAATTTCTCGAGGACGGAGGAAAAATAGAAGATTACAGGGCCTGGGTAGACTCAGATGATGCAAGAGTAAAACAGCTGCTGGAAAAGTTCAAAGAGAAAAAAACCGATTTTAATAAGATTCAGGAAGCTGAAAAATATGAGAATCTTAAGAAAAAGTATGAGATAATCGACAAGATTAAGGAACTGGTTAATCGTGAAGAGTCGATAAACAAAACTTTTCATGATTTTCGTTTACTGCAGAATGAATGGCACACCACAGGTGTTGTTCCGCAATCTTCACTCAAAGATCTATGGGAAAATTATCATCATTATGTTGAGATTTTCTATGATTATATAAAAATCAATAAAGAATTAAGAGACCTCGATCTTAAGAAAAACCTGGAATCGAAGATCTCTTTATGCGAAAAAGCTGAAGCACTTCTTCTTGAACCAAACCCTGTAAATGCATTCAGATTTTTGCAGGACTTTCACGATCAGTGGAGGGAGATTGGACCGGTTCCTCCTGAATCGAAAAATGATATTTGGGAAAGGTTTAAAGAAGCTACTTCTCAGATTAATAAAAGCCATCATGAGTATTTCGAAAAGCAGAAAGAGGAACAACGTAAAAATCTTGAAGCTAAGATTGCTTTATGTGAGGAAGTAGAGGCTATCAATTTGTTGGAATTTAAGAATTTCAAAGATTTTGATGAAAGGGCAGATAAGGTTGTTGAACTGCAAAAGATGTGGAGAACTATCGGATTTGCCCCTAAAAAGCAGAATAATAAAGTATATCAGAGATTTCGTGATGCATGCGATGCATTTTTTGAAAAGAAAAGAAGTTTCTATTCGGATAACAAAGAGATTCAGCTTACCAATCTGCAGTTAAAGACAGAATTGTGCATGCAGGCTGAAGCGCTTCAGGAAAGCACTGACTGGAAATCCACTTCCGACGCGTTGATAAAGCTGCAGAAAGAGTGGAAGGAAGTTGGTCCTGTTCCACGTAAGCAATCTGAAAAATGCTGGAAGAGATTCCGCAAAGCATGCGACCATTTCTTCAACAGAAAAACTCAGTTCTTCGCGGAACTGGATACATCCTACGAAGATAATCTCAAAGCAAAACTGGCTATAATCGACGAGCTTGAAAAGTTTGTACCGGGAGCAGATGTACAGGCTGCCTTTGAACATCTTAAGGATATTCAGAGAAGGTGGACAGATATTGGTTTTGTTCCTTTTAATATGAAAGATGAGATTACAACTAAATACAGAAACGCACTTAACAAAGAATTTGATAAGCTGAAAATAGGTGATGAAGATAAGAGTATCCTGAAATATAAAACAAAACTCGATAGTCTTAAGACAAATCCTAAGGCTACTCGAAAAGTACAAAACGAAAGGGATAAGTTCTTTACCAAGATTAAACAGTTGGAAAGTGATATCGTGTTGTGGGAAAATAATATTGGTTTCTTTGCAAAATCAACAAAAGCCGATACTATGATTAAAGAGGTAGAGGAAAAAATTGACAGCGCCAAGAAGCTTATTAAGACGCTTGAGGAAAAGGTCAAAATGATCGACCAATCAGGTTTTGATGAGTAATAAATATAGGTTCTGAACGACAATTAAATACATTTCAAAGTTGAACGACGTTAAATACGTATTTGTTACCGGAGGAGTAACTTCTTCACTGGGGAAGGGCATTATTTCTGCTTCACTTGCAAAACTGTTGCAAGCCAGGGGGTATTCTGTAACAATACAAAAACTAGACCCTTATATAAATGTCGACCCTGGGACTTTGAACCCCTACGAGCATGGTGAATGCTATGTTACTCTAGATGGCGCGGAGACCGACCTCGATCTTGGCCACTATGAACGATTCTTAAATGTTCCTACAAGTCAGGCAAATAATGTTACCACAGGCAGAATTTACCAGTCTGTAATTAATAAGGAGAGAAAAGGGGATTATCTCGGCAAAACCGTTCAGGTAATTCCTCACATAACAGATGAGATAAAACGGAGAATAAAACTTGTGAGCTCCGGGAATAAATTTGATATCGTAATCACTGAAATTGGCGGTACAGTTGGTGACATTGAGTCTCTTCCATACATAGAATCTGTGCGACAGTTAAAGTGGGAACTCGGGACACAGAATTGTATCGTAATCCATCTTACCCTGGTACCATATCTTTCTTCTACCGGAGAATCTAAAACAAAACCTACCCAACACTCTGTAAAAGAGTTACTTGAAACGGGAATACAACCCGATATTCTTGTCCTTAGGTCGGACAGGCACCTGAACGATGATTTACGGAGAAAAGTTGCCCTTTTCTGTAACGTTGAAGAGAATGCTGTTATTGAATCAGTGGATGTATCAACAATATATGAGGTTCCAATAAAGATGATTGAGCAGGGCCTTGATAAAACAGTTCTCAGAAAACTTGCTCTTACTGTTGATAATGAACCTCCTCTTACTGAATGGAGAGAGTTTCTGACAAAACTTAAAAACCCGAAACATAGCATTAAGGTTGGACTGATCGGAAAATATGTTGAACTGCCCGATGCTTACAAGTCAATTGCTGAATCCTTCGTTCATAGCGGAGCGGTAAATGAATGTGAAATAGATGTAGTGTACATTCATTCTGAAGATATCGTTGAAAATAATGTTGTTGATATGCTCAGCGGCCTTAATGGGATTGTAGTTGCACCCGGATTTGGTTCAAGAGGAATTGAAGGAAAAATTCTTACTGCAAAATATGCCCGGGAAAATAATGTGCCTTTTCTGGGAATTTGTCTGGGTATGCAATGTGCTGTTATTGAGTTTGCAAGAAATATCCTGAAATTGGAAGGCGCTCATTCCACGGAGATAAACCATAAGACAAAATACCCTGTAATTGACCTAATGGAAGAGCAAAAAAGTATCATCGATAAGGGAGGAACAATGAGGCTCGGCGGGTATAAGTGTGTCATAAATAAAGATTCAAGGGCATTTGAAGCTTATAATAAAACTGACATTATTGAAAGGCACCGGCATCGCTACGAATTCAATGATAAATATTTTGATGACTTTAAAAATAACGGGATGATCCCGGTTGGAATAAATCCGGAATCTAATCTTGTTGAAATCATTGAAATTCCTGAACATAAGTGGTTTATTGGAGTCCAGTTTCACCCGGAGTACAGCAGCACTGTAATCAACCCTCATCCGCTTTTTGTAAGTTTTGTTAAAGCATGTATAGGATAGGTCTGCAATGCATTGCTTATCAATATAATATAGACATTAAAGACGCAATGCATTGCGTCTCAACATCAACTAATCAAAATTAAATAATGGATAGAAATACAATAACTGGTATAATTCTGATTTTTGCAATCTTCATTGGAGCTGGTATCTATAATAACAGTCGTTTGAATAAAGGTTATGAGAAAGCTGTAGTGTCTGCAGAACAATTTTATGCCAAAGGAGATTTGGAAGCAGCACGGGCAGAGTATATTAACGCGTTGAAATTCAAACCAACCCAGCCTGTTGCCCTGGCAAAACTAAATGAACTTAACCTGAAATTGGGAGGCTTTACCGGAGTTCAGAAGGAAGATACCATAAGCGCTCAGAAACCAAATACTGAACATACAGTAAATACAGCAAATAATCTTCCTGTTGTACAAACAGATGTAAACCAGTACGGCATTTTTTCAAATGCAGCCACTGGCGAAAATGATTTTATTACCCTCGAAAATAATAAGGTAGAACTTAAGATTTCGCTCAAAGGCGGCAGGGTTTATTCTGCCAGATTGAAAGATTATAAAACCTTCGATGGTCTGCCTTTGGTGATGTTTTCCGGCGACTCAACAGTATTTGGGTTTAACTTCTTTACTACTGATAATAAGGCAGTACAAACGAATAATCTTTATTTTAAACCGGTAAGCGATCAAAAAACGTATGTTGTAGGTAAGCAGGCAGAAACCGTAAGTCTGAGACTATATGCCGCTGATGATAAGTACATTGAATATAAGTATACACTGGCTCCCGATAAATACAGCGTTGGCTTTAATGTAACCTTTAACTCGATGGAAGGGATTATTGCTGCAAATCAGAACAGCATTACACTCGACTGGAAAATGTATATGCCTCAGCAGGAAAAGGGAAGACAGAATGAAGAGAATTACTCAGACATTACCTATAAATATTATCAGGATGATGTTACCTACCTGAAGCAAAGACAGAGTAAAGAAGTAGAAAAGGTTGATGTGACAACAAAACTCAGCTGGGTTGCATTTCAGGATCAGTTCTTTTCATCTGTTATCATATCAAACGACTTCTTTCTGAATGGCTCGCTTTCAGCCACCCGAACTATAGCTTCTCCAAAGTATACCCGTTATAACACTTCTGAGATCGGTGTTCCTTACAATCTCTCATCTTCGAATGCTATCAGCATGAAGTTGTATTACGGACCAAATAGTTTTAAAATCCTTAAAAAAGAGGGACTCGAACTCGAGAAGCTGGTCTTCCTCGGAAAAAATATAATCGGCTGGATTAACAGGTTTGCTATTATTCCTATTTTCAACTGGCTTAATAAATATATTGTTAATTACGGCTTAATAATTCTTATTCTTACTCTGATCATCAAAATTGTATTATTTCCTCTTACCCTGAAATCTTACCAGAGCACTGCTAAGATGCAAATTTTGAAACCTCAGGTTGAAGAACTTGGAAAGAAATTTCCAAAGAAAGAGGATGCTATGAAAAAGCAGCAGGCAACGATGGATCTATACAAGAGGGCAGGAGTGAACCCGATGGGTGGTTGTCTTCCAATGTTGCTGCAGATGCCTATCCTTTTTGCAATGTTCAGGTTCTTTCCTGTTTCAATTGAATTAAGACAGGAACATTTTCTTTGGGCAACCGATTTGTCGACCTACGATTCAATACTTAAGCTTCCATTCATGATCCCGATGTATGGAGATCATGTGAGCCTTTTCACGCTGCTCATGACTGCATCAACCTTGCTCACAATGAGAATGACAGGCTCGACACCGGGATCTGATCAGCCGGGAATGAAGCTGATGATGTATATGATGCCAATCATGTTTATGCTTATACTCAATAACTTCTCTGCAGGTTTGACATACTATTACTTTCTGGCGAATATGATAACATTCGGACAGAACTTAATATCGAAAAGATTTGTAAATGCAGAAGCTGTTCTTGCCAAACTTGAGGAAAACAAGAAGAAGCCTGTCAAGAAATCTAAGTGGCAGCAACGGCTTGAGGCAGCTGCAAAACAACGTGGAATCAACCCTCCGAAAAAATAGTTAATTAGTTGATAATTACATTAAAAAAGGTATTGCTGATGCAATGCCTTTTTTATTTTGTTAAATAATCTTAATTGCATTTTCTCATTCAAAAAAAGAACTAAATTTAATTATTCCAATAAAATGGGGAAATGGGAAAAAAATTTAAGAATAAAGATTTGGCTGCGAGACTTGGAGTTTCGGGTACGTTAGTCTCACTGGTATTAAATAATAAAGCTGACCAGCAGGGTATTCGTAAAGATACCCAGGAGAAGGTGCTCCATCTTGCGAAACAAATGGGCTACTTCGAATCAATGCATGAAAAAAGTGAAAGCTCTCCTGTTGAAGAAAAGCCGGGAGTACTGGGGATGATTGTTCCTTCTTTGAATGATCCTTTCGTTATTCAGATAACCCCATTCCTACAAAGAGCATTTCTTAGTATTGGAGTAGGATTCTCCATTGTTACTAAAGACCCTGATGATCAAAGATATGACAGACTGGTAGGAGCTTTTAAAAAGTTTTACAGCGGTCTTATCCTTTTGGGTGATGCAGCTGATGAAAATACTATTCGCGGACTTAAAACTACCGATTACCCATTTGTTGTACTTGAAAGACCAGTAAAGAGCCTGCGTTTGAATACGGTATGCACCGATACTGTTGCAGGAGCTGCTCTTATTGCAAAACACATTGATAAACTTGGCTATTCAAATATTCTTATTGTAAATGATCTGAAATGTAAACAAGCTAATGCTGAAGCAGTTCAGGATATTATTGACGCTCTTGCTCAAAAACCCTCTGTAAACAGACCAGTAGTTGTTGAGATGCGTAAACCACTGACTGATGAAGGTGTCAATTTTGATCAGTTCGACCGATTCCTCCGACCTCCTTACCGGGCAGATGTAATGATAATAATGAACGCAGACCTTGTATATCCGGTAATGACCATGCTAAGGTTAAAGAAATTGAGAGTTCCACAGGACGTAGCAATAATCTCAATGGAGGAGGGAACAGGATTTGACCTGATGTTTTCCCCGGTAACCTGCCTCCGGAAACCACTATCCGGTATGTCGACAAAAGTTGCGAACATGATTTGGTCGGAGATAAAAAATTCAGGAAAAGGAAAATTTAAACGACAGGTAAACATATCACCTGAACTCATTGTCAGAAATTCCTGCGGAACGATTTAGGCTATATAAAAAACAGGTTTTTCCATCCACCGCTATCCTTCATTTTAATATTATGTTTTGTTAATATATTGTGAATTAGATATTTACAACATTGTTGATAAATGTTAATATCTGTGAAGTGATCTTAAACCCTCTCATCAAAATAACATGTATATTTGTAATGTTTTGGTGTTGCAATGAGATAAAATCATTGCGATGAAAAGGGAATGCGGTTTGAATCCGCAACAGTACCCGCTGCTGTGATGCCTGATCCCGTCTTTTACGGGATGATGGTTTTTTGAACTACCTGCCACTGTTCCGGTTAATCGGGATGGGAAGGCTTCAAAAGACCGGGATAAGTCAGAAGACCTGCCATACAAAATATTATTCAAAGCTTTCGGGAAGAAAAGCAAGGATCATTTTCTGATTCCCTACTCAATCTTCTGTCAGCCAGGAATAATAATTATCGGATAAATTGATAAATATTATTATGGAGAACACTAACAGGAAGACATTCAGGCAGCATCTTTTAGTACCAGGATTTATTTTAATCTTAAGTAGTTCATCATTTCCGTTGTACGGACAAAATCACGTCACTGACGATACAATTAAAATTCAGGAGGTGATAATTTCCAGGAAGCAGATAAGTTCCTCACAACCAGGATATAAGTTCTACGACATCGATTCTTTGAGAGTTAAGGATTATTCACTCTCACTTCTTACTGATATACTTGATGAAAACACGAGCCTTTATATTAAAAATTATGGATCGGGAGGAACAGCAACTTCATCATTCAGAGGAACATTAGCCGGCCATACCAAAGTGACCTGGAATGGTATCAATATTAATGATCCAATGTTAGGTCAAACCGACTTTTCTCTTATCCCTTCGGGACTGATTGATAATGTAATGATCAGTTTTGGAGGTAGTTCGATGGATCTCGGAAATGGTGCCATAGGCGGAATAATAAATCTTGAGAATGAGCCAAAGTGGAAAACTCAGACACTTCTTGACGCGGGTACAGGCACAGGAAGCTATGGTAGATACTCTGAATTTTTGAAAGTGGCCACTGGTAGTGAACATTTCCAATCAGTTACCAAAGGATATTTTAATTCATCAAAGAACGATTTTTCGTATTCTGATACTGTCTCCTCACCAGTACCCCAACTTAAAAGAAGAGAAAATAATCAGTTAAATCAAGAGGGATTTATGCAGGAACTATATTTCAGGAACTCCGGTAATGTGCTATCAGCCAGGTTCTGGTATGAGTCGGCTTCAAGGAATCTCCCCGGCTCAACTCTCTACGGTTATGCTGGTGAAAAGCAAACTGATGAATCATTCAGGAGTCTGGTTAACTACGATTTTGTAAAGGGAAAAGTAGAGTACTTCACATCCACTGCCTGGATGAATACTAATCTTGACTATACCAGTAAATTGTATTCTATAGATTCAAAAAATACAGTTAATACTCTGGTTCTTAAGGGGGGATTGACTATCCAGATAAGAGAGTACACACGATTTAAAGTTGTTCTGGATAATGAATTAAATAACGTTGAATCAAATAATTACAGCAATAAAATCCGTCGCAATAATGCCTCTCTCACGCTCTCGGCTGAAAGAAAGAAAGGTAAAAGATTTGGCGCTGTAGTTTTATTAAGGGAAACACTCGATGAGAGGTCATTACTAGTTCCTGATTATTCAGCGGGATTTGAATACAGGATTATAAAAGGAGAGGAGCATTATCTTAAATTGAATTTTTCAAGAAACTCGAAAGTTCCGTCACTGAATGACCTCTTCTGGAACCCGGGCGGAAATCCCAATCTGAAAAATGAGTATGCTTATTCTTACGAAATAGGATATAAGCTTGATCACAATGTCTTTCAGAATGTTACACTGAGATCGGAGCTTAATTATTTTAATAACCATATTCGGGATATGATACAATGGCGTCCCGGTGATTCTTATTTTTGGGTTGCAGATAATATAGGAAGTGTAAACTCATCTGGTTTTGAATCGATACTGTCTGCAAAATATATGTTTAACAGCATGTTAGTGGATATGAATGCAGGGTATTCCTATACTGTCGCGAGAGAACTGAATAACGTAACTTCTGAGATAACCGATAAACAATTGATTTACATTCCAAAGAATCAGTTAAATGGCACATTACGAGTTGGTTATAGAAATTTGTATGCAATTGTTGGTACCAATTTCACCGGTCGTACCTTTACAACCGCTGATAATACGGGGTTTCTGGAAGGATATACCAGGAATAACGTTACTGGTGGAATAAAATTCAACATTAAAGAGAATTATATTGACGTCAGATTTAAAATTGAAAATGTATTTAATGTTTCCTACGAGACAATTGCGTATTTTCCACAACCTGGCAGAACCTATTCCCTGTCGGTTTTCCTCCATTTTATTAAATAGCAAATGAAGGCTTTACTACATCTTGTACTTCTCATTTCTATTGTTCTGTCTTTGTCGTGTACAGGCAGGAAGGTAAACAATTCAGTCAATTCCATCACTGAAAACGGAGGACAAATACAAAAAGCAGAAAGATTAACGATACAGCTAACCGATAGTTTAACCAGGGTTACGATAATTAATCCATGGCAGGGAGCCACAAATATAAACCAGGTCTACCTCCTTATTAAACGCGGGACCCCATTGCCCGCAGGTCTGGATTCATCGGAAGTTATTTTTGTTCCTTTGAAGAAGATTGTTTGCATGTCGGCAACACATCTTGCTATGATATCAGCATTAGGAGAGGAGGAATCTATTTCAGGATTCTCAGGTACTGGCTTAATTTATTCTGATAAGCTTCTCCGGAATGTTGAAACTGGCTTGATAGAAGATGTAGGATACGAAGCAAGCCTGAATAGTGAGTTAATCCTTAAGATGTCGCCTGATCTTATAATGATGTATGGAATAGGAAGTGAATCAGTGAGTTATGTAAACAAAGTAAAAGAGCTTGGCATAAAAGTAATGTTTGATGCCGACTATCTTGAAACAGATCCGCTTGGCAAGGCAGAATGGCTAAAACTGTTTGGCGCTCTTTACTGTAGGGAGACTCTTGCTGACAGTATATTCAAAGACGAAGCAGAAAAATATGCTAAGTTGAAATCTTTCATACTCGATAACATATCGTTCAAGCCTAAAGTTCTGTTGGGCCTTCCTTTTAAAGATGCATGGTATATTTCTCCGGGAAATTCTTATATAAGTAACCTGATTACAGATGCCGGAGGAGATTACCTCTGGAAAGATACGGAATCATCTCTTTCGATGCCATACGGAATAGAGAATGTATATTTAAAAGCTTTAACTGCAGATTATTGGCTTAATATAGGCACTGCAAAGACCAAAGAAGAAATCTCAATTATAGATACACGTTTATCAGAACTCCCATGTTTTAAAGCAGGTAATTTATATAACAATAACAAAAGAATCACAATTAAGGGTGGGAATGATTACTGGGAATCTGGTTCGGTTTACCCGCATCAGATGCTGAAAGATATCGCATCAATTCTTCATCCTGAACTATTTAAGGATACTGTCCTTTATTATTACAGAAAGATTTATTAATCAATAATGTATGGGGAAAGACTTAGAACCCGAAACAATAAAGGTACCGGACTCTGCAAGGAGGAAAAATCTGATTTTTATCGGACTCGTAATTCTCATTTTTTCGTTTTTCCTTGTTGATCTGTTTTTTGGCTCAGTCAGCATAAAGGCTTCGGAGATCTTAAAAGCCATTTTTATAAATGCAGACAACAACATTTCAACGATCATACTTAAATTCAGATTACCAAAAGCAATTACAGCTCTTGTAGTAGGTATGGCATTATCGTTGAGTGGATTACAGATGCAAACAATATTCAGAAACCCAATGGCCGGTCCCGATGTACTGGGTGTAAGTTCCGGAGCCAGTCTTGGAGTCGCTTTTGTTATACTTGGATTTTCTGCATCAGTATCACCAGAAGGTTTAAAAGGATTAGGTAATTGGGTACTGGTAGCTTCAGCCTGGATCGGGGCGGGGAGTGTAATGATTCTGATAATGATTATATCGGCACGGGTGAAAGATATTATGACGATTCTTATTATTGGAATTATGCTTTCGAGTGGTATTTCAGCTTTCGTTACAATAATGCAATATTTTAGTAATGAATCTCTGCTGAAAGCGTATGTGGTCTGGACAATGGGTAGTCTTGGCAACCTCACATCAGGACAACTTAAAGTCCTTTTGATATCGGTTTCAATTGGAATAATTGTCACGCTGATTGCTTCAAAAATGCTTAATGCCTTATTGCTTGGTGAGAACTATGCAGCAAGTATTGGATTGAATATTAAGGTTTCCAGGATCTTAATCTTTACAAGCACGAGTATATTGGCGGGAAGTGTAACAGCTTTTTGCGGTCCGATAGGTTTTATTGGAATAGCGGTGCCTCATATTTCCCGGATTCTTTTTGGGACATCGGACCATAAGATTCTGATTCCAGGTACAATTCTGACAGGAGGTTTGGTTATGCTTATAAGCGATGTTATTTCCCAGCTTCCGGGTACTGAAAGGATACTGCCAATAAATGCAGTTACTTCACTTATTGGAATACCTGTTGTTATCTGGGTTATTTTTCACAACAGGAGATATTCAGGATTATAAAAATGAACAACGACTCATCCGAAATATTATCACTTCGTTCTTTAGAGATCGGATATGAGTCCGGGAGAAATAAGAATATCCTTCTTCCGCCACTTTCTGCAACTGCACGAACAGGAGAATTGATTGCAGTAATCGGAAGAAACGGAATAGGAAAGAGTACCCTGCTAAGAACGCTCGCCGGATTACAACCAGCATTGGGAGGAGGTATTTATCTTAAAGGGAAAAAACTTCAGGAATATTCAAGGCTAGGGCTGGCTCAGAAAGTAGGTTATATCTCTACGGAAATCGTTAAAGTCAGTAATATGACTGTATATGAGCTGGTTGCACTTGGTCGATTTCCCCATACAAACTGGATTGGGACGATAGACAGAGAAAATCATGATATTATTTTGAATGCTCTTTCAATGACAAGTATGTCGGGCTTCTCCAACAGGTTGATATCTGAACTGTCTGATGGCGAACGACAAAGAGCCATGATAGCACGAATACTGGCGCAGGATACGGGAATCATGATTATGGACGAGCCATTGGCATTTCTTGATATTGGCAGCAAATATGAGATTCTTCAATTAATGCGAACACTCTCGTTAACAGAATCTAAGACAATAATATTTTCTACCCACGAGTTGAATATGGCAATAAATCAATCAGATAAAATCTGGTTGGTAAACAATAGTAGTTTAGTTGAAGGTGCTCCTGAGGATCTCATGATTACGGGTGCATTCAATACCCTGTTTGATTCGGAGACAGTGAAATTCAATTCCGGGAATGGTACTTTTACTTTCCTTAACAAGGAGTTGAAGAGTATTTATCTCGAGGGAGAAGGGGTATTAAGGCACTGGACAGAAAAAGCAGTTAACAGGGCAGGATATTATGTTTCAACAGTAAAATCTATACCTTATATCATACTACCATCTGCTGATAATTCAAATTGGCAGCTGATAACTGATGATTCATCTTTCGATTTTGGTTCTATTTATGATCTGGTAAACCGCCTGGGAAAGATTACCTGACGCTCTTTCTATAATTATCCAGATAAGACCCAATGTCTTCTACAGCCAGCTTTTTGGCAATAATTTTTTTGTTTTTATCAAGGATATAAACCGTTGGGGTCGATTGCACATTGTAATAATAATCAAAGTGCGAGGCTCTTTTTGGATCCCATCCATTTATCCAGGTAAGCTTATTGTCTTCTATATATTTAGACCATTTAGCTTTATCGGCTGTGGTGCATACGGCAAATACTTCAACACCTTCATTTTTAGCCTTCTCGTAATAGTCTCTTAACTTTGGTGTTTCTACCTGGCAGTGTCCGCAGTCGGGCTCCCAGAAATAAAGAATTGTGAATTCCTTCTGAATATCATATAACGAAACAAAAATGCCCTTATAGGAATCCATAATAAGATCTTCCCCTTTCTTTCCTATCAGATTCGGACGGATAAGATCGATCTGTTTCCGAAGGTCATCTTTAAACTCTTTAGTAACCCAATCTGCTTTCCCTGAGAGATATATATCATCGGCAAGCTTAACCATAACAGCATCATGACCCATAATTTCACTTTCTCTGAAATGGTTAAAGAGATATACAGCAACGAATTGAAATACTTTGTAGTTGCCCTGGCACTTTTTAATGATTTTATCAATTTCCCTGTTAATTGAGTCAGGAGCCTGAATTACAACATTTGTAAAGAAAGTATTGAGCCTGGCATATAATATTGGCGTCCGAACAAGTCTCTCATCTGTCAGACTTACATTGTCAAAAAAATGATCTTTATTGTAATTGTAGTTGTGTACCCATTTTACGGAATCGGGATTTTGAACACCGGCAGGTACCTTAAATTCAGGTACTTCGATAGGAAGTAAAGCCTTTACCAGGGTGGCAAGCAGATTCCCATTATTCATCTTTACCACACTCGTAAGATATGCCTTCATATTATCTTCCTGAATCTTTTGCTGCGGGTTCAGAATTGCCAATGAGTCATTGTTTTGTTTGTTATCCTGAATTCTTTTTGCGAGAGCACCCGCTTGCTGTTGCAGGCTCATCCACTTTTTCTGATATTCAACAAATGCTGAATTTTCTTCTGAACCAATGAATTTCAGAGTATTAAAGTAATCTGTATATGAACAGTCAAGTGCAAAGAACTGGCCAGTTGAGATCAATATTTCAAAATATTTTCTACCGGGGAGTACTACCATGTAAATGCCCTGAGGAAGGGTCTCCTTCCCTGAAAATTTCCCATGGCCGGTGCTGCTAAGCTTTATTGTATCCTTAATATACTGTTTATCACCCAGATGATAGGCAAGGAACAGAGTAGAATCCTGTAAACCATTAATGGTAACGTCAATCTGGTAACCACTTTTTTGCTGACTAAGTGAATATAAAGGGATCAATGCCAGGAATAAAGCAAGAATTGTCTTTGTCATTTATATGTCAGATTTTTAAACACATTTGCAAATTTAGTTAATGCAATTTCTTTGCCAAAGAATGAGAACTATATATTAATTAAAATTATTGTATTTTTGATTAACAAACCATTGAAGAAAAATGAAAATCTCCTTGCTTATTCCTGTTTGTGACTATGATATAGTTGCACTTGTTCATAGTATGAAAAGTGCGATGGGAAAGGTTCCGGAGTTCTGCGAAATATTAATTGGAGACGATGGTTCAACTTTAGAATACAGGGAGAAATATCTGTCACTTGAGGGACCAGGAGTAAGACTGGTAATTTCTGAAAAAAACATAGGGAGGGCAGCTATAAGAAACAGACTTGCACTGGAAGCTTCAGGTGATTATCTTATATTTATCGATGCGGATACGATGTTGACCGGTACAGCAGAAGTTTATATGCTGGCGTGGCTTAAGGTGCTTAAATCTGCACGAGTAATCTGTGGAGGAATGTTATATCATGAAAGTCCTCCCGGAGATCCGGATAAACTCCTCAGGTGGAAATACGGGATACGAAGAGAACAGAAAAAAGCTGTGGAAAGGAATAAACATCCTCATGCCAGCTTCTCGACATTTAATGTAATTTTTGATAAAACTATCTTTTCAAAGATCCGATTCAATGAAGAACTCAAGCAATATGGTCATGAAGACACTTTGATGGGTTACCAGCTAAAAAAAGCAGGAATTGGTGTTTTGCATATAGATAATGGTTTGATGCACGAGGGTCTGGAATCGAATAAAGAATTTCTTACCAAGACAAAGTATGGAATAGAGAACCTTAGCAAACTTCTTGATAATGTAACAGACAAAAAAGCTTTTTCGAAGACAGTAAAGATTCTCAGAGTATATAACTTTCTTAAGTTTTTCAGGTTAACAAGGATACTTGCCGGACTGTTCATACGCTACCGCGACCGGATGGAGATAAGGCTTGAATCGGGGAACATCTCTCTCAGATTGTTTGGCTTCTACAAGCTTAGTATGTTTTGCACTTACAGGGAAATTCACGGAAGAAAAGATGTTCTCCCTATTTTTTAATTGAGCAGCAGACTGATCATGATTTCAAACTGCGAAGTGACATATAATTAAATTAATTTAAGTCCATTCGCAAAGATAATACCCGGCTTTATTTGTTCAAAATTATGTCAGGATATCAATCCGGATAAGTTCCACATTGCCATCAATCCGCTCAATGGCTTTAAGCACAAAGCCAAACCTGTTGACCATTGTACAAAGAAAGAAATCTGAGGGAGGGGAAAAGTCAATGTTCTTTGAATCAAAGAAACGTTTGCCTGATGAATACTGAAGGCTGGCAATCTTTTTATCAGAAATATCGATTTTGTTTTTAAGTCCATCCGATATTAATTCAGCACATAAAATGTCTTCTTCTGCAGATTGTGTTGCCCTGTATCCCATAGCAACCAGAGAGACTAGTTTTGGATTCAGGGATTTTATGTAGTGCACAATTGCACTTAAATTTACAAGACTACCGGTGATAATCATATCAGCGTTTTTAGCGCTAGTTAATCCTTTTGTTCCGGAAGTCGTAGTCTGAATTATTATTTTTCCTTCAACATTGGTTTTTAATATTTCGGTAGGACTGTTACCAAGGTCGAAACCTTCAATTTTTTTCTCATCCCTTTCGCCTATGAGCAGTGAGTTTTTGTAGGTCTTTTTAAGAGAGAATGCGTCGGCGGGTGTTTGAGTTGCAATCAATTTGTATGCCCCTCCATCGAAAGCATAGCATGCTACAGAAAAAGCACGAAAAACATCAATTATCACAGCCAATCCTTCAGCTTTCCTGGCGCCTTCGGCAAATTCCAGAATTTTGACATCCATAATTATATTTTAAGAGTGAAATTAGTTATTTTTTGTCTATCGCGATTATTCACCCTTTGAGATTTCTTATATTTGAGTTTTGGAGTACTTTCGGTTGTTTTTGGTTTATTATTAAATTAAGTGTTATGGCTAATCCTGTTAAATGGGGAGTGGATCTGATTAAACGCTTTAATCATGCAATCTGGCATACGCCACTTACTGAAATATCGAAGTGGAAAGTATTCTTATTCAAACAGATAAGAATTGTTGTTCTAGCTACAAGAGGTTTTTCAAACGATAAAGTGCAACTTCGCGCGTCAGCGCTTACCTTTTATTCGATACTGGCAGTTGTTCCCATTGCAGCAATCGCATTTGCAATTGCTAAAGGTTTCAGCCTCGACCAGAATCTGGAACAGTTGATAACTGAAAAATTTCAGGCACATCAGGAGGTTTTGAACTGGTTGCTTCAAAATGCAAGAAATGCCTTAAAGGAGACGAGGGGCGGTTACATTGCCGGGGTGGGGATTGTAGTTCTCGTCTGGTCTGTAATGTCGTTGCTTAACCACATTGAAAATTCATTCAACACCATTTGGCAAATCAGATTTGCCCGGCCCTGGTACCGGAAATTAACCGATTACATTACAATAATGCTTATTGCTCCGGTTTTAATAATACTTTCAAGTAGTCTTACTGTTTTTATAAGTACTGAACTTACTGATTATATCTCCAGAGCTCCCATCCTTGAGTTCTTTAAACCTATTATAAGTCTACTTTTCAGGTTTTCTCCATATTTATTGAGCTGGATTTCACTTTCAATACTTTTCATTGTGATGCCCAATGCCAAAGTTAAGCTTATGCCTGCTATAATTTCAGGTATAATCGCGGGTACAATTCTCCAGTTTTTACAATGGTTATATATAGACATTCAGTTTGGAATTACAAAGTTGAATGCTATTTATGGCAGTTTTGCAGCTGTTCCTTTATTTATAATCTGGATTCAAAGTAGCTGGACAGTTGTTTTACTGGGAGCCGAACTTACTTTCGCAAATCAGAATATTTCCCGCTACGAATTTGAATATGAGGCTTTAAATATTAGTAATTATCAGAAGCGCGCACTGGTAATCATGATTATGCATATGATTATTCGGAACTTTTCCCTTGGATTAAAACCAATCAGTGCAGCGTATATCGCTACTACACTTAAGATTCCAATAAGACTGGCACGAGACATACTTCAGGATCTTAGCAGTGTGAATCTTGTGTCGATGATTCATGTAAATGAGGATAAAGAAAGACTTTATCAGCCAGCGATGGATATAAACAGATTAACTGTTAGTTACGTGTTTTCCCGTCTCGACAAAAAAGGTATAGAACAAGTCATGGTGATTAAAAATAAGGATTATGAAAAGGTTATAGGGATGCTGGAAAAATTTGATAAGCTGATAGCCAAATCTGATTCAAATATCCTTATCAAAGACCTTTAACTTTTCGGGCCGTTTTCCCCGGTTTTTTTGCAGAATAGTTTTCGACGAAAGAAATAAAATCCGTAAAAGAGTCCCACTTATGGAAAAAGTAGTGGGGTAGTTGTAAAATTATATGTTTTGTGTTCTTTTCTTTTTCCCAATATCCATCAAGGTTTCTTGAAGGAAATACCCTGTCTATCTTGCTCGTAACAGCGTAATCCCATTTGAACCCGGGTTCTTTTTGCTCCATTATCCGGTTATATAACCATCGAAGTTCATCATGAAGCGATTTAAGAGTTCGGTGAGGGACACGATCGATGTTTGTCTGATAAGTTTTTTTATCTCCGAACATTCTAAGATAGAATTTCTCTATGTTCTCATCCGTAATGTTATTCAGTGTTCCTTCAAATACGTTGAGAGGAATGCCATATTGATCATCGGCCGGCATCGGTGTTCCGTTCACTGCAATTGTGACATCAGGCTTAATTCCTGTTTTGGATGACAGATATTCAGCGGCCCAGACTCCAAGTGACCAACCTATGAGTGTAATTTTTTCATAGGTCTTCATTTCAGGTAATACAAGCGCTTCGTCAGCTGAATAATTATAAAAAAGGATAAAATCAAATTCGTCATTGCAAAGGGGAGTAAATACGTTTTCGTCGGTACCCCAGCCACCATAAAATACTACAAGTTCTTTGTTCTTTTCCCTTCTTCTGATATAGGTCTTCATTGCACTCTATTCAGCTAATTAATAAATTAGCTTTCAGATATCCCCTTTTCTGAAAGCGCTCAAAGATAATCTAATTTATTAGTATCGGCAATCATGACTTTTAATACTAATAAATAAGCTGGTTGAAAATCAATTGTATCTCGCACTTGATTACACATACCCATAATATTTCATATAGCAGCACGATATTTTTTCAGGTCTTATTTGCAGGATTAGAAAAGAATAAAAAAAGAGGAGAAAGGGCAGTTATGAAAATCGATATAACGGGTTTTATTTCTGAGATAATCCCCGTGTCTACTGTCTGATAAAAGGATGGAACCATGGTAAGCTGGCGCTATTCCTAAGGTTCCTGATGTGAAAGTCAATGTCTGCAATACAATCCTGTTGATTTTCACTTCCTACCCTTGCTCATCTCCTCTAATTATACTTATGAGCATGGAAGCAAATTTACACATTAAATAGTGAATTATCAAATTATTCTTTAAAATATGTAGCAGGGTCTTTTAATAAATTGCCAAAATAGACTTAAATTTGATTGTACAGGTTTTTAAATAGTTGCGCATCTGTTATGATAGCTGAACATGAAGATATTTTATACGATGATTCTGGCGGATTCAGAGCTGCTTATATCAATGATTCGGGAGGTATATGGCACTTCCATCCTGAATACGAGGTAGTTCTGAATATTAAAAGTAATGGTACTCGTATCATTGGCGACAGTGTTGAGCTATTCGACCAGTACGATATGGTATTAATAGGAGCCAATATACCTCACTGTTGGAATTACTACAGGCCCGATAATGCTCCTTCTGAAAAAGCAGGTGTTGCGCTTCATTTTAAACTTACATCACTTGGGGAAGGACTTCTTGCCCAACATGAAATGCATTGTTTAAAGGAGCTGCTTAAAAACGCCGAGAGAGGAATTGCCTTTTCGGTTGAGGATGCTAAAAAAGCTGAAGAGTTTTTCCTGCACATGATTAATAATAAAGGGATTGATAAGATGATCGGTTTCTTTAATATTGTCAAAATAATGTGCATGTCGGATAAAAAAGCAAATCTCTGTTCAGAAAACTATAAGCTTGCATTTGATGAAAGAGGAAATAAAAGAATGACTGATGTTTATTCATATATTAAGGACAACTATTTTAAAGACATATCGCTCGAAAAGATCTCCAAAATTGCCCGGATGAATCCAATTGCCTTCAGCAGGTATTTTAAGAAGAACTCCGGAGTTTGCTTCGTTGAGTACCTTAATCGTGTAAGAACTAATAAAGCAGGATACCTCCTGAGAGAAACAGAATACCTTGTCAATGATATTGCCAGTGAATGTGGTTTTGCAAGTATCTCTAACTTCAATAAGCAATTCCGGAAAAATGAGGGTTTAGCACCTCGCGAATATCGTGCACAATTCAAATAATAACTAAAATTATCCGTTTTATATTTTCTGAGGAAAGCTGACATTTACAAATACTACAATGACTTTGCTGGAGAAAATATTATCGGCACATTCTACCCGCGAAAAGGTGCAACCTGGCGATATTGTGGATATCGAAATTGATGTCAGGGCAGCGCGAGACTTTGGTGGCGCAAGTGTTGTAAAAAATCTGAATGACTTTGGATTGACAATTGCTGAGAACTCAAAAACTTACTTTACATTCGACTGTAATCCAACAGGTTCTGATCAGAAATATGCTGTTAATCAACATATTTGCCGGCTTTTTGCCCGTGAACATGGAATAAAAGTGTATGATATCGATTCAGGTATAGGAACACATATCTTAATTGATCAAGGCATTGTTTTTCCGGGCACTACGGTCGTATCTACTGACTCACATGCCAATGTTCTGGGCGCTGTTGGCGCATTCGGACAGGGTATGGGTGATATGGATATTGCTGCTGCCTGGAACAAGGGAAAAGTATGGTTTAAAGTACCTCATTCAGTTAAAATAAACTTTGAAGGTAGTATTCCTTCAGATGTGAGTTCAAAAGACGTTGCTCTTAACCTGCTGGAAATTTTTGGAGCGAACTTGTTGCTTGGATACTCTGTTGAGTTATATGGTAAAGCAGTAGATTCATTTACACTTGATGACAGAATCACAATCTCGTCTATGGCTACTGAAATGGGAGCGATAATTATTCTTTTCCAACCCTCAGAATCTGTTATCGAATATTGTTCCTCGCGTGCCAAAACACCCTTTAGAACCATTAAAGCCGATTATGATGCCAATTATGAAAAAACATTCAATATTGATGTAACGAAATTCGGACCGAGGGTTTCCAGACCTGGTGAACCTCACGACACTGTGGATGTTGCAGATGTTGAAGGCACGAAAATAGATTCTGCCTTCATCGGAAGTTGCACCAACGGAAGAATTAGCGATATGAGGAAAGCTGCCACAATTCTGAATAATCGTGTAATAGCCCAGGGAGTGGTTCTGAAAATTGTTCCCGCTACCGACGCAATCTGGAAACAATGCCTTGAGGAAGGATTAATTAAGATTTTTAAAAACGCCGGCGCTCTTGTTTCGAATGCCGGATGCGCAGGCTGTGCTGCTGGACAGGTTGGACAAAACGGACAGGGTGAGGTAACTATTAGCTCCGGAAATCGGAATTTCCCTGGAAAACAGGGAAAAGGAAGCGTCTATCTTGCTTCTCCTGAGGTGGTTGCTGCTTCTGCAATAGCCGGATATATTACAACACCAGGCAAGATACCAGAAAAACCTGCTTTATTCTTAAAACCCGATAAGTTACCTGAAAAGAGTGTAAGCTATATCCAGAAGAAAAGCATTGCTAAACGACAAAGCATTATTACTGGAAAAATATGGATAATAGATAAAGACAACATTGATACTGATATGATATTCCATAACCGGTATCTTTCAGTTACAGATCTTAAGGAGATGGGGCAATTCACGTTCGATAATTTAAAGGGATTTGAAGATTTTTCGAAAAAAGCAGAATCAGGAGATATTGTTGTAACCGGAAAGAATTTTGGAAGTGGAAGCTCAAGACAACAGGCTGTTGACTGTTTCATTTCACTTGGAATTCAGGTCATAATTGCTCAGTCATTTGGGGCAATTTATGAAAGGAATGCTATAAATGCCGCGTTTCCAATAATTACTTCAGAATCCTTTCCGGAAAATGAAATGAAAAACGGAGATCAGATAAAAATCAACCTTAAAACCGGAGAAATAACAAATCTGAACTCAGGCAAATCCTTTACAGCTCAACCCTTCTCAGATGTTCAGTTTGAGCTTTACCAGCGAGGCGGATTACTTGGTTAATTCTAATCTTGCTTTTGAGCCCTTTGCGCCCTTTGTGCCCATTGTGCCCTTCAATAAATATAAGCTTATAAATTAAAGATAATATGACCCCAAAAACATTTGCCGAAAAGATCTTCAAAGCGCCAGCCGGTGCAATTGTTTTTGCCCGGCCCGATCTGATTCTTACTCACGACAACACTGCAAGCATTTATAAGACATTTCAGAAAATGGGAGGGAAGAGTGTTGCAGACCCCGATCAAATGATTGTAGTTCTTGATCATAATGCTCCTCCATGTGATGCAAAGATGGCAACTCAGTATCAGGAGATCAGAGATATTGTAAAGCAACAGGGAATTATTAAATTTTATGACTCAGGCAGAGGTATATGCCATCAGATTATGTCGTACCATACACATCCGGGAATGTTGATAGTTGGCAGCGACAGCCATACATGTACTTCAGGAGCTTTCAACACGCTGGCAACAGGAATCGACCGGACCGAATCGGCGGGAATCTGGAAACGTGGTGAAACGTGGTTCAGGGTTCCTGAATCAATTAAGATAGAATTAACAGGAAAATTGAAAGGCGACGTTTCTGCTAAAGATCTGGCTCTTTGGATTATTGGTATGCTGGGATCTGATGGCGCTAATTATATGTCTGTAGAATTTCATGGGAAAGGAGTCAGAACACTGGGTATTTCGGATCGAATGACAATAGCAAACCTTGCTTCTGAAATGGGCGCAAAGAATGCAGTTTTCCCCCCCGATGAAATACTCGATAAGTTTTACAATGAAAAGACAGAAGGAGTATGGGCCGATAATGATGCGACGTATTTTAGTGAAATATTTATCGATCTGAATGAAGTACTGCCTGTAGTTGCAGCTCCTCACAATGTTGACAATATAAAAACTGTTGCTGAAGCTGCAGGTACCATCGTTCATGAAGGACTAATCGGAACCTGCACAAACGGAAGAATAGAGGATTTAAGAATAGCCTCGGAAATATTGAAGGGAAAAAGTATTAAAGAAGGTTTTCAGCTTCATATTGTTCCGGCATCTGATAAGATCTTGCTTCAGGCAATTGATGAAGGTATATTATCAATCTTACTAAAGGCAGGAGCAAAAGTTCTCTCTCCTTCATGCGGACCTTGTCTGGGTACCGGGCAGGGAATTCCAGCAAACGGTCACACAGTTATTTCCACAGCTAACAGGAACTTTCTCGGCAGAATGGGAAATACGGAAGCGCAAATTTATCTGGCATCTCCTGCAACAGTTGCACTTTCCGCACTTGAAGGTGTTATTACCGATCCTGGAAAAGTCCCATGCCGAAAGAATCTTCCCTTTAAGATTGCCCAAAGCATTACTCCCAGTATCCAACCCGGTGAAAACAGAAAAAATGGAGTAGTATGGAATTATGCAGACATAGATAACCTGAATACAGATCAGATGTTTGCAGGGAAGTACACTTATAATATACTCAGTAGTGATCCTGTTGCAATAATGCCTCATCTTTTCGAAGATTTTGATCCATTTTTCAGCAGGAATGTTAAAAACGGAGACATAATTATGGCCGGTGAGAATTTTGGATGCGGAAGTTCACGGGAACACCCCTCGGTTGGACTTTCGTACGCCGGAATTAAAATTATTATTGTAAAATCGGTGAACAGGATATTCTACCGTTCTTCTATCAATCAGGGTCTTTTACTTCTTGTTCACAGAGAGGCAGTAGAAGGCTATAAGACTGGTGATCAGGTTGATGTTGATTTTGAAAATGGAGAGATATCTGTCGGGTCAAAAAAATATACCTTCGAACCTCTTCCTGAAAAGCTAAAGCAGATAATTGATCAGAAAGGTCTGGTTAACTATATGAAAAACATCATATTAAGTTGATTTTTATTTTTTTGACACTGCCAATATCAAATTCAGGTTGTAGAAACTGAAAAAAAATGTATTTTTGCAGCCGGTAAATGGTTCCGTAGCTCAGTTGGATAGAGCAACAGCCTTCTAAGCTGTGGGTCGAGCGTTCGAGCCGCTCCGGAATCACTTGAAATAAGAAAAGGATTAGCTTTGAAACTAATCCTTTTTTGCGTTTGTATAGATATTAGTAATATATAACCAACGTAATTATTAATCCCTATCCATGGTAGCCTACCAATGAAAGAAAACCTTGTCCAAAAAATTGAATAGCCGGCCAGATTGGAAGAAAATTTATTTTTGTGAGCATCGTTGCGATAATAAGTCCAAACAGAAGAAAAGACCCATACTTATATAATGCATCATAAACAGCAGGGAACCTCCTTAATTGGTAAAATAGAAGATGTGACCCGTCGAGTGGAGGTAGGGGTATAAGATTAAAGATAAAAAGACCCCAGTTAATATAGATAGCATAAAGGAAAACTTCAGACATTATCTGCATACCCGAACTCTGATATGTGGGTAAGAATGAGGTGATAACAGAAAATATTACCGAAAGTAACATGGCAATCACAGCGTTCGATAATGGTCCTGCCAAAGCAATTTTAATTACATCATATTTCGGATTTTTTAAGTTATTCTCATCAAACTGTACCGGTTTTGCCCATCCGAATCCGGCAAAGATGAGCATAATAAATCCCAACAGATCAATATGCTTTAATGGATTCAATGTTACCCTTCCCTGATCTTTAGAAGTAGAATCACCGCACAAATGCGCAACCCATGCATGACAGAATTCATGAACAGTTAGCCCCAAAATTATTCCGGGGAGATATTTTAATACACGTAGAAGATCAAAGTTTCCCATTTCTCTTTTTTAATAAATCAGCCGGCAAATTTAACTCCTTCTTACCAGAATCAAAATCCGGATTTGCTATTTTGTACCTGTAATCTCTTTTACCAGATTGAAAAACTGAATTTTTCGGACAGAATTTATTCCCCAGTCAACAGGAACACTCTGATAACCATCTTTAAATGTTTCATCCTTCATCCTGTAATCGAAATATCCCCATGATGCATAATTCTTTATAGCCGATGTAAAATTGTTCTTATCGTTATCGAAATTAAAATGGTCGTCTTCATTAAACAGTATTGGCTTTATGGTGTAACCCTCAACCTTTCTTGTCTTAATTACCATATTTGAGATAGCATCAGGATCGGAAACACCATTTCCGTGGATTAGAATAAAATCAGATGATTTAACAACATTTGAGAGTGGAATAAAGCCGCCACCGTAACTTGTTCCGACATAAAACCGGAATCCATTCCTGCTCTTTGCCTTTACCAAATCAATCAGTTCGTGAACTCTTTGAGACTTCAGTATTTCATGATCATAATTACTAATATTACATTCGTTATCTATTTCTATCAGAATGTTTCTGTAGTTCTTCTCCAGGAGCCAGTCAACTATGTTATTAACCGCGGCTATGACTGCTTTTTCATCTTTAAGGCGTTCATCCTGACCAAAATAAAATAATCCAAGGATAGGTACCATCCCTGATTCATCAGCTTTATTCAGAATTCTCTCAAGACGGGCAAGATATGGAGCTTTTAGAGAGCCATCTTCTTTGAATGCACTATTGATCCATGGTTGACCAGATGAGTAGCCATATGGACTGCCACCCTGGAGGTTTAGTGTAAAAGATAGTAGTCCATAGCTATGCCATTTCTCGATGTTTTGAACGAATTCATCTGTGTTTCTGTCTGCATCCCATTTCTTAGTATCGGGGTATATCCAGTTTTTTACAGTCTCCGGATTTTCATCATCAAAAACTCCCTGCACCATTCTTGAATTTAACAGTAATCCCTCGATTTTATAGCCCTTCCAGTACCTCTTCTCATAAGTGGGTTTCCCATTAATATAGAACTGATCATCTTTGATAGTTACAATAGTGCGGGGTGATCTCTGGGCTGCAACATCTAAAGTACACAGCATAAGAACAACAATGTAAAAAAACCCTATCTTTTTCATTTTCTGTATGATATTTTAATTTAATATACTAATTTGAATAAACTGACTTTACGCAGACCAATATCCTCTGCAATGTAGTTAAAATATAAATTGAGTAGTTGGTCTCAAAAATAGTCTTGTAACAAGCGATTTGGGGATCCTTCGTCCGCCTATCAGCGGACTCAGGATGACATTGTTTTGGGGTGTCATAGAGTGGGGAAGAAGTGGCGATTCGTTACATTTTTTGTCCTTTCGCGATATTTTTCAGTGAATCGCCACTTCTTCCCCACTCATTTCCTTTATATGAATTATCATCACGATCCCGCTTCAGCGGGAGAGGGATCTCCCTCTCGTGTTATGACAGTAGATCCTTTTCGGGTTTTTTATTCTCCTGAAATTCTCTTACGTTTACAGAAAGAGAATTTCAATGAAAAAGATATTATTAGTTATCTCCTTTCTTCTTGTTACTTGCTTTCCGATTCTTTATTCACAGCAGGTTTCAGACACCTCAGTATATCTCTTAACATGTGGAGTTGGCACTGATACTTATTCAATCTATGGGCATAGTGCTGTGAGGGTAGTAATTCCCGGCAATAACATTGATAAGGTATACAACTGGGGCGTTTTTGATTTCGACACTCCAAATTTTACGTGGAAATTTGCAAAAGGGAGGTTGGATTATATGGTTATAGAACAATCACTTCAGAGTTTTGTCGGTGAATATCTGTATGAGAAAAGGTATGTTCACTCTCAAAAAATGAACCTTACAGTTGCTGAGACAGAAAAGCTGGTATCGCTGATAAATGAAAATTTAAAACCGGAGAATGCAAAATACAGGTACGACTTTTTCTATGATGATTGTTCAACGAGGATAAGAGATATTTTTGAAAAATCCGTTGGGAATAAATTGTTGTATCCTCCGGCTGAAACCGGCGAACTTCCAACATTCAGAAAAATGGTAGCAAAGTATCAGGCTCCATTTCCATGGCTGCAATTCGGAATTGATCTGATAATGGGATCGACAAGCGATAAAAAGGCTTCATTCAGAGACAGGATGTTTTTACCTCTTGAAATGCAGAAAGAACTTTCGGAAGCAGTTGTAAACCGGAATGGCAAAATGATTCCTCTGCTTCAAAATCCGGTAATAATTCTGAATTTTGAATCACCGGTATTGCGTCCAGGGTTTTTAATATCCCCTGTTTCAATATTTACTGTTTTGATGATTCTGATAATAATACTTCCGGGTATTATTAAGAAGCAATCTGTTATTAATCTGATGGATATACTAATATTCTCAGTTTTCTCCATATTGGCTACTCTAATGATCTTCTTCGGTTTTTTTACAGATCATCAGCAGATGAAATGGAACCTTAATATTATATGGCTGAATCCATTTCTGCTTTTTTGTCTGGGATCGCTTCTACTGAAAAAAACCGGAGTTATATGGTTCAGAATAGTGTTTTATATTTCTTCAGCTTTTCTGGTACTGCACTATTTTTTACCACAGGAATTTAATATTGCCATACTGCCTTTAGTAGTTGTGATTATTATCCGGAGTTTGTTCCGGAGTCAGTTTCCATGGAACCCATTTGTACCTTTAACAAAACTTTAACTCTCCTTAACACCACTTTAGAATTTCTACTGCTTCTTTTGTATGTAAATTTTTACAGGGTATTCGCTAATGAATATTCTTTCACTATTAATTATCTTTGCGACTTAAATTTTTAAGCTATGGAGCAAACTGCTGATATCAGAATTCTGAATGAAAAAATCGAAAAAGAAAGCGCTTTCGTTGACATTATCAGGATGGAGATGAATAAGGTAATAATCGGCCAGAAGCATCTGGTTGATAGTCTTATGATTGGCCTTCTTGCAAATGGACATATTCTTCTGGAAGGGGTTCCCGGACTTGCTAAAACTCTAGCAATTAAATCGCTTGCATCTATTATCGATGCAAAGTTCAGCAGGATCCAGTTTACTCCTGATCTGCTACCGGCTGACCTTATCGGAACAATGATTTATAGTCAGAAGAAAGAAGAATTCATTGTGAAAAAAGGTCCGATTTTCGCAAACTTTATTCTTGCTGATGAGATTAACAGATCGCCGGCAAAGGTTCAGAGTGCCTTACTCGAAGCCATGCAGGAACGACAGGTAACTATCGGTGAAAACACATTTAAACTCGACGAACCATTTTTGGTGCTTGCTACCCAGAACCCTATCGAACAGGAAGGCACTTATCCGCTTCCTGAAGCTCAGATAGACCGGTTCATGATGAAAGTTCTTATCGATTATCCAACAATGGATGAGGAGAAACTTATTGTAAGAGAGAATCTTGCAAAAGACTTTCCTAAAACCAGTTCAGTTATCAAAACTGAAGATATTACCAGGGCCCGAAATGTAGTGCGTGAGGTATATATGGACGAGAAGATTGAAAATTATATTCTGAAGATAGTCTTTGCGAGTCGTAACCCTGAAAAATATGGCCTTCCTCAATTTACAAATATGATCTCCTATGGCGCTTCGCCAAGGGCATCGATAAATTTGTCACTGGCAGCAAAAGCTTTTGCATTCATTAAGAGAAGGGGATATGTTATTCCTGAAGATGTAAGAACAGTCTGTTCAGATGTAATGAGACACAGAATAGGACTCACATATGAGGCGGAAGCTGAAAATATAAATCAGGATCACATAATCGCAGAGATATTAAATGTTGTTGAAGTTCCCTAGTTTTGGCGGGATGAAGATTTATTCGTTAGCTACGATTCTGTTTCTGTTATCGATCTGTTCTTTTGGACAGAACCTTATTGGATATAACTACAACGGTATTAAAAAATATATGAAGGAGAATCGCCAGGATATGAGTTCGGAAAAGGTGATAAACAGTAAGTATAATTATTTAAAGTATTCTGACTCTGGAAACGGTCAGACCCTTTTGTTCTTTTTAAATCGTGATTCTATCTGTACAACAATTCGATCAGTTTGTGATTATAGTTTAAAAGGAGAAAAAGTTAAAGAGTTCGACGCCATCTACAAAAAATCAGACACAAATAAATGGATTGAAAAGAGGGATGGAAAAGACTACATGGTTGAGATCAGGGATGAGAAATGGTCATTCGTTATTGTTATTGAACCTTCTAAGTAACTTTTTGCGAAGTGGAAGCAGCTGAATTATTAAAGAAAGTAAGGAGAATTGAAATTAAAACCCGGGGGTTAAGTAAACATATTTTTGCCGGGGAGTATCATAGTGCTTTCAAGGGACGTGGTATAGCTTTCAGTGAAGTGAGAGAATATCAGTATGGCGACGACATCAGGAATATTGACTGGAACGTAACAGCGCGTTTTAATCATCCATTTATCAAAGTGTTTGAAGAGGAAAGGGAGCTTACCGTGATGATTCTTATTGATGTAAGCGGCTCTGGCAATTTTGGTACTTCTGTCAGTTTTAAAAAGGACATCATGATAGAAGTTTCTGCTGTTCTTTCATTTTCAGCAATTTTTAATAACGACAAAATTGGCGTGATATTTTTCTCCGATAAAGTTGAAAAATTCATTCCACCTCAAAAAGGTAGGACGCATATTCTGAGGATCATACGGGAACTGCTTGATTTTAAATCAAAAAGCACAAAGACAAATCTGGATGAGCCCTTACGCTTCCTTACAAATGCGATTAAGAAAAGATGTACTACATTTATAATATCTGATTTTCTAGTTCCTGATTTTGAAGAAGCGCTTAGAATCGCTTCAAATAAACATGATATTGTAGCTTTGAACGTTTTTGATCCAGTTGAAAAAGCAATTCCAAATATAGGTCTGGTAAAAGTCACCGACTCGGAAACCGGAGCTGAGAAATGGATTGATACCTCATCCAAATCAACCAGGGACGCTTATGAAAAGTGGTGGATCGAACATATTGATCATATAAAAACTATATTCAGGAGATGTGGCGTCGATTCAGCAGAATTAAGCACAAACCTTGATTATGTTAAACCGCTTAAAAAATTATTTGAAAACAGATAATACTTATGAGGCGATTATTCTTTTCAATATTTCTAATTATTTCTTTTATTGCTTCCTCATATTGTCAGGATGTAAAGGTAACCGCAGCATTCGATACCACACGAATCTATATAGGTGATCAAACACATTTTTCAATTACTGTTGATCAGCCGGGAGGCCTCAATCTTACAATCCCGTTTTTTAAAGACACCCTTTTTAAAAAGATAGAAATTCTTTCGGGCCCGGTTGTGGATAGTTCAATAAATAAGGAAGGAAGGATTAAGATCGTTCAAAAATATCTGGTATCATCTTTTGATTCAGGTTTTTACCAGGTTCCTCCAGTTATCGCCGAGTTAAAAAGTGAAAGTGGAATAAAACGCTTTTTCTCAGATTATTCTCCGCTTGAGGTGATGAGAGTCAAAATTGCCCCTGCTGATACTACTGCAAAAATATTTGATATTATTAAACCCTACAGAGCGCCTGTTACACTGGGCGAAATCCTTCCATGGCTTCTGTTGGTTGCAGTGGTTGGAGTTCTGATATGGGCTATTATAAGGTATATACGGAATCGTAAAAAAACTGAAAAAGGGATCGAGGTCGTTATCAACCCCGATCCGGCACACATTATTGCTTTTCGGGAGCTTGAGAAACTTAGAGATGAAAAACTGTGGCAGAATGGCGAAATTAAGCTTTATTATACAAGGCTTACCGAGATATTAAGACAATACCTTGAGAACCGTTTCCGTGTTTTCTCATTGGAATTAACAACGTCTGAAACTTTAGAGGCTCTGGTAAAGACAGGATTCAAAAAGGATGCTTCCTATACTCAGCTTAAGACTGTTCTTACAGGAGCAGATCTGGTAAAATTTGCAAAATATAAACCGGAACCCACTGAGAATGAATCTCATTTTCAGAATTCCTGGGATTTTGTTCTTGCTACAAAAGAAACGGAAGCCTCATCAGGCAGTTTGGATGAAAAACCAAAAGCAGTGGAGGAAGTAATATGAACGGGGTAAAATTTGCTGATCCTCTCTTTCTGTATCTGCTTGTGCTGATACCAGCAATGATTGCCTTTTATGTACTAAAACAGCAGAAGGCAACCGCATCGCTTAGAATGCCGGGTTTACAACCCTTCGCCAAAACAGGCAAAACATTCAGACATTATCTGCGGCACATCTTATTTGGTTTGCGTACTATTGCAGTTGCACTTCTTATTATCGTGCTCGCACGTCCCCAGAAAACAGATAAATTTCAGGATATGTCTACTGAAGGTATTGATATAGTGCTTACAGTTGATATCTCTGGAAGTATGCTTGCACAGGATTTCAAACCTAACAGAATTGAAGCAGCAAAAAATGTCGCTACTGAATTTATATCCGGAAGACCATACGATCGGATTGGTCTCGTGGTATTCAGTGGGGAAAGTTTCACTCAATGCCCGCTTACAACAGACCATGCGGTTCTTATTAATCTTCTTCGCGAAATTAAAAGCGGTATGATCGAGGATGGAACGGCAATAGGCGATGGTTTAGCCACTGCAGTTAACAGAATAAAAGATTCTCAGGCTAAAAGCAAAGTTATAATCCTTCTTACAGATGGAGTTAACAACAGAGGAGCCATTGCACCATTAACTGCTGCAGGAATTGCCAAAACATTTGGAATCAGGGTATACACAATTGGAGTTGGTACCCAGGGAGTAGCGCCTTATCCGGTTCAAACGCCTTATGGAACTCAATATCAGGATATGCAGGTTGAGATAGATGAAGGCATATTGCAGGAAATTGCTCAGACAACCGGAGGAAAATATTTCCGTGCAACAGACAATGATAAACTCGCTCAGGTTTATAATGAAATTGATAAACTTGAGAAGTCCAAAATTGATGTAAAACAATTTAGCCGTAAGGATGAAAAATACATAATCCCGGCTTTAATTGCTTTTTGCCTTCTTGTTCTTGAGGTTTTGGCCAGAAACACGATATTCAGGAATTTAACATAAACTCTGAAGAAAAAATGCAACTGTTCAGATTTGCGAATCCAAATTTTTTATACCTGTTGCTTCTGCTTCCGGTTGTTATCCTTTTATATATCATCGATAGGATAAGAAAAAGGAGAGCGTTGCAGAGACTTGGAGATAAAAACCTTGTGGGACGGCTTGTTCCGGAACTATCGCAGATAAGAATTCTTATTAAGTTTGTTCTTCAGCTGGTTGTTTTATCTGCAGCTATCATAATGCTCGCACGGCCACAATTCGGTTCAAAAATCGAAGATGTGAAAAAGCAGGGAGTTGAGGTTATTATAGCTCTCGATGTAAGTAACTCAATGCTTGCAGAAGACATTCAACCTAACAGACTGACAAGGGCAAAGCAGGCAATATCGAGATTGGTTGATGATCTTGATAACGATAAAATCGGATTAATTGTTTTTGCCGGTGATGCTTACACACAGATCCCTATAACCACCGATTATGTTTCTGCAAAAATGTTTCTGTCGACAATTAGTCCTGATATGGTGCCAAAACAAGGTACCGCGATAGGTGCAGCAATAGATCTTGGAGTTCGCTCATTCAGTCCCGGTGAAGGAAAAAGTAAGGCGATGGTTATCATTACCGATGGTGAAAATCATGAGGATGATCCTGTAGCCGCAGCTGAAGAAGCTTCGAAGGCAGGAATCGTTATTCATACAATAGGAATAGGTTCCACTGAAGGGGTGCCTATCCCGGTAATGAATAACGGAAGAAGGGATTATCTGAAAGATGCAAACGGTAATACTGTTATTACAAAACTGGATGAAGATATCCTGAAAAAAATTGCAATAAGCGCTAATGGAAATTATGTCAGAGCAAGTAACTCTAACATAGGACTCGATGAGATTTACAGTGAGATAAAAAGAATGAAAAAGCAGGAGCTGGAAAGTTCAGTTTATACAGAATATAACGATCAGTTCCAGATTTTTGCAATAATTGCTATATTTTTGTTGCTGGTCGATTTTCTTGTTATGGAAAGAAAAAACAGGAAGCTGGCTCACATCAGGATATTTAAATTTAAAATTTGAAATTCAATGTGTAATAAATTGCTGGTAAGAAATATGGATATTAAAGGAAATTCATTATTCAACATTCTGATAATATGTGCATTATTATTTTCTACCTGTACTTTAAATGCACAGGACGACAAAAAGTATATCAGGCAGGGGAATAAAGAATTTGATAAAAACAATTATCCTCAATCGGAAGTTTTATACCGCAAAGCAATAGGTCAAAATGCAAAGTCACCCGACGCTGTTTTTAACACAGGTGATGCACTTTATAAGCAAAACAAGTTTGAAGATGCGGGCAAGCAATTTACGGAAAACGTAAACATGAATGAAGACAGAATTAAAAAGTCCGACGGCTTATATAATCTGGGAAATTCACTTCTGAAAGCTAATAAACTCCCGGAAAGTATCGATGCATATAAGGAATCATTGAAGTTGCGACCCGACAATAAAGAGGCAAAATATAATCTCGCCTATGCCCAGGATCTGCTCATAAAACAGCAGGAACAGCAAAAACAGCAGCAAAATCAAAATAAGGATCAGAAAAAGGACGACAAGAAAGATCAAAAGGATCAGAAAGACCAAAAAGATAAAAACCAGCAAAAGGATCAGCAAAAAGATCAGAATAATAGTCAGGACCAAAAACAACAACAGCAAAAACAGGAACAGCAACAGGGAATTTCAAAGGAAGATGCTGAACGATTACTGAATGCCCTGGCAAATGATGAAAAAAATGTGCAGGAAAAAGTTAAACTTGCAAAAGCTTCCAAAGAAAAAGTCAGAACTGCAAAAAACTGGTAATCTGAATTAAGATAAAATGAAGAAGGCAATTTTATATCAGTTTTTAATTATTCTATCCCTTACAGTCTCGGGTCAGGATGTAGTATTGAATGCTGATTATCCTTCGGTAGTTACTGCAGGTCAGCAATTTAATATAACATTTACAGTAAATTCAGGTGGAGGAGAGTTTTCTGCGCCATTATTTACCGGGTTTTACAAATTAATGGGACCACAAACATCTTACAGTTCAAGTACACAGATTATCAATGGGAAGATGTCGCAGGAGACTTCCTATTCATACGTATATTTTCTTCAGGCTCTAAAGGAAGGCAAGTATTCACTTGGACCTGCAATCTTTAAAATTAAAGGCAAAACCTTTACTTCAGACTCTCTTCATATTGAGGTTGTGGGAAATGGTTCTACAGGTCAAAATGCTTCATCATCAGGAACTTCCAAGGCAACAGAGTCAGGAGTAAACTCATCCCGGGAAGATATTTTCGTAACTCTCTCCCTTAATCGTAAAGAGGTTTTCCTTGGAGAATATATTGTTGCAACCGTAAAAATTTACACAAAAGTAAACATCTCCGGAATAAATGAGGTTAAATTTCCTCCCTTCAACGGTTTCATGAAATCGGACCTAGTTACACCGCCTCTGACCTCATTACAGCAGGAAAACGTTAATGGTACAGTTTACGGGACAGGTGTAATTCAGCAATTTCTTTTGTTCCCTCAGGTTACCGGTGAAGTAACTATCGACCCTGTGCAGATTACAGTTCTTATTCAACAAAAATCAGGTCAGTCCGATCCGTTCTTTGGCGATTTTTTTACTCAATATCAGAATGTTCCTAAAGCTATTGCAAGTCAGGAAATGAAGATCAAAGTAAAACCTCTGCCAGGAGTGCAGCCTGAGAACTTTTCAGGGATAGTGGGAAAACTTGACCTGAAAGCCACACTTAGCAAAGATTCTGTAAATGTAAATGATGCAGTTAACTTTAAAATTATAATATCTGGCAACGGTAATCTTAAAATTGCAGCAGCGCCGGTTCTTAAGCTACCGCCTGATATTGAAGTTTATGATCCCAAAATTACTGACGATATAAAGAACGGTCTTAATGGTACTTCAGGACAAAAAAGCTTTGATTATATTCTCATTCCCAGACATTATGGTGATTTCACTATACCTCCTTTACCGTATTCATATTTTAATACAACAACAGGTAAATATGAAAAACTTTCAACCCCGGAATTTCACATTCATGCTAATAAGGGTGTTGAACAGAATTCCGGAATTACTGTATACGGTGGAGTATCAAAAGAAGATGTAAAATATGTCGGGAAAGATATCAGGTTTATTAAATCGGTGCCGGGCAGGATATTCAAAACAGGAAACATCATTATTATAAAGCACTCATTTTTAAGTCTATACGCTTTTGCTTTGTTTGTATTCTTTATAATATTGTTCTTAAGAAGAGAGCACATCAGGCGTAACTCAGATCTGTCCCTGGTGAGAAACCGGAAAGCCGGAAAAGTTGCAGGAAAGAGATTGCGTCTGGCTGCTGAGTGTCTGAAAATGGAGGATATTGATAAGTTTTACGAGGAAATACTTAATGCTTTATGGGGGTATATCAGTGATAAACTGAATATTCCGGTTTCTGACCTTACCAGAACAAATGCAATATCTGCTCTGACAGAAAGAGGAATATCCGAGGAAAAAATTAAAAGTCTGAATGAAATTCTGGATACCTGCGAATTTGCAAGATATTCACCTTCAAAATCAGGGACTGAGGCTGCCACTATTTACGAAGGTGCTTCACAATTCATACGGTCTGTAGAAAACTCAATAGGTTAAATTATGAACTCAGTAACAAGATATATATTATCACTGCTTCTGATCTGTTGTTCTGCAAATCAGGTTTTTTCACAGGCATCGGTTTCAGAGCTGCCACAAACTATTAACCAGCAAAAGGGGGTACTAATCGGAGCCGGATCGTCTGAATCAACTACTGATAAATTCAATAAAGGGGTAATTTTCTTTTCCTCAGGTAATTATAAAGAGGCTTTGCAGGTTTGGACCGAGGTATACAATACTGGTTACCGCTCATCCAACCTTGCTTTTAACATTGGGAATGCAAACTTTAAGCTTAATAATATACCAGAAGCCATTCTTTTCTACGAACGAGCATACCTGCTTAATCCTGCTGATGAAGACATTAATTATAACCTTCAGATAGCCAGGACACTTATAGTCGATCGTTTTCAGGAAATACCCGAACTCTTCTTCATCAAATGGTATAATTTCGTTTCGCTAATATTATCAACCAACACCTGGGCCAGAATCAGCCTGATATCTTTTATCATTTGTCTCCTGGCATTGTCACTTTATATATACTCGTCAAATTATCGTTATAAGGTATTGGGATTCTGGCTCGCCTTTTCTTTGGTGGTTCTGTCACTTTCATCTTATGCCTTGAGTTCCAGGAACAAGATGCTTGTATACGATAGCCATAAAGCAATTATATCCAGTCCGCAGGTCAATGGAAAAAGTTCTCCGGATAATAGTGGAACAGACCTGTTCGTTCTCCATGAAGGCACAAAAGTATCTATTGAAGATGAAGTAGGAGGTTGGTTTGAAATCAGACTTACTGATGGGAATATTGGCTGGGTACCGCTAAATAGTCTCAACATAATATAGCTGGTTTGCAACTTATTTCCTATATTTCAGGTCATAATTAACAGAAGCACCTAATCCTGGCTTGTATGAAAAAAATCCTCTTTATTTCAATTATTCTCCTGTCTGTTCTTGCATGTAAAAAAACAAAATATGAACCGGAAGGACCAACTGATATAAGAATCAAGAACTCCTCCAACGTTGCCTTTATTGATGTCAGGGTTAATATATCTGACACTATCAGGGTTTTGGGAGACATCCCTGCTGGAGAATCTTCTGCTTACATCAGGTTTCCAAAAGCATACGTTGTTGCTTTGATAACTACCAAGGTGTCAGGACAGTTATTCTCCACAGCAGTACCTGATTATACAGGAAAAACCTATCTCGGTCAGGTCAAAATCACGTATGACGTAAATATTTTAGACTTACAAAACAAGAAACTGGGGATGTCGGTTGTTTATCCATATGATGCTTCCCTGAAATAAATGAAAGAATTTATAACAGCCTGTCCCAGGAACTGTTACAGTACCTGTTCCTTTATAGTTCAGGTTGAGAACAATAAAATAAGACGAATATTACCTTTCCCGGAAAATCTGGCAACTCCGGAAGGACCTTGTATAAAAGGATTGTCATATCTCGAGCGCACCTATTCACCGCAAAGAATTACTCACCCTTTGCTTAAATCCCCGGACGGGACATTCAGGCAGATAACTTCTTCCGAAGCGTTAGATTTTATCCGTGATAAACTTAGTTCTGTTAAACGAAAATATGGCTCACAGAGTATACTCTGGTATAGAGGGAGTGGAATGTCGGGACTAACAAATGACATCGGAGCCTCATTCTGGAAGGCATTTGGTGGTGTTACAACCACATACGGTAATCTTTGCTGGCCTGCAGGTCTTGAGGCTGTAAGGCTTGCTATGGGTGAGGTAAAACATAATGTTCCATGGGATCTGGAAAATGCAAAAACTTTAATCATATGGGGCAAGAATCCTGCAGAAACAAATATTCAGGAGATTGCATTTATAGCCCGTGCAAAAGAGAAAGGGAGTAAAGTAATTGTAATTGATCCTTCTAGAACGCTCACTGCAGACAAAGCTGATATATTATATTGTCCGAAACCGGGTACCGATGCTGCGCTTGCACTAGCTATTGGACAGATACTGATTTCCAACAATCTCATTGACACCAACTTTATAAAAAAGTATGTTAAAGGATATGAAGAATTCAGGGAATCATTATCCTTTTCTCTTGCAGAAACAGAAAAGATAACAGGCATTCCAATCGAAAATATAACAGAACTTGCTAATATTATTGGCGAAGGCGGACCCATAACTTTTCTGCCCGGCTATGGGTTGCAGAGGCACACAAATGGTGGTCAGACTATAAGAGCAATCCTTTCACTTGCAGTTATAACCGGAAATATCGGTAAGCCCGGAGCCGGTTTTAATTATGCAAATCTTCAGAGCTATGTGTTTGATAATCAGAAGGAACCATTGTCGTATTATCCTGACCCTGAGTCTGACCAGCCATTCAGGAGAACTATTTCAATGGCAAAGCTTGGGACAGATATGCTCAATACCAAAAATCCTGAGATAAGGGCATTATGGATCGAAAGAGGAAATCCTCTGTTACAATCACCTGATACCAATAGTGTACAGAGAGCATTTTCCGGATTAGAGTTTAACGTGGTTGTTGAACAATTTATGACTGATACAGCATTACAGGCTGATATTATTCTTCCTGCAAAAGATATGTTTGAACAGTCGGATATCATCGGTTCTTACTGGTCACCCTATGTTCAGTTCAAACCAAAAGTAATAGATTGTCCCGGTGAAGTGATGCCTGAAACAGAGATCTATTATCATCTGGCTCAAAAACTAAACCTTGAGTTAAGTTCTGAATTGGTCCCGGAACCTGGTAATGAAAACATTGAAGGCTGGCTGGAAAAGAGAATTGCAGGTTATTCGGAATTAAGTCTCGACGATCTGAAAAACGGACCAGTTCTTGCACCTGGATTACAAAAAATTGCCTACGAGGATATGCGTTTTGAAACACCATCAGGAAAAATTGAATTATACTCATCAGAAGCTCAGTCACGATGGGGAGTATCTCCCTTGCCGGATTATACATCATGTTCATCAGCGAGGTCTGATATTAATTTTCCTCTTAGGTTCCTTACTCCCAATACGGGGAGCAGAATACATTCACAATTCGGGAATCTGAACATTATTAAAGAAATGTCAGAACCACCATCAGTCGGAATTTCACCTTTGGATGCCGGAAAAAGAAATATTTCTTCAGGTAGTAGAATCAGAGTTTATAATACAATAGGTGAGATAATCAGTACTGCAAAAGTCTCAAACAGGGTTCTGGATGGCACGGTAGTGCTTCCCAATGGGATCTGGTATAAAGAGGGTGGAGGAGGCAATCATCTGATTGACAGCAGAGAAACCGATATGGGTTTTGGTGCAGCGTTTCATGATAACATGGTTGAAGTAGAGAGGGTTGATTAGCCATGAGTAAGGGTTTCATATTTAATCACAACCGATGCGTGGCATGCAATACCTGCAGTGCTGCTTGTATTCTTGAGAATGGCTGGACCTTCCATGCCAGAGAAATACTTACTTATAATAAGGAGGTATATCCCGGACTCCCGGTAATCGACCTGTCGCTCTCATGTAATCATTGTGAATCACCTGTTTGCCTGGAAGGATGCCCGTCATCAACCTACTCAGCGGACGCTGTTACCGGAGCCATTCTTGTTGATGATTTTAAATGTATCGGATGTAAATATTGCCAATGGAATTGCCCATACGATGCACCGAAATTTGATACAGGAAAAAGAATAATTGGTAAGTGCAACCTTTGTAATAACAGATTGAAAGATGGGCATTTACCCTCATGTTCCACTGCGTGTCCGACAGGTGCACTCTCTTTTGGCGAGATTACGGAGGCGGAAACAGGAAAAGCATACTCCTGGTTTCCTGATAAAAAACTTAATCCGGCAATTAATTTTACGGGAACAAACGATAACCTTTCTTTAAGAATAATTCCTGAGAAGTTAAATGTGAATAGTGCTCCCCGGGACGGAATTGAAAAGCAGAATGGAAGCAGGACAGAATGGAGCCTGTTACTATTCAGTTTTATAACTACCTTATCTGTTGCCATTTTTATTTCATCATTCATCAGGGGAACAATACCGAACAGATTGCTTTTTCTTTCAATGATTTTGGTCTCCGGAATAGTATCTCTGTTTCATCTGGGAAAGAAGAACAGAGCCTGGAGAGCAGTTGTGAATTGGAAAAGATCACCACTGAGCCGGGAGATTGTATTATTCATTCTTTATTCAGTATTTTCGGTAATTGCCTTATATTCAATATCTCCGGGCTTGTTAGTTGCATCTTGTATATCCGGCCTTATACTGTTAATCGCGATTGACAGTGTATATATCTTTGCAGATAAAAGATCATCATTGTTTTTTCACAGCGGACAAACATTTTTGAGCGGGTTGTTTATCATATCTATGCTTGCAGGCGCTCTCTTGCCGTTTCTGTTTATAGCTTCGCTGAAGCTGGCAAGGTCGGTTTATTCTCTTGTAATCAACAGATCAGGAAACGATTATATTATAAGGTATATAAGAATAGCCTTACTTCTGGTGGTGAGCGCGAGACTCATTACTGCTTCTTCATTCTCAGATGGCGTAATAATTTTATTATTTTTAACAGGAGAATTTCTTGACAGGTTAATATTTTATTCCAACTTTAACCCGCTTAATATCAATAAATTAATAAACAGAAAATTTAGTAAGGATAAGTATGAAAAGGAAAGAGGTTAATAGTTCCCGTATGCCTGTATACAGGGATGCAGGTTTTGAGCTTTTTGACGCTGAGACTACTGCGGCAGCTTTTAAAAAGGAATCAGAGCATCAGAGGGAGCCGGAGAATTATATTTATTCGCGTTACCGCAATCCGACGGTAGAGTCGGCAGAAAATGAGATCATGAATCTGGAAAAAAGTGAATGGGCTCTGCTTACTCAATCGGGGATGTCTGCAATAGATACGGCACTCTCAATATTTCAACGTGGGAAAGAAACCAGACCATGGCTATTCTTCACAGAGATATATGGCGGAACAATCTCTTTCATTGAAACTGTGCTTAAGACCCGCAGAGGACTTGATATTCACTATTTTAGCGCTGAGAACGGAACCTATGATCTTGACGAATTTGAAAAAGTGCTTCTCAAGCTAAAGCCAGAACTTGTTTATATTGAATCGATCTCTAACCCGATGCTTATTGTATCGGATGTTAAGGAGATAACTCTCCTGGCAAAAAAGCATGGGTCGAAAATAATTCTGGACAATACATTTGGAACGCCCTGGTTGTATAAACCTTTGGAAGATAATGTTGACATTGTAATCCACAGCGCCACCAAGTATTTTAGTGGTCATGGCAATCTGACAGCAGGGGTAATTTGCGGCAATGATGAAAACATTATGAAATCGGCTATTGAATATCGGAAATTTGTTGGTCATATGTTATCTCCCGATGATGCCTACAGATTACAGACACAGATACAGTCTTTTGAGCTGAGGATCTCACGGCAGTGCGATAATGCTTCAAAACTAGCTGACTATCTTGACAATGAATCTGTTATAGAAAGAGTCTGGTTTCCTGGATTAAAAACACATCCCACGCATAACATTGCTAAAAATCTATTCGGAGGTAAAGGTTACGGTGCGATGATCACATTTGATTTTAGCGGTAGGGACGGAAATGAAAAGAGAAGTCGCAGGGATAAATTTATAAAACTGGTATCGGAAAAAATAAAGCTTATTCCAACTCTGGGCGATCCACATACAATACTTATGCCTGTGGAAGCTGTTTGGGGAACAAAGTATCCTGAACCCGGAATGATAAGGTTATCAGTGGGCTTTGAGGACTATACTGAATTGCAGGAAACTATTAGGAAGGCTTTAGAGGCATTATAGGCATTATAGGCCGTATATGCTTTAGAGGCTATAAAGGCTATAAAGGCTATAACGGCCATAAAAGCTTCTACAGCATCTACAGCCTCTAATTATCTAGCCTTTACTGCCAATCTATGGGCTCAACACCATGCTGCTTTAGATAGTCATTGCATTTGCTGAAATGTTTGTTGCCGAAAAATCCGCGCGAGGCTGAAAGAGGAGAGGGGTGTACGGATTCCAGTACAAGATGCCTTGATCTGTCAATAGCTTCACCCTTTTTCTGGGCATAAGCACCCCAGAGGAAAAACACGATATTCTCCTTTTCATCATTAAGAACTTTAATTACACTATCCGTGAACTGTTCCCAGCCCTTTTTTTGATGAGAACCAGCCTGATGAGCACGAACAGTGAGAGTGGCATTAAGAAGCAATACACCTTGTTGCGCCCATCTTTCCAGGTTTCCGGAAGCTGGTCTTGCTAAACCCAGATCCAGTGAAATTTCCTTGAATATATTTTTCAGGCTGGGAGGAAAATCTACTCCGTCTCTTACAGAAAAACATAGTCCATGAGCCTGTCCTGGACCATGATAGGGATCCTGACCAATTATAACGGCCTTCACATTTGGAAAAGGGCATTGATTGAACGAGTTGAAAATGAGGCTTCCCGGAGGGTATATCGAATGTTTGGCATATTCATCCCTGACAAAAGATGACAGATTAATAAAATATTCTTTTTCAAATTCATCCTTCAGTTTTTGCTTCCAGGATGGCTCAATCTTTACTTCCATGAGGAATAATATTTAATGGCTCGTTTCGTCAAAAATAGTGAAAAAGAGGTAGATAAGAAATAGTTCAATTAACTCTGTGGTTCTCTGTGTCTACTCCGATTTGGCTTCGCCGAGCTCGTCCCGAAACATCGGGACTCGGTTCCTCTGTGAAACTTAAAAGAAGAACTAACACAGAGTTACACAGAGAATGCAAAGAGGCTCACAGAGTTATTTAAAAATGGGTTGAGGGCCAATAGAATTGTAGCCAATGATTAATTTGAATTATCTTTGAAATAAAAATGGCAACTGAGACAGAACGCAAATTCCTTGTTAGAGGTGAATTCAGACATTTGTCAGTAAAGGAGATAGAAATTACTCAGGCATATATATCTGTAGATAAAAACAAAACAATACGAATAAGAATTACCGGGCAGGAAGCTTTCCTCACCATTAAAAGCCGAATTGAAGGGCAGACAATTTCAAGGAATGAGTGGGAATTTTCAATTCCCGTAAAAGATGCTATGGAATTACTGCTTCTTTGTTTGCCAGGGAAGATAATAAAAACTAGATACCTGGTTCCCTCTGGCAATCATACTTTTGAGGTAGATGTTTTTCATGAAAAAAATGAAGGACTGGTCATAGCTGAAGTTGAGCTTAGCTCTGAGAATGAGGAATTTGTGAGGCCTGACTGGCTGGGAGAGGAGGTAACAGGTGACCCCCGATATTTCAATTCGAACCTGATTAAGTAAAAATTATTTCTTGAAAATAAAATATACAGCCAGGATGAGAAAGGCAAAACCAATAACATGATTTAGCCGGAATTGCTCATTTTTAAAGACAAGAAGAGTAAAGCAGGTAAAAACAAGAATAGATATAACCTCCTGAATCACTTTCAATTCTATAAGCGAAAAAGGTCCTCCTGTTTCTTTGAAACCAATCCTGTTTGCCGGTACCTGAAGTAAATATTCAAAAAAAGCAATTCCCCAGCTCAATAAAATAACTACAATGAGACTTATGTTTTCAAAACGGCTCATTGTTTTGAGTTTAAGGTGACCGTACCATGCGACAGTCATAAATGCATTAGACATCACCAGGAGCAATATAGTACTAAGGCCTTTCATTGCGGTCGGAAATTAATACTAATAAATCAGGATTAATCAGATATTTAGATCGTTAATTATTCTTTGAATTACCTCGCTAAACGGGTACCCGGCTTCTCTTGTTGCTGCAACGAATCCGCCATCCGGAGAGATGCAGGGATTGGCATTAACTTCAATTATGAACACATTTTCATCACTGTCAATTCTTGAATCCACCCTTGCATAGCCCTTTAATCCAAACAAATGCCAGCAGGCGAGAGCCGTCTCTTTTAAGTTTTTCTCCAGTTTTTTGCTGATACTTCCTTTTGGAAATTCGCGAACAGTATTGATATATTCAAAGCTGTCCATTTCCCATTTAGCTTTGAAATCAACAATTCTGGGTTTAGTATCATCATAATTCGTGAAAACAATTTCTGCCGGAGGCAAAACTTCCGGACCATCTGCACCAGCCAGCACGCTTATATTGAACTCCCGGCCATCTATAAAATCTTCAATAAACCAGTGTGCATCATCAAGACCTTTCAGTTTTTCCTCATAGCCGGGCTTGCATTCAAAAACAGAATCCCCGGTAATACCTAATGATCCATCTTCCCATATTGGTTTTACAATATATTTTCTACCGGGTTTAAGTTGTTTGTATTGGGATGGGTAGAAGGAAATAGGGTTATTAATTCCTGCATCCCGCATTGCCTTACTTGCAAGAGTTTTGTTGGTAGTTAAAAATATTGCTTCTAGTGGATTTCCGGAGTAGGGAATCGAATGCATATTCAATAATGCAGGAATAAAATAGTTGATCTCTCCTTTATTATCTATTGATTCAACAAGATTGTATACAAAATCAGGTTTTTCAGCAGCAAGTTCAGCTATTTCTTCCATGAACCTGTTCGTGATCCCCTTTCTCCAAACGCTTATACCGAGCTCTTTAAGGTGTTGTTCAATATGCCCTACCTGATCCAGAACATCAAGTTCATCAGCAAGCGCCCCATCCATGGGTTCATTATATATAATACAGCATCTTTTCATAGTCCGATCCCTTTTATATCTCGCATCACAGATTCAACATTTTGAGCATTTCTACTTCTTCTCAATCTCAACTTTAGCCCTTAATCCTCTTCAACGTTGCCTTCATAATCATTTCCATCAGAGTCTGATATTCAATGCCATACATTCTGGATAAGATTGGAAGATCGGAATGAACCGGGTTCAGTCCGGCTAAAGGATTAGCTTCAATAAAGCAAATTCTTCCATTACGGTCGGCTTTCAGATCAACTCTGCCAGCATCAACAGCATTAAGGGCTTTCCAGGCTTTCAGAGCAACAGATTTGCATTCATCTACAATTTCCTCGCCAAGAGGTTTATATGTACAGTACTCCAGGTAATTCTCCTTAACTTCAACAGAATAAGGAAGATTATTAGCGCAGATTACCTCCATTCCACCAATTGCAATAGCCTCATCCCCAGACCCAATTATACCTACGGTAAACTCACGTCCCGGTAAATATTCCTCCACAAGAGCAGGTTGGTGAAATTCGGTAAGTATCCAATCGACAATTGCTTTTAGTTCCTGCGGTGAATTGACCAGACTCTTTGCTGTAATTCCCTTACCGGTTCCTTCTGAGACCGGTTTGACAAAAAGCGGATATACCAGCTTTAGTCCTTTCAGTTCATTTAGTTCTGAGACAAGACAGCCCGGACTAACCGGTACGCCAGAGGCAGATACTATAAGCTTTGCAAGGTGTTTGTTCAGAGATAATCCCATAACCACGGGACCACTGAAAACGTAAGGTATTTTGTATTGATCCAGGATAGCAGGGACAACAGATTCTCTGCCATCGCCGTACAATCCCTCAGTTATATTAAAAACAAGATCCCATCTTTTCCCTGCGGCAAGAGCCTCAATAAGCTGGAAAGTATTTCCGATAGGTTCAGTATCGTGTCCCATCAGTTTCAAGGAATCACTAAGCGCGTCGACGGTTTCCTGCTTATCAAATTCGGCAGTTTCGTCCATGGAATAACCACGCTCAATGTACCATGACCGGAGATCAAACGTCAATCCAATTTTCATCTATAAGACTTATTTTTCAGGATATTCGCATAACACACCCTTATAATTACGCATAACGATATGCTCACTATTATGTTCTACAACATAATTTGGAAGCAGCGGAATTTTTCCCCCTCCACCGGGAGCGTCAATAACGAAGGTTGGTACTGCGTAACCACTTGTAAAACCTCTAAGACCTTTAATTATTTCAAGACCTTTTTTAACAGTTGTTCTGAAGTGTCCTGATCCGGGTATTAAATCGCATTGATAAAGGTAATATGGTCGTACCCTTATTTTCAGCAACCTATGCATTAGTTCCTTCATAACAGGAACTGAATCGTTTATACCTTTCAGAAGTACGGTCTGACTTCCCAGCGGGAAGCCTCCATCGGCCAGTTTATTGCAGGCTTTCGCACATTCATCAGTTATTTCATCAGGATGAGAGAAGTGCAGACTTATGAATAAAGGATGATATTTCTTAAGGACGTTAATCAAACCATCAGTAATTCTCTGCGGAAGTACAACGGGTACTCTTGTTCCGATTCTGATTATTTCGACATGCTCAATGCTTCTGATATTAGAAAGAATATAATCAAGCGTATCATCGCTCAAAGTCAGAGGATCACCACCGCTTATAAGTACGTCACGTACCTCTTTATGACTTGATATATAATTAAATGCCTTTTCATAGTCCTGCCTTCCAAGCTTATCAAGTTTTCCCACTGAATGCGACCGTGTACAGTATCTGCAATAGTTTGAACAAATTTGAGTAACTGTAAACAGAACTCTGTCGGGATATCTGTGTACTATTCCTTTAACAGGAGAAAATGACTTCTCGTGCAAGGGATCTGACTGTTCGGTTGTATGTTGCAACAGCTCTTCTACCACAGGGATTACATTACGTCTCAACGGATCTGAGAATTTGCTCTCGTAGATCAGTGAGGCAAAGTACGGTGTAATCCGTAGCGGAAGCCGGCCCTTCAGATTGTTGATGGCCAGAACCTCTTTGTCAGATAATTTCATGATTTTCTTTAGATCGTCGATACTGGTGATGGCATTTCGGAGTTGCCATTTCCAATCATTCCAGGAATCGATAGTTGTTAGGGGGAAGTACCGGCTCATAAACTCCGTACTTCGATTGCTAACTAACTTAATTGGGATTACGTTTTGCGAAAAAAACGTGGTCTTCGCGCCAGGCTCTTCATCAGAAGAGCAACCCACGAGGCGACTTTCTCCATTGGAAGTCGTAGCCTCATTTTTGTTAGCGTTCATAACAGAGGATGAAATTTTTCACCTTTTCTTTTTAGTTTGTTTTAAATTAATAACTGTTATCTAAAAATATTTAGGACGAAATTATATATTCTATAAATACAATGTATCATATGACCATCAGAAATATTAACACATTTGGTATTTTATTAACAATCGATGTTTTTGATAACTTTAAGATGTTAGTTATGTGGTTGTATGATAGTGAGATATGATATTATCATGATCAATATTAATTTTTCTTAATATTGGTACTTTTTTAATGTATTTTCTGAAGCAGTTATTAATGGCTTATTAAATCATTTTCTCACCCGGGCTGTAGAATTCAGTTTAGAGTCAACCGTTGGTTGTACACACGGTTATTCATATTATGCCACTTCGTGGCAAAATTTGTTATTGCAATCAAACTCATCACTAGTATTCTGAAATTGATAAAATTGCGATACTTTTACAGACATTAATTTTCAGCTATCTGTTATCCTGCAGAAACGTTTTAAGAAATAAATTATTGAGAGAATAAAATATTGAACAATGACTAATAATAACAATAATCGCATCCTTGCTGTACTGTTTGTTGGTGTTTTGATGGGAGCCCTCGACATTTCAATAGTTGGTCCGGCTATTCCGGCAATAGAGAAATCCATTAACGTTGACGAACAGCTTATGTCGTGGATATTTTCAATATATGTGCTTGCTAATCTTGTTGGTATATCTCTGATGGCAAAGCTTTCTGATCTGTACGGAAGAAGAAAAATTTATGTTCTTTCACTGATCATTTTTGGGTTTGGATCACTTATTGTTGCTCTGTCTCATAACTACGACATCCTGTTAGCTGGTCGTGTTGTTCAGGGTTTTGGTGCGTCCGGGATATTTCCTGTTGCGTCTGCAGTTGTTGGCGATATTTTCCCTCCGGAAAAGAGGGGAAGGGCTCTTGGCTTGATAGGCGCTGTTTTTGGATTAGCATTTATTATAGGTCCGGTAATTGCCGGTTTAGTTTTAAAATTCTTTGTGTGGAACGACTTGTTTTATATAAACCTGCCAATTGCTGCTGCTTTGATATATTTCAGCAATAAACTTCTTCCTGATGTGCCGGTCGCAAAAGTGACAACAATTGACTGGAAAGGAATAACAATTCTAGGTTTGCTTCTTTCGACTTTTGCATTCGGAATAAACGGGATAAAAGCCAATGCATTCATCGAAAGTCTGTTATCTTTAAGAGTACTTCCCTTCCTTCTCTTCGCACTTTTGGCATTCTTTGTATTGATCTTTGTTGAGAAGAATGAAGTCACACCTGTTGTTGATCCCAGGTTATTCTTAATCAGGCAAATAAGTCTGACGGGATTAATCGCAATAGGAACTGGTATTTTTCAGGCTTCATTTGTCTTCCTTCCCTCTATGGCTATTGCCTCTTTTGGAGTGCCAACTTCAACCGCCAGTTTCATGCTGCTTCCTGTTGTAATTGCTACGGCTTTGGGATCACCGGTTTCCGGGCGACTTATAGATAAATTCGGCTCCAGAATTCTTATTATAGCCGGACTAATTCTGGCCTCCATTGGTTTTATTTTTTTAAGCAGGGTATCCAACGACCGGATGGTGTTTTATGTGGGTGAAATATTTCTTGGACTTGGTTTTTCTATATTATCAGGTTCTGCCCTGCGTTACATAATGCTGAACGAAGTATCAGTGTCAGAACGAGCTTCGACACAAGGCTTAATTACAATCTTTGTAAGCATAGGGCAGATGACCGGCGCTGCTATCATTGGAACACTCCTTGCATCAAACGATATCGTCATGAAAGGATACAGACAGGTCTTCTACCTGATTGCTTTGCTTTCATTCGTCCTTGCAGTAACAGGACTCTTTCTGAAGAACAGAAGTAAAGAACTAAAGTCTGTTTCCGATACGCTAACCAGGTAAGATCTGCATGAATTCAGGCAATTTCCAGATAAAAATCAAGAGCAGATTCAAATCCTTTTTTAATGATGTTAGAGAAGCTGTTTCAGGTACTGAGCAGGATTTTACTGAAGGTAAACTGAGCAGGGCAATTTTGCTATTATCCATACCCGCAATACTCGAGATGGTGATGGAATCTGTTTTTGTTATAGCAGATATTTTCTTCGTTTCAAAGCTTGGCGCAGATGCAGTGGCTACTGTTGGTCTGACAGAATCGATGATTACAATAATATATGCTATTGCAATTGGTTTGGGTACAGCAACAACTTCAATAGTCTCACGAAGGATTGGTGAGAAAAATCCTGATGCTGCTTCAGTTGCCGCTATTCAGGCTATACTGACTGGGTTCGCAATTTCAATACTTATAGCAATTCCTGGTGTTATTTTTGCCAGCAACCTGCTTGGAGCAATGGGTGCATCAGATCAGATTGTACACAAAATGTCGGGTTATACCAGGATCATGCTGGGTGGCAATATTGTTATAATGATGCTCTTTATTATTAATGCTATATTCAGAAGCTCAGGTGATGCAGCAGTAGCCATGAAAGTTTTGTGGATTGGAAATATAATAAACATCGTTCTGGATCCATGTCTCATATTTGGTCTGGGCCCGTTTCCGAGAATGGGAGTGACCGGAGCTGCCATGGCTACAACAATAGGAAGGGGAACCGCCGTTTTGATTCAGTTCTATCTTCTTTTCAATGGAAAGAAACGGATCCAGCTTTCTTTAAAACACCTTGTGATCGATTTTCGCATAATGATCAAGATATTAGAGCTTTCAATTGGCAGTATCGGACAAAGTATTATCAGCACTTCAAGCTGGATAGCCCTCGTAAGAATTATTTCAATCTTTGGAAGTGAAGTTGTTGCAGGTTATACTATTGCAATAAGGATAATCGGTTTTACCATATTGCCATCCTGGGGAGTCAGCAATGCCACATCAACTCTTGTAGGGCAAAATCTTGGTGCAAAAAAACCGGAAAGAGCTGAAAGATCAGTGTGGGTGACAGGTGTGGTTAATATGATATTTCTTGGTTTAATAGGCCTTATCCTGGTCTTGTTTCCTGAACCATTTATCAGGTTGTTTATTGATAATGAGAATGTTGTCAAATCGGGTATATTGGGACTCAGAATTATAAGCATTGGATTTATATCTTATGGTCTTGGTATGGTACTTGTTAATTCATTTAATGGGGCAGGAGATACCTCTACACCACTCAAAATAAACATTTTTGCCTTCTGGATGGTCGAAATACCTCTAGCCTGGTTTCTTGCTATTAAACTGGGATTCAGGGAAGAAGGAGTCTTTATAGCAATAGTCGTTGCAGAATCTTTGATGACCTTTATAGCATGGCTGGTCTTCAGAAGAGGAAAGTGGAAGCTAAAGGAGGTATAATTAACGGCGCAACGGCACAATGGCGCAACGGCGCAAAGGGGAACCGCGGTTTAATCTGAAAGGCCTGTATCTTTTCGAAGTCTCTTTACTTCACCTCTATTCTTTTTTTCATTCAGGCGTTTGAATTTTGATAAAAGAGTTGGTCTGGTAGCCCTTCTCTTTGCAGCAACTGTAAGAGCCTTTGACATAAGTATATAGAACTTCTCATTAACTACATTTTTATTCATCAGCTGGTTTCTTTCAGTCTGTGAAACCAGGATCAATTCATTCTCATTATTAATTCTGTTCTTAAGCTTTATGAATATCAGCTCTTTTTCCGAATCAGTAAGAAGCTGAGTAGTAAAAACATTGAATCTAAGCTCAACCTTGGTATTCACTTTATTTACATTCTGACCACCCGGACCACCGCTCCGGGAAGTCGCGAAAATGAACTCACTTTCAAAGTTTCGCTGTTTTAACTCATCAGGACTCATAACCTTCTTCAGTTTTTATACAAAGAAGAGAGCTACTCCGGCAACACTGACTATTGCACCCAGCATCTCAGGAAGAGTAACTTTCTCTTTAAACAAAAATACTGCAGGAATAATTATAAATACCGGTACCAGGGCCATAATTGTTGATGCAATACCTGCTTCGGTGTATTTTACTGCGATAAGGGAAAATGAGACACCAAGAAAAGGACCAAAAAATGCTCCGAGACTTGTTAGCAACATCCCCTCCTTATTTCGCGTAGCCTTAATTACGCTGCTCCATCTCATCAGTACCGACACGAGAATGGTATATCCTATAATTCCGGCAATAATCCTTATCTGGGTGGCGGCGAAAGGATCATAATCTTTCATACCGAATTTACTTAGCACCAGGCCAAGAGCCTGACCTACAGCTCCTCCAAATGCATAAAGTATTCCTCTGGGAGCAAGTTTTAATGACAATTTCTCACCTTTAGCGCCCCGGCTGAAAATTGCCATGGCTATTCCTGTAAATGTCAGAGTCATACCGAGATAATGGAACAAAGTGAGTCGCTCTCCCAGAATTATAAAGCTGAAAAAGGCAGTAATCGGAGGGACCAGAGTCATAATTAACATTGAGAATCTCGATCCGATAATAGTGTATGATTTGAATAGAAAAAGATCGCCAAAAACAAACCCTACAAAACCTGATAATGACAACCAAATCCAGTTTTGCCAACTTGCATCTACAGGCAGAATAAAACCACGGTGAATTAGGTTAAATACACTGAGGAAAACAAATCCGATCAGCAACCTTAGAATATTTACTGCAACAGAGCCAATTCTATGACCTGCTGCCTCGAACGATAGTGAAGTTACTGTCCAGAACAATGCCGTTAGCAGTGCAGCAAACTCACCAAGGTGGCTGTTAAAGAAGTTCATAATCAATAAAAGTTTGATATGATCAGTATATAAATACCGAATTATAATTTTAAGGCAGCAAAAGTAATATTAATTTCCTCTTATTCTCTAATGCCAAAGCAAAAGACTCATAACGAATGACTCACGACGCACGGCTTACGGAACAAAAAACCTTCTGTTCTTCCTTGAGTCGTAGGTTGTGTGCCGTGTGTCTTTCTTCCTGTGAGTTAATAGATCCTTTCCCCAAGTGCAACTTTTAGCTTATAAACGCTTGCCACGTAATCGATTCTGGCTTTAAGAAGCATTAATCTGCTTTCTGAAACCGAAGTATTGGCATAGAGAAGGTCGAGGTTTGTAATAGTTCCCGATTTAAAACTTGTCTCAGCAAGAGAGTAGGCTTTTAAGGCTGTTTGGAGCTGAAGCTCAAATTGTGCTATCTTTTTGCCGGCCGCGAGCATATATGCCTGGGCTTCATTAACTTCATTAGATATTGTCCGTTTAGCCGACTCCGATTCATAAGAAAGCGAGGTTATTGCTGATTGAGCCTGTAAAAGATTGTATTTATTTCTTGAGGCATCATATAATGGTACCTTGATTCCTATTCCTACGACATAATTGGCAACCACGTTACCCATATCCGGAATATATCCATTCTTGCCACCAGCGGAAGCCATAAAATTCAATACAGGCTTATTCTGTAACTTTGTCATATCATAACGAAGTTCAGCAAGTGTTGTCCTTTTCTCATTTATAAGAACCTCATCACGGTTGCGAAAAGCAAAAGAAATTGCTGAATCTGAAGGAATTACAGGAACATCCACAGTTAGGTCGTTCTTTACCACTGGATTAGTCTGATAATTATCTCCTAATAATGAATTAAGAGAAGACTGTTGGGAAGCAAGAGCTGCGATCAGATCAACTTTCTGACTTTCTACAGTCGAAATGCTTACCTTAGTTGTAAGTATTTGGTATTCAGTTGCAGAACCTGTTGCCATCATTTTTTCGACGAACTTTAGGTGTTCATTTAACGCTTCAATCTGTTGTTCTTTAATTGTTATTGCAGCCTGCAAGAAGACCAGCGTGTAGAAGTTGTTCACTGCAAAAAGTGATAACCTTTGTTTTACCTGTTCAAGAGTCTGTTCACCAATTGCCTTGTTTTCTTTCTCAAGTTCAATATTTTCCCTGGTCCTTCCAAAATCATATAAAACCTGCCTGTAATTTATTGCAGCTGAATAATTATTATCGGGGTAGAGCTGGAATGTCCCCAATGATGGGATTGTTAGCTTTGTAACAGGACCAATATTTGAATAATTTGCCGTAACATCTGCTTCAGGATAATATCCGGTTCTTGCGAGACTGATCTTAGCATCTGCATTACTTATAGCTTCCTGAGCAGCTTTAACAGTTGGGTAACTTTTTATGACTGTTTCAATAATATTTTTTAACTGCAGTGAATCAGTGGAAGATTTTTGTTTCACCATATCAATTGCCTGTCCGTTAATGACAGTATTAATTAAGAAAGACAACCCCAATGGCAGCAGAAATAATATTCCTGTAATTCTTTTATTCATTTGATGGAAGATTTTGAATTATAGATTTTTTTGTATGTAGAAAAAATATTGGTATTCCTCCAATTAGAGTTAAAATACCAGCAATCAGAAAATCATCGTTAATGCCCTGAATATAAGCCTGTTTATTCAGATTTGAAAGAATCATTGCCTGACTTTGTCTCGTTGAGCCGGATGGCGAACTTCCCGCATCATGTTGCACATGATATTTAATTTTATTTACCGTCGTTTGAAAAACCTCTGAATTCTGCTTTACAGCCCCTCCATAATTCTGTACATGAAAATTTACCCTGGCAGTGAGCAGGGTGGCAAGCAGGGCAACCCCCAGGCTACCTCCAAGCTGTCGGATTGAATTAGTTATCGCGGAGGCCTGGGCCATCTTTTCGCGTGGTATCTCACTCAATGAAATAGTTGAAAGCGCTGTAAACATCAACCCCATAGCGAATCCCCGGATATATAAGGACAACATAATATATTTCAATTCAGTAAGCCACGAAAGATTAGAGTTAAGGTAAAAACTGAAAGAAAACAGCAATACACCGACTATAAGAGGTAGTTTGGGACTAATCTTATCTGAGATCTTTCCGGAGATTGGCGCTGTTATTCCCTGTATAATACCAACCGGAAGAAACACTGATCCTGCCTGGAGCGCTGTATAACCCAGCGAATTCTGGAGATAGATGGGCAGAAGGAATGTACTGCCGAACATACCCAGGCTAAATAATACCAGAATAATATTGGCTATACCAAAATTGTGATTAAGTAGGAGTCTTAAATCGAGTAGCGGCTCCTTTACAGTTAGTTCAGCGGTTATAAAAACCGCAAGGGCAATTAAAGCTATAGCCCCGTTCACCAGGATAAATGTGGCATGCCATCCTTCGGAGTTGGTCGCTGCGTTCCCCTGTGAGAGTGTGTATAAAGTGAGTGGCAGGAATATTGTTACGGAAATAAAACCTACCATATCAAATTTTCTTACCATTTTGTTTATATACTCCTGCTGAATAACAATTGTGAAAAGCATTGCTATAATGCCGAACGGAATATTTACATCGAAAATTAACGGCCAGCTGAACCTGTCGATAAGAAATCCTCCGATAAGAGGCCCAAAAGAAACCGATGCGGCAGCCGATATTCCCCAGAAGCCAAGAGCTATTCCACGTTGCTGTGGAGGAAATTCCCTGGTAATAATAGCCATTCCCAATGGTTGTATTGTTCCGGCGCCAAATCCCTGAATTACCCTTGATAATATGAGCATGTTTTCATCTGAAGCTCTCCCGCATAATGCTGACCCCAATGTAAAAAACAGCAATCCAAGGAAATACAAACGCTTATAACCAAATTTATCAGCCAGCCAGCCGGATGTTGGTAAAGCTACAGCCATAGCAAGCATATACGCAGTGCTTACCCATTGAATCTTATCAAGGCCAACCCCAAAAGAAGCCATGATTTTTGGAAGGCCAACATTAACTATTGTCGCATCAAGAACAGCCATGAAGGTACCAAGCATGATATTTGCAAGCAGGAACCACTTGTAGGAATCATGTTGGGGGTGAAAGGCAGAGTCTCTGTTTCTTACCAACACCCGGATGCGGTGAGATGGTGTTCTTCTCTTGTCCATTCCTATTTTTTAACAATCTTGATAACAACCGACATTCCCGATAAAATATTGAAGGACGAAACCTCCTTGCCATTATCTGCGCTGTCGATAGAAATTCTTATGGGAATTCGTTGTGTAACCTTTGTAAAGTTACCGGCAGCATTATTCGCCGGGATAAGGGAAAATACAGACGCGGTACTTGGTTCAATCAGAAAAACCTTTCCTGAAAAAGTGACATCAGGAAATGCATCTATTGATATTCTTACATTCTGACCAGTATGAACCTCAGCAATCTTTGTCTCTTCAAGATATGCAGCAACCCATAAATTCTTATTTATAGTTAATGTAAATATCGATTGGCTTGGTTGAACTACATCACCTGGGAGCAACCATTTTTTCGCAATAATTCCATCAGCAGGAGCAAAAAGTTTCGTATTATTTAATTGCGTGTTGAGAACATTAATCTGTGCATTAGCTGTTTCAACAGAAGCCAATGCGGTTGATATCATAGATTTTGAAACCAATAACTGAGCTTTTGCTGCTTCGAGTTGTGCCTGCGCAGTTTCGCCCGCTTTCTTAATATGGTCGAACTGTTCTGCAGTCATCACCCCTCCTTCAGATTGATTTTTCGCCCTGGCTAAATCTTCGTTAGCCCTTTCAAGGTTTATCTCCAGGACTTTTATGCTCTTCTGATCGGAGCTATATTTGACTTCGGTTTGATTTAGGTTGGCGAGAGCCTGAGACCTTATTGATACCGACTGGTTTCGCTGCGAAACCAGATCAGAGCTATCAATAACGGCCAGTAAAGTGCCCTGTTTTACCGCATCGCCTTCCTTAGCATATATAGCCGATATTCTACCCATAATTTTTGAACCCACACTAACATTATCTGCATCCACATGAGCATCATCGGAAGTAATATACATTGAATAATCTTTGTACCAGTACCATGCACCTGTTAGTACAGCCAGTATTACAATAACCAGTGGAATGTATACTTTAAGCTTGATTTTCTTTGGTTCCTCTTTCATAAATTTATTCTGAAATTAAACATATTGATAATTATTTTTTGATTATACCTTATTGTCGAGATTACTTAATACTCAGTCCTTTAATAAATATTTCTGTAAAAGTAACGGTGACATCAAATAAACGGTCATATTCGTCCTGTTCAATAAACATGGTCTTCTTCTCATTAACCACCGATATTCTCAAACCTCTCAGGAGGTCAAGATAAAGGGATGCCATTTTATCAGTATTCATCGAAGCAAAAATCCTGGTTTTTTCTCCTTTTACCAAAATCTCTTTTACAATTTCCTTCTCCTTTTCCTTAAAAGCTCCGATCGATTCTCTGAATACCGGTTTAAGACCTGAAAAAGCTTCCATCCTGATTCTGCTCAGATTAAGTAAAGTGCGGAAATAGGAGAGACGAGTCTTAGAATATTCAAGAAGAAGCCGGTCGGGTTCTTTAATTTTAAGTAATAATTCAGAGATTTTTGCCAGGAACTCGTTCTGTTCTTTCTCTACTACAGCTTTATAAAGACTTTCCTTGTCGGGGAAGTAATAATATAATGATCCCTTTGATAACTTCAGGTCGTTTGCTATTTCCTGCATTGAAGTCTTTTCCAGACCATACATACCAAATCGCCGCTGTGCAACTTCTATTATAAATTGCATTTTGCTGCCTTTCTCCAGACCGATTTCAGATATATTCATTTTATAAAAAGATGCAAATATAACAATCACACTGACTAAATTGTTTAAAAAGTCAGATTTAAAATAAATTTATTTTTAATCATTGTATCCGGGTAAAAATTAGAAGCTTATTCGACCTTATTTATAACGTCCCTACGGGACTATTGGAAACTTTGGGACTATAATTCACTACCAATATTTGATCCCTGACGGGATCCTGGTCTTTCATCACATCTCAATTTAAGCCAATTGCAGAAAGAGAGATGGAGATCCCTCGCTGGCGCTCAGGATGACATGTATATAGTAGATTAGCAGGAACATAACAAAATATATGTTTAGAGAATAGGATGAGATTGTCCCGGAGGGACAAAATATTGGTAGAAAGTAAGTTATTAAAACCTTCTAAGTCCCATAGGGATGAAATAGAATTAAACCGAACAATATAGGCTATTACAAGACCATTTCTCTGTAATATTCTGTATAGAGCCTGGTTGCATTGAAATAAAATGAATTTGTAGTATTTTTAACACCTTAACCAAATATGTTTTAACCATCTTTTAAAAAATCACATATGAAATCAAAATACCTCCTTTTCATAACATTTCTTGTCATCGCTCAGATAGCACGACTTTCAGGTCAGGTTAATCAGAACCGGGAATGGCCGGCATACCGGGGCTATATGTCATCCGGAGTTCTCGACAATACTAATCTGCCGGATGTGTTTGATCTGGAAAAAATGAGCAATATTAAATGGAAAGTTAAGGTTCCGGGACTGGGACTTTCGAGTCCAGTAATCTGGGATAATAAGTTGTTTATAACAACTGCTATCAGTCAGGCCGATAAGGATGGCTTCAAGCCAGGGATCTATGGTGATATAGCTCCTGTAAACGACTCGTCGGTACACGAATGGAAAGTATTTTGCATCGATAAAAATACCGGAGCTATTATCTGGGACAAAACGGCATACAAAGGCGTTCCAAAGATGAAACGTCACCCAAAATCCACACATGCAAATACATCAGTTGCAACAGACGGAAAATATGTCGTTGCCTTCTTCGGTTCGGAAGGTCTGTTTTGTTATGATATGAATGGCAATCTTCAATGGCAAAAAAACTTTGGTCTCCTCAAATCAGTTTTCTATATGGTCAAAACAGCCGAATGGGAGTTTGCCAGTTCCCCGATAATCTATAATGGGGTGCTTATCATCCAGTGCGATGTTCTTGAAAATTCATTTGTTGCAGCATACGACGTTAAAACAGGGAAACAATTATGGAAAACAATAAGAAATGAGTATCCCGGATGGTGTACACCAAACATATACACCAATGCCGGTAAGACTTATGTTGCCCTAAATGGATATAAGCAGAGAGCCGGCTACGATTTTGAAACTGGTAAAGAAGTCTGGACAATGGCCGGAGGTGGAGATATTCAGATCCCAACTCCGATTGTAGGCAATAATCTGATTTACTTCAACAGCGCTCATGGTCAGAGTTCTCCTATTATTGCTGTAAAAACCAGTGCAGTCGGAAATATAACCCTTAAAGATAAAGAAACTTCAAATGACTTCATTAAATGGAGCCTCCCGAGAGGTGGATCCTATATGCACACTATGCTTCTTTACCGAAATCATCTTTATAATGTTAACTGGAACGGGACTATAATCTGTCTTGATCCACTTACCGGTAAAGAAATATATAACGCCAAGATGGGCAATACCAAAAGCTTTATTGCCTCCCCGGTAGCTTCAGATGGCAAAATTTATATTGTCGACGAAGAGGGAACCGTTTACATCCTTGAAGACGGAAACAGTTTTAAGCTGCTTGCTGAGATACCACTTAATGACATTTGTCTTACAGCACCGGCACTAACTGATGGAATGATTATTTTCAGAACTCAGAAATACCTGATATCAGTTGGGAAGAAGTGAGGCTTTCTCCTTACTGAAATTACTCTTTCTTGAGATTTCCAATCAGAGAATCTTTCATTATTGACCGGATTGAAAGCTTTATTGCAGCTAGTCCTGTAACGCCGATAACGAAAATTATCAGGATAAGATATGCCCATGGAATATCCGGACTATTTGTAACAGAAGGGAAGGTTGCAATGATGGCCGATGTTATACCCGCCATCAAACCTGCAAAGAGGATAAGCATCTGTTCGGAAAATATCATATTACTGATTTTACTCTTGGTAAATCCCAGCGCCAGCAATAGTGCAAATTCTTTCTTTCTTTGGTTATAGGTTCGCAGGACAACAAAGCCAAGTCCGGCAATTCCGATAATCATACCCAATGCACCAAATACACCAAATACTGACAGGTAAGTGTTAGTAACAGCGTAGAATGAAGCAAGTCTGTCACCTGTTTTTTCGATAATTATCCCGTGATTGTCAAGTCTTTCATTAAGTGTACTTTGATATGTACCTGATAGCTCTGATTTTCCGTCAACAAGGAAGACTGAAGTGCCTGATACTGAAGGATAGTACTTAGAGAAATTTTCCATTCCGATGAGAACATAGCCCTGAAAGACAGAAGACTTAAGTCCGGCAGCAATGATAATATTTAAGGGTTGTCCATTTTCAGCCCGTAAAACCAGGGTATCTCCCAATTTGATTTTCAATCCCCACTCCAGAACTGTCTGATCGGCAATACCGTAAATAGTATTTTTCTCAGAAGTAACATTTAAATATTTCCATGGGTTATTAATATCTGTTGCAGATAGGGATTTTGAAAAGGAAAACGATCCTCTTGATATAAATTCCGAGGGATCGACTCCAAGCAGCGGAGGGGCAGTAACATGGTTTAGATTGAGGCAGCTTGCATCATTTCCCGAAGACTTTTTAGCCTGAACAAAACTCATTCCATCAAATTCGGAATTGTCAATACCGTATGCAATCCTGGCGGAAGGTGAGTTAAGATCTTCTTTTACAGGAATAGTGCTTTCACACCATAAAAGAAACCCACCGGTACCACCAGATCTTTTCAAATGTTTCTCATTGAAGTCCATTCTGTTGGCACTGGTAATAAATACAGCAAATATTCCGGCTGCTATAAACAGAATTGGTGTTATGGCATTAGCAGGATTGAAGGAGTAATAATGTCGCGACAGGCTATTCCATCCTTTTAAAAACCGACTGGTCCCAGTCAGGAAGTATTCTCTCCAGAACAAAAGCTGCGATATGAGAAGAACAGCGCCTGCAGAAAAAGAAAAAACAGTTTTCTGCTCTTTAATTACGAAAGATATCATAAATAAAAGGGCTGAACAAACTGTTGGGACTGCAAATAATATTATCCCTCCGCGGTGGAAATTTATTATTCTATCTACCTGCTCATTTCGGTTAAGCGCCTTCAAGTATAATCTTATCTTAAAAACTATTAGGATCATACACATTAGCAGGGTTATTGTAAATCCTGATACCAGAGGCACTAAATCAAAAAATGGTTCAAGTGTATTGGTTTGTACTGCACCATTCCAGACAGAGTTTAAACCGCTGGTTACAATAACATTAACAATATAACCGGCAAGCGCCCCTATGGAACACCCGACAAGAGCTATTATACCTGATTCGGCAAAAAGCAAATGTTCTATCCATCTGTTCTTAAATCCTAAGGCGAAAAGCGTCTTTATCTGATCCTTCTTCGTATTGAAGTTTGACGAGACAGACAGTGACAACAATACTACGGCCGCAAGGATGAGGAAAAAACCCAGACTTATAAAAAGCGTTCCAAAATCAACGCTCTCGTCTGCTGCTTTTAAGGATTCTGCTGACAAATTACTTATTGTGAAACCAGATAGCGTGGGCTCCAAAGCACCGGTTAACCTGCTGTTGATTTCTTCTTTAGAAATTGTAAACGGAAAACGGATTGCAGTAGCCGGCCCAAAAATATTTCCAAATAGAGCTTTTCCCTTTTTATAGTTTATAAATGCTTTTGGAGTACCTCTGAATTTGTTCCAGTAATCTTCATCTTTTTTCCTGATATTATCCAGTTTGATATATACTCCGGCATCCCAATCGGTACAGGATTCACTTCCGGCAATTCCGGGAAAATCCGGCATAAGAAGAGAGTCGGCCCAGATTCCCTTTATCTCTACAATTCGGTCGACATTGAATTTTAAACTTCTTTCAGTGAGTTTGTTTAGGGAATCAGGTGAGTACCAGTACATTCGAATTGTATCTCTTTCCTTTACACCCAGATCTTCTGCAAGCCATTTGTTGATTATCATACCATTATCGCTGGGAATTTCAGGATAAAGGTCAGCAGGCAAAGCTGATACAAAAGAATAGGGTGTTGATCCCGATGCAGAAACAAACCTGTTTCCTAAATAGGTTATCAAAGGTGAAGAGGAGGGTATGACCTTTTTTATTTCATTAATAAGTGTCTCATCAATAAATACTCTTTTGGAAATTAATTCTGTTTCTCCGGTTTTTTCAATGACCCTTAAACTCAGACCGATGTCAGAAGGCTTAAGAACTTTTCTTAGGTTTTTGTTTGCATCGTCTGGTGAAAAACTTTCTTTATTTTCCATAAGAAGTCTGTTGAAACTTACTGTATTATCCTTATTATCAATAATATCAGACAGATTTGCAAAGATATTCATAGGAATAATCTGACTGATAGCCAGGGAGAAGTTTCCGATGTCGGAAGGATCTACAATCCTCACAACTTTAAATACAATCGATTTAGCTGGTTCTTTGGCCGGTGCAAAGGGTGCGTCGCCCGGGATGTCGCTTATACTATTAAAACTGACGATAATTTCATCATCTTCTTTCAAGTTAAGATAATCAGCAAGTTTCCTGTTTACAGCTACTTCACCGGAATTGAGTTTTATGGGATTTTTTCCATTAAATGTGAAGAAATCTGAGGTTACACCATAGATATGCGTATTGAATGCCCCTTTCTGTGAAATAAGCGCCTGCGAGTATCCGGTCAGCTCAAGAAGTCCTGTACACTTTATTCCTGTAATCTCACTCATTCTGCCTGGGAGGGTAGAATCAAAATACCTTACACCGGAACTTATAATAACACCCGCCTTCCCAAGACGCTCAGAGGCTGACTTCTTTATACTTGATTTTACTGATCGTCCTGTTAGCAGAGAGCCTGTTATTACTGCTGACAACAATGCAATAATAAGGATCTGATATACAACCGGTTTCTTGTAAAACCTTATTGATCTTGATACTATCTGAAGAATACCTGTCGCCATAGTAAGATTTATTCTACAGGTCGGACAACTAGTTTTCCATCATCGAGATATAATATCCCTGACATCTTTTTAGCCAAATCGATAGAGTGTGTGGCTATTAATAATGTAACACCGAAGTCCCTGTTCATTTCTTGAAGAAGTTCCCCAAGAATGGCTGCATTTTTTGAATCGAGAGAACCTGTTGGTTCATCTGCAAGAAGAATTGAAGGATTGTTAACCAAAGCCCTTACAAGGGCAACACGCTGTGCTTCTCCTCCTGATATCTGAGATGGCAATTTTGTTCTTAACTCCTTAATCCCGGTCCTTGACATAAGCAAATCGATGCGCGAGGACTTTTCTGATAGTTCCTGTTTTGTGTAATCCCCGGCTAAAAGAGGTAAAAAAATGTTCTCTGCAACAGTCAGATGAGGCAGTAGTAAATGGTCCTGAAATACGAACCCGATATTGCGGTTCCTGTATTCCGCTGCCTGATCGTCGCTGAATGATGCAAGCGGATTGGCCTTGAAATAGATTTCACCTTCATCCGGCTTATCAAGAAGACCAATAATATTCATCAGAGTAGTCTTCCCGGAGCCGGATGGGCCCATAATGGCAACTGAATCACCTTCTTTAATATCAAGGCAAAGATTATTAAGAACTAATCCTCTCTGAGTAAAGGATTTTGAAATATTTTTTATTGAAAGCATATAAGACATCGATGTTTTTCTGATATTCTTAATTACATTTTTTCTGCCACAAAGGCGCTAAGATGCGAAGAATCAAACTTAAAATTATTTTGATATTACTCCAGTATAGACTTCAGATAATCCGTCAGACATCTTGTTAAGAGATAACTCTTTATTTACATTCTCCCTGCCATTTTTCCCAAGTTGTTTGCGTAAGTTATCATCCTTGAACAGTTTTAACAAATTTAAGGATAATTCATCGACTGTATCTGGTGAGTAAGTGATTCCACCTTTAGTTTTTTCTAATATTTCGGGATACCCTCCGGTTGCAGGTTGAACAACAGGTATCCCGGCCGAGTTAGCCTCAAGAATATATAAACCGTACCCATCATGCTTCCTGACAGGAACACTCATAATATCAATATTGCTGAAGAACTCATGTTTTCCGTTGCCCTGGAATTCCGGATAAATTTTCAGGAATTCTGAAAAACCATTGGATTTTATCTTCTTTATCTGTTTGGAAATAAAGGATTTATCATCCCCGGTAAACCCACCGGATACATGTAGTGTAAGTCCGGGCAGAACATTTTTACGTTTTAAATCAATAAAAGCATCAACGAGTTTGTCAAAACCGTTCTGGGAGTTGATCCTGCAGAAAAATCCGAGAGCAGGATATTGGCTGTTATTAACTAAATCAGTCAGGTCGGCAGCATCAACCGCCATTGGTACCACATGAAAATTATCACTTGTGACACCTGTTTTTGCAATAAACAGATCTTTAAAGTAATTGCTCGGAGTAATGAAAGCATCGACATTTACTGGCTTCCTGAGATATCATCTGCCATGCCATCGACTGATAAGGTTCAACCATTTCATCAAGCCAATCATCCTCATTAAGAAGGGAACAGACGATTTTAACATTCATCCTTTTCTTCAGTTGTCTTGCAAGACCTATTATAAGGGCATTCGAAAGATGTATAATATCAGGTTGCCCATCTTTTGTGAGGTAAGCAATGAGCCTCTGAAGTTCTTTTTCAGGAAATGCATTTTCACCTTTAATCATACTCAGAGTCATCTCTTCGAGTCCCTCGGTTCTTGTTGTGCCAGCGCGGTTCGCAGCCATCTTCAGCATTGGACCTGAGTCGAAGATTTTATCAAGGAAAGAGGGCATATTTCTTAAAAACGGGACTTTCTCTCTAAGATACATCGAAATTGCTCCGAAGAATACATGTTTGTCGAGTCCTGTTTCAAACTCAGTCCCCTCCGGAGGAAGGTAAAGAGGAATCGCTGATGCCTGAATACCCGGGACTTTTCGTATAGCCCTCAGGTAGATCATATCGCGATAGCAGTTTCCGCAATAAAATGATCCTCCTGAACCAGTTATAAGATAAACTATTTTCATTTTTTTAATGATGTTTTATCGCCAAAAGCAAGCAATCTGCCATCTTCTGTCAGGATGAAAAATTTCCCCGGAATTACTGCCGGAGAACTACTTATCGGGGTGCCTGCTTTAAAGTTCCAAAGCTTTTTTCCATCTGCAACTGCAAGTATATAAATATTTCCATCTGTTGACGGGAACAGAACACTTGTCGAGGTAATTACAGCTGAACCTGATATGCGCCCGTTAGTAAGGAATTTCCATAGCAATTTACCGTCAGAACCATTGTAGCAGGAGAGATATTTGTTTTCACTTCCTACTATCACTTTATTATTGCTAATTGCGGGAATAGCCAGAATAGCTCCGGATTCCCCGGTACCTTGTATTCTCCACGCTATCTTTTTTGCTGACAAATTAACGCAATAAAGATTACCGTCGTAATCACCAAAATATGCAAAGTTGTCCGAAAGGGCAGGAGAGGCTGCAATATATACTCCAATATCGATCGTATCTTTTTGCTTGCCTGTAAGCGGATCCACTACTCTTATCATACCGTCGCATCCGCCGAAAACAACCTTTCCATTGCTGATGGCGGGTGTTCCGTTTACATAATTCTCAGTCTCTACTTTCCATAGGGATTTTCCGTTAAGCGGATCAACACAATGAAGGAAGTAATCGTAACTTCCAACTACAATTCCTGATTTATTACCTGATAACCAAACATTTGATGATCCTGCGATCTGGTTATCAGTTGTATACGACCAGATTAACTTCCCGGAATATTTGTCTACTGCTTTGAGTACACCATCTGCCGATCCAAAAATAACTTTGTTTCCGAATACCATAGGTGGAGCTTCAACAGGACTTACGGATTCATACTTCCACTTAATCTTTCCTTCAGTACTTACAGCAATAAGACTTCCCTTATCATTTCCAAAATAAACGACACCTTCACTAATTACCGGAGAAGACTTTGTTCTTGATCCTGTTGATACACTCCATAGAAGAACAGGGTTAGCGGGAAGATCTGATTCATATCTGCCAGCCAGGTCCGCCTTGCCTCTGAATAAAGGCCAATCATTATCACCGCTCTGCGCAAATGACGACAAGGCTGTGCTTAAAAAGACAAATATGACCAGAATATATCTCATTAAAACAAATTTTACTACCTACTACCTACTTCCTACTTCCTACTTAGAGCGCCCGTGGGACAAATGTCAATTACCTCTTTGCTTCTTGTTTTCAAAATATTGTCAAATTCTTCGGTTAATGGTTCGGATATTATACTAACAAATCCCCTGTTAATAAAGCAAAGTGCTGGTTCTTCTTTCAGATTCTCACACAACCTGACACAAAGACCGCATTTTATACATTTTGCATTTTCAAAGATAAGACCGGTATTCCGGTTAATCTTTTTCACAATGGGTGAATTTACTAATTTCCCCCTCGGGTCTTTTAAAGATAGTTCGTCAGCAAGGTCTCTGAGCTTGCAATCATCGGCAGCCCGGCAATCGCAGTGCATGCAGCTCCTGGATTCTATTATACCGGATTCTTTATCCAATATCTCGCTTTTTCTCTGACCATTATCACTGCTTTCCTTCAACCACTCTTTTAATTCTGAATCATCGAGTTTGCCAATATGAGAGCTAAAACGTTTTGATTGTTTCTTTGTTGTTTTTGCTACATCTGATATCTCATTTAGGTCGGCAGGTTCAGCCATACTTTTACTAACCTTATTGTTACCTGAAATCTCATTAATAAACAATTGAAGGTTGCGGATGGAAACAGGGAGATCGACTTTTTTTCTGCGGCAGGCATTTTCACAATATACCGGGCAATTGATACACACAATTTCTTTCTTCCCCGTCATCATTAGCGAAAGCTCTGTTGCTCCATTAAAATTTCCATCAGCAATAAGCCTGTTCATAAGAGGTATATTGTAACCAGCCGGGCATACAACTTTACACGGAGCTTCACACTCAGCGCGGTGTTCCGACAAAAGCATCTCAACTGCCTTTTTACGCAGAGTTACTACATCTTCACCGTCAATATCAATATCCATCCCCTCCTGTATAAGAGCTGAGCATGAGGGAATGAAGTTGTTTGATCTGTTATCTTTAATCATGCAAACCATACACGATGAATAATGAGGTAGCCCTTCCTTATAACACAATGTTGGTATATAGAACCCTGAGTTCCTTGCAACCTCAAGAATTGTAGTCCCTTCGGGAGCCTCGCAATCAGTGTTATTTATTTTTAGTTTAATCATTGATATTAATAATTTCAATGGCACTCTCGGGACATACAACTCTGCAGGTATCACATTTGGTGCAGATCAGCTGATCTATTTCATGTTTTTCATATGGTTTGAAAGGGATTGCTTTAACCGGGCAATCCTGTGAACATTTGGTACAACCGGTACATTTATCTGTTATTGAATACCTTACCAGATCTTTACATTTTTTCGCTGGACAAATGCCTTTTGTATGAGCTTCGTACTCCTGCCTGAAATATCTAAGACCGGTAAGGACAGGATTAGGCGCCGTTTTGCCAAGACCACATAAACTACCACATTGTACAGATTTACACAAAATTTCAAGTTCAGAGATGTCGTTCAGATCGGCTTTCCCTTCGCTGAGTCTGGTAACGATATTCAGCATTTGTTTGGTACCAATTCTGCAGAAGGTGCATTTACCACACGACTGTTTATGAGTAAAAGTGAGGAAATATTTTGCCATATCGACCATGCAATCTGAGTCGTCGAGGACAACCATACCACCTGAGCCCATCATTGCACCCATCTTTGTAAGTTCCTCATAATCAATAGGTGTATCTGCCTCACTTACAGGAATACATCCGCCTGAGGGACCCCCGATCTGAACGGCTTTAAACTTCCTTCCATCAGCGATACCGTCTCCGATCTTTTCAACAATTTCTCTGATAGTTATTCCCATCGGAACTTCAATAAGTCCGCCTTTTGAAATTTTACCGGCAAGGGCAAACACCTTGGTCCCTTTGCTTTTTAAAGTACCAATGGAGCTGAAGGCATTAGCGCGGTTTGTAATGATCCAGGGAACCAGTGAAAGTGTTTCAACATTATTTACCAGCGTTGGTTTTCCTTTGTAACCCTTTACAACAGGATAGGGTGGTCTGAGATGTGGCGTTCCCCGTTTACCTTCGAGTGAATAGATAAGGGCGGTTTCCTCACCGCAGACAAATGCTCCTGCACCCTCGAAAATATCAATATTGAAAGAAAAAGAAGAACCCGAAACACTATCGCCTAAAATTCCATTTTCGTAACACTCCTTAATGGCTTTTCTTACTCTGACAACTGCAAGCGGGTATTCAGCCCTGATGTAGAAGATGCCTTGATTAGCTCCTGTAGCATAGGCAGCGATAATCATTCCTTCAATAACCCTGTATGGGAAAGATTCAAGAAGCATTCTATCCATAAATGCACCCGGATCACCTTCATCCCCATTACAAACAACATACTTCGGACTATCAGTTTGCATGCGGGAAATTCCCCATTTTCTTCCGGTTGGAAACCCTGCACCACCTCTGCCTCTTAACCCACTCTCAGTAATAATGTTTACAATTTCATTTTTGTCAGTCATCTTCAGGCATCTGTTCAATGCATCGAAACCACCCAACAAACAATATTCCTGGTATGAATCGGGAGTAAGAAGTCCGCTGTTAATTGTAGCTATATGAACCTGATAATTCAGGAAATTATTCAGGTACTTTTCCCTTAGTTCTCCTGAAATATTTATCTGGCTGGTTAGCTTATCGTCAGAAAGAAATGAATCGACGAGATCAAAAACCTGGTGCTTAATCCTTTTCTGAATACTTCGTGGAGTGATATGTTTCAGCAATATTTCCTCAACCTCCTGTCGTTTAACTTTTGTATATCTGAAGTGTATATTATCTTTTGTAACAATCTCGAGTAAAGGAGTTTGATTACAGACTCCAACACATCCTACTGGTTTTAATCTGATGTTAAGATTGTATTTTCCCTTCAAATCAGCAATCTCGCCAAGGATCTCTTTGCTTCCTCCAGCTACGCAACAAGAACCCAGACCAATTCTGATTTCTGCATCAATCTCACCAATATTATCCGAATCGTCCAGTTTTATGCTTTTCTCACCTGAATTCAGAAAATCACTTATTATCTCTTCAGTCTGGGTAGGCTTAACATGTCCGTAAGTTTTATTGTCAATCTGAACAACAGGTGCAAGCGTGCAACACCCAAGGCACGCAACCTCCTCAATGGAAAAAAGATTGTCGGGCGAAGAATTATGAGAATCGTCAATCTTCAGAACTCTCTTGAATGCATCTGATATTAGCGGTGCGCCTTTAACATGACAGGCAGTTCCTGAGCAGATTTTAATCGTGTGTTTACCGGCAGGTATATGTCTGAACTGAGAATAAAAGGTAGAGACCCCCGATATTTGTTCCGGCGTTATTGATGTGATCTTACAAATATGCCTGAGTGCTTCAGAAGGAAGGTAATTGAGCTTTTTCTGAACCTCCTGGAGAATCATGATAACCTTCTCGGGTTCGCCGCCTGTTTGTCTGATTACCTCTTCAACCACAGCAGTTACATCTGCTGCAGACGTTGTCTGGCAATTACAGTTATGCTCTTTAATATTTTTCTCTGACTCTTTCAATTCTTTGAGATGCAATAGAGGTTTTTCTTACCTCTTATATATATTTTCTTGTCTGAGAAAGCAGGGGTACAGTCGGTTGCTTCTCCTAATGCAGCCTCAGCCACAAGCTTATATTCGGATTGTGCCTTTACAATATGCATAACGCCGCTTCTGTCGAGAAGAAAGACCATGTCGTCGGCAATTATCGGTGAAGCATAAAACTGATCCATAAAATAGTGAGTCCAGAGTGTATCTCCCTTTTCAGAATTATAGCAGGCTACATCACCATTTCCTGTCGATACGAACAGGAACTTATCATTTGCTACAGGACTTGAAACATCGGGAGTATAGGTATTATCAGACCAGGCAATTGAGGCTCCTGTACCAGGCTTTATGGCAGCCAGCTTGGCATAGTCTGTAACAGCATATACCATTTTACTGTTCAGGGCTACCGAAGGAGCTACATCACCACTCATACAATCGACTGACCAGAGTTCTTTACCGGAAGAAGGGTCATAACCTGAAACACCGGGGTTTCCATTAATTACGAGCTGGGGGTTGCCGTTAAAGTTTCCAAGAACGGGAGATGACCAGACCGGACGACCCCTTCGTAAAGTTTCCCATTTTTGCTCACCTGACTCAATGTCAATCCCGATAAGCGACAGTTTCGTATTGCTATCGAACTGAACAAGCAGAAGATTTTTATAGATTATTAATGAGGAAGCATAACCATATGTGGTTTCCGGAACGCCAATATTCTTTGACCATTTCAGCTTTCCATCCATATCGAAGCATATGATATTTCCATTTGCAAAAATCGCACATACCTCTTTCCCGTTTGTGGCAACTGATGAAACAGCCAGGCCGGCTTCCTGATCCATTGTCGGGAGTACCTGTGGTTCTCCGGTTACACCTGAAGCTGATCCGGTCCATATGATTTCGCCGGTATTTTTATTAATGCAGTAAACCTCACAAACTTTATCTTCAGCGCCGGTTATAAAGAGTTTTTCGTCCCATATTACCGGAGAACTTTTACCAGATTTCGGATTAGCAATTTTCCAGACAACATTCTTCCCGGATACTCCATCCCAGGATGTAGGAAAGCCTGATCCGCCTGCAATACCACGACTATCCTGACCACGAAAGAAAGGATAATTCGTTTTGTCGGGTTTTGCATCGGTATCTTTATCTGAACTTGTCTCAGTTGGATTTCCCGGTGAATTAGCTGAAAGATCGGGGAGATCTTTTCGGAGAATAAATGAAGCAACAATTGCGACACAGGAAAACACTGATGCCGTTATTAACAGATACTTTCTATTACGTTTTTTTTGCAGAGAGGGAACATCTTTTATTTCTGAAAATGAAGGATTCAGCTTTTCCTGTTCGGATAAAATTCTCTGGCAAAAAATAAAAACAATTGCCCCAGCAAGAAGTAAGTATGATCCAGTTTCCACCTGCCAACGCGAGGAAAAATATGCTTTTCGGGCCATCAGATCCATTGCCCTTACCTGCTGGGCATTAGACGCATTTGTAGGGTCTTTATCGTATTGCTCCTTCACTGAAAGCAAAACAGGATTATCGAGAGGATTAATAATTTTCAGCTGCACCAGACTAAAGATCATGGTGAGGGCAACAATAAGCGTAAAGCCACCTGCAATCTGGCTGACTACCTTAAGCAGGTCAATATCTTTATTTGTCAGTTTAAGCTTCATTTATACTTTAATTTTAACAGGACAATATTTAAAACATGCCCCACAACTGTAACATTTTCCCTGATCGGGTTTATACTCGGTACGTTTTCTCCTAACCGTAAGAGATACCATTCCAAAACCAAGTGAGAGCCCAAGAAACACGCCAGCCCAGGGAGCTGCTTTTTGAAATTGTTTTATAATTGCTTCTTCCTGTTTAAATAGGTCGGTTTCAGTTTTTCCCGATTCTTTAAATGCAATAACATCTTTTGCGACCGATTCTATTCCGGTTTTCTGTTCCTGACGTATCTCTTTTGCAAGCCTAACATTGCTGTTAATACCAGCCAATGCAGGTGATGCATTATAAAGGACAACCGCTCCGGTGATTGCAAACAGAGGTATCAGTATAAAATATGTTATGAATTGTTTTCTGGGTTTTTCAGGTTCCTCACCTTTCTGATCAATATCTGAAGGGATGATTGCATTATATGGGCAAACATTCTCGCACAATCTGCAATTAATACACTCAGCCGGAGTTATTGTAAGGTGTTTACCTGCAAATCTTGAGAAGATATTAAGCAGAACGCCATAAGGACAAAGGAATCTGCAATATGGCCTGTTCACGAAAATCCCGGCTAACAGCAAAAGTACCCCGAAAACTATCATAGTGAAAGGAGCATCGAGCCTGAATATCCCAACGAACGGATCGTACCTGCAAATTAAAAACTGACTGTTTGTTGAAGCAAAGAGAATGGCAAGAGCAAGATAGATAAAAGGGACTGATGCAAGTATTATTTCAATAGTTTTATTCAATTTAAGAGGCTTGAAACCTGTTAGTTCCTGGATTGCACCAAGCGGACAAACTCCTGCACAGAACACCCTTCCGTAAGCTAATGCAAAAAGAAGAGGAATTATGAAGAACAGAAGGGCCGTGACAGGAATTGTATAACCGGTATTGAAGAGAGAAAGAGCCACATTCTGTACCGATCCGACTGCACAGATACATCCCTGCCTGTAAAATCCAAAGTATGCCAGAGAAAATACCGACATCCAGATGAGACCCTGACGCGATCTCTTCTTCAAGGCCAGCCACGATGTTAGCGACAAGGCAGCAACCAGAACGGCTACATCGAGATATTCCCATCCCGGTGCCCTTTGGGTAGGAAACTGGTTTGTCTGGTAAACATAGCCCGACTCAAACTCTGGCCTGGGAAACCTTGCCTGTGAATAAAGCAGAGTCTGCCAGCATAACAGCAAAATAAGTATCAAATAGGGGAGCGCTTTCTTCATTTATTTCCTAATTGTTCCTTGTTTTTTTATATCATAATTTTCTTAACCTTATAGTCTTTGCGAGCGAAGCGAAGCAATCCTCTTCTCCAAGCTCAGTGTTATCTATCCTTATCGTCTTTGCGAGCGAAGCGAATCAATCCTTTGCTCTTATTCCTGTGTTATCTTACCTTACCGTCATTGCGAGCGAAGCGAAGCAATCCTTTTCTGTGATAGGTACCTCTTCTTACTTTCTATTTTTGTCTTTCTGCATATATTCATCATTCACCGACACCCGACTTATTGCGTTAGACGGACATGTGCGGGCTATTGAGCAGTCATTACAATTTACACAGATATTATGTCTGATCTGCATATATAATGATCCATTGCCAAAATCTCCGCATCCCTTCACACATTTTGCACACCCATCGCATAGGGCCTCATTTATTGTATATTCAAAATATGGTTCTTCAACAAATTTCCTGTTTATTGCACCTGTAGGGCATAATTGGTTTTCAGCGGCTGTGCTGATATTTTTAACACCCTGTCGTTGGTAACCACCGCACAGATCACAGAAACCACACAATTGAAATGCATGTACACACTTAGACGCAGAGGGTGTCAACACACAATTGGTCTTGCATTGTCCACATTGTGTACATTTAAATGGATCTATCTGCCAGACATATCCCGATGGTGCTATTTTCTTTGCCAATGCCAGAGGGATTAAGGCGAGAGGTAATATTATTGCCAGCTTTCCGGCTTTCCTTACAAACTCCCTCCTTGTCTGATATTTATTCTTTTCTTCTTCCATACTCACCATTATTATTTAGTACAGTATGCTTTTCCTTTGCACTGTCCGTTAACGGGACAGGCAGAACAATCACTTGCTGATACAACCTTATTTCCCAAAGCAAGAACTATTGTGGCAATCAACATCAAAAGAAGATACCTCATTAGCTTTATTAAGAAATCAGATCTTTTCATATTTTCAATTTTGGTTCACGACTCACGACTCATGAAAAATAATTGTTCTTCCTTGTTCCTTGCGCCGTGAGCCGTTCGCCGTGCGTCGTATGTCATTTTTTTAATTCCTTGTAAATATATACAGTTTCGAGTCAGCCGGATTTGCAGCATAAATAGTTTTTCCATCTATACAGGCAATATCGAGCGGAACTGAAGGTGTGAATTTGTTTTTGGACGAAACGTATTCAACAAATTTCCCTGACTTGTCCATTATTTTTATTCTGTTTATACCTTTTTCTGCTGTTATAAATCCATCAGCAAATGCGGCAAAATGAGCAGGATTACAGCAACCACAAAATGCTTCGGGAGCCATGCCTGGTTCTCCATAGTAACTTACTAATTTACCTTCGATAGTCCTGTTTTCGACTCTCCTTTTTCCGGTATTTGCAACATAAAAATCATTGTCTGATCCTAAAGCAACTTCAAAATATGGACTGGGGACAATAAACTGTCCATCGTTCTGTCCGATCATTCTCTTCACACTTCCTGTTTTGTCAAGAATAAAAATCATTTTATTTCCCGCATCGGCAAATGCAACATATGAAGCATTCGACGAAACTGAGGTAATGAATGCTTTATCCTCGAATGGTCCCCATTCATCTTTTATTTCGCCACCAGCTGAAACAACCATTATCATTTCCATTGAGGAGGCATAAATTGAATCACCCCAGTTTGAAAGAGATGTAACAGGGTAGGGGGTTTTTGTGTTCCATAACAGCCTGTGATCCTGATCATAACAAGAAATAAAAGAGTCGCCGCCAACATATATCTTTCCCTGTGGCGATACTGTGACAGCCTGCAGAGCGCCCTCTTTTACTGCCAATTCCCCGGTAATTTTCCAGGCATCTACAGGAGAATCCTTTCCCGTACTCTGCACTGGATTTTTAGCAAATCCATCCGGACGAACTGTGTCGAAGATCATATATCCTATAAAGACCAAAATCGCAAGAACTGAAATAACAGCTGTAATTTTTTTATTCATTGGTACCTATTTTCCCAATATTTAGACACAATAAATTTCTCGCATCCCTCATAATGAGGTACTTACCAGCTATTGCCATTGGTCCCCATGCTTCTATTCCGTTAAGAACCTTATGACTTGTCAGCAATTTCACGCTACTATTATTTTCTATTCCGAACAGATATAACATTCCATCATCATCGAGAACATACATTTTATCTTTTGAAACAATGTATGGTCCCAACCCACGACCAAACCTGTTCTCTTTACCGCTCGACCAGACTGGTTTAAGTAAATCGGACCGGTTAAAACAGACAAGTTGTTTCTTCAGCGGACCTGCATTTTCAGGCATCAGACACCAGACAAAATCTCCAAGGATTATTGGTGTTTGCTGATCGCTTGCTATGCCGTTTGTACCCTTATGTTGCTCAAGTACGGTAGCTTTATATCCCGATCCTTCAATACTAATCCTTATTCTTGCACCGCCTGCACCATAACTGCCAAATACTGCAATCTCATCATTCCCAAGCAAAACAGGAGAAGCAGCTGTTGTAGCAGGGCTCCATTCAGTTGTAAGCCATAAAAGTGAACCTATGTTGTCACCCTCTGCCGACACGCCGCATACACCCCCAACTGCATTGTACACATACATTCGTTTTCCATGAATCAACATTGGTATAATGGATCCGTGCGACATCCTTAATGAATCGGTATTTGGTGTCTTCCATACAACTTTACCTGTGCTGCAGTTTACCCCGATCATAAGAGCTTTTCCTCCGGGAGCAAAAACTGCTATATCCTTGTCAATTAAGGGGCATTGACCGCTATAGAAGTCGGGAGTAATTCTGCCTTTTTCTGTTCCGGCAATTCCGTACTCCTTTTCCAGATCAATTTTCCATAATAATTTGCCACTCTCTGGATCGAGACACATTACATGAGATCGTGGTCCAAGTGTAATAATATATTTATCGGTAACAGCGGGGATCGTTCTTGAATATCCATGGTTTCTTTTCAGATCAACATAATACCATCTTCTCCATAATTCAATTCCGGACTTTAACGAGAAGCATCTGAGCATATCAGCTTTTTTCTTCTCGTTATAATCGAGCAGATATACCCTGCCATTATGAACTGCTGGACCAGCATACCCTTCTCCCAGAGTTGTTCTCCAGACAATAGGGGGTCCGGCAGTGTCCCATTTCGTGGCAAGAGCAGAAGTATCTTTACTTATATTGTCAAAATCTGCTCCCCTGAATCTTGGCCAATCACCAGTTACAACTTCATCAATAACGGATAAGGTGTCAAAAAATTCTCCTATTATTACAGAATCAGGTCTTGGTTTGATTTTTGGCCGATTATCCATTCCCGGGAGGCGTTCTGACAAATCATAAGTCTGGTCTTTGAGCAACCACCAGCCCAAAGCAATGCCAAATACTAAAACTATTAATCCGATAAGTATTGATTGCTTCTTCTTAAATAATTTCATCAACTCCTCTATCTAAAATCAGTGCACAAAGGTACAATATGAAATTCAATTTATTTAAAATATGAGGTTAAGGTTATGGCTTAAATAGCGTTGTTACCACTTATTTTATTGAATAAACTGCCATGTATTCTCCATGTCGTAGAAATAATCTTCCTTTATTAATAACGGGGTGCGCCCAGTATGGTCCGGATCCTTTTTTTATCTGAAATTCACTAACCACTTCAAGTTTGTCTGGCCCCGGTTTTACCAATCCCACATGACCTGCTTTTTCTTCATAGATATAAAGCATATTGTCAGCAGCAATCACCGAACCTTTATTATACCAATTAGTAATCCACATGGTCTTTCCGGTTGTCCAGTCAACGCATATCCATCTCCCTTTTGAGTTGGTGTCGTGTGTTGAACTGTAAACGTAATTGCCAATCAATACCATTCCTCCAACATGTGGCGTAAGATCTGTATTCTTCCACACTACAGAAGGTGGTGTGCCATCACTATTTATTTTAATCTTCACAGCTACCTGTTCGTAACCATTGGCTGCAAGTATAAAGCCATCACAAAATAGAGGAGTATTCACATGGTTTCTGTCGCCGGTCGGGTTGGCATTCTGAGCCTCATAATTAAAATTCCAGAGTAACTTTCCATTTTCAGGATTAACAGCAATAATGCGGCTCTCAGTGATTGTAACAATAATTTTATTTCCTCCTGATTCAATTAGCGTGGGATTTACATATTGAGTACCCTCCTTAACTGAGGGTGATTCCCATACTACATTGCCATTGTTTTCATTGAAAGCAACCATTGATGCAACATTACCACCGGGGGTTCCGATCACCTTGCCGTTTACAAGCAGCGGAGATTCAGAAACACCGAACTGAGGTATCTTTGCTTTGTATTTCTTAAAATAGTTCACTGTCCAGATTATCTTACCATCTGTTCCCACACACACCATATCGCCTTCTCCGCTAACGAGAAATATCTTATTATCGGAAAAAGAAGGAGTACACCTGCTATCAGGATAATTACTGTCTGATGAATTTCCATAAGCCACTTCCCAATTCTTTTTCCCATCCTGACTAAAAGATGTGAGAACATCTTTCCCGCTTTTCCTTCCTGTTATATAAACTGCATTATCAGAGACAGTTACGCTGGAGTATCCTGTGCCTATTCCCGTTGCTTCCCAAAGGAGAGTTGGTCCGGATGGCGACCACTTTTTTAATAATGCCGACTCATTATACACACCTGATTGATCGGGTCCACGCCAGCCGGATTGAGTCTGCGAATATGCTGTAAAACCCGACATGAGAAATGCAACGGTTAATAAAATTAGTTTCTTATCAATTTTGTTCATAAGTATCAGTTTTATAATGTATTCGCAATATAGAAAATCTAAAAAACTTATCAAGAAGTGAATCCATTATTTAACTCAGTTTTAATTAAAATTAAGGATTATTAACAACAGGAAGAAAAGACAAATTACAAAAGGCAAAAGGCAAGAAGGAAGGTTAATGATTAAATGAAGAAAGCAGGAAATTAAACAAAGATTATGATATTTGTCATGTTAATAATATTTATAAATAATAGCATTTGTATTATATTTGTATACCATAATAGGATATTTACTTAAATAAATTGAAATAAATGACAAATAATATATCAAATTAAATATTGTTAATGTAATTATTATTAGATTTGCAGACTGAATTTCTGAAAGTTGTTTAATTTAAAAGATTAGAAAGATGTGTGGAATAGTGGGAGTTTTTGATTTGAAGGTCAACTACAAGGAGCTTAGGTCCAGTGTACTTAAGATGTCAAAAAAATTAAGACATCGCGGACCTGACTGGTCGGGAATATTCTATTGTGAAAAGGCTATACTTGCTCATGAACGGTTGTCGATAGTAGATCCGCAATCGGGAAAGCAGCCATTATACAGCAAGGATGGAAACCTTATCCTTGCAGTAAACGGAGAGATTTACAATCATCAGGAGATTAGAAAACGTTACGAAAAAACTTACGATTTTCTTACCTATTCCGATTGTGAAGTTATATTACCGTTGTATCGTGACAAAGGACCTGCATTTATTGAGGAACTGAACGGGATTTTTGCTTTTGCCTTATATGACAAAGAAAAGGACTGTTATCTCATTGCCCGCGATCATATAGGAATTGTGCCTCTTTATATAGGATGGGACACATTCGGGAATTTTTATGTTGCTTCAGAGCTTAAGGCTCTTGAAGGTGTTTGCAACAAGATTCAGGAATTCCTTCCGGGGCATTACCTGTATAGCAAAGAAGGTGTAATGACAAAATGGTATAAGAGGGATTGGACGGAATATGATACTGTAGAAAAGAATGAAACTAGTATTGAAGATTTAAAGGTTGCGTTCGAGGCCGCTGTTCATCGTCAGCTTATGTCGGATGTTCCTTATGGAGTACTCCTTTCCGGAGGACTTGATTCTTCAGTAGTTTCTGCCATTGCCAAGAAATTTGCACCTAAGAGGATTGAATCGCAGGACAAAAGCGAAGCCTGGTGGCCCCAGCTACATTCTTTTGCAGTAGGACTTGATGGTTCACCTGATCTGGAAGCTGCACGAAAAGTTGCGGATCATATCGGTACAATTCATCATGAGATAAACTTTACAATACAGGAAGGTCTCGATGCAATCCGCGATGTTATCTATCATATTGAAACATATGATGTTACAACCATCAGAGCATCCACTCCAATGTACCTCCTTGCCCGAGTAATTAAATCAATGGGAGTGAAGATGGTACTTTCAGGAGAAGGCGCTGATGAAATATTTGGTGGATACCTCTATTTTCATAAAGCACCGGATCCCCAAGCTTTTCATGAAGAAACTGTAAGAAAAATTGGAAAACTACATCTTTACGACTGTCTAAGGGCAAATAAATCGCTGGCTGCGTGGGGCGTAGAAGGACGGGTTCCCTTCCTCGACAAAGAATTTATGGATGTAGCCATGAGGCTTAACCCTAAAGACAAAATGATTAACAAGGAACACCCGATGGAAAAATGGATTCTGAGAAAAGCATTCGAGGATTATCTTCCTGCTAGTGTTGCCTGGAGACAGAAAGAACAGTTTTCTGATGGTGTTGGATATGGCTGGATTGATGCTCTTAAAGAAATAACATCAAAAGAGGTTTCGGATGAGCAGCTTAAAAATGCAAAATATCGTTTCCCTATCAATCCTCCTCCAACAAAGGAAGAATACTTTTACAGGTCGATATTCGCTGAACATTTTCCTTCAGATTCTGCAGCCTCATGTGTTCCCTCAGTACCGTCTGTAGCATGTAGCACTCCGGAAGCGCTTGCATGGGACGCATCATTCAGGAATATGAACGATCCATCAGGAAGAGCGGTTAAGAGCGTGCATGTTGACTCGTACTAGCTCGTCTATAATGTTGAGATTAGCTGCTTAAGTCTTATTTCAGCAATTTTTAGATTATACTGAAAATTTATCAGTCGTGTACTCGACTGGACATAATTGTCCTGAGCCAGATGTACTTCAAGTGAGGTTGATTGTCCCAGTTTAAGACGCTGCAAGCAGATATCAATATTTTCCTTACTGAGTTCATTATTAGCTTTTTCAATCTCAATCAGCTTCTGCTGGTTCTCAAAACCCTTAAGTGCATTTAATAATTCGGTGTTCACCTGAAGTTTTATGTTCTGAAGATCGTATTCTGCTGATTGCAACTGAAGCTTTGCAGTGCTCACCTTTCTCTTATTCTCACCCGAACTGTAAATGGGAATGACAACAGATCCTCCAAATTGTGGACCAACAGATCGGTTTTGAGTTATTGTACTGGCAGGATTGTCGGATTGAGAAAAATAATATCCAGTACTAAAGTTTACACGTGGAAAATAAGAGCTGTTAAACTCCTTCAGGCTGAGCTGTGAAATCTCAATCTGTTTTTGGAAAGCCAGTATGTCAGTGTTTGAGGAGTTTAGTTTTTGTATTAATTCGTTTTGATCTGGTGAGTAATTCAGAGGGATAGAGTCGGTTACTTCAAAAAGTGTATTAGCATCCTGGCCTAATAAACCATTTAATGTTTTTTTAGCAGCATCTATAGTAAATTCTTGATTTATTGCATTTTCCATATTCACATTCAGATCTATTTTTGCCTGAAGCAGATCGGTCTTTAACAATGATCCTGCTTCAAAGCCGGTTTCTGCGATTTTAACCCGGGTAAGGTTATAGTTGATAATTTCGTTGATTGAAACCAATTCCTGTTTTTGTCTTACAATATCGTAATAAGAAGCTATTACATTGAAAAGCGTTTGCATCACCTTGTTTTTGAATTCTATTTCTCCAAGTGCTTCGATCTCATTTAATTTGTTTTTTGTCACGAACATTTTTCCTCCGTCGAACAGTGTCCATGATAACTGTGCACTTGCACTTAATGACCTGGAACTAACCGCAGAAAAGGTGTTCGTTACCCCACTGGAAAGTTCCTGATGGACATCATTCCTTGCATAATTCCCTGACCCCGTTACCTGAATACCCGGTAGCATTCCAGCGTTTCCGGCAGTGTTATTTACTTTTGAAATATCAGCATCATTATGGGCAACGAGAATGTCAAAATTATTCTTTAAAGCTATTCTCACAGCATCATCAACAGTGAGTATTTTCTGCCCGTTAAGTACTGAAAACAGTGATAATAATAACAGCGTTAATACGATTTTCATTGAGTATTTATTTTTATTCAGCTTATTAATTTTTGACCAGGTCCTTCTTTCCAGACAAAACAATATAAGTAACCGGAATCACAAATAATGTGAGTATTAAGGAGAAGAACAATCCGCCTACTACTACAATTCCAAGAGGAACGCGACTGTGCGATCCAGCACCAAGTGAGAATGCAATTGGCAATGCGCCGAATATGGTAGCCAGAGAAGTCATGAGAATTGGACGAAACCTTGCTGCCGCTGCCTCAAAGACTGCAACTGCTTTATTTAATCCTGCCTTTTGCTTTTGATTCGCAAACTCGACTATCAGTATTCCGTTTTTTGTTACAATCCCAATAAGCAGGATCATTCCTATTTCAGAAAATATATTCAGGGTCTGCCCGAATATCCAGAGTGAAAGCATTGCCCCCGCGATAGCCATAGGTACGGTAAGCATTATAATAAACGGGTCGAGGAAACTTTCGAATTGTGCTGCGAGTATAAGATATATAAGCATTAGTGCCAGCAATAGGGCAAAGGAAATGTTTGAATTGCTTTCAGCAAAATCTCTTGACGGTCCAGCCAGTGCCGTGTTAAATGAACGATCCAGTAGCTTTCCAGCTATTCTTTGCATTTCTGCTATTCCTTCACCAAGAGTCTTCCCGTTTGCAACATTTGCAGATATTGTTGCAGCCTTATACCGATTGTAATGGTAGAGAGTAGGAGGGCTGCTGTTTTCCTGTATGCTTACCAGATTGTCGAGTTGAATCATTTCTCCTTTATTTGTCCTGACATACAAAGAAGATATATCAGCGGGTACACTCCTGTCTTTCCTGGCAACCTGCGCTATTACATAATACTGTTTATTATTTCTCAGGAAATATCCTGTTCGTCCTCCGCTAAAGGCATAATTAAGCGCATCTGATATATCTCTTTCATTTACTCCCAGGCTTGTAGCTTTTAACCTGTCTACCTTAATATTTAATTCAGGCTTGTTAAATTTCAGGTCTACATCTATGTTGCTGAAAACAGGACTTTTTTCAGCTTCTTCAAGGAATTTAGGCAAAACTTCTCTGAGTTTTTCGAAATCAAGATTTTGTAAAACAAATTGAACAGGCAATCCTCTTGATACTGAGGTGTTTATTGTTGGCTCCTGACTTGCGATAATCCTTGCATCCGGGTTAGTTCTGTATATAGCCGACAGCTTATCGTACACTTGCTGCTGGGTTATTTCCCTTTCTGAAGGATCAGATAGAAATGAGATAATAAAACCTGAATTCGCACTGGAACTCTGTCCCCCGCCATAACGTGCAAGAACATATTTTGCACCAGGTACTGAATCAAGGTTTATTTTTGCAATTTTATCTATCATATTTTGAGTAGTGGTATACTCCGATCCTTCAGGAGCTGTAAGTGTAGTTCTTATGTAGCTGTGATCTTCCAGTGGTGCCAACTCCGATTTAAGTGTCCCCGACAATGTTAATATCAATAGAACACAAAGTCCCAGGATGGAGAAAGATATCCATTTCCGTAAAATGAAGAAACTAAGCAATCGTCTGTAGCCACTTTCAAGTCCCTTGAAGAATGGTTCAGTTGATGTATAGAATCGTGAGTGCTGCGAAGCGTATCCACCCAGTTTCACATTGAGAACAGGAGTTAGAGTAAGGGATACCAGAGCCGAGATTAGTACAGCGCTTGCCACCACTATACCAAATTCTCTGAATAATCTTCCCGTGAAGCCCTGTAGGAAGATTACAGGGATGAATACAATTGCCAGTGTAAGAGATGTTGAAACAACCGCAAAAAATATTTCACGTGTTCCTTCAAACGCGGCCTGCCACTTGTCCATGCCCTTCTCTATCCGTTTAAAAATATTTTCAGTCACAACTATTCCATCATCGACTACCAGTCCAGTAGCAAGAACAATCCCCAGCAAAGTCAGAACATTCACAGAATAGCCAAAAATATACATGATAAAAAATGTACCGATCAACGAAACAGGTATGTCAATCAGTGGACGAAGAGCTATTACCCAGTTCCGGAAGAATAGAAAGATTATGAGAATTACCAGACTTATTGCTATGAGTAATGTTTCCACGACATCACTTACAGATTGTCTGACAAAGGTCGATTTATCTCTTGCAATGTGAAGTTCCATTCCAGCAGGGGCATTCTCTTTAATCTGATCGAGACGTTTGTAGAACTCGTCAGCAATTTGTATATCATTAGCTCCAGGAAGTGGAATCATCGCAAGAACTACACCGGTGATACCGTTAATTCTAGCCCCTGCTTCTTCGTTCTGTGGACCAAGAATAGCCTCGCCGATATCTTTTAACCTCACAACCTGGTTATCGGTTTGCCTTATAATAAGGTTATTAAAGTCATCCTCGGTTTCGAGCCTTCCAAAAGTTTTTATTGTTAATTCTGTATTTGACCCCCTGATCTTTCCTCCCGGCATTTCAACATTTTCTTTTGCCAGAGCGGTACTTACATCGGAGGCGGTAAGCTGATAAGCAACCATTTTGTTTGGGTCGAGCCACAATCTCATTGCGGGTTTTTGTTGTCCGTAGATAACAACAGAGCTCACCCCGGGAATGGTCTGGAGCTTTTCCTGTAAAACGTTTTCTGCATAATCGCTAAGCTCGAGATCATCCATATTATTGCTCTCCGCAACAAGCATTATAATAGGATCGCCATTGGCATCTGCTTTTGTAACAGTGGGTGGGGCATCCATATCCTGAGGCAGTAGTCTTACCGCCTGTGAAACTTTATCACGAACATCATTTGCGGCTTTCTCAAGATCAGCGCCAAGATCAAATTCAACGGTAATTGTACTGTTCCCTATTGCAGACTGCGATGAGATAGACTTAACTCCTTCAATTCCATTTATTGATTTTTCAAGTGGTTCCGTGATCTGTGATTCAATAATTTCGGCATTTGCTCCGGTATATGAAGCCTGTACGGTTATTACAGGAGGATCGATGGCGGGATATAGTCTTATTCCCAGAAAAGTGTATCCGACAGCTCCCAGCAGAATAATAACCAGACTAAGTACAATAGCGCCAACCGGACGTTTAAGTGCAATATCGGAGATTATCATATAGTATCTTTATTTACAGAGGAATAATATAATCTTGTCCCTTCCTTCAGAAAGAGAATTCCGGAAGTTACTATAGTGTCGCCTTCCTGAACCCCTTCGGTTACTTCAATTCTTGATAATTTTCGTACACCGGTTTTTATAAGGGCAAAATGAGCCTTCCCGTTTCTTGCCATAATAACCCGTTTATTCTCTTCATCAGGAATAATGCTTTGAGTCGGAATCATGAGTGCGTCTTTATTTTCACTCAACCTCAGCAGCACATCTGTATAGGCTCCCGGCAGAAGATCGTCGGATTTATTATCCACAACCGCCCTCACTTTCAGGTTACGCGTTAAAACATCTATTCCCTGTTCGGTTGCCATTACGACGGCCTTATATAATTTGTCATTGTTAGAGAGGGTGAAATTTATTTCCATTCCCGGCTTAATCTCAGTACTATATTTCTCAGGGACACTGAAGTCAAGCTTTAATTTATCTTCACTTCTTATAGTTGCCAGAAGCGTTGAGGGAGTTACGACAGCGCCGACACTGATGTAACGCAAACCTATTACTCCATCGAATGGGGCCAGTACCTCCGTCTTTCTGATCATAACTTTCTGTACTTCAATATCTGCTCTCAGGGAGTTTAACTGCAATCCGGTCTGTTCATAATCATTCTGACTTATCCCACTCACTTTCAATAACTCAGATTGTCTCTCATAAATTTTCTCCTGGATAGCCAGTTGTATTTCAAGTTTCTTCAAACCAGCCTGCAGATCATCATCAAAAATCTTAACCAGTAATGTTCCTTTTTTTACCGGTTTTCCTTCAGGCAGATTCATTTGTACAACTCTACCGGCGACTTCGTTCTTCAAATCAACCTCCTCGAAAGAAAGCAATGACCCTGATACAGAAATTTCGTTTATAAGAAGAGATTTTTTGACGATTAATGCCTGAACCTTCGTTTGTTGTTTTTCAGTTACCCCGTGATTGTTTTTCAGTGGAGGATTGCTTCCTTTTCCATCTGAGGATTTACAACTAAGGAATGAGATAGCCATACCTGCCACAATTACAGTCAGATATATCAGGTTTGATTTCTTTTTCATTATATTAATTTGTATTAGCAGCAAGATTATTTTCGATTATTTTTAGAATTGAGTATAGCTCATTAATTTTCTCTTCCGATAAATCATTAAAAGATTTATGTGTGGCATTATGCAAAGCAACTTTTATATCAGGAAGAAATCTTTTGGCTTTTTCGGTGAGTTCCAGATTACATTTCCTTCTGTCTTTTGAGTTTTTCCCTCTGTCGACATATCCGTTAGTTGAGAGATAATCGATTATTCTTACCACCTGAACTTTATCGCACGACAAAATGCTGGCAAGCTCCTGTTGACTCAGATTTCCATTGCCTGATTCAATAATAAGAAGAGGAAAATACGAGCGTTCAATATCGAGATATGCCAATTGGTTATTCAGGTTTGCCAGAAACATACGGCCTATATGACTCATTAAACGTCCAATAGGTTCTCTGATAATTTTGTCTTCGGTTATTACCATGGAAAGTAATTTATGTTTGTGGCAAAAATAGTTATAATTGTATATGGTTAGCATTGTTAACGATTATTATCATCTTTTTAAAAAGAAAGTCAATTTTGAACCTGCTTTATTCTGATAACAATTTCTGATGCTGAAATGTTAAACAGACCTCTTCCGGGTAACTTGCTAATTTCCAGGTAATCTAAGCTGTAATGTATTAACATATAATGATATATGCATTAAGCATTGTTTAATTTTAATAAAACTGATGTTTATATCGATCAATATTTAACTTATCCTTAATCAAATCCTAATTCTATTTTAATGTGAATACTTTTTGGGAGGATTACTTTTGCACTGAGAACATTATTTGATATTCAAACGTTTAGTACATAAAAATGCATGCAATAAGTTAAAATTTACTGTTTCAATGATTTAACATAGAATGCTTCTCGCTGGGATCAGTGCGAAACTAATAACGAGAATAGAATGAAAAATAAATTGAGAACTACCAGATTGCAACGCATAAAATACTCATTGTTAGTCTTTTTCACATTTATAACTCTTAGGGTAAGTGCCCCGGAAGCGAAGGTTCTTTCAATTTTTGTTTCTGAACCCATTAATCCATACGACCGTCTGATTAACGCTATTATAAATGTTGAAAGTAAAGGTGATACTCTTGCGTATAACCCCATTGAAATGGCCTCCGGAGCTATGCAGATAAGACCAATAAGACTTCGCGATTACAATAGGAGGACTGGTAGTAATTATACAGGTGAAGATTGTTTTAAACTCAGGGTCTCAAAGGAAATATTTCTCTACTATGCAATGAGAATCAAGTATCCGAATTACGAATTGATAGCACGTGAATGGAACGGATCCGGAAGATCAACACTTGATTACTGGAAAAAAGTTAAGACAAACCTATAATCGTTAAAAGACCACTATAAATGAATACTATTATTGTACCGCTAGATTTTTCTGAAGAGTCAATGAATGGACTTGATATGTCATTAATGCTTGCTAACAAAACAAGAGCCAATATAAAACTTGTTTATGTTATCGATAAAACCATAGCCGGAGATAACTCGCTTTTGGAGAATGAGATACAAACACGCAAATCGCGGTTTGAAAGTGTCCTAAAAACATGTCAGGAGAAAAGCAACTACAAATGTGGCATGAGTTATATTATCAGTACAGGCAAAATCTTTAAAGACATAACCGATCTGGCTGAACAAAGTGACGATGCAGTTATAGTAATGTCGACTCATGGAGAATCAGGATTTGAGGAGTTATTCATAGGTGGAAATGCTTTTAAAATTGCTTCTCACTCCAGAAAACCTGTTATAACAGTCAGACGAAGCATAATACCTTCAAATATCGACAGAATAGTGTTGCCACTCGATTTTACCAAAGAAACTAGGGAAAAAGTCCCATATACTGCCAGATTGGCGAAACTATTCGGTTCTGAAATCTATCTTATAACTGTAAGCTCAACAAAATTAAAAAGTATAGAGAAGAGACTTAACCAGTACAGTAGGCAGGTGAAAGAATATTTTGAAAAACACCAAATACCCTGTAAAACAGAACATCTGCAAGGAGGAAATATTACTGATGTAATAATAGACTATTCACAATCGATTGATGCTGACCTGATATCAATAATGAGCGAGCAGGAGAAAAGCGTTACGAATCTGCTTTTAGGTAACTATGCTCATCAGATGATAAATAAATCGTATATTCCGGTCTTAACATACCCCACGTATCCCGTCAGTATTATAACAGAAGATATCTGGACATTGGGAGCCTTTGAAGGATACCCGGCGGGGAGATAACTCTTACAGGGGACAACGCAATGTTGTTAAGGAGTGAGGGAATGCTAAAATCAGGATATACCTGTGTGAAATTTATTGTTGGACACTAACATTATTAAATGAACATACAAAATATTTAAAAAAGGAGGAAATATGCGTTATCAAAACTTAATTATTTCAATTTGCGTTGCGGGATTTATCAGCTCTTATTCTGATGCAACTGCTCAAACGCAGGGATCTATTAATCCGACAGCAGGTATTTCTGCAACGACTGCAGTAAGTAAATTTGAATTTAAAGCGCTGCCTTATTCATATGATGCCCTGGAACCATTTATTGATAAACAGACTGTGGAAATTCACTACAGCAGACATCATAAAGCGTACTACGACAATTTTATGAATGCGATAAAAGGAACGGAAATGGAATCGATGGATATTAAAGATATTTTCAGGAATGTCAGTAAATATCCCATGGCAGTAAGAAACAATAGTGGAGGGTTTTACAATCATACTTTTTACTGGGAAAACATGAAACCAAAAGGAGGTGGAGTACCAACCGGTAAATTATCAGACGCCATAACTAATACATTTAAATCTTTCGATGAATTCAAAAAACAGTTTTCAGATGCCGGCAAAACCAGATTTGGAAGCGGCTGGGCCTGGTTATGTATTGATGAAAAGGGTAATCTGTTTGTTTGCTCAACTCCGAATCAGGACAATCCTTTAATGGATATTGCAGAGAAAAAGGGCATTCCTCTGCTTACTATTGATGTTTGGGAACATGCTTATTATCTTAAATATCAGAACAAAAGAGCCGATTATATTGATGCATTCTGGAACATTGTTAATTGGGATGAAGTAGGCAAAAGATACGAATCTGCCTTAAAGACCTTGGCGATTAAATAACCACCAAAGGTTCTTCCTCAGAATTTACTTCTCCATAACTTTAAGAAATATTTAAGAATGGCTTAATTTCTTTAAACCTTTTTCTATGTTTGCACCTAAAGTAAGCCATGAACGAGATATTAAATAGCCTTTCTGTTTGTGTTGAATTTGGAAAAATCAACTCCGCTTCGCCTTATCCTCCACAAATGAAAGGGCAGGAGGGCGCTGATGAAATTACCAAAAGAGCACTTGAAGCTGGTGTTAAACCTCAGGATATTTTATCCTTTGGATTATTGCCTGGAATGGAGCGTGTTGGGATAAAATTCAGGGAGAACAAAGTTTTTGTTCCTCAGGTTTTAATGTCTGCCAAAGCAATGAGTATGGCAATGATTCATCTGAAACCTCATTTTTTATCAGGAGCAGCAACATATAAAGGAACCTTCATTATAGGGACTGTAACCGGCGATTTACACGACATTGGTAAAAATATTGTTGGGATGATGGTAGAAGGTAGTGGATACAAAGTTATCGACCTTGGTACGGATGTCGGTTCTCAAAAATTTATCTCTGCTGCAAAGGAGAATCCTGATTCTGTAATTGGCTTATCTGCTCTACTGACTACAACCATGGCGAACATGGAAATGATTACCAGAGAAATTAAAGAAGCACTTCCCGCGACTCAAATAGCTATAGGAGGAGCGCCTGTTAATCATCAATTCTGTACGAAAATTGGCGCTGACAATTATTCGTCTGATCCACAGGGTCTTGTAGAGTTTCTCGATAGTAAATTTGTTATTAAATAGCTTGTTGTGAGTAAGATACTGAATGAAATCAGAAAAGGGAACGTCTTAGTTTCAGACGGCGCCTGGGGTACTTTTTTGCATCAAAAAGGGCTAAGACCCGGAGAATGCCCCGAAGAGTGGAATATATCTCATGCTGCGGATGTTTTTGACATTGCAAAAAGCTATGTTGAGTCAGGCGCTGATATGGTTGAAACTAACAGTTTTGGCGGAAACCGTTTCAAACTTGCACACTACGGTTTTGAAAATAAAGTCTTCGAATTCAATAAATCAGCCGCTGAGATCAGCAGAAAGGCTGCCGGCGCCTCGCGTTTTGTTCTGGGGTCAGTCGGACCTACTGGTAAGATGCTGATAACAGAAGATGTTACGGAGACAGAACTTTATGATGCTTTTAAAGAGCAGTCAATGGCACTTGAAGCAGGAGGCGCTGATGTCATAATGATTGAAACCATGACAGATATTGACGAGGCCAGAATAGCTGTAAAAGCAGCAAAAGAAAATACCCGGTGCGAGGTCTTCTGTACAATGACATTTGATAAAATAATAGGCGGTGGTTTTCGAACCATGATGGGAATATCTCCTTCAGAAATGACGGTAGCACTCATTTCTGCTGGTGCTTCGGTGATCGGCGCAAACTGCGGAAACGGAATGGCAGATATGATTGATATCGTAAAGGAAATCCGACAGACCGACCAAACTATACCGATTCTGGTTCATGCCAATGCCGGGAAACCGACTTATCTGGATGGCGTTACTTCATTTCCGGAAAGCCCTGATGATATGGCCGGCAGAGCCAGAGAGATAATAAAAGCAGGAGCAAACATTATCGGAGGCTGCTGTGGAACTACCCCTATGCATATTCTTAAGCTTAGGGATGTTGTAAAGTCTGTGTGACCAGTTGTATTTCTCCTTTTGAAAATATACTGAATATTTTTCGTGCCGTTAAACATGCCCAGAGAATACCATTTCAGATTTGAAGAACTAGTTATTGACCAGACGGAAATAGTTGATAAGTTAGGTTACCATAATCGTTCCCTTCCTGAACCGTTCGATGTTTATCTTGAAGATGCGTTGCGTTTTGCAGGAGGTTTAACTGAGATAAAGGGAACGTCGCTGATAATTGAAAATGTAGTTGTAAATGGAACGGGCAGATCAATAACTGCTGGAAGACAGGAGTTTCGCATCGGTAAAACCGTATACAAAGAACTGGCAGGATCCGATCGTCTGTTTATGTTCATATGCACCGCCGGTAAGACAATCAGCGAAAAGTCAGCTATGCTATTAAGAGGTGAAGATCCGGTCCTTGGATATATTTTCGATGTCCTTGGAAGTGCAATAGTGGAAGCTGCTGCAGACAGAATTCAAAATATTCTGAAACAGGAGATCGAAAACGAGGGATTTAATATTACCAATCGTTATAGTCCTGGATATTGCAACTGGCCGGTATCAGAGCAGCACAAGCTGTTTTCTCTGTTTGAAGGCTTCGCTTGTGGTGTAACATTAACTCCTTCAGCATTAATGCAACCTGTAAAATCCATAAGTGGCATAGTTGGTATTGGAACTAATGTAAAATTCAGGGAATATCAGTGTGAACTGTGCTCCAGTACGGTTTGTTCGTACAGAAAGTGCTGAATTTTTTCCCGTTTTTAAAGAGAAGAAATTTTATTGTGTTTTTATTTCGGCCGTTAACTAAAATAATCCGTATGAAAAACGCATCCGACAACCCGCAAAGCCAGAGTCTCTCCCGCTGGTGGATCAGAGGGATTCTCGCCATTCTTCTTATCGAATTTATTGTACTGATCTGGGTAACAACAGGGTCATATTATCGAAACTTAAAACCTCCGGTGCCAGATAAAGTCATCGATTTTGCAGGAACATTAATATTCACTAAATCTGATATTGAAAGCGGACAGCAACTTTTTCTTAAAAGGAATTTAATGGATAATGGAAGTGTCTGGGGACATGGAGCTTATATTGGTCCGGACTTTACTGCTCAGTACCTGCATAACCTTGCTCTTGAAGTTGCAGACTTTATTGCAAAGGAAAAATTCAATATTCCTTATTCAGCAGCTTCAGATGAACTAAAAAAGTCGCTTGTTTTTTATACTGGCGAATTTCTGTCTAAGAATCGATATGATTACACAAGTCGGAATCTAACCTTCACCGAACCTGAAAAAAAATCTTTTACTAATCAGATTGAATATTGGAAAGAGTATTTTAAAAAACCTGAACTAAACAGAGGATTGCCGGTCGATTTGTTTACTGATAATGAGGAACTAAGACAACTAACCGCATTTTTTTCATGGGCATCATGGGCGACCACATCAAATATCCCCGGAAAGAATTATTCCTATACCAATAATTTCCCATATGAACCCTTGGTTGGGAATGGTCCCTCCAGTGCTACTGTTCTCTGGAGCGCACTTAGCCTGATTACACTTCTGGGAGGAATTGCCCTTATCCTATACTTTTTTGGTCGGTTTAATTATCTTGGATGGAGAAAAAATAAGGAGATCCTTCCTCCGCAACTATTTCCTGGTGTACCCACAGAAATTGAACGGTCATCAATAAAATTCTTTATCGCAGCTGTGTTTATTCTATTACTGCAGACGCTTGCAGGTGGAGCCATGGCCCACTATTTCGCCGATCCGAAAGGTTTCTTTGGAATTGACCTGTCAGGTATTTTGCCATCAAATATTCTTCGGACATGGCACCTGCAGTGCGCAATTCTTTGGATAGCAACAGCTTATATTGGTGGAGGGATATTTATATCTCAATTATTATCGGGACGAAAACCAAAAGGGCAGGTTGCACTGATAAATTTTCTGTTTATTGCACTGGTTGTCTTAGTATTGGGATCACTCCTTGGAGAATACCTGGGAGTTAAAGACCTTATGAAAGAGTTATGGTTCTGGTTGGGAAACCAGGGTTGGGAATATCTGGAAATTGGAAGGGGATGGCAGGTACTTTTAGCCATAGGACTTATATTATGGGCATTTATTCTCTTCAGGTCAGTGCGACCTTCAAAAAAGGAGAGTGATGAACGGGAATTGAAAGTCATCTTTTTACTGGCAGCATTGGCAATTCCTTTCTTTTATCTTCCTGCATTTTTCTTTGGTTCCACCACCAATTATTCAACAGTAGATACCTGGAGGTTCTGGATAATTCACCTCTGGGTGGAAGGCTTTTTTGAAGTATTCGCAACTGTGATGGTGGCAATAATGTTTTATAAACTTGGATTAATCGGCAAAAAAACTGCAACACGTATTATCTATCTGGACGCTGTTTTATTTCTTGGTGCAGGTATTCTGGGAACCGGTCACCATTGGTATTGGAACGGTCAAACATCAGTCTCAATGGCGATTTCAGCTTCATTTTCAGCAATGGAAGTTGTACCTTTAATCCTGCTTACTCTGGAAGCATCAGATTTTGCAAAGTTGATGCATCCAAAAACTGACGAAAAAGGCAACAGGATCAACTTTCCTCACAAGTGGACTTTTTATTTCCTTATTGCTGTGGGTATCTGGAACTTTGTCGGAGCCGGTATATTTGGTTTTCTGATAAACCTCCCTGTAATAAGTTACTACGAAACTGGTACAAACCTTACTCCGAACCATGGTCATGCAGCATTAATGGGGGTCTTTGGCATGCTTGGGATTGCTTTCCTCGTCTTTTCTATTCGCCAGATCTCTTCGGAAAGTAATTGGAAAAGGATTGAAAAGTATATAAAAATTTCATTCTGGGGACTTAATATTGGCCTTGCAGGCATGGTAATTATGCAGCTGTTTCCCAGCGGCGTCCTCCAATTGCTGGATGTACTTAAGAACGGATACTGGCATGCACGCAGCTTTGAATTTTCAGGGCAACAGCAAATTATGAATCTGGCCTGGTTCAGATTACCGGCTGATTTATTCTTTATTATTGCCGGCGTTCTGCCACTTCTTCTGGCAGTTCTGATCACATATTTTGATATGCGAAAAAGCGCCAATAAGACTTCCAGATAAAAATTGATGGCTATTAGATAGCTAACCTGGCTTTCTGCTTTACCAGTAAAGATTTTCACTCTTTAAAAAAAGGTTTGAACAAAGCACATCATGCTCTGTTTAAAGAAAAATGTCCTGAAAAATAGACAACTGAGGTTTTACTTTCGACACTCAAGGTTAAAAATGAAAAGTCAGTCTGAACATAAGGGGCCAATGAACGGAAAATTATCTCAACGTCCATTCTTCTCAATAATAATTACCACCTACAACAGAGCTGAAGTGATAAACAGGGCACTCGATTCGCTTATTAAACAGACTGAGGAGGACTGGGAGGGCATTGTTGTTGATGATGGAGGGTTGGACGACACTTATAACAAGGTCTTTCCATACCTGGTTTCCGGCTCAAAAATCAGGTACATACAAAAAGCTCATACGGGCGAAGCTGCTTCCAAGAACGACGGAGTTTACTCATCATGTGGTAGATATATTTCCTTTCTCGACTCCGACGATGAATACAAACCGAAGCATCTTGAATACCGCAAAGCCATTCTGTTGGAATTTCCTGAGGTAAAATTTCTATATGGCGGTGTAAAAATATTAGGTAACCCTTATGTGCCCGATCGGATTAATCTGGGCAAGATAATAAAACTGGAAAATTGTGTGATCGGAGGGACGTTCTTTATCGAAAGATCTTTATTTATTTCATTTGGAGGTTTCAGGAATATATACCTGGGAACTGATTCAGACTTTTTCCAAAGAATAAAATCGTCAGGAGTGAACATGAAGGAGACTCGTCGGAAGACGTATATATATCATCATGAAATGCAGGATTCTATTACAAACCAGTTGTACTCCCAAATCCAGACAACACGGTCAATTCATGATCAGGCTCAGGCCTAATCATTTCATTTGTATATCAAGATTCAAAATAATGAATGTAGCGCGGGAGTTTATACAAGGTACATAATCCTCTGAACTCATCCAGTAATTGCTCATTAAAGGGAACTCCCTTGTCTTTTCTTTTAAGCCAGGTTTCATGTTCCTTTTCTCCGGCAGTATAAATTCGTTCCTGACCCGGCATTTTCCTCGAAGCCCTTAGTTCACGAAGGATATCCCCGGTTGTTTTTTTGAAATTTTCAGGTTCTGTAAATGCGTTAATATCAATTACTATAAAAAAATGTCCTACTGGTATAGGAACTTTCTTGCCATTGTACGATCCCATCAAAAGTTTCATAAAAGCCCCCTGCTGCAGAGCAGACGACAGTATCTCAATTACAGTTGCATAACCGTACCCTTTATAACCTCCTGTTTCTTCCCCGACTCCACCAAGAGGAGTAAGCGCTGCATTACCTTTAATAAAATCGTTAAGCGCTTCGATTGAATTGGTTTTAGTATCACCTTTTTCATCAATAACCCACCCTTTGGGCATTTCTTTTCCTTCCCGCGCATAAAGCTCAACCTTCCCTCTCTGAGTTATAGATGTTGCACAATCAAGGAGGAAAGGAAACGTCTCATCATTTGGAATACCAAATGTAAGCGGATTGGTACCAAGCATATTTTCCACACCAAAAGTAGGTGCAACCGAAGGCCGCGCATTTGTACCGGTAATACCAATCATATTTTCATTCACTGCCATAAGCGGGTAGTATCCTGCAAACCCGTAGTGAGTTGAATTTCTTACCGTTATCATAGCCATACCGTAAGCTTTGGCCTTCTCAATTGCCAGTTTCATTGCTTTGTAGGCAATAACCTGTCCCATACCATTATGACCATCAATAACTGCTGTTGTTGGGCCCTCCTTAACAATCTCAAAATTAGTGAGCGGGTTAAGAGTTCCTTCTGCAATACGATCGAGATATATTGTTTTCAGCCGATTTACTCCATGCGAGTCAAACCCAAGCTTGTCGGCTTTTATTAAAACATCGCAGACAATTTTTGCATCATCACCAGGAATACCTGCATTTTTCAGGATATCCTTCATAAATTCCTCAATAACCTCAAATGGTATAAATTTTTGTTCCATGTTTATTAATTCAAATTCAAAAACAAATTCAAAAAATATATGTGCAAAAATCAGTATTAAGCATAGACTTAATCGAGTAATCTTATCATCTCATCCGGAAAACTACGGTTCAAAATTGAAATTCTCTGCTGATTGCCAATGTTTATGCCCCTCTCAGAAAAAATCTTTTGAAAAGTATCGAGAGCTGTTTCAGGTGTATTATTGTTAATACTGAGATGCGCAAGACAAATGTGACTTATATTTTCATTCATTATATCAGCCAGAAAATGAGCCGTCTGATGATTCCCAAGATGCCCGTTATCTGAACGTATCCTTGCTTTTAAAAATTCCGGATATCTGCCATTATTGAGCATATTATCGTCATAATTTGACTCAATTACAAGCAGATTGGCATCTTTAATATATGAGGCTGCAGTTTCGCAAATATGACCCAGATCGGTTGCAATAGTAACTTTCTTATCACCATAACTGACCCTGAATCCAATAGTCTCCGGTGCATCATGAAAAACAGGAAAAGCCTCTATCTCAAAACCCGCCAGATTGAATTTTTGCATTAAGTTAATTTCCCTGATACAATCGCGTGATATGCTAAGTTTAGGCGAGAGAATGCTATTCCAGATATTGAGGGTTGTAAAGACAGGCAGGTTGTTTTTCTTAACAAGAACCTTTAATCCTCTGATATGATCACTATGATTGTGGGTTACAAGTACACCCATAATTGATTGCATTGATATATCCATCTCCTTAAGGAACTTCCTTATCGAGCTTGCTGATATTCCTGCATCGATCAATATCCCATGGAACTCATTTCCAAGATAATAACAATTTCCACTACTGCCACTGCTAAGACTGCAAAAATTCAGCTTCATTAATTTCCTATTTCTCCGCCCAAAGGTAAACGTTCTTGAATGAAATTTATATGGTTTAAATAATTCAACTATATTTATCAGCTTAAAAAATATTTTAAATCTATAATATGGCTCAAAACAGACTTATCGGAAAGAGAATCTCAACCTTAAGGACATTAAAAAAAATAGAAATAGAAGACCTTGCGCAAAAAGCCGGGCTATCTGTCGATCAATTATCCTCTATTGAAAATGGTGATTCTATTCCTTCGCTTGGTGTCCTGATCCGGGTAACCAGATCTATGGGAATAAGAATCGGTACCTTACTTGATGATACAGCCAAGGAAGGCCCGGCAATAATCCGATCTGGTGAACATCAGTCAGCATTAAGCTTTTCAACCAGCGAAAATGAAAACCGCGAACATCTTACTTTTTTTTCGTTGGCGCCAAATAAAACGGGTCGACATATGGAACCATTCATTATTGATATCATTCCGAATGATAAGAGTAAACCGTCGAAATCATCTCACGAAGGGGAAGAATTCATTTATGTTCTCGACGGCACAGTATCGGTACATTATGGGAATGAAATTTTTAAGCTTGAAAAGGGTGATAGTATTTATCTTGATTCCATTGTAAATCATCTGGTTACAACTGAAGTAAATAAGGCCAGAATCCTTGGTATAGTATATGTTCCGGTTTAAAGTAATTATTGATGAAACTTATAGAAAATACACTTGGGGAGTTGCTGGAAAAGTGGGCTTCAGAATCTCCTGAACATGAATTTATAGTTTATCCCGACAGAAATTTAAGGTTCACCTATTCACAATTTAATGATCGTGTTGATAAGTTGGCAAAAGGACTTATCAGTATCGGGGTAAGGCAGAACGATAAAGTAGGAGTGTGGGCAACCAATGTCCCTGACTGGTCAACCTTTATGTTCGCAACAGCTAAAATCGGAGCTGTAATGGTAACAGTAAATACCAGCTATAAATTATCAGAGCTGGAATATGTTATTAAGGATGCCGATTTGCATACACTTTGTATTATAGACGGATACCGCGACAGCGATTATGTCAGCATGATTTTTGATCTTATCCCTGAACTTAAAACCTGTGTAAGAGGGGAACTGGAAAGCGAATTATTTCCGAAGCTGAAGAATGTAATATTTATTGGCCCTCAGAAACATAGGGGCATGTACAATACTCACGAGTTGATCCTTCTCGGATCATACCTTCCTGCGGATGAGCTTAATAAATGTCGCGATACGATTACTTGTCATGATGTGGTTAATATGCAATATACTTCAGGAACAACGGGATTTCCAAAAGGTGTAATGTTAAGTCATCATAATATCGTAAACTGCGGTCAGAGTACAGGTGATTGCATGAATTATACACAGGCTGACAGGTTACTTGTGTGTGTGCCAATGTTTCACTGTTTTGGATGTGTTCTGGCGATGTGTGCTATCGTTACTCACGGGTCAACTATGGTATTTGTCGAAGAATTTGACCCGTTGATCGTACTGGCATCAGTGCAAAAAGAACGATGCACCGCTCTCTATGGGGTTCCAACTATGTTCATTGCGGAGCTTAACCATCCTATGTTCAGCATGTTCGACCTCAGCACTTTGCGCACAGGTATAATGGCCGGATCATTATGCCCGATTGATACAATGAACCAGGTAATGAACAAAATGAATTGCAAGGATTTAATCATTGTTTATGGTCTTACTGAATCCTCGCCGGGGATGACTGCAACCCGGATTACAGATTCAGCTGAGATCAGGGCAACGACTGTCGGAACAAATTATCCCGGAGTGGAAGTGAAAATTTTTGATCCAGAGACGGGGAAAGAGTGTCCTGATGAGACTCAGGGCGAAATATGCTGCAGAGGTTATAATGTAATGAAGGGATACTACAACAATCCTGAAGCTACCGCTCAAACGATTGATAAAGATGGCTGGCTTCACTCAGGTGACCTGGCTGTAAAGACAAAGGAAGGCTTCTACCGGATAACAGGCAGGATAAAGGATATGATAATCAGGGGAGGTGAAAACATCTATCCACGCGAGATAGAAAATTTCCTATATCTGTTGCCTCAGATAGAAATGGTTGAGGTTGCCGGAATAGCAGATAAAAAATACGGTGAAATTGTTGCGGCTTTTATTAAGCTAAAAAGTAATCAGGTCCTCACCCAGGAAGAGGTACAGGAGTTTTGTCGTGGTAAAATATCACGTATTAAAATTCCTGTTCATGTTATTTTTGTGGATGATTTTCCGAAAACGGCGAGTGGCAAAATACAAAAATATAAACTTAGGGAAATGGGACAGGCGTATGTACAGGCATTGAGCTCCTGATAGATTATTTGCCGATACAGAAATTTTTAAAAATATTCCCAAGTATCTCATCTGAAGTTATTTCACCGGTTATCTCACCAAGGTAATGAATAGCCTGCCTTATATCAATTGCTATAAGGTCTTCAGGTAAGTTATTCTCCAACCCCGAGATTATCCTTTCAAGGCTTTCCGAAACGTTAGTCATAACCTCATAATGTCTTATGTTTGTTATTATTACCTCATTCTGATTCAACTTCTCTTTTGAAACAGCTTCACTTAGTTTTAGTTTCAGTTCCTCTAGCCCAATATTTTTTTTAGCAGATATATAAAGCAGACTCTCACCCTTCTCAACTTCTATCTTATGACTAAGCTCTTCCTGGCTTTCCGGGAAGACCTGATCGGTCTTGTTAATAAGTATAAATAAACGTTTATCGGATCCCATTATCATATTTCTGATAACTCCTATACGCTTGTTAATATCTGCAGGGGAGTCTGATATCTCATCCACCAGCATCACAATCGATGCCTGTTCTATCTTCTCATGGGTTTTCTTAATACCCATCGACTCAATTACATCTGTTGTTTCCCGGAGTCCTGCAGTGTCAATAAACCTATACTGTAGACCGTCGATAATAAGGGTATCTTCAATTGAATCGCGTGTTGTGCCCGGAATTTCAGAAACTATTGCTTTTTCCTCCTTCAGAAGGGCATTCAACAATGTAGATTTACCTGAGTTAGGCTTCCCTACAATTACAACCGGAATGCCATTCTTAATTGCATTTCCCAGGCTGAAGGAACCGATTAGTCTGTCAGCAATATCCTTAACACTTAAGACAATAGCCCTTAGTTTCGATCTATCTGCAAACTCGACATCCTCTTCCCCGAAGTCCAGTTCAAGTTCAATCAGTGAAGCAAAATTCAACAATTCGGAACGTAACATGGTTATCTCCCTCGAGAAACCTCCTCGCATCTGATTAATTGCAACAGTGTGAGCCGATCGGGTTGATGATGCAATAATATCGGCAACTGCTTCAGCCTGTGAAAGATCGATCTGCCCATTTAAAAATGCACGTTGAGTGAATTCTCCGGGTTCTGCGGTAACTGCACCATGTTTTATTAATAATTCAAGTATTCTTCTGACAATGTATGGCGAAGCATGACATGATATCTCCACTGCGTTTTCACCGGTATAGGAGCGGGGAGCCCGGAATATGCTTACCAGTACTTCATCAACTATTTCATCTCCCGATTGGATTGTGCCAAATAAAATTGTAAAACCTTTTTGATCAGTTAGTTTAGTAGCTTTATCTAAAGGAGTAAATATCTTGTCACAGATAGTGAGACTCTGCAGACCACTCACTCTGATAATTGATATTGCACCTCCAACAGCAGAGGCAGGTGCACAAATTGTTTCTCCAGATCTTATCATTTACCGACTTAAAAGTTACAAATGTATGAAACTTTGACCTAACACTTATCTTTAACAGCAAACCTGCCTTACAAACACTCCCGGGAGAGCCCCTCTCCTTACCCTGTATTTTACTTATTACCGATTGCCGATTACTGATTACTATTCACTGTTTACTATTCACTATTAACTTGTGTCTTTTGATGATAATTATCACGGCATAACGTTAAGCCGGTAAAAAATAGGTAATTTTGGATTTCCGGAAAAACTTTGAATCGCAGGTGAATAAATAGGTTTTCATATTAAGTCATTTAATATCTTACATTTATGAGCGTTCTGTTAAATAAAAACTCAAAAGTTATTGTTCAGGGCTTCACTGGAACAGAAGGTACATTCCATGCAACACAAATGATTGAATATGGAACAAAGGTTGTTGGAGGTGTAACACCGGGTAAAGGAGGTCAGGAACATCTTAATCTGCCGGTTTTCAACACGGTGAGAGATGCTGTGGCAAAAACAGGAGCTGATGTTTCAATTATATTCGTCCCGCCGGCTTTTGCTGCCGACGCAATTCTTGAAGCAGCAGACGCAGGAATAAGACTCATCGTTGCCATCACAGAAGGTATTCCAGTTTCCGATATGGTAACTGTTAAGGATCATATTAAATCTCTAAATTGCAGGCTTATAGGGCCTAATTGCCCTGGTATTATCACTCCCGGTGAAGCTAAGGTGGGGATTATGCCCGGTTTCATTCATAAAAAAGGCTCAGTTGGAATAATTTCACGTTCCGGCACCTTAACATATGAAGCAGTAGACCAGGTAACTAAGACTGGTCTGGGACAGTCTACCTGCATCGGTATCGGAGGTGATCCTGTTGTAGGAACAACAACTCTGGATGCTGTAAAACTCCTGATGGAGGATGCCCAGACTGAAGCAATAGTAGTTATTGGTGAAATAGGAGGGAACATGGAAACTGAAGCTGCTGAGTGGATTAAAGAAAATGGTACCAAACCAGTTATTGGTTTTATCGCAGGTCAGACCGCTCCAAAAGGCCGTAAGATGGGTCATGCCGGAGCAATAATAGGAGGGAAGGGCGATACTGCAGCAGCAAAGATGGCCGTGATGACGGAGTGTGGTATTTATGTTGTGCAATCGCCTGCGGAAATCGGAAAAACTGTTTTGGAGTCTTTAAAGTCGAAAGTCTAAAGTCCATAAAGTCGAAAGTCAGGAGGGATAATAGTTTCCAAAGACTTTATAGACTTTATAGACTTTATAGACTTTATAGACTTTATAGACTTTACAGACTTTACAGACTTTACAGACTTTACAGACTTTACAGACTTTACAGACTTTACAGCCTTTTGACTTTATAGACTTTCTTCTATCTTTGCACGAATTTTAAAATACTACACATGAAATTACTTGACGGAAAAACAGCATTAATAACAGGAGCTTCAAGGGGAATAGGAAAGGCAATTGCATTCAGGTTTGCCAGGGAAGGTGCAGATATAGCTATAACAAACATTGTTGATGATGAGGAGTTTAAATCTACCATCAAAGAGATTGAAGCGCTCGGAGTTAAAGCTAAAGGGTACGTTTCGAATGCTGCAAATTTTGAGGATTCCCAACGTGTAATAAACGATGTTGTTAAGGATTTTAACCGGATTGATATACTGGTAAATAATGCCGGTATAACAAGAGATACATTACTAATGCGAATGACTGAAGATCAATGGGATTCAGTAATTGCAGTAAACCTGAAGTCAGTATTTAACCTGACAAAAGCTGTTCTTCAGACCATGTTAAAGCAGAAATGCGGTTCAATAATAAATATGAGCTCAGTTGTTGGAGTATCCGGGAATGCAGGTCAGAGCAATTACTCAGCGTCTAAAGCCGGAATCATTGGATTTACCAAGAGTGTAGCCAAAGAAGTTGGATCAAGAAATATTAGATGCAATGGTATTGCTCCGGGTTTTATTTTAACTGAGATGACTGAAAAACTGCCAGAGGATGTGAAGACAGAATGGGCGAATAAGATACCGCTTAAAAGAGGCGGAACGCCAGAGGATGTGGCAAATACAGCATTATATCTTGCCTCGGATCTGTCGTCTTATGTAACCGGACAAATAATTCATGTTTGCGGTGGTATGTTAACTTAAAAATATTTTATATCTTTACAGACCTGCAGGGCGCCTATCCTTTTTAGCACGAGGAAATGCAGCGAGACATATTTATTCCACACATATTTTAAACGGGCGCCCTGCTTCTTTTATTTTATAGACTGCTGTTCAATGCACAACTCCATTTTCTATTTAATTCTGGCAATCCCAATTGCAGGATATATCGCAGAAAGATATCTCGATTACCTGAATACCAGAATGTGGTCAGATTCTCTTCCTGAAAAATTAAAAGGAATATGTGACGAGGAGAAATACAGAAAGACCCAGCGATACCAGAGAGACAATAACCGGCTGCAATTAGTAACATCATCATTCAATCTTGTTGTTATTTTAATTATGATAATAGCCGGAGGTTTTGTTTTTATCGACAGCATTGCCAGAAGTATAACCATTAACCGAGTGGTTATTTCATTGCTTTTTTTTGGCATAATAGGTTTCGCTTCGGATTTGCTTAACATTCCGTTTAGTCTGTACGATACCTTTGTGATAGAAAAGAAGTACGGATTCAACACCATGACTGCCAAAACTTTTATAAGCGATCACCTTAAAGGCTGGTTAATTGCGGTGTTTGTCGGGGTTCCTGTTTTGGGATTAATTACGTTTTTCTATTACAAGACAGGAAAAAACTTCTGGCTCTATGCCTGGGGTTTGGTAACACTATTTTCGATTTTTGTTAATTTTTTCTATTCTGAGCTTATCGTTCCTCTTTTCAATAAGCAGAAACCTCTCGAGGATGGATCCTTAAGAACAATGATTGAGACCTTTGCCCTGGAAACGGGATTCAAACTAAAGAACATCTTTATTATCGACGGCTCGAAAAGAAGTACCAAGGCAAATGCCTACTTTTCGGGTTTTGGTCCCAAAAAGAGAATCGTTTTATATGATACCCTTCTTAAGGAGTTCTCTGACGAAGAGATAGTTGCCGTACTCGCTCACGAAATAGGACACTATAAGAAGAAACATGTATTATGGAACCTTGTAATGTCAGTTTTTATTACCGGGTTAATGTTTTTTCTCTTCTCCCTGGTTGTTGGCTCACCTTCGCTTTCGCAGGCAATAGGAGCACAGAGTACCAGTTTCCACCTTGGATTGATAGTATTTGGAATTCTATACAGCCCTTTATCTCTTATAATTGGCTTGCTTACAAACTTTATTTCGCGAAGGAATGAGTTTGCAGCCGACAGATTTGTCAGGGAAAACTACAAACCGAAAATGCTTTCTGAAGCATTGAAGAAGCTGTCTGTTAAGAATCTTTCAAATATGGAGCCCCATCCGGCATATGTCTTCTTTCATTATTCTCATCCGCCCCTGCTCAGAAGATTAGAAGAACTGGAAAGAAGGGATTAAATGGTTTAGAGGCAATAAAGGCTATAAAGACTATAAAGGCTATAAAGCAATAGGGGTAATCTAATTCAGATTGTATTAGGTTCTTTTCCATTTAAAGCCTTTAAAGCATATATTGCCTTTAAACCTTTTTACTATATTTGCGGGCGAAATTGCCTCCTTAGCTCAGTTGGTAGAGCAGCTCATTCGTAATGAGCAGGTCGTGGGTTCGAGTCCCATTGGAGGCTCAATAATTAAATTACAGGCATTTTATAATTTATTTGGAGAAACAGATCTATTCATTATTTTTGTTTGTAGTTTAAAAAATGAACATTATGAAAAACTTGCGTTTAGTTCTGATAAATCTTCTGATCGTTTTAGGTCTTCCTCTTTTGGCACAACAGAACCATATCAATATCGATTGGGATCCTCAGAAAAACAAGGAAAATATAATTCCTTTCAGTGCAAATGTGATCTCTCCTGAAGTTAACGATGACCATACTGTTATTTTCAGACTTAAGGCGCCGGATGTTCATAAAGTTACGCTTACTGGCTCAATGTTTGTTGGTACAGATGCCAGAAAAGAGGTTCCTTTTGTAAAAGATGAAACCGGATTGTGGACATGCAAGATCGGGCCTCTGGATCCTAATATCTATTTGTATTATTTTAATATTGATGGAGTTAAGGTTGTTGATCCGAATAATGGTTATGCAGGGTTTGCAGCAATGCCTCCGTTCAGCATGCTTTGGGTACATGGTGACGGACCGGCTTTCTATGACGCCAAAAACGTTCCTCATGGTAACATAACCACTCATTTCTATCATTCAGATGTTACAAAAGGTGAGAGAGAATTATTGGTATATACCCCACCATCATACAACCCTTCAAAGAAATATCCGGTTCTTTACCTGCTTGGTGGATCTGGCGACCTTGCTGAGACATGGTCTATGCACGGACAGGCAAATTTTATAATGGACAACCTGCTCGCTGAAGGAAAAGCAGTTCCAATGATTATTGTAATGCCAAATAACCAGGTTATTAATCGTAATAGTCCTGATCATGAAAAACTTACATTCAAACTTATTGATGAAGAATTTAAAAAATCAATAATTCCGTTGGTTGAAAATAATTACAGTGTAATCAAAGACAGGCATGGAAGAGCTGTTGCCGGATTATCGATGGGAGGGAGACATGCACAGTATATTGGATTAAATAATCTCGACCTTTTTGCCTCAATAGGAATTTTAAGTGCCGCTATTCCTGTGGATCAGACACCCGCATTGAAAGATCCGGTTATCAACTCTAAATTAGATTATCTCTTTGTTGGCGCAGGAACAAATGAGACTACACCTGGTGTCAGGCATGAGGTATTGCATAACGATCTTGATAAATTAAAAGTCAAACACGAATATTATATTGGAGGCAAGGGAGCACATGATTTAATTACCTGGAGACATTTGCTTTATTACAGGTTTTTACCTAATCTCTTTAGAAAATAACACCTTCCTGAAAATGTCCGGGTATAATTAAATGTCTGGATAGATTTAGGAATATTGCGGGAGTAGCTCAGGGGTAGAGCATCAGCTTCCCAAGCTGAGGGTCGAGGGTTCGAATCCCTTTTCCCGCTCAAATAAAAGGCCGTGCTAACGGCTTTTTGTTATTTACACAGCCCGACGGAAATTAATTTCCAGGAGGGATGTGTAAATAACAAAAAAGCCTCGAAGAGGCGCTTTTATTTGATAGCCCCCCTCAGGGATCGCTGAGCCGGAGGCGAAGCAATCCCCGGATCACTCATTTAATTATCTCCAATTCCAAATTCCCACTCTTTATAAAAGGTTCGAAGAAATTCCTCCATGTACTCATGTCTTTCAGCAGCTAACTTCTTAGCTGTTAATGTATTCATGCGATACTTCAGGAGCAACAACTTCTCGTAGAAGTGATTGATAGTAGACGGGCTCTTGTTTTCCATATCAGGATTATAAATTACATTGTTTCTGAATCCGCCGTATGTGAATGCTCTTGCAATTCCAATTGCCCCAATAGCATCAAGTCTGTCTGCATCTTGCACAACCTGCAGAACCGGATCGTGTAAGCTTCCGGAAGGATTTACATTGCTGAACGAAACGTTCTTTATTGCATTCAGAACCTGCTCTTTTATTACTGCCATTCCATTTGCATCTAAGAAATCGCTAAGCTCATAGAATCCACTCTCTGAATTTCCTTCCAGGAATTTTGAATCCACATAGTCGTGAAGCAATGCAGTTATCTCAACAGTGAACTGATCCGCAACTCCTTCCTGATCGTTAATGAACATCGCCAGCTTTCGTACTCTTTCTATATGCCACCAATCATGGCCGCTATCATAGTTTTTGATTTTCAGTCTGACAAACTCTTCCGTTTTTTTTATTACATCTTCTCTGCTCATTTCTTTGATTTAAATTGTAATATGAATATACAAAATATACTTTTGCATTCTGGAAAACAAATGAAGATTAATGAGGGCAGCAATTATAACAATCGGAGATGAGCTTTTAATCGGACAGACAATTGATACAAATTCTGCATGGATTGGAGCTGAAATGAGCAGTGCCGGTTTTGATGTATACCAGATTACTTCAATTCACGATAAACGGGAAGACATACTTAATGCTTTGAAAGATGCTTTGGGGAAAACCGATGTCGTGCTCATAACAGGCGGACTGGGACCAACCAGCGACGATATAACCAAACAAACGCTTTGCGAGTTCTTTAATACGCGTCTCGTTGTCGATCCCGAAGTTTTAAAAATGGTAGAGAACATGATGACCCGGCGTAATTTCGCCATGAACGAAAAAAACCGAAAGCAGGCTGAAGTTCCGGAATCGTGCATTGTTTTGAAAAATGCCACAGGAACTGCTCCTGGTATGTGGTTTGAGCAGGATGGAACAATATTTGTCTCTATGCCTGGTGTTCCTCATGAGATGGTTCATTTAATGACAGAACAGGTTCTTCCCAGACTAAATAAACGCTTTACATCGCAGGTCATAATTCACAAAAATATAATGACATATGGCGGATTTGAAGCTAGACTTGCAGAGATACTTACTGACTTTGAGTCGGGACTTCCGAAGAATATCAAACTTGCATATCTACCAGCTTCAGGTGTTATAAAACTTAGACTTACGGGAACCGGGACTAATCATAAATTACTGGCTCAGGCAATTGAAATTCAGGTTAATAATCTCTATAAGGTCATACCGGATTTAATCTATGGTGAAGATGAAGATTCTCTTGAAATGGTTATTGGGAAGCTTTTAAAATCGAAAAACAATTCTTTATGCACTGCCGAAAGCTGCACTGGTGGTCAGATTGCAAGCTTAATCACTAAAATCCCAGGAAGTTCTGCATACTATAAAGGTAGTGTGATAGCATATGCAAATTCGGTAAAGGAACAATTACTAGGTATAGACAATAATCTTATAGAAATGCATGGGGCAGTAAGTGAGGAGGTTGTGTCGGAAATGGCTAATAAAGCAAGAACCCTGTTTAATGCCGATTACTGTCTTGCCACTTCCGGTATTGCTGGACCCGATGGTGGTTCTGAATTAAAGCCGGTAGGAACATTATGGATGGCAGTAGCATCTGAAAAAGGAATCGTTACAGAAAGACGTGTATTCGGTAATGATAGAATTAACAATATTAACAGATTTTCTCTTGCTGCTTTGAACCTACTTAGAAAGCAGATAATCAGCAGTTAAACTACATTTACAACAGTCCGCAGAAAAAAGTAGTTTAAATATTTGTATAATCAGATAAAAATCACGTATTTTGCGCTTCGTTTAAAAAGGACAAACGTTAGTTAAGAAGTAAAACAAACATCAATGTCAAGAATTTGTCAGGTTACAGGAAAGAAGGCGATGGTCGGAAACAACGTTTCGCACTCAAAGAGAAGGACTAAAAGAAAATTTTATCCCAATCTGTTCGTTAAAAAATACTACCTTCCCGAAGAAGAGAAGTGGATCTCACTTAAAATCTCTGCTGCAGGAATAAGGTTAATCAGCAAGAACGGGCTCGCAAGAGTTCTAAAGGAAGCTAAAGAAAAAGGTTACATTTTGAATTATTAACACAGGATAAAAAATGGCAAAGAAATCTAAAGGTAACAGGCAGCAGGTGATCCTGGAATGTACAGAACACAAAGAGAGTGGCAAACCTGGCACATCAAGATATATTACTACTAAAAACAGGAAAAACACACCTGATCGTCTTGAAAGGAAGAAATACAATCCTATTCTTAAAAAACATACACTTCACAGAGAAATCAAGTAAAAAGAATAAACCATGGCAAAGAAAGTTGTTGCAGCACTTAAGACAGGAGCCGGTAAGGCCTTCACAAAATGTATTAAGATGACCAAATCTGATAAATCAGGGGCTTATCTTTTTAAAGAAGAGATCATTCATAATGATCATATTGCTGACTTCTTTACAAAGAAGTAACTCTATTTATTACACTTACGATATTCAGGGCTTTCTTCTTTGCAGAAGGAAGCTTTTTTTTATAATAACAACCTCAAAACAATTATTATCTGATGGCCTTGCTGGGATTTCTCGGAAAAGATAAAAAAGAAAGTCTGAATAAGGGGCTTGAAAAGACTAAAGAGAGCGTGTTCCACAAGCTGTCAAGAGCTGTTGCGGGAAAATCTAAGGTAGATGAAGACGTTCTCGATAATCTTGAAGAGGTGCTCGTTTCATCTGATGTAGGAGTTACAACTACTCTTAACATAATTGAAAGAATTGAAGCCCGTGTTGCCAAAGATAAGTATCTGAATACAAGCGAACTGAATATAATCCTTAAGGAAGAGATAGTGGCGCTTCTCGAAAAAAACCAGTCCGACCCGGCTTCTGACTTTTCTTCGCCGTTATCCAGTACTCCATATGTAATTATGGTCGTTGGTGTGAATGGGGCTGGTAAAACTACAACAATTGCAAAGCTTGCATACCAGTTCAAATCTGCCGGTAAAAAGGTTCTGATAGGAGCAGCGGATACTTTTCGCGCAGCCGCAATAGAACAGCTTGAGATATGGACCGAACGAGTAGGGGTACCACTGATAAAACAACAAATGGGATCTGATCCCGCCTCTGTTGCGTACGATACATTGCGTTCTGCTGTTACAAGTCAGGTTGATGTAGTGATTATCGATACTGCGGGCCGACTGCATAACAAGATCAACCTGATGACCGAATTGTCGAAAATCAAGAGAGTGATGGAAAAGGTTATCCCTGATGCTCCTCACGAAGTTCTCCTGGTACTTGATGGTTCAACCGGACAAAATGCATTTGAACAGGCAAAACAATTCACTTCAGCAACTGATGTAACCGCGATGGCAATTACAAAGCTTGATGGAACCGCTAAAGGTGGAGTCGTAATCGGCATCTCCGATCAGTTTAAAATACCTGTAAAGTATATTGGTGTCGGTGAAAAACTTGAGGACCTGTTAATCTTTAACCGTTTCGATTTCGTGGATTCTCTATTTAGTGATAGATAAAGGATGAATTCCAAAAAAATCAATATCATAACGCTGGGTTGCTCAAAAAATGTTGTTGACTCTGAGAAGCTGTTAAAGCAAATCGATGCCGGAGGCTATGAAGTAATCTCTAATTCCGATGATGTTTCTGCCGGAACCGTAATAATCAATACATGTGGATTCATAAATGATGCCAAGGAAGAAAGTGTGGATACCATCCTTCGTTTTGTAAAAGCACAAAAGGCAGGCCAAATAAGCAATCTATATGTAATGGGTTGTCTTTCTGAAAGATATAAGGATCAACTTAAAGTGGAAATACCGGAAGTAAGTAAGTACTTCGGGGTAAATAATATGAGTGATATTCTCAACGAACTGGGTTTATCCGTAAGTAAGGATCTTTTAACAGAAAGAACTCTTACTGGTCCATCGCATTATGCTTATCTGAAGATAGCTGAAGGTTGCAACAGAACTTGTGCTTTCTGCACCATTCCCTTGATAAGGGGGAGGTATATATCACGCCCCATTGAAGATCTCGTAAAAGAAGCTTCCAAACTGGCAGAAAAAGGGGTTAAGGAAATAATTCTTATTGCTCAGGATTTAAGCTACTACGGCCTTGACCTTTATCGTAAACAATCATTATCACAGCTGGTTACAGAGCTTCTGAAAATTGAATCTCTCGAGTGGATACGTCTTCATTATCTCTATCCTTCAAACTTTCCTTCCGATTTAATTCCTTTGATGAAGGCAAACCCAAGAATCTGCCGATATATTGATATTCCAATTCAGCATATTACCGACAGAATGCTTGGTATGATGAAAAGGTCGCACAACAGGGTTGAAACAGAGACGATACTTAATAAATTGAGAAAAGAGATCCCTGGTGCGGTAATCCGGACAACACTGATAGCAGGGCATCCGGGTGAGACTGAGGAGGATTTTCTCGAACTGAAAGACTTTATATCTGCTTTCCGATTCGATCGCTTAGGAGTGTTTGCATACTCTCACGAAGAAGATACCTATTCGTATAATGAATATAAAGATGAAATTTCCGAAGAAATAAAACAACAAAGGGTATCTGAGCTGATGGATCTTCAACAGAGCATCTCATCTGAACTAAATGAATCTTATATAAACAAGGTCCTCAAAGTAATTATTGACAGGAAAGAAGGAGAGTATTTCATTGGCCGGACAGAATTCGATAGTCCGGAAGTGGATCAGGAAGTTCTTATTCCCCTCAAATATAATCTCAAACCAGGATTATTTTACAATACCCTGATTACCCAATCAACTGATTTTGATTTGTATGGAGAGCCTGTATAAAAACAAGTTGGGCGCAGTTTTAAACTACGCCCAGCAATGAATCTTTAGATTTAAAGCCCCCTTTAGGGGGTTGGGGGTAAAGTTTCCGGAAGTTCTTCTTTCTTTTTCAGAATCTTAATTTTTATCTCAGATTTTACACTATTAAAGGTAACATTAATAGTATCACCCTCTTTTAGATTTGCTTTTATAAGAACTTCAGCCATAGGATCTTCAAGATACTTCTGTATTGCTCTCTTAAGCGGTCGTGCACCGAAATTTGCATCAAAACCTCTTTCAGCAATATAATCTTTTGCTGCATTAGCAATTTTAAGCTTGTACCCAAGAGATTTAACCCTGTCGTATAGTCCCTTAAGCTCAAGATCAATGATTTTGTTAATTTCCTCTTTCCCAAGCGAATTAAACATTATTACATCGTCAATCCTGTTCAAGAACTCAGGAGCAAACGTTTTTTGAAGCGCTTTCTGCAGAATACTTTTTGTTTGCTCGTCCCTGGTAGTCTTTTTCGCATTTGTGTCGAAACCAACACCATGTCCAAATTCAGCTATCTGTCTTGTACCGATATTTGATGTCAGAATAACTATTGTATTTCTGAAGTCAACCCGTCTTCCTAGGCTATCTGTAAGCTGACCTTCATCAAGAACCTGAAGCATTATATGAAATACATCAGGATGAGCCTTTTCAATCTCATCAAGGAGAACAACTGAGTATGGTTTTCTTCTCACTTTCTCTGTAAGCTGACCTCCTTCTTCATAGCCAACATACCCGGGAGGAGCTCCAACTAATCTCGATACTGAGAACTTCTCCATATATTCACTCATGTCAATCCTAACAAGATTATCTGTTGTGTCGAACAGAAACTTGGCAAGTACTTTTGCCAGCTGTGTTTTCCCTACACCGGTTGGTCCAAGAAATATAAATGTGCCAATTGGTTTGTTTGGATCTTTAAGGCCAGCTCGGTTCCTCTGGATAGATTTAACAACCTTTTGAATTGCTTCATCCTGACCGATTACACTTCCTTTTAGCTCATCAGCCATCTTTAGCAGACGTGTACCTTCCGTCTGGGCGATCCTTTGAACAGGGACTCCCGTCATCATGGCAACAACTTCAGCTACTTTTTCAGCATCAACGGTTTCACGATTGAATGAAAGTTCTTTTTCCCATTTCTTCTTTTCCAGATCAATCATGTCGAGCAGATCTTTTTCACGGTCCCTGAAGCTGGCAGCTTTTTCAAAATTCTGATTCTTTACTGCCATCATCTTTTCTTTCTTGGTCTCTTCAAGTTGTTTTTCAAGAACAAGAATCTTCTCAGGTACCACTATATTCAGGATGTGTACTCTTGAACCTGACTCATCGAGAGCATCAATGGCTTTATCCGGAAGATGACGATCGGAGATGTACCTGTTTGTAAGTTTAACACATGCATCAATTGCATCGTCAGTATATGTAACATTGTGATGTTCTTCATATCTCTCCTTAATATTATGGAGTATATGAATTGTTTCTTCTATCGAAGTAGGTTCGACAATAACTTTCTGAAACCTTCTTTCGAGAGCACCGTCTTTCTCAATATGCTGACGATATTCATCCAAAGTAGTGGCTCCAATACACTGTATATCACCGCGTGCAAGTGCAGGTTTCAGCATATTTGCAGCATCGAGAGAGCCTGTTGCTCCTCCTGCACCGACTATGGTATGAATCTCATCAATAAACAGTATTATATTATCGTTTTTTGAAAGTTCATTCAGAATAGCTTTCATTCTCTCCTCAAACTGACCACGATACTTTGTTCCGGCAACTATTGATGCGAGATCAAGAGCAACCACGCGTTTATTAAACAGAACACGGGAAACATTCTTTTTTGTTATGCGTAAAGCAAGACCTTCAGCAATAGCAGACTTACCCACACCCGGCTCACCGATAAGTACAGGGTTGTTCTTTTTTCTGCGCGATAAAATCTGAGCTAAACGTTCTATTTCTCTCTCTCTTCCAACAACAGGATCGAGTCGTCCTTCTTCGGCAGCCTTAGTAAGGTCAATACCAAAATTATCCAATACCGGTGTATCTGACGATGACTTAGGTGAATTAGGATTGGATGGCTGGCCTTTACCCGGACCACCAAAGCTCTGTCCTTCATCGTCTTCATCTCTTGGGAAATCAGCCTTAGCAGTAGGTGATTCAGCTTCGACCATCCGTCTTACCGACTGGTAGTCTACGTCCAATTCTGAAAGGAATCGTGTAACCAGCGCATTATCATCCTTCAGTATTGCCAGCAACAGGTGTTCTGATTCTATAGTAGAGCTCTTAAGAGCCTTTGCTTCAAGATATACGAGCTTTAGAATCCTTTCTGTGCTACGCAAAAGAGGAATCACCTCATGATCAGCCACATGTACAGGTGTCTCTACCTTTATGCTCTTCTCAAGCGAACCTTTAAGAACCTGAAGGTCAATACCCTGGTTCATAAGAATCTCTATTGCTGCACTTTCTCCATCTCTGAGTATGCCAAGAAAAAGATGTTCAGGACTTATATGGCTGTTTCCAAGCCTGATAGCTTCCTCTTTGGAATATCCGAGAATGTCTTTTACTCTTTGTGAAAATTGTGAATCCATATTTTGATTTTTCTATATATACATTTTTACTCTAAACCGACAATCTGTCAGATAGCATCCGACAAAGGTACGCATAAGTACATTTTCAAAGTTAATTTATGCGTATTTTCTATATTGCAATATTCATGCCCAATTATGAACAAATATTGTTAAAAAATCACTTCAACAAAAGCTCAAAAAATAGCCAAAAATTAACTATTTTCGTAATTCTAAAACCAGTAGGTAGGTTTATTTTGTAAATACTTAATTAATAATCTGTTATGTCAGAGCGAGAGAGAATCATTAAGGTTAATATTGAGGAGGAGATGAAGTCTGCTTATATCGACTATTCAATGTCGGTAATTGTGTCGCGTGCATTACCCGATGTTAGGGATGGTCTTAAGCCGGTCCATCGAAGGGTGCTGTTTGGAATGTCTGAGCTGGGAGTACTCTCGAATAAACCTTATAAAAAGTCTGCGAGAATAGTGGGAGAGGTGCTTGGAAAGTTTCACCCTCATGGCGACTCGTCAGTGTATGAGGCTATGGTAAGGATGGCACAGGAATGGTCTCTGAGATATCCTCTTGTTGACGGACAGGGAAACTTCGGATCAGTTGACGGTGATAGTCCTGCTGCAATGAGGTATACAGAAGCAAGGCTCAAAAAGATTGCTGAAGAGATGCTTGCTGATATTGAGAAAGATACAGTTGATTTCAACCCAAACTTTGATGATTCGCTAACTGAACCTTCTGTTCTTCCTACCCGTATTCCAAATCTCCTGGTAAACGGAGCTTCAGGAATTGCTGTTGGTATGGCAACAAATATGCCACCTCATAATCTGTCGGAAGTCATAGACGCCACTATAGCGTATATCGATAATAATGAGATCACTAATGACGAGATTGCTCAATTTGTGAAGGGACCTGATTTTCCAACGGGAGGCATAATTTATGGTAGTCAGGGTATTAAGGATGCCCTCGAAACAGGAAGGGGTCGAATTGTAGTAAGGTCGAAGACAGAAATTGAGTTGACCGCTACAGGCAGAGAATGTATTATCGTGAACGAACTGCCATATATGGTCAATAAGGCAGAGATGATCAGGAAAATTGCTGATCTGATTAATGAGAAAAAACTAGAGGGTATTTCATATATAAATGATGAATCGGACCGTAATGGTATGCGAATTGTCATAATTCTTAAAAAGGATGCAACAGCAAATGTCGTCCTGAATAATCTCTACAAATTTTCCTCTCTCCAGACATCATTTTCTGTAAATAACATTGCTCTTGTTAAGGGACGGCCTAAAACATTAAATACCAAGGACCTTATCCACTACTTCGTAAATCACCGTCATGAAGTTATTATAAGAAGAACAAAATTCGACCTTGATCAGGCTGAGAAACGTGCCCATATTCTTGAGGGAATGATCATTGCAAGTGATAATATTGATGAAGTTATTGCAATAATCAAGTCATCGCAGACACCAGAGATGGCCAGGGAAAGACTCATGGAACGATTCGGACTTTCTGATATTCAATCAAGAGCAATAGTTGAAATGCGTCTGCGTCAGCTTACAGGCCTTGAACAGGAAAAACTCAGAGCTGAGTATGCAGAAATAATGAAACTGATTGATTACCTGAAAAGTGTTCTGGCAAATCTTGATCTCCAGATGAAAATCATTAAAGATGAACTTCTTGAGATAAAGGAAAAATATGGCGACAAGAGGCGAACCGAAATAGTACCCAATGCTGAAGAATTTAATCCTGAAGATTTCTACGCTGACGAGGAAATGGTAATAACGATTTCGCACATGGGGTATATTAAACGAACTCCATTAACGGAATTCCGTCGTCAGAACAGAGGTGGTACAGGTGCGAAAGGCGGAGCAACTCGTGATGAAGATTTTATTGAACATCTGTATATTGCAACGATGCATAATACAATGCTCTTCTTTACCAGGAACGGAAAATGTTACTGGCTGAAGGTATATGCTATACCAGAAGGATCAAGAACTTCAAAAGGAAGAGCAATGCAGAATCTTATTAGTATTGAACCAGATGACAATGTAAGGGCATTTATTAATGTTAAAAACCTTAGCGACTCCGACTATATTAACAACAATTTCATAGTCCTTTGCACTACAAAAGGTATTATTAAGAAGACATCACTTGAGGCTTATTCCCGACCAAGAATAAATGGTGTTAACGCAATAACAGTGAGAGAGGGCGATGAGCTTCTTGAAGCCAGGATGACCAACGGACAACATCATATTATGCTGGCTATAAAATCAGGTCGGGCAATACGGTTCCCGGAAGCATCAGTGAGACCAATGGGAAGAACAGCCTCGGGAGTACGCGGAATAAGGCTTGCAAACGAAAATACCGATTTCGTGGTGGGTATGGTCACAGTTGAAAACAAAGAAAAAGATATTCTCGTTGTTTCTGAGAAAGGTTATGGGAAAAGATCTGATATCGATGAGTACCGAATCACAAATAGGGGAGGTAAGGGCGTAAAAACAATCAATGTTACAGAGAAAACGGGCTCATTAATTGCCCTGAAAGATGTAACTGATAAGCACGATCTGATGATAATTACCCAGTTTGGGAATATACTCAGGAGCCCCGTTTCTGCATTAAGAGTAATGGGAAGGGCTACTCAGGGGGTTAGATTAATAAATCTGAGGGAAAATGACATCATTGCTTCGGTTGCCTGTGTGCTTGTAAATGAGGAAGATGAGGGAATTGAACAAGTAGATACTGAAGAAAGAAATATTATTTCTGAGGAAAGTGGCAAAGAATTTGATGTTTAATAAGTAAAGTTATAAATTTGGGAAATTTTTTAAAAAACAATTTAATAAAATTATAAACATGAAAAAGTTTTTTCTGCTGATTGCCACCATTAGTATCTCACTAGGAGCAATGTCCCAGAAGGGTAAGGTTACCAGCGCTCTAAGTCTTATTGAACAGGGAAGTCTTGATAAGGCTAAAGAAGCTCTGGACCAGGCTATGCTTGATGAGAAATCAAAAGACTGGTTTAATACCTACTTTGCCAAAGGTAAGCTATGTCAGGCTTCATTTGAATCTGATAATCCAAAATTCAAGACATTTTATGCTGACCCACTTGAAGAAGCTTATTCTGCTTATGAGAAGGCAATGGAACTCGACCCAAAAGGTACTATGAAAAAGAAAATTATTACCGGTCTGGTATATAATTCACTTGCAGTTAATTTTTATAATCAGGGAAGTTCAAGATTTGAAGCCAAAGATTACACTGGCGCTCTGAAATCATTTGAATCTCAGATCAAAATAACCGAGGGAGACAAATATATAGGTGCTATTGATACAGGTATGTATTATAATGCCGCTCTTGCTTCAATCAATGCCGATAAGTATCCTGAGGCCATTAAGTACCTTGAAAAATGTGCTGAAATGAAGTACCTTGGTATTACACCTTACTTTCAGATGTCAGAAGTTTTCTTGAGCATGGGTGATACCGTGAAAGCGGAATCAATACTTACAGGGCTAACCAGTAAATTTCCTAATGATAAAAACATTACTCTGCAACTAATCGACCTTTATATTAAAAGTAACAAGAACGAGGAAGCTCTGAAGAACATTAAAATTGCAAAAGAAGCTGATCCAAATAACTACATACTTTATTCAGTTGCAGGTATTATCTATCTGAATCAGGAAAAATACGACCTTGCTATAACTGAACTCAATAAATCAGTTGAACTAAAAGGAGATGTGTTTGATTCTCAATATGGCCTTGGAGCAGCATACATTAACAAGGCTGCAGATTTGTTTAAGAAGGCCAATGAGATTGTTGACGTTACAAAATATAACGCAGCAGCTGACGAAGCAAATGCTGTCTATGCAAAAGCTCTTCCTTACATGGAAAAAGCATACGAACTAAAACCCACTGATGAAACTACTTTGAGAAACCTCATGCAGTTGTATTACAGGTTAAAAGCAAAGGATCCATCACTTGCTCCGAAATACGATGCAATAAAGGCAAAAGTCGACGCTCTTAAATAGAAAACGATATTATTACTTAATAGGAAGGGATGTTTATACGGCATCCCTTTCTTATTTTAACGACCTCTATGATAGGTTGGAAGCTATATATTAAGATTCTATATTATGTTTCAATTACTATTATCCTATTTGACATAATATTAATTATAGGCTTTTAACGAAATTCCCGGTCCGCTTGCTGGTTTGCTGAAATCAGATATGTTTCCACTGCCTAACTCTTGAACTTTTCCAAAAATCTGAAGCCAAGATATAAAACCGACAGGATTGAAATAAATATTGACATCGCTCCTAACTCTCTTAATGGAAGATTTGATAACACCCAGAGAATTGTTAATACACTTGCTGCAGGAATAATATATCCGCCAGGAACCCTGTAGCTTACTTTATACTCCGATTTCTTCATTCTGAACCTTATGAGAGCAAGGACGACACCTAGGTAAATTAATAGATATGAAGCGCTTGAGAGTATTGCCAGCTGCTTAAATTCCCCTAATGCAGAAAATATAAAGCCAATAACTGCATATACTATAATAGAGATATATGGTGTCTTAAATCTGGTATGAACATTTGCAAGTGCCTGTGGTTGAATAACTTTGTCCCTGGCAGAAGCAAATAGAATCCTTGGCATATTAAGTACCATACCACTGATATTACCAAACATCGAGAATAAGGCTCCAATTAACACAATTGATGCTCCAACTGTCCCGAACATTCTTCTGCCAGCCTCAGCCAGTGGCGCACTGCGATACTCGGTGATAGAATTTCCAAGGATTCCCTGCACTGTGATCTGGATAAGTACATAGAGAATTACCACAACCAGCATACTTAGACCAACTCCTCTGGGGATTGTCTTTTCCGGATTTTTAATTTCCCCGCTCACATTAAGGGCAGTTTCCGCTCCAACAAACGCAAAAAGCAGAATAAGAGAGATCTCTCCTATGTCTTTTGATGAATTTTCAACATGCTGCGTTAAGTTGACCGGAGTAAAATAAAACCATCCAAACAGGGCAATCATTACCAAAGGAACCAGTTTTGCTATGGTATTAAACTTAACTATCATGATGGCTTTACTTATTCCTCTGACATTAAAATAAGCCAACCCACCATACATGATAGCAAAAAACACTATTCTAACCCATTGAAGCTTAAAGGCCGGCTCAAAGTATGCCAGTGTATCAACAAGACCATTTGCTACTGCAGCATTTGCCATGATAGCTGCACCAAAAATAAATATATTTGTTGTAAGAAACCCCGCATATTTCCCAAATGCAGTCTCTATGTAGGAATAAGCACCACCGGTTCTGGTAATCATTGTTCCGACCTCTGCAAAACAAAGCATTATGAAAATCATCAGGAAACCACAAATCAGGTAAGCCCAGATGCTTCCTGTTCCCAACTTTTCTGCAACTATTACAGGCAGGATAAATATTCCTGCTCCAATTATTATATTGATTGAATTGGAGGCCAGGCCCCACACACCAATCTCCCTCTTTAAGCCTTCATTTTCATTCATTTCAATAAAATAAGGATCAAATTGTTTGTAATAAAATATGCAACGCTCTTATTATAAGGTATTTAATATATTTTTGAGTAGTCTGTCAAAATCCATTCCGCCTTTTGATGTGGAGGAATATCCAAGGATAACAACAATTAATTCCTGGGAAGGCATGATAAAAATCCTCTGACCATCATGTCCAACACACATATACATATCGTCAGGCGCTGAAGGCAATTCCTTACCTTTATTAAGCCAGAAAAATGAGCCGTAAGCGCCATTACTTGCTGAAGCCACTGACGTACTATACTTTACCCAGCCTTCAGGCAATATCCTTTCACCATTGAAAACGCCATCATTCTGAAAAAGCAGTGCAAATCTGGCGTAGTCGCGGGCGGTGGCATACAGATAAGATGACCCAACTCTTGTTCCTGTCGGATCAACTTCAAAAACAGCGTCAGCCATACCAATCTTGTTGAATAACATTGTGTTTGCAAATGAATAATATAAAGAGTCATTGCTGAATTGCCTGCGTATAATATAACTAACTATGTTTGTTGTACCTGATGAATAATACCATTTGGTTCCGGGAGTAAATGCCATAGGTTTGTCAAATGCAAACCTGCTCATATCGTTTTCACAGTGCAGCATCAGCGTTACATCCGACCGGTTTCCATAGTCTTCATTCCACTGCAGACCACTCTGCATCTGCATAAGGTCATTTAATGTGATCCTGGCCCTTTCATCCTTGTTCCACTCTTCAATGGCAGCTGGTTTGTATATGTCGAGTTTTCCGTCTTCTACCAGAATTCCAACCATTGCATTTACGAAGCTTTTAGCCATCGACCAGCTAAGGAACTTTGTCTTTTTATTGAATTGTGGTTTATAGGCTTCTGCTACTGGAATACCTTTATGAACTACCATGAATGCAAAAGCATTTCCATTATATGCATTGTCGGTTATTAATTGCTTTGAGATATCACCTAGTTTGCTCAGATTAATTCCAGTGGAAGTTTCTGGAATAATGTCTCCAAGTGGCCATTTAATTGAATCCTGAGAATATCCCGGACCAATTATAAAAGGGTACTTCTTCTGGCGTATCTCAGCTTCAGTAACATCGCGTAGTAACGTTACTCCGAACCCATCTCTGAAAATTGCTTTAGACTTGCCCCAGAGAAAATAACTGATAACGCTTTTTTCATTGTAATTTACACTGTTCTTCGTGAATTTTATGAACGAAAAGTTTAGGTCAACTGCCTCGACATCAGCAGGTTTTCTGGAAGAAACGAAAACTGCGGAACAAAGGTTTTTAGCAGCATACCCGGTTATTATGGGAAGTAAGGTATTGAGGTAGATTGCAGTGCCAATTATTGCTGCTCCCAGGATGGTAGAAATGCTATAAAGAACTCTTTTTCTGGTCATAATATTCTTGTTAGTTGAAATGTAAAAGCCTGTTATTCCTTAAATATTAATTATAAGCAATAAAGATAATATTTCTTATGATTCTCTATTTAGCAAAACAAGATTCCGAAGTTTTGAACATATTTGTGAAATATACGGAATGTCAGATTTTAAGGATTATAACCTGAAAGATGAAATTATCTTTGCAGTTAAAGAATGAAAAAAAATAGTTATGAATTTAACATCAATAGTTTTTACTTTAATCCTTCTCGGTTCACCCTCATCAAAAAATTACTCTGTTCACGAATGGCGGGGCCCCGATCGTTCAGGAATCTATAATGAATCAAATTTGCTGAAAGTATGGCCTGCTGAGGGTCCAAAAGAGAAGTGGACTGTAACCGGCATTGGAAATGGTTTCGGTTCGCCGGTATTTACTGAACAGAACTTTTATATCTCAGGTGAAATAGATTCAATGGCAATTCTCTTTTGTTTTAATCTGAATGGCAAGAAGCAGTGGCAGACTACATTTGGAAAAGAATGGGTAAAAACAAATCCGGGTTCAAGATCCGCTCCTACCATAGTTGACGACCTTATATACATTGGCTCAGGAATGGGGAACCTATATTGTATAAACCGGATAAACGGGAAAATTGTGTGGTCAAAGGACCTTGCGAAAGATTTTTCGGGAGCACTTCCAATGCACGGCCATTCTGAGGCTCCACTGGTTGAAGGTGAAAAAGTATTCTGGACCCCGGGAGGAAAAGTAAACAACGTCGTGGCGTTGAATCGTTTCACAGGCAGGTTGATATGGTCAAATCCCGGGTTTGGTGAACGTTCGGGATATAATTCTCCAAAACTGATTGAGCTCCCAAACAGGAAAATTGTTGTTACATTTTCAGCTTATCATTTAATAGGGTTCGATACAGAAACAGGGAGATTATTGTGGTCGCACGAACAAACAAACTTTCCGCTGGATAAACGAACTCTAGGTAACGGAGATACTCACGGCAATACTGTTTTATTTGACGGTGGATCGGTTTATTATACTGCCGGAGATGGTAATGGTGGTGTAAAACTTAACCTCTCAACTGATGGAAATACAATAACTGAGGTGTGGCGCAATACGGGTTTTGATAGCTATATGGGTGGTGTTGTAAAGATCGGAGACTATCTCTATTGCGGCGGTACAGTTAAACCCTCTCTGGTTTCGATTAATGCTGACTCGGGCATCTTAACCGATTCTCTCAGAATTGGTAGCGGGGCCGTAATTGCAGCAGATAAAATGTTGTATTACTATACCCAAAAAGGCGATATGATGCTGATAACTTATAACGATGGAAAAATGAAGCAGATAAGTTCATTCAGAATAATGAAGGGAACACTTCAGCATTTTTCTCACCCGGTAATAAATAAAGGCGTTCTATATCAGCGACATGGTAATGTTTTGATGGCATTTGATATACAAAACAAAAAATAAACAATTATATTTGGTTATACAACACTCAACAACATTATGTATCACTTGTTGTATTAATGTGTTACATATCAAATAGTATTTTAGATGGAAACTATAAAAAAATCATCGCTTGACTTCATGACCAACCTCAGTTATAATAACGAAAGGGATTGGTTTATTAAGAACAAACCGGCTTATCTGGAAGCAAAAGAGAACTATGAATCAATAATCCAGGAAATACTGAACAGGGTGACCGAATTTGATCCGATTTTGAAAGGACTTGAGGTAAAAAACTGTGTGTACCGAATAAACAGGGATATTCGTTTTTCAAACGATAAGTCTCCCTACAAAACTCATTTTGGGGCATTTATTGTGCGAGGTGGTAAAAAGAACGCTGACAGATTTGCTGGTTATTATATTCATGTTGAACCTGGGAAAAGTATTATTGCCGGGGGAGCATACGTGCCTCCAACACCATGGTTATCTGCCATTCGGGAGAAAATTGACTCTGAACCTGAGAACCTTATTAAAATAATTAATTCAAAGGATTTCAAAAAATATTTTGGCACTGTTGATGGTGAGAAATTAAAAAAAGCTCCAAAGGGTTATCCTTCAGATCATCCTAATATTGAACTGCTTAAGTTAAAAAGTTTTCTTGTTGTAAATGAGATTTCGGATCAACTGCTGCTCAGCGAAAAATATTTAAATCACGTGGTGGATGTCTTGAAAGTAATGAAACCTTTCAATGATTACCTTAGTGAATACTAATGAATTGCTTGTGTTCCTAAGGATCTGTTTATTGTCTAAAAAGCTTTGACGAGGTTCGACAATATCCATTTTACAGAAGCTCTCTTCTGATAATCAGGGTCGAATTGCATAGCTACGATAATGCCATTTTTGTTGATTATATAAGTTGCAGGAACAGGCAGACGGGCTGAATCCCTTCCGTTATTTTTGGCAATATCTGCTGACAGAGTTTTAAGAATCCTTTCCTGATAAGCCTTTGTTACATTGAACATAACATCATAATCCTTCATTATTTGCTCCTGACAATCATAAATAACTGTAAAGGAAAGATTATGCAGTTTTACAGTCTGCTCAACATACTCTATCGACTCCGGGGTAATAGCAACAAAATTAACTCCCTGATCTGTAATAAGCCTGAGCGAGTCCTGGTAGTTTTGTAAATACCTGTTACACACTGGACACCAAATGCCCCTGTAAAAGAAAAGCACGATGGGACCCTTCTCCAGTAGTTTTTTTAACTCTGTCTGCTTGCCTTTTTGATCATAACCTGTAAAGCCCGGTGCCCTATCCCCCACTTTTAAACCGGTTGGAATATGACTATTTGTTGTCTCAATGCCAAACTTTGGATAGTAAATATCCTGACTGAACACGGTTGTTAGAAGCGAAAATGTTAAAGCAGTAAGGAACAGGCATTTCTTTTTCATCTAGGCAAATTTATATGATGGAACTTTTCTCATCCGAAGGTTGATAGGTGTAATCTCAAGATATTCATCATCCTTTATCTGTTCCATTGCCTCCTCAAGCGAGAATTTTAATTTTGGGGCAATCCTTAAACTGTCGTCAGACCCGGATGCTCTCATATTTGTAAGTTTCTTCCCTTTTACAATATTAACTTCTATATCGCCAAGCCTGGTACTCTCTCCGATAACCTGTCCTCTGTATACATTTTCTCCCGGATCAATATAGAATCTCCCTCTGTCCTGCAGTCTGTCTATTGCATGACCGGTAGCCATCCCCATATCAAGTGAAATAAGTGATCCGACCTGCTTCGGAAGCAGATCATCGCCTTTATATTTATCGTATGCTCTGAACCTGTGATGCATAACGGCTTCTCCCGCTGTAGCAGTAAGCATATTATTTCTAAGTCCGATAATTCCTCTTGAAGGTATATCAAACTCAAGATGAGTAAGATCACCTTTGGGTTCTATTATTATCATCTCCCCTTTTCTCTGGGTAACAAGCTCAATTGCTTTACCGGAAAACTCCGGTGGAACGTCAATTGACAATGTCTCATAAGGTTCAGATTTTACGCCGTCGATATCTTTAAGGATTACTTTAGGTTTACCAACCTGAAATTCGTAACCTTCCCTTCTCATGGTCTCAATAAGAATTGAAAGGTGAAGTATACCTCTTCCGAAAACATTAAAAGTATCCTCAGATTTTGTCTCCTCAACTTTAAGGGCGAGATTTTTCTCAGTTTCCCTCATCAGTCTGGTTCTGAGGTGGCGCGAGGTTACAAACTTACCTTCTTTTCCGAATAATGGAGAGTTATTTATAGTGAACACCATACTCATTGTTGGCTCGTCTACTTCTATTCTCTGTAAAGCTTCAGGGGCAAGAAGATCAGCTAAGGTATCTCCAATCTCGAAATCTTCAAGTCCGATAACAGCGCACAAATCACCACATCTGACACTATCTGTCTTAATTCTGCCAAGACCTTCAAAAACGTAGAGCTCTTTAACCCTTACCTTTTTAACTTTACCATCCCTTTTACAAAGAGTATAATCAACTCCGGTAGTTATATCACCTCTGAAAACCCTGCCTATTGCAATTCTTCCCACATAGCTCGAAAAATCAAGTGAAGCTACCTGCATCTGTGCGGTTCCGGCAACATATTCCGGTTCAGGTATTTCCTTAAGAATTGTATCGAGCAGGTATCTGATATTATTCTCAGGCTTTTTCCAGTCTCCACTCATCCAGCCAAATTTAGAAGATCCGTAAACCGTCTCAAAATTCAGCTGATCGTCAGAAGCATCGAGATTAAACATTAGCTCGTATACATCCTGCTGGACCTCATCCGGCCTGCAGTTATCTTTGTCAACTTTATTGACAATTACAATAGGCTTCAGACCAAGTGCGATAGCTTTTCCAAGTACAAAGCGAGTCTGAGGCATTGGTCCTTCAAGGGCATCAACAAGAAGTAAAACTCCGTCTGCCATTTTGAGAACCCTCTCTACTTCACCACCGAAATCTGCGTGTCCAGGGGTGTCGATAATGTTAATTTTAACACCCTTATAGCTCGCTGAAACGTTTTTTGATAGGATAGTAATGCCTCTTTCCCTCTCAAGATCGTTACTATCTAGAATAAGATCACCCACCTCTTTCCTTTGATCAAGCACCTTGCATTCCTGTATAATCCGGTCAACAAGAGTCGTTTTCCCATGATCTACGTGTGCAATGATCGCAATATTTCTTATTGACTGCATATAAATTAATTAGACCGCAAAAGTAATATTGTTGGCGGGATTAAATGATAAAAACCACAAAAATAAATTAATGATAAATAATTCATATATTTCGAATCGTAAATTTAAAAGAGATCTTATGAAAAAAATGATCATTGCACTTGTTTTCGGTTTATTTGCAGTTTCAGGAATTTATGGACAGCAGAATGCTAAACTTGCCGTAGGAATGAAAGCTCCTGAATGGATGTTTACGGATGCTGATAAGAAAGAATTCACGATGAATTCGTGGGCAGGGAAAGTACTTCAGGTAAATTATGTTGATCCTGATGAGTCGGAACTTAATGAACCATTCAATGAGGCTGTTAATAAAGCAGTAGACGTCGATAAACGAATTAACAGAGAGTATTTTAAAGGATTTGGAATAGTTGATTGCAAGTCAACATGGAAACCAAATAGCCTTATCAGAATCATCGCAGGCAATAAGGCAAAAAAGTTTGGTACCACTATCCTATTTGATTATGATGCTAAGCTGCAGAATTTGTGGGGTTTTCCTAAAGATAATTATACTATCGCCATTCTGGACAAAAACCGTATTTGCAGAGGATTGTATGTTGGAAAGATTCCTGAATCAGATAACGAGAAGATCATTCAGCTGATACTTGCTTTAACAAAAGAATAAAATTCATCTCTAATATAAAGATCTTCTTAACCGCAAAGTACGTTAAGACGAAGCCTAAAAGATCTTTGCGAGCTTTGCGGTTAATTATTTTATGAAGCTGATTGATGAAAATACCTAATCTATCTGCTAATTGCCGGAACTGGAACCAAGTCCGGAAAAACATCTGTGGCATGCAAGATAATCAGTCAATTCAAAAGCCTTAAAATCACTGCAATTAAAATTACTCCTCACTTTCATGAGACTACTGAAGGTCTTGTTTTGGTTTCGCAAGGAAAAGGATTTGTTATTTATGAAGAGACCGACCAGTCTTCATCCAAAGATACGTCAAGGATGCTTAAGGCAGGGGCATCCAAAGTATTTTTTGCAAAAGTATGGGATGATCAATTGCTCGAAGTTTTCAATACTATTATGGAAACTATCCCAACAAATAGTCCTGTAATCTGTGAATCTCCCGCATTAAGAAACTTTATTGAACCGGGAGTATTTATAATAATGAAGTCGCAAACAATAAATAAACAAAAGAATATAAGTCATTTACAGAGACTACCTCACCTGATGTTTAACCTGGAAGATATTCCTGAACTAGCATCATTGCCACTAGGATTTGAGGATGGAAGGTGGAGGTATGAATTAATGTAGGGATCGGTCGCGACCGATCCCTACATTAAATTCGCTTACCTCTCCTCACTGATATCCGAAATATCCTTCCCGAGCTTCGCCTTTATCCTTTCCAGATCATGTTTCATCCCTGCAACTGCCTGGAAGAGTTGTTTTTCAGGCAGCACCGGATCAGGAAGCTCACTGCTGATGTAATTTACGAACTTCCATATCTCTTTGACTTCATTGATATGTATCTCGTACGGTTCATAAATTGGATTGAGGGAGTAAAGGACCAGTTTTCCGTCAGTTCGGAGAGTATTTTCAACAACTTTAAAGACAATCCCGTCGTCGAGGGTAAACACCACATATGCTTTCCCGCTTATAATATCCCTCCAGTCCTGGAGAAACTCACCGGTAACCCACGATCCATCAGGAATTGGCAACATAGAATCGCCTTTCAGCTGAAAGGTCCTGTATTTCTTTTTATCAGAAAGAAACGGTAAGGTGAACACCGGTAGTTCACCTATATACTCAGGATCAGCATATCCGGTTGTATATCCGGCTTTTGCCTTCTCCTGGACAAGCTCGATATTCTCGCGGTTCTGAGAGTTTACCGTTGTTGTCAATACCCTCAGGTTACTTCCTTTAATATAGGCATCATGTCCTCTTTCAAGTTCGCCGAGCTGACTCTCCGACAATTTCGATATATCAAGTTTAAGGATTGTATCTATTGCTATATTAAAATAGCCGGAAAAGGATATGAGTATCTCTATTCCGGGCTGGGCCACACCGTTCTCGTAACCACTCAGGGTCGAACGTTTAAGGTTAAGGGCTACTGCCACATCATCCTGTGTCCGCCCCTTCCTTTTTCTTAAAATTTTTATGTTCGATGCAAAGTACATAATGGAATTTGATTATATTGTAACCAAATAAATGATTATTTTCTAATCAAAAGTAAAACTAAATTGTTATATAAACAAGAAAATGTGAAATATTTTTAAAAGAGTTCAGGTTGAGAGATGAAGATTGCTTCGCTTCGCTCGCAATGACGGTACAGGTAAGGGTGGTTCTGGTTGGGAGATGAACCAACGCTGGTAAAGGCCACCGTCATTGCGAGCGAAGCGAAGCAATCTCCCAAACCCAGCCTGACGTAGACTAAAATATTAATTTCCAATGATCATCTCAGGCAACATAGATCGCTCAGTTCTTCATCTCGACCTCGATACATTTTTTGTATCGGTTGAGCGGCTTAAGAACAGCAAACTGAATGGCAAACCGGTCATAATAGGCGGAATGTCTGACCGGGGAGTTGTTTCCAGCTGCAGCTATGAAGCACGGAGGTACGGAGTAAGTTCCGCAATGCCAATGAAAATGGCCAGAAGTATGTGTCCCGATGCCATCGTAATAAGAGGCGATATGGAACTTTACAGCAATTATTCGAACATAGTGACCGGGATAATCGCCGAACGGGCGCCACTATATGAAAAGGCATCTGTTGATGAGCACTACATCGACCTTACCGGCATGGACCGGTTCTACGGCTGCTACAAATGGTCGCATGAATTACGTCAGTATATAATAAAAGAAACAGGTCTGCCAATATCTATCGGACTTTCAATTAACAAGACCGTATCGAAGATTGCAACCGGTGAGGCAAAACCAAACGGTGAGATAGAGGTGCAAAAAGAATATGTGCACCCGTTCCTGGATCCCCTGTCGATAAGAAAGATACCGATGATTGGCCAGAAGACTTACCATATACTCCGGTCGATGGGTATTGCAACAGTTTACACACTTAGAAATATACCCGTTGAGATGCTTGAAAGATTAATGGGGAAAAATGGCATTGAGATGTGGAAAAGAGCCAATGGAATTGACTCTACTCCCGTCATCAGCTATTCTGAACAGAAATCGATAAGCACCGAACATACTTTTGAAAAAGATACGACCGACCTGGTGCGGCTGAATCAGCTGATAGTAAGTATGGTGGAGAAGATTGCGTTCGAGTTAAGGAAACAAGAGAAATTAACTTCGTGCATTACTGTAAAAATAAGGTACTCAAACTTCGATACCCATACTCTGCAAAAACGGATACCATATACATCGTTCGACCATGTTCTCGCAGATATCGCTAAAGAACTCTTTGGAAAACTCTATCAGCGGCGTATGCTTATACGGCTTATTGGCGTAAGATTCAGCCATATGGTAAGAGGAGTTCAGCAACTTGATCTTTTTGACGATACTCCGGAAAAGGTTAGTCTCTACCTGGCTATGGACAACCTCAGAAAGCGTTTTGGGCGGGATGCGGTAAGGAGAGCTTCGGGAGTAATGACTATTAAGGAAAGAGAAGAAAAGGCCCTTAAACAACTCGAAAACGCTCTTAAAGAGCAAAGTATGATGGAGGAAAGACTCAGAAAGTATATGATGTATGGACATTAAAAAAGTCGTGCAAGTCATGCAGTCGTGCAAGTCGGTCACATATATCGACCTGCAAGACCGCAAGACAAATAACTACATGTATCTGAACTGCCACACATATTACAGTCTCCGCTACGGAACAATGTCCGTTGAACAGCTCGTGCAGAAGGCTCTGGCTGCAGGTATTGATACTATCGTTCTTACAGATATAAATAACTCCACTGCAATACCTGAGTTTGCGGGTGAATGCACCAAAAACAATATAAGGCCAGTTGCCGGTATTGAGTTCAGAAATGAGAATGAACTCCAGTATATCGGAATTGCACGTAATAATTCAGGACTGAGAGAATTAAATGAATTTCTCTCTGGTTTGAATTTCAACAAGTTACCAGTACCTTTTCCTGCGCCACAATTTTCTGAATCATTTGTAGTTTATTCACTTAAAAAAATTCCGGATCGTAAACTTTTTGATAATGAACGCATTGGAATAAAACCTCAGGAGCTTAACAGTCTGCTTACACTAACATCATCATTAAGCAGGAATTCGATGGTTCTTCTCCAGCCGGTCACATTTGCGGAGAAGGATGACATCTTTATCCACCGCAGCCTCCGGGCAGTTGATAACAATATTCTCCTGAGCCACCTTCAGCCATGGCAATGTGCCGGGGAAGATGAGTTCTTTAAGAATAAGACAGATAATGATAAGATCTTCCGGGGACACCCTGCGATTGCCGGTAATACAAAAAAACTGCTGGACGACTGTTGCCTGGATTTTGATCTTAAAAACCTGAAAAACAAAAAAGTATATTCGGCCAGCAGGTATGACGATAAGCTGCTTCTAGAAAAACTTGCATGGGACGGAATGATATACAGATACGGCTCAAATAATAATGAAGCTAAGAAAAGGGTAAAACATGAACTTGAGATAATCGACAAACTTGGTTTCTCAGCCTACTTTCTAATAACATGGGACATAATAAGCTATTCGATGGCAAGAGGATTCTATCATGTAGGACGAGGAAGCGGCGCAAATTCCGTAGTGGCTTATTGCCTGAAAATCACTAATGTTGACCCAATTGATCTAAACCTTTACTTCGAGAGATTCATTAATCCGAAAAGGAGCAGTCCGCCCGACTTCGATATCGACTACTCATGGAAAGAACGGGATGAGGTAATCGATTATATTTTCAAGCGGTATGGTTACGGTCATACCGCACTGCTCGGCACAATGAGCACCTTCAGGGGGAAATCCATCGTGCGTGAGCTTGGAAAGGTACATGGACTGCCTAAGGAAGAGATTGATTCTCTTATTGATAACCCTTCATCAGAATCGAACAGAAATGATATAACCAACACTATTTTCTCGACAGGCCTTAAGATTGCTGACTTTCCCAATATGAGGAGCATTCATGCAGGAGGCATCCTGATATCCGAAGAACCAATTACTTGCTACACAGCCCTGGATATGCCTCCGAAAGGCTTCCCGACAACGCAGTGGGATATGTATACCGCAGAGGAGATCGGCTTTGAAAAGCTCGATATCCTTAGTCAGAGAGGCATCGGCCACATTAAGGAGAGTGCTGAGATAATTCTGCGAAACCGCGGCATCGATGTTGACGTTCATGCAATTCAGAAGTTTAAAACCGACGAAAAGATTAAGGAATACCTTAGGATTGGTGAGACTAAAGGGTGTTTCTATGTTGAAAGTCCCGCTATGCGTGGCCTCTTAAAAAAGCTGAATTGCGACAATTATACTACCCTTGTAGCTGCCAGTTCTGTTATACGGCCCGGTGTTGCGCGGTCAGGAATGATGAAGGAATATATTTACAGGTTCCATAACCCTGGAAAATTCGAATACATACATCCTGTTATGAAAGAACAACTTGCAGAGACCTTTGGTGTGATGGTTTACCAGGAAGATGTATTGAAAGTCTGCCATCATTTTGCCGGACTGGATCTTGCTGATGCTGATACACTGCGCCGTGCTATGAGCGGTAAGCACCGGTCGAAACAGGAAATGCAGAGGATTGTAGAGCGGTTCTTCTCAAACTGCCGCGAGAAAGGTTATAGCGAAGAGGTAACAAAAGAGGTCTGGCGACAAATTGAATCTTTTGCCGGGTACTCGTTCTCCAAAGCCCATTCTGCCTCTTATGCAGTAGAGAGCTTCCAAAGCCTTTATCTGAAAGCTCATTACCCGCTTGAGTTTATGGTAGCTGTAATCAACAATTTCGGAGGTTTTTACAGAACCTGGGTATATGTGCATGAGGCAAAAAGATCAGGAGCAACAATACAACTGCCATGTGTAAATAAAAGTAATTACAAGACAACTATTTATGGATCTGATATATATCTTGGATTTATCCATATTCTGAGTATTGAGTATACATTGGCTCAGTCGATTGAAGAGATCCGTATTGCCGGAGGTCCGTTCACAAATCTGAACGATTTCGTCACAAGGGTAAATCCTGGAATTGAACAGCTAGTCCTTCTGATCAAAGCAGGAGCTCTCCGGTTTACAGGTAAAAAGAAATCTGTGCTACTATGGGAAGCCCACATGATGATAAATAAGAATAAACACGAAACAACCCGTCCGCTCTTCTCCTCTCCTGTCAGGGATTTCTCACTCCCGGAGCTTGTTCAGGGAAAAATTGACGATGTTTATGATGAGATTGAATTGTTTGGGTTTCCGGTCACCATGAGCTGGTTCGATATGCTCGAAACATCTTTCCGGGGTGATATATCTGCGAGTAAGATGAATGAAAATATCGGAAAAAAGATCAGGATGGTTGGCCATCTTGTTACTGTTAAGTACATTAAAACGATCAAAAACGACTGGATGAATTTCGGATGTTTCATCGATTCAGAGGGCAGTTTCTTTGATACCACCCATTTTTCGCAATCCCTCAAAAATTGGCCATTCAAGGGAAGTGGTACTTATCTGATCCTTGGAAAAGTCGTTGAAGAGTTCGGATTTCCGTCGCTTGAGGTGGAAAAGATGGCAAAACTTCCCATAAAACCAGATCAGAGGTATTGACAAGGTTAAATCTTAGGTTTCGCCCAGCGGACAGAAATAACCCTGTATGGATACCTTGTTATCATATTCTCTGCGTTTGGACAATTCTTCCGGTGTATTTTTATCCCGTCTAATATGGTTACAAAGCCAAAAACACTGTCACCATAAACAGGACTACAGCATTTGGATAGTTTATAATCAAGTCCCTCGACCCTGTCTTCAATAATCAGATAATCTGCATATTGTGAATCAAAAGAATCTTTGAGTTCCTTGTCATGAATTGTTGTTGAAGGAGCTATTGGTTCCGGGGTCTCTTCTTTTTGCAGGACTTCTTTAATATGAAGAAGCTCTAGCTTTTCAGTTGATATCAGATAATATAGATCCTGTGCGGACTTCAGATTAAAATAATTGAGCAGTTTTTGTACAACAGTATCGCCGTAAACTATTTTCCAGTTTTTTAACCTGCGCATCAGTATTTCTCTGCCTTCTGCTGCTGCTTTGGTTTTCTCCTCGTTAAGTACCTGCTTTATCTTGGTTTTCGCCTTTGTTGTAATTACAAAAGACAGCCAATCCTGCTTAGGCTTCTGACTTTTAGATCTGAGAATGGAAACATGGTCCCCATTTTGGAGGACATACCTTATCGGAACGTTCTTTCCATTTACTTTTCCTCCTACGCATGAGGTTCCAACTGCTGTGTGAATTTCGAAGGCAAAGTCTAAAACAGTAGCGCCAGCTGGTAATTGCCGGAGATCGCCATTAGGAGTAAAAACAAAAACCTCATCAGTATATAATCCCGATCTTATCTGATCGATAAATAAATTATCATTTTTTTCAGATGACTCGAGTATATCCCTCATCTTAGAAAGCCACGAATCAAGTCCGCCTTCTCCCTTTATTCCTTTATATTTGAAATGTGCAGCCAGTCCCTTCTCTGCAATCTCATCCATCCTTGACGATCTTATCTGCACTTCAACCCACTTTCCTCGCGGTCCAATAACCGTAGTGTGGAGTGATTCATAGCCATTTGATTTTGGAACTGAGATCCAGTCGCGTAATCTGCTTGGATTTGGCTGGTATAAGTCCGTTACAACAGAATAAGCTCTCCAGCAATCAGATTTTTCATTTTCACTGGTGCTTTCAATTATAATCCTGACAGCAAACAGGTCATAAACCTCTTCAAATTCCACTCCCTGCTTTTTCATTTTTAGCATTATGGAATGTATTGATTTTGTGCGACTTTTGATAGTATACTTAAAGTCAAGCTTTTCCAGTTTTTCCTTAAGGGGAACAGAAAAGTCACGAATCAGTTTATTTCTTGAATTGGTAGTTTGCCTCAGACGGCAATCGACAAAGTTATACTGCTCTGGTTCAAGGTATTTAACTGCCAGGTCCTCCATCTCAGATTTGATATTGTAGAATCCTAACCTGTGCGCCAATGGTGCATAAAGGAAGTATGTTTCAGAGGCAAGAGGAATCCTCTCCTTTTCCGCGGCATTATCAAGGTTTCGCATATATTCAAGACGCTCAACCAGTTTTATAAGGATTACCCGTACATCGTCAGCCAGACTTAAAAGGAGTTTCCTGAAATTCTCTGCCTGATATGAAGATTGCATAGAATCGATGTTAGTGATTCTGGAAAAACCATTCAGTATTCCGACAATTTCTTTACCAAATTCCTTTTCAAGCTCTGCCGGTGTAAGGCTCAGATTATTATATGAATCGTGTAATAATGCTGCAATAATAGATGTAAGGCCCAATCCCATCTCTCCTGCAATTATCCGCGCAACGGAAAGAGCATGAAGGATTTTTGGCTCACCAGTTATTGTAACTCTTTCACCGCATGCAACTACGGCTATATCGAGGGCTTTCCTGATCTTAACGCATTCTTTTGGGGTAACATTGTTTTTAGCAGCAAGCAGCAATGCCCTGTACCCTGAATATATTTTCTTTGGATCTGCGATCATTATCTTCTAAAGGATGAACAATATTTTTGCAAAGATAGCTAATATGAAAATTTTGTAAAAAAAATCCCCGGTAAGTAATCGACTCCCGGGGATTTCAGAATAATTATATCTTATGTTATCTGAACGAGAGACCCACTCCGGCTGATAGAATATTATACTGAGCTAAAGTATAATCGGCATGAATTGTTAGAATAGCCAGTTTAAACCTTAATCCAATATTAGCCCTGAGACCAGATAAATTTTTAATTTCTATTGAGGGAAAAGGTTTAATACCAGTTACCCCTGTTATTCCATCGCCCACAACACCTTTATCTTCATATACAGATGGAGTTAGTGGATAAGTTGCGTTATAAGTAGGAGTAGGAAAGTTACCTTTAAGTTTGACATCCATAGCTGTCTTGCTATAACCAAGGCCGCCATATACTGTTACAACAGGAATTGTAACAGATCCTATTATCCCGATATTCAATGCTGACATTGTGGCCGACAAAAATTGATTACTAAAAGCAGTAGCTGGATTAACATTGGTATAATGAGAAGTTGCCTGGTCCGGTTTAAGGTTAAGCGGAATATTACTCGAAAGCTTGGTATAACCACCAAAAGCTGAAACATCAAAAAGCTTTATCATTTTGGACCCTGGTAAATATTGAATAAGACTATGCATTACTCCGACTCCCCAAAGTGAGACATCCCCTTTTCCAATCGAAACTTTTGGCACAAAACGAAATTTAACTTCTGTTCCGAAAGGAAGACCTAACCCGATTTGTGCTGTAGGAGCCGGTATGTATTTCCAGTCAGCTCCCGGAGGGGTGTTAAAGGATGCAAGGGTATGACCATTGCCATCAGTCAACGTCATGGGAACCACCGGTGTTTTTGGACCGGCAGCTGTTGGAGTAATCGATGGTCCTGAAGTTGATGTTGGAGCAAATGCAGAACTCAAGCCAATTGTCTTAACATCAAATGTGTTATCAACTGATGGAACAATACCTGCATTGACACTTACTGTAAGATCGAACCCAAGCAATTTATGCGGCTTGGCAGTATTATACCAGCCTCCGCTAAGCCCGGCTCCAAAAGCATTTGCATATGGAGAAATGTACGACTGCAAAAATTTTACACCATCAGCAGGGGAGCTTTTTAGAAAATCAAAATTATCAAATTGTGAAAATGTAATTGTCGAAAAGAGAAACAGGGCACCCATAAGAGTCCCAAGTCGTTTTAAGGTTAGTTTATTCATAGCAGTTTAGGTTTATTCGTTTTACAATTATTATTACAAATATAAAAAAAAATGAATAGTCGAATAATATCGGGCCGTTGTACTTATAAATATATAACAAGATTTTCAGAACTATGGTTGCATTACACCCTTGTGCGACCCTTTATTTATTATATAAATCTGTGGCTGTTATGTGCATTTAAAATTTTCAGATTCAGGGGGCGGAAAAAGTATGAATATTTTTTGGATTGAATTAAAATTATCATACATTTGCACTCGCAAAAACAAAAGAGGATTCAGTAGCTCAGCTGGTAGAGCACATCCCTTTTAAGGATGGGGTCCTGGGTTCGAGCCCCAGCTGGATCACAAAAAAGGAAAGCATCTGCTTTCCTTTTTTGTTTTTATACTATGCAATATGTTTAATATCAGTACTTTACTCTTTAGAAAGTACAGGGATCTGTCTGTTTATTGATTCTTCAAGAGAAATAAGAGTTTCTGTGCGCACAATTCCTTCAATATTCTGTATTGTGTCGGTGAGTATCATTCTTAAATGCTCATTATCACGTGTATATACTTTGATAAATAATGAATAATTCCCTGTAGTATAATGGCATTCAATAATCTCAGGAATTTCCTTGAATTTATCCACGACATCACGGAAATGACCAGGGTGATCGAGAAATATTCCAATATAGGCACATGTCTTAAAGCCTACCATCACAGGATCGACCTTGAATTCAGATCCCTTTATAACTCCAATCCTGATTAGCCTCTGCACACGCTGGTGGATTGCTGCACCAGAGACACCACAATCTCTGGCTACCTCCAGATATGGGATTCTCGCATTTTTGGTAATTATATCAAGAATCTTTTTATCGAGATTATCTATTTGCAAATTTTCAGACATTTCTAATGAATTTATTAATAGAGTAAAAATTATCTTTTAAATTGTTACAAATTTAGGGGAAAAAATATACAAAATAATGAATAATTCAGAAATGTTTAACTTTTGAGTAGCATCATATGTTATAATTGATCAAACCCTCATCAGCTTTTCTTATTAATATAGCCAGTTATTTCTTTAATATCTGAAAATCCCTTTTCCTTCATATACTTTTCTATACCCTCGAGTATCTTTATGGAAGCTGTTGGATCTATAAATGAAGCTGTTCCAACCTGAACAGCACTTGCACCCGCCAGTATAAACTCCAAAGCGTCTGAAGCTGTCATTATCCCTCCGACTCCGATTACAGGAATTTTAACTGCATTTGCAACCTGCCAAACCATCCGCAGAGCAATCGGTTTTATTGCAGGACCAGAAAGACCTCCGGTAATTGTTGATAGTGAGGGTTTCATTCTTGATACGTCGACCGACATGCCCAGCAAAGTATTTATTAAGGAAACAGAATCAGCACCTTCCTCTTCAACAACCTTTGCAAAATCAACAATATTTGTAACGTTTGGTGATAATTTTACGATAAGCTTCTTTGAATATACTGCCCTAACGGCACGAGTTACCTCCCTTGCAGAATTGAGGTTTGTTCCAAAAGCCATACCTCCCATCTTAACATTCGGACAGGATATATTAAGCTCTATCGCAGGTATTTTCTTTAGTTTGTCGATCCTTTCAGCTAGACGGACATAATCGTCAACGCAACTTCCATTGACATTAACAATAATATTAGTGTGATATTTTTGAATCCTGGGATAAATAGATTTCTCAAAATAATCAATTCCCTTATTTTGCAGTCCTACTGCATTTAACATCCCTGAGGCAGTTTCAGCCATCCTTGGATAAAGATTACCTTCCCTTGGTTCAAGTGTAGTTCCCTTTACAATTATTCCTCCAAGTTTAGAGACATCAAGGAAATCATCAAATTCAGATCCGTATCCAAATGTCCCTGAAGCAGTCAGTACCGGGTTCTTAAAATGTAAATCGCCAATTGAAAAACCAAGTTTTACCATTTTAAATCTTTTATATTGAATACCGGTCCGTCAGTACATGTACATAAGTGGCCCTTAACAGTATCGACTACACAACAGAGACAGGCGCCAATGCCGCAAGCCATAAGGTTTTCAAGCGATACCTCGCAATGAATGCCCTTTGCTGAACAATGACCAGCTAATGCTTTCATCATTGAAAAAGGTCCGCAGCAATAGATCCTGTTATAGTCGGCAGAAGTAAGTACCGAATGCCCGGTTATAAACCCTTTTTCGCCTCTGGTACCATCCTCCGTTGTTATAAATACTTTCCCTATTTCAAAATACTGATCCAGCTCGATTATTCGCTCACTGTTTCTAAATCCCAGAAGTACATCAGGGATACAATTATTTGATTTCAGATACTTCCCAAGAAAGAGTAAAGGTGCAACACCACACCCTCCGCCTGCGATCAGAACTTTTTCATTTGGAGCGGGCAAAGAGAATGAGTTCCCCAAGGGGTAAATAAGGTTGAGCATCTCTCCTGAACCAATTTTCGAAAGCTTTTTAGTCCCTTCACCTGCTATCTGAACCAGCAACCTGAATGTATTACGGCCATAATCGACGTCATGAATCGAAATTGGTCGCCTTAAAAATGTCCCAGAACTGCCATCAATTCTAACCTGCACAAACTGACCAGGAAATAAGTCGGGAAGTTTATCATTTCCAGCAAGTTCTAAAACAAAAAAGTCATCGTTAAGGCGCTTATTTTCAACTACTTTTAAATCTTCAATTTGTTTTGCCATTAATCAGATGTTTAGCGCAAAGATAATTGTAATGGCGGATTCTAAAAATATCCTGATGCAATATTCACAGGTAGAAATTTTTAAAATGAAATGTCAGCGTTTTGGAAAATACTCCTCAAAGCTCTTATTATCATAGAACCAGACAATTCTAATGATATCATGCTTTCTATTATCAGAGGCAACATGCTTATTTTCAATGATATCACCTGCATCATTTTTGGATAGCTCAAATTCCGGCTTATCAACTTCAGTGATTCGGTCTTCAGGTTTTGACTTCTGTGCAGTTTCATTTTTATCAGAAAAAATACCTTCATCAAAGAGTGTCTGTGCCTTATTGTCCTTATACATAGAGCCTTTGCCGAATAATAGCCAGTCTGTTGAAAGAAACTGATATTTTTCAAGCATTTTCAATATAAAATCGAGACTAGGATTGTTTCTTCCTGAGATTATATGAGAAATCCCTGATGCCTGCACACCAATTTCCTCAGCAAATTGGGCTGACGACTTATTTTCTGCTCTAAGAAATTCAAGCAATCTCTCTTTCATTGTTAATATTTTAATATTACAAATGTAAATAATATATTAATGACATGTGTAATTTAAAATAATGACATATGTAACTTAGCAGGAAATCAGTCAAACTACAACAATACATTCCAATTGTATATACTTAATATACAGGTAGTTATAAATCTAAATATTTAAAGTAATCAGACAGATTAGTTGTATATATATATGGTATACAGATACATATATCTATTTTCTAAATATATTTAAGTGTTTCTATAGTATTTTAGATGTATTCCGATAACTAATACTCGAAATATTAGGGTTAAATACACTGATATTATGCTATTTAATGTAATAGATTAGTTAAGATCATATTAAATTAGCTATGTAATTATTATTCAAATTAAAAGCTGTTACATCTGTAATTTACGTATATATTTCAATAGATTACATCTGTAAATGCTTAGCATTGTAATCTTTTGTTATTTAGTATACATGTGTAAAGGGTAGGGAAAAGAATAGAAAAGAAGCAAAACAGAAGCTTACCCTTATTTAACTTCGAATAATTGAATATAACCCACTTCCCCAATCTCTGAAGTCAAATACTCAATTCTGAGGAGGTTGAGACTGAAGAAGGTCATTGTTCCTTCGTATTGCATTTATTGGCAGATTATTCAAAATGACTACTTGAGGATTGTTGAATGAATTGGTTTTACCGTTGCGCCGTTGCGCCATATTTATACTTATTCCGGTTTAAAGTTTCTGGCTGCCACTTCATCAAACTCATTCTCAGTGCGTGCTATAACTGCTGTTGCCAGGCAATTTCCAATTACATTTACTGACGTTCTGGCCATATCCATAAGGACATCTATGCCCAAAATTATGAATATAGGCTCCACTGGTAAGCCAAAACTGACTGCTGTGCCTAATAAGATCACAAGAGAAGCTCTTGATACTCCCGCAACACCCTTACTGGTAAGCATAAGAGTGAAGCAGATTAAGAGCTGCTTTTCGATTGGAAGGTCAATTCCTGCTGCCTGGGCTACAAAAATTGAAGCCAGAGAGAGGTATAATGTTGTGCCATCAAGATTAAAACTATAACCTGTAGGTATTACGAAGGCTACTATTTTCCTTGGAATTCCAAACTTTTCCATAGATTCCATTGCAGACGGAAGAGCCGATTCGGAATTTGATGTCGCAAATGCTATGGTTGCAGGTTCTGAAACGGCTTTAATAAATGGTCGCACAGGTATTCTGAAGATAAGAGCTATTGGAAACAGAACAAATGCCAGGAAAACGATTAATGCGACGTACAGCGTTGCCAGAAGTTTAAAAAGGTTATAAAGGATATCGAGCCCCATATGTCCTACCGTATAAGAAATTGCAGCAAATACAGCCACAGGAGCAAAATACATTACAATGTTGGTAAACTTAAACATCACTTCAGCGAGACTTTCGCTAAAGCGGATCATTGGCGCCCTGTATTTCTCCTTAACCAGAGCAACGGCTATTCCAAAAATGATACTGAATATTACAATCTGAAGGATCTGACCTTCGAAAATTGCTTTTGCTATATTTTCAGGAAAAATATGAAGGATAAAATCACTGGTAGACAGGGCTTTAATGGAGGTGATCGGTGGAACTTCCGGATTTGGAGGGAGTACAACACCAACCCCTGCCTTTCCTATATTAATAGCCATTAATCCTATAAACAATGCCAGAGTAGATACAATTTCGAAGTACAACAGTGACTTCCATCCCATCCTGCCAATCTGTTTAATATCAGCATGCCCGGCAATTCCAACCACAAGAGTCGAAAAAAGCAAAGGTGCAATTATGGTTTTAATCATCCTTAGAAAAATGTCACTAAGCACCTGTAACTTTTTTGCTATCTCAGGAACGTCATAACCAAATTCTGCTCCGGCAACCATGCACACAAGAATCCAGGTTGTAAGAGATCTTTTACGAAAAGCGTAGATTACAAGAAGAAAGACACTAAATACCCTGAAAACAAGTAAGATACCTGGAGATATTTCAAGGATATTATTAACTTTTATGACTAATAATAAAACGGTAATACTTATGAATATCAATAGAAAAGGAGGAAAAAATCTCCAGACTTTTTTCATAGTATCAGTTTAAGTTTTAGTTACTTTCCAATAATGTCACCTGCTCAGCCACAGCTGCCTGAGCAATCTGAATGTTCTTTTCCTCCGCATCCTGAGCAGGAATTCATGGTTGACGCCAATTCTGAAGCGGTGGCCTCACGTACATCCAGAATCTTTCCTGTAAAGAAAAGATCAATATCTGCCATTGGATGATTAAAATCCATTTTCACATTATTTTCACCGATTTCAAGAATCGTTCCATTTAGCGGATTCCCTTCATGATCCATCATTGGGACCTCATTTCCCACCCTGCAAATATCTTCGTTGAGTTTTCCATCCATTTCAAATACTGAGATCGGGACGTCGATAATCATTTCTTCCCTTCGTTCCCCATATGCCACATCGGATTTCAAAGGAAAACTAAAACTCTCGCCGGTACTTAACGATGCTATATTTGATTCAAAGACAGGAAGTAATCTGCCGGTACCAAAAACAAATGAAAGAGGTTTACTTTCATCTAGCGATTCAAGTATTCTTCCTTCAGAATCATTTTCCCTTAATTCATAAATCAGGGAAACCATTTTGTTTGACTCTATTTTCATTAGAAATTATTTTTGTGTTAAAATCAGGCACAAATATAATTTAATTTTGTTGCAGGCAGAGTCATTAGAAAATAAAGCTGATTCTAAATTCAGGATTACTGTAAACATCGAAGCCCGGATCATTCAATACCCATAACAACATAAGATCTATTGAAGATCTCCTGCCAACCTGCTGACTAATACCACCACCTGCAAGAACTGTATTGATATTAAACCTGCTTGAAAAAACAGGAGGATTTTTCCAGTAAGAAGACTCAAGGTTCAGTACTTCATCTTCCAGATGCAGGAAAATACCAGTACTGGCGCCAATCGGTAAAAATGTGCTAATGTCTTTAATAACAACAAACTGAAGATAACCTTTAGCGCCATATATCGAAGTTTGTTCCGACCGGTATTTAAAAAACCGATAATCCGGTCCAATGGCTACAGCTAACCGGGGTGATACCCATAAACCAACAACTGGAGAGATTTGAATGTCGGTAATAGTTCCAAATTGAAGTCCCAAATTTCCGCCATAAAACATTCGCTGTGAAAGAGGTGGTGCTTCTTCCTTGACCCTCTGAGCAAAGAAGTCTGCTGTTGACATAAAAAGCAGAAGAACAATAAGAATTGTCTTCGGGAAGCGATGCGAGATGTGAGAATTAAAATAGTTCACCGTCATATTTTTAGAATTGCATCATTATGAATGAATACAAATTAACGAAAAAATGAACCTTTTAATATACTTCGGACTTAATCTTTTTAATGTAAAAGGTCAGAAGACCGAAGATGGAAGACGAAAGACTGAAGAAATAAGTTAGATTCTGCCTGTAAATATTAAAAACTCTTCTGACTTTAGTCTTCAAATTTCCGACTTGAACTTACTTTTCGATTTTCTCGTATGACGCAACAATACCTTTTATAAGCGATGAACTAAACCCATTGTGTTCCATTTCGTTAAGTCCGACAATCGTACAACCTTTTGGAGTAGTTACCTTATCGATTTCAAACTCAGGATGCTCCTTTCTTTCAATTAATAACTCAGCTGCTCCTTTTACCGTTTGATTTACTATTGCACTTGCTGTTTTTGCATCAAAGCCGATCTGGATACCTCCCTGGATCATGGCTCTGATAAACCGAAGGACATATGCGATGCCACAAGATCCGAGGATTGTTGCCGACTGCATTAATTCTTCATCGATAACCATTGTAGTACCGATAATATCAAACAGCGCTTTTACAGATTCAATATCCTTTTCATCTGCATCGCTATGAGAAATACATGATAATGATTTCCCAACACTGGCAGAGATATTTGGCATAGCCCGGAATATTGGCAAAGGAGATTTTACAAGATCCTTAATCTCATTTATCGAAATGCCGGCAGTGACCGATATTATTATGTGTTTCTTAGGGTTAATATATTCTCTTATTTCTTCAAGAATATTAATAATATTATATGGCTTTACAGCTATTATTACTATTTCAGAATCTTTGACAGCCTGAATGTTGTTGCATGTTAACCTGACCCCAAATGGTTTCAAACTATCCAACTCTTCAATATTCCTCCTTGTAACAGTAATATTCTTTGCAGGTATTGCCTTTTCCTTAAGAAATCCCTGAAGAAGTGATAATCCGATATTTCCACAACCTATAATTGATATTTTCTTACCCGCCATATTCCTGATTTATAAAAACATATTTATTCTTTCTGAAAATATTTAAATTGCTACAAATATAAGGTAAATGCTTAATAAGATAGCATACTAAGTGTATTTTCACTTAATAAATTATATATTCTAATGAAATTTATTTTTTAGAGAGTTAAAGATTTGTCAAAATCAAGGAGGTTTTTAATCAATTGAAAAAAAATTATTAATATCTTGGTATTGAGAATATTGCAATTTATATGTTATTCAACATCAATTATTTAATATGAATATAATAATTAACGGAGGTACAAGGGGGATTGGGAAGGAGGTTGTTATCTGGTTTGCCAGAAATGAGAACAATCACATTCTCGTTACCGGCAGGAACATCAAAGCATTAAATAGTCTTAGTAAAAAATATCCAAACGTTTTCTCTCTTGCCATCGACATATCTGAATTCGACTTACATTCTGAGATATTCAGACAGACGGTTAGCAAATGTTTTAAAAAAGTTGACATAATCATTAATCTTGCGGGTCTGCTGATCTCAAAAGAATTTTCTGAGTTTTCGAATGAAGAGGCCCGGAAGATCATGGAGACTAATTTCTTCGGACCCGCCTCGTTGATCAGAACGATAAAGCCCTTAATGTCAAAAGGATCTCACATTGTCAATATTTCGAGTATGGGAGGCTTTCAGGGAAGCCAAAAGTATAACGGTCTCTCCTACTATAGCGCTTCAAAAGCTGCATTAGCGTGCTTGTCTGAATGTCTGGCACTGGAATTTTCGGGATCGGGAATCGGTGTTAATTGCCTGGCGCTCGGCTCAGTTCAGACAGAAATGTTAAATGAAGCATTTCCGGGATATAAGGCGCCTGTAAACTCAAAAGATATGGCTGAGTATATTTGTGGATTTGCTTTGAACGGCAATAAATACTTCAATGGAAAAGTAATTCCGGTTGCAGTTACTAATCCTTAACCTTTTACGAGAATATTTTAATCTCGACTTTTCCATCTAATGCAAGAAGTCCATTGAATGCCAGAGATTTTAGCTCATCTTCACCGGGGTAAACCACAACCGGGGCAATAAATTCAACCATCTCCTTTATATTATTGATATGTTTTTCCTGATGAGCCATTCCTCCCGTTAATATAATTGCATCCACATTTCCCTTCAGTACCGCTGTCATTGCTCCAATTTCTTTTCCAACCTGATATGAAGCAGCACTCATTATCAGCATTGCTTTTGGATCTCCCTCCGCAGCCATTCTGCTTACCTCAATGAAATTATTTGTTCCGAGGTATGCCATCATTCCTCCGTTCCCGGTAATCATCGATTTAATTTCGGAATGAGAATATTTTCCACTAAAGCAAAGATCAGCAAGTTGTCCGGATGGTAACCCCCCGCTTCGTTCAGGAGAAAACGGGCCATCTCCATTCAGTGCGTTATTTACATCGATTACCTTTCCTTTAAGATGTGCACCTACGCTAATCCCCCCTCCCATATGCGCGATAATAAGATTCAGCTCTTCATATTTCTTTCCTATTGAAGAAGCATATATCCTTGCCATAGCCTTTTGGTTGAGGGCATGAAAAATTGATCTCCGTACTATTTCAGGATGCCCAGATATTCTTGCTACAGGTTGTAGTTCGTCAACAACTACAGGATCAACAATATACGCTGTGGCGTCTGGCAAAGATGAAGCGATATCATCTGCAATAAGGGCTCCGAGATTACAGGCATGTACTCCGGAAAGGCCAGCTTTAAGATGGTCTAACATCTTCTTATTTACTCTGTATACCCCTGATTCTATGGGATTTGTAAGTCCGCCGCGGCCTACTACCACGATTATCCTGGAGAACTCCGTATTTCGCTCAGACAGCTCCTTCATAATAAGGTCTTTTCTGAAATCGAACTGATCAGCCAAATTTTTAAAGACACCTAGTTCTTCAGGAGTATGACGAAGATTTTTTTCAAAGATCAGTGTTTCTTCCTCAAAAAGAGAAAATTTAGTGGAAGTTGACCCGGGATTTATTGCAAGAATTAGTCTTTTTGGCATATTCTATAATGACTTGATACAGAACTATTTATTTATTTATACTTAATTATGTCATCAGGCAGGCGAGTGCAATACAAAAATACTTTGATATTTCGCTTTCACTTCGCGACATTAAAATTACCGGCTTTTCAGTTCCCCTGATTAGTCCTGCCAATTCACCGCCAGCAAACAGCATCAGTCCTTTATAGAACGGGTTACAGGACTCTATTGATGGGAAAAGAAGGATATCTGCATCACCATTAACAGGGGTGTCTACTCCCTTCAGTTCAATACTTTTTTTATCACATGCCAGGAAGATATCTAGAGGTCCATCTACAATACAGTTTTTTATCTGACCGCGATCGGCCATTTTGCAGATTATAGCGTAATCAACAGAATTTTGGAAATGCCGGCTCATCTTTTCAGAGGCACCGATGAGAGCTACTTTGGGCTTTGACACACCAAATCTTCGTGCCATATCAACTGCATAATCAACCATCGCAATTTTCTGATCGATATCCGGGAAAGGAATAACCGCAGGATCAGTAATGAAAAGAAGTTTATGGTAGGCCGGGATTTCAAGAGCTCCTACATAGCTTAGTACAGAATTTGGAAGCATAATCCCGGTTTCTTTGTTCATAACCGCTTTCAGGAAAGTATCACTTCCGACTAAACCTTTCATAACTATGTCAGCCTCTCCTGATTTCACCATCCTGACAGCTTCAAAGGATGCAAAGGAATCATTCCCGGATTCAATTATTGTGAATGATGTTGGGTCAATATTAACAGCAGAGCAAATCTTCTTTATCTCTGATTGTTTACCAATAAGAATAGCCTCAATTAGCTTTTTTTCAACTGCCTGGTGAATAGCGCCAATTGTATGTGGATCATGGGCCCAGGCAACTGCAACTCTGTGCTTCTTTTTCAGCCCAAGTACTTTTTCCTCAATCTGGTAAAAGTTTTTGATCATGGAAAGGTTATTTACTAGCCGCTGCCGACAGCAATATACTATCAAATTTTGCCTGTTCGGAATCAGATCTTGATGTAAGAACTATCGGTGCCAGTGCGCCAAGAATTATCGAAGCTACTTTGGCTTTTGCAAAGAAAACCAGCGATTTATATAATACATTTCCAACTTCAATGTCAGGCATTAATAATAAATCGGTATCTCCGGCGATTTCACTTCGGATCCCTTTATGTTGCGCACTTTCAAGGCTTATTGCATTATCGAATGCCAGCGGACCGTCTATTATACAGTTTTTTATCTGATCGCGCTGATTCATCTTTGATAATAATGCTGCATGCAGAGTAGCCTCCATATTCTCATTTACCATCTCAACAGCGCCTAGAACTGCAACCTTAGGCATAGAATATCCAAGAGTATTGAGACAGGCTACTGCATTATTTACTATAGCAATTTTATCCTTCAGATTGGGAGAAATATTCATTGCGACGTCAGTGACTGCAATAACCTTATGGTAGGTTTCAACTTCAAAAAGAGCAAAATGCGAAAGTAAATGACCTGTTCTTAACCCCCACTCCTTATTCAAAACGCATTTAAGCAGGGTCGACGAACCGACCATTCCTTTCATAAGAATATCTGCCTGCCTGCTGCTAACCATTCTAACTGCCTTTTCAACAGACAGATCAACATCAGCTTCATGGATTATCTCGATACCTGTGATATCATAATTATTCTGATCGCAAATTTTCATTATTCCGTCCCTGTTGCCAATCAGAATCGGTTCAATGATGTTTTCGAGCCTGGCTTTTACGACAGCACCCAAAGAATGTTGATCATGTGCAGCTGCAAGAACCAGTTTCTTTTTGGTTCTTCCTTCAACAATAAGTTTCAGATCATTCAGTTTCTTTAACACCATTGGGAAAGGGGTATTTAATTTATAAAACCGCAAGTTTCTCTACGATAGAACATGTATCAGATGCTATAACAAATTCCTCATTAGTCGGGACAATCATTACAATAACTCTGGAATCTTTTTTGCTAATAATTACCTCTTTGCCACGTACTCCGTCATTCATTTGTTTATCGAAGTCTATTCCTAGAAATTCCAGATCCTTACATATAGCTTCTCTTGTTTCTGCGGCATTTTCTCCTATTCCTCCTGTAAAAATAAGAAGATCAAGTCCTCCCATAGCAGCAGCATAGGCGCCAATATATTTTTTAACCCGGTAATCATACATTTTAAGAGAAAGAGAAGCACGCTCATCACCCTCCATGGCAGCTGATTCCACTTCCCTCATATCGGAAGATATACCAGAAATTCCCAATACCCCACTGTGTTTATTCAAGAGAGTGTTGAGCGAAGAGAAGTCGATTTCCTCTTTTTCCATAATTAAAGTAAGGGCACCGGCATCAATATCGCCTGACCTAGTTCCCATAATCAGGCCTTCTACAGGAGTAAGGCCCATAGACGTATCCATCGACATTCCATTTTTTATTGCCGCCATAGAAGCGCCATTACCCAAATGGCAGGTTATGATTTTCAACGAGGAATACTCGACATTTAGAATCTCACATGCTCTTTTCGAGACATAGCTGTGACTGGTTCCATGAAAGCCATAGCGTCTGATACCATATTTTTTATACAGAGAATAAGGTATGGCATACATGTATGAGTAGTCTGGCATAGTCTGGTGAAATGAGGTATCAAAAACCCCAACCTGAGGCACGTTAGGCAGAACTGTTTTCATTGCATAGATACCTTTGAGATTGGCAGGGTTATGAAGCGGTGCAAGATCAGAACAATCTTCAATTCCTTTAATCGTGATATCGTCGAGATAACAACTTCCCTTGAATGTTTCGCCTCCATGCACTACTCTGTGTCCAATGGCATCTATTTCGTTTAATCCTTTTATTACGCCACGTTTCTCACTGATCATCAGGCCAAGAATAAATTCGATACCGGTCTGGTGGTCAAGTATTTCTCCATCAAGTTTTACTTTATCACCATCAAATCTTTCATTTTTCAGGAACGAACCTTTCAATCCTATTTTTTCAACTACTCCTTTTGCAAGAACGATGGTAGTTGTCATATCAATCAACTGATATTTAATTGACGAACTTCCACAGTTTAGAACTAATATTTTCATCTATAAATTTTATTATTAAATTATGTTTTAATAGGCATCTATCTCATATTCAAATTATTAAACAGATGTCTCTAATGTTGGTTAATATTCGGAATAGTTGTTTTTATTGATTTTCACACCATCCTTATTATATTCATAAAACCCTCTGCCGGTTCGTCTTCCCCACTGGTTAGCCCTTACCAGTTTTTTAAGAAGTGGTGAGGATTTGTATTTTAAATCGCCAAATTCATCATAAAGATTTTCGCACCATCTCAGAATCTTATCGAGACCGATTTTGTCGGCCATTTCAAATGGACCTAATGGTAGTCCAAAGCCTACGCGCATCGTCAGATCAATATCTTCCATAGAACCGACGCCCTCCATCAGAATTTCGCAAGCTTCGTTTATTAACGGAACAAATAGACGGGTGCTCAGTACTCCCGGAGACTCTTTTACCGGAATAACTTTTTTACCTATCAGGTTAGCAAACTTTATAGTGTTTTCATATGCAACTTCTGAAGTGTAGAGCCCTTTTACAATTTCAACAACCCGGGCATCGGCTTCAGGAGTAAGGAAATGGAAACTCACACAACGATCTTTGTATTTAAGGTCTGCTGTAAGCTCTGTTATTACCTGAGTTGAGGAGTTCGTGGCTATAATAGTATCTCTGCCAACATGCTCTTCAATTTTTCCAAGGATTTTCATTCTCATATCATGGCTGTGCTCTCTTGTTGTGGACTTCACCGCTTCAATGACAATGTCGCAATCTTTAAACTTGTTGTAATCGGTGGTTCCCTTTATACGTGAGAGTATCCCAAGTTTTTCAGAATTGGTCATCCCCCATCTCTCAATCATCCTGTCGAGCTCTTTTTTAAGTTCCTCATAAGCCTGGTCGATCTTTTCCTGAGTTAAATCCAAAAGTATCACATCCAATCCTTTGGAGCTGATCATCCGTGCAATATTCTGGCCCACCGATCCGGCTCCTACTATTCCAACAAGCGAAAACAGGGTTTTTGGCTTGGTGTCTTTACCTAAGCCATAATCTTCCAGTTTCTCAATATTATCTGACATAACTTTTATCAATTTATTTTTATTTATTTCTTAATAGATGCATGGTCTGCATAGCAAATGTTGATTATTTAATTCCTGCTGCCTGATTTGCTGTAATTGCGATCATGCTGACGATATCGCTTACTGAGCAGCCTCGCGACAAGTCGTTTATTGGAGCTGCCATACCCTGCAAAATTGGTCCGATAGCCTCTGCATGTGCAAGTCGTTGAACCAGTTTATAGGCAATATTACCTACATTCAGATCGGGAAAAATAAGGACATTAGCTTTTCCTGCGATTGTGCTTCCGGGAGCTTTACTTTTTCCTATTGCTTCAACAAGAGCAGCATCACCCTGAAGTTCACCGTCTATCTGAAGCTGAGGAGCCATCTCTTTTGCGATTTTTGTAGCGTTTACTACTTTATCAACCATTTCATGTTTAGCAGAACCTTTTGTTGAGAAACTGAGCATTGCAACTTTTGGTTCAAAACCACAAATTGCTTTTGCCGTGTGAGCGGATGCTATCGCTATTTCAGCCAACTCTTTCTCATTCGGATTAGGGTGCACAGCGCCATCAGCAAAAATCAGAACACCATTTTCACCAAAGCTCTTATCTTGCAGTATCATAATAAATGCTCCTGAAACGACAGAGATACCGGGCGCTGTCTTAACATAGTGAAATGCAGGTCTTAATACATCACCTGTTGAATGATCTGCTCCAGATACCTCTCCATCAGCATCTCCGTTTTTAATCATTAATACACCAAGATAGAGTGGGTCTTCGATGAGTCGGGCTGCTTCTTCTCTTGTCATCCCTTTGCTTTTTCTAAGCTCAACCATCATATCGATATAATGATCTTTCTTTTCGTGTTTTTTAGGATCGACAATCAGCGCTTTAGAGATATTCTTCAGGCCAAGTTTTTCAGCATGTAATTTGATTTCAACTGGATCACCTATTAAAATTATTTGGGCAAGCCCTTCCTGTATGGCAATATCTGCTGCTTTAATTGTTCTTTCTTCATAACCTTCAGGGAGCACAATCCTCTTATTGTGTTTCCTTGCATTTTCCTTTATCCGATCTAATAATTCCATTGTGTATCAATATGTTAATAAATTTAAAAATTTCTTATAAATGTATGAAAAAAAAGTCCGATTTAACAATTTTCAAATATATGATTATTGTCAGGATTATGATTTTATATTTAAAAAATACTATGATGAGTTTGCTTTAATTATTAAATTATGCCACGAAGTGGCATAATCTGAATAACCGTGGGTGAAACCCACGGTCAACTATAAACTGAATGCTCCAGCCCTGAAGGGGCTGAATATTAGACTGATATCTTGGGTTCATTATTCAACCCCCCGCATGGCGGGGCAGGCTCTCCGGGGTTGACAGAGCGTTTTCTAGTCTTACCGTGGGTTGCACCCACGGTTATTCAAATCAGACCCCTTCAGGGTTAAAATCTCAACTCAAATAAAAAGATTAAAACCTCTTATAAATATTTATATATCAATAATATACAAAACAAATTAAATAGGTAATGCATACCTGTGGCTTTTAAAAAAAAATATAAAAGATAAATCTCCATTATCAGGTATAAATCATTTTCCTAATTTAGCCGACTAAATATAAATTGTTTAATGGATACATTATATTCCCTGCTGGAAGGACTTGGAAAAAGTCTCGAAGGAGATCTGAAGCATGACATAATTACTACAACAATCTATTCTACAGATGCTTCTGTGTATAAGGAAACTCCTGTAGCTGTTATTTGGCCGAAGGGTGTTAACGATCTTAAAAAGATCATCCACTTTGTTTCCGTAAAAAATTCAAGCATAACAATGAGGGCTGCCGGTACTTCACTTGCCGGACAAGTAGTTAGTTCAGGAATTATTGTTGATGTATCCAAATTCATGAACAGAATACTTGAGGTTAACAAAGAGGAAATGTGGGTACGTGTGGAACCTGGAGTCGTTCTGGATGAGTTGAATATGAAGCTTAAGGAATATGGCCTGTTCTTTGGACCGGAAACTTCAACATCAAACAGGTGCAATATTGGCGGAATGGTTGGAAATAATGCATGTGGTTCACATTCTATCATTTATGGTTCAACAAGAGATCATACACTTGAGATTAAAGCTCTTTTGAGCGATGGAAGTGAAGCTTTATTTTGTCCTGTTGACAAGCAAACATTCGAAGCTAAATGCAGCCTGGATAATCTGGAGGGAGTTCTATACAGAAATGTTCGTGAAATCCTTAGTAAAGATTCCAATAAAGAAAGTATTAAATCGGGGTATCCGGATGAAAAGATTCACAGAAGAAATACTGGTTATGCACTCGATCTGCTGCTTGATTCTGAAATATTTGATGAAAAATCTGATCATAAATTCAACTTTTGTAAACTTCTTTCAGGGTCGGAAGGCACTCTGGCTGTTACAACTGAAATCAAATTGAATGTTGTTCCATTACCTCCTGCAAATAAGGCACTTGTATGTGTTCACTTAAAGCATCGGAATGAAGCATTTCTCGCAAATCTTATAGCATTAAAATACGAGCCGTCTGCTGTTGAGATGATGGATTATAAGGTCCTTAAACTAACAGAGAATAATATCAGCCAGAGAAACAACCGATTTTTCCTTGAGGGAAACCCTGGAGCACTCGTAATAGTTGAATTTGTAAGGGATAGTATGGAGGAGATTGACACGCTTGCCTCCGATATGATAAAGGAATTAAAATCAGCTGGTTATGGCTTTTCCTATCCTATTGTTAAAGGAAAAGACATTTCCAAAGTTTGGGATTTGCGAAAAGCCGGCCTTGGTGTTCTGGCTAATATGAAAGGAGATGCCAAACCAGTCGCATTGATTGAGGATACTGCAATAAGTGTAGAACAGCTTCCTGCATATATTGATGATATTGAAATGATGCTGGCATCGCATGATAAAGATGCTGTATTTCATGCTCATATAGGATCCGGAGAACTTCACCTCAGGCCAATTCTTGACCTGAAAATAAAGGGTGATGTTCAATTATTCAGGACAATAGGATTGGAAACAGCTCACATTGTAAAAAAGTACAACGGATCTTTAAGCGGTGAACATGGAGACGGCAGGTTGAGAGGTGAATTCATCCCGCTGATTCTGGGAGAATCAAATTACAAACTCCTTGAAGAGGTCAAGAAATGCTGGGATCCAAAAGGTATCTTAAATCCGGGGAAAATAACAAATACCCCGCAGATGAACAGTAGCCTCAGGTATGTTCCGGGAATCCTAACCAGGGAAATTGACACCATTTATGATTTCAGTTCAACAGGAGGAATAGTAAGGGCTGCAGAAAAATGCAATGGATCGGGCGATTGCCGGAAATCGATCAGGATCGGGGGCGTTATGTGCCCAAGTTTCATGGCAACCAGCGACGAGGACAAAACTACAAGGGCAAGGGCTAATCTTGTGCGTGAGTTCCTGAATAAAGAAGGAGATCCCTGGGATAATAAGGAGATATATGATATCCTGGATCTTTGTCTTGGTTGCAAGGGATGTAAAGCAGAATGTCCCGCTGGAGTTGATATAGCAAAGATTAAGTCGGAGTTTCTTCAGCATTGGTATGATAAGCATGGCATACCTTTAAGAACCAGGTTAATTGCTTATATCACATTTGTTAACAGCATGGGCGCTTTACTCCCATCTGTCTTCAATTTTGTGTTGAAGAATAGTTTAACCTCTGGAATTATAAAGAAATTCACAGGTTTTGCTCAACAGAGATCGATACCATTACTATATAAGGTTACTCTTAAAAAGTGGATACGGAAAAATCTTCAGAACATTAATCCGGTTAATCCGACAAGCTCTGTATGTCTGTTCGTTGATGAATTTACAAATTTTAATGATACTGAAATTGGGATCACTGTAATAAAACTCCTTACTTCGCTGAATTACAAGGTAGTAATTCTACCACACAGCATTAGCTCAAGAACATATCTTTCAAAAGGTCTTGTGAGGACTGCACAAAAGACGATCAGAAAAAATATTTTGGCTTTCTCCGATAAAATCGGCAAGGAATTGCCACTAATTGGCATTGAGCCTTCAGCTATACTGGGTTTCAGGGATGAATATCCGGAGCTGGCCGGAGCAGATCTGAAGGAAAAGGCGTTGAAGATTGCCAAACACTGTTTTATGGTAGATGAGTTTATAGCTAATGAATACGCAGCGGGGAAAATCACCAGAGATTTATTTACCACAGAAAATGCTTCCGTACTTTTGCACGGGCACTGTCAGCAGAAAGCAATTGCATCTACTGCCAGCACTAAAGAGATGCTCTCAATACCAATAAATTACAAAATTACAGAGATTCCCTCTGGTTGCTGCGGTATGGCCGGATCATTTGGCTATGAAAAAGAACATTTCGAACTTTCCAACAAGATTGGGAATATGATATTATTTCCGGAAATCAAGAGGAGTTCTGAACAAACAATAATTACTGCTCCCGGAACAAGTTGCAGGCATCATATAAAAGATGGTACAGGAAGAGTAGCTCTTCATCCGGCAGTGGTGTTGTATAGGGCGATTAAGAGATGAGACTTAGGGACTAAGGGACTAAGAGACTATGAGACTAAGAGACTAAGAGACTAAGAGACTAAGAGACGAAGAGACTTGGAGTTAATGCTCTATGATGAAATTATCTGCATCATTCATAACTGGAAATTTCTTTCTGAAGTCCGATAGTTCTGTAATAGATATTTCTGCAGTAATTAAATCCTGGCTAGCAAGTTTTGAATCAGCAATAATCTCACCCCTGGGACTAGTTATCATCGAATCTCCGCAGTATTTAATGCCGTTCCCATCAATTCCAATTCTGTTTGAACCAGCAACATAGCTTTGATTCTCGATTGCCCGAGCCTTAAGAAGGGTAATCCATATTTCTCTTCTGCTTTCCGGCCAATTGGCAGAATTAATAAGAAGGTCGTAATCGTTTCGATTCCTGCTCCACACCGGGAAACGCAGATCGTAACAAATGTTTGGGCAAATCCTTACCCCTCTGAAACTAAAAACCAATCTGTTCTTCCCCTGAGAAAAAATCCGACCCTCACCACCAGGGCTGAAAAGATGACGTTTATCGTAATGCCATGATTCCGTATCAGGAGAAACGAAAACCCATCTATTGAAGTAATATTCACCTTCCTTTATGATATAGCTTCCGCAAACGCCAAAGTTTCCTTTTTGAGAACTACTTAGCATCCACTCAAATGTTTCTGACCGGGGAGATTCACAAAGTTTTTCGGGATTCATTGAAAATCCCGTATTGAACATCTCAGGAAGAATTATTATATCTGTTTTGTTGTATAAGGGTAGAATCAGTGCTTCCAGCCTAATAAAATTTGCTGATTTATCTTCCCATACCAGGTCGGGTTGAACAATTGTTATCTTCATATTATGAATTTATTAAAGCCGAATAGATGTTAATATATATTGTGATAACGAATACCTAAAAACAAAAAGTACAGGCTTAATATTAACCTGTACTTTTTGTCTTCGAAATCACGGTTTCTATTTCTTATTAACTGCGTCGTAATATTCTGAAAAGATTCCGGTTATGAGAGGCTTATAGTACAACCAAAAGAATCTCCTGGTGTCGTCTGGCTTATCAGAATAGAGTATTCCTTTAAGCTTATCAACTCCTAAAAATCTTGAAGTCCACATATTAATTTCATTATGAGCGAAGTCGCCGGAGAAGTAATATGTTCTTTGAGCAACCGGTTCCTGAACAACAGCAGGAAACTCATTGGTAAGACCAAATCCTATTAATAATGAATCACCAATGCTTGTAGTTTCCAATCTGAATTTGGAAATAACATTATTTACCTTAGGATCAATAATATCAAACCAATGGTCGAAGGCAACTGATTCAGGTAAACTATATTTTTTAGCATAAGTAGTCTCGGTAAGAATATGTGGCATCGGATTTTTGATTTGATTCCCCTCTTCCAGTACTACGATATATTTATCCTTAACCAGAACAACCCCTGATTTCTTGAAAGTCCATGGCTGTTTAAACTGTTTCCTGTACATAGCTGTCATCCAAATTGGAAAATCATCTCCTATAGTATCGAGAGTAGTGAAATATTTTCCTGTCCATCCGGTGAAAGTAATTCCCAGTCTGTCCTGAATTCTGTTTGATTCATACTGGATAGTTGGATAATCGAAAGAATTATATTCAAGGATAACAAGTTTATTCCTGTCTTTCATTTCCTTAATAAGCAGGTTGTCAGTATTTGTAAGTTGTCCGTAAAGTTTTCTTGATCTGCGGCTCTTTGTAAAACTTCCTCCTCCTCTGTACCAATCATTTGCAAAAACCCCATATGTGTCGGCAAAATAAACAGCATCATTTTTCACGGGAAGGGTCATAAGGTCTCCAATTCTGTATTCCCGTTTGTCCCACAATTTTTCACGGAGCGATATTTTTGGTACAAATCCGTAGTAGTCCTTCTTATAGGAATAGCTGCTTTTGTTTTCCTTCTTAACAAATCTTGCATTTGTAAGGATCCAGTCAAATGACTTATGTTCATCAAGCAGATCATTCGGCACAGTCTTGTCGACAAGAATAATGTCCAGAGGCTTTTTAGTCTGAAATGTCCATCGGACCAGGTTAATTACCGGCAGGGCAAGAACAACTGCCAAAATGATAACTACAATAAGTAGAGCTTTTTTCATAACTGAATATATCTGAAAGTATTCAAATACAATAATTTTAATCGATTCAAGCCAAAATCCTTATTTAATTTGTTAAAAGTATTAAAATATTTTTTTTAACGAAAATAAATTTGATGCAATTTAATAAAAATAATCAAACCGCAAAAACTCTTGTATTCCTCATTTTGAATAATTGTTCGAATTCACTGTATCTGCCTGATATGCGCCAACGAATAAAAGTTTTCCAACTTTTTCAACAATTGCCATCATTGTAAATTTCAGGTATATTTTCAAGTCTGATTCCGTTTACCCTTATTCAACATGTATTTGTTTAAATTCACTGATACAATATTAACAAAAACAATTAATAAATGGTTGCATCCTTAAGTAATCTGGTGGAACAAAAATTGTTTTTATTACTTTTACGCAAATATTACTATGATACTTTCAAATCAACCTCTTGCTGAAAGACTGAGACCCAGAGAACTACAAGATTTCTCCGGACAGGAACATCTTGTCGGTAAGGATTCGGTTTTAAGAAAAGTTATCGAATCAGGAAATGTACCATCTTTTATTTTATGGGGTCCGCCCGGGGTTGGAAAAACAACTCTTGCTTTAATTGTAGCAAACACCCTTAAACGGCCTTTCTTTCATTTAAGCGCTGTACATTCGGGGGTTAAAGATGTGAGAGATACTATTGAAAAAGCTAAGAAACAGCAATTCTTTAACCAGCCGAACCCTATACTTTTTATTGATGAGATTCACCGATTTAACAAATCTCAGCAAGATTCGCTTTTAAGCGCAGTAGAACAAGGAGTAATAACTTTGATCGGTGCAACAACTGAGAATCCATCCTTCGAGGTAATATCTCCTCTCCTTTCCAGATGTCAGGTTTATATAATGAAACCATTAACAGAGGAAGAGCTTATCGGCTTGATGAATAAGGCGTTAAAGAAAGACACCTATCTTTCAGCTTATAACATTGAGATTGCAGAATATGAGGCTCTTATAAGAGTTTCCGGAGGTGATGCAAGGAAACTTTATAATGCGCTTGAACTTGTTGTGAGTTCAGAAAGTGATGAAACAACCTCTGAAAAGATTATTATAACTAATGAAAAGGTTCTTAAACATGTTCAGAAGAACCTTGCATTATATGATAAGAATGGTGAGCAGCATTACGATATTATTTCGGCGTTTATAAAATCGCTTCGCGGAAGTGACCCTAATGCAGCAGTTTACTGGCTTGCCAGGATGGTTGAGGGTGGAGAGGATCCAAAATTTATTGCGAGGCGCATGCTTATACTTGCTGCTGAAGATATCGGGCTGGCGAATCCTAATGCTTTGCTCCTGGCGCAGGCATGCTTCGAAGCTGTTAATGTAATTGGATGGCCGGAGTCGAGAATCATCTTGTCGGAAGCTGCAATATACCTCGCGACCTCGCCAAAAAGCAACTCAGCGTATGTGGCCATCGATACAGCTATTGGAACAGTAAGAGAGGAAGGTGATCTGCCTGTTCCGTTAAATATTAGGAATGCTCCGACTTCGCTTATGAAAAATCTGGGATACGGAAAGGACTATAAATATGCCCACAGCTATGCCGGGAATTTTATTCAGGATAATTTTCTTCCCGAAAGTATTCAAGGCAGAATATTCTACAATCCTGGTTTAAATCCGAAAGAGGAGGAAATAAAAAAGAGACTTTCGCGGATGTGGAAAGACACTTATGACTATGAGAAGGAATAATAATGGTGTAAGGTTCAACAAGAACTATTGCGGAAGCACCAGGGAGAATATAGAAAAATTAAGAGTTTAAAATATTTCAATTTATTTTTTTAACTTTGATTCAATATGTCAAAAGCTGTATTTAACATTCAGGGGTTACAATATAAGGAAAGTGGGAATTTTCTATTAATTGCCGGACCGTGTGTTGTTGAGAGTGAGGAAGTTGTATTTCAAACAGCTGATCACTTAATGATGCTATCCGATAAATTCAAAATCCCTTTTGTTTTTAAATCTTCATACAGGAAAGCAAACAGATCAAAAAGCGATTCATTCTCCGGAATAGGCGATCAGAAAGCCCTTAAGATACTTGCAAAGGTCAGGGAGAGATATTCGGTTCCTGTCATTACAGATATTCATAATCCGGAGGAAGCAGGGAGGGCTGCCGACTATGTTGACATTTTGCAGATTCCTGCGTTTTTATGCCGGCAAACCGATTTACTTGCAGCAGCTGCCAAAACCGGAAAGTGGATAAACATTAAAAAGGGTCAGTTTTTATCCGGGCAATCGATGAAATTTGCTGTGGAAAAGGTAAAGGAATCTGGGAATGACAATATTATGCTTACCGATAGAGGGAATATGTTTGGTTATCAGGATATTGTTGTTGATTTCCGGAATATTCCGATAATGCAGAAAATCGGTGTACCTGTTATAATGGATATCACACATTCACTTCAGCAACCAAACCAGGAAGCAGGAGTTACTGGTGGCAAACCGGAGATGATCGGTACAATAGGGAAAGCAGCAATAAGTGTAGGTGCAGATGGTATCTTCATCGAGACTCATCCTAACCCGGCTGTGGCAAAATCGGACGGTGCTAACATGCTTAAATTATCTGAAATGGAAAATCTTTTATTTAAGCTTGTTGCATTAAGACAAACAATAAATTCTTTTTAAATATTTCATTAATAAATTAGTAATCATGAAAAAAATTCTTTTTGTTTTGACAGGATTGATAGCTTTCTCACTTGCTAATGCCCAGACGGTAAACGAGATAGTTAAAAATTATTCAGCAGCAATTAAATACGATAAACTGGCAAATGTAACCTCCATAAAGATTACAGGAAAAATGTCTGCTATGGGAATGGAAATGCCAATGGTATTGTATATGAAAAAACCGAATAAGATTAAAGTTACATATAGCTTTAGCGGACAGGACATGGTTTCGGTGTTTGACGGTGAAAAAGGATATACAATGAATCCAATGACAGGTTCAGCCACTCCGGTTGAACTCACTGGGGAACAATTAAAGCAGGTCCGCCAGAATAATGTTTTCACAAATCAGCTTTTAGATTATGCCAAAAACGGACAGTTAACTCTTGAAGGCACGGAAATTGTTAAGGATAAACCAGCATTCAAGTTAAAGGCAAACGTTGGAACCAGTCCTGTTTATCTCTTCATAGATAAGAGCTCTTACTTGCTTGTTAAGACCACCTCAGTTGTAGAACAGATGGGTGCATCGATGAATGTTGATTCCTATTTGTCAGATTATTCTGATGTAAATGGAGTAGTTTTACCAAAGAAAACATCTGCCGTATCAAATGGTACCGAAGCAGCAGTCATTACCTTCGATAAGATCGAGGTAAATCTTCCTATGGAAGACAGTTTCTTTAAGGTGAAATAATTATTGAAGGTACATTATGTTAAAAAAAGTAGAGACGCAAAATTTTGCGTCTCTATCTTTTTGCAGCTGGCCTGTAAGCCGGATTCTGTACGGTTTTGTTTCTGCGAAAGAGTTTAAAACCGGTTTCCATCATTTATCTGGCCCCGTCATCACTGGCGGGATCATACGACCTACCCCCCGGCATTGGACGAGCAGTCCTGATCGCCGGTATACATGGTCTTTCAACCCATAAGGTGTACGGCTCCTGATGTTGCCATCCGGACCGGTGAGCTCTTACCTCGCCTTTTCACCCTTGCCTTCGACTACGCTCAGGCGGACCTTCGACGTAGTTAAGGTGGTTATTCTCTGTTACACTACTATACCCTCGCGGATATCTTCCCGTTAGGAAGTATGGTGCTCTGTGTTGCCCGGACTTTCCTATCCGTTCTTCGCTTTCGCTCAGAGCGGATCGATGGAACGGCCTGCTGCGCTGCAAAGGTAATAAATTACTCTAAATTAGGCATACCTTATATTAATGGCTATTTTTGCATGTAAAAAATGAAGGCTTTAAAAGCTTTAAAGGCTATAATTTAAGATTACATGACTGCAAGATTGCAAGATTGCAAGATTGCAAGACTGCAAGACTGCAAGACTGCAAGACTGCAAGACAAAAAGACTAAGAGACTAAGAGACTAAGAGACTATGCAAGATATAGATCTGAACGAATATAATTATGAACTCCCTGATGAGCGTATTGCCCAATATCCTGTAGATGAAAGGGAAAGTTCAAAACTACTGATTTACAGAAAGGGAAAGATATCACAGGATATTTTTAGTTCAATATCTCAATACGTTCCGGAAAATTCATTATTAGTATTTAATAACACCCGGGTAATAAGGGCCCGCCTTCTTTTTCGGAAAGAGTCAGGCACTTTGATTGAAATACTTTGTCTTGAGCCCTTTATTCCATTTGAGTACGAATCAGCGTTTTCTTCTTTGGATCCGGTTGAATGGAAATGTATTATTGGGAATCTTAAGAAATGGAAAAATGATAAAATTTCCACATCATTTTTATATCGTGGGAAACCATATATCCTGTCAGCACAAAAAGTAAAATCTGAAGGAGATGCCTGGATAATAAAATTCAGCTGGGACAGCCCTGGTATTAGTTTTGGCGAAGTGATTGAGGCTGCAGGACATATACCTCTCCCACCGTATATTAACAGAAAGGATGAATCGGTAGATATCGAGAGATATCAGACAATTTATTCCAGAGTAAAGGGATCAGTGGCTGCGCCAACTGCAGGTCTTCATTTTAGCAACAAAGTTCTTATCTCTCTCAAAGAGAAAGGGATAGATTCAGCTGAGGTCACATTGCATGTAGGAGCCGGAACTTTTCAACCGATTAAAACTGGATCTATTTCCGAACATGAGATGCATTGCGAGCATTTCTCAGTTAGCAGGGAAACAATACTTTCGATACTTAAAAAACATGGAAACATCATTGCCGTCGGGACTACCTCAGTCAGAACTCTTGAGAGTCTTTACTGGCTTGGAGTAAAACTTATAATGAATCCTTCCCCGGCTAAGCCACAGCTAACGTTGGGTCAATGGGAGCCTTATTCTCTCGATCAGAGTGTTACAGCAGATAGTGCTATGAATGCATTGGTGAATTACATGTCAGATCACAAGTTAACGCACATTCAGGGTTCCACGAGTCTGTTAATTATTCCTCCCTACTCATTCAGTATGATTGAAGGTATAGTTACAAATTTTCACCAACCCAGGAGCACCTTGCTTCTATTAATATCCGCATGGATGGGCGAAAAATGGAAAGCAGCTTACTTATTCGCGTTGGAAAACGGATTCAGATTTTTGAGCTATGGTGACTCTTCCTTTTTACTAAAATAAAAAAAAGTATTGAATCAGGATGTTATAACGAAATATTTAGTTTAATTTTGAGAATAATTTGAATTTTTGTTTATTTGGCCTTAAAAATATTTGGGATGAATGGAAATAAATTGATGCAGCAGGTAACAGCAATCTTTTCAATTTTTATGGTGTTTTTCTATCTCGGAGCAGGAATGGTCCTGATATTCTACACATCATTAAGTTATCTGGATAAAGCTGTTAGGGTAATCATAGGGTCAACTTTTATTTTCTATGGAATATACAGAGCTTACAGGGCCTATGTTACAGTTAAGGAAGTTTTTTTCACTAAGGACGATGATGAAAATTGAACTCTTTGAAGTACAAAAAATGCATCCTGCTCTTCTAATAGCTATTTTTATGAGCAGGCTTGGCATGTACTTTGCAGTGATCTTAAAAGGAATTAAAGAAATTTAACTAATTTTAAGAATATGAACAGAGTATTTGTTATTCAAAAATTTATTATAATTGCGTGCCTAAACAAAAGTTTCTGGCCCTTTAGAATCGTGAACAGGAATAATAGTAAGTATTTTTCATCAGTTTTACTTTTACCAATTTTTTGGTTGATGTTAATTATGGTGTCCTGTTCAGGAGGAAATAAAACTGTTGTAACAGAGACTCCTACAAGGGGTAATATTGTAATTTCTGCAGACGAATCAATTCAACCATTAATCGAAACTGAAGTTTTTACATTTACTCATTTATATGACAATGCCAAAATTCGTGCACAGTTCAAACCTGAGTATGATGTGATAAAAGATTTCATGGATGATTCAGTAAAAGTAATTGTGACAAGCAAGAAACTTTCGGATTATCAGATACAATATCTTCGCGACACACAAATAATTGCCCGCACTACTACCTTTGCTTACGACGCGTTGGCGATTATCACAAATAAGAGCAACAACGATACACTCCTTAAATACAATGCTGTAAAGGATATCTTCCTTGGTAAAATAAAAAACTGGAAAGAGATTAACCCAAATTCAAAGCTTGGTGCAATTCGTGTAATTTTCGACAATAACAAATCAGGAAATATAAGATATTTCAAAGAATTGTTTGAAATAAAGGATTCGCTCTCCGGAAACTTTTTTGCAGTAAAAAGCAACCCCGAGGTTATTGACTTTGTTTCCAGGAATCCAGATGCACTTGGAATTATTAGTGTTAACTGGATAAGCAATAAGCACGATTCAATAAGCGACAGTTTCATAAAGAAGGTAAATATAGTTGCTGTTTCCCAACAATATATTAATGATGGGAATTACTATCGTCCACAGCAGGGATTTATATATGACAAATCATATCCGTTTGTACGTGAAATTTATGTTATTTCGCGGGAGACATTTGCAGGCTTAGGTTCAGGTTTTAAGAATTGGATTTGTGCGGAACAGGGACAAAGGATAGTGCTTAAATCAGGGCTTGTTCCTGCAACGATGCCGATAAGGCTGGTGCAGATGAAGAGGTAGGTAGTAAGAAGTAAGTAGTAAGTAGTAAGAAGTAAGTAGTAAGAAGTAAGAAGAAGTGGGAAAGGGAATTAATGAATCATTGAAATTTGGATTATTCAATCAATAAACAATACTTTAAGTGATATCAAAAAGAGAAACTATGAAACGTTTAATTTTACGACCAGCAATTTTACTGGCAGGAGCTCTGACTCTGTTCGCAGTTACAATTAAGGCCCAGGATTTAAATACTGCTACCTTACTCACAAGGAGCGAACAATACGACAAAGCAGATGCTATGTTGAAGCAATTGATACAGAAAGAACCTGCCAACAGTAAAAATTATTTTTATCTGGGAGAAAATTATCTGCTTGATTATTTTGCTGATACAATATCCAATTCACTTACAGTAGCAACCAAAGCGGCAAAAGATATTTATCAGAAGGGTGTTGAAGCAAATCCTAATGATCCTCTTAACTATATCGGACTTGCTAAAGTTGCTTTCTATCTCGATGATGATAAAACTGCTGATGAGATGCGGGCAAAAGCAAAAAGCTTCCTGCTTCCATATAAAAATATTAAAAAGATCGTACCCCCTGCTCAGGACTATGCATTTGCGCTTGCTAAAATTGCCGAATCTTATATTAAAAATGGTGACGTAGATACTTCTCTTGCTTTACCACTTATTCGGGAAGCTATAAAAATTGACAGCAAAAGCCGCGATGTATATCTTATTGCAGGTGATATTTATATCCTTTCAAATAACGGTTCTAAAGCAATCTCATACTACAAACTTGCTCAGGATGCAGATCCTAAGTCATCTACTGCCAATATGAAAATTGGTAATATATATGTAAAAGGAAAGGCATTACAGGCAGCAATACCTTATTTTGAAGAGGCAATATCACTGAATGCCTCCTATGCACCTGCTTACCGTGAGCTTGGGCAATTATATTTATCGGCTCAGATATTTGATAAATCCAAACAGTATTTTGAGAAATATCTTGAATTAACCAAGGGAAATATACCTGCAATGACAAAGTATGTTAATGCTCTCTTCTATGCAAAGGATTATACCGGGGTTATCAAGAATGTTGAAGAGATTTTTGCAGTTGATAAGTCGAGATCATATATGAACCGTCTTGCTGCCTACTCATATTATGAAAAGAATCCACCCGATTATACCAAGGCATTGTCGTACATGGAAGAGCTTTTCAAAACTGTTGCTCCCGAAATGATTAATCCGAAGGATCATCTGTACATGGCCAGGATATTGGTAAGAAAGAACCAGGGTTACCCAAAAATGACTGATGAATTAAATAACCTTAAGGTGCAACTTGATAAAGACAATGCTAAATATGCTTCTGCCAACACAGCTGATAAGGCAAAGATTAAACCGGCACTTGATGATCTTACAACCAAAACGGCAAATCTCCAAAAAGAAGTTGATAAAGCTGATCTTGAAATTACCAGAGCATTTAGTGAGTATGATAAATTTCTCTCATTCAATCCTAAAGATAAAAACCTCATTGGAGAGATAGCTAATCAAAACTACGCATTCAGAAGATATGAAACTGCGGCCAAAACATGGTCAAAGCTAATAGATCCTGCCAAAGACAATACTGATGATCTAATGAAAATAGGCCGTGCATACTACAACGGAGAAAACTACAAAACTGCTGATTCAGTGTTCAGTGCAATAATTGCGAAAACTCCAAATTATGTTCCGGCATATCTTTGGGACGCCAACACTTATACAAAAATGGATCCTGATACAAAGTTAGGTCTGGCTAAACCAAAATTTGAAAAGCTTCTTGAAGTTGCAGGCACTGATTCCGTTAAAAACGCTGCAAATATGATGGATGCAATGATTTACCTTAGTTTTTATCATTTGAAAAATGAAAATTACAGCAAATCAAAAGATTACTACAACAGGATGATAAACCTGAGTTCGACTAATAAAGATTATAAAATCAGGGGTTACAGTGGAATAGGTTCAGTGGAAGTTCAAGCTACGGCGGTTGAGAAAACGAATGAAGGAAGGCTTCCATATCTATCGAGAGCTACTGAAGCTTATAATAAGGTTTTAAGTATCGATCCAAACAATGCTTCAGCGAAGAGCCAGTTAGCCTATATCCGCGACTTTGAAGCGCAGATTAAAAAAGGAATTAACCCTAATGAAATCAGAGGGGTTATTAAAAACGCAGCAGGCCAGGTATTGCCATATGTTTCAATCAGGGTGAAAGACACTGCGGCAGAAAATATGTCAAATACTAAGGGAGAATTCAAATTTGAGATACCGGTGAGCTCAGAGGTATTGATAATTAGCCTTAAAGGATATAAAACTCAGGAAGTTCCTATTACAAAATCGAGAGTCTATAACATAACTTTAGAGCAATAAACGTTAATAAATTGAGTAAAAGAATAGTCATTTTAACATTCATTAAGAATATGCTTAGGATTATTAAGATAAACTGAATTAAATATTTAACATTATTCTTTACTCTGTTGGAAAAAAACAATTCATAATATATATTTGCAAATCGTAAAATCTTAAACTTAAACAAACCAATAAAAAATGAGTAAGCAAGGAAGTTCGTTCAAAGATGCGTTGCAAAATGTTTTTGCAGCCAGTGCTATTTTAATAGCGTTTATTGTAGCCGAGATTTTGTTCTCAGTAGTTATGGGTAATCCAGTGAATTTTGAGGGTGGAAACCCCAAAGGAGCTGCACTGGAAGGTAACTATCTTGGTATCATCTACAAAGGTGGTCAGATTGTTCCGATTCTTATGACATGCGTTCTGGTTCTTTTGATTTTCATTGTTGAGAGAACAATCACTCTTTCAAGAGCAAAAGGTAAAGGCAGGTTAAATTCATTTGTTAGTAAACTTCAGAGTCTTCTTTCAGAAGATAAAATTGAAGAAGCTATGGATGCTTGCGACAAACAGAAAGGTTCTTTAGCAAATGTAATGAAAGCAGGTCTTACACGCTATCGTGACCTTCAGAAAGATCAGGACCTGGAAAAAGACCAGAAGATTCTTTCTATTCAGAAATCATTCGAAGAAGCCACAGCACTTGAATTACCTATGTTGTCGAAAAACATGGTTATTTTCTCTACTCTTGCTTCCATTTCGGTTTTGATCGGTCTTATCGGTACAGTGCTTGGTATGATCCGTGCATTTGCTGCTCTTGCACAGTCTGGTGCACCAGATGCTCTTGCTCTTGCAACTGGTATTTCTGAAGCTCTTGTTAATACCGCATTCGGTATAACTGGCTCGACTTTAGCTATTATAGCATTTAACTATTTTTCATCAACCATTGACGGCTATACATTTAAAATAGATGAAGCAGGCTTCAGCCTGACCCAGAATTTCGCCGGGTCACTGAAGAGCAAGTAATATAAATTTATCTTTTGGTTCAAATAAATTAATAAAAAGAAGAAAATGCCAAAGATTAAATTACCAACAAAGTCGCCCCATATCGACATGACGCCGATGGTAGACCTGTTCTCTGTAGTTCTAACTTTTCTTATGTTAACTGCTACTATGAGACAAACGGAACCAGCTCCTGTTGATACGCCTTATTCTATATCAGAGAAACCTACTCCTGATTTTAATACGATGACTCTTACTCTATCAAAGGATGACAGAATATTCTTAAATTTCGATAACGGACAGGATACATTACTTGCCTACAGGCCAAAAGTTCTGACACTTATGGGTGCAAGATATAATCTCGAATTTACTGCATCTGAGTTAAGGCAATTCGAAAAGTATCCTTCATCTATGGGAGTTCCAATTCTTAAAATGAAGGATTGGTTAGCCGCAAAAGACGCTAAATCGAAAGCCGTTTTTGACACAGGTATCCCTATTGATTCAACCGATAATCAGCTTGCACTTTGGGTTCTTTTTACCAGACAGGTAAATCCTAATGCACAGGCATGTATAAAAGGTGATGTGAAAACCGGGTTCCCGATTGTTAAGAAAGTCCTTGATATTTTGCAGGAAAAGAACGTTAATAAGTTCAACCTGATCACGAGTCTTGAAGCAACCAAGGTTAACCTAGCAGAAATACAAAAGTGATATGGCAGAAATAATTCAAGAGGAAAAAGCAGGCGGGAAGAAGAAAGCCAAAAAGCACGCCCCGCATATAGATATGACACCGATGGTTGACCTTATGTGTCTGCTGATCACATTTTTCATGCTTACTACAGCTTTTAGTAAACCAAAGGTTATGGAGATTAATCTTCCTGAAAAGATAAAAGATCCAGCTCACCAGGAAGCTCCGAGAATTCAAGCTAGTCGTACTCTAAACATCATACTGGGTCCTGACAATAAAATATATTGGTACCCAGGAGCTGTAAAACCAGAGGACTATAATAACCTCCCTCCGGTTTCAGAAGTAGACTTTAGTCCAACTGGTATTCGCCAGTTACTCCTTGAAAGAAACAGATCTCTGGCTAAAAAGATAGCTGATTACAACGAATTGGTTGTAACCGGAAAGCTTGCTATTTCAGCCGACTCTGCCTTGGGAGGTATAAGAAAATTGAAAGCTGATGATGATACAGGACCAATCGTCCTTATTAAAGCATATAAGCTTGCAAACTACGGAAACTTTGTAGATATTCTCGATGAGATGAATATCTGCGGAATAGCTCGCTATACCTTTGTTGACATCGCATGGTTTGAAGAAAATATGGTGGAAAAAGCAGCTGGACTTCCTTTAACAAAACCAGTTGCATCCAAATAAACTCGTAAACCTATATAGAAATGGCAAAAGAAATCAAAAAAGCCCCTGCCTTTGATGACATTGTTTTTGAGGACAGGAATAAGGAATACGGAGCTTACAAACTACGTAAAAAGTACAGTCGTAATGTACTTATTGCACTTGCAGTTGGAATAGTAGTTCTGTCTACGGCAGTTATAACTCCTTATCTGAATGCTAAAGCACTTGAAGGCAGAAATAAACGTGCTGAAAGGCAGGTTGAGATAAAGATGGAAAACCTCGATACACCTAATGAGGTTGCCCCACCCCCACCTCCACCTCCTCCTCCACCCGCAGATGTTGTTCAGCAGCAGAGATATGTTCCTCCTGTAGTTGTTGACACTATTAAACCTGAAGAGGTTAAACAGTTTATGACTGCAGACCAGGCACAGGTTGAAGTTAAGAATGAAGAGGTTGTCGAAGCTCCTGAAGTAAAAGAAGAAGTTAAAGAAGCAGAACCTGAACCTGAACCATTTGTGGTTGTTGAGGAGATGCCTATGTTCCCGGGTGGTGATGCTGAACTTCTTAATTACATTGCTAAAAACACAGTATACCCTGAGGTTGCTAAAGAAAATAACATCCAGGGAAAAGTGATCGTAAGATTCTGTGTAACATCTAAAGGTGGTGTAAGTCAGGTTAGTATTCTTAAAGGCGTTGATCCTGAGCTTGATAAGGAAGCTATCAGGGTTGTGAACACACTTCCTGCATTTAAACCGGGAAAACAGGGTGGAAAACCCGTTCCGGTCTGGTATATGGTACCAATAACATTTACACTTAAGTAAAAACTGGTATAAGTTTATAAAAAGAAGGCTGAGTCGAAAGATTCAGCCTTTTTTAATTATTTGAAATGAACATTTGAACATTTGAACATTTGAACATTTGAACATTTGAACATTTGAACATTTGAACATTTGAACATTTGAACATTTGAATATTTGAATATTGAACTAAGAAATATAAACACTTCTGCATTCAACATTCGAATGTTCAAATGTTCTGACTTCTTACTACTTACTACTTACTACTTACTACTTACTACTTACTTCTTGTTCATCTCCAGCGATAGTAAGTTTACAAAGTCCTCTATATCTTCCTCTTTCGTATCCCAACTCGTCATAAGCCTGTATTCAGAAATCTTCTCATTCCAGGGATAGAAAAAGTAATGGCTTCGTACTTTTTCAGCAATATCGTGAGGTATAATTACAAATACTCCATTCGATTCAACAGGTTGTGTAATTGTGATTCCTTTTACTGACCGGAGGTTATTAGCTAACATCCTTGCCATTGAGTTCGAATGGGTTGCATTTTTCTTCCAGAGATCATTATGTAAATATGCGATATATTGTGCAGAAATAAAGCGCATTTTAGAAGCGAGCTGCATGCCTTGCTTTCTGATATATTTAAAGTTTTCGGTAAAACCTGGTCTAAGAAAGCAAACAGCTTCCCCGAACATCATTCCGTTTTTTGTTCCTCCGAAAGAAAGAACATCCACTCCGGCATCGGTCGTAAATGATTTAAACGGCAAGCCAAGAGATACTGCTGCGTTAGCAATCCTGGCCCCATCCATATGCAGAAGCATTCCCCTGTTGTGGGCAAAATCAGCAAGAGTTTCAATCTCATCGGGCGTATATACAGTACCCATCTCTGAGGCTTGAGTTATTGAAATAACCTTTGGCTGGGAATGATGTTCAAAATCAAAACCATGCATATGTTTTTCAACTAAATCAGGATTAATTTTCCCATCGGTGGTATCGACAGTAAGTACTTTCGATCCTGTAAGTTTTTCAAAAGCTCCGCATTCATCCTGCTCAAGATGTGAAGTTGATGCAGTTATAACTGAATTCCAGGATTGAGTAATACCCGAAAGTCCCAAAACGTTTGCAGCGGTACCAGTAAATACAAAGAATGTCTCTGTGGAGGCTCCAAACTGTTCTTTGAATAAAGCTGTAGCCTTTTCTGTGTAAATATCTGAACCATATCCAATTACATGTCCTGCATTTGCCTCTGATATCTCCCTGATGATTTCAGTATGAATTCCTGCATTATTGTCGCTGGCAAACCCTCTTTTATCTTTTAAATTTTCCATTTAGCTAAATTTGTTTCGGAAAGTATAAATTAATAATGTGAATTTTGTCTCATTACTTTAATCGGTATAAGTTTTTGAGTATAAATTATTCATGAGGCAGGCAAATTTAAGTAATAGAACATATTTTATATTCATCTGTGAAAATATTTATTTAAAAAAATTACCTTGCATCCATTATGGCCTTATCGACAATAAGTTTTAACTATTAAATGAAAGACTTATATAAAATTGTGATTGACAAAGTAAATAGCATTAAAAGCAAAGCTTTCGAAGAACTATATGGTACTGATGAAGAGGCACTTAAAAACCAGCGAGAACGGTACACAAACCTGATCGATAGCTTTTCTAATTACTTTGGTAATAAAGATATTATGTTATTCAGTTCTCCAGGGAGAACTGAGATTGGGGGTAACCACACTGACCACAATTATGGCCGGGTTTTAGCAGGGGCTGTTAATCTGGATAACATAGCAGTGGCAGCAAAAAATAATACCGGAATAGTAAATATTGTGTCGACAGGTTATCCAAAGTTCGTGGTTGATTTGTCGAACCTTTCTCCGGTAAAGAATGAGAATTTCACATCGGTAGCTCTGGTAAGAGGCATAAGTTCTAAAATGAAAGAACTTGGTTTTCAGATTGGTGGTTTTGACTGCTGTATCGATGGTCGTGTGCCAAAGGGCTCCGGATTAAGTTCTTCGGCTTGTTTTGAAGTTTTGATCGGTACTATTATTAGTCATTTATTTAATAATGGGAAAATTGATCCCGTTCAAAATGCTATTGTTGGTCAGTATTCTGAAAATATCTATTTCGGTAAGCCATGCGGACTAATGGATCAGACTGCCTGTGCTGTTGGCGGGCTGGTTACCATAGACTTTCTGGATCCCTCAAAACCTGTTGTTAAAAAGGTAAACTTTGATTTCGTTTCTACAGGATTTGTCCTTGTAATTACAGACACCGGAGGCAACCATGCAGATCTGAATGACGAATATGCTTCAATCCCAAGAGAAATGAAAGCGGTTGCCGCTGAACTTGGAGTAAAAGTTCTGAGGCAAACTACCATTGAACAAATATTGGAGAGAACACCCGAGATTCGCAACAAAGTAGGCGACCGCGCCATTCTGCGTGCTATCCATTTTCAAGGCGACAACCAACGTGTTGTTGATCAGGTTGCCGCATTGGAAAGAAATGATTTCAAGGCATTCCTAAGTATGGTTATAGATTCCGGCTTTAGCTCATATATGTATAATCAGAATATTTACCCGGTCGCGAACGTAAAAGAGCAAGGTGTTTCAATAGCCCTGGCACTTAGTGAGATTGTATTGAAGGGACATGGTGCATGGCGTGTTCATGGTGGCGGATTTGCAGGAACTATTCAGACATTTGTTCCGCAAAACCTGCTGAATAAATATGTCGATTCATTGGAACATGTATTTGGAAAGGGCTCATGTCTTAAACTCTTTATCAGAATGAAGGGTGCGGACAAAGTTGAATTATAAATGATAATACAATACTAACAGGAATAATCCCTGAATAATGATTATCCGTTTTATAAACTTATTATAAACTTTATTGCGATGAAACAGATTAAAGAAGAAGCTTTTAAAGGAACATTCAAGGGAAAATCTACTACCCTGAGTACTCTGAAAAACAAAAAGGGACTGGTAGTTCAGATAACCAACTTTGGAGCAAAGATTGTAAGTATTTATGTACCAGATCGAAAAGGAAACTTTGACGATATAGTACTTGGCTACGAAACTATTGAAGGTTATCTGGCAGGTAATCCATATTTCGGAGCTATTTGCGGCAGATGTGCCAATCGTATAGCCAATGGGAAATTTATAATCGAAGGAAAGACTTACCAACTACCTGTAAATAACGGTCCAAACTCACTTCATGGAGGTCCGGAAGGCTTCAGCAATCAGGTATTCGATGCGAAACCTGTTTCCAGGATTAAAGATGGTGAAGCAGTTGAAATGGTATATATCAGCAAGGACGGGGAAATGGGCTACCCTGGAACGGTTAGTTTAAAGGTAACATATTCACTTACAGACGGTGATGAGCTTAAACTGGAATATCACGCAACCACTGACAAACTAACTCATGTTAATATTGCTTCCCACTCCTATTTCAACCTTTCAGGTGAAGGAAAAGGAGACATCCTAGGAACTGAAGTCAGTCTTATAGCTGATACCTTCACTCCGGTAAGCGAAGTGCTGATTCCAACAGGTGAATTCCGGAAGGTTGCCGGTACACCAATGGATTTTCTGAAGCCAAAAACAATTGGTAAATCGATTAATGAGAAAGACGAGCAGCTTAGCTACGGTAAAGGTTACGATCATAACTTTGTAATAAACAAGAAGAAAGCCGGTGACTTAACACTGGCAGCATCATGCTATGAACCTAAATCCGGTCGTGTTATGGAGATATTTACAACACAACCCGGAGTGCAGTTGTATTCCGGAAACTGGCTCGATGGAAATGATAAAGGTAAGGGTGGCAAAGCTTATGAAATGCATGCAGGTTTTTGTCTTGAAACTCAAAACTTTCCTGACTCACCAAATCAACCGAAGTTTCCTTCAACATTATTGAAGCCAGGTGAAGTTTACAAACACCTTGTAGTACACAAATTCTACGCGAAATAGTTATATTTCATATCTTTTTAACCGCAAGGAGCACTAAGTAGACGCAAAGTGCGCAAAGGAAAAACCATGTAATCAGGTTCTTTGCGATCTTTGCGATATTCTTAGCGCCCTTTGTGGTTAATTGATTTTAGATTATCTAAAAGACTTATGCCTTCTTCTTTCTTCTGGCAAAGTAGAGCATAATCAGACCAAAAACAAGCATCAGTAAACCCATCACGATGTTTACATTGATGCCTAACGACTTATGATACATAGCTGTGTCTGAGATCGTAATAAAACCAAATATCGAAATAAGGGCTCCTATAATGCTGAACATAAGGCCAATAGGGATTCTAATATCTACCATTTTAATTTCCTCCTACCAAAACATTAAAGTTAATACCAAACATATTACGCTTACCAGTATTGCCAGACCAAGAGGCCGCTCGTACCAGGGCAAATGACTATCGTCCAATTCTCTTGGGGTAAGAGAGTAAACTAAGCCATGAAGCTCTTCATCCGATTTTTTCTGCTTTGTGACAAAGGTAAGTCCAACGGTTACCAGGGTGCTTACAGTAAACGCGATAATTGCAGTCCAGAAGTTCTGGGCCATCTCAACAGGATAAGTATGCAGAACAGCTATCCAGCCACCTTTGATAAGAGTTGTTGCCCCCGCAGGAACAGTTAGACCATGGTGCAGCAAAGCCAGGAGGAATCCTGACAATAACCCGGTAAATGCTGCATGTCCGGTTGTACGTTTCCAAAACATCCCGAGAAAGATAACTGCAAAGAGTGGCGCGTTTATCAACGAGAAGATTGTCTGCAGAAAATCCATTATGTTGCCGAATTTACTTGCAACATAAGCAGAAGCAATGCTCAAAAGAATGCCAAAAACAGTAGCAATTCTTCCAACCTTTAGATAATGTTTTCCATCAGCCTCCTCATTGCCCGTTCTGGGACGAATATAACTTTGATAGATATCATATGTCCATACCGTATTGAAGGCTGAGACGTTTCCTGCCATACCAGACATAAAGGATGCCAGCAATGCTGTAATACCAAGTCCAAGAACACCAGCCGGAAGGTATTGTTTTAAGAGCATTATGATTGTTAAATTGTAGTCAGGTCCACCACCGGGGCTATCTGGTAAAACGAAGCCTTTCGTTGGATCGTTTGAAAGAGCCAGAGCAATAATCCCGGGTATAATTATAAGAAACGGAATAAACATTTTTGGTAAAGCACCAATAAGAGGAACCTTTCTTGCTGCTGCTTTTGATTCGGCTGCAAAAGCCCTTTGTACTATCAGAAAGTTTGTGCACCAGTATCCAAATGATAAAACAAAGCCAAGACCGAAAAGGATTCCAAACCATTCAACCCCAAGAGGATTAGCGCCAGCACTGCCTGTATATTTCCATGTAGTTGTGAATGTATCGGCAGCATAGCCCCTGGCAATAGCTATTGGAGCCAGCTGAGCTTTTAAACCAACCCAGCCACCGACATCTTTAAGCGCGAGAAAGACAAGAGGGAATAGCCCAATAACAATTATAAAAAACTGAAGAACCTCATTGTAGATTGCTGAAGAAAGTCCTCCCAGATAAGTATACCCAAGTACAATTAGAGCCGAAATCCACAAACTTAGATTAAAATTCCATCCGAGAACATTTTCCATTAGAAGAGCTAGAGCATACATTGAAATACCTGACGCCAAAACGGTCATCACAGCAAACAAAATAGCATTCAATCCCCTGGTCTTTTCATCGTATCTTAACTTCAGGAACTCAGGAACTGATCTGGCTTTTGAACCATAATAAAATGGCATCATAAACACAGCCAGAAAAATCATTGCCGGTATTGCACCAACCCAATAAAAATGAGTAGTCAGCATTCCGTACTTCATTCCCGAACCTGTCATGCCCATAACTTCAAGAGCGCCAAGATTAGTCGAGATAAAGGCTAATCCTGCTACCCAGGCAGGCATAGACCTTCCCGCTTCGAGAAATGCATTTGCATTCTTCATGAATTTTCTCAGGAAGACTCCGATTCCCAGGACAAACAAAAAGTAGATTATCATTATAAGGTAATCTATCCAACTCAGATCGACTTTCATAGATAGTTGTTTTTAATTTCTATTGAGCATTTAGGATGAATCTATATTAGAAATGCAAAATTATGGGAAATAGATGAAAGTAAAAATACATTATATGATCGGTTTCCAAAGATTTATAGGAATAAAATGTTAGGACATTTTTTGGTTTTTAATTAATATTGTCAGGGTAAATTCTATTTCGTCCCTACGGGACTTCTGTAAATCTCATAACTTGCATTCTACCAATATTTTGTCCCTACGGGACGATCCCGTCAGGGATCAATTATTGGTAGAAAAAATCGTAACCACGGGTTACCTAAAACCCCGTAGGGATGCAACAAAGCAAAGGGTTGTAGCTTATAATAACCACCCGTAAGTAAAAAGCTTCAATTCAATTATTAATGCGCTATATTTGCAAAAACAGTTTTGTGAAAACACGATACTTTATATTTATCTCATATAGAGGCACTTCATATCACGGCTGGCAGATTCAGCCAAATTCAGTTACAGTTCAAAAGATTCTTGATAATGCTTTGAGTGTTGTTCTGAATGAAAATATTTCAACTATTGGAGCAGGAAGAACAGATACAGGAGTACACGCACTAATGTTCTGTGCGCATTTTGACAGCAAAAATACTGATCTTATTTCATTTAAAAACCTGATCTATAAGCTTAACAGTTACCTTCCTGGCGATATATCAGTAACCTCGATAAAAAAGGTGGTGCCTGATGCCAATGCAAGATTCAGTGCAATCTCAAGAACGTATAATTACCATATTTCACGACTAAAAGATCCTTTCTCTGAAAATGACTGTTGGCATATAAATTTTGACCTGGATATTGATAAGATGAATAAAGCATGTGACTTCCTTAAGGGTAATTCAGATTTTACCAGTTTCTGTAAGCTTCACTCCGACAATAAAACCAATATTTGCCAGGTTTACGAGGCTAACTGGATAGAAAACAATAATCGGCTGATATTTAAAATAAAAGCAGACAGATTTCTTCGGAACATGGTCAGGGCGATTGTAGGAACAATGGTTGAAATAGGGACTGGGAAAATTAATACTGCAGAATTTGCTGAGGTAATTACTGCAAAAGATCGAGGCAGGGCTGGAAAATCGGCTCCTGCAAAAGGATTATTTCTTACCGACATTGAGTATCCCGAAGAAATATTTTGTTAGCTTTAGCATTAATAAACGAAGTGATAATTATCACAGTTAATCATTGTTAATAATTTCACAAAAATCAAAATTTATGATACTTTTGTGCGGCTTAAATTAACTTTTATACACTAATATGAGCAACGAATATTTAATATTATTTTTTCTGGTTGGCGCTATCTTCGTTGGATTGGTACTTATCTTTTCAGGAATAGTAGCTCCAAAATCCACAAATGCTCAAAAATTTGAGCCTTATGAATGTGGAATACCTACTGAAGGAATAACTTGGCTTCAGTTTAATGTAGGTTATTACCTGTTTGCTATTCTCTTTCTTGTATTCGATGTTGAGACTGTTCTAGTTTTTCCATGGGCTGTAGTTATGAAAGAGGTTGGAATGATAGCTTTTGTTGAAATTGTGATGTTCTTTTTCATACTCGGACTGGGTTTATTATATGCCTGGAAAAAACACGCTCTTATATGGGAATAAAAGGAATGAAAAGAGAAGAATTCGGGGACAATGAAAGCCTCGATCTTCTGAATGAAGCAGGATCGAATATTCTTCTTACAACAATAGATGATGTTATTAACTGGGGCAGAAAGAATTCTCTTTGGCCCCTCACTTTTGCTACCAGTTGCTGTGGTATTGAAATGATGGCTGCAGGAGCACCAAGACACGACTTTGCCAGATTTGGAATGGAAGTATACAGAGCCAGCCCGCGTCAGGCCGATGTGATTGTGGTAGCAGGAACAATTGTTAATAAGATGGCTCCTGTTCTGAAAAGGTTATACGATCAGATGTCGGAACCTAAATACGTAGTAGCGATGGGCGCCTGCGCAATTTCGGGAGGTCCGTTTTTCCTTAACTCATACTGTGTTGTGAAAGGTGTTGATCATGTTATACCAGTCGATGTTTACGTTCCTGGTTGTCCTCCCCGCCCTGAAGCATTATTATATGGTATGCTTCAGTTGCAGAGAAAGATTGAAACTGAATCAATGACGTCGAGAAAGAAAAGAACTGCTACTCACGACAGTAAATGATTTTTATATTTTGAAATTTAACTATCAATGGATAAAATTCAATTAGGAGAATTTGTTAAATCGCTCGATACAGATCTTGAAATAAAAGAAGGCAAACAATATCTGGAGGTAAATGTCGCTCCTGCGAAATTGCATTCTATTGCCAAAGCCCTGCGCGAAAGTGAGAAAACTCAATTTGACTTTTTGTTTTGTCTTTCAGGAGTGGATTACGGGCAGGATCTCGGGGTTGTTTATCATCTCCGATCGACGAAATACGAGCATGTAATTGTATTAAAAACCCGCACATCCGACAGAGAAAATCCCATTCTCGATTCTATATCAGATATCTGGAAAACAGCTGATTTTCATGAAAGAGAAGTTTATGATCTTCTTGGGATTAAGTTTGCAAATCATCCCGATCTGAGACGGCTTTTCCTTGATAACACATGGGGGTATCCCATTAAGGAAGGACTATGTTGATGATATTAACATTGTTACCAAGTAATCTATGGAAAAAAGTATTATAAATGTAATCTCCGACGAACAGCAGGAGTATGTCATTAACATGGGGCCTCAACACCCTTCTACACATGGGGTTCTAAGGCTTGTAGTATCACTTCAGGGCGAGAAAGTTAAGAGCATCGAACCTCATGTTGGATATATTCATAGAGGCATCGAAAAAATGTGCGAAAGCATAACCTATCCGCAGATAATTCACTTAACAGACCGAATGGATTATCTTTCTGCGCATATAAATAATGAAGCTGTTTGTCTTACCGTTGAAAAAGCGCTTGAAGTTGAAATTCCCGACAGGATAAAAGTTATAAGGACCATCATGTCTGAACTTACACGTATCCAGTCACATCAGTTGTGGTGGGCGTCATTTGGAATGGATCTGGGTGGTCTGACCTGTTTTTTTATGGGTTGCGCGACAGAGAAAAAATTCTTGACATATTTGAAGAGACATGTGGCGGGCGTATGCTTGTAAGCTACAATTGTCCGGGAGGTCTGATGTACGACATTCACCCAAATTTCCAGAACAGAGTAAAAGAGTTTATAAAATATTTTAGAAAAATACTTCCTGAGTATGATCAATTACTTACAGGAAATGTAATATTTCATGAACGCAGTAAAGGAATTGGAACGCTATCCCTCGAAGATGCTATTTCATATGGTATTACCGGGCCATCAGCAAGAGCATCAGGTTTTTCATGCGATGTAAGGAAACATGAACCATACAGTGCTTACGACAGGGTAACATTCAAAGAAATCATTCTTACCGGAGGGGATACATATTCGAGGTATGTGGCGAGGATTGAGGAGATGTGGGAGTCGATGAATATTATTGAACAGCTTATCGATAATATCCCGGAAGGTCCGTATGCAGTTAAAATGAAACCAATCATAAAGGTACCTGAAGGAGAATATTATCAAGAGTAGAAACTGCAAGGGGTGAATTGGGAGTGTACCTTATAAGTGATGGTAATAAAAATCCTTACAGGTTAAAGTTTAGATCGCCAAATTTTGTGAATCTTTCAGTTCTCAATCATATTGCTAAAGGATTCAAAATTGCAGATCTGGTGGCAATTGGCGGATCACTTGATCTGGTAATTCCGGATATTGACAGATAAAACGGCACAGGGCTCAGGGCAATGGGCAAAGGGCAAAAAAGCAGTGGTTACGGTAGAAAGAAACAAGAAACAAGAAACCAGAAACAAGAAACCAGCAACCAGCAACATTTTGAAAAGTGGATGAGTTTTAAAAATTTGAATCTGTACTTAATGATATAGAATATGCCATTTGACATTTACGATTTTACCTCTTTTACCAAATGGATCGATATGAGTCTGCATGACGCAATGTCTCCTTTTTGGACAACGGTTACAGAGATGCTTATAATCGGCGTTTTAATCCTGCTGTTTTATGCTCTTGTAGGACTTATTCCTTGTATATGCCGAAGGAAAGGTTTGTGCATTTATGCAGAACAGGCTAGGACCCAACAGAGTAGGTCCTTTCGGATTCTTTCAGACTATTGCTGACCTTTTTAAACTTGCTTTTTAAAGAGCTTATTCCTATTAAAGAATGCCGACTCGATTTCTATTTAACCTTGCTCCTTTCATTGTGATCATTGCCTCCTTTATGGCAATTGCAGCTATTCCTTTTGCAAAAGGGCTGCATGCAATCGACCTGAATATCGGAGTATTATATGTAATGGCAGTTTCGGCAATGGGTGTTATCGGAGTGCTTCTGGCAGGTTGGTCGAGCAATAACAAGTATTCACTTATCGGAGCAATGAGAAGCGGAGCCCAGATTGTAAGTTATGAATTATCTGTGGGTCTGTCTATTATTACAATTATTATTCTGGCAGGATCAATGCAACTTTCTGTAATTGTTGAAGCTCAAAGAGACGGTTGGTTTATATTTAAAGGTCATATACCAGCATTTATTGCTTTTGTAATATTTCTGATTTCATAGTACCGCTGAAACAAACCGTGGACCCTTTGATCTGGCAGAAGCCGAATCAGAACTTACTGCAGGATATCATACTGAATATTCCGGAATAAAATTCGCATTCTTTTTTCTGGCTGAATATATCAATATGTTTATTGTTGCATCAATTGCTGCAACTGTTTTTCTTGGCGGCTGGATGCCTTTCCATGTCGGACCGTGGGATGGATTCAACCATGTAATGGATTTTATCCCTCCATTTGTATGGTATATAGGAAAAACATTCTTTGTAATCTTTTTAATGATGTGGTTTAAGTGGACTTTCCCTCGTTTGAGAATTGATCAGTTACTTACTCTTGAATGGAAGTATCTGTTACCAATTAACCTCTGTTAATGTATTGATTATGGCATTTCTGGTATTGATGGGCTGGCATTTTTAATAAGTAATAATTAATAATATTTATCTCTGAATGAGAAGTATAATAGATTATCTGAAGGAAATAATATTTGGGGTCTGGTCGCTTCTGAAGGGTATGAAAGTTACAGGATCATACTTTTTCAGACCAAGTACTATCGTCACCCAAAAATATCCCAGTAACCGGAAAGATCTGGTTATGCTGGAACGTTTTAAAGGCGAAGTGGTAATGCCGCATAATGAAAATAATGAGCATAAATGTACAGGTTGCGGTATTTGTGAGTTGAATTGTCCAAACGGGACAATCGAAATTATCTCTAAATTTATTATTACTGAAGATGGAAAGAAGAAGAAGGCAATTGATAAACATATCTACAGGTTAGGCATGTGCACTTTCTGCGCATTATGCGTAAAGACTTGTCCTTCTAATGCTCTTGCCTTTTCCCAGAAATTTGAACATGCAGTATTTAACCGGGCCTCTTTAAATAAGACATTAAATAAACCAGGTTCACAATTAATGAAAGGAGTTGAGTAATGGCCTCTAATCAGATTATGTTTATTTTGTTTGCAGCGATGATAATTGTGTTTTCATTGCTAACCGTAACAACAAGGAAGATACTAAGGGCAGCAGTCTATCTTCTTTTTGTTCTTGTATCCACGTCAGGACTCTACTTTATGCTTAATTACCAGTTCCTTGCTGCAGTACAGCTCACTCTGTATGCAGGAGGTATTGTTGTACTGATTATCTTCTCAATTCTTCTTACAAGCCATATCAGTCAGAAATTTGAACCATCTGAATGGAAAAAGAACGCGTTCTCAGCAATTGCAGCTATCACCGGCGCCTTCCTATCTATAATCACAATTCTCGATTATAAGTTTGCAGCGACAACTGCAGCCTCACAGGAAGTTGATATGAGATTAATCGGAAAAAGCCTTTTATCGGTTGATTATGACGGATATGTCCTCCCCTTTGAAGTAATTTCAGTATTGCTTCTTGCAGCAATGGTTGGAGCAATTGTTATTGCCAAAAAAGGTGGTCCGTTAAAGACACAGTCACCAACATTAAATAAAGAATAAGATGAATGCAGGAATACCTCTACAATATTTTCTAATTCTGGCCACTATTATGTTTTTTGCCGGAATTTACGGGTTTCTTACACGCCGTAACCTGATAACCATACTGATGTCGGTTGAGCTGATTCTTAACTCCGTAAACATTAATTTCCTGGCTTTCAACAGATATCTCTTTCCGCATAAAATGGAAGGCATGTTTTTCAGCATTTTTGTAATCGCAGTAGCAGCATCTGAAGCAGCTGTTGCAATAGCAATAATAATTAATATTTACAGACGCTTTTCAACGATAAATGTTGAGAGACGTTAACGAAATGAAATTCTGATTATTACAACCCTTAGGAAATTCTAAAATATGATAAATTTCAGCTATACAATCTGGATCCCTCTTCTCCCCTTTCTGATGTTTTTATTTTTGGGGCTGGCGGGACATAAGTACTTTCCAAAGTTATCAGGTATAATAGGAACCTGCGGGCTGACAATAATTACTGCCCTGTCATATCTTACTGCTTACAAATATTTCTTTACCAGTGAGAAAATTGATGGTGCGTTTCAGAAAATAACCGCATTCAATACTGTATGGCTTCAGTTCACAGATAAGCTTCATATTGATATGGGAATTCTTCTCGATCCGATATCTGTAATGATGCTTGTTGTTATCACAACTGTCTCTCTGATGGTTCATATCTATAGTCTGGGTTATATGAAAGGAGAAGTAGGATTTGAAAGATTCTTTGCTTTCCTTTCTCTATTTAGTTTTTCGATGCTTGGACTTGTTCTGGCAACAAATATCTTCCAGATGTATATTTTCTGGGAGCTTGTTGGGGTTTCTTCGTTCCTTCTGATAGGTTTCTACTATCAAAAACCATCTGCTGTACGAGCTTCAAAAAAGGCATTTATTGTCACACGATTTGCAGATCTCGGTTTCCTTATCGGAATTCTGATCCTTTCATTCAATACAAAAACCTTTGATTTCATCTCTCTTACTGATCCAAATGGCACCGCAATAACACAGGGTGGTGGAATCGCCTTCCTGGGTCTTTCAGTAATGACATGGTCGATGATATTTGTTTTTATGGGTGGTGTCGGAAAATCAGCAATGTTCCCGTTCCATATATGGCTTCCTGATGCAATGGAAGGCCCAACACCAGTGTCAGCTCTTATACATGCCGCCACCATGGTAGTTGCAGGTGTTTATCTCGTTGCCAGGATGTTCCCAATATACGCCATAGCCGCACCTGTGGCTCTTGAAGTAGTTGCCTATGTCGGTGCTTTCTCTTCACTTTTTGCAGCTGTAATTGCCTGTACGCAGACAGATATAAAAAGGGTTCTCGCATACTCAACCATGTCGCAGATTGGCTATATGATGCTTGCCCTTGGTGTTTCAGGTTACGGCGGACATGAAGGATTGGGATATATGGCTTCAATGTTCCATCTCTTCACACACGCTATGTTTAAAGCGCTGCTGTTCCTTAGGTGCCGGGGCAATTATACATGCCGTTCATACCAATCATATGACTGAAATGGGAGGACTTCGCAAGTATCTTCCTGTAACACATATAACATTTCTGATTGCCTGTCTCACAATTGCAGGTATTCATCCTTTATCCGGATTCTTCAGCAAAGATGAAATACTCGCAGCCGCATTAGAGCATAATAAGGTGTTATTTGCAGTTGAATATGCCGTGGCAGGACTAACTGCATTTTATATGTTCCGGCTTTATTTCAGTGTATTCTGGGGAAAAGAGACAAATTATCATCATACACCGCATGAAGCACCGGCAACAATGACAATACCTTTGATTATACTGGCTGTTCTTGCTGTTATTACCGGTTTTATTCCATTTAATAAAGCTCGTTACGTCTGATGGCAAAGCCTTTGAAAGTCATATTGAAATGATGGTTGCAATACCTTCAGTGCTTATAGGATTACTTGGAATAGGAATTGCATGGGTAATGTATAAGAAAGAGACACTCATTCCTGCGAAACTGGCCACTACATTTAAATATGGTTATAAATGGGCATTCAATAAGTTTTATATTGATGAAGTTTATCTCTTTGTTACAAAGAAGATCATCTTCAGATATATTTCAGATCCGGTTGCATGGTTCGACAGGCATGTAGTTGATGCCACAATGAACGGAATCGCCTCAGTGACACAAGGTGTTTCCTTACGCATAAAAGGATTACAATCCGGACAATTGCAGAAATATGCATTTGTTTTTGTTACCGGTGTTATATTACTGGCAATATTGTTTATTTACGTGTGGAAGTAACTTTACATTAAGAAACAGACTTTTCATTATGGATAATATTTTAACCCTTTTTGTTATAATTCCGGTTCTTACCATTACCGGAATACTTTTTCTAAAAGATACACGCCAGGTTCGACTCGTATCAGCCATTGGAATGGGTATTCAATTAATATTGGCTGCAATTCTTATATATCTGTATCTCTCAGCACGTCATTCCGGCAATACTGCTGAAATGCTGTTTGTAAAAGACTTCCTCTGGTTTAAGAGCCTGAACATTCACTATGCTGTTGGAGTAGACGGAATATCTGTAGCTATGATCGGTCTGACTTCGCTGGTCGTTTTTGCCGGAATATTTGCTTCGTGGGAAGTTGAGTTTCTTACAAAAGAGTTCTTTATCTCACTTATTTTGCTTGCAACAGGGGTTTTCGGATTCTTTATTTCGATCGATCTGTTTACAATGTTCCTGTTTTATGAGCTTGCAGTTATCCCAATGTATCTTCTTATAGGCATATGGGGAAGCGGACCAAAAGAGTATTCTGCAATGAAGCTTACACTAATGCTCATGGGCGGATCAGCACTTATTACTGGTCGGACTTCTGGGAATATACTTCAATTCAGCGCCTGGCGGAGGACAACTCACTTTTAATATACTTGAAATCTCAAAAGTTACAATTCCTATTGCTGCCCAGCGATTATTTTTCCCTCTTACTTTTGTTGGGTTTGGCGTTTTAGGGGCTTTGTTTCCATTTCACACATGGTCGCCCGACGGTCATGCCTCTGCTCCTACTGCTGTGTCGATGCTACATGCCGGGGTGCTTATGAAACTGGGTGGATATGGAGCTTTCAGGGTTGCAATATTTCTTATGCCTGCAGCCGCACATGAACTTTCATGGATATTTATTATACTCACTTCCATAAGTGTTGTTTATGGAGCTTTTGGAGCTATTGCGCAGAAAGACCTTAAGTATATCAACGCATACTCTTCAGTTAGCCATTGCGGACTGGTATTATTTGCAGTACTGATGATGAATCAGACAGCAATGAATGGTGCAATTATTCAGATGATTTCTCATGGACTGATGACAGCCCTCTTCTTTGCTCTGATCGGAATGCTTTATGGCAGGACTCATACCAGAATGATTTATGAGATGGGTGGATTAATGAAAGTAATTCCTTTTCTGTCGGTTTGCTATGTAATTGCAGGTCTTGCATCTCTTGGACTTCCCGGGTTAAGCGGATTTGTTGCAGAAATGACAATCTTTGTTGGAGCATTTCAGCATCCGGAACTCTTTTACCGCATTGTAACAATTCTCGCTGTTTCATCGATAGTTATTACGGCAGTATATATTTTAAGAGTAGTTGCTATACTTCTCTTAGGTCCTACCACGAACGAACATCATAACTCATCTGACAGATGCAAAATGGTTTGAGAAAGTGTCTGTTGTCACTTTAATCGGTTCAGTTGCCGCAATTGGTCTTGCTCCTTTCTGGTTATCGAGCATGATTGGAGTAAGTCTGCAACCTATTGTTGACAAGATTATTGCCCTTAATCCATTTTAGATTATTGAATTATAAATGTTTAGGATAATTTATTAATATGAGCTTAGGAACCTTTTTCATAATGCGGCATGAACTCTTACTGATTGCGGCAGCTCTTCTGGTACTAATTGCAGAGATTTTCTGGAATCCTGAAAAAAGAAAACAGATTACCGTTTTCGCAGTAGTTTTGTTTGGAGCAATTACTATTGCAGGCTTTCTGCCCTCCCCTTCAGGGTCGCTTTTCGGTGGAATGTATGTTACTTCAGGTACGATACTTCTGATGAAGAATATTCTGAATATCGGGGTACTTCTGGTTTTTATCCAGTCGCTTACATGGCTGCAGAAAGAAGAGAACAATGAAAAAATAAGCGAATATTTTATTCTGCTGATGTCAACGCTTATAGGTATGAATTTTATGATATCTGCAGGTCATTTTCTGATGTTTTACATTGGTCTTGAGCTGGCTACAATACCTATTGCAGCTCTTGCAGCTTTTGAGCGTTATAAAAATAAATCAGCTGAAGCGGGTATTAAACTTATTCTTTCATCAGCTCTTTCTACCGGGATTCTGCTTTATGGCTTATCGATGATATATGGAACTACAGGATCTCTTTATTTCAGTGAAGTCGCATCTCATTTCGGAAATGCCAATCTGCATGATTCTCGGGTTTATATTTTTCTTTGCAGGTATGGCATTTAAAATTTCACTTGTTCCTTTCCACCTCTGGACTGCAGATGTATATGAAGGATCACCTGTTAACATAACCTCTTATCTGTCTGTTATTTCAAAAGGAGCAGCAGTATTTATTTTTATGATAATCCTCTATACTGTTTTTCCTGTTATCATTGCTACATGGCAGAAGACAATATATGTAACCGCCGTTCTTACTATGACTATTGGTAATTTATTCGCGATACGTCAGCAAAACCTTAAGAGATTTCTTGCATTTTCTTCAATTTCACAGGCAGGGTATATTCTGCTTGGATTTATTGGAGGTACACAGCTGGGTATGGCTTCGGTTATTTATTATATTCTGGTTTACATTTTTTCAAATCTCGGAGCCTTTGGTGTGGTGATTGCAATTTCAAACCAGACTGGAAAGGAAAACATGAGTGATTACAACGGACTTTATCACACAAATCCAAAGCTCAGCCTTATTATGACGCTGGCCCTGTTCTCATTGGCAGGAATTCCTCCAGTAGCAGGCTTTTTCGGAAAATTCTTCTTATTCACTGCGGCAGCTGAGAAGGGTTTTTACCTTCTGGTATTAATTGCTGTTCTGAATACAATAATATCATTGTATTATTATCTCCTGCTGGTTAAGGCTATGTTCATCAACAAGAACGAAGCACCCATTGATAAATTCAGAAGTGATTCACCAACACGTTTGCACTTGGCGTCTGTGTTGCCGGCATTTTTATTACCGGTTTTGCAAGTATAATCTTTGAGGTTATAAGGAATTTAAGTTACGGAGTATAAGGTTTAAGTGTATATTGAAAAGCTAAATGTTATGGCAATAAACAATGCAAAACATATAATCGGCGAAATAGATGGGATCAGATGTACCATTGTCGAAACCGGCACCACTCTCGAACGCGTTGCGTTCCTTACAGATCTGTTGGGTTTCAACAACCTGGAGATAAAGGAAATGCAGGAGCCGGCTGTAGTATCGGGTGAAGAGCCAAAATACACTGTAGGTGTTACGGATCTTTATTTCAACCCGGTGTTCGCTATATATGAAAAGCAACTCAAAACAAGAGAAGGTTACATAGTATCCCGTGGTTATTGGCTTCAGGAATGTGTTGAATGTCCCCCTTTTTATTGGGAAAGAAGAAAAGGCGCCCTGCAGAGTTAAGTTGTCCTCCCGATCATTGACTCCCTATTCGTAACAAATAAGCTATGGAGTGCCTTCACCTCCTCCCTAATTTTAGCTTCTAAGTCCGTTAGGTCCAAAAATGGTATTCTTCGGAATATTTGATATCTTTATATGGACTTGGAAAATGGGGATATTTATCAAACGTGATTCGATTACATGAAACTAAATAGAAGGTATCTACTAGTACCAGTGGTTCTGGTAGTATTCTTGTATCTGTTTTATTCCACATACAGGGACAATAAGATCAGAGTATTGAAGGAGTTTAATTCTCAACAGTTTGCCCTTGCAAAGCAAGCCTCGCGCAGCATTGAAAGCTTTTTCATTTATTACCAGGAAGAACTTCAGTTTTTATCTAAAATCAGCTTTGTCTCAGAATTTAATGACCAGGGGAGAAGTTTATTGTCTGATTTTTACAAGATTCATTCGGACCAGATCGAGGCTATTTCACTTGTAGATTCAAAGGGAATCCTAAAATATACATATCCATTAAATGAATCAGCGATTGGATCAGACGTTTCGGGTCAGGAACATGTTAAAGCTGTGTTGAATACTCATAAACCAATAATTAGTGACGTATTTACCTCTGTTCAGGGTTATAAAACTATTGCATTTCATATACCAATCATCAATGAGGGCGAATATAAAGGTAGTTTGGCAATTCTGATACCTCTGGAAAAGCTGGGCAAGAGATTCATTGAAAATATCACCACAGGAAAGACTGGCTATGGATGGGTAATTAGCGCGAATGGTATTGAACTTTTTAACCCAGTATCCGGACAGACAGGCAGATCGGTTAAGGAAACTTACAGTAAATTCCCTTCAGTACTTGAGCTCCTCAACTTAACAACAAAAGAAAGTGAAGGGACTACAACTTGTCTGATATCTTCCAAAATAAATGCACCTGATGAATTATCAAGAACACTTACAGCATTTTACAGAGTTCCGCTAGGGAATACTTACTGGACAATTATAATTTTTACCCCTGAGAAGGAAGTTTACGCAACCCTTACCACAGTCCGAAACCGGCTATACATTTTTCTGATTCTTGTTTTGCTTACGATGGCTTCATATTTCTACCTTACATTCAGAGCCAGTGCTGTTCTTAAAGAAGAGAAGAAAAGGAAAATTATTGAAAATATCCTTAATGAAAGCGAGAAGCGATTCAGGATTATGTTCGAATCATCACCTGCAGGAATAATTCTGATAGATGAGAAAGGCACCATTATCGAAGTTAACTCAGCGTTCTGTGAAACCTTAGGCTATTCCAGAGAAGAATTGCTCTCAAATAACATCAGGATATTTTCATCGCCTGTAAGAGACGAGGAAATTAATTCAAATATTGCGAAAATTCTTTCCGGTGCAACTATGAAAAACGAAGTGACAAATTTCAAAAAGGATGGAACTGCATGTATAATATCATTATACGAAACCAGATTCATCCTGCCCGATGGGAAACCCGGAATCTTGTCAGTTTCCAATGACATAACAGAAAAGAAAAAAGCCAATATGGAGCTCATTGCTGCTAAAGAAAAGGCAGAAGAAAGTGACAGGTTAAAATCAGCCTTTTTGACGAATATGTCGCATGAACTCAGAACTCCACTAAATGCAATTATTGGATACTCCGGATTAATGATTGACAATGGCCTGGATACCGAAACAAACTCGAATCTTAAGATAATATCAAACAGCGCATTCCAGCTGCTTAGTCTCGTTGAAGACATAATAGATATTTCGATGATTGAAACAGAACAAATTCAGGTTTTGAACAAGACGGTTGAAATAAATTCTGTTTTAACTGAGATCAGGAATTTTATTGAAGATGAAAAGCTTAGAATCAATAAGACCGGAATAGAATTGACTTTAAAGTTTGATAACGAATTATCTGAAAGATATATACTTACAGATGCTCATAAATTAAGACAAGTCATAATAATCCTGCTAAAAAACGCGCTGAAATTTACTAACGAGGGCATTGTTGAATTTGGATATACAGAATTCGAAAAGGATAATACTAATTACCTAAAGTTTCTAGTAAAGGATACGGGAATAGGAATTGAAAAGAATCAATGCGACACCATTTTTAATGTTTTCAGACAGCTCGATGACACTCATTCGCGGAAGTATGGTGGAACAGGTATAGGTCTTTCCATAGCAAAAAAAATGATCGAAATGCTGGGAGGTGAAATATGGGTGGAATCGGAAATTGGGAAAGGTTCTGAATTCTACTTTACAATACCCTTTGAATCAGGTATTTAACAATAATTATCAGGCGCTATAAAAGCACCAATGCAAGAGTGTAAAGGCTGGCTTTTATAATTTTCAGATCTGTATTGGGTTTTTCCTCCCATCTGTATCATTCAACAAAGAAGAAACAGCTAAAAGGAACTCCTTCTGGATAAGTGGCTTCTGGAACACCAGATCCGCTCCGAAATGTTTTGCACTTGGTAGATATCCTTCAGGATGAATCCTGCCTCCGCCTGAGATTGCAATTATTTTCAAAGATGGATTCTTTTTCCTGAGCTCCAATACAACCTCTAAACCATCTTTCTGCGGCATTATAATATCGGTAATTATTAAATCTGGTTTGTTTCTTTCGAAAAGGTCTAGCCCATCGCTGCCATTTATTGCTAAATCTACCTCATGACCTGCTTTCTCAAGCATTTTTTTTAACATGAGAAGAATTGAAGGTTCATCGTCTATTATCAGGATTTTAGCCATGGCTTAATTTGTTTTAATAATATCTGAGTCGAGAACTCTTCTGATTACCTTACTAAAGTCATCTAGAATCATAGGTTTTAAAATCACCTCAGAGACTCCGTTATTAGATAGTACATCCGCAGAAAGATTATCAGCATATCCTGTGATAATAATAATTTTCAATTCCGGCTTGACCTTTTTCATTAAACCGGCCAGTTCTGTTCCGGTAATGTTAGGCATGCTCTGATCGGTTAGCAGAAGGGAATATTTTTCAGGATCTTTTTCAAACTCTTTAAGCGCAGCCTGGCTGTCGCTGGAAATTGTTACTTTATAGCCAAGATTCTCAAGCATTTTCTTCCCCATAAAGGTAATTTCCGGTTCATCATCAACAAACAGAATATGTTCATCTCCTTTAAGTGGCTTTTTTGATGATTTGTCAGAATCGAGAGTATCTTCTCCATATTTAGGCAGGTATATGGTAAAAGTGGTCCCTTTCTCAGGAGTACTATCTACAACAATGGCACCCCCATAATTATTTACGATACCGTGTACAACTGAAAGTCCGAGGCCCGAACCGGAACCGACCTCTTTCCGGGTGAAGAATGGTTCAAAAATACGTTCTTTAGTTTTTATATCCATACCATAACCGGTATCCGAAATCGTTAATCTTATATAGTCTCCTTTCTTCAGGTTAGGAATTTTCTCAGCAGATTTCTGATCCATTTTTATGCCATCAAGTTTTACTTCCAGAATTCCTCCCGACTTTAACATTGCATGATTTGCATTAGTGCACAAATTCATAACAATCTGATGGATATGAGTGGGATCAGCTAAGACTGTACCAATCTTAGGATCAAGTTGTTGGCGAATCTCCACTCCCGAAGTAAAAGATGATTTAAGCAGATTAAGCACTTCGGCTACTATAGGATGAATCTGGATTGCTTTTTTATTGAAATCCACCTCACGGCTGAATGTAAGGATTTGTTGCACAAGATCCTTTCCTCTTACTGCAGCGTTATTGATCTGCTCCAGGTCGAATCTTAGATTACTTTCATCGGGTAACTCTTCGAGAGCCATATCGGTATAACCCATTATCGGGGTAAGAATATTATTAAAGTCGTGAGCTATTCCTCCGGCCAGCGTCCCGATGGTTTCCATCTTTTGAAGCTGAAATAGCTGCTTTTCAAGTTCAGCTCTTTCTCTTTCAAACTTTTGGCGGATCTCAATTTCTTTTTTCAAATCAAGGTTCGAATTGGAAAGTTGTTCTGTTCTTTCCAAAACCCTTTTTTCAAGAGCATTATTTGCAGTTTTAACATTTTCTTTCTCCTGCTCCAACCGTATTCTCATATGGAATTCTTTTCGTGCCGACAGCTCAAGAAAGTAGCTTATAAACATTCCAATGATGTTAGCGCTAATGAAGAAGTAGTTATTGTTAACAAGAATTGCTACAGGAGTCTGCGATACCCAAATTGCTGAAATTTCATAACATACAACAACAAACCAGCCTGCAACAACAGCATAAATGAATCTTGCCCGTATAAATGTATATCCAAAGATGAAGATCAATATAAGACCTGCGTAATAAGAAAAGTTATTAACGGTTGCCGCATAAACTATCATAACTATTATTCCGAAACTCGTAATGAACATGATACAGGCAATCACAAACTGCCAATACTTCTTAAAAGTTTTGGAATAAGAAAAAATATAGACTGAAATAAGAATAGGAAAAACAACTCCAAACCGGATGAACCAGAAAATCTCTTTAAGACCGGGTACTGCAACAGTATCGAGGAATGCAAATGCACCATAAAAGATCATTGAAAGGATGAGAGAGAACCTGAATGGGTTTAATGACCTTATGAAATAATCTTCCTGGAACTTCTTTTCATATTGGCCTAAATCATCCTTAAATGACAGAGTTAGGTAATTTATGGACATTGACTCTTGTCCAACTGATGGAAGGCCTAGAAAACTGCTACCTACACTTTGCAATAGATTCATTTTGGAGGTATTTCTAATACTTTGGTGAAAGAAATCCAGATTATCTAATTTTTTTTGATCTTAAGGAAAAGGTTAATTCCAAGTGGCTCTTTTTCAACACTTACCATTTCCTTGTCGATGTTAGCATCTGAAGCAATCCGAAACAAATCCGATTCAGTTCTGTGATTCAAATGCCAGTCAGACATAACTTCCATCATACGGCGGGCTGAATTTCTCGTACTGAAGTTGCTGATAACCATTTGTCCATCTTCTGTGAGGCAATTGAAATATTTTCTTATTAAGAAGGTGAAGTGTTTGTCCTTGAAATAATCGAATAAGCCTGCGCTCCAGATGAGATCGTATAATTGATAAGAATTGAATCGCAGTGCATTGATTTTTGTGTATGAAACCTGACCATTAAATTTCTCATTTTTCTTCCTTGAAAAATCAATGGCAGCCTGATCATAATCGATTAAATCAAAGCTAATATTATTGTTATCCGGATAGGTGGATAAGAATTCATAAACATCAGCAGCTGGACCAGATCCAAGAATAAGAACTTTAGCATTCACCCTTCTTTTCATCAGGTTTATGCAATATTTTATAAAAAAATCTTTCCTGTTTCGAACGGCGTTTGCAGCAGGTTGATTCTGAAATAGAAGATCCCAGTTTTTAAATCTGCAATCTTCATTTACTTCAAAAGTATAGATCTTATCCAAAAGACTAAAGTCACCGGGGTAACCAAAGGGTTTGACAAAGGCATGACCGATAAGATTTTTATCATTTTGGATAGTTCTCAGTTTCTCTCTGAATGTATCTATTTCTGATGTTTCCAGTGCATTTACTACCGTCGTAAGCTCTTGGTATTCATGAGGTTCAGGCCCTCCTTTTTCAATCAGGTATTCTAAAAAATCTGAAACTTTATCAACATTTTCATCCGTAACCGTTGTTTGATTCCTTTTCATGAAGGTTTATTATAAAAATAAAATTCAGTTTATACCAATCAGTTTTATTAATGATATGGTAAATTTAATTTTACTTTTTAATAATCCAAATTAAACCGGGGTTAAATCTACTTTAAGCCATATGTTATCAGATAAATAAGATAATTACTGATAATTCCGCTATTCGAATTGTTTAAAAGATTTGAAGTGTGGCTGGAGCTAATCCTGGAAGTTGTCGTCATTCCAAATTTCCCAGGCTCTTTCAGCCTGTGCATGCAACATTTTGATTCCACCTAAGGTCGTACAACCTTTCTCAAGACCCATTTTTAGAAATGTTGTGATTTCAGGATTATAAACCAAATCGAAGAGTATGTGTTTTTGGGATAGTAAGTTGTAGTCTATGTCAGGTTTCCCATCAATGTTGGGATACATACCCAGAGGTGTTGTATTGATTATCAATTCACACTTTTCGATTAACTCGCGAGTAATCTCCGAATAAGTATAATGCCCTGGCCCCCTGGTCCTAGATATTTGAAAAAAATTAATTCCAAATTTATAAAGTGCATAACAAACCGCCTTTGAGCTGCCTCCTGTTCCAAAAACTATTGCATTCCTGATATTTTTGCCAACGTAAGGAGAAAGCGTTTCGCTTATCCCGGTAACATCGCTGTTATAACCAAAAAGTTTTACCTTGCATCCCAGCCTCTCTATTTTTACCACATTAACGGCGCCAATCTCTTGTGCTTCCTTATCCAGGAAGTCAAGGAACCTGATTATTTCAGACTTATATGGAATGGTTACATTTAAACCGCAGAGGTTCTGATCTTCGGAAATGAGACTTTTTATCTGGCCTATATCTTCAAGCGGATAGTTTTCGTATGAGCAATCTAAAATATTTTCAGTAAGAAATTTATCCGAGAAATATTTTTTTGAGAAAGAATGACCAAGCGGGTATCCGATAAGACCGAATTTTCTCATTTTAAACTACTGCTTGAGCTGTTCCGGAAGAAATTGAAAAAAAGTATCCCCCCTCAGACCCAGGCGAAGCGATTCAAGAGGAATAATTTCATTCGGGGCTATATTTCCCAGATTAACATTTGCACCAAAATTTTTAATGAACCAGGCCTGTTGGGACTTCAGTGGAGCTTCCCAAATAACATTATCGAGCTGCACGTGCTCAGCAATACCGCATATTATCTGGTTGTTAATCGATCCATCCTCATTATAAATACCTGTGGTACCCGATTCCCTTGCTTCTGCAATCACCTTTACAGAACCTGCATTCAGTTCTGATTTCATCATAGCAACCCACTCCTCGGGGGAATAAACCACATTCTTTTTCTTTGAACCTACTTCCGAAATAACAGTGCGTTTTTCAGATAACATGCTTATATAATCAAGTTTCCTGTTATGCTCTATGTCAAAAGATCCGTCGGATACCTCTACCATTTCAATCTGACTTTTATCAAGAAAATCGACAAATTCCCTGAACATATCCCTAACGATGAAAGCTTCAAAAAGAGTGCCTCCGAAATATGGTATTACGCCTGATTTTTTATAAATGTCTATTTTCTTCTCAAATCCTGGTGTAATCAGAGAGGTTCCAAAACCAAGTTTGACAAAGTCGGTGTATTCGCTGCCAACGGAGACAAAATCTTCTGCCTCCCTGATACTCAGCCCCTTGTCCATGACCATTGTTATACCTGAGTTTCTTGGTTTAGCTGGCCTGGCAGGCATGAACGGAAGTATGTTTTTCATAAGTTATTTTAGTTCGGAAAACTATTCGTTTAGGTTAAATTCTTTTAAAAGTTTCTTTAATTTTCTTGTGAGGGCAATCTGAGGGAATAAATATTCAAAATCGCTGAAGAGATCTTTGTCCATATTTAAGGCAATTGAGAGATGCCTGTAAGCTTTTTCGGTGTTTGACCCGTAGAGATAAAATGCGGCCAACAGATAGTTTATACCGGGAATATCACCGGTAACTTTGTATGCACGTTCAAGGTAAGGAATAGCCTTCTGCACAAGATTCTCTGCAATAAGTATTTTAGCCAGATCGATCCATATCTCATCGTAATAAGCATCAAGCTTTAATGCTTCCCGGAAACAACGCATAGCTGCCTTTACTTCCCCTTTTATATAATGAGCTTTGCCTAGAAGGAACCAGATTTCTGGATTCTCATCATCAAGACGAACTGCCTTCCTGAAAAAAATCAGGCTATCATCAGGGTTTCCTGTATTAAGCGCTATAATACCAAGTCCGAACCATGGATCAGCAAAGTCGGGAGCCAGTTCAATAGCCTCCTGATAATACTTCCTGGCCATATTCACCTCATTCACTTTTTCATAACACTCTCCGAGGTAAGTCATAGCCTCAAAGTTGTCAGGTTCGTTTTCCAGGTATTCGTGATAAACAGGAATGGCATCAGCATACCGTTCAACATTGCTGAGAATGTTTCCTTTATTAAATAGTGCAAAGGTATTCTGCGAGTTAATAGCAAGTGCATAATCATACGCTTCCATAGCCTTATCGTACAATTCAAGCTTATTATAAATTATACCAAGGTTATACCAGGCGCTATCAGAAAACGGTTCCTCTTCAAGGTATTCAAGGTAATATTTAATGCTGTTCTCAAAATCTTCAGTTTTCTCATACGCGTATGCAAGATCGTATAAGTGAGCTTTAAATTCCGGTTCAAGCTCAATAAGTCTTCTTAGGTATGGAATAAGGGAATCGTAATAGTTCAGGTTCTGAAGCACAGAAGTTATAGCAAAGAGAATATTTTCAATATCATCAGAATCGAGAGTTAACGAAAAATCGAACATCTTTTTTGCTCCCTGAATATCACCCAGCATACCAAGAGCTGTTCCCTTTGCAATATATATTTCGTGATTTCCGGGTTCGATGTTTTCAAGCTTCTTTAGTATCCCCAGAGCTTCAACAGCGCGCCCTTTATCAAGCAATACACGCGCTTTTCGTAGTTGAATAGAAACTGAATTAGGGTGTTGTTCCGTAGCCAATGTTGCTGCTTCAAAAGCTTTCAGAGCATTATTGCTTTCGATGTAGTAATCTATAATGGTCTCAAATTCGACGACATCAAAAAAATAATTTTCATTATTCTTCCTCATCCGCTCAAACTTCTGCACCGCATGCTTCACATCTTCCTCATAGGAAAACCCAAACTTGTCATCTTCCATCTGTCGCAAAAATATATCCGCAAAATTAACACAATTTTAAATAAGGGACTTTACTTAAATATCTAAATATAAACAAATTAATCTTTTTATAAACATCACACATACTGTGAGTTATGAATTTTTGTTGCCTTTAACATAAAAATTATCAGACTCCACGCAACCTCCCGACCCAAATATTCATCTATTAACTTGTATGACCGATCTTATTAATTTTATATAACCCATTTACCCTAGAATTAACCTAAATTCTATCTTCGAAGAACCGGACTCTTGTCCGGTTTTTCACTTTTATTGATACCTTTGTCTGGAAACTATCATTTAAATGCAAAATATGAAGCACTCATTATGTTGCAATTGTATAGTATTGATAATATGTGTATTATCCTTTTCGATCTTTAATTCCGGCTGTAAGAAAACCGAAAATCCCATTAAGTTTCCGAATGGAGCATTTCCTGATTCAGTGTATAATCTGGCAGGAATAAATTCTGCATTTGACGACTATAACCTTTCTTCGTATCAATTAGGCGGAAGTTTACAATTGATATTTTCTAGCAACAGGAAAAGCAACGGGGCACAGTTTGATCTTGAACAGGCAAACTTATCATTTGCATTTGATCAGACAAACGGACAATTCAGTTATAATGCCACAATTACAAGTGATCCGTTTCTGGATAAGCTCATCAGCAAGGCAAAAACTCCCGGAAATGACTTCGGACCATATCGTTTCTATAGTTCATTGGATGGGTATGAATATCTTTTGCTTGCTTCAACAACGGGAGCCGGAGATCTTGATATGTTTTATCTCAAGAACGTTCCTATTAGTACGACAACTCTTCCGGATGTTCAGGGTCCTTTTCCAATTAAACTTTTGAACAGTGCTTCTGATGATGCCTATTTGTGCTTTAATTCAAACCTTGATACAGCCTATTTTACATCTAACCGTGGTGGAGATTTTGATATATATCTGCAGAAGAGACCTGTTGATAAAGATATTTCTTCGTGGTTTAACCTTAATTTTGTTCCTTCTGCCAAAGCAGATAGTATAAACAGTCAGAATGATGACAAGTGCCCTATGATCCACAAAAATTTAATGGTTTTTACCTCTAACCGACCAGGTGGATATGGTGGATTTGACCTTTATTACTCTATTTTCAGAAATGGAAAGTGGAGCTCTCCGGTCAACCTTGGTCCTGAAATTAACTCAGCTTCGGATGAGTACAGACCTGTAATCGGAACCCATCCTGACTTTACAAACCAATTTATTATGTTCTCTTCGAACAGACCGGGAGGGAAAGGAGGTTTTGATCTTTACTTTACCGGATACAAATTTCCGACAAGATAAGTCTGATTAACGTTTTAATTATCCTTTTTTAGCAGCTTTAAGTGTATTTAGCAGGAGCGAAACCCTTGTCATTGGACCCACTCCTCCGGGTACTGGAGTTATATATGAGCATTTCGGAGCCACATTTGCAAAATCCACATCTCCTGCCAGCCTGTAACCTGACTTCATAGCCGGGTCGACAATTCTTGTTGTACCGACATCAATAACAACTGCACCTACTTTAACCATTTCCGCAGTAATAAAAGAAGGTGATCCGATTGCTGCTATTATAATATCAGCCTGTAACACAATATTTTTAACATTTTTGGTACGGCTGTGAACCACAGTTACAGTAGCATCCATGCCTTTTTGCGATAGCAGGATGCTTACCGGTCTTCCAACGATATTACTTCGTCCAATCACAACACAATTCTTACCAGCAGTCTCAACTTTATATCTCTTTATTAATTCAACGATGCCGAATGGAGTAGCAGGAAGGTACCCATCGACCCCAATCATCATTCTGCCCAGGTTCTCAGTATGAAATCCGTCTACGTCCTTCTTTGGATTTATCGACTCAATTACTCTGGTTTCTGATATATGAGACGGTAAGGGAAGCTGAACAATAAAGCCATCAATGTCGAAATCATTATTGAGCTCAGAAATTTTGTTAAGCAAAACCACTTCTTCAACTTCGTTACCAAACCTTATAAGTGTTGATTTGAAGCCAACCTCCGCACAGTCTTTCACCTTGTTTGCAACATAGGTTTCACTCGAACCATTGTTTCCGACCAGAACAGCAGCAAGGTGAGGTGTTTTTTTTCCTGCTAATTTAAGCTTTGCAACTTCAGCTGCAATTTCTTGCCTGATTTCGGCAGCGATTCTTTTACCATCAATCAGAGTATACATCGTAAAAATTATTTCTTACCCATTAGTTTGGCCACATTTCCGCTCTTTGTCATCATCTTCATCATTCGTCTGGTCTCATCGAATTGTTTCAGGAGCTTATTTACTTCCTGCACGGATGTCCCGCTTCCCATTGCAATTCTTTTGCGGCGACTACCGTTCATTACAACAGGATTTACCCGCTCTTCCGGTGTCATACTTTTAATAATAGCTTCTATTCCTTTAAAGGCATTATCATCAATATCCAGATCTTTAACTGCCTTGCCAACACCTGGTATCATGGCCATGAGATCCTTTATATTACCCATCTTCTTAATCTGCTGAATCTGGGTTATAAAATCGTTGAAATCGAACTGATCTTTTGCAATTCTCTTTTGAAGCTTCCTTGCTTCCTCCGCATCAAATTGTTCCTGAGCTTTTTCAACCAGCGACACAATGTCACCCATACCCAGAATTCTGTCGGCCATTCGTTCAGGATAGAAAATATCTATAGCATCCATCTTTTCACCTGAACTTACAAACTTGATCGGTTTATTTACGACCGACTTAATTGAGAGGGCGGCTCCTCCCCTCGTATCGCCGTCAAGCTTTGTTAGTACAACACCATCAAAATCGAGGGTCTCATTGAACTCTTTCGCAGTATTAACAGCATCCTGACCTGTCATTGAGTCGACCACGAAAAGTATTTCATGCGGGTTAACAGCATCTTTTACTGAGGCTATTTCCTTCATCATTTGCTCATCAATAGCCAGACGACCGGCAGTATCTATGATAATTAGGTCGTAACCCTTTATTTTTGCCTCTTTTACAGCATTGCGGGCGATAACGACAGGATTCATATTCCCATCCTCCGTATATACCGGAACCTCCACCTGCGAACCAATAATTTTTAACTGTTCAATTGCAGCAGGTCTGTATACATCACAAGCAACAAGAAGCGGGTTTTTACCCCTTTTGGTTTTAGTCCATTTAGCAAGTTTTCCGCTAAATGTAGTTTTTCCTGATCCCTGAAGCCCTGCGATTAAAATTATGGATGGATTGATTTTGATGTTGATGTCGGTTTTGTCTCCCCCCATCAGTTCCACCAGTTCATCATGTACAATTTTAACCATCATCTGGGAAGGGTTGACTGACTTCAGCACTTCCTGACCCAGAGCCTTCTGCTTAACAGTATCGGTAAATTGTTTTGCAATTTTAAAGTTCACGTCAGCATCGAGCAGCGCCCTGCGAACCTCTTTAAGTGTTTCAGCAATATTTATTTCAGATATCCGGCCCTGCCCTTTTAGAAGCTTAAAGGATTTATCCAGCCGTTCACTTAAATTTTCAAACATAGTGTCTAATTGTTAATGTTTTGTATTTGAATTAAAAGGTCAGAAGTCTGAAGACCGAAGACCGAAGATTACTAGTTGTTGTCTTCCGTCTTCCGTCTTCCGTCTTCCGTCTTCCTACATTCTCTCCGGCATCTCAATACCCAGCAACCACATCCCTTCGTAAATGATTTCGCTGGTAAGCTTTGACAAAATTAATCTGAAATTTCGTATGCTCAAATCATCTTCCCCAAGTATCGAAAAGTCGTGATAGAACTGGTTGTATTCTTTTGATAAGTCGTAGCAATAGTTTGCAATTATTGCCGGGCTATATCCAGTTGCTGCTGTGGAAACTGTTTCGGAAAACTTCCGTAGTAACTTGATCAGCTCTATCTCTTTTATTCCGGCATTAGCTTCAGTTACCAGATAAAGATCAGGCTGGATTCCCATTTGTTCAGCCTTCCTGAACACAGATTTTATCCTGGTATAGGTATATTGAATAAATGGCCCGGTATTTCCGTTAAAATCGATCGATTCTGCCGGGTTAAATGTCATATTTTTACGCGGATCGACTTTAAGGATATAATACTTTAATGCACCCAGTCCTATTTTTCTGAAAACCTCGGTCTTTTCTTCATCCGAAAATTCAGAAAGTTTCCCTAATTCGAGCGAAACCTCCATAGCAGTGTTCTGCATCTCATCAATTAAGTCATCAGCGTCTACAATCGTACCTTCCCTCGATTTCATCCTTCCTTCAGGCAGTTCCACCATTCCATATGAAAAATGGATGAGTCCATCTGACCACTTATAACCTATTCGCTTCAAAACGGATTTAAGTACCTGGAAATGATAATTTTGCTCATTTCCAACTACATATATATTCTTATCGAATTTGTACTCATTATAACGGTCAACAGCAGTACCTAAATCCTGGGTCATATATACGGCAGTGCCGTCAGATCGAAGCAGAAGCTTCTGATCCAAACCCTCAGGAGTAAGGTCTGCCCAAATTGAACCATCTTCATTCTGATACAGTATTTTTTCCTTAAGAGCCGACAGAACAATATTTTTACCCGTTTTATATGTTTCTGATTCATAGTAGATTTTATCAAAATCCACTCCCAACTTTTTATAGGTTACGTCAAACCCTGCATAAACCCACGAATTCATCATTTTCCACAGATCAACAACATCCTTTTCGCCACTCTCCCATTTCAGAAGCATCTCCCGTGCTTCCACCATTAGTGATGCGGAATTTTTAGCTTCTGCCTCGTCAATTCCTTCACTTACAAGTTTATCTACCTGGCGCTTATACTCTTTATCGAACAAAACATAGTATTTACCAACAAGATGATCCCCTTTCAAACCGGATGATTGAGGAGTCTCACCATTTCCAAATTTTTGCCAGGCAATCATCGATTTGCAGATGTGGATTCCTCTGTCGTTGACTATATTGGTTTTTACTACTTTATGTCCACATGCAGAAAGGATTCTATAAAGTGAAAACCCAAGCAGGTTGTTGCGGATATGGCCCAGATGTAAGGGTTTGTTAGTGTTAGGTGATGAATATTCAACCAGAATTGTTTCCGGGTTTGAAACCTGACAATTAATAAAGTGGTTTTTATCGGAAGCTATTCGTACAAAATAGTCGACCCACCATTTGTTGGAAATTTCAAGATTCAGGAAACCTTTTATAACATTAAATCCTGCAATTGCCGGGAAATTGGCGACCAGATAGTCTCCTATTTTCTCTCCGGTACTTTCGGGTGTATTTTTAGAAAAACGAAGCAAAGGAAAAACAACCAAAGTGAAATCGCCTTTGAAATCCTTTCTTGTTTCCTGTATCTGTACCAGGTCGTCAGAGACTTCACAATTATAAATAAATTTAACAGCTTCCTTAATCTTCTCCTTCAGAACTATCTCCATTTTTAGTATCAAATTTCAGCCGGCAAAGATAACATATTAATATATTGATCAACAAGAAAAGGGATCAAAAAGGAACTTATAATATACCCATAAATCTGAAATTTTATTCTAACCAGCTCAAATATTTGACAACTCGTCCCTTTTATTTGATAAAGGTGAGGACCATAATTAAAAAGATATTCTACTTTTGAATAGATTTTTTCATTCTTTTATTAAATAAGTGAATAGCAAGCACAGTGGAATTAAAAAGTATATTTATTGAACCTACACCAAAGTCCCCTCAAATTGATTTTAATTCAGTTACGGGAGACCTTATCCTATCAGGAAGGTCGATACCTGAAAATGCAGCTGAACTTTATGAAAACTTGCTGGTTTGGGTTCTGGAATACTCAAAAAATCCCAGGCGCACTACAAACATTCGCTTCAATCTTGAGTATTTTAATACTTCTTCATCTATCTGGCTTGCCAAAATTATTAAAGCTCTATGTTCAATAAAGGATAGTGAATATGTTTTGATGATACATCTTTATTTTAACATTGAAGAGTTTGATAGCATGGAAACTGAAGATCTGAAAGATGCGTTAAGTCCATTCCTTGATATGATCGGCACTCCTACCGTAAGTTTGGGAATTAAAATCTACGGTTCTGACAACAAGGGTGAAATTTTAAAAGAGTCGATGTTATTTATCTAGCCCACCATTAACATTTAGCACATTTCCATTTTTTCTTTTATTTTTTTGGCATAACTTTATTCGCCAAATTACATTTTTCAATATGCGAGTAATATTTATTGTATTGCTTTCAATTTCAGCTATTATGGAAACGTTCTCTCAAAATACAAAAGCTGACAGACAGCCGGTTGCAGCCGGAAGGTTTTATCCGGGCAACAAAGACTCACTTGTTCAGGAGCTTACAATCCTCTTTAAAGACTGCAAGAAATCAGATCAAAACGCAACTGTGAGGGCAATAATCTGTCCTCATGCAGGATATGTTTATTCAGGAAAAATAGCTGCTGCTGCATTCTCTGCGATTCCTCAAAATTCAGTATTTAAAAACATTTTTATAATTGGATCCAGTCATTTAATGTCATTCAACGGCGCTTCGATTTACAACTCCGGAGATTTTATTACCCCGCTGGGAAGAATTAAGGTAAACACCGACATTGCCAACGAACTTATCAAACGGAATAAAGTATTCGAATTCCCGAATACTGCACATATTCAGGAACATAGTATTGAAGTTCAGCTTCCCTTTATTCAATATTACTTTAAGGAAACACCACCGATTGTTCCTATCATTATTGGAACTACCAACGAAAAAACAATTAATCAAATAGCCGAAGCTATCAGACCCTGGTTTACTCCGGAGAACCTTTTTCTTATAAGCAGCGATTTTTCGCACTACCCTTCATATAAAGACGCAAATTATATTGACAAACTAACAGCACAGGGTATTATTTCGGGCGATCCCAACACATTTCTTAATACACTTAGCGCCAACTCTGATAAACAGGTTGGAGGACTCGCAACGAGTATGTGCGGTTGGACTTCAGGACTTACACTTCTTTACCTGGTCGAAGGAAACCGCACCCCAAAACTTAAGTTTAATCTTATTGATTATTGTAATTCAGGAGATTCCTATAATGGTGACAAAACGCAGGTAGTTGGATACCATGCAATCGATCTGACTGAGGAATTGCCAAAGAAAGTAAATAAAAAAGGCGTTGAAAATTCTTTTTCCTTTACCCCGGAAGAAAAGAACCAGCTTTTTGAAATTGCAAAAAATGCTATAAAAACCAGATTGAACTTAATTAATAAGACAGCATCCGGCGAGCCCCTCTCCGATAAGCTTAAAACACCAATGGGAGCATTTGTAACTCTTAAGATCAATGGAAATTTAAGAGGCTGCATCGGAAGGTTTACTTCAGAAGAACCACTTTATAAGGTAGTTGAAGAATCAGCTTTGTCCTCTGCTTTTGAAGATCCCCGGTTCTCTCCCTTAACAAAAGAGGAATTCAGAAAAACTGAAATGGAGATTACTGTATTGGGACCATTGAAACCAATACATAATAAAAATGAGATAGTTCTTGGCAAACACGGGATTTACATAAAAAAAGGTGTCTGGTCGGGAACCATGCTTCCACAGGTTGCTATCGAAAACAAATGGACAGTGGAGCAGTTTCTTGGATACACCTCACGCGACAAAGCAGGCATTGGATGGGATGGATGGAAGGACGCAGATTTATTTATCTATGAAGGTGTAGTACTTGAGGATAATAATAAATAACTATGTATCATGTCTTTGGGACAGGGATCACAATTATTACTCTATACCTGTTAAGCTACCTGTTCTTCAGGATTGGTTATTACTCCTTACAATTTCATAGGAAACTATGGAACATTATTCTTGCATTTTTTTTCATCACTACTGCTTTTGCCGGAATATTCATGGCGCTTCAGATAAACTACAAGTGGCCCGTTTCAATAATAAAATCGATTGTCAAATGGCATGTGGAATTGGGAATCGGGATGGCGGTTACAGGAATTATTCATTTTATCTGGCACATTTCATATTTCGGTAAACTTTTTACTCAACAGGAAAATTGCATTGAAAAAACTGATCTACTGAAGATCTCTTATCCGACGATTCGCTCGAACCTTTTTATGGTAGGATTTGTCAGTTCCTCAATCCAATTGCTGTTTTTACGTGAAATGTTAAATATTGCAGGTGGTTATGAGCTGATTACTGGAACATTTATGGCCTCGTGGCTCATCAGCTCGGCCATTGGAGTATCCTTAGCGTCAAAATCAGCCCTGAATGATATTAAAAAAATTAATATAATCTTTTCATTAGGCCCAATCATTTCACTTCTGCTTTTGCTTGCATTATCCGGCTTTTTTGTCAACCCTGGAGAAGCACCATCCCTTCTTACAAGTTTGGTCTTTACATTTCTGGTGCTTGCCCCATTTTGCATTACATCCGGATTTACATTTATAAAACTGATGTCATTTGCAAAATCAGTAAATGCTATGGTTCCCGGAAAATCTTTTTCAATTGAAACTACCGGCGGAATTGCTTCAGGGATAGTAATATCGCTGCTTACTTCCGGATTAATAAATACTTACAGACTTCTTCTTCTGGTAATTATTTTGAATTTGGGTTACCTCTTTTATGTGTTTTTTGATAAAACCCTGAGAATTAAGATATTGTCAGGTGTCATTCTTGTTGCGGGTATACTTACCATCTTATTATCTGATCCTGACATATTCTTCAGACAAATATTAATGCAGGGAATCGTCAGGGTAAACAGTTCTGAAGATACACCATATGGCAACATTACAAAAGGTTCTTACAAAAATGAAGAGAGTGTCTTTTATAATGAACGGTTAATTAATTATAATAGTGACGTAATTGAAAGGGAAGAGGATATACAGTATGCTATGTTGCAGCGCGATATTGTTGAAAATGCTATTATGATATCGGGTTCGCTTAAATCGCATCTGTCCGAATTGATGAAATTTCATCCGAAAAAGATAGTCTATATTGAGAGAGATCCGGAACTTGCCAAGTCAGAGCAAACAGTATCAGAGCATTTTAAAGGTGAACTTATTATAGAAAACGAGGATGCTTTTCAGTATATCAGAAATTCCAAAGACTCATATGATGCAATAATACTCCTCCTCCCCCCTCCGTCTACTCTGCTTTTAAACAGATATTATACCACTGAATTTTTTTATGAGGTAAGGAAAAGGTTAAAAGACGGGGGGATCTTTATGTGCTCGCCGGGTTCTGCTTATAATTATTATAACAAAGAATCATTAAACCTATACTCATCGGTTTATAATAGTCTTGCAAAAGTTTTCAGGAACATTAGTCCCGTGTCGGGAAATAAACTCTATTTCATTTCTTCCGATAAAGAAATATCTCTTTCGTTCTGTGGTTTAGTAAAGTCGCGGAATATTAAGAATGTTTATGTTAGCTCCGATTATCTTTCAGATGAACAAATCAGGAAAAAGTCGGAAGAAGTAAGGTTACTTATGGATACAACACAGAGACAGAACAGATCTGCGTTCCCTGTTGCAAGTTTTTTTTGGCAGTCGTTGTATATAAGCATGTTTAAAAGTGAGAAGGCACTAACAATAGTTTTAATTATAGCACTCTTCGCAGTATCATTAATCGCAGTAAAAAGGAGTAATATAATAATGTATTTCAGTGCGTTAGCAATTGCAGGATTGGAAATAATACTCTTGTTTACACTTCAGCTTATTATAGGAAATATGTACCAGCTTACGGGATTACTGATTGCAGGAATAATGGCAGGCCTGGCGATCGGATCTGCCATTGAAATTGCTAATCCGACGTACTTAACATTGAAAGGAAAGGGATTCTTGCTGATTCTTTTTTACACAATTTTCGGACTTTGTTATAATCCTTTGCTTTCAATGAAAAGCGGATTTCCTGCTATATTTACACTGATCTTATTGGCATTCCTGCCAGCTTTACTAACCGGAAGTATATTCAGGGAGCTTACATTAAGCAGCAAATATTCAGTAACTTCTGAAATTTACCGGGCAGATCTTTTGGGCTCAGCTTTTGGATTTCTGGCGGTATCGGGATTTATGATTCCGGCTTTTGGAATAAAGGTGTCGGTCTATTTGTTATCGTTTCTTATATTAACCGGATTTCTTTTTGGTACAATTAGTAACAAAGAGTAGTTTTAATAATTATTGAATTAAGCATTTTATATGCATGAAAAAGGGTGCCATATCAGCAAACGTGATTTTCTGAAAAAATCGTTTATTTTTTCAGCCGGAATGCTTTGTTATCCCCAACAGGCAGTACTTGCTGAGATTATATCGGATACCCAGACAAATCTGAAAAAGATTGCCATGTTTCAGGAGGAGACTGCCAGAGGCATAATGTGCAGGATATGTCCAAATGAATGTGTTCTTAAGGAGGGCGAATTAAGTAAATGCAATAACCGAAAGGTACATAACTCGAAATTGTATACTCTTGCCTTCGGCAACCCATGTGCAGTAAATGTGGATCCTATAGAGAAGAAACCGCTTTATCATTTTCTTCCCGGATCAGATACCTTTTCTATTGCAACTGCCGGATGCAACCTGGTTTGTCTTAACTGCCAGAATTGGACAATTTCTCAAACAAGCCCCGATAAAACCAGAAACTTTGAGCTTATGCCTGAAAAAGTAATTTCGGAATGTATTAAAAATAACTGCAAATCAATTGCTTATACCTATTCAGAACCAACCACATTTTACGAATATGCCTTTGAAACCGCTACCCTGGCAAAGGAGGCTGGCCTCAAAAATATTTTTAAATCAAATGGATATATTAATAAAGAGCCGCTAAAAAAATTGTGCAGTGTGATAGATGCGGCAAATATAGATCTCAAAGCGTTCAGCGACAGTACATACCTTAAACTGACCGGAGGGAAATTACAACCGGTTCTTGATTCGCTCAAGGTCTATAAGGATATGGGCGTATGGCTTGAGATTACAAATCTGGTTGTTCCTACCTGGACTGATAACCTTATCGAAATCAGGGAGATGTGCAGGTGGTTAAGCGATAATGGATTCAAAAGTACACCGATCCATTTTAGCAGGTTCTATCCCTTGCATAAGCTTGAACAATTGCCTCCTACCCCTGTTGAGATACTTAACAGCGCTCATAAGATAGCAACAGAAGAAGGACTTAAATATGTTTATACCGGAAATGTTCCCGGTGGTGAAATATCAGATACAAAATGTCCGTCATGTAAAGCTTCTCTTGTTGACCGGCAGGGATACAGGATTGCTTCAAATACTATAAAAGATGGAAAATGCAGCAACTGTGGTCAGATAATTGAAGGCGTCTGGAACCTGGTTTCAAAGTAAAAATCATAAGGTCAATACAAGATATTTTTGAATGAAAAAATCAGAAGCAAAAGAACGTATCGAGAAGATCAGAAAGGAAATAGAGGAACATAACAAAAATTATTATGTTTTGAATCAGCCTTCAATATCTGACTTTGAGTACGATATAATGTTAAATGAACTGACAACTCTTGAGAAGAGATTTCCAGAGTTTCAGACTGAAGACTCTCCCACCCGCAGAGTTGGCAGCGATCTGACAAAAGAGTTTGAACAGTTTGAGCACAGATATCCTATGCTCTCATTAGGGAATACTTATAATGAAAATGAACTCAGGGAGTTTGATAACAGAATTATTAAAACCACCGGAGCGCCTGTTGAATATGTTTGCGAACTGAAATTTGACGGAGCTTCAATCAGCATTACTTATAGGAATGGTGTTCTTTTCAGGGCTTTGACAAGAGGTGACGGAAATAAAGGTGATGACGTTACCCTGAATGTCAAAACCATAACAGGAATACCACATCGAATAAACAACCCGGGAATACCGGAAGAGTTTGTCGTAAGAGGAGAAATATTGATGACGAGGGAAGTATTTAACAGGCTAAATGAAGACAGAGTAAACGCTGGCGTTGATCCTTTTGCAAATCCCCGTAATGCAGCTGCAGGAACCCTTAAATTACTTGATCCCAGGATTGTAGCCTCAAGGTCTCTGACCTGTATGGTTTACTTTCTTTTATCCGAAAATCTTCCCTTCGATAACCATTATAATAATCTGACAACTACATCATCGTGGGGTTTTACAGTACCCGATAGCATAAGAATATGCAGAAATTTAGAGGAAGTAATTAGTTTTATTTCCAGGTGGGAAACAGAACGCAAAGCTCTTCCCTACGATACCGATGGAGTTGTTATTAAAGTTAATTCTTTAAAACTTCAAAATGAACTTGGATTTACAGCTAAATCGCCCCGGTGGGCTATAGCATACAAATATAAGGCAGAGCAGGCGTTAACTAAGCTTATATCAGTAGTTTACCAGGTAGGGAGAACGGGAGCTGTAACTCCAGTCGCAAATCTTGAACCGGTGTTTCTTTCTGGTTCAACAGTCAAAAGGGCAACTCTTCATAATGCTGACCAGGTAGCTCTTCTGGATCTGCACCTTAACGATATGGTTTATGTTGAAAAAGGCGGTGAAATTATTCCAAAGATTGTAGGCGTGGATCATTCCGTACGAAATGAAATGAGTCGAAAAATAGAATTTATTACAAACTGTCCGGAGTGCGGTACTGCCCTTGTTAAAAACGAGGGTGAAGCGAACCATTTCTGTCCCAATTACCTACACTGCCCTCCCCAGATAAAAGGCAGGATTGAACATTTTATCAGCAGGAAGGCAATGGATATTGACGGATTGGGAGAAGAGACAATTGACCTTCTTTTCAATAATAACCTTATTAAAAACTTTTCTGATCTGTACTTTTTAAAACCTGAACAATTGCTGCCGCTGGAACGTCTGGGTGAAAAATCGACTGCCAACATTTTGAAAAGCATAAGTAAATCGATTGAAACACCATATCCGCGGGTGCTTTTTGCTCTTGGAATCCGACATGTCGGTGAGACTATTGCAAAAACCATAGCAGAGGGGTTCAAATCAATTGATGAACTCATTAGCGCTGATTTTGACAAACTGACAAATCTAAATGAAATCGGTCCAAAAATAGCTGCCAGCATAGTTGCCTATTTTTCTGATAATGAGAATATTGAGATTGTTAACCGGCTCAAATCAGTTGGCTTAAAATTTAGTGCAGACGAAACGGTGGTAATAAAAGGAAACTCGCTGAGCGGGAAAACGATTGTTATTTCAGGAACCTTCATCAAACACAGCCGCGATGAATACAAGAACATAATTGAAATGAACGGTGGTAAAAATTCCACTTCTGTTTCCGGGAGTACATCCTTTATACTTGCAGGAGATAACATGGGGCAATCAAAGAGAGAGAAAGCCGGTGAACTAAATATTCCTCTGGTAAATGAAAACGATTTCCTGAAAATTATTGGTGAAGATTAATATTGAGTCACAATTTATTTTAACAAAAAACAGTTAGGTTTGCATTATGGAATTATTCAAGAATATCAGGCTCAAAATAGGCAGGTCTATTCTGAAAGGAAAGCTAATAAAAACAAAGAGGCACATCCATTATTCTAATTTCAGTCTTGTTAAAAGTATTGGAATTGTTTGGGATGCCTCAAATACTGCTGAGTTTACGAGCCTGTCGAAGTTCTATCAAAAAATGCATGAGAAAAATATTGAGGTAAAAATCCTTGGCTATTTCTCAGGAAAAGAATTACCAAATCAGTATACGGCACTAAGATATCTGACATGTTTCAGACGTAACGAATTGAATCTTTATTATCTTCCGGCTACTCCGGAAGCGCATTCTTTTATAAAGAATAACTTTGATGTGCTTATTGATATTAACCTGAACAAAATATTGCCCCTGCAATATTTATCCTTCCTGTCGGAGGCTTCTTTTAAGGTTGGATTGTTTGAACCGGAAACGCCTGATTCACAATTCGATCTGATGATGGATATAAAAAATCCGGTAAATACTGACACATACCTCAACCAGGTTGTACATTATCTTGAAATGATAAATTCGGGGACGACAGCCAACCAGGTTAAATACGCCGGCAATTAGACAAATAAAATAGTTAAAAATTAAAAAACCAGATGAAAAAATTCAGAGGAACAGGAGTTGCTGTAATAACTCCTTTCAAAAATGACTCAAGTATCGATTTTGCGGCTTTAGGACGTGTGATTAATCATGTAATAAACGGTGGAGTAAATTATATTGTTGCACTTGGAACCACCGGTGAATCTGTAACTCTCACAAAAGATGAAAAGAAGGCTGTTGTATCCTATGTTGTTGATACAATCGATAAACGTGTTCCTCTGGTTGTCGGTATTGGTGGAAATAATACGCAGGAAGTAATTAACGGTATCAGGCATTCTGATCTTGCAGGTATTGAAGGAATATTATCTGTTGCACCTTATTATAATAAACCAAGCCAGAAGGGACTTTTTGAACATTTCAAAGCTATTGCCACATGCAGTCCACTGCCAGTTATCCTGTATAATGTTCCGGGAAGAACATGCAGCAACATTTCTTCAGATACATGTCTGGAACTTGCTCATGAATGCGAAAATATTGTTGGAGTAAAAGAGGCTTCAGGAGATATTAGTCAGATTATGAGGATTATAAAAGGAAAACCTGAAAATTTTAGCGTAATTTCCGGCGATGATACTATGATAATTCCTATTGTAGCTTCCGGTGGAGCCGGGGTTATATCTGTTCTGGCAAATGCTTTCCCTGCACAGTGTAGCGAACTGGTAAATCATTCATTAAAAAACAACTTTAAGTCTGCCCGTGATATGCAGTTTAAACTAATGGAAATCATCGAATTACTCTTTATTGAAGGTAATCCTTCAGGGGTAAAGGCAATGATGAGCTCTATGGGTATCTGCCAAAATAATCTAAGACTTCCATTGGTGCCTGTCAGCAGGAATGTTTATGCCAGGATACAGAAAGCAATTGAAGAACTAAACAAGGGCTGATCATAAATCTGATCAAGCTCCTGCTGCCGCTCCTTGTTGGATACCGTGACAATTTTTATACTTTTTGCCGCTTCCACAAGGGCATGGATCATTTCTTCCTACCTTCTTGTCAACTCTAACAGGTTCTGTCTTCTGATTGCGATCGGGTGCTCCGCCACCACCGGTGGTGCTATATTGTGAGAAATCGCTCTTGGATGTTCTCAGATTACTCATGTCGACCTGCCGTTTTCTTTGAGCTTCCTTAACCTGTTCCGGGTCCTGATTAGGAATATGCCCCTTCATAAGAGTGCTCACAACATCCTTATTAACTTTTGTAAGCATTGTTTTGAACAGCTCGAAAGATTCGAACTTGTAGATTAAAAGCGGGTCTTTTTGTTCGTAAGTAGCATTCTGAACAGACTGTTTCAATTCGTCCATCTCTCTCAAATGCTCTTTCCATGCATCATCGATAGTGGCCAAAACAACCGTCTTCTCATAAGATCTGGCAAGCTCCTTACCTTCAGATTCAGCTGATGCTTTCAGATTGGTGACAACCTGGTATACCTTTACTCCGTCTGAAATCGGGACAACAACGTTTTCATAGGTATGCGACATTCTGTCATAAACATCTTTCAGAACAGGATATGCCTGTGCTGAGATTGACTCAACCTTTCTGCTGTATGTATCCAGCACTTTTGCATAGACCTTCTCAGTTACCACTTCTGTAGTAGCTTTTTTAAATTCGCTATCAGGGATAGGTGAATCCATTGAAAATGAACGTATCAGGTCAAAATCAAATCCTTCAAAATCGCCATCACCATGGTAAGTTTCAACAAGATTTTCAGTAACATCGAACATCATGTTTGCGATATCCACACTTAGTCTTTCTCCAAGAAGTGCATGTCGTCTTTTCTTGTAAATCACTTCTCGTTGAGAATTCATAACATCGTCGTACTCAAGAAGTCTCTTTCTGATTCCAAAGTTGTTTTCTTCGACTTTTTTCTGTGCACGTTCGATAGATTTTGTAATCATTGAATGCTGGATCATCTCCCCATCCTTTAACCCAAGCTTATCCATTATCCCTGCAATTCTTTCAGATCCAAAGAGTCGCATAAGCTCATCTTCAAGAGATACGAAGAATTGAGAAGATCCCTGGTCGCCCTGACGGCCCGAGCGTCCCCGCAACTGCCGGTCTACCCTTCTTGATTCGTGCCTCTCCGTACCGATAATTGCAAGTCCCCCAGCTAATTTGACTTCATCCGTCAGCTTTATATCTGTACCACGACCTGCCATGTTGGTTGCAATAGTAATTGTTCCTGATTTACCTGCTTCAGCAACAATTTCTGCTTCACGCTGATGAAGTTTAGCGTTCAACACATTATGTTTAAGTCCCTTCATCTTAAGCATCCTGCTCAGGAGTTCCGATATCTCTACCGATGTGGTTCCAACCAGAACCGGACGACCAAGCCTGTTCATCTCGGCTATCTCATCAATTACTGCATTATATTTTTCCCTTTTTGTTTTATAAACCAGGTCTTCTCTGTCTATTCTTATTACAGGTCGGTTTGTCGGAATTACCACAACATCCAGTTTATAGATGTTCCACAATTCACCGGCCTCTGTTTCAGCAGTACCTGTCATCCCTGCCAGCTTATGATACATCCTGAAATAATTCTGCAGAGTAATTGTTGCATAGGTCTGAGTTGCAGCTTCAATTTTCACATTCTCCTTTGCTTCGATTGCCTGATGAAGTCCATCGGAATATCTTCGGCCTTCAAGAACACGACCGGTTTGCTCGTCAACAATTTTTACTTTATTATCTACAACGATGTATTCAGTATCGCGCTCGAATAAAGTCCATGCTTTAAGGAGCTGAGTCATTGTATGAACACGCTCTGATTTTACTGAGTAGTCCTGTAGAAGTTCATCTTTTTTTCTAAGCTTATCTTTGTCTGGAAGATCAGATTTCTCAAGATCCGCGATTGTTGATCCAACATCAGGTAAGATAAAGAAGCTGGCATCTTCAACAGAGTCAGATATAAGGTCAATTCCCTTCTCGGTAAGCTCGATGGAATTTGCTTTTTCGTCAATGATAAAGTAGAGCTCATCCGTTACTTTAGGCATTTCCTTACTATTGTTCTGCATGTAAAAGTTCTCTGTTTTAAGAAGCAGAGATTTATTACCTTCTTCACTCAAAAACTTTATAAGTGCATTATTTTTTGGCAATCCTTTGTAAGCTCTGAGAAGAAGAAGACCACCCTCATCATTTTTATTTTCCGAAATTAGCTTCTTTCCATCTGCAAGTATCTGGGTTACAAGTTTTTTTTGAGCGCCAACCAGTTTTTCAACTTTGGGTTTTAACTCATCAAACTGCTGGTTATCGCTTTTTGCTGTTGGTCCTGATATTATTAATGGAGTACGTGCGTCGTCGATAAGAACTGAGTCGACCTCATCAACAATTGCATAGTGGTGTTTCCGCTGAACCAGGTCTTCAGCATTAATTGCCATATTATCCCTTAAGTAGTCGAACCCGAATTCGTTGTTCGTTCCAAAAGTAATATCAGCATTATATGCTTTGCGCCGTTCATGAGAGTTCGGCTGGTGCTTGTCTATACAATCGACAGTAAGACCATGAAATTCATAAATCGGACCCATCCATTCAGAGTCGCGTTTTGAGAGGTAATCATTAACTGTGACAATATGAACACCTCTTCCGGCAAGGGCATTCAGGAAGACAGGGAGTGTTGCTACAACGGTTTTCCCTTCACCTGTACCCATTTCTGCAATTTTCCCTTTATGCAGAGCTACGCCGCCAATAAGCTGCACATCATAATGAACCATATCCCAGGTAATTTCATTACCCCCGGCAATCCATCGGTTATTCCAAATTGCTTTGGTTCCATCTATTGTTACACTTTCACGTGTGGCTGCCAGATCCCTGTCATATTGTCGTGCTGTAACCTCAAGAGTACTATTTTCTTTGAACCGTCTTGCAGTCTCCTTAACTATTGCAAAAGCTCGTGGGACCATCTGGTCGAGCAAATCTTCGAGCTTAACGTTAATATTCTTTTCTATCTTATCGATTTCATTGTAAATCTCTTCCTTCTGATAGACATCTTCTTCTTTTTCAGCTTTTTCCCTAAGTGATCTGATCTCATCTTCATCTCCCTTCAGGCTAAGAATAATCTCCTTTCTGAGATCATCTGTGCGTTCACGTAACTGATCGTTTGATAAATCTTTCAATTTCTCAAATTCAATATGAATCTTTTCTACATAGGGATTGATTTCTTTAATATCCTTCTCATATTTATTACCAAGAAAAAGACCCAATATATCATTTATGATGCTCATTTTTAGCTGTTTTACGATTTATAAAAAATATCCTGCAAAATTAGTTTTATTTTCCAATAATGAATTCCAAAAAATGTGTTTGTACAAAAACCCCGCCATAATTGCGGGGTCGTTGTTTTTATTTCATAAGACTGTACTTAAATGTCTTTATTCCATCATCAAGATTGAGCACAATCAAATAGATTCCGTATGGGTAACCTGAAATATCTACTGTGATTTCTGAATCCCCCGGGTTCCGGACTGTAGCAATACAGTTTCCATATGAATTATAAACACTGTAAGAGAATGGTTTACGGTTATTTAACTCCGACGTTCCGCTACTGATTTTGAAACGGCCATTACCCGGATTTGGGTAGATATGAACCGGTTCGAGTCTTAATTCTTCTACTGCATCAACCAGAGAATTTACCTGTAGGTCCTCAATTACCCATCCCCACCCGTTAGCGAACGGATCGGAGTATAATCTGAAACGAAGCATCAGAGTATCTCCGGCAGAAATCTTGTCAGATGGTTGGTAGAAAATAGTATGTTTATGAAGCATAGACTCAGTCCCTGCGAATATTGAATTCTGTCCCGAAATTAAACTATTATAATTATTTAACCATACCGGATCTATTCTGCTATCGTAACCATCGGTAAGCGCAAACCATGTTTTACCAAAATTCTTCGAACCTTCAACAATCACATAATCATAAAAGTCGGAAGAACCATATACAGAACCAGACTCCCCAGGTTCAACCAGTACAACCTCATTGAAATTGATAATAAGTCCTGATTCATTGAATTTCAGCGGATGTCTGAGCATAGCTATGTAATTGATGCTCTTATTATTATCCTCAGGACTTTCATAAGGGTGTTTAGTATGGAGACCAAATTTTTGGAAACCTGCGGGTTTTGCTATGTCAAAGCCAATATTGAAAAAGTCAGGGGCAGCATTGGTAAAATCAGTTGAATAGCTGATAATTGTTGAAGTGACATCCTCAATACTTGTTGAGAAATACCCATTTTTTGGTAAAACGGCAATATTTGGATTAATAGCGGAATCAATTGCAAATATCCTGTATCTTATTGAATCCCCTCCATTTAAAGATAATTGTTTAGCCTTAATATCCGCACTGAAACTATTATTTGACCCGGCTTTTAGTCCGATAAATTTTGACTGGGAATCATTTACTTTGTATTCAACATATACAGAATCCACACCTATATTGTCTGTTACGTCAGCTTTGAAACTGATTGTATCTATTGTTTTAAGGTAATAATCTGTTTTGGTATGCGTAATCACCGGTTTTACAGTATCTATACCGATATAAACTTTATATTTAAAGAATTCTATTAGTGAAGGCGACCTGTAAAGTCTTGAAAAACAGTCTTGTGCATAAATATAGTACTGAAGTTCGCTATTATATGAAGGAATATTCAGGGTAGTTGTGAAAGTATTATCGCCTCCGGGAGAGGAAAGACGGACAGTGTCGCTTGAGTGGAAATTGTCGAATGAGAATACTAAACCGACATTATTTCTATTATAAATTGTATCAGATTTAATTGTTGCGGAAAGCGTTACCCGTGAAAGGTTTTGTTCGGTATCCTTCATGGGTTTATGGATAATTCTTGTATTTATCCAGCCGAGGTCTCCAAGTATTGAGAAAGTAAGTTTTCCGGGATCGTGAATTGCTTCCGCCTTGTTAATAATTGGGGTCATTAGAGCATCTACCTGTAGTGTTGCATCCGATTCATCAAGATGCGACACACTTGATCCTGAATCCCAGGTTGAAGGTGCATATAACCTGGCTCTTGAAAAAGTATAATTATTTAAGAGAGAATACTTCTTTAACAAAGGTCCATTAAAGTATAATTGTCCGCCGGTCAGCTGGGTTCTGAGATCAGGCGAATAATTTTGAAACTTCAAGGTATCGGTAAGTCTGGCGCCTGTAAAGTTCTCAACATAAGTATCATATATTACGGGAAGAAAGCTAAGTCCGTACCACCCCAGAGATTCATCTGTGTTCATACTATCAAAAAATCCCAGGCCATGACAGATTTCATGAAGTGCTACTGTTACCAGATCGTACATCGATTGAGGAGTATTTCCGTCTGTTCCCATATACCAGTTTGCGGAGCTGTTTACTGCAAGAGAGATATCTCCTTCCTGATCGGTATTAAGACTCTCACCGGCAATTTTCTCAGCAAGGGCTACCGGGTAATAAGCATATGGGTTTAAGGCATCAATCGCCCATCCTCCAACATAACCAGTTGTGGATGATTGTGCGAGAACTCCGGGAGAAGAGATTCTTTCCCAGCTAGCCAATATAGTAAGCTTGGTATCTGCCGGAAGTAAAGTTCTAAGAATTGAGGCAGCATACTCTATTGCAGCTTTTGCCGGTTTAGAGAAGCCTGTATAATAAACAGTTATTGATGCTCCACCTTCCGTTTCGCCTTTCTTAAAAAAACTTGCAGGTGGTGGAATGTAAACCTTTGTTACTTTACTTCCTGCATAACAAACACCTGTTACCGAGGAGTTCTTAATAACGACCTGTGCAGACAGGAAATTAACTGACGAAAAAAGCAGAAATCCAAAAAATAATGTCAAATGTTTTTTCATGCAACGGGTTTGGCATTTGCTGCCGGGGTTCTCAGACTAAGAATATCCCTGTCTAATTGATACATATTGCTTTTTCCCAACAGCTTTACTTTATCTATAATGGCCCGGGCAGAAGCTTCTTCCTCAACCTGTTCCATCACAAACCATTGCAGGAAATTATGGGTATTGTAGTCTTTTTCTTCGAGAGTAAGCGCCACTATTTCATTTATACTTGCTGTCACAAACTCTTCGTGCTTCAGAACCTGTTTGAAAATATCTTCGACATCTTTATAGTCAGCTACAGGCTCTTTTAAAGCAGGCATAATAGCTTTACCCCCTCTGTCGTTAATGTATTTTATGAACTTAAGCATATGAAGTCTCTCTTCGTCAGATTGTATATACAGCCATGCGGCAACACCAGGAAAGCCATTAACCTCAGCCCATGAGGCCATTGCCAGATACAGATTGGAAGAATAACCTTCTCTCTCTACCTGCCTGTTACATATATCTTCAATCGATTTCTTTATCATGATTTGAGTTTTTTAAAGGTTTAATAAAATATCACATCTATATTACTTTTTCAACATTCAGAAGCTCCTGAATTTTCGCGATTAGTTCATTGATAGAAAATGGTTTGGAGTAAATCGCATCAGCGCCAAGAGCTTTAGCAAGATTAAGATAGCTCCCAGGACCAGCTTTTCCCCCTCCTGAAATTGCTATTATCTTAATAGAAGGTTTTAATTCTTTCAGTTTAATAATTACTTTGAGTCCATCTTCATCAGGCATTATCAGATCTGTAACAATCAAATCAGTTATCGTTGGTTTGAAATGAATAATTGCATCCTTACCATTCTCGGCTTCAAAGACGGTAAATTTATGTCGTGTAAGAGAAATTTTTAGCATCTCCCGCAGATCCTTTTCATCTTCAACAATTAATATGCCTGGCATTACATGATTATTAGGTTAGGATTTTAGATCATTAAGTGATATCTGTATTGCATTTCTGATTTCTTTCAGGGAAACTGGTTTAATTAAATGATGGTTAATAATCCCCGAATTTAGTAATTTTTCTTCCAACAATTCGTGATTAGAATCACTTATTAAAATACAAGGAGTCTTGACATTGAATCTTTTCACTATACTGATAAGTTCCTCAGGATGCAGGAGTTTTGAGTCGCTCATAAAAATAATCAGATCAGGTCTTTCTGATGTTGTGGCCACTACCTTAATAAAATTGCGTCGATCTGATATGTACATAAGTTCATAACCGGTATTTTCGAGAGCGAGTGATAGTATCTTCGACTCATAAATATTGCCGCGAATGAATAGAATTTTTTTTCTCTTTTCAATTCCCTGATTAATCGGAGGATATGATTTATTCACCGGAAGGTAGATATAAAATTCCGACCCCTCTCCCATCTTGCTCGTTACAAGAATTTCGCCCTCCATTTCTGTAATAATCCCATGAATGACCGACAAACCCAAACCTGTTCCTTTACCTATTTCGCGTGTTGTGAAAAATGGTTCGAAGATTCTTCCGATAAGTGAAGGATCCATTCCCTTTCCGGAATCTTTAAAAGTAAGAAGAACATATTCATCAGCAACAATATCCTTATTCAAATCATGTTGTACCAGTTTACCCTCCACTACATCAAGGTTTACTGAAAGTTCTCCCCCCTTCTCCTCCATCGACTGTATTGCATTTGTCATCAGGTTTAAAAAGACCCGGAACAACTGGGTTGGATCAGCCAGTACAGTGTCGTCCTTACTGACGATATTACTATTGACCTTTATGTCAGGAGGAATGGATGATCTCACAAACCCGATCGTTTCAGTAAGAATTTCAGAAACGCTTACCTGCACCTTCTCCTGCTCCACCTGGCGGCTGAATGCAAGTATCTGGTTTGTAATCGAATGAGCCTTCATTACTGCAGCCTTGATTTTACTTACATTTTTCGCCATCTCAGAGTCTTTGGGCATATCGTCGTACAATAATTCAGAATAGCCGAGAATTGTCGCAAGGATACTATTAAAATCATGTGCAATTCCGCCTGCCAGAGCACCGATTGTTTCGAGTTTCTGTGCCTGCAAAAGTCTATTTTCGAGCATAAGCTCACGCGATGAATCCTCAATGGCAAAATCTATAAATGAAGCGTTACCATATTTATCCGGAGCAAGAAAACCACTGATTCTGCACGGAATTTCAACCCCTTGAATATTCTTGAGGGAAACTCTCCCAAAGACCTTTGTGTTATATAAAAGAAGTTGCTCAACCTGTAGTTCAAATAACCCTTCCTCTACATAAAAACACTTGATGTTCATATTAAAAATGGACTGTTCGTCCTGGTATCCCATAATCCTGAGAAAAGCATTATTTGCATGAATTATTTTCCCGTCAGGGTCGCAACGAAGGAATCCGATCGGCAAATTCGTCTCAAACTTTTTAAGCGCCTCTTCTTTCTCAATTATCAGCTGCTCTGAATGTTTCAACTCATTAATATCGAACGTTTCAACCAGAAGATGAGTTACTTCGTTAGATTCTATTGAAAGTGGTCTGAATACAACATCAAAATATTTTTTCCCGAAACCTGGTGTTTCAATAAATGCTTCATACCGGACTTCTTTGCCGGATAAACAGAGATCAACATTATCCTTTATGGACTTATCGAAAGCATCATTTCCCCAAACATCTTCGAGTGACTTTCCAACGATTGAATCGATAACGGCCTTATGTGCAAGGCAAAAGGTAGTATTTACCTTTTCATATATATAGCTACGGTTAATGACGCTTATCATTGATCGCGAACTGTTTATTACCTTATCTGAAATGATCTTCTCCCTGGTCAGGTATTTCAGATAATCTTCATCAATGATCGTTTTAGATTTTTTCTCCACAATTATTCTACCTTTAAAATATTTTTAGGTTATATCGAGGTTAAAATTTTTCTTCATCTCTTTTAATACCGGATACTTATTGAACAGATAATTAGATTTCTGTTCGTCGGTATACAATATATCTGTTGTATCCTTCAGGTCGACAACTGTTTCTATATCAACGCCGGATAACACAAACTTACTCTCCAAAAAAGACAATAGTTTTTGTTTGTAATTCAGAATGAATGTATCTTTTTGAGTTGCATTGCTGAGGTGAATTTTGATTGTCTGATCATTTTCAACTTCAGGTTTAACCGACTTAAACATACTAATTATTCTTGTCCCTTCTCCATTAAGCTGATCGAGAAATTCCCGCCACACATTCTCAAAAGCTTCAGGTGTAAATACCTCCTTTGGCATCGATTGAGTTTGCGGGACAACCTCACCGGTTGTTTCTGATTTTGCTATGGTGGGTTTAGATTCCTCAGAAATGATATCTTTTATGGAGAATGCTTTTGACGGCCTGTCTATCTTTGGCTCATGTTTAGTGGATGACGTCTCGTCAGATGATTTTCCAATCACTTCAGTTTTAACATCTGACACAATCGCATCCGCTTTTGAAGGAGGCTTTAGTTCCTCTTCCTGAACTTTCAGATTGAGGGGATCAGGCTTTTTTTTTTCAGTCGGTTCAACCAACTCCCCCGAAAGAAGACATAATCGAATAAGAGAGAGTTCAATGTGCAGTCTTGGGTTTTTGCTTTGCTTATAGTTGATGTCACAAGCTGATCCGATGTCTAAAGCTTTATACAAAAAATCAACCGTACATTTTTGAGTTTGTTGCAGGTAGCGCTGCTTTATTGCGGGTGTTGCTTCAAGAAGACGTAATGTTGATTCATCTTTACTTATAAGGAGATCGCGAAGATGACTATTAAGACCCGATATAAAATTATGACCGTCAAATCCCTTTTCCAGCACCTCATTAAAAGTCATCAATACTGAAGATATATCGCCTGCCAAAGCCCCATCAATACTTTTGAAATAATACTCAAAATCAAGGACATTAAGATTTTCAATTACATCCTTATAACTAATCTTTTTTCCACTTAGGCTTACAATCTGGTCGAATATCGACAAGGCATCGCGCATAGCCCCGTCAGCTTTCTGTCCAATGACATGGAGCGCCTCCTCATTTGCATCGATACCCTCATTATTAGCAACATACATGAGGCGATGAACAATATCCTCTATTTTAATCCTGTTAAAATCAAATATCTGGCAACGTGATAGAATTGTGGGAATGATCTTGTGTTTTTCCGTCGTTGCCAAGATAAAAATTGCATGAGAAGGTGGTTCTTCAAGAGTTTTCAGAAAGGCATTGAAGGCTGATGAAGAGAGCATATGGACTTCATCGATTATATATATGCTGTACTTACCGATCTGAGGTGGTATCCTTACCTGATCATTCAGACTTCTAATGTCCTCTACCTTATTATTAGAAGCCGCATCCAGTTCATGAATATTAAAGGATCTCAATGTATTAAACGAGATACACGATTCGCATTTCTCGCAAGCAACTGAATCCTCGCTAAGGTTGCTGCAGTTTATTGTTTTGGCAAAAATTCTTGCACAGGTAGTTTTCCCCACACCACGTGGACCGCAAAAAAGATAAGCGTGGGCAAGGTGTTTGTTTTTTATGGCGCTTTTCAACGTGTTGGTAATCGAATCCTGGCCGATAACCATATCAAAGCTTGCTGGCCTGTATTTTCGCGCTGAAACAATGAAATTTTCCATATATAATTAACTGTCGTTTCTTTCACAATTGTTGAATACAAATATAGTTAAAAAGCCTGCCTGATTTAAGAGTATTTATAAAATTTAACCCTATTTTTAAAGATTCAGGTTTTACAAAAAGGAACAATATAAGACCATCATTTTTTTGCACTCAAAGTCGCAAAGGCGCTAAGCATTATTCTTTGCGTCTTAGCGTCTTTGCGAGAGATTGATCTTCAGAACATAATTCATTGAATAATTTTTGAATTATGCAAAATAGTTGTACTTTTGCGATCCGAAATCATTAATCAATAAACAATTAATTACTATGTTGAATCAGTACGAAACCGTTTTCATTGCAACTCCCGTTTTATCTGAGAACCAGATGAAGGAAGCGGTACAGAAATTCAAGAAGGTCATTACCGATAATACCGGTGAGATCGTTCATGAAGAAAACTGGGGTCTAAAAAAACTGGCCTACCCCATCCAGAAGAAGTCCACTGGCTTCTATTATCTGGTAGAATTTAAAGGCACAGGCGATCTAATTGAAAAACTTGAACTCCAGTATCGTCGTGACGAACGGATTATCAGGTTTTTAACATTCAGGATGGAAAAATTTGCCGTCGAATATGCAGAGAAGAAAAGAAAACAAAGAGAATCAGGTAAATCGAAGGAGGAATAAGCTATGGCACAGAACGAATCGGAAATCAGATATTTGACTCCTCCAACGGTTGAGATCAAAAAGAAGAAATACTGCAGATTTAAGAAAAACAGGATCAGATACATTGATTATAAAGATCCGGAATTTCTCAAAAAGTTTCTGAACGACCAGGGAAAAATTCTTCCGCGGCGAATTACAGGTACATCGTTGAAATATCAGAGGAAAGTGGCAAAAGCTGTTAAGAGAGCAAGGCATCTCGCACTTCTTCCTTATGTTACTGATCTATTAAAATAGGGAAAATATGGAAATTATATTAATACAGGACGTCAATAAGCTAGGGCAGAAAGACGATTTAGTGAATGTGAAAGCTGGCTACGGAAGGAATTTCCTTATCCCAAGGGGTTATGCAGTGGCTGCTTCTTCATCAGCAAAAAAGATGCACACTGAAAATCTCAGACAAAGGGCTCACAAAGAAGAAAAGATCAAAATTGCAGCCCAGGAGATAGCAGGCAGAATGGCCGGTATAAAGATTATCGTTGGAGCAAAGACCAGCACCTCAGGTAAAATTTTCGGTTCAGTAAACACTATTCAGATTGCAGAATCACTTAAGGAAAAAGGATTTGACATTGATCGCAAAAACATAACACTTCCTGAAGATCAAATCAAGGAAGTTGGAAATTACAAAGCAATTATCAAACTTCACAGAGATGTTAAGGTTGAAGTAGAATTTGAGATCAAAGGAGAATAGAATACCCAATATTTTTATAAAATAGAGACGCAAAATTTTGCGTCTCTATTTTTTTTATATACCGCCAGTTTTATTTCATTGCAATCGTATCAATTTCTATCAGGGCACCCATTGGCAGGTCTTTTACAGCAAAGGTAGCCCTGGCAGGTTTGACATCACTGTAAAACCGGGCATAAACCTCGTTCATAGCTTTAAAATTTGATATGTCGCTCAGCAGACACGTAGATTTAACCACATCGCTGAATGTGTAACCTGCTGCACTAAGTACGGCTCCAATGTTTTTCAGGACTTGGTCAGTCTGTATTGTAATATCTCCTTCAACAAGTTTACCGGTTACAGGGTTAATAGGAATCTGTCCCGAGATATAGAGAGTATTATTCATCTCTATAGCCTGACTATAAGGTCCGATTGCTGCCGGAGCATTTACTGTGCTGATAATCTTTTTCATAACCTATGGTATTGACTGTTAAAAGTTCTCATGAAAATCCTTACGTCTCTCATATTTTAAATCTCCAAGCACTGCAGCTTTTACTCTTATTGTAAAACTCCACATTTGCATAGTTCCGTTCGGAACCCAGTTTAAATTCATTTCCCAGCAATGCAGATCGCGGGCAAATCCGAATTGTGTCATTGTAATCTGCTTACCCTTGAAATCATATCCGCTTGTATATGTGAGTGACATTTTTTTAGTAACAGATACGTTACCATTTACTGACAGAGCATTTGAAATTGTTGAAGTGAGCCCTGTTTTTGAATAGGAAAATACAAAACTTACATTCATTGACCATGGCACATCAAAAATAGCATAACCGTATGGATCATAGAGTCCTGCTCCCGGACTTGAAGGATTCGCTGTATTTGGAGCAGTTCTATCAATTTTTTCTCCCATCCCGGGAGCGCCATTTGGTGGGGTGCCCTGAGTCTTACCACTCTTGTTTCCCTTAAGCAGGTCGCTGAGACTAAAATCGAGACTGGTGCTGAAATTTGTAAGTCGCATAAGTTTTTTTTGCTGGGTTAGCAAAAAAACTCTAATATCTCTCCCCTGGCTATCAGTCCCGTAAAGCGAAAAACTGCTGCTAGCCGAAATACTGATTTTATTAAAAATAGTAGTTCGGGCCTGCATAGAAACCGGAGTCCAATTGAGTGAATCGGCGAAAATGTTATAGGATGTATTTATACTAAAATTATCGATAAGTTTTACCTTTTTGGGCTTTCCTGTAGTGTCCGATTTCGGGAATATTTTAGCTTCAAGAATATTTACAAGGCTGAAACCGACATTTCCACTTTTGGTTGATAATGAAGGTGTTCCGTATATGTTTCCTTCATAAATTGAATAAGATTGTGTTGTTTGGCCGGTAGCATCAGTCTGAACCTGCCTGTACATATTTGAACTCAAGCCTTTAAGTGCAGGAGTAAAACTAAAGCTCACAGAAGGTTTAATAACCTGCCGGATTGACTGTATTCTGGAATTCGGGTTTGTAAACTGGAACGTACCGAAGAGCTGCGGACTATAACTTGCACTTATTGAAGGATTTACAGCCTGTCCATAGAATATTCCCCTTGTAGTATCAGTGACAACCCTGGGTTCTATATTATTATTAATAGGATTTACATATGCGGTATCCCATCTCTTTTCAAACTTTTGTGTATACATTACCCCGGAATATGTTAATGCCGGAGTAATTGAAAAATTCTTAAAAGGGCGGATCTGGAAACTCAGAGGTATGTCATGTTTAAAACCATTTTTCATGTTATTCCATACTGCTCGTGTGAAAAGAAGGCTATCGGCTGTACTTATCTGATTATCAAGAGATGCAGTGTACGATAGCTGTATTTCCTGATACCATTTGGGAGTACCAACACTATTCTTCCCCTTAAATGGATATATCCTGCTTACGCTAAAATTGGCCTGTGGAAGGTCGAGACTAACATTTCCGGTCTTAACGTTCTGACTATGGTTAGCGCTCATCGAAAAATTAAATGGTGTTCCATCCCACGATTTGGAGTAACTGACACTCGACTGGCGCTGAGTTGTCACATGGTCTACAACCTGATAACTGTTGTTGCGGTCGAATGCGCTTGAACTCATATTTACACTGGCTGATAACCTTGAGCCCGGAGATGCCTTGGCATCCTGGGTAAAGATCCATCCTAACCTGTAATTTGTGGACTTTGAATAATCCTGCAATCCCTTGTGTCCTGAAATATTGGAAGCATAATTAAATGAGAAATTCCCGCTGTACTTATAAAGCCTGTTATAGTTGCTTAAGGTCGTAAGCATCCAAGTACCGTTTGAGTACACGTTTCCTTTAAGAGAAAGATCAAAATAATCACTCACGGCAAAGTAATAGCCTCCGTCTGAAAGAGAATAACCTCGTTGCGCCTCTTGTCCGATTCTGGGAATTAATAATCCTGAAGCTGCTTTTTTTGTCTGAACAGGGAAATACCCAAGTGGGATAATGAGCGGTAAAGGGATCCCTTCAACAACAAGGTTCCCTGGCCCTGTAACAAGCTTCTTTCCGGGGTAGATCCTTGCCCTGGGAAGGTTTATATAAAAATGAGGAGTATCTGCATCACATGTTGAATAGGTACTCCTGGCAATATTTGATGTTTTATCTTCCAGGAGTTTGGTATACCCGCTATGAAGAAGACCATCAGCCTGCTTGGTAATGATGTTTGTAGCGTATGCTCTTTTTGTTTTGAAATTATATGTAAGTTCATCAGCATTAATCAACTGTGATCCCTGAGTAAAAACCGGTTTCCCAACCACCTTCCCCGTCGAATCCTTTCTGCCCGCAGCAAAAAGCAGATTGGTATTCATATCAATTACAATTGAATCGGCTTTTATCTCGATATCCTCATACTTCACTAAAGCGGACTTTGTCAGAGTAGTTCGTTTATTGACCAGGTCTTTCCTTATAACATCCAGGGCAGAGTAAGTAACTTTCGATTCAATTGTACTGGAGGAAGTCCTGCGAACCTTCTTAGGAATGGTATCTGCCTTGAGAGTATCAATTTTTATAAGCATCGAATCTCGGGTACTCTTGCTCTCCTGGGAAAACAATGTAAAAACATTGACCAGGACAAGGAATGCTATCAGTAACCGCTTTTCTTTTAAAAAATACAACTTAAATACTATTTTTGTATAGTTTTTGTTTGATACCAGGATGCCTGCGCAAAACTAATTAAAAAACGTGAACTAAAAATGAGTAAAAGAATTAATAACGGCAAAGTTCATACCATAAATATATATAGCGGGAGATTGTTTTTTTTAATTTTAGTATTCATACTTTTTCCCGGAAACCTTTTTGCCCGAAGAAATGATAAAAACTGGGTTATTGTTATAGATGCAGGACATGGAGGTAAAGATCCCGGGGCAGTTGGGAGTATTAGTTCTGAGAAGAACATTACTTTAGCAATAGCGCTTAAAACAGGAGAATATATTGAAAAGAATATCAATAATGTAACCGTTATATACACCAGGAGAAATGACTCATTCCCTGAACTCAGGGCCCGTGCAGATATAGCAAATAAGGTTAAAGCAGATCTGTTCATCTCAATTCATGCAAACTGGGCCGCCTCAAAGAATGTGCAGGGTACAGAGACATTTGTAATGGGATTGGCAAAAGATCAGCAGAACCTTGAGGTTGCTATGAGAGAGAATGAGGTCATTCTTCATGAGAGTAATCACGATAAAACATACGATGGATTCGATCCGAAAGCTCCTGAATCGTATATTATGTTCTCATTAAGGCAAAATTTATTTCAGGAACAGAGTACAGGGCTTGCTTCTAAAATTCAAAACCGATATAAAGATAACATCAAAAGGGCTGACAGGGGTGTAAAACAGGCCGGATTATGGGTCTTGTTTATGACTACCATGCCCAGTGTGCTTACAGAGGTAGGTTTTATTACAAATCCAACAGAAGAGAAGTATTTAAATTCTAAAACCGGACAAGATAATATCGCGTCTTCCATTTTCACTGCCTGCAAAGAATATATTGACGAAATTGACAGTAAAAGCAGCGCATCATGGAGCAAAGACACTGTTCAGGACGCTTCATCCGACAACACTTCAAAACAATTGAATATAGGGGCCGTTACAGTCTTTAGGGTACAGATAGCAAACTCAAAAACAAAAAAAGAAATCATACCCGAAAACTTTAAAGGTTTAAATGATGTTATAGAATTAAATGGAGATGGAAGATACAAATATGCAACCGGAAGCTTTTCAGACTATAATGAAGCAGTTAAATACAGGAAGGAGATAGAAGATATCTTTCCCGATGCCTTTATTATAGCGGTTAAAGACAGCAAAATAGTACCTTTGCAGCAAGCCCTGGAAAAGAAGAATAAAAACAAAAAGTAAAAACCAACCTGAAAATGAAAAAAATATCATACGAAGTCAAAGTTGGTGCAACAACCTTGCTTACAATTATGATCTTTATCTGGCTATATAGTTTTCTTAAGGGGAAGGATTTCTTTTCTAATTCGGCATACTACTACTCAATTTATGATGAAATTGGAGGGCTCGCTGAATCGAGTCCGGTAGAAATTAACGGATATAAGGTCGGCGTCGTTCAGACAATAGATTTTGTTGATGCCGAAAGTGGACGACTTGTTGTGGTTTTTTCAGTAAGCAAAGATTTTAAACTTCCGAAAAATACTGTTGCTGAAATAGTTCCTATGTCTCTTTTGGGCGGAATGAAAGTTCAGTTTCTTTTTGGCAGGGGCCCAGGATTTTATAAAGACAGGGACACTATTCCGGGAAAACTAGCTGAATCCCTGGCCTCAAAAGTAGAATCGGAACTTGTACCGGTAACAACAAAACTGACAAAGCTTATTGTTACTCTCGATTCAGTAGTTAGTTCAGTTAATGATATTATGGATTCAGACTTTAAGAAGAATCTGAGCGGAACCATGACTAATCTGAATAATGCCACGAAGAGCATTGACAACATTATCGGATCAAGGGAATCTGATCTAAAAGCTACTGTTGATAATCTAAATAAGTTTACCAGGATGTTATCTGAGAACTCGGCGAATATGTCCGGGACATTTAAAAATCTTAAGTCGGTTTCAGATACACTTGCCGCTGCCAATCTCAATGAAACAGTATCTAATCTGAAAACGAGTCTTGAGCGTACGTCAATTATGATCAATAATCTTAATAATGGCAAAGGAACGGCTGGTCAATTTCTGACTAATGACACTCTTTTTACGAATTTGAACAACAGTTTACAGAGTTTAAATTCACTTTTAACAGATATGAAGGCAAACCCAAAGAGGTATGTGCACTTTTCTATTTTTGGCAGGAAAGCAACACCTTCTAAATAATGTTTTCATAAAAGGCAGATTATCTTGACCTTAAAAATCAATTATGAATCCATGACAAAATAGTCCTCATTTTGGTGAGCTCATGTTGAATTTTGAGCAAGAAATCATAATCAGTTGTAACACACAAGCAAATGTTGCATCATTCTCATATATGTTTAATAATAAGCATGTTACATTATTTAAAAAATATTTGTTTTATAAGTTGCTGATGTTTAAAAACATATACTTTTTTTGAGAAATTCAAGCAAAAAAAATTTTTTTTATTAGTTTTTTTTTTACAACTTTTGCTGTACGAATCCCCTAGATTCTAACCTAACGATATTTTAAAAAAACCAACATAGATGAACAAGTCACACAATGACGTTTGGAATAATTGTCTTCTCATAGTTAGAGATATTATTCCATCCATCAGTTACAAGACCTGGTTTGAGCCAATCATTCCTTTAAAGCTTGAAAACAATGTTCTTACAATCCAGGTTCCAAGTCCATTTTTCTATGAATATCTCGAAGAACAGTATATTGATATTCTGCGTAAGACTTTGAGAAGGGAGATCGGAGCTGAAGCCAAGCTCGAGTATAATGTCGTTATGGAGAATTCTAATTATTCTGATGGAAAGCCATATACTGTAAGATATCCTTCGCGGAACAAGACCGACCTGAACAACAGGCCTGTTCAGGTTCCATTTGATGTTACGCAACCATCTATAAAGAACCCTTTTGTTATTCCCGGAATTAAAAAGGTTCATTTCGACCCAAAACTTAATCCTGATTATAACTTTGGAAATTATGTAGAGGGTGAATGCAACAGGCTGGCGCGTTCTGCTGGTATTGCCGTTGGAAACAATCCGGGTGGTACAGCTTTCAATCCACTTATGATTTATGGCGATTCCGGACTGGGAAAAACGCATCTCTCCCAGGCAATTGGAATCCTGGTTAAAGAGAAACATCCTGATAAGATAGTATTATATGTAAATGCAAATAAATTTCAGACTCAGTTTGTTGAATCAGTACGTAATAACAATAAAAACGATTTTCTCCATTTTTACCAGATGATTGATGTCCTTATCCTTGATGATGTGCATGAATTTGCAGGTAAGGAGAAAACACAGGACACCTTCTTCCATATTTTTAATCATCTCCACCAATCAGGAAAGCAGCTTATCCTCACATGCGACAAACCTCCGGTGGAACTTCAGGGACTGGAACAGAGGCTTCTTTCAAGATTCAAATGGGGTCTTCAGGCTGATCTTCAGCGACCTGACTATGAAACCAGACTTGCAATCTTAAAGAAAAAGGCATATAACGACGGAATAGAATTACCTGAAGAGATCTTCGAATTTCTGGCAGTAAATATTTCGAATAATATAAGAGAACTGGAAGCAGTACTGATCTCTCTTTACGCCCAGTCGACCCTTAACAGGAAAGAGATCACTCTTGATCTTGCCCGTCTGATGGTTGAAAAATTAATCAGTACCTCAAAACGAGAAATAACAATCGAGTATATCCAGAAGATAGTATGCGATTACTATAAGATACCAATTGACCTTATTCAGGGCAAAACCAGGAAGAGAGAGATCGTTCAGGCCAGACAGGTATCCATGTATTTCTCAAAAAGTCTTACAAAAGCTTCACTGGCAAGTATTGGATCGCACATTGGTGGTAAAGACCATGCCACTGTACTGCATGCCTGCAAGACTGTTAATAACCTTATCGATACTGATAAACATTTCAGAAACCAGATAACCGAAATTGAGAAAAAACTGAAGGTCTGAAAGCATCTGAGCTTACTTTAAGCTGACATTTTTTTCTGTTCGGTATTTTTTTAGTATATTTAGGCTTGATTCAACTGGAAATCTGCCCATGTCTAAAGCTATAAGAGTATTACAATATATCTTTCTCATTCTTATAATTGGGATCTCTACTTATTGTGCTCCTGCAAAGAAGAACACTTACATGGAAAGAAGGAAGGAAGGATCGCAGGTTAATGCATCACAATTAGGACGAAACAAGTACTACTTTTCTTCTGGCTATCAAAGCAAGCTGAAAAAGAATTACAAGAAAAAGTAGGGTTTCAGGGGAATTACTCGTCGCACAAGAAACTTAAACCATCGTACGCAAGCATAATTTCGGGGGGTAACTCTTTTGAAACCTCATGGTGGAACCCCATCTGATGACTTATATGAGTGATAAATGCCTTTTTGGGTGAGATCTCCCTGATAAAATCCACTGCTTCCCTCAGGTTGAAATGAGATATGTGCTTTTCTTTTCTTAAAGCATTAATAACAAGATACTTAACCCCAAACAATTTTTCCTTGCTCTCTTCCGGAATATAGTTGGCATCGGTTATATAAGCAAAGTTTCCAACTCTGAAACCATATACAGGAAGTCTGTAGTGGAAGACTCTTATTGGTATAATTTTTATCTCCCTGATTTGAAAAAATGGCTCTGTGATAAGATTAAGCCGCATTTTTGGAATGCCAGGATATTTAAACTCTGAGAAAACATAAGAGTATTCCTTTTGAACAGCTTTTTGTACTCTTTCTTCAGAATATATGTCAATTGCATCCTGACTTTTATAATTAAACGCCCTTACATCATCCATCCCCGAAATATGATCCTTATGTTCGTGTGTCAGGAGTATTGAATCGAGCTTCATAACATTTTCACGCAACATCTGCTGGCGGAAGTCAGGTCCGGCATCGAATAGTAACGTGGTTTCAGCAGTCTCCAGGAGAAGTGAAGTTCTTAACCGTTTATCGTGCTGATCGGACGAATGACATACATTACAATCGCAGGCGATTACAGGAACGCCCTGAGAAGTTCCGGTACCCAAAAAAGTTATTTTCACTTTAATAATATTTCACGGCAAACCTATATTAAAAAACTATAAGAGGCAACAATTAGAGGGATATTGTTTTCTGATCCCAAACTTAATATTACTATATTTGAATAAACAAACTTATTCAAGTGACCGGCACACTCTATCTCATTCCAGTAACATTAGGCGGAGAAGATTTTTCAAAAGTTATCCCCGAAAAAGTACTGGATATAACACGATCGTTGCGATTCTTCATCGTAGAAGATTTACGCTCGGCAAGAAGGTACTTACGACTTATCGACAAAATGTTTCCTATTGACGAGAGCATTTTCTTTGAGCTGAATGAGCATACAGGTGAGTCAGACATAACTCAATTCATTGAACCGCTGCTAAATGGCTCAGATATGGGGATAATGAGCGAGGCAGGGCTGCCTGGCATTGCCGATCCGGGTGCCAGAGTAGTAGCGCTTGCCCATCAGAAGAATATATCAGTTACTCCTTCTTCCGGACCTTCATCTATAATTCTTGCGCTTATTTCTTCGGGTTTGAATGGTCAAAATTTCACGTTCAATGGATATCTCCCTGTTAAACCACAGGAAAGAAATGCGAAAATAAGGGAGATTGAAAGAAAAGCTGGTGGCAATAATGCACAGATATTTATGGAAACACCTTATCGTGCACAAAAAATGCTTGAAGCCATATTAGATTCCTGTAATAAGGAAACTAAACTTTGCATTGCAAAAGATATTACACTCCCTTCTGAATCAATAAGAACAAAGAAAATCTCAGATTGGAAATTAAATACCCCTTCCCTTGCAGACAGTCTGGTAATATTTATTTTGCAATAGAACTATTTACCCGGTCCTTGTTTTACCTTTACAAGCTGAATTTCGAAAAGAAGTGGTTCATAACCGTTGATATATGGATAACTGCCCTCAGCGCCAAATCCCAGCTTAGAGGGTATGAGCAAGGTAGCTTTGCCACCTACTTTCATATAAAGGAGACCTTCATCAAATCCAGTGATCACCCAGCCCTCATTTATGGGGAAAATTAAAGAATCTGGGTTGTTATTCAAAATATTTGAGTCAAATATTGACTGGTCAAGTAATCTGCCCGTATATTTTACATAGACAGTATCGTGGGTTACAGGCATGATTCCGGTACCTGCAACAGTTTCTGAGTAATATAACCCACTTGGCTTAAGTTGAAAATTCATTGCCGGATGTATAGCAACGTAATCCAGAATGGACTGATCTTCCTGTTTCTGATATTTTTTACTCGGATCACATGATACAAGTGTAATTAAAGAACCTGCAATCAGTATTAACAAAAGAGCTTTAAAAGTATTTTTCATCTTAAACTTATATTTAATTATTTTCTTACCTACCAGTAATCAACGAGAAAAACCACCCGGTATTATTCTGCCTGCAAGATATTAACTTTATAAACAATTATAGCCCTCGAGGGAATCATTTTTCTATCCCCTACTAGACCATAAGCTAAATATGGAGGAATAATAAATGTAGCTTGCGAACCCGGCTTCAATAACCTCAAACCTTCATTCATTCCCTGTTCCATCTCACTTCTACCCAGAACAAGAGTTTTTCGTCCAAGCTTATCAGATGTATAGCAGATAGTTCCATCAAGAAGAGAGCATTCGTACTCCATAACAATTTTGCTATTATCTGTAAAGCGTGTTCCCTCTCCTTCTTTTGTTATCTGATACCATAAGCCGGTCTCAGACTCCGTCATTTTCAAATTCTTACGTTCGATATAGTTCATGATTCTTTCCCGGTCTTTTTGTACAAAGTACTTGTTCAGGTCAGCCATCTCATTCTTACCCGGTCTTGGATCAGTACTGTGTTTTTCAGAAATATTTCTGCATGAAACAAGAGTAAAAAGAATCAAGGCTATGTATTTAAATCTCATACAATTAGATTTAATCATCAAATCTTGCTATGTTCTCTTTGAGAGCTTTGAGGAAATATTCGATAGTATTAACCAGGCTGTCCTTGTATTCGCCCCCTGAGGCATTCAGATGCCCTCCTCCACTGAAATAGCGCGATGCAAATTCATTTGAAGGAAACGTACCTTTTGACCTGAAAGAAAGTTTTACAAAATTATCCTTTTCAATAAATAGGGCAGAGAAGTGAATGCCTTTGATAGATAAAGGCATATTAACAAATCCCTCTGTATCACCTTTAACGTGGTTATATTCAGCTAAATCGTCTTTTGAGAGGTAAATATACGCCGTTTTATATTCAGGAATCACTACCATTCTTTTATTCAGTGCAAATCCTTGTAGCCGTATCCTGTCTGAAGAAAAATTATTATAGATAAGGTTGAGTATTTTTAGTTTATCTATTCCGGAGTCGAGCAGGTCGCCCACAATTCTAAAGGTACCTGAAGAATATGCCCCATGCTCAAAATTACCGGTGTCGGTAATAATTCCGACATAAATAGATTCAGCAAAAGATTTACTGAGGAACGGACCTCCATTCATCAGGGTGATTAGCTCATAGACAAGTTCTGATGTTGCACACTTCGACGGTTCAGAGATTGTCATATCCACAAAAGTTCCAGGATCGAGGTGATGGTCGATAATGATTTTTTTAGCTTTTGATCTCAGAACCAGACTTTCAGCTTCACCTAATCTGCTTGGGTGATTAAAATCGAGCATTACAATAAGGTCTGAGGCTTCAATCAATTTCCTGCCTTTAACTCTGTCTTTTATAAAAATGTTGATAAGATCCGCTCCATCCATCCATTTTAGAAACTCCTGAAGATAATTTGGGGAGAGCAAACCAACATTCTTGCCCTTCGATTTAAGATAATGATACAGAGCTAATTGTGAGCCAATTGCATCGCCATCCGGATTAATGTGACATATCAGCAAAATATTCTCAGCTGATGAAAAAAGTTTCGATAATTCTTTTGTATATTGGGATAAATCTATCACTTTTGCATCTATGTTTTTCAAGAGGTCAAAGATAGAAATTATTCCTTATGACCTGTCTTATTATCAGATATCTAAAATATCTTCAATATGTCCGACGATTTTACATTTTCAATCATTAAGCCAAATGCTGTCAGAACAGGAAAGACAGGCCCAATCCTTGCGATGATTAATGAAAGCGGTTTTGAGATAATTGCTATGCGAATGGTCAAGCTAACCCTATCGCATGCTGAATCGTTTTATTCCGTTCATAAGGGCAAACCTTTCTACGAAAGTCTCGTTGAGTTTATGACCTCCGGATCAGTAGTGGTAATGATATTGAAACACGAAAACGCGGTTGAACAATTCAGGAAACTAATGGGTGCTACCGATCCGGCAAAGGCTGAGCCGGGCACCATAAGAAAAACGTTCGGCGTTTCGGTTCAGATGAATGCAGTACATGGATCTGACAGTCATGAAAACGCAGTCATTGAGTCGAACTTTTTCTTTTCCGGGACCGAGAGGTTCCATTAATGATCAATACAAGATACTGTTTGGTTAAACGCTGTTACGGAACAATCTGTTCCTTTTTGTGTTAATAGCTTTGTAGAATTTAAATGAATTTATGGTTTCAAATAAAAAAAAGGATTTTTCAGATAAAAAAGAATTAGAAAAGTTCTCTTCCGCGTTCACTCTCTCCGACATGGAGATTTTCATTTTTCCCGACCTGTTCTATCCACTTATTCTTGCAGATATAATGTCGCCCAAATTGTGGGAATGGAGAGACGATCCATGGTTTAAGGACATAGAGAAGAAGAGTTTTACTGCCAAGGCAAACAGAATAAAGCAATATATAATACAAAATTTTGTTTTTAACCTCGATCTTTCCACATGGGGTCTTACCTCAAAAGGTGCGGAAATAGCAAGGTTTAAAGATTTTTTTGACATGGAGCTTCTGCGGCAGTCGAATGCTCTGTTCGGTTATGAAGGAGACAAATACTATTTTGACATAGATATCAGAAAACATTTTGGCCTCGATAAGTTTGACTCTGAAATAATACCCTACTGGAAAACAGAAACTATTGAAGCAATGGCCGCATTCAGGTACAAGGAAAACTTCAACACCGGTGCAGGTGAATGCGTTTCATTATCTGCCCTTTATGCATCTGCTATGTTTGTTGTTGGCAGGGTCCCTTTGAGTAAGATATTCCTTATTGCCACCCCCCTTCACTCACAGAATTTTATTATGGAGAAGGATGGGCTGATTACCAATAACAGGAGAATTGTTACTAAGAATATGTGGTATAACGGGACCTCGCTTTCAGAAAAAGCAAGAAGGGCCATGGAGAACGAAAAAGTGACAATAGTATCTCATATTTCCGGATATATCCATACAGTCTATAAAGATGCAACCATAGATAAGAAGGAATATGAACATTTTTCCGTGAAGCTGAAGGAATTTCTCGTTACAGACTTAACAAACCTGATTTTCATAAATTTTCTTCGGTTTAAATCAAAATATAAAGTCCTTTTCCAATACCGTTGCGAGTGTTCCGGAAAAAGAAGGTATATCTCACTGGAAAAAATGTTTGAGTATGAACATACAAGCAAGTTCAACCTCTCACCTGAATCGCGTGAGTCGCTTGTTAATGAAATTGAAGGAGATGATTTCCATTTGAGTCCGCTCCAGGGAAAAGTGATGCTAAATGACATTGAGGATATTCTCGATCGAGCTAGTGGTAAAAGCCTGAAAGAAATTGAAAATGAATTTATTAAAGTAACAGGAATTATTCCGGAAGATGTTATTCATGATATGTTCAGGGAGATTTCCGAATTCATTTTTATTGAACCACAGATTCCGGCAGTAAATAAAAATTATTTGAATACAGCTCTCCTAAATATAAGCACTGAACAATCCCGCAGCGAAATAATAGAATTAATATCATCACAGAGGGAACATTCGGCAATGGCTCTTTTATCTCTTTATGTGTACAGAGATATGGATAAAATCGACTGGCTTCCTTTTATAAAAGCAGCTGTAGAGAGAAATCCGGTTTGCAATACTGAGCTAAATTGTTGGGAGAGTTCAGATGTGTATAAAATTTTAAAGGAGATGCCAGAGGAATCTATTTATGACAGCAACAGATTGGCGCTACCTGACGAGGTTTGGAACTTCCGGCGTGGAGATGGCATTGAAAAAGCACTGCTTTTGGCTGATTTTATTCACATGAAAGACAACTCCTCCGTTATAACGATAAAGGCTGATGCAAAAAAAGTCAAGCTAAATGCAAATGGTGCTGATTTCCATTTCAGTTCACAGAAAGACTTCAGGAAAACGATACGTATTCAGGGAACTAATTATAGAATAGAATAGCGTTGATAAAAGAGTATTACCTTAACACAATATCCTTAACAACCTCACTACCAGCTTTTTCGTTAAGCTTTGCTTTAAGAACATCCCGAAGCATAAGCAACTCGTTTCTGACAACAGATGAATTCAGGTGAACAAACAAGATGTGATCTTTAATGTAAATTTTTGTTGTACGTGAGCTGATGGCTTTTCCGACAATTTCCTCCCAGGAGCTGATAACGCCTACTTCGCTGAGCTTACTGCCCATATTCATCTCGGTGATGTAATCCTTTAGCGCTTCCGCAAGCGATATTGTTTTAGATCGTCTCATCCTTACTATTTCCCGTTATGAGTTAAAACCTCAATACCGTTATCAGCAATTTTGAAAAGTTTGTAATCTGTATGATGGGAAGACAGGATGTTCTGCAAACGATCCTGATGGGTATCGGTAATGAAGATTTGTCCGAAGCGGTTGTTCCCTACCAGTCTGATAATCTGCTCAACCCGTTCATTATCGAACTTATCAAAAATATCATCAAGAAGTAAAATGGGTGAGAATCCTGCTTTTCGTTGAATATAATCGAATTTTGCCAGCTTAAGTGCCACCAGATATGATTTCTGTTGTCCCTGCGATCCGAGAGCTTTCACTGAAAAATTATCCATCTCAAGCTGAAGGTCATCTTTATGTATGCCTACTGTTGTGTACTCCAAAAATCTATCCTTATCCAATGAGTTACTAAGCGCTTCGGAAAAACTACCCTCAAGAAGACTAGATCGGTAATTAAGTCTTACCTGTTCTTTTCCAGCAGAGATCATGGAGTAATATTCCTGAAAGACAGGAATTAATTCATTTACAAGAATTTTCCTTTCTTCAAAAACATATGTGCCATATTTGATAAGTTGTTCATCCCAGATCGAAAGAGTATCAATGTCAACTTTTCCTGATGATTTAAAGTCTTTAAGTACCCTGTTCCTTTGCTGGAGGGCTTTATTATACCGGAGAACTGCGTCGAGATATTCAGCATTATACTGACTGATTATTTTATTCATGAAGCGACGACGATCCTCGCTGCCTTCAGTTATCAGGGCACTGTCGGCGGGGGATATCATAACTACAGGATACCTGCCAACATGATCTGAAAGCTTCTTATATTCTTTGCCATTTCGTTTGAGAAATTTTTGCTTTTGCTTCTGGAAAGCGCAATAAATCTGATCTTCCTCACTTTCCACCATAAATGATCCTTGAATAATAAAATAATCTTCCCCGTGACGGATGCTTATGCTGTCCAAATTGTTAAAAAAGCTTTTTGTTAGCGAGAGATAATGTATTGCATCGAGTATATTTGTTTTCCCAACGCCATTATTTCCAACGAAGCAATTAATTCTGGGAGAAAACTCAAGCTCACTTTGTTCATAGTTTTTAAAGTTTGTAAGGGCGAGCTTCTTGAGGTACATATATCCGGGATATGAAAAGACAAAAGACAAAAGACAAAAGTAAAAAGTAAAATGTAATAAGCTAAAAAATCAAATTTTCTTGATTTAATTTTCCAAAGGTAGAAAAAGATTGGATGAGAGAGCATTTCTTCACTTGTAAAATTATAAAATAGGTAGTGAAAAAATAATTAACAAAGGCTGATATTCAATAATATAGCAATTATTTTCGACTCTTTTCAATATTCATCAAATTAATTGTTTTATAATTGTGTGAAAAAAATTACTTTTGCGGTGGTAAATTTTGAAATTAATCAGTAAAGACCAGTATGGCAAAGAATAAAAAGGAGGAAAATCCACAGACTATTTCCAGCGTTGAAGAAACACTGACCAGAACGGAACACTTTCTTGAAGAGAACTATAAGACTTTATTGATTGGATTAGGTGTTATTGTCGTTATTGTTGGACTGGTATGGCTTGGAAAACTCTATCTGAACAAGAGAGATGACGAAGCACAATCACAGGTTTATCAGGCTGAGAAATATCTTGAAATGGATTCCTTAAAACTTGCCTTGAATGGCGATGGAAACTACCTTGGGTTTCTTGATATAGCAAAACAATATAAACTTACAAACGCAGGTAATCTGGCACGATATGGCGCCGGGATTTGTTATTTGCATCTCGGAAACTATCAGGAAGCAATAAATTATCTTAGCAAATATTCGAAGAAAGATAAGGTGATTGGAGCTATAGCTATTGGCGCAATTGGAGATGCTAATGTTGAATTGGGTAATCTCGACAATGGAATAGCCAAATATGTTGAAGCTGCAGATTTCGCTTCAAATTCATTTGACACGCCACTGTTCCTGATGAAAGCAGCAGAGCTCTATGAACTTAAATCCAATTACGCGGAGGCTTTGAAAATTTATGAAAGAATCGAGAGTACATACCCTGAAAGCACCGAGGGTACTACAATAGAAAAATATATTGCCAGGGTAAAAGTTCTGATGAAGTAGTTTTTTCCGGAAATTACCTGCTATTACTGAATTACGCATCAGGCTCATATATCTGAGACGGATGCGTTTCTTTTTAAATTAATGTTTATGAGCACTTCAAATTTATCTGTTTACGACCCTGAAAAAGTCCCGGATGCTAAGGAAATGCGTTTGGGTATTGTTGTTTCAGACTGGAACCAGAAGGTTACCTGGTCGTTATTGGAGGGTGCCGTTACGACACTCAGAAAGCATGGTGCAGCCAAAAAGAATATTATTGTAAAACATGTTCCCGGAGCTTTTGAACTTACCCTTGGAGCACAATTTCTTGCGGAGTACGATGATCTTGATGCAGTAATTTGTCTTGGATGTGTTATCCAGGGCGATACCCCGCACTTTACATATATATGCCAGGGTGTTACTCAGGGAATAACTCAACTCAACATGGAATATAATATTCCTTTCATTTTTGGAGTCCTTACCACAAATACCCTGCAGCAGGCTATCGACAGAGCTGGCGGAAAGCACGGGAATAAAGGCGATGAGGCGGCAGTAACAGCAATTAAGATGGCTGCTCTCCAGCGGGAAATTGAGAAATAGTCTACCTGAGTACTTTTCTTACGAAAGCTACCGTGAAGTAAGACATCATAAACACTCCCATAAATCCTTCGAGACCTGAAATTACCCTGCTCAATCCCTGGGGATAAACATCACCGTATCCTATTGTGAAGAAGGTAACGGCACTATGATAAAAAGATTGCAGAAATACTGACAGCTGATCGGGGTTTCCAACAGACGACATTGTTCTGCCGAGTCCTGACAGCTCAGATAGAAAGTAGAGGGTTCCAAAAAAGAACCAGAATACAACTACGCTTAAAAGAACTCGTCCGGGAGAGGTTGCATAAAGTCCGATCTTATCAAACACCAGCCATTGAAAACTGTTTGGAATATAGCTTATTAACTTTGTAAACCCTCCTTTTTCTTTCTGCTCAGTTAACCACGACTTAGCTTCATATCTTTTAAACATAATGTAAGCTTCATCTTCATCCTCATATTTTCCTGTCCCACTAAAGTTTTCTTTCAGGATTCTGAATTGTTCAGCTTTTTGCCTGAGCGTTGTACCTTCCTGATTTATAATTGAATCGTTGCATTTATTACGTCGCCAGTCGATATAAAGCTTTCCAATAAGCCTCATTCCCGACATATCAAGGGTTTTTATCTCTACAGGAAAATCATAAGGTTCAAGGTCAACGATATCTCTTACAATTGTATCGGAGACATCCAGGAGTTCAGCCTTAGCCAGACGAAGATCGCAGTAATGATCGAGATGGCACGATTTGAGTGACAGACAATGAAATTTCGATTCATAAAATGTAACATCTCCCTCACCAAATTCAGTTCTTTCAAAACTGATATCCGTGTTTTCCATCTCCATGAGATTGAAGTTTTTATGACCCGATCCCATCTCCGATTTTTTGAACTGAATTTTTCCTGCTTTACAGGATGCACCTTCAAAATTCACCTCTCCATTACCAAAAACAGAGCGATTAAAATTTATTCTGCCGGAGCCAAAATCAACAGTCCTGAAGTCTACCCTGCTGTTTCCAAACTCAGTCCTTTCAAACATTATCTCAGCATCGCCAAAAACAGAATAATGAAAATCGACCTTACCCCCTCCAATCCTTGTAACTTTGAAGTTAAAACGGCCATCATTGAAATGAGTATTTATAAACAGTAGTTCGCCATTATTAAATTCAGTATTGGCAAAACTCACCTCTCCATTGCCGAACTTTATATCCTGAAAATCCTTGATTCCATCCTTCACGATAGTGTTTTTAAACATAAAATCACCATCACCGAAAGAGGAACCTGTGAACTCAATATTTCCGTCTCTGAAAAGAGTATTTGAAAATATCACATTCCCTTTACCAAAGACCGAACCGTTGAATGTTACTTTTCCCTTAACAAAATGGGTACCTTCAAAACTTACCTCTCCATCTGCAAAAGAGGCAAAAGAAAAGTCTGTTGAAATTTTAGCTTCAAATAAGGCATTCTTTGCAGAGAAACCTTTTATTGGTACCAGCACTTTCTTCTCAATACCATTATATCTTCTATAGGAGGAAAGAGAAAATTCTGAAATATAATAGTTATCAAGGTTAATGTCTTGTCCTTCCTTAATAAGAGCATAAATTTGACTCATTTCAATCGCTCCAAATAGCTCAGATCCAATCTCTTCACCCTTATCATTATGAAAAGTCACAATCGCCGTACGAGGACATGTTCTGCCATCATCAGCAATGAATTTAACATTTTTAACCTCGATTTTATAGTTTAAGTACCCGGTTACCATTTATTCAGGAATAATAAAATGAAGCTAAAATTATAAAAAATAAATGATTATCCCGACAATTGCAGTGAGTTAACGCAAACATAAAGCCTTGTATGGACAGTAAGAGCACTTTCCCCGCTGATCGGTAGTCATAATGAAAGGTTCTTCACTGTTGAAAATGACACTAATTATGGAACGGAGACCTGAAACAAATTCATTTCGTATCAGATTATAATCATCAACTGCTATTTCACTTTTACCCTCTGTTTTCAGTTTGAGCTTATCAATGAAGGAATCACCAGCCATTTTTTTTATTTTATAAACTGATGGCCGGATAATCCTGACCGGGTTTTTCGCAAGATACGCCTCGCAGTAAAGAAGAGTCTGCAGCCATCCGTCAAAATCTTTCTTCCGGTCGTCTGCAAACAATTCATCGATTGAATTAATGCTTTCAGCCACGGTACCTGTCTTGTAATCAACAATTCTTGTCGTTCCGTTTAAAACATCTATCCTGTCTACTTTCCCTCCGGTACAAACATCTGATTCATTTCCGTTTATTAACACAGGAATAAGCGCACTATAAGAATTTTCGAGATCGGTGAGTGTAAAAGGAGCAAGATTCTTATCAGCGTAGAGTATTCTGACCAGATAAGACATAAGTACTTCTCTGACTATGAACTCATTTCCGCCAATCACACTATTTTCTCCATTATTAATTTTTGCATTTATTGCATCAGTGGTAATTCTTTCCAGTAATTGCTTATTTTTTATAGCAGAGGTTATCACTTCCCCGGTTATAACCTCACCAATAAAGCCCTGATATATATTTTTCATAACATCGTGCAGTATATTTCCCAGCATAGCAGGATCGATATCTTTTGAGACTTTATCAGGTTCTTTTAGATGGTTAACATAACGGTAATAAAACTTCATTCTGCAGAATAACCACGTATTTATTGCTGAAGGAGAAAGAATTCTGCTTTTACTCTTATCAAGGAAAGCAGAGTATAATTGTGCCGTGTGCTCTTTTGTTCTGTCAATTCTCTCTCCTATCGTACCGACAGTTTTTATTTCAAAATTAAGGTTTACAAAATCGGGTTTCATCGACGACTCATATTTCATCTGAATAAGAAACCTGCTCATCTCACCACTTCTTAAACCCTCAGAGTTTGAATTATAGATAAAAGTCACATTTTCAGCTCTTTGAAGAAGCCGGTAGAAATGATAAGCATATATAGATTCCTGATGATTAACAGAAGGAAGCCCAAAAGCCTCGCGCAAGGTGAAAGGAATGAATGATGATCCAGTTGAGGCGGCAGGTAAAACACCCTCATTAACCGACATGATTATCAGGTTCTTAAAATCGAGCGCCCTTGTTTCGAGTATCCCCATTATCTGAATTCCGGAAAGTGGTTCACCTGAAAATGGAACAGACTGAATTCTTAGCATCCTGTCAAGTATCCGCATGTAAGTGTCGGTCGTAAACGTTACGTCCGGACTGTTTACTATGGTCTCAAGCCTGTTTATTGAAAGGACTATCCTGTAAATAAACTCGTTTCTGATATTTCGCTGAACGTTGCCCTTAACTGAAATATCGCTCTTTAGTTCTTCATTCATTGAGATTAGTCGCAGGACTTCCTTAAAATAGTCAGAGAGTAATGCAGGTGTTAATGGTCGGGAAAATATTGTTATCAGATTCTTAGACCGCGCAAATCGATCTAAAGGAACCCAGATGAGATTGGTTTTTATGATTTCATTTATAATAAGCTTATCTGAATCATCCATTAAATCTGATAATAAAGGATGTTTGAGGATGCTGAAAACTTCCTTATAACTAAAACGGGTAGCAGAGTTGGTTATAGATGCGGTTCTCTGAAGATCCATGAGATGCTTCATAAGAGTATAAACAAGAGTCTGTTTCAGGGGATGACCCATTGTTATGTTTATATCACCAACATTATCCGGCAAGCTGGTAAGCACCGGCATCAGAAGGTTTTCGTCTGCAAGCACAATGGCTGTGTGATGAGCATTGGACGGATTAAGGTCGGGCAGCTCATTAACCAGATTTGAAATTAGTTTTACCTGGGCCACATCGGAAGAAGTATCTATAACCCGACGTTTAACAGATTGATTTCCCGAAGAAACCAATGTATCGAAGTTCCAGTCTGCCGGCATATTATTGCCAAATTTTCTTAGATTCTCCTTCATGAAGAATCCGGCTGAATTCAATTTGCTTTCTGATAAATAGGAATTATCATAATCCCAATAGAATCGTGCTTTCCCGGCTTGTTTTAATCGGTTCATAAGAACCCTTTCGCATTCATTCAAAGCATTGAAACCAATAAAATGAACCATATCCCACTTATTCCCGGATGGTTCTTCACCTTCATTTTCTGCCAGTTCCCGGAAAATCATTCCTTCATAAGCAATTCCCTTTTCTTTCAATGAGCTTCTGAAATCGGTATAAAGATTGAGAAGAATTGCCCAGACACTTATGAATTCTGACTTTTCCTTTGTAGGTTTTTCAGGATTGAAATTTATCCAGAACCTCTTAATAATTTCGATCTGTGCTTCGGTGAGTCCACCAAATAACTCATCAATATTCTTGATATCCTGAACATTACTTAACAACTTAGATGCATCCACGAGATATTTGTCGATATCGTCAAAATCGTTCAGGAGGATATCTCCCCAGTAATAAAAATCATCAAAACTCTCGTACGATTTCTTCAGTTTCCTGTAGACTTTATATAATTCGAAAAGCAGCACTTCATTGCCTGCTATCTGCAGAGATGAACTGGTTCTGAACATATCATTTATGGTAAGAATTGAAGGAACCCAGACAGGTTTTTCAATTTCTACAGCAAGGTATTTAAGTAAGTACAAGCCGGCACGACGGTTCGGAAAAACCAGGCAATGACGGTTCAATTTATTGCCATATTCCGAATAAAGAGACTTTGCTATACTTTCAAGAAAATACTGCATAAAAAATGTGCTGGTTAATGTTTATGGTTCGGAGACGCAAAATTTTGCGTCTCTACATACTTCTTCCCCTGCCATGTGTCTAGTTCTTCAAGGCGTTTTTCAATTAGATTAACTATCTGATCGGTTCGCTTTTTTCCCCAACTCTCTCCCGTCAGGAAACGAGGCGGTGCCTCACCTGTGAAACGTTCTACAACAAACGCAGGGTTAAGCCTTTCAAGAAAACTGATGAAGAAATCGAGATATTCTTCCCATTGAAAGAGATTGAAATCTTCAGGGTGAACTCTGAATTCCTGCTCCATCGTTGTTCCTATAATTATCTGCAGTTGATGGAACTTGATTGTTTTCAAGGGAAGTTTCGAGATAATATCAGCTTCTTCCAGCATTTCCTTTCTGGTTTCACCGGGTAGCCCGAAAATAAAATGAGCGCCGGTATTAATCCCGAGAGAAGCGGTTCTCTCAATCGCCCACACAGCATCTTCGTAAGAGTGCCCCCGGTTAATACGTAAAAGCGTTTTGTTGTAGCACGATTCTACCCCGTATTCTACAGCCAGATAGCATCTTTGTGATAATTCCTTAAGATAGGTCAGTTTTTCTTCATCAATACAATCCGGTCTGGTACCTATTATTAATCCAACAACGCCTTCGCAGCTTAAAGCCTCCTCGTATAATTTCTTTAATGTTTCAAGAGGGGCATAAGTATTTGAATATGCCTGAAAATAAGCAAGATACGAAACTGCTTCATTATATCTCCACTTGTGAAACTCAATACCTTCCACTATTTGTTGAGAAACTGATTTTTCAGGCACGCAGTATGAAGGATTAAAAGCATCATTATTGCAATATGTGCAACCGTTCAAACCCTTAGTCCCATCCCTGTTGGGACAGGAAAAACCTGCATCAATAGAAACCTTTTGAACCCTTGCGCCATACAGATTCCTGAAATAGTTGGAATAGGCATTGAATCTGCGTTCGTTGCCCCATGGATATTTTGTAATATTTTTTTCTGTTTCTGCCATTTATGCCGACACTATTTTATTTTTATCAACATACCATATAAAAGCCTCTGCACTGGCAAATCCCATTTCTATAAGTAAGTGACGATACTGTTCAACCTGTTCAAGATAATGAGAGTTTTCCTCACCAAACTTAAAATCGATGATTGTTGCTTTTCCATCTTTAATAATGACCCTGTCGGGACGTCGTGTAATTCCAGAAGGCAATAATATTCCGGCTTCATTCATAACCTTGTTCCCCGGATAAAACCATTCAGCAACTCCTGGAGTATTAATCAGGTGATTGATGTTACTTTCAAGCTCTCCGGATTCCTCCTCTGCAAGTTTTCCTTCAAGTACGAGCTTCTTAACAGCAGAGCGGACATCGTTCGATGTTTCAATACCTTCAAAAACTTCATGCATAAGTTTCCCGTAATTGATTTTCTTCCGGACAGCCAGATCTTCTGCAGAAAAATAGTTTTCGCCATGCAATTTCAACCTTAGCGACTCCAAATCACTGCTAACTGAGTACATTGTTGAAGTAATATTGACATTATCCTGCTTTCCCTTTTTATTCTCAGGAATTTCACCAAACTCGAAAATCTTCCTGTCGGTATTATAGTACTTATTAAGGGATAATCCGGTAGCAGGGATATCCGCAGTATCGACAGTAATTGCATCTTTCAGGACTCCCGCAATTGTATTACTGAACTTGGGATTATCTACTGAAAATGAATAAATTGCATCCTTTGCCCTGGTTAGCGCTACATATAACAGATTGATGTTATCGAGATAAACAGAGTATTTTTCATCTTTATATTCTTCGTCAAAAATTGTATTTAGCAGCTCCTTGCTATATTTCACCGGGACTATACCAAGATCGTCAAAAGGAGTTTTTGCAGGTTTTACCCAGAGGAAAGGTTGTTTGGATGCTATGTGATCGAGGTTCCAGGATAGAAATGGAAGGATTACCACTTTGAACTCCAGCCCTTTCGACTTATGAATTGTAAGAATCCTCATTGCTTCCTGGTTTCCTGGCAACACCACCGATTTTCTGATACCTGTTGTGTTCCACCAATCGAGAAAGGATTGAAAGTCAGCATTTTTCTTATCAGTAAAGCTTACTACAAAATCCTGAAATGTATTCAGGTACGCGACATTCCAGGAGTGCTCACCGAGTCCGAAAAATTTTATAACACCCTCAGTGGCTTCAAAAAGAGGCAATTGCCTTACCCTGCTAAGAAAATCCTCATAACCGGAAGGGAAAAAAAGAGTCGATTCTTCAATAAGGGTGCCGTTGATAAGAGCTACCTTATCAGCCTGAGTATCACCTTTTGAAAGCAGAAATAATCTTAACATAAGAGCCCTCGCTATCATATCCCCCGGATCGTTAACTACCGACAATACTGCTATTATGAAATTTATTGCCGGGGAGTTTGAAAGGAGCAACGAATCATTTGAGACAACATTATAGTTATACTTTTTCTTCTTATCTGCGGAACAATTATTACTGTAGTCAATTACTGTCTTAAGCACGAGAGCCCCCTCCTTTCCGTCTCTCACAATTATTCCAATATCAGACGCATCATACCCTTTATCCTGAAATGATTCGATAATACCGGGAAGACGATCAGTAACAACATCCTGCCATTTCCGTTCCTTTTCGTTTTGGATAAATTCCAGTCTCACATATCCGCCTGACTTTTTACCAGGATCTACCTGAACTGCTTCTGAATAGATATTTTTAAAACTCACTGGTAATACTTCATCTGACAAAGTTTCATCCAGAATTGAAGGTATGACTGAAAAAAGAGTATTATTGAATTTGATAAGATTTGTTCTGCTCCTCCAGTTAGTAGTGAGAGGTTTGCTTATAATTCGTTCGTTATCAATTGATTGTTTAAGAACCCTACCCAGAATTTGCCAATCACTGTTCCTCCAGCGATATATCGATTGTTTTATATCGCCTACAACCAGGTTATCGAAACCTCCGGCCATACTGTTTTCGAACAGAGGCCTGAAATTATTCCACTGAATGATAGAAGTATCCTGGAACTCATCAATCATGAAATTCTCATATCTGTTTCCTGCTTTTTCATAGATAAAGGGTGCCTGGTCGCCCCTGGTAATCAGGTTGAGAACCTCCCCGGCGTCTGAAAGAAGAAAGCTATTTTCTGAATTTGTAATTACATGAACGTTATACAAGACATCTGAGAGAATCCCCAACGCATAAATATTTGAAAGAATAACGGTTGCACTATTATATTCCAGTATGTTATCTTTATAAAATCCAAGCGCTTCCTTGATATACTTTTCAAGTCCATTCTGAATAGCCTGTTGCAGCTGGGGAGCTATACCAGCAGTCGACCAGCGAGGTGGATCATTTAATACTTCAAGTACATACCTGTTTGGCTCAGCTACGACACCGGAAGTTAGAATCTTTATAAACCTTGGTACTCCCTGCCCTTTCCGGTAAAACATATCGTCAGATAGTTCATATCGGGCATAGATCTCGTTGCATTTAGCACCATATCCGGTCCATTTCTTTTCAAATGAAGAAGTGATAGTTTTTACTTTTTTGATATACTCCAGAAGAAAATTTTTATCCTCAAGGTTCAATCGTTCATCTGCAGAGAGAATCTTGAATTTTTCTTTAAACAATTCCTGTCCAAGTTTAACTATCCCCTCTTTAAGATTCCAGCTTTTCTCATCATCGATATTCGACATTGCATAGGTTGTCAGCCACTCCAGAAGCAGCGGATCGGATACTGATGAAGCTATCATCTCATCCACAGCGTCAGAAAGTATTGTACTATGATCGAGTTCAATGTTAAAACCGGCATGAAGTCCGGCTTCCCTGGCAAAAGCTCTCAATATCTTCTGGAAAAAACTATCAATAGTGGAAACGGAAAACCTGGAAAAATCGTGCAGGATAGCATTCAATATCTCTTTAGCTTCACTCCTTATCCATTCTTCAGGCTTATTTGTCTCTTCAACCAGCTCAGCCAGATATTCACAACTTTCACCAGATGCAAGTTTATTAAGACTATCGAGTATTCTCGATTTCATTTCAGCCGTTGCTTTATGAGTAAAGGTAACCGCAAGGATCCGGCGGTAACTAAATCTCGATCTGAAGAGACTCTTTAGATAAATACCTGTAAGCCTGTACGTTTTACCAGACCCGGCGGAGGCGCTGTATATTGATAAAGTTCCGGTTCCCATATTGCGATAAAGTTAACTAATTATGGTTTAGAAAAAAAGGTCTTGCGGTCTTGCGGTCATATATGTCCTTTATCATTTATGGCCTGTATTGCCTTTACAGCCTCTATAGCATTTAAACCTTTTTATATACCTTTGCGCTGTGAAAAAAAGAGCAGTAATAGGGTTATCGGGGGGAGTTGATTCGAGCGTTGCAGCCTGGGTTCTGAAGGAACAAGGGTATGATGTTACAGGTCTGTTTATGAGGAACTGGCACGACAGGACAGGATTGATTCAAAGTGACTGTCATTGGGAAGACGATCTGATGTTTGCAGAGATGGTTGCCAAAAAACTGAAAATTCCTTTTCATCAGGTCGATCTCAGCGGTCCGTATCGCCAGAGGGTTGTTGATTATATGTTTTCAGAATATGAAAAAGGAAGGACCCCAAATCCGGATGTCTTGTGCAACAGGGAGATCAAGTTTGATTCTTTTGCCGAAGAAGCTCACAAGCTGGGAGGAGATTTTGTTGCTACCGGTCACTATTGCAGGAAGGATAATTTAAAATCAGGAGACAAATCTATTTACAGGTTATTATCTGGAACAGACGGTAATAAAGATCAGAGTTACTTCCTGTGCCAGTTAAATCAGGATCAGCTTTCCACAGCTTTATTCCCGATTGGTGATATGATTAAACCAGAAGTTCGGAAGATAGCTGAAAAGCTTGGGCTTGCAACTGCGCAAAGAAAGGATTCTCAGGGAATTTGTTTTGTAGGCAAAGTGGATCTGCCAACATTTCTGCAACAGAAGCTGATGGCCAAGAAAGGAAATATTGTAGAAATAAAGGAAATAAAATTGTATCCGGAAATTGAAATTGGTCAGCAAGATGGAAAGCTATCGGATGAAAAGCTATTATCACTTACTGAACCATTTAAATACGAAGAATCATTTGGAGATATAATTGGTACACATAACGGTGCACATTTCTTTACAATTGGCCAGAGGAAGGGAATGAACATCGGAGGTTATAAAGAACCTCTTTTTGTAATAAGTACTGATGTCGAAAAGAATATTGTTTATGTTGGGGAAGGGCATTCACATCCCGGGCTAAACAGGAAAGGGCTATTTATCAGAATGGATGAGACTCACTGGATCAGGACCGATTTACAGATGAGGATCGGCGAGTTTCGCGATTATATGGTAAGAATCAGGTATCGCCAGCCATTAGAGAAAGCCAGACTCTATCTGAGAGAGAAAGGAACTTACATCATATTCGACAAACCACAGAGGGGAATAGCTCCTGGCCAGTTTGCTGCCTGGTACAACGAAGATGAAGTCATAGGTTCGGGAGTAATCGACAGGTAGTCTGTGTCTCCGGTATCATATTCTATTTAAACAGGAGATTCACATTCGGATCGGGAGTTATAACGAGATCATCTGCATCCGGTACTGAAATACTCGTAAACCTGTTTTTAACTACAGTTTTTATAATGCGCTCCCCTGATATATCCTTGAGCAGAAGTTCGAGATTGAATTCGAATAATCGTTCCTGCTTCTGTTCAATAACTATATCAATTATTCCTTTTTGTTTACCTTTCAGGTGAGTAATGCTTAGTTCCGGTTGCCCTGCTGTATAAAGCCATTGCTTAAAAAAATGATCAAGCTTTTTGCCGCTCACTTCTTCCATAACGTTTTTAAAGTCTTCTGTGAGGGCGTTAGAATTATAAAAACGTTTATAATATAGCTGTAAACCGTTCATAAAAACCTTATCACCAAGCTCATATCTAAGCATATGAAGAACCCATGCTCCTTTCTGGTAGGAATTGGCGTTCAGCAAATCCATCAGATTAGTTATTGTTGTATCTACAACAGGCTTTTTATTCTTCGCATAATAGTTTAATACGCGAATTCTTGTGGAAGACATATCTGATTCCAGTCTTTTCCTCCCCTGAAACGACTCAAAATACATCGAAGTAAGATATGTAGCAAAGCCTTCGCTTAACCAGACATGAAACCAGTCAGATTCAGTAACACAGTCGCCAAACCATTGATGTGCAATTTCATGAGCAATTAATGCCTCTGCATTGCCCAGGCCAGTAACTGATCTTTCCGAATAGAAAATAGTGCCTGCATTCTCAAGTCCCCCATAGATTGTCTTCGACTGAACATTTGCGAGTTTTGTGAATGGATAGGCTCCAATTAAACTGCTATAATACTCCAATGGCTTTACTGCTACTGCATAGTCGGAGAAACCCTCCAAGCGGTTTTCAGGAAAAACCCACATCCAAACTGGTATGTTATTTACTTTCCCGGCAGATTTAACAGCAAATTCAGCTGCAGCAAAGGTCATTATTTTTGTTGAAATAGGAATTGATTCGCTCCAATGCGTCAGCTTATTCGGCCCGGGCAGATCAGATTCTTCAATAAGTTCTCCGCTAGCCACAACTTTGTACCTGTCGGGGGCTGTTATTATAAAATCGACTGATGCTTTATCGTAAGGATGATCAATGCAAGGAAGATAATTATGAGCTCTGTTTGGCCAATGGTCGGCAAAAAAAGTACGGTTGCCGAATTTGTTTTTAGATATTATTAATCCATCGGCTGGAATTCCGCTGTAATTTATTGTAAATTCAAGTGTATCATTCTGTTGCGTACTGTTTTTGAAATAAATTATCAAAGTTTCAATTCCCTGCTTCCAATTGACATTCTGAGGGCCCTGAGACACATTAGATACACGCATCCCTTGTCCGCTTTCATTAGCGCTCATCAGATCTAATTGGATAGAATCAGTTTCTCTTAGAAACCTTATCTGAATCAGGGCTTTTCCTTCTATTCGGTTAGTGGTGTCATTTAGCAGCAGGTTATATTCATAGTGAAGAATATCAGCATATGTCTTCCGGATATATCCATCATTTGCAGAAAGAATCTGCAACTTTAATAATAGAGCAACAATCAGGAAATATTTTCTCATATAACTGTATTCTTTTGCCTGCTAACGACGAAGACACCGGCAAATATAAGCAAAGCTGAGATTACCATAACAAGAGTAATATGATCCTGACCCAGCATCGAAGAGAGATAGGCTGCAATAATTGGTTGTGAGTACGTATAAGTGCTTACAACTGTAGGGCTTAACCTTCTGAGGCCGAATGTAATAAGAAGATAACCGAGGTAAGTAGCAAATATTATTACAAAACCAATTGCAAGCCAGGCTTTTAAACTAATTGAATACCAATCCATTGTACTCCACTGATGGTAACCAATAGGAACAGTAATAAACATCCCGAACAGGAATGTCCATTTCATTACTGTTATCGGGTGGTACCTTTCGAGCATTCTTTTAATAATTACCGTATAAAATGCCCAGCTGATGGTATTTGTAAGAGTGTACAAATCGCCCAAAAAAGTAGAGCTCCCAAGATCAGGTGTGCCATTCTGTAATATGAGCAGCAAAACTCCTGAAAGTCCAATTGCGAGCCCGGTACCTTTTAAGAATGTACTTTTCTCCCGGAGAATCAAGGCAGCAAAAACAAAGGCAAAAATTGGGTTAGTTGATAAGATAATGGAGGAGTTAACAGGAGTTGTCAGATCCAATCCTAACAGAAAAAGGGTCTGATTAATTACGACACCGAAAAAGGAGACTCCAAAAAGATACCACAAATCTTTATTTCTAACCTGTTCTTTCGGCATAAAGGCTGCTGTAATCCAGAACAATGCCGCAGTAGATATACTCCTTAATGATACAAGGGCAAATGGTTTAATTGAGTCAGGCATAACCGACTTGGCTATTGAAAAATTTAAGCCATAAATAATATTGGCAACCAGAAGAGAAAGGTGAGCCCAGGTGTTTACCCGACTTTTATGCATAAAAAGAAATTGAGTCGCAAAAATAGCAAAAGCCACACAACCAACAAACCTAGATTGAATTATCTAGACATATGGGCTGTTGAAAATGTCGAAAATAAAAGGTTTAACCGCAGAGGGCCGCGGAGGAAAAACGCAGAGAACCGCGGAGTTTATAGGGTTGAGCATCTGAGACTCATTAGTATTTTGAGTATCATTCTTCTCTGCGGCCCTCTGCGTATCCCTCTGCGATTCTCAGCGGTTAAAAAAGACTTTTTAGACATCTCCTACCTGGATCTCGTACTGAAAAATAAAATTCGGGAATATTGGATATATTTGAGAAAAAATCTGAAATGGAAAAGATATCTGTAATCAGTGGTGGTGATGGCGGTCTTGGATTGGAAATAGCTGAACTGCTGATAAAGTCGGGGAAGAACGTGTTAATTTTAGGCCGTAATCCCTCTAAGCTTAACGAAGCTTCAGTAAGATTGAGAAAATCTGCAAAAACTAACTATGCGGAATCAATAGTTTGTAATATAGGGAATGAAGAAGATATTCTCAAAGTGAGGGATTTTATCATTAATAATGACCTCTCCGTTGAATACCTATTCAATAATGCAGGGCGGGGGCTATTTGCAAAAGCTGATGCTTCAACTTCATCTATGATTGAATCAGTTTTTGAAGCGAACCTGAAAGGGATGATACTTCTCACTTCGCAGATCTTAAAAATTACTCCTCCGGAGAATGAAATCACAATCGTAAATATAATGTCAACCTCCGCGCTAGTAGGAAGAATGGAAGAAACAATCTACTGTGCAGCGAAATGGGGAGCAAGAGGTTATACGGAAGCTCTCAGGGCAGAATTTAAAGGTACCAACAGGAATATTATTGCTGTATATCCTGGTGGTATGATAACCGATTTCTGGAAAGTTCCCGGTCAGAATCGGGATATAAGCTCCTTCATGGATCCTGCGGAAGTTGCCGAAAAGATTGTCAATGCTGTTATAGTAACAGATAAAATGTTTGTTACTGATATTACGATAAACAGGAAGAAATAGGCTTAGAGAAAGCAGTAGAGGCTGTAGAAGCTTTAGAGGCTATAGAGGCTAACTAGACATAACGACTGCAGGACTTGCTTGACTTGCAAGACCTGCAAGACAATCATAAACTAAGACAACCTGTTCTTATAGTCGTTGTATCCAAATTCCTTAATAAGTCTGAATTTGCCTTCCTGAGTCCAGATACCAATAGATGGATGATGTACCCCGTTGAATGTAGTAGTCTTTACCATCGTATAATGGATCATATCAAGAAACACGATCCTGTCGCCTGGTTTAAGTTCTTTCTCGAACGACCAATCCCCCATTACATCGCCCGAAAGGCAGGAGTTACCACCAATTCGGTATGTTGGTTTTCCTGAGACAGGATCGGTTGCACCCAGAATTTTTGGTTTATATGGCATCTCCAGACAGTCTGGCATATGGGCTGTAAATGAAATATCCGGAATTGCTGTTTTGATTCCCTGGTTTTCTACAATATCTTCAACAGTTGAAACCAATTCACCGGTCTCCCAGGCAAAAGCGCTTCCCGGTTCCAGAATAACATGAAGACCGGTTCTTTCCCTGAATTCCCTTAGAATTTTTATCAGATGTGCTGTGTCATAATCACTTCTGGTTATCAGGTGTCCCCCTCCCATATTTATCCACTTTAAGCCGGGAAAAAACCTGCCAAATTTGGATTCAACTATTTTCAATACTTTTTCAAGTGCAAAGGAATCTGATTCGAAAAGAACATGAAAATGCAGTCCTTCAATCCCTTCAGCTAATCCCTCATTCAAATCTTCAGTTGTTACTCCAAGCCTTGACCCTGGTGAACACGGATTATAAAGCCCGTGACTTACTTCCGAAAATTCCGGATTGATTCTTAGTCCGGCTGAAATCTTATTAGAATATTTTTGTAAATTATTCGAATATTTTCTGAACTGGTTTAATGAATTAAAAGTAACATGGGAGCTATACTTCATTATATCATTAAAGCTATTTTCTTTATAAACAGGTGAATAGGTATGGGCAGGAGATCCGATCTCATCAAAACACAGGCGCGCTTCATCAACCGAACTGGCTGCTGCCCCTGAAATATATTCCCGTAAGATTGGAAACACTCCCCACATCGCAAACCCCTTAAATGCAAGAATTATCTCAGTACCCGACTCATCAGATACCTTTTTGATAAGTGAGAGGTTTTTACGAAATCTTTCTTCATCGATTACGTAACATGGAGAAGGGAGTTTATTATAATCTATCACTTTTTAGTTTGTCGTTTTGCGTTTGTCGTTTGCCATTTGCCGTTTGTCGTTTGTCGTCTGCCGTTTGCCTTGATCCTAGCAACCAGTCTACAGCTACAGCTCCAGATCCACATCATGCAGCTCAACCCAGGGTAATCCCAGTTTATTGAGTTCTGCCATAAATGGATCGGGATCAAATTCTTCAACATTAAACACTCCGGGTCTTTTCCAGATCCCTTTCAGGTACATCATAGCGCCAATAGCTGCAGGAACCCCGGTTGTGTAACTTACTCCCTGTGCTCCTGTTTCTGCATACGCTGCCTGATGGCTGCAATTATTATAAACGTAATATGTTTTTTCTTTCCCGTTTTTAATTCCCTTAATCCGGCATCCTATTGAGGTCCAGCCTGTATAGTTTTCACCAAGTTCTCCCGGGTCGGGCAGCACGGCTTTAAGAAATTGTATTGGAACAATAGGTCTGCCTTCATACATAACAGGCTCAATACCAGCCATTCCAATATTCTGAATTACACGCAGATGGGTAAGATATTCCTGCCCGAATGTCATCCAGAACCTGGCTCTTTTCAGTGTAGGAAAATTTTTCACGAGGGATTCGAGCTCTTCATGATTGATCAGGTAAGACTCTTTCGGTCCGATCTCCGGGTAATTCAAAGCTTTATGAATTTCATGAGGTTTAGTTAATACCCACTTGCCATCTTCAAAATACTTACCTTCCTGAGTAACCTCCCGGATATTTATCTCCGGATTAAAATTTGTGGCAAAAGCCTTACCATGATCACCAGCGTTGCAATCGACAATATCAAGATAATGCATTTCATCAAAATGATGTTTTGCAGCATAAGCAGTATAAATAGAGGTCACTCCCGGATCAAAGCCACAACCGAGGATTGCAGTTATACCAGCTTTTGTAAACCTGTCTCTGTAAGCCCATTGCCAGCTGTATTCGTATTTCGCCTCGTCAAGTGGTTCATAGTTAGCAGTATCGAGGTATGATACACCTGTCTCAAGGCAGGCATCCATTATATGAAGATCCTGATACGGCAAGGCAACATTGACAACCAGATCGGGTTTAAATGATCTGATCAGTTTAACAAGTTCCTGAACATTATCAGCATCAACTTGCGCCGTTTTGATCCTGTCTCTTCCAATCCTTTCAGCAAGTGTGTCACATTTGGATTTTGTCCGGCTAGCCAACATGATTTCAGTAAATACATTTGGAAGAGAGGCCATTTTATAAACGACCACTGTACCGACTCCTCCAGCTCCGATAACTAATACTTTTCCCATATATTTTAATAGTAATTACAGTTTAGATCACTTTAAATCACTTAAGTTATTTACCAGGCTCAAATATAAAACATAAATTTGACCATACCATTGATTATTGTCAGTTGAAATCAGAGCAGGTTAAGTGATAATGGTTCTTTTCAGTTTGATAATATGCTAATTCTCTTATTGAAACTACGAGAAAACTAATTCTGCTATATTTGTACCTGAAATTTTTCGAATCTGACCATGAAGCTGATCCATCCTCTTTTAATCCTTCGTATCTTAAGTACCATTTTACTTATTGAGACGATAGCCTACCTCCTGTGTCTCCCTGTAGCTATTATTTATAAGGAGTCTGTCTACCCCTTCATCTGGTCCGCAACAATCACTCTTTTGTTGTCAGTACTGTTATTCACCCTTACCAGAAAAGCTGACAGAGATAAAATAAGTAACAGGGATGGATATCTGGCAGTAACAGTATCATGGGTTGTATTCTCACTATTAGGAACATTACCATATCTTTTCAGCAATACTATTCCCTCATTCATAGATGCCTTTTTTGAATCGACTTCAGGTTTTTCTACTACCGGCTCTTCAATTATTACGAATGTTGAGATCTTACCTTTCTCAATTCTGTTCTGGCGTAGCCTTACTCACTGGTTTGGGGGTATTGGAATAATTATTATCCTCATAATCATACTGCCAACTTTAAGGGTTACCGGTTACCAGCTGTTCAGTCTGGAATCGTCGATGAAAGAGAAGATTCATCCAAAGACAAAAGCAATAGCATTCAGAATCCTGTTTATATATCTCGGACTTACACTGGCTCAGACAGTGTTGCTGACATTTGGAGACATGACAATATTTGACAGCATTTGTCACTCATTGGGAACAGTTGCTACCGGTGGGTTTTCAACAAAAAATAACAGCATGATGTCCTATTCACCATATAGCCAATATATCGTTTTGCTTTTTATGTTTCTGGCCGGAACAAGTCAGGTTATTTATTATTATATGGTGAAGCGTAACTTTAAGAAAGTAAAACAAAATGAAGAGTTATGGTTTTATATTTCTGTTGTAATTGTAGCAGGATCCCTGGCTACATTTATCCTGCTGGTAAACTCAACCAAAACGTTTGAAGAATCGTTTCGCGAGGGCTTTTTTCAGATTGTATCAATAATTACTTGTACAGGGTATGCATCAGCAGATTATACTCTCTGGCCAATACCAGCTATTTTACTGATTTTCTTAATGATGTTCGCCGGAGGAAGTACAGGATCGACAAGTGGTGGAATAAAAATGGCCCGTCATTTAATTGTTATAAAAAACATCAAAGCTGTTTTTGTTAAACTAAACCACCCTAAATCTATTACTTTCATCAAATTAAATGGTAAAACCCTGCCTGAAAATACAAATACATCCATACTTTCTTTTGTTGTACTATATCTCTTCATTTTTATACTGGGAACTATAATTGTTGTGATAACCGGTGTTGATCCCGTCACATCTGCAGGTTCAGTAGCAACATGTATGGCAGGAATAGGACCCGGACTAGGTTTAGTTGGCCCTATGAGTAGTTTTGCACATTTACCGGAGGCCAGCAAATTGATTCTTAGCGTGCTGATGATTATCGGAAGACTGGAGATTATTACTGTGTTCGCTATATTCACAAGAACATTCTGGAAGCTGTAAACGGCACAGGGCACAGGGCTCAAGGCGAAGGGCCGCGGTTTAGTTTACGATATCTGTATACTGGAAATGAAAATGACTTGGTGTTTCTTGGTGCCTTAGTGTCTTGGTGGCTAGAAAAGGTAATTCTGATTTAAAAAACCTTCAACCTGCAATTTAATTTCCTTATCTTTTCCTGAAATGATTTCTGGCTGATTCGAGGCTTTCTGGAGTGCCGACATTTTCCCAGTAACCACTATCGTCCAAAAAAGTAAAAATGTTATGCTCAGATGACAGGTTTAGATAGAGATCTGTCATGGTATACACTCCTTCGCTCATGTATCTGAATATCTCAGGTTCTACAATGTGCATACTGGAAAAAGCGATCTCTGAAAGTTCTCCCGAATCGCTGCGCTTCAGTATCTCTTCTCCTGTTGCATTGTTTCTCCACCCACAAATTCTGCCTGATTTATCGATGAGATAAAACCTGTTTCCGGGGCGGTGCCTCACTGAAAGAGTCGCAAGTCCTTTCTTTTCAAGATGATATTGGTACAATGCATAAAGGTCAAGATCAGAAATTATGTCTGCATTATAAATCAGGAAAGGTTTCTCATCAAAGAATGCCCTGGCCTTAAATAGTCCACCTCCCGTTTCCAAAAGCATTCCTCTTTCGTCCGACACAGTGATCGTGAATCCAATCTTCCGAAGATGTTCGATCTCCTCTTCAACCATATCGGCAAAATGGTGTACATTAATTATTATATCGTTAAATCCAAATGAACTACATTTCTCTACCGCATGGTGAAGCAACGTTTTTCCATTTATATCAACAAGAGGCTTTGGAATGGTTTCAGTGATCTTTCCAAGTCGCTTACCTAATCCCGCTGCAAATATCATCGCCTTCATTGAATCAAAATTAGAGTGAAATGTTTATCGTTTACTGATTTCTGATTACTGATTACTGATTACCGATTACTTTCAGGATAAATCCGCCAAATCAATATATGTTTTAACTGATGGAATTAGCTTAACTGTTTTAAATAGCTCAGGCAAACTTATCGGAAGTTGTTCATACTGAATTACTTCATTCAACAAATCAACACCAGGAACAATGCTACCGGTAAATGTTGGTTTTTTCTCGTATAATCCCCTGAATCCGAATGCTCCAAGAGCCTGCATGAGTCTTATCATGCTGAAACCGGCGAAGTAGCCTGTAAATTTATCCCTGTTTTCGCCCGAAATAGAACAGAAATTATTTATGTGGTATTCCAAAAGTCTTTCTCTGCAATCTTTCGGAATATGAGCCTTAGCATCATATAGCAATGATGCAACATCATATTGGGGTGCGCCTTTCCTTCCTCCCTGATAATCGATAAACCAGGGATCACCATCAACTATCATAATATTTGCAGACTGGAAATCCCTGTAAAGGAAATAATCCTGGCCTGTTTCGAGCAGGAAATCGGCAAGCATGTTAAAATCGTGTTCAAGTCTTTTTTCGTTAAATGGAGCAGCTACAAGTTTGAGAAACATGTACTTGAAGTAGTTCATATCCCACATCATCGACTGCCTGTCGAAGTATCTGTGCGGATAACAAAGATCGAGGTCAAGACCTTCAATTCCTTTTATCTGAAAAAGGAGTAGTTTATCAAGTATTTTCCTGTAAATATGTTCAGCATCAGAATCAAATCCATCTTTCGACTGTTTAGGCTGAAGCCACTCGAAGAGATTTGTATCTCCAAGGTCGCTTAAAAAATAAATATGTTTTTCAGGCAGGTACCCAAGAATCGCAGGAACAGGAAGTCCCTTTGAAAGAAAATGTTTTGTAAAGCCTATGAACGCTTCGTTTTCTTCCGGGTTTGGATTATATGCCCCTATTAAGCTCTTGGCGCCATTTATAATTCTGAAGTATTTTCTGTCGGAACCCGATTTTGGAAGCTCAATAATCTGAATGTCCGATTGCCCGAAAATTTCTCTGTAACAAGCTGATATTATGTCTATTTCATTCATTTAGAATACTTTTGTTTTTAACCACGGAGTTACACGGAGTTTTACACGGAGATGGGGGTAATTTTACAATCTTATCAAAATCTTTTTCCTGTACAGGAACAATGCCACCAGCCAAATGAGTATCATCTGGATGATTGCAAACATCAAGCTTCCATTTAGGTTTCCGGCGATCGGAACACAAGCCTTGTCATAGAACCATTGGTATGCGCTTATTTTAACCAAACCAGATGGTATCTTAATGAAAAGCAATAGTTTGGTCCAAATTTCTGACAAAAAGTATACTGCAATAGAGTTCATTCCTAAGATCGTGAAGAAAATACCCCAAATCTGAAATTTAAATACATCGGCGATCAGGTAAATAAAGGCGAATACTGCCATTGCCAGACCTGAAGTAAAAAGTACAAAAGAACTTGTCCATAGCGATTCATTAAAAGGAAATATCATATTCCAGAGATAACCTAATCCGGCAGCTGCGGTTGCAAACAGAACAATTTTCAACACCGACTTTCCGCTTGCCGAACCTGAACCGACCATTTCACCTATATAGTAACCAATTATTACCGAACAAACTGATGGAACAGTGCTCAGTAATCCTTGCGGATCAAAAGGGATACCAAATCCAGTAAAAAGATGCTTTTTCCCGAGCAATGCAATGTCGGTCCTCAGAACAAGGTTATGTTGAAGTGAATATGGATCTGAGCCACCGAAATAAGCAAGTACACCCCAGTAAAGAAGCAAAATCACCGCTATCACTATCCAAATATATTCGCGTCTCACTGAAAGACAAATAATTGCTCCAATTCCATATGCGAGAGCAATACGTTGAAGCACACCCATTATCCTTAGTGTTGAATAATCCATTCTGAAATATGGAAAGATGTTAATGAATAATCCAACAGCAATAAGTGCCAACATCCTCCTGAAAATCCTCAGGGTTGAACTTCCGCTAATTTCACTACCATATTTCTTCATTGAAAAGTAGGTTGAAACCCCTACTATGAACAGGAAGAATGGGAATATGAGGTCAGCTGGTGCAATACCATTCCAGTCAGATTGCTTAAGGGCCTGATAGACATACTTAGAGCTCCCGGGAGTGAAAGTAATTATCATAAAGGCGAAGGTGATTCCTCTGAAAATATCGAGAGATACCAGCCTGCCACTGCTTTTAGCCATACTAATGTCAGAATAAAGTTGTGTAAAAATAATAATTTATGCCGATCTTAATCTGATAAATAAAGAACTCCCGGTAATTCCAGATTATCTTGCTTAGAACTGCCAGTATATTTACAATCCACACCAAATAATTCTTATTTTTGAATAAGTATAGAAGCATAATATTTTTAAGATAATATCCTCAAGATAATGCAACTAAGAAAACATTTGCTGGTTCTGTTCTCACTATTTCTTGTCTCAAACATTCAAAATGCCCAGCAATCTGATCCACCTTTCCTGAAATATATGAATCATCCATGGGTTGATTCTGTATTAAATACTCTTTCTATAGATCAGCAAATAGCGCAGTGCATCTGGGTTGCAGGTTATTCAAACAAAGATGTTTCACATGCGGTTGAAATGGCTGATATTATAAGAAAATATGGAATTGGCGGAATCATTTTTTTCCAGGGAACCGCAGACAAACAGGCAGAGCTTACCAATTTCTACCAAAAAATATCCAAAGTTCCACTTTTAATATCACTCGATGCGGAATGGGGTATTGGGATGAGACTCGATAATGTCGATAAGTTCCCTTATCAGATGACGCTTGGTGCAATTAAGAACGATTCATTAATTTATCAATTCGGAGAAGCAATCGCCAATCAATTTAAGCGACTGGGCATGCAAATGAACCTTGCTCCTGTTGCCGACATCAACATTAATTCTCAAAACCCTGTAATTAACTACCGGTCGTTTGGCGAAGACAGAGTTAAAGTGGCGGAAAAAAGCTCAATTTATATGAGAGGGATGCAGGACAATGGAATACTGGCTACCGGAAAGCATTTTCCCGGACATGGTGATACCAATGTCGACTCTCATCTGGATCTGCCTGTGATACCTTACGCAAGGGCAAGATTCGATAGCATAGAACTATTCCCCTTTCGCAAATTGATAAGTGATGGTGCAGGAAGCATAATGGTCGCACATCTCAACTTGCCATCGCTCGATACAATAACCGGACTTCCTTCTACCCTCTCCTCTGTGATTATTAAGAATCTTCTGAAAGATCAGCTTGGGTTTAAAGGACTCGTGATAACAGATGCAATGAATATGAGTGCAATAACAAAATCGTTCCATGGAGGGGAAGCAGACGCAAAAGCCTTTGCTGCCGGCAATGATATTGTTGAGTTTGTTGCTGATGTCGATTCTGCTATCATGGAAACAAAAAACTACATTTCTCTTAAAAAAATCACAAATGAAGAAATAACGTTAAAGTGTAGAAAGATTCTCGCCCTGAAATACTGGGCAGGTCTTAGCAAAACAAAGCTGATAAAGAGAGATGACATTGAAAAGGAGCTCTCTCCGATGGTATCAAAAGCGTTGATCAGGGAACTATATTCGGATGCACTTACGGTTCTTAAAAACAATCAGGATATTCTTCCTCTTAAAAACCTGCAATCAATAAAAATTGCAACTATTGCAATTAACAAAAGTAAGTTAACAATCTTTCAGCAGAGAATTTCCAAATATAATCGGGCCGACCATTTCTTTCTCGACCCGTCAGATCTAAAAGCCTGCGATGATCTTTTAAAGAAGCTTTCAGAATACGACGTTGTAATTACAGGAGTATATGGTCTCGATCAGCGGCCTAACATGGACTTCGGGATTAAACCTTCTTTGATCGATTTTATCGGCAGACTGGTTGAAAAAAACAAAACAATCATATCGTGGTTTGGAAATCCCTACGGGCTAGATAGAGTCAAAACTCTTCAAAACGCAGACGGACTGATTCTTGCCTATCAGGAAAACGAAAATATTGAAGATATCGCAGCTCAGATCATATTCGGAGGTATCGGGGCGAAAGGTTCACTCCCGGTTACAATAAACGAAACATGGCCTGCAGGTTATGGCCTTGCTACAAAGGGAAATATAAGGCTTCAATATGGTATTCCGGAAAGTGCAGGAGTATCATCGGAGATTCTTAACAGGAAGATCGACTCTTTAGTCAATGTTGGGTTAACGGCAAAAGCATATCCCGGATGTGAAGTAATGGTTGCCAGAAAGGGTGTTGTTATTTTTCAGAAGAGTTATGGATACCATACCTATGAAAATCGAGTTTCTGTTCTTGAAGATGATTTGTTCGATCTGGCTTCGGTAACCAAGGTATCGGCAACTCTTCCATGTCTGATGATACTTGATGGGGAGGGCAAATTCTCTCCTGATGCTACTCTCGGAAGTTATCTCCCGTACTACAAACATTCGAATAAGTCTGACCTGCGCCTGGGTGATATGCTGACACATCAGGCTGGCCTTACATCATGGATTCCTTTCTGGAAAGAAACTGTGAGGAAAAATGGGAAATTCAAGAGAAATATATTTAAACCTGAATATTCTGAGAAATATTCGGTTGAAGTTGCCAGGTGCCTTTACCTTAATAAAAACTACAGAAAAAAGATATTTGCACAAATAAAGAAAAGTCCTTTAGGTGAGAAGAAATATCTGTACTCCGACCTTACCTTTATTATTGCTCCGGACATTATTGATAAACTTTCGGGCCGGAAATGGAACGACTTTGTCGAAGAAAAAATCTATAAAAAAATCGGAGCATCAGATATGGCCTTCAATCCATATCTTAAGTACCCTTTGGTCCGGATTGTCCCTACAGAATATGATTCTCTTTTCAGAAAACAGCTACTGCATGGTACAGTTCACGATGAGGGAGCGGCTATGTTGGGAGGAATCTCAGGTCAGGCAGGTCTTTTTTCAACTGCAAACGATCTTATGAAAGTGCTGGAACTCTACCGACGCATGGGAGAATATGGAGGTGAACAACTCATAAGCCGGGAAGTGATGGAAAAATATACCCGTGCACAATTCCCTGAAAATGGTAATCGCAGGGGACTTGGATTTGACAAACCTCTTCTGAACAATTCTGAAGTATCTCAGAAAGATTCCTACCCCACCAAAGGCGCTTCCCCTTCAAGTTTCGGTCATTCAGGATTTACAGGTACTTTTGTATGGGTTGATCCAGCTACTGAGATATCGTACATCTTCCTGAGTAACAGGGTTTATCCAACCCGTGAAAATAACAAGATAGCTGATCTGAATATCAGAACGGAGATACTTCAGGCTATATACGACTCAATAATAAAGTAAGAAGTAAGAAGTAAGAAGTAAATAGTAAGAAGAAGACAGCACTAGGTTATTTGAACTCCAAAAATAAGGACATCGTCAACCTGTTCGAATGATCCTTTCCATGATATAAATGTCTTATCAATAAGACTATATCTTTGTTCCATAGGGTTTTGTTGCAGATCGAGCAGAAAATTTCTCAGTTGCTTTGCCATATATTTCCTGCCATTCGGACCTCCGAACTGATCGGCAAATCCATCTGAGGATGAATAAAGTGAATCTCCTTCTGAAACTTCGATTATCTTGTTAGTGAAACTTGAAGTTCCGGCATAAGAACCAATTGGTTGTCTATCTGCTCGTACTTCGTAAAGTGCATTGAATTCATCGGTTAACAGGGGTTCAACCTCTTCATTATCAACTAATAGTGACTTGCCCTTCGATCTCACAACATACAGCGAATTATTTGCAGCGGCAAACTCCAACTTCATTGTTTCACTATCGAATGTGCATAATGTGATATCCATTCCATCCCGGATTTTCACCTCAGAGAGATTTATTTCTTCCGATCCATACTGATCCTGCCTGAATGTTTCTGCAACAATGTGGTTTAGTCTGTCGAGGATCTCCCCTGGTTTAGTGAGGTTATATTCCCTTACAGCCCTGTTGAGACCATTGAATCCAATAATGCTCATTATTGCGCCCGGAACACCATGACCAGTGCAATCGACTGTGGCCCAGAGAACAAGGTTGTTTGACTTTTGGGCCCAGTAGAAATCACCACTTACAATATCTTTTGGCCTGAAAAAAACAAAATAACGGTTAAAAAAGCTTGCGAGAAGGCTGTCGGGAGGCATTACTGCTGTTTGGATACGACTGGAATATTTTATTGAGTCAGTTATCTCATTACGCTGTTCCTCAATCTTATCACGTTGCCTGGTAATCTCGTCACGTTTCGTTTCAATCTCTTCCTTCTGTTTAATTATCTGTTGATTCTGTATCTCAAGTAGCGCATATGCCTTCTGTTTTTGGTTGTAGCCTCTTATAACCAACAGGGTAAGTACCAACACAAGTAGAAATCCAGCTATTATTACAGTGCGCGTTCTGTTCACTTCCGACATAAAGTCTTCTTCAGGAACAACAACTCCGATGAAAAAAAAGTTATCATTACCGAGTTTAAAGGAATGAATCCCGGCCCACCAATCTTTTTTATCAAGTTCAAATCTGAAAGGCAGACTGGTTTTCGACTTATCCGTCCAGAGATTGACAGCACTGGTCAGTTCAGTAATATTCAGAGAATTATAATCTGACAAGACAAATTTTTTCAGCGAATCGGCATTTATGAATCTGGAATCTTTTGGGAGACCAATTATTTTATTGTCACTGGTCATAATAAATGCTCTGCCGTTCTTTCCGATTTCCAGTTTGGTTGTGTAGGCTGAAATATCTATAAGAAGAACGTCTAATGCTATTACAGACCTGATGGTTGTATCAGCTAAATGCTGCCAGTTCATCGATACGGTTATTCCAGGGTCCTTTGTTGTGAAGAAAATGTATGGCTGAGTCCAGGAGATCTCATTTTCCTTGCTTTTTAATCCGCCAATAAACCAGGGTCGCTTTCGTGGATCGTATGGATTGGAGTCGAGCCAGCTTTGACGATTAACAATATTCATTTCGTTGTTATACTTCCAGCGATACCTGGTAATAATCTGCTTTGATCCTTTATACTGTACCACACGGTTAAGCCAGGTAGAGTCCTCCCTGAGCAGCATATATTCAAGCCCATTTGTATTAGCAATCAGCATTGAAGAGATCTGATGATTGTTTTTCAGTACCGGAATAAACTGTGGGTTTAATTTTGACGGATCTGTTGTTTCCAGCATTGAAGCCCTTCCCCATTCCTGGGAAACATGAAGACTATTAATCACAGGGTCGAAGAAGGTAGTTAGCTCCTGCACAGTTTCGTCAGTAGTTCGCTGAATGATCGAATTTGTGAGGTGTTCAACCGTTTGTGAGAGGTTGAAGAGCATAAATATCAATACCGCAATTGAAACCGGCGTAACAAAAAGTATGATATTCTTAAGGATAAGGTTCTTCTTAAAAAACCTCGCTGTTCTTCCAAACAAGCTCTCTTTTTGTGAATTTTCTGAATCCTGCACCATTATACAAAAGTGCAAAAATCTTTGAATAATACTCCTTTTTTATTTTCCGAGCATTGAAATATTCTTCTCAAAATCAAAAAATGTCTTTCTCATTACATCGGATAATAACAACTTGTAATTTATAAAAGAATCAAGACGTGAAATATATGCATTGTTGAGTCTTTCTCTTTCAAGTGCCATTGCCTGACTGTCGATATCTCCATTAGCGTAACGTTGCCTGGAAATCTCGAAGCTTTTTTCTGCTACAACAACATTTTTTTCAAGAAGCTGAAGCCGTTTGAGGCTGCTCTGGAGACGGCTGACAGTTGTGCGGATATCTCGTTCTATGGTCACCTTTTCTGCATCAAGCTGTATTTTGTTTTGTGAGAGAGTTGCCTCTGCTCCATTCACCCTGGCTCTGTTTTGACCCCAATCGAGGATCGGAATATTTATCGTAAGACCGACTCCAAAGCTACCTGGTCGTTTATTTAAATTACTCCACGTATTATCAAAAGATGTTCTTATCGGCACGGAAAGGTTGCTCTGGTCAACGCCGATAAAATTATAGTTCAAATTGATATCCCCATTAATTCTGCCTTCAGCTTTTCTACGTTTAATGTCCATTTGAGATAGTTCGATCTGAATCTCATTTTCCCTAAGTTCCAAACGGTTCTCAAGAGCCAGCCTAACAGCCTTTTCCGTATCGACGAAAACCTGATTGTAACTAAGATCACTTTTAATTGCTATGCTATCGCGAAGATCGATACCTAATCTTTCTTTAAAGAGATCTATCTGAGAAGAGTAATCAACCTTTGCAATGTCGTAATTGTTCACTGCTTCGCTCAGGTCAACTTCCATCTGGAGTGATTCCACTTCACGTATCAATCCGGCTTTATATTTATTCTGCGCAATTGTAAAAGCTTCCTGCTGTTTATTAAAACTCAGTTGCGCAATGTTCAATCTTTCATGATAAGAAAGCAATGTAAAAAAAGTCTGGCTTATGTCATAAACAAGGTCAAGTTCAGCACGTTTCAATTGTTTGGATGAAAGCTCATACGCTAGTTTTGCCTGTTTATATCCAAGTCTTATCTGGTTATAACCAAAAAATGCCTCAATTGGCTGACTGAACCCGATACTTGATGTTATCTGGGCATTACGTTTACTTCCATAATAATCAACAAAGCTTTGAACCCCGGAACGAATAAAAATTGAACCATCGCTCGGCAGAGGTTGATTAATGGTCAGGTAGCTGTTGATCTGGTTTTGGCGCACCGGATAGAAAGATATTCCGGAACTATCTTCAAACTGTCTGATCGTATTTGTATACTGTGGCAGAACCATATCCATTGAGATGCGGGTTTTAAATCCGCTGGTTACTGCCTTTAAGTCGAAAGTAGCTTTATTCAGACTTTGTTGCAGAATTTGCATGGTTTTACTCTTTTCTTTGGCCAGTGCAATACTTGTTTCGAGATCAAGATTATAAATCTGCTGGGCATAAGTCAGTTGAGAAACTGCGAATAGGAAAAAGAGGGATAATTTTGATTTTAGTAAAAGATTCATCTGAATATCTTTTAGTTATGGTTATTTTATTTTGAAAGTGCAACAATCAGACTTAATCATGGCGTATCGACTCAATCGGACTAAGATTTGCTGCGTTCTTGGCAGGCAGGTATCCAAACGAGATCCCCACCAGAACTGAGAAACCGAATGCAATAACTATGGAATAAAATGTGATACTTGTAGTCACATCTGTGGCAAGAGAGATTCCCAGAGAAAATGAGACTCCCAGGATAACACCGATTATGCCGCCTGAAATGCTAAGTACAACAGCTTCAGTAACAAACTGGCTCATAATATCAGATTTCTTTCCCCCCAGTGCTCTGCGGATCCCTATTTCGTTAGTCCTCTCAAGAACTGAGGCAAGCATAATATTCATGATTCCAATACCGCCTACAATCAGTGATATTGCAGCAATTGAAGCCAGAAGCAGATTATAAATCCTTCGCTCCTTCTCCTCCTGTTTTAGCAATTCATAAGGAACAATGATACTATAGTCCTCATTATTAAAATGATGCCGGTTTAATATACTTCTTATAACAGATGCAGATTCTACCAGTCGATCTGAATTATCAAGCTTTACCGTAAGCTGTTTAATTTCACTTGAGAAAGTGTTTGTTTTCGGAATTCTCTTGTTATAAGTTGAAAGTGGGATATATACATCATTATTTAGGTCACGTGCTGCCAGCTCACCTACCGTTTCGGTAAAAAGCGCCTTGTTTTGCATAACACCTACAATCTCAAACCACTGATCGTTGAGTTTTACACTCTGACCGATGGGATTATCATAACTATACAGCTCCCGTGCCAGGTTGAATCCAAGGATACATACCTTTAACTGACGGTCGTAATGATCCTCTGTTATAAACTCCCCTTTATCTGTTTGGAAATTTAAAATGTTTTTAATTGAAGGTGTAACACCAATTACGGTTGCTTTTGATGATTTATCAGAAAAGCGGGCATCCATCTTTGACTCAGCTTGTGGCGCCACACCAGTTACTCCCGGAACAACTTTGCTGATTACTTCGGCATCCTTTAAAGAAAGTCCGGGTGAAAATTTCATGCGTACCTCTTCAAGCTCCGTATCCGTTAAATCTTTGTCGCGAATTATGATATTGTTAATCCCAAGATCCTGATATTTAGATATTGCCTGCTTTTTTGCACCTTCACCTATCGATACCATTGCAATGACCGATGCTGTACCAAAGATTATTCCCAGCATTGTAAGAAATGACCGGAACTTATGGTCAATAAGGCCTAATTTGGCTATGTTAATATTTTCAGCAAACTGCATAGTTTAGATTTTTTTCGTGTTTAGAACTTTATCGAAAGGAATAAGTTTTTGTCCGGGTTGAAATTCACCTCTGATGATTGTATACGTACTGTTTGCAACGCCGGACTGAACTTCCACTTTTTTTGCAGATTTTCCTTTCTTAAGGAAAATATACGACCGCCCTTTATCTTTCAGAAGGCAATTATTCGAAACAAATAGTTCTTTTTCCGATTCATACAGGACATACTCGCAATTGACAGTCATTCCGGGCCTTAACCTTTGATCCGATTCAATAATCTCAACAGTTACATCAAAGACTTTCTCCTGCCCCTTGGCAAAGCATATTTTACTAATATCATTTACAATACCATTGAAAGGCACAGAAGTAAGGGCATCCAACCTTACAATTACTTTCATTCCGGGTTTTACCTTACGAAATTCAGCTTCATTAATATATGTTCTTGCTTTCATCTTTGAAATATCAGGAATACTGGCAATAACATATCCTGTATACGGGGAGTCTCCTATTTTCCAGTTTTGCGGGTTTGAGTAGTTTCTATTCGTAGCCACCTGGAATGTCCCATCTAACGGAGAACGTATAAGAAACTGGGCTACGGTCTCCTTCGCACTTATTACTTCCGACCAGCGCTGAAATACTTTTATGTTTTGAATATCACGGTCCAGATTGTCAAGTTTTGGCTTTAAAGCAAGGTTCCGTATAATTTTATTAAGTGATATTGTTGCCTGCTGAAACTCAAGCTCCTTGATTTTTCTCTTCACCTCAGTATCAAACTTTATTCTCTCAAGTTCAAGTTTTTTCAGATCGTACGCAGCCTGTTCGCTTTTTAGCTGAGCGGTAAGTTCCTGTATATTGTTTTCGCTTTGAACTTTTTGTTTGTTTGCTGATGCAATTTCATTTTCAAGGACATCTTCCCTGTCGAGAATATATTTGTACAAAGATGATGGGTCGAGCTTAATAACAGAATCTCCCTTGTGTACAATTTTTCCATGATCAGCCAATCCAATAATTTTAAACTGCGAACCATACTGATACGCTATCCTTGGCATAGATATTACAGATGCATTTATGGCGTCCAGTTCCCCTGCCTCAATAACAGTCTGCCTGAATGGCCCCGACATTATTGTGTAATCACCAGATGTTCTTTTACAACTGTTAAGTAAGAGACATATAATCAGACAGGACATTGCACCGTTTGCTGATCCGGAGAATTTGGTACAACATCTGGAATACATTTTCTTAAAAATTATGTTATTTAACATTTTTGAATTGTATTTCGTGTTTAGGGTTTAAAGACTTTAACATCTCACTTTTTGTAGTTCATATCGTGAGTTTTAAAGACCACTTAATTTCTTATCTGTTTTTGTTTTGTCCTCACCTCCATTTATGAACGGATCTGTTAAAGACAACTCCTCATTTTCCTTCAATCCTTCTGTGATAACAGCAAAATCGGTATTAACCGCTCCTGTTTTAATATCTTTCCTTTTGAAACCGGAACCGCTCTTAACGTATACATATTCGCTTACCTGATCTTTAAAGATTGTCTCGAGTGGGACATATAATACATCCTGAATTTTATTAACGATTATCTTACAACTTACAGTGAGGCCTGGTAACAGATTTCCTGATTCGCCAACTATCTTAATCTGAACGGGAAATACTTTTATCTTTGATTTCGAATCTTTATTCTGAGCCAGATATGCAACTGAAATTACTGTACCTGAATATGTTGTATCGGAATAAGCATCAGCTTTAATTTCCACGTTCAGACCCGTTTTGATTTTTGATATATCGACCTCATTGATTTTTGTCTCAGCCATCATTTCATTCAAATCTGGCAGCTCAATCAAAATTGACCCTGAATAAGGCTGATCTCCAACCTGCCATTTTTGACTTGAGTATACATTATCTTTCAGGATGGCAATACCGGGACTGGGACTTATCATAAACAGACTTTTTACAGTGCTGTTTGCATCATCCAGTGCAGTAACTAATTGTTTAATACTTAATGTTTTCTGAACAAGATCTTCCTGTTGAATCTTCTTCTTGTTTTCAATCTGTTCTTTTGCACGGGCAAGCGCTATATTTGCCGTTTCAAGCTTAAGATTTATCTCTTTCTTAGTTACGTCCGATTCGTAGAGAGCCTGGTCGAAGTTTATTTTTGAGATCTCCTGAGATATTCGTGAAATTTCAAGATCAGATTCCAGATCTTCAATTTCAGACTGTTGTGTCGCTTTCAGCTTTTCCAGTTCCGAATTGGCAATTTCCAGTTGTTGCTGAGAGGTTATTATTGCTTTCTTAATATCTGAAGGATCGAATATTATTACTGTGTCGCCCTTCTCTACCGCTTTCCCGTCATTTACCAGACTCGTTATTTTAGGAGTGCCATAACGGTAATTAATATTTGGTGCAATTATTGTAATAGAGTTTACTGCCCGCACAGTTCCCTGTTCTGTTATCTCTTCAGAAAAAGTTCCTTTTTTTACCAGGGTTGTTTGTATTTCCTGAACTACTTTTCCTTTGCAGGCTATTAATCCTGAAATTAGGATAAGAATTAATATTTTACGCATATCATTAATAATTAACATCTTACGATCAACCAATTTGTTTATTATAATTCTTTAGTCTATTTTTTAATTAGCGAATCACTTCTTTTAAGGGTATTAACTTCAGAATTAGTTGCTGACTTTACTATGAGGTTATGTGGAGGTTCTGAAAGGGCGATTACCTCGTTCCCTGTTAACCCGCGGGAAATAATACTGTTTGAATTATTTGATAAACCTGCCTCAACAATAACTGGTCTGAATTTTTCTTCTGTTTCAACATATACTATTTTTGAACTATCACTGTTGAAAATTGCCATGGAAGGCACAACAATTGTGTCTTTCACCTCATCGACAATAATCCTGCATGATGCACTTAAACCTGGCTTCATTCTAAGATGACAGCTATCTATACTAACGACAATTTCATATGTTTTAAGAGAAGAACTTGCCTGTGCGCTTTTTCTCTGGAGTGTTTTTCGTTGAATTTTCCCTGTTGTATTAAGATTGGTAACTGATTCGACCTTGATAAGTACCTTCTGACCATTTTTAATTCTCTTATAGTCAGCCTCCTGAACTTCAAGAGAGACTTGCATGGTACTAAAATCGGGTATCTGAAGGACTGCCATTTTGCTGAGCGTGGAACACCCTTCTTCAATTTTGCCCATTGCAATGTAATTTCCATCTACCCGGTAATTCTCAATATGCATTACCATTCCGTCTACAGGAGAAACAAGTTTGAGCGAAATCAGCTCGGCCTGAATGCTTTCCAACCGGCTTTTCTGCATCAATATTCTCGATCTGAGCTTTGCGAGTTCTGAGTTATCGATTCGTTTCTGTGCTGCAAACTTCTTTTGGAGTTTGTTCTTTTCGATATTTGCCTTTTGCATTTCCAGTTCAAGCAATTGTTTTTTTACCGGAGGGGCAAATTTCATCTGAATCGAATCGAGCATTGTGATCGCAATCTGTGCCTTATTGGTTTCTACCTGGGCGTTAAGTTGCGATTGACGCATTGAAATATCAGCTTCAAGCTTTTTCAGCTCTGCCTCCATGTTCCGTAGATCGACTCCAAATGTTTCGAAGTATCTAAAAATTTCGGGGTTAATATCAAAAACGCAGATTGTGTCTCCCTTCTTCACAAATGCGCCATCTTCTGCGAGATGGGTAACATTTATCAGGTTGGTTACTGTAAGAACAGGGGCAAGAATTGTTGTGCTGTTAACAGCCTGAATCGTTCCTGTTGCATCGATACTTTCGGAGTAATCTGTACGGTGGAGAGAAAGGGTTATAATTCCAGTTCTGCTCCTTGTGCAAAATAAACAGGTGAAAACAATTATGAATAAACAAATAAATGACTTCTTCATTGACGTACAAAATGTAAATGAAATTTGCCAACTTATTCTAGCTTGGAATACTTTTTACGGTATAATCCGAAAACTTTGCAGAATCACATATCGATCTTCAACGATAAAGATAGTTGTTTTTTTGAATATGCAAAATATTTATTCGAAATTTTTTCATCTATGTATATATCTAATACACTGTATTTTACACAAACAATCAGAAAATTACAATGAAATATTCCAAAATCTTGTTTAGCTACAGAAAATGTTTGTGGATATATATTAAAACAAAAAACCAGACTGTAAATAACAATCTGGCTTTTAAAGTGCCCAGAACAAGACTCGAACTTGCACACCCTTGCGAGCACCAGCCCCTCAAGCTGGCGTGTCTACCAATTTCACCATCTGGGCGAGATGGGAGTTGTGCCCAGAACAGGACTCGAACCTGCACATCATTACTGACACTAGTCCCTGAAACTAGCGCGTCTACCAATTTCGCCATCTGGGCGTAAATAAGGCTCAAAGGGCCAATGGCACAATGGCGCAATGGCATGTAGACCTTATGTTTTAAAAATATCTAAAAAGAACTCGTTGACGGCTATTGCTGACAACGGCTGCAAAAGTAAAAATAAAATTGAATTTAAAGAAAAAAGATTTGAAAAAGGATAAAAAAAATGAGGTACCCAGTACCCAATACCCGGTACCCGGTACTAATTACCCGGATTTAATCAATGATAAAAAATTTTCCAATAATTTATGATGTATTAATTAAAAGTATATTTTTGCTACCTGATTATAATTAGATGAACAGGCAGATCAAAAAATTTCTTAAGTGTATTAAGCATTTGTTTATAAGGCCTGGTTTATCTTTATATTTTATTAATAACTTTGAGAGATAAACCGGACCTGCAAAAGATGCAGGTTTTTTTTTAAATAATGTTACAGGTATGAAAATAATGAAATTCGGAGGAACATCTGTTGGTAACCCCGACAGGATGAGAGCACTAATACCATTAATAAATGATGATGAGAGAAAGATAGTTGTTCTCTCGGCTATGGCCGGAACTACAAACAGCCTGGTTGAAATTAATGATCTGTTACGTAAAGGTAGTGTGAACGAGGCCTCCGATAAAAATGAAGAGCTAAGATTAAATTACCATAAGGTTGTAGACCAGCTATATGCAACAGAATCATTCAAAAAGTCGGGACACGAATTAATTGATTCGCACTTTAAGTATATACAGAGCTTTACCCTTATACCTTTTACAAAGCTACAGGAGAAAGCCATTCTATCGCAGGGAGAGTTGATATCAACAGCTTTATTCCACCAGCTGCTGCAGGAAATGAATATAAAATCAATTCTTCTGCCGGCATTATGCTTTATGCGCATCGACAAGGATGGTGAACCAGATCTGTTTTATATAACTGAAAATATTGAAAGAGTCCTTAAAGATCATGATTCTGAAAACATTATAATTACCCAGGGATTTATTTGCCGGAATTCTCATGGAGAGGTGGACAACCTTAAAAGAGGTGGCAGCGATTTTTCAGCATCACTGATAGGAGCCGCTGTAAATGCGACAGAAATACAAATATGGACTGATATTAATGGCTTCCATAATAATGACCCTCGTTACGTTAAAGATACTAAAGTAATTCGTGAGCTATCATTTGATGAAGCTGCAGAGCTGGCCTATTTCGGTGCAAAAATTTTGCATCCGTCAAGTGTAAACCCTGCCCGTGAGAAGAATATACCTGTAAGATTAAAGAACACAATGGAACCTGAAGATCCGGGTACCCTTATTACCTCTGCCTCTACCCTTCTCGATTACAAAGCTGTTGCAGCAAAAGACGGAATTTCCGTATTAAGGATCAGATCCGACAGGATGTTAATGGCTTATGGATTTTTGAGGAAGGTATTTGAGATATTTGAAGCCTACAGAACACCAATAGATATGATAACTACTTCTGAGGTGGCCGTATCAATTACAATCGACAATTCTGAGTTTATTAATCAGATCGCTAGAGATTTGCGGGAACTTGGTTCAGTTGAGATCGAAGAAAATCAGACAATTGTGTGTGTCGTTGGAGACTTCCGTACGGAACGTACCGGGTCAGCTCCCGAAATATTTGAAGCACTCGATACTATTCCACTTAAAATGATTTCATATGGAGGGAGTCAGAACAGCCTTTCCCTTCTGATAGATACATCAAACAAAATTGAAGCACTAAGACTATTAAGTAAACACCTTTTTAATTAATAAAATGATTGATAATAAAACTCTTGAAAAGTTTAAAGATCTGCCAACGCCGTTCTATTACTACGATCTCGATTTATTGAGATCCACCCTTGACACTGTAAAAAAAGAATCAGAACACTCAGGTTATAAAGTACACTACGCTGTCAAGGCTAATCATAATCCCAGAATTCTTAAATTAATATCGTCTTACGGATTTGGAGCTGATTGTGTAAGCGGGAATGAGATTGCTGCAGCTATAGATGCAGGTTTTAATCCTTCCACAATTGTATTTGCCGGGGTCGGAAAAACAGATAAAGACATCACTGCAGCAATAAAGGCAGATATCTTTTGCTTCAATTGCGAATCGATACCTGAAATTGAAGTCATTGATCAACTGGCTGCCAAACAAAATAAAGTGGCACGTATTGCCCTGAGGATTAATCCATATATTGATGCACATACCCATAAATATATTACAACCGGAATTGAAGAAAGTAAGTTTGGAATAAATACATGGGAGATCGAAGAGGTTGTTAAAAGATTAACAACATTGAAAAACATAAGACTGTTGGGAATGCACTTTCATATTGGCTCGCAAATTACCCGGATGCCTGTATTCAAAAGCCTTTGTTCGCGTATTAATGAGTTACAACAGTGGTTTACAACACGCGATATTAAGCTGGAAATCATAAATGTAGGTGGCGGGCTTGGGATAGATTATGAAAACCCTGATAAAAACCCCTTGTTCCAGGAATACTTTTCACTTCTTCATGAATTTATAGATATTTTACCAGGACAAACTCTGCATATGGAGCCGGGCAGGTCGATTATTGGTCAATGTGGAAGCCTCATTTCAAGAGTTCTGTTTGTAAAGAATGGCAGTAATACTCTGTTTTCAATTATTGATGCCGGAATGACCGATCTGATAAGACCTGCTCTCTACCAGGCGCACCATAAAATTGAGAACCTCACATCGAAAGGAAATATTTTACGATATGATGTAGTTGGCCCAATCTGCGAATCATCTGATACATTTGCAAAATTTATTGAACTACCTGAAACAAAGCGTGGCGATATAATTTCAATTAGGTCGGCAGGAGCATATGGAGAAGCGATGGCCTCAAGATATAACCTCAGAGATCTGCCAAAATCGGTGTTTTCGGATGATCTGTAAACGACTAACGACAAACGGCTAACGACAAACGGCTTTTTCTTCTTCCGTGCGTCGTACGCCGTGGGTCCTTTAGCCTTCCTTATCTTTCTGGCTATTCTGTTGTAGCTTACTATGCTTTATACCGTAGAAGAAATAGATAGCAAATCCGATTACCATCCAGATTATGAGACGCAACCATGTATCAAATGGTAATGCGATCATCTGAAGAAAACATATCGATGCACCAAGGATAGGAACCAATGGAACCCATGGTGTCTTGAATGGCCGTTGAATATCCGGCTTTGATTTTCTTAGTACCATAACACTAATGCATACTATAATAAATGCAAGAAGAGTTCCTATCGACACAAGCTCTCCCAGAATGTTTATCGGAAGAACACCGGCAATGATCATAGCCACTGTACCTGTAATAATTGTACTTACATAAGGTGTCTTAAATTTTGGATGAACCTTTGAAAACACAGGTGGTAACAATCCATCTTTCGACATTGAATAGAAGATCCTGGGCTGCCCAAGGAGCATAACAAGTATAACGGAGCTCAGTCCGGCGATGGCGGCAACCTTAACAATGGGCCTAAGCCAGAACATCCCCTTTCCCATCGCATCTACGCCAACTGCAACCGGATCAGCAACATTTAAAGTCGTATAACTTACAATCCCTGTAAGCACAATGGCAACCAGGATATATAATACTGTAGAAATTCCCAATGAACCCAGTATCCCAATTGGCATATCCCGCTGGGGATTTTTAGCTTCCTGGGCAGCAGTAGAGACTGCATCAAAACCAATATACGCAAAGAAGATCACACCTGCTCCTCTTAACACCCCGCTTATGCCAAATTTACCAAATTCCTGGCTGTAGGCTTTTAGCCAACCCCAGAATCCACCATATTGAGATAAGGGCGCAACCTCTACCTTATTTGATGGTATAAAAGGATGCCAGTTTGCCGACTTAACAAATACAAATCCGATGGCAATAAACAATATTATAACCGACACTTTGGTGATAACCATAATATTATTGAAATTGGCAGACTCCCTGATACCTATTACCAGCAGGGTGGTTAACAGCGCAACAATGAACATTGCAGGCAGATTGAGGATACATGTGACATGTGTAAGAGACCCAACCTGTATACCAGAGGTAGCAAGAGTCTGGGCAAAAGCTTCCGTAAGTGGTTTCCACCCCATATTCGGGACGTCCACCAGAACAGTACCTACAGCACCGGTAAACTGGGGAGGAATAAATATATGTAAATCTTTCAGAAAGCTTACCACGTAACCCGACCATCCCACTGCTACAGTTGATGCGGCAAACAGGTACTCAAGAATAAGATCCCAACCTATTATCCAGGCCAGAAACTCACCAAGAGTTGCGTATGAGTAGGTATAGGCGCTACCCGCAATTGGTATCATCGATGCAAATTCAGCATAACATAAACCTGCAAAACCACACGCAAGACCCGAAATGATGAAGGAAAGCACTATCCCGGGACCAGCATATTGTGCCGCTGCCTGACCGGTAAGCACAAATATTCCTGCGCCGATAATAGCGCCAATACCTAATGTTGTAAGGTTTAAGGGAGTAAGAGTTCTTTTTAATCCACCAGATTCCTTAGATTCGCTAAAAAGCTGGGGAAGTGGTTTCGTGATGAACAGCCGGTTCTTTGACATCTTTAATTATTGAATGGTTGAGAATTTAAATTCATTATTACAAACGTAACTTTTTTTTTAATCAAATGGTATTAAATCCATATCAAATTGAAAGTGCTGATTAATGCAACAAATAAGTTGAAAATATTTAGAATAATTATGTGTTTACCATATTGGATTTATATATTTAAAACGTAATATGATGATAAATGAATCTCAAACAGATGCTTATATGATCTTCCGTCATTTCTTAATCATAATGTTACTAACCTTTCTGAGAATTCCTTTCTGCCTGAATGGTCAGAACTTACCCATCCAGGCTGAAAAGTCAGTTATCGATTCTGTAAAACATAACACCGATCCGGTCAGTAAAGCAACTCAGAACACAGCAATACCAGGAACTATAGACGAGTATGTATTTAAAAACCAGTCACTTCCAAAAGAAAAAATATTTCTGCACCTCGACAGAACGACTTACGTACAGAGTGACACCATCTGGTTTAAAGGTTATTCATGGTATGGATTTGAACAGGTTCCGGATACAATAAGCAGAATTCTTTATGTTGACCTGCTCGATTCCAGGGGCAAAATTAAACTTTCAAAAAAAATTCTTGTTCAGAACGGAACATCTGAGGGAGATTTCACTCTCGATACAACAATATCTGCTGGAAGATATTTTCTTCGTGCTTATACGAGATGGATTCAAAACGGAAATACAGGGGAACCATTTTATCAGAACATAACCGTTAACCCGTTCAGTCAGAATTTTCTGCTGGAATGTAATCCGGTAATAGTAAAACATTCAGAAGGAGATTCCTTAAATACAAAGATTCGTTTCTTTGAAGTGGATCCCACTGGTAATCTGAAAAATACATACACTCATAAAATCAGATATTTTCTTAAGGCAGGAAATCAGATGCTTGATTCCGGGCAGGTACTTGCAGTAAATGCCATACAAAAGTCCTTTGAAAGTACACTATCTCATGTTGACACTAAAGAAACCAGGGCTGTTCTTGAGCTGTCAATTGATGATAGCAGATTAATATTTAAAAAACAATTTGAAATACAGTTGAAAGATGCTATTGATGTCCAGTTTTTTCCTGAGGGAGGAACAATGGTAATGGGACTACAAAACAGGATAGCCTTCAAGGTAATAGGAAATGACGGGTTAAGCCGCGACTTAAAAGGTGCTGTAGAGACAAAGGATGGTAATGTAATATGTGAATTTAAGAGTTCACATAAAGGGATGGGATCATTTATGCTGAAGCCAGAACCTGGTAAAGAGTATTTCGCCAGGCTGTTGTATCACAACCAGAATTATGAAATACCACTCCCCGTCGCTTCAGATAAAAGATCCACAATAATGGTCACTTCAGCTGAAAATTCAGTGAATCGCTACCTTACAATAAGGTGTACCCCATCAGAAATTAAAACAAAGAAGTATGTTACAGGAAGCGCTAATGGGAAGATATGGTTCTCTATGATGGTGGAGATAGTGAAAGACTCCTGCAAACTAAAGATTCCTACAGAACTTTTACCTGAAGGTATCTGCAGGATCACAATTTTATCTGCTGATTTTAAACCGGAATGTGAACGCATTATTTATGTTGATTGGAATGAACGGTTTAAGATTGAGATTGAACCAGATTCTTCGTCGTACGCAACACGATCAAAAGTCACGCTTTTAATTAAAACCACAGGAGTTGACGGAGCGCCTGTTCAGGCCAACCTGTCGCTTTCAGTGATCGACAATGAGCTAACAACAAAAGATCCAGCTATAACAGGAATAGTCACTAACAAATTACTTCAATCAGAGCTAAAAGGTAATATTGAGGATGCAGAATATTATTTCAGGGATGGCAAGTGTACTGATCATGAATCCCTGGATTTACTATTGCTGACCCAAGGCTACAGGAGATTCCTGCCTGCATATACGAACATTGACGAGCAGAAATATCAACCGGAAAGTGGTCTTTCTTTATCAGGAAATCTAATAGTTAATGGCAGTAAATCGAGGGCAGCTAAATTTGATTACAGGAATGTTAACATGACTTATTTATGCCAGACTGGAAATCTATTAATTAACCAGATATACCCTGACAGTATTGGCAGATTCAGCTTTCAGATTCCCTTGCTCTATGGTAAACTACAGTCAATACTTCAGGCAAAAACTATCAGGGGCAGGAAACTCAACGGAGAAATATACCTCGATGAGGCAGTTGATCCTCCAAAGTTTGCAGTTCCGATAATTTCAGATATCAGCAGGGTTACACCAGTTGTTGAGAATATTCGCCGTATGCAGACAGTTATTAAAACTGAAATGTCGAAAGATCCCACGGCAGGTTATATGACACAAACTTTATCTGAGGTTGTTGTAACTGCAAAAGCTAAAAACTGGTATTTAAACTTCGAGAAAGATGCGCTTAAAATTGCAGATCTTGATTCTTTAGATCCCAATGGTAATAAATTCGAGTCACTTTATGACCTTCTTAAACGGGAATTTGGGGCAAGGGAAGTTCCATTAAGGGTACAGGAAGGTCAACTGAAAACAATATTTTTGCCATCTATCAATACAGGTGGAGGTTTTGATTATTTTCCAATTTATGTGGTAGATGGGGGAACGTGGTTCAATGGGATACCTCATAGTCCAGGAGAGCTCAGAGCAAAACTTTCCATGATATCTTTACTGAATGTAAATGAGATTAAAAAACTTATGGTGCTGCCACCTAACAGTGACTTGGTTTATTATTATGCCGATAAAGAATTGTATATCGATATCAAGCAATCGCTGGTTGTAATAGAGACATATAAGAAAGGATACCGTGGAGATCCCCAGGGAATAAAAACTTTCATTCTGGAAGGGCTCGACACTCCCCGACAGTTTTATTCTCCCCGTTACAATTCCCCGGCCGGAAAAAACCCTGCATACGATGGAAGAACTACCCTGTCTTGGAAACCAACTATTCTTACAGATGAAAATGGTCAGGCAAAAGTTGATTTTTTTACCACAGACAGGATTAGTACCTTTAATATCATTGCAAACGGAATAGAAGTGGAAAATGGTGCCCCTGGACATGGACAAATACAAATAAAATCTTCAGTTAATAATTCGGAAATAAAAAATTCAATAAAATAAATTATTATTAAGTTATGAGAAACAGGATCGTTCTATCTATCATTGCTCTGCTCCTATTTGGAACAGCGTGCAAAAAAAATGAAGTTGTAATCAACGGAAAAATCTCAGATTCAGATATTATCAGTATTGAATATGCAGTCCCGATAAACGATGTAATGAACGGACTCATGACGGACTCTGTAAAACCAGATGCATCAGGTAAATTCCAGATTTCTGTCCCATTTGAAAAATTAGGATTTATTTCTTTAAGACCGCTCTATAAGGCTAATCCGATTTACAGATCACAGGAAATTTTAATAGCAGAACCAGGTAAAAGTTATACAGTAAGTTTCGGTTCGGCCAGTGACGAAAAATCATTCATCGTCCAGGGTGAGAAAGAGAATGCCCAGAATGAGTATAATAAACTTGGAACAAATGTTTTATTTGTTGCATCATCACAAGATCTTAGGACCTTTATAAAAGACTCTGTTGCTTCCTCAATTCATCAAAAATTATCAGATAAGAGAGATAAGGATATTGCCATTTTTAAGGGAATGTTTGAAAAAGGCGAAATATCGAATGAATTTCTCAAACTCATTCAGATTGACAGACAGTGTTACTATGCACTCCTGGAAGCTACTATATATCAGACAAAGTATTCTGCAACACAGAATTCCGGAAATAAGATTCCAAAGGAAGTAGCAGAAATATACAAATTTAAAGAAGATATGAAATCATTCTGGGAAGATACATATAAGTCAGTTACTTTCACACCGGAGGAGATAACCCGTTCACCATGGTGGTTCGAATATTTTAAAAGTTTTATCAGTTATAAGGTTTTTACAAATAATGAATTAACTATTGAAGCCAGGAAGAACCTTGCTGATCAAAATCTCCTTAAAACATTTTATATAAATAACGGTGCAAAAAAATATTTACCAGCCACATTACTTGAAAGCTACTTTTCAAACTACATTTTTTCAGAATGCTTTCTATTCAGAGAAGTGCAGGATCATGAGATAATTACCCTATATAACCAGTTTGTTTCTGAATATCCAAACAGTAAATATACCAGGTACCTTACACCCTGGGTTAATGAAAATATTAAATTCCAGGAAAAAACGGCAAAAAGTGTAACGAACGAAAAAATCAAATTTATAGAGAACTATCAAAGCATTAATACTCTGAATGAGTGTCTGAAACAGTTTAGCGGGAAAAAAGTCTATATTGATGTATGGGCTTCATGGTGCGGATCGTGCAGGGTGGAATTTGCCAAAAATGAAAAGCTCAGAGAATTACTCAAATCGAAGGGTATAGAATCACTCTACATCTCAATGGATGAAGATAAATATGATAAAAACTGGAAAGATCTTATCACCTATTACAACCTCGAAGGCTTTCATGTAAGGGTTAGCAAGAATCTGTCGGCAGACATTGTAAAGCTCCAGAATTATGATGGAGGAACAGGCTATTATGTCCCATGGCACATTATTTTCGATGAAAATGGGAAAAAGGTGGATGTGCCGGGAGAGATTGAAGAATTGTTTAAGTAAATCAGTTATTGATATTTTATATTAAAAATTCGATTCTGGCATCCTGGTAAAATTCCAGATCTTGAGCAAACTTGGATTTTATTGTTTACTATAGAACTGGGTTACTTTGTTTTTCCACCAATAATTGAAACCTAAAAGGCATTGTTGTCAGCATAAGGAAAGTATTGAAATACAGAGATAAGTATAAGTTTCCCCTCCTTTTGAAGGAGGGGTGGCCGGGACAGCTGACTATCTGATCTTTACAATGTTTATTCCCGGCCGGGGTGGTTGATTTATTCCTTTCTTCGTATCTTTATATAAATGAAAAGCAAAATCATATTTAACAGAAAAAGCCTTAAATCTTTCAGATCATCACTCAGGGACAAGTCCACTTCGGCTGAGGCAGCATTATGGGAGATGTTAAAATCGAGAAAGCTTGAAGGAAGAAAATTCAGAAGACAATACAGTATTGGTAATTACATTGTTGACTTCTGTTGTCCTTCAGCAAAATTAGTTATTGAGCTTGATGGGGCTCCCCACGGTGAATACCATAAAATACAGGAAGATGAAAACAGGGATAAATTCCTGGAGAGCTTAGGATTCAATGTATTGAGGTTTGAAAACAGATTTGTATTCCAGGAACCTGAATACTTAATAAGTGAGATAATTAAAGTTATCAATGAAAAAAGAGAATCAATCTGAGAAACCAATCAACCACCCCGGCCGCAACAAACATTTGCAATACTTTGATTATCATTGTTGTGCGGCCACCCCTCCTTCAAAAGGAGGGGAAATGTTATGAATAAACTACTCTTCGATATTTCAATCCGCTAGTCTTTCTTTACCCTCCCAGTAAAACCTTCTTCAGACTTCTTAGTTTAACGAGTACGTACCAACGAGATCGTTCCAAAGGGACTCAATAAATATTCATGAGGTTCCAGATTAAGCAACCTGTTTCCTGAACTTATTTTTTCACTACCCTCCTATTATACAGCTCCTGCCACCCTTCAGTTCCTGTATTTGTTAAAGAAGTCCCTTTTTGCGAAACATTTCTTTCGAACTTTTTGATAATCAACGACCTCGGAGTGGTTCTGTCGCCAGTACCTTTTGTAGCATAATAATCTACCCAGGCTATAAACCTGTTTATCTGATTAGGAACAATTTCAGAAGTGCGTACAAATCCGATATCTTCATTTCTTAGTAATTGATTATCGTAATTTTTTTCAAATACATCAACATAATAAACAAAAGGGTCAAGTCCCGAAAAAACAACAGTTCCACTGGCATCAGTTTTGCCAACAGAAATAAAACTATTATTATGCTTATCCCAGTCGATTATTGAAGTGTAAAGCCATACATCAGCATTTGGAACGACAGTCTCCTGATAATATTCACGAACCGATACTTCGAGCAGTGTGGGTATCATTACTTCCATATCGAGAGAAGATTCATCCGACAAGTCACTTTTTGAATATGCTTTTAAAGTAACATTAACCGGACCTGTTCCTGTATAGACATGAACCGGATTTACATCATTTGAGGAATATCCATCACCAAAATCCCATTCAAAACGCGTCGCATGTTTCGAATCGCTGGTAAACTCAACGGTTTGTCCAACTTCCGGATTAACTGTGTTAGTATGGAATTGAGCTACAGGAATTTTTTCACAGGAAAGCAAAATAGTAGAAAGCAGCAGAGACAGGTAGATAATTCTTTTCATTTAAATATGTTTTAAGGTTCAGTTCTTAGTTTCAAAATGCGTGCCATAATTTTTTAATTCTATTTTGCCCCTCAAAAATTGGTGCAGATATTAATAGAGGGGTGCGGAAGTTAAAAGTAAGTAGTAGGAAGTAGGAAGTAGGAAGTAGGAAGTAGGAAGTAGGAAGTAAATAGTAGGTTGGGACCATCTTCGGTCTTCCATCTTCGGTCATCCATCTCCTGTCAGATTTACGCTAATAATTTATAAAATAATAATTATCTTTGCACTCCATTAAAATAAAGTGGCAAAAATGATAAAAATAACTTTTCCTGATGGGTCTGTAAGAGACTATAATAAAGGGATTAACAGTCTGGAAATTGCGGAACAGATTAGTCCGCGATTAGCAAAAGAGGTGTATGCAGCAACCGTAAACGGTGAAATAATGGATCTTACCCGACCGATTGAGACAGATGCCACTCTGAAACTCAATAAATGGGAAGACGATGCTGGTAAGCATGCTTTCTGGCACTCCTCGGCCCACCTGATGGCCGAAGCATTGGAATCCCTGTATCCGGGAATGAAGTTTGGTATTGGTCCTGCTATTGAAAACGGATTTTACTACGATGTTGATCCGGGCGATGACAAGATAATTACGGAATCTGATCTTAAGGCTATCGAGGACAGGATGAAAGAGCTTGCAGCCAAAAATCTTACTTTCAGCAGAAGAGATGTCTCAAAAAAGGAGGCACTCCATATTTTCACAAAGAAAGGTGATGAATACAAGACTGAGTTAATAAGTGAACTACAGGACGGTACAATTACTCTTTACACACAAGGCAACTTTACGGATCTTTGCAGGGGCCCGCACCTTCCTTCAACCGAGCCATTAAAAGCTATTAAACTTCTGAGTGTTGCCGGCGCATACTGGCGCGGTAATGAAAAACGCAAAATGCTCACCCGAATATATGGCATAACATTTCCAAAGCAGAAACTCCTCGACGAATATCTGGTATTCCTTGAAGAGGCCAAAAGAAGAGATCATCGCAGGATAGGGAAAGAACTTGAACTTTTTACATTCTCACCAAAAGTTGGAATGGGTCTTCCTTTGTGGCTTCCAAAAGGATCTGACATCAGACAGAATCTGATCACTTTCCTTACCGGTGTTCTCAGGAAACGTGGCTATAAACTTGTAACAACACCTCACATTGGAAATGTAAATCTCTATAAGACATCAGGCCATTTCGAGAAATACGGAGCAGACTCATTTCAGCCAATATCAACACCTCAGGAGGGTGAGCAGTTTATGCTCAAACCGATGAACTGTCCTCACCATTGCGAAATTTACAACGCTACTCCTCACTCATATAAAGAAATGCCAATAAGGATGGCAGAATTCGGAACAGTGTACAGGTACGAACAGAGTGGCGAGTTACATGGACTCACAAGGGTAAGGAGCTTTACTCAGGATGATGCACATCATTTTTGCCGTCACGACCAGTTGAGAGAAGAATTTAAAAGCATTATAGATCTTATCCTGTATGTATTCAGGATCCTCAATTTTAATGATTTTACTGCCCAGGTTTCTTTACGTGACCCGGATAACAAGCAGAAATATATCGGCACAGATGAAAACTGGGAAAGAGCCGAGCACGATATAATTGAAGCTGCCAAAGAGAAAAATCTTGTTACCACAGTTGTTACAGGAGAAGCAGCATTCTATGGTCCAAAGCTCGATTTCATGGTAAAAGATGCCATTGGAAGAAAGTGGCAGCTTGGAACAATCCAGGTCGATTATAATATGCCTGAGCGTTTCGATCTTACCTATAACGGAAGCGATAACCAGAAGCACAGGCCGGTAATGATTCACCGGACAATCTTTGGATCGATGGAGCGGTTTATTGCTGTTCTAATTGAAAATACCGCAGGAAAATTCCCGCTTTGGCTGGCACCGGAGAAAGCTGTTGTTTTACCAATAAGTGAAAAATTCAACGAATATGCCGGAAAAGTTTTGGAAATTCTAAATAATTCCGATATTTGCACACTTCTTGACGACAGAGACGAAAAAATAGGTAAGAAGATAAGGGATAATGAATTAAAGAGGATTCCGTACCTGATTATCGTCGGTGAAAAAGAGGTTGAGAATGAAACAATCGCGGTCAGGAAGCAGGGAGAAGGTGATAAAGGTAGCATGAAAATTGAAGAATTTGTGAGTTTTATCAACTCTGAGATTAAAAAGGAAATTGCATTTTAATGCACGATAGTAATTTTTAGTATTAACAAAAACCAGGGAGGAAAGAGCTATAGCTTTACCAATAAGGCGAAGCCCGGCAAGGGTTACCCAGCCGGCTCACAAAATTAATCACCGGATCACTGCTAAAGTGGTCAGAGTTGTCGGTGAAGAAGTAGAAGCGGAAGTTATGAGTATTCAGGATGCACTCAAATTGGCAGACACTCTTGAGTTGGATCTTGTTGAAATTTCCCCTAATGCTGATCCCCCTGTTTGCAGAATTGTTGATTATCAAAAATTTCTCTATCAGCAAAAGAAAAAGCAGAGAGAGATTAAGGCCAAGACATCAAAGGTTGTTGTTAAAGAGATCCGGTTTGGCCCTAATACAGATGATCACGATTATAACTTCAAGCTGAAGCATGCAATGCGGTTCCTTGAAGAAGGAGCCAAAGTGAGAGCATATGTTTTCTTTAAAGGCAGATCTATTTTATTTAAAGAACAAGGGGAAGTGCTTTTACTGAGATTTGCTAACGACCTGGAAGAATTCGGAAAAGTTGAACAGCTTCCACGTCTCGAAGGGAAAAGGATGATAGTATCGTTTTCTCCTAAAAAGAAGAAATAGTTTTTTAATATATTTGATAGAGAGAAATGCCAAAAATGAAGACGAATCCCGGTGCAAAGAAGAGATTTTCTCTGACCGGAACAGGAAAGATCAAGCGTAAACATGCATTCAAGAGCCACATTCTGACAAAGAAATCAACAAAACGTAAGAGAAATCTTACTTATGCTGGTGAGGTTCACAAGACAGATCTTAAAAACGTTAAGCTGTTGCTTGCAATGAAGTAATTGTTAAACGCATTGATTTAATTATTTATAGTACTAACAGATTGTTCAGCAAGAAAGTGTCCGTAACAACGACCGCTGACCTTCAAAAAAAATGAGTTATGCCAAGATCAGTAAATGCAGTAGCCTCCAGAGCCAGAAGAAAAAAGGTTCTTAAGGCAACAAAAGGAAACTTCGGATCGAGAAGAAATGTAATAACAGTTGCAAAGAATACCCTCGACAAAGGAATGGGGTATGCTTATCGCGACAGAAAGAAGAAGAAAGGCCTGTTCAGGGCTTTATGGATTCAAAGAATAAATGCAGGTGTACGTCAGTACGACATGAGCTATTCAGAGTTTATCGGGAAAGTTGCTAAAATGGGAATCACCCTAAACAGAAAAACTCTCGCCGACCTCGCAATGAACCACCCGGAAGCTTTTAAAGCTATCGTTGAGAAAGTAAAATAGTTAAGAGCTATATACAAAAAAGCCGGCTGAATCAGCCAGCTTTTTTATTTTATCTCGCCTTCATAAACATCCTGCTCCACCTGATACTTTTCAGCCCTTTGGCTTCTTTGTCGAGGGATAGCCAGATGAACTTGGGAGTTCCTACAATATGATCTTCAGGAACAAATCCCCAGTACCTTGAATCGGCCGAATTGTGTCGGTTATCTCCCATCATCCAGTAATAATTCATCTTAAAGGTATAACTTGTTGCAGGGGAATTGTTAATAAAAATAGTACTGCCCTCAACTCTCAGGTCATTTGCCTCATAAACATCAATTATTCTTTCATAAAGACAGAGATTCGCCGTATCGAGTTTAACAGTTGATCCTTTCACAGGTATCCAAATCGGACCATAATTATCTTCATTCCAGCCATAAACAGGATTATATGGAAAAATGTGAGGAGCATATTCACCCTGTTCTGGCAATAACCGGAGTCACTTCAGCAACATTTGGAAATTTGGAAATTGCATCAGCATTTCCTTTTGTAAGTGGCAGATAGTAAGCTGTTCCTGATAACATCGACTGATCTGATTTTGAAATGTTCAGACGTTCAAACGCTTTTGGATTAATATGTCGTTCCGTTGGTGGAAATAACATATGTAGTCTGCTGGGTGCCATTATCTGGAACCATCTTTCCCGTTAACATAGAGAATACTCCTGCATTTATTGTTACTGCTATCTCCGGGTATTCCAATACATCTTTTTACATAATTATCGCTTCTGTCGACCGGCCTGTAAATAACAGTATATTTATCCCACACCTCTTTTCTTGCCATTTGGTAATAATAACTGTCCGAATTAGTTTTTACACCTCCATAAAGATCTCTCATCTTCAGATCTCTGGCGTTCCGCCTTACTATTTCATAATAGCTGGTCGATTGTTCTTCCACAATCACCGTATCTCCGGCTGGAAAATTAAAAACAATCGGGTCATTATTTTTTACTTTCCCCATTCCTGCCAAACGCTTATATGGCCATAGAATAAGATTTGACCACGATTTGCTGTTTGTTAAAGGAAGAGTATGCTGTGTAAAAGGAAAGGCTATGGGTGTATTCGGCATTCTTGGACCATAAGCCAGCTTGCTTACAAAAAGATGATCCCCTACCAGTAACGATTTTTCCATTGATGGTGTTGGGATCCTGTAATTCTGAAACAGAAAAATATTAATAAGGGAAACTGCAACCACCGCAAAAATCAGCGCATCAAGCCATTCAATAAAAGCGCTGTTCTTCCCATGGCGCTTTTTCCAAAAGGTCCAGTTAACTTTTTCCGTGATATACAAATCGTAAATTACCCCTAATCCTATAAGCAACCAGTAACTTCCAATCCAGATTACTATAAGCAGATAAATAATTGCTGCAATTGCGAATCGTATGCGCTTTTTTGTAAAAAATTCATTCATGATCAAATAGTTTTTAAGAACCGTTAAAAGTAGAAATTAATAATCAGAATCCCATTACATCATTCATAGTGAATATCCCTTTCCTGGACTTTATAAATTCGGCAGCAATAACAGCGCCTAGCGCCAGACCCTTCCTGTTTTTCGCCTCATGCCTGAGGCTTATTGTATCAATCTCTGAATCCCATGTAACAATATGAGTACCCGGAACCATTCCTTCCCGAATGGAACGTACTGGGATACAATTGTTTGTCCTGTCACTCTCAAAGCACCATCTGTCATAAGCCGAATGATTATCAACTATGCCATCTGCAAGCGTTATTGCGGTACCACTGGGCGCATCCAGCTTTTTGGTATGGTGAATCTCTTCAATTGAAACACCGTAATCGTGATATGAATCCATATGCTTGGCTAGTTCCTTATTCAGTTTGAAAAGAAGATTGACTCCTATACTATAGTTAGATGAGTGAATAAAAGAGGTATTATTCTTCTTACAGATTTCAACTACCTTATTATAATCCTCAAGCCAACCTGTTGTACCAGAAACTACAGGAACTCCAAAGGACAAACATTTTGTGATGTTACTAAGGGCTGCTTCGGGAAAGGAAAACTCTATTGCTACATCAATGTCCTTAAGCTTTGATGCGTTCAAGTCATTGGTATTATCCTGATCAATAATAAGTTTAATATTGTGACCTCTCTTTAAAGCAATGGCCTCAATTTCGTGACCCATCCTTCCATATCCGATTAATGCTATGTTCATAATTGATTGTTTTCTGCGAAATTACCTCTTTTGATCTTCCGTACATCATCATAATTCAATAAAATTATTAAAGAGATGTTAAACTATTTCGACAACGAATACTGTTTTCTTTAACTCTTAACTGAATTTTGTGTTAAAATCTTAATTAATCCTTAATATTATATAAATAGCAATAATCCATTACTCTCATTACTTGTACTTTAGTGATTTTAACAATTGTTTTATGATAATGCGTAAAATGGCATGATAGTTGAAACTAATAGCCTTAGAGACGAAGTGATTTCAGTAAACCTTGCCTCATATTTGTACTTTCTGTGTGTTATGTGATACTTTAATACTGGCTTTATGAAAAGATACTCTACACTTCTACTAATGCTGGTTTTCGCTGCAATGCATACAAATATTGCTGCACAATCGTCTTCAACCTCGACGGAAAGCAATGCGCAAATACCCGACTCCTGCAAGCCTGTGGTTCGAAAAGACACTACATTTTTCCAATTGGATAATCATGATTCGGAGGTCTTTATTGGAGTGGATGAAATGCCTTTATTTCCGGGAGGCGATGTAGCAATATTAAATTTTATAAAGACAAATACTGTCTATCCTGAAACAGCAATAAGGGATTCTGTTTCAGGGAGGGTGATAATCAGGTTTATGATTGGTACTGGCGGTTGCCCTACCAATATTAGTATCCTGCGGGGCATTCGTGAAGATCTCGACAAGGAAAGTATCAGGGTAACTAAACTTTTACCAAAATTCAAGCCCGTAACTTCAATAAGGCAATCTCCCAAAGGCTGGTACAAAACCCCTGCGACCAGCTGGTATATGGTGCCTTTTAACTTCAGATTGACGAGAGATCCTTATGCAAAGTATGCAAATAGGATAGAAATTCTTCCGGAGGAATGATATCAAATGCAAAAGTCCTGAGGACAAAAAATTGGGATAGTAACTATCATGTTCTTAATCAGACCTCCTGGATAAGTGTCACCAGTCTGAAATTATACTTTAATATTTGTAATACTAAATTCAATAGTCGATAGATGTTCTTCGGTATATTTTAATATCTTCATTTTTTATTTTTTGTATTATGAAGAATATTATAACAGTCTCATCTTTAATAGTTATGCTGACAACATTTTCCTGTACCCGGGGTAATAAAGCTGACTTGGTAATAATTAACGGGAAGGTTCTCACAATAGATAAGGAGAATCCGGCCACTGAAGCAATTGCAATTAGCGGAGAGAATATAATCGCAATTGGTACAACCAGGGAGATTTCCGGATATATCACAAAGGGAACGACAATTGTTATTGACGCTAAGGGCAGATTGGTGTTACCCGGATTCAATGATGCTCATGTTCACTTTGGACCGCTCGACCCGGATTATATCGAGCTGCGGTATACGACTGATCCTTCAGTAATTACAGAAAAGGTCAGGGCTCAGGTTGAAAGATCAAAACCAGGTGAGTTGATTAAAGGAGGTCATTGGGAACATGAAATGTTTACTACAAAAGAATGGCCAACTAAAGAGTTGTTAGACAACGTATCCCCCAATAATCCTGTAATGCTAAGCAGGGCAGATGGACATTCTGTGCTGGTAAACTCGTACATCTTAAAAGCTTCCGGAATCAATAGAAACACACCGAATCCTTTTGGGGGTGAAATACAGAAAGATCCACTTACAGGAGAACCTACCGGTATCCTGAAGGAAAATGCTGAGAGCTTAATAAAAACAGGCGAGGTAAAATCTGAGAGAACTGCTGAAGAGGAAGCAGTAAGACTGTGGCAGGGCTATCTGCTCGCTTTGAAAGAAGCCCGCGAATCAGGTGTAACAAGTGTTCAGATTCCGGGAAGTGCTGATTTTGAAGTATATGAAAAGCTTCAGAAATTAGGGTTACTTACATGCAGGGTTGATATTGGAGCGTCACTAACTTCCGATTCTGCGATACTTAGAAGTTATCTTGGTCTTTCAAAAAAATATCCGAGAAACGGGAATTGGATCAGGTTTGGATACCTGAAGGGGTTTATTGACGGAACAATCGGTTCCGGGACTGCACTGATGTTTGAACCATTTTCAGATAACCCGGCATCGTCAGGGCTGGCAATGATGGCAGACGAAGAATTTGAAAAGATGGTTTTAGCTGCTGATAAACTTGGGTTCCAGATTGGAGTTCATGCCATCGGTGATAAAGGCAACAACTGGGTTCTCAATGCCTATGAAAAGGCTCAGAAGATAAATGGCAAACGAGATAGCCGGCATCGCGATGAGCATGCTCAGACCTTATTACTTTCTGATATTCCGCGGTTTGCTCAACTTGGAGTAATCCCATCAATGCAACCTACTCATTGCATTTCCGATAAAAAATTCTGCGAAAAGCGGATTGGTCCCGAAAGGGCTAAAGGCGCTTACGCATGGAAAAGTCTTGTTGATGCAGGTGCTATGTTAGCCTTTGGGACCGATTACCAGGTAGAACCGCTTAATCCTATGGAAGGGTTATATGCAGCTGTAACCAGAAAAGACAGACTGGGTGAATCCGGCGACGGATGGCACCCCGAGCAGAAGATATCAATGGCACAAGCAATCAATTTCTATACTAGCGGGTCAGCGTACGCTCAATTCATGGAGGACAGAAAAGGTATTCTAAAGCCCGGCTATCTGGCTGATATTGTTATATTAGACAAAGACCTGCTGACCATTCCTGAAACTGAAATTATGAAAACCAGGGTGGATTACACAATAACGGGGGGGAAAGTGGTGTATGCTTCAGGACAGTGACGACAGTATTCTCATGGCCTCTTCCCTGTCTGATCCGCAAAACTGAAGCTCAGCTTTAAAATCATCACAAACTTTTGGTTTACCGGGAGAAGTGTAGATGTCACACTTATAATCATCAAGTAGATGAATACACCTTACTCCTGCAGGTTTACCTTCGGGCATCCCGGGTATCGGAGAGGATATAGATAATGCTATACAGCAGGCAGCACAGCCTTCACGACATTTCATGCCGCAAATATATGAAAATATGATTGTTTTGTAGGGAATGGTCGCAACCATTCCCTACAAAATCACGACCACCATTCCCTTCAACATCACGACGACCATTTACGACAACATCACAACCACCATTCCTGCTAAACGATAATATCCATTACCTGCAAGATCCAATTAAGAATGAATATGTATTATTTCTTTGTATTTTTGCAGAAATACTGAGCAAATGCGAATAGATATAATCACCGTTCTTCCTGAACTTCTTGAAAGTCCACTTAACTTTTCTATTGTTAAAAGAGCGAAGGAGAAAGGTCTGGTAGAAATAAATCTTATTAACCTTCGCGATTTTACTACTGATAAATATAAGAGTGTTGACGATTATGCTTTTGGTGGCGGTGCAGGAATGGTGATGATGATAGAGCCTGTTTACAAGGCAATTGAAAAGCTTAGGAGCGAAAGGGATTATGACGAAATAATTTATACTTCGCCCGACGGTGAGAGATTCACTCAAAAGATGGCAAATGAACTTTCCATGAAAAAGAATATTCTGATCCTAGCCGGACATTATAAAGGTGTTGATCAGAGAATACGTGACTATTTGATAACCAGAGAAATATCTATCGGCGACTATGTCCTTTCCGGAGGAGAGTTGCCTGCGGCAGCTATTACTGACGCAATCGTAAGACTTATTCCCGGTGCAATCTCGGATGAACAGTCAGCTCTTTTAGATTCCTTTCAGGATGATCTTCTGGCTCCTCCTGTATTTACAAGACCGTCAGATTTTAAGGGTTGGAAAGTGCCAGATATCCTCTTGTCGGGTAATAACGCTGAGATTGATAAATGGAGGCATGAGCAGTCGGAGGAAAGGACGAGGAGGCTGAGGCCGGGGCTTTTGGAAGAAGATGGGGAGAAAGGGTGAGGGACCTCCAGCTTTTCAATGTCCCGATAATATTTTGATATATTAAAAAGCTTTAGTAAAATTGTATTCACATATTTTAATAAATTATCTATTTAATAATCAACAACATGAATGCACAGGATTATATCAAACGGGAAGAAAAATATGGAGCACATAACTACCACCCTCTTCCTGTAGTTCTTGAAAGAGGTGAAGGACCCTTTGTCTGGGATGTTGATGGGAAGCGATATTTCGATTTCCTTTCCGCTTATTCAGCTGTCAACCAGGGACATTGTCATCCTAAAATTATTAAAGCTTTAACCGATCAGGCTACCAGGCTTACTTTAACTTCAAGGGCATTTTATAATTCAGCATTAGGCGAATACGAAGAATATGTTACAAAATATTTTAAGTACGATAAGGTATTGCCAATGAATTCCGGTGCCGAGGCAGATGAAACAGCGATGAAACTTTGCCGCAAATGGGCCTATAAAGTAAAAGGAATCAAAGAAAATAATGCCAAGATTATTTGTTGTGCAGGTAATTTCCATGGTCGTACAATTTCAATAATTTCAATGTCGACAGATCCTGATTCCACATCCGGATTCGGACCATTTACTCCTGGATTTCTTATCATTCCATACAATGATTTAAAAGCTCTTGAGAATGCGCTTAAAGACCCTGATGTAGCGGGTTTCCTTGTTGAACCTATTCAGGGTGAAGCAGGTGTATTTGTTCCAGATGAGGGATACCTTAAAAAAGCTTATGATCTTTGTAAGGCAAAAAATGTACTTTTTATTGCAGATGAAGTACAGACTGGTATTGCCCGCACAGGAAAACTACTCGCTTGCGATCATGAAGGTGTGCATCCTGATATCCTTATACTTGGAAAAGCTCTATCGGGAGGCGTTCTACCGGTTTCTGCTGTACTTGCAGATGATGAGATAATGCTTACAATTTTGCCTGGAGAACATGGTTCGACATTTGGCGGAAACCCGCTTGCAGCTAAAGTTGCTATCGCGGCGCTTGAGGTTGTCAAAAATGAAAAGCTCGCTGAAAACGCTGATCGTCTTGGCAAAATTTTCCGCGCCGAATTCAGTAATATCAAATCTGATATGATTGAATTGGTACGGGGAAAAGGGCTTCTGAATGCTGTAATTGTTCGTCCGAAGAATGGAAAAGAAGCATGGGATGTTTGTTTGGCTATGAAAGATTTAGGACTTATTGCAAAACCAACTCATGGACATATAATAAGATTTGCTCCTCCCCTTGTAATAACAGAATCTCAACTAAGAGAGGCAATTGCAATAATTAAAGAAGCATTTAAACTTTTTGAATAACCGTAAAACAGTAAATGGCTAAAATTAATTCTCAAAAACTTACCTCTGGCGCAATTTCGCTACTGGTTGCTATCTTCCTTCTCTCCTGCACAGGAAACAGGAATGTTACAGTCAAAGAACTCCAGGATGAGATTAAATTTCTTTCATCAGATTCTTTGAAAGGCAGACTTACCGGATCGGAAGGAGACAGTCTTGCAGCAGAATATATAAAGCAACGGTTACTGTCAGCTGGTTTAAAGCCATTATCCGGCGACGGATTTCAAAGGTACAGAGTGACTAAAAGAGTTGTTCCAGGAAAGGAAAACTCCCTGAGGATTAATGAGGTTACATATACTGCTGATAAAGATTTTATGCCTCTTGCATTCAGTTCGAATGCAGGACTGGTATCTGAAGTAGTATTTGCAGGTTACGGTTTCAATATAGATACTGACAGTCTGAAATGGAATGATTATAGCGGGATAGATGTTAAAGGCAAATGGATTTTAATTCTCCGCGGAGACCCTGAAACAGATAATAATAAAAGTGTGTTTATACCATTCAGCGCCGACAGGGACAAAGCAATTGAGGCGAAAGATATGGGAGCAGCAGGAGTGCTGCTGGTTTCAGGTCCCGGTTTCGATTCCCAGGACACCTTCGAACCTCTCAATACAGAAGGATTTTCGGTTGATATCCCTGTATTGAGAATTAAAAGGGAAGTTGCCAATATAATCCTGTCAAAGTCGAAAACCACTATTGAAACTCTTGAGAAAAAGCTGAATACAACTCGGAAACCTGATTCCTTTTCGACAAAAATTTTCGTTGATGGGAAAGCTGAGATTGCCAGGGAAACTGCAGCAACGCGAAACGTTGTGATGATGCTTCCGGGAGAGGATGAGCAACTTAAAAACGAGTATCTTGTTTTTGGAGCACATTTCGATCATCTCGGGATGGGTGGCCCTGGTTCCGGAAGCAGAGCTGTTGACACTATCGGAGTACATCATGGGGCTGATGATAATGCTTCGGGCGTAGCCATGATGATTGAACTTGCTGAGAAATTTGCCGGCACAAAGGGAAGCCACAAAAGAACAATTATCTGTGTCGCATTCAGCGGAGAAGAAGAAGGACTGCTCGGATCAAAACAATTTACAAGTGAACCCGGCATTGATCTCTCGAAAGTAAATGCGATGGTGAATCTTGATATGGTTGGCCGATTGAATGAATCTAACAACTTACAGATATTTGGCGTTGGTACAGCCACAGGCCTTAAAGATCTCATTTATGCTAAGACTGATACATCAATTATTAAACTTAGTCTTCTAGAGGAAGGCTACGGCCCTTCGGACCATTCCTCTTTCTATCTGAAAAACATTCCAGTGCTCTACTATTCCACAGGCGCTCATATCGATTATCATACTCCATCCGATACGTATGAAAAGATAAACTACAAAGGAATGGTCGAAATCTCTGACCTGATTTTCAATGTTGCTAAGGAGCTTGCGACATCACCATCCAGACTTCAGTTTAAAGAAGCCGGACCAAAGGTAGAAACTGTACGATCCTCAAGGGGTAAAAGTTTAACACTTGGTTTTATGCCTGATTTTGCCGGAGTGGTTAAGAACGGACTTCGGGCTGACTTCGTAACCCCAGGAAAACCGGCAGCATTGGGAGGGATGAAAAAAGGAGATATTATTACAGCCATTGAAACAAAACCTGTAAACAATATAGAGGATTATATGTTTAGAATGAAACAGCTGAAACGTGGTCAGACTATAAGTGTGGAAGTGTTACGCGATGGAAAAAAGGTGGTGTTGGTGATTCAACTTTAACAACGGCAAACGGCAAACGGCTCAGGGCTCAGGGCAAAAAGGATAACAGGTACTTAATATTATTTCAGATGAAAAAATTCATTTTGTGGTCACTGGCTTTGATTATTACCCTGGCAGCTGCTGTATATCAGCGTCATACCGGACCTACATACCCGAAAGATCTTAAGGTTAACCTGAACAACAAGGAATATGATCTGAAGCTCGTACGAAGCCTGGCGCTCGATGAAAAACCCGAAGTTAAACTGGAAATAGCTGATAACTCAATTAAGGCAAGACTATTTTTCAAACGATATAAATCAAACGAAGATTATCAGGTCGTAGATTTTAATTACAGACCAGATCCAAAATCAGAAGGGTTCTTTGCCGTTGTTCCCCAACAACCTGCTGCAGGTAAACTGCAATACTACTTCGAGATAACCGATTCAAAAGGAACAGCTACATTCTTAAAAGAAGCTCCTGTCGTAATTCGGTTCAAAGGTGGTGTTCCAGCTTTTATTCTTATTCCACATATACTGTTCATGTTTCTGGCAATGCTCTTCTCAACACTGGCAGGACTAATGAGCTTGGTAAAATACCCTTTATACAAACAATATTCAATCTACACTCTTATACTTTTCATTGCAGGCGGGTTGGTTCTTGGACCGATTGTACAATTATATGCATTTGGAGACCTGTGGACAGGGATACCCTTTGGATGGGACCTGACAGACAATAAAACGCTTATTGCTTTGATATTCTGGGTACTTGCAGTGCTTATGAACAGAAAGAAAGAGAGACCTTTCTATGCTGCACTTGCAGCTTTTGTACTTCTCCTCGTATACTCAATTCCCCACAGTCTCTTTGGATCTGAACTTGACTTAAACAGCGGGCAGGTGACTCAGGGAATTATTCTCAACTTTTTCTTATAGTTTTAGTATTTTTCTTAAATTAGGTGCATCATTTCATTTAATACCACGTCTATTGATTAAAAGTTAATAGAAAGTGGGTGCAGCATCACAAATACAAACTAGTCTCTACTCAAAAATGTCAAATGTAGAAGCGGCATTCAAAAACCTGCATCAGGATCTCTTGGACGGTTGTAAAAATGGCGACCAGAAGGCTCAGTTTCAGATTTACAAGTTGTACTATAAGGCAATGTATAACACCAGCCTCAGGATCGTCACTGATGCCATGGAAGCTGAAGATATTATGCAGGAATCTTTCCTGGCAGCTTTCGAAAAAATAGATACCTACTCAGGCACTGTAAGTTTTGGTGCATGGTTGAAAAAAATAGTAGTTAACAGATCACTTGACGCTCTCAATAAAAGGAAAGTGATCTTTGAAGATATAGATACTCATACTGACATCAGGGATGAAAGCGGTGACGATACAGCAAGACATGAAGAAATTAACAGCAGGGTTGAAGAGGTTAAGGAAGCTATAGAGAGATTACCAGACGGATACCGCGTAATCCTCTCTCTGTATCTTCTTGAAGGTTACGATCATGATGAAATAGCTGAAATACTGTCAATTAACAGCAGCACATCACGATCACAACTCTCAAGGGCAAAGCAAAAACTGATTAATGAATTGAAAGAATATTAAAATTTTTCTGTCATGAAAAATATAGAAGATATAATTAAAAACAGCAAAGACCTTTTCGAAGAGTCAGAACCATCAAGCGGACATTTTGAAAGGTTCAGCATAAAACTCGAAAAAAGGTTCCATGCTAATACCCCCACAAGAAGCATAGTGCCTTATCTGCTCAAAGCTGCCGTAGTTACACTTCTGGTTACCCTCTCCTCTTTATGGACCTGGGATAATTTCATACGTCCTGCTAACAGCAAAATGACTCTTGGTCAGGTATCACCTCAATATAAAGAGGTTGAAAACTACTACATTCATCAGGTTAATATGATGGAAAGCGAACTGGTAAATATTGATCTGAAAAATAATCCTAATCAGAAAGCAATGCTGCTTAATGAGATGAAAAGTATGGATTCTGTTTATGTATCTCTTCAGAAAGAACTTAAAGCAAATCCTAATGATGAAAGAATTATTAATGCCATGATTGAACACTACCAAACGAAGCTTGAGGTCATGACATATATAGTAAATCAGCTAAAGACAGTGAGGAGTGGAAACCAAAAAAGTACGAAAAATGAAAAAGTTAAGCTATAAAACACCAGGGCTCATTTTATTGGGTCTTCTATTTGGATTAGGTTCATTAACGGCACAGGAAGTAACAAAAGAATTCCATAAAGAATATCCAGCCGGAGCAAATACAACACTTGAAATAAGCAACAGATACGGAGATGTTGTTATTGAGAGCTGGGATAAAGATCAGGTAGTTATTAATGTAAAGGTAACAATTGAAATGCCCAGCCGTGACAGAGCTGAAAGGATGCTTGGTTATATCGATGTTCAGTTCTCGGAAGAGGGAAATAATATTTCAGCAAAGACTATTATTGACGACAAATTTAATTTTACAGGATGGAGCTCTGATAATAGAAAGTTCAGCATCGATTATGATGTAAAAATGCCGGTAAAAGCTGCACTTACTCTCTCCAACAAATATGGCAATACTGATATTAATGAATTGGGCGGACTGACAAATCTTGATATAAAATATGGCAATATTACCGCAGGAAAACTCACCAGGGGAAATGTTAAACCTCTTAACAAATTAAACCTGGCTTATGGAAAAGGCACAATAACTGAAGCAGGATGGATAGATGCGACTATCAGATATTCTGGGAGATTTGAAATTTCCAAATCACAGGCTATTCTGCTCGACAGTAAATATTCGAAGCTATCTCTTGGCGAAACAAGCTCAATGGTTGGGGCAAGTAAGTACGATAATATCAGGATTGAATCTATAAATAACATGGTAATCGAGGATGGCTATTCTGAAATAAACATTGGAACCCTGAAAAAGAAACTAAACTTCACAGGAAGCTATGGCTCCCTCACAGTAGAGACTATACCTGCCGGATTTGAATCAGTAGATGTGGAAACCCGTTATATGGGTGTAAAACTGGGAATCGACGAGTCAGCCAGCTATAAACTTGACGCAAAAGTATCTTACGGTGGTCTTAAATATAGCCAGGACAATTTTAGAAACCAGAGGAGAAATATTGAGAATAATAAGCAGGAATTAAGCGGCATTGTTGGAAAAACGGAATCTCCTTCAGCTTCAGTTAATGTAGTTGCATCGTATGGGACTGTGAGGTTAAATTGATAAACATACAATTAATAACAAAGCCCTCACCCATCAGTCGAGGGCTTTTTAATACTCCGTTGAGCCTTTTTTCTAATATGCTTGAATCTCATCCTTATAAATGAAAACACCGCCCTTTCCGTCTGCAGTAGCAAAACCTCTGAACATTCCTTCTGAATTGAAAGGCATTGAAATATTACCCGTTTTATCAACACAAACCACACCCCCGCTCGCTCCTGCTTTTACAAGCTTATCATTAACAACCAGTTCAGATGCTTCTTTAAGTGATAATCCCTTATATTCCATTAAAGCAGATATATCATGAGCTACCGTCCACCTTATAAAAAACTCTCCGTGTCCAGTTGCTGAAACAGCACATGTATTATTGTTTGCATATGTTCCCGCACCTATAATCGGCGAATCTCCTATTCTGTTATATTTTTTATTCGACATCCCTCCTGTAGAAGTTCCGGCTGCCAGATTCCCACTTTTATCAAGAGCACAACAACCAACAGTTCCATATTTCTCTTTTTTCAGGATTCCCTGCAATTCATTAAATCGCCTTTCGGTGTAGAAATATGAAGGAGGAACAATCTCAAGTCCTTGTTCCTTAGCAAACTGAGAAGCTCCTGCCCCGGCCAGCATAACATGTTCCGACTTGGTCATCACATATCTGGCGGCAGTAATAGGATTCTTTATATCTGTAACCCCTGCCACCGATCCGGCTGCAAGATTAGATCCATCCATAATAGCTGCGTCAAGTTCATTTTTGCCGTCATGTGTAAAAACAGCTCCTTTCCCTGCATTAAATAAAGGATTATCCTCCATTATCCGAATAGTGCTCTCTACGGCTGCCAGTGCAGTACCACCCTCTTCAAGAACTTTCTTTCCTGCGTCCATGGCCACGCTTAGAGACTTCCTGTATTCCTTATCCATTTCAGGGGTCATTTTTTCTCTCGTTATCACACCGGCCCCGCCATGAATAACTATAGCCCACTCCTGCTTTTTAACCGGATTGCTAATTGTCTGTTTATCTGAATGATTAGTCATATTTCTGCACGATACCTGGCATATTGTAACGAACAACAATGATGCAAGGATGGAAGATTTTTTTATCATATTTTAAAAATTAAATTCTGAAGAACGTATTGTCTCGGATCGGTATAAAAAATCTACACCTTAATATTACGTAATAGATTAGTCTAAAAATCCATTTCAACAACTGTTATACCCGACCCGCCGAACTCCACATGCTCATCGCGGAACGTTTTAACCACATCCACTGTATCGAGATACTGTCTGACCAGTTGACGCAATATCCCGTTTCCTTTTCCATGTAAAATCCTCAGATTACGATGCTGAACAATAATAGCATTGTCGATCAGATCGCGTACCAGGTTGATTGCCTCTTCACCGCGTACACCCCTGATATCGATCTCTGGTTTGAAACTACTATTTCGTTGTACTATAGCCGGGTCATTTTCACGAATTGGCTGATTTGACCGCAGGCTCTTCTTAAGCTCGGCTCTAGATATGCGTTCAATCTTATCCAAGGGAACGAAAAACCTGAGACTCCCGGTTTCAACCTGAATCAATTTATCCCTGATTGCTATTACTTCACCAGCTGCCAGAGTATCTTTCATTCGGACAGCATCACCAGGTTTCAACGGACCTTCAGTTTTCTCAATAACCCTGGGTGTTTCTTTGGCTTTCTCCCGGGGCATCCTGATTTTCTCTGCCTTTGAGTTCAAAGCGGTAATCTTGACTTCCGATTCTGTCTCGACAGGTTGTATATTTTCCTCCACCGAACTTTTAAATTCTTCAAGCTGCTGGCGTATATCTTTTGTTTTTTCCTTTTCAGCCTGAGATTCCCGTATCTGACGAATAGTGCCCTCGATCATCCTGTTCGAGTCTTTCAGCAACTGTTGTGCTTCATCTTTTGCCTTTGTTATTATCTCTTTTCTAAGTGATTTTGCGCCAGAAAGCTCATTTTCATATTCAGCCATCAATTCTTCCAGACGCTTTTCCTGTTGCCGGATGCTCTGACGCTTAGTCTCCCAGTATCGCTTATCGCGGGCGATATCTTTCAGGTGTCTGTCGTAATCGATATTCTTCACCCCGGCTTTTGCGGAAGCTTCAGCGAGTATTTCCTCGGGCAACCCTATTTTTCTTGCAATTTCAAATGCAAATGAGCTGCCTGGCTTACCTATTGTCAGTTGAAAAAGTGGTTGCATAAGATGATTGTCGAAAGCCATGGCTCCATTCACAACACCATCAGTGAGTGAAGCGAAGTGCTTAAGGTTAGTGTAGTGAGTGGTAATTACACCGAACACTTTCTTCCTGTTTAATTCACCAAGAATGGCTTCAGCGATAGATCCCCCGAGCATTGGTTCTGTACCTGTTCCGAATTCATCAATCAATATCAAAGTCTTATCATTACCATTCCTGATAAAGAACTTCATATTTATAAGGTGTGAGCTATATGTACTCAGGTCATTTTCAATACTTTGCTCATCCCCGATATCAATTAATATGTTTTTAAACATACCCGTTTCGGATCCTTCAGCTACAGGTATAGTGAGGCCGCACTGCAGCATATACTGAAGCAGTCCTACAGTTTTAAGACACACCGATTTACCGCCTGCATTAGGACCGGAAATCAATAAGATCCTGTCTTTCTCATCCAAATAAATTTCCAAAGGAATAACTTTCCTTCCCTTAGCTTTCTCAAAAGTGAGTGACAGGAGAGGGTGTATGGCTCTTTTCCATGCAATGAATGGTCTGTCAACAATTACAGGTTTTATGGAATGCAGGTGATTGCCAAGAAGCGCTTTTGCCCTCAGGAAATCCATTTCACCAAGAAAAACGTTTGATTCCAGAAGATCGTCAATATATGGCCTTACATTATCGGCAAATACCGTCAGAATTCTTACTATCTCCCTTTTTTCTTCATATTCAAGTTCGACTATCTCATTATTTATCTCCACTATTTCTTCAGGCTCAATAAATACCGTTTTTCCGGAGGATGACTGATCGTGAATAAGACCTATTATCTTCCTCTTATCATATGCACTAACAGGTATAACCCCTCTCCCATTCCTTACAGATGCTGAAGTATCTGAATCAACCAGTCCGTCAGACTGCGCCTGCTTAAGAATTGCATTTAGCCTCTTAGATACATGAATGCTCTTACTCACGAGCTCTGATCTGATTTCCTTTAATCTTGTTGAGGCATTATCTTTAACAATCCCTTTCTTGTCTATTATCCGGTCGATCGCATCCAAAACATAGGGGTAAGTTTTAACGGAGCTGCACATAGATTGCAGTACCGGATACTTAACTACATCTCTGTTTCTGAAAAAATTCAGGATTGTTTTTACAGTTTCAAGTGTACGTTTGAGATCAAATACCTCCATTACTTCCGGGAAAGTCCCTTCAACCCTTATCTTGTTAAGGCAATCGGAAATCTTGTAGTAATGCTCAGAAGGGAAAAACTCTTCAAACTGGAGAATCTGCTGGAATTCAGAAGTGGCAGAAAGTATTATTACAAGAGAATTATAGTCATTTATAAATCCGATTTTATCAACCATTTCCAGTCCCATCGGACTAAGACATCTCTCGCTCAACAGTTTTCGGATTCTGTCGAAGCCAATCTTATTCTCAAAATTTTCAGGATAGATCATTTAAAACATAAAAGATAAAAGATAAAAGTAAAAAGACAAAAGTAATAAAAAAGGCTCACGAAGCACGACGCACGACGCAGGGAAGAAAAGGGGTGTAATTAAGTTGTGGTTATTGAAAAAGTTGAAATCCATTAACCGCAAAGTTCGCAAAGTATTTCGCAAAGAGCGCAAAGAGCTTTATTACAATGCTTCAACTTTGCGTCCTTTGCGCCACCTTTGCGTACTTTGCGGTTAGAAAAGACTTTTTAGAAATCCCCCTTGGAGTAGGAAGTAAAAAATCCGAAGAAATCATATTCAAAAGCTCATTTAATCGGGTAAATTTTTTGTTCTATTTTTTTATCAAAACATTTTATATGATTTTGATAATAGCTTTCATTTTTTTCTACATTTGAATATTCATCAAACATTTTAAAACTCTATAAATGAAAATCAAGAAATTATTTACATCAGTATTGTTAATGTCTATAGTTCCTGTGTGGCTATTCTCGCAAAGTGAAAATATCGATCTCGGTATGATTTACAAGATCAAACAGGAAGAAGCAACAAATTCCGGAATTGAAGATCTGGCATTCTGGCTTACTGATTTTGTAGGTCCACGATTAACCGGTTCCACGGGTGGTAACCGTGGTAATGAATGGGCTAAGAAAAAAATGGAAGAACTTGGATTTCAGAATGTAAGGATTGAACCGGCAAGAGATTTTACCCGGGGTGGCTGGGACAACATTAAAACTTATGCTGCAATGACTAATCCCTATTACGCAAACTTCACATGTAATCCGGTTGCATGGACAGGCAGTACAAATGGACTCATTAAGGGTGAGGTTATATTAGTTGATGTAAAATCTGAGAGCGATCTCGATAAATATAAAGGAAAACTATCCGGAAAAATTGTATTAATGCCATCTACAAGCACTTATGTGATAAGCTATGAGCCGTTAGCTAGCAGGTATAGCGACGAACAGCTTCAGGCCCTGACAATGGTATCATCGCCCGTTCAGGCGAACAGGCCTGTGACTGATCTTGCTACACAGATGGCACAAAGGGCTTTGAGAACAAAGGTCACCGAACTACTTAAGAGCGAGGGAGCTGCTGTGATTCTTAACAGTTCAGGTTTTTTCAATGTACCGAGATCCACAGGAGCCACCTACACAGCCGGAACGAAGGAACCAATCGCCGAGCTTAATCTCCCTATTGAAGATCATGGAAGGATGGAACGGCTTTTACGCCATAATGTACCGGTTGAAATGGAGATTGAAATTACGAATAAATTTATCCCGGCAAATACGATTTACAATGTTATAGGCGAGATCCCCGGAACTGATAAACTCCTGAAGAACGAGTATGTACTTATTGGCGCTCACATCGATTCGTGGCATGGTGCCACAGGTGCAGCTGATAATGCTTCAGGCTGCATTGTAATGATGGAAGCGCTTCGTATTTTAAAAAACCTCGATGTTGCCCCTAAGAGAACAATCAGGATAGCACTCTGGGGAGGAGAAGAACAGGGATTAAACGGTTCACGCGGTTATGTGGAGAAATTCCTTGTTGATCCCGCTACAAAAGAACATAAACCTGATTATGACAAATTTGCCGGATATTTCAATATGGATAACGGGTCAGGAAAATATCGCGGGATTTATATTCAGGGGAATGAGTTGGTAAGGCCAATATTTGAAGAGTGGCTCAAACCATTTGCCAACATGGGAGCTACAACAATTACTATTAAAAACACAACCGGAACAGATCATCTTTCATTTGATGCTGTTGGATTGCCGGCATTTCAGTTTATTCAGGACGAAATAGAATATGATCGTGGTTATCACACTGTTATGGATACCTACGAAAGACTGGTAATGGCAGATCTGAAACAGAATGCAATTATTACTGCATCATTTGTCTACGATGCTGCAATGCGGAGTGCAAAATTGCCTGGGAAACCTGCCATGAAGCCTGTGGTTGCTACACCTGCCGGACAAAATCAACGTTAATTAATGGTTTTGTAGTGAACGATCGCGACCGTTCACTACACCATAACAACACATTAACTGGTATTTTAAATGTTTTTAGTATCCACATCTTTCATCGATAACTGGATGCGTTTTCGTTCGATATCGACAGACAGAATTTTAACTGAAACATGCTGATGCAGCTTAACTACTGTGGATGGATCGGTAATATAATTCTTACACATATTCGAAATATGCACCAGACCGTCCTGTTTAATCCCGATATCCACAAAGGCACCGAATTTAGTAATATTTGTTACTATACCCGGAACGACCATCCCTTCTGACACATCCTCAATTTTGTGAATATCGGCAAAACTGAACGCTTTTATCTTCGAGCGAGGATCGCGACCCGGTTTTGCCAGCTCATCCACAATATCTTTTAAAGTAGGTAAGCCTGTTTTCGGCGTAATATACTTTTCTAATTTAATTTCCTTTCGTTTTACATCGCTGGTGATCAGCTCTTGCACACTGCAGCCAAGATCCTTTGACATTAATTCAACAACATGATAGCTTTCCGGGTGAACTGCGCTGGAATCCAAAGGGTTCTCTGCATTTCGTATTCTGAGAAAACCAGCGCTCTGTTCAAACGCTTTTTCACCCATCCTCTTAACCTTAAGAAGATCTTTACGTCGCGTAAAAGGTCCGTTTTCAGTACGATAATCAACAATATTCTGTGCAAGTTGCGGTCCAAGCCCCGACACATAGGTAAGAAGATGTTTGCTCGCGGTATTAACTTCAACACCAACAGCATTTACGCAACTCACGATAACATCATCGAGCGACTTCTGAAGCTTCTGCTGATCCACATCGTGCTGATATTGCCCAACACCTATTGATTTTGGATCGATCTTTACCAGTTCAGCCAATGGATCCATTAACCTTCGTCCGATTGATACAGATCCCCTCACGGTAACATCGTATTCAGGGAATTCCTCCCTGGCTATTTTAGATGCAGAATAGATTGAAGCCCCCGCTTCACTTACTATAAATACCTGAATATCCTTTTCAAATTTAACCCACTTTATAAATTCTTCAGTTTCGCGGCTTGCAGTACCGTTTCCAATAGCAATAGCCTCTATCTTATATGCATTAACCAAAGTAAGCAGCTTCTTTATCGACAGAGCTGTTTCGTTCTGTGGCGGATGAGGGTAAATAGTCTCATTATGAATAAGATTGCCCTGTTTATCCAGACAAACTATCTTACACCCAGATCTGAATCCCGGATCGATTGCGAGTACATTTTTTTCACCTAATGGGGAACCTAAGAGTAACTGTCGTAAATTTTCCGCAAACACTGCAATCGCTTCCAGGTCGGCTTTTTCTTTGGAAATATTTCGGAATTCAGTCTCCAGAGAAGATGAAAGCAGTCTTTTCCAACTATCCTTAACGGCATCTTTAACGATATCGGAAGAGCCATTTCTTCCTTTTACAAATAATCCATTAAGCATATCGAGTGCGTTATTCTCAACAGGCTCAATTGAAAGTCGTAAGAATCCCTCGTCTTCGCCCCTTCTCATCGCAAGCAACCTGTGAGATGGGCATTTTTTAAGAGGCTCCGACCAATCGTAGTAATCGCTGAACTTTATGCCTTCGGTCTCTTTGCCCTTTACAACCTTTGAAAAAATCATCGCCTCTCTTTCAAAAAGATACCGCATCTGCTTTCTTGCCTTATCATCTTCGCTCACCCATTCGGCAATAATATCCGAAGCTCCTGCGACTGCATCTTCAACAGATTGAACGTCTTCATTTATGAACTCAGCAGCTTTAATTAACGGGTCGCTTATTTTCTGCTTGAGAATAAGAACAGCAAGCGGTTCAAGGCCTTTTTCCCTTGCGATGGTTGCCCTGGTACGGCGTTTCGGCCTGAATGGAAGGTAGATATCCTCAAGTTCAGACATTGTAACAGAGTCATCAATGCGCTTTCTGAGCTCTGAGGTCATTTTCTCCTGCTCCTCAATAGATTTTATAACAGCTTCTTTACGGGCATCGAGCTCTTTCAGTCTGTCGTACTCCTCCTTTACATGCATTAATTGCACTTCATCGAGGCTTCCTGTCATCTCTTTTCTGTATCTGCTTATGAATGGGATAGTTGCACCACTATCCATAAGTCTGATCGTATTCTCAACCTGCCAGTTGTGAAGTCCAAGTTTTTTTGCAACTAATAGTATGTTCCTGTTTGCGTCCATGAAATTGTTACTCTACATAAATTACCAAACCTTTCAGATATTCGCTTTCCGGATGATATATGTTAACCGGGTGATCGGCGGGTTGACTTATCTGATGAATTATTCTTACACTGCGACCGGTATTGGCTGCTGCTGCAAAAACTGATTTTCTGAAGTTCTCTTTTGAAACGACCTGGGAGCAGGAGAACGTAAATATTATCCCGCCTGGCTTAACCTGCTCTATAGCCTTAATATTAAGTCTTTTATAACCCTGGAGTGCATTTGCGAGAACATTATGATGTTTAGCGAAAGCAGGAGGATCAAGAATTATAACATCATACTGATCTTTAATATTATTCAGATAGTCGAAGGCATCAACCTGGAATGATGTATGTCTGGTGTCGTCTGTATAGTTGAGTCTGATGTTTTCATTTGCCAGTTCAATAGCGCTGAATGAACTGTCGACAGTATGAACCAAAGAAGCATTCTTCATAGCGTATACAGAGAAAGCTCCAGTGTATCCGAACATATTCAGGACACTTTTTCCTTCGGTAAATTGTTCCAGCAGCTTCCTGTTTTCCCGCTGATCAATAAAAAAACCGGTTTTTTGCCCTGTGTTCCAATCAATCTTAAACTTATATCCATATTCAGTTACAATAACCGGAAGGGAATTGCCGTAGAGAAATTCATTTACAGCTTTTAACTCTGCCATATGTGGCAAAGTTCCTTCACTTTTATCGTAAACAGCAATTATCTGATCTTTCATCAATTCCACAAGTATTCCGGCAATCTCTTTTCTGATTTTGTAGAACCCAATTGAATGCATCTGAATTACGGCCACACCGTTATAATAGTCAATTATTAAGCCCGGCAAGCCATCCCCTTCACCATGAATAAGCCTGTAAACACTTAACATTGGATTACCGATAATACCAAGAGCTTTCCGGTAATTAATCGCCATTTCAATTTTTTTCCTGAAGAAGCTTATATCCGGTACAACTTGTTCGAATGACAGAACTCTTATTGCTATCGAACTTGGTGCATAATGTCCAACAGCAAGAAATTCATCTTTGTTGTCAAATACATCCACCAGATCGCCTTCCGCAGGTTCTCCATACATTTTTTTTATTGCACCGGAAAAGATCCAGGGATGAAGTCTTTTTACAGACTGTTCTTTCCCTGATTTAAGAACTATCTTGATCCGGTCGGATGTTTCTTTTGCGCGTTCGATTTTCATATTTAACGTTTTAATGAGACGCGAAATGTTGCGTCTCTAATGTCATCTGTGACGCAAAATGTTGCGTCTCTACTTCCTACTGCCTACTGCTTACTTCTTACTGCTGGCTGTCCGCTTCCAGCTTCTGGTATATCTGGTGACACACCCACGCATCTGTTGCCGCGTATATTACCTGTGCCTCAGAAAGCGTATTCGCTTCCCAGTCGGTTACCTGCTGACGCTTTGATATCCTGATTCCCAAAACAATTGCAGCAAGTTTTTTTAACCCGGAACTTTCAATTCCAAAATCTTTTACATAGCCCTGCAGATCTACGAATCCTTCAGGATTAAACTTTTTAACACTTTTAAGAAACTTTATATCGTCGTGAACTGCCACGCCTGCCTTTATTACACGGGGATTTGACAACAAACGGATGAGCTCATCGGGGATTCCTATTTTATTTATCCTGAAAAGTCCGGCAAAATGAGCCGTAGAAAGCTGAATTAGTGAAACCGTGTTCCTTCCCCCCTTTTTAAATGTTGGTCTGGTCTCAGTATCAAACCCTAACAAACCGGTGCCTAAAAGCTTTGGAAAAACCTGATAGAAGGTTTCAAGATCTTCAACCACAGCTATTTCACCTTTAAACCAGGAAAGCTCGCATTCTGCAATTTCCTCAACTGTAATATTCTCCCTGTAACTGTTATTCATAATCTTCTCCCCTTATTTCCTTTTGCCGTCTTGAGATAAACCAATCTGATGTGTTTCTTGATTCATCACTATTTTTAAGATCGTTTTCTACTTTTCCAATTTCTTCACCTGAATAAATAAACTTATGAATTGCCCGCATAGCATTTACCAGCTTTTGACCCCAGAAGTTTTCAAAATTCGTCCGGCATTCCCATACTGCATCGTTCATAACCTCCGTTGTACCTGTCTGATAGAGAAGAAGAAAATCTTTTATATCCTGGTAGATATCGGCCATGTTCTCTGAAAGACTGGAAAGGACAGGTCCGTCAGTTTCCGAAATTTTATCATCAAACACTTCAAGGTAGTCGTTTGCTGTGCCAAACTTTTCTTTGAGAGTAACATTAATTTCGTTCCAATCAGATTCGGTAACAAACTTTTCATTCCCCTCCTCAAAAAATGGATTAAGCGAAGGTAAAAGCGACGCTTTCAGATACATCAGAGGTAAGATTCGCTGTAAAATCTTCAAAAGCTCATCACCTTTGAGTTCCGAAGCACGCTCTGCATATTTGCAAAATTCATTTGCAACTGCAACAAAATCAATGACATTCCTTGAATATAGCTGATCTGTTTTTGTATCCATTGTCTTATTTAAAAGTGGTACAAAATTAGACATTTACAGCTAGGGTTAGTCACTCCGACAGCTTTTTTATTGTGGAATCATTGTCTCCAGCTGAGTTTATGATCTTTATCCCTGACAATTTTATTATGATCAAGAAGCCACTGGAGTACTTTTATAACCTGGTTTTCAGGGTGATCAATCATCTTTACAAGTTCCTGCGCATCAGGACTATGCTGTTCCAGATGAGTTTTAATCTCATCGAGGATCAGGTCAAATTCATATTTACTGAGGTCCAGCACATTACGTTCGCGACAAACATCACAGATACCACACCGGTCGGATTCTTCACCGAAATAATCGAGTAATACTACTGACCTGCAACGGCTGTCAGTCTCGACATATTCAAGCATCTTGTTAAGTCTGATTTCATATTTTTCCTTAACATGGAGATAGTTCTCAGGTGATATAAGTAGCGCTTTTCGCTGTAGGCGTTCCTCTGTAAATATTACCAGTGCAGTTTTCTTCCCGGGAATAAAATGTATGATATTCAGCGATGAAAGTTTTACGAGATATTGATAAATAGTATCCCTGGTAGCAGCTGATTTTCTGGATAGCGTTTCTTCATTTATTGCTACAAATTCCGAAAACATACCCGTATAAGATCTAAGCAGAAGCTTTATAAAACCATCGAAAGATTCATTAGCTACCTGAAACTTATAAAGATCATCGCGGCTTACCACAAAATGAACTCTTGAGGGATTGTTTATCTCTTCAGTAAATTCCATATAACCTTCCCGCTGGAGAAATTGAAGACTATTAAATGTTTCAATAACAGGTAATCTGAATTTCGACACAAATTCCGACATATTGAATTCAAACACATTATCTTTTCCAGACCCCAGAGGCACCTGAAGGAAATTACATACTGCCTCGTATATGTCTTTTATTTTTTCAATTGGCGGAAACTTTTTTCTGACTGAATCGAGCAGACGGGTTTTATCTGCGGGAGAAAATAAAATTACAGCTGTTGCCGGCTTATTGTCGCGACCAGCTCTTCCGCTCTCCTGAAAATAATTCTCAAGAGAGTCAGGCATATCCCAATGGATCACGAACCTAACCTCAGATTTATCAATCCCCATTCCAAAGGCATTGGTTGATACAATAACCCTTGTTTCTCCACTGGTCCATGATTCCTGTTTTTTATCGCGAATCTCGATAGGCAGTCCGGCGTGATAAAAATCAGCGCTGACTCCATTTGCTTCAAGAAGCTCGGCAACCTCTTTGCATCTCTTCCTGCTGCGAACGTACACAATACCGCTGCCCCTTGCCTTCTTTACTGTATTTATCAGATAACCGGGCTTATCCTCCACTTTCCGTACCAGGTATGATATATTCTTTCTGTCGAAACTGGTTCTGAGAACATTTTTTTTTCTGAACGATAGTTTTTCCATGATATCATCCGTCACCTGCGGAGTTGCAGAAGCTGTCAGAGCAAGGAAAGGTATCTTATCGGAAACATAATCTCTGAGGGAGGCAATTTTCAGGTACGATGGCCGGAAATCGTAGCCCCATTGAGATATACAATGCGCTTCGTCGATTACCACAAGTGAAAGGTTGAGACGGGATGCTTTTCCCTGAAAAATTCTTGTAGAAATTCTTTCAGGCGAAACATACAGAAACTTATAATCACCGTAAATCGCGTTTTCGAGAGCAATATCTATCTCCTCTGCTGACAATCCTGAGTGGATTGCAATAGACTTAATAGCCATACTGTTAAGACGATTTACCTGATCCTTCATAAGGGAAATCAGCGGAGTTATAACAAGACAGATACCTTCCTGTGCCATAGCTGGTACCTGGAAAGTAATTGATTTACCACCACCTGTTGGCATCAGGCCCAATGTGTCCCTGCCTTCCACAACAGACCGGATTATCTCTTCCTGTAATGGTTTGAAGGTTGTGAATCCCCAGTATTTAGTAAGAATCTGCTTGTATAATTCAATATTCATGGGAAATTTCACTATTCACAAATGTAATAACTGTAACTAAGATTAAAGCAATTTTTTTCTTAACCCTGTCCGATTTTTTTCGTAATTTGCGCCAGCAAAATAATAATGAATAACAGTTCTCAGACTATCCTGATGAAGATCAGATCAGCCATTTCAATAATTATTCTTATAATGCTTTCTGCTATTGGCCAGGCGCAGGACCTGAATTCAAAGGTATTGCTTACGGTTGCCGGGACAAATATTCAATCGGGTGAGTTTATCAGAATGTACAAAAAGGTTCTTGATCCAGGGAAAAAAACAGATATAGATAATTATCTTCAGCAATATATTGTCTTTAAACTTAAGGTGGCTGATGCAATTGCTGAAGGATTTGATACCACCAAGTCGTTTAAAAATGAGTTAAACGGCTACAGAAATCAACTTGCACAAAACTATCTTACAGATAATCAGACCAAGGAAGCCCTGCTGAAGAAAGCTTATCAAAGGTCACTTAAAGAAATAAATGCCTGGCATATTTTAATTGCATTCCCTCCGGAAGCCTCTCCTGAGGATACACTCAAAGCATATAAAAAAGCTACCGACGTGAGGGAAAGAATAATTAAGGGAGAGCCTTTTGAACAGGTCGCCAGAGGATCTTCCGATGATCAATCAGTTAAAATTAACGGCGGAAATCTTGGGTATATTTCAGTATTTCAAATGATTATGCCATTTGAGGATGCTGTTTATGATATGAAGAAAGGAGCGATTTCGATGCCCGTCAGAACTCCTTATGGTTATCATATTATCATGGTAAAAGATACGAGACCTTCAAAAGGAAAGATAAAAGTGGCGCACATAATGAAGGCTTCTCCTCCGGGAACAGATGAGAAAGAAGCTAAGCAGGCTGAAGATGAAATTAATGATATTTATAAAAAACTGCAGGCAGGAGCTTCATTCCGGGAGATGGCAAAAAAATATTCAGATCATAAAGGATCTGCCGCTAACGGAGGTGAAATAGACTGGTTTGGCGCTGGCGAAATAATAAATGACTTCTCTGAAGCTGCGTTCGCGTTATCCGATACCGGTAAATTCACAAAACCTGTTCGAACGATATATGGATGGCATATTATTAAACTTCTTGACAGAAAAAAACCTGCCTCATATGAAGAATCCAGGTCATTCCTCGAGAGTAAAATGAACCAGTCTTACCTTAATTCAATCAGCAAAAAGTCTTTTACCGATAAGCTTAAAAAAGAATACAAATTTAATATCAATGAAGAGGCTTACAACTGGTTTATCAGTAACACCGACACGCTAATAATCCAGGGATTAAAGAAATACGACAGGACTTACCTGCCCGCCGGGGATATATATTCATTTGCGAACAAACACCTTACAACCAATGAGTTTGCAAACTACATTGAAAAGCGAGGAGATATGATTGTTACGAAAGATTCATTACTATTTATAAACAGTACAATAGATACAAGATCGTCAGATGATATAATCAGCTATGAGAATTCGGTCCTTGAAAATAAGTACCCTGATTTCAGATATCTTATGAATGAGTTTCACGACGGGATTCTATTATTCGACATATCGGGGAAGAAGGTTTGGAACCGGGTGAGTGAAGATTCGGTTGGACTTCACACTTATTATGAAAATCATAAAAACAATTACCTGTCAAGGAAGGGAATTGAAGCAAAGCTATATATTCTTAAATCGGCCGGGGAGGAAAAACAATTCTACTCACAGTATAAAAAATTTAGCGGCAAGGCAGACAAGGATCAGTTACTGGTTAAATTTTTTAACAAAATAAACGATTCATTATTGATTATTAAAGAAGGTAAATGGTTCCGGGGTGATGACAATGATATAGATAATATTCAATGGATAACCGGGTCTCAAACATTTGTAAAAAATGGCTTTCCGGCAATAATAATAATTAATAAAATCATCGAACCAATTTCTGCAAAATTCACTGATATTCAAGGCGATATGATTACAGGATTTCAGGAATACCTTGAGAGTGAGTGGATAAAACAATTAAAACTTAAATATACCGTTAAGGTTGATAGCACAATTCTTATTGACGTAAAGAAGCAGTTAAACAATGAATAAGACAGTAGCACTGATTTTAACAATAATTCTTTTAGCTGGTTGTGTCAACAAAAAGAATTCTCCTAAAAGAATTCCAGTGGCCCAGGTAGGAAAAGATATTCTGTACTATGATGATATTCCGGCAGCCATACTTGAGGGAATTAATAAAACTGATAGCGCTTCAGTTGTACAGAACTACATAAATAAATGGGCAAAGAGGGAACTTTTACTTCAGAAGGCAGAAGAGAATTTATCTCCTGAGCTTAAGGCGGATATTGTTAAGCAACTCGATGAAACCAGGGCCAACCTGGTAATATATCAGTACCAGAGGCAGATGATGTCGGAAAAAATGGACACCGTATTAGCTGAGTCGGAGTTGGAAAATTACTATGCGGCTAATGAAAAGAGTTTTATTCTCAACACTAACATTGTGAAAGCTCTTTTTATAAAGTTGCCTATAGAGACACCTAACCTGGCAAAGATAAAAGTTCTTGCCCGCTCGAACGACCAGAAAGATCTTCAGCAACTGGAAAGTTCTTGTTATCAGTTCGCTGAAAAGTTTGATGATTTTAATGAGGAGTGGGTCTCAATGGACAAGCTTACTGTTGAACTGCATCAGGATATCGAAAATGAAGAAAATTTTTTAAAAAGAAATACTTTTTTCGAAACCAGCGACTCGTCATCGGTGTATTTAGTCTCAATACGCGACTATAGATTGATTTCTTCTGTTGCACCATACGAATATGTAAAGGATGATATCAAAAGAGTAATATGGAATGCCAGGAGATTGGAATTTCTGAAGTCGCTGGAGAATGGTATATATAATGACGCTTTAAAAGAAAATAGTTTTAAGATATATTGAGAATGATGGATCCGGCAGTAACTTGCGCCAGGAATTGCATCTTACAATTAAAATCAATTAAATAAAGATGAAAAGAAAATTGAAATTTTACCTGCTGCTGATATTTATGATCCTTCCTGGCGCTGTGATTAGCGCTCAGAAACTTGTTGAGTCGATTGCGGCAATTGTTGGTAATGAAGTGATCTACCTTTCGGATGTTGAAAGTGCAGTAGCCGACCTGAGAAGAAATGGGAACAGATCCTCTGAGGAGTCTCTCAGGTGCAGTGTATTTCATGAAATGCTTATCTCTAAACTGTTTCTCGACCAGGCCAGAATAGACAGTATTAATGTTGCAGACGACGCTGTTGATGGTGAGTTGAATATGAGAATGAATGACGCTATAGTACGTGCAGGAAGTGAAGAAGCACTGGTCACCTATTTTAAAAAGAGCATGATAGAGATCCGAAGGGATATCAAAAAAACTATGCTGGAGCAGGAAATTGTAAGGGAAGTCCAGAGTAAAATTTCAAAAAATATTACAGTAACTCCCACAGCTTTAAAAAGATATTATTCCTCAATTCCTAAGGATAGTCTGCCCATTCTGCCTGCGAAATACCAATTAAGTATTATCCAGATAGATCCACCGTTTAATGAAGAGAATAAAGCAGAAGCGCGTCAAAAGCTACTCGATATCAGGAGCGAAATACTTGGAGGAAAGAGTTTTAACGTTGAAGCTATATTGTATTCAGAAGATCCCGAATCTGCCAAAAATGGCGGAGAAGTGGGTTACAGTCCCCGTGGTTCACTTGAAAAAGAATACGCAGAGGTAGCTTTCGGCCTTACAAAAAATACCGTCTCCAAGATTGTGGAAACAAAAGTCGGATTTCACATAATTCAGCTTATCGATCGAAAAGGAGATCTGGTTAACACCCGGCATATACTTATCAGACCAAAAGTAAAACCTGAACAGGAGGCTATGGCGCTCGCAAAGCTCGATAGTCTGGCTAATCTCATAAGAAAGGACAGTTTGAAATTCGAAGATGCTGCCAGGCTTTACTCTACTCATAAAGACAGCAGGATTAATGGAGGAAGGTTGGTAAGTGAAAATCCTTCTGATAGAATTACCTGGTTTACTCTTGAAGAATTGAACAGGGAAATGTATAGTAAAGTAAGGGATCTGAAAGTCGGTGAAATATCAGATGCATTCAGAACTACTGATGAATCAAACAAAGTTGTTTTCAGAATAGTTAAGGTCGATAATATACTGCCGGCACACACTGCTAACCTGAAAGATGATTATCAGAATATTTACAATTCTGCTCTTAATGTTGAGCGTGCAAAAGCCTACGAAAAGTGGATAAAGGAGAAAATTGCGATCACTTATATAAAAGTAAGTGAAGAATTTAAATCATGTGACTTCTTGCAAGAGGGATGGTTAAAATAAAACTTCTCAGGGATCATATCGCTATTATATCATTCAGATTCATTATTTATGTCTCTTTAATGGTGGTATTCTCCCCTGTTCTCCTGTCGCAGACATCAATAAACAATAAATCAGCAAAAAAAATAATTAAAATAAAAAATGCGGATGAAGAGATTAGGATAACAGATTTGCAAACCAGAAAAGTCACTGACCATTTAAAGGGAAATGTCCGGATAGAACACAATGCAATAACAATGCTTTGCGACAGTGCACATTATTTTGCAGACGAGAACCAGGTAAAAGCATATAGCAGAGTTCACATTGAACAGGGAGATACACTGGATCTTTTTGGAAATTATCTTTTTTATGATGGAAAAACCGGTATGGCAATTGTTACCGGGAAGGTAGAATTGATAGACAAAGAGACCCATCTGTTCACTGATTCAATAAATTACGATACGAAGAATAAAATAGCACGTTATACTGAAAAAGGCAGGATAACAAACGCAAAGAACACACTAACCAGCACTACCGGGATTTATTATGTATCGGAAAGTCTATTTCATTTCAAGGATAGCGTAAAAATTGTGAATCCTGAATACGTAGTTACTGCCGACACTATGGATTATAACAGCAAATCTGAATTAGCAATTTTTACAGGGCCAACATATCTTAAAGGTGATAGCTTAAACCTCTATTGCGAGAAAGGCTGGTACGACACAAAAAATAAAATCACTTCCATCTGGATTAATGCAATGATAAACAACATGAAGCAGATTGTTCATGGTGATTCACTGTACTATAACGACAGCATTGGATATGGAGAAGCATTCAGGAATGTGATTATTGAAGATACCACCAATAACATAGCTGTGGAAGGCAACTATGCATGGTATTATAAACAACCTGAAAATTTTCTTGTTACCGATAAAGCAGTTTTTATTCAGATTTCAAAGGGCGACTCTCTCTTTCTTCACGCCGATACGCTCAGAGCTATTACTGTATTTAACTCATCTCCAAAGGGATACAAGCTTATGAAAGCTTATCATGGTTGTCGTATATTCAGTAAAAACCTGCAGGCGAAGTGCGATTCTCTTTCCTACTCGTTCCGCGACTCGGTAATAAGAATGTATACGCGGCCAATAATTTGGAATGTGGAAAACCAGCTCACCTCCGACTCTATGGCTATATTTAATAAGAACAGGCAGACTGAAAAGATAGAACTGTATAATGCAGCTTTTATTACCAGCCAGGTAGATACAATACGCTTTAATCAAATTAAGGGCAGATCGCTCACCGGCTATTTTAAAAACAATGAACTGTACAAAATTGACATAAAAGGTAATGGAGAGTCAATCTATTATCTTATTGATGGAGAAGATATTACAGGCATTAACCAAACAAAATGTGCTAATTTTGAAGTTTTTGTCAATAATGGTAAAATCACAGAAATCAATGAATTTCAGAGTCCGGAAGGACAAATAGATCCTCCGGAAAAAGGGAAACCGATAGAGTTGAGACTTAAAGGGTTTAACTGGTACGAGAGTCTCAGGCCAAAGAAGAGATCTGACATATTTAACAAATAAAAAAGGCTGACTCTTTCGGGATCAGCCTCTTTTTTAATATTCATCTTCATTGAAAAAGAAGTCGTCTTTACTTGGGTAATCTGGCCAGATATCTTCAATACTTTCATAAATATCTCCCTCATCCTCAATTTCCTGCAGATTTTCGATTACTTCCATAGGGGCACCCGACCTAATGGCGAAATCAATCAGCTCATCCTTAGTGGCAGGCCATGGAGCATCCTCAAGTTTTGATGCTAATTCAAGTGTCCAATACATATTTTCCTGATTAAGTTAAGCTTTAAACAAAGTTTGCAAATATAAATATTATTTTACTTAAAAAGCAAACCCTTTTTTAAGTTTTTAATTTTATCAAACAAGCCACTTAATCTCTTCAATATCAAGCTCTAATCCTATTTTACGTGATAAAACAAATAAAAAATCAGAAAGCCGGTTAAGAAATTGATTAACAATTTCAGGTGATTCTTCAGTCTCTCTCAGACGTAAAACAGCCCTCTCTGCCCTGCGACAAACACTTCTTGAAATATGGTAATAAGAAATAAGAATATTTCCTCCGGGCAGGATAAATTTCTTTAGAGGTGGAAGAGTTTCTTCCATAATATCAATTTCTTTTTCCAATATAGAAATGCACTCAGGGTCAGGCAATAATAAGGCTCCTTTACTTGCCTCACTCTTATATGAGAGCACTGCAATACAGGTCATTAACTGATCCTGAATATAGATAAGAAGATCTTTGCGTTTTTGGTTTACTTCGTGATCCCGTAACAATCCAATCCAGGCAACCAGCTCTTCAACAGAACCATACGCCTCTACCCGGGAAGAATGCTTAGGGACTCTCTCACCTCCGGATAAAGCCGTAGTACCATCATCACCGGTACGGGTATAAATCTTCATGGTTTAATGTAAAGTAAAACCAAACCCTGATAAGATCTGAAAAACAGTTTAAACTTTTTTATATTTTTCGTTACGATAGTCCTGAGATACCTCGCCGTCGAATAGTCTGATAATTCTTGCGGCATGCATGGCTATGTCCTCCTCGTGAGTTACAACGATAACTGTATTTCCTTTTTTGTGAATTTCATCAAGCAAATTCATGATATCTATTGAAGTCTTGCTATCGAGGTTTCCTGTTGGCTCATCTGCAAGAATAATTGAAGGATTGTTAACCAGTGCTCTGGCGATTGCGACACGCTGGCGCTGACCGCCTGAAAGCTCGTTTGGTTTATGGAGCATCCTGTCAGCCAGACCAACTTGTTTTAAGGTTGCTATTGACACTTTCTCTCTTTCTGCTTTCGATACTCCTGCATAAATAAGAGGCAGTGTAACATTTTCAAGAGCAGTATAACGCGGAAGAAGGTTAAAAGTCTGAAAGATAAAACCGATCTCTTTATTTCTGATTTCTGCAAGATAATCATCTTCCATTTTGCTTACATCAGTGCCATTAAGAATATATGAACCACTTGTTGGAGTGTCAAGGCATCCCACAAGGTTCATTAAGGTTGATTTACCCGAACCGGAAGGCCCCATAATTGCAACATACTCATTTCGTTCAATATTAATCGTTACTGACCTCAAAGCCTGAACAATCACTTCTCCGATAACGTAGTTCTTAACAATATTCTTAATCTCAATTACTTTGTCCATAATGCGTAAAATTTGAATTTTCGAAATTAGATTAAATAAGTCAAATAATATATAATAAATTCTTAATTTTTGTTAATATCTGATTGTATAGTTATTAGAGCTAAGGCCTCTCCGGAAAAACACAATTCCCATTCTGAATATGTCGATTGTGAGAGTAACCCTCTCCGATTGTTTTATTTCATTCCAGGCTTCTTCCATTTCTTTGGAATAATAAATATCGTCAATTATTATAACTGTCTTGCTATCTGAGATCTCTGCTACTTTGTTGAAATACCGGAGAACAGGTTCCTTCCTGTGATTCCCATCGATAAAAACCAGTCCGGGTTTATTGCTGCTAATAACAGCTTTCGACCACATATCGTCGAACGATCCGGTTAAAACTGTTATATTTTTAAGTCCTGCCTCATTGAAATTTTCTCTTGCAATCTCTGAAATTGCAGGACATCCTTCAATAGTATGAACAGTTGTATGGGGACAAACTGAAGCCATATACATTGTGCTGATTCCCACTGAAGTCCCGAATTCTATAATGAGCGGATTTCCAAATTCAACAGCCATGTTTGATAAAAGAATACCATATTTTTCAGGTACTGGGGAATTTCTGGCAACAGCTGACACTTTTCTTTTGTTTGATTTCAGTTTTTCAGAACCTGTTCCAAGATCGTTTATAATGATGGAACTGTGGTCGTTCATAAGTTTCTTTCTGACCTTTTCAATACTACAGACAATATGCGGATCAATTTTATTCCGAAAGACACGCGAAACCAAGTCAAAAACGAATGGACTATGTATGCCATAACCCTTTTTATGCTTCGATAGAATAATGTAATTCAAATATTTAGCTGCTGTGAAAAAAACCATTCTACAATTGACTTTTTAATTAGGATTGCTTTTCAAAAATAGGTATTTTCGAGTGATTTAAAAAGAATCCTTAATAGCAAAGTCTAAGTAGATTTGTTATGCATCAGATTTATTGTAACAATTATATGCGTACTCATTGTTGAATATAACCCCCTTTCTAATCCCGCCGAAGCGGGAGGTTTTACTGGGGGTAAAATACTCGGAAGGAATCAAATAAAAGCTTATATTTCAAATGCATGACTAAGGTTGAATGATTAAACTGGAGTATCTCGATATTGATATTACTTTCCTGCCGGGAGTTGGTCCGAAAAAGGCTGAACTGCTAAATAAAGAGCTGAATATCTTTACATTCCGCGACCTGCTCTATTATTTTCCTTATAAATATATCGACCGGACCAGGTTCTATAAGATATCTGAACTTGATCCGGAATTACCCTTCGTTCAGATCAAAGGTATAATTAAAGGATATTCAACAGAAGGGCAGGGACCCGGGAAGAGGCTGGTGGCTGATTTTCAGGATGAAACAGGAACTATAAAACTCATTTGGTTTAAAGGAGCTAAATGGATCACCGGAAGCTATACTCCCGGTGTTGAGCTGATTGTTTTCGGGAAACCCGGAGTTTTTAATGGAATGGTAAATATTATTCATCCCGAGATAGAAGTAGCAAACAAAGTTGCAGAGAGACTAAATTCTTCTCTGCAGGCTCAATACAGCACAACAGAAAAACTCAAGAATCAGTTTCTCTCGTCAAAGATTATCAGCAAACTTACAGGTACTCTTCTTAAACAGCTTAAGGTCAGAATTCCCGATACATTACCGGAGTACATATTATTGAAGTATAAGTTAATGGACCTTCACGATGCTCTGCTTAAGATTCATTTTCCATCTGATCCTGAAGAACTTGAAAGAGCACGTTACAGGTTGAAATTCGAAGAACTCTTTTATATTCAGCTTAATCTGCTGCGGTTTAAAACAAACCGGAACTTAAAGCTTAACGGGTTTATTTTCTCGACGGTGGGAGATAATTTTAACAATTTTTACTACAAAAATTTAAAATTTACCCTGACGGACGCTCAGAAACGAGTAATTAAAGAGATCAGAAAAGATTTGGGATCGGGCAGGCAGATGAACAGACTGCTTCAGGGTGATGTTGGCAGCGGAAAAACACTTGTTGCACTGATGTGCATGCTGATAGCCCTGGATAACGGCTATCAGGCATGTCTTATGGCGCCTACTGAAATACTTGCAAACCAGCACTTTCAGACAATAAGCAAATTTTTAACCGGAATCGATATAAAAATCCTTCTTCTCACCGGCTCTTCAAAAAAAGCTTTGCGAAATACAATCTCTGAAACGCTTCTCGATGGCTCGCTTCATATATTAATAGGTACACATGCCCTGCTTGAAGAAAATGTGCAGTTTAAAAATCTTGGTTTGGTGATCATCGATGAACAGCACAGGTTTGGGGTAGCCCAGCGTGCACGGTTATGGGAAAAGAACCTGAATCCCCCGCATATTCTTGTAATGACTGCTACTCCCATTCCGCGGACCCTCGCGATGACCCTTTACGGTGACCTCGATGTATCGGTTATCGATGAACTTCCTCCGGGAAGAGTTCCCATAAAAACAATGCATTTTACCGATTCCGAGCGAAATAAAGTATTTGGATTCATAAGGAACCAGATTGCTGAAAACCGACAGATATATATTGTATACCCTCTTATTAAAGAATCTGAGAGCATGGATTATAAAGACCTTGAGGATGGCTGGGACACTGTTTCAAGGGCTTTCCCTCCTCCGAAGTACTGTATCAGTATTGTTCATGGGAAAATGACACCTGCAAATAAAGAATCTTCCATGAAGCTTTTCAAAGACGGGTATGCCCATATTCTGATAGCAACTACCGTAATTGAGGTAGGAGTTGATATCCCCAATGCTACCGTGATGATAATTGAAAGTGCTGAAAGGTTTGGCCTTTCACAGCTACATCAGTTGAGAGGCAGGGTTGGCAGAGGCGCCGAACAATCGTTCTGCATTCTGATGAGTGCGGATAAGTTGTCGAAAGAGGCTGCAAGAAGAATTGAGGTTATGGTAAGTACAAACGATGGCTTTGAGATAGCCGAGACCGATCTTCAGCTGAGGGGACCTGGCGATATTGAGGGAACCCAGCAGAGCGGCATCCCTTTCGATCTTAAAATAGCAAACCTTGGACGCGACGGACAACTAATTGAATATGTAAGACGTATAGCTGAAGGAATTCTTGATGAAGATCCAAAACTTGAAAAAAATCACAACATCCTGTTCAGAGCTGAATTGAGACGACTTTTTGCTCAGGGACAATCATGGAGCAATATAAGTTGAAGCATGACAAAAGCGGATTATTATAATATTTTAGGTTTATCACCTAATGCCTCTGTTGAAGAGATAAAAATTGCGTACAGAAAAAAAGCCCGGCTATTTCATCCCGATATTAATCCTGCACCCGATGCCAAGGACCTGTTCATAAGTGCCACTGAGGCTTATGAGTTCCTGATTTCAAATCACGATAAAATAACCGCAGACAATAATGCATATAACCAGGCAATGGACGATTGGAGGAAATACAGGCAGGATAGGTCGCACCAACGGGCACAGGCATATGCCAGAACTTCATACAGAACTTTTAAAGGAAGTAATTTCTACAAGTCTACAAAGATTTTTGATGTATCTACCATAATCATAACTTTCGCTTCTTCAATTATGATCCTGGTTCTCACCGTACTAGGGTATATATACAGACTTCGGAATCCTATTCCGGGACTGGAAAAACCATCGGTGCTTTCCTTCATACTTATATTATTACTTGGACTAAGTTTCTTAGCCGGATCTTTCATTTTCTTTAAAGCATACCAGGCATCTGTAAGAAAACACAGAAAGAAGCTTTAGTCAAAAGAAGCGCTCAGAAATCAGAACCAGGAAAAATCTATGAAGTAAAATTGCAGATCCAAACCTCTTATAAGGATGGAACAGATTATTTCAACTTAATAAAATTGAATGGCACATCGAGAACAGATGAGAAATACTCCCCTCTCTCGAAAATATCCTCATCCCCGTCTTCATAGTACCAGTTAAAAATAAATTTTTTATGCTTTAGGGATACATAAGTAATCTTCTGAAGCAGGTGAATGAGAACTTTGGCGCTGGCGCTATTAAAATACTCAAGGTTGAGATCGACGCAGGTAAGATCAGCAGGATCGAGAATATATCCTGATATCCAGTCCTCAACAGGAGAAAAGAACTCAGTCACATTCTCATGAATTGATCGTCCCCTGATTTTAACAATCCCTGACGGAAGTAAAATAATCTCAGGCGTATTTTTCGAAGGCGATATTCTCAACTCATCCATCACTAATATTTTGTCCCGAATTTAATTATTTTATATGAGTATCAGTAAACAGTCATATAAATAAATTAATTGATTTTGACTTCGCCGAGCTCCGCTTCGCTTCAGAAAATCCACTACATCCTGGCTAAAGGAGTTACATCCTGACCCGAAAATTCCCCTCTCAGGAATTTATAATATCCAGTAATTCCTATCATTGCAGCATTATCTGTTGTATATCTAAGTTCTGGCAGATAAAGGTTCCAGTTTTGGAGCCGGGCTTCCTCTTTCATACTGTTCCTTAATCCTGAATTAGCTGAAACTCCCCCGGCTATTCCGATCTCCCTTATACCTGTTTGCTGTGATGCTTTTACCAGTTTGCCAATTAGGATGCTTACAATTACATGTTGCAGGGAAGCACAGAGATCTGCCTTATTTTCCTCAATGAAATCAGGGCTCTCTTTTATTTTGTCGCGCAGGAAATAGAGAAAACTTGTTTTCAATCCGCTAAAACTAAAATCCAATCCTTTTACCGACGGCTTTGCAAATTTGAATGCATGCTTATTTCCCGATGCGGCTAATTTATCTATTAAGGGTCCGGCAGGATAAGGGAAACCCATCACTTTTCCGCATTTATCAAAAGCTTCCCCTGCAGCGTCGTCGATTGTATTTCCGATAACCTCCATCTCGAGATGACTCTTCAGTACAATTATTCTGGTGTGCCCGCCGGAAACAAGTAAACACATAAAGGGAAAGGATGGTAACTTGGCTTCTTTATCCTTCTCAAGAATGAAGTGTGACAAAACATGCGCCTGTAAGTGGTTAACTTCAACAAGTGGAATGTTTTGGGCAAGAGCGAAACCTTTTGCAAAAGAAGTCCCTACCAGAAGTGACCCAAGTAGTCCCGGGCCACGGGTGAAGGCAACAGCATTAATATCGTCAATTTTAATTCCCGCTTTGAATATTGCCTGTTGAGTAACAGGTACGATGTTAACCTGATGAGCTCTCGATGCAAGTTCAGGAACCACACCACCATAATTCATATGAATTTCCTGACTGGCTATCAGATTTGAAAGCACAAATCCATCCTTAATTACAGCAACTGAAGTGTCATCACACGAAGATTCTATAGCTAAAATCGTAACTCCCATCTATACTTTTTTTTTCGGTATATTTTAGGTTATTTTGATATCTGATACAATAGACATTTTTAATGCTCAAAATTATTAAAAAATCGTTTAAGTATTTCATAATTATTCTCGGGGTGTTAATTATACTCCCTACTGTGTTTTATCTATTACTGCAGAGTTCAACTGTTCAGACATTTCTGGTAAAAAGAATTACAAGTCACTTATCAACTTATATTAATTCGACCATATCGGTTGGAAAAGTTGAGTATAAGTTTTTTAATAACCTTATTATAAATGACTTACTTATTAAAGATATAAACAACGATACTCTGCTCTATACTCAGAAGATTACAACTACCATCAAAAAAATAGACATCCGCGACGCATCTTTCGGCCTGGGCAGGGTTACTTTTAAAAAACCAGTTGTGAAGCTTATCACAGATTCCACAGGTGTAATGAATCTGGCCTCATATCTGGATGTCATAAAAATCCCGTCTGACACTATAAAGAAAAAGAATCCTGCTTTCTCAATCGATCAGGTTGATATAAGCGATGCCAGGTTTTCGCTGAATAACCACAGTATAACGACAGTCAGCAAAACCAAACTGGATGTTAATAATCTGAATATTACCGGATTAAATGGAATAATTGAAGATATTAAAGTACAAAATGATACTGTTTCATGTAATATCTATAACCTTGCATTCAGAGAATCGGGAGGTTTTAAGGTGGAACAGCTGAGCGCTTCGGTTTCAATTGCCCATAATGACATTCTGATAAAGTCACTCTCGCTTAAATGCGATAGCAGCATAATAAATATTCCGCGATTTTCTTTAACAGGTGATTCAACAGGATCGTTCAGCAACTATCAGAATGTAAAGATAGATCTGACGCTTGATAAATCGATCTTCAACACAGCAGATCTGCAATATTTTGTTAAGCTTCCGGATGATTTTAATGAATCTGTATCGATATCAGGCAAGGTATTTGGTACGATTGGAGAACTACGTGGTCGAAACTTTGAATTAAAATACCGCGATTATACAACCCTGAAATGCGACTTTGATCTTTCAGGACTTCCTAAAATAAACAATGCATTTATTTATATTGGCGTCAACGACCTGAAAACCAATGCAAAAGACTTTGAGAAATTGAAGATTCCGGGAAAAGCTGATTTGATTATTCCTGACATACTTTATAAACTTGGGAATATCTCATTTAATGGCAGTTTTACAGGGTTTTTAACCGATTTTGTGACATATGGTGAGATCAGAACAAATCTCGGAATTATACGAACCGACGTTTCTTTAAGACCTGAAGAATCGAAAAAATACAGGATAAAAGGATTAATAACAGGCAGGGAAATTGATCTGGGAGAACTAACAGGGCAACCTGATTTATTTGGTAAATTAAGCATTCAGGCAAACATAGATGGTTATACTAATACAGTTGATAAATTCGCAGGAAACCTTACCGGGAAAATTGACAGCATTGAAATTAACAAATACGCTTACCGTAATATCTATATGAATGGAGTTTTCACTGAAAAAACATGGGATGGAAGTATAAACATTATTGATGATAATATAAAGATGAGTTTGTTGGGTTTGCTGAATTTCAACAATAAGCTTCCAGAATTTGATTTCAGTTTAGACATTGGAAAAGCGAATCTTTATAAACTGAATATTGATAAACGCGATACATCTTCTACCCTTAAAATGCAGCTGACTGCAAAATTTAAGGGAAACAACATTGATAACCTCGACGGAGAAATAAAGCTATTGAATTCAAGATTCAGAAAAAACAGCAATGATCTTGATCTTTCGGGATTTTCAATCAGGACATTTACAGAAAACAGCAAACCTGCCTTAAACCTGAGAACCGATTTTGTTGATGCAGACATCAGGGGTTATTACAATTTTGCAGCATTTGGAGCGCTATTTAATTCAACTCTTTCAGTTCTGGCGCCCTCCCGTTTTTCTCCGCCTGTGAAGCGCAACGAATACAAAAAGAATAATTTTTCATTCAATATTAATTTTAAAAATACAGATAAGATCAACAATTTTTTCGGTACAGGAGTTTTGCTTGCTGATAAAAGTTTTCTTCAGGGAACAGTTTATACCGATAGTCTGATTGGTATCAGGGGTGAGTCAAAAAAGCTCACAATACAAAATAATGTCATCAATGACCTTTCTGTCAAAGCGATAATCTCAGGAAATAGCCCCGAGGTAGATCTGAGGTGTTCATCACTCAGCATCATGGGTCAGTCGGATGTAAAAAATCTTTCGGTAAATATCAAAACCAACCCCGACAATTTTATTCTCACTGTTGATTGGGATAATAAAGAAAAAGTACTCAATTATGGAAAAGTTACTGCGAGGGGCACTTTTATCCCAAATTCAAACAGAAAAGGTCCGGCATTATTGAATGTTGATATAGATTCAAGTGATATCTATTCAGGAAATGAACTCTGGAAGTTAAGCCGGGCATCGTTACAAGTCGACTCCACCGCAATCAAGATACAAAAGCTCTCCATCAGCAGTAACGACAGGCATTACCTTGTTGATGGTTCTGTATCGGAAAGTCTTACTGATACATTGTATCTGGAATTCAAAGGGATTGATATCGCCCCCCTGAATTACCTGATATTTCCAGACCACGACCCTGATGCAATTCCGCTTGATATCAAAGGCAGACTAAACGGGAAAGTTCTTTTCACCAATATCTATAAAAACCCTGCACTCGAAAGTAATATTGTTGTAAATAATTTTTCAATACTCGGAAGCGAATTTGGAAATTTATTTATTCTTTCAGCCTTTGACATTGGAAAGAAAGTCGTTAAGATAAACGTCAGCAATAATCTGAATGGAGTAAAAATGTTAGATGTTTCAGGGGGGTACGATCCGGCGCTTAAAAAAATAGAGCTCTATGGCAAAGCAACAAAATTGCCAATTACTTTCCTTAACCCTCTTCTGTCATCTTTTGCATCGGAGATATCTGGTCTGGCATCGGGGAACGTAACATTTTCAGGGGAACCCGGAAAACTCTTACTCACAGGAGCTGTACTGGCAGAGAATGCCTCAATGAAGATCGATTATCTGCAGACAAAATATAAGATAAACGACACCGTAAGGATGGATCAGAATGGATTTAAATTTGATAATATAAGGGTTATCGACAAGGACGGAAATAATGCAACTCTCACAGGATCGGTAAATCATAAAAATCTTAAAGACTACAGCGCTGATTTGACAGTAACTATGAACGGGAACAAATTCCTGGTACTGAATACGTCACCAAAAGACAATCCATTATTTTATGGTACCGCATATGGTTCCGGTGTAGTAAAAATAAAAAGCGGACCAAACAGCCTTTCGTTCGATATTTCTGCGAAAACAGGGCCTAACACAAAATTCAGCATTCCTTTAAACTCAGGGCTCTCGGTATCGGAGTACTCCTTTATTTCATTTGTACCTGCGGACTCTGTTAAAAGAGAAAAGTATAAGATTGATACCCTCCTTACTAAGCCGGCCACAGCTAATCAGCTCGCACTCGATCTGAACCTGAATCTTGAAGTTACTCCTGATGCTGAAGTGCAACTTATTTTTGATTCAAAAATAGGCGATGTCATGAAAGGTCATGGCTCGAGCGAAAATCTAAATATCATTTTAAATAAGCAGGGTGATTTCAAGATTTATGGCGATTATATAGTAGAGGACGGTGAGTATACTTTTACCCTGGGCAATTATATAAATAAGACCTTCAGTGTTGAAAATGGAGGTAAAATAATGTTCATTGGCGATCTTAAGGATGCAGAAATTGAAATGAAAGCATCATATAAAAATCTTAAAACTTCGCTTTATCCAATTCTTCAGGAAGATAAATATACCGAAAGATTATCGGTTGAACCACAGATGAACCTGGCTGGCAAATTATTCAACCCTGTGGTAGGTTTTGATATTTATCTGCCTTTTGCCGACGAAGGAACCAGAGCCTATCTCAGAAATGCCATTTCAACTGAAGAGGAGATGAACAGACAGGTGTTTTCACTGTTGATATTAGGTAGTTTTATATCGATGGGATCTGCTACCAGTTCGACAACAACACTTGGAACAACTGCAATGGCCGCCACCACATTTGAAATGCTATCAAACCAGCTTAGTAACTGGCTTTCGCTACTCAGTAAGGATGTAGATATTGGCGTGAACTACAGACCAGGGTACGATGCCATGAACCCACAAGAGGTTCAGGTGGCGCTTTCAACTCAGTTGCTGAATGATAAACTTCAGATTAACAGCAACATAGACCTGAGAGGAAACGGAACTAATCCCGCCAACTCAACAGGTAATAATCAAACACCAGTTACAGGAGACTTTGATTTTGAATATACTATCACTGAGAAAATTAAGCTAAAAGTCTTTAACAGGTATAACAATCCTTTTACAACAGGGAGATCCGAACAATATACACAGGGGGTTGGTATCGTTTTCAAACGCGACTTTAATAAAATTAGCGATCTCTTCAGAAAAAAAGTCAAAACACCAAAAAAGAGCAAGAATGCATCAAGCATAAAACAGAATTAATCATCCCCATTTACATCCATAGTAGTATACCTGGTTAATATTTATTTATTCATTGTTATTAACCTGACACAATTGAATAGGGTAACATTACGTTTTTTAATATCTTCGTGGATTAGAAAAGTATAAATTTGCATGGTTCGTATCACCATACTCAACTTAATAATAGAATAAGAATTGCAGTATCAAATAAATATCGAACGCCGTAAAAATAATTCCGATAAAGGCAAAGGGATTGTTGGAACTATTCTGATACATCTGGCATTTCTGGCAGTACTTGTTCTTGTCGGTTTCTCGGTACCCCAACAACAAAATAGTGACGACGGCATAATGGTTAATTTTGGGACCGACGAAACAGGTATTGGAATGATAGAACCTTCACCTCCGGCATTTCAGGAGGAGACCTCCCCTCCTGTCATATCCACACCAGTTCCAAAAACAGAGGAAGCTCCCCTGCTTACTCAAAACAACGAAGAGGCCCCTGCTGTAAAGAAAGTTGATCCTGATGCAGAAAAGAAGAAACTTGAGAAAGCTGATGCTGATAAAAAACTAAGGGAAGAGAGAAAAATAGAAAATGAGTTAAAAAGGCAGGCAGATATTGAAAAGAAACGTATTGAAGCTGAGCAACAGCGTCAAACGGATATAATGAACAGAACTAAAAATGCACTTGCAAACTCAAGAAATTCGGGTACAAACTCAACCGGGGAAGGTATTGCAGGCGGACCCGGAAATCAGGGATCTATTAACGGATCAGTAGATTCAAAAGTGCGTGGAGAGGGAGGAGGAACAGGTACTAGCGGAAAGGGTGTTTCTTACAATCTTCAGGGTCGCGGTTTTCAAAAGCTTCCGTCTCCCAAGTACGATTATCAGGGAGAAGGCAGGGTTGTTGTGGAAGTGAGCGTCGACAGGTCAGGGAAGGTGGTAACAGCTACAGCCGGAATTAAAGGATCGACAACACTTGATGAATACCTGTTAAAAGTAGCAAAAGATGCCGCGATGGAAGCTAGTTTTGAGGTTAAACAGGATGCCCCGGTTATCCAGAAGGGCACAATCACATACAATTTTATTTTGAAATAATTGATTTTATAATGCAGGGAACGGTCGCGACTGTTCCCTACATTATAATCCCGTTCCATACATCATAATATTATTCCAACCGTCCGAATAAATCGGTTATAGCAACATTAAGATTATCAATCAGATTATTATCTTTAATAACATAGTCATCAATTCCTTTTCTGGCAAGTTCCAGTACTATCTCTCCTTTATCCTGACCTGACAACATTATAACCGGTGTGGCTGGTTTTGATTTTTTGATTTTGTCGAACACCTCCATCCCATTCATTACCACTTTTTCATTGTTAACAAAGTAATAGTCAAGTATTATTAGGTCAGGATTCTGATCCAATGCCAGAAGACATTCTTCTCCATAGCTAAAAGGTTGAAGACGATACTTATCGGAGGCAAACCGCTTAACAATAAGCATGTTAATAAAAGGATCATCATCAACTATAAAAATAAGTTTCTGCTTATTCATCGATTGCAAATATTAAAACGGGTCTGAACAAAGTTAAAATAAAAATCCGAATCAATAAGAATTTCAAAATTTATGCGATAATTGGTCATATTCACATCGAAAATAGAGGAAAGGAGTTCATCATCTTGATAACTTTTTCTCCAACACTTTTTATAACCTGGGTATTTTCAATATCAGAAATTACTTCATCAATAAAGTCAACTATAATTCCCATATGCTCTTCATTAAGACCGCGGGTTGTTATAGCCGGAGTCCCGACTCTTAATCCTGAAGTAAGAAATGGCGATCGGCTATCAAAAGGCACCATATTCTTATTTACAGTAATATGAGCCTGTACAAGGGTGTTTTCAACTTTCTTACCGGAGATGTCGGGAAATTTAGTTCTCAGATCTATAAGCATCAGATGGTTGTCCGTACCACCTGAAATAACCTTGTAGCCTTTGTTCATGAATGCTTTAGCCATTACTGTGGCATTCTTTTTTACTTTAACCTGGTACTCAGTAAATTTTGGATCGAGCGCTTCGTAAAATGAAACTGCCTTTGAGGCTATAACATGTTCAAGCGGACCGCCCTGTATGCCCGGGAAAACAGCAGAATTCAACAGCGACGACATCATACGCACCTCTCCCTTTGGTGTAGTTATTCCCCATGGATTAACAAAATCTTTACCCATGAGTATAATTCCTCCGCGTGGTCCGCGCAGGGTCTTATGAGTTGTTGACGTTACAATATGAGCATATTTCAGAGGATTTTTAAGAAGCCTGGCTGCAATAAGTCCTGCCGGATGAGCCATGTCAACCATAAAAATAGCGCCAATCGCATCAGCAATTTTCCTCATTCTTTCATAATCCCATTCGCGGGAGTAGGCAGAAGCTCCGCCAATTATCATTTTTGGCTTTTCCTTTAAGGCAATCTTCTCCATCATATCATAATCGATCATCCCGCTTTCTTCCTCAACACTGTAAGCAATAGGATTGTAAAACAGGCCCGATGAGTTTACCGGAGAACCGTGAGAAAGATGACCACCATGTGCTAGGTTCAATCCCATAAAGGTATCACCCGGTTTAAGCACTGTCATAAATACTGCCATATTTGCCTGAGCACCCGAATGAGGCTGCACATTTGCATACTCAGCGTCAAAAAGTTTCAGTAATCTGTCAATAGCAATCTGTTCTGACTGATCGACAATTTCGCAACCACCATAATAACGATGACCAGGATAACCTTCTGCATATTTGTTGGTCATTACCGACCCCATAGCTTCAAGAACCTGCGGACTAACGAAATTTTCCGAAGCAATTAATTCAATGCCATTTACCTGGCGCTGGCGTTCCTTTTCAATCAGGTCAAAAATTAAAGTATCCCTTAACATATATTTAGAATTTAAATTTATTCATCAGAAAACTCCATTAGTAATTCACGGTATCTTGAAAAAATTCTTGATTTGGAAATAAAGCCAACATAATACCCATTATCCATAACCGGCAGGTTCCAAGCATCGGTTTTCCTGAAAGTATCCATCACTGTTTCAATACTTTCCTTTTTATCAATATATGAAGGTGGAATGGTCATTATATCTTTAACAAAAGTAGAAGAGTACAATTCGTGTCTGAACATAATCTCTCTGACATCATCAAGATATACAATTCCTTCAAGAATGTTATACTTATCCACTACCGGAAAAATGTTCCTTTTCGATCTTGAAATTACTTTTACCAACTCACCAAGATTATCATTCGAATTCACCTTAAGTAAATCTGTCTCAATTTCCTGTTTCCAGTTCATCCGTGTCATAACTGCCTTATCCTTATCATGAGTAATTAATTCACCCCTCTTGGCAAGCTGCACATGATAAATAGAATGCTTCTCAAAACTTCTTGTGGTAATGTATGCAACAGTTGATGTAATAATCAAAGGTATAAGGAGATTATACCCTCCGGTTATCTCTGCTATAAGGAAAATTGCGGTAAGCGGAGCATGCATTACCCCGGCCATCATGCCTGCCATTCCCACAAGGACAAACCTGTTATCGGGGAGATCAATATTGCCAATTTTTTTCAGTATGCTGGCCACCACAAATCCATTAATACCCCCTATGAATAATGTAGGAGCAAAAATTCCGCCAACGCCTCCAGCACCGTTTGTGGAACTGCTTGCGACAACCTTTAATAAAACAAGTCCGAGCATAAACAGGATCATACCAAGATAATGGTTTGAAAAATTTTCGAAGAGTGTGTTGCTTAATATAAGACCTGAATTTCCCTGAAGCAGAGACATTATTGTATCGTACCCTTCTCCAAAGAAAGGAGGAAACAGGAAAACCAGCCCTCCAAGAACGATACCCCCAAGGATGAGACGTGTATAAATGTTTTCAATCTTTTCGTAACCTGCCTCCAGAAACAGGGTCATCTTAGAAAAATAAAGGGAGATCAGTCCGGATACAACTCCCAGTAAAATGTACCAGGGAATATTCGGGATAGTGAATGCTCCAACAATGTTAAATGAGAACAAAACAGTATCGCCCATCAGAAAATAAGCAACTGTTGCAGCTGTCACGGAAGATATCAGTAACGGAACGATAGACGAGATAGTGAGGTCGAGTAAAAGTATTTCGAGTACAAATACGATCCCGGCAATCGGAGCCTTAAAAATCCCGGAAATGGCTCCGGCAGCTCCGCATCCAATAAGCAGAGTAATGTTTTTGTAATTCAGTTTAAATAATCTTCCGATAGTAGACCCGATTGACGATCCTGTCAGTACAATAGGTGCTTCCGCCCCTACCGATCCCCCGAATCCGATAGTCAGGGTACTTGCAACAATAGAGGTCCAGGTATTATGCGCTTTCAGGTAACTTTTCCTCTTTGATATTGAATATAGTATCCTGCTAATACCGTGGCCAATCTTATCCTTTACAATGAATCTGACAAACAGTAAGGTAAGAAGCATACCAGTAAATGGGTAAATTATATAGAGATAGCTTCCCGATTCAGACTTAATTCCCTGAGTAAGAATGGTGTGTGTAAAATGAATTGTATTCTTCAGAAGAGCTGCTGCCAGCGCGCTAAGCAAACCGACAACCAGACTTAGAAAGTAGACTAACTTTACCTGATCAACATCGAAAAGTCTGGCAATAAAATTATTTTTAAGAAATAGATTCCTGAACATAATTATGCAAATATAAAAACAATACTAAAGCTTCCCTGATTTTTGAGTAAGTTTGTGATTATGATAAATTATCTAAGATTCTCTCTGGAAAACGGTTTAAGGGTATTGGTTCATGAAGACAGATCAACACCCCTGGTGGCAATGAATATCCTTTATAATGTGGGATCGAGGGATGAGGATGCGGAAAGAACTGGATTAGCACATCTGTTTGAACATCTTATGTTTGGCGGTTCTGTCAATATACCGGATTACGATACTCCCCTGCAACTTGTGGGAGGTGAAAATAATGCTTTTACAAATAATGATATAACCAATTACTATCTAACTCTCCCATCGGTAAATATTGAAACAGGCTTTTGGCTTGAATCCGACAGGATGCTTGAACTCGATTTCTCCCAAAAGAATCTGGATAATCAGAAAAATGTTGTAATTGAAGAGTTTAAACAGAGGTATCTTAACCAGCCTTACGGAGATGCTATTCTTAAGGTCAGATCATTGGCATACCAGGTACATCCATACCGCTGGCCTACAATCGGGATGGATATTTCCCATATAGAAAACGTAGATCTGGATCATGTAAAAGAGTTCTTTTTTTCACATTATGCCCCAAACAATGCTGTAATTTCACTTACAGGGAATATTAGTTATGAACTTGCCCACGATCTTACCCGGAAGTGGTTCGGACCTATTGAAAGAAGGAAAGTTCAGGTGAGAAATTTACCTGTCGAACCTCAACAGACTGAAGAGAGAATTCTGATACTTGAAAAGGATGTTCCGGCAACCGCCCTCTATAAAGTCTGGCATATTGGCCCAAGAATGAGCAGTGATTTCTTCACTCTTGACTTAATTACTGATCTCCTTGCCGGAGGTGAGTCAGGGAGATTACATACTCAATTAGTTAGAGATAAAAAATTATTCAGCGAAATCAACGCATACATTTCTTCGGATATCGACCCGGGCTTAATAACTATTCAGGGCAAACTTATGAAAAACGTTGATATTCAGCAAGCCGAAGAGGCTGTAAATAAGGTAATTACAAACCTAAGAAACACTATTGAAAGCAGAGATATGGAAAAAGTCAAAAACAAATTTGAATCTTCCACTGTCTTTTCCAATACAAGTATCCTGAACAAAGCTATGAATCTTTCATTCTGTGAGTTACTTGGTAATGCCGATTTGATTAACCAGGAAATAGAGACCTATAAGAAAGTAAGTCCCGAAATGGTAATTGAAGCGGCAAATAAATACCTCGTCCCATCTAATTGCAGTACATTATATTATAAATCAAACAGGAAGGAGAAATAATGACAACTCTGCAAAGAATTCAGCCACCTGTTTTTCCGGTCGACAGGATAGTTATTCCTGAAGCACAAACATTTAAACTCGACAACGGGGTACCTGTATATCTCATCGAGGCAGGAACGGAAGATATTATGCGTCTGGAATTTACCTTCAGGGCAGGACAATTATATGAATATCTGCCCCTCCTGGCATCTACAACAAACAAGATGCTCACGGAAGGCTCTGAAAAATTTAGTTCAGAGGAACTTAACAGAATTCTAGATTTTCATGGGATCTTCCTCAATCTCTCTGCTGAAAAAGACCGTGCTGGTATCGTGCTCTTCTTTCTAAACAAACATCTCAATAAAGTACTTGAACTAAGTAATGAGATACTTTTTCGCCCGGTATTTCCTGAAGCTGAGCTCAATTCCCTGATGAAAAAACGATTACGCTGGTTTCTCGTGAACAGGGAAAAAGTTCAGAATCTGGCGATCGACCAGTTTTTCGAATCAATTTTCGGAAAACATCATCCTTATGGCCACCAGATCACCGAAAACGATTTTGAATTGTTGAGTCCGGCCATTCTTAAAGATTTTCATGCAAAGTATTACCGGCCTGAGAATATGGCAATAATAATTTCAGGAAAACTACATAAAACGACTACTGAATCGCTGAATCAGTATTTCGGTGCCATTCATTCTCCACTCATTTACAACGAGAACCCCGGTAATGTTCTCAAGGGAGAAAAGAAGAAGAAAGTACATATTTCAAAACCCGGATCGGTACAATCAGCAATAAGAATAGGTTCTGCAACAATCAATAAAACCGACCCGGATTATCCCGGATTAAAGGTTCTGGACTCAATTCTGGGAGGCTATTTCGGGTCGCGTCTGATGAAAAATATCAGGGAAGAAAAAGGATACACATATGGCATAAACTCTTCCCTCTCCTCACTTGAAGCTACAGGATATAAGGTAATTTCGACGGAAGTTGGTACAAAAAATTGCAAATCTGCTCTTAACGAGATATATAAGGAAATAAAACTTTTGCAGACGATGCCAATAGAAAGTAGTGAGCTGGCTATCGTAAGGAATTATATGTCGGGTGAGATGTTAAGGATGTTCGACGGTCCATTTGCTCTTGCTGAAAGCTTCAGGTCGGTCTGGGACTTCGGACTTGACAATAATTATTATTACCGGATGGCTGAAAAAATAAGATCTATTGATCCCGACGAAATAATGAAGCTGGCAAATACGTATTACAATATTGACGATTTATACCAGGTCACAGTTGGTACAAAATGAAAGAAAGAATTACCAAAGAAACTATATTAAACCGCAAAGAACGCAAAGGAGGTGCAAAGAACGCAAAGGTAAATTCATCACATAAAGTACTTTGCGACCTTTGCGCATTTTCTTTGCGGCCTTTGCGGTTAATGGCTTTCGTCTTATCCTTGTTTTGGTCTTATAGCTCATTTTCTCAGACTTGCCTTACGCCCCTGCCTCCTGCCCTTACTTTGGTCACTGTAGACCCGGGTACTGGCAATACTGAATTATCATGGACCCTGAGCACATCAACAGGTGTAGCAGCATACATTATTTATACCTACGAAAACGGTGATGCAACACCTATTGACACTCTTTGGAATCCTTCGGTTGCGAACTACACTTATCTTAGCACAGCCTATAAATACTTCAGTAAATCATTTGTTGTTGCAGCATACCGGTTGCCTGGAACACCTGGAGTATCAAGACGATTTGGCTGTCCTAGTGAACTCTCAAATGCGCTTAGCACTATTTTTGCAAATTCAGCTATCGATACATGCAGCAAGAAAATAACAATAACATGGAACAGTTACAGCTCCGTTCCAAAGAAAGTAAATAGCTATTCCCTGCTTTCATCTTTAAACGGAGGAGGCTATACCGAAATAGGGACCGTTGGCTCTGATAAAAATAGTTTCACACTTACAGATTTCAGAAATAGTACTGATTATTGTTTTACGGTCAGAGCCAACCTTGAAGGAGGAACTATTTCAACGTCCTATAAAACCTGTCTGTCAACAAAAATGCAACAAGCTCCCGCCTGGATCAATACCGATAAGGTAAGCGTGAATGCTGAAAATAAAATTCTTATTTCATATACTATTGACCCGCTTTCAGAAATCACCCACTTCAGACTCGAGAGGAGAAACGGGATATTTGGAGCATTTAAAGAAATTGCACAACCTGTTTCATCCGGAGGGAAAGTTACATTCACCGATGCACAGGCAAAAACAGACAGCATATATTTTTACAGGCTCTCTGCAATCAATAACTGTAACATTCCATTAACAGTATCAGATCTGGGTTCAAACATAGTTCTGAGGCTTGAGAAATCCGGGAATGATCTTAAACTTTCCTGGAATTCATTTAAAATTAGTTCAGGAAATCCGTTGTCTGCCAGGTTGTTTATTGACTCAGGAAACGGATTTGAACAGAAATACACTATACAGGCGGGTGATACCATATTTACGCTGGCATATAAGGAGTTAATGTACCAGATAACAGGCAGTGAGGTATGTTTTTATATCAGCGCTTCTGAGACATCCAACCCTTACGGCATTGCTTCAGAAAGCATTTCCTCGCATGTTTGTACAAGTCCGGCTGAAATAATTACAACACCAAATGTTTTCACTCCAAACAGCGGTGCAAAAAACGCTTTCTTCAAACCGGTATTATCATTCGTACCAAAGGATTACTATCTTGTAGTTACAAACAGGCAGGGAAGTATTCTATTTGAAACTAAAGATTACATGGCATCATGGGATGGAACTCAAAACGGCACATCGCAGCCTCATGATGTCTGTTTATGGTTTCTTAAGGTCACGACCCCTTCCGGTAAGACAATTACAAAAACTGGAACTGTTACTCTTATTAGCATCCGGAAATAAAATCTCTCATTCAGTAGCAACTACCATGAACAACTTTAGACGGGAAAAGCTATCTTTGTAGCTTGCACAAACAGGTGTTGTAAAGATTTTTTATGGGGAATAAGGATATTTTTGATGATGAAGATAAAAACCGTATTCAGGCTGAATATGAAAGTCTTGTAAATAACCTTCTCCGGTGCGGAAAACCGGGAGACAGAGAGCTTATTGACAAAGCATTTAAAATTGCGAATGAAGCTCACTGGAATATGAGAAGGAAATCAGGTGAACCCTATATTATCCATCCTATTTCGGTAGCCAAAATAGTAAATCTGGAAATCGGTCTTGGAGCAAAATCGATTGCGGTAGCTCTTCTGCATGATGTTGTTGAAGATACCGAGTACTCGCTGGAAGATGTAACGAGGGATTTTGATCCGAAGATTGCTTCTATGATTGATGGTCTTACAAAAATTTCCGGCACCTACAATAAAGAGAACTCTTCATCGCTACAGGCTGAAAACTTCAGAAAAATGCTTCTCACTCTTTCAGACGATCTGAGAGTGATACTTATAAAAATTGCCGATCGCCTTCATAATATGCGGACTCTCGATTCTATGCCGGAGCACAAAAAAATGAAAGTTGCCGGTGAGACCATTTTTCTATACGCACCATTGGCTCACAGACTTGGACTATATGCAATAAAGAGCGAACTCGAAGATCTGAGTTTTAAGTTCCGCCAGCCACAGGTATATGAAGAGATATCTGCAAAGCTGAAGCACAGTGAAAAGAAGTATGTTGCCCTGATAAATAAATTCTCGTTGCCAATTATTGAAAAGCTTACTGAGACAGGGTTGAAATTCGATATAAGCGGAAGACCAAAATCCATCTTTTCCATCTGGCAAAAAATGCAGGCAAAAAATGTACCCTTTGAAGAGGTATATGATGTTTTGGCTGTGAGAATAGTATTTGAACCTGTAGCAGGGATTCCTGAAAAAACGCAATGCTGGAACATTTACTCCATAATTACCGAGGCTTACATGCCTAAACCGGACAGGCTGAGGGATTGGGTAAGCAGGCCAAAACCAAATGGTTACGAAGCACTACATGTAACAGTTATGGGGCCTGAAGGAAACTGGGTTGAGGTTCAGATCAGAAGCAAACGGATGGACGAAATAGCTGAAAGGGGCTATGCAGCACACTGGAAATATAAAGGTGACGAGGCACAGGAGAGTGAGCTGGATAAATGGATAAAAAAAATCCGGTTGATGCTCGAGAATCCAAATGAAGACCCTATCGAGTTCCTTGATGAGTTCAAAATGAACCTCTTTTCTTCAGAGATAATGGTCTTTACACCAAAAGGTACTCTAATTAGTCTGCCTAAAGGAGCATCTGCTCTCGATTTTGCGTACGAAATTCATACAGAAGTCGGGAATATAGCAATCGGGGCAAAAATAAATTACAAACTAAATCCTATAAATACAATTCTTATGAGTGGCGACCAGGTTGAGATCATAACTTCCAAGATCGCTAAACCTGAAAAGGAATGGCTCGCATTCGTACGTACCACAAAAGCCAAGGAAGCAATTAAGAATGCTTTAAAAAATGAATCGAAAGAGAGTATTCAGAAAGGTATAGAAATCCTTGATGTAAAACTGAAAGAGATAGGATTAACTGTAAACAATGAAATTATTAAAAATCTTATCAGCGGTTATGAAGCCCTCAATAAAGAAGATCTCTATTCAGGAATCGCGCTTGGCAGAATAAATCTGGATAACCTTAAAAAAATTGTCAGCAAATCACCCTCAAAGAATGTCATAAGGTACTGGGAACTGAAGTTAATCGGTTCCAAAAAAGATAAAGAGAAACAGGCGACAGAGAACAGCCAGGAAGAGATCGACAACAGTGTACCATTTCTTTTAAGAGAAAATGTTGAAAATTCAGAACAGTCATATGAGATTGCAAAATGCTGTAATCCTATTCCAGGTGACGAAGTAATAGGATATCACTCTCCTGAAGGAGCCATCGTTATTCACAAACCAAAATGCCCTGTCGCAATAAGGATCATGTCGAATGAAGGCAATCGTATCATTGCTGTAAAATGGGCCATACACAAACTGGTTTCTTTTATTGCACGGATAAGCATGGTCGGTATCGACCGGATCGGCCTTGTAAATGACATTACTAATATTATTTCTTCGGAACTTAAAGTGAACATGACCAATATCAATATCTCGGTCCAGAATGGAATCTTTGAGGGGACAATCGACCTGTATGTTCATCACACAAAAGACCTCAACAACCTTATATTGAAGATATCTAATATTAACGGTATCGAAAATGTAAAGAGAGTCGAAGATTTTGTCAAGTAATTTTTCATCTCACCGACAATCCATTATATAAGAAAAAATGCCTACTTTTGTCATTATTTTAAATTAGACCAGATATGATTAGTGATGATACCAAGTTAACTGTTAAGAAGATCTTCACTGAATATCTTGAAAAAAAAGGTCACAGAAAGACCCCGGAACGATTTGCCATTCTTGATGAGATTTATTCCAGGACCGGTCATTTTGATATCGAATCGCTTTACATATTCATGAAGAATAAAAATTACCGGGTAAGCAGGGCTACATTATATAATACAATTGAACTACTACTAAATTGTAATCTTGTTATCAAACATCAGTTTGGGAAGAACATTGCTCAATTCGAACGGGCATATCAGTGTGGACAGCACGATCACTTTATTGATATTGAAACCGGAAAAGTTATTGAGTTCTGTGATCCCCGGATCCAAGAGATAATTAATACTGCAAGTGAGCTGCACAATTTTACCCCTCAATACCACTCTCTCTACATTTACGGATCGATAAACGATACTGATTAATCCTGATCAGTCTGAATCTTTCTCAAACAAGAAATATTCCTGATATCAAAGATATTTTGATACAAATTCTAATATTATTACTTACCTTACTGCCAGTAAAAAAAACAGCTGATACTTATCTAATATGAACATTGACATACTATTAGGTCTGCAATGGGGCGATGAAGGAAAAGGAAAAATCGTTGATGCCCTGAGTCCGCGTTACGATGTTATTACACGTTTTCAGGGAGGACCAAATGCAGGCCATTCTCTTGAATTTAATAATGTCAAGCATGTCCTGCACTTAATACCATCCGGAATTTTTCATCCGGAGAAATTAAATGTTATTGGTAATGGTGTCGTTATAGATCCTGCCGTTTTCAAAAAAGAGATTGAGGAACTCGGTCCAACTGTTGCAGAGCTAAGAAAACGATTAATCATTTCAACAAGGGCTAATCTCATTCTTCCCTCCCACAAAATTCTCGATGCAGCTTATGAGTCTCACAAAGGAAAGACGAAAATTGGTTCTACTCTAAAGGGGATTGGTCCTGCATATACCGACAAGACCAGCAGAAATGGTTTGCGGGTAGGTGATATCCTCCGCGACAATTTCAAAGAGCTGTATAATGAACATGTACAAAACCATTTAACTATCCTGAAAAGCTACAATTTCGAATTCGATCTTAAAGAATATGAAAAGGGATGGTTTGAGGGAATAGAAACACTGAAGAAGTTCCAATTCGTTAATACTGAGTATCTTATAAATAATCTCTCTAAGGAAGGAAAAAAAATACTTGCAGAGGGAGCGCAGGGTACAATGCTCGATGTTGATTTTGGATCATATCCTTTTGTTACCTCGTCCAACACTATAAGTGCAGGAGCATGCACCGGGCTGGGCATTTCACCAAGATTGGTCGGTGAAATTTTCGGAATATTCAAAGCTTATTGTACAAGAGTTGGCAGTGGCCCATTTCCAACAGAACTAAACGATGAGACCGGATCTGAATTACGAAATATCGGTCACGAATTCGGAGCCACTACCGGGCGCCCGCGTCGTTGTGGATGGCTCGACTTACCTGCTCTGAAGTATTCAATAATGATTAATGGAATCACGAAGCTATTTATGACAAAAGCCGACGTTATGTCGGGTTTTGATTCTATTAAAATATGTACTTCATATAAGATTGAAGGCAAGGAATGTACAGAGTTACCTTTCAACGACGATTCGGGAATTGAGCCTGTTTATACAACTTTTCCGGGATGGAAAGAAGATATTACCTCAATTCGTAAGTTCGATAAACTACCGAAAGAACTGAAGAGCTTTATTGAGTTCATCGAAACAAATACCGGTGTTCCCATAACACTGGTATCAGTAGGTCCCGATCGTAAAGAAACAATATTCAGAAGTTAAGCGAAACAAAAACTAAGACGAAGTTGAAAACTTCGCCGAGCCAATTTATAATTAAGCTAAGCGAAGTTTGCAACTTCGCTTAATTTTATCACTTCTTCAAATATATCCAGGCATCGGGCTCATTCGATTTCTGAAATTCTTTCAAGCTATTAAACGCCTTATTTATTGTAGGATGCGATTCTGCAGCAACAAGCTCGAATGTACTTCCCTGCATCTTTATTATTGTTGGATTATAACCCTTTTTACGATATTCTTCAGCAAGTCCTTTTGCATATTCAGGTGTCTTGAAGCTACCAACAATAATATTGTATTTAGAGTTGAGCGCAAGTTGCTCTTCAGCTTTTCTGGCTTCCTCCAGTTTTGCATTTTCCATTGCGACTAACTGTTCATGCACAGTTCTGATAGAGTCGGCAACACGGATACTATCCTTTTGCGCCTGCATGGCAGCCAGCGCTTTTGCCTTAGCATTTGCTTTCTTATTGAAAAATTTGCACGAGGGAGTCGTTAACAAAAGTCCTAATAATACAATAGCAGATAAAAGTCTCATAATAAATTAATTAAAGGGTTAAAAGAATCAGTCAGTTCATAATTTACGATTGCCTTAAATCAAAGATACAAATTATTGAATATCAAACCAAATGACATTAAAATTTGTACGGACTATCAATATCCGAATCATTTTGTATATTCGGCTTATAAAAATTTCTAACCTAACAAAAACTTAGTTCATGAAATCCATAATACAATTTTTCGAAGAGAGCGTTGAGAAATACAGCAATAATGTTTATTTATGGGAGAAGCCTAATGATAAATATGAAGGCACTACCTATGGAGAAACGAGAAAACAAGTTTATGAATTTGCAGCCGGACTAATTAAGCTTGGGGTTAAGAAAGGTGACAGGTTAAGCCTGATCTCAGAAGGACGAAACAGTTGGGTTATTGGGGAGCTTGGAATTCTGTATTCGGGTGCAGTGAATGTCCCTTTATCTGTGAAACTAAATCCCGATGAAATAAAATTCAGGATTAACCACTCGGGTTCAAAAATAATACTTGTTTCCTCAATCCAGGCTCAGAAATTAAAGACAGTAATCGGCGAGTGTTCAACTATAGAAAAAATTATTCATTTCGACACTCAGGAGGAATATTCCGATAATGAGGTTCATTTTAATGAAGTCAGGAAGTTTGGCAGGGAATGGCTTGAAAAAGCTGAAAATTCGGCGAAATTCGAGGAATTATCTAAAAGTATTACCCCTGACGACTTCGCAAATATTTGTTACACTTCAGGTACTACGGCCGATCCAAAAGGGATCATCCTTACTCATGGAAATTATGTCACAAATGTTTACCAGTCGTATAGTCTGATGGATATTCCGTCATTCTACAAAACGCTTATAATCCTTCCTTGGGACCATTCATTCGGACACACATGCGGAATATTTGCATTTATGGGAAGAGGCGCAAGTATTGCTTCGGTAAAAACAGGAAAAACACCTATGGAGACTCTCAGAAACCTGCCATCGTGCCTGAGAGAAATTAAGCCTAACCTTCTTATGAGTGTTCCGGCCATCGCAAAGAATTTCAGGAAAAACATTGAGAAGGGAATTAAGGAGAAAGGCAGTGTGATCGAATTATTATTCAATCATGCGCTCAAGATTTCTTATTCCTATAATAAGGAAGGATGGAATAAAGGAAGAGGACTCCAAAAATTGAAGAAACCCCTCCTAAGGCTCTACGATAAAGTACTTTTTAGTAAAATTCGCGAAGGTTATGGAGGTGAACTCGATTTTTTCATCGGTGGTGGCGCCCTTCTCGATATCGAATTGCAGAGGTTCTTTTATGCATTGGGAATTCCGATGTATCAGGGTTATGGATTAAGCGAAGCCTCTCCGGTTATTTCATCCAATTCTGCAGGGAAACACAAACTAGGATCATCAGGGGCCATTGTTAATAACATGGATCTCAAGATCTGTGATGACGATGGAAAGGAACTTCCCAAAGGACAGAAGGGTGAAATTGTTATACGCGGGGGAAATGTGATGTTTGGTTACTGGAAAAACGAAGCCGCTACAAAGGAGACAATAAAAGATGGATGGCTATATACTGGCGATATGGGGTATATCTCAGAGGATGGGTTCCTATATGTACTCGGACGTTTTAAGAGTCTTCTTATTGCTGATGACGGAGAAAAATTCAGTCCTGAGGGTATTGAAGAGGCAATGTCGGAGCAATCGAAATACATCGATCAGTGCATGCTCTATAATAATCAGAAGCCGTATACCGTTGCTCTGATTGTGCCTAACCAGCACGCTTTGAAATTATATCTTGAGGAAAAGGACCTTACCTGCGACTCCGAAGAAGGAGTCAGGGCTATCATTAACCTTATTGAAAGTGAGGTAAATGAATATCGTACAAATGGCAAGTTCGGTAATATGTTCCCTCAGAGATGGCTCCCTGTCGCAATCGGAATTCTTGAGGAAAGCTTTACTGAAGATAATGGCCTTATGAATTCAACGATGAAGATCGTGAGGGGGAAAATCATGGATAAATACCAGGAACTTATTGACTACTTATATACTCCTGATGCTAAGGCAGTTACAAACGAGAGAAATATTGAGCAGGTTGAAAAGATGAAGCTCGGGTAGCTTAAAAGTAGGTAGTAGATAGTAGGAAGTAGGTAGTAAAGACACGAGAAACGAGAAACAAGAAACGAGAAACAAGAAACAAGAAACAAGAAATAAGAAACGAGAAACGAGAAACGAGAAACTCTAGACTATTAACCGGCTTTTAAAAGGAAGAAAGGTCATAAAGTCGGCATGATGAACAATATAGGCTTCAGTTGATCTTTTAACAAGGTCCCCTTCATGGGCATGAGCTGCAATTATATGACAGACTTCAGGAGGCACACCGCATTCTTCTGCCAGTGATACACCCGAGAACGGATGTCTTAAATATTGTCCGTACTTTCCCTGAACAGCATTACCCCTCTTATCAAGTTCATACTCAAGCAATTTGCCTACATCAGCCAGAATTGCACCGGATATAAGTACATCCATATTTACAGGTAGGTCTGTTCCGAAATACTCATTCATTTTTTCACCGCTTAGTTTTGCAATGTGAACAACGCATCTTTTGTGCTCCATGAAAGTTACCTTCAGATCGGGACCACAAAGAAGTGTAAAAGGTATCTTCTCCAGATCGTTCGGCGAAAGCACACTCTTTTCAAGAGCTCTTTCCCAGGTCTTTGCAGTCTTTTCCCTTAAGATGTCGTCCTTGATCCACTCAAGTTCGGGCCATAATTTTCTTACCTGATCAGTCATACGGGGTAGTCATTTCTTAAGTTAATAGGGAAATTATAGCGTCTGTCATCTTTGTAGTCGATGCGGCACCATTATTAATAACATCCGGTTTTCCGGTCATCTTCATCATGTCGTAGGTCCGTACTTTTCCTTCCTCGATAACCCTGGCGACAGCCTTCCGGATTTTTGCAGAAAATTTCTTTTCATCAAGATAGTCGAGCATCATGCAGGCCGATTCAATCATCGCGATCGGATTTACAATAGGAACCTTATAACCCGCATATTTTGGAGCCGACCCATGAGTAGGTTCAAAAACCGCAACACCGTCTGAAGAGAACTGAGCGCTGCAGGCAAAACCAAGTCCGCCGATAAGCCCTGCAAAAGCGTCACTTGCAATATCTCCGAACATGTTTCCAGCGACAATCACACCATATTCCTCAGGATTTTTTGTCAGCCACATCATCTGGGCATCGATATTTGTGTTAAATAACATAATATCAGGGAATAAGGATTTCTGAATCTCTTTTGCCAGCTTCCACATCAAACCCGATGTTTCCCTGATAACATTCGGCTTTTCGCATACCGTTACTGACTTGTATCCATATTTCCGTGCATGTTCAAAAGCGGCCATCAGGATTCTGGTAGTAGCTTTCCTGGTAAAGATCCTGGTCGAAATTGACAATTCTTCTACAGGCACATCACTGAAATTTTCAACAAACTTTGGATGTGTCAGAAGAGCCTGATAAACCTGAGCAGGAGGATTGGTCCATTCAACTCCCGAATAGAGGCACTCGGTATTCTGGCGAAAAATGACAACATCCACCAATGGTTCATCTATAGTGCTTCCACTTCCCCTTCTTACAAAGTTTAACGGGTTTCCTTTATACGACTTGCATGGGCGCACACAAATGTCGAGATTAAAGAGTTGTCGCAATCCTACTATTGGACTGGAATATGAAAAACCCTTTCCCTGAAGCTCTTTATTCAGCTCAGCTTTCGCTTCATCATTTGGTTTTGAGGTTATCGCCCCAAACAGCGCTATTTTGTGTTTTCTTATAAGTTCTATGGTTCTGTCGGGTAAAGGATTACCCTCTTTACACCAGAATTCCCATCCGATATCGCCATGTATATAATCAGCCTCAAACCCTGATGCATCAAGTACTCTGATTGCTTCTTTCAGAACTACTGCTCCGATTCCATCTCCCGGCAAAGTCACAATTGTTCTCTTAGCCATAGCTTTAATTATTTACACTCTACTGAAGTTCAATGTAAAAATAATCAAAATAGAGGTCATTTGAAAGCCAGATTATATTTTGGGCTAAAACTCTGAAAATGAAAATAAAATTATAAATTTGCGCACTGTTTGATAATATTTTATTACCAATAATGAGCAATTTAAAGAACTTGAATCCAAAGCCGGTCTGGGACTATTTTGAGGAAATATGCAGCATCCCCCGATTGTCAAAGAACGAATTTAGAATCCGGAAATATCTTCTTGATTTTGCTTCAAAAAATAGTCTCGATTCGAAGGAAGATGAAGTAGGAAATATATTAATTACCAGGCCGGCATCGCCCGGAATGGAAAACAGGAAAACAGTGGTTTTGCAGAGCCATATGGACATGGTTGGCGAGAAAAATTCAGATTATCCTCATAACTGGGAGAAAGATGCAATAATACCTGTAATTAAAGGTGAATGGGTAACTGCAACAGGGACTACACTTGGAGCTGATGATGGTATAGGTATCGCTGCACAAATGGCAATATTAACAGATAAGAGTCTGAAAACCGGGACGATAGAGTGTCTCTTCACTGTTGACGAGGAATCCGGCATGACCGGAGCGATAAATCTTAAGCCAGATTTTTTTACAGGACGTACTCTCTTAAACCTCGATTCTGAAGATGAAGGAATCTTATTTATCGGTTGCGCCGGAGGAATGGACACCGTCGGAATTATGAACTGGATACCAGTACCTGTTGATAAGAGCAAATGCGCGTTGTCAATTTCTGTGACAGGTTTGCATGGAGGTCATTCCGGAGATGAAATTCATAAGGGTTACGCCAATTCAGTAAAGATCCTGAACAGGATCCTCTGGAACATTTCTAACAGATATGATATTACGATCGCAGCTTTTGACGGAGGAAACCTCAGGAATGCGATTCCAAGAGAAGCATTTTCCACAATTGTACTAGACACAGATGATACCAATCCGGTTAAGAAGTGGATTGATAATTTCTACTATATTTTAACTGATGAATTCGGTGATCTGGAGAAGGATATGAAACTTTCATACCGTGAAGTGGAGCTTCCTGACTCGACAATGGACAGAGATTCTCAGCAAAAGTTTCTAAATGCAATATCTTGTTGTCCCCATGGCGCCATTGCATGGTCGAAAGAAATGGATGATCTTGTCGAAACATCCACTAATCTTGCATCAGCAAAGTTTGGTGATAATAACACTATACAGATCATTACAACTCAAAGGAGTTCAGTTGATTCTTCAAAGCACGAAGCGGCAGCAATGGTTGAGTCGTGTATGAGACTTGCCGGAGCTAAAGTAACCCACTCAGACGGTTATCCGGGATGGAAACCCAATCTCACATCTGAGATACTCAAGATAACCCGGAAATCGTATCTTGAACTATTCCGTACAGAACCAAAAGTGAGAGCCATACATGCAGGTCTTGAATGCGGATTGGTTTACGAAAAGATAAGGGGTATTGATATGATCTCATTTGGTCCCACAATAAGAGGTGCACATACACCTGAAGAGATGATTGAGATTAAGACAGTTCAGATGTTCTGGGAGCTTCTTCTGGATGTACTGAAAAACATACCAGTAAAGTAGTTAAGCTATTCGTACACTTCAAATTCATCTTTACCGGCACCACAAACGGGACATAGATAATCGGCCGGGAGGTCGGCAAATGATATTCCCGGAGGTATTCCATTAGTAGAGTCACCCTCTGCCGGGTCATAGATATATCCGCAAACTACACATTTATACTTTTCCATAGCAGGTGTTATCACGATCTGATCTTTCTGACCACATCAATTACTGTTCCGTCAACCCATTTGATTGCGGCCACAATTCTTTCGTCAAACTCAGGCTTTTCGGGTATGCCACAAATCATTTCAGCTTCGTCCTTAAGTTCTTTAATTGTTTTTATCGGAAGCCCTTTTCCATTCATGGCGTCAATAAGATCCTTTCTTAGCGGGTTTATTGCGATTCCTCTTTCTGTTATAATAACATCAATAAGTTCCCCCGGTCCGCAAAGAGTTGTTACCTTATCGACTACAACAGGTATTCTGTCTCTGAAAAGAGGTAGGGCAAGAATAACATTTCTGGCATGCAGGCAATTCTGCCATCCTCCTATGCCATGGAGCAGGTAGCCATCAGAGTGAGTGACAACATTCGCATTAAAATTTAAATCCACTTCCGTTGCCCCAAGTATCATTATATCTATCATACTGGTAAGGTTTCCCTTCGAATGATAGTTATAAGCATTAAACACAGGATAGGCAATATGATTCGCATTCTTCTGTATCGACTTGACAGCTTCAAGGTCGAATGCCTGTGCATCAAGAATATAGCCCATCTGGCCCTCCTCGAGCATTTGAACCATATATTTAGTGCTTCCGCCGAAACCAAATTTCGACTTCCAGCCTTTCTTCTTCAGTATCTCGTTAACAAAAACTGCAATAGCCAGCGAGGTGCCACCAGCTCCTGATTGCATTGTAACTCCATCTTTCAATATCCCCGACTTTTCAAGAAATATGGAAGTTAATTCAGCAATTAAGAGTCTGTCGGGGCTTCGGGTTATCTGCGTGGTTCCTGATACTATTTTTTCCGGAATTCCAATTTTATCAACAACGACAACATAATCCACATAATTTCCTTCGACCTCCATAGGGTAACAAGGCAGTTCAACAAGGTTATCAGTAACAACTATTACCTTACTTGCGTACATCGAATCTGCTTTGGCATAACCTATTACACCGCAAGCTGATGGACCCCCGGTACCTTTTGCATTTCCAAAACAGTCAGCTGAAGGTGCTGCAATGATCGCAATATCAATCTTAACTTCTCCATCCTGAATTGCCTGTACCCGACCTCCATGCGACCTAAGGACAGCTGTTCCTTTCATCTTACCTTCAGATACATAGCGACCCAAAGGTCCGTTCATACTTCCCTCAATCCTATTGATGGTGCCATTGTCGAGAAATTTAATAACAGGATCATTGCATGGGAATGAAGCGGAAGGGAACCAGATCAGATCCTTCACTCCCATTTCCGACAACAGTTCAAACACTTTATTGCTTACCAGATCACCATCGCGCAAATGATGATGGGTTGATATGGTCATTCCATCGGAAATACCACATTTACGAAGCGCTTCTTCGAGAGATGCGACTACTTTATTTCCATCATCGGGATAGTCAGAACAGGTAGGAATAGGAGGAGCATATTTTCTCCCCACCGGCCTGTGTTTTGCCACACCCTTGAAAGGGGTTACCGGCATTCCATTTATTTCCAGTGGTACCAATCTGCCTGCCGCATTTACTACTTCCTTTACAGCCATTTAGTTGAAGTGTTAGTTCTTAATTATCTTTCACCGGAATATCAGCTTTCCAGGTTTCAGATAAGAGATTCATACGAACTGCCAGGTCGATTATTTTCTGGGCCCGTGCTACAACAGGAGGATCTATCATTTTAGATCCAAGGGAAATAACGTTTAGTCCGTTTCTTCTGGCAGTTTCAAACGCGACTACAATATTCTTAGATTTTTCAATTTCTGTTTCATCAGGGGCAAAACCGCTCCTAATTACCGGAATCTGACATGGATGAATACAGCCCATTCCTTCAAAACCTAAAGCTTTGGAATCCAGCACGTTTCGTTTAAGCGCTTCCATATCAGCAACATCTGAAAACACTGAATCGATAGGTTGGATTCCAACCGATTTACAGGCAACTATCATTCTTGTTCTGGCATAAAACGATTCCTTACCTTCAACAGTTCTGGCGACACCAAGATCTGCAGTATAATCCTCAAGTCCTATTGCCATTGCAACAAGATTTTTCGAAGCTTTTGCGATCTCAAAACATTTTTCAACGCCAGTTGCACTTTCAATAACCGGCATCATATACACCTGATTGAGGTTGAGGTCGAGGTTGAGTTTGAGTTCTTTTCTAATGAGGGAAATCTCTTCTTCGACACTTTTAATATTATCTGCGCTCTCACACTTTGGGATGATAATCAAATTAACGTTGTGGGGAATAACAGAGTGAAGATCTTTCAATCCAATTTCACCCTGATTAATCCTAACCATCCTTTCAGCTCCGCAAAAATTTACTGCCCGCAATGCGTTTCTTACCAGAATTCTTGCCTCATTCTTCTTTTCGGGGGCTACGGAATCCTCCAGGTCAAGTATAATCCCATCAGCAGAATGCAATCCGGCGTTAATCATAAATCCCGGATTGTTCCCAGGCAGATAAAGTCTCGAAAACCTTATATGATATCGTTCGGAGTTGTAGTTATTAACACTTGAAAATTCGGGAAGAAATTCTTTATCAGAATCACAGATCTGTTTTATAGCTGCTTCCAGGCGCGCTGCAATAACGTAGGGAAGAGCACCTGAATCATTTATAGTAACTGAAGCATTCTCTATTCCAAAGAACCTGAGTACTTCATCTATGAGAGAAATTATTGATTTGCCGTAGAGTGTTTTTACTTTAGAGAGTAAGCTAATACTTATTCCTCCTTCAGGCTTAATTTCCAGTGTAATTTCACAATCGGATCTCACTTTTGGTCCGGAATTGCCGGCAGTTGCTATCGATCGTACCATATCACCTTCAGTTGGTTATATTGCTATACAAACCTAGTGATTTTTTTCCTTTAATTTATTTTCACACAGTTCAATAAGAACTCCATTTGTCGATTTCGGATGGAGGAAAGCGATATCCAGTCCTTCAGCTCCTTTTCTCGGAGAAGAATCGATAAGTTTTATTCCTGATTCAGAAGCATGTAATAATTGACTTTCAATATTTTCCACTGCAAAAGCAATATGATGGATACCTTCACCTCTCTTTTCAATAAATTTACCGATAGGTCCTTCATTATCTGTCGACTCAAGCAGTTCAATCTTTGTTTGTCCCACCAGAAAGAATGCAGTTTTAACTTTTTGCTCAGGGACTTCTTCAATATTATAACATTTTAAGCCAAGTACTTTTTCGTAAAATTCAATTGCACTGGCAATGTTGTTGACGGCTATTCCAATATGTTCGATATGTGATGGTTTCAATATTCTTAAATTTAATGGTTAAATATTTACTCTATACCTTTAAAATGGAAAATCAACCGGAGCTTTTTTCAAAGATTCCTCATTTACAGGTGGTTTTGCTGCGGTATGTGTTGCATTTCCATCTACAAAAATTGCCTTGTAAGGGACGGTGGGGCAGGAAAATTCACAATGACCGCAACCGATACAAAAATCTTCGGTGACTTCAGGAATTAAAAGGTTTCCTTCATAAGGTATCATGTGAACGGCTTTCGTCGGACAACTTTCCGCGCATGCTCCGCAAATGGTTTTCTCTGTCTTTACAATGCAGTTATCCTTAATAAATTTGGATTTTCCGATCTGGGTAAGCTTTTTAGCATCAAGAACTAAAGGGTGCAGTGCATAGGTAGGGCAAACCAGAGTGCAGACATTACAATTATAAGTACAAAAGCTCTTATGATAATCCATTACAGGTTGCATCATACCTGCAATTCCATATTGCCTGAGGGCTGGCTGCAAAACACCATTCGGACAAGCATTTATGCAAAGTGAACAGGCTATACACTCGCGGTTAAAGTCAGCTATCGAGCCCCCACCAGGAGGACAAACAGGCAGAGTTCTGTTTTCTTTCACAGTTGTCTCTTTCTTAGGGTTAACAGCAACTTTCTGCTGAGCATTTGCTACCCGTGATGATCCAAGGAAAAAGAGCAGCGTACCTAAAATTACTTTTCTTCTGTTTTCATCTGTTTCATGATCCTTCTTTCTGAATCTGACGATTCCATAAGAAATTGCTTTGTCCTGACAAGTATTAATACAGTTAAAACAATCAACACAACGAGTTACATCAACGTCATGTTTAAGAAAGTCGATGCACGATGATTTACAGCCCAGAGAACATCTTCCGCACCTGGTACACGCCTTTTCATCAAAATTTATTCTGAAAATTGAAACCTTAGAGAGCAATCCGAGTAAAGTTCCCACAGGGCAGAACATATTGCAGTACAGACGCCCTTTTGTTAATGAAAGAAGACCGACAAGAAACAGAAAAAATACAGGAATAGAATAAGAGAGAAGAGAAAAGCCATTCACAGGGATGATACTAAGGGTATATATATCAAATTTTGCAAGGGAGCGGGCAAGGAAATTATTTATAAAAATAACCCCTGGTTTGGCAAAGAATGTCATAAACCGTGCGAAAATGCTGTAAGGATCAAGTAAAGTGAGTAAATATATACCCCAGACAAAGGTAACGACAACTGTAATTGCCAGAATAGAATACCTGAGAAAGGTAAATGGCTTTTTATAACCGTACCTTCTGAACCTTCTTTTAAAACGTCCGCCTATCCGGCTGAAAAGGTCCTGCCCCATTCCTAACGGACATAAAAATGAACAATACGTCCTGCCGCTCAGCAAAGTCAGTACAAGCACAATAATGAAACCACTTACAGCAATTGATTTGAGATCAAGGAATTTTAAAAATGAAGGAACAAACTGCAAAAACAATAAAGTATTGGTATAATTTGTTGGTATAAAAGATTTAAAGTCAACAAAGACAATAAAGAAACATAAGAAAAGAAGGGTTGAAATCAGGATCCTGATTCTTCTAAGCCAAGGAGACCTCATTAGAAATTACATTTTAATTCGCTTAATATTCAGTGATTCCAGGTTCATATTCCCGAGACCCATTTTATGAGCAATAGGAATATATTCAATTTTCTTTACGGCTACACCTAACATTTTAGCTGCAGCAGCGTCGCCGGCAACCCAGTCGGTTGTAAGTATCTGCGATTTCATAAGTACCTGATCTCCTTTCGAAATACCCTGGGGGCCATGCTTAACTATCACATTATAACAATCGATTACATTCAGAGCTGGTTTCTTTTCATACAGTGCAAAATCTGCAATGCACTGATGCAGATTATTTGAATGCCAGTAGCCCCGGTCCCATACGACTCCCATATTATTTTTCAGACAGGCAGTCATGCGCGTCGAATCATGATCTTTCAAAACGGGAACATTAATAAAAACATCTGTCTCAAGCAGAAGCTGGTGAACTTTTGCACTTTGCAGCTTTACGCCACCAGGGATTTGTATTTCCTGATAATAGCTTTCTGAATTCCCGGAGACAACCTTCGCTCCGGCAGATTTGGCTGCTTTCTCGATTCCTGAGTTCTTGTAGCAATTCACCCAGTTATCGCAGGTATGATCAAAGATGTAGACCTCTTTTGCCCCTGCTTTAAAACAATGTTCAATAATTCTCTTAACAAGCAGAGGATTAGTGGTGGCTGCAAGTTCAGGGATAACATCCCAGCCTATGTTTGGCTTAATCAACACTTTTTGTCCCTTCTGAACAAAAGCAGACATCCCTCCCAATTCCTGTATTCCCAGATCGAACATTGCATCAGGATTTCCTCCCATAACAGCTACCAAATCGTATTTTTCAATTGGTAGCGCTGAGGTAAACAGCTTGTCAAATTCATTCAAACTTAATGCCACCCCGGCTGCCATACCTGCACTGACTGATGTTTTAAGAAAATCCCTCCTTCTCATACTTTTTTGATGCTGGTACACACAATTCAAAAATGGACAAGTTGTGAAAATACAATTTTTTTTTATTATTCGGTAAAGAATGTAAATAGTATATTAGCACCGCGAAAAATGTATTCGAGTTTGGACCAATATTTAACATTCCCTTACCCTGGTTGTTTATACAGGATATTGGAGCATTAGTAAAAAAGATGAAAATTTTAAGTTACGATTGTTTCTCCGGAATAAGTGGAGATATGAATCTTGGTGCTATGATCGATCTGGGTGTTGACATGCGGTATCTTACCGGAGAACTTGAGAAACTTAACCTTAAAGGGTGGGAACTTATTATACAGAAAGATCAACGGCATGGCATCTTTGGTACGAAAGTCACTGTTAAGCAGACAAGGCATGAGCATGCACACAGGCACCTATCAGACATTGAAAAAATCATTAATGAGTCGGATCTTGATACCAGTACCAAAGAACTGAGCCTGAGAATATTTATGAAAGTTGCAACGGCTGAGGCGGCGGTGCATGGTATTTCTATTGAACATGTTCATTTTCACGAAGTTGGTGCAATTGATTCAATAATTGATATAGTCGGTGCAGCAATATGCTTTAACTCTCTGAATGTCGATGGGGTTCATGTTTCTACCATTGAACTTGGAGGCGGCTTTGTAAAGTGCGATCACGGAAAATTACCAGTCCCTGCTCCTGCTACAGCTGAAATAATAAAAGGAATACCCGTAAAAAGCGGAGGCGTCGACTTTGAAGCTACCACACCAACCGGAGCTGCAATAGTGGCAGCTTTAGGAACAGACTTCTCAAATAATCTTCAGTTTAAAATTGAAAAGACAGCCTACGGTGTCGGACAGAAAGATCATCCTGATGTTCCTAATCTCCTGAGAGTATATCTTGGAGAGACCATAACAGACTCCGGACCCGGACATGAAGCGCTGCAATTAGAGTGCAATATCGATGATATGAATCCTGAATTTTTTGACTACATCTCCGAAAGACTTTTCAAGGCCGGGGCTTCAGATGTTTTCTTATCCAGTATAATGATGAAAAAAGGGCGGCCGGGTACTGTGGTAAATGTTATTTGTGAAGCGGAAATAGCTGAACCTGTTAAGAATATACTTTTTACGGAATCAACTACACTGGGAATAAGGACATTCCCTTTCAGGAAAGATACGCTCATCAGAAAATTCGAAACTATTCAAACCATATGGGGTGAAGTACACATTAAAAGGTCTTACTATAATGGAAGTGAAGTTTCTGTTAAACCAGAATATGAGGATTGTAAAAAAATTGCAATTGAAAAAGGGATTCCGATAAAAGAGGTTTATAATAAGATTCTAAAACTACTTGTAAAGGGCGAAGGGCTAACGGCTAAGGGCTAACGGCCAAGGGCGAAGGGCAAGAGGCATTTGAATGAAGGGAAATGTAGAAGTTAATTTAAAACTACGAAAATGTCAGATAGTAAATCTTTAAAACTCAATTCCATTTTGAAAGAACTAAACTCATTTGTAGTTGCGTTTTCAGGAGGAGTTGATAGTTCATTTCTATTACACAGGGCTTTTCAGTTAAATAAATCATCTATAATTGCTGTCACAATCAGAACGCCATACATTCCCGGGCGGGAAATAGATGAGGCTATTGAATTTACCAGGACTCATGGTATAAAGCATAAAATTATTGATATTGCTTTCCCTGAAATAATAAGAAATAACCCCGTAGAGAGGTGTTACCTGTGCAAAAAAACGCTGTTCGAAAAGCTGGTCATATTTGCCGGGGAAAACAATTATAAATATATTATTGACGGTACAAATGCCGACGACGCAGGAGAATTCCGTCCAGGTTTGAAGGCCTTAAAAGAGATTGGTATAAGAAGTCCTTTACTTGAGTCGGATCTCTCAAAAAGTGATATCAGGGAGTTGTCGAGAATTGACGGTCTCGATATATGGGATAAACATGCAATGGCGTGTCTGCTGACCAGAATACCATATGACACAGAAATCAAAGAAGGAACTATCAGAATGATTGAACAGGCTGAAAGTATTCTGTTTGAAAAAGGTTATCCGGGTGCCAGGGTCAGAGTACATGGGGATGTCGCAAGAATTGAATGTATTCCAGGTTTTATGGAAAAAATAATTCAAAATCCTGACAGAGATCATATTATAACTAATTTGAAAAAAATAGGATTCAGATATGTATCTTTGGACCTTGAAGGTTACAGGACAGGCAGTTCAAATCCTGAAGCAAATAAAATATGAATCCAAAAGAAGTTGAAAAACTCCTGAAGGGAGTAAAAAACGGAGAGACCAGCATCCCGGAAGCGATGAAAGTCCTGAAACATTTTCCATATATCGATCTTGGCTTTGCCAGGATTGATAATCACCGTGAAATGCGCACAGGTTATCCCGAAGTTATATATTGCGCCGGCAAATCAGTGGATCAGGTAAAGGAAATTGTCAGGGTAATGGCTGAAAGGGAAAACAATGTAATCGGAACCCGGGCTAATCAGGAAATGTTTGATGCTGTAAAGGCAATCTTACCTGAGGCTGTATATTATCCCATGGCAAGAATAATCTCGATTCAGAAGAAAAAACAGAAAACCCCGAAAACCAGTATTGCTGTTATTACCGCCGGAACTTCAGATATGCCCGTTGCTGAAGAAGCTGCCATTACAGCAGAACTACTTGGCAATAATGTGATTAGAATTTATGATGCAGGAGTTGCGGGTATTCATAGACTTGTCGACAAATTACCTGAAATAAGGAAATGCAGGGTTGTTATAGTAATTGCCGGTATGGAGGGAGCTCTGGCCAGTGTCGTTGGAGGACTTGTCGATATGCCAGTAATTGCGGTACCCACCAGTATTGGGTATGGAGCAAGCTTCGGAGGTGTCTCAGCTCTGCTTGCGATGCTCACCAGTTGTTCTACAGGAGTTACCGTGGTAAACATCGATAATGGATTTGGTGCAGGCTTCTCCGCAAGCATGATTAACAAAATGACATGATCTCTTTTAATGGCAAGCAAAATTCTGGTTTCAACTGCCTACCTTCCACCAATTGAATACTTCTCCCACATTTTACAGGCGGATGAAGCAGAGATCGAGAAAGAGGAGAATTACGTTAAACAGAGTTATCGAAACAGATGCTATATCCTGTCTGCACATGGACCTCAGACACTTACAGTACCTGTCTACCTTGGGAGTTTTCATAAAACAGCGATAAAAGAGATCAGGATTGACTACTCTAAACGATGGCAACAAGTTCATCTGAGAGCATTTAAAGCATCGTATAATGCATCACCGTATTTCGAATTTTATGCTGAAATATTCGATAAAATTATTTTACAGAATCATGTCTTTCTGCTGGATCTGAATACGGAGCTTACAATGGCAGTGCTAACATTGCTAAAAATCAGCAAGCCTCTTTCTTACACTACAGATTTTAAGGCAATTGGCAGCATTGAAAATGATTACCGATATACCATCACCCCAAAAATAGCATCGCAGTTTCAGGGAAAAGTTTACATTCAGGTATTTAATCAGGGAGCCGATTACACTCCGCGACTAACAATTCTCGACCTGCTGTTTAACGCAGGCCCTGATTCTGTCAATTACCTGTAATTGGTCTGTGAACGCCAGTTTTCACAAAATAACTTTGCACAGCAGGGCATTTAACATTTTCCAGTACAACTAAGGGATATCCTTCCAGGAACTAACCTAAACATATCTGACAGATCGTTGTTATTCATGAGTTAAAAACTTTTAGTCATGAAAAATCAAATTATCGGATGTCTTCTGTGTATGTTATCTTCTTCTGCTGTATCGGGTCAGCAAGGTTTAGGAGTCGGAGATAAAGTCCCCGACTTCAAACTACCAGCAGATGATGGAACAACATGGAATATTAATGAATTTCTTGGGAAAAAGACCATTGTAGTTTACTTCTTTCCTGCTGCAATGACAACAGGATGTACGAAAGAAGCATGTTCGTATCGTGACCATCTGGTTGATCTGAATTCGGCGAATGTTGAAGTAGTTGGTATAAGCGGGGACAAAGTAGAAAATCTCAAACTCTTCAAACAGGCAGAGAATCTGAACTTTACATTATTATCGGATGAAAATGGAAATATTGCAAAGTCATTTGGCGTACCTGTTGGTGATGGAGGGACAATTAAACGCACCGTAAATGGTGTTGAACATGAGCTTGTACGTGGAATCACGGCAAAAAGATGGACGTTTATTGTAGGAAAAGACAAGAAAATCGTTTATAAAAACGAAACAGTTGATGCAGAAAAGGATGCTGAGGAGGTACTGAATTTTGTTAAGCTTCAGGCAACAAAATAAAAAATCCATGATCCAAACATTTATGGATCATGGATTTTTAGTAAAACCTGTATCCTATTGCGGTTCGGAATATGGCTTATTCGTTGCCGGATTAACACCTTTTGGAGTTGTAAATTTAAAGATGTTAATCCCGAGTGTGATCTCATGGTTATTATAATATCTGGGAGCAACAGCAGAAGCTATATTGAAGTTATATTGAATTTTTAAACCTCTGTTAATATTTGCTCCAAGCCCAATACCCCAGATACCAGGATCGCGAAACACCAAACTTCCCCATACAGCCTTCTGGTATACAACCTGGGAGGCGAACTCAAACTGGCTTTTAATGTACCTGCCTCCTCTTAAGATCAGCATTGGTTCTACGTCCCATTTATCTGAAACGTTAAACAGGTAACTTGCGTGATACTGGTAGTTCGCCAGAGGCTTATACTTCACATTCGGTGCCTGATATTTTGAATCACCGAAGTTGATATTTGAAAAGAGAAGCCCTGTTTCAAATCCCTTGAATTTATATAAGCCTGAGAAGTCGCTCATAAACTTAAGTTTTGAGCTTACATCTGCGTTTATTAGTGCCGGATCGAGATTGTACTTAGGATCGTTGTAAAAATCAGTGAAATTGATTGTATTACTGTAGAATCCCGCAGAAAGTCCAAACAAAAGGAAATGCTCTTTTGCAACTGTCACCTTGTAGGAGTAGGTTATCATAAAAACAGTTTGTTTAAATATACCTACTTTATCATAGATGAACTTCGCACCATAACCCGTGTTTTGCTTATAGGCATCATTATAACTTAGTCTGAGAGTCTTCGGACCTCCATCAATTCCAGACCAGTCACTTCTATACCCGAGAAACAGGAACTTAGGATTATAATTACCAGCATAAGATGGCGAGAGGGAATACTTATCCAGAAAATAATTTTCTGAAATTGGCATCTGCTGAGCAAATATCGCTGCTCCTGAAAGAATTCCTGCTATTAAAAATATTAGCTTTTTCATATTTAACAATATAAGTAGTTATCTGACAATGTTTACGGTTCCGGTAATGGTTCCTGCATTCTGAGTTTTTATAACGAAGTAGTATGCTCCATCGGGAAGTGGTGATCCATTTGAGGTTCCATCCCAACGATTATCGTAGTTTTTGTTTGCATACACCTCTTTTCCCCAACGGTTGAAGACTCTGACATCGCAGTTGCCATATGATGCCATATCCGGAATTTCCCAGTAGTCGTTAAACCCATCACCATTCGGAGTGAACAGGTGCAGAATATTCTTATGAGTTGTAGTTACATTGAAATCTCCGAATACTTCTGCAGCAAGATAATTCTGATCACCGGCATTGTAAGCCCTGACTCTTGCTGTACCATTACCTGTACCGGTAACCTGATTACCTGATACTGTAGCAAACTGTGGATAAACACTTTCAAAAGATACAGTCAGACCGGAGGTTGAAGTAGCTGCAAGACTGAATACATCTCCGAATTGCAGTTGTGTTGGAATTGCTGTGAAAGTGATCGTTTGTGCAATTTTCACAATCGTTAGCGTACCTGCCTGATATGAGTAAGTATAAGTGTTATCATTACCACCGGAGAGTGTAATCGGATATGTACCGGCATTAGAAGTCTGCACAGCTGTAGTCTGAATTGTTGGAAGAACATCCAGTACTGACTGAGTTTCTCCGTTTACAAAACCGGTAACTGTATATGTAAGCGTTGGTATTGCTGCCAGATAATCCTTAGTCAGGTTGTTTGCAGTGAATATGAGATTCGCTTTACTGACTGTCAGAACACCATTAACCAGTGTAATTGTATAGTTAGTAGCAGAACCACCCGACAGTGTTATCGGATAAGTTCCCGGTACACTTGCTGTTACAGCTGTTGTACTAATTGCAGGTGCCGTAATTGCCGAAGCATTGTCACCGTTGACAAATCCGGAATATTGGATTGTCAGAGCTGGGTTAGCAGCACCATAGATCTTAGCTTTACCATCGGCAGTTATCGTCAACGACCTGGCTGTAATATCAGCGGTTGCAGAAGGTTGTGCAGAAATTGTGTATTTTCCTGCATCAGCTCCACCCAAAGTAAAGCCTGTAATTGTCACCGTTTTACCTGTACCAACATTCTTATCAGCAAATGTAGCTGTTGCACCTGATGCATCAAGAGTCACATTATCAGGTGATACAACGCCAACCAATGTTGCTCCGGAAGTATTCAGAGTTGCAGTGGTAAGTCCATCGTATACCTTATTATTGACAGTAACTCCGGTGATTGTCAGAGGTGTAGTACCTGCTGAGGTTATATCGGCTGAAAGTACAACAGGCAGTGTTAATGTGTAATTTCCTGCATTTGCTCCGCCTATTGTGTAACCTGTCACGGTTACTGTGATTCCTGTACCAACACCTGCGGAAGCAAAAGTTGCAACCGGTGCGCCGCCAAGAGTTACCACGTCAGGAGATACCACTCCAGATAGAGCAGCTGTTCCGCTTAATGATGCAGCTGTGGTTCCATCGGATACTTTATTATTAGCTGTGATACCTGTAATTGTCAGAGCTTTTGGAGAAACGACTACTGTAAATACCGCTGAATTTGCGACAGAACAGGTAGCGTTCTGAACAACAGCCTGATATTGCCATGTGCCAACAGTTGAAGGTATTTCGCTATAAGATGTAGTGGTATTTGCGATATCAACCCATGAGCCTGTTCCTAACATTTCCTGCCATTTAATAACTGAACCTGTCTGACCACTAAGAGTCATCGTGCCAGTGCTGCTTCCATAGGTTATAGAACCGGATCCGCCGGATACAGTTCCACCTACAGATGCAGGATTGACAGTTGCCACAATCGCTGTTCTTGCAGTTGTTGTACAGGCACCTGACGTAGCATCAACATAGTAGGTGGTAGTTGTTGATATTGATGGAGTTGTAAATGAAGTACCTGTACCCAATGAAACACCACCAGTAGCTGCAGAGTACCAGTTAATGATACCTGTTGATGCTGTTGCTCCAAGGGTAACTGTACCTGTACCGCATACTAACCCGGGAGTTGAACCTGTAATTGAAGGAACATCATTTACAGTAACTGGCAAGTTCGTTACAGAAGCACTGCAACCTCCTGCTGGTGTATAAGTAACAGATACTGACTGAGCACCTAAAGTATTCCAGGTTACAGTTACTGTGTTATCTGCTGTAGTTCCTCCTGCTGTTTTTGTACCACCGACAATGGTCCAGACATAATTTGTATATCCTCCATCGGTTGTATAGACTACACCTGTGGTGCCAAGACATACTGAACCAGAACCAGTAAGGGTTGGTGTTACAATACTGCTTATTGTTACTGGAAGTGAAGTAGCAGTTACTGCTGTGCACAATCCTGCGTTAGTATAATTGACTGAAACGCTCTGAGCTCCGGCAGTGTTCCAGGTAACTGTGACCGTATTGGAGGTTGAATTACCACCAGAAGTGATTAAACCGCCTGTGACTGTCCAAACATAATTGGTCATACCTGATTCAGTAGTGTAAATATTGCCTGTTGAACCAATGCACAATGAGTTTGAACCAATAAGTGTCGGAACTGGAAGAGGATTCACAGTAGCTGTGACTACAGTCCTTGAAGCAGTTGTGCAAGTTCCAAGTGTAGCATCAACATAATAGGTTATTGTCGAAGATATTGATGGTGTCGTAAACGAACTACCTGTTCCAAGTGACGCACCACCTGTCGATGCAGCGTACCAGTTGATTGTTCCTGCAGAAGCTGTCGCTCCAAGAGTAACTGTACCTGTTCCGCAAACAGAGCCGGGCGTGCTTCCTGTAATAGTCGGAACAGTATTAACAGTAGCTATAACTGCTGTTCTCGAAGCAGTTGTGCAGGTCCCTGAGGTTGCGTCCACATAATAAGTCGTTGTTAAAGATATTGAAGGTGTTGTAAACGAGATACCTGTTCCAAGTGAAGTTCCACCTGTCGATGCAGCGTACCAGTTGATTGTTCCTGCTGAAGCTGTTGCTCCAAGAGTTACCGTACCTGTTCCGCAAACAGAATTCTGGGTCCTTCCTGTAATGGTTGGAACTGTGTTTACTGATGCGACTACAGCTGTTCTTGAGGCTGTCGTACAAGTACCTGATGTAGCATCAACATAATAGGTTGTTGTTGATGACAATGAAGGCGTGGTAAATGATGTACCTGTTCCAAGTGAAGTTCCTCCTGTAAATGCAGCATACCAATTGATTGTTCCTGCAGAAGCTGTTGCCCCAAGAGTAACTGTACCTGTTCCGCAAACAGAGCCGGGCGTGCTTCCTGTAATAGTCGGAACAGTATTAACTGTTGCTGTAACAGCTGTTCTTGAGGCAGTTGTGCAGGTCCCTGAGGTTGCGTCCACATAATAAGTCGTTGTTAAAGATATTGAAGGTGTTGTAAACGAGATACCTGTTCCAAGTGAAGTTCCACCTGTCGATGCAGCGTACCAGTTGATTGTTCCTGCCGAAGCTGTTGCTCCAAGAGTTACCGTACCTGTCCCGCAAACTGATCCTGGTGTATTTCCTGTGATACTCGGAACTGTGTTGACAGTTGCGACAATTGGTGTCCTTGATGAGATACATCCGCCAACAGTTACATCAACATAATAGGTAGTTGTTGAAGATATAGTCGGGGTGGTAAATGACGTTCCTGTTCCAAGTGGTGTTCCTCCAGTCGATGCAGCGTACCAGTTGATTGTTCCAGCTGAAGCTGTTGCCCCAAGAGTTACTGTTCCTGTGCCGCAAACTGATCCCGGTGTTGTCCCTGTTATTGTAGGTATTGCATTAACCACCACTGACAGACTTGTTACATTCGAAGTACAACCTCCTGAAGGTGTATAGTCAACGGATACTGACTGTGTGCCAATAGTGTTCCATGAAACTGTAGCTGTGTTGTCGAGAGTTGTACCTCCGGCAGTTAGTGTTCCACCCGTAATTATCCAGATATAATTTGTTCGTCCTGCATCGGTTGTATAAACTGCACCCACCGTGCCCACACAAACTGAATTCGGACCGGTAAGAGTTGGAGTTATTGTGTTACTGATTGTTACAGCCAGTGATGTTGCAACAGAAGCTGTGCATCCATTTGAATTAGTGTATGTTACTGTGACAGTCTGTGCTCCAGCAGTGGTCCATGAAACTGTAACGGTATTGCTGGTTGAAGTGCCACCGGCCGTTACAAGGCCTCCGGAAGATACTGTCCAGATGTAATTAGTCATTCCAGCTTCGGTTGTATAAACGTCACCTGTTGAACCAGTACACAACGAGTTTGGACCCGTCAGAGTCGGTACAGGAAGAGTATTAACTGTAGCAATAACTGCTGTTCTTGTTGCAGTTGTACAGGTACCTGAGGTAGCATCAACATAATAAGTTGTTGTTGAGGATAATGATGGTGTTGTAAATGATGTACCTGTTCCAAGTGATGTACCACCAATGGCAGCAGCATGCCAGTTAATTGTTCCGGCTGAGGCTGTTGCTCCAAGAATAACAGTACCTGACCCGCAAACCAATCCGGGTGTCGTTGTGGCAATAGTTGGTATAGCATTAACTGTTGCTACCACTGCTGTTCTGGTTGCAGTTGTGCAAGTTCCAAGTGTAGCATCAACATAATAGGTTGTTGTCGAAGATATTGATGGTGTCGTAAACGAACTACCTGTTCCAAGTGACGCACCACCTGTCGATGCAGCATACCAGTTGATCGTTCCTGCAGAAGCTGTCGCTCCAAGAGTAACTGTACCTGTTCCGCAAACTGATCCTGGTGTAGTTGTTGCAATCGTTGGTATAGCATTAACTGTTGCTACTACTGCAGTTCTGGTTGCAGTTGTACAGGTACCTGAAGTAGCGTCAACATAATAGGTTGTTGTTGACGATATTGAAGGTGTTGTGAACGACGTACCTGTTCCAAGTGAAGTTCCACCTGTTGATGCAGCGTACCAGTTGATTGTTCCTGCAGAAGCTGTCGCTCCAAGAGTAACAGTACCTGTTCCGCAAACTGATCCTGGTGTTGTCGTGGCAATCGTTGGTATAGCATTAACTGTTGCTACCACTGCTGTTCTGGTTGCAGTTGTACAAGTACCTGATGTAGCATCAACATAATAGGTTGTTGTGGTGGATATTGATGGTGTGGTAAACGAGATACCTGTTCCAAGTGAAGTTCCGCCTGTCGATGCAGCATACCAGTTGATTGTTCCTGCAGAAGCTGTTGCTCCAAGAGTAACAGTACCTGACCCGCAAACTGATCCTGGTGTAGTTGTTGCAATCGTTGGTATAGTATTAACTGTAGCAATAACTGCTGTTCTTGTTGCTGTTGTACATGTACCTGAAGTAGCGTCAACATAATAGGTTGTTGTTGAAGATATTGAAGGTGTTGTAAACGAGATACCTGTTCCAAGTGAAGTTCCGCCTGTCGATGCAGCGTACCAGTTGATTGTTCCTGCAGAAGCTGTCGCGCCAAGAATAACTGTACCTGTTCCGCAAACTGATCCTGGAGTGGTTGTGGCAACTGTTGGTATAGAATTGACTGTTGCAATCACTGCAGTCCTTGTTGCTGTTGTGCAGGTACCTGAGGTAGCGTCAACAAAATAAGTGGTTGTTGAAGATATTGAAGGCGTTGTAAACGAGATACCTGTTCCAAGTGAAGTTCCGCCTGTCGATGCAGCGTACCAGTTGATTGTTCCTGCTGAAGCTGTTGCTCCAAGAGTAACTGTTCCTGTTCCGCAAACCGATCCTGGTGTTGTGGTTGAAATTGTGGGTATTGCATTTACAGTGGCAACAACCGGTGTTCTTGATGATGTGGTGCAACCTCCAACAGTAGCATCCACATAATAAGTGGTTGTAACTGATATGGTCGGTGTAGTAAATGATGCTCCTGTTCCCAGAGATGTTCCACCTGTAGAAACAGAATACCAGTTAATTGTTCCTGCCGAAGCTGTTGCTCCAAGAGTTACTGTGCCTGATCCGCAAACGGATCCTGCTGTCGTTCCTGTTATGGTAGGTATAGCATTCACAGTTACAGGAAGATTTGAAACATTGGAAGTACATCCTCCTGCCGGAGTATAAATTACAGATATAGATTGTAACCCCAAAGAATTCCAGGTAACTGTTGCTGTATTGTCTATGGTTGTACCGCCAGTATTAATTGTACCTCCAACAATCGACCAGATATAATTTGTTCGGCCTGCATCAGTTGTATAAACTATACCTCCTGTTCCGACACATACTGAAGTTGATCCTGTGAGTGTTGGGACTACGGTTGAAGTGACATTGACTGAAAAAGATGTAGCTGTTGAAGCTGTACATCCGTTTCCATTGGTATAACTTACTGTAACAGTCTGAACTCCGGCTGTTCCCCAAGTAACTGTCATTGTGTTGCTGGTAGAGGTACCTCCGGCAGTTTTTGTTCCTCCCGCTGAAAGTGTCCAGACATAATTGGTCATTCCCGCTTCGGTGGTATATACATCTCCCGTGGTACCGACACATACTGAATTCGGACCTGTAAGGGTTGGAACAGGGAGAGGATTTACTGTAGCAATTACTGAGGTCCTTGCAGCTGTGGTACAACTTCCGGATGTGGCATCCACATAATATGTAGTAGTTGCTGATATTGCCGGAGTGGTATATGATATGCCTGTCGCAATCGAAATTCCACCAGTAACTGCAGAATACCAGTTTATCGTTCCTGCCGATGCTGTTGCTCCAAGAGTAACAGTACCTGACCCGCAAACTGATCCGGGTGTAGTTGTGGCAATCGATGGTATAGAATTAACTGTTGCTACCACTGCAGTTCTGGTTGAAGTTATACAAGTACCCAAAGTAGCATCAACATAATAGGTTGTTGTTGTTGATATTGAAGGTGTTGTAAATGACGTACCTGTTCCAAGAGAAGTTCCACCTGTCGATGCAGCGTACCAGTTGATTGTTCCTGCTGAAGCCGTTGCTCCAAGAATAACAGTACCTGTTCCGCAAACTGAACCGGCTGTAGATGAGGTTATGCTTGGTACATTGTTAATAGTGGCAATCACCGCTGTTCTTGTAGCTGTTGTGCAGGTACCAGAAGTGGCATCAACATAGTAAGTTGTTGATATTGAAATCGATGGTGTTGTAAATGATGCACCTGTTCCAAGGGAAACTCCTCCTGACGATGCTGAATACCAGTTGATGGTTCCAGAAGAAGCTGTTGCCCCAAGAGTAACAGTACCTGATCCGCAAACTGATCCGGGTGTCGTTCCTGTAATTGTCGGAGCAATGTTAACTGTAGCGACAACTGCTGTTCTTGTTAATGTAGTACATGTTCCTAATGTGGCATCAACATAATAAGATGTTGTTGAGGATATTGATGGTGTTGTAAATGTTGTGCCCGTTCCCAGTGAAGTTCCTCCTGTCGATGCAGCGTACCAGTTAATTGTTCCTGCAGAAGCAGTTGCTCCAAGAGTGACTGTACCTGTTCCGCAAACTGAGCCGGGTGTTGTTCCAATAATGGCTGGAACTGTGTTGACAGTAGCTATAACTGCTGTTCTCGAAGCAGTTGTGCAGGTCCCTGAGGTTGCGTCCACATAATATGTTGTGGTTGTGGATATTGATGGAGTTATGAACGATGTGCCTGATCCAAGTGAAGTTCCACCCGTCGATGCAGCATACCAGTTTAAAGTCCCCGCAGAGGCGGTTGCTCCAAGAGTAACAGTACCTGACCCGCAAACTGATCCTGGTGTAGTTGTGGCAATTGTTGGTATTGTATTTACTGTGGCTATAACTGCTGTTCTCGAAGCAGTTGTGCAGGTCCCTGAGGTTGCGTCCACATAATAAGTCGTTGTTAAAGATATTGAAGGTGTTGTGAACGACGTACCTGTTCCAAGAGATGTTCCTCCTGTCGATGCTGCATACCAGTTGATTGTACCTGATGAAGCGGTTGCTCCAAGAGTAACGGTGCCTGATCCGCAAACCGAACCAGAGGTTGTTCCTGAGATTGTCGGTGCAGTGTTAACTGTTGCTGTAACAGCTGTTCTTGAGGCAGTTGTGCAGGTCCCTGAAGTTGCGTCCACATAATATGTTGTGGTAGTGGATATTGAAGGTGTTGTATATGAGATGCCCGTTGTAAGGAGTGTTCCTCCAGTTGCTGCATCATACCAATTGATTGTTCCTGCTGAAGCTGTTGCTCCAAGAGTTACTGTACCCGTTCCACAAACGGAACCGGGGGTTGTCGCTGTTATTGAAGGTATAGCATTGACAGTGGCAACAACCGATGTTCTTGATGATGTTGTACAACCACCTACTGTAGCATCCACATAATAAGTACTTGTAACAGATATTGCAGGAGTGGTAAATGAGGTTCCTGTTCCAAGTGATGTTCCACCTGTAGCAACAGAATACCAGTTAATTGTACCTGCTGAGGCTGTTGCTCCAAGAGTTACTGTTCCTGTTCCGCATACAGAGCCTGGTGTCGTTCCGGTTATTGTGGGTATTGCATTGACTGTTACCGGAAGACTGGTAACATTTGATGTGCAACCTGCCACCGGTGTATAATTTACGGATACTGACTGTGTTCCAATAGTGTTCCAGGTAACTGTGGCAGTATTGCTGCTTGTTGTACCACCGGCTGTTAATGTTCCACCTGTAATTGTCCAGATATAATTTGTTCTGCCTGCATCTGTTGTATAAACAGCACCCACTGTACCCACACAAACTGAATTCGGACCTGTAAGTGTTGGTGTTATTATAGTACTGACATTGACTGAAAGTGATGTGGGAACTAAAGCAGAACACCCATTACCGTTTGTATAGGTTACAGTAACAGCCTGAGCACCTGCCGTATTCCATGTAACTGTAATGGAACTGCTTGTAGAAGTAACAACGCTGGTAATCGAACCACCTGCAGATACTGTCCATACATAATTTGTCATTCCTGTTTCAGTAGTGTAAACATCGCCTGTTGAACCGACACACAATGAGACAGGACCTGTAACAGTCGGAACTGGAAGAGGATTAACAGTAGCTGTAACTGCTGTTCTTGAAGCTGTGGTACAGCTTACTAATGTTGCATCTGTATAGTAAATTGTAGTAGCAGAGATCGATGGTGTCGTAAATGATGGCCCCGATCCTATTGAAGCTCCACCAGTCGGTACTGAATACCAGTTGATTGTTCCTGCAGAAGCTGTTGCTCCAAGAATAACAGTACCTGACCCGCAAACCGATCCGGGTGTCGTTGTGGCAATAGTTGGTATAGCATTAACTGTTGCTACCACTGCTGTTCTAGTTGCAGTTGTGCAAGTTCCAAGTGTAGCATCAACATAATAGGTTGTTGTCGAAGATATTGATGGTGTCGTAAACGAACTACCTGTTCCAAGTGACACACCACCTGTCGATGCAGCATACCAGTTGATCGTTCCTGCAGAAGCTGTCGCTCCAAGAGTAACTGTACCTGTTCCGCAAACTGATCCTGGTGTAGTTGTTGCAATCGTTGGTATAGCATTAACTGTTGCTACTACTGCAGTTCTGGTTGCAGTTGTACAGGTACCTGAAGTAGCGTCAACATAATAGGTTGTTGTTGACGATATTGAAGGTGTTGTGAACGACGTACCTGTTCCAAGTGAAGTTCCACCTGTTGATGCAGCGTACCAGTTGATTGTTCCTGCAGAAGCTGTCGCTCCAAGAGTAACAGTACCTGTTCCGCAAACTGATCCTGGTGTTGTCGTGGCAATCGTTGGTATAGCATTAACTGTTGCTACCACTGCTGTTCTGGTTGCAGTTGTACAAGTACCTGATGTAGCATCAACATAATAGGTTGTTGTGGTGGATATTGATGGTGTGGTAAACGAGATACCTGTTCCAAGTGAAGTTCCGCCTGTCGATGCAGCATACCAGTTGATTGTTCCTGCAGAAGCTGTTGCTCCAAGAGTAACAGTACCTGACCCGCAAACTGATCCTGGTGTAGTTGTTGCAATCGTTGGTATAGTATTAACTGTAGCAATAACTGCTGTTCTTGTTGCTGTTGTACATGTACCTGAAGTAGCGTCAACATAATAGGTTGTTGTTGAAGATATTGAAGGTGTTGTAAACGAGATACCTGTTCCAAGTGAAGTTCCGCCTGTCGATGCAGCGTACCAGTTGATTGTTCCTGCAGAAGCTGTCGCTCCAAGAGTTACCGTACCTGTTCCGCAAACTGATCCTGGAGTGGTTGTGGCAACTGTTGGTATAGAATTGACTGTTGCAATCACTGCAGTCCTTGTTGCTGTAGTGCAGGTACCTGAGGTAGCATCAACAAAATAAGTGGTTGTTGAAGATATTGAAGGCGTTGTAAACGAGATACCTGTTCCAAGTGAAGTTCCGCCTGTCGATGCAGCGTACCAGTTGATTGTTCCTGCTGAAGCTGTTGCTCCAAGAGTAACTGTTCCCGTTCCGCAAACCGATCCTGGTGTTGTGGTTGAAATTGTGGGTATTGCATTTACAGTGGCAACAACCGGTGTTCTTGATGATGTGGTGCAACCTCCAACAGTAGCATCCACATAATAAGTGGTTGTAACTGATATGGTCGGTGTAGTAAATGATGCTCCTGTTCCCAGAGATGTTCCACCTGTAGAAACAGAATACCAGTTAATTGTTCCTGCCGAAGCTGTTGCTCCAAGAGTTACTGTGCCTGATCCGCAAACGGATCCTGCTGTCGTTCCTGTTATGGTAGGTATAGCATTCACAGTTACAGGAAGATTTGAAACATTGGAAGTACAACCACCCGTAGGGGTATAATTAACAGATACTGACTGTGCTCCGAGAGTGTTCCATGTAACTGTTGCCGTGTTACTAGTGGATGTACCACCTGCTGTTAATGTTCCTCCTGCTGATATAGTCCAGATATAGTTTGTCCTCCCTGCATCAGTAGTATAAACTGAGCCAACAGTTCCAACACATACTGAAGCCGGGCCTGTTAAAGTCGGAGTAATAATTGTAGTGATTGAGACAGGTAATGAGCTTGGAGCCAGGGCTGTGCAACCATTTGTATTTGTATAATTTACAGTAACGCTTTGAGCTCCTGCTGTATTCCATGTAACAGTAACTGTATTGCTTGCCGAAGTTCCACCGGCTGTTATGGTGCCTCCTGCAGAGATTGTCCAGACGTAATTAGTCATTCCTGCATCTGTAGTGTATACATCGCCTGTTGAACCTACGCATAACGAGTTCGGTCCTATAAGCGCCGGAACCGGAAGAGCATTCACACTTACAGCATAAACCGTAGGTGTAAGAGACGTACATGAAAGATCAGTATAGCTAACACTTACAGTCTGAGCTCCTGCTGTATTCCATGTAACTGTAACTGTATTTGAAGTGGAGGTCCCTCCGGCAGTTATAGTTCCTCCGGCTGATACAGCCCACACATAATTCGTTTTGGTTGCTTGAGTCGAATAAACAACACCGGTTGTCCCCGTACAAACTGAATTTAACCCTGAAATTGAAGGTGTAATTGTGGTCTGAGTAATAACAGCACTACCTGTCATTGCAGTTGTTCCATTCAAATTTGTACCACTTACTGTATAGGTACCTGCCACCTGGTTACCAAAAGATATTGCTGAGCCCGTACCTGCGACTGTAGGTACCTGTGCAACAGCACCCTGGAAAAGTGTATAGGTAACACCTGTTTCTGAATTGGCAAGGCCAACCGGCAAACCTGCTCCACCTGCACAATATGCTCCGCCGCCAGTAACGGCAAATGCTGTTGGCAAGGACGGAGGATTCAATACAGGGTTTCCGATTACTATAGCATTTGTTCCGGCAGTTACAGTTTCAAGAGTATTAAAGTTGGCTATATATTGGCTTATTGAGGTTGCGTATAATGGGCTTACTGAAGTACTTGAGGTAAAAGTAATATTCGGAGTAGAACTTGTAGTAAAGTTCACCGTACTCGTAAGAGTGTAATGTGTCACTAAAGTGCCAGGGGCAACAGCGGAAATTATAGTGCCAGCACCTGCCCCGGGAGGTGTTTTTCCAGCCTGTCTTATTAGTGTCTGATTTGGATAGCCAGTTAGAGTGCTAACCACGTTATTTGGGGATTGCAAAAACTGTTGGGCAACATTCAGTCCCGACCCGGTATTGCTAATTGTCGCAGTCAAAGTTCCACCCGTATATGTGAGGGAATTTATCAGGAACCCGAGCTGGATCGTACCAAGTTCCATTGGCACTGCTCCATTTGTGTTTAACAGATAAACATCAAAATCCAGCTTATTCGGCGCTGTCTGTGTAAGGTTTTGAACTGACAGTGTGAAATTCTGGGCATTTGCCAATGTTGAAGATAATAACAATGAAGCCAGTATTATTATCTTGATTCCCTGAGTGATTAGCTTTTTCATGATCAGCCTTTATATTAATTAAATTTTATTACTTTTTTGCCGGTTAAATTTTGTATTGGATAAAGCCATTTATTGTCTGGCTACCTCCATTATAATTTATGGGTGACTTGTACCTATGAAATTAAAATTGTTATTGTCTATTATAATAAAATCGCGGGTGTCAATTACTCCATCTCCATTAACATCAGTAACGATGTAACCTGAAGCGAAGTTGAACGAATCATTATCCACCCCTATATAATCTCTTGTATCGATTACACCATCCTGATTTACATCTCCTCCAAATATCAGGTAGTGACCATCTGTTGAAAGAGCCATATTGCCACCGAAAACATTTGCAGGTAACCCATAAGATTGACTAATTGTTCCCGATGCAAATGAAACTGGAACTGCTGTGGTAGTTTCCAAACTATTACGATGTCTGATCGTGATGTAGTATGAGCCATTGTTTGCAACCGGGATTGTTATTGTCGCTGCTCCAGCTGTGCTGAGAGGTACATTTGATGCAGTATAAGCTACAGTAGCGTAAGTGGTTGAATTATGCAATTCAACATTTATCTGGTCGGCCACTCCTGCTGCGAAGTGTGGACCTACTGCATCCCATGCCTGCCTCATTGTTCCTGCTGCACTATAGAGTCCCTGCAACATAATTGATGAAAGAGTAAGTGTTTTGAATCCTGGTCCTCCGGTAAAGGTTCCAAATGAGGTCAACCCATTGGCAGTCAACTGGTGCAGTGTTGCGTTTGCCGGATCAAAAGTTGAAAATGGAGCCGGTAATACCCTAAGAGTATATATACTGGCCTCAGTTCCGACCACATCTGCGGGAAGATATTGAAACATCGCATTGCATGTAAAGCTGGTTATGCCTGTTTGTGAAATATTCCAATACCTGTTCAAATATGTACCTGTAATCGAAGGATCATTAAAATTGGAATTTACAAGGTTGAGTCCTGTATAAGCACCCACAGCAAAAGTCCCGGTTGTAAAATTCAATGAGACCGGTGAATATTTTGCAGTTAGATTATTATCCCCAACGGGGAAAGTAAAACTTCCTGCAGCCGACCAGTTTTTCATTACCTGCCCTGTTCCGGTAGCAACAATCATACTGGCTGCTGATGGTGTTCCGGCAGAGACTGAAGCCGGACCGAAAGTGAAATTATTATTCCCTATGTTTAAGAGTCCGCTCGTAAAAGTCATTGTCCCGTTCACCAATGCATTTTTATCAAGTACAATACCACCTGAATTATTAACAGTAAGATTATTAAAGGTGAAAGAAGAAGTAGTTGTTCCTCCAAGCGTCTGTGAAGCGGTACCATTCAGTATCACTGCACTGGAACCTCCTACAGTACTTAGAATGTCAGTGACAGCAACGTTATTAGTGATGTTTCCCTGAATAGTTAAAGTCCCGTTAAGGTCCATCGAGCCATTAGTCACATTAGTCTCGTTCCGGTAATTGCCACCGGTGCCATTTATATACATGGTAACACCTGAACCTATTACAATTTTACCACCGTTATTATACACCCCCTGTGAGAAGATGCCTGACGAGAACAGCAGGAAGATTATTGTTAAGAGATTATTTTTCATGTGATTATGAGTTTGTCCGTATATATTTTTCATTTTCAGTTTCATTTTCATTAAAATGCTCTTACCGCCCTTACGTAATAATTAGTGTTTTTATACACGGTGTAACTTGGCGAAACGAAGTTCGAAGGAATGCAATACACAATAGTTGAACTGTACTCAGTTGATGTATAGTAATAGCAACCATAGGTACCGCAACCTGTAGATAATCCAACCAATGCTTTCTGGTTCCACAAGTACTGGAATTCATCCTTCGAGGGTAAATACCAATTAGTTATCCCGGCAAGTCCAGTGCCTCCTGCAGTATAAGATGCACACAGTTGAGCTGCAGTACCTGTTCCACAGGCAGCTACTATAAGGCTGGTATTTGCTAATCCTGTATAAATTGCTGAACCTGTCGCACCGACAATTGTACCATAACAACCCCATGGAACAGCAGTACCCTGATCGACCAGAGCGCCTATCAAACCATGCTGACCAGAGCAATCAACATAAATTACTACCCCACCTGCAAGAGATTGCCCAATAGTATAAGGAGTCCCAGTTTTAAAAGTTAACTCATCTCCATAAACTGTCGTTCCGTTATTGATACAATATGCACGTATATAATAAGTAACACCATTCGATAAACCTGAAATATTGCTTATATAGGTGCCAGTTCCTCCTAAAGCATCTATCACTTTGGAATCAGCTGTTGTAGGAGCTGTAACTGTACTATAGACGATTCCTCGTTCAGTTATATTTAACCCAGTAGCGGCGGAAATTGTACCCCCGCTTACTGCAGTATTTTGTGTTACAGTGCAAACTGAGGCCGTTGTTATGAAAGGAGCAGTAAACGTTACCTCTGCTCCATAAGAAGTACCTGATCCGTTGGTGGCATATGCTCTCACATAATATAATGTATTAGCAGTTAATCCGGTTAAATTGCTAGTAAAGGCACCTGCTGCTGTACCATCATTGGTTTTTGTACTTAATGCAACTGTTGGTCCTGTAAGAGAACTCCAGCATATGCCTCTGGATGTTACAGTACCTGAACTGGTTACATTACCACCTCCTAAAGCAGTAGTTGGAGTAGTATTTGAAATTGCATTTGTAGTAACAGTAGGTAATGAATAGAAAGAAATCTGAGCACCATATGCGGTACCAGCAATATTTATAGCGTAAGATCTTGCATAATATAATGTATTAGGTATTAGACCTGCTATATTACTTATAAAGCTTCCTACGCCAGGTGAAGAATCAATGACTTTGGTATTTGCAGTGGTAGGGCTAGCTGTAGTGGCGAAACAAATACCTCTTTCTGTAATTGGTGCACCTCCGTTAGTCAGAACGTTACCTCCACTTGTCGAGGTTGTAGAAGTTATATTTGTCGCTGCAGTTGTTGCTGCCAGTGTAGGTAAAACGGGAAGGGTGACAAAGGATATTTCATTTCCGTAGTTATTGTTAGTGGCATTTACTGCATAGGCTCGTACGTAATAAGTTGTACCAGGAGAAAGTGCGGTTAAACTGCTTGTATACGCCCCTATCCCGGAACCGTCGATAGTTTTTGTATTAGCAATTGTGGGAGCAGTTGAAGTACTCCAGCAGACACCTCTTGAGAGAATAGGTGAACCTCCATCACTAGCAATATTTGCCCCGCTTGTTGCCGTAGTACCAGTTATCAAAGTTGCTGCGGCAGTAACAATAGAAGGAGTAACGGCTGCCAGACTACCCCACGTTGGTAAATTGGTCCCTGAAACCTGTAATACCTGTCCTGATGTACCAATCGGAATCTTCTGCCATTTAGTTCCATCCCAATAGAGCATATCACCTGCTGTTTGGCCTGTAATAAAGGCTGGTATCCAGGTTGTTCCGTTATTATAGTAAAAGCCTGGGGTAACATCAGCAATTGTTGCTGTATTGTATACAACCATACCAGCCACATGTGCAGCCAGCGGCGCGAAACTTGTCGTGCCGGCAAGTGCAACCCGTGGAACCAGAAGACCTTTATTCGGAAAATCAACATCTAGTCCGGCTGATGCATTAGGTGGTGCACCAGTCGGATTTATTGCAACATTTTGCGAAAACACTGAAAGCGAAAATAACAGCGTAATCATAAGTAAGTAATACTTTTTATAAAGTATGTTCAATGTTGTCATGGGATACTTTCTAATGTTTTTCAAAATGCCAGAGATTAATTTTGCATTAAATTGATTAATTGGTACTTAAAATGAACGAATTGACCAGACATTGTAAAGTGAAGATTTAGGCCCAGTTACCCATGCAGGTGTCGGTAACGTAGTGTCAAAAAACCATGCATTGTTAGCATCTACTTCCGATGAGCTCCAGAATGGTGTTCCTGAGACGGAATAAAGATTCATATTAAGTGAAACATCTACCGCCCTGTTAGTCCATAACACATCAAACTCAGCTTTCGATGGTAAGTAAAAAGCAGGGCCATCATTCTGAACTGTTAATGCAGCATTCGAAAGTGGACAAGAGGCAAGAATATTAGTAGTATTAGCATTTCCAGTTCCAACTGTTGTACCAGATGCCCCTACTGATATTCCAGGGCAGCCCCAGTCAACAGGAAACCAGGATAATTGATCGGCAATTAAACCATGTGTTCCGGTACCATCAACCTGAATTACTACACCATTTGCCAGCTGGTTGATGTTAAATGGAATTACTTGCCCAAGGGTAGCAGCTGTTGCAGTGAATGAAATATCAGAACCATAGCCTGTTAAAGAAGTTGAATTGGTTGCATAGGCTCTGACATGATAGACTGTTCCCACAGTTAATCCGGAAATTATATCATTGTATGTAAATGGATATGTAAGAGGAGTTAAAATTGCATTTGATGTCATCCCTAAATTTGAAGTTACAATTGGATTAGGTGAAGTGCTCCAGCATAAGCCGTATGAGGAAAGAGCTGAGCTTCCTTCTCCGTTAATTGTCAGATTGCCTAAGGCTAGTGACCCTGCCAAACCACCTGCTACCATGGGGTTTGTTGTCACGATAGGAACGGAACTTGAGGGGGTGAATGATAACTCAGCACCATAACTTGTAAAACCACCTGTGTTTGTTGCATAAGCTTTTACATAATAAGTTGTTCCTATTACAAGTGGATTTAATGTTGAAGCATAAGTTGCGATAGCGGTATTGTCATTGGTAATTCCTCCTCCAGGTTGTGATAATATTGTCGGTCCGGTTGAGGTACTCCAGACAACCCCACTGGCTGTCAATATAGTTCCACCATCACTAAGAATATTCCCTCCTGATGCAGCAGTAGTCAATGGGGCAGTGTAAATTATTGGTTGTGTTGTAACAGTAGGTGCTCCTAATGGCATGTAGATTTCTTCATTTGTACCATAGCCGGTTCCAATGCTGTTTGTTGCATAAGCCCGTATGTAATATGTTAATCCAGCGGTAAGACCTGTAATATTGCTAACAAACAACCCAGTACCTGTGCCATCAGATGTAAAATTTCCGATTCCCAGAGTAGCATTGGGAGCTAAACTCCAGCAAACACCACGAACAGTTACAATGGCTCCTCCATCGTTAGTAATATTCCCTCCTGAGGTACCTCCGGTTGAGGTCGGAGCAGTAATAACATCAGTTGTAAGAGTAGGTACCAGTGGCCCGGTAGCCGTAAAGCTTAATTCATTACCAAAAGCAGTGCCAGAACCATTAGTGGCATAGGCTCTAACGTAATAAAGTGTAGATGTTGTTAATCCGGAGATATTGCTAACAAAAGATCCTGGACCAAAACCATCACTGGTGAAGTTACCTGCCCCCAAAATCGGAGATGGTGTGATATCCCAGCAAACACCACGTGAAAAGATAGGGCTACCACCAGAATTTGTAATATTTCCACCTGATACAGCTGTTGTACCACCTATATTCGTTATAGCAGTAGTCGTAAGTGTTGCCAGATTCAACGTCGAAAAGACAACTTCATTACCATATGCCGTTCCAAGACTGTTAGTCGCATAAGCCCGGATATAATAAACGGTACCAGGGGTTAGCCCTGTAATATTACTTACAAATACTCCGGTACCAGTCCCTGGTACATCAGCTAAAGCAGAGTTTCCTGTTGTAGGAGCGGTTGTCGTACTCCAGCAAACACCACGAGCAGTAACCGGGGATCCACCATCGGATATTACATTTCCACCGGATGTTACAGAAACATCAAGGAGATTTGAAATCGGGTCAGTAGTTAAAACGGGAGTCGATAATGGGTTCGTCGTAAATGTTATTTCTGGTCCATACCCCGTTCCGACACCGTTGGTTGCATATGCTCTTACATAATATAGGGTATTTTGTGATAAACCGGAAATATTGCTTACAAACAGGCCTGTACCAGTACCATCTGAAGTTTTTGTAGCAAGAGCCACTGTAGGTAAGGTTGATGTGCTCCAACATACACCACGGACAGTTACCGGCATACCTCCGTCGGAGGTGATATTTCCACCAGATGTAGCAGTAGTTGCAGTGATTGAAGTTGCGGCATCTGTTACAGTGATAGTTGGAACAACAGCTGCTGAGAAACTGCGTATAGCTCTTATTCCATACATCAGGCTCAAATCACTTGTAGTTGGTACACGGTTCAGGTTTATCTGGTATGCCTGACTTCCGGTATTAAAATATGCAGTTGCATAAGTGTACATGGTTCCGTATTGTGAAGAAGTGTAATACATCTTATTTCCCATCAAACCGTACCAGAAATAATGTGCGGCTATCTGAGCCCAATCTCCAGCAGAAGGCAAGTACCAGTCAGTAAAACCGCCTCCATTATATGTACTGGCAACGCTTGCCGCAGTTGTTGTTCCACCGGAACAAGCTAATATAGCAGCAGTATTTGCGCTACCTGTACCAAGTGCTGTACTTGTACCTGTTACATTGATTCCATTGCAACCCCAACCATTTAATGAAGGGATTTCAGGGCTGACAATAAATCCTGTGCCGTCAGGAGCTACATATCCAACTATGCCGTAGCTCAGTACCTGACCTAATGCATAAGGAGCCTGAACCCATGTTGTAAATGATACGTCAGTCGGACCATATGCGGTTCCAACAGCGTTGGTAGCATAAGCTCTTGCATAGTATAACGTACTTCCGGTTAATCCTGTAATACTACTGCTAAATGCAGCGGTGCCTGTTCCATCAGTTGTGAAATTACCCACACCCAAAATTGGAGAGGTAGATGTGCCCCAAACTACGCCTTTTGCCAATATGGGTGAACCACCATCAGATGTGATTGCCCCACCACTTGTAGCAGTATTGGCAGACGTTACCGTAGCTGCTGTTGTCGAAGCAACTGTAGGAGCAGTCGGTGTACCAGTTGTAAAGCTTAGTACATTTCCATAGGTATATGTCCATGGACCCGTACCTGATGGATAAAGATTCAGGTAAGACCTTATATAATATAGAGTATTTGAAGTTAATCCCGTAAGATTCGTTACCCAGGGGCCAATAGGAACAGCAATATTTACTGAACCATTGGTACTACTTGTTGCAACTTTTGTTGAAGTTGTAAAAGTTGCAGACGTTGAATATTCAACACCATAATCCTGATAATTTGAATATCCGCCGCCATTCCATGTCATACTGCCACCTGATGTTGCAGTAGCACCTGTAATGCTAGTAGCTGCTACTGTAACTAATGTCGGAGGAACTCTCAGAGTGATAAAAGAAACGTCTGCTCCATAAGCTGTACCTGCGCTGTTAATGGCATAAGCACGGACATGATATGTGGTATATCCTGTAAGACCTGTCAGATTACTAACAAAAGCCCCTAAACCCGGTGCAGCATCAATAATTTTGGTATTAGCAGTGGTTGGATTTGCAGTTAAAGCATAACAAATTCCTCTTTCTGTGATTGTTGCGCCTCCAATATTAGTAACATTCCCTCCACTTACAGCTGTTGTTCCGGTGATTGTTGTTGCTGCTGTTGTAGTTACAGTTGCCAGAACAGGCAGAGTTGTAAAGGATATCTCATTACCATAAGTTATAGATGTACTGTTCATGGCCCATCCTCTTACATAATAAGTCGTAATAGGTAGAAGACCAGTCATATTGCCGACGAAAGTTCCAATACCAGTACTAACATCTGTTAATTTACTGTTAGCAATTGTCGGTCCGGTAGCTGTATTCCAGCAAATACCCCTTGAAAGAATAGGATTGCCGCCATCGCTTGTTATGCTGGCTCCACTTGTGGCGGATATTCCGGTTATTGCAGTTGCTGCTGTAGTTGTAATAGCAGGATTTGCAGTGATTATCCCACCCCAGACAGGAATGTTAGTCCCTGATACCTGTAAATACTGGCCGGGTAATCCGGCAGGCACCAAAACCCAGTTGGTACCGTTCCAGTAAAGCATATTTCCTATAGCGCTTCCTGCTGGAAAACCAGGTACCCATTTGGTTCCGTCATCATAATAGAAACCGGGAATCACATCACTTATGGTAGCTGTATTATATACTATCATTCCCGCAACATGTGTTGCTCCTAAAGGTGCAAAACTGGCTGTGCCGGTCAAAGCAACCCGTGGGATTAACAGTCCCTTATTCGGGAAATCGACATCCAGTCCTGCTGCAGCATTTGGAGCCAACCCTGTGGAATTGATACCCACGTTCTGGGAGTATGCTGAAAGGGATAATAAAAATCCAATCAACAAACAAAACAATTGTCTGTTAAATTTTTTGGTCTGAGGTTGAGGAAAAATTTTCATTTTTTTATATTATAAGTTCTATACTTAACTGTGAGATTGGATATAAATAATGATTATGTAAAAATCAAGAAAGCCCCAGAAGAGGCTATAATGTCATGAAAATAAGTTGGTTGCCATAAGAAGTGCCTGTTACACTGTTCGTGGCATACGATCGGACATAGTAAACCGTACCTGTTGTGAGCCCGGTTATGTTGCTGGTAAAAACGCCAACCCCTGTTCCATCGGAAGTTTTGCTACCGGCAATTGTGGGGTTAGGTGTTGTAGCCCAGCAAACACCTCTGGCAGTTATTGCGGATCCTCCGTCACTTGAAATATTCCCGCCACTTATTGCTGTTGTTGATGTAACAGAACTAAGGACTGTGGTAGAAATACTTGCATATCCTGCTCCCGTCCAGGCCGGGACCCCGTTTGAATTTATCTGTAATAGTTGTCCGGGTTGTCCTGAAGGTATAGCAACCCATTTTGTACCATCCCAATACTGCATTTCACCAGATGCATTTGCCTTAGGCAAACTTGGAATCCACATTGTTCCATTATTAAAGTAGAATCCTGGAGCTACATCCCCTGAAGTTGCAGTATTATAAACAACCATACCTGCGACATGTGATGCAAGTGGTAAAAAACTGGTTGTAGAGGTAAGGGCAATTCGCGGAATTAACAATCCTTTCGTAGGGAAATTAACATCAAGCCCTGCTGATGCATCGGGAGTTGTAGCACCGGCAGGGCTTATTCCTGCATTCTGCGAAAAACAATTGGCATGGAAGAGCAGAAGAAGTATAATACAAAAAAAGCCCTTAATTAATTCATTCGATTGGTCAGCGTAGATATTTTTCATAGTTTAATTGTAAATTGTTTCTTCAGTTCAGCTATACTATATTTTTATGTATAATCTATAAAGCACATTTATATCGTTCTTCAATTACATCCCAGTTTACAAGCTTCCAGAAAGAATCCACATACTTTGTCCGGTGATTATAGTAATCAAGATAATATGCATGTTCCCACATATCGCAGGCCAGCAAGGGAGTATATCCGGCACGAAGAGGGTTACCTGCATTGTTGTTCTGAATTATTTCCATTGTACCCTCAGAGTTCAATACCAGCCATACCCAGCCAACTCCGAATAGTAACTCCTCAGCTTTGTTAAATGAGGATTTAAGAAATGTGAGTGAACCAAAACTTTCTTTCAGCCCATCAGCGAACATACCAGTAACTGCTTTATTATTCCCAGGTTTCAATCCCTCAAAATAGAAATTATGGTTCCACACCTGGGCAGCATTGTTGTATATCTGTCCGTCTGATACCTTAATTAATGTCTCAAGATCAAGATTCATATATTTGGTCCCATATATTAATCTATTAAGATTTGAAATATAGGATCGCTGGTGCTTACCATGATGCAACTCCACAGTCTTCTTAGAAATATACGGTTCAAGCGCGTCATTATCGAAAGGAAGCTCGGGCAATTCAAACGTCATAGAAATCTGATTTTGTAATACTCTTATTTATAACTACTTAGCTTAATTTTATCAGGTATAAGTGTTCTATTCAAAAGTAGGGTCTGAACTTACGTCCCTAATTAAGACCGAATTAATGTTAGATTAAGATTAGATTAAATTCAGTAGACAGGAGACTCCGTTTTAGGAGAAGAAGACTCCACGGATAGTTATATGCGGCTTTGATGAGAGTATGTTTTTATAGCAAACGTATCGGGAGAAAGGGATTCCTTCCTAACGGTGGAATGACATTGGAAGATTGTAATGTGAGTGTGAACTGGATCCATGTTGTCGTACAAATCCAACTACGACTTTACAGGCTATTACAAATCATTATTCCTGATATAATTGCTAAAATGTTTATCTTCTTTTAGGATATGATTTACAATCCAGTCGATAATAAGTATCTGAATCCTGAACATCATATATGTTTTACTGAATTCGTTGGAGCTGATCTCATTTTTCAGTTGTTCAAATGATTTGATGAAATTCTGATGCTGAGACCGCTGGTGATTAAGAAAAGGATAATTCTTAATTTCCAGATGCTTTTCTTCAGTCTGAAAATGAATTACTACATAATCATTTAATAATTTTATAAGCATTTCAATTTCACGTTTATTATATCCTTCATCAACTGATTTAAGTAGATCCAAAGCATTACTTATAAGGAAAAGATGCTGCTTGTCAATAATAGGATTCCCGACTGCAAATCCGGAATTCCATTCTAATTTCCAACTCAACTCAGCAGCTCCTTCATGAATACCTGATCGTGAAAAATTCTTGCACCTTTCAAGGTAGACCTGTGCAGGTTTATCCTCCGGATTTAGTTCAATACATTTCTCCAGTAATTCGATAGCACGATCTATATGTTTGTAATGATAATGAGCCAATGCTTCTTCAAACATTGGAATGTATTTTAGTTTTAATTCTTTGGTTTTTTCATCATCATTATCAAAAACCTCATAAATTGACTGGGATTGTTTTTTACCTTTAACTAACACTCTGTCGATGAACCTTATCGAATATTTACTGGTATCCGAAATGTTGTTAAGGGTATTTTCGCTGATTAGTAATTTTACTCCGTATTTTTTGGTTAGTGATTCTATTCTTGAGGAAAGATTAACGGTGTCGCTGATAACCGTTCCCTCCATCCTGTCGCAGCCGCCAACTGTGCCCAACACGCATAAACCTGTATTCAGGCCAATTCCAATATTAATTGGAGTCAATCCCATTTTTTTCCTGTTTTCATTATAAAATGAAAGCTGTTTTTGCATCAGAAGAGAACAATCAATCGCATCATCTGCGCTTGTATGAAAAACAGCCATAATTGAATCACCTATATACTTATCTATAAATCCATTGTAAATGCGGATATAGGTCTCCATCTGACTTAAGTAATTGTTTATGAATTCGAAGGTTTCTTTCGGGCTCAATAGTTCAGAAATGGATGTAAAATCTCTTATGTCCGAAAAGAGAATCGTAAGTATTTGTTCTACATGGTCGCCTAATTTTACCTCCTTGATGTCACTTTTTCCAAGGATAGCTAACAACTGTTTTGGGACAAATCTCTCATAAGAATTAATCAGTTCCCTGATTTCTTTCTCGTGTACCGACACTCCTGAACTGCTTGTTTCCATATCTAATTAAGTTAGTTGTCTGAGTGATGAATTGAAGTAAACCTTGTGATACAGTTATAGAGTTATTCCGGTGCTTTAAAAATCTCTTCAGAGTTCAAAAGCAAATTTACATATTGAGCTCTTTTATATATGAATGGATTGCTTTTTAGACTATTTTTGGAGAGTTTACCCTTGAAATCAGAAATAGTATTGTAGTTCCTGGTTTCCATCCAGTCCATCAGTTCCTTCTTTATAGTACCGATCTTGCCGAGCCCATTCCTGTACAAGCTGCTAACAATCTGAACGCACGATGAACCAGAGAGGATAAGTTTAATTGCATCTTCTCCTGAATAGATTCCGCCGCTACTGCAAACATCAGCTTTAATGTTTCCAAATAATATTCCAGAATAGCGGAGTGATTTCCTGTAATCTCCTTTATTACTCAGGTTAAATGTTTTAACATGTTTTTCGTTGAAAATATCTATGTCAGGTTGGAAAAAAGAATTGAAGAGAACAAAGGAGTCAGCCCCGGCCAGATCAAGTTTTTTAATAATATTCAGAATGTTCGAATATTCGGAACTGAGTTTTATGCTTATCGGTACATTTATAATACTCTTAATTTCTTTTACAATATTGATTTGTTCCTTTTCTGTTTCCTTTCCCTCTTTGTTAAAATCAGTAGGTGTATGGTAAAAATTCAGCTCAATCCCGTCAACTCCTGTCTCGCTGATCAACTTTGCATATTTTATCCAGGTCTCCAAATTTATCGCGTTAAGGCTTGCAAAAAGAGGTATTGAAAGATTCTCCTTAGCCTTTCTGAGGTTCATCAGATGTTCTTCTGGACCCGCATGTTCAATATTGGGATGTATCGTTACCATCTCGGCATATAAATCATTAAATTCATTTAACTCTTTGTCAAGAAGATAACTCTCGAGCTGAATCTGTTCTTCAAATAAGGATTTATAAACGATTGCAGCAGCTCCATTCTCTTCAGCTCTCTTAAGGTTGTCGAGATCAGAAACCAGATTAGAAGCTCCGACTATGATCGGATTATCCAATTCAATGCCCATGTAACTAGTTTTCAGATTTTTCATCTTATTCCCTGTTGGTTAAATTGAGATTAGCATATCATAATGCAGGATTCTTTTTTTAAATTATCAAAAAGAAATTCACTGCCTCAAATTTTAGCAACTAAAGGTATTACAGATGAAAAGAAAATAGATTAAGATAAGATTAGGAATAACTAAAGAATCGGTTAAAAACACAGATCACCGGGAAAGGGGAACCTGGTAGTTGTTGCTTGTTGCTCGTAGTTGAATTCTATTGATGCTTACTCTGTTTCAACAAGCATCTTTCCTTTATTCTCTCCTGAAAAAAGACCGGATAACGCCCGTGGGAGTTGATCGAACCCGTGAATTATTGTTTCCCTATATTTAATTTTACCTTCACTGACCCATTTTCCAAGATGTTCATACCCTTCACTAAATCTTTCCGTATAGTTGCTTACAATAAAACCCTGCAGCATCACGCTTCGGGTAAGCAGTATCGGCAAAATTGCCGGTCCCATATGAATTCTTGTATTATTATACTGCGATATCTGTCCACACAGAACGATCCTTGCATGAAATTTCAGATTTGAAATTACAGCATCAGAAATCTCACCTCCCACATTATCATAGTATATGTCCACTCCTTTAGGACACATATCCTGAATATCATTTCTAAGCGATTTGGCAGTTTTATAGTTTATTGCAGAATCAAATCCGAATTCTTCCACAATAAGCTTACATTTTTCATCACTTCCCGTTATTCCAATAACTCTTGCCCCCAGCATCCTTGATATTTGTCCTGCCACAATACCTACAGCCCCTGCAGCTCCTGAGATTACTACTGTCTCTCCTGGTTTTGGTTTACCAATATCCATTATTCCAAAGTAAGCAGTGAGACCAGGCATGCCAAGAACACCAAGATAGTACCCGGGGGGAAATGCAATGGGGTCGACTTTCCGGAAGTTTTCCACTTTGCCGATACTATATGTTGACCATGGTAAAAACCCTTGTACAGTATCACCAGGTTTCAATAAAGCAGATTTGCTTTCAACTACTTTTGCAACTGCACTTCCGCTTATCGGCTTGTCAATCTCAAAAGGAGCGCTATAAGATTTTGCATCACTCATGCGTCCACGCATATAAGGATCAACCGAAATATACCACGATTTCAATAATACCTCATCTTCCTTTAATTCAGGTAATTCCTTGTTCTCAATTCTGAAGTTTCCTTCAACTGGTAGTCCGGATGGCCTTGAGGCTAATACAAACTGTCTGACTTTCATTGAATTTACTTATTGTTTCAAGGATAAAACGAAAATTCTTAGCTTTTGTTCAAACAGCATCATGCTGAACTTTTTACAAAACAAATTGTTAAGATTTAATTGATTTTTTTGATAAAACTGTCGATTATGAAAACAAGATTTCTATTAAAAAGTCTTTTAACAGGATTCGCAATGATTAATTTGTCGATGTCAGTCAACTCTGATTTGAGCGCTCAGACTGTGAAGGAGGAAATGGTTACCTATTCGTCAGATGGGTTACAGTTTAAAGGTTTTGTGGCTTACAGCCAAAATGTTACAGGAAAACGTCCTGCAATTCTCATAGTCCCTGAATGGTGGGGACTCAATGATTACATAAAAATGCGGGCGCGGAAACTTGCAGAACTTGGTTATATAGCCATGGCAATTGATATTTACGGTGATGGAAAAATTGCGGCTAATCCAACAGAGGCTCAGGAACTAACAGCACCTTTCTATAAAGATCCTAAGCTTGGTAAAACACGACTTGAGGCAGCGCTGGCAAAGTTATCAGGATATTCTCAAACAGATCCGCAGAATATTGCAGCAATAGGTTACTGTTTCGGAGGGTTTGTGGTTCTGAATTCAGCAAAACTCGGTACCGCCCTGAAAGGAGTTGTAAGTTTTCATGGAGGACTTTCCGGTGTACCTGTAAGGAAAGATCTGCTTAAAGCTAAGATACTCGTGTGTCATGGTGCCAGTGATAAGTTTGTTTCAATGGACGATTACAACACTCTGAAGCGACAGCTCGATTCTATCGGTGCAGATAATACTTTCAGGGTTTATGCTAATGCTACTCATGCTTTTACAAATCCGGAGGCAACCAGGATCGGCAAAGAGTTTAATATGCCAATTGAGTATAATGCTGATGCTGACAGGGATTCGTGGAATGATATGAAGGTATTTTTTGAGAGGATTTTTAAGAAATAGACAGTACAAGAACTCAGAATAAATAGGTATTAATCAATTGCCGTTGGCATTAGGCAACGGTTTAGGATACTCAACCAAAAAAGGGCTTTAGCCCAAAAGAAGTTATGGGATAAAGTCCCTGTTTATGTGAGCTTTATACCGTTGGCTGAAGCCAACGATAATTGAATCTGTTTTATACTCAGCCTCGCTATCAGTAAGTAAACTTGAAAAAAAGATTCAGACTTCTGCCCGGTCTTGGAATACGCCCCCAGTCGAGATGCTCATAGTACCAGGCATCAAAGAGATTAGTGATGCCAGCACTGAAATCGAGCTTACAGTCCTTAAGATCAATATGATAAGTTGTTTTAAGATTAAAAATTGTATAGGAAGGTGATATGGTCTCACCATATGCTTCGTTGATATGATTCTGCTTCAGGGCCGATTCATTTTCTGCCTGAACTGTCAGCCTTTTAATCTCATAGCTTAGTGAAACCACATTTTTCAGAGGCGCTATAAGAGGCAGCCACTCACCTGAATTCAATCGTCCCCGGGTATATTTGGTTGTAATGAAGAGATTAAATCTGTCAACCGGATTGTACATAATCTGAAGATCGGTACTTAAAAGCGAAGCTCCAGGAAAATTATTATAAACACGCAACCCGTGTGTGTAAAAATTCATTGGTGGGATATCATTATTGGTAACTCCCATTATATAATCAGTCAGGATGTTGACAGACTGGCTTAAATTTATCTTCAGGCCTTTATTAAAATATGTGACAGCAAATCTGCCTGAAAGAGATTTTTCAGTTTTCAGATTTGGATTGCCAACATAGTCGTAACCGTCATACGCATTATATAGATAGAAACCGAACAATTCACTTATTGTGGGTATTCGTTCGGATATCCCTGATTGTATGGTTAATAAAAGAGGCCTGGCAATCCGGTATTCTCCTGAAATATTCAAGCTTGCCGAAGTTTTCTGATACTTGTTTTTCAATTTATAATTAAAAACAGAAAACTGTTCACCAGCAAGTGGTGACAGAAGCTTATCGACATTAAAATCAATCCTGCTGTTCACAGTCAGTGTAAATTTATGGGTGAACCTCGTTGTATTCTGTATAAAGAGACCGGTTACATTTCTCAGGATATCGGGCCAGGTCTGGAGATACATGGGAGCTTCAGCAGGCTCGTTAATGAAATGCATGTGCATGGTCATTTCAGCCAATGATTTATTTACATAATTGTCAGCCTTTATCAGAAGTTCATTCCTTCTATCGAGATCAATTGAGGATTGAATGTATGATCCGAAGGTATTGCTCCTGCCCGGCATATCCATGCGCATAAATACCGTATCTCTTTTTCCGCTAACCGGATTATTAACAAAGAACATACTATCGCGCCGCGAATCGTCCATAACATGATAAACAGAGTTGAAATAGACTTTTGCCTGAATTTCATGGTTTGGTTTAGTCCTCCTGTATTCCAGTGAGGCCAGCACCGCTCTTGCCTTACTGACGTCCATTGGAAGTGCCGGATATCCCACATTTGTAGCAAGGTCGTACAAGACATCGGCTTTAATACTCGAAATGGTATCGACCAAAAATTTTGCAACTGAATGAATGTTCGATTTTTCAAATTGGGAGAAGGGTATAAGATTACCATGACCATCCTTATAGTTGTCGTTTTTCCTGAAGACGCCATTTAAGCCCCACTCCCATCTGTTCTTTGTGTATCCCATTGACAATAAGGCATTCCTGCTTCGGGAAACACTTTCCCAGCCAAAGGAGGGCGAGATATAAAACGGATGTGGACTTTTTGTGTCAGGTTCCTGAAGGGCCAGGTCAATTGATCCTCCGATACTGTTTCCAAATAAACTACCATTTGTGCCGTGTTCAAGAGTTATACTTTTCAGGTTTGTAGGCTCAATATAAGATGTTATCGGGTCCATTTTATCGGTACAGGCTCCAAACATCTTCATTCCGCTTATTGTTACATTAAGCTGACCGCCGGAAAACCCGTTTAACGTCGGTTCCAATGCGTAGGAACCTCGTTTAATAAGTGAAATACCCTCAAGGTGAGATGTGAGGTTATCAATTGTGGAGAAATAGTCAGTTTTATAAAACTTCTCGACCTGCTTGTCATTTAAAGGGATTGTAGAAGATACCTTAACTTCCTGTAAATGTATAGTATCCAATGCCATATGGTACAAGTACTGATTTTGCTGACCCCGGAGGTTCAATCCGTTCAGCAACATAACGAAAGGAATGATAACCTTTGTCACTCCGGAAAGAATGAGATGGAATTTTATTTTTAACGCAGAGGGCGCAGAGGAAACACTGAGAGCCGCTGAGTTAATATTCAAAATATCAGATCTTTGCGTTCTTTGCGTATTTCCTTTGCGATCTTTGCGGTTAATAAAACTTTGATGCATGCCCGTTCCTTTAATTTCAAAAAACAATGTCAAAATAGGCCTTGCTGCCGATAACCCGCGTGCCCTTCTTTACCACCAAATTTATCCGCCAGGCGCCTGTCATTGTGAAATTTACGGTTCCAACATAATGACCATTTGCCACATGCACCGGATTTATATTATTTGGCGAGCCGTGCCCCATTGAAGGCATTTCCGGAGTGATTTCGATTGAAAGGTCGGTGCAGCAAGGAAAGCTCATCATCGAAGCCATTGTGTGGACAGTTATTTCAAAAGGATTGGTTCCCACCTTCCATGCTGCGGGCTTTACAAGCGACATGGGGTACTTGGTTATTGTCCATGTTCCCGCCCCCGTACTAAGACTATCGATAACGACAATTTTCTGAACCGGATCAGTAGCAGCAACATTTTTTATCGGCAATAAAACAGTCTCTGATTTACTATTTGCAGTTAAATCTGCAGAAAGTGACCATGAATTGCCTGAACCTGGCATTGAAAATAGAATTGCACCTTCGAAGTACCCGTCGGTGTTCTGACTTGTTCCCGGATTCTCAAGGGGACAAGCGTGCGAATATGTACCCATATTCATAAGCGGATGAAGAACGATAGTCGACTGGCTGACAGCTGCTCCGGAAGCCTTGTCGTTAAGTTTGAAAAAAACTTTGTTGTAACCTACAAAAAGTGAATCTTTTGCATAAAGTTCAACATTGAATGAAGAGTTGGAGGAGACTCCCTCAGATATTTTCAGATATTTTGGTTGATCGGGAACAACGTTATCCTTGGTGCAGGCAGTGAATAAAACTGGTATCAGGACAACATAAAAATATTTATTAAAATAAGTTTTCATGTGTACGAAAATTAGAAAAGTAAATACTACAGGAAATTATTAATGTTCTTGAAGGAATCATAGGCATGCCGGATCATAAGAAGACACTGATTACAGATCTTCACATAACAGCATGTAAATGACATTAATAAGGGGTAAAAGCTAGAATTTTGGAGGAACAAATGTTTGAAATATACAGGCTTCGCTCTCAGATGCGAAATAGAAACTTACCAGTTGGAAATCTTTAATACACGGGTTCAGTGAAAGCTCACCGGATTTCAGGTGGTCTTCCAGCCTTTTATCCTGGAAATTTCTGCTGCTGTGGTCTTTGTCGCTACTATCAGGAATACTGTTTTTCTCCAGTTGTTTATGCAGATAGCATTTCCCCTGGCAGCAGTTTCCAGGAATATCCTTCTGAACACACAGGTATTTTGAGATATAGTCTTTGTTAAAAGTATAATCAAGATAAGGCATAACCGGTCGGAATAGATAAAAAATAATAACTACCAGGTAAATTATGCTATAAATTTTTTTGTTCATCTCCGGTCGTTGAATGGCTTAAAATGCTAATATTTTGCAGAGAACTAAATTAGACCATCCTGTTAAAAACCAGATTAAAATTGGATTAAGGTTGTATGAAGAAGGAGTTAAATTCGGGCTCAATCTTTTATGCACCTCACTGACAATCCAACTTCCTTATTCACTTTGATATAACTTACCGCTACAACATCATCAGAAACCACAAAGGAATAAATCTGGGTACTCGGTTTTATTTCCACAGGAACTGAATTTGACCACCACCGGGCTTTAGTTTTCAAGTCATTAAACGCTCCTTTTTCATCCCTGAAGCCTCCCGGAATTGCTGAAAATCCAATGTCGTTGGTTCCGTTTCTTGTTTTCCAGCCACTGCGGCTTTTCATTTTTGGACTTGCATAGTCGATGCCAAGCAGATTCTTAACAAGTGTGCTCCAGTCTGAATTAACCGCAACATGCCACCCTTCCGGAGCCAATCCCCGGGGATCATTAACAGCAAACCAATTGTACAGTCTGCCACTTGTTGATCCATTTTTGGGATCGTTATTGTAGTAACACCATGCAGGACTTGAAGACTTTCCTGCTTTTATCCATTCCTCTTCAGTCTTGGCTTCAGGTATAACATCACCGTTTCTGAACCGCGATACATTCAGATTTGATGAGATCCATTGCTGAATACCCAGTCTGGCAATTTTGTACTCATTTCCGTCAATATCCCTGATTGACTGACCTCTCAGAATATTACTGCTTACTATAAAAGCAAAAAGAATAAAAAACACTGATCTGATTCTGACAGAAAATTTCATTTTGTAATTCATGGAATAGTGTTTTTGAGTTTCTTAAAATTTTTATTACTTATCCTTAACGCACCTTACTGACAAGCCATATTCTTTGTTCATTTGCATGTAAGAAGCTTCAGGTAAAGCATCTTTTAGCACTACTGAATAAATCTGGTTACTCTTTTTAACTTCCACAGGAACGGAATTAGACCACCACTGGCAATGAGTTCCTTTTGCCTCAAATTTTCCATCAGCAGTGCGATAACCTGCTGGAAGTCCTTCAAATCCAATAATATCAGTACCATTTCTTGTCTTCCACTCTTCTCTGCTTTTCAGCTTGGTCCCTGCTATATCCATTCCGGTAAGATTCTTAAAAAGACCCGACCAGTCAGCGTTTGTTGCAACGTGCCAGCCCTTTGGGGTAAGACCTCTCGAATCCTTTATTGCATACCAGTTGTACAGTTTCCCAAATTTATCGCTGGTGGCAGGATCATTGTTGAAATAGCACCAGGCTGGCTTTTTGGCCTGACCTGCGCTTTTCCATTCTTCAGCAGTTTTTGCTTCAGGAATAGGATCTCCGTTCCTGAATTTTGTGACATTGAGATTTGAACAAGTCCAGATCTGCGTTCCATGATTCACAGTCTTATAAACATTTCCACTTATATCCTTTATCGTCTGGCTTCTCATTGGGATAGCAAAGGCAATCATTAGGATTATACCAATTCCTGCTAATTTTAGTTTCATTCCTGATTTCATAACTTAGTTTTTTATTGATTCAATAATTTGATTATATTTCATATTATATTAATACTCAGCACTTTAATTTAACACCCTAAATCCCCCAAATGGGGGGTTGGGGAGTAGTGCAACTCTGTGTAACTTCTTAATTTTCATTTATTATGCAGTTAACCACTATCGTTATTGCTTTTCAGCAATATCTTTTATGGTGTTACCCTTTTTAAGGATTTTCTCGCTATTCAGCAGATAGGCTCCGGAGCTTACCACCATATCCGATACCTCCAGACCCGACAACACAAGAACTGAATCGGAAGATTGAATTCCGGTTGTAACTGATCGGGGCGAAAAAATCCCGTTTTCATCCCGAACCCAGACTTTGCTTCCTTCTTCATCATTTATAACAGCTGAAAGAGGGATTACAATTCCCCTGACCGGTGGTGATTTTATCTTCAGAAGTGCCATCATCCCGGGATAAAGTTTTTTGTCGGAATTATCAATTACTGACCTCACCACGGTAACATTTTTTCCAGCTTCAAGTACCGGATTAACAGATGTGATTTTTGTTCTTATCTCTCTGTTCATGTCGCCGGGTATTATTGCCCGGGCATCCATACCAGCTTTTAAGGAATTCAAATCGCCCGGGTAGGCCAGAGCCTCGAGCCATAAAGAGTTATTTTCGGCAAGTTCAAACATTTTTGTTCCTGCCTCAACATATTGTCCCTCAGTTACATTTACTGATCTTATTATTCCTTTTGCCTGGCTCAGTATTGTAATTGTAAAAAGAATCCTGCCATCTTTTCTGAGCTCTTCCATCTGGGCTGGCATCATTCCAAGAAAAATCAGTTTATTTTCGAGTAACAGACTTGGTGGATATTGCCCCAAAGCATTCCAGTTATTCCTTTGAAGGTTGAAGTATTCTCTTTCGGCTGCTACCAGCTCATCAGAATAAATTGAATATAAAGAATCCCCCGGATTTACTTTTTCCCCGGTTGCTTTAAAAAAGAGTTTTTCAATTTTGCCGTCTGTCCTTGAACTGATACTTACAGAATTCTGTTCATTCAGCTTAAGACGGCCTGTAAGTATCATTTCTCTTCCGATACTACCCTCGCCGGCTTCTTCAACCCTGATATTAGCAAGCTGCATACGAGCCTCACTTAATCTTATAGATCCATCCGGGGGAACAGAAACACTTACTTTCTTTTCGGGCATTCGTCCGCATGAGAATATCAACATGCAGTTAAGGAGGAAAATTAAACCAAGGTAATTATTCATTTGTCGCATAGTTAATCTCTTTATCAGTACCCTCTGAACATTAATTAAAAGAAATGAGGAATTCTACAGCTTTAATTAGCATCAATAAGACCATCACTATCAACCAGAAGCAATCCGTTTAAGGCTAACTCCGAATTAATGTCAAGTCCTTTTGTAATTTCTATCATTTTATTTAGCTGCAATCCGGTTTCCACATTCCTGGAAATGAACCTGCCTTCCTTAAGAACAAATACCGACCTGCTAAGTCCCATATCTACAACCGCAGTCTGAGGTATCCATAGAGCATCGCGGTCCTCAGCTTTTATCCAGCCCTTTATCTGTCTGCCTGGTTTCAGGATCTTTTCATTGTCTTTGATATATACTTTAAGCAGCTGAAAATATCCGCCATTCAATGGTTCTATCTGACTAATACTTCCTGAAAATGTATGTCCGTTAATTTCACCATCCTGTATAAATACCTGCTGACCCGTCTTTAATAGTCCAACATCTTCTGTGGCAACCTTTAAGTCGACTCTGAGATAAACCGGATCGATAATCTTGAATAGTGCATCTCCTCTGCCAATGGCGAGACCTTCATTTAACTCAATTCTCTTTTTGTCAGCTTCATCCTGAGCCAAACCATTTTCTGCGGATATGAAATAAGTATCAGCATTAAAGTCCGGCCCAACGGCGTATCCATCTGCATCGCAGTATACATTTAAATGATAATCGGGGGTAACAGCATGTTTCAAAGAATCTATCTGACCTTCTGTTAATCCGAGCAGCCTGAACCATTCAGTTGCTTCAGTAGTGAGATTATCCTGGTCGTGATAAGCCTGGATAAGTAAAACATAATTCCATTTATCCACGTAGATATCAGGACAGTATACCTGGTACATTTTCTGGCCCTTTTTAACTGGTTGAAACTGATACTTTATAAACGATTTTTCAATAACGCCTTTATAGTTTGCACTTACAGTGCGTATCTGACGAGGGTCGCAGGTTATAACTCCCGTTGCCGTAACAATAACAGGTAATGCTGATTTAACCGGACTCACGGTAGCAACCTTCCCGAGAATTGTTCTGTTCACATTTCCTGTTACATTCTTAAGAGATGAATCAGCAGGAGTATCATCTTCTGCAATCTTTTCGATCAGAAGCATTCCACAAATAGGACAATCGCCCGGACTATCCTGAATTACCTGCGGGTGCATTGAGCAAACGTATTGTTTTTTTGATATTTGAATATCTCTCTCCTTCTTTGTCGGTTCACTCTTCCTGCTACCTGAAACGTTAATATATGCTGTTGCAGCTATCAACAGGATCATCAGGCTTATCATTGAAATCCTGACTAATCTTTTTCTATTACTTTTCATACTCAATTTTTTCTGAGTGTTAATCTTTTAACAGATGACATCTTTTAACCTTTCACCATAATTATTGTTCCGTGTTTCTTAAGCTCCCGTTCTTTCGTTATCTGATAGATTACCGGTACCACCAGCAGGACGTAAATAGTTGAGGTAGCCAGACCTCCGATTAGAGGAAGGGTGATTGGCAGCATGACGTCTGTACCAGCACCGGTTGACCATAGCACCGGGAACAAACCAAACAGTGAAACTGATACTGTCATTATCTTCGGACGAAGCCTTTTTACAGCACCTCTTATAACATACTCGTGGATATCTGAAATGCTAATTTTCTCCAAAGATTTTTCTCTTTTATCAACCAGATCGTTCATGGCTTCATTGAGATAGATTGTCATCAGCATGCTGGTTTCGATAGCCATTCCGAAAAGTGCGATAAATCCAACTGCTACTGCCACAGAGATGTTGATATGATAAAAGTAAACAATGAATACACCTCCGATCAAAGCGAACGGAACTGTTACCAGGGTTATCAGGGCATCTTTTATTGAGCGATATGTAAAATAAACAACCAACAGAATTATCAGAACTACTATCGGAATTATTATGATAAGCTCACGGGTAGCTCTCAGCTGGTTTTCATACTGCCCGCTCCACTCAAGATAATACCCTTTTGGTAATGTTTTGACCATCGTCTCAAGGTGTGTCTTACACTCCTTCACTGTGCTTCCCAGATCCCTGCCCCTCACATTAAATAAAACTGCACCCCGCAGCATGGCATTCTCCGAATTTACCATCGGGGGTCCATCTTTTATTTCAATATCAGCAACCGACGAGAGAGGGATTGGACCGGAAACAGGGCTCAGAACGAGAGTCCTCTTCAAATCTTCCATATTATTCCTGTAGTCCTGTGCATAGCGGACATTAACATTAAATCTTCTTCTGCCCTCAATTGTGGTTGTAATGTTAAGGCCACCAAGTGCTGATTCTATTACAGAGTTTACATCATCGATGCTAAGTCCGTACTGGCCAATCTGATCCCTCCTGACGGAGATATCGATAAATTTGCCACCAGTGATGGGATCGACATATAAGTCTTTAATTCCTTCAATATTCTCAAGATGACTTTTCAACATCTTTGAGAGGAGATAAATTGAATCGAGGTTCTGTCCATATACTTTTAATCCAACATCTGTTCTCACTCCTGTCGATAGCATATTAATGCGGTTTATGATTGGTTGGGTCCAGCCATTTACAACACCCGGGATCTGCAGTTTAGCGTTCATCTCGAGCATTATATCCTCCTTGGTTTTGCCGGGCCTCCATTCATTCCGAGGTTTAAGAAGGATTATCGTTTCAATCATACTTATGGGCGAATTGTCTGTGGCAGTACTTGCCCTGCCGGCTTTCCCAAGAACATTCTCAACTTCAGGAATTGATTTTATAATCTTATCCTGAACCTGAAGTATGCGCTTTATTTCACTGTTAGAAACATCTGGCAGGGTGACAGGCATAAACAAAAGCGATCCTTCATCGAGGGGTGGGATGAACTCCGTGCCCAGACTAAGCAGCATTGGCACACTTACAAGAAGTGCCAGGATATTGACGCCAATTGTTGTTTTACGCCATTTCATACATAATTTTAATACAGGAGTATAGATCCTTTCTGTAAGCCGGGTTACAGGATTGGCACTTTCCTGTTTGAGATTTCCCTTCAGCAAAAATGTGATCAAAACAGGCGTAAGAGTTATTGCAAGAAATGCATCAATCAGGAGAATGAATGTTTTTGTATAGGCAAGCGGGTGAAACATTTTACCCTCGGTGCCGGTTAACATAAATACCGGGAGAAAGGATGCTATAACTACAATAGTGGAGTAAAATACTCCAGGACCAACCTGCTTGCTGGCCTTCTCAATTATTGATTCTCTCTCCTCTTTTTTCATTTTCTAAACATTATGTCATACCATATATTATATAGCTACTGTACGGATTCTTTTGATTGATTTGCCAGACGGCGGTAAGAGTTTTCAACCATCACTATACTGTCGTCGACAATTACTCCTATTGCCAGGATAATACCTGTCAGAGACATTATGTTTGAAGAGATGTGAAAAGCATTCAGTATGATGAAAGCGACCGCAATTGAGATGGGCATCTGAATCAGAATGATCAGAGCGCTCCTCCAGTGAAAAAGAAAAAATATCACTACCAGCGACACGGCAAGCATCTCCTCGAAAAGAGTGCCCTTAACGGATTTTACAGCCTCTTTTATCAGGGTACTGCGGTCGTAAACAGTCTTGAATGTTATGCCTTCCGGAAGACCTTTTGCGACCTCTTTCATTTTTTCCTTTAATGCACCAATTACCTTATTTGCGTTTTCGTTGTAGCGCATAACAACTATGCCGCCGACTGCTTCACCTTCTCCATTCTCATCAAAAATTCCCAATCGCTGATCTCCTCCTATCTGAACAGTAGCTATATCCTTAATATATACAGGTATCCTGTCGTATAAGCCAACCGGTATCATTTCAATGTCCCTGGCATCCTTTATATAACCCAATCCCCTGACAATATATCCCATATCTGACATCTCAAATTTTCTGCCACTGACATCATTATTGTTTTCACGTGTTGCTTTTATAACATCAGCAAGCGATATATTGTAATAGACCAGTTTATTGGGATCAACCACAATCTGATTTTGCTTCTGAAAGCCACCGAATGAGGCAACCTCGCTCACTCCCGGAACAGTCTGAAGAGCAAATTTTACATACCAGTCCTGTAAAGCCCGGAGCTCCCCAAGATCGTAACCTTTGCTTTCGAGAGTATACCAGAAAATATGACCAACACCCGTGCCATCGGGGCCCAGACTTGGCGTAACGCCCTCAGGTAGAAGTTGCTGTGCTGTATTTAATCTTTCAAGTACCCTTGTCCTTGCCCAGTATATATCGGTATTATCCTCAAATATCAGATATATGAAACTCATTCCGAACATCGAGGTTCCCCGCACATTCTTAACCTGTGGGAGACCCTGAAGATTTGACACCAGAAGATATGTTACCTGATCTTCAATAACCTGCGGACTCCTACCCGGCCATTCTGTAAAAACAATAACCTGGTTTTCCGATACATCAGGAATTGCATCTATGGGATTTTTAGTCACCGACAGAATACCCCAGGTAAAAAGCACAGCAGCTGCAACAAGAACAACATACCTGTTTTTTAGTGAGAAAGAGATTAACTTTTCAACCATGGTTAGTTCTGAATGAGTTCTTACTATTATATGTTAAAGGCTATTTCTTTTTTGTTTCTTTTTTCACCAGGTTCATGCCGCATTTTGGACATTTTCCCGGTTTGTCCATAACTACTTCCGGGTGCATCGGACATGTATATGCCACTACCTTAATCTCCTTTTTAACCAGGTTCATGCCACATTCGGGACATTTCCCGGGCTTATCCTGAATTACCTCTGGATCCATCGGACAAGTATATACAACCTTGACAATGGAATCTGATTTTTGCACTAACAATGAAGACTTTGCAGGAATTTTATTGTTCAATTCCGGGTGGTTGTTATTCTCAGCCAGTAACGATGAAGAGGCTAAAAAAAGAATAAGAGAGGTTGTAAAAAGATAGATTGAATTTTTCATGGCTCTATAAATTATTGGTATTACTAACTTATTGATTGGTAACACATTTGCAATTGATCGATTTAAGCTTTAATTCAAAATCAAAATAGAGCAATACGCTCATCTTTAACAGCAATTAAGTCATGAATCAAAAGTAAATATTGAGGATGATTCAGAAATTAAGACTTCATTAAATTTAGATTAAGATGGAGTTAAATTTGCCTTCCATCAGGGTATCCTGTGAAGGATTGCTTCGCTTCGCTCGGCAGGGACAACGAAGCAACCGCTTAAAGAACGCGTCATTGCGAGGAGTCCCGAGAGGGACGACGAAGCAATCTCACAATCACATTACGTAACTTAATTAGGAATGAAAATTTGGGTAGGAGACCTAGTTTTCCTGATTCTCCACACTCAGAACATAACCAAACCCTTTTTTGGTCTGGATAAGTTTAACAGGATGGCCTTTATCGATCTTTTTACGGAGGGAATTAATATGTACATCAATTACATTAGTTCCTGAATTGAATGATACCCCCCAGATTTTTTCTGCTATAACCATTCTGTCGAATACCTTTTCCTTATTGCTCAATAAAATCTCGAGTATTTTAAATTCCGTCGCGGTAAGGTTTATTTCCTTCTGGGCCCGTTTTACTTTTCGTGCAATCGAATCGACCTCCAGGTCGAGGGCCTTTAATACAGGATGAACCATTGTCTCCTTGTTCCGCCTGTCGAGCGATTTTATCCTGGCAAAAATTCCTGGAAGCTGAAAGGCTTTGTCAGGTAATCATCAGCCCCGCAATCGAAACCGGTAAGTTTGTCTTCAACGGTATCGAGTGAGGTCAGCATTATAATAGGTGTAAGAATACCCTTGTTTCTTAGCTTTTTGCAAAGATCAAACCCGGTAATCCCTGGTATTATTACATCCATTATTATTACATTATACTTGCCGGTCAATGCCAGTTTCTCTCCCATTGTACTATCATATGCATTGTCGACTATACAATGATTGCTCTCAAGACCTATTATAACAAATGATGATATTTTTGGATCATCCTCAACCAGTAATACTTTCATCCCAAATATGTTAATTAGATCAAAACAGCTCCCTGGCAGATACGATCAGGTACATCCAGGAACAGGACCAAAATTAAAGAAAATTATTAATACCTGCCCAATAATTTATTTTTTTTTGATTTATTTTTTGGTAGAGACGCAATGCATTGCGACTCTACCTTCGACCATTTTCGGTGGTCATTTTCAATAAAAAAATTGCCGTTTTAAATCTTTTAATTAGATTTATATTTCTGTATTTTTGAAATATCAGAATCAGAAATGGAAGAAAACTCCTCACAACCCTTTCCTGGAAAGAAGTGGTATTCCTTAGGTTTGCCGGATACTTTCTCAGAAAATAATCTGGATCTCTGTTTTTATTGTATCAGGCCTGAGTATACTGGATCTTGCAGGCTGGATGCTCCACGTCCCGTTTTTGAAGAGTATAATGCCGGACTGGGAAGCTATGAAAGCAGTAACCTCTGTTTGCCTGCTTTTTTCAACAACCGCTCTGGTTTTGATAAGGTTAAATATATACTCTATACTGCGTAAAATACTCATCGGGATACTTGCTTCCCTTATCCTTTTAGTAAGTGTATTAACCATTTATGATTATCTTAGGATTATTGCAGACAGGACAGGATCCAATTTCCACAGGATTTATTAATTTCAGATTTATTGTTGTTCATGAATACCGCATGGCCCTGCTGACTTCATGCAATTTTCTTATTACAGGCATTGTAATCCTGTTACTTTCAATTGATAAGAAAAATATCTCAGGTCTTGCACATATTCTGATACTTCCAGTGTTACTTGTCACTTATTATGCTATTGTAAGCTACATCCTCGGGGTTACTACTGCGACCCAGCTAATGCAGACATCTGTAGCTATGAATACTGGTATCGCATTCCTTGGTATATGCATAATCGTTCTGTCGATGAAGCCCGATACCTGGCTCCTTAAAGCTTATACCTCTCAACAGATTGGAGGTGTTATAGCGCGCCGATTGTTACCGATATTAATGATTTTACCAATAATTATCGGATGGGTTCGAATAAAAGGAGAGCATTTAGGATTGTTCGCTTCAGACAAGGGTGTTGTTTTTGTCGCGATGGCTTATACCATCAGTTTCCTGATTCTAATATGGGTAACAGCCAGAGCCGTTAATAATATTGAAAGGAAACGTAGTATATCTGAAAAAAATCTTCTGGAAAGCAGGGAGCAACTCAAAGCTGTGTTTGACGGGGTGTCCGAGACTCTGATGCTACTTGATAAGAATGGAAATATCTTAATGGCAAACAATACGGCCAAGGAACGATTCGATAAGGGAAAAGAAGGGATTTGCCGGGAAAAATCTGTACGACTTTATTCCGGCAGATTATCATCAGCACCGGAGGGATCAGATAGCTGAAATTATAAAAACCCGTAAACCATTAAAATTTCAGGATAAAATGGGAGATCAGGTTCTTGACCTCACCTTTTATCCTATCTCAGATGTTCATAGGAATGTAAACCAGTTTGTTTCATTTGCTATCGACATAACTGAAAAAAACAGAGCCGAAGAGGCTGTTCGGGAAAGTGAAGCTAAATTCTTTTCTATTTTTCACTTAAGTCCGATTGCTATGGCTCTCACTTCAGTAGAGGATAACAAATATCACGATATAAATAATGCATTTGAAAGAGATTCAGGTTATTCCAGGGATGAGATAATTGGAAGGACATCGGAAGAGCTAAATATTTTTTATGAACCAGCTGACCGAAATCGGATACTAGAAGAGGTAATAAAGCATGAAAAGGTATACGGAATGCAGTGTAATTTCAGAGTAAAAAACGGAGAGATACTTCAGGGTCTCGTCTCAACAAATTTTATAACAATAAAGGGAACTCAATTTCTTCTATATACTATACAGGATATTTCAGAAATTACAAAGGCAAAAGAAGCTCTTAGGCAAAGTGAACAGCGTCTTAAATTTCATTTCGAAAATTCTCCTCTGGCAGTTGTGGAGTGGGATTCCGAATATATTGTTATTAACTGGTCGATCGAAGCCGTGCATATTTTTGGATATGAGAAGGAAGAGGTATTAGGCAAACATATTGATTCTCTAAACCTAATCTTCGAAGCTGATATACCTATTGTTGAAATGACAATGGAAAGATTGTCAGGGGGAAAAGAATTAAAAGTGGTTTCTGAGAATAGAAATTATACAAAAAAAAGGGAAATTATTAGTTGTATATGGTATAACTCAGTCCTGCTTGATGAAGACGGGAACATGGCATCTGTAATGTCACTGGTTGAGGATGTTACAGAAAAAGAAAAACTGAACAAAAAGTAATTGACAGAACACAGGATCTGGAATTATTGAATCTCCAGATGGAAAAGGAACTGTCCGACCGGATACTTGCTCAGGAAGCGCTGAAGAAGAACCAGCTTGAACTAATTGAACTAAACGCAACTAAAGATAAGTTTTTCAATATTGTTGCCCACGACCTTAAAAATCCTTTTACAAGCCTTATGGGATCGTCTGAACTGCTCTACGAAAATATCAATTCAATGAGCACAGAAAATATTAAGAAACTTGCTTCAATTTTAAATGACTCAGCCAAGGGAGGCTACTCAATTCTGCAAAACCTGCTCGACTGGTCAAGATCTCAGACGGGGCTATTAAAAATTACCCCTCAGAAAATTAATCTCAGGAATATTGTTGAGGAAAACATCTCGAATCTCCAGCTTCCAGCTGCCAATAAGAACATAAGTATTATTAACGATTCGAAAGACGACTTTTTCGTGATTTCCGATAAAAATATGATCAATACAATTCTCCGTAATCTGCTAAGTAATGCAATAAAATTCACCAGGAAAGGCGGTAAGGTCTCTGTTAAAATATTAACAGAGTACGATAAATTTATTATTAGAAGTAAAAGATAACGGCATCGGAATCTCCCCCGACAAGATCGGTAAGCTTTTCAGCCTTGAAACAAAACATACAATACCAGGAACTGAAAATGAGCAGGGTACTGGCCTGGGACTGAAGCTGAGCAAAGAATTTGTAGAAAAGCTGGGCGGAACAATAAAAGTAACTAGCAACGAGAATGAAGGCAGTAAATTCAGTTTTTCAATTCCTTTATATATCTGATATATAGCAACTTACAAAACATGAAAATGTCTAAAACAAATTCAGAAATCAAATTCCTTCCTAAATCACCTACAGGAATTAATGGTCTTGATGAAATTACGGGAGGAGGTTTACCTACAGGCAGACCAACGCTTATTGCAGGTAACGCAGGATGCGGCAAAACCCTGCTCGCAATGGAATTCCTTGTTCGGGGTGCACTGAATTATAATGAACCAGGCGTTTTTTTGGCTTTCGAGGAAACTGAAAAGGAACTTAAAGCCAATGTTGCATCACTTGGTTTTGACCTCGACAAACTGATTGCCAACAAAATGCTTTTTATAGATCATGTTCATATCGAGCGCAGTGAAATTGCCGAAACAGGTGAATATGATCTTGAAGGTCTGTTTATCAGGTTAAATTATGCTATCGATTCAATAGGCGCAAAACGGGTAGTTATAGATACTATCGAGTCTCTTTTTGCAGGCCTCCCTAATCAGGCTATCCTGAGAGCTGAACTAAGGAGATTGTTCCGCTGGCTGAAAGAAAAAGGAGTCACTTCAATAATAACGGGAGAAAGAGGTGATGATACATTTACCCGTCAGGGACTGGAGGAATATGTTTCAGATTGTGTTTTGCTGCTCGACCACCGTGTAACGGATCAGACATCTACCAGAAGATTAAGAATAGTAAAATATCGTGGTACTGTTCATGGTACAAACGAATATCCCTTCCTTATCGATGAGAAAGGAATTTCGGTCCTCCCCATAACTTCGCTGGGACTTACACATTCCATAAGCATGGAAAGGGTCTCAACAGGCGTCGCGGAACTTGATAAAATGCTGGGGGGAAAAGGATTTTTCAAAGGAAGCAGCATACTTATAACTGGTACCGCAGGAACCGGCAAAAGCAGTCTGCTGAATCATTTTGCTGAAGCAGCATGCAAAAGAGGTGAGCGCGTACTTTATTTCTCTCTCGAAGAATCTCCCGCCCAGATTATACGTAATATGCGCTCAATTGGAATTAACCTTGAACCTTATGTAAAAAAAGGTTTGTTCCTATTTCACTCAATGAGGCCGACATTTACAGGACTGGAAATGCACCTGGCCACTATGCTCAAGCTCGTAAATGATTTTAATCCTTCAGCCGTAATTGTAGATCCTCTGAACAGTTTTGTTTCATCAGGCAATCCTGCAGAAGCTAAATCTCTTGCAATGCGGTTGATCGACTCGATTAAGCTAAAACAGATAACAGCTCTTTTTTCCACTCTCACCAGCGGCGGTTCAGAACTTGAACATACCGATGTTTTCATTTCATCGTTAATAGATACCTGGCTTCTGCTACGCGACATTGAAATAGGTGGGGAACGTAACCGTGGTATTTACGTGTTAAAGTCAAGAGGAATGGCACATTCAAATCAGATCCGCGAATTTCTTCTTACCGATAATGGTGTGGTACTGCGCGATGTTTACGTTGGTATGGATGGGGTACTCACTGGTTCTGCAAGAGTAGCCCGGGAAACAAAGGATAGAGCGGAATACCTGTTGCACCAGCAGATTATTGAACAGAAAAAACTGACACTCGACAGAAAGCGTAAGAACCTTGAGGTCCATATTGCTGCATTGAAAAAAGAATTTGAAGCCGAAGAAGCGGAAACTGTTAAAATAATGGAAATTGAAAAGTTACAGGTTGAAGCCCTCGCAAAAGGCAGGAAAGAAATGGCAATAAGCCGTCACTCTGAAGAAAAGAAAAAATAATCCGACCAATCAGTATTTATTTATATCAATTCCCCCATTAATTAAACCACAATGAAAGCAAGTTCATCAGAAGCCAAAAAAACTTCAAAAAAAACAAATCCGAAGGAAGATAAATGGATTTTGAGGCTATATATTGCCGGTTCAACTCCAAAGAGTTTAACTGCCTTTGAAAATCTGAAGAAAATCTGTGAAGAAAACCTCGAAGGAAAATTTTCTATTGAAGTTATTGATCTTCTTGTAAATCCAAAGCTTGGAAGGGAACATCAGATCCTTGCCATTCCCACTCTTGTCCGGAAACTTCCAGTTCCTGTCAGAAAGATCATTGGCGATCTTTCCGATACGGAGAGGGTGCTGGTCGGACTGGATATTAAATCGGGTAAATAACTTTATTACAAAAGGATATGAAACAGACTAAAAAAACAAATGCCGGATTAAAAGAATTTGACATCTCAGTTAAGAAGTTTAAAAATGAAACTTACATTTTAAAACTTTATGTTACAGGTCTCACACCACAATCTATTCTAGCTTTAGATAATCTAAAGACTATTTGCGATGAACATCTTAAAGGAAGATATAACCTTGAGGTAGTTGACCTGTATAAAAATCCTGCACTTGCGAAAGGTGAACAGATAATTGCCGCCCCAACACTAATAAAAAAGTTGCCGCTGCCCCTGCGAAGGATAATTGGTAATATGTCGAATACAGAAAGAGTGCTGGTGGGGCTGGATATTAAGGAGGTGAAGAAATAAGGCGTAAGGGGCGTAAGGGGCGCAAAGGGCACAAGGGGCGTAAGGGGCGTAAGGGGCGCAAAGGGCACAAGGGGCGCAAGGGGCGCAACGGCATAACGACATAACACCATAACAGCATAAACATAACTTTATGGCAAACAAAAACTTAAATAAAAACACGGAGCAGCTTCGTCAGGAAAATGAGGAGTTACAGATGCGTTTGAATGAGGCAGAAGAAGCTCTCTATGCAATACGTAACGGGGAGGTAGACGCAATTGTTGTGTCAGGAAAAGAGGGTGACCATGTTTTTTCCCTCACATCTGCCGAAACTCCGTACAGGAAAATTCTCGAAGAGATGGAAGAGGGAGCTGTAACTATCAACACCGAAGGATTAATCCATTACTGCAATAAAAGGTTTGCCAATATTATATCTGAACCAATTGATAGAATAGTCAGTGCGAAAATTGAGGACCTTATCCTCGAAAGCGATAAGTATAAATTCCGGCAACTGATAAAAAATGGCAGTAAAGAAATTGGCGATAGTGTAATTCGCTTTCTGAATACCAGGCTCAATAATCCGGTACAATTAAAACTATCTGTTAAGACCTTATCTGAAGGAACTACTGGCGATATATGCATAATCTTATCCGATGTTTCATTAATGATGAAACACATTGAAAAACTTGAATTCACTGTCTATCAGAAAAACATCGATCTTAAAAAGGCAAATGAAAAATTAAAAAAAGATTTATTAGAGATTGAAAGAACAAAAGACAATCTTCAGTTAATTGATACAAAACTAACCTCAATCTTCGACTCGATGTCGGAGGGTCTGGCTCTTCATGAAATTATATATGATCAGTCGGGAAAAGCAGTTGATTATATAATTTCTGACGCGAATCGGGCTTTTGAAAAGATTACAGGTCTGAAAAGAAAAGCTATAATCGGGAAAAGAGCAAGTAAAGCCTATAAAGTTGAAGTTGCGCCATACCTCGATATTTATTCTGAAGTAGCATCTACAGGAAAACCAGTGATGTTCGAGACATATTTTCCACCAATGAAGAAACATTTTTATGTGTCTGTCTTTTCACCAGGGAACGGGAAATTCGGAACTACATTTCAAGATATTACAGAACGCAAGCTCACGGAAGAGGCTTTATCGAAAAACGAAAAATTGCTGAGATCAGTCTTAGATAACGCTAATTCGGGTGTTGCCCTTATTGATGAATCTGGCAGATTTCAGATATATAATCCATTATTTCTGAAATTATTCGGGATATCTGAAAATGCATCCGTTAAAAATGTAAATGATCAGAATTGGGCCGATTGGAAGGTATATAACCAGGATGGGACACTGCTGGATGTCGACGATCATCCTGTACGTAAAGCTGTTATAACAGGAAAACATATCGATCAACAGCTTGTTGGTGTCAGGTTGCCCTCAGGTGGCGATATTATATGGATGCTTATAAGTGCCGAACCTTTATTTAAGGTTAATGGAGACCTTGATAAAATAATTTGTACATATCACGACGTTACAGAGCAAAGGAAAGTTGAAGAAAAGGTCAGGGAGAGCGAAGAACGCTACCATAACCTGTTTTCGGCCATGCCCAGCGGTGTAATTGCTTATGAAGTAATGAACGATGGGGACGATCCTTATGGAAAAGACTTCATCTTTAAGGACATAAATCCTGCCGGTGAAAAGATTGACCAGGTGCATCGTGCTGATATTATCGGAAAAAGCCTCTATGATTTTTTTCCTAATGTGAAAGAGATGGGGCTTGTGGAAGTATTTAAGCGTGTGTGGCAAACCGGAGTTGCAGAATATTTTCCGGTTAAACATTATTCTGATAACAAAATCGATCTGTGGGTTACCAATTATGTCTGGAGGAGTGCTTCAGGTGAGCTTATTGCCTTATTTGAAGACATCACTGAACACAAACAGAGAGAAGAAGCGTTGAGAATAAATGAACAGAAACTAAAATATCATTTCGAGAATTCGCCCCTGGCAGTAATAGAATGGGATAGAAACTTTAACGTTATTCAATGGTCGGCTGAAGCTGAGAAAATATTTGGATTTCCTAAGGCCGAGGTATTGGGAAAACCGTTCGATTCATTGAATATGATCTTTGAAGACGATATAGAATTGGTTACAGAAGCAATCAGGGAAATGTCAGAGGGAAGCAGGCTGAGGGTTACCAATTCAAACAGAAATTACACCAAAAACCGGGATGTATTAAATTGTATATGGTATAACTCGGTTCTTTTAGATGGAAATGATAAGATGTCATCAGTACTTTCTTTAGTACAGGATGTCACAAAACTCAAAAATACCGAGGATGAACTTATTGTAAGTAAGGAAAGTTACCAGGAACTTGTTACAAACGCCAGAAGCATTATTGTGAAAGTCGACAGCGACGGCCGATTTTTATACATCAACCCTTTTGGTCTCGATTTCTTTGGATTTAAGGAGGAAGAATTGTTGGGTAAATCCGTAATAGGAACAATAGTTGAGTTACAAGAAAGTACCGGCAGAGACTTAAATAAAATGGTAGAAAATATATTGGACGACCCCGATAAGTTCTCTGTTAACATAAACGAAAATATTAAAAAGAATGGTGAGAAGGTATGGGTTGAATGGCATAATAAAGCTGCATTCGATTCGTTTGGAAACAGGACCGGACACACCAGTATAGGAATAGATGTTACGGCCCGCAGGAAAGCGGAGGAAAATTTGGCATTCCACTCCTTATTATTATCAGAGGTGAATGATGCTGTTTTCAGCAGTGATAGTAACTTTATGATAAATTACTGGAATAATGCTGCAGAAAAGATGTTTGGCTGGACTAAAGAAGAAGCACTGGGCAAAAATTCGGGCGATTTGCTGAAACCAAAAGTAGAAGGTTCTTCACGCGATAAGGAAAGGTTAAAACTGAGAGAAGCCGGACAGTGGAATGGAGAAGTGCAGTATATTCGTAAGAACGGAACCTACATTTCTACAGAGGTAAATTCTACTGTGCTGAGAGACACCAATTTTAATGACAAAGGTAATTTAGTTGTTGCCCGTGACATTACCGAACGGCAACAGGTTCAGGAAGAACTCAAAAAAAGCGAACAACTCTACCGGGCAATTGGTGAATCGATCGATTATGGAATTTGGGTTTGCGATGCAAACGGCAAGAATATTTATGCCAGTGAATCGTACCTTAATCTGGTTGGAATTACGCAGGAACAATGCTCTGAATTCGGTTGGGGAGATACACTGCATCCTGACGATGTTGAAAAAACTATTTCGGCCTGGAAGGAATGTGTAAGAACAGGTGGGAATTGGTCAATTGAACATCGCTTCAGGGGAGTCGATGGAGAATGGCATCCTATTCTGGCACGTGGAATTCCTATCAGGGATGAGAAGGGGAACATAACTATGTGGGCAGGTATTAATCTGGATATAAGTTCATTAAAGACGGCAGAACAAGCTCTTCTGAAGAGTCAAGAACGATTCAGACTTGCACTTAAAAATGCTCCGATTGGGGTCTCAATCCAGGATAAGAATCTTGTATATCAATGGGCTTACAATCAGCGTTCCCGATCTCCTGAAGAGATAATCGGAAAAACTGATGCTGACCTGTTTGCTGCAGAAGATCTGGTTTGGCTAACCCCTCTTAAGAAGAAAATTCTGGAAACTGGTAAAGAAGAGAATGTTGAGAAATGGTTAACAAGCAATGGAAAGAGATTCTTCCTTAAAATACATTACGAACCAATTCTAAACGTAAACGGAGAAATAATTGGAATCGGTGGTGCCACTATTGACCTTACCGATCGCAAGCTCACAGAAGATAAGCTGAAAGAAAGCGAGGCATGGCTTAGTGCATCTATTTCATCAATGGCTACCGGGATCATTTTGTATGGTAAGGATACTAAAGCTGTCCATATGAATGAAACTGCTAAAAAGCTATTGCCTGAAGAGCTGTTTTTCAGTTCAACAATAGATGAAAGGACAAGGACAATAAAATGGGTGACAGAGGCTGGCAAACCATTCCCACCAGAAGATATCCCTGTAAAGCGGGCATTTAAAGGAGAAACAACAAATAATATAATTCTATGTGCCTCATTTAACGACCGTAATCTCTGGATTTCTGCAAATGCAGCGCCAATATTGTCTGCAGACGGGGAAATATTGGGCGTAGTGACATCATTTCTGGATATCACTGATAACAAGAATGCAGAGATTGCCTTACGTATGAGTGAAGAGCGTCTGAGGGTTACTCTCGCAAGCATAGGTGATGCGGTTATGTCCTTCGATACTCTTGGCAGGGTCGCATTCCTCAATCCTGTTGCGGCTATGCTAACTGGATGGAATCAGGAGGATGCGAAAGGACTGCCTGTTGAAAAGGTCTTCAAAATTGTAAATGAATTAACCCAGGTCCCAGCCGAAGATATTGTTTCCAGAGTTTTAAGCGAAGGCAAAGTTATTGCACTGGCTAACCATACAGCTCTCATTTCAAAAAATGGAACTCAGATTCCGATTGAGGATAGCGCTGCTCCGATTTTAGACAGGAAAGGTAAAATAAACGGTGTTGTTCTGGTGTTTCATGATGTAACACAAAAACGCTTAGCACAGGAAGCCTTACGAAAAAGCGAGGAGCGGTTCCGGACCGCATTTGAGAAGGGTGCAATTCCTATGGGCATAACCTCTGTCGATACTAAATTTATCGAAGTTAATCCTGCTTTATGTTCGATGCTGGGTTACTCTGAATCCGAATTGATCGGGCACAGTTATATCGAATTTACTCACCCCGACGATATTTCTGAGAACCTGGAAAAAACTAAACCTTTATACTCTGACGGACAGCTGTTCCGGATGGAAAAACGATATGTGAGAAAAGATGGCACAATCGTTTGGACAGATATAAACTCAGCTGCAGTTACCGACCTTAATGGGAAACCGTTATATGTCATCACTCATATGCAGGATATCACAATGCGTAAACAAGCTGAGGATCTACTGCACAAAAGTGAAGAGCGGTACCGCCAGATGTTTGATAAGCATCATGCTATCGGACTGCTGATAGAACCGGAAACCGGTGCTATTATTGATGCAAACTCTGCAGCTTTAAAGTATTATGGATATACCTACGAACAAATATGTTCATTAAAAATTTCAGATATTAACCAGCTTCCGCCTGACGAAGTGGAAGCCGAACAACAAAAAGCCATTGCTGAACAGCGAAACCATTTTATTTTTCCACATCGACTGGCTAATGGCGAAGAGCGATTGGTAGAAGTATATTCCTCACCTTTGTATACTAATGAACGACAATTACTTTATTCAATAATTCACGACATTACCGAACGTAAAAGAGTAGAAGAAGCCCTGAAGGAAAGCGAAGAAACATTATGGTCAGTACTGAATGCAACACAGGAATCTATATATATGTTCGACAAAGAAGGCATGATTACAATGTCTAACAGGGTTGGCCTCGAAAGAAAACAATCTGCTGATCAGAATGAGCTGTTGGGTCATCATTTTTCAGAATTCCTTCCGGCAAATGTTGCAAAGATAAGGCAGACTAAACTTAATGAAGTCTTCAAAACCGGTAAACCCGTGGAGTTTGAAGATGAACGTGACGGGAGAATTTATCACCATAACTTTTTTCCTGTCTTTAAAGATAACTCTGTGTCGTACGTGGTGAACTACAGTACCGATATTACAGATCGTAAAAGAGCCGCTGATAAATTACGGGAAAGCGAGGAGAGGCTCAGAGTTATTGCAGAATCACTCCCTGTAATGATTTCGATATTCCGGATTTCTGATTCAACTTTCTCATTTGTAAACGAATATCACGAAATAGCTTTTGGATATAAGAAGGGTTCATTACTAAACAAAAGAGTACCAGATATCTTCTATTCCAGCGAGGACCGTGAGAGTCTTTCAAGGATATTAAGAGAATCAGGTAAAGTAACTAACAAAGAATATAAAGTAAAGAGAAAAGATGACTCGTCATTTTGGATAATGACCTCAATCCAAAGTACAATATATGGAAATGAACCTTCATATCTTGTAGCTTCAATAGATATTACGGAAACTAAGAGAACACAGGAACAGCTTTTGCAGTTAAACCGTACTCTTAACGCGCACAGCAAGAGTAGCAAAGTGATGATGCATGCCAAAAATGAGATCGATTACCTAAATCAGGTCTGCAATATTATTAATCACGATTGCGGACACAGAATGGTTTGGATAGGATATGCCCAAAATGACAGGAAAAAAAGTGTCAAACCAATAGTGCATTGCGGATTTGACATGGGGTATATTGAAACGCTGAACATCTCCTGGGCCGATAATGCGCGGGGAAGAGGGCCAACCGGTACAGCTATCAGAACAGGCAAACCTTCAATGTGTAAAAATATACTTACTGATCCTGCTTTCGAACCATGGAGAGAAGCTGCTATTAAGAGAGGATTTGCTTCATCACTGGTATTGCCATTCGCTATAGACGGGAAGCCGTACGGTGCGGTATCAATCTATTCCAGGGACCCGGATCCGTTCTCCGATAGTGAAATAGAACTTTTATCTGAGCTGGTGAATGATCTTGCTTATGGAATTTCATTTCTTCGACTGGAAGAATCTGAGAGGGCCGCAATTAAGGCTATAAGAGAAAATGAAGCCAAGCTAAAGGAACTTATTGCTACAAAAGACAAGTTCTTCAATATTGTAGCACACGATCTGAAGAATCCCTTCACCAGCATGCTGGGTTCATCGGAGTTATTGTACGAACATATAGATGGAATGTCAACAGAGAATATTAAAAAACTGGCCCTGATATTAAACGATTCAGCGAAAGGAGGCTATTCTATTCTTCTGAACCTGCTCGACTGGTCGCGCTCGCAGACCGGACAGCTAAAAATAACTCCGCAGAAAATAAATCTTAAGGATCTGATTAATGAAAACATCTCAAATCTCCAGCTTCCGGCAACAGTGAAGGAAATAAGTATTAATTATGAATCTTCGGATGAAAGTATTCTGTCTGCGGATAAAAACATGTTGCATACCATACTGAGAAACCTGATTAGCAATGCGTTAAAATATACTCATAAAAAAGGCAAAGTCGTTATTGGCACAATAATCAAACCAGATTATATCACTGTTTTTATAAAAGATAATGGAGTTGGAATTCCGAAGGATAGAATTGATAAACTTTTCAAACTTGATGTCAGGAATTCCATGCCTGGCACGGAGAATGAACAGGGAACCGGACTTGGTTTAAAATTGTGCAAGGAATTCGTTGAAATGCATGGCGGTTCTATAAATGTTGAATCGGTTGAAGGAAAAGGGTCCACCTTCTCGTTCACAATACCGGTTAATCATGCGAACAATTGAACATATGAACATTTGAACATACGAACATTTGAACATTTGAACATTTGAACATTTGAACATGCGAACATTCGAATTTCGAATTGAAGTATTATGAAAAAACAAATAAAAATAAATCCTCCTGAACTAATGACCATCCGTCAAAGGGCAGAAGAGTTTTTGAAAAACAACCCTGCCGCTACTAATACTCCTTCGTCAGAGCTTGATAAGTCAATGGTTATACATGAACTTGAGGTGCGTCAGGTTGAACTGGAGATGCAGAATGAAGAGCTGGTTCTTGCAGGTGAAAAGGCAAGGATTATGCATGAACTTGCTGTGCGTCAGATAGAACTGGAGATGCAAAATGAAGAACTGGCAGTCAGTAGGTATGCAGAATTATATGATTTTTCACCATCAGGACTCTTTAAGCTTACAAAACTTGGTGAAATTCTTGATCTTAATAAAAAGGGAGCAGAGATATTTGGGAAAGAACGTTCGGTATTATTAGACAACAGATTCGGCTTATTTGTTTCAATCGAATCATTGCCTGCATTCAATGACTTTCTTGAAACTATCTTTAAGTATGGGTTGGAAGCAACAAAGGAAATTACAATCTTAACAGATGAAAGCCTGCCTGTTTACGTTCATCTTACCGGAGTAAGTACCGACTCCGGTGACCATTGTATTGTTTCAGTTACTGATATTACTGAAAGCAAACTGATATCTGATACCCAGAAATTCCTGATGGAAATCGGATACCAGTATTCAGGAGAAAACTTTTTTGAGTCTCTCGCGAGGTTTCTTGCCGAAACGCTTGATATGGACTATGTCTGTATCGACAAACTTGAAGGAGATGGACTTACTGCTCAGACAGTTGCAATATTCAACAATGGAAAATTTGAGCCTAATCAGTCATACTCTCTTAAGGAAACGCCATGCGGGAAGGTAGTCGGCCAGACAATTTGTAGTTTTCCTCACAGTGTCAGCCGGTTGTTTCCCAAAGATGCAGTCCTACAGGAGCTGAAAGCAGAGAGCTATATAGGCACTACACTCTGGGGTTTTGAAGGGAAACCTATAGGCCTTATAGCAATTATAGGAGAAAAAAACCTTAGCAGTACTTCCGTCCCTGAAGCTATTCTAAAACTTGTATCTGTAAGGGCATCAGGCGAACTTGAACGTAACCGAAGTGACGAGGCCCTCAGAAAAAGTGAAGAGAAGTATCGTCTTCTTTTTGAATCGATGACAGACGGCTTTGCATTTCACGAGATCATTCTGAATGAAAAAGGGAATCCCTGCGACTACAGGTTTCTTAGTTTAAACCCTGCTTATGAAATACTGACCGGACTCACCTGTGATAAAGTCGTAGACAGAAAAGCATCAGAAGTTTTTCGGGATGGTGCTGATTCTTTGATTGAAACATACGGAAAAGTTGCTCAGACTGGCGAAAGCATAGTTTTCGAAAATTACAATAAAAATCTAAAACGCTATTTCAGGGTGATTGCCTACAGCCCAGCAAAAGGATATTTCGCCACAATTTTTGAAGATATTACGGATATTGTGCTTATTGAAAAAGAATTACAGAACACGAAGAACTATCTTGAGAATCTCATTAAATATGCAAACGCACCAATAATCGTTTGGGACCCTGAGATGCGGATCCAGCTTTTTAACCGCGCTTTTGAACACCTTACAGGTTACACTTCAAGAGAAGTTCTTGGTAAAAAACTTGAAGTGCTGTTTCCAAAACCTTCATTAAAATTATCGAAAACTTTAATTAAAAAAGCCGTGCGAAAAAGGTGGGAAACGATGGAAGTCCCGATTATGACTAAAGATAAAGAGGTTAGGATCGTTCTAATAAGTTCTGCAAATATATATGACACAGATAATGAGACTGTTATATCTACCATTGCACAGGGTAATGATTTGACTGAAAGAATAAGAGCAGAGCAGAAAGTTAAAGAAAGGACTGCCGATCTTGAAATATTAAATATCAGACTGAGTCAGGAACTGAATGAACGCAGTCTGGTGGAGGCAGCGCTCAGGGAAAATGAAATCAAGTTAAAAGAGCTTATAGCAACCAAAGACAAATTTTTTAACATTGTTGCACACGATCTAAAGAATCCATTTACCAGTTTGCTGGGATCATCGGAATTATTGTATGATAATCTCGATAAAATGACTCCGTCGAATATAAAAAAGCTTGCCCTGATTTTGAACAACTCAGCTAAAGGAGGTTATTCAATCCTGCAGAATCTGCTCGATTGGTCAAGATCTCAAACCGGAACGCTTAAAATTTCACCTGAGAAACTAAATATTAAAAATCTTATCCTGGAAAATGTCTCGAACCTTCAATTATCGTCTTCTACTAAGGAGATAAGGGTTATTTGTGAGTTTGCAGAAGAGATACATGTTCTCACCGATAAAAATATTTTAAATACTATAGTACGGAATCTTTTGAGTAATGCTTTGAAATTTTCATACAGGCATGGAACAGTGATCATAACAGCAAAGGTTGAACACGACGGAGTGGTAATATCAGTAAAGGACTCAGGAGTAGGTATATTGAAGGAAAACCTGGGAAAACTGTTTAACCTGGAGACCAGAAATTCGATGCCAGGCACTGAGAATGAACAGGGTACAGGTCTCGGACTAAAGCTTTGCAAGGAGCTGATTGAAAAGCTGAATGGCAAAATATGGGTGGAAAGTAAGGAGAATAAAGGCAGCACCTTCTCGTTCTTAATACCGAAAAGTGCGCGTAAGCAAACTTAGTTCCGGGATTGCAGGTTGCTTTGTCGCTTCGCTCCTCGGCAGAGAGCTTAAGCCCAAATGTATAATCAATTCAAGTCAAACTCCGCATTTGCCAGCAACGAAATATCATCACCAACCATAGCCGTCGCCATAGTCGTTCCGACAAGAAAATCGGATCTTTTCAGGGTACCAGTTATTTTAAAGCCGGCAACTGGTTTCTGCGTCTGGGGGTTCTTCCCTACCCTGCAGAGAACATCGAGATTTATGGTTTTAGTAACACCATGCATTGTAAGGTCACCTGTAACCTTATAGTTTGTATCACTTACTTTTATGAAGGTTTTGCTTTTGAAGGTCATTGTCGGGAAATTTGCTACATCAAAGAAGGTAACGCTCCTCAGATGATTATCTCTCTGTTCAATCTCAGTGTTTACACTGTTTACGTCAGCTGTCATTTCCACTACAGCATTTGAGAAGTCATCTCCGGTAGTAGTAATTTTAGCGTCGAAAATCTTAAACCATCCCTCAACTTCTGATATGGCCATGTGGGTAACCGTGAAACCCAATTTTGAATGGTTTTTATCCATTGTCCATACAGCAGTATCTGCCGGTTTAAAAGAACCTAAAAGCGCTGCAGCTGCTACCATTGAAATGATAATAATCTTTCTCATATTTATATAACTATTTGTTTATTACATCCTTACTTCTTACTTCTTACTTCTTACTTCTTACTTCCTACTTCCTACTTCCTACTTCCTACTTCCTACTTCTTACTTCCTACTGCCTACCCTCCGGAAACCTTCCCGACAACTGCCTGTTAATCATCCAGCCCGGATATTCCGGTGTTAAAGAACTTACTTCTTCAAGTTTTCTTAAATCATCATCACTAAGCTTCAATTCGGTACAGGCAATATTATCAAGCAACTGGTCGGCATTTTTTGCTCCGATAATTACACTGGTCACACCCGGTTTATCTTTTATCCACGACAAAGCAACCCTTGCAGCAGAACATTTATGATGTTTCCCGATTTGCGTCATAACATCAATTATATCAAAAGCTTTATCCTTATCAATAGGCGGGAAATCAAACACATCACGTCTGCTTTTACCTGCTTTCGTTTTCTCGCGGGTAAACTTTCCTGATAAAAATCCTCCCGCAAGGGGGCTCCATGGCATAATACCCAAACCTTCGCTTAGCGCCATTGGCACTATTTCCCTTTCAATATCGCGGCTCGCGATACTGTAAAAATTCTGTGAAGCCACAAATTTAGACCATCCTGATCTCTCCGCTATACCATTGGCTTTAACAACCATCCATGCAGGATGATTGCTTACACCTAGGTAACGAACCTTTCCCGAACGGACCGCATCCTCCAGACCCCTCATTGTTTCCTCAAGAGGAGTTATTGGATCTACTCCATGAATATACAGCATATCGATATGGGAAAGTTTAAGCCTTTTCAGACTCTCATCCACCGAATCAAGAATATGTAACTTCGATAACCCGACCTGATTTGCCCCCTCTCCCATCCTTAACCTCACTTTTGTGGCAATGAAGACAGACGAATGTGAGACCCCGATATTTTTCAGGGCTTTTCCAAGCAGTGTCTCAGCAAGTCCTTCTGAATAAGCATTCGCCGTGTCGAAGAAGTTAATACCCTTGTCGATGGCTGTCTTTACCAGCATTGTTGATTCATCTTCAGGCAGTTCTCCGATTGCTTTCCAGTAACCGCGCCCTCCGAAAGTCATGGTTCCGAGACACAATTCAGAAACCAAAACACCAGTTTTACCAAGTTGATTATATTTCATTTCCTATAATTTTCGGGTATGTAAAAACCAGATTAATTTTTCTGATATCTAAACAGCATAAAATCTGTTTTGTTCGCCGGGTAACAATGAATTACCCCTTTTTCAGACCTGTTGGAATTATCAGTAATGGAATTGTGGTATGTTGCAATACTTTTTCAGTAACGCTTCCCATTAAAATGTTTTCAAGCCATTTACGGCTATGAGAACCCATAATTATAATATCTGCCTCAAGCTCCTTTGCCGTTTCAAGAATTGTATCAGCAAAATCCCCCGATTTTACTATTGTTTTAATGCTTTCATCCCCAAGATGGTACTTAGATTTTTCAAGAAACAACCTTGCTGATTCTTTTTGTACCTCTTCCCCATCAGCGAGATCGGGACTCATGTCCATATAACCTGAAAAACCCATTATTGGAGAATACTCAGGAGTTGGGACAAACAAAGGAAAAGATACCACATTAAGCAGTATTATTTCAGCCCCGGCACCTACTGCAAATGAAAAGCCCGATTCTGCCACTTTTTGGGCTGTCGGGTCATAATCAAGCGCTATGAGAACTTTCTTTAGACTTTTCACATTCATAATTAATTGTTTTTAACACTTCACGTTGTATAATTTGGTCTGAACTTATCGAGTCCTGCAGCTTCTTCAAATGCCAGAATGAACCTTGCAAAAAAGTTTGCATAGTCTTCCTTTACAAAATAGCTGAGGGGTTCGTCGGGAGTAGTCGGAATATCTTCAAAAGCCAGATCATCAGAAACTTTATCAGAAACAGATTTAACAAGATCTATTCGTTCACCTGCTATCCGGTTATAAAAATGCCATCCCTTTTTCTTATGGGTCTTTAGAATTTCTCCACCGAAGATTTCATGAATGAGTAATGATGCAGCGCCACTTTGATCGTCCACCGGATTTTCAGGAATCCACCCCGGATTATCAATATTGTCGAGACTTTTTTTAAGTGCTTCCTGAACAACTATTATGTTAAGTTGATTTTCAAGTGGCTTGCAATGTGATGAGAGATGCGGTTTCATCTGACTTTTTAATTAATAATTAGTATTCCTGTTATTATTATATTTTGACTTTTAATTATCTCGCTCCCATACTATTGTTGTTGTCTGACTCCTGCTTCTGTTTTGGCCACCTCTTATTCTAAACCCTGCTACTTTTAAGAGTGGACAATATCTCAGATTTTGTAAGGCTAAGCCCCCCCTTGGCGGGGTTGGGGGGTCTGATTCCTATTTATAAAATGTGCCAAAGCCTGCATTATGAACGATCTTATCCCTTCAGAGTTCCGTTTAACTGTTGTTGAAATTCCATAATTCACCAGGACGCCAAGTAGTTTCCTGAAAATATTGCCCGAAGAACCTACAAATATTTTCTTTGAAAGATAACCTGAAACCATTCCCATAGAAGAGCCAATAACATTATCCAGTATATCAGGTGATGTCGATATATCATGAATTGTTCTCTTTAGCAGGTTGACAGGTTTTAAGCTTTCGTAGGTGATATACAACTGATCCTTCAGCAACTTTTGCTTTACTGCCTGTTCTGCTTCGAGCAAATGAATAGCATTCTTTAGTTCAAGACTGTTGGAAATGTTTTGCATAATTTCTTATTTAAGAGCCAGTTTAATTATATAATCGGAAAGACGTTTTTTAATCCAATTATTTAACAGGAAATGGATTATAATAGCCAGAAGTCCGTAAAATGCTCCCATCAGAAAGAAGCCGTACCAGGTTTTCCCCAGTAGATCTCCCAGCATAAACGCTAGTCCAAGACTGACAAACATAAGCAATAGTACGACCAGTATGAGCACAAATAAAAATGGTATCAGCGATGAAACCACTTCTGATGTTTTGTCGACCGCTTTAAGTTTTAATAACTCATAACTTGTTTTTCCATAGTCTACAGCTTTCTCAAACAAAGGTTCAATAAGCTTTGAATTGTCTTCCATTTCAGAGGATTATATAAATCGTTTGATATCGAATTATTCCGGATTCTGAGCGGTAATTGTCTCACTCGAAATCGTCAGGAGGAACATGGTTTCCTCCAAAGCAATCAGACTGTACTCTATCTTGTCAAATAGCGACAGAGACTGTCCTTTATCAAGTTGTGTAATTTTACTGTCTGTCCGGAATAATAGCTTACCTTCAATTACCTCGAAAGTAATCGAGTCCTTCGACTGAAACGAATAAACTTCAGTTCCCTTGTGTAAAGCGGTAAGTACCATCTGTTTCCCGGGTGTCTTTAGAAGGATAGTTGAATCGATGTCATCTTTTGTTCCGGAATGACTTATTTTAAAATCCGCAATTAACTTCTGCAGACCTGTTAAAACCCTCGAAAGATCAACTGAATCGGTACCGGGAGGAAAGAAACTCCTGTTTTTAGACATTACTATTTCCATGTTTTCTGCAATTAATACCAGACAATGCATAAGAAACTTCCAAAACCTGGTCAGGCTGTTAAAATATGGTCAGGCTTTAGTTTTTTCTGCTGAACCGGTAACCTTATCTTTCAGATCATCCATCTTTTCTGATACTTCATCCAGTAATTCATCGAATTTGTCTTTTACTTTATTTAATGCATCTTCCCCCTTCCTGGAGATCTTTTCGCGGGTAACAGATCCTTTATCAGGAGCAAACAGAATGCCTAACAATGCACCGGCAGCTAATCCGGCCAGTAACCCTAATAATACTTTCTTTGAGCCCATAACAAGTTTTTTTTAATGAATATTTAATAATCTGAAACTTTCATTTCACTATTTCCATGTAAAAATATGCTAATAGAATTCAGGCTCAATTAAATTGAAATTAATAAATCATTAAGCCCGGATTAAGATATATGCCTGTTAAACATCTGAAAGTGATATTTGTTAGGTCGGCACAGATTAAAATCGATCGAATGGACGACGCTGTGAAAAAAAAAGGCTGTTTGAATTAAACAGCCTCAAAATGTTGAACCATTAAAGTATTAATAACCAAACTTATAACCTAAAGTAAATGTAAACTGGTTACGTATAGCGCTAAGATTTGCAATTGCAGGAGTGGTACTACTATCTACAGGGTAGAGTACGTATTTCTGAGAATAGTTGTAGTTGGTAAATGCAAAATCGAGTGACACGTTTTGCTCTCTGTAACCCAATCCACATGAGTATGATTTATAATTAAGGTTTTGATTATCTTCCCCGGCTTTGAATGCTTTGCCATAATAACCAAATCCGCCTCGCAGGTACAATTTATTTAACCGGTACTCACCACCCAGTCTGATATTGCTGGTAGGTTTGAGTGTGTTCTTTATGGTCATGTTCTTGGTACTGTAATCATAATTGTCGCCCGTTTGTGAAAACTTTGCGGTACTATAATCAACGAACTCATAGTCGGCGCTTAGAATAGCTACTTTCTGTATCTGTACTGCTACTCCTGTCAGAACCCTGAATGGAGTTGTAAGAGCATAATTATATGTTGTTGGGTCTATTCTGTACTCATAATGATCTCCATTTGTAAAATTTGAAGTCAGGTTCTCACTAAAGGTCTCATCTATCTTATAAAAGGTAGGCGAGTGAAATGCCAGACCAATACGGACAGCCTCAATAGGTTTAATTATTGCACCTATCTTCAGGTTATAGCCTGTTCCCGTGTTTTCAAAATTCTCAGTATATGTAAAATTCTTAAACTCAGAAGGTAACGCTAAAGAAGTAGATTCTAGGTGTTCAAAGTGACTGCTGTAATTCAGGGTACTTATTCCCAGGGTTGTTCCAAAAAATATTTTATTAGAGAAGTTTCCGCCAAAAGAGATAGCATGTTCACCGGTATAGCCTGTATTTGTAATAATCCGCTGAAGATTCTGACCATATACCGACGGAAAGTTATTTCCATAATTAGAAAATACTGTTGCATATGTTAACCCACCTGATCCGGCAATCGGATTAGTAAGCCAGGCGTCATAAGCCATTCCTTCCGCATCAACCAGGTTATCTTTCAGGATTCCGTTGCTGTTCATAGCCCAATAATCAGCCATTGAGCTCGAATTGCTGATTCCTTTTATTATAACACTCTGATTTAGATTATTTGTTTTATTGAACGAGTACCCGATGTTTAGAGAAATCAGTCCCGTTTCGGTATCACGCTTGTAAATATTTGCAGCAATACCAATCTGACTCAGGTTGAAGTTGTAGATATAATCGGAAGTAATTCCATTAAATCCAGCGGAGGTTCTTAGATGAAATAGTTGGGGGGTAATACTGAATTCTGAAGATCTGAATACTCCCAGACCTGCCGGATTCTGACTTAATGTAGATAAATCTCCACCCAAAGCTGTAAAGGCACCGCCCATCGACATGAATCTGGCAGTACCACCATAGAATACCTGTGAGTATCTTAATGCATCATCAACGTTCTGAGCGATAACGCCAGACATCAATGAAAATGACACTAAAATTATTATGTATGCTCTTTTCATAATATGAAATATTTGTAAGACTATTCTAATTATCAGACTGAACTATATCAAATTCGAAATGCTCTCAACTATTATCTCCTACCGGAACCTGATGAGGAACCAGAAGAGGAATGGGATGAGCCGGAAGATGAACCAGAAGACGAACCTGATGAAGAACCAGATGAAAAGGAGGCACCTGAGCCGGAAGAGCCACCACTGTAGGATGGTGATGACATGCTTCTCGATGACGAATTATTATATGATCGTGAATAGGCTCCTGAACTGGATTCTGAACTTCTTCTGGTTGGTACAGAGTACTGCCCGGCATTACCTGAAGGTGTCTCAACTCTTCTCTGAACTGAATTATTTGAAGAATTGCCTCTGTAGCTATTGCCGGAATTCTGATAATAATTCTGGGAAGGTGTTCTTGAATACCCTGGATTATTAACGTTTGTGTTGTTTGTAGTTCTTCCACTCCGACTTGCATCCTGATTACTTTCTGAAACCCTGCTGTTATTATAGGAAGGTCTGGTGTTCATCCTTGGACTATTATAACTTGGGGTATAACTTCTGTTCTCACTGTTATATTCTGGTCTGGCATTTGCAGGAGTTCTCTGATTTGTAGTGTTGCTTCGAATTGTTTCACTTCTTGCAGGATTCTGGTTTCCTGTTCTATTAACCGCGTTTGGTGAAATTTCATTTGAGGAAACAGATCTTCTTCCACTTGTCGGGTTTGACTGATTGTCTGAAGCTGTTCTTCCGGAAGTTCCGGAGTTTTGACTCTTTGAATAATAGGAATCTCTTCTCGATGCTCCTGATACTGAACTTACGTTGCGGTTCCAGTTAGAAGATAGTGAGCTGGGGCGTTCTGTCCGGCCATAAGGAATTGAGTTTCTTTCACCATGAAGTGAACCCCCGTAGTAGCCGCCATAATATCCGCCATAGTATCCACCATAATATCCGCCAAGGCCCATGTACATACCACTGTAATAAGGGTTATAATAACCACCATAATAAGGGTATCCGCCATAGCCCATACCAGAATATCCGTAGTCATATCCAAATCCATAAGGAGAGTAATCATATGAATACCCGTATGGATTATAACCAAACCCGTAGTATGATGGGTAACCATAGTCAAAATAGAAAGGATCTCTCCAGAAAGGATCAAAATAATTTCCGTAAAATCTGCTTAGATGGCCAGCGTATGAAAAGTCGTTATAATTATAGATGTCGTTAGCTCCACTGTTGTTAATATTGGAATAAATTGTTGAATCGTTATTAGTTGCGGTATTTGCATATTCATCCGAAACAAGCGTATCAGCTGCGTACCTGTTATCATAATACTCGCCGCTTCTTAATGTTCGGTCAGAAGTCTGATCATTGGAAGACCTTCTTTCACTAACCAGAGGTTTATCCGATGAATTGTAATAAAGATCATCATACTCTACTCCGGTATAAAGGCTAGAAGTGCAGGAACCTAGCATTAGAGCTGACAAAAATACTATCGAAACTGATGTTTTCATTTTAATCCCCTTCATTTATTTAATAATGTAGAGTGCAAATATTATACCAAAGAAACGAATTATTGAAATATATTTGAATAATCAGATAAAAATCGCTCTAAAACCTGTTTCTAAAGAAGAAAACTTAGGTAAAAAGTCGATAAACTATCTTCTTCCTGATCTGGAACGTGAAGAATTTGAGAAAGAGCGGGAAGAATTAGAGTAAGAGCGGGAAGATATTGAAGAACCCGACCTCGCTGATGATGATCTTCTTGCATTTAATACTGAAGATGAACTCCTTGCCTGCGAAGGTGTAAAAACGGATCTTGAAGAGTTGTCTTCACGCCTTGAATTATTAGTTGCTCTGACTTCCCTGTCAGAAACCATTCCTCTGTTCTGCGTACCTACATTCTCTGATCTGCGTCGCGTTGAACTTCCCCGTGATGAGTAGGAATCAGAATAATTATTCCGATGGTTGTTGAATGAATAATAATACGGCCTGTAATTATAGTAATCATGATGGTGCCTGCCCCATCCGTAATTGTAACTGTTCCAGCCGAAGCCAAAACTTACTGCAAAAAATGATGGTCTGTACCAACCCGAATAAAAGAACGGGTCGTAGCCCCAATAATAAGAACTGCCGAACCAGGGATTATACGGATAGTCTAAGAATCCGTAATAATCATCATAATAATATGCTGGGCTATAAATGCTTATCCCCCATGAGTATGGTTGAAAGTTATACCAGTACAAATCGGTATAAAGAGGTGAATAATAATCAAATGCTGAATAAGAACGATGAAACCTGTTTATTCTTGATGAGAAACGAAAATCATAATTATCATAATAATTATTTACAACTATATTTGCTCTGGTATTGTTGATATCTCTCCTGTCGGACAGCTGAGCATTAACTTTAGATCCTGAAAAGAGCAGGATCAAAAATGTTCCGATGAGTAATTTGGTTTTCATGATTAACCTCCATTTCTTTTTTAGAGAATAACTGAAGTTTTTACTTAATTTTACGCAATCTATATTCTTTATAACAATTTAAACAAATACCATACCAGAAAAATGGCGAAGTTTTTAACTAACAAGGAGGAGAATTATTCACAGTGGTATAATGATCTGGTTACCAAGGCAGATCTGGCTGAGAATTCAGCTGTAAGAGGATGCATGGTGATAAAACCTTACGGTTATGCAATTTGGGAAAAAATACAGGCTGAACTCGACAGGCTTTTTAAGGAAACGGGCCATGTAAACGCTTATTTTCCTTTATTTATACCAAAATCGTTTTTTAGCAAAGAGGCCGCCCATGTTAAGGGATTTGCAAAAGAGTGTGCTGTTGTTACTCATTACCGGCTTAAAAATGATGAAAATGGAAAAGTAGTTGTCGACCCCACGGCGAAACTTGAAGAGGAACTGATAATCCGTCCGACATCAGAAACTATTATATGGCATTCCTATAAAAACTGGATAAAGTCGTACAGGGATCTTCCGATTCTTATAAACCAATGGGCCAACGTTGTAAGATGGGAAATGAGAACAAGACTTTTTCTCAGAACTACTGAATTTCTGTGGCAGGAAGGTCATACCGCACATGCTACCCGTGAGGAAGCTATTGAAGAAAGCTTAAAGATGGTAAACGTTTATGCAAGTTTCGCTGAAAATTCAATGGCGCTTCCAGTCATTAAAGGCTATAAGAGTGAAAATGAACGTTTTGCAGGAGCAATTGACACATATGCAATTGAAGCGCTTATGCAGGATGGTAAAGCTTTGCAGGCTGGAACGAGCCATTTCCTTGGGCAAAATTTTGCTAAAGCGTTCGATGTTCAGTTTACTGATAAAACGGGGAAACTCGACTATGTTTGGGCTACCTCGTGGGGAGTATCTACCAGGCTTATGGGAGCAATAATTATGGGCCATGCTGACAACAATGGACTGGTACTGCCTCCAAAACTTGCCCCTATTCAGGTTGTTATAATTCCGATATATAAAAATACCGAACAACTGGCTATAATATCTGAGGCTGTTAACAAGATCAAAAAAGGTCTCGTGGCACTGGGTCTTTCAGTAAAATATGACGACAGGGATAATAATAAACCAGGCTGGAAATTTGCAGATTATGAGCTCAAGGGGGTTCCTGTCCGCCTTGCTATCGGTCCGCGCGACATTGAAAACAACACAATTGAAGTTGCCCGGCGCGATACTCTTACAAAAGAAACTATCTCAATTGACGGTTTAAATGAGTACATTCCCAGGCTTCTTGATGAAATTCAGGCAAATATTTATAGCAAAGCGCTCAATTTCAGAAAAGAAAATACGTTTTATGTAGATAAATGGGATGAATTCCTGAAAATACTTGATAATCAAGGTGGATTTATCATGGCTCACTGGGACGGAACAGCTGAAACTGAAGAGAAAATAAAAGAAGAGACAAAAGCTACAATCAGATGTATCCCTTTCGACAGTCCTGATGAAGACGGCGTTTGTATCTATTCCGGGAAACCTTCGAAGAGAAGAGTGCTTTTTGCAAGATCATATTAAATAACAGGTTTGAATTTCATTTTTAAACATAAACACCCATTGCCTCATGGAAGAACTCATTGAAAAGAGACTGACAATAGTTACCACTCTTAAAGATAAATCCTTACTTAAACAAAAAGTATTCGATAATACTCTCGATGCATTTTCCATTATCAAAGATGTTCTGAAAAATTTATCAAAAGAGTTGAATTCAAATCTCACGGGTATGGATTCAAGAATAAAACTGGAATACACCGACAGGAGTAACTTTGATGCTCAGATAAAGGTGGCAGGAGACATTTTACTCTTCAGTATGCATTCGAATATATTCCAGTTCGACAGAGATCATCCAGCCTGGAAAACGGCCTATATTCAAAAAAATAAATACAATGCATATTCAGGAGTAATTAATATCTACAACTACCTTGCAGATTCATTCAGATACTCCCGCCAGGATGATCTGGGATATCTCATCGGGCGAATCTTTATTAACCACGAAAAACAGTATTTCGTTGAAGGAAAAAGACAAATGGGGATGCTATTTACAAATTATGGAAGTGAGGAAATAAGTAACCAGTCGTTGCAACTTATTATCACATCTGCAATTCAATATGCTCTTGAGTTCGACCTTCTTGTTCCTCCATACGATACTGTAAAAATTGCTACTGTTGGTCAGGCTGAGGCTAAGATCCAGCATTCAAAAGTAATTACCGGTAAACGACTTGGATTTCAATTTAATTCTGATGATGTATTGATAAGTAATCCTCAAAATTCCTGATATTGTCTCTCTCAACAAAATACCAGAATATATTTAGGACTTTGTCTCCTCTGGCTATTCTGTTTTTTTGTTGTAACGCTTACCCTCAGGCTATTTCACTTCAGGACTCAATAAATTCCGACCGGAATAATGTATTTATCGATTCACTTAAGATAAAGGCTTCAAAGAACAGGTTAACAAAAAAGCTGTTTGATGTTGTTATAGTTACCCCTAATCCCAAAGTTAAATCACCTGTAAACACCTCTTCTGAAGCAAATTACCTGCGTTATAAGGGAAAGAAGATCAGAAAAATTGAGGTTCAGAGATTAAATGTATTTGGCGCCAGCATAACGAACCCTACTACTGCCGATTCAAAGAAAATTGATAACCTGCTAAATAAAACACACGTAAATACAAATGAAAATATTATCAGAAAAAACCTGCTTTTCTCGGTAGGCGATAATATTTCCCCCCTTATATTAAGCGATAATGAACGATTGTTACGACAGCTGCCCTTCATAGACGATGCCAGGATAATGGTTGTTCCAGTGAATGATGAAGAGGTTGATATAGTGGTTCTTACAAAAGATGTATATTCATTGGGAGCATCCTACTCCTACCAGGGTCTGAAGAAGGGTTCATTATCTGTTTTTGAGAAAAACATAATGGGAATTGGACATGAACTGGGAGTTGATATACCGTTTGATATTAAATCGCCAAAAAGACCGGGATTTGGAGTTCATTACACCATCGACAATTTACTTAAATCTTTCATTAACCTGAACCTTTTCTTCATGAATGGCCTTGAGGAGAAAAACTTTGGGTTTAGTCTTAACCGTTCTTTTGTAAGCGCCGCCACAAAATATGCAGGAGGCATTTCTGTAAAGCAGAGGTATACAACAGAAGATCTTGATACCCTTCCTGTTCCTGAACCGTTGAAGTGCAACCTTCAGGACTACTGGCTATCGCGGTCTTTCCTGTTAAACAGCGAAGGAGTGTCGAGAATTATAATTGGCGGGAGGTATATGAATAATAATATCTACGACAGGCCATTTATACTCCCCGATTCATACTACGACATAACCAAATACAGAATGTACCTCGGGTCGATTGCTTTTTCGGTGCAGAAATACTATAAAACAAACCTTATCTATTCTTATGGTCGTACTGAAGATATTCCGACAGGCGGACTATTACGGTTTACAATGGGAAGGGAATTCAATGAATTTAATGCATTCAGGAAAAGAACCTACATGGGAACGGAAATTTCTTTAGGGAAATCACAAAAAACACTTGGATATTTTTATACATCAGCCGGTCTGGCAACATTTATTGACGGAAAACAATCAAGGCAGGGATTATTATCATTAAAATTGAATTATTTCTCTAACCTTGTTTCGTTCGGAACAAGTAAAATAAGGAATTTTGTAAGCTTCGATTATACCAGGGGAATCGACAGGAACACCGATGAATTTCTTGTTTACGATAACAGAAATGCTTTTTCAGGCGTTAAAAACGATTCCATCAGGGGGAAACAAAGACTGGCTGTAAGTTTGGAATCGGTTCTTTTCAGTCCGTTGAATATGTATGGCTTCCGGTTTGCATTTTTTGGTTTTGCCGACTTATCATTCCTTTCCGGTTCGAATGAGGTTTTTGGCAACGGGTACAACTTATCTGGAATAGGTGTTGGAATAAGGATAAGAAATGACAATCTTATTTTCAATACATTCCAGCTCCGACTGGGGTTTTTCCCTAATCCTCCTTCGTATTCGAGTATAAACCATATTATAGTCTCCGGTGAACAGCTGCTCAAACCGAGTAATTTCGATTCAGGGCCACCATCAGTACTTCCTTACAGATAAACTTACTTCTATTTTCACTCTCCAATATGGCAGGAAATGCTTAGTGAACTCAATAAATACAATGCTGAAAACCACCTGCTTAAACCGGGCGATAAAATACTTCTTGCTGTAAGCGGAGGTATCGATTCGATGGTAATGGCCCACCTCTTTCTTCACCTCGGAAATAAAACCGCTATTGCCCACTGCAACTTTTCACTACGCGGCAATGAATCAGACAATGATGAGAAACTTGTTAGGGAATATGCTAAAGAACATAATATTCCTTTCTTTACTACCCGCTTTAAAACAAAAGAATTCGCAAAGGAAAAGGGACTGTCAATTCAGATGGCTGCCAGAGAACTGAGATACAGTTGGTTTGAAGAGGTTAGATTAAAAAACGGGTTCGACTCAATAGCGGTAGCTCATAACCTTAACGATAATATTGAGACACTACTTTTAAATATGGTACGCGGAACCGGTATAACCGGTATGACCGGAATGAAACCAAAAACCAACCATATTATTCGCCCTCTGCTTTTTGCAACTAGAAGTGATATTTCTGGGTATTGTCTGAACAATTCAATTAAATATCGCGAAGACAAATCGAACTCCGACACTAAATATACCAGGAATAAAATTCGTCATCTTGTTATTCCTGTTTTAAAGGAGATTAATCCTTCGATTGAATCGACCCTTAATGACACGGCTAAAAGATTTGCCGGCATAAATGAGATTTTAGCTGATTATGTTTCGGGGGTAAGAAAAAATGTTTCGGAAAAAAGCAGCCACTTTACCACATTTAATGTCAGCCTTTTAAAGGACTCTTTACATAATTCAACAATTTTGTTTGAGTTGTTCAGACCATTTGGAATAAACAATTCGCAGTTGGATGACCTCTTGAAAGTTATAAAAGGTAAGACGGGGGGATATCTCCTGACCCCGACTCACCAAATTCTGAAAAACAGGCTGGAAATAGTTGTATCTGAAAAGCATGTTGCAGAAGAAAGATATTATATAATTAAAAATCTTACCGGGTTAAAAAAAGCTCCTGTTTTCGCTTCTGCCAGAAGTATCAAAATTGATGAGAGTTTTAAAATTCCTGCCGATCCGTCGATTGCCTGTTTAGACTATGAAAAGCTATCGTTCCCTCTTGTGGTCAGGAGATGGAAATCCGGTGATCATTTTTATCCTTTGGGGATGAAAAAGAAAAAAAAGCTGAGCGACTATTTTGTCGATAATAAGTACTCGAAGATCGGCAAGGAGGAAGTTCTCATCCTCGAATCTGATGGAAACATCGTTTGGATAGTTGGTGACAGGATTGACGACAGATATCGTATCACCAAATCAACACAGAAAGTCCTGATTATAAAGGCACAGGGCGCAGGGCACAGGGCACATGGCTAAGAAGACCACAGGACTGCAGGACTGCAAGACAATTCTACAACTTTCTTACACCGTGAATTCCCCGGTCGATAATAATCAGATCAGCCATAGCGATTGCAGTGGCAGCTTCAACGATAACAGGCATTCTCAAAGCGATGCAGGTGTCGTGCCTTCCTTTTACTTTAAGCGTAGTCATCCTGTGCTCCTTTGAATTAAAGGTTGTCTGATCTACGCCCGTTGAGGAAGTGGGCTTAACAACTGTTCTGAATATTATCTGGTTTCCGTTTGTAATGCCGCCATTAATTCCTCCGGCATTATTGGTAGCTGTTTTTCCTTTACTATCAATAAAAGGATCGTTATGTTGCGATCCACGCATTGCAGCAGCAGCAAATCCTGCACCGAACTCGATCCCTTTTATTGCCGGAATCGAAAATATTATCTGACTTAATGCTGACTCGAATGAGTAGAAAAAAGGTTCACCAAGTCCTACAGGAGCATTGCTTACCTTACATTCCACTATTCCGCCAATAGTATCGTTCAATGCAATAGCCTCATTTAAAGCTTTTTCAATATCTTCAGAACCACCTGCGGAAATCAGTTTCGCTGAAATTCCTGATGGATAAGCAATTTTTTTCGCAATAACACCTGCCGCAACAAGACTCCAGGTAATCCTTCCGGAAAAATGGCCAGTGCCTCTCATATCTGCAAAACCTGAATACTTAATATCCGAAACGAAATCTGCATGACCGGGACGTGGAACAAATTTAAACTCATTATAATCGGAGGATATCTTGTCTTCATTCCTTGTTAGTAAAGTCACTGGTGAACCTGTGGTGACCCCATTAAAAACTCCGCTAAGTATTTCAGGAAGATCCGATTCCCTGCGCGGAGTTGTACCGCGGCTGCCACTCTGCCGCCGTTGAATGTCAATCATAAAATCGTCCACACTTAAACTTATACCCGGAGGACATCCGTCAATTGTTACGCCAACTGCCTGTCCGTGTGATTCTCCAAAAAGGGAGACTCTGAATACTTTACCGAAGGAATTCATATTACTATTTTTTATCTCTGAATCTTTTGTAGAAATCAATCAATTCTCTGGTTGAAACTTTTCTTACGAGGGCAGTTCCGATTCCATTAGTAAAAACAAAATTGATATCTGAACCTGTTTTTTTCTTATCGTGTACAATAAACTGCTCAATCTGATCATCCTTTAAATCATGTTTTTCAAGCAGACCGAATTTTCCCAGGAGGGTCATTATCCTGTTCTTTTCTGAAATGTTTATTAAACCATAGGCAGAGGAGAGTTCCGTGGCGAGTTCCATTCCTGATGCAACTGCAAATCCGTGTTTTACAGCCTTTTGTAGTTCCACTGCATGACCAAAGGTATGTCCGAAATTGAGAATACGTCTTATCCCCACCTCTCTTTCATCCTCAGAAACTATATTCGCTTTAAACTGTACTGACCTGGAAACCAAAACATTAAGGAGTTCAACATTCCTGCTTTTAATTTCATTATAACTTCTTTCAATGAGATCAAATAAATCGCTGTCGCCAATTATTGCAGTTTTTATGAGTTCAGCCAGACCGGAAAGATACTCCTCCTCAGGAAGGGTGAGCAGCATATTAGTATCACAAATCACAAATTCAGGTTGCCTGATAATTCCAAGTATATTTTTTGTCCCACGCAGGTTTACACCGTTTTTTCCTCCGGTGCTCGCATCTACCTGTGCAAGCAGGCTCGAAGAAACATATCCGCACCTGATACCTCTCATGTAAACGGATGCCAGAAACCCTGCAATATCGCACACTACTCCACCGCCTATTGCAAGGATAAATCCTGATCTGTCCACTCCGGCGGCAAGAAGTTTTTCTGCAAGCGACTCTATTGTACCAAGACTCTTGCTTGCTTCTCCCGGAGAAATGCTTATTACAGGGAAGCCCGGGAAATTTTTTCCATAGATGTTTTGCACGTTATCATCCGTAACGATTACAACACCCGATCCGGGAAGCAAAGTTCCAACAGATTCCCAGTCTCTGCCTACGAATATTTCCGAAGTTGCCACCGGGGTGTTTACGACTATTCTTTCCAATTGAATAAAAAAATTTTGTTAAAGTTAAATAATCCGCAATTATCAGCTGCCAATAAAACTGAAATTCAATGCATTTACTATTTCTCACTCAGCTCCAGCCATCTCATCTCTTTGTCGTTCAGGAGCTTCACCAATTCTCCATGCTTTATTGACTCCGCGTATAATTCTTCCGGAGACAGTGAGCCACCGTTCATTTCAGATTCAATCCGGATTTTTTCTGCCTCAAGGTTTTGGATCTCAATTCCAAGAGCTTCAAATTCCTTTTTTTCATTGAACGACAGCCCGGGTTTCTTTTCCCTTTTAACACTCTTTTCCGCGCTCACATCCGGATTGGCATTTCGTATTGATTTTGTCCGCGCCTGCTCTTTTTCAACCTCTTCCTGCTTTTCCCTGAGCTGGGTATAATTGCCCGGAAAATCTTTAATTATACCATCGCCTTTATATTCGAAGATATGATCAACCACCTTATCCATAAAGTATCTGTCGTGCGACACCACAATTACGCACCCTTTAAACCCGGCAAGATATTCCTCAAGAACGTTCAGGGTAAGAATGTCGAGATCATTTGTGGGTTCGTCGAGAATAAGAAAATTAGGGTTCTTCATCAGAACGGTAAGCAGGTACAAGCGCCTCTTCTCTCCTCCCGACAATTTTCTTATGAGGGTGTATTGTTTTTCCGGAGGAAATAGAAAATAGTTCATAAACTGGGCTATTGACAAAATAGTTCCATCGCTCACCGTTACCCTTTCGGCTATATTTTTAACAGCATCAATTACAGTCATGCTATCATCAAACTCAATTCCCTGCTGCCGGTAATATCCAAATACGATTGTCTCTCCCCGCTCTACTGTTCCGGAATTTGGTTCCACCAACCCTGTTATAATGTTCAGCAGAGTCGTTTTACCAGTTCCGTTCCGGCCAATAAGACCGACCTTCTCAAAGCGGTTAAAAAGATAAGTGAAATCTTTAAGTACAACTTTTTCTCCAAAAGTTTTGCTAACGTTTTTAATCTCAAGGATCTTACTCCCCATTCTTGAGATGTTAACATTTATATTTATACTTTTCTCTTCAGTCCGGGTGGCGGCCCGTTCCTTAATGTCATAAAATGATTCAACCCTCGATTTTGCCTTGTGCCGGCGGGCTTTTGGCATTTTCCTCATCCATTCAAGCTCGGTTTTCAGCAGATTTTTTGCCTTTTCAGTATTCATCTTTGCCGAGTACTCCCTGCTTTGTTTTTTTTCCAGAAAATATTCGTAATTGCCTTCATATCTATATATCTCATTATCAGACAATTCCAAAATAACATTACACACCCTGTCAAGAAAATAGCGATCGTGAGTAACCATAAGAATTGTCTTATTCGATTTGATAAGATATTCCTCTAGCCATTCTATCATGTCGAGATCGAGGTGGTTGGTGGGTTCATCAAGAATAATAAGATCTGCATCCTGAACAAGTACTTTTGCCAAAGCAACCCGTTTCTTCTGCCCCCCTGATAATGTTGAAATGCGTGCGTTGAGATCTGTAAGTTTAAGTTTAAAAAGAATCTGTTTTACTGCAACTTCATAGTCCCAGGCTTTATGGTCGTCCATACGCTGAATCATTATCTGAAGCAACTCAGGGGTACCGCTTATCAGGCACTCTTCATATTCTCTGATGACCTTCGCCAGTTCACCATCGGTCGAAAACAGTTCATCAATTATTTTATTTGTTTCGGTAATGTCGGGCGACTGTCTCAGGTATGAAATATGCAAACCGCGTTTCACGCTCAATGAGCCTTCGTTGGGAGTATCTAATCCTGCAAGTATATCAAGCATAGAGGATTTGCCTGCCCCATTAACTGCAATAAGTGCAACTTTATCGTCTTTATTTACATTAAGATTTATATTCTCAAAAAGCAGGTGATCACCAATCCTTCTCGAAATATTGTCAGCCTGAAGGTAACTTATCATAAATTTTCAATATTGTGCAAAGATAAAAAGTGTTACCTTACCACCACTATGTTATTTTATTCTGAAGGATGACAATAAAGGAAAGATTTAAACGGACCATTGAATATTTCCTGATAAATAATCCGATTCCTGAAACGGAACTTATTTACCACGATCCTTTTGAACTTATTGTCGCAACGATACTCTCAGCCCAATGCACTGATAAACGTGTTAATCTTATCACTCCGGCATTGCTAAAAAGATACCCTGATGCTGAATCGATGGCAAAAGCAGAACCTGAGGAAATCTTTGAATATATAAAATCGTGTACGTATCCAAATAACAAATCCAGGCACCTTTCAGGTATGTCGAAGATGCTGGTAAAGAAATTTGGAGGCAGAGTACCTTCCGATACTCTTTTGTTGCAACAGCTTCCGGGTGTGGGCAGAAAGACTGCGAATGTAGTAGCCTCAATAGTGTTCGGGAAACCTGTAATTGCAGTAGATACTCATGTTTTCAGGGTGGCTAACAGAATTGGTCTGGTAAAAGATGCTAAGACACCATTAAGCGTGGAAACCCAGCTTGAGCAGAATATTCCGACCGATATCCGCGGTCAGGCTCATCACTGGCTAATACTTCACGGAAGATATATATGTAAAGCCAGAGAGCCACTCTGCGGACAATGCGGATTGACAGATTTCTGCAAGTACTATAATGAAAAAAAGAAAATAGGAACAGATAGTTTTCAGACAATTCCAAAAAGACGGGAGACAGGAGACAGAAGACGGAAGACGGAAGACAAAAGATAAAAGTTGAAAGACAAAAGTTAAAAGTGTAAAGCAAAAGCTAAAAATTGTTATAAGAATTATGTTTCTAAGCGTAAATTACTACTTTTAAAAAGTCAATTGAAAAGTGAGAGCAATGGATTATAAGGAACTATATCAGGAGTTGTTGGATAAAACCAGGCGACTGGAGTCGGAGTTGGAATCTGCCAGGGTGAAAGGTATGCCAGGTACAAATGAAACTTCAGCAGGAATGATCCTCAAGGCTTTCCATTCTACTTCTTACTTAATGGCCATCAGCAAGTTAGATTCAGGGAAATTTATTGATGTAAATAGCTCGTTTATAAAGGAACTGGGATATTGCAAGGAGGAGATTATCGGCAACTCGCCCGATGATATTCATCTATTCGCCGATTTTGAGGAAAGTAATAAATATCTGCAACTGATTTCGAAACTCAGGAAAACAAAAGATTATCCACTTACACTAAGAACAAAGCAAGGTAAAGAAAAAGCTTATCTGTTTTCAGCCGAAAAAGTGGTTATGGATAATGAAACCTATCTTCTGACGGTATTCAATGAATTATCGAATCTGAAAGATAAAATGATTAAGGAGAGCCAGGGCAGCGTACTGGACGAAATTTTCGAGACCGTTAACAGTTATCTGTCAATATATGGTGTGAGCGAGGACAATAAGTTTTTAATCATAGACCTTAACTCCAAAGTTGAAGAAATAGAATTTGTAAAAAAAGAGGATGTTATCGGCAAGTTTGTGACTGAAACTCCCCTTTCGCAACGAGTTAAGCTAATTGAATTACTAAATCACATCAGGATTACCGGTGACGCTCATAAACTTTCTGCATCGCCAAAAGGTGACGATTCCGAAGGATTTTATATGGGATTTATCCTTACTTCAGGAAATATTGTAATTACATGGGAGCCCGGCAACCATCAGAAATACCTAGACACCAGAAGGAGACAGAGGATTGCATTCGAAAGTTTTTCTGACATGTTACCACAAATGATATACGAGGTGGATCTCCATGGAAAGATATTATATGCAAACAAGAAAAGCCTTGATTTTTTTGGATATACGGCTGAAGACGTGAAAAAAGGGATTAATATCTCTGCACTATTTCCTGATGTCTATAAAAATATGATTGAGAATCTGAAAAAACTGAAGTTCCCCGAGGAGTTCTCAAGCAACAAGTATCTAATAAAAAAGAAGGACGGAACGAGAGTCCCGATACTAACACATTCATTTGCCACATTTTACGAAAATAAGATAATTGGTTACAGAGGTGTAGTTGCAGATATCAGCAAACAAGTTGAATATGAGCAGAACATAGAAAGAGAAAAAGCTTTTCTTGAACACCTTATCGACTCAACTCCTGCTGCGATAGCAATAACAAATCCTGCCGGTAAAATAACAATGGTGAACCAGGATTTTTCAAACCTTTTCGGCTACACCCTTGAGGAAGCATTAAATAAAGAGATTGACGATCTTCTGGTCCCTGATGACCTGAAAGATGAAGCAATAGGTTATGAAAGTATTACATTGTCAAACAAAAAGATCTCCAAACAGACAATCAGGAAGGATAAAAACGGAAAAAGGATCCAGGTTTCGCTTGTTGTATCAGCTGTAGTGATAAACGATGAAATTATTGCACAGCTTGGAATCTACACAGACATTACAGCCGAAAAAAGAAATCAGATATTGCAGGAGATCCTTTTTAATATCTCAACTGCCGCACTCAAAGAGTTTGATATTAAGGAAATATACCCGACCATAGTAAAAGAATTGAGTAAGATCTGGGATACCAATAATTTCTTCATCGCCCTCTATGATAAAGCATCCGAAACACTTTCTTTTCCTTTTTTCGCAGATGAAAAAGATAACTTTTATAAAATCCCGACTAAGAAAACTATTACCGGATGGGTTATAAAGAACGAGAAATCGGTACTTCTCAAGGAAAACGATCTTAAGATACTTGAGGAAGAAGGAGAGATCGACCTTGTTGGAACACCATGCAAAGTATGGATGGGAGTACCCCTGAAAGTTGATGATAATATAATCGGGGTTATGTGTTTGCAGGATTATAAAGAAGAAGATAAGTTCTCGCAGGATGATCTTTTTGTGCTTGATTTCATTGCAAATAATATAGCAATCGCTATTCAACGAAGAGTTATTCTCGACAACCTCGTCGCTGCCCGTCAGAAAGCAGAAGATGCCGCTCAGTCAAAACAGTTGTTCATGACAACTATGAGTCACGAAATCAGAACGCCACTTAATGAGGTTATCGGGATTACCAACCTTTTGCTGCTGGGAAATCCACGCGAAGATCAGATGGATTATATTCAGGCTCTGAAATTTTCTGGTAATCACCTTCTTACACTGGTAAATGATGTTCTGGATTATAATAAAATGGATTCCGGGAAAATTGTTTTTGAGCAAACACATTTTAATCTTAGCGATTTCCTCGATGAAATAATGCGATCGTACTCTTTCAGGTCGAAAGCAAAGAACTTAATTTTTGATATTAAAAAATCCAGTAACCTTCCTGCCGAAGTAATTGGTGACCAGATCAGACTAAACCAGATATTGTCCAATCTCCTTTCGAATGCGATGAAGTTCACAAATAACGGCAGTATTTCTGTTTTTGTAAATGAACTGAGCAGGGCAGGGAATGTGTCTAAAATTGAATTTATAGTAGCTGATACCGGTATCGGAATTCCCAAAGACAGACTGGAGGATATCTTTGACAGCTTTACTCAGGCATCAGCCGATACAACAAGGCAATTTGGAGGTACAGGAATGGGATTGGCTATCTGCAAAAAGCTTGTCGAACTTCAGGGTGGAACGATCACAATCGAAAGCGAACCAGGGAAAGGTTCAACATTCAGGTTTGTTATTTCGTTCGGAGTATCAGAGTCTGCAAATCATCCCCAGAATGCTGAGGTACAGGATAATTATACCGGACTGGAAGGTAAAAAGATACTTGTTGCTGAAGATAATAAGATTAACTTTTTTGTGGCAAATAAATTCCTCATGAGTTGGGGTATAACTGTGGTACACGCTGAAAATGGCCAGATTGCTCTGGACCTCCTGCAGAAAGAATCTTTCGATCTGATTCTTATGGATTTACATATGCCGGTAATGGATGGAATCGAAGCTATCAGGATAATCAGAAAATCGGAAGATCCTGCTGTGAGTAATATCCCAATTGTCGCTCTTACCGCAGCTATAATGTCTGAAAGTCACGATAAAATTGCAGACCTTAAGATTGATGATTATGTCCTTAAACCTTTCAAGCCACACGATTTGTTTGAGAGAATTCAGAAGCATATTAAGTAGGCGCAACGGCGCAATGGCGCAAAGGAAGACGGGGATAGGGGGAGAGGGGGAGACTAAGAGACTAAGAGACTATGTGACTAAGAGACTATGTGATTTAAACTCCGTGTAACTCCGTGTAAAACTCTGTGCAACTCTGTGTTACGATTACCGATTACCGATTAACGATTACCGGTTACTTAATACAATTCCTGCTTATATAATCCGAAGCTTTCCTATTTCCGAGACTCAGGGATTCCTTAAAATCGTGACATGCATCTTCAGTCTTTCCGGAATTAAGCAGAGAAATCGCCTTATTCAACCATGTATCGGAGTTTGCCGGATTCAAATCCAACGACATGCTGTAGTCCTTTATGGCCCAGCTCCACGTTTTTGAAACGAAGTAAGCATTTGCCCTGTCGATATAGCATTCAGAGTCGTTGGGATGAATACTTACATTTTTGTTGAAATATTCGAGAGCTTTGATGTTATCACCAGCCGCTGACTCAACTTTTCCTGCCAGACTTAAAGCTGTTTTATTTTCCGGATAATAACTAAGATATTTCTCAAGATCGACCAGTGCCTTATCGGTCTCCCCTGTTTTACGGTAGCACTCTGCTCTGAGTATCAATAATTCTGCATCTGCCACACCCGAATTTATAAGCTGAGAATAAGTAACTGAGGCTCCTGCTGTATTTGCCGACAAGACCTGTGCTTTTGCAAGAATTCTTAAGTATTTTTCATTCTGAGGTTCAGAAGTAATCAGAGTAGTGATTATTTTCACGGCATCCGGATACTTTCCTGAAGCGACATTGATCAGCGCCTCAGCATAAGAAATCTCACTGCTGATCTGATCCGCTTTTTTAAGCTCGGAGAGTACATTTTTAGATTCATCCAGTTTCCCGGCATAGATATAGTACTCAATTTCAGAAACACTTCTTTCAGCTGCAGTATACCATTCCTTCTTCCAGAACTGACGCCACTCAGGCTTGTTTTCAATAGATCCGAAAGATGGATCAAGTAGAATTTCTTTTTCTTCTTTTTTGTACTGCGACTTAAGGTTTCGCTCAAGGTGATAAAGCGAAGTGGCAGCGTCACCTTTTTTGGCGTAAACCCTCGAAAGTCCATACTCCCCCGATGATGGGTCAGTCTGGTTTGCATCATTGAAATCGCTTATAGCGGCGCTCAAATCACCTTTTGCCAGGTTTAATTCGGCTCTTTCGTTGTACAACCTGCTATCTTTTGATTTATTCAACGCATTGGTAAGCAGGTCTTTCGAGAGTTCCGGTTTGCCCGACTCTTTCAGCGCCCGCGACTTAAGTATATAATCCACAGTTTCTTGTCCTGATACTGAAAAGGATAGTGCAAAAATCAAACTCAGAATTATTGTCTTTTTCATTTTTAGTAGCTGATCTGGATCACTTTGTTGGCTCTTGCTTTATCGATGCGTCTTCTTCCGTAATTACATGCACAAAACCCGACAGATGATACATATACGGTCCTGAAATCCTGGTTTCATACACATCACATTGATAGAAATAGACTCCCGGAGAAACTATTTTTCCCTTATATGTTCCATCCCAGTTTATTCTTGGTTCTTCTGTTTTGAATAAGAGCGCCCCATTTCTGTTGTAAAGCCTGAAGTCAATCTTATCCTCAAGGCCAGATGTTTTAGCAATAAGTCTGTCGTTTATAGCATCACCATTAGGTGTAAAAACGTTAGGAATCAGAAATGTACCGCATGAGTCAATACAAACAACTGCAGATTTTTCACTTTCATTACCGTATGAGTCGAAAGCTGATACAGCATAACAACCGGCAATTGATTCACCCGGATAATGCCTGTAGGTGAAAATATTTTTGTCAGTAACTGAGTCCAGAAGGGCAATATTGTCGCCGTACGATTTTTTGTAATAGATGAAGTACTTCTTAATGTCAGAAAGGCATGAGGGATCAGAAAACCTCCAATACACTACATTATACATGCTATCACACTTGCTCGATACAGACACTTCGGGAGGACATGGAGGCTCATTATCTATAGGTATAGTATTAACAGTCTCAGACAGGTTTTGAAGGTTCTTTGGCATATTTACAGCTGAGTAGGCGCCTGTTGACCTTACATAGTATTTATAACTCTTCCCGTTTACCAATCCTAGATCTGAAAAAGCAAGCTGGTTTGTTGATCCGACAGAATCGTAAGCCAGTGTTACTTCGTTTAGTCTGAATAAATCATACCTTGTATTGATCCAGGGAACATTCCTGCTGATAACAAACTTAGCCTTTTTGTCACCCGGACTGATTGTAAGGAACAGTGAAGATGCGTAAGCCGGTTCACCAACCCGGAAAACATTATTTGTTTTAACATTCCATAATTCTATTTTGTAAAGATATCCCGATAATTGTGTATTCAGAGTGTCGGTAAGTGTTGTATCGTTCAGATCGATCGTTGGAATGATCTTAACCTGCTGATAATTGGTGCCTCCTATGCCTGCAGCTCTGAAAATCCTGAATTCATAGGGTCCGTTTGCGGGAATAGTGTCGAGCCTGTCGGGTTTCTTCCATGAGATAAATATCAATCCTTTTACGGGGTCTGTCTTTGTTACACTAACGTTCCTTATAATCGGAACTCCTGAAACAAGAGTAGATGAAATTTCGTTTGATGCTTTACTTTCTGTTCCATTCGGATAGACAGCAACAATTCTGTAGGTATATTCCTTTCCAAATAAGAGTCCCTGTCCATTGTCAGTATCTGAAAACGAAGTGGTTGAACTGCCACCGACATACCCTACTTTTACGAATCCGGTGGATAATGGTATTCCGGCAGTGCATGAGTCTGGGTTAAATGAGGAAGCTCCTTCACGTCTGTATATACTGAATCCGGAGATAACTCCCGATCCATAATTTTTCCATGTCAGTCTTATAAATTTTCCTTCCGGTACCGCATTCACGATAACCGGAGGAGGTCCCAAAACCTTGATCTTCATGTGGTCGATATCCGACAGTTTCACATCAGAGTTATTGTCGTCAGATTTAAAAATAACATCGTATGGTTGTGTCCTTACTGCATCATAACATGGAATCCAAAAGTATCTCATCGTAGCCTTTCCCGGAACAGAAGTTAAGCTGATGGCTGTATCAGGACAAGCCTTCAGCGTATAAATCCCTGATGTCATCTTCTGGGTCATCAAATCACCATTCGGGTCAGTAGAAGTCATTACAAAGGTTACTGTATCTCCTACCTGAACACAATAATCGTGAAGCGGGCTATTAACAGGAGGTTTATTATTTGTTGTATAAACTTCAATCTGCATATCCCGTTCCACAATTCCGATATTTTTACCATTCCTCCATTCCCGGATCTCCATTGCCACATTAAATGCGCCGGTATCGGCAGGAGTGTCCCAGATAAGGTCGCCACTGATAGAATCAACTCTGATGGAACTGGTTGCCGGAGGAAAGGTATAACCAATAATTGGCTTACCATCTTCGCGTGTACAAACGGTGAGATCGTATGAAAGACTATCACCGTCAGGATCGTATGCTCCCGGATTATGAATAAACTTGTAATGATAAGCAGCTTTGTCGTATGGAGGATTAAGAAGTATCGGTGTGCTGTTTTTTCCCATGCTCGGGTTAACTGTAAGAATAGACGACATTGAAAACATTACGTTTACCGAATTGGGAATATTTTTCACTCCCAGGTTCCTGTTAGGGTCCTGGACGACAATCTTGTAAATGCCCGGTCCGGGGTACGTATGGGTTATCACATAAACATTTTTTCTGTAGAAGTTCGGAAGGGTTAACATTGAAATCCTAATTGCGGTAGAAATAGTATTATCTCCCCATTCTATGTCGAGTGTTGGTCTGTCAGCAGGACTTAGGGTGTAAGTAAATGTAGTTATTGTTATCTCATACGTAAGATCAGACAGTTGAACGTACGTAATCTCCCCTGCCCTGTTATGAGTTGCCATCAGTGGTGTTACGCAGAGTATTATCGCGATCGAAAGTAATAGCTTCTTAATGTGTGGATAGTTCACTTCAGGAAATTATTTTAAATTAAAAGTCTGCTCTGTCTTATCTGGCGTCAGTTTAAAGCCTTCTTCCAGGTTGTTAATTTTCACAATTATCATATTCGACTGGTCTGTATAGAGTCCTGTCATAATAAGATTTTTAACCGAAAAAGCTTTTGGCTTCTTTCCCGCAAGATAGTCAAAATTCATACTAATCTCATTATCAGAAAGATTCATATCATTGAGTTTTCCTGAAAGTTGCTTTTCGTTTACCTTCAATATTACCACATTGCTAATATAACGTTCAATGAGATTCCTTGTTGTGGCGTTATCGATGGAAAAATTGTTATTTTGAACATCCACCCCGTTTAATTTACAATCGCGAAGGAAATCGTCGAAATACATCCTTACAAACACCTTAAAAGTACTCAGCTCTGGTTTATAATCAATGCTGGTCATCGTAACATGTACAGGATGAAATAAAAACCACACAGAAAAAAACAGAGTTTTTATCATTTTTATCAGGTTTCAGGCCACATATTTACAGCAAAAATCAGACCAATCCTCACTCCTCTTTTATACTAACCCGGTCTTTTAGATATTCAACCGATCCTACCTCAATAAACGAGAATCCAGCACCCCCTGAAAAGTTTCCGGCCAGTACAACAACGATATCGTCTCCCTGAAGATTATGCGTTTTCACAAGTTTTTTAAGGGCTATGTGAATAAATTCGTCAACTGATTTCCTGCGTTCCTGGTAACTTGCATAAACTCCATACGAAAGAGACAGTTCCCTCATTGTTGATTTTGAATAACACTGAGCCAGGATTAACTTGATTCCTCTGTACGACGCCATATCGCGGATGGTTCTTCCTCCCGTTGTATCAGCAATAATCCCTTTTGCCCCTATCCTGAATGCGGTTTTGACAGCAACTTTTGCAAGGTATGCTGAGATCTCACCGGTAACGTTTACATGCGGAACATCCAGAAACTTTTCTTTATTCTTTTCAACCTCAAAGGCTACTTTCGTCATTGTCCTAACGGCTTCCACAGGGTATTTACCGTTCGCAGTTTCACCACTCAGCATTATTGCATCAGTCTGTGAATAAATTGCATTGGCGATATCGCTTACTTCCGCCCTGGTTGGCCTTGGGTTTGAAATCATCGATTGCAACATCTGGGTGGCAACTATGACTGGTTTCCTTGTGACAATGCATTTGTTTATTATCATCTTCTGGATACCAGGTATCTTCTCGTATGGAATTTCAATACCGAGATCTCCCCTGGCAACCATTATTCCGTATACATTATCAAGAATGTCGTCAATATTATCTACACCTTCCTGATTTTCTATTTTGGCAATTATCTTAATACTGCTGTTGTATGAGTCAAGAACTTTCTGAACATCCAGAACATCCTGTTTGGACCTGACAAAGGAATGTGCAATAAAATCAACCTCATTTTTTACTGCCATTTCTATAAATGCCAGATCCTTTGAGGTAAGAGAAGGCAGGCAGATCTTTACTCCGGGTATGTTGACACTTTTTCTTGATCCCAGAATACCGGTGTTCGATACGGTACATTCAAGAGCGTTGCCATTCCTTTTAACTGCTTTTAATTCCAGTTCCCCATCGTCCATAAGTATAAAGGAACCCACAGAAATATCCTGTGCGAACGAAGGGTAGGTTACATAGATTGCTTCTTTAGAGCTTTTCAAAGTAGGGTCGCCTATTATGCTGATTTTCTCACCTTTAATCAGGCTAATTGGTTCATCACATGCAGTGGTACGAATCTCTGGTCCTTTTGTGTCGATAAGGATGGCAATTTTATCCGATACCTCCCTGGCATTATTAATTACCCTTACAGCTTCCCCGATTGGCATATGAGCGGAATTGATACGCACTACGTCCATTCCGGCATCAAATAGCTCTTTGAGAAAATCTATACCACAGTTTTTGTCTGAAATAGTAGCAACAATCTTTGTTCTTTTTCTGTCCATAAGTTACTTCTTCATTGTTTTTTTAAGTTCAATAATAGCTTCAACAGCAAGACGGTAGCTATCGAGACCAAACCCGGAAACTGTACCGGTACATGTTCTTCCTATAAGGCTTGTATGCCTGAATTCCTCCCGGGCGTAGATATTGGTAATATGAACCTCTATTACAGGAGCGCTAACAGCAGCTATCGCATCTGTAATTGAAACCGATGTATGAGTATATCCCCCGGCATTAATGATTATTCCATCGAAGGAAAAACCTGCCCGCTGGATTTCATTTATCAGCTCTCCTTCCACGTTCGACTGAAAATATTCAAATACGATCTCAGGATAACGCGATCTGAGCAAGTTGAGGTAGTCTTCGAAGGTGGAGTTTCCATATTTGGAAGGTTCTCTAGTACCCAGCAGGTTCAGATTAGGACCATTAATAATTAATATTTGCATCTGACAATGAATTTATTCCAAAAATTAAGGTTAACCTGATATAAAAAGTTAATGGCAAAAATAGATAAAAAAATTAAGGTTGGCTATTTATACAGGTTGTCTTTCTTTGTATTACTTTGTAAGGAATATTATAAAGGTTTTCAAAGGGTTAAAGAGGATATTTACAATGAGCCTCACATGGAAGCAATCATACAGAAACTTTGAGACATTTCTCCGTCTCGAAAAGTCATTGTCGGGGAACAGTGTTGAAGCCTATCTGAATGATATTTCAAAACTTGAAAAATTCTTCAGGGAAGCTGGAAAAGAAGTAGTTCCGGCATTGGTGAGTTATGCTGACCTGAAAGAGTTCTTATTATGGTATAGTACTGAAACAAGAAATGCCAGGACACAAGCGAGGGTACTATCAGGGATCAGAGCATTTTACAAATTTCTTCTGATAGAAGGTGAAATTGAGGAAAACCCTGCCTCTCTGATTGAATCTCCAAAAATTGGGCTCAAGCTTCCTGAGGTTCTTTCGGTTATGGAAATTGATTTGATGATAGAACAGATCGACCTTAGCAAACCGGAAGGGCACAGAAACAAAGCCATCATTGAAACACTCTACGGGTGTGGTTTACGTGTTTCAGAACTAGTCAACCTTCGTCTGACGGATATTCATTATGCTGATGGCTTTGTTATTGTTACAGGTAAAGGAAACAAGCAAAGACTTGTTCCCGTGAGTGGTAAAGCCCTTAAGGAAATTGATATTTATAAGCTCGACAGGAATCGATTACCCGTTGTTCACGATCAGAATATTCTTTTTCTTAACCGAAGGGGATCGAGGTTAACCCGGGCAATGATTTTCACAATAATAAAGGACCTTGCAGCAAAGGCGGGTATCAGGAAAAAAATCAGTCCCCACACCTTCCGTCATTCTTTTGCAACTCACATGATTGAAGCCGGGGCCGATCTGAGGGCTGTACAGGAAATGCTCGGACATGAATCGATTCTAACAACCGAGATATATACGCATATCGACAGGAGTTATCTAAGAGATACGCTGATTATGTTTCATCCAAGAGCCTGACCCCCCATCCCCCCTAAAGGGGGGCTAAATTACTGGATACTTGAGTATTAACAACCAGCTATAATTTGCATCCGCTGGCACGGATTACAACCGACCGAAGGGAGCTCAGCGAAGGCAAATCCGTGCCAGCAAAGCCGGAATCGTCAAGTTAAGGACAGTATTTAAATACAGGGAGCCCTATACATTTTCCCTCCTTCAAAAGGCTAATCTTACATCTCATCTCAATTTTAGCTAATTACAGAAAGCGAGAAGGAGATCCCTCGCTGTCGCTCGGGATGACACGTATGTTGTTGATTGGTAGGAGGAAGAAGAGGGAGAGGGATCTCCTTCTCGCAGCTGAAACTTAATAAAAAAGATGTGTATAAAGTTTAGCTTTAGAGGGGATGGGGGCAAATAATAATAGTATATCAGTTATCCACTCTCCGCTTTTCATTATTCAATTTTAATATTAACTTTGCGACTAATTTTCAAAATAAATAATTTAAATTATCTCAAATTAATAAAACTATGTCACAAGTTAAAAGAGTCTACTCCTTTGGAAAGAAAACTGCAGAGGGTAAAACTGAAATGAAGAACCTTCTTGGCGGAAAAGGTGCAAACCTTGCAGAGATGTGTCTGCTGGGATTACCTGTTCCAGCTGGTTTTACAATCACTACTGAAGCATGCAATGAGTACTATAGTAACAATTGTACTCTTCCTGCCGACCTGATGCCTGAAGTATGGGCTGCTATGAAAAAAACAGAAGAGACCATGAAGATGAAGTATGGCGATACAGAAAACGCTTTACTCGTTTCATGTCGTTCCGGCGCCCGCAGTTCTATGCCAGGTATGATGGATACTGTACTCAACATAGGACTTTGCTCTGCAACTATCCCCGGATTCCTGAAAAAAACAAATAATCCCCGCTTTGTATGGGATTCATATCGCCGGCTTATTATGATGTATGCTGACGTTGTTATGGAAAAAGCAGAAGGAATTGATCTTGGTGAAGGAAAAGGAATACGTAAGCAGCTTGATGAGAAACTTGATGAGTTTAAGAAAAGTAAAGGTTATAAATCAGATACTGAAATCTCAGCTGATGAACTAAAAGTCCTTGCTGAAGAATTCAAGAAAATAGTAAAAACTGCTCTTGGAAAACCTTTCCCAGACGATGCAAAAGAACAGCTTGAAGGAAGTATTAAAGCTGTTTTCAAGAGCTGGAATGGTAAGAAGGCAGTATCATACCGCCGTATAGAAGGTATTCCTGATGACTGGGGTACCGCTGTAAACGTTCAGGCAATGGTATTTGGCAACATGGGCGATACATCAGCTACCGGTGTTGCATTTACCCGTAACCCTGCAACCGGAGAAAACCTCTTCTATGGTGAGTGGCTTGTTAATGCTCAGGGCGAAGATGTAGTAGCCGGGATACGCACTCCAAGTCCTCTTAATGATGATACCAAGAACGATCAGAACAAGCACCTTCATAGTATGCAGGAAGCAATGCCTGGTACATATAAAGAACTTTGGGACATCCGTAATATTCTTGAGAAGTCGTTCCACGATATGCTCGATATAGAATTTACCATTCAGGAGGGAACACTTTATATGTTACAGTGCCGCGCCGGTAAGAGAACAGGAACTGCTGCTCTCAATATGGCTATGGATATGCTGCACGAGAAACTTATTGATGAAAAGACAGCTGTTATGCGCGTCGATCCTGCACAGCTCGATGAACTTCTCCATCCAATTTGTGATCCAACAGTTGAGAAAAAACATGCTCCTGCTGTAAAAGGTCTGCCTGCAGGTCCAGGTGCTGCTGTAGGAAGAGTTGTTTTCAATGCTGAAGATGCAGTAGCATGGTTCCGCAAAGGCGAAAAAGTTATTTTGGTACGTGAAGAAACAAACCCGGAAGACGTTGAAGGAATGCGCGCTGCAGAAGGTATCCTTACTGCCCGTGGTGGTATGACATCTCATGCTGCACTTGTTGCACGCGGCTGGGGGAAATGCTGCATTGTAGGTGCCGGCGGACTTCATGTTGACGCTTCAAAGAAAATTGTTAAAATCTCAGGTTCCGACAAGGTTATTAAAGAAGGTGACTTCCTGACCCTTAACGGAACAAAAGGATTTGTATATATCGGAGCACTTGCACTTATGGATGCTTCAGAGAATCCCCGTTTCAAAGAATTTATGGCAATCGTTGATAAATTCAGGAAAATGGGTGTCCGCACCAATGCTGAAACTCCGGAAGATGCTATTATTGCACGTAACTATGGTGCAGAAGGTATTGGTCTTTTCCGCACCGAGCATATGTTCTACGGAAAAGGTTCAGAAGAACCATTATTCCTTCTTCGTAAGATGATCCTCAGCGCTAATGAAACAGAACGCCGCAAAGCGCTCGACGAATTGTTTGCACATGTTAAGAAAGATATGAAAGCAACCATGGCCGCTATGAACGGGCTACCTGTTACTTTCAGACTTCTCGATCCCCCTCTCCATGAGTTTGTACCTCAGGGTGCTGAAAAACAGGAAGAGCTTGCAAAAGCGCTTGGTATCAAAAAAGAAGATGTTGCAAAACGCGGCGAAGCTCTACACGAGTCAAACCCTATGATGGGACACCGTGGTGTTCGCCTTGGTATTACATTCCCTGAAATTTCAGAGATGCAGATACGTGCAATCTTCGAGTCGTCACTGGAGCTTATTAAGGAAGGGAAACATCCTCATCCTGAAATTATGGTTCCTGTAACATCAGAGGTTGCAGAGATTGATTATACAAAGAAAGTGGTGGATAAAGTATATGCAGAAGTTTGTAAGAAATTCGGTGTTAAATCGATTGACTACAAATATGGTACAATGATAGAGATCCCGCGCGCTTGTCTTCTCTCCGATCGTATGGCAAAAACAGCTGAGTTCTTTTCATTCGGTACCAACGACCTTACACAGATGACATTTGGATTCAGCCGCGATGATACTGGTGGTTTCCTTCATGATTATCTCGACAAAAAAATATTAGGTGCCGATCCATTCCAGACAATAGATCAGGATGGCGTTGGACAGCTAATTAAGATGTCGGTAGAAAAAGGTCGTGCAACCAGACCTGACCTTAAAGTTGGTATTTGCGGAGAACAGGGTGGAGACCCGGCTTCAGTTGAATTCTGCTTCAAGGCAGGTTTAACATATGTCAGTTGCTCTCCGTTCAGAGTTCCGATAGCAAGACTGGCTGCAGCTCAGGCTTCAATTAAATTTGGTAAATAATCTTACCCAAATAGTTTTTAAAAGGTCTCCTCTCCGGGAGACCTTTTTTTTGTATAAATACAGGAGCTATCTAAAAAGTCTTTTCTAACCGCAAAGAACGCAAAGGTGGCGCAAAGGACGCAAAGTTAAAACATTGTAACAAAGCTCTTTGCGATCTTTGCGATAAAACACCCCTGCAGGCTGGCCCCTTCGCGGTTAATGGATTTTGAATTTTTCAACAGCCCAGCAGAACTTTCCACTTACGCGGGATCAGAAAGGGGGTTAAAATCAAAAAAACTAAAATCGAAAACTCTTCCTTGGAAGCCTTCTGAAGTAACTCATAGTATGCTGAACATCATAAAAAATGTAAAAAAATAAGGCTATCTTTAGCCCTTATTGCTGTTAAAGTGTTACACCATTTATCAGGTTGACATCTTTAATCGAAAAATTCTGATTATGATTACTTCCACAGACTTATTACAATATGGCATAACAGACCCCCATGAAATTATTTATAATCCATCTTATAATGTGCTTTTTGCTGAAGAGACTAAACCAGGTCTGATCGGTTACGAAAAAGGTATTATTACAAGAACAGGTGCTGTTGCAATAGATACCGGAATATTCCACGGCCGTTCTCCAAAAGATAAGCATGTTGTTTTAGATAATAAGACAAAAGACACAATCTGGTGGAAGTCGGATATGGCAAAAGTTTCTGATAACAAACCCATTACACAAGAAATCTGGGATCACTGTAAAAAAATCTCTGCGAAACAATTATCAGGAAAGCGATTATTTGTTGTTGATTGTTTTTGTGGCGCCAATGAAAATACCAGGATAAACGTAAGATTTATTCTGGAGGTTGCATGGCAGGCACACTTTGTAAAAAATATGTTTATAAGACCCGAACCGGAAGAACTTGATAACTTCAAACCTGAATTTGTAGTGCTCATGGCATCGAAAGCTACTAACCCGGATTGGAAAAAACAGGGATTGAATTCTGAGAATTTTGTTTTTTTCAACCTCACCGAAGGGATGTTGGTTGTTGGCGGGACATGGTATGGCGGAGAGATGAAGAAGGGGATCTTTTCTGTAATGAACTATTATCTGCCTCTCAAAGGTATTGCCTCAATGCACTGTTCAGCAAACGTGGGTAAAAAGGGTGATACTGCAATATTTTTCGGACTCTCCGGAACCGGAAAAACAACCCTCTCAACAGACCCCGAGAGAGCTCTTGTGGGCGACGATGAACATGGCTGGGATGAAGATGGGATCTTTAATTTTGAAGGAGGATGCTATGCAAAATGCGCAAAGCTCAGTAAAAAGAATGAACCCGATATCTATAATGCTATAAGAAGGGATGCCCTTCTGGAAAATCTTGTGGTCTTGTCGGACGGAACAATTGATTTTAACGATACCTCCAAAACAGAAAACACAAGGGTATCGTACCCTATTTACCATATAAACAACATTGTAAAGCCTGTTTCAAAAACCGGGCATGCGAAAAAGGTTATCTTTCTCACTGCCGACACGTTTGGTGTATTACCCCCAGTAAGCCGGCTGAGTGAGGAACAAACAAGATATTATTTTCTAAGCGGTTATACTGCCAAAGTTGCAGGGACAGAAAGAGGAATAGTTGAACCGGTTCCATCATTTTCAGCGTGCTTTGGCGCTGCATTCCTTATGCTCGACCCGGTAATCTATGCTAACGAACTCACCAAAAAGATGAAAGCGCATAACGCTGAAGCGTGGCTTGTTAACACAGGTTGGATGGGTGGTTCATATGGTACCGGTAAAAGAATAGATTTACCTTCTACCAGGATAATCATCAATGCAATCCTTGACGGATCGATAATGAACAATGAGTTTACAGCTATTCCTATCTTCAACCTGAACATCCCGACAACTTTAGATGGTGTTGACAGCAATATTCTTGATCCCGGAAAATCGTGGAGCTCTCAAACTAAATGGCGGGTAGCTGCTACCGATCTTGCCCTGAAATTTATTAATAACTTCAGTAAGTTTACCGGAAGTAAAGAGACTGCTGAACTTTCTGATCATGGACCACGGATCTGACCATTCATTGATTATTATTATATTTACCCGGAAAAAGATCTATCCTTTATGACTATACTCAACATCATACTTGTATTCGTTCTGGCTTACCTCCTCGGATCAATTCCATCAGCCGTATGGATCGGAAAAAGATTTCACAAAATTGATATCAGGGAACACGGGAGCGGGAATGCCGGTACTGCAAATGTAATAAGGGTACTTGGCTGGAAAACCGGTGTACCTGTATTATTGATAGATGTAGCTAAAGGCTGGACTGCCGCATCTTTGCCGGTGTTCTTCAATCTCGCTGAACCAGGTAGCGCTGCCATCATAAATATTCAGATTCTTGCCGGTGTTGTCGCCATTGTCGGACATATCTTTCCTGTGTTTGCAGGGTTCAAGGGAGGAAAAGGTGTGGCAACAGTTTTTGGTACACTTTTAGCCCTGAAATTCTTTCTTACCTTAAGCTGCTTCGGCGTATTTCTTGCTATGTTTCTTATAACAGGTATAATATCTGTTTCCTCAATGACCGCCGGATTGGCTTTTCCGATAATCCTCTTTACAATTTTCGAAACACCATCACTCGTCTTTAAAATATTTTCAGTATTTGTCGCAATCGCATTGTTAATTACGCACAGGAAGAATATAGTAAGACTCCTTAAGGGTGAAGAGTCAAGATTGTTCAAACTGGGAAAGAAAGCGAAGCAGTCTGATTGAGAAAACTATCTAAGTGGTTCATTATAAATAATATTCATCAATTAATAAAGTTATGGAAAAGAGCTTAAAAGGTACACAGACAGAAAAAAACCTGTTGAAGGCGTTTGCCGGTGAATCGCAGGCTAAGAACAGGTACGAATTTGCTGCAAAAGTTGCGAAAGAAGAAGGTTATGAACAAATTGCGGAAATTTTTTTAAAGACCGCCCTTGAGGAACAACAACATGCTAAAAGATTTTTTAAATTTTTTGAAGGCGGAGTAGTAGAGATAACTGCTTCATATCCTGCTGGTAAAACCGGTACATTAAAAGAGAATCTTATGGCAGCAGCTGGTGGCGAACTGGAAGAATGGAGTGATCTCTACCCTTCATTCGCAAAAACTGCTGAGGAAGAGGGATTTAAAGCCGTTGCTGCCGCTTTTAAAGTAATTGCTTCAGTTGAAAAAGGACACGAAGCCAGGTACAGGAAATTACTGGAGAACCTGATGGGGGATAAAGTTTTTCAGAGAGATGAGAAAGTCTTCTGGTACTGCAGAAAATGCGGTTACATACATTTCGGTAACAAACCTCCAAAAAATTGTCCGGCATGTCTGCATCCCGAAAGTTATTTTGAAATTATGGCAAACAACTATTAAAAATGGTCGATGGAGAAATGATGCTGGACTTGATCTTAAGCCGGCAGAGTGACAGAAAATACAGTGACAAACCAATTGAGGAGGATAAGCTCAAAAGGATAGTTGAGGCAGGCAGAATGTCTCCTTCGGCAAATAATGAACAGGCCTGGAAATTCATAATCGTTACGGAACCGGAGTTATTAGCAAAAACAGCTGAAGCTGCCACTGCTAAGTTGCTAAAAATGAACAGTTTTGTAGGACAGGCACCGGTTCAGATAATTTTGGTAAGAGAGAGTCCAGACTTTTCTTCAAAAATTGGTGCAGCCATAAAGAATAAAGACTACTCGCTTATCGATATTGGCATTGCAGCGGAGAATATCTGTCTGCAAGCAATGGCTGAGGGTATTGGTTCGTGTATGATTGGCTGGTTTGATGAGGGACGGGTGAAAAAGCTCCTGGGCATTCCAAAGTCAAAAAGAGTTGAACTTATAATCACGCTCGGCTATTCTCTCAGCGAAAAGAGGGAAAAAAGGAGAAAACCGGCAGAAGAGACGGTTTCGTATAATAAGTATTGACCCCCCATCCCCCCTAAAGGGGGGTTAATCAACAACATATGACTCATGAACCCCCTTTAGGGGGCAGGGGGCAGTAATCCTGTAGAGAGAGTGTGGGCAATTAACTTAATTTTTCCAGTGCTGCCTTTATTCTCTTTACAGCTTCCACCAGAAGGTCATCAGCTGTGGCATAGGATATTCTGATACAATCCGGTGCTCCAAAAGCATCTCCTCCCACTACTGCTACCTGTGCTTTGTCGAGTAAATAAAGAGCAAGGTCCTCAGAGTTGGAAATTTTAGTTTTCCCGTCTGATTTACCAAGGAAATAGTTAATATCAGGCATAACATAAAAAGCGCCCTGAGGAATACTCACTTTAAGTCCTTTTATCTCCTTTAGCAAACCACAAATCAGATTACGACGCCTAAGAAATGCCTCTCTCATTACTTTTTGAGATTCACCGGTGCCCTTAATCGCTGCAAGCGCTGCACGCTGGGCTATTGAACATACCCCTGATGTGAACTGGCCCTGAAGTTTATCACATGCCTTTGCAATCCATAGCGGAGCGCCTATGTACCCTATCCTCCAGCCTGTCATTGCATATCCTTTTGAAACGCCATTTACGGTTATTACCCTATCGTATATAAAATCGAAGGATGCCATGCTTACATGTTCTCCCTCGAAGATGATATGCTCATAGATTTCATCCGAAATGATAAACAGTCCCTCGTGCTTTTCAATTACTCTTGCAATTTTCTCCATCTCCTGTCGGCTGTAAATCATACCGGTCGGATTCGACGGGGAATTAAAAATTACCAGCCTGGTTTTGCTGGTAATAGCTGCCTCAATCTGTTCTGAGCTAACCTTAAAATCATTGTCAATTGTTGCCTTTACCACAACAGGTTTACCACCGGCAAGAATAATCTGATCATAATAGCTAACCCAATAAGGAGCAAGAATTACAGCTTCATCACCCGGATTGATTATAGATAAAATTACGTTAATGAGCGAATGTTTTCCGCCTGCTGATACTATTATCTGATCGGGAGAATAGCTTATCCCGTTTTCTCTTTTGAATTTCGAGGAAATTGCTTCCCTGAGGTCGCTGTAACCCGGTACAGGAGGGTATTTGGAATAATTGTCATCAATAGCCTTCTTAGCAGCCTCTTTGATATAGTCGGGTGTGTTAAAATCAGGTTCGCCCAGACTCAGGCTTATTATGTCGATACCTTTTGCCTTTAACTCCCTGCTCTTCTGAGCCATTGCCAGTGTTTGTGATACTGATAATGATTTGATCCTGTCGGATAAGTATTCCATGATTTAATTTTATGTTACGACTTTTTACTGAAAAGGACGGAATCAAATGTATGAAGTAAAATTGAGAAACAAAACTCCGGTTTATCATGTTGTTTATCCCCTACGGGGAAAAAATTGAAAATAGATACCTTATTTTCTACATACTGGAACCGCTACGCGATATTGTTATTTGATAAGCCTTTTGCCCATAGGGCATAAAGTATTGTAGAAGAAACGTATCATGATGTACTTATACCTCGTAGAGGTTTAACAATCCCGATTCAATTGATAATAAAAAATAAAATCCTAAGTTTGTAGATAGTAATATATACTAGTTGGAAATAAATCAAAATTACGAAACGGGAGGCGGGGATTCCGAGCGATAGCGAGGAATCCCATAATCAATCAGACCAAGTTAACTAGTGATAACTTATACTTATTAAAATAATAAACCAAATCATGGAAATAACGGCAGACATTTTGAAAATGGCAATTCCCGCACTGATAGTTTTCTTTACAACCTGGGTTATTCTTAACAAAATGATTAAGAACGATCAGGACAAAAGGAGACAGGAGATAATCCTTCAGAATAGCCGCACTGTTACACCTATTAAACTTCAGGCTTACGAACGCATTGTCCTCTTCCTGGAAAGGATATCTCTTGAATCGCTTCTGGTAAGAGTCAGTACCAACGACATGAAAGCCACCCAACTCCATACAGCTTTGCTTAGCACTATCAGAAGCGAGTTTGAGCACAACCTTTCACAACAGATCTATATGAGTCCCCAGGCATGGGAAGTTGTAAGAAATGCCAGATCGAATATGATCAAAATTATTAACAGAGAAGCAGAACAGATGCCTGTAAATGCGCCCGCAATGGTTCTCAGCAAACAACTCCTTGAGAAGATCATGGAACTCGAAACAGAACCAACCCGGGCTGCAATCGATTATCTCAAAGGGGAGATTTCGAGGATGATCTAAAAATCCTGTCTTTATTATCCCCCCTGTGATACTGCCGTCAAGACAAGCGAGTATTGAAATACAAAGATTAGTTTAGATTTGGGGCTGTCTAAAAAGTCTTTTCTAACCGCAAAGTACGCAAAGGTGGCGCAAAGGACGCAAAGTTATAGCATTGTAATAAAGCTCTTTGCGATCTTTGCGATTTTCTTTGTGACCTTTGCGGTTAATGGATTTCGACTTTTTCAACACCCCCAAATTTTTTCTAATGCCTGTTATTCAATACTACCCTTAGCTCGATGTCTATGCATCCTTGTCTGAAATGCCACCCTTGCTTCGCCGAAGTACCTACGAGAAGACTAGCCAGCGGCAGTGGGGTTCAACCTAGTTAGAAAGAGCTTCTAAAGCAATTCTACCGATCTTTTAACAAAGGTACTCAACTCTTCTCCCCTGAGCATATTATTTGCCAGAAGCGCCAAATCAATCAGTTGCTTTACTACCTTGTTACCAGAACCATACGATTCAAGTATTTTCTTCCTGGTATCTTCAACAGCAGAAAGCTCTTTCTTCAGTTTTTCGAGGTCATCTTTTTCCAGTTGACTAATTTCATCAGCTTTTTTCTTCTTATGCTCCTTCTCCATAAAGTCAACTTCTTCCTTAAGCCTGTAAAGATCAGTGCCATTCTCTTTTAGCTTGGCTCCTTCTTCCGTCTGCAGATCGTCAGATAATTTGATGATGAGCGGATGGTTCGGATTTACTACCAGGTTATAACTATCGGGCAGTTCTCCGTAGAAGTTCATCCCGCCTCCCATCTGCGACATCTCCTTCATCCTTCTCATGAATTCCGACTGTGTAATAATAACCGGAGCATCTTTTTCATCCAGAGGTTCAAAAACAACATTATAAATTTCCTTCGATTTAACGGTAATGTTGAACACGTTTTTCAGATCATCTTTCTGTTCATCCGATAATTTTGATTCACGTGTTTCCTCCTTTTGAATAAGTTTGTCAACAACGTCAGAATCTACTCTTACAAATCGCGATTCTTTTAATTTCGATTCAAGATGATTTATTAGATGAACATCGAGTTGTCCATCAAGAACCAATACATCATAGCCCTTGCTTCTGGCTTTATCGATATATGAATATTGATCTGTTTTGTTTGTGGAATAAAGATAAATCAGGGTTTTGTTTTTGTCAGTCTGATTTTCCTTTATCAGGTTCTCATACTCTTCAAATGTAAAATACTTGTCTTCAGTGTTCTTCAGCAGGGCAAATTTTGTTGCTTTTTCATAAAACTTCTCCTCGGTTATCATGCCATATTCGATGAAAAGCTTCAGGTTATCCCATTTTTTCTCAAACTCCTCCCTGTTGTTTTTAAAGATATCACCTAATCTGTCAGCTACTTTTTTAGTAATGTGACTCGAGATTTTCTTCACATTTGAGTCGCTCTGAAGATAACTCCTTGACACATTGAGGGGAATATCAGGCGAATCAATTACGCCATGAAGTAGCGTAAGAAACTCAGGTACAATTCCTTCAATGGAATCGGTTACAAAAACCTGGTTGCAGTAGAGCTGAATTTTGTTCTTCTGAATTTCAATATTAGACTTAATCTTCGGGAAATATAGTATTCCCGTTAATTTAAACGGGTAATCAACATTTAGATGAATATGGAACAAAGGTTCATCACCTGCAGGATACAATTCACGATAGAATTTCATATAATCTTCATCCTTCAGGTCGGCTGGTTTAAGAGTCCATGCAGGTTTTGTATTATTGATTATTTTATCTTTTCCTGTTTCAACCGATTTCCCGTCTTTCCACTCGGTTTCTTTACCAAAGGCAATTTCAACAGGGAGAAATTTGCAGTACTTTTTTAAAAGCTGCTCAACTTTGCTTTCCTCTAGAAAATCCTTCGACTCCTTATCGATATACAAAATTACATCTGTACCCCTGGTTTCTTTTTCAACCTCCTCAAGTGAAAACTCCGGACTGCCGTCGCATGTCCATTTAACTGCCTGAGCGCCTTCCTGATATGATTTGGTAATTACTTCTACTTTATCCGACACCATAAAGGAAGAATAGAAACCGAGACCAAAATGGCCGATTATTGCGCCAGCCTGGTCCTTATATTTGTCGAGAAAGTCATTAGCGCTTGAAAAAGCTATCTGGTTTAGATATTTGTCGACTTCCTCTTTTGTCATTCCTATTCCGCTATCCGAAACCTTTATAGTCTTTTTCTTCTTGTCTACTGATACATGAATGGTTGTTTCTCCGATAACTCCTTTATAATCTCCAACCGAAGACATGGTTTTCAGTTTTTGAGTTGCATCTACAGCATTTGAAATCAGCTCACGCAGGAAGATCTCGTGATCGGAATAGAGGAATTTCTTAATTATTGGAAAAATGTTTTCACTTGTTACACCAATCTTGCCAGTTTGCATATGTATAGTTTTTTGTTAAACATGAATAATCTGCCGATCACTTTCAAAAGATGTGCCGTTAGTTGGTGACTGACAAATAGTCATTCTTATTAAAAGTAGCCGGGCAATTTAATAAAGGCTATGGCAGCAAGCAGTGCGGAGATAAGCAGGAATATAAGAAGAATATAGAAAGAAAAATTCCTGCGCTTCCTGAAGATCCCTATGCTATGCTGGCTTATAAGTCTTTTTACAGTATTGTGGATCCTGAGAATGGCATTGGCATTTTTAGGAATATAAGCATCTATATTGAACTTAATTGCCTTTTTAATATCATTCATCTTATCGGGTGGACCCACAAGAATCAAACCTGTTCGCTGATCGATATTTTTTACTTCCGCCGTCAGCTGGCTAATCATCTCAAACTGCTCCAACGAATCGTGCATCCCGAGAATTGCAACCTTACAAAAGTTATGCGGTTTTTCGGCTGCCAGGCGATCTATAAATTCCTCCCTGGTTTGAAATGATAACACAGTATACCGCTTTGTATCAACAAACCGCCTCCTGACATCCTCAGCAAAAGCCCTGTGGTCGTCGTAGCAGTAGAGGTGAGTTTTGATATTCTTTGCCATATAAAAGTGACTAAGTGACTAAGCGACTAAGTGACGAAGAGATTCGAGTGCCTAAAGTTATAATAAACTTCTTCTATTGTTTGTTTCTCGCATCAACATTTTCAATCAGCTTCCATGATCCATTGGAAAAATTATATGCATCGTAGGAGTAATCCGGACCATAGAATTGGCGACTATTCTGCTGGTCCCTTGAAAAAGGCACCAGATGATCGAAAACTATTGAGCTGTCGGTTTTGAATTTTAAGGACATCATGGCATTGGAAGCATATTCAAATACAACTCTGAATTGTTTCCTACCCTTCGATTCGAACCATTTTCTTCCAAATGTTAAAGAGTCATCGGATGATATATTCAATACGTCAATAATTTTGCGGCTTATTTCCAGGTTCCCGTAATCAATACCGAGTAAGACCCAGCATTTATTATTATTAATGGTATATGATCGTATATCATAGTATAATGCTCCATACCAGTCGGCCTGAGTATAGGTTGTATCAACAAGCGCCGGGTTCTCATTGTAGGAAGCCGACATTTTGTAGATTCTATTTTCTTTACCGGGGGCTCCCCTTCTGATCAGATAGCAGAAGTACCTGCCAGAGCTTCCGGGAAGAATAAGATTCCAGGTAATGATTTTAAGTGACGAATCGGGAGCGGTAATCTGTCCGAGGTAGTGAAGATTTTTGAAATTTGATTTAAAAACAGTATCAGAAGATATATAGCTCTCTAATATAAATCTAATGGAATCGTTGATTTGAATCCTTATGGAATCAGAACGTGAAATTGAGAGTCTGCTGTAAAGAGTTTCCAATACTTTAGGTGTGTCGGTTGGAGTATTTTGACCATTTAACCCGTTAGTTGATACTGAAATTATAATAGCTGAGAGTAAGAAGATTCTTCTCATATCACTTTTACATTACTCATCGCCTGATCTAACAGCTTCTTTAGCTGAAAGGTTGCCGTCAGAATCTCTTCCTCGCTGATTATCAAAGGCGGAGCTATTCTCATAGCATCGCTGCAGAATAGAAAATAATCGAGAATAAGTCCATGTTCCGGAGCGTGGGCAATTGCAAAATGAACATAATCGGGCGCTTTTAGCTGAACAGCCAGAAGAAGCCCCTCTCCTCTTACCTCGGTTATTAAAGGATGTTTTAGTTCCGTTTTAAATAACTCAGATTTTTGCTTACAGGCTTCCACAAGCTTTTCTTCTATTATCACATCAAGGGAAGCAAGTCCTGCTGCACAACAAACCGGATGCCCTCCAAAGGTTGTTATATGCCCCAGGGTAGGATTATTAGTAAGAGTTGACATTATGGTGCCCGAAGAAATGAATGCGCCAAGGGGCATTCCTCCTCCAAGCGCCTTGGCCAGAAGAAGTATATCGGGAACAACATCAAACCGATCGATGGCAAACATTGAACCGATACGGCCAAATCCGGTCTGTATCTCGTCGAATATCAACAAGGTACCAAATGAACTGCATCTATTCCTGAGCTCCTGCAAAAAACCTTCTTCCGGAAGAATTACTCCACCCTCTCCCTGCACAGGTTCTATTATAACGCAGGCGGTTTTTTCATCAATAGCGTCAAGAGCATTGAAGTTATTAAAATCGATCTGAAAAGTATCGGGCAGAAGAGGTCTGAAAGCATTCCTGTAGAATTCACTTCCCTGAATACTTAAGGCTCCATGAGTACTGCCATGATAGGAATTTCGAAATGATATTATTTTACTTCTGCCAGTAAATCGCTTGGCGAGCTTTAATGCTCCCTCCACAGCTTCGCTCCCGGAGTTGACAAAATAGCAAGTGTTCAATTCAGGTGGCAGCAGTCCGGCGAGTCTTTCAGCCAATTTTACCTGCGGGCTCTGAATTATCTCACCATAAACCATGAGATGCATATACGAATCGACCTGAGCTTTAACGGCTTCTACAACTTTAGGATGACAATGTCCAGTATTGCTAACTGACACTCCTGAGATAAGATCGATGTATTTCCTGCCATCCGGACCGTACATATAAACACCTTTTGCGCTGCTAATCTCAAGCATCATTGGCGCTGACGAGGTCTGACCCAGATATTCCCGGAATAGTTGCCTGTTTGTAAGCATAGGAAGAAGTAGTAATTATCTGGCCATAACATTAATATCGTTCAGCAGAGAATCCCGGAACGATTTTCCTACCGGAATATTTTTCACTGAACTTCCGACAACCAGGTCGAGAGAATTTTCTTTTATAGTCTGAATCAGGCTCTTATTGATTATAAAAGATCTGTGTACCCTGATGAATACCCCTGAAGGCAACTGATTTTCAATAGCTTTCATGGTAAAATGAATAGTGAATTTATCATCACTGGTATTCAGTGTAACATAATTCTCCAGAGCTTCGATATATACAATCTCTCTAAGTTGAAGCTTTACGAGAGAGGATCCCTTTTTTATAAAGATCTCCTCGTCGCCGGTATTTGTTGTTTCCCTTCTTGTGAAATAACGGATAGTCTTATCGATAGCTTTGCAGAATCTTCCGTAGGTGACTGGCTTCAATAAAAAGTCGACTACATTAAAATCGAATGCCCTTAAAGCATGTTCTTCAGCAGAAGAGATAATGATTATATTAGGTGGAGAGTCGAGGCTGCCAATAAAATCAAAGCCATTCAGTTCAGGCATTTCAATATCGAGTATGATAAGGTCGATATCGTGTCGGTCGTGAAGGATATTTCTTGCAGCTACTGCATCGCTGTATGAACCGATCAGATTCAGGGAAGTGAATTTGCTTACATATCCCTCAATTATTTTACAACTGAGCTTATCATCGTCAACTATAATGCAGTTCATTCTTTACTGTTTATACAGGCAATAATGCGTTCAAAAATAATAAAAAAACGCTCATTTTTCGATTGAATCGGGCTAAAATAAAAAAGGGGGGTAATAAACACCCCCCCTGATCAATTCCAGAAATAGGAATTAAAGGCCTTTGTTAAGAGCAGGAGCTGCTTTGAATTTAACTACTTTTTTAGCAGGAACGTTCAGTTTGGCGCCAGTCCGTGGGTTACGAACTACTCTAGCGCTTCTTTTGTCAACTTTGAAAGTACCCATGCCTGGAAGCTGGATTCTCTCACCTTTTTTCATAGCTTTTCCAAAAACTCCAACAAATGAGTTTAAAGCTTTGCCTGCATCTTTGATTGAAAGACTTGCATCAGCAGCCAGTGCGTTAACTAATTCTTTTTTTGTCATAGTGAAAAATTTAAAGGTTAGACCAATCTTATTAATTGAATACAAATTTATTTTTTTTTAATTCATATGCAAATTTATTTTTCCGTTTTTCCACAAATAGTGCCACTTTTAGGTTAAAATGATCATATTTCGGGACGAAACTCTGTTTTTGACAAAAATGTCGCAGTCGCTCATTGGCAGCAGATTTCAGAATTAAAAACCGGAAATTTTGTTCACATCTTGTTGATAAATATTATATACTGCTGTATATCAATTACTTAATCTATTTTTTCAAAAAAATTCGTAAAAAACAAAAAAAGATTATCTTTGCGGCGGAGAAATGGCGGAGTGGTCGATCGCGGCGGTCTTGAAAACCGTTGTCCGGGAAACTGGACCGGGGGTTCGAATCCCTCTTTCTCCGCCAAATGAAAAAGCTCCCCGCGACAGCGGGGATTTTTGTTTCCATATGGCCGAGCCAGGCTCGCCTGAGCGAGGACAGATGGAAACAAAAATCATAATGAGCGAAGCGAATGGAGCTTTTTCATTTGAAGCCCCCCTTCAGGGATCATGAGCGCAGCGAATAATCCCTCGTTCATTCTTGAATTTTGTCCCTTTCTTTTGCTCCTCCAAAAGCAAGGAACCAAAGAAAAAGAGCCCGAAAAAGACAACCCCACCCTGTTTGTCCGCCCGCAACAAGGCTAAAAAGGCGCCACCAAAAAGGGCGAGGTTTGCACCTTTTTCGGTTTGCCACCGCACCTTCTAAAAGCATAATTTGTTAAGAACTAGTATAAAAGAAGGTATCTTGAAATGACACTCACTCTTTCTTTAGTAAGATGAACAATAGCATATTGCCTTCGTTAGGACTCTGACTCCTGAAGTAAGAATGCAGTAGTAGCTTAACACCACTATTTTATCAAACTTAATCAATATTAAAACTTGTGACAGAAGAAGACCAGGTGTATAAAAAGTATATCTTTGAAATAGTACATCTGAATAAGAAGGTTTTAAGATAGATTGGAAACCAAATTTGCCACATGAATAAATGTTTTAATGTTCAAATTGCTGATATTTCTACTTCAAAAGTAGATGTAGTAATTAGCCCAACTGATAAGAATTTTTCGAGGATAATTGGAACTAACTCTACCATTTACGATGAAGCCGGCGCTAAATTCGAAAAGCATCTCAATAAACTTGGAGAGCAACCTGAGGGTAATGCAATATTAACTGAGGCTTTTGAATTAAAATGTAAAAAAATAATTCATCTTATAGGGCCATCAGAAAAATTGAGTAAGACTGAGAAGTATGAAATATTACAAAATGCCTACAAACAAGCATTCCGACTGATTATCAAAAACGGTTTCCACACTATAGCAATTTCTGAACTAAGTGATGCTATATATGGCCTCCCCTATGAGGAGAAATTAATTATAATTGTTGAAGAGCTTAAAAAGTTTATTTCGGAAAATAATTTTTCTGGAGAGATTAATATTTATTGTGGAGCAAAAAAAGGGCTAAACTCTTTTAAACTATTTCTTGATAGCGATTCAAAGGCACACGCTTATCTTTTTGATCTTCTAAAAACTTATAGAATTAAACAAGGCAAATTAACAAAAAGTCTTTCAGAGGCTCTTTCCAAAGAGGAACAATTAAACAATCAGCTTGCGAAAGCAAATACTCAGATTACTGAACAAAATATCGAGATAGAAGATAAAAGAAAGATAATCGCGGAACAATTAAATAATTTAACGAGTAGCATTCAATATGCTCTAAGAATTCAGTCCGCACTTATTCCCTCTCAGGATATACTAAAGTCAAACCTGAGTGATTATTTAATTTTCTATAAGCCTAAAGATATCCTAAGTGGAGACTTTTACTGGTTTGGAGAAAGTAATACCAACCTAATAATTGTGGCTGCTGATTGCACAGGTCATGGTGTCCCGGGAGCACTTCTAAGTATGTTAGGAATGACCTTTATTGATAATATTGTTAAGACGGAAAATATAACTTCGCCCTCAAAAATTCTTGATAGGTTAAGAGAAAGGTTACTAGAAGCATTCACTAAGTCAAATGGAGGTAGTTCTGTTAAAGATGGAATGGAAATTGCCGTACTTGTCCTTAATCCTGAAAAGAAAAAACTAAAATATTCTGGAGCTGGGATCGGGCTATATTTAGTAAACGATAACAAAATTATCGAATTTAAGGGCGATAAAGATAAAATACCATCCATTGGTCAATCTAACAAATTTACGGATCATAGTATTGAATTAAATGAAACCGATAAATTTTATTTATTCTCTGATGGCTATCCTGACCAATTTGGCGGTCCAAAAAATAAAAAATATGGATATCCAAGATTAAGAAACTTACTTAAAGAACTTCATGGAACTCCAATGAAAGAACAATATCAAATTGTTGAGTTGGATTTTGAGACGTGGAGAGGGACTGAAGAACAAACTGATGATGTAATGTTACTAGGTATTAAAGTTTGAATATATCTTAGCTATTATTTAAAATTAAATGTCATTAAAGATAACCAGAGGAAGAAGGCTTGTAATACCAGATATTCATGGGTGCTATAACACCTTAATCAAACTCCTTTCAAATGTTCATGTTAACAAAGAGGATAAAATATACTTTCTTGGAGATTATGTAAACAGAGGGACTAAAAACAAAGAAGTTATTGACTATTTATTAAATCTGAAACACCAGGGGTATAAGTTGTTTCTTGTGAGGGGAAATCATGAACAGATGCTACTTGGTGCAGACTCTCAATTTCACAATTCCAGATTTATTTTACCGGGAATCAGGAAACCGCCGGATCTTTACGATAACAACAATAGACTATTCTGCAAATACTCAGATTTCTTTAACGAATTACCTTTCTATTATGAACTGGACTCTTTTTTTATAGTCCATGCAGGGTTCAATACTAAAATTGATGACCCCTTTAAGGATACCTCAAGTATGATGTGGATTGACAATTTTGATTATGATCCGGTAAAGTTAAAAGGGAAGCGGGTTATTCATGGTCATACATCTGCCAGCATGGATCAAATACTTAGTAGTATTTCAAACAAAAGTATGGTAATACCCCTTGATAATGGGATAAATGAAACAAATTCTGATACAAAAGGAAACTTGCTTTGCCTTGACATTGATAAAATGGAAATTATTATCCAGAAAAATATTGAGAAAGAATCTTAAAAGGAACTCAATTTAGCATGCCTAAAAAGCGCAAAGCTTCAGGCGTACTACCAGAATAGCCGCTGCTACTGCAGCTCCGCGCAGACTTCTCATACCGCCAAGGATTACAATCTAAAGTACGAACATTAGAACTGAAAAATCAGAACAGAAAGAACTTCTTCATTCTTAATTCAAATGTTCAATTGTTCAATTGTTTAAACTATTTCCCTCTTCAGGGATCATGAGCGCCGCGAATAATCCCTCGTTCATTCTTAAATTATGTCCCTTTCTTTTGCTCCTCCAAAAGCAAGGAACCAAAGAAAAAGAGTCCGAAAAAGACAACCCCACCCTGTTTGTCCGCCCGCTACACAGGCCATATTGGCGCCACCAAACAGGGCGTGGTTCGCACCTTTTTCGGTTTGCCACCGCACCTTCTAAAGACTTAATTTGTTGTTAACTTGTATAAAAGTTCTTGTCTTGACAGTACACCCTCTTTCTTTCCTAAATTTTGTTCCTTTCTTTTGCTCCTCCAAAAGAAAGGAACCAAAGAAAAAGAGCCCGGAAATGAAAACTTCAGCCTTTTTTGGCAAAATTCCTTTGGCATCACGCTCCCAAAAAAGGCTGAAGTTCGCACCATTTTCGGTTTGCCACCGCACCTTCTAAAGGCTTAACTTATTAAAAACCAGAGAAAAAGGTTGCTAGGAACTTCTGCATTCTTAATTCATATGTTCAATTGTTTAACTTTGAAGCCCCCCTTCAGGGATCATGAGCGAAGCGAATAATCCCTCTTTCTTACATTATGTCACTTTCTTTTGCTTCTCCAAAAGAAAGTAACCAAAGAAAAAGAGCCCGAAAAAGACAACCCCACCCTGTTTGTCCGCCCGCTACACGGGCCATATTGGCGCCACCAAACAGGGAGTGGTTCGCACCTTTTTCGGTTTGCCACCGCACCGTTACACCCTTTACGCCCTTTTAGCCCTTTGTGCCCTTTGAGCCCCTTGCGCCCTTTGCGCCTTACCCTGAGCTTGTCGAAGGGTGTGCCCCCTACCCCGATTTAATATTATTTCATTACTTTAGTAGTTCAATCCGAATCCCATGAACGATATTCAAATACTTATCGACGAACTTGTTAAATTCCGCGATGCCCGTAACTGGGACCAGTTTCATAATACAAAAGACCTTGCACTAGCTGTTTCTATAGAAGCGGCCGAGTTGAATGAACTCTTTCTTTGGAAGACAACCGAAGAATCAGAAATTGTCGATCAGGCCAAGCTGAGGGAGGAACTTGCTGATGTTTTCGCTTATGCTCTGCTTCTTGCCGGGAAACATGGTCTCGATGTGAAGGAGATCGTTCTAGATAAGATTAAGAAGAACGGGGAGAAATACCCGGTGGAGAAATCGAAGGGGACGGCGAGGAAATATACTGAACTATAAAGGGTTCTGGAAGCGGTAAGAAGTAGGTAGTAATGCGAATTAAGGGTTAAAAGTTAAAATAGTTATTAACAAACAAAATGCTGATTGTCAATAAATTACATGTATTTAATTTGATTAAAACCTTGGAAATCAATATATTATGACATAACTACTAATTGTGTCAATAATTATGATTCCCAAGGTAAAAGAACTTCAACTAATTTCTATCTATTTGTATATCTGTGATATATATGACTCCAAGTTAAAGAACGTTTGCGAACGTTTTAGTAACAATAATCATCCTGACTTTACTGATCAGGTGCAAAAAACGGTCTAATTGACCACCTCGCGCCGGTTTAAACTGACCACCCTTCGCCGGAGCAAATTGACCACCTGAAAAGAGTTTTTCTCATGTTGAAAAAGTAAGTTATAATCCTTACTGTTAAGATTAAAATTAACAGAGGGGTTATGGCCAATAAAAAGACAGACATGAGTAAACTAAGACAAATGCTGCGATTACATGAGCAAGGCGAGAGTAAATTAAGAATCAGCACGTTGACTGGTGTATCTCGCAACACCTTAAAAAAATACCTTAAAATTTATAGCCGGTTGCATCTTACAGCAGCCCTTGTGGAGAGCCAGAGCGATAAGGAACTGGACCACCTCTTTGGCGAAAATCTGCTACCAGAACCGTGCGATCGTTATAAGACACTGGAGCCCTACTTTCCAAAGATCGAGAAGGATCTTAAAAAGCGGGGTATCACACGCCATATACTATGGGAGAGATACATAGCAGATCATCCAGATGGTTACAAAGCCTCACAATTTAAATATCATTACCAGCAGTGGATTAAACGTAGCAAACCGGTCATGCATATTGAGCATATCGCAGGTGATAAGATGTATGTTGACTATGCCGGAGAGAAGCTTCATCTTGTAGATAAGGATACTGGTGAGATAACTGATGTGGAAGTGTTTATATCTGTTCTTGGAGCCAGTCAGTTAACATACATCGAGGCTACCCTGAGTCAGTGCAAGGAAGACTTTATAAGCTGCTGTGAACATGCTCTGGAATATTATGGCGGAGTTCCAATGGCAATTGTTCCGGATAATCTCAGGAGTGCTGTCACCAAGAGCGATCGTTATGAACCAACATTAAACCAGGCATTTGAGAACTTTGCTTCTCATTACAGCACAACAATCTTGCCTGCCGCGTATATAAACCAAAAGACAAAGCTATTGTAGAAGGAGCTGTCAAAATAGCTTATACCCGTATATACTCGGTACTTGATGCCAAGATCTTTCATACCCTGCAGAGATGAACGATGCAATCAGAGTGATAATGGAGATATATAATAATATAAAGCTTACAGATAGACCCTATAGGCGCAGGGAACAATTTGAAGATATTGAGCGGAATGCCTTACAACCACTTCCAGCGTTCCCTTTTCTCTTTAAACGTCAGCAACACGTTACCGTATCAGTAAATGGGCATGTATGTCTTAAGGAAGATAAGCATTACTATAGCGTCCTTTATTTGTTTATTGGCAAGAAAGTAAAACTGCTTTACACTTCTACTCAGGTGGAGATCTATCATAATTATACTTTACTCACTGTCCACGAAAGAGACCGCAAACAATATGGTTATACCACAAACAAAGAACATCTGGCCAGCACTCATAAATACCTGACTGATTGGAATCCTGAGCGTTTTATTAAATGGGCTGCAACAATAGATGAATCTGTGAAGGTGTTCATAATAGGTCTGATGGAGAGTAAATCTCATCCTGAGCAAGCATATAAGGCCTGTCAGGGAGTTTTAGGTTACGAGCGTAAGGTTGGCAGGGAAAGACTGACAAATGCCTGTAAAAGGTCCATAGAATATGGAAACTACTCATATCATTCTATTAAGACAATATTGGAAAATAAATATGATCAGGAGGTTTATACGGAGTTATTAACGGAGATCCCACAACATGAGAACATCCGTGGAGAAAACTATTATCAATAATAAAAACCATTAAATCAATATAATATGACACAGGAAACATTAGAAAAGATAAAGAAGCTCAAGCTATCAGGAATGGCCCGGGCTTATCAAACAAGCCTTGAAAACAATATACTGTCAAAATTATCGGCAGATGAGCTAATAACAATGCTGGTTGAAGCAGAATGGGATGACCGGCTGAACCGTAATATTGAAAGGAGACTACGTAATGCAAAGTTCCGTTATCAATCAAGCATTGAGAATATTGATTATGAAGCTGATCGAAATCTTGACAGAAATCAGATGATGCGCTTTGCTGAATGCACATATATAGGTAAACAAGAAAATATATTAATCACCGGAAGCACAGGGATAGGTAAAAGTCATGTAGCCACAGCACTTGGACATCAGGCATGTACACTTGGTTATAAGGTATATTATGCGAATATGGCAAAACTGTTCTCAAAGCTAAAAATGGGCAAAGCAGATGGATCTTATATGCGGGAGATATCCAGGATAGAACGCCAGAACTTATTGATACTTGATGATTTTGGACTGGTTCCCATTGATAATCAGAACCGTTCTGCACTGATGGAAATAATAGAAGATCGACATAAGAAAGCATCAATGATAATAACCTCACAACTCCCGGTTAACTGCTGGCATGAGGTTATCGGAGAAAAAACTATCGCAGATGCAATACTCGATCGGATCGTTCACGATGCTCATAGGATAGAACTAAAAGGAGAATCTCTGAGAAAAACCAGGGTGAAAATAAAAGAAATTGAAACTTTGAATTAAAATAGATAGATTTGTATAACCTCTTTTTTAAGATGAGAAAGCTCTTTCAAAAAACAGTAACTCTGATGTGGTCAATTTAGTCCGGCTAAAGGTGGTCAGATTGTCCGGCTTTTGTAACTAGTCATTAAATGTTTATCGTTTGCGAGGATCAACTTCTCAAAGTTCCGACAACTCAGAGTCGTGGATAGGAAAAAGAGTAACTCAAAGATACTCCCGCCCCGTCAGTCACATGCCAAAATGACCAACAAAGAGACGGATAACCGCATCAGTGGAGATAGTGTGCGTTGCTCAACAGATGTTATTTACTTCGAAAATTGCATTGCATACCAAATCTACAAAGAAAAAACGGAAAAGCAATGATATATTTGGGGAGTTATTAACAGTGGGCGAATAGGGCGCGAGGGGCATAAATGGCGCAAGTGATGCAAGAGGCAAAATACGAAAGTGGTGTTAGATTATTGGTCCTGCTAAAGCGAGATTTTGTCCCATATCAACATTAGACGTTGAGAGGCTAACCAATTTCTGATGTCATATATCAATTTAGTATTCACCATTAACACCTATACGGTTCAAATGTTTTTTTACAAGTTCTGAAGGGTCTGTAGATGGATTCGTCTAATCTGCAAGGACGGTGTTGGATAAATCTATTTTTTCAAAGTATATGAACATGTTGATTCCGTAATAATTTTAATCAATTCAACCAAATAGACCTCATCTTTATCTGATAAGATTTTTTTGAAATAATCAAATGCGTTTACTATACGTTTAGCCGATTCTGTTTCCAAACCAGTTCGATTCTTCTTAATTTGATCAATTACATAATCTTTAAATAATTGATTATCATACTCCACAGTCGAAAAGATATAGATTGATCTGCGTTTTATTAAATCTTCAAATAGTATCTCTTCGGACTCTGTTAAGGCTCTAAGCGATTTTAGTCTCGAGAACAATGCCGACAGAAGTATTACAATCGTTGTAAGTCGTTGTTGTCCATCAATTATTTCAAAGGTAGAATCAGATTTTTCTTCAAAAAGGAAGTGTCCAAAAAAGTACGACGTTTGAACAGAATTTTTTTCTATATCTCCTAAAACTGATAAAAATATGTCAGTTTGTGCGTTCTTCTCAAAGTTGTCTAAAGGAGCCTCCCAAGAGTAAGGCATTTGGGATAAGGGTACAAAGATTCTTTTCCCACAGAACATTTTAGTAATTGTTGTTGATGTTTCCATTTCCTTGTATCTGTGATTATTTGACTTTAACAAATTCGGTTTTTTTTATTTAAGTATCTGAGCAATGCCTGTCAACAGGGGGCGATTTCGAAAAACATTTTATTTATTGATAAATGTCATGATAAACTCTCTGATTTTTTTGTCAAGTTTAGCCGTTCCGAAGTAAAAATAAAACAAATATTCCTTCTCAAAGAAAAACATGGATTTGTTGATACCATGACCTTCTGCTATATCAAGATATGCCTGGCATTCTTTTTCTTGAGTTCGATATCTTGCAGCTGATTCAAAATCCTGAATTGTTATAAACTCCATTTTTTTTGCATTTAAGAAACCTAACTTTTCCCAACTGTAGGGTTCGAAATCAATTATTTTGATTTTTGGGTTTTCCAGTTCTTTAAATTCATTTAATAGCTTAACGAATCTCTTACGAAAAAATCGTTCACCATCCAACAATTCATTCAATTTCAATATCAGGTTTTCTGTTGTCTCCATTCAATAGAGATTTAATGCGCTCTGATAGGAAGCTTTCAATTTATTAATCAAACTATCAGGCCTGACAACTTTTACTTCCTCACCGTACGATAAAAGTTCCATTATCAGATCATGCGTAATGAACAGAGTAAGCTCAATAAGCAGTTCTGTTTCATTATCAACCAATATTTTCTGAGACTCGTGTAAGGGATATGATTTAATATACTTCCCCTGGAGAGGTTCAAACGATAATACAATTTTCTCCGGGCCGGATTCATCAGAAGTGATAACCCCAAAACAGTTTTTAAAATGTTCATTGGGGTTCATAGCTAAAGGGAATGAAAACTTCTTCTTAGATATTTCCAGGTCACTTAGCCTGTCAAGGGCAAATGTCTTTATATAATCGTCTTTATAATCTTTAGATAATAAATACCAGCGACCTTTAAACTCTTTCAAAGCGTAGGGTTCTACTTCTCTTGAAGAAATTTCAGATTCATAATATTTCTGATATGTAAATCTCACGATATGCAGATTACGTATTGCATGTAATAAGCCATACAAATGCTCAGTACCAAGGGGGCATCTTTTTTCCAATAATATATGAGGGGTTAATTGCTTACCGACACTTAAAGAAGTTATTATATCGAAAGACTCCATCATCCGGTTATTGAAGCCCGAATTCTCTTCTTCTGCTATATAATACTGATTGGAATAGTTGCACTTTATGTCGATGTTAAAAATTGTACGGATTTCATTTAAATCGCGCTGAAATGTCCGCAATGAGATATTTCGGGGTGTGTCCAAAAGCTCAAATTCACACTGAATATAGTCATTAATCTCCTTAAAAGTTGCTAGCCTGGAGTTCCGAAGCTTTTTGACAATTAATAAATACCTTATAATATAATCTCGTTTAGACATGATCAATAATATTTAGAGTTTATGCTGCTTTAAACCCAATACTCTTTACCGGTTTATTTTCAAAACTTTTTTCTTCGAGATTGTAAATATCTGAAACAGTCATTGGATGTTCAATATTTGCATTCCTGCCTATCTTTTGAGCCAGAGCCCTGGCTTTACGCAATTCCAGTTCTTTAAACTCATAACGGGCAAGAAGTCTTCCTTTGCGGAGAATGGCGTCATCTATTTTTTTAATCCCGGCATTAAAAGTACAAATAACATTGATTGAAAGAGCATCAGAAAGGAGTCCATCTCCCAGGTTCAGAAGATTTGAAAGAGCAGAAGCATTGTTGTGACCATTTTCCCTGTGAACCAATAGACTTTCGCAATCTTCTAATATTAAAACTGAATTGCGTTCCTCACAAATAAATGGGAGAAATTCCGGTGAATTTAATTCCTCTAACATACTCAATGGAAAGTATATAAATTTTCTTTCAATTTTACTCATCAGATACCGGAGATAATACGTTTTGCCCGAACCGTATTTCCCATGAAGTAAAATAAGCCCGTTTCTTTCTAAGGTGGATAATGAGTTAAAAATTAAACTATTTACAGTCTGAAAGTCGTCATTATAATGTGTCTCAAGATCAATATCAAATTGCTTAATATCGAAATCAGCGAGATTTAATTCCCCTTGTAATCGTTGAACCATGTAAAATTTACTTGGACACAGAGCAATAATTTTGAATTCTTCAATAAGCTTGATCACTCTGTTTTTCTCTAATTCGGTGATGCCAGAATCATACATCAATTCTGTCTTATGATCTGTAATTATTATCATGAAACCCTCTTTTAGAATAAGTAAGGTCTCTGAGAACTCGGTATTTACTTTAGTGAATTCAATATTGTTCGTCATTTCATTTCTTAGTATCTGATTTTGGTTTAATGAGTAGAAACTAATTAGCCTATCTACCAATCCCTTGCTATCAACATTAAACCTTATACGATATCTGGAATAATACCTTCCAAAGAGATGAAAATATAATTTTCCCCAATGCATATTCTCAATAAAGAATTCACCGAAGAGATCATGGCTCTTCTGGTTTTTTAGTCTTTGCAAAAAGTTGCTTTTAAAATCAGTATTCATTTGGCTATGTTTTAAATTCATAGGCCAAATTTAGTACGGAGTGACGACAGAACGTGACGCTGAAAAGGGTATTTCGCTATATTCGTATCGAATAGTTTAAATACTTCAATTCTTTAGTCTACATGGTGACTGAGTGAATCCACTTATATCTAAGTTATTTCCCTTATTAACACCTACTTATAATGCAGGTGCATGTTTCCCCTTATGTGCCCCGTCAGGATGCCGCATGCAGGAGCTGGTAGTTAAACTTGAAATCGATGGAGACTTTGTTCCGCAGTATTTGCAAACATATTGAGTTTTTTCAATTCCTTCATAAAGTTTATGTTTCCCTTTATGCGCACCGGTAGGATACCTCATACAAGAACTCGATGTCAGGCTTGAAACACTTGGTGATTTCGTACCGCAAAATTCACAATAAAAATTTGCCATAATAATTAATTTAAGATGAGCCTATTCTTAAAAGGATTCGACTGTCATTAGTTATTATTAAAAATGTTTTCGATAGACTTAATAAAGTCCGCTTCCAATTGTTGGATTCTTAAAGCTTTTGGATGATAACTTCTGAATGACATTTCGGGAAGATCTTTATGTTTTAATCTGCAAAACTGTCGAACATTCCAGCCCCCAATTCCAACGAATTCAATATTTGCAAATATGTTCTTTATTCGATAATCAAAGTCTGGTCCTGTAAAGAACATGCAAACTTCTGGTTTAATAATTTTTATTTCATCGACTAAAATTGGATCTAATTTGGAGATCGCTTGTTCAAATTCGCCATAAGGCCGATCCTCTTCCAAATCAAATTTATTTATATTAGTCCAAGCACAGGATAGTGGATCATTCCCAATAGCTTTTTCCAATTTACGAGTTATATTCCAAAATGGAGAAGGGTAATAATTTACTCCAACATTAAAAGACTCATAATTCAATAATTGTTTTTCAATGTCAAGATCATATGTCCAACCTTTTGTCTGCTGGCCAATTATTAAGAGCCTTTGTTTCTGCCTGGAATATAGACTATTTGGACTCATTAAAAAGGGACCAGGCAAATCAAATTGCTCATTTGGGAAAGTCAACCTTATTTGATTAAAGGCAGTTAAATTATTTGCGTATAGGTTTTTTAGTTGTTCTTTCATCTTAGTAAAGCTTGAAATTAGATTGGATCTGAAAGTATTGTTGACGTTAAAGATATACAAGAATTTTCACAATAACTCCATTTTGAATACTTATATATTTGCTATTTTAATTCAAATGAACATCAGGATAAGGCTCATTTGGAGCTTCCAGAATTCTAGCTGAAAATGTTCCTTTAAAATTTCCTCGCTGTTTCTTATATAGTAATGTTTAAAAAATATGGGACATGAATGAATAAAACAGATTGAGCCTGATACCATACCAAATTTAGTCGGTAACAATGCCAATTGCAAAAAATAGTCATATATATTTTAACGAAAATTATTGTACCTTTGATTTGAAGTGTTCTTTGGCTCTTTTTATATTAAGGTGAACCAATAGGTGAACAACATTTTCAGGAGTCTGTAATTTGCAAGTAATCAATACATTGGAGAAGCGGTTTCGTACCCTCTTTCTCCTCAAAGTTTAAAGTGAGAATGTCTCTAAATTACACTCTTTCTTGTTTTAATTAGATGAACAATAGAACAGTCGCTAAGAGCATGGAGCTTAGGGCATGGGGCAATTCATCACTCGCTTGCATCCTCATCAAAACCCTGAAAAGGTATATCATCGTCAGGATCCTTGTCAAATGGACCGACACCTGGGGGATTAAACAGTCCCCAACGGTCAATTATATAATCCCATTTGTCAAACCCTGCTACCCAGGCTATGAAAAGGACCCGGTATTCTTCAATAAGGTCTCTGACTAACTGGTAGTATTCAACATACTCAAAGCCAAACGCATCGAGTGAATGATTCTGTACCATCAGGTCTCGTGCCGCTTTCCGTATTATGGCAGCATTTTCCATTTTGAGATCGTACAATCCGCCTGTCTCAGCACCAGCTACTTTCACTGACAGAAGTGCTGCATCACATAACATCTGACCTTTAACCTCCATAAGGAACTCATTGTCTTCAGGGATAAGAGCAGCAATTTTATTTACCATATCGAAGATCTCTTTTCCTTTACGGTAAATCGGAAGTTTTTCAGGTTTTGGGTTATCTTCCTCGTCTTCTGAATGCATATTTATTTGATTTAATTAGGATTAAATCCGATCCGTTTTCGTTTACTAAAATCAGTTTCTTCTTTTTTTGTTTGTTCCAATTGTTTAAGAAATTCGAATATTAAAGTTACTTTTTCATCAAGCTCCATATCTTTCCTTTCGAGCTGTTCGAGTTTACTTAGTGAGTCCCTTTAACTCGCTGTTGGAGGTGCCAAATTGGTACCTCCAGTTTGCAAGTTCTTCCTTTGAAAGCTCGAACATGAAGTCATCAGGAAAACGATCAATATTTCTTCTAACTGCTCGTTTAAGCTGTTATGTGTCTACTTTATATAATTCTGCCAAATCCCGATCAAGAATTACTTTTACTCCCCGAATAAAGTAAATTTTACGCATGATGACTGCATCTGGTAGTATTTTTTGCAATTCTACATTCTTTTCCATTTTAGCACTTTTGAATTAATATAAAATTTGAGGATGCAATTTGCGACCTCCATTTTTAATCTGTCAGGTTATCACAAATTGTGATAAGCAAACCTGATTTATAATTTTTCAAATGAACCACATTTGAATTCCTTCTCATCAGCCTGATCATTTCTGTTCAGATTACATAAAACATCATCTTCCCGGTAATGCAACTGAAGCATGCAAAAGGCGCAGATGCTGATCCTACGATCCAGATATCCTTGCCACATTGACATTTTACCCCATTTTTGTAATCATCCAATGCGGCCTCAATCCGTACTCTTAACTAAAGATTAGGCCCAAGGGCTTTAAAAAGCTCTCACGGCACGAACATATTTTGTTAAGTACTTACCGTAGTAGTCAGGGTAGCCGTAGTTGAAGCTGAAGCACCAACTGTATATATCGTCGTACTCCGATGACGACCAATACTCGTATTCTCTTTGAAGCGGAATAGTTAAAGCGTTTCCATCATTTGTAAGGGTTTTTTGTACTTCATAGAAGTTACTCCATAAGTGGTTCAGTTCTGCAACAGACGGCAAGTACCAATCGCTGTTAGTTCCTGTTCCATAGTCGGTATTCGTATAATCAGCACAAAGTTTTGCTGCGCTTGAGGTATGCCCGGCTTGTCCTGTTATGACCGTTGTGTTACTTGCGCCATTCCAATCGTTGGTAGTGCCAATCAAAGTATATATATTATCGCTCCATTCCTTCGATGTGCTAAGGTCAACCATGCTGCAAATAAGCCCGTGTTGCCCTGTATGGTCAACCAAAAAAACTACTCCGCCGCCGTATAGTTCGCCAATGTAATGTCCGATTGTACCTGAAATTGAACCTGCTGTTTTTGCATATAAAGCATAAGGTACACTTATCAATTGACTTACTCCAGATATGGTATATGTAATTCCTCCGGTTAAACCATCAGGGTCAGTTTCTGTTTTGATGAAATATGGTCCGTTTGCCCAGTTAATTGTTGAGAAATTACCACTTACTAATAATCCTCCACCTATTTCAATACTCACTAAACCATTGACATTGGTGGTTGGGGTTTGTGTTTCTACATAAACTGTTGTTCCGACAGTTGAGCCTTGTAAAATGCTTATTTGCATCGCTACGAGGGTATTTGTCACTAGGGAATTACTACTGTTGTGGATTACTGCCTGATAGCTCATTTTTTCTGGAGATTGAGCGATTCCGTTTATGGTAAATATAAAAACCGCAAAAAATATAAGTACTTTTTTCATTGTTTTTTCCTCCTTAATTTTTAATGATTTTAAATGTTTTTACTTCTATTTGACCTTGAATTACTTTCACAAAATATGTTGCGGGAACTAGATTGCCCATGCCAATGATGGTTTGGTTTCCTGTAATCTTTTCTATTTGTAAAAGTTTTCCCTTAATGTTATACAGTTTATATGATAAATTTAAAATTTCAAATTTTTCAATTTTCAATATTAGATAATCATTAGTTGGGTTTGGATAAGCAGAAATTGAAAGGTTTATAGCTTTGTCTTCTTCAATATTTGTAACTACAGAAATTTCATAAGCTTGCTGCACTCCCTGTGCTACTGTGCCATTTATGCCAACATGAGTATTATAAAAAACCTGTCCAACAGAATAGCTCACCGAACCACCACTGCCAGAGGCACTACCACCCGAGGCAGAGACAGCATTCTGCGCCTGAATTGTGTACGTAAATCCAAACAGGCAAAATGCAACAATAGAATCATTTAATTTTTTCATATTTCTCTCATTCAGATTTTAGAATATAATAATTAATGTTATTAATAGATCAATATCTTGAGGACGTAATTTGCGACTTCAAGATTATAATCCAAGATTATGGCTTCAGTTTCTAATGTAACGCAGCGAGCGTCAAACCAAATCTACAAAGAAAAAACGGAAAAGCAAAGAAATGAGGGGGCGTTATTAACAACGGCGGGCGGCTTGCGATATGCGGCATGAGGGGTGAGGCGTGAGGCAAGGAGCTTGGAGCGTAGAGCTTGGAGCATAGAGCATAGTGCGGTTATTTCAGAAAGTCTCCGTCAATAATCAATAATTTCACTCCGCCGGGTGTATCGGAACGATGTGAACTCTTTTTTTTACCACGGAGGTCCCGGAGAACGCGGAATTTGTACTGAGATTAATTGTTATTAATTGTTTAATAATTGAATACCGAGGTGTTTCTTTATGACTGATAATAATACATCAGGTTTCACCGGTTTAGAGAGATACTCATCGATACCGGCATCCAGTGCTTTTTCTTTGTCGCCGGTCATTGCAAGGGCAGTAACTCCAATTACCGGAAGGTCCTTACGGAGCTCCTTAATTTTGCGCGTAGCTGAAAATCCATCCATAACCGGCATTTTTAAGTCCATCAGAACTAAAGATATTTCGGGATGGGTAAGGCATAGTTCAACAGCTTCTCTGCCATTGGGAGCTAACAAATAGTTGAAAGATGCCTTTTTCAAAATAGTAATCAAAAAGGTGGAATTTGATCCATCATCTTCAGCAATCAGTATCAAAGATGATTTACTTGTATTTCTCCTCTCGTCTGATTTACCCGGAGATTTTATCTCCAAACCAATACCATTTATATAGGGGAATGTCATGTAAAATGAAGAGCCTTTCCCAAGTTCCGATTCCATACTGATTCTTCCGCCCAATAATTCTACAAGTCCTTTCGCTATCGACAAACCCAATCCGCTTCCTTCATGACCTCTTGTGACGGCGGCATCTGCCTGCATAAAAATCTGAAAAACTGTACTCTGAGCTTCCGGATCAATTCCTGCACCTGTATCCCTTACAAAAAGCTCAACTTCATTATTTGTATAGGTGACCCCTAATGTTATTCTTCCCTTCCCGGTAAATTTAATAGCATTGTCGAGCAGATGACGTAATGCTTTTTCAAGTAATGCAGCGTCAGTCAGTAAATGGGCTTTCTTCTCTGATGGTATCTGTTTTATTAACTCAAGATTTTTAGATAAACATTCAGCCTGATATTTTTGGTAAACAGTTTCTAAAATAAGAGAGAGGTCAACAGGTTCTGATCTTACAGAAATACCAGCTGCCGCTATCAGAGAAATATCCATGTAGTTCGTAATGGTATTAACCAGGCGTTCAGTGCATTCATTAAGTATCTTAAGATATAACTCCTTTTCTTCCTGCCGGAGATCGGGCTGAATGACAAGTTCAGAAAATCCCACAATCCCATTAAGCGGAGTTCGTACTTCATGGGAAATATTGTTCAGAAACGCTGTTTTCAGCTTGTCACCTTCCTCAGCTTTCTCTTTAGCCTTTATAAGTTCATTTGTAACTTCCTTGCGACGGGTTATGTCCTCAACAATACCAAGGTTATAAAGAAAATTTCCTTCATTATCAAAGTTTGGAAATACAGTCAGCGCTCCCCAAATCACCTGCCCATCTTTACGGATATATCTTTTTTCGGTTTTATATACTGATATTTCTTTATTTATAAGCTTCCTTATGTTGGGAAGGTCCTGTGCAAGATCATCCGAATGAGATATGTCTTTAAATGTAAATTGCAGAAGTTCTTCTTTACTGTATCCAAGAATTTTGCAAAACTCAGGATTCACATTTTCAAACAGAAATTCTTTACTCACCACCACCAGTCCAAAAGGACCATTTTCCCACAGTCTTGCAAACCGGAATTCGCTTTCAAACCGCTTATTCTCAGCAATCCTTAATTTTAGCATATGTCTTTTTACCAGCAGGTACAAAAAAAAGGAGGTAACAATGATAAAAAAACTGCCTTTAAGTGTTTGTAATTCTGTTAGCTGGCTATCATCTGGCACAAGCATATCAAGGACCTTGTCAGAAAATAGAATCCACAGGAAACCAAATACAAGGTAGTTGAGTGTGATTTTGTATTCAAACTTAAAGTTCCGGAAAATTTCAGTAGGGCGTTTTTTCATTTCCAATAGGTTACTTCTGCATTCTTATGCTAATACTTTTATCCTAATGTTCATAAAGGATTATAATGTAGATACCCAAATATATAAAAATTTATTAACTGTTGCAAGGGGGGGCACCCTTCGACAAGCTCAGGGTAAGGTGCAAGGGCTAGATCGTTAAATCGGGATTCTTATTTGCCGGTAGTATTTCTTTATTTTTATTAACCTATATTTGATATATAAATAAGTAGAATTCCATTTGTCATGGCTCATCACAATACTATTAAACAGAATAACTACAAACTGCTCGTGGACAGATATAATCGCTTTCCACAGGGAGCTGTAGCCTCTGACTTGCTGTTCAGAATATTAAAAATTCTCTTCTCGGAAAGGGAGGCCGGACTGGTTTCATTGTTACCAATAAAACCATTCAATGTCAGAAAAGCGGCAGGAATCTGGAAAATGAGTGAAAAGGATGCAGCAAATATATTGAATGACCTGGCCGACAAAGGATTGCTGCTCGATGCAGTGGAGAATAACGACATCATATATTCTATGCCACCTCCAATGGCTGGGTTTTTCGAGTTTTCTCTGATGAGATACAGAAATGATATTGACCAGAAATCTCTATCTGAACTCTATTACCAGTACATGAATGTGGAGGAAGATTTTATTAAGGATCTTTTCCTTACAGGGGAAACACAGGTTGGAAGGGTTTATGTCAACGAGAAGGTACTCACGAACGAAAATGCGCTACATGTTCTCGATCATGAAAGAGCATCGGAAGTAATAAAAACAGCATCGGCTATTGGTGTTGGTGTATGTTACTGCCGCCATAAAATGCAGCATGTGGGAAGAAACTGCGATGCTCCTCTTGATATCTGCATGACATTTAATGACACTGCAGATTCACTGATCCGTCATGGTGTTGCCAGGAAAGTTGATTATCCGGAAGGATTAGACCTGCTGGAAGAAGCCAGAGGCCATAACCTTGTTCAATTTGGTGAGAATGTCCAGGAAAAAGTAAGCTTCATCTGCAACTGCTGCGGTTGCTGCTGCGAGGCACTTATAGCTGCAAGGAAATTTGGATTTCAAAATCCTGTTCATACAACCAACTTTCTTCCAGATATTGTTGAAGAGAATTGTAACGGTTGTGGTAAATGTGTTGCTTTATGCCCAGTGGAAGCTATGACACTTGTGTCTACAAACGATCCTTCAAAACCGAACAGAAAAAAAGCAAAACTGCTGCAGGAGATCTGCCTGGGCTGCGGCGTATGTCTTAATGGTTGCGATAAAACAGCAATTAAGTTAAAAAGTCGCACAGAACGAGTCATCACACCCGTAAATTCCATTCACAGGATTGTAACAATGGCCATAGAACGGGGGAAACTTCAGAATCTTATTTTCGATAATCATGTTTTGTTAAGTCACAGGACAATGGCTGCGGTTCTGGGTGTTATTCTTAAACTGCCTCCCATAAAGCAGGCCCTTGCAAGCGAGCAATTCAAATCGAGATACCTGGTCTCGCTTATCAGGAAACAGAAGTTTACGGGAGAGAACTGAGAATATTATTAGGAAGAAGCTTTAGAGGCTGTAGAGGCGGTAGAGGCTATAGAGGCGGTATTGCGATAATATTTTGTTAATAATTTAGCTGGTAAGTAAACGCCATAATCTGAGGAAAGAGAGGAATAATAACTAATTTTAAAAAACCGGAATGTAATTATTCTTGTAGTATAGTACTGATTTTAAACTGATTAAAAATGGCACAGCAATATTTGGATCATGCAAAAGCAATTTTAACTTCCAAACGTTCAAATTTTAAAGGGGGAAGTAAAGAGTCCGGTATTATCTCGTTATTCGGGTATCAGAACGAGTATGATCTAAGAGAAGGGTATCCGTTGCTGACTACCAAAAAAATGGCTACAAGATCTATGTTTCATGAAACAATTTGGTTCATGAGAGGGGATACAAATATTAAATATCTTGAAGATAATAATGCCCCTGTATGGCGACCTGATGCTTTTCAGGCCAATCTGCCGGGAATGAAAAAAGAGGGAATCTTTCCAGAAGGCATTGCAAAGTATTCTCCCGACTGGGACAAAGCCATGGAAGAATATGGTCAGAGGATCAGGGAAGATGCGGGGTTTGCAGAAAGATGGGGCGATGCTGGACCAATTTACGGGAAGCAATGGAGAAGATGGGAATACTACGATCACGATAAAAAGAAATTTATTGAAATTGATCAGTTAAAAAATCTGATTGATGGTCTGAGAAAGAAACCAACCGGAAAGAAACATATTGTCGATTCCTGGAATCCGGGCGATACCCCTCAGATGTCGTTACCTCCATGTCATGTTTTATACCAGGCAACCGCCAATGAAGAGGGTGAGATGGAGTTGCAGCTTTATCAGAGAAGTTGCGACCAGTTTCTTGGTGTTCCTTTTAATATTGCCAGCTATGCAGCTCTTACCCAGGTAATTGCCCAGGAAGCAGGGATTATTCCAAAGACATTCATCCACACTTTCGGCGATTCACATTTTTATGCCGGTATCGGAAAGAGAACTGAATGGCACAAAGAAAATTTCAGGGAGGTGCAAAAAAGAATCAGAGCCGTTACTGCAAGGGCACAGTATCTGGAAGTTGTTGAATGGATCAATAAGAATGCTCCAAGCGATGGTAACGAAGAAAAATATGATCATGTAACGGCAATCCTGGAACAACTATCCAGAGAACCCAAACAATTGCCAAGACTACTCATCACAAAAAAACCCTTCGATCAGCTGACAATTGATGATTTTGTTGTGGAAAACTATGATCCGCATCCGGCGATCAGGAGAAGCATGGCGGTTTAGAATTGTCGTGCGGTCGTGCGGTCTTGCAGTCGTGAATTGCCGTTGTGCCGTTGTGCCATAATATAGAATTATGAATAATGAAGAATCAGTCTTTGCTATCCCAACCCACGACTTATGGGAAATAATACCTTATAAAAAACAAGGCTTAATAAAAGGAAATAGTGAGGTACTAAAAACAATAGTTGAAAATGGTCTGTTCCGTAAAAGAAGCGAACTGGAACAAGATCCTTCTTTTAAACAAATTATTCCATATGCAATTATATCTAACCATGACTCGTATTATTTATTCAAAAGGACTTCAGGGCAGACAGAAAAAAGATTACACAACAAATACACTCTGGGAGCAGGAGGCCATATGAACCCATGTGGTTCTATACGATCAAAAGAAAATTACTTAATTGATGAGCTAAAGCGGGAAATATTTGAAGAAGTCAAACTACTCAACAGGTGCCTGATAGAGGAAATTGAATTTATCGGTTTTATAAATGATGATACAATTCCGGTAGGCACAGCTCATATCGGCCTATTGTATAACATCCGTGTTTCAAATAAAGAGGTATACATAAATGAAACCGATAAAATGACAGCAGAGTGGGTAGGCAAATCCAGTTTAACCGAGTTCTATAAGGATATGGAAACCTGGAGTAAAATAGTATTTGACTTCTATATTCAACAGCTTAATAAACCTTAAAGCACACAATTCCTAGTACTTATTATCGCAAATGTTACTGGGACGAAGTACTCTGTGGAACTCTGTGATACCTCTGTGTAACTCTGTGTTAGTTCTTTTTTACCACGGAGACACTGAGAACACGGAGAACCACGGAGACCGAGGTCCAAAGACGAATTTCTTTGCGTCCTCTGCGTAATTCCTTAGCGTCCTTTGCGGTTAATGGATTTTACATTTAAAGGAAATCCGGAATTGTACACTCTGCAAATTCCTCAAACAATCCCTTTCCGTAAAGTAGTCTCGACAGTGCTTCTGCTTCGAATCTCGCACCATTAATTGCTCTGTGGGGTTTTGGCTCGGATGGCAATCCCACGTAACTCATAATAAAATCACTGTTCACAAATGAGAACCCATCTTTTAAAGGAGGTCTGATATTTCTTTTCAGCATATGAGCATAGACAATTGAATGCTGATCGACTTTTCTTTTTCCCACACTGAAGTTTAACCCGCATCTCAAGGCACTCTCGTTAATGAAGTTTATATCAAAATCCACATTCTGACCAGCAATAGTCTTGTCTTCTATCTGAGCAATCCATAGCATGAACTCAGATATTAATTCCCTTTGGGTGAGAATTGACTTATCGTGAATTTGCTCTAGTGACAATCCATTTATTTCCAGCGCTTTAAAATCTATTTCAGCCCCCTCCCAAATCGAACATCTTTTATTAAAATAATTTCGTGGATTATCAAAATCAATGGCCCCTAACTCAACTATAGAATGTAGCTGGGGATCTGTGCCAGTGGTTTCGATATCCAGTACAATCATAAAATCTGATTTTTATAGCAAATTGAAGGGCTTTCGGGTACAAACTGCGCCTGTGTGAAAAAAAGTCGAAGAGACTAAGGACCTAAGAGACTTAGAGAAAGTAGGTAGTAGGTAGAAAGAGCAGTGCAGTCTTGCGGTCTCTTAGTCTCTCAGTCTCTCAGTCCCTCAGTTCCGCTGTCGCGGAATCTCCGCTATGCTCCGATCTCCCCCTCTCCCATTCTCCCCTTCTCCTATTTACCCGAGCTTGCGTCAATAACAGCCTTATATGCCGGTTTGGGATTCAACTGTCCATCAAACAGAAGTGCATCCTGTCCCCTGCGCCACGATTTGGTGTCGCTTATTCCCCAGAAAGTAACCCGTTCAATGACGTTTGAGTGACGCATAAAAATTTCAAACAGTTTTTTGTACACTTCAGCTTGCTTCTGATAGTTCTCGGCCGGAATTACTCTAGTGCCCTGATTTACACCCATTGCACCGCTATTGTCACCTGTAGCTGTTACGTCAAGTTCTGTAATAGAAACCTTCAGCCCAAGAGACGCGTAGTCCTCGATAGCCTTTTCCACATCGGGAAGGTTGGTGTCGAGATGCCAATGTCCCTGAATTCCCACACCTGTGATTGGAGCACCTTCAGCAAGGAGACGCTTAAGAAGTAACATTGAGCTGGCATGCTTACCTTTGTTTTCAACTGCTCCCTGTTCTATGTTGTAGTCGTTGTAGTACAATCTAGCGTTTGGATCGGCTTCGTGAGCCCACTTGAATGCCATGGTCAGAACATCGGGACCGACGACCTTATACCAGCCATATGTCCGAAGATTTTCTGTGGTTCCATCGCCACCATCAGCAATCGATTCGTTAAATACATCCCATCCGTAAATGCGTCCTTTGTAACGTCCAACCACAGTTGTGATATGTTTCTTCAGACGTTCCGTAGCAACTTCACGGCTTGCCTGCGGACCAGTAATACCACGACCACCAAAACCTGCTGCGTTGGGGCGTGGGGCATTAGGATCAGGTGCTGCTGCAGGAGCCGAAGGAGCTGGAGGAGCAGGAGGAGCGGCAGGTTGAGCTACGTCTCCGGTAGCGGGATTCTTTTCCTGGAAAAACCAGGGTCCCGACTGCGAATGCCAGGCCAGGGTATGTCCCCAAACCTTTAAACCATTCTTCTGACACCAATCAACCATAGCATCGGATGTTACAAAGTTGAACACATCCTCCGAAGGATGAATTGGCTGAGGTTTCATGCAATTTTCAGGAGTAACAATGTCGTATTGTGATTTAATACTTGCAGCCTCGGCTTCTGTAATTGATGACAGATCGTTCGCAGTTCCAATAAGGAATTTCCCGGCGTATGCCTGTTTTAATGTCTTTTGGATTGCCGTTTTGTTATTGTCCTGACCATAGGTTGAGACAGCTATTACCATAATCAGGAATAAGTTAGTAATCAAATTTCTTTTGATCATGATTTATTTTTTTTGGGTTATTTTATAAAAAATTTCAATTTAAATATACTGATTTCAATTTAAAAAAATGCTTCGTCATTATTATTAGTCATTTGGCCTTCGTCCGTTCTTCTTCACTTCATTAGTACTGCGCATATCAATAGGCAATACCAGCAACAAGCAACAAGCAACAAGCAACCAGCAACAAGTACCCAGCACCCAGCACCCGGCACCAGTCTAATTCCCCCTACTCAAATTCTTTAGGTGCTCCGCAAATCATTCTGAAAATTTTATTTGAGGAACTGTTTTTATACTGATGCTTTTCATTTGGGTTGACCAAAGCAAAATCACCAGCTATTAGTGGTCGTTCCTCTCCGGCTTCATTTACCAGAACCCCTTCTCCTTCTATGATGTAGTTCATATGTTCATATGGGTGGCTATGATAAGGTGTATTTCCCCCTGGTTCCAGTGTGAAAACCCTGTAAGAATATAGCGGAACACCATCAGCTTTTCCAAGTGGCAATTGTTTCCAGGCACCAGCTGCGCCATCCATCTGGACTTTCTTCTTTTCAACTTTATCGATAGCAATAATTTTCATATTCCTTATTTTTGAATTGTAAAGTTACTTTTTTCTGACAAATTCTGATTATTATTGACAGGGTTATGAGAAACAGGTGTGAGGTGTGAGGTGTGAGGTATATGTATTGTGAATTGCTTTCAGTTTGTATCTTTGTTAAATAAAAAAACTTCTGAAATGAAAAATTACAAATTACTACTATTAAGTATTGCAGTGTTTCTGACCAATATAACATTTGGTCAAAACCCGATTATTCGTGATCAGTTTAGTGCGGACCCTACTGCAAGGGTTTTTAATGGGAAGGTATATCTTTATCCTTCGCACGACATTATTGCTCCTGCTGATAAAAACCTCCGGAAGGACTGGTTTTGTATGGAAGATTACCATGTTTTTTCTTCTGAAAACCTTACAGACTGGACCGACTATGGTGTTATAGTCACCCAAACCAAGGTACCATGGCTGGCAAAAGTCAACTATGACATGTGGGCACCGGATTGCGTGCTCAAAAACGGCAAGTATTATTTTTATTTTCCCGTTGGTGGTAGAGTTGGTGTTGCAACAGCCGACAAGCCTGAAGGTCCGTACACCGTTCTGGACAATCCAGTCACAGGTATGGGTGGTATAGATCCATGTGTTCTTTTCGACAAAGCCGGACAGGCATATCTTTTCACCGCCCAGGGACGCATCAGTGTTGCAAAATTAAAAGACAACCTGATTGAAGTTGATGGCCAGCCACAAGTGATCGCTAACCTTCCAACCAAAGGACTTATTGAAGGCCCCTTCGCCTTTGAACGCAATGGCAAATACTACCTAACCTATCCTCATGTACAGAATACCATCGAACGTCTCGAATATGCAATGAGCGACAGCCCTATGGGACCTTATACACCTGCAGGAGTTATCATGGACGAATCCACATCAGGCTGCTGGACCAACCACCAATCAATTGTACAGTATAAAGGTCAGTGGTACCTCTTTTATCACGACCGCGACTATTCTCCCAAATTTGATAAAAACCGTTCTGTAAGAGTTGATAGTTTGTCTTTTAATGCTGACGGAACTATCAAAAAAGTTATTGCAACCCTGCGTGGAGTTGGATTAACAAATGCTACAAGCGAAATACAAATTGACAGATACAGCAGCATAGGAGACAAAGGTGTTTCCGTCGCTTTACTTGATACTGTAAATACTTTTAAAGGATGGAAAACTCTTTTTAATGCCCCTAATGCGTGGGTGCAATATAACAGTGTCGATTTCGGCAGCAAAAAAATCAGCTCAGTTGAGGTAAATGCAAAATCCGCAACGGGTGGCACCATTCAGATTCATGCTGATAAAATTGATGGCCCTGTGGTAGCTGAAGTAAAAATTCCAAGAGGAGACGAGCTGAAAGCTATTGAAGCAAAAGTATCTAAGACACAAAAAGGCGTTCATAACCTGTTTGTGGTACTTAAAGATTCTCCGGTTGAAGTAGACTGGGTTAAGTTTAAGAATTAAACCTTAGTTAATTATACTACCCCGTCTGTTTGTTTCAGCGGGGTAGTTTTTTTTAGTAAGAAGTAAGAAGTAAGAAGTAAGTAGTATGTAGAACCAGCACCCAGCACCCAGCACCCAGTACCTGAGTTTCCCTACTTTTTCAAACCACTCTTTTTATCGAGTATCTTTTCAATCTCGTCCATAACCTTGTTCATCGATTGAATAGTCTTTTCCAATGGCTCTGATGTTGTCATATCAACACCAGCCTTTTTAAGCAATTCTATCGGGTAATCCGAACCACCGGCTGAGAGAAATTCAACATATCTGTTCAAAGCATTGGCATCACCACTCATCACTTTTTCAGCAAGGGCTATTGATGCAGTAAAAGATGTGCTGTACTGATAGACATAAAAATTGCGATAAAAATGCGGGATAAAAGCCCATTCCATCTCAATATAGTTATCAATTTTACAAATCCCTTTATCGCTTCCGTAGTACGACTTAACAATATCCAGATACATTTTAGATAAAGTTTCACCTGTTAGAGGTAATCCCTTTTCCGCTGTTTCATGCATTTTCAACTCGAAATCGGCAAACTGTGTCTGACGGAACAAGGTGCCTTTGAATCCATCAAGCCAGTTCATGAGCAGAGAGAGTTTTATATCATCGTTTGTCTCGTTCTTAATCATGTAATTAAACAGAAGAACTTCATTAAAAGTTGAAGCAACTTCGGCTACAAATATCTGGTAGGAAGCGAGCGGGTAAGGTTGTTTCTTATTCGACAGGTAGCTTTGCATCGAATGTCCAAGCTCATGAGCCATTGTACTTACATCCGAATAAGAACCGTTGAAATTGAAAAGCATGTAAGGGTGGCCATCATACATTGAACCATTTGAATAAGCTCCCGATTGTTTATTAATTGTCGGAAACACATCGATCCATCTTTCATCAATTGCTTTTTTTATAGTTGCAACATAATCTTTGCCCAGGGGTTTCAATGCTTCAAGAACAATTCGGGAAGCCTCTTCATAACTATACTTCAGGTCTACATCCTTAACTGCCGGCGCATATAAATCGAGGTATTTCAGGGTATCAACTCCCATCATCCTCTTTTTAATCTGGAGATAGCGGTGGAATGCCGGAAGGTTTTTATTTACATTGTCAACCAGCGAATGGTATACTCCTACCGGAATGTTGTTCGGATACAGAGCCGATTCGAGCGATGATTCATAATGGCGTGCCTTTGACTGGAAAATATCGCCCTGAATATTTCCATACATCATTTCTCCATAAACTGCCTTGAATTTTTCCAGGTTATTGAAATAGGCCTCGAAAACTTTCTTTCGATCGTCACGGTTGGCTAAGGTACGGTAGTTTGTATAGGCAGTACCTGTTAACCTGACTTTCTTTCCATCAGACAGGGTTACTTCCGGTGCCGGCATTTCAGCATTGGAAAATACATTATAGATTGACGATGGCACTCCTTCAATCATTCCTGACAAGGCCATTATTTTTTCTTCTTTTTCGCTTAGTGTGTGCTTTTTAGTACGGAAAAGGTTATCAAGACTCATCCGGTATTGTTCAAGCTTTGGTTCCGACTTAATGAAATTATCAATTACACTCCAATCGGCAGTTAGAATTTCGGGTTCAATATATGCGCCTTTTGCCCCAAATTCAGAGAACATTTGTCGCAACTCCTGTTTCATCCCTGTGTAATTCATATTGCGCGTATCGAGATCTGAGTTCATTCCTGCATAAAGAAATAATTTTGTGGCTTCCTTGTTTAGCGCAGAATTAAATTCCAAACAACTTAGCAGATTTGCGGCAGATTTGGTGAGAGTTCCTTTGAATTTTTCAACCTCATTGATTTTTAAGGCAATTGCATCTTTTGCAGCCCGCCATTCAGCATCGGATTTGAATATACCAGTGAGATCCCATTTATATTTGTCGGCTATCTCACTTCTTGCTTTCTGACTGTAACTATTAATCGGCAGAAGAGCCATTATGACTACCGCCAACATTAACTTCATTGTAAAATAAGTTTTTTTCATATTCCTGTGTATTTGAATAATTTTGATCAGTTTACTTCTTCATCATAGCATCGCGGATTGCCTTAAAAGGTGAACCACTCTTCCATTCAGGAAATTCTTTTACCATGCTTAGATCATAACCGACTTCAAAATATACTTTAATGTCTTCAATCATTCCATCAAACTTCCATATATCGGGTTCGTAATTATCTGATGCCTTGTGATAATTTGCATTTACCCATTTTTCAGATTCCGCCATACCCCACTCTTTTCCATGTTCAACATCATCGACTCCCTTAGCCAGGTATAAAGCAGGTACTCCAACTTTGGCAAAACTGAAATGGTCGGATCTGAAATAGCTTCCTTTCTCGGGAGAAGGATCAGGATTTGCATATCGCCCGTACTTCTTCAGAACGGCTACTGCGTAATTATCGAGGGCAGAGTTACCCAAACCCACTATTGTCATATCCTTTGTTCGTCCGGTAATGTTAAGAGCATCCATGTTTATCACGCCAACTGTTTTGTTTAAAGGAAAGAGCGGGTTTTCGGCGTAAAATTTACTTCCGAGCAATCCCTGCTCTTCGCAGGTAACAGATAAAAACAATACCGAACGGTTTTGATTTTCAGGCAGTTTGGTAAATGCTTTTGCTATTTCCAGAAGCGCAGCAGTACCGGTTGCATTATCAACGGCTCCATTTAAAATTGTATCACCTTTTAAGGAAGGATTTACTCCAAAATGATCCCAGTGCGCAGAGTAAATTATATATTCATCAGACTGATCTTTACCTGGCCATAAAGCTGCAACGTTATTCGATTTTGTGTATTCGACACTGTTTTTAAAGGTTATGGAAGCTTTAAGCTTCATGTCAACCGGTGTAAATCCCCTTTTTGCAGCAGAGGCTGTAAGCTTTTCGTAATCGAGACCGGCAGATTCAAACAACTTTTTTGCAGCTTCTGTTGTAACCCAGCTCTGAAGCTGAAGCGCAGATTTTGAGAGTTCATTCCCCACCAGATAGAACTGAGAGCCCGTCCAGCTATTCTGAACCACGGCCCAGGGATAAGCAGCCGCACCGGTTTCATGAATAATGATAGCTGCCGTAGCACCCTGACGGGCAGCTTCTTCAAATTTGTATGTCCAGCGTCCGTATATGGTCATGGATCTGCCATCAAAAAGTGCAGTGTCGGAGGTGGCATAACCAGGATCGTTTACCAGCATCAGAACGGTCTTTCCCCTTACATCAAGTCCTTTATAATCGTTCCAGTTTCTTTCCGGAGCATTTATTCCATAACCCACAAATATGATTTCTGAATTCTCAATTTTAACCAGATCGCTTGTCTGAGGTGTTCCTCCAATAAAATCGTCAGAAAACTTAAGACTTACAGGACTTTTCGCTCCTGAAATATCAAGTTTCATTGAACCATCGGCTGTAAGTTTCACCAGCGATACTTCCTGAAAATAGCTTCCATTGTTTGCAGGTTTCAGTCCGAGCTCTTTGAACTGTTCTGCCAGATAGTTTATTGTTTTTACCTCTCCGATCGTTGAAGGAGCTCTTCCCTGGAAATCGTCGGAAGCAATCACTGAGATGTATCTCTTCATATCATCAGCAGTTATACTGTCGAGTGCCTTTCCAATTTTGTTATTCTCAACTTTACAACCAGACAATCCTAACAGAAATAAAGTGATGAATGCATAATACTTACTTGTCATAATAATCCTCCAATTCTTTAATTTTCACAAATTTAATTAAACCTTATATTGAATGCAATTAAGTTATTTTTTTTAAATTTAATAATGTAAATCAAGACGAGGATGATTAAAATGAGAATTTTTGTAATATTGAATCCGAAAAACTGAATTATTATGACAGAACAGATAAAACAAATTGCCGAAAGAATTAAGGAAATTCGTGAGATCTCAGGTATTTCAGCTGAATCTCTTGCAGTAAAGCTGGGGATTCCAACGGATGTCTATCTGAATTATGAAAGCGGGAACACCGATATCCCTGTAGGTGTGATGTTTGAAATCTCCGAGATGTTCAATATTGAACTATCCGTCATGCTGGGAGGAGATAATCCAAAACTGCGGGTTTACGGAGTTGTACGGAATGGAAAAGGATTGAAACTTGAAAGAAGAAAGCAGTATAAGTATGAAAATCTTGCCTACAATTTCATTCATAAAAAGGCTGAACCCTTCATTGTAACTATTGATCCTCAACCTGAGAATTCGTTGATGGAGTTCAATTCTCATCCCGGACAGGAATTTAATTATGTTCTGGAAGGAAGCATGATGTCGAATATCGACGGTCATGAAATTATTCTTAACCAGGGCGACTCGATATATTTTGATTCAGGCTGCAAACATGCAATGAAAGCGCTGAAAAATCAACAAGTAAGATTCCTTGCAATAGTTTTATAATAAGTATCCGAAATATAAAATAATCATGCTTGATAAATTTTTAAAACAGACCGAGTTTCCCAGTTACGAGAACTTTAAAGAAAACTTTGAAATAAAGATTCCGGAGAACTTCAACTTTGCATACGATGTTGTTGATGAAATAGCAAAGAAAACACCAGGGAAAATTGCAATGGTTTGGTGCGATGATAAGGGAAAAGAAGCCGTCTTTACTTTCGGGCAGATGAAATTATACAGCGATAAGGCTGCAAATTTCTTCAGATCCGTTGGTATCAAAAAGGGGGATCCGGTTATGCTTATTCTTAAGAGACATCACGATTACTGGTTCTGTACGCTTGGTCTGAATAAACTCGGGGCTATCACCATTCCTGCAACACATTTGCTTTCCACTAAAGATATTATATACCGTAACAATGCGGCTGATATCAAAATGATCGTCACGCTTCCCGATCCTCTTGTAATTCAACACATTGAAGAATCAGAGGCGAAATCGCCTACCCTAAAGCATAAGGTAATGGTCGGTGAAGACCGCGAGGGCTGGCTCAATTTTACCAGGGAAATGGAAAAAAGTTCTGAGAACTTCGTTCGTCCTGTTTTAAATGAGGCAACATCGAACAGCGATATTATGCTTCTCTACTTTACTTCGGGAACAACAGGAATGCCAAAAATGGTAAACCACGATTTTATTTATCCGCTCGGACACATCCTGACTGCAAAATACTGGCAGAAAGTTGAAGATGATGGTCTGCATTTTACTGTTGCTGATACCGGATGGGCAAAATCGGCGTGGGGTAAGATTTACGGGCAGTGGTTATCGGGAAGCGCCGTTATGACTTACGACTACGATAAATTCGTTCCTAAAAATCTGATGGAAGTAATTGAAAAACATAAAGTTGTTACTTTTTGCGCCCCTCCTACGATATACCGGTTTCTCATAAAGGAAGATCTTACGAAATTCGATTTAAGTCATCTGAAGTATTGTGTTGTTGCAGGGGAACCTTTAAACCCTGAAGTATTTAAACAGTTCTACGATCAGACAGGAATCAAGCTTATGGAAGGTTATGGACAAACAGAATGTACAGTAGCTGTAGCCACCTATCCATGGCTTGAACCTAAACCCGGTTCGATGGGAAAACCATCCCCCGGATATGAGATTGAGATTGTCGACGAAAACGGGAATACGTGTGAAGCGGGGAATGAAGGAGAAATTGTTATTCATACCAACAAACGGAAACCTGTAGGAATGTTCAATGGTTATTACCGTGATGATCAGCTTACCAAAAAGGTCTGGTCTGACGGTGTCTACAGAACAGGCGACATGGCCTGGTGCGACGAGGATGGATATTACTGGTTTGTTGGAAGAGCCGATGATGTTATTAAAAGTTCAGGATACCGGATAGGTCCTTTTGAGGTAGAAAGCGCTTTAATGGAGCATCCTGCTGTACTGGAGTGTGCTATAACTGCAGTTCCGGATGCTGACCGTGGTCAAATTGTGAAGGCAACTGTTGTTGTATCAAAAAGTTACCATGCAAGTGATGAGCTGGCTAAGGAATTACAGGAACACGTTAAAAAAGTAACTGCTCCATATAAATATCCAAGAATTGTTGAATTTGTTACCGAATTACCCAAAACAATTAGTGGAAAGATCAGGAGAGTACAGATTCGTGATGAAGACAAATAAAGTATATATTTACAAAACCAATTTAATCAACTAAATATTATCCCATGGAATTAACCGGAACATCTTCTGAAAAGGTACTCAAACCTAAACACGAAAAGGGTAATCCTGCCTATATTATGGCACTTACCCTGGTAGCAACCCTTGGCGGTTTGCTTTTTGGTTACGACACAGCTGTTGTAAATGGCGCTGAGAAATCACTTGTGCAATTTTATATTGCAAAAATTGTCGACCCTGCCAATCTCGATTATGCGGTGAAAATGATCGCCCAGTATAAGCTTTTGGTTGCCCTGGCATTCTACCTTGTTGTATTAATAGTGTCGGCACAGATACTAAAGCTTATTGGAAAAAATAAGGGTTTTATTGTAAGTGGAATACTACTCGTCGCCCTTACTATCTGGGTTGTTGGCTACCTTGGCGCAGAGATCTCACATACACAGGAATCATTAAAAGCATATGTCGATTCTATTAAAGGATTTACAATTTCCAGTGCTCTTATAGGATGTATTGTTGGCGGTTCTATCGCAGGTTTTATATCAAAATCGATTGGAAGAAGGAATGGACTTATTATTGCAGCAGTTGCATTTTCTTTATCCGCTATTGGAGCATGGAACCCTGAAGGACTTAATTTTTTCGGTACTCTCGATGTATTCTCATTTGTAATATATAGAATAATCGGAGGAATCGGTGTTGGTCTGGCATCAATGCTTTCACCAATGTATATAGCCGAAATAGCTCCTGCAAATATCCGTGGTAAACTTGTTTCATGGAACCAGTTCGCTATCATCTTCGGTATGCTGGTGATTTATTTTGTAAACTTTATTATAGCACGAAAAGGTAATGAAGAATGGCTTGTAACTATTGGATGGCGCTGGATGTTCTTTTCAGGTGTTATTCCATCGGGATTATTCCTTATTCTACTGATGTTTGTACCCGAAACTCCAAGATACCTGGTAATGAAAGGTAAAGAAGACAAGGCGCTGAAAGTTCTGAAAAAAATCTCTGGCGAAAGTTCAGCTCCCGGGATATTAAAAGAGATAAAGGATACACTTCACGAAACAAGTATTCCATGGTTGTCATATGGTTTTCTGGTAATCTTCATAGGAATTATGCTCTCTGTTTTTCAGCAGTTTGTAGGTGTAAATGTTGTTCTTTATTATGCAGGCAATATATTCAGGAACATGGGTAATTCGAATGATACATCTATGATCCAGACTATTATGGTGGGTATTGTTAACCTGGCATTTACAGTTCTTGCCATCTTCACAGTCGACCGGTTTGGAAGAAAACCTCTGATGATTATTGGTAGCATCGGAATGGCTATTAGTATGCTTGGGCTTGGGCTGGCGTTTTTCTATGGTAAGCTTGGCATTGCTGCGCTCATCTTTATGCTTACCTATATTGCAGCATTTGCAATGAGCTGGGGACCAGTAACCTGGGTTCTTCTGTCGGAGATATTCCCTAATTCAGTGAGAAGCGCAATGTCGATAGCTGTAGCCGCTCAATGGCTTGCTAACCTTATTGTCTCCTGGACCTTCCCAATGCTAAACGATAACTTAGCTCTTACGGCCAGATTTAATCATGGATTCGCATACTGGATATATGCTTTGATGGGATTAATTTCTGCAGTATTTATCTGGAAAGTTGTACCTGAAACAAAAGGAAAGACTCTCGAAGAGATCGAAAAGTTCTGGAAGAAAAAGAAATAGATAGTAATCATTTCAGAAAACAGGTATTCTAAAAGTTCTGATAATTTTTAATAACTAAGTCCCTCCGCCAGCAGGTTGAGGGACTTTTTAATAAATAATTTCGGAGAGTTTAGAAAGTCATTTTAACCGCAGAGAGCGCTGAGAAAGCGCTGAGAACCGCAGAGGATTTTGCATATGTATTTACTCTGTGGCCCTCTGCGATTTCTCTGCGTTACTCTGCGGTTAATGGATTTAACATTGAATTCTACTTTTCCAGAATGGTTTTCAGGTTATTTAATCCATTCTGAAGATCATTTCCAATCGATTTTTCCATATTCATAAACAGAAGCATCAGGTTCATAGGATATTTCATTTTTCCTGTGAAGACCCACTTCACATTGGTTTGATTCTCATCCACAAAAGTGGTTGACATAGTGGCATAACTTATTGATTTAAATGGCTTTATAAATCTAATCTCGTAATCAATTTTTCCACCAATGTCAATATTCAATATCTTCTGTTCACCTTTGCCGACATGTTTATTATCACTCTCCCAGGCCGATACGAATCCAACAGTACCATCCGTACCTGTAAATGTTTTTTTCATATTTGGATCTATCTGGGCCCAAACACTGAAATTATTCTGGTTCTTAAGCAATTTTACATACTCAAAAACTGTTTCTTTTGGCTCATTAATAAGCACTTCACGGGAGACTTTATAGTCTTTTTTAACAAATAACCCAACGATTAAAAACAGAGCAATTATGCCCAGCACTAAATAGAGAATAACTAAAATTGTTTTCATAACCTTCTTTTTCTCTACAACAAAATGTCGTAGATAATGTTCAGAGAAAGTAGAACAACATTTTAGTTCTTATCGCCTCGAATTCCGTCTGTCGGGAATAAGTGTTTTAGGGGAGTTAGATCTAGGGCGGTTATGATTTCCACGTTGCTGCTTAGGCGCTTTAACGGGGTTATTATCAATTAAAGGAAAGGGATGGTCCTCAACCACAGTAATTTTCTTGGTTATCAGCTTCTCAATATCCCTCAGATATGCTTTCTCTTCGGCATCACAGAAAGATATTGCAGTACCGTTTGCTCCAGCCCTGCCTGTGCGTCCGATTCTATGAACATAAGTTTCGGAGATATTCGGTATCTCATAGTTGATGACATACTCAAGGTCGTCCACATCAATACCGCGAGCAGCTATATCGGTGGCTACCAATACACGGGTTGTTTGGGCTTTGAAGCTGGAAAGTGCACGCTGACGGGCATTTTGCGCCTTGTTTCCATGAATTGCCTCTGCGCTGATGTTCTTCCTGTTAAGAACCTTTACAACTTTATCAGCGCCAAATTTGGTTCGGGTAAATACAAGTGCGGTTTTGATTTTCTCATCTTTCAGCAGGTCTATGAGCAACGCATTTTTGTTCCCTTTATCAATAAAGTAGACAAATTGATTAACAATATCGACAGTTGATGCTGAAGGAGTAACTTCTACTTTCACTGGTTTATAAACAATAGAACCGGCAAGTTTTACTATTTCAGGAGGCATTGTTGCTGAGAAAAAGAGCGACTGACGTTTAAGGGGAAGCGCTGCTATTATCTTTCTTACGTCATGTATAAATCCCATATCAAGCATCCTGTCGGCTTCATCGAGAACAAATATTTCCACATCCTTCAGGGAGATATACCCCTGATTCATAAGATCCAGTAATCTGCCAGGTGTCGCAACAAGGATATCAACGCCATTTCTAAGAATATTTGTTTGCGGATTCTGATTAACTCCTCCAAAAACAACGGTACATGTTAAGCCAGTATATCTGCCGTATGCGTTAAAACTCTCTTCAATCTGTATTGCCAGTTCTCTGGTAGGCGTTACAATCAGACTTCTGATCTTTCTCTTCCTGTCGAACGATTTGTTATTGCTTAAAAGCTGAAGTATTGGTACGGCAAATGCTGCCGTTTTTCCGGTTCCTGTCTGGGCACAACCTATCAGGTCTATTCCCTTCAGAACAATCGGGATGGCCTGTTCCTGTATTGGTGTCGGTATCTTGTAACCTTCTTCTTTAATAGATTTAAGAATTGGTTCAATAATGTTTAATGACTCAAATTGCATTTATAAATGTTTAAGTGAAAAAAGTCCGGGGAAAAATTTCTGACGGATTGATTTTCGGCAAAGGTACTCTTTTTTACCAGAGTTTTTGGATGTTATTGTAATGTGTTGATAATGAAGACTAAAGATGCTTCGCTAGCGCGGACTGAAAGACCGCAAGACCGCATGACTACAAGACCGCAAGACAATTAGAGAATCCCCTTTACGGTATTCTTAACTCCCTCAGGGTAGGAAGTTGGCTTAAAATTAAACCTATTCTCAAATTTTGAAGAATCGAAGAAGTAATCACGGTCATACTGATACATCATTTCAGGCATCTCCTTTAATATTGGAACGAAGAGTCCGACAATTCTTATCATCCAGACGGGCATTACAAATACCTTACTTAACGATTTCATTTCCCATGAAAAAAGATCGATCAGTTCGCGACCTGTAAGAGTATCTCTATCTGTCGGAAGATGCCACACCTGGTTGTATGCATCATTAGTATTTCCAAGCAACGCAGTAGCTTTGGCAGCATCGGGAGTAAATGTAAAGGAGTGTTTTTTATCGGCATTTACGAACCAGTTCGCAGCTTTGCCTTTTTTAATATTTTTATAAACCATTTCAGTAACTAAACTTTTGTCACTACCTGGTCCGTAGAAATCTGCAGAACGGGCAATAAGCCCCATCAATCTTCCTGATTTAACTTCATCCATAAGCATCTGAGCAATCATTTTTCGTACAGCACCCTTTTTACTTGGCGGATTTATTGCTGATTCTTCAGTCATGTGAGGAATCGCGTTGATATCGTACATATAAACGTTATCAAAAAACACAAGACGCGCGTTGTGCTTTACACAGGCATCAATAGTTGCCCGCATTAATGAAGGCCATTTCTCCTCCCATACCTTCAGTTTATAATCAAACCCGACAACAAGATAAACAACCTCTGATCCTTCCACTGCTTTTTCAACCATTTCGGGGATGGAAAGGTCAGCAGAAAATAGCTCGTCAGTTGAATTAACTCTATTCGGGTGCCGGCTTACCAATCTTATTCTGTCGGTGTAGTTTAGCAATTCTTTTGCCAATATTGAACCGATTGTTCCATTTGCTCCTAAGATTGTTTGCATAGCTTTGATTTAATTAAATTTCAAATGCTTCTTTTCCTGAATCTTCCTTGTAACAGCAGCAACCAGAGCCCTCGGAAAAAATCTGACTGAAGTTGCCATTAGCACATTTTTAAACCCATGAATTGCTATCCTCCTGCCTTTCATCATCGACAGGTAACCGAACTCAGCAACATCAACCGGAGATGATTTTTTACGCTCTTTTAGCAGTGAACTATCGCCCATCACACCTGCATGAAATCCTGTCTCTGTTGAGCCGGGACAAAGCGCCGTAACTGTTATTCCATTATCCCTGACTTCGTTGCTCAGGGCTTCTGAAAAGCTAAGCACGTATGCCTTTGTAGCAAAATAAACTGCCATGGTCGGGCCAGGTTGGAATGCAGCCGTTGAAGCTACATTCATTATTTTCCCGCTTCTGATCGAAACCATATGCGGCAGAATCAACCTGGTAAGATGAGTGAGGGCCACAATATTCAGATTTATCATCCGCTCCTGTTTTGACCATGAACTTCCGGCAAAAAAGCCGAAATCACCCATGCCCGCATTATTTATCAGGTAATCTACTAAAATACCTTTATCCTGTAATTCCGAATATACGCTTTCAACAGCACCAGGCAATGTCAGGTCTTTTTCAATAGTATATACTTTAACTTTATACGTCGACGCGAGTTCCTTTCCCAGTTCATCTAATTTCTTTTTATCAAGAGCTACCAGAACCAGATCATCTCCATGCCTTGCATGCACTCTTGCCAGCTCGTACCCAATCCCACCAGATGATCCTGTAATTAATGCAGTTTTACTCATTTAATATAACAGTATATGATTTGACAGGTACAAAGCTACTTTATTTATATAACATGAGATGGGATGTAATGTTCATATTAAAAGGACGCTGGGGGACGAAGGGACTGAGGGACGAAGAGAAGAAGAGAAGGTAGTTAAAGGAAAGCGAATCCTCACTGAAATAAGAATTCGCTTAAGCCTTTGATTCTAAATTTATTAATTATCGTCTTTCAGGTTTTGCCGGTTCCGTCTCAGCAGCTTTTTTAGATGGAGATGGAGTTGCACGTGATTTGGTCCTGGCACTATTTCCGCCCTTATCACCCGAAGGTTTAACGGCAGGGGCTGAAGATTTCTGTTCTCTCGGACTGGCAGCTGGTCTGCTTGTGGGACTTGCTGCTGGTCTGCTAGTCGGGCTTGCCGCTGGTCTGCTTGTCTCTACCGAAGTTGGACGGCGCGACTCAACAGGAGCGGCTGATTTTACAGCTGGCTGAGGAGTTTCTCCAGATGGTCCACGTCTTGTAGTACCAACGTTTTGCTGTTGTGCCGGTCTGTTACCTGACTGATTTGCATTGGGTTGGGTCCGTTGTGTATTGCCGGTATTTTGTTGAGGAGCAGTCCTTGTCTCCGGCCTGTTCGTACCATTGTTTGCAGGCCTGATGTTTGTTCCAGTACCTGTTGACTGTCTGTTTGTTGATGAGTTTGCATCAGGTCGTCTGCCCTGGTTATTGCCCGAAGATTGATTCGGCCTACCGGCATTCTGTTCTGTATGAGATTTTCTGTACAATTCCTCACCATCTTTTCGTTGATCGGGATGTGAATAGGTAGACTTAAAACTACCTTCTCTTATCCTGATGCTCACATTTGTAGACTCTGAGCGTCTGGTCCTGTAATAATGATCATTCCAGCCAGAATATCTATGATAATCTACTCTGCGATAATGCTCATAATAATCATTATACCAGTTATATTGATATCCGTAGTAGTAATCCCAATAATAAGGACTCCAGGGGTGCCAATACGATGGATAGTAATTATAACGCCATGCTGAGTGCCAGCCTACATAGCTTGGCATATAAATAAATCTGATAACCGGCCATGTTGCAATAATCTCAGGAGAGGTTCTTACTATTGTTATATTCTGACTGTTACCCATGTATCCCGGATTAGGTGTCTGGCCTGCATCAGCATAATTAGGTTCGATAATATAGTTTGGTCCATATAATGATTCATCCCCTGTCAGTTGTATCTGAACCCGTCCGTCACGATCGCGTTGTACTGTAAATACCGCTACGTCCTGGTTTTCTCTTTCATTTATCGCTACCTGTAATACAATTGTATGGACATCCCCATCAATGTTATCTATCACCCTTATATAATCAACAAGGTTATCACCATTCAGATCCAAATTGTTGATATGAGAATTAGGGTCATTCAGGTTTTTTTCAAATCCCTCAAGGGTTTCCGATTCCTGAAACAGTTTCATTACTGCATAAAGATTAAGATTGTCACCCGGCAGTCCCAGGGATTCTTTTGATTGATTTTGGGCCAGCAGATTGGAACTTGTGACAAACAAAGCCAGCAGAATCAGAGTAATCATAAATTTTTTCATCTCAGATATTTATTAAATAACGCTTCAACATTGTGACTATCGCAAAACTCGTACCAATTTTATTTATGCAACAAAACCTCAATCTAAATGGATACTACGACCAAAAGCAAAGGCCACAATGTGTTGGATATAATTTCAAAGTTAGTAAATATCCAGCAGATGCAGGCAGTTGACTAAAAGAGTCTGAGATGTAAATACTTTCAAAACAATATCCGGAAAATCCTGTTTGAATAGGTTAATAGTTTGCAAGAACTGAGACTATAAAAACTTTTTATCTTTACGTATTTAAGAAGTTTATATGAAAAGATGGCAACGAATAACCGGGTATTCAATATTAATTCTCTCAGGCGTTCTCTGGGGATTAATTCTGGTTATCCCGTTTCTCCATCTTTCCGGGAAAAAAACAGCAGGATTTTTAGCTGTACTGATCATTGCCGGTGAAATTACATTTTATCTCAGTATTTTGTTGCTGGGTAAAAGCATCATTATAAAAATCAAAAAGTATCTTACATTTTGGAAAAAGAACAAGGAGATCGAGGAGAAGAAGGGGGAAGACTCCGGGAAACTGAATAAAACTTGAGAATTTAAGTTGTAAAATGAATAAAAAAATGGAACAAAGAACAGAAAAAGCAATAACAAGATTCAGATCAGGACTGAACTGCTCTCAGGTAGTTTTGACAGCATTTTCAGATGAGTTAAATTTAGATCAGAACATGGCTCTTAATATTTCAAGTGGATTCGGTGCCGGGATGGGTCGTCTTCAGGAGACGTGTGGCGCTGTTACCGGATCGTATATGGTACTCAGTGTTTATAACGGGAACAAGTACCCGGATAACAATAGCAAAAAAGAGGTGACCTACTCAATGATTCAAAAATTCGCAGCTGAGTTTAAAGAAATGAACGAATATACAATTTGTAAATTATTGTTAAACTGTGATTTAAAGACTGAAGAGGGGCAACAATTTGCAAAAAAGAATAATCTGTTTGGAACAACATGCGAAAAATGTATTTCAGACTCAATATTAATTCTTGAGAAATTAATAGAAGAATAAACATCAACCAATCTTATGTTAACCTTTGCCTTAACCTTTCCACTAAAATCAGGCAAAGCTTTAACTGACTTTTCATTTCGTAAAGGTGATATCGATAACCATAATTTCTGATTTTCCGGTTGTACGCACAGGAGGTCCCCAAAGTTGTATCCCGCTGGTGACAAAGAAGTGCGTGTTCCTGATTTTCATATAGCCCCAGCTTAATGGATATACAGCTCTTGTAATCAGATTTATCGGGAAAAGTTGTCCATTATGAGTATGACCTGATAGTTGAACGTCAACTGCTGTTTTGCTCACCACTTCGAGTTCCGTGGGACGATGATCGACCATAATAGTTGGCAATGAATCAGTTACAGCTTTCATCAGACTTTCAATAGTCTTCCTTGAACTAAAATGACTGTCATTCCTCCCGCCGAGGTTAAATGAGCCATCTATAACCTCAATCGTATCGCTGAGTATCTTAATTCCTGCTTTGTCGAAAAAACCGCCCCTGTCCTGTCCTGAATAATGCTCATGGTTGCCAAGCACCCCAAAGACACCGTATTTCGTTTTAATCTCCTTCAGAAGATCCTCAAAAACAATCAATTTCTCACTTTGCCTGTCTCCTTCAATAATATCGCCTCCAAAAATCATTATATCAGGTTTAAGGATCGCTATTCGATCTACAAAGCTCTTCACAAAACTAACCCTAGTTTTTCCTTTTAGATGAAAATCGGCAACAAATGCTACTTTCAAATGGCTGATTTTAGAAGATTTAGCAGGAATTTCTATCTTATATTCAGATAGCCTGATTGTATTAAAGTTGATAATTCCTGCAACAACCACAGTCATCGACAGGACCAAAATCGCAGTCAAACCGGTCTTTTTAAATACAGTACTCTTCAATCTTTCAACTTTTACAATTTTGAAGAGCTTATTTATTAATAGAAATATGTCAAACACCAGTACAGATAGGAAGAGATAGAGATAAAATGGCAGGATATATTCTCCGATAGTGATCAAAACTGCTCCCGGAAGTCCGGAATTTCCATCAGAAAACAAATTGCTTATTGGATAGACTAATGCTATAAGAACATAAATAATTGAGTAATACTTCCGGTACCCTTTATTTATGAAGAGATGCCATATCCTTATAAAAACATAGATATTGGGCACAATGTATGCCAGGTTAATCATTGTATGAAACATAGTACAGAAAGATTCATGTTAAATTAAAAACACTATTCGTCTTTCAAAGGTCGGGAACTTGTTAAAAAAGCAACTAAGGTGTATACAGCCCAAATAATAATAAGATTAAAGACAAAGTTCATCAGGGTATCGCTTACAGAATGCGACCTGCTGTCTATATCAATGAATTTATATACTGAATAACCAATATAACATAGAAAGATAATCCAACCAAAAACGTTTTTAGGAGTATATATTAGTCCTGTTCTCCTGAACCATTTTAGTTTCATCATTTTAAGTAAATTTTAGTAAATCCTTATTTGCTACTGGATTTTTTCCCAGATTAATCTCAACTCCCTTGTTAAGTCGTTATCAACTCTGCATTCTGTGTCGAAGATTATGGTGGATCTTGTATCAGTACTATAAGGTGGCCAGTTTGGAATCTTATCGCAGTTCGGGCTACCACTTCTGGCGAATGCAACAAACGCAGACCCTACAATTTCAGCCATCTTACGGGCTTCCGGAGTATTGCCGACGATCGGATCGCGGGGATTTCCGAACACTAATCCCAGATCTGTGCCATGAGTGGCGCCGAAGCGTCCTTCGAAAGCAGTAGACGACCAATCGACTTCATAAAGGTAAGCAGCACCTCTGTTCTGTGCCGATTTCCTCTCAACCATCGTTGTTGCGCGTTTGCGTGTTCCTGAGTCGGTTCTTATCCGCGACTGAATCTGAAACGGGGTGGCATTTGGATAGACTTTTTTGTATGATGAAAGGATCATAGCTGCATTAGTATTATAGGTATCCTGTGCCCATTTTTTCAACTCCTCTTCAGTAAGTTGAAAAGCCGTAAGTGTTCTTAATCCGGAATCTTCCCGTGTATAGCCGACAATCATTGGAACATCGGCAGATATCTCAGGCGCAGCAGGATCAAATGGATTCTTAGGAATGATTGTTCCATCAACCACAGGAGAAAATCCTTTGTTGGCCTGAGCCTCAATAATAGTGGTCCATGGAACCTTCTGAAGATCTTCAAGTTTTGTTTTACTTACACCCAGTTCAGTCAATAATTGTGATACCTGAGCAGCGCCACGTTCCCGCGAGCCAAGTGTAAGAGTGGAACCGCTCTGTACCGCAGCTTTGTGAAACAATCCCTTAGCTAAAGGCATTACCATCAGGATTGAAACTTTAGAACCTCCGCCAGACTGACCGAATATCATAACGTTACCCGGATCGCCACCAAAATTCGTTATATTATCACGTACCCATTCAAGAGCTGCCACCAGATCGAGCATTCCAACAGCTCCGGCTGAAGCGAATTTTGGAGAACCTCCCACCTGGCCCAGATCCAGAAAGCCCATTGGTCCAAGACGATGGTTCACAGTCACAACAACTGCATTTCCCAGCCGTGCTAGAGGGTCACCATCGAATGTAAGCCCACCGGACCCGTTGTTGAAGCCGCCTCCGTGTATATAGAAAAATACCGGGCGTTTACCTCCGTCATTTAAAGCCGGTGTCCACACATTCAGAACCAGACAATCTTCACTTATCCCGGTTTTTACATGAACATCCCAGTTTACTGCCTGAACATAACCGTCAGTTGGACTGGTTGGCATCTGCGGAGCAGCCGGACCATAAGCAAAAGCATCATATATATCATTCCATTTCTTTGGTTTTACCGGAGGCATAAACCTGTTAACTCCTGAAGTATCAGCACCATATCGTATGCCGCGGAAAGTAATAATGCCTCCAACATCCATACCCCTCACCTTTCCGTATATGGTATCTGCAACAGGAAAACCTTCAGGCAATGAGGCAAAACTGCTCCAGGGGTACATCATTCCAACTGTTGTTGCTGCACCAAGAATCATGGATTTTTCCAGAAATTTACGACGCGAAATTCCTTCTTTTTTGAAAGATTCGGGATTTACTGACATGATTTTTGAATTTGGTTATAAACAAAGTTAAAATAGAATGAGTGAAAATACAATAAAGCCGGATAAAAACAGGAGTTAAATACCAATTCGGTGAAAATATTTAAGAGATAAGATCAGAACTATGTTTTATAGCATAAATGGAACTCCAAATTGTCACTCAAGGCTATAATGAATGATATTTCGGATCGGTTTTATTAACTTTGAAGCCCAATGGTTCCGGGCATAATAGCAGGATTTATTTATAAAAATTGAAATAGCCGAAGGTAAAAGTGTAATATGGGATATAAATATTCAAAAATAAAATTGATTGATCCGATAGAACCTGTTTGTAAAAAGACAACTTACAATTCTCTGGAAGAAGCTCAGGATATTATCAATTATATAAGAGAAAACCGCAGCGGAAAAGAAATACACCCATATAAGTGCACAATTTGCGGTTTTTGGCACCTGACAAGTAAAGTTAAATAACCTGAGAATAAGATATAAGCTGACTCATCTAAGTTATTTGTTCCTTACTGCTGGTTCTTGTCATTTTAGTGAGGGCGAATATAACAAGTGCACTAAAAAAAGCTGATCCGAAAAGATAAATGAAATTGTCTTTTTGAAGTCCGGGTTCAATAACAGAATCTTTAGGCTTTTTTGGATTATAAAAAACCCTCAACTCAGAACTTACCGGGAACTTACTTACTTTCTCTTTTGCCCATTCGGATGTTCCCCTGGCTGCCAGCATTTTCAAATTATCGGAAAGAAATTCAGTAGTATCAACTCTATACGAATATTTTACAACAGCCTCATATTTGGTGTTTTTCCCTGATGGTCTCTTAACATCAGAGGATACAACTGTTCCGATCGTAGTCGGCCATTTCTTTGAAACAACTGCTTTTCTGAAATTTATGAAGCTTAAAGCTACCCCTACCAACAATGGCAAGAGAAAGAAAATTATGATTAGTGCAACTCCTGATTTTGTCGATGATTTTTCCATAAAATAATCATTTGATTTCTATGATTGCTGTAAACTAAGATACGTAAAGCTCAAAAAAATTACAAATACCGAATGATTTTGTACTGATACTGAAAAACTAATTGGTATCAGGTTAATATCTGGTGTTTATAAAGGAAGGTATGGTTTAAGATTTCCTGATTCAATCATATTTTGGTACCTGTCCCTGAATTTTTTCAGGTATACTTTATCAAAGTCTTCTTCGCCTATCACTAATGGATTTGGTTCGCCGGCTTTCCTTATTCTAAGTTGGGCGAAATCTGATTCCTGCGAATGAATCATCAGTCCAACGTCGCACTTTGCAGCCCTGGCGACTGCCTTAAAATATTCAATTGAAGATTTGTATAACATTGTTTCTGTCTGAGTCGGCCACACTGCCGAACCACCCATAACCCCTACAACATGAGGTTCTCCGTTATCTGTTACCGGGAAGATGAAGGAGAGGCATCCCGGACTATGACCAGGTGTTGCAACGATTTGAAATATCTCGGTTCCAATTTTAATCTTCATTCCGTCAACAAGATAGATGTCAACCGATTGAGGTCTTGATCCAATATATGCCCATTCCGACTTAACAGTCTGTAGCATATTCCATCCTACCAGACTCATTGCAACTTTGGCATTAGGACATACATTCTTTTTAAGATAGCTCACTCCGCCGTAGTGGTCGAAGTGCTCATGTGAAATCAGTATCAGTTTAATCCGTGATGGATCGAGACCCAGCTTTTGCATATCTGTAACCATCATTGCCACGTCGGTATCCCCAACACCTGTATCGAGCATAACTAACCCATCACCAGAATCAATTATAAACGCCCCAACTGTATTAGTTCCAACAAAATAGACATTATCAAAAAGCTTAATCGGCTTAAGGGATCTGTATGGTGGACTAAAGGAACGAGGTAATTTTGTTATAACTCCGGAATCTGCTGCAAGCGGCGCTGCTGACTCAGGAACTTTCAAAGCAGCCACAGCTTCATCAATTGTTAAGTAGTCGTGAGTTGCCTCACCTGGTTTGGCAGAATGTGATAAGCTTTCCTTTTTAGTCACACAGGAACTAAATACCTGGCAAAATATCAGGGCAAAAATTACAATTCTTGTTTTCATTGCTATATAGGACTAATCTTAAAAGAGTAAAAAAAGGTATTTCAAGAAACCCCTTTCAGCCCGTAAATCCCCTAAAGGGAACTTAAAGAGGGGGCAAAATCACTATTATTTTTCCTTTCCGGTCATTATATCTTCCAGTCTGGTCCGATGCACATAGTTCTCGAAACTAAACGATTTGGCAAGTGCGATAACCTGATCATCTGTCAAATTTTTAAAGAGATTACAATATTCGGGAAGAAGAGCTTCTGCTATAAGTATATGCCTTACCATCAGAGCAATATGATTGTTGGCACCATTAGGATAGGGATTATATTCCGGGAATTCTTTTGCAAACAAATCTTCCAATGGTTTCATCACCTGCCTTATTTCTTTGTCTGTTGATCCCCATCTATCTGCTCCCAATGAATCTTTTCTTAAGAGGAAAGCTGAAACCAGTTTCATGTAAGGGGTATTGTCGTTCTGGTGCATAATAGCTTGTAATCCCATATCTTTATATAACCAGATGCACCAGCTTACTTTGTATTTGTTGTAATAGGCCAGTTGGTCTTTAAGGACCTGGTACCTCATTTGATCTTTTTCCGGATTACCGGTATAAACAGGTCCGAATTCACCTACCCAAAGAGGAACCTTGTGTGAAAACATATATTCGCTCTTTTTAATGAAATCCTTTTCAAGGGTATCCTTGTCGAAATATCGGGTATTGGTATACCCTGGATAATCTCCACCATATATAAAACCTGGGGTGGCATAATCATGATTAGTATAAACAACATTATCCCAGACTTCAGTAAACTTCCTAAAATCAACTGCATACTTATCACCCTCAAGGAACAGAATATGTTTAGAGTCGATCTTAGTTATGGCTTCCCGTAGAAGTTTGTAATAAGGGAACAGTTTTTCGCCGGTAGGATCAGCAGGTTCGTTAATCAGGTCATAACCGGCTACCCATGGCTGGTTTTTATAACGGTTTGCAATAAACTCCCACAAGTGTAAAGTCCTGTCCTGAAAATCTTTATGTTGCCAAAACATTGCTGTGGCTGTAGGATTGTCACTGTGCCAATGCTGGTTTTGGGATCCTGGCAAGGCATGAAGATCGATGATAGTATATATTTTATTCCTTGCACATAATGCTATTACTGTATCAAGATAGGCAAACGCAGCCTCCTTTATGACGCCCGGATTCATATCATCTTCAAAAAGATGGTAATTGATTGGTATACGGATCAGGTTCAGTCCAAGGCTATGAATATACTCTGCATCGGGTTCCGTAAAATAACTTTTATAAAAGGTGTCGAAGTACAGATTGTATTTCTTTTCACCCAATACATTCAGAAGCCCATCACGCATTGCTTGTTCATTGGCAGTGTAGCCATCAATAAAATTCTCCATATGAAGCATTCCGCCGAGTCCGAACCCACGCAAATAAACAGTATCTCCGTTTTGTTTGACTATTTGGTCCCCGGAAACCTTAAGCCAGTTTTCGTCTGTCTGGCCCTTATCAGACCTGGGAGCCTCGGTACAACCGGACAATAAAAATACTACCTGGAGGAGTAATAGCAGGAATAATTTTGATTTTCTCATAGTTGTTTTGGAGTTAAATGTTATGACCAAATTTAAAAAAGAGGATATTTGTTCTTTATTTACAACCTAATTAGTTATATTTTAGGTACTTACAACAAGCAACCCCCTTGTACAATGATAGACAAAAAAACTGAAATAACCACCTCCGAAATCAGCCATTTTCCGATACAAGGTAAAAATATTGATCTTAGTATTAGTGGAGATCGCATTAGGTTTTTATTGCCGCATTTAAAGTCCCGGTAATGAAGACGGAGTTTACTGGTCACGGTACATTTGCTTAGCGGAGAGCAAAAAACGCTGCTTCGCCAACTGGCGGATGCATCGGCCTGCAGCCTATTATGCGTACAGTAAACTCTCAATAGAATTTCCGAACCATCTACTTTATCGGGCGAAAAAATCAAATCTAAAAAAGACTTTTGTAAAACACATTAGTAAAATATTCTTACTCCGTATCAGGTGTTTTAAAAAAAATGATTATAATGCAAAATAATTATACCAAGCTATGAAAAGAGGAATTGTTTTTTTGATGATCCTGTTGGTGCCGATATCTTGCAACCTTTTTGCTCAAAAGCAGGGGAAGAGATATTATATTACCGGACAGGTCCTGGATTTGAACGACAAGCCAGTATCAGGTGCTATTGTTTTGGTTGACACCCGGAATACTCAAGTTGTTACTGATGAAAGAGGTATGTATAAGGTCAGAGTGAAAACAGATGCAACAACAATTTCCGTATACAAACCATCGAACGGACAACAGGATGCGGAAATTAAAGGAAGGAAAGTTGTCAATTTCAAACTCGAAAGCGGAACATTACTTCATCCGCCAGAAGAACAGGTAAAAACTGAAAGTAATAAAATAAGTGTCGGCTATGGTTATGTTGAAAAAAAAGAGGCCACAACCAGTGTTAGCAAAATAGACGGCCAGAATAATAAAAAAGCCACTTATTCATCCATATATCAAATACTCCAGAGAGATCCGAGTGTTAAAGTGATCGGCAATAAGATAATTATCCGCGGGGCAGGTTCAAATGTTAATACGGATCCACTCTTTATTGTTGACGGTATAATAGTCGAAACGATCGACAATATCAATCCCAATATGGTAAAGTCGGTAGAGATTCTTAAAGGTGCAGAAGCAACCATTTATGGTGCGAGAGGGGCAAATGGGGTAATAATGATAACATTGATTGGAAACAATGGTAAGTAATTCGGGCTTTAGTTTATTACGACACTGACATGCCGAGAGCTGAAGGAATTACATTATATTGATACGCAATCAGGCGAAATCGTGTCATGCCCTGTATTGATTTGTACTTTACCTTCTAGTGGATATACCTATGTAGAAGCCTTGCCATCCGCGGGAGAAGAGCATCTGTTTTTGGTTTTAGTAATCATATTATTGATTCTTATTTCTTATCAGGAAGTGAAAAACTAATTTCCGTCCCTTTGCCTTCATTGCTGTTAACCCAAATTTTACCATTATGTTTGTCAATAAATTCTTTACACAGCAATAAACCTAATCCGGTACCTATCTCATTATCAGTTCCTTTTGATGACTGAAGAGAGGTAATATTAAAGAGTTTCTCCATGGTTTCCTGTTTCATCCCAACACCATTATCAGCAACTTTTATTACTGTAACATCAAGATTGTGAACTGCAGATATTTGAATTCTGCCACCTTTTTTTGTAAACTTAATTGCGTTTGAAACCAGATTCCGCAATATAGCTTTAAGCATGTAAATATCGGCATATACAACCGATTCATTGCCAGTTATATGTTCCAAAACAATACTCTTTGCATTTGCACTTGGCTCAAGTATGTTTACCACCTCAGAAATTATTTCAGATGTATCTGCCAGGGTAGGACTATAAGTGAGATTCTTCGACATAACATTTGCCCACAAAAGAGTATCCTGGAGTAACTCATAGGTCTTTTGAGTAATAGTACAAATAGTATTAATGGTCTTTCTCGTTTCTTCATTTGGGTGATCCGCCAATTCTTCTTTTAATAATTCAGAATAACCCAGGAGACTGAAAAACGGACTCCTTAAGTCGTGAGAAAGAATAGAAATAAAACGATCTTTATCAGCATTCAAACGAATCAATTGTTTTTCAACCTTTTTTCGTTCCGTGACATCATGAAAAGTCCAGATTCTGCCATAGTTTATTCCGTCGGGACCGATAACAGGAGAAGAGTACCGATCTAATAGAGTTCCGTCTACAAGTTCAACCTCGTCGCGGCTTTTTTCATTCGGGTGTTCCCTGAGATAATTTATTTCGGCAACAAATCGTTCCGGATTTACAGTCGAATGCATTACATGTTTTACTTGTTCAAGATCGCTGGGATCATTAACTACCTCTTTGGGTATTTTCCACAAATCAATGGTTCGTTGGTTTTGAAATATTTTCTGACCATCCGGATTAACCACAATAAATCCATCAATAACAGAATTTGCTAATCCTTCAAGAAACATTAACCTCAGGTGCAGCTCTTTTTCACTTTTCTTAAACAGGGCGGTTGAATCTGCATATTCATTTTCCAGCAAGTCGTACTTCTGCTTCAAATCTCTCAGATCCTCAGCTAATTGGCCATCACTGTTAATCATTCTGATGAGTACTTATTGACTACTAAAATTTTCTACTAAATTAACAAACAATAAGCTAACAAAATGATTTTCACAATATATTATGATGCTAATTCTAAAAAGATTTAATGCCTGAAACAATTATTGAGTATTCCTTGTTTCAGAGAACCTTTTGCTTTGCAGGTTAGGCAACCATTATTATGCCTTTTTATGGCTACCTGTTAATCTACTTCTGTTTTGTAATTCTTAGCGCTATATAAGGTTTTGCAGGCAATTCTATTAAGCTATAACCTGAAAACTTCTTCTGCAAAGGTGTTATAGTCATGTTCCAGGTATCAATCACCTCAACCGAATATTTTGAGTCTTTAGGGAGAGTAAGTATTGTGCTTCCTGGCTGAGCATCATTATAATATACCAGATAATACTCCTTTTCTATGCCGATCGCAGAAAAAGGCATCCATGAAGCAATCAAAGGCAATGGTCTTAGACGGGGAGGCGCAGATTCGATGATAGTACGCAGAAACTTAATTCTTTCGGGACTTTCTCCTTTCAGGCTACCACCCTTCGACCACCAAAGGATTTCGGATGAGACTCCCGGATCTTTCACCGGATTTTCAGTAACATAAGTCTCCCCATGACCAACAAACCCGCCATTCAGGAATCCTCTCCAGAATTTCTCGGTCATCGTTTTGGCAGTAAGATTACCCCACGACCAGGGGATATTCCCTTCATACCGGCATTCATCAAAAACTATTGGTTTCTTATACTTTGCCCGATACTCTTTTGCCTTGTAAGTATCTTCGCTTTGAATACTTGCATGTGTTATGTAAGGATTTGTATGATCGTAAAATGTGCCGCCGTTATGAATACCGATCATATGATGGTATTTATCATTTTTAGCAAATTTTTCAATGTAATAATCCCAGTCACTGAGTTTCTTTTCTCTCATGAAATCGTACTCATTAGCCATGCTCCACCAAACATTTTTGTAGGATGCAAATCGTGCAATGACTTAATTAATGTACAGATCCTCTGTAGTTCTGTCTAATGTACTGAAACCCCACCTGTCGTAAGGATGAAAAACAATCAGATCAGCCTGAATCCCAAGTGAATCAAGTTGCTTTATTCTTTTCTCGATGTTTCTGAAAAACACCGGATTTAACCGGCTGAAATTCCAGTTCTTAGGGGGAGTACCTTCAAAAGGATAATATAGAGGATCGTTATGGTTCCAATCGTAACTTTTCGGGAAAATGCACATTCGCATTTTATTGAAATATCCTTTCGATAATGTTTTTAACGTCTCGTTGGCGAGGCTGTCGCCCTGATGCACCCAGCCATAGCAGGTTGTTCCAAACGAGCTGTGGGGTGTTCCGTCGGCATAGGCAAAATAGAATGTATCTTTTACAACAACTGGTCCATGATTTTCATTCTGAGCAGGAATGCAGACAAAACTTCCCTTTTTCTTATCAAGTTTTTTGATGTTACTTGTTGTCTGGTAAAACCACTCCCCTTCTTTTTGAGGCATAAATCTGATCTTGTATATGCCATTACCATCATAAAAACCCTGAACAGAAATTGTATCACTATTTCTGAAAAACTTACCGGTTACTTTTACCTCCGTAAATGGATTTCCATCTGCAGGACCGTTCAGTGTAAGCTCAAAGATTTCCCATTTCTCTGTTTTTACCTGCGCAAATAGTGCAAAACTGCAAAACAGCAGTGAGGTAAATAGAATGTTTTTGCGTCTCATATTAATTTATATCTGATTATAATCCTAAATGTTTACCCTAAATCTTAATACAGTCTTAAGACTGTCGGAGCTGACCTTTCTGAAATCTGAAAGATAGATCTCACGATGTTGTTTGGATATCCTGGTCAGATTATTCAGCTTACAAAATTCTTCCATTATGGCAAAACTGGCAGGTTCATCATCATAACTTCCGATATGCATCATCTGAACGCAATAGCTATCTTCAATTACCTCAAGTTTTACACTTTCAAGAAGAGGATTGGGCTTTTTCCTTTTTGTTCTTTCAATGGTTTCCAGGGCATAATCTGAAGTAACGAAATCAGGTTGCCTGATCATCAGATTATAAACCAGTGAGCTTTTATCAAGCTTATCACTTTTCATTTTCTTTGCTTCTTCAGTCAGGTCCCAGATGCCTTCAAGTGGGTAAACAGTATAATCAAAATAGTCTTTGGGGGCGAATCCGTTCTTTGGTGACATTTTAACTGCATATGCCAATGAATATAGAACTCCGATGTTTTCAGCAAATAGCTTTTCATTGGGATCGCCTTGTCCTCTTATCGAAAAGAATCTAAACGGTGGAATTTTAATGAGCTGCGGTTTTTGTTTTGGAAGATAATATTCCTTTTCTGCCTTTTTCCATTCGTGTTTCATAGGAGGGGCTTAAAGTTTATACTAATAATTAAAGTCAATCAATTAATCCTGCAATTTCAAGAAAATTATTAATTAAGTGTCTTCCCGTTTTCTCATAATTAACATGGAGAGCCTTATAATCTGATATAATTTTATTTCTATCAAGTTGTTGAAGATCCGCATCATGCTGTATCCAAAGCTCCAGCATTTCCTTGTTTAACTCAAAATGACATTGTATTCCGTAGGCATTTGTCCCAATCCTTACAATCTGGTTCTTACAAATATCTCCAGAAGCTAAAAGGGTCATTCCATGAGTCAGTTTAACTGTTTCCCCGTGTAGCTGAAACACAGATAATGAATCAGGAAGGTTCATGAATAGATTGTCTCTCCTGCCATGTGGTGATAGTTGAATCTTAAAAAACTTGTTATCGTGATCCCTAAATCCGACCTCTTTTGTTTCACAATTAACTACCTGCCCTCCCATTGCCTTTACCAGTGTTTGCATACCCAGACAGATACCAAGGTACGGTATCTTCGCATTAACCACTTTCCTGATCAGGTCCAGTTCGTTATTCATGTTCAGATCAGTATCATTGGCACTGTTTGGACCTCCCAAAACAATTAGTGCACCCAGAGTTTCGGGAGATATGATATTTGTTATCTGTTCCGGTTCGATGATCTCATATTTCAGTTTATGTTCCCGGAGAATATCTTCAATTAATCCGGGGCCCTCCCTTGAAATGTTCTTAAGAATCAGGATATCTTTGTTCATAGCCTTCACTTAATAACAATTTCGAGAGCTTTGTCGTGTGGTTCGATGAATCCAAGTTGAGTGTAAACAGGCTCCCCCTCGCTTGTAGCATGAAGTTCCAGCTTCTCTATTCCTTTTTGTTTTGCTTCTTCAATAAGTTTTTGAAGAAGTAATGAGCAAATACCATTTTTTCTAAACTCATTTATAGTAAACATGTTTAGGATGTAACCTGTTTTGCCACAAGGCACTTCAAAATTCCCGGGTTGTTCTCTTATAACCAGACCACTGAATCCAACAGGTTTGCTTTCGTATTCGGCAATCCAGGAGACGAATGAATCGCTTTTTAATGAAGCAGTAAAGTATTCCCTAAGAGACTGCTCTAAAGCAGCTTCCATTTCATACGATCTTGTGCCATATGTCTCGCTCAGAAATACAATTCTATACTTAATAAGAGTCTCAATATCACTGAGGGAAGCTCTCCTTAAAAGAATCTTATTTTTATCTATTTTCATTATGCAATACTCTCCACTTCAGTGACCGGTTCATATTGTTTTAAAAGTAAATTCTAACTGTTGGTTTCCTTCTGAATAATATCATGAGCACCACCTTCAATAATGCTTGTTGACGATACCAGAGTAATTTTGGCTTTGGTTTTTAATTCGGGAATTGTAATGGCTCCACAACTGCACATTGTTGACTTGACTTTTCCCAAAGTTATTTTCAGGTTATCTTTTAGTTTTCCAGCATAGGGAACATAACTATCTACACCTTCTTCAAATGTAAGACTATTGCTGTTTCCCATATCGTACCTCTGCCAGTTTCGCGCTCTGTTCGATCCTTCCCCCCAATATTCTTTCACATAGTTGCCTCCGACCATTAGTTTTTTAGTCGGGCTTTCATCAAAACGTGCAAAATATCTGCCCATCATAATGAAATCAGATCCCATTGCAAGCGCCAGAACCATATGATAATCCTGAACTATTCCACCATCAGAACAAATCGGAACATAAATACCGGTTTTAGTAAAATATTCGTCGCGCGCTTTGGCGACTTCAATCAAAGCTGTAGCCTGTCCCCTGCCGATACCTTTTTGCTCACGTGTTATACAAATTGATCCTCCGCCAATACCAACTTTTACAAAATCAGCCCCTGCTTCCGTGAGATATAAAAACCCTTCTTTATCAACCACATTGCCGGCGCCTATTTTTACTTTGTCGCCATAGTTTTCACGTATAAATTCAATAGTCTCTTTTTGCCATTCGGAGAATCCATCGGAAGAATCAATGCAAAGAACATCTGCACCTGCATTAATCAGCATAGGGACCCTTTCCCTGTAATCCCTTGTGTTAATTCCGGCGCCAACAACCAATCTTTTATGAGAATCGGAAAGCTCATCCGGGTTTTCAATATGATTATCGTAATCTTTTCTGAAGACAAAATATTTGAGTCGCTGGTCCTCATCAATAATTGGTAAAGCATTAAGTTTGTTATCCCAGATTATATCGTTTGCTTCATTCAGGGAAATCCCATATTTACCAACGATCAATTCTGAAAAAGGCGTCATAAAATCTTTAACCTTTTTATCGAGACTATCCTTGTTAAGACGATAATCTCTCCCTGTAACAATTCCTAATAACTTACCGTTTGATGATCCGTCATCGGTAATCCCGAATGTTGAAAAGCTTGTTTTCGCTTTAAGGTCTAAAACATCTTTCAGGGAATGTTCAGGAGTCAGATTTGCATTACTGATAACAAATCCAGCCTTGAACTTCTTAACTTTTTCAACCATTTCTGCCTGGCTTTCAATAGATTGAGAACCGTAAATAAAAGACAGCCCGCCATTTTTCGCCAAAGCGATTGCCATCCTGCTATCAGATACCGACTGCATTATGGCAGATACAAATGGAATATTAAGCTCTATTTCAGGGCGCTCACCTTTCCGAAATTTAACCAGAGGGGTTTTTAAGCTCACTTTATCGGGGTAACAATCTTTAGTTGTGAGTCCGGGAATTAATAAATATTCGCTGAACGTTCTTGAGATATCATCAATAATCTGTGGCATGGCAGTCCCTTTTAAAGAATTTCACAAATTTATAGAAAACTTATGATTGCTGTCAGGTAAGACCTATAAACTTTTTATTTGATTAATATTTCGCTGGTCTGCAGCTTTTTTTTAAGCGGCAGCGCCGCACAAATATTTGTAGAAAGAAAGGCAAACTTCAATAATAAGCCCTGTAGGGGCGAAATATCGACTTATAGTTAATCTAATCATTTAATCTGTCTCTAACCAATCCGAGGTGCTATAATGGAAAGATGTGTTAATCAAAAACAGTTTTTGAGAAATGAATTGAAATCTCAGATTCAGAAGTCGTTTTTTTGGATATCCTTCTTATAGTTTTTCAGCATCTTCCCGAAGGCTTTGTCCTTTTTGTGTTTCTCAACAAGGGTGGATTGGAATCGCTGTTGTTCGCTTTGAATTTTAAGGAAATTATTAACAGAATCTCTATCTATTTCCCCGTTATCAAGAGCTTCAGTTATGGCACATCCTTTTTCGTCAACATGCTTGCAATCAGGGAATCTGCATTTCAACGACAGCTCAAAGATCTGCTGGAATGTTGTCTTTATCCCTTCGATACTATCCGTCATTCCAAGTTCCTTCATACCCGGAGTATCGATTATTATTCCTCCGTTTTCCAATACAAATAGTTCCCGGTGGTCGGTGATATGCCTTCCTTTGTTAGTACTCTGACTAATTGGGCCCGTTCGTAATACATTCTTTTTCAATAAGTTATTAATAAGTGTTGATTTACCAACTCCTGATGATCCTACTACACAATATGTTTTACCTTTTTGCAAAACCTCAAATATCTTATCAAGCCCATGCAGAGTAAGGTTGCTTAGTAGTATGTATTTTACTTTTTTATCTCTTGTTTCAAGGCTTATGCAAGCGTTCTTTATATCATTTTCATTTGATAAATCGACCTTACTTATTACCAAAATAGGCTCAATACCAGCCGAATAACAAAGGGTGAGATATCTTTCAAGTCGGTTGATATTAAAATTGTTGTTTATAGATTGAACAATAAAAGCCACGTCAATATTTGAAGATATTATCTGTTTCTCCCCAAACTTTCCAACAGTCTGCCGTTCAAGCACTGATTTTCTTGGTAGTACCTTATGAATGATTGCAAGGTCGGCATCATAAATAGTCATTGCTACCCAATCCCCTACAGCAGGAAAATCGGCTCTGGAATTTGCAGAGAATCTTAAATTCCCGGTTATTTCAGCATCATATTCATTTTCTCCGGTTGAGACAATATATCTCTCCCTGTGTTCCTGTGTCACCCTTCCGATGGCAGAGTCAGAAAGCTTGTTGTTTTGAATATAAGTGGATAATTTATCAGTAAGTCCTAGGTCAGTAAGAGTCATCGCAGAATAGAAATGTTAAATATTTTTTGTTATTTGTGTTGGCTGTTTTCAAGTATCAGCTTTATAACGTCATAGCTTACTGCATCAAACATAGTCTCCACGTTTTTTGTGTACTCAGAACTATGACTCATAATAGCATCTTTAACAATAAAGGCTTTATAATCATTATTTTGTGCTCCGGTTTTTGTTGCCAGAACACAACCGACAGAACTTAAACCGCATATAAACAGAGTATTGCAATTTTTCCCTTTGAGAACTTTGTCAAGATTAGTCTTGTTAAAACTATCTGAATAAGTTTTAATAATCTGAGTGTCTTCAGGTTTGATTTGTATTGAAGAAGGATACTCAAATTCTTCTGTATTCGGTCGTGGTCCGTTTTCATCATTATGATGGTAAATCCGAATTACTGGAAAGCTATTATCACGGAATAGCTTAATCAGCAGATTTATAAAGAATATAGTTACTTCCTTCTCCCTTGGAGGGATTGTCAACAAATATCTGTTCTGAACATCAATTACCAGTAAAGCCGGTTTGATGTTATTACTGTTCTGTGTTGAATTATCTGTCATAGTGAGATTGTATTTTATAGCACGAAAATAAAAATATTATCTCAGGTTTTCAAGGATTGACAGACTTTACACACCTGAATCCTACCGCGAAGTCGATCCAGCTGGGGGATAGTCCATTGCGATAATATGTCTGGATGCACATTCCTCCTGAATGCCAGCTTCCGCCGCGAATTACTTTAAATCTGCCTCTGGATGGCCCTTTTGGATTTTGGTCAGATGAAACTGAGTAGTAGTTGTCAGAATAGTTATCTGATGTCCACTCCCAAACATTTCCGGCCATGTCAAATAAGCCATAGCTGTTTGGCTTAAATGAACCTACCTTAAGTGTTGATTTGTAATACTTACTAAAGTTTGCCATAGTTGAGTCAGCCTGGTTTCCCCATGGGTAATTATTCCCTGCAAGGCCTCCCCTTGAAGCATATTCCCACTCTGCTTCCGTCGGGAGTCTTTTACCTGCCCATGTTGCATATGTAACTGCGCCAGAGAAGTTTACACCTACCACTGGATTATCGGGAAATTCCAAACCACACTTAAACTGAGCCATTCCCCAGAATTCGGGCAGAGGGTATTTAGTTTGGGTACAGAACTCATAGTATTGCTTATTTGTTACCTCAAACTTGTCCATATAAAATGCATCAATGTGTACATTATGTTCTGGTTGCCAGTCTGTAGGATTCGCGGTGTTTTTCCCCATAGTGAATTCTCCGGCAGGTATAAGAACCATATTCAGAGGTGTTTCCTGGGACTTAAGGACACTCCAGGCAGATAGAAAAAAAGTCAGGAGCAGGATTTTATTTTTCATAGTTTATAAAAATACTTTATAAAGTTCTCTTTAGAATTTTTTCGTATTCTTCCACGAATAATTTAGTATCTGAATTTTCTGCCTTAGCTAATTCGATTGCCTTTTTCTGAATACTCTCAGCAAGATCGAAAAACTGCAATCTATACAACAAATGGGCATAGGTATCATAAAAATGCGGCTTGGGGGCCAGTTCAATTGAGCGCCTGCTCCAAAGCAACGCCTTAAAAAGATAATCGTTTTTATTGTAAGCCATCTGATAAAAAACCCATGCAGCGTGATTCAATTCCGTAGCAAAGCCATCTTTTGTATAAGCGAAACTTACTACTCCCCGTATTGTTGTCTCGTTTATTTGCGTGCTTGAAACTTCTTTGGCGCTTTTCATAGCCAGGACAAAGTTCAATGAATCTCTTTTTCGTACAGAATCTACTGTAAGCCTCATGTAATTCTGTTCATAAAAATTTGATGCTTGCTGTAAATACCTGGTTGTGTCGCATATACCTTTGTAATATCGCAGAATATTTAAAGTATAATTTTTTTGACCATCATTACTTGTAGTCCAGGTTCCACGGGTATAATTTGCTGCGGCCAATGCTCTGTTAAAGTTTTTATTGGCTATGGCATTATTTAGAGTATTCGATATTATTCCATTGTTTATAGCAACGCGATCTGCACTTGGTTCGTTTTTAAAGATGCTATCTATCAATTGTTTATTTAAGCTTGCCAATTTGTATGCATTTCCATCGGCTATGGGACCGGCTTTTAATATAAATAATACCTCTTTATAATTGTAAAAATCAGATACTTTTAATCCGAGTACATACTTTTCAATCAGATCAGCATTGTCAGTTATTCCAGCTCTTTCCCTTCGAAGAATATACTCTTTCAGAAAGGCACTACTATTTTCTCCGCTGGCAAATGCACTATCATATTCAGCCAGTGGCTTTTCTTTTGAGGCTTCAATGGCTTTTTGAGTTATATCTAATAGTGCCTGAGGCATCGATAAAAATGCAATATCAGTAAACAGAAATCCTCCCTTTGAATCAAAAAAAATGAATGAAGGGAAACGATAAATTTTATACTCTCTTATAATCTTACCGGAAGCAGTGGTATCTTCTCTTTCAACCTTATAATTAATAAAGTTATTGTTAAATGTTTCGATAACGTTTTCATTATTAAAGCCTTTCATGAAACCAGAAACATTTACCGATACTGGTGGAGTCATTGTTATCAAAACAGCCAATGGCTTGTTCTGTTGTAATGCTAAGCTTTTAGCATTTTCAAAGGATGATTCGTACCTGATTTTTTGGGCAGGTAATATAACTGAACAGACAATTGAAAAAATAAAAATAAAAACAGAATGTTTCATAATGCAGAATTTAAGTAAATATAAAAATAATCTACCTAAATTCTGCAGTTAATTAAATAAATGGCTAAATCCTGATTCTCAGATTTTTAGCTTTTTACCTGATAAAGTTAAAGTATTGTTTCGGTTCTTTAACCGGGGGCTCAACACTACCATGAGTCGCTTCTATCATCTTTAACAACCATGCCATATTCTTTCCCAATACCCTCATAATCTGGTTACCTTCAATATCTTTATTAACCTCTCCGGCGCTTGCACCATGAATTACGTTCCAATAGCTTGATGTTGCTATAATCATTTCAGAATAAGACAGATAGTGATTCAGGGTATCCAAAGTAGCTGAACCTCCTGTTCTTCTCACTGCTACCAGAGCTGCTCCTACCTTATGTCGCAACAAGTTTCCGTTTGATCCGGAAACAAAAAACAATCTGTCCAAAAAGCTTTTCATTGTTCCCGGCACACCGGAATAATAAACAGGAGAGCCCAGAATTATCCCATCAGCAGCTTTTAGTTGCTGCACCCATAGATTAAGATCATCGGTTTTAATACTGCACTGCTCATCTTTATTCACAGAGCATTTACCACAACCAATACAACCATGTATCAATTTATGTCCGATATGAATTATCTCGAACTCTATGCCAACTGCTTTAAGTTCATTACCTACCATGCTCAAAGCATGAAAAGTGTTTCCTTCTTTGTTAGGGCTTCCGTTTACTGCAACTACTTTCATTTGATTTTTATTTATTTTAAATTGATTATTATATCGTTATAAGAACATTTTCAGGATACCCTGAATTTTATTTCCATTGACCTAAGTTAAATGATTCATGAACTGCTCTAGCCATTGAGATGCAAATAAACCCGCCAGTAAGTCCTTGCTTTTTTATTAAAATGGTTTTCAATTTCTTCCCAATGAATTCTCATAAAATTGTAAGGCTTCAACCAGTCCTTATTTTGAATTTCCTCCTCTGTTGGCGTAGTACCGGAGGCTAGATTATACTCAGAAGAATAGAATTTATAAGCGTACAGGAAGGCATTATTTTTAAAGATTTCATAATGTCCGACAATTTTGCTCCAATGCTTTCGATAGTATTTTCTCTGATATGAAGTAAGTATCCAGACTGAGCTGAAAACTGCAATAAAATATACAGGAATGACAATAATGTTCCACCACTCAAGAAAGAAAAAACCAGCTAAAAACAGACCTGACATTATATACTGATCGAATTTCTGGAAAAACAAAAGCGGCATATTCAGCCATTTTATTATAATTGTTCCAACCCGAAGATTCACCATAATTTGTCCGCAAAAATAGAGACTTGCCGGGAATATAAACTTCATCTGCAAATCGACATTTGTAAACATCAAAATAAAATAAGATACCGAAAAGAGGAAATTCGGAAACTGAATGAGGCAATCCGTTAATGCAAGAAAGTCTACAGGGTTTACTTTCGTTGACAGACGGTTAAAAAGCAGCCATTCTGTTTTTCCGTTAATGTCGATAATATGTCCTTTCGTTGTAATCATAGCTGAAATAAAAGAACCGCAAATATAAAGCATGTTTCTGTAACAGGATATAATTATTGTAATAAGACTTTCCGGTTGTTGTTGACGAGATACTAAATGAGGCAACATAATACGCAAACCGTCATATAAGGACCCGACTACCCGAAAATCTGATTTTAATAATTTAATCCAGATTATCTATTATTTAGAAATATTTAAGGCCATTTGCATATTTTCATTAAATTTGTCAATCAATACCATGCATCTTTGAAGATGCTTTTTTAATTTTTATATGTAATGAAAGTACTGAAGTTCGGAGGTACCTCTGTCGGATCGCCAGAGCGAATACGTGGCGTAAAAAGAATTATCGATTCGCAGGCGTCAGCCTGTATTGTTGTTGTATCAGCCCTTCAGGGAATTACAGATGAGTTGAAACGAACCGCTGAGTTATGTTCTGAAAAAAATCCCGCATATCAGGCTCATCTTGATAAAATAATAAATACCCATACGGAGTTTGTCAGGCAATTAATTGCAGAAAAGAAACAGGAACCAGTTCTTAAAAAAATTAACGGGATTTTCAATGACCTGAGTAATACCCTCAAAAGTATTTTTGTTCAGGGTGAAATAAATAAACAGTCTTCTGATAAAGTTCTCGGCGCAGGTGAAATACTCTCTTCTGTAATATTAAGTAATGTTATTGATAACAGCCATCTTCTTGATTCAAGGGAATTTATAAAAACTGACAGTAATTTTGGTTTTGCCGGGGTAGATTTTGCACTTACTGACACTCTAATTAAAAAGAATTTTCCGGAAATTAAAGATCATTATATTGTTCCCGGTTTCATAGCCAGCAATAAGAATGGTGATACTACAACGCTTGGAAGAGGAGGGTCTGATTACTCTGCTGCCATAATTGCTGCCGCTCTCGATGCAACAGTTCTGGAAATATGGACCGACGTAGACGGATTTATGACTGCCGATCCAAGAAAAGTGGAGAAAGCATATGCAATCGAAAACCTCACTTATTCGGAAGCAATCGAGCTCTCTCACTTCGGGGCAAAAGTAATTTACACGCCTACACTCAGGCCTGTTTACAAAAAGAACATTCCTATTCTGGTGCTTAATTCATTTAATCCATCGTCGAAAGGAACCATCATCAGTCATAAGTCGGCCGATAATAAAAACAGCCCTATCAAAGGCATCTCATCCATCGATCACATCGATCTTATAACTTTGTTAGGCACCGGGATGGTTGGGGTTACCGGCACATCCATGCGGCTATTTGGCGCCCTGGCAAAACAAAACATTAATATAATTCTCATAACCCAGGCTTCATCTGAATATTCAATAACATTTGCGGTACGACCAGCCGATTCAATAATCGCAACTGATGCAATTAATGAAGAATTTAAAAGTGAGATTTTTCTCAATAACGAACTAAAAGTTCTGGTAGAAAAAAATCTTTCAATTATCGCAATTGTCGGCGAAAGGATGAAGAACACCCCTGGTATTTCAGCCACTCTTTTTAAAGCTCTCGGAAGGAACGGTATTAATGTAATTGCCACCGCGCAAGGCTCTTCCGAATTAAATATTTCAGTTGTCATAAAAAACGACAGTCTGAAAAAAGCGCTGAATGTTATCCACGATGGTTTCTTCCTTTCCCGTAATAAAGAGATGTATCTGTTTATTGCCGGTACAGGACTGGTTGGTACGAGTCTATTGAAACAACTTCAGAATCAATCAGCTGCACTTCTGTCTGATCATAATCTGAATATAAATCTGATAGGTGTTACCAACTCGAAGAAAATGCTTATCGATAAGAAAGGTATTTCCCTCGAGGACTACAAGGATATTTTAAAAACGACAGGGGAAAAAGCAGATATCTCAAGTTTTATCCAACAGATGACAAAGCTTAACCTGAGGAATGCTGTATTTATAGATTGCACCGCAGATGAGCATGTTGCTGCAAGATATGGTGAAGTGCTTTCCAAATATGTTTCAATAGTTGCAGCAAATAAAATTGCCTGTTCTTCAGAGTATTCATTTTACCAAAAACTAAGATCAATTGCCAGCGACTCTGGTGTAAGGTTCATGTACGAGACTACTGTCGGAGCAGGATTACCTATTATTAAAACCATCAGCGATCTCGTTTTAAGCGGCGATAAGATACTTAAGATTGAAGCAGTGCTTTCCGGTACCATGAATTTTATATTTAATGAAATGAGCCCGGAGGTCAGTTTGAGCAGCGCGATAAAAAAAGCCCGCGAAAAAGGGTATTCTGAACCGGATCCGCGTGTTGACCTCAGTGGTACGGATGTAGTAAGAAAAATCCTCATACTTGCACGCGAAGCAGGATATGCTCTTGAAAAAGAAAATGTTGTTGTAAACAAATTCCTGCCTGATGATTGTTTTACAGGTGATCTGAATGACTTTTTTACGAAAGTTAAAGAGTATGATTCGGAATTTGAAGAGAGAAGAAAAGAACTTGTAAGACAAAATAAAAAATGGAGGTTTTTTGCAACTCTCGATAATGGCAAAGCAAAAGTTGAACTACTAACAATCGGTTCTGATCATCCATCTTTCTATCTTGAAGGCAGTAATAACATCGTACTTTTTACAACCAACAGATACAAAGAGCTGCCAATGGTAATAAAAGGATATGGCGCAGGGGCTGAAGTTACTGCCGCAGGGGTGTTTTCAGATATTATGAGGGTGGTTAATGTGTAGGAAGTAGGAAGTAGGAAGTAGGAAGACAAAAGACAAAAGACAAAAGTGAAGAAAGAGCTAATTAAATATTATTCCACGAACCGGAGATCAGCAGAAGTCAGTTTTCAGGAGGCTCTGCTTATTGGCATAGCGCCGGATGGCGGTTTATATCTCCCGGTTTCATTCCCGGTTTTCAGCCCAGATGAGTTTAAGAGTTTTTCTGAAATATCGTATTCCGGTATTGCATCAATAGTTCTCAATAAATTAATTGGCGGAGAGGTCGATAAGACAGAACTTCAAAAGCTGTGCCATGAAGCATATAATTTCGATGTCCCGCTTGAAAATGTATACAACCGAAGTTATGTAATGAGGCTCGATCAGGGTCCGACAGCATCATTTAAGGATTTCGCTGCAAGAATGATGAGCAGGCTCATGCAGTACTTTCTGTCAATTAACAACCAGAAGCTTACAATTCTTACTGCTACCTCCGGTGATACCGGAAGTGCAGTTGCAAATGCTTTTCACGGTCTTAAAAACATTAATGTAATTATCCTGTTCCCGGGGAAAGAGGTGAGCCTCATGCAAAGGAAACAGATGACTACCCTTAATGATAACATAAGCGTAATCGCAATTGACGGAAAATTTGACGATTGCCAGAGGCTTGTTAAGAAAGCGTTTCTCGATCCTGCTCTGGCCCGCAGAAATCTCTCTTCTGCCAATTCCATTAACATAGGCAGACTCCTTCCTCAATCGGTCTATTATATTTATGCATGGTCGCGACTTGCTCAAAGTGCAGACGATAAAGCCGTCTTCAGTGTTCCTTCCGGCAATTTCGGCAATCTGATGGGTGGACTAATTGCGAAGAAAACCGGACTGCCAGTAAAACATTTTATCATTTCCACGAATGAAAACGATGAGGTTCCGGAATTCTTGAGAACAGGGATATATATGGCAATCAGTCCGTCTAAGAATTGCATATCAAGCGCGATGAATGTAGGGAACCCAAGCAACCTGGCGAGGATTATTGACTTGTATGGTGGTAACATGAGCGAGACAGGTGAGATTCTCAAGCAACCTGATATTGAAAGAATGCGTCGAGAAATGTTTGGGATCAGCGTTAGTGAGGAAGAGACCAGAACAACTGTTGCCAATGTTTTTAAGAGACATAAAATAATCCTCGAACCTCATGGGGCGGTTGCCTTTTCCGGCGCTGAATCATATCTGAAAACCATGAGTAAAAGTGATGCTGAACGTCAGCTATGCATTTCTCTTGAAACTGCCCATCCTGCAAAATTTCCGGAACTGTTAAAAGAAATATTGAATCTAAATCCTTCTTTACCAGATTCTTTGTCAGGGATTGACGAGAAGCCAGAAAGTTACATCTCGTTTGCCAACGACTACGAATCATTGAAAAAATTCCTGCTCAATAATTATTAATGAATAGAGGTACCATAGTATGTATATAGTGTGTTCAGATCTTGAAGGTGTTTTTGTTCCAGAAATATGGATTAACGTTTCGCAACAAACAGGTATTGAGGAACTTAATCTCACCACCCGCGATATCAGCGATTATAACGTCCTGATGAAAGGCCGGCTTGAGATATTACGCAAACATAATCTGTCACTCCAGGACATTCAAAAAGTTATATCTAATCTTAAACCTCTGGCCGGGGCATTGGAGTTTATTGACTGGCTTCGCTCAAAAATGCAGCTGATAATTGTATCCGATACTTTTGTTGAATTTGCTGATCCTCTAATTACTAAACTCGGCAGACCAACATTGTTATGTCATAACCTTACCACTGATTGCTCAGGTAATATTATTAATTACAATTTACGTCAGAAAGAGGCTAAGTATAAAGTGGTTGAAGCACTGCAATCTCTTAATTATAAGGTAATTGCAATAGGTGATTCCTACAACGATATCACAATGTTAAGGAAAGCCAATCTCGGAATTCTGTATAATCCCCCTCAGAATGTGATAGATGAGCACCCCGATCTGGTTGTTATCAAATCGTACGATGGACTTCGTGAGATAATATCAAACACCACAGAACAGGAAGCTATAACGAAACAGGTTTTATAATAATTTTACTGTTAATTAATTAACACTTTTAATGTTTAATAAATCTTATGAAGATTTAAAATTATTCTTTTAATTATTTAATTTTACAACCGCTTATTAACCTAAACCGCCGGCCGTGAAATTACCACCCTCATCTAAGAACTGGTTAACTATAATTGGTTCAATCATTGCAGTAATCAACCTGGCTCTGATCATTTTACTTTTTATTATCTCAACAATATTCAATCAGGGTAACACGAATCTCGGATTGTTCATTTATATCATTTTACCGGGATTTATGATCTTCGGACTGATATTAGTCCCTGTGGGCATGTTCCTTGAAAGGAAAAGGATAATCAAAAGCATGGTTCACGATGCTGCCAGACTTCCCCGGATCGACCTCAACGATCCAAGTCACAGAAATGCATTCGTAATTTTCACAATAGCTACTATCATTATTCTTTTTCTCTCTACTCTTGGAAGTTTTAAGGCATATCATATTACCGAATCGGTAGAATTTTGTGGCACTTTATGTCACACAGTTATGGAGCCGGAACACACTGCATATCAGAACTCTCCTCATGCAAACGTTGCTTGTGTGGAATGCCATGTTGGTGCTGGAGCATCATGGTACGTAAAATCCAAGATATCAGGTTTAAGGCAGGTATATGCCGTATTAACCAAAACATACCCTACTCCTATCGAAACTCCACTTCACGATCTGCGTCCTGCCAGAGAAACATGCGAGAAATGCCACTGGCCACAAAAATTCTATGCACGGACACTCTGGACTAACAAATATTTTCTGGCTGATTCCCTTAATACCGAGTGGGACATTATTCTTCAGATGAAAACCGGTCCGGAATACAGCGGACTGGGTCTTAAGGAAGGTATTCACTGGCACATAAACCCAGATGTCAACATCGAATACATATCAGATAAAGATAAGCGTGAGAACATAACTTATGTAAAATATACAAATAAATCTACCGGTGTGGTTCGTATGTACCGGAATGATTCCAACCCGGTGTCAGATAGTCTTATATCGGCCTCCTCAACAAGGAAAATGGATTGTATCGATTGTCATAACCGTCCTTCTCACAACTATAACTCCCCGACTGTCTATTTCGACAAGGAAATGCTGACCGGAGCTATCTCGAAGAGTATCCCGTTCTTTAAAAAGGTTTCAATGGGGATTTTAAGGGAAACGTTCAGCACCAAAGACACTGCATTCCTTAAGATAAGTAAAAGCATAACAGACTTTTACAAGACAGACTATCGTGATTATTACAGCAAGAATTCTAAGCTGATCGACAGTTCAATCAAATCTGTTGAGAAAGCTTATAGTCAGAACACCTTTCCTGCTATGAAAGTTACCTATGATGCCTATCCGGAACATATCGGGCACCTGGAATCGGATGGTTGCTTCAGATGTCACAACGACACTTTTAAAGCCGCCGACGGGCATGTTATCTCAAGGAGTTGCGATCTTTGCCATACAATTGTTGGTCAGGGGAAACAGGGAGAAATGCAGTATGCCAGTATAAAAGAGAACCTTGAGTTCCAACATCCTGTTGATATAGGTACTGCATGGAAAGAGTCTAATTGCTCAGATTGCCATAAATATTTGTATTAATAGACCGGATCTATTTAAGAATCTCCGAAGTATAACGATCGGCAACATCGCTCTGATCTGCGGATAAACCTGAGATAATTACAATCAGATTATCTTTCCATGAAAGAAAAATAGTACCGTTGTAACCATCCTTTATCATATACCGGCCGCTTCCTGCACCGGGAGAATCCATACGAACTGAAGTCAGATATTCCTCTACCGACTTAATAGCATCTTCTGGTAACCTGTTTTCAATGATATAAATCGAAAAATTATCTGATCTGGTAATATAGTTTGCTTTAAAAGCCCTGTTGAGAAATTTATGTCCCAACACATTTTCGCTTATGAATGCTTCCCCGTTTTCTATCTTTCCAGTTTCCGGAAATTGCGATAGCGGGGATGGCATTACATTTTCTCCTTTAAGCATGTCGGCTGTCTTAAGCGCAAGCGATTCAGCCGATTGAATTATTTTTTCATTATTTGAATTCGTGCTTATCTTAACATAATAGTTCCCCTTGAAGAAGTTTACTGCCCCGTCAGCAACATATCCCTGTGCTCCAATATTCTGATATCGGCCCGGGTTGGAGCGTTCAGCGGAGTAAATGCCAAAAGCCATGAAATTATCGCCCATCCTGTAAATCTCGAGCTTTATCACATTTTTGCCCTTCTTATAATCGGCAACGTGAAGATCTGCAAATCCATAAGCAAGATATGTTTCTGCTGTTGTGCTGTTAAAATCCTTCAGGTTTCCGGGCGTATAAACAGGATACTTACTGTTTTTCTTGTATCCTGAAAGTTGTGGCAGGCTAATATCCTGAGCCATAATAACTCCGGAAATAGTAATCAGTAAAAGGGATGAAACCAGGTATCTGTTTTTCACTAAGTCACTATTTTAAATTTCTGATTCGCACCTCAATTGACGAATTCTTCAGAAGCGTTAATAGTTCATCGGTTTTGGTATCCCCGAAATGGTACGGATAAAGAATTTTTGGTTTAAAGGCAAGTGCAGCATCAGCAACCATTGCAGGAGTCATTGTATATGGCAGATTCATAGGAAGGAAGGCGACGTCAATATTCTTCAGAGTCTTCATTTCAGGAGTGTTTTCCGTATCTCCTGCAACATAAATTTTCTTATCACCAATTGTAATAATATATCCTACCCCCGCGCCTTTCGGATGATATGGCTTGCCAGGTGAATTTTCATTTACAATATTGTATGCAGGAACTACTTCAACACCAACCATACCTACATCCTTCTTATCCCCTGCTTTAACAACATTGGCCCAGGGTACTTTTGCCACGGACCCTTCGTTGGTGAAAAGAACAGTTCCGTCTTTTTTAAGTTTCTCTATTGATTTGGGATCCAGATGATCGCCGTGTTCGTGGGTAACGAGTATCAGATCGGCCTTAGGAAGAATATCAAAATTACCATAACTTCCAACAGGGTCGACATAAATTGTGAAGTTGTTTAGTTTGAACATAAGCGACGCGTGTCCCAAAAAGTGCATTTCAACCACACCTGAAGAAGTGGTCAAATTATCGGATGCAGGTACGTTCTGAGAAGAGACCGGATTAGTCATAGCGATGAGAGTTAAAGTTAGACTAACACTTAATACTCTGGTTAAATAATAGTTGCCCATGTTACAAATTTTAATTACTTCACAATATACAAATATTTCTTTCTTTTTTGAAGATTATCTTTCATTTAGTTTTATACCAGTAACTATCATAATATCTTGAATTTTATATAACTTGCAAACGGAATTTAGGTTATAATGTTAATTCATTAACATTGATGTGTTTAGGGAAAGATAATCGGGCTGTTCTATTGGCAGTTGCATTGCTTTTTTCAGCATCGGCCTCAGGGCAGACAGGGAATACATTCAAATATCAGCTAAATGATAGTTTGAAGGAAAGCGATATCACTATTGGGAATGGGTCTCTTATCATAAATTATTCAATATCAGAACTTGACCTTGAAAATATTTCCATTGATAAAGATTCATATTTCCGGATAAATATCCCTGGGCATGCTTCTTCGTCTGACCCGGGCAAACCTGAACTTCCTGTACTTAGCCGGCTAATCACTATTCCTGAAGGAGCCGAAATAAAAGTAACCATTTCAGATGTCAGATCGACCAGGATCAACCCCTCCGGCAGAAAAATACGCGGTATTCTGTATCCCACTCAGGAAAGTGTAACAAAGAGTGACCAGCAACAGAAGCGGGAATTTAAGATTGACAAAAAAGTATACTCGTCAAGAGGAATTATAGCTTCCGATACAGTAACAATAGAGTATGTCGGCACCGCCAGAAATAACAGGTTGGCGAATCTGTATATTTCACCGGTACGGTATAATCCGCGTACAAACGTTCTTGAGGTTATCACATCGATGAAGATCGAAATCACTTTTAAAAGTTCCGGCGGAAGTATCTTAAAATCCCTTCAAACCGGATCAACCCTTTTCAATGAATCATTTCAGGAAAGTTTGCTTAACTACACCAGCGGAGACCTCATTCCCGGGTTTACTGATAAACCTGTAAAGATGGTTATCATCACTGATACAGCTTTCAGAAAACAACTTGCTCCCTTCATTAAATGGAAGATCCAGAAAGGATATAAAGTAAAAGTTCTTTACAGGGGAACTGGTTTCGCAGGGAACACCTATACCCAGTTAAAAGATACGCTTACAAAGATCTATAAAGCCGGAACAATAACCGATCCTGCTCCTGAATATCTGTTAATTATAGGTGATGTAAACAGAATCCCATATTATGGCAATGGAACAGGTAATATTACCGATATGTATTATGGTGAATTTGACGGTAATGGCGATTATATTCCGGAGATGTTTGTTGGCCGGCTTCCTGTTGCAGATACTACGGAGGTAAAGTCGGTAGTCAGTAAAATAATTCAGTATGAGAAATTTCAGTTTGCCGATACTAATAAATTCTATTCGAAAGCTCTTATTATGGCAGGCAATGATGTAAGCTATTCGAATATTATGAATGGGCAGGTAAAGTATGCTATTGGAAACTACATAAACTCAACCAATAAGATAAAAGAGTATTATTTTTATTCTCCTGAAACGGACTTATATACCACCACAAAAGATTCATTAAGAAGACTCATTAACAACGGACTTTCATTTATTAACTATACCGGGCATGGTGCAGCGGAGGGCTGGCTCTACACTACAAAAGAACCACTGCAATATTATTTGAAATCCTCTGAAATTCCACTTGAGAATAAGAATATGTATCCTTTTATAATAAGTAACGCATGCCGAACAAGTCAGTTTAATATATCAACATCGCTTGGAAACACAATGGTTGTTAGTGGGGAGAAGGGTGCTGTGGGATTTATTGGCTGTTCAAACGACTCTTACTGGGATGAGGATTTTTTCTGGGCAGTCGGATCAGGTGTCCCTTCAGCGACCCCTACTTACCTTACAACCGGGCTTGGAGCATACGACAGGCTATTTCATTCGCATGGTGAAACGCCCTCCAACTGGTACTTCACCATGGGACAGATAAATTATGCCGGAAACCTGTCGGTAAGTTCCAGTACAAGCCGGTGGAAAAAGTATTACTGGGAGACTTATAACCTCGTTGGCGATCCCAGTGTTATTCCTATTATCGGAACCCCGGGATCATTCACAGTTTCGTTACCTGATACTCTTCCAAATAATCTGAAAACCCTTTCGCTGAATCTTGAACCTTTTGCATATGTTGCAGTTTCTCATTTCGACACCCTTTGGGATGCATCATATACCAGTCCTTCAGGATCTGTTACTCTTCATCTCCCGGGACTATCAAATGATTCCTGCCTTATAGTAATAACAGGTCAGAATAAGATTCCAAAAATCAAAACAATTCGTTTTGCTGAAGTAAAAAAGGCATTCATTAATCTCACTTCTTCTGCAGTAAACGACTCTACTTCAAACAATAACGGACTTGCTGATTATGGTGAATCAATCTCTCTCCGATTAGTAATAAACAATCTTGGACAAACAGGATCCTCGGGACTTTATGTCAAACTCTCCACAACTTCCAACCAGGTAACAATCAACAGCGATTCGGTTTTTATAGGCGACCTTTCAGCTAAATCGCAGGTAATTCTTAACAGATGTTTTAATATATCAATATCTGAAATGGTGCCCGATAAAAGTTTTATAACATTGAATATATCCCTTACTGACTCTAAAACTGTTAAAAATTACACATTTGATCTTACTCTCCATTCGCCTGTTCTTGAAATAATTAACTGTCTTATTGATGATTCAGGGACAGGAAACAGCAATAATCTTGCAGAACCCGGTGAGACATTTAAGCTGATATTCAAAGTTACAAATACCGGGAGCAGTAGCATTTCCGGAACTTTTAATATTCTTGATCACAATCCGGGATTAACAGTATATCAATCTGTTGTAAACACCGGAACTCTCAAACCTGGTGTCATTACAACTATTCCTGTTACTGTTAAACTGGCGTCAGATTTTCCTGCTACAGGATCTGTTAATATTTCCACATTTCTTGATTGCTCAGAATACACAAAAAACAAAATTTTCAGCGTTCCTGTTGGTAAGACAAAAGAGAGCTTTGAATATCAGAAAATGACAATATTCCCCTGGATAAATTCAAAGACCTATCCGTGGGTAATTACTAACAGTCAGGTACTTGATGGAGAATATTCTGCACGTTCAGGCATAATTCCAAATAATGCAGAATCTGTGTTGAAAATGTTTGTAAATGTTCCTGCGAGGGATACTGTAAAATTTAATGTAAAGGTCTCATCCGAGCTAAATTATGATATTCTGGGGTTTAAACTGAACGGGACACAGATCTTCACTCTTTCAGGTGAGGAAGGATGGATAGAAAAGAAAATTGCTATTAAAGAGGGTGTTAATCTGCTAGAATGGAATTACAAAAAAGATCAATCACAATCGTCCGGGGCAGATTGTGCATGGCTCGACAATATTATTTTCCCTTTTAATGCCTTCAACAGGATAGATCTTAAGACAGGAAAAGTTGTTACTCCCCAACCAAATAAAAGTTATGCGATGGAATCTATAACTGCTGAAGTAATAAATTTCGGTACCGACACAGTAAAGAGCTTCAACATGGCTTACCAGATAAACAATAACAATCCTGTTTTGCAGAATTTTAGCAGAAAAATTAACCCCGGAGATACTGCTGTTGTAGCATTTTCGCAACCAGCCGATCTTGCAGGGACAGGAGCCTATATTATAAAGGTATTTGGTTTAAATAATAATGATGCTTACCCCCTGAACGACACGGCTAAAATGTCTGTTATAAATACCAGTATCTTCTCCCCTCCGGATAAGCCGGAAAATACTGTGAAGGTCTCACCAAATCCTTTCAGACAATCATTCAGCGCTGATATCGAATCTGATTATTCTGAGGAAATTAATGTGTCAATCATTGATCAATCGGGGAAAATACTATGGACGAAAAATCTGATGGTACTACCTGGCTCAAATCCATTTACGTTTACACCCGGAGGTCTTCCTTCCGGATTATTTATACTGAAAATCTATGGTAAGCATAATTCCCAGGTTGCACGAATAATCAGGATCAATTAACCCGCTCTTCAAATCCGAAATCCGCAATACGCAATCCAAAATCCGAAATCCCAAATGAACAATTATGTCCCCACCCGCGAACAGGCTCTCAACCTGTTCAAAATATACAACAAATCCGAAAGTCTGTATAAGCATGCTCTTTCAGTTGAAGCTGTAATGAGGTTTATGGCGCGAAAAGCCGGTGAAGATGAAGAGAAATGGGGAATCATAGGGTTAATTCACGATCTGGATTATGAAATGTATCCGGAGCAGCACTGCAGAATGACAGAAAAGATCCTTAGAGAGAACAACTGGCCGGAGGAATATATCAGAGCGGTGTTAAGTCATGGGTGGGGACTGGCTACAGATGTTGAACCGGTAACACTGCTTGAAAAGACCATATATGCAGTTGATGAACTTACAGGGCTGGTTGCAACCAGCGCTCTCGTAAGGCCAACTAAAAGCGTGCTAGATATGGAAGCCAGATCAGTAAAGAAGAAATGGAACGACAGGAAATTTGCCGCTGGTGTTGACCGCTCTGTTATTGAGAAGGGTACTGAAATGCTTGGCATTCAACTCGATGAACTAATCACAGATTGTATAATGGGTATGAGAATGGTTGCAGCGGAGATTGGGTTGAAAGGTACAGTGTAGTATCTTTTGCCGGTCTTCTTAAAAAGAGATAAATTGCCGGAAAATAAAAAATGGAAATTAAATATTTTACCCTTGGCGGGAATGAAAATAACCGGTTTGAAAAAATCATAAGAATTATCTTTGGAACGGTTTGTATAGCAGTTGCACTATTCTGGTTAAACTTCAATATCAAAGCTTTAAAAGCCGACGCAACCCTTTGGATTACAATAGTCTTTCTCTCAGGATTTGGCTTTTACCAGATCTGGTCTGGACTGGGAAAGACAACAAGGTTCATTGAATTCGGACCGGATTATGTAAAACTGAAGAAAAATCCACTGCTGCTGGTCACTTTAATAAAAGCAGATGGTATTGAAAAGCTGGAATTGTATCCTTTTAATATTATATTCTATCTGAAAACGAAGAAAAAGATCATGCTTAGGCTTGGGGCTACTTTCCAGGAAACAAATGAAAAGGTTAAGGATGAAATCATTCTTTTTGCAGAGAAAGTCAACATACCGGTTGAAATAATTGAAGAGAAGATTTGAATGACGTTACGAATAATGCTGTCTAAATCTGAAATCTAATGCAGCCTCTTTTTAAAAAAAGTGATGACAGGATTCAATGTTTGCTCTGCCCCCACTTCTGTAAGATTGCAGAGGAGAAGGTCGGAATATGCGGGGTGAGAAAAAACACAGGTTCAAAGGTTGAACTCGATACCTATGGAGTAATTTCCGGGTTTTCAGTAGATCCTGTAGAAAAAAAACCTCTGTATCACTTCTTCCCCGGCTATGATATCTTATCGATAGGATCGTATGGTTGCAATATGAGATGTGATTTTTGCCAGAATTTCCATATTTCTCAGAATATCCCAAAAAACCTGTTATTCAAAACTACACCTGAGAATATTGTAAGGGACGCTTTGCAGACAGAAAATAACATTGGTGTTGCATTCACATACAACGAACCTGTTATATGGTTCGAATTTATGAGAGATTCAGCTATACTGGTTAAAAATGAAGGATTATCCACAGTATTGGTAAGCAATGGTTATGTGAACAGCGATCCGTTAAATGAAATTATTCAATTTATCGACGCATTCAACATTGATCTTAAGGCATTTAATAATGATTTTTACAAGAGATTTACCGGTGCTGATATTGAACCGGTGAAAAGATCTCTGATGCAGATCGCAAAGTCAGGAAGACATCTAGAAGTTACAACACTCATTATACCCGGACTCAATGATAGTGAGCTAGAGATGTCGCTGCAAACTGAATGGATGGCTGGTGAACTGGGAAAAGATGTACCGTTTCATATCAGCAGGTATTTCCCCTCATTTAAGAGGGATGATCCGCCGACTTCTATTGAAACGATAAATAATCTATTTGAAATAGCTTCAAAAAAGCTGAACTATGTTTATATCGGAAATTCTGCCTCAGAAACAGGACAAAATACTGTATGCCCGTCGTGCAATACAATTGTAACCACAAGACGCGGATACAAAACTCACTTACAAAATCTTGATAAAGAAGGAAATTGTTCTGTGTGTGGATATAAAGTCTACAGAAATTTTACTTTTTCTTCGCCGACAATGCGCTGAGCCTGGTAAAAAGTTTATCAACCCCTGTCATAAGATCTTTTTCAACAGTCTTATAATAGGCTTTCAGAATTTTTGCATTATCCTTTCCATCAGGATTATTCACTCTTGCAATAAGATCATTTCTGAAATTCACGGCATCTGATATAATGGCAGATAGTTCATCAGACTGATTTTCAGGATGTAAACCCGAGAAAACGAAACAATCGGCTATAACTTCGAAGATCAGGTAATCAATATCTTTTTTCAGTTCTCTAATACTTGCCATATAATTTTGATTGAATTAATTAGGGTACAAATATAATAAAAAATGAGTAATGGCTATCAATAACATTCGTAATTAATTGATTATGGGATTCCTCGCTGTCCCCTTCAACTATTTTGATTTTATAATTTCAATTATTATTCATTTCTGAAATGCCTGAGACTCTCTTCAGCATTAATAATATACAGTTTTCGGAGCTTTTCTATAAGCGGATTACTTACATTAAAATAATTTCCGTCAATGCTATTGAAAGGAAGCACCATTGGAGAAGTGCCGGTCATGAAAACCGAATCGTACTCCTTCATTTCATCAACCCTGACGCATTTCTGTTCTACCACAATTTTCTGATCGCGGCATATTTCAAGAATCTGTTTCCTGGTAACACCATTTAGGATCATATTATCTGGAGCTGTTACAAGGGTATCTCCCTTCAGAAAGAAAATATTTGATCTGCTTCCTTCAGTAATCAGGTCGTTTTCTGTTACCAGCAGAGCTTCGTAAGCACAGTCCCTGATAAGTCTGTGATATATCGACGATCTCAGCTTATGATTTATAACCTTAGACTCCGGGTCCTTCCTCTCTCCTGAAAAGAGAATACCTTTTACTCCTTTCCTGTACTGTTCATCAGTAGGGTAGGTTGCCTCAATAAAATAGACGAGAACATTAGAATTCCCATTATTATAATTGAACACAATTTTAATATTTGCTGCTTTTTTCTTATCCGATCTGGTGAGGGTAATGATAGCTCTTCTCAATGTCGAAACATTAGCGAGGGATACTTTATTCTGAAGTTTCACACTATCAGCGAGGCGCTCCATATGGTCGTTAAAGAATACAGGGCATCCCTTCACAGAGCGAAGCACTTCATATATTGAATCTCCTTCGTATACAAGAGAATTGTCAAATACTTCAGCCGGCTGCAGTTCTCCATTAAGTATAAAGTTCGTTCCAAAACATTCAGTCATAACATGCTGTTTTCAGACGACAAAAATACAAAGTCTGAGACACTTCACACACAAAACTGACTATATTCGTACCATGAATAGCAATGGAGATTCCAACAGATGTATGCGATTATTGATATCGAGACCACAGGCGGTAGTGCAAGAACTGAGAAAATAACTGAGATTGCCATATATCTTCACGATGGGAATCAGATTACAGGAGAATATGTAACCCTGATCAACCCTGAAAGAAATATACCGTATTTTATAACCAACCTCACAGGTATCTCGAATGAAATGGTTGAAGACGCCCCGCGTTTCTTCGAAGTAGCAAAAACAATTGTTGAACTAACCGAAGGAAGGACCTTTGTTGCTCACAATGCAAGATTTGACTACTCTTTCATCAGACAGGAGTTTAAATCGCTTGGTTTCAATTTTAAAAGAAATCTGCTCGACACAGTAGCGCTGAGCAGGAAACTCATTCCCGGTCATCAGTCGTACAGTCTTGGCAATATTTGCAAGGACCTGAATATCAACATAAATGGCCGGCATAGGGCTGCAGGTGATGCTTTGGCTACAGTAAAACTCTTTGAGATCCTTTTGTCGAGAGACCTGGAGTTAAGTGGCAGCAAGCCAGGTATAATGAAAAATACCAAGTTGTCGAAGTTAAATCCCAAACTTGATATTAATAAAATTGAGACTATCCCTGATGAGCCGGGTGTTTATTATTTTTATAATGAAAAAGGCGATCTGATCTATATAGGTAAGAGCCGGAACCTTATGCAACGGATAAGTACCCACCTTTCGAACAACTCAACAAACAAAGCGATGGAAATGCGCGATCAGATTGCTGACATAGACTGGGAATTAACAGGTAGTGAACTGATTGCACTTCTCAAGGAATCTTCTGAAATAAAGGCAAACAGGCCAATATTTAACCGGGCTCAGCGCAGAACAGGGTTTCAGTGGGGTATTTTTAGCTTTGAGGATAAGAATGGCTATTTAAATTACTGTTACGGACAATTGAAAGATGACGAAGAACCGGTTTCGGTTTTCACCTCAAAAGAAAAAGCCAAGTCGAAACTTATCTCTCTTGTAGAAAAATATGGTCTCTGTCAGAAACTAGCCGGGTTATACGAAACAGATGGGGAATGCTTTCACTATCAGGTAGGTATCTGCAAGGGAGCATGCTGCGGCAAAGAATCGGCTGTGGTGTATAATGAACGGGCTCAGAAGGCCCTTGAAGAATTTATTTTTGCCCGGAGGAACTTCCTTGTGATCGACAGGGGAAGAGATGAAGAAGAACGTTGCGCAGTTAAGATAGTGAACGGAAAATATGCTGGTTATGGGTATTTTAATATAAACGACATGGGATTCGGCTTAGCGGCTATTCATGATTGTATCATTCCAAGTGCCGACAACCGGGATATACAGGTTATTCTGAAAGTCTATCTGAAGAACAACCGGGTTGAGAAGATTATTGAGTTCTGAAGTAAGGAAGAAATCCATTAACCGCAAAGAACGCGAAGTAGGCGCAAAGAACCCAAAGGTAAGAACTTTTTAGTACCTTCTTTGCGAACTTAGTTCTTAAGGCTTTGCGACCTTTTCGGTTAAACAAATCTCATTCGTGAAACCTGTATCCTATCCCTGATTCGGTGATTAACAGCTTGGGTTTTGATGGATCTTCTTCAATTTTCTTCCGGAGCTGAGCCACAAAAACCCTTAAATATTGAGTTTGACCAATATATCCGAAGCCCCAGATTTCCTTTAGAATACTCTGGTGAGTAAGTACCCTTCCTGAATTTTTTGCAAGCAAAGCCAGTAGTGCAAATTCGGTAGATGTAAGCTTTATAATATCACCACTCCTTCTGGCTACATGATTTGCCAGATCTATCGTAAGTAAACCGAATGCAAGTTTAGTTGTCTCCTCAACCTGGGTCGGAACCCGGAGGGCAACTCTTATTCTGGCAAGAAGTTCCCCCGTCCGGAATGGCTTAGTAAGATAATCATTCGCCCCGTTATCCAGCGCCTTAATGATATCATCCTCGGAATACCTGACAGAGAGTATAATTATCGGTTTAAGATACCATTCCCTTAATTTTTTAAGAATTTCAATGCCGTCCAGATCAGGAAGTCCAAGATCGAGAATGATCAGAGCAGGGTGATGTGTTGCAGCAGCTATAAGTCCATCCTTCCCTGACGCTACCTCAAGAATCTTATATCCACTGGATGAAAGTGTAATTTCAAGTAGCCGGCGAATCTGAACTTCATCGTCAATAATCAAAATTGATTCCTCTACATTCATCTATCCGTCATTACAGTGCCTTGTTAAACTAAATATGCTTCAAATATAACAATTTCGGATTTTGGATTGCGGGTTACGGATTTATCAAAGTAAAATTAACCTAAAACTAGCCATTTAATTCACCCGCAGGTATTTCTGTAGGTATTTTTATAGTGAATAGCGCACCACCGTTCTGCCTGTTTTCCACCGTAATGGTACCATTATGTGCCTCAGTAAAACCTTTTGCAATGGAAAGACCTAATCCTGTCCCTCCGGCTTTTGAACCTTCAACCCTATAAAACTTATTGAAAATCAGACCTATTTCAGCAGGTGGAAATCCGGGTCCTCTGTCCATAACCTGAATAGTAAGTAATCCATTGTCGTAAAACGCCTTTACTCTCAGATTACTTGAGCTTGATGCATATTGGGTTGCATTATATATTAGATTATGAAGCACTTGTTCCATTAATCCAAAATCGATCTTAACAAAGGGCATATCTTCAGGAATAACAACATGAAGATGAAATGGTTTAAGTTCCTCCCTGAGATTCTCTGAAACTTTGTTCACCAGATCGTGAATGTCGCACCAATCGAGCCGGGGACTTATTCTCCCGCTCTCAAGTCGCGACATATTAAGAAGGTTTTCAATTAAACGGTTGAGCCGCTGAGATGCTTTGAAGATTTCCAAAGCAAGTTCTTCCTGAATATTTTCAGGATGCCTGGTTGAAAGGAGAGAATCAGATGCACCCATTATTGTGGCCACAGGAATACGAAGCTCATGAGAAATAGAATTAAAGAGGGTTTTGTACAATTTATCTGACTCGTTTAACAAATAGGCCTGCTTAGCCATATCACGGAGATACTCTCTTTCAAACTTTCCGGATATCTGTGATATAAATGCTTCCCAGAACTGTTCTTCACCTTGTGTAAAAACAATATCCTGCTGAATAGCAATAACACCCAGGTTCATCTGGTTTCCTTTTAAGGGATAAAAAGTATAATTTGACGATGGTAATGTATCGGTATGCTTTCCTGCCTTGGTTGAGTGCTGGAACGTCCATGAAGCAACACTCATATCATTTTTTGATATAGTAAAAATTCCATTTTTCTTACTCGAATATTCAAGTTCATTTGAGGTGCCTTTAAGCAGTATACGGCTATCGAGCTTGAAATACTTCTTAATATCGTTTTTTGCTATAGAAATAACCTCCTCTATACCTGTCGCTGTAGAGAGTTCTCTTGTAAGCTGATAAAGTGCATTTGTACGTTCCTCGCGTACCCGTATTTTCTGCTCCTGCCGTCTGATTCTTGATGTCAAAACCCCGCTGAGTAATGCTATAATGAAAAACATGATTAGCATTAGCATGTCTTCCGGCTTATCCACATGAAGTGTATAAGGAGGTGGTATAAAAAAGAAATCCCAGATAAGGGCGCTCATAGTTGCTGCCAGAAGAATTGGACCAGTACCGAAGAAAAATGCCAGAGCGGAAACAACGAATAACAAGGCAAACGAAACCACCTCATAGCCGATGTATTCTTTTATGAAGAAACAAACAACTGTTGAGAGAATTACAACAAGCATTGAAAGAAGATATTGCCGGATATTTGATGTAAAAGAAGGCAGGGATACACTCGCTTTAAATTTATCAGTCGATTGTATATCGGAGCCAAGAATGTACACATCAATATTTCCGCTGTAACGAATAAGCTTGTTAACAAAATTACCCAACCTCAGAAGCGTCAGTAAATTTCTTACACGAGGTTTCCCGATGATGATATGAGTAATATTCTCTTTCTGGGCAAAATCAACAACTGATTTTACCATATCAGTACTTGTTATAAAACGAAACTTAACTCCCAACTGCCTTGCCAGGTTGATGTTCTTGTTAAGCTGTATACTTTCGGCAGAACTGAGCTTCCTCGATGTTTCAACATACACAGCCTGCAGATCACCGCCCATAGTATATGAGAGGTTTTTAGCCCACCGTAGCAACTTTGCCGATTGGGAAGTGTGGCTTACTGCAACCAGCAGATGTAATCCTGACTTCCATGGACCCTTAATCCGCTTTAGCTGCATATATTCGTGAAGCTGCTTATCGACCCTGTCGGCGACGATGCGCAACGCCATTTCCCTTAAAGCAGTGATATTCCCTTTGCGGAAAAAGCTTTCTATAGCTTCTTTTGATCTTTCCGGTGTATAAATCTTGCCCTCTGCAAGCCTTTGAAGTAATTCATCAGGAGTTATATCGATAACTTCAATTTCATCAGCATTCTCAAAAATTTCATCCGGAATGGTCTCTCGTACAATGATTCCTGTAATCTGGGCTACAGTATCCGACCGGCTTTCCAGATGCTGAACATTAACAGTGGTATAGACATTAATTCCGTTGTCGAGGATTTCAATAACATCCTGAAATCTTTTTGTATGCCGGCTTCCCGGAGCGTTTGTATGCGCCAACTCATCCACAACAACCACCTTTGGATTACGTGCGAGAATTGCATCCAGATCCATTTCCTGAACAGTGGTAGATTTGTATTGGTACGACTTGCGGGGAATTGTTTCAAAACCTTCTAAGAGTTCAGCAGTTTCCTTCCTGTTGTGGGTTTCAACATAGCCGATAATTATATCTGCCCCTTTCAGTTTCTCAGCCTTCGCAGTCTCAAGCATTGTATAGGTCTTACCTACACCTGCGCACATTCCAAAGAATATTTTAAGCTTCCCCCTTTTGCTTTTCTCCTCTTCAAGTTTCAACGCAGCTAAAAGTTCGTCAGGATCTGGCCGATTGTCTGTTGTTGCCATTTTGAACTACTTTTTTTCAAGTCTTGAGATAAGCGATAAAGCTTGTTCCTCCATAGTTTTTATCCTGAACAGCATCGATTTCAACTCCCTTATATCGTCGGGATTAACCTCTTTTTCCTTATCTTCCTGTAAAGTTACTGACAATTTCTTCTTGTTAATATTGAGTTTATCAACCATTTCATTAAAAACAAGGGATAGTTCGTAAAATTCATCATTCCCATCCAGCAAAAGCCGTTTATTATAGTTACCTGAAATTACCTCTTTAATACCGTTGTATAAAATGAAAAACCTCCGGTTGAAATATGAAGCAAAGCTAAAGGTAAAGCTCATTCCAATTAGAAAACACAAGGTTGCAAGAATTGTCATCCTTGTAAGAGCACTCTGCGAAAAGGCCTTCGCATCATCGGTTTTTACCTCCAGTGCCCTCCCATTCATTTCCGATAAGAGCACAAGCTGTTGAAGGAGCCCGGCTGATATATGTTGCATCGAAAGGATCTTCTCAGATGTATAAGGCGTATCAAAACTGTTTTTAACAATACCCTTGTAGTCTTTATAGTCTGACTCTATAGAATAAACAAGTTTGTCTTCACCTGGTTCTGTAAAATTATTCTTTTCTTCCTTTAGCGATTTTTCAATAGTGGTAAGGTCACCTGAGATTCTTACCGTATCAGCTGCAGTGTTCGTTAAAAAACAGTCAAATACTTCATTATTAATGTAAGTAATGCCTTCCGACATTTCTCTTGCATACACTACAGACAAAAAGTTTTCTTTCAGGATAGCACTAGTTTTGTTTGATAGTTTATTTATGTAAAATCCTGAAAAAACAGATAAAACAAGAATGATAATGAACAGGAATATCATTCCAAGGGTGAATTTTGTACGGATTGAGAATTTCATGACTTGAGATTTTATTTATTAGACTTGAAATTTTCGTCAAGTTTATTCAGATCGAGATTCAAAATTAGAACATTTATTCGATTTTCACCAAGCAATAAAAACTGAGGCGCCTCGGTAAGATCGTTTATTTGCTTTATAAGCTGTTCTTTTTTACTATTATCAAAATGCCTTGCATTGGCAATTCTGTCAACCTGTAACAATGCAGCTTCAGGAGAAATATGAGGATCCAGTCCGCTCCCTGAAGCAAATACCATCTCTTTTGGCACAGTCAATGGATCTGCAATTGAATTCATTTTCGCAAATAAATCACGCCTTGCTGTGACTAGCTTTTTTAAGGTATCACTCGTTGGCCCATAGTTGGAAGCACCTGATGGAACGGGGTTATATCCTATAGCTGAGGGTCTCGACCAAAAGTAAATAGTACTGTCAAACTTCTGACCTATCAGCTCCGATCCTATTATTTTGCCATCCTTAATTATCATACTTCCATTAGCTTTAGAATGAAAAGTCAGCTGGGCCAAACCTGTCATTAAAAGCGGATAAAGAATTCCCGTCAGAATGGTAATAACGAGTAAAAATTTTAATGCTATAATTGTTTGTGTTTTCATAATTATTAAATTTTAAAAATTGACCTGATTCTCAAATCATATGTACTGAAACAAGCAGCATATCAATAAGTTTGATTCCAATAAATGGAACAATTATTCCTCCAATACCATAGATGGCTATATTCAGCGCAAGCACCCTGTTGGCAGAAATCGGCCTGTATTTTACCCCTCTCAGGGCTAATGGAATTAAAGCAACAATAATTAATGCATTGAATATTACAGCGCTTAATATAGCGCTTTCAGGAGAGGTAAGTTTCATTATATTCAGGACCCCCAGAGGGGCAACACCAGAAGCAGTGACATAAAGATATGCAGCTATAGCAGGAATGATAGCAAAGTATTTGGCAACATCGTTAGCTATGCTGAAAGTTGTGAGTGCTCCGCGGGTCATAAGAAGCTGTTTTCCTGTTTCAACTACTTCTATCAGCTTTGTAGGATTGCTGTCGAGATCTACCATGTTACCGGCTTCTCTGGCAGCCTGAGTTCCTGTATTCATTGCCAGACCTACATCGGCCTGTGCCAGTGCAGGCGCATCGTTAGTGCCATCACCAATCATTCCTACCAGGTGACCATTAGCTTGTTCTTCCCTGATTCGGGCAAGCTTATCTTCAGGTTTTGCTTCTGCCAGAAAATCATCTACCCCTGCTTCTGCGGCAATGGCAGCTGCAGTCTGAGGATTGTCACCCGTGATCATAATTGTACGGATACCCATAATCCTTAGTTGCGCAAATCTCTGTTTGATCCCTCCTTTTACGATATCTTTAAGATGAATTACACCGAGAACCTGATTATTTTCGGCAACAACTAATGGTGTTGCACCCTTCTTCGAAAGCTCCAAAACTGTCTCCTCTACATTTTCAGGAAAATAACCATCATTATTCTGAATGAATTTTTTTATCGCATTAGATGCACCTTTACGGATGCTGCGTAACTGGCCATCAGGGTTTTTCAAATCGATGCCGCTCATACTGGTTTGTGCTGTAAAAGGAATGAATATCGTTTCTAAGGCCTGCATTTCCCTTGCCCTGATATTAAACTGTTCTTTGGCAAGTACAACAATAGAGCGTCCTTCAGGTGTTTCATCTGCGAGTGAGGCCAACTGGGCGGCATCAGCCAGTTGTTCTACCGATATTCCATTAGCTGGAATAAACTCGGTAGCCATACGATTTCCTAAAGTAATCGTTCCTGTCTTATCGAGCAACAAAACATCGGTATCGCCTGCCGCTTCAATCGCCTTACCACTGGTAGCAATGACATTCTTGCGTAACAGTCTGTCCATTCCGCTTATACCTATTGCACTTAACAGACCTCCGATGGTTGTCGGAATAAGACAAACCAGAAGTGAAATCAATACAGGTAATGTAAGATTTCTATTCGCCGGTAAGCCAGAAGCCTTTAAACTATATCCGAAATAAGCGGGTAAGGAGACTACTACCAAAAGAAATATTATTGTTAATCCTGATAGCAGGATGATCAAAGCAATTTCGTTAGGTGTTTTCTGTCTTTTCGCTCCTTCAACAAGGGCGATCATTCGGTCAAGAAATGTAAACCCCGGTTCAGATGTAATCCGGATCTTAATCCGGTCGCTGATTACTTTTGTTCCTCCGGTTACTGCTGAGCGATCACCACCGCTTTCACGGATTACCGGCGCTGATTCGCCTGTAATAGCAGATTCGTCTACACTGGCAATGCCTTCGAATACATCACCATCGGCAGGAATAACATCTCCGGCATCACATATAACAATATCTCCCTTTCTTAAATCATTAGCAAGAACAATTTCTTCTTTACCATGTACCAGCTTTCGGGCTTTCGTCTGGGTACGACTTTTACGTAAGCTATCAGCCTGTGCTTTACCCCTTCCTTCAGCAATTGCTTCAGCAAAATTGGCGAATAATACTGTAAACCAAAGCCAGAGAGTGATCTGAAAGTTAAAACTTGAAAATTGTCTGTTGAAAATGTCAACGAATACAACTACAGTTGTCATTAGTGCACCAATTCCCACAATAAAAATAACAGGATTTTTCACCAAAGTACCAGGATTCAGTTTAACAAAAGAATCTTTCAGAGCCTGAATTGCAATTTCTCTGGTAAACAAACGACTCATATTTCTATTTTCCATAATATTTATCTTAAAAAATTAAAAAGTTTGCCCCAGATTCATTAAGAAATGTTCTACAATGGGACCAAGTGCCAGAGGTGGGAAAAATGTCAAACCTCCTACGATAAGAATTATACTTATAAGCAACATCACAAACAACCAGTTGTCGGTTCTGAAAGTACCTGAGGAAACCGGAGTGATCTTTTTCTTCGCCATACTCCCGGCTATAGCCATAACAGGAACAATTATTCCAAAACGGCCAATAAGCATACCGAAACCAATCATAAGGTTATAAAAAACTGTGTTTGCATTGAGCCCGGCAAAAGCGCTGCCATTATTTCCTGCAGCCGAGCTGAATGCATATAAAATCTCTGAAAGGCCATGCGGTCCGGCATTATTCAGACTCGATAGCCCGGCAGGTATTGAGCAGGCTATTGCAGAAAACAATTTAATGACTATACTGGGGGCCAAAATTGCAAGAATTGCCATTTTCATCTCAAAGGCTTCCACTTTTTTCCCGAGATACTCAGGAGTTCGGCCTACCATAAGACCAGCAATAAAAACAGTGAGTATTATAAAGATGATTATGCCATATAAACCCGATCCTACGCCTCCAAAAATGATTTCTCCAAGCATTATGTTGAACATGGCTACCAATCCTGATAAGGGAGATAAACTATCGTGCATGGAATTCACTGAACCATTCGAGGTAACTGTTGTTGTCACAGACCACAAGACGCTGTTCATAACTCCAAAACGGGTTTCCTTTCCTTCCATGGAACCTGATACATTCAACACATTGTTATGACTGTATTCAGACCAGAGGGATATTGCAATTCCAATAGCAAACAGGACAAACATGGTAATAAAAATTGCACGTGCCTGTCGTTTTGATTTCATATAATGACCAAATGTAAATACCAGACCGGCTGAAATAATGATAAGTGAAAACATCTCCAGTAAGTTGGAAAAAGGGGTCGGATTTTCAAAAGGATGTGCACTGTTGGCATTAAAAAAACCTCCTCCGTTTGTTCCAAGTTGCTTAATCGCAATTTGAGATGCAGCCGGCCCCAGAGGTATAACCTGTTCCGTTCCCTGCAAGGTGGTTGCCTTTGCATAGTGTGAAAATGTCTGCACCGTTCCCTGACCTACCAATAATATAGTCAGAATGATAGAAAGTGGCAATAGAACGTAGAGAATGCTTCTGGTCATATCTGCCCAGAAATTGCCCAAAGCATCGGTCGTTTTTTTTGTCAGACCCCGTATCAGAGCCAACACAACAGCAATACCCGTTGCCGCGCTGACAAAATTCTGAACTGTGAGGCCTAACATCTGAACCAGATAGGATAAAGTATTTTCCCCGCTATAAGATTGCCAGTTAGTGTTGGTGGTGAAACTCATAGCCGTATTAAACGCAAGATGCCATGAAACATTGGGCAATTTTTCAGTATTCAGAGGCAGGTAAGCCTGCAGCATCTGCAAACTAAACAAAAACACAAAGCCAAAAAGATTGAAAAGGAGAACACCATACAAGTAGGTCTTCCAGTTCATCTCTTCCTCGCTTTTAATACCAGCTAACCGGTAGACTGATTTTTCAAGCCATCCAAAAACCGGCTTCATAAAATGTTGTTCCCCCATGAATACTTTTGCCATATACTTGCCTAACAAAGGCGAGAGCACTATAAGCAGTACCATGAAAATGATCAGTTGAATAGTTTCGTTCATATTTTTAAGCTTTTAGTATAATTTCAAATATAGGAATCATTAGAGCCAGAAGACCGAAGACCGAAGACCGAAGACCGAAGACCGAAGACCGAAGACCGAAGTCGGAAGAAAGAATCATCATGATTTTTACTTCTGTCTTCTGTCTTCGGACTTCCGACTTCTGACTTCTTAAAATTTCTCTGGTCGTAATAAAGTGTATATTAAATAACCCATGATAAACAGGGCTACAATTCCTCCGATAAGATAACTAACCGGGCCATTTGAGACAGCAGTATCTGAATGGACCGGTATTACTAAAAGTAGCATGAATAATGTTGGAATTTTTGTTTTCATATTGTTTTCTATTTTCTATGATGCATCAGAATGTTATACCAAATATCAAATGTATATAATCGGTCCTGGAATATGTAGCAGAAGGATTAATAACTAAAGTAGCCTTAAGAGGTAAAGAAAAAGTTTCATTGATTTTCAATGCTTTTGTAACGCTGGAACCAATATTGACTATTGAAAAGCTTTTCTTGCCGGCTGTAGGATCAAAAGCAGTTACTCCATAATTATTATAATAACCTGCCCATGGGGTAAATCCAAAAAAGAAACTGGCTGCACCCTTGGAATAACCTAATTCAATATATGTCGAAAAAGCCTGTTTTGTTGAATCGAGTAATTTTTTATCTAAGCCGTAAACCATAGTATTCCATGATATGCTTACAGGTAACGTTTCAGTACCTGTTAACCCAATAGTACCTTCAAACCTGTGTCCTGTTACATTGTTCTTATAGTTGAAGTAATTAGCCTTATCAAAATTCCAGTTATAATCTGTAAATGCGAGTTTTAGATGGCTTGCAGTTATAGAAAAATACGGGTCGACTTCTTTATAGCTACCAACAAAATCAGTGGATCCCCAGACGCCAATCTCGAAATTCCCTTTTGTATAAGCCAGCGTTGGCTGGAAGTTGGGTGTAGGGCTTCCTGTTGCCATTGAACCTCGCCAGACATAATGGCTTACCAGATCGGCTGTTACTTTAAAAGGTGATGGAGGTTCGTTAGTTTGTGCAACTAACACAAAGTTTCTAAAAATTAAGAAGGAGATAAACAAAACAATTAAAAGATTTTTGGTTTTCTTATCTGATTTTTTGGCGGTTTGGACAGTGTTTCTCTTTAGAAAAATTATTGATCCCATTTTTGTATGTTTTTACGATACAAAATTGCACCCGATTTAATAAGGATTATATAAAAATTAAACAACGAAGCATCAAGATTTTATAAGAATCTGATGTTTTGTTCCGGGCAAATTCAAATTGTTTCTGTTTTAGAAACCATCAACGAACAGAAATAAAAATATATCTGTAGTATCACTCAACCTTAATGGGAAATATTACAATAGGAATACCAAATTTAAAGAACCTCTTCTGTATGGAAAAGATAGTATGATTATGTAGTAATTTTGAAAGATAAAATGTTTTTGAGAATACAAGCTGACCGCCAAAGAATGCAGCGCCGGATAATTTTGGCCTGAGCTTTTTCACTATCCTGTATATTTCATTAACAGGGTCTGTTCCGATTGTCCAGATGCTTTTGCCATACAAACCGAACTGATTAGCAACTTTAACATATTTCTCGCCATCTTCTTTTACCTGTCTGGTGAAATTTTCTAGTTCCACCGAACCCCTGTAAATTTTGGAATTTATCACACCAACTCTAACAAATACAATATTTTGATATACTCCTTTAAAGTTCTCGAGAATCCGCAAGAATGTATACAGTCCTGTTCCCCCGAAACCGCTAACCAGAATAATGGCAGTTTTCCCATTTTTGTCAAACTGTACCTTTTTAAGATTCATGTCGCCACAGGGACGTTGTCCAATCAGTTTTTCAATCTCCTTAAAGGCACCGAATCTTAGTTTCTGAAGTTTTACTGCAGTTTTGAAATAGTGGCGCTTAATGTTTAATGCGAGAAGAATAAGCAAACCTGTAATTAGTAAGGTTATCCAACCACCTTGTCCAAATTTGAGAATGATTACAGAAACAAGAATGAAGGAAGATAGAATCAGACCAATTCCGTTTATACTCAATTTTCTTTTCCATTTAGATTCTACTCTCCTCATCTGCCACCAATGCTTCACCATACCGGTTTGTGAAATAGTAAAAGTGATAAACACATTAATGCTATACAAAACAACAAGCAATGCAACTGATCCTTTAGAAATTACCATAAGAATAATCGATGCGATTCCCATCAAAAATATCCCGTTCAGTGTCACAAGTCTGTCACTAAGGGATGCAAATCGTTTTGGGAACCAGTGATCGATAGCCATATTTGCCATAATTCTTGGTCCGTCTATAAATCCGGTTTGAGCAGCAACAAACAACAATGCCGCTTCAGATATGAGTGTTATCAGAACAAAACTTCTGGACCAAAATGGTCCCCATCCAAGAGTAAGGTTTTCAAATAATACAGCATTTAAGGTCTTATGAGTGTCGAGTTGAACATTAAAAAGCATATAGCAGATCATTAAACCTAGTACCATAAAGGATAGCGATCCGGCCATCAAACCCATAGTCTTGCGAGCAGTGGCCACTTTAGGTTCGCGCAGAATTGGCATACCATTACTAACTGCTTCTATTCCTGTAAAGGTTCCTGCACCCATACTATATGCCCGGATAATGATTAAAAATGTTGCAAAAAATCCAATTTGTGATACTGTTGAATGTATTTCGTTTGAAGTCTGGAGAGCAACTGAAGAAAAATTGTGGGATCTAAAAAAAATACCATAAAGAATGGCAATAACATGGGTAGAAATGAACACAACAAATATTGGGGTAAGCGACACCACAGATTCCTTCACTCCTCTCAGGTTAAGCAGAATAAGAAAACAAACTCCTAATAAGGCAAAAGGGAGCTTGTAGATTTGCATATCGACAGAAAAGTAACTAAAAATAGCATCTGCTCCGCTGGATACAGAAATAGTAATGGTAAGAACATAGTCAATAATAAGAGCAGACCCGGATATCATTCCTGTTGTTGGAGACAACAACTTGCTTCCAACAAGATATCCGCCGCCGCCATGAGGGAATAAACGTATGATCTGGTTATAGCTGGAACTGATAATCAGAATTGTTAGTACTGATCCTACCGCAACGAATATAGCTAAACTTGTATGGCCTTGTAAATTCCGGAAAGCCTCCTCTGGTCCGTAACATGATGACGAGATACCATCTGAACCAAGACCTATCCATGCAAAAAATGCTACCAATGTTAGTTTGTGAAATAATCCGGTGTCCTGAATAACCTTGGCCTTGCCAATGAACGTGTTCTTTAGTTTTTCATTAAATGTAAATCCTTCGGTTGGTTTCTTCATAAATCTTCTCTGACTAGCCCCATTTCCACATTATTCAGCCGGATTATTTACATTTCTGATTTATTCTGTAAATAAGTCGCGCGAAATTACAGCTCTATACGTAAAGAATATATAAGGAATAGCTGGGATAGTATAAAGATTTTATAAAGATGGAGAAAAGGCACACGGCTCACGGCACACGGCACAGGGTTCAGGGAGGGGGCAAAAAGGAAAAATTTCTACCATAATCCATCATCTGTTCAAGGTAATCATCCGTATATTCTACAGTTACATCAGTTATTCCACCATTCGAATCATAAACCGGAACAAGCTCCGGATTTACAAATCCCGTATATGGAGCAAGATTCAGTTTAGCATATCTGGTAAGAATCTCTTCATTTAAAGCTCCGTCGACCTTCACTCCAAAATCTTCAATAATTCTTTTGCCTGACTCAAAATCGCCCTCCGATTTGATTCTCTGGATCTCCATTAACATTGAACCAAAAAGCACTCTGAGTTTCTTATAATCATTTATCCTGACAAAAGTTTTATTTCCCTGCCTGAATAATTCAATCACTTTTTCCACTCTGCCCATTTGATATGTCCAGTGTGAAATAGCTGATCTGCAGCGCATATGTGCCTCTTCAATATCTTTTCCGGGCTTTATTCTTACGAGTTGAGTGAGCAAACCATTTCTGATATATACATCGTATGAGGCTTTTGCAGCATCTGCATCAGGAAGCAGGCCAAGTTCCAGAACTCTTTCATCCATAATGTAATAAAGAGCAAAAAGATCTGCTCTGGCTTCCTCAAGAGCTGATGCATAGTTTTTAAGTGCATTAGGGTCAGTGCCTTCTGCAAGCCTTCCGCTCGCATGACCGACACATTCATGCAGATCAGTATGTATCGAATCAGATAATGATCCATATTTCTTAATCCTTTCAACCTCCGCCTTGTCTGCAATGAACTCTTCGAGAAATCCACTCCCCTGAGAAGCAATATCAATAGCGCCCGAGATATTGGCAAGTGTAACTGACTTCGATCCCACTTCTTTTCTTATCCAGTTTGCATTGGGAAGATTTATTCCCAGTGGGGAAGCCGGATAACAGGCACCACCAAGCATTGCAATGTTTATTACTCTTGCTGCCACCCCGGTAACTTTTTCTTTTCTGTATTTCGGATTTATCGGGGAATTGTCTTCAAACCACTGAGCATTAGATGTAATAATTTCTGAGCGTTTGGTGGCTTCCAGGTCTGTGTAGTCAACAATTGCCTCCCAGGTGGCTTTCATACCCAAAGGGTCCTCGTAATTTTCAATGAAACCGTTTATATAATCAACTCTTGGTTTAGTATTCCGGGCCCAGGCTACGTTATAATCATCCCATGTTTTCAGACTTCCGGTTTTATAATATGAAATCAGGAGCTTCAGTTCTTCTTTACACATCTCATTCTCAGACACATCAATTGCTTTAGAAAGCCATTTGATTATACTGTCGATAGCTGCACCATATTTTCCGCCCGAGCGATAAACCTCCTCAGTAACTTGTCCATTTATCTTTACTACTTTTGAATTCAGCCCCAGGGAGACCGGTCTCACGTCGTTAGGATCCGTTTTCCCCGAGTAGTATTCTTCCACCTCATTTTGTGTTACACCCTCATAGAAATTTGATGCTGATCCGGCAATCAGATCGGAGTCAGCTTTTAATTCTACTTTTCGGGCAAAAAGGTTTTCATTGAAAATGATTGGAACGAGGAACGAAATCAGATCGCCGACCGATTGATTTTTTTCAATAGGAAGATGTTCTTTATCACAACTGTTAACCAGGTGGGAGAAAAAATCAGCAGAGAAAGAGGGTTTAAACTTATCACTTGAATAATGATGATGAATCCCGTTAGAAAAAAACACTTTTTTTGCATAAACCAGAAATGATTTATATTCCTGGTCATTCCTGTCGCCTGAATAAGTGTCAATTATTGTCTCTAGTGTTTTCCGTATCTTAAGATTATACCTGAAATTCTGGTCCCACAGAATATCTCTACCTGACAGAGTTGCCTGGCTCAGATAATAGACATATTTCTTCTCTTGAAGCGTTAGAAATTCAAACCCGGGCAGTTTATATTTTAACACCCTTATATCATCAAACTGTTCAACGAAATATTTAAAATCATCATTTGGCTGAACCTCAGATTGAATATTTATGTTTAAGGAACCAGTGAAATCTTTCATCGTTTAGAAAAGTTGATTAACCGCAAAGGTCGCAAAGATTTTACGCAAAGGTCGCAAAGAACAAAAAAATATGGCTTTCCCTTTGCGAACTTTGCTAGTCTTAGCGTACTTTGTGGTTAAAATAATAAATAGTATGATTAAAATAATTGATAACTTAAGAAAGGAACTAATTCAGAATGCTGATGAAAAGACAAAGCAATCAGGAGAGAGATTCTTTAAGGAAGAAGTAAAAATTTGTGGTGTTAAGTCTGCGCTTGTAATCAAAATGGGAAAAGAACATTACAAGGCAATTACAGACAAAAGCAAGGAGAATATCTTTTCATTGTGTGAAGAGTTTTGGCAATCCGGTATTTTGGAAGAATCATTTTTTGCCTCCAACTGGTCGTATAATGTGCGAAAGGACTTTAAACCTGCTGATTTTGAAATATTTGAAAGATGGGTAAACAACTACGTTGGCAACTGGGCATCATGCGATACCTTCTGTAACCATACAGTTGGCGCTTTTATTGAAATGTATCCTGAATTTTTATCTGGGTTGAAAAGGTGGGCAAAATCGCAGAACAGATGGGTAAAACGTGCATCAGCAGTTTCACTTATAATACCTGCCAGAAACGGCAAATTCCTCTCTGATATTTTCGAGATTGCTGACATTTTGCTCACCGATAAAGACGATATGGTGCAAAAAGGATATGGCTGGATGCTTAAAGCTGCAAGCCAGGCTCATCAACGAGAGGTTTTTGAATATGTTATAAAACATAAATCGACGATGCCACGTACTTCTCTCAGGTATGCAATAGAAAAGATGCCCAGCGAATTAAAAGTAAAGGCTATGGCAAAATAATGAGTCTTCTTTTTACCTTTGCGCAATATTTGAAATTCCATGAGAAGAATCATATTAATCATTTTCAGCCTGATACTACCTCTCGTTTCTTTTGCGCAGGACAGAATTACTGGACGCGATTTTGCAACCCGGAGCGAAGTGATAGCACGAAACGGGATGGCAGCTACCAGTCATCCCCTTGCTACCCAGGCTGCTCTTGATATCCTCAAAAAAGGCGGAAATGCTATCGACGCTGCAATTGCGGCCAATGCGGTACTTGGTGTTGTGGAGCCAACGGGAGCAGGTATAGGTGGAGATCTTTTTGCTCTTATCTGGAGCGCTGATAAAAACAGATTATATGGACTAAACGCAAGCGGCAAATCGCCACGGTCGTTAAAACTGGAATATTTTAAGCAGAATGGGATAGAGTTTATTCCATCCTATGGCCCATTGCCGGTATCAGTACCTGGTTGTGTAGACGGATGGTTTGAAATGCACGATATGTTTGGGCGCCTGTCAGTAAAGGAGATACTTCAGCCGGCTATTACCTATGCAAGAGACGGCTTTCCTGTTACAGAAGTAATTGCCTATTACCTCGATAAAGGTACAGAACTGTTAAAAGACTACCCGAACATCAAAGAAGTATACATGCCGAAAGGTAAAGCTCCTCAAAAAGGTGAAATCTTTAAAAATCCGCTTTTGGCAAACACTCTTGATAAAATAGCAAAAGGAGGAAGAAACGAATTTTACAGGGGGAGTATTGCCAGGGATATTGATGCTTTCATGAAAAAACAAGGCGGCTTCCTTACCTACGACGATCTGTCGCGTCACCACTCAGAATGGGTTGAACCTGTTAATACCTCATACCGTGGTTATGAAGTATGGGAACTTCCCCCGAACGGACAGGGGATCGCTGCCCTCGAGATGCTGAACATCCTCGAAGGATACGATATCGCATCAATGGGTTTTGGATCTGCCGACTATATTCATGTTTTTACCGAAGCAAAGAAACTGGCCTTCGAAGACCGGGCAAAATATTATGCCGACCCTTTTTTCAGTAAGATTCCTGTATCTCAGCTGATCTCAAAAAAATATGCTGCTGACAGGAGAAAACTGATAGATCGCCAGAAAGCTGCCAAAATATTCAGCGCTGGAAAACTCGAAGCAGGAAATACTATTTATCTTACCGTAGCTGACAGATTTGGAAACATGGTTTCTCTTATTCAGAGCAATTACAGGGGAATGGGATCAGGTATGTGCCCTACCGGTCTTGGGTTTGTTCTGCAGGATAGAGGTGAAAGTTTCAGCCTGTCGGAAGGCCAGAATAATGTCTACGCTCCCGGGAAAAGACCTTTTCATACTATAATACCGGCTTTCATAACAAAAAACGGAAAACCATATATAAGCTTTGGTGTCATGGGTGGAGATATGCAGCCTCAGGGACATGCACAAATCGTTATTAACCTCGTAGATTTCAAAATGAATCTTCAGGAAGCCGGGGATGCCCCAAGGATGCATCATACCGGCTCATCAGAACCTACAGGCCAGCAAATGACTGACGGAGGAATTCTTCTTCTTGAAAGTGGCTTTCGCACCGAAGTTATTCAGAAACTTATGTCTATGGGGCATACAATACAATGGGATCTCGGGGGATACGGAGGCTACCAGGCAATAATGTGGGACGAGAAAAACAAAGTATGGTTCGGAGCCTCAGAATCCAGAAAAGATGGTCAGGCCGCGGGATATTAAACGGCACAGGGCGCAGGGCGCAGGGCTCAGGGCTTAATCTTCAGCAAATCCAAAACTCCATTTATAAATGTCAGAGGATGAATTGGATTTCCAGGAACATAAAGATCAATATGATGTTCATCAATAAATTTCCGGTTGATAGCCGGACTATCTTCGAATATTCCCCCGCTGATTGCATCTGTACCAGCCAATATTATTATTTTCGGAGAAGGAATGGCATCATAGGTTAACTGCAATGGTTCAGCCATATTTTTTGAGATCGGACCTGTAATAACGATTCCATCTGCATGGCGGGGCGAAGCAACAAACTCAATACCATAACGTCCCATATCAAAATTGACATTGCCGCATGCGTTGAGCTCCATCTCACAACTATTATCACCGGCTGCCGATACCTGCCGTAATTTTAACGATCCGCCGAATATCTTATGAATCTCTTTCCTTATAATCATCGGGTTTAAAGTTATCTTATCGGTCTTGCCCTCCGGTATTATCAATCTTTCTCTTTCGTTTGTCGACAATCTGTAGTCGGTTGTGAATTGAATCTTTTTAGGGAAGAGTCTGGAACACTCACCGCAAAAAGTGCACCTGCCAAGATCGATGCTGACAGGATCTGCAATGATAGCTCCGGTTGGACATACATTCATCAGTGCCTGATTATCGACTTTCCCGATACTTATTTCAGGTCTTCCTCTGAATATTCCGGGGACACCAACTTTCGTGGGATCGGGGATATATTGTTTCCCCTGATGGTAAAGAATTTTAATTGTGTTTATCATCTTACTTTTCTATTTCCGGATTATAAATCGTGTCCGCAATACGACAGGTCAAAACTCTTATTGCTAACAGGGAAGTCGGAAATCTCATTATTCCGAACCGATAGAGCTAATGCAAGCCAGTTATGAAACGAAGGATCCTTTACCTTGTATAAGACTAACTCACCTTTGGTATCTGATATTGCCGCATGACAGATCTCACCACGCCAACCCTCCGTTAGAGAGATAGCAAATAACTCAGGCTGCAGTCGAGGGATATACTCAGGAATTTGTCCGGCTTCAGGAACATTTTTTATAAGCTGTCTTATATACGAAATTGACTGAAGTACTTCTTCTTTTCTTATTTGTACCCTCGAGTAAACATCACCGTGATGTTTAAGTATAGGTTCATGATTGAATTCCGGGTAGATCCCGTACGGATGAGATGTTCTAATGTCTCTGTTCAGGGCGTTCATCCTTGCCGACATTCCAACAGTTCCGATAGAAAGCAACTGCTCATATTTCAACATTCCTGTCCTCTCAAATCTGGATAAAGAGCTCGGCAGTGTTGCAAGTTCTGTGTTCATTTCAATGAAATCAGGTTCAAAGGCATCTATAATTGAGGATAATCGCTGAGCAAGCTCTTCAGTGAAAGGAAATGGCTCGTAACCTGTTCGTATAAGCCCTTTTGCCAGCCGGTTTCCGCACCATTCCTGAAAAAAATTAATGAGAGGGGTCCTTAGTCGCCCGAATACTGAGCTTCCCAACTGGTAAGCGATATCCGTGCACAGGGCACTCAGGTCACCCGTATGGACTGCAATACGCTCAAGTTCCTGAGCCAGAGTACGAGAATAAAGAGTTTGGGGCGCAGGTTTGATCCCGCTAAGAGTTTCCCATAAATAGGCGAATGCTGTGGCATGTCCAACAACACTATCGCCCGCGATCGACTCAGCCAGAGTAACACGCTGAATTGCCTTTTTCTTATCGAGGAAAAGTTGTTCTACTCCCCTGTGCTGATAACCCAATTGTATCTCAAGATGCAAAATCTGTTCTCCGTTGCATACAAATCTGAAATGCCCGGGTTCAATTATACCAGCATGAACAGGCCCCACTCCCACTTCGTGCAACTCCTCGCTCTGAATACCAAAAAATGGGTAGTTCTGCATGGTACTTGATTTATCAGCCCTGCTCTCAGGATAACGGACAGGTTTCAACCATGGATGATCACAATAATTGATGCCAAAGTTTTCGTGAATCTCACGTTCAAATTTTTCGAAGGAAAGATTTCTGACAGAGAATGAATTCAATGTGTCGGTTGAATCAACAACTGAGGATGTTACAAGAATATTATGTTGAAGATCGTCAGCAATACAGCAGATCAGTCGTATATGCTTATCCTCCCTTAATCCAAAGTATAAAACACAATGTCTTTCAGGGTGGTCATCCGTCGCTTTACCAATAAGTTCAAAAAATAAATGATACTTCAGCTGAGGTATCGAACTTAGAGGTATAGCCTGGTGATTATTTATCGTTATAAAATTCATGGTTAATGGGGTAAAATTTTCACTGCATCCTGAATTAACTCAACAAAAATTGCCGGAGGATTTAATCCCAGCCAGACAGCTGTAAAAAGCAGGAGATACTGGGTGAGCGATTCCCAGGGACTAATTTTTGGTATTTTAGACTCATCCAGTCCGGGAACTGGCAGAAACAATATTTTAAGAATGTTCTTTCCAAAGGCATAAATTACAATAGTAAGAAGGATCAGCACAACGACTAAGAGAACAATATAATTAGCTTCGAAGAGCGATCTGAATATCAGAAATTCGCTAACAAATAACCCGGAAGGGGGCATAGCTGTTGCACTTATAAATCCGAGTAAAAGTACGATGGCGCCTGTTGGGTTGTACTTGAAATAATTACCAACATGCTGTATGCTTTTGCTCTGAAAAGTCCTGTAAAGCTGATTATATTGAAAAAAGATACTTGACTTTACAAACGTATGAAGTACTATGTGAAGAATTGCTGCGTAATAGCCTATACCGCCTGCTGCAATGCCAAGCATAACAATTCCCATGTGCTCAATACCGGAATAAGCTAACATCCTCTTGATATTCAGCACCTTTGTCATATAAACTGTTGCAACAAATATTGAAAGAGCGGCAGCAATAAATATAACAAGGTTAGCCCAGTGAAAAAGAGTTGTGTGTGAAACAACTGCATACAACCTGAATATTCCGGTAAATCCAAGGTTCATCAGTACGCTTGCAAGTAATGCTCCTGCCGGAGCTGGAGCCTTGTCTTTTGCATCAATACCTGCTGTGTACATCGGAACCAATCCAAGCTTGGCGGTAAACCCGGTAAAAATAAACAGGAATGCAAGTCTGAGCCAGAACGGGTTTAACTTATCCTTATAAACCATCAGGTTGGCAAAAGATAAGTCGCTCGAGCCTGCATTCTGCAATGAAAGACTCAGGAATAAAATACCAATGAATACGAAGGTTATACTTATTGCACATATAAAAACATATTTCCATGTTCCCTCAAGCGCCAGTTTATTACGATGATGATATATTAACATTGAGGCAGCAAGAGTTGTTAATTCAGTAAAAATCCAGATCACAGCAATATGATTTGCAAGATAGGCTGCACTAATTGCTGTAAGCAGAACCACGATTGCGGAAAAATATATCGCTCTCGATTGTGGTGTCTCATCGTGTCGCTTTATATACAGATGGCTATGGAAAAGTGCAGGAAGAGCCACAATACTCAATGTCACCAGCAAAAGTAATCCCAGCGAGTCGAAGGTAAAGTACACGAATGAGTCGTTTTTGTAATTGTAACAGGCATATATCGCAAAACATGTCTGAAGAATTCCAAAGGCTACAACCAGAATATTATTTAAAATAGTATTCCGGTTTGCAAACAGAATGCCGGCAATAATGAAAGCGCTTATAAGGTAAATCAAAATCATTTTTTCAGAGTTTAATAGTCTTTCAGATTACTGAGCTGGTCAACATCAGCATTTTTAAACACATCACCGATTTTATTCAGGAAAATTCCCAAGATCAATACACTTGCAAAAACGTCGAGCATTATTCCAAGGTTGACAAGATTGGGCATCTCGTTGCCTACTGCTAGAGAGAGAACAAATACTCCGTTCTCAATTACCAGGTATCCCATAACATGAGTAATTATTTTTTTTCTTGAAGCAATGAAATATAACCCGGTAAAAAGGGTGGAAAGTGATACAATAAAAAATATTTTGTCGAGGTGAGTATCTTTAATCGAATTAGCAAGCAGGACAGTTATCACTACAATGACTGTAACGATTATCAGTGATATAAAATGAGGCAGATAAGGCTCTGATTCCCTTGTTATCCTGTTTCTTTTAATCAGATACCCAAGGAATATCGGAACAGCAAGCGCTTTGAACACTATCGTTTCAAGCAAAATAAGTACGAGGTTCCATGTCTGTATTTCCTTAAGCTGAAGGAAAGTGACACCAAAAAGTATAAAACCCTGGAGCGCAAGAACCCTTACATATGTGATTATCCTGTTGGCAATCGCTACATAAAAAAGGCTGATAATGAAAATAATCAATAATACGTTTGTCATCACATGATTTTTTAAACAAATTTTCCCAATACAAGCAGCACACCCAGAAAAATAAGGAAGCTTACAGAGGAAAGAGCCAGAATGAACTGAGGGTTATGGTTCATCCTGAACCTGGCCATAAAAGATTCTATTAATCCGATCATTACAGCGAATAGTATCTGAATTGCAAAGAAAAGCGGCAGCGCCCAAACGAGCGACAAACCCCCAAGGAAAAAATCAGCTATTATAGCGCCATACATTGCGAATTTCAGGTACCCGGCCGAAAGAATTAACCCAAGATCAAACCCACTGTTGTCAAGAATCATTACCTCATGAATCATCGTCAGTTCCAGATGTGTCTTAGGGTCATCCATTGGCATTCTGCTGTTTTCTATCATTGCAATCATGATCAGAACAAAGGTTGCCATACCACCCAGCATGTAAGCTATTGAAGATCCAAGGTGTAACGATGAGAAAATATTATAAAAGGAAGTATTCCCCGTGAGTAAAGCGAATGAACCAATTAAAATAAAAAATGCAGGTTCCGCAAACATTGAATATAATGCTTCCCTGCTTGCTCCCATTCCTTCAAAACTGCTCCCGGTATCCATTGCAGAGATTATGCTGAAGAACTTACCTAAAGCCAGTATATATGCGAAAAAAATAAAGTCACCATCAAAGCTTACAATCCCTTTAGCGGAACCTACCGGAACAACAAGGCAGGCCATGAGTACCGAAGAGAAGTAGATAACAGGCGCGATACGGAAGATAATACTGGTTGTTTCGCTGTATATCGCACCTTTTCTGAAGAGCCTGATAACATCCCGCATCGGCTGTAAGATGCCCGGACCTTTTCTCCCCGAGGCAATACTCTTTGTCCGGATAATGATACCCGTAAAAAAGATGCTGGTCAACAGAATAAGAGTTATGCTTAACATGTCACAAATTATTTAAAAAGTGAAGAAGAAATACTATTTTATCGATGATAATCGGAAAACAAATTACAGAAGTAATAAAAATGATACCATAAATGATATACCTCTGAAGCTGACCATTTTGAAGAAATAGAAAAAGGTTTGCAAATCTGCTTAAAAGTTTCAAGGGTTTGTCAATGAGTACTCGTTCTACTTTATCGTATGGCTCTGTTTCATAGTGCTTAACGGATGGAAAAACTTCAGATATCTCATCGTCATTTTTTTCAATATCCAACAATGGTTTAGCGAGTTTAGAATAACTACGAACATAGGAACTTGCCGTGTATTGAAATATACTGTCCGAAGATTTATAAGCACAAACCCATGTGGTACCTTTTTCAATCAGTTTTTTCCTGCCAGATAGCTTCCTTAGACCAAATAATGCCGATATTATTATCAAAAATCCCAGGAACAGCCAGTTTATTACCTGAAGAGAATCGATTGCACCGACTTTAATGAGATTAAGATTGAAAACAATTGGACGAGTGAACAGGTTGACCGGTTTTTCTAAAGCCGTTATAAATATTGAAGGAAACAAACCAATAATTATCATTAACAATACCGGAAAATAAATCGGAAACAACTGCCAGAAACCAGTTTCATGTATTTCTTCTTCAAGGGAACTGCGTCTGTCCCCAAGGAATACAATACTGAAAGCTTTTGTAAAGCAAAAAATAGCTAATCCTCCAATAAAAACCAGTCCCCCCACTGCAAATACCAAGGTCATTAACGACAATAGGCTCGCGCTGAAAAGCCAGTTATATAATCCACCGAAAATCAGGAATTCCGATACAAATCCGTTCAACGGAGGGAGTCCGCATATCGCCAGCGCTGCAATCAGGAATAAGATAGATGTCTTTGGCATTCTTTTAATTAAACCACCAAGACGATCTATATTAACAGTATGAGTGGATTGTAAAACATTACCCGTGGTATAAAACAAAACCGACTTAAACAAAGAATGATTCAGCGTGTGAAGCAAAGCTCCGGTAAAACCAAGAATAGCCATCCATTTATTAGATGAACCCAGCCCAATACAACCGAGACCAATTCCAATGCCGATAATACCTATGTTTTCAATGCTGTGATAAGCGAGTAATTTCTTAAGATTGTGTTGAATTGTTGCCAGCATAACACCATAAATCCCTGTGAATACCGACATAAATAAAATAATATAGCCAATTGTGGTATAGTCGGTTTTTATTAAAAGTAACATCCTTAGGATACCATAGATACCTATTTTAATTACAACACCCGACATTATGCCTGAAACATGCGTCGGAGCTGCAGGGTGAGCATATGGAAGCCAGGTGTGAAAAGGTACAAATCCGGCTTTTATTGCAAAACCAACGAAGAAACAAAGAAACAGTGCAGTTCCTGCAAGAGTCGATTGATGGTTTGAAAAGTCAGATATTGCATCGAAACCGTAATTCCCTGTCTTGAAAGCAACATAAATAAATCCCAGCATTAAAAAGACAATGCTAATATGCGACTGAACAAGATAGTTCATCCCTGCTTTTATGACGTCAGGTTTTTCGTGCTCAAATATTACAAGAACTAATACTGACAATGCCATGAGTTCCCACATCAAAAGGAAGATAAATCCATTTTGAACCGAACATATTCCCAATAAAGCTAAATGAACCAGAATGAAAGCTATGCAGTGGAGAGTCAGATCGCTACTTCTCTCGCGGTACCTCTTCATATAATTTAAACCATAAAGAGCGCCAGTAATCATTGTAAAATTTATGGTAAGAATGAACCATGCTGAAAGAGCATCTATTCTGACAACTACATTTCCGAAAAGCTGAGTTCCGGTAAAAATAATTTCATAGCTTTCACCGAGAAGAGCTTGCATAGCAACTATACTACTAATCGCTCCAACCAGAATCACCGTTGAAACAGTAACAATACCCTTGCCTTTTGTATTCAAAAACAAAACCCCTATGATGGCAGATAATTCTATGATTATTAAAATATTAATCAAGGCCAGAGATTTAAATAAGTAGTAATAAATATGACAAGAATGAAAACAATACCATAGATTACGTATGCCTGAATTCTTCCATTTTGAATAAACTGAAACAGATTAACAAACCTGGTTAATATTCCAACTAACGGGTCAATTATCTGAGTTTCAATAAAGTCAAGATAAAAAGAACGATACTTGCGTGAAACCGGAAATGTCTCTGTTCTTTCAATTTCTTTATAACCTTTTTTCTCAATCAGCATAAAATTCAGAACCTTCCCGAACGACTTTGAAAATGATTTGCCGGTATATTGCATCCGCTCATTTGGAACCGGGTAAGCACAACCCCAGGTAGAAGAGTTACTCACCTCTGTTTTACGCTTCAGGATCTGCCTGGCAATAAATAAAAGTGCAGTAACAGTGAGAAAAGCTGCTGATGCAATACTGATGTTCCTCATAACATACAGATAACCTTCCAAATCAGCAACATTTATTGTCAGGTTTGGAAAAGTATTGATATTTAACACTAAGCTAATCAAATTGATAAAAAACCCGGGGAAAAACGCAATGGAAATCATAAATAAAACTATCAGATACTGTGGTAATAGCATTAGTAATGACACCTCTTTAGGTTCGTGCTTCATCTTCTGCCGTGGCACTCCCAGAAATATTGTTCCAAATGTTTTTGTAAATGTAAGAATTGAAATTCCTCCGATAAGGCTCATTCCGGCAAATGCAAGTATCATTAAGGTGATTTGGGCAATTCCCGTAGAGTTAATCCCATTCAGTATTCCGCAATAGATCAGGAATTCAGAAACGAAACCGTTCAAGGGAGGAATACCTCCAATAGCTATGGCTCCGGCAAGAAAAAACATGGCAGTCTTCGGCATATTTTTTATTAGTCCGCCAAGCTTATCCATATCGCGGGTATGTGTCTGTGTGTATACGGAACCTGCTGAAAAGAAGAGTAATGACTTGAACAATGAATGATTCAGTACATGCAAAAGAGCTCCTCCAAATCCAAGGAAGCAAAGAAGACTCTGATTCCTTGCAATTCCTATTAAGCCAAGACCGATGCCAATTCCTATAATACCAATATTCTCAATAGTGCAATAGGCAAGCATTTTTTTGAAGTCACGATGCACGGCAGCGTTCATAATCCCATAAAGTCCGCTAAGAACTGACACCGTAATAATAATTTCACCGAGAATCAAAAAATCGGATCTAAGCCCGGCTATCACACGAAATATTCCATAAATACCCATTTTTACTATAACTCCCGACATTACACCGGATATATGGGAAGGCGCCGCAGGGTGTGCCTGAGGAAGCCAGGTGTGCAAACCGATGAAACCGGCCTTTAGTCCAAAACCGGCAAAAAACAGAAGAAATAACCAGATATTGGTCTTTAGAATAAAAAATGTGGTTATACCTTTAAAGTCGAAAGTGCCTGTTTTAAAGTAAACCCAGATGAAAGCCACCGTTAAAAGCGCAACACTTAAATGCATCTGCACAAGGTAGTTAACACCTGCTTTTAATACTTTAGGATTTGTATAGTCAAACAGAATCAGGAACATTGACGAAATTGACATTATCTCCCATGCCACAATAAAGGCTATACTGTGCTGAACCATGCATACAACTATCATTGAAGACTGAAAGATAATATACAGTATCCAGTGAAATGTAATCAGCTGTGACTGAACTGAATACGATTTCAGGTACCCAGCGCCATAAAATACTCCTGTAACAGTGGTAAAATTAATAATCAGAATAAACCAGGCAGTTAACGCATCAATTCTGAAAGGTATTGGTCCGAAAAAAGACCCTCCGTTAATAATAAACTCTATTCCTTCTCCGGTTAATCCGGCAACAGCTATAAAACTGGTAACAAGGGCAACCAGAATAACTGTGATAATACTGATAATTGGTTTAATTCTTACAGGAACAAAAGGGAGGGCAATTATCCCTGCAGATAAGATTACTACGTATACTTTAAAAAGAAGACCAATTAATTCTTTTCCCTCATAAATCATCATTCTTTAATTAGTTCATCTGACTGTGTAAATCAGGTCGCAAAGTAAAGAAAAAAATGGCTAAAATAGGAGTGAAATTCTTTAAAATGTCACCATAGGAGTATCAACCTATCCTTTTTGTATAGAAAAGTTTATCGTCACCCATAGTATAAAAATCCTTTAGCCTGGCCTCAAGCTCAAATTTGTTGCTATCGTAGAATGCCCTTGTAGGTGCGTAGTGTTCAAGGCCTGATGTTTCTGCTATAATTATCTTACAACCCATAGCTCTTGCCTGGTTACAGGTTTCTTCAAGAAGTTTTTTTCCAATCCCTTTTCCACGAAAATCATTGTGAGTGGCTATCCAGTAAAGATCAAAACATGTCGTGGACATTGTTATCGGACCAAAGCAGGCGTAAGCAGCCGTAACACCATCTATTTCAGCAAATACAAAATGATATCCGGTAGATTCCCCATGACTTAAGCGTTCAGCCACCAGTTCTGCAGCAATTTCAACTTCATGGTCATAAAAAAACTTTGTTGATTCTACTATTTCCATAACACGTTTAATGTCACGTTTTTCCGGAGTTGTTCTAAATGTTATATTCATATATTCAAGTTTTAGAAATCTGTTTGCGAAAATTTTATCAAAGATACGGAAAAGTGATATTAAAATCCCAGAGCTGGAAGTGATGCAACTCTTGCTACGGTTTCAATAGCGATAGCGGCAAATGCAGCTCCATAATCAAGGTCGATGTTCTCCATTGTATCGTGTGTATCGTGATAGCCAGTCCTGTTAATGTCGTAATTTTCCATAAACAGAACAACAGGAACACCAGTATCGGAAAATATCTGACCATCGGTATTGAAGATTGAACTATGTGGATTGTACTGGGTTCGTACCTCACCCTTAAGCGCCAGATGTTTTGCAGTTTCAGGTATTTGTTCAGCACCAGTAATTCTCTTCCCATTCGTCTTACAATGTCTGTCGGGACTCCTGTTCCAGCTGTTAACCCCGGAGTTCCACACCATATTTGCAATATGAGCCTGCCAGGCAAGGTGAAGAGATTCCTTGCTTTTTCCCGGTGAAATCTGGAAAATATCCTGATCATTATCTCTGTTATGACCTATCATATCCATCACATAAACTCCAACAACTTCAGTATCAGACAAATTAATAGTTGATTTATTATCAATTTTAAGGTTTATGTCCTTTTCGATGAGGGTCTTGCAAAAATTGCGGGCACCCATGCAATCTGAAGGAAATTCCTCACCGGTAAGATGGATAAGCCAGATATCCCTTTCAAGTTTTCCTTCCTTTGAAAGCTTTAAAAATATAGGCGCTGCCTGCAAAAGAGTTGCACTTGCCGAATAATTATCATCAGCACCTCTTGCAGCTAATCGCGCACCTGATCCGCCATGTCCTTTTTCATAGACATCTTCCATATATGCTGTGTCGTAGTGGTCTCCCATTACGACAGCTTGTTTACGATTTTTGCCCGGAATGACAACAAGAATATTCCGCTCATAAATATTTCCTTTCTGGTTGCCTACCCATCCTCCGTATTGAGAAAAATCGAACAATGTATTCCACCTGAACGGAAGTTCGCCAACAGTTGCTATCCCGGTCATCCCTTCATCGGCAATTAGATTACGATACCTGCCTAAGAGGTATTCGCCCAGCAAATCGAGATCTCTTTTCTGCCTCTCCACCAGAGAAAGAGTTACATCATCGAGCATGATATCTGCATTATCCTTATATACGAATTCCCCGTGCGCCAGGAATTTTATATCGCTCCACCAGGCTTCTTCAAATTCACGTTTTGCTGTTGCTGAATAAGTTATCGGCTCAGGGAGCACTTCAGAATATTTTGGTTCAATTATTTTCTCTAGTTCATCGCGCATATAAACAGCTTTGTCGGGATTTGAAGTATGTAACTCCAGCTCATCCAGCCAACGCTCCAGCGATTTATGTTTGGAAATATTAAGAAGTTTATGTGCAAATGCTCTTGATAACGGTACTTTACCCCCCAGTTCCCAGTTCTCAAGTAACGAGATAATGTTGAGCGACGTTTGATGAACAAAGTGATCGCAATGGTTATGGAAATCGTGTAATGCCGAGAGATATAACTCGCGCCTTTCCAATCTTGGCCATAGCTCAACCGGATCCGACATCTCTTTGTCATTGTCGTGATAGCCAGCAATATACCCAAAGAGTGACTCAGATCTTATCTCAATCTTGTCAGATTCCTCTTTATAAAAAGCTACCAGGGGCCGGTGTAAATAAATATCGTACTCCCCAACCTGCATAGGGGGATAGAAAAACCTGTATCCGAAAAGTCCACCATTCACAAAAGTCTTTTCTACTTCTGAAATTTTTCGCCTGCCAGCTTTTGGACCATTCAACAACAGTTCGAATTTATGGTTCCAGAGCTGGCTGTTGCATGCAAGTGGCTTATTATACAAGCCCATAGCATCAGGTTCTGTGCTGAATAAGGCTTTAATAAGTCTTATTTTATGAGCAACCTCATTAAGCTCATCCTGATAACGATGTACACGTTCCCATCTGTGAGTGCGGTGGTATGAATCTTTCAGAAGGTTCTCGTTTATCACGTGAGTATGACTTCCTGAATATGGTTCATGTAACCAGCCAGACTGTGTAACCCGTAATCCGCTGATGCCCCTGTTTCTGGCTACCAGGTTCAGCAATGGGATCTGAGCTGCGGAAGCGAGTTGTTTTCCTAAATGAAGATATCCCTGCATTCCCCAGAAAACCAGGCTTCCAGGAAACGGAAGTAAATTAAGATTTCCGTCAAGATATTTCTTTCGTATCGTTTCAGGAAGAAGACTGAATGGTCTGAACGTCAGCAAATACCTGATATTTTCAAGCGATGATTCATCTGTAATTATATACTTCTTTGTCCAACCGGGTAGTGATATATCTGAAGAAGTCAATATTCTGAATCCTGAAGCATACAACGATATTTCGTCAGATATCTTCTCATTATATGCGTCCGACAGCAGGTTCCCAAAAAAGGAGATTGCTTCAGTTTCAGGTATTTCTACATCCGGACTTTTGTAAAAGCTTTTCCAGAAAGTTTTCTCCGGATCATGTATGCTGTTACCGAAAAAGGTCCATACTACTCTCCCCTTGTCATCCTGTGTCCGGGATAGCATTAATGGCAGCAGAGTAATATATCTTTCATGTAAAAGTCTACCGGCACTATTGGCAAGTTCCGCAGGCCAGTAAGGATTATCCCTTAGATTCTCACCTCCGTGTCCGCTTATATAATGTTCAGGCTGACCCTTTCCCATTTTAATGATATTCTTCATTATCTGCTGTCCGATGTGGTCGATCCCGGGCCGGAGTTCATATTCCTCTTCCATTTCTGTGATTCGCCATCCAAAAGGATCGTCTTCACGTAGTATACGGTTGTCGGGTTTGCCATAAGGTTTATAAGCAAGATGAGGAGGGGGCATAAACTCCGAGTATGCAGGAATAGGATAACATTCGCTACATCTGAACCAGGGATATCCTGTTATCAGTTTCTTCCAGCCCGAAGGAACATTTGTTTCCATTCAAATTCTATAGTTAAATAATAGGCATGAAGATAGTAAAAGGTGACAAATATCTTATACTCCATGATATATCAAATTACATAAAAAAACCTTTGTCCACGTGCTGGACAAAGGTTTTTGTGCAACTATATATAAGTACTAACGTTTAGTTACAGACTCCGGACCGATGTATTTTTTCTGTTCGTTGGTAAACAAATTCAGCATTTTTGATCTTTGAGCCTCTATGGTACTCTTAATTTTTGCGGCCATTTCGCTTCTCATTTTTGCCATTTCATCCTGTTGCTTCAGTTTAAGGTCGGCGAATTCCTTCTTCTGCTTTTCAGTAACATTAGGAATATTATCGATAAAAATTCCTCCTGATCCAATAGGGTCGGACAATGCTGAATTTGCCGGTAGCTGCCCATTACCATTTCTATTGTTATATCCGAAACCCGGTTGCATCCCTCTCATCATTCCACTTCCCGGACCATTACCCATTCCGTTTCCACCACCATTTCCAATATTTCCGTTCATACCGGGACCCATACCTCTCCTCATACCCTGCTGCATACCAGGTCCCATTCCTCTTCTCATACCCTGATGCATTCCGGGGCCCATTCCTCTTCTCATACCCTGCCTCATCCCTGGTTGCATCCTCCAATTATTACCTCTGTGCAGGTTGTACATTGGCGCATCCGGCCTGTTGTTTTGCATATGACGGGAAGCCTCCCGTCCGTGTGAAACCAAAGCTTCTCTTTTGTTCCTGATATAATGGCATCCGGTTACTGTAATTGCCATCAGGATCATAGTTCCCAAAATCATTCCAGCTTTTTTCATGATATTTGTTTTAATATGTATACTGAATAGTTATCTGATTCTGGTTATTAGACAATTGAAATCACCAAATCATTCGGAGTATTGATAAAAATAAAAAAAGACCCCGTGCGGAGTCTTTTTCCTATATATTCTAAGAATTATTTTTTATCAAAAACTGCAGTAGTTTTCATTGGAGTTCCATCCATACCATTTCTTGTAGTTACAATGGTAAGTGTTTTTGGATCGGTAAGTGTCCATGCTTCTTCTGTATTCATTGTCATCGACTGACCGTTCATATCCATAGTCCTTGAAGTCTTGATGGTAAGAGTTTTGCCATCTGCTGACCAAGTCAGATTTGATTTGCTGTCACCTCTTGGGTTTGTGTTAACACTTTCTTTTCCATCGAGGGTGTACTTCAATACAGTTGTCATAGGTGTACCATCCTGACCTGTTCTGGTTGTTGAAGATGTAATCATGTTAGCATCCTGTGTAATAGTGCGATCTCCACCGCCCATCATACCACCACCAAATCCGCCACCACCAGGTCCACCACCACCAGGACCACCGGCCGGCTGTGGGCTTTTGGTTGCATTATAAGCCCAGGTACCAGCAAAATTTGCCTTGCCAGCCTGTGCATTTGCAATTACTGGCATCATGAGAGCCAGAATTACTGTCAATGATAATAACTTCATACTTTTTTTCATATTTTTCAATTTTTAAGTGAGTTAGATTTTATTAGACAACAAATCAAATGTAAATATTCCAAAGGATAAAAAAAAATGTTCAATCAGGAGTTTTGCAATTTAGTAATTGTCTGCTGCTGCATTTTGTATAAAAACAAAAAGGCCCACGAGGAGCCTTTAAGTTTTAATATTTCAAGAAATGAAATTATTTTTTATCGTAAACCATGGTGGTTTTAACTTCACCATTCTGACCTTGTCTGGTTGATGTAACTGCAAGAGTTTTTGCATCGGTAAGAGTCCATGCTTCTGTGCTTACTCTCTCACCATTCTGTCCCTGCGATTTAGTTACTATAGTAAGAGTCTTACCATCTGCTGAATAGGTAGCAGTAACTTTGCTTTCGCCTCTTGGGGTTGTATTTACAGTTTCTTTTCCATCAAGTGAATATTTTGTAACTGTGGTTGTTGGGGTACCATCTTGTCCTGTTCTGGTTCTTGAAACAGAAAGAAGATTAGCTTCCTGAGTTGCAGTAAAATCGCCACCGCCGCCCATTCTCATCATTCCACCGCCACCACCTTGGCCACCACCCTGACCACCAGCTGGTGGCTGAGTACCTTTCGCTGCATTTAAAGTCCAGCTTCCAGCGAAGTTAGCTTTGCCTGCCTGTGCATTAATCATTACCGGAGCAATAAGAGCCAGAATGACTGTCAATGATAATAACCTCATGAAATTTAAACCAATTTTTTTCATAATTTAATAATTTAAGTGAGTTGATTCTTTATTAGACAACAACTCAAAGGTAAATATTCCCTGAGATTTTAAAAATATTTCCAATTATTTAAGTTTAACCGTTCAGGTGTAAAGGTAGTAAGAAGTAGGTAGTAAGAAGTAAAAAGTAAGAAGTTTAACTTCCGTCTTCGGTCTTCGGTCTTCCGTCTTTAGTCTTCAGTCTTCATTCAACTTCCAAAGATTATTGAAGAAGGCTGTCTTTTGCATGATATATTTTATTTTAAGTTATCTTAAATAAAATGTAACTTTGGTTAGTTCTTTCAATTACATTAAAACTTACTGCCATGAGAAAGCTGTTTTCAGTTATTGTTATTCAGACTATTTTGGGTGTAATCCTGCTGGCACAACCTGTGTCGAACTACATCTACAGACTCGATAATGGTATTAGTGTCAAAACTGAGAATTGCTGGAACCACGTTTGGGTTCAGCAGAGCTATGCTGCGATGAAGGCTGAAGATAAAACCTCCCCTGTTACCGTAAACATAAGAGCGCTTGGTGATCTCATTTCAAGCTCTTCCTTTAAACTTTTTAATGCCGGTAAGGAAGTCAGACTGCAGGGAGCTGCACCGGGAACCTACGATCTGAAGCTTTTCTTTAAACTGTCAGGGAAACCCGGAAATCTTAGTTGTGTGATAGGGAACATTGCGATAAAAGACAAAACCAGAACCACTGTTTCAGTAACACTTTACGATTACCAGGTACTGATAGACGAGACACCTGCTTCGCTTGGTGCACTTTCCTCGTATGAGTCTGCTATATTCAGAAGCAAAGGAACAACAGCTCAGGATATGTATTCCGGAATACCAACCTTCTATTTAAAAGGGAAAAAGGATCAGCCTGTACCTCCGGAGGGAACTAGCAGCAAAACAAAGGGAAAAATAAAATCAGGCACATACGATTTACTTCTCACTTGTGCAATATCGGATCAGACGCATAAGGTTTGGCTGGAAAACTTTCAAATGAAGCCGGATGTAAATTATAAAATCACTATTAATCTGAATGCCGGAGCAATTATTTATACCGGAGGGAACAAAGACGTAAAAGAGATGTTGCTGTATCCGGCTGGAACTGGAGCCAGACAGACCGGAACACCAGCGCCAGTAAAGAACCTTGAAACAATAAGTTATGAAACAGTTGGACTTGCCAATTGTTGCTCTCCCGGAACTTATGATGTGCTGCTGAATTATAAAAATGGCTCCAAATATGAATGGAGAAATAATATTGTGATTCAAACAGGAGTAAGAACCGGTGTCAAATAGAAACCATACTTAAATCCACAGGGTCAAAATCTAGAAATTGAATATAGTGATGCCCGTTTTATAATACACCGTAATCGGGTATTAGAGCTACCCTGAATTATTCTTAATATACTTATTTACAATATATTGCGTAAAAGAGCACACTGAAGATAATTAAATAAGGAATCTTCTATTTTTTTTCCTCGCTCTTAGGTTCTTCCTTCTTTTTGGTATCCTCATCATCAAGTTGAGATGCTTTCTTGAACTCTTTCATCCCTTGCCCGATTCCTTTCATAAGTTCAGGAATTTTTTTCCCTCCGAAAAGGAGTACAACAACTAATAAAATCAGAAGAATCTCTGTGGCACCCAAATTTCCCATTTTTATAGATATTAAATTAAGCGGGCAAAGTTATCAATAGTAAAATTCAATTGCAAATTGAAACGATACAGATAAACTCAAATATCTGATGTAGATAAACATATACTTCATCTATAAAGCAGGGGATTATTTGAATCATATTGGACATAATGCTCATTTTAATATATTTGTCAACAGACCTCTTATTTTTGCAAAAAAAGGAAGAAGTACGGATCATAATTTAATGTGAAAGATCAATAGTGATACGCTAATTTTTTTAATTTATCTACATTTCTGATATTCAATTGATTATAATAGTTCTTTGATTTTTTTGATTTGAATTGATTTGTTAACCCCGAAGGGGTTTAATTTGAATAACCGTGGGTGCAACCCACGGCAAAGACAAGAAACCCATCTGGCAACCCTGAAGGGGTTGAATGATGAAACGAATATACAAATCTGATCTTCAGCCCCTTCAGGGCTGGAACATTCAGTTTACAGTTGACCATGAGTTGCACCCGTGGTTATTCAGATTATGCCACTTCATGGCATAATATAATATTTAAATCATACGAATTAGTAGTAGTAGTATATTATGTTGAATTACAAGGTTTTCTTTTTTGCTGGTGCAGAGACAGGCAAAAACAGATTTAATCCATTTACCGGGGCATTCATCCGACTCCTGACAGAGATCTTTCATGATGATTTTATCGTTATTAATGATCTGAATTTAAGATGGCCGGTTATGAACGTTTTGTGGGCGCTCAACAATGCTCAGATGCCGGTTTCAGATCCCAAAAATCAAAATATCACAAATGGGGCTTTCGAACAAATTACCGGCACACTTCTTTCACCTGATACACAGATAATTATTGTCTCTTCCAGTTCAGGAAGTGTTATGGCAGCCCAGACGGCCTGCTGGTTAGCTGAGAAGAATAAGAATAACGAATATTTCGAAAAACCGTTTCACCTGGTTCTGGGAGCAAGTATGATTGCTCCCGGATCAGAACTATTCAGGAAACTTATTTGTTTCCAAACAGCGGGACTCATAGGTACAATTTTGCACGATGAGGTTCAGGATGAAGGAGATAGTGCTGTTGGGGTTGGCGGATTATCGAGAGGTGAAGCTTACAGGAATGCATTTGGATTGATGTTTCCGTTTTTATCCCGGAAGTTTAAAAGTCCTTCCTTCCTGAATACAGATCCTATAAGGGGTCACATCCATCGTAAAAGGTCAAAGACAGTACAAAAAGCGATTGACTATGTTCGAATAATTCTAATAGATCATAATCTTGCAGGAGATTCTTACAATGAAAAAGCAATTACTGTTATAAAAGATGAATTCAATTAACCGCAGAGAACCGCAGAGGAAAAACGCTGCGGATCTCTGCGTTTAAATAAATGTTTATTTAATTCTCAAGCCTTCGGATTTTCCGATGTTAAATTTTTATTTAATCAAAAAGTCCAGCAAAGGCTTATCTCCCAGGTAAGCCACAAGATGATCATTTTTCATAAGCTTACCCACACCGGAAGGTGTTCCGGAAAAGATCAGATCGCCTGTCTTAAGAGTGAAAAACTTCGAAGCGTATTCAATTATCTGATTAAAACTGAATATCATATCGGAGGTATTACTTGCCTGAACAACCATATTATTTATCTCAAGTCTGAAATCAAGATTATTTATATCCTTCACACTGCTTACGGGAATGAAGGTTCCAATAGGAGCTGAGCCATCAAAACCTTTGGAGATCTCCCATGGCATTCCGGCTTTTTTCAGCCGACCCTGCAAATCCCTGGCTGTAATGTCTATTCCAAGAGTAACTTCATCATAATATCTTGGAGCAAATTTTGCCGAGATTCCTTTTCCTAGTTTGCTGATTTTTATAACTACTTCAACTTCATGCTGTATATTATCAGAAAAATCAGGTAAGAAAAAGGGTTTGTTATTTTTTAACAAAGAGGAATCAGGTTTAAGAAACACCAGGGGTTCTACCGGAAGAGTCGATCCCATTTCTATTGCATGCTTCTTGTAATTAAGTCCGATACAAATAATCTTCATAGTATTATTGTGTTTTCCCGAATGATCTGAGCTTTATTTCTGTAAGTATCTTCTTTGTATATAATGGAAAGTCGCCATTCATCATCCACGAATAGTAGGCTGGTTCATCAATGAAAACCTTTTCAACAGGTTTCCCTTTATGCTTGCCGAAATTAAATACCTCTACTCCATTCTCATCAAGGATTATTCTTCCTGCGAAGTCAACATTTGAGTTGAAGGAGCTGAAATCTGCAAGTTTTTCTACATCGTTTTCCAGGTCTTTGTATCTGTCGAGCTGCGACTTAAGGACTTCATATGTCGCAGCTGTATCTGCTTTTGACCCATGGGCTCCTTCAAGATCCTTTTTGCAGTAGAAAAGGTATGCCGCTGTAAGGGTCCTTTGCTCTTTTTTGTGAAAAATCACCTGTACGTCAATGTATCTGCGCTTTGTGAAATTAAAATCAATATTCACCCTCAGGAATTCTTCTGCAAGAACAGGGATATCGAATTTTATAGCGTTATAACCTGCAAGGTCGCAACCCTCAAGGAACATTGCAAGCTTTTTCGCCACCTCCTTAAAAACGGGTGCGTCAGCCACATCTTCATCTTTAATCCCATGAATAGCAGTCGATTTCGGTGGAATGGACATCTCCGGATTAACACGGGTGCTTAGCCACTCTTCATTCCCGTTAGGACTGATTTTCAGGACTGACAGTTCTACAATACGATCCGTTGATACGTTTATTCCTGTTGTCTCAAGATCGATAAAAGCGAGAGAACGTTTAAGATTGAGATTCAACGGTTAAGAATTTATCATCATTGGCATTAGAAGCATCAGAAGATCTTCCGATTCATTTTCTGTAACTGCCGGAAGAAACAGACCCGCACGTGTGGGATCGGCCAGTTCCATCATAACATCCTGCGAGGCGATGGTGGCAAGAATCTCGAGCAGGAAAACCGACTTAAACCCGATCTCAATCTCTTCCCCTTCATATTGACATTTGATTCTTTCAAAAGCGGAGATTGAGAAATCTATATCCTGTGCAGAAACAACGATCTGGTTTCCCTTCAGCTGAAGCTTAATCAGATTGCTTGCCTGATTTGAAAAGACAGACACTCTCTTAAGTATATTATAGAATTCAGCTCTGTCGATAGTTATTTTGCGGGGATTATTTTTTGGAATAACAGAATTATAGTTAGGATAATTGCCCTCAACGAGACGGCAAACTACTTTATAATCGCTGAGAATAAAAAAGGCATTTTTGTCATCAAACTCAACAGTTACCGGTCCTGATTCCCTTGGCAAAATATTTTTAAGCAGTGAAGCAGGCTTCTTTGGCAGAATGAATGATGAATCGGCATCTGCGTGTGCATCGGTGCGCTGATATCTTACAAGTTTATGAGCATCAGATGCGACGAAGGTAATTTTATCTGTAGAAGCCTCTACAAATATTCCACCCATTACCGGCCTCAGTTCATCGTCGGCAGTAGCAAAAAGAGTCCTTGTTATACCGGCAAGCATTACATCGGCATTAATTTCAAATGAAAATTTCTTATCCTGTTTTATTGCAGGTAATGCCGGAAAATCTATTCCGTTATGCCCTACAACATTGAATTTCCCGTTTTCAGAGCTGATAACCAAAGCCATTGTCTCCATATTGATATCGAAGGTGAGAGGCTGTACTGAGAACTCCTTTAGCGTGTCGAGCAAAATTCTTGCAGGAAGGGCTATTGTACCAACTCCTTCGGTATTTTCAAGCTTCATCCTGGTAATCAATGTTGATTCAAGATCAGAAGCTGTTATCTCAAGATCATTTTTAGTAAGATTGAATAGAAAGTTATCAAGAATAGGAAGGGTGTTCTTCGAGCTGATTACCCTGCTTATTGCCTGAAGATGACCCAGAAGTTCAGAACTGGAAACTACAAATTTCATATTTGGATGTTTTAAGGTTGACTAATTGATCTTACAAATTTACTAGTTGTATTAAAATGAACATGTTAGATAACAGATAAAATTCATTTCTAAAGTACCAATATTACAAAAAAAAACTAATACGTCAAATAAAATATATCGGGGAAGTGAAATCTGCGATTAGTCTTATCCAATTTCAAGCTTTTGTGTTAGAAATCAATATTTTCCGATGAAATTCTATTTCGGGTGTGTTGAAAAAGAATTTTTTACCGCAGAGGGCGCAGAGAAAACGCTGAGAACCGCTGAGTTAAGATCTTGAATATTACTCCCGAAAGAAATAAGACCTTTTCTTGAGCAGCGGATCGATATCGAAATACCGTATTGAAAACAGCTCATCCCTATCCTGAGTTTTTCCCCATAACCTGTCGGTATCTTTTATTTTAGTCCCATTAGCATCTTTTGTCCGTTCCCAAAGAGTAAGAATGATACTCTTATTTATTGATGTACTTATAGTTAGTTTATACAGAGGTTGTTGCGACTCGATGCTTTTCTTTTCCATATCAGTCAGCTCGAGTGCCCACGACTCGAAAGGTATCCTCGCAAAATATGAAATATAACGTACAACAAGAGCTGAATCCCAGCTGTGTTGCCCGGTTTGGTTCTCAGCAAGCACAAAGTGACGATTACTGTTTATGATTGTAAAAGAAGATGCTGTATCTGAAAGATTCTCCAGTTTAACGGATGAAATTTCCGAAGGCATCAGGTTAAATAAAGTATAGTTCTGCCAGAATAATTCATTAACAGTAAACCCTGAGCCGATATCACCCTCATAACCCGGCAGATAAACTATAAATGGTTTCGACTGCTGATTCATTTTCATTATGTTTCCATAGATATTCGATCTTGATTTATAAACCAGGAACGATTTCAGCAGTTTCCGCTTCTCATATACTTTAACCTTTACAGGAAGCAATCCTTTCGCAGTTACATCACTCTCAAACAATTCAGGAGAAACAGGAGATTTTATTTTAATTTCCTTTAAAATCCGGAGAATATAATTCACGCCGCTTTTCCGAGCGTCGGTTTTTCCATTGATTAACCAGGTTCCATTCTCTTCTGTCAGGTACATTTTCCTGTTTCCTTCAGAGAATTCAATCCTGGTAATGTCTGAAGCAGGGTCGGTAAAGAATGAACTGTTACTATTCCCGAAAGGTGATCTTCTCTGCAATATTACCAGAAAAAGAATGCAAACCACAACAAGAAACAAAGCAATCCGGATAATCAATTTATTCATTGACTCTATTTTGTATAAGCCTTTCTGCGAATCAAACTATATGCGACTCCGCCAAGTATGACAATAATAACTGGTCCGGCAATATTTATAAGCTGCCAAAATATTTTCCCCGATTTTATTTTGGAAAAATTCAGTAATCTGAGTTTTAGTTCTCTCGATCGCAATTCCATTAAACCATTATCATCTACCAGGTAGTTAAGACAATTTATAAGAAAGTCCTTATTACCAAAAACCTCTCCTGTGTATTTATCCTGTCCCAATTGCAACGGGGTTTCATTTAATCCGGACTTTCGTACTTCGTTTCGGATAATATCAGCGTCTGCTATAACAATCAGTTTCGTTTTCCTGCTCTCAGTTTTAATCTTAAAATTCTTATCATCAATTAGTTGATCTGTCATCCTGTTTTTGAATGCCGAAGGAAAAACCCCTTCAAGTAAAACGGCTACCGGAAGGTTCGACTTATTAAAATCCTTTTCCCGAGGAGTTAATTCTGCCTCCTTGAGACTTATCATTACAGGAGGTGAAAGTGTGCGACTATACTTTGATGTAGTAAGGAGTATCCGTTTTTTTATTGCCGGATCGAGCCCTACCGTGTCGATAACATTTACGAATTCGCCCTTTACTTTATTAAGGTTTCTGGTTATCGGGTTGTCGGAAGCAGGTATGAGCAACGGATAGTACACCCATGGAAGAGAAATAAACTGTGGTTGGGCTTTTCCTATCGCAACTTTAAGTGGGATTCGCATACATGAAATGTCCTGAACAATCTCCGGGTTTACCCTGGCTCCGTACCTGAAGAGCTGGTCTTCAATGTTCAGTGGCCGGTAAAGACCTACAGTGGAACCACTTACAAGACTGTCGGCATTTACTGAAACTTCATCAAACAGCCACATGACTTTTCCTCCCTTCATTATATACTGATCGAGGATCAGCTTATCGGTTTCACTGAATTCCTTTTCCGGACCGGCTATAACAACGGCAGCATATTTGTTGAGAATGCCCGGTGTACGTCCGATAGTACCCCTGTCGACTGTGAAGAACTTTGCAAGGCTTAAGGTAATATCTGCAGTCTCTATTTCAGAAATTTCACCATGTCCTTCCAAAAATGCAATTTTATTAATTGAATCTGAGCTGATAGTTGAAATGGTCTGAATCATTTCATATTCAAGACCTTCAACCGAGTGAAGTATATTCTGCTCATAAGATAAAGATAAGTTATTCTCAAGGAAATTGATCGGCACTTCAATTCCATTATAGTTAACTATCATCCCGGGGAAAATAATCTTTTGAGTTGAACCACCTTCCACATCTCCCGATTGAATATTAATTGGGATTAATCCTTTGTTTACAAGCGATTGATACTGTGTTTCTCGTTGTTTAACATCCTTACCTTCAGCGGGATTTATAAACTCAAAATCTATCTTTCGCCTCGAACTTCTTCTAAATTCATCAAGCATTTCGCCAACTGATCGTTTAAGGCGCTTTAAAGGGATAGGAATGTCTCCATCGAGATACACCTGTATATAAATATCGTTTTTTACATCGGAAAGTACCTTTTTAGTAGGTACTGAAAGGGTATATCTTTTATCCTCTGTAAGATCTAATCTTAGCCTGATCAACGAGCTCGCTGAAGCGAGAAGGACTATCCCTGCAACAATTGTAAGGAACTGCAGCCAGCTTCTTAATCGCATATTCTGATTTGTAGTCTCTTTCATGGCTCAGCTTTTTTTAGTCCATTTACGCGACAACAACACCAGCCGGGTAGCTTCATTCAATATAGTTACAGCAGAGGCAAAATAGACTACATCGCGGATATCAAGAACACCTCTGCTTATAGACTTGTAATGTTCGTTGATCCCAAGTCTGATTATAAATTCATCTATATTCTTAAGGCCGGGGAGATATGCAACAGAATCAAATCCCATAAAAAGAACAAAACAGATGAGGACTGCAATTATAAATGCAATTACCTGGTTATCGGTTAATGATGAAGCAAAAATACCTGCTGAAGCATATACCGAGGCCAGGAAGAAAAGGCCAATAAAAGCGCCCCAGGTACCTCCTTTATCCAGATTCCCGGGAGTTTCACCAAGAAGATAGATTGATATGTAATAGATCAGACAGGGTAACAGTGCAAGAAGAACCAGGGAGACTGAAGCCAGGAATTTTCCCCAGATAATTCCCCGTTCAGTAATTGGCTTCGAGAATATCAGTTCGATTGTACCTAATCTCTTCTCCTCGGCAAACATCCGCATGGTTACGGCAGGCACAAGAAACAGGAACACCCAGGGTGAAAGCAGGAACAGGGTATCGAGTCCGGCATAACCATTGTCGAAAATGTTCCATTCCCCGGGAAAAATCCACATGAACAGACTGTTAATAAGGAGGAATACGATAATAACTATATAACCTGTGAGGCTGCTGAAGAATCCGTTTATCTCCTTTTTGAAGATTGCAAACATATAATTAATTAAGATTCAATATGTTATAACTATGTGTATTACTGCGTATTGCGTAATTATCCGTCTTTATTCGAAGGCACGGATTACAAATCCACGCCATCCGGGTTTATTATGTCACCTAAGTCTGTTGCTGGCGCGAGTTTGCAACTCGTGCCTGGGTCAATAATAGCTTTTCGTCATCATTGTCTCCTTTTTTTACCCCCATCCCCCCCAAGGGGGGCTAAAACCCTGATATTTTGTTCTTCACCGGGGCTGTTGAAAAAGTCGAAATCCATTAACTGCAAAGGGCGCAAAGATTATCGCAAAGAGCTTTATTTCAGTGTTTTAACTTTGCGTCCTTTGCGCCACCTTTGCGTACTTTGCGGTTAGAAAAGACTTTTTAGACAACCCCCAGGGGGGTTAATCATGGTGTCAGAGCCAAAATTACTGCATTTTTAATATCCGCTATCATTACACCAGAATAATAAAAATCAATTATCTCCCGGTAGCCAAATCCTTTTTTTGCCATTTCCATTGCTCCCTCCTGGCATAAACCAACTCCATGTCCATATCCCTTACCCTTCAGGAGTATTGAGTCTCCGTCGGGTACAACTGAGAAAAAAGTTGAACGCAGGTTAAGATCTGTTCTGATTTTTCTTAATGGAATTGAAAATGTTCCTGTTGTATAATTAACAAGCCTCGATTTTTGTGTAAACGAATAAGATGATGAATCTTGTGGTGATTCTGTGTAGCCACATTTTTTTAGGTACAGAATCCAATCAGAACGGCTTATTACCATATTCCATTCCGCGTTTCTGGAAGAGGAACAATAAGGGTCCTTCTTCCCTTTCAGATAAGGCTGACTTATTAACCATACATCCTCCGACGAAGCGGTCTCTCCTCCGCAGTTGGAATGAAATGCAGAGATTATCAGAGTACTGTCCTTCGCAAGAATAACCTGGCCATGAGTTTCCATTGCTGCTTTGTTAATAATTGTGTCTGAAGACAATCCATTAAAGGCCTGGCAGTGTGTGTTATCACAAACATTATATCCATCGGAAGAATGCTTGTCAAAGTATTTATAAAGGTATGTCCTGGCAATTACCGCCTGCGACTTAAAATATTCAACGTTTTTTCCATTTCCTCCCTCAGCGCTCACAACCCCGGCAACATATTTTTCTATATCGCATAAATTAATCAGTACTATTGTTTCGAGATCGGGAAAGCATTTCAGATTGCCTGAATAGGTCTGCCTAACCGGATTATTTCCATTAGCTCTGAGAGAAAAAAAATCGTTTCCTGTTGTCCCCTGAAAAATAATGGAATCGCAAATAAAACCTTTTGAATCTCTTGTTTTCACAGCCAGCTTACCTGAATACCGGGCAATAATTACAGGTTCTCCTTTTCCAACTAAAATCTTCTCACCATTGAATGCATCAATCTCATACTTTCCTTCTGTAACTGAAAACACCACTGATTCAGGTGCAAGAGTAGAGAAAACCCTTATTTTAACCTGTGCAGAAACACTTGTATAAATGACATTTAAAAACAAAAGTACTATAATCTTCAGTCTCCCTCTCACCTTTTCTCCCCCTCTCCCATTCTTTTTTTCAATTCCTCCACCATCTCCCTTGCAATCCTTGCAGAAGCTCCGGCCGGACCAAGTTTTTCTTTCAAACCTTCATAATCCGACAATATTGAGTCGCGTTTTGATCCCCCGGGTAAAATGGATTTAAGTTCGTCTACAAGGCTTTTTTCTTTAAGATCGTATTGTACCAGCTCTTTTATTACCTCACGAGTCATTATCAGGTTAACAAGTGAAATATACTTCACCTTTATTACTGCCCAGGCTATAAGCATTGAAACGAAGTCTCCTTTATAGCATACCACCTGTGGAGTTCCCAAAAGTGCGGCCTCAAGCGTAGCGGTTCCTGATGTTACAAGAGCTGCATCAGAAATAAATAATATCTCATAAGTTTTTTCTTTAATAAGAGCAACAGGTTCGTCCTTAATCAGATGCAAGTACAGTGAATCGGGAATGTTTTTCACACCAGCCAGAACAAACTGATATTCAGGAAAATGGTGTATAACTTTCATCATCTCCGGAAGAACCAGCTCAATTTCGTGCCGACGGCTTCCTGCAAGCAATGCAACAACAGGCTTGCCTGTAAGACCAAGATTCTTAACAATCTCATCTTTCGACAGAAATGATGCAATTCGCTTTTCGGTTTCATCCACAAGCGGATTTCCATTGTAATCAACAGAAATGCCATGTTTTTTATAGAAATCTGTTTCAAAGGGAAAAATGATAAACATTCTGTCTACATACTTCTTTATCTTTTTTACTCTGCCCTCGTTCCACGCCCAGAATTTTGGAGAGATATAGTAAAATGTTGTGTATCCTGCATTCCTGGCAAATTCCGCAATACGCATATTAAAGCCTGCATAGTCTATAAAAATCACCACATCCGGCTGAAAGTCAGAAATATGCTCTTTACATAACCTAAGATTTTTTCTTATCGCGCCAAGGTTTCTTATTACTGCCACAAATCCCATGAAAGCAAGTTTACGGTAATGAACCAACAGTTTTGCTCCTGCCGCTTCCATTAGATCGCCACCCCAGCACTGTATCTCAGCATCTCTGTCTGTTGCAAAAAGTCCTTTTACAAGATTTGAACCATGGAGGTCGCCCGATTGCTCTCCTGCAATAATAAAAAATTTCATACCAGAAATTTTACACCAAAAACGATTAATGCCCACACAATTGTTATAGCAAGAACCCCTTTTGAAGCATTAAGCATATCGAACCTGTTAAAAAGCAGAAAAATAGCAATATTCGGGAATACACACAGCGTTATAGCATGTGTAATAATATGTGAATCAGCTATTTCTGATAGATAAAACGATAATGATTTATGGCTGTGCGTAAACATGAAAATAGTAAATCCTATCACTAACGGCAAAATAAATCCCGAAATTAACCCGGTTAACACTTTATTATATTTTTCAGAGGTTGTCATCTTTTGAATCTGGTTTTTAATTTTTCTATATACCAATGTGCAGTCATGTCAACAGTAACCGGAACAACGGAAACAAAATTATGTGCAATTGCCCATTCGTCTGTATCGTCAGCGTCAGGTTCGTGATTCTGAAAGATCCCGGTAAGCCAGTAATAGGTTTTTCCCATCGGGTCCTTTCTTTTTTCGAATTCCTCTTTCCAGTTACCCTTCGATTGCCTGCATATTTTAATCCCTTTTATTTCATTTTTATGTGCAGAAGGAATATTGACATTCAGACATATACCCGGAGGAAGCGCCTCTGATGTCAGTTTCTTCATTATAATCCTGATATACTTTTTGCAAATGGAAAAATCTGCGGTGGGTGAGAAATTATTCAGTGAAAAGCCTACAGATGTGATACCATATAGACACCCTTCAATTGCGGCGCCCATAGTTCCTGAATAGAGCACACTCACTGAGGCATTCGACCCATGGTTTATGCCTGACACAACCCAGTCGGGCGGTCTTTCCAGCAACTGGTTAATCGACAGTTTAATACTGTCTGTCGGTGTTCCGTTACTGGCATAAATTCTGTGTTTATCGTTCTCTTCCAGAAGCTTTACCCTAAGCGGGGTTTTTACCGTAAGCGCCTGAGACATTCCCGACATACTCTCAATGGTGGAAATCAGGATAACCTTTCCAAACTCTTCCATAACCTCCAATAGTGTCTTAAGACCTCCCGCATATAACCCATCATCATTTGTCAGGAGAATAAGTCTGTCATCTGTTTCAATTACCATAGAAATATTGTATCTGAGGTACAAATATAGATAAAATCGGGGAAAATTGGTTACGTTTTATCGTGACCCGACCTCACTCATATTTTAAAATTCCTTACTTTTGCTTTCGCAAATAATTTTCTAAGTAAAATTAAGTAATGAAGATTTCATATAACTGGATTAAAGAATACTTAAAAGTTGATCTCGAACCTTCGAAGGTTGCCGAAATCCTTACCAGCATCGGTCTTGAGATTGAAGGAATGGATGAATGGGAATCTGTAAAAGGAGGACTGAAAGGTGTTGTTATCGGGGAAGTCCTTACCTGTAAAAAGCATCCAAATGCCGACAAGTTATCGGTAACAACCGTAGATATTGGCTCCCCGGAGCCACTTCAGATTGTATGCGGAGCGCCAAACGTAGCAGCCGGACAGAAAGTACCCGTTGCAACTGTGGGCACCATTGTTTTTAAAGGTGATGAAGGTTTTGAGATAAAGAAATCGAAGATTCGCGGTGAATTATCTGAGGGGATGATCTGTGCAGAAGATGAATTAGGTCTTGGCAATTCCCACGATGGCATAATGGTACTTAACAGGGATGTGAAACCGGGAACGCCGGCCTCTGGTTATTTTAATATTGTAAAGGACTTCGTTTTCGAGATCGGACTTACTCCTAACCGGATCGACAGCGGATCTCATTTCGGGGTTGCAAGAGATCTTGCAGCTTACCTGAACCTGAATTCAGATCTGAAGGAAAGGGCGTCCCTTCCTTTAGTTTCATCATTTAAGATTGATAATCAAAACAATACATATTCGGTAAAAATTGAGAACACTACAGACTGTCCGAGGTACACGGGCATCACAATCAGCGGGGTTACAATAAAGGATTCCCCTGAGTGGCTCAAAAACAAGCTTAGGGCGGTAGGATTAAACCCTATAAATAATGTAGTTGATATTACCAATTTTGTACAACACGAAGTAGGTCAGCCACTTCATTCATTCGATGCTGATAAGATTGATGGAAAGACAGTAGTTATCAGGAATCTTCCGGAAAAAAGCAAGTTTATTACACTCGATGCTGTAGAAAGAAGCCTCTCCCAAAAAGACCTCATGATCTGTAACTCCAAAGAAGGGATGTGCATTGCAGGGGTATTCGGCGGGATAAAATCGGGAGTCAGCGCCACTACAAAAAACATCTTTCTGGAAAGTGCGTACTTCAATCCGGTATCAATCAGGAAAACATCGAAGAGGCACGGACTTAAAACTGACGCATCCTTCAGATTTGAACGCGGGGCAGATCCAAATATAACACTGTGGGCTCTCAAAAGGGCTGCAATGCTCATTAAAGAAATTGGGGGCGGGTTAATCTCTTCAGATATTGTTGATGTTTATCCGGCAACCATTAAACCGGTAATAGTTGATATAAGCTTTCTTAATATCAACCGGCTGATTGGTAAAGAGATTGAGAGACCTGTCGTAAAAAGGATTCTTGAATTGCTGGATATTAAAATAAAGCTCGACTCCGGGGATTCACTGACACTTGAAATTCCATCATACCGGGTTGATGTAAAACAGGAGGCTGATGTAATTGAAGAAATACTGAGAATCTATGGCTATAATAATGTTGGTATCAGTAATCATGTAAATTCCACATTGTCATATCCTGAAAAACCTAACAGGGAAAAGATTATTAACATTGTATCTGAACTCCTCTCCTCCAATGGATTTTCAGAGATTTTGTGTAATTCTCTTAATCCATCAGCGTGGTATGAACAGAATGACGATTTCAACAAAGAACACCTCGTTTTGCTTGCAAATCCGCTAAGCTCTGATCTTAATGCAATGAGACAATCGCTTCTATACGGAGGACTTAGCTCTGTAAGCTGGAATCTCAACCGGCAAAACCCCGACCTGAAACTTTATGAGTTCGGACATTGCTATTTTTATAAAAAGGCAGAACAGGGTCAGCCTAAAGCTAGCGACTTTATTGAAAATACAGCTCTTGATATTTTTCTTACCGGGAATACCGGCAGTCAGAGCTGGAATTATAAAACCAGTCCCACAGATTTTTTCAATATAAAATCGGCTGTTGAAATGATTCTATCAAGGTTAGGTTTTAAAACCGATTCCTTTTCTTCGGGTGTAAGTGATAAGAAATATTTTGCAGAATCAGTTACCTACGTACTCAATAATAAAACAATTGCTGTTGCCGGACGCGTTTCTAAAAAATATCTGGTCCAGTTTGATATTGGTCAGGATGTTTATTATGGGCATATTGATTGGGATATTGTGCTAAAGCTAATTAAGAGTCATACTATCTCATTCAGTGAACTTCCGAAATATCCGATGGTCAGGCGCGACCTCGCCCTGTTGATAGATCGAAGTGTAGCTTTTTCAGCAATCAGGGATCTTGCGTACAAAACAGAAAGTAGCATTCTTCACGCTGTAAACCTGTTCGATGTATATGAAAATGATAGTCTGGGAAAGAACAAGAAATCATATGCTGTCAGCTTTATCCTGCGCGATGATACAAAGACTCTTACCGACAAGAATATTGAGAAAGTTATGAATAATCTCATCCGCACATTTGAGAAGGAACTTAACGCTCATATAAGATGATGTTAAAAAACAGAGTCGAGTTATTAAACACAGATATTACTTCTCTGAATGTTGACGCCATTGTAAATGCTGCAAATAATTCACTGCTTGGCGGAGGTGGTGTAGATGGAGCCATACATCGTGCTGCCGGACCTGAGCTTTTAATTGAATGTGCAAGTCTGAAAGGATGTGAAACTGGTCAGTCTAAAATTACAAAAGGGTATAATCTCAAGGCAAAATACGTAATTCATACTGTTGGACCGATATGGCGGGGTGGTTGTAATGATGAAACTGAACTACTTGCATCGTGCTACCAGACGAGCCTGGCCCTGGCAAAAGCTAAAAAAATTAAAACAATTGCATTCCCTGGAATCTCAACCGGAGTATATGGGTTTCCAAAAGAACTCGCTGCACTGATAGCCATAAAAGAAACTAATCGGTTCCTGGAAAAGAACAGTTTCCCTGAGAAAGTAATCTTTGTAACTTTCAATGAAGAATGCTATCAGACCTACCTGAAACTTCTGGCCGAATGAGGGCGATTGCGATGGAAGTGAAAAAATACTTTTCCCTGGTGAAGTTCAGTCACACCGTATTTGCTATGCCTTTCGCACTTATAGGATTTTCACTGGCGGTATCTAAACCGGAGTACGATTTCAAAATAAGATTATTCCTGTTAATAATTTTATGCATGATCTTTGCCCGCAATGCGGCTATGGGCTTTAACAGACTGGCCGACAGGAAGTTTGACTCTCTAAACCCAAGAACAAGAAACAGAGAGATTCCTGCAGGAAAAATCGGTACAGGATCTGCTGCTGTATTTGTTGTGGTTAATTGTGCATTGTTCATTATAACAACTGTCTTTATAAACAGACTTACACTTTATCTGGCGCCAGTTGCTCTGGTCATTGTTCTGGGATATAGTCTAACAAAAAGATTTACAGCCCTATGTCATTTTATTCTTGGGTTGGGACTTAGCCTGGCCCCCATTGGAGCATATATCTCAGTTACAGGAGTTTTTGATGTTGTACCAATACTATTCTCATTCATAGTCCTGACATGGGTGAGCGGTTTCGATATAATTTATGCTCTGCAGGATGATGAGTTTGATAAAGAACAAAAACTGCATTCACTTCCATCATTTGCCGGCAGAAAGAGAGCACTGATTATTTCAGTGGCTGTGCATTTCGTTACTGTGCTGTTTGTATTAGCTGTGGGATACCTGGGGAACACTGGCATTCTGTACTGGGTTGGCGCCACAATATTTGTTGGATTATTAATTTACCAGCACCTCATTGTAAGGCCAGGAGATCTAAGCAAAGTGACTCTGGCCTTTGGTACCACTAATGGTGTTGCAAGCATTTTGTTCTCGGTTTTTGTAATTCTTGATCTGTATATCAGATTCAGATAATTAATATTATATTTCAACAAATATTGCTCATCTTAATGTTTTTTTGTTTCTTGCTACGTATATTAAAATTCAGTTTATGGGGGAATTAGTTATTAAAGAGGTACTTACAAAAAAAGAATTACGCGAATTTGTCTATCTTCCGGAAAAAGTTCATAAGGGTGAACATGATTGGCTTCCCCCTATCTATATGGACGAGTGGGAGTTGTTCGACAAAAAGAAAAATAAGTCTTATTTGTATGCAGATGCCTTACTCCTCTTAGCTTACAGAGATGGAAAACCGGTTGGAAGAATTATGGGTATCATCAACAACAGATATAATTCAATTCATAACGAAAAGAATGGCCGTTTCTGCTTTATGGAGTGTTATAATGACAAAGAAGTATTTCACGCCCTGTTGGACAAAGTTGAAGACTGGGTGAGGCAAAACGGAATGGTAAACCTCATAGGCCCGCTTGGATTCTCCGATAAAGATCCTCAGGGATTTCAGATCGAAGGGTTTGAATATCCTCAGTTCATGACCAGCCCGAATAATTCGTCATATATGCCTGAGCTCATTGAAGGTGAAGGATTTGTTAAAAAAGCTGACCTGGTAAATTATCTGGGCAACCTTCCTGAAAAACTACCTCTTGTATATGAAAAAGTTCTGACCAGGGTAGAAAATCTTAAAGAATATAAAATTATTGAATTCAATTCGAAAAAGGAGCTTAAGCCGTATATAATAAGAGTCCTTGAACTTATGAACGAGACCTTTGAGGAGATTTATGGTTTTGTTCCTCTAACTGATAAAGAGAAGACAGAATTTGCAGCCCGATATTTACCTATACTCGATCCTAAATTTATCAAACTTATAGAAACAAATGGAAAACTAGTAGGATTTGCTATTGGGATGCCTGATTTCAGCAAAGGGATCAGGGAAGCAAAAGGCAGACTATTCCCATTTGGAATTTTTAAAATACTTAGCGATTCAAAGAAATCTAAGAAATTATTGATGATGCTCGGGGGCGTCAAAAAAGCGTATAGAGGAAAGGGGCTGGAATGTACTGATGGGAGTGAAAATAATCCAGTCGGGCATAAAGCATAAAATGAATATGATCGATAGCCACCTCGTGCTCGAAGACAATATTAAGATGAGGAGCGAATGGGAAAGAATAGGCACTAAGGTTGTTAAGAAGTTCCGAATCTACGAAAAAGAACTTAAACAAAATTCGTAACTGTAAGGAGAAATCCGTGTTTTCGCTTTCGCTTAATTAAAATACAAGGGATATGATAAAATCAATGACAGGCTATGGCAAGGCAATTGCAGAGACGGCTCAGAAAAAAATAACTATCGAAATCAAATCTCTCAACTCCAAACAACTTGATCTGAATACCAAAATGCCATGGTTATATAAGGAAAAGGAACTTGAAATCAGAAACCTTATAAGCCAGAGACTCGACAGGGGAAAAATAGATTTTTCGATCTATTGCGATATGCTCGATAATGAAATCGTAACTGTCATTAATAAATCGGTTGTAAGAAGTTATTATAACCAGCTTAAGGAAATTGCTTCTGATCTAAAAATTGATCTTGACGACCAGATTTTTACAGCAATAATGAAGCTTCCTGATACTCTTAAAACTGAGAAGGCAGAGATGCCGGAAAGTGAATGGGAAATCGTTAAAAATCAAATCATAGAATCAATTGTGATGCTCGACCTCTACAGAATAGAAGAAGGCAATTCCATTATGACTGATCTGACAAAATGTATCGGAAAAATCCTTGGATATCTGGAGTTAGCTGAAACTTTTGAGGAAGGAAGAATAACGAAGATCAGGGAGAAACTCAATTCAATTCTTTCAGATAAAGTTGGTACGGAGAACATCGACAAAAACAGGTTTGAACAGGAACTCATATTTTATCTCGAGAAATATGATATCAATGAGGAGAAAGTAAGATTAAAAACACATTGTAACTACTTTACTGAAACTCTCAATACTGCCTCTCCAAATGGGAAAATATTAAACTTCATTGCCCAGGAAATTGGCCGTGAGATAAATACCATCGGCTCTAAAGCTAATGATGCCTCAATTCAAAAGCTAGTGGTGATGATGAAAGATGAACTGGAGAAAATTAAGGAACAGACATTGAATGTACTATAAGGCACAAAGGCGCAACGGCGCAAACGGCACAAAGGGACTAATAATGACAGGGACTGCAAGACCGCAAGACTGCAAGTCAATATATAGATTATACTATTTCTGATAGGTAAAGAATGTATGGAAGGAAAGTTGGTAATTATATCAGCACCATCCGGTGCAGGGAAAACAACAATAGTAAGGCATCTTCTGGAAAGCGGTTTGAAACTTTCTTTTTCTGTATCTGCGACAACACGCCAATCAAGAAGTAATGAGATTGATGGCGTTGACTACTTCTTCATCTCTGTACCTGAGTTCAAAAAAAGAATTGAAAATAAAGAATTTGTTGAGTGGGAAGAGGTATACAAGGATCATCTGTATGGGACACTTAAAAGTGAAATTGAAAGAATATGGGCAGCCGGTAATAACCCAATATTTGATGTTGACGTCAAAGGTGGACTAAAGCTAAAGGAGATATTTGGCAACAAGGCTATAGCGATTTTTATCATGCCGCCAACTGTTGAGGAACTTGAAAACAGGCTGTTAAAAAGAGGTTCTGAAAGTGCAGAAAAAGTCAGGATGAGGGTTGAAAAAGCCAGGGAAGAAATGAAGTTTGCTGAAGAATTCGACACTGTAATTGTGAATCACCAATTAGATAAAGCAAAAGATGAGTCTCTGAAACTGGTTTCATCATTTCTCGGATTATAATTCTAACTTCAAATATGATTAAAACCGGACTCTATTTCGGATCCTTTAATCCTTTTCATATCGGACATCTGGCTGTGGCAGGGTTTATGACTGAATTTGCCGGGCTCGATCAGGTATGGTTTGTAGTCAGCCCCCATAATCCTCTTAAGAAAAAGAAGTCACTTCTGGCCGATCACCATCGTCTCTACATGATACAGCTCGCCATTGGAGATAATCTGCAGCTCAAAGCATCTGATATTGAGTTCAAACTACCGGTTCCATCATATACTATCGATACACTAACTTATCTAAAAGAGAAATATAAGAACAATGAGTTTTGCCTCGTCATGGGGGAAGACAATCTGTATACTCTTCACAAGTGGAAGAATGCCAGTGAACTTGTAAAGAATTATCCTATTTACGTATACCCGCGTCCCGATTCCGTGAAACCTGCTTCGTCTCAGCTCGATCAGATCCTCTCTGCGGCTACAATTCACAAAGTAAATGCACCAATGATGGACATCTCCGGAACCTTTATCCGTGATGGTATTAAAAATGGAAAGGACATGTCTTATTTCCTGCCTGCTCCTGTATGGAAGTATATAAAGGAGATGCATTTTTATGAGAAGTAGGGCACACGACACGTGAATGAAGGGGAGACAGGGTGAGGGGGAGAAAGGGTGAGCCTTCGTTTTATGATCCTCTGCGGTTCTCTGCTTTTTTCTCTGCGGCTCTCTGCGGTTAAATTTATGTTTTTAAAGATTTTTAGAAAGATTATGAAACATATCAATTATACTATTGCTGTTTCACTATTCATTTTCAGCTCTATATCATACGGACAGCAGCCTGATACTCCGTTTGAAAAATGGAATCATCTTATAGGTGAATGGGTTGGCGAGGGAAATGGTCAACCGGGTCAGGGTGAAGGAAAATTCTCATTTCAGACCGACCTTGACAGAAAAATTCTGGTAAGAAAGAATCATACAGCATTTCCTGAGACCTCCACCTCAAAATCTTTTACCCATGATGATCTGTTGATTGTATACCCCGGTACCGAAGGAGGTAAACAGGAGGCAATTTATTTTGATAATGAAGGCAACACTATTAAATATAAAGTATCATTTTTCGATAAATCCATAATTCTCACTAGCGATGCTACTGGCAGTTCGCCAAGATTCAGGCTTTCCTATGTTACTATCGACAGTAAAACAGTAAATATTAAATTTGAAATGGCTGCGACACAGTCTCCCGAAGATTTCAAAATGTACCTGGAAGGGAAAGCAACGAAAATAAGGTAAACTTCTAAGCTGTTGTCTTAACCTCAAATATTATCTCCTCTCCCCTCTTCAATGCCATCTCATTCATTGGAATAAGATTATGATATCTTTCCGGGAGAGATTTCTTCAATCCTTTTATAATATTTTCGAGTTTGATAATTGGTTTCACTTTGAGAAAACCTCCAAGAACGATCATGTTGAATGTTTTTGGACTCTTCATTTTTGCTGCTTCTTCAGTAGCGTCAACACGAAAGATTGTAATATCTTTTCGTTTGGGATGTCTGGTAATACCGTTACTATCATAAATAAGGACACCACCCTTTTTGACTGAATTCTCAAATTTATCAAGCGACTGCTGGTTCAGAATAATCGCCGTATCGAAATTTTTTATGATCGGAGAACTAATCCTGTCACTGCTGATAATAACTGTAACATTGGCAGTGCCGCCTCTCATTTCCGGTCCATATGAAGGCATCCAGCTCACCTCCATATCCTGCATAACTCCTGAGTAGGCCATTATTTTTCCCATCGACAATACACCTTGTCCTCCAAATCCAGCTATAATTATTTCTTCAGTCATTTTATTTGAATATTTTTGATAATAAGTTTTGACTATTTTTCAGGTGTCTTCAGATCCCCCAGAGGATAGAATGGAAACATATTTTCCTCCATCCACTTGTTTGATTCAACAGGGGTCATTCTCCAGCCTGAAGGACAATTAGATACTATTTCTATAAAACAGGTTCCCTTCCCAAGCTTCTGATATTCAACTGCTTTTCTGATCGCCTTTTTCGTTTTCTTAACATTGGCCGATGTATGAACACTCTGACGGGTTACAAAATATGTACCTGCAAGAGTCGCAACTATATCGGTCATCTTAAGAGGATTACCCATGGTTTTTACATCTCTTCCGTATGGTGAAGTTGATGATTTCATTCCTGGAAGCGTGGTAGGAGCCATCTGTCCACCAGTCATTCCGTATATTCCATTATTAATGAAAATAATAAGGATATTTTCTCCCCTGTTGCACGTATGGATTGTCTCTGCGGTTCCTATTGCAGCAAGATCGCCATCGCCCTGATATGTAAAAACAAACCTGTCGGGCAAGAGACGTTTAATTGCGGTTGCTACTGCAGGTGCACGGCCATGAGCTGCCTCCTGCATATCGACATCCAGATAATTATACATAAAGACAGAACACCCAACTGGAGATACACCAATGGTTTTTGATTGTAGTCCTTCTTCATCAATAACTTCCGCCAATATCCTGTGAGCTGTGCCATGACCACATCCCGGGCAATACGACAAAGTATTGTCTGTCATAATGTTGGTCTTACGATAAACCAGATTCTCAGGTTTAATTATTTCTTTTATACCGGTAGCTTCAATCATATCTTAACCTCCAATAATACTTGATTTCAAATTTTCAACAACCTCTTCTGGTGTAGTAACAATACCACCCATCCTTCCAAAATGCTTAACTGGAACTTTTCCATTAACCGCAAGCAACACATCTTCAACCATCTGTCCGGCGCTCATCTCCACTGAAAGAATCCCTTTGACCTGACCGGCAAGAGCGTTTATTCTTTTAGTCGGAAATGGGAAAAGAGTAATGGGTCGTAATAATCCAACCTTAATATCCTCTGCTCTAAGCAACTGAACAGCTTTCTGACAAACTCTGGCGCTTGTCCCGTAAGCTACAAGCAGGTATTCTGCGTCGGCAGTCTGAAACTCTTCCAGACGAACTTCCTTTTCCCTGATCGTATCATATTTTGCCTGAATATTCCTGTTATGAATCTCCATTTGATTGGAATCGAGGTCGAGCGATGTAATGATATTTCTCTCTCTTGTTGCCGGTTTACCGGTTGTCGCCCACCCTGGAAGTTCCGTTGCTCTCTTTTTCTGAGGAGCAAGATATACCTTTTCCATCATCTGGCCTATGGCTCCATCAGACAACATTAGAACCGGATTCCGGTACCTGAATGCAAGTTCGAAACCAAGGTCAACAAAATCTGCCATCTCCTGAACTGATGCAGGTGCCAGTACAATCAGGTGATAGTCACCATGGCCGCCACCCTTAACCGACTGGAAATAATCTGACTGCGCAGGTTGGATTGTGCCAAGTCCCGGCCCCCCTCTTACAACATTTACTATAAGACACGGCAGTTCTGCGCCGGCAATATATGATATACCTTCCTGTTTTAGGCTTATACCCGGAGAGGAGGATGATGTCAAAACCCTTTTCCCGCAAGCAGCGCCACCATAAACCATGTTTATTGCAGCGACTTCACTTTCCGCCTGCAATACAACCATACCAGTGGTTTCGGCAGGATTTGCTTCCATAAGGTATTCCAGAATCTCACTTTGTGGGGTAATAGGATATCCAAAATATCCATCGGCTCCGGCTCTTATTGCAGCCTCAGCAACCGCCTCATTACCCTTCATTAATCTCAGTTCCTTTTCCATTTATACCTATATTTTTGTTTTATAAACTGTTATAACCCCATCTGGACAAACCATTGCACAATTAGCACAACCTATGCACAGTTCGGGATTAGCAGGAAAAGCATAATTATACCCTTTCCCATTTACCTCCTTTGCCATTGCAATGGTGCCCGTTGGACAAGTTACCATGCAAACTTCACACCCCTTGCACTTTTCAATATTTACTACAATACTTCCCCTAATTTTTGCCATTTTATCTTTTATTAATTCTTATCTAATGGATGATCCTCATGGAAACATCCTAAACGAAGCTCAAGATCATTAAATTGCTCCCTGTGCACATTCGACACACAAGCCCGTAAACTATCATTCCTGTCGCTTCCGGTAATATCGAGTGATATCGCGCTGATACCATAATACAAAAGCTCCTCCAGCAATACTCTGCTTGTCATTCCCGGATAGCAAATGGTGAAATAAAAACCATCCGCCACAGGTTGATTAAGATCGGTATCATAAGCAATTTTAAAGCCATATTTTGTAAACAGACCTTTCATTATTCCTGCTTTCTCACCGTATTCTTTAAGGATCTCAAGGAAGTGGTAATTTCCATTATTAACCTCCTTAAACAAAGCAGCAAGGCCATATTGAACGGAATGTGCAACCCCTGCCGACAGCGCGTATAATGCACCATAAACGGCTGAGTGCCCAAATTTTTCAGACGAATAATATCTCAAAAGATCAGGGTATTCCCTGTCGTAAAGGTGATCTGAAATTGCCATTATACCTATTCGTTGTCCGGCGTAGCTGAATATTTTAGAGCTTGATATCAAAATTATATAATCGTCGGTGTACTTTCCAATTGTTGGTTGGAAAGGAGACAAGCCGGGATGCGAGTAATCTTTCCTGAAGTCCATGCCAAAATAGGCCAGATCTTCAATAACGATAACATCGTATTTTACACAAAGTTCACCTATAATGGCAAGTTCTTCTTCATTAAGGCACATCCACGTAGGATTGTTCGGGTTTGAATAGAGAATTGAAGAGATCTTTCCTAACTTGAGATATGACTCCAGTTTGCTTTTAAGTTTTTTACCTCTATGTTCAAAAATATCAAATGAGTAATAATCGTGGCCAAGCATTTTCACCTGTTGTTTCTGAACAGGGAAACCCGGATCGAGAAATAATGTACCCTCCCTTAGTTTATCGTTTCTGTTGGCGACAAGAAAACCTATCATCGATCCCATCATTGAACCGACTGTAGGGATACAGCCCTGAGGAAGAATATTAAGGTCGAGAAATAGTTTAATAAATCTTGATGTTTCTTCTTTGAGCATCTTTTCACCCTCAATATTCGGATAAACAGCTGCTACTCCTCTTTTCAAAGCACTAATTTCTGCCTCAATGCCGATATGTGATTCCGCAAGTCCGGGAACCCCCATCTCCATCTTTATGTATTTTGTCCCTGTTGCTGTTTCAATCTGGTGTACAAGTTTTACAATCTCCCTGATACTGGCAGTTGCAAGATTATCGAGATGGCTCTCAGCAATCAGGTTCCTGACGATATTGAAATCAACCGGAGTTTTTCTCATTTTATTAAAATTTCCTGTTATCAATTACACGCTTGGATTTTCCCTCGCTTCTCTCAATTGTTTTCGGTTCAACCAGAGTAACTTTTAAACCAAGTCCTATTGCGCTTTCAATTGTGTTCTGAATTTTCTCACGGAGCGATTGCAGCTCACTTATCTTATCCTGGAAAAACTCCTCCTCCACTTCTACTTTAAGTTCCAGTGAATCGAGATTGTTGTTCCTTTCAACAATCAGCAGGTAATGAGGTTTGATTTCGCTTATCTCGAGCAAAACACTCTCAACCTGCGATGGGAAAAGGTTTACACCTCTTATTATTAACATATCATCGCTGCGCCCAAGGCATTTCTCCATCCTCACCAGGGTTCTGCCACATTTACATTTTTCGTAGGAAAGCCTGGTCAGATCGCGGGTACGGTAACGAATAAGCGGCAATCCCTCTTTGGTAATAGTTGTAAAAACCAATTCCCCTGTACTTCCTTCAGGTAATATCTGAAGGGTTTTAGGATCGATTATTTCCGGAAAGAAATGATCTTCATTTATATGCAGACCCTCCTGAATATGGCATTCGCTGGCTACACCAGGACCAATTACCTCACTTAGTCCGTATATATCAATAGCTTTTATTCTAAGTTTATCTTCAATTTCCCTGCGCATATTTTCTGTCCATGGTTCAGCTCCGAATACCCCGACTCTAAGTTTAAGATCATCCCGTTTTATACCACTCTCCTGGATAGCTTCTGCAAGAAATAATGCGTATGAAGGAGTGCAGGCTAGAACGGTACTTCCAAAATCGTGCATCAGTTGAATCTGCCTTATTGTGTTTCCTCCTGAAATAGGAATTACCGACGCGCCGATCTTCTCCCCGCCATAATGTAATCCAAGACCTCCTGTAAACAGACCGTAACCATAAGCAACCTGTATGAAATCGTTCCTTGTAGCACCGGCAGCTGTCAGTGTACGGGCCATCACTTCCGACCATGTTGCAATATCACTACGTGTATAACCAACAACAGTGGGTTTTCCTGTTGTACCTGACGAGGCATGTACCCGAACAATTTCACTCATTGGAACAGCAAACAGTCCGAATGGATAGTTATCTCTCAGATCCTGCTTTGTTGTAAATGGCAATTTAGATAGATCATCAATACCGTGAATACTCTCGGGACCCAACCCCGCTTCCTGCATTTTATTTCTATAATAGGGAACGTTAAAATACACTCTCTCAACAGTTTCCCTGAGTCTTTCACTTTGTACATGTCTCATTCCATCCCGATCCATGGTCTCAAAATGGCGGTTCCAAATATTCATATCAAATAGTGTTATTCAAATCGGTTACAAGATTTAGATATTCTTTCACTGGACGAAGATTAAATTTTATATAAGTCGCTTGCTTTCAGCAGATCCATTTCATGACTCTTAAGAGCTTTGATAGCTTCATCTGTATTACTGCACCTGAGAATAACTATTGACTTCTCACCCAGTGAAAATGCATATGTATATTCAACGCTTATTTTCAAATCTGATAAAATCTTAAGTACCCGGGCATAATATTTTGCTTCATTGGGAACGATCACAGAAATTACTTCATTCAGATTTACAGAGAATGATTTTTTCTTCAGCAACTCCCGCGCTCTTTCAGGATCAGATACAATTAGGCGTAAAATTCCAAATTCAGCAGTATCAGCAACACTTAAGGCGGTTATCCTGATATTTTCTTCCCCAAGCGCTTCCAAAACCTCGGTTAGCCGGCCAGATTTGTTTTCAAGAAAAACAGATAACTGATGAGTAATCATGGCTTTAATTCTTTTTTATGTAAATAAAAAGTTCGAATATAATCATAAAAGCGATCCGGATTTAAAAAAAATATCAAGATCATTTTTCTATCCTTATCCTTGCATCAACAACGGTTATCTCCTCAAGACCACCAATAAGAGGATTTAAATCCAGCTCTTTTATTTCCGTAGCATATCTCAATAAGCTTGAGAGTCTGACGATTATTTCTGCAAATTTTGATTCATTAATGCCCGGCTTACCTCTTGTTCCACGAATTATCTTATAACTCCTGAGACTCCTGATCATCGATTCAGCTTCACTGAAAGTAAGCGGAGCCAGTCCGGAAGAGACATCCCCGAGAACCTCAACAAATATTCCACCGAGTCCGCAGAGGATTATATGACCGAACCTGGGTTCATACTTTGCTCCAATAAAGAGCTCAGTGCCTGATAACATCTGTTGCACAAGTACAGATTTTACACCCTTAATCTGAGTCATTCTCCTGAACTCGGCTTCAAGATGTTTCTCCGACCTGATATTCAAGGTAACTCCGCCAACATCAGATTTATGAATTGGTCCGACAGCTTTTAAGACGAGCGGATAACCAGTCTTCTTTGCTGCAGACAACAGTTCTCTTTTAGTGCCAGCCACAATTTCTCTGACAACTTGTATATGGGCCGCATTAAGTAATTGTTGAATAAGACCAGGCTCGAGGTAGCCATTTGATGATGAATCAATTATCTGTCTTACGAGTGGCACATCAATATTTTCAAGGAAGATTTTCCCTTCCGCAGGGAAAGGTGTATTTGAGATTTTTATAAGCGCTCTTCCAAGAACAACCTCATCGGGGAAATTGACATGACCATTATTAAGAAAATACTCAAGTTCTTTTGATGAGCTTGTAACCGATGGCAGTATCGGATAGAGAGGTTTATTACAGGTTTTTATTTTCTCATCCAACAAGTCGTAAACTTCAGTCATATCGTTCAACCCATTACTCCCGAAAATCACGCTCATACCGTCGATCATTGGAAGCTCTTTATCGACATATTCTATTACTTTGCTAAGCTGATCGATGGTTGCCGTGGCAATCATATCGATAGGATTATCTGCCGATGCACCCTGATTCATCATTGCAAGAAGTTTATCATGATGTGACCCGGTAATACGTGGAATATTCATACCACCGGCAGATAATGCATCTGTAAGCATCACTGCAGGCCCTCCGGCGTGCGTAATAATCGCTATATTTCTCCCTTTGAGATGCTTATGAAAGAAAACACATGCCACTGTTGCAAGTTCTTCGCGTCCGGTACATCTTACAATACCTGCTTTCCTGAACAATGCCTCAACCGCCAGATCTGAAGAAGCCATGGCTCCTGTGTGAGATGATGCAGCCCTGCTGCCAGCTTCAGTTGTCCCGGCCTTTATTGCAGCAATTTTGCAGCCTTTTCTTATTAGAGAAGAGGCATGCTGCAACAATTTGTCAGGGTTCTGTATACTCTCTACATAGATCATTTTTATAGGAGAACTGGTTCCCGGAATATAAGTATTATCCCAGTACTCTAGAATGTCTTCCACCCCTGTCTGAGCGCTATTTCCAACTGAATAGATACTCGAAAAGTTGAGTCCTTTCGGCATAGCTGACTCGAAAACGAATACTGCTGTGGCACCGGATCCGGATACAAAATCGCATCCGATCCTGTTAAGCTTAGGAACCGGTGTAGTGAAGACACCATTATAACGTGGAGTAATTACACCAATGCAGTTTGGTCCGATGAGTGTTCCCCCGGAATCACTTATAAGTTTAGTAATTTCATTTTCGAGTAACCGACCCTCCTCTCCGGCTTCACTGAATCCGGCAGAAATTATGATAAATGCCTTTGTATTTTTTTCTTTCACAAGGATTTTAACAGCAGACAGGCAAAAAGTGGAGGATATTGCCAGAATTGCCAGATCAGTTTGCGGAATATCCTTAATATCCTTGTAGGATTTAACTCCCTGAACAAGATCCTGTTTGGGATTAACCACATAAAGGTAACCAGTGTATTTACCGTCGATAATGTTTTTCAGAACTTTACCTCCCGGTTTGAAAAGATCCTCTGATCCTCCAACAACGACAATACTATCCGGGTTTATTAGTTTTTCACTTATCATAAATAGTTGTATAGGTGCAGTTTTGAATTATGAATTAGCAAATCTCAATTCATAAATGTGACGTCACAAACGATTACAAACCCGCAAACCTTTTAAGGAAGCCAACAATTTGAGCAACAACGAATAAATATATTACTGATATATAACAACTTACATTCAAGTAAAGAAGTGAATTATTTTTGGCAAGATAAGAATATTTATTTGTTCGAAACACAACAATTGTCATGCTTCGAATTTCAGAACCATATCGACAAGTGATAACAGAGGCAAAAATATATAGCCCGTAGGGCTTACAGTTTTGTAGCTAATGGTCAACACAAATTCCAAATACCTCGTAGAGGTTAAACAGAATAGTCTATAAAAGCAAACAGGAATTTTTCAATGTTAAACCGCTATGCGGTAAAAACAATATTGATATCGTTTCTACAAGACTATATCGCCTACAGCGAATTTTATTATCTTTGCAAACCGTAGAATAAAAAATGGAAGCATCAATAAAAGATATTCTCCACAAAGATAGTTTTTCAAAGTCTGACATCATATCTCTTCTTAGATCTGAGGATGAAACTCGTACCCTCCTTTTTAGAAAATCTGCTGAAATTAAAGAGAAATATATCGGTAACAAGGTTTGGTTCAGGGGATTAATTGAGTTTTCAAATGTATGCGGAAAGGATTGTCTCTACTGTGGCATCAGAAAAGGAAATAAGAATCTTAACCGTTACAGCCTATCAGATGATGAGATTCTTGCTGCTGCTGAATTTGCATTCAGGAACAACTATGGTTCAATTGCACTTCAATCAGGGGAACTTGAAAGCAAGAGCGTTACAGAAAGGATTGAGAACCTTCTTAACAAAATAAAGGTATTGTCGGATGGCAAACTTGGGGTAACACTATCCGTGGGAGAACAGGAACCTGAAGTCTTCAAAAGATGGTTTGACGCAGGTGCACACAGGTACCTTCTACGTGTGGAGTCTACCAATCAATCTCTTTACAATAAGATCCATCCCAACAATTCGAAGCATGATTTTCATCGAAGGATTGAGTGCCTGAAAAACCTGCAGGATATTGGATATCAGACAGGTACTGGTGTGATGATTGGCTTACCTTTTCAAACTACAGAGGATCTGGCCGGGGACCTGATTTTTATGAAGGATTTCAATATTGACATGTGTGGTATGGGACCATATATTGAACATGCCTATACCCCTTTGATAATTCATTCGGATAAGCTTCTGCCTCTACAGGAAAGGTTCGACCTTACTCTTAAGATGATAGCTATTTTAAGAATAATGATGAAAGATATCAATATTGTCGCCGCAACCGCCCTTCAGGCTATAGATCCTATTGGCAGGGAAAAGGCAGTTAAGATCGGGGCCAATATACTCATGCCGAACATAACACCCGGAAAATACCGCGACAATTATAAACTCTATGATAATAAGCCATGTACTGACGATTCAGCTGAAGATTGCCAGAGCTGCCTTGAAGCACGCGTGAGCCTGGCAGATGCAGAAGTGGTATATGGTGAATGGGGCGATTCAAAACATTATTCTGAAAGAAGAAAACCGAATCCAGAATAGAGAAGAAACAAATTTTAAACATTTAGCCGGATTTTCTTTGCATTTGAACAAAAATAAGTTAGGTTTGAAGTCAGATATCAAGTAATGGGCATTATTAAGTTAAATATTGGTATTTATTATTACTATTATTATAGCAGGTTTAAAATGGTGAGACCTGTGAAAAATTAGTACTATCGTAATTTTCAAAATATAAGGCTTACCAGAATAGGGTAAGCTTTTTTTTTATAAACCTATAACAAACTAAAATAGATCATGGAAAAAACTGAGAAAAAAAGAACAGTAAAATTCTTCAGCGGAAAAGAGATTCCCCTTGAGATGCACAAGGTGCGCATCGTACAGTCTTTGAAGCTTGTACCAATTGAACGACGGAAAAAGGCTATTGAAGAAGCCGGATTCAATTCGTTCCTGCTGGGTACTAAAGATATTTTTCTTGACATGCTCACAGACAGTGGCACAAATGCAATGAGCGATGAACAACTTTCGAAGATGATGGTGGCAGATGATGCATATGCCGGTTCGCAGAGTTTTGTAAGGTTCGAGAAAGCCGTTTCGGATGTATTTGGAAAAAACCTTCTGCTGCCGGTTCACCAGGGACGTGCTGCTGAAAACATAATTTCACAGGTCTTTGTCAAAAAGGGATCAGTTGTCCCAATGAACTATCATTTCACAACAACACTTGCCCATATTCAGTTAAACGGAGGAAAAGTTGTAGAACTGTATACTCCCGAAGCCATGAAGATTAAGAGTACCAACCCTTTCAAAGGGAATATTGATATTAACCGGCTTGAAGAACTGATAAAGAAAGAAGGCCCTGAGAATGTTCCTTTCATAAGAATGGAAGCTTCAACAAATCTTATCGGAGGACAGCCTTTCTCAATGAAAAACTTCATAGATGTCAGGAAAGTTGCTGATAAGTATAAGAAGATAATCGTTCTCGATGCAAGTCTTATCGGAGAGAATGCTTATTTCATCAAAAAACGGGAAGCTGAATACATGGACAAATCTATCGGTTTCATTCTGAATAAAATGAGTGAGTTATCTGATATAGTCTACTTTTCAGGAAGGAAAGTGAGCTCATCGCGTGGTGGAGCTATCTGCACAAATAACAAAGATCTTTACAACAAGATGAAAGACCTTGTACCTCTTTATGAAGGATTCCTTACATACGGAGGAATTTCTATCAGGGAGATCGAAGCCATGACTGTTGGATTATACGAAACACTTGAAGAGGATGTTGTAGGACAATCGCCTTCATTCATTAGTTACGCAGCGAATGAACTTGACAAACTTGGTATACCAGTCATATTGCCTGGTGGAGCTCTTGGGTGTCATGTTGAAGCACAGGGATTTCTGCCTCAGGTACCACAAAAAGAGTATCCTGCCGGAGCGCTTGTTGCAGCATTCTATCTTATCTCCGGTTGCAGAGGTATGGAAAGAGGAACAATCAGCAGTATCCGCGACGAGAATGGTAACGATATCCTTGCAGATCTTGAACTTATGAGACTTGCTTTCCCGCGCAGGGTGTTTACTTTATCGCAGGTTGAATATCTGATCGACCGTTTGAACTGGTTATATCAGAACAGGAGCCTGGTAGGTGGATTAAGGTTTGTTGAAGAGCCTCCGGTACTAAGGTTTTTCACAGGCAGACTCGAACCGGTAAGCAACTGGCCCGATAAGCTTATTGCTAAATTCAGGACTGACTTTGGAGATAGCCTCTGATTTTTCCGGGAGGATTTTCGTTGGAATAGTAATAAATAGAGGGGCAGAGATAGCCCCTTTATTTATTGGTTTATGCCATATTAGGTATAGAGAACTTAAACTCACTCCCCCTCTTTTCAACACTTTCAACCCATATTTCTCCTCCAATTTTTTGAATAAATTCTTTGCAAAGTTTCAATCCTAAACCAGTTCCTTGCTCATTTTCTGTACCAGGGGTAGAAACGTTAGTTTCGAGTGTAAAAATATTTTCCATCTTTTCAGGTGAAATGCCTATACCGTTATCCCGTACAGAGATTATGTAGTAAGAATTATTTTGAGAGGCACTTATTGTTACCGATCCCTTGCGGTAAGAAAACTTTAGTGCATTACTGATTAAATTCCGGAGAATAGTACTTAAGATATTTTTATCAGAGGTGAACTGAATATCCTTGTTAACGACTGATATTACTTCAATTTCTTTATTCGATGAAATATGTGCCAGAGCAAGCATTTGGTCATCAATCAATTTATGAAGATTTACTTTTTCCGGGTTTACTTTTAGCATCCCCGTCTGGGATCTTGACCAGTCAAGTAAATTCAAAAGAATTCCGTAACCATTTTTTGAAGATTCATTTAAGATAAATGCTAATGTTTTAATCTGTTCATTCTGCATCTGATCAATATTCTCAACCAGCAATTCGCTTGATCCGATAAGACTTGTAAATGGATTCTTAAGATCATGTGCTATGATGTTGAAAAACTTATCTTTAGTGGCGATCAGTTCTTTCAATTTAATTTCATTTTCTTCCAAATCCAGCTCCTTCTGCTTAAGATCGGTGATATCAGTAATAAGGCTGATAGACCCGAGGTACTTTGCTCCATTATCGTACAGAAGGCTTGCATGAATTAGCACCCACACAGGAGTTCCGTCTTTTTGTCTGAGTTTGTGCTCATAGCTTTCTCTTCTCCCTGTTCCGGTTTTACGATTTCTGATCCGCAACTCTGAACTTTCTATATCGTTTTCATAAACAAATGTTTGCCATGGTTTGATTAGCATTTCTTCTACCGTATATCCGAGCATTGAAGCCATACGACAATTTGCATAGGTCGTCTTTCTGTTTCCATCGACAATCCATATACCCTCATTGGCTGATTCAACAATATTGCGATATTTTTCTTCACTTTCCATCAGTGCTTCCTCAATCCTTTTTCGTTCGGTGATATCACGAAAACGAACTGTTAATCCCTCAAGGGAAGGATACAGGTGCATTTCTATCCAGGCTTCTTTGACCATTGAATGCATTTCAAAGCTGAATGTTATATTTTGAGCAACAGCCTTTCTGAAATTATCTTCAATAAAAGTTCCAAGTGTAACTGGAAACACGTCCCAATATAATTTATCAACAATATCCTCCCTTTTCAAACCAAAGAACTCAAGAGCTTTATCATTAATTTGGATTATTACCCAATTCTTATCAATCAAAAAGCTGGAATCGGTGATAGCATTCAGAATTTCATTGGTCTTCCTTTCTGATTCGGACAACCGCCTGCCCTTTTCTTCCTCCCTTTTATAGAGATTTAAATATTCCAGCAACAGACCAAACAGAAGAACAATAAAGCCAAATACTCCCGTTAAACGGCCCAAATACCACAATAAGGCATACCGGCTTACCGACATCAGTTGTTCAATGTAGGTAAATAATAGCAGAACCAGCATAAGAGAAACAAAACCAGTAAACTGGTCTTCTGAACTTCGATACCTCAGTACCATAAGAATAGTAGCCGGTAATGTGATTACTAAGAGAAGAACGACAGTTGATTTAGATAGTAATGTAAACTTGTTATTGATAACCAATAAAGGTAACTGGTTCTCAAAATGAAATAATAATATATTAAGCAGGAGAACAACAAAAGTCCAGCCAGCTACGGATATTACCCATTTACTACCTCTTAGAGCCGATTTACCGGGCCATGAAATAAGTGAACTTATAAGGAATATAGTTGCAATGATTATATTTTCGATAATCATTATCCAGGCAGAGGTATTTGTATTATGGCCTATAATAGGCAGTCCGTTCGCCAGCAAGCCGGGCCACGATAAAATATAAAAAATATTAGTTATAAAAATGTTGATAAACGCAATTCCCGTCCAGTAAGAGAGAGAATCATTCAATACACGTTGTCTTCCCAACGACATTATAATAATGCATAGACCGGCTAGTGTTACAAAAACATAAAGCATGGGGATAAACATAGGGATCTCAGCCAAAATTGGATTTGATTCCTTGAAAAATAATAGCAAAATGTGGATAATCAGCAGAATGGATGCTACCCCAATTATTACGTTTAAGAGACTATCCGTTGACTTGCTGGTATGAAGAGAATTCATAAGCTAAAGTAATCATGCTGGATTCAACTTTGATAATAGAATAACTCTAGTTCAAATATACAAACTTTTAATTCACATTATCCTCAAAAAAAAGCACTTATGTTCAAGAGTTTTTTCTAACCCACAATGCAAAAATCAGCGGGTTTATCTTATTGTTTTAGTTTAATACCGGAGCCACTTCTCCGCTTCCTGATTAAAATAATAGCTTTGACTGAGAAGCAAAGTATTTTATCTGTGAAATTATTCACAGTAAACTCAAATACTTGAAATATTTTGTTAATTTTGTGCCCTGACAGTTCTGAGAAACGGTAAGTACCGCTTCAAAGCCTGTCAGGGTTTTAAAATCATCCAATCCAAAAGAGTATCTGATGGAAAAGAGAATTGGTACAATTACGATCTTAATCAAGGGTAAAACAGCAGTACCTGTTGTAAATACCTTATTATCCGAATACAGCGATATTATTCTTGCCCGTCAGGGACTACCGTTGCACAATAGGAATATCAGCGTAATTTCACTTGTTATCGAAGGTTCTATCGAGACTATTAATGCTCTTACCGGAAAGATTGGAAGATTAAAAGACGTTGAAGTCAAGTCTATTCTTACCAAATATAAAGAGGAGCAATTAAATGAACAAGAACGAACGTAACAAGGTTTTTATCGACAGGGATAAATTATATTCACTAATTGAAGGTGAGACACCTTCTGAAAGTCAGACAAATACCATTCTCAACAAAGCGCTGAAACTAAAAGGCTTGAATCTCGAAGATGTAGCTTCGCTTCTGCGTGTGTCAGATCCTGCTGTTATTCATCAGATTATGGAGACTGCCCACACTGTTAAGGAAGAGATTTACGGGAAACGACTGGTGATTTTTGCCCCTATTTATACCGGAAATGTATGTTGCAATAATTGCACCTATTGCTCTTTCAGAGCCGATAATAAAGCTATTAAACGCAAGATCCTTACCATGGAGGAAATTGCAGATGAAACCCGATCTCTCCTGAGGGAAGGACATAAAAGAGTTCTTCTGATCTGTGGTGAAAGTAACCGTAACAACACCGACTATATGGTGGAGGCCATCCGCACAACTTACGGAGTCAAAGAACAAGGGGGCCGCGATTATGTCAGAAGGATAAATGTAGAGCTGGCACCGATGGAGGTTGAAGATTTCGCAAAACTTAAGGCTGAGAATATAGGAACATATGTTTGTTTTCAGGAGACTTACGACCCTTTGCTGTACAAAGAATTTCATCCCGGCAACACTAAAAAAGGAGATTACGAATACCGGCTGACAGTAATGGACAGGGCAATGGAAGGCGGGATCAACGATATTGGAATTGGTGCTCTTCTGGGACTGGTTGATTATCGTTTTGAGATACTTGCAATGATGGAACACGCCCATCATCTTGAGAGTGCTTTTGGTTGTGGTCCTCATACAGTAAGTGTACCCCGTATAGAGTATGCAGCAGGGGCGCCTCTCTCTGAAAATATCCCGTCGAAAGTAAGCGACAACGATTTTAAGAAACTAGTGGCCATTATAAGAATTGCTCTGCCGTATACAGGTATCATTCTGAGCACCCGTGAAAATGACATTATGCGAAATGAGTTATGCGATTATGGTATAAGTCAGGTTTCAGCCGGATCGAGAACAAACCCCGGCTCCTACTCACATGAAGAAGAACAATCCGGAAGTCAGTTTTCCCTTGGCGATCACCGAACTCTCGATGAGGTAATATCTTCGCTTGCTGATGGTGGATACATACCATCATTTTGTACCGGCTGTTACCGGAAAGGAAGGGTTGGTCAGGATTTTATGGATCTGGCTATTCCTGGATTGATAAAAGAATTCTGTATGCCAAATGCTCTATTTACCTTTAAGGAATATCTCGAGGACTTTGCTTCGTCCGAGACCAAAACAAAAGGGTTTGCGTTAATTAAAAAGCTTGTCAGCGAAGTTGAGAACAGGGCCCTTCAAACAAAAATTTCTGGTAATCTAACATCTATCCGGGAAGGGCAGAGGGATATATATTTTTAACATGTTATGGATGATCCATTTGAAACAGATCATCCTCTTTCCAATTTTTCGGGTTATTTACTATATAATCTGAAATCTTGTCAAAGGAATGTTCATTTCGAATAATTTGTTCGTAAAATCTTGATTGCCACTTAAAATCTGAATTTTTGATTCCTTTCAGAATTCGGGTTACAGATGATTTATATTGCTGAATAATAACCGAAATGGAACCTGGCATTGGCTTCGAAAATTGATTGTATTTTGGGATGTTCGGTAGGGACATCACATGTGATGTCCCTACGAAGGCATCAACCCGTTTCAATTCAATTATACCATGAACATGATTTGGCATAACAATATGTTCATGCAAAACCGTATTCGGAAAATGTTTGGGAATTTCTAACCAACATTCATCGGCAATTTTCCCGGTATCATTCAATATCATTTCCTTCCGATGTTTATTATTCTCTTCCCCGTCGTTTTCACTCATTAAAATTTCCCCAAACAGACATTTTCTGTCTTTTATGCAAATTGTAATGAAATACAATCCATCATGTGAATAATCATATCCTTTAAGGCGGATGGATCTGCGGTGGAATAGATCTGGGTTGTTATTAATCATACTATTCTTGTTTGAAATATTATCCGTATACACGCGAAATGTTGTGTCCCCAGATGGTGTCTCCCAATGGGTTTTCGATGTTGTCCGGGTAGGGACATCACATGTGATGTCCCTACGGGTTATCCTGATATTATCGGGTAGGGACACGACATGTCGTGTCCCTACATGTCGTGTCCCTACATGTCGTGTCCCTACATGTCGTGTCCCTACATGTCGTGTCCCTACCCATCTTGTATCTATATTTCGTGTCTGTCCAATCTTGTTAATAAATCAGATCCGCTATTTCCTCCATTGCAGAGGTTATCTTTGGTAATGATTTAATGTCATCAAGATTAACAGCACCATTAATTTTCTTATGAAAATAGAGAGTAAGTCTTTGATGTAACAGGTATTGCTTGTTTTCAAACGAATGAAGCAGTACTTCAGGTTTTTCTTCGGGAATACCGTGAATTATTACCATTCCTTTTGAATAACTGCTACCCGACTCAACAGAAACTGCATAAATACCTTTTGAAGGAAGAAGTTTACATTCTTCCGTGATTGGAATTTTCATTAGTACAGGCAGAAGCTTCAATTCATTGTCGAAATAACTTTCGGGCTTCCCCATGATAATGTAATAGTGATCGAGATATGCATTAGCGCGCTGAATATAGCCTTCGCTTATCGCATTACGGATCTTTGTTGAGCTTACTGTTTCGTGCTGAACCTCCTGTTCTGGAATTTCTTCAGCTTCAAAACTATATCTTTCCTGCCATTCCCATAATTGTTTATAATCACCCTCCTTGTTGAACCCGAAGTGATGATTAAAACCTACCACTACAACCTTTGCATTTAGTATACCGTGAAGAAAATCCCTTACAAATTGCTCACTTGTAACTTTCGAGAACTCTTTTGTGAATTCAATAATAATAACATTGTTGAGTCCCGACTTCTCAAGCAACGCCAGTTTTTCCTCCTGAGAATTAATAAGTTTCAGATCTTTCCCTGATGTTTCAGGGTAGAGAACTTTCCTTGGATGCGGATCGAATGTAATAAGCACAGACTCTCCGTTGTGCTTATCCGCCAGCATGTTTAACCGGTTAAGAATTGTTTTATGTCCGATATGTACACCGTCGAACGAGCCGGTGGTTACAACAGGATTTCTGATAATCTTTGCATCTTCAAAGCTTCTGAAAATCTTCATGTTGCAGACAGAACCCTAAATTTTATTCTCCTTCACAAAATAGGCAACCTTTTCGATGGAGGTTATCATATCGTATTCTTCGAGATATACTCCTGAAGGTACATTTAAAGGTATCGTGGTAAAATTTAGTATCCCCTTCATTCCAAAACGCACAACTTCTTCAGATATTTCCCTTGCGAAATCCGGAGGAACCGTTAGTATGGCAATCCTGATGTCGAGTTCTTTTATAACTTTTTCGGCATCGCTGTAAGGATAACACTTTACCCCCGAAATAACTTTATTGATTTTCTGCGGATCGTTGTCAAAAGAGGCAACCAGGTTAAGCTTTGATCGCTTACCTTTGAAATAACCAGCCACTGCCCTTCCAAGATTTCCTATTCCGATTACGGCCACGTTCATACTCGTATCCGAGTCAATAATTTTCCCAATAGTGTCTATCAGTTCGCTTACATCATATCCCTTTCTCAAAACACTTGCATATCCTATCAGCATTAGATCGCGGCGAACCTGGACAGCTGTAATATGAAGACGGGCAGCCAGATCGTGTGAAAAAATGAAGCTTCGCTTTTCAGTAAGGCACTCAAGAAGTGTCCGTCTGTACTCACTTAGCCTCTCTACGGTTTTTCCTGGTAGTTTCATCATAATATTATTGATTTTGTTTGTAAGTGGTTAATTGGGCTGATATTAAACATATTCCTAATAATCTCAGGTAATCGCTACTGTCCTTTTTGGTAACCTGATCGTAAAGACCGTACCAACATCTGGAGTACTATCAACTTTGATTGTCCCGTGATATAGTTCAACTACTTTCTTAACAATCGAAAGTCCAAGTCCGCTGCCTGAAATATTTCTTGTTTTTTCATTTTTTATTCTGACAAACTCAGCGAACAGGTTTTCTGTATCATTCTTCGTGATCCCGATGCCTGTATCCGAAAAGATCAGTATTGCATCACTGTCGGAGCTATCGATAGTGATCTCAGCTTTCCCTCCAATTTTATTATACTTTACGGCATTCGAGATAAGGTTATTAAACACAATTTCCATATCGTCGGGGTCAGCCATAATTACAACCTCTGATCTTATATCAAGATTTATAGTCACATCCATCTGGATAGCGTAAGGCTGTACAGTAACGATAGCGTCGGTGGCAAGTTCAGCAAGGTTAACTTCCTGAATCTTTTCCTCCTTTCTTTCCAGGCGGATTTTAGTAAAATCAAGAAGGTCCATGATAAGACTTCTCATACCCTGAATTCTCTGCAGCGATCGTTCGATCGGTGTTGTATAATCTTCAATCCTGTCGCCTGCCTGTTTTTCCTGCATCATCCTGAGATATCCTTCAAGTGCATTTAGCGGAGCCTTAAGTTCATGTGAGAGAACAGAAAGAAACTGATATCTTACCTTTTTTCCCTCTTGCTTCATCTTGTGAGTTATCCTCTTCAGGTACTGCTGCTTTGTAATATTTTCAATACTCGACTTAAGTTCCTGTGGGGTAAAAGGTTTTGGTATGAAATCGATGGCCCCGTCGCGCGTAGCTCTTATAGCAACATCCAGTGATGCATATGAAGTAATCATTGCAACAACGATATCGTAATTTCTTTTCCTGATATATTCCAGAACTTCTACTCCCTGAATTCCGGGTAATTTATTGTCGAGCAAAAGAATATCCGGCATGTCCCGTTCAAGTATTGTGATTCCCTCCTCCCCTGTGCCTGCTTCCGTTACTTCGAATGTATAATCCTCATCCATAAACGGATATGTAACATGGAAGTTATTAAGTATACGAGATACCCCTGACCGTATTCCTGGTTCATCATCTATCACAAGTACTTTCAGAACAGCCATTTCAAAGTTTTAAGAGTTTCATCACTTCATTATCAAGTTGTTCCGGCCTGATGCCTTTTTCGAGATATCTGTCGGCCCTTATCCACGATTTTTCCTGCTCAGAATCGAGACTGAAAGACATTCCTGTTTCGTGGGAAACGGCGGTTGCCAGTATTACTGGTACATCAGGATATTTTCTCTTCATCTTGTAACATAATATAAAGCCACTGTCGTCGCTTTCCATCATAAGGTCGAAGATGGCCAGATGAGGTTTAAAGCGTGCTATTACAGATTCAGCTTCCGCCTGACTCACTACAGATACAGTCTTATATCCTGCTTTCTCCAGGTTAAAGACTGTCTGGAAAAGATAATCAGGATCATCGTCAGCTATCAGTATTGTTATATCACTCTTCTTCATCTTTCCACAAATTTCTAAAATTTCTTTAAATCAAACAGTTAATATGATAAATATAACTTATTTGTTAAAATATTAACATCGGGTATTGAGACTCAAAATTTTGCGTCTCTACTGTTACCTGTATCGTTTCACAGAGACGCGATGTATCGCGTCCCTACTTCCTACTACCTACTACTTACTTCCTACTCTTTTCTCCTCGGTAAAACTATCTTAAAACTGGTACCTGTCGGGCCCTTGGCGGGATCGTTATTCGATTCTGCTGTTATCTGTCCCTTATGCATTTTAACTACACCATATGCTGTTGCAAGCCCCAGACCGGTACCATGTCCGATTCCCTTTGTTGTAAAAAATGGTTCAAAAATCTTTGCCCTGTCTTCCTCTTTAATCCCGGTACCGCTATCACTTATGGTAATTAGCACATCACTCAAAGTATCTTCTAGAAGAATGTCAATATTCCCTCCTGAAGGCATGGCATCGATAGCGTTCTTGATGAGATTGGTAATAACCTGGGTCATCTGTTCCGGATCGAGCATAGCGTCGGGGTTGGTGGTCTGATCTGAAACATTTATTTTAACTTTATCTGTAATAATCAGACTCTCAAGACTATGATTAATAAGTTCTTTAATTTTTACGAGCTGGTGATTTACCTGATTCTTTCTGGCAAAATTGAGAAGTCCGGCTACAATCTTTTTGCATCTGCCAGCCTGTTCAACTATCAGTTTCAGATCCTCCCTCACAGGATCGTCTGTTTTAGATTCTTCCAGAAGAATATTACTATACATTATTACTACCCCGAGCGGATTATTCAATTCGTGAGCAATACCTGCCGAGAGCTGACCCATATGAGCCAGTTTTTCAGATTGCTTAAGAGCCTGCTTCATTGAAGAAAGTTTTTCGTTTGACAAAGCAAGATCTTTTACTGATTTATGAAGTTTTTCAATTGTATAAGGAAGGCACATTTCAACTTCAGCGAGTCCTTTTTTGATTGCAATTGCATGTTCCACACAGCTCTCATATCCACAGGCACCACAGTCGAGCTGGTCTTTTTTCGTTTTCTTGCCCATTTTTACGAGGATATCATTCACATCCTCCTCGTTGAGCGTTTCGATCCATGGCTCGGCCGGTTTATGGCGGAACGACAGATCCAGCCCGGCATACTCATCAAAGGACTTTTGCCAGCTTTCAGTGTCAATAGTCTGCATTTTGCTATTGGCATAGGAACTAACCAGCGATCTGCGGTTATACTGTTTACCGTTTTTCGATAATCCGGGGCCCATAATACAACCTTCGCAGCACAGCAGTTCCATGTGCTGGTTCTTAATTAATCCCCCCTCAAATTCTTTAAGCGCCCCCTGAAAATCTATTCTGCCTTCAGCTGCAATGATATTACCTGTAATAGCATTATCGCTTATTTTCGCGGTCTGGAGCAATCCTCTGGCGACAGGAAAAATGGCACCTCTTCCACCCACAGGCTGATCAAATTCCACAGGAGTTGAATTCTCAATTGTTATTCCCCTCTGGTCAAACATCTCTCTGAGTTCGGTAAAAGTTATAGCTTCGTCTATCTCAGTACTTTCGGCTTTCTTGGCAATACATGGTCCTATAAAAACTATCTGAGTATCTTTTCCGTACTTTTCCCTTACAACTCTGCTCATCGCAACCATTGGAGAAACAATCGGTGCAAGATTATCAACCAGAGAGGGATGATATAATTTGACGTAGTTTACTATCGAAGGGCAATCGGAGGAGATATAAAATTTTTTATTTTCTGAAACAAGCTTTTTGTACCTGTCTGCAACCAGATCGGCTCCAAAGGAAACCTCTGCAACAAACTCAAATCCAAGCGATTTTATCATTCCGGTTAACACCCGGTGATCCGTAATATCTGAAAACTCTGCAGGAAAGCTGGGAGCGAGAATTGCAGCAACTTTTGAATCAGTATCCAATAGTTTCGCAACCCTGTCGGTTGTATTAAGAAAAACTTTTGCCCCCTGACTGCATACTTTTGTGCAGTTTCCACATGCAATACATCTCTCATCGATCACTTCAGCCTGGCCACCAACTATCCTGATAGCTTTGGCAGGGCATTCCCTGACGCAGGTATAGCATGTACGGCATAGTTCTTTTATTGTGTAAACCAACATAGTTAATCAGTCTGAGATTTCAATCACAACAAAACGTTACGTTTCTCAAAATGTGTGTAGAATATTTTTTTATCTGCAATATCAGCATTTTCCTTCAGATATTTATCAAACAGGTTAATGAGGGCAGGCGATTTACACGGAAGATTAATCGCTTCTGTATCATCTGAATGATATATTAATTTTGCTCTGTTTTTTATTTCATCCTTCGAGCTTCCGAAAGAGAGTCCGGCTCCATGAACACACCCGCCTGGACATGTCATAACTTCAATGAGATCGTAATTATTACCCGATTCCATCGAGGTTTTCAGTTTCTCAAGCCCGGTTAACCCGTCTACAACGGCAACTTTTACGTCTGTATCTCCAACCTTTATTACAGCTTCCCTGAAAACACCACTTGCCCTCAGCTTTTTAAACTGAAGTTTATCAGCCTCTTTCTTCAACATCTTATAATGATACGATCTGATTATCCCCTCAGCGGTGCCCCCGGAAACTTCAGCCATTATTGCGGCAGAACTTCTTCCACCCATTGGCTCATCGGCAGGCTCAGGTTCAACATTTGAAGTATCGATACCATACAATCTGACCAGTCTTGCCAATTCCCGCACAGTTAGTACAGAATCAACATCGCTGATACCTTTCCTCATCATACCATCGCGCCGTGCCTCGAATTTCATCGACATACAAGGAGTTGCTGATACTGAGAAAATCTCTTCAGGCTTAACCCCCAGCTGATTGGCTACAAGAGTCTTAATTAGCACACCTGTAATCTGTTGAGGTGATTTAACTGTAGAAAGTTCCGGGATAATGTCTGGCATAAATTGCTCGGCATATTTAACCCAAGCCGGACAGGAAGAAATATACAAGGGAGTATTCGTCTTCTTTTCAAGTCGTTCTGCAAGCTGTGAAGTAATTTCGGTTATACTAACGTCGGTACCTGTACCTGTTTTGAAAACCTTGTCGAATCCTATTTTCCGAAGTATTGCATTCAGTATTTTATCAAAATCTTTTGTATAGCGCATTCCAAGTTCTTCAGCAATACCGTATACGACCATTGATGAATACTGGATTACCTTTACTATCTCTGGTTTATTCAGATATTCCTGAACCTCAGTAATGTTATGCTTTTCATGAAGAGCTCCGGTCGGACATACAAGTACACATTGTCCGCAGTGAATGCAACTTGAGAAGTTGAAATCCCTGTCCATTGCAGCACCAATATGTGTCTCTTTTCCTTTGTTAATAAAATCAAGTGAAGTGGAGGTGATTACCTCCTCACAAACTCTTACACATCTCCCACAAAGTATACATTTCGAAAGTTCTCTTACTATTGCCGGGCTTGACTGATCAAGTCGCGGTTTTATTTTCTTACTGCGGATCTTCCGTTCCCTGATGTTTAGCTCCTCAGACAATTTCTGTAATTCGCAATTCAGGTTTCTGTCGCAATAAAGGCAGTCGTCAGGATGGTTTGAAAGAAGAAGCTCAACGATTGTTTTGCGGGCCGTAATAACTCTGGGTGAGTGGGTTTTTATCTTCATCCACTCTTCAACCGGCTGCGAACAGGCGGTGACAAGACGGTCGCGACCTTCTACTTCCACGACACACATCCTGCATGCTCCGGTCGGAGTAAATTCTTTCATCCTGCAAAGAGTAGGTATAATAATCCCGTTACGATTTAACGCAGAGAGAATAGTCTCACCCCTTTCGGCTTTGATCTTTTTATTATTTACCTGAATTGTAAAAAGCATATATGCTATTTAACATTAATTGCACTGAACTTACACACATCGAAGCAGTTACCGCATCCGATACATTTTTCTTCCACAATAAAGAATGGCTGCAGGCGAGTTCCATAAATTGCATTTACAGGACACTTAGCAGCGCAAGCTGTACATCCTGTACATTTATCAACATCTATCGAAAATAGTCTCAGCCCCCTGCATACATTAGCCCTGCATTTGCGGTCGAAAATATGTTCTTCAAATTCATCCCTGAAGTTCTTGAGAGCACTCATAAAAGGGTTAGGGGCTGTCTGTCCGAGACCACAAAGTGAAGTATCCTTCATTACTGATGCAATTGTTTCGAGTTGCATTACCCCCTTAAATCTTTCAAGTGTTGTTCCCGACTCTTCATTTAATGGCTTTCTGATAACGCTTTCCAGAATTTCCAGCATCCTTCCTGTACCTTCGCGGCAGGGGATGCATTTTCCGCAGCTCTGGTTCCTTATGAATTCCATATAATACCGAACCAGATCCACCATACAGGTATTTTCATCGATGATGACAAATCCCCCGGCTCCCATACCGATCCCGTGTTCCCGCAAATCCTCATAATCGATCGTCAACCCCAGGTTTTCGCTTGTGATGAAGGAACCTGATGAACCACCCAGCTGAATGGCTTTAAACTCTCTCCCCTCTTTTATCCCGTCTGCAATATCATCAAGAATAGTTTTGATCTTTGTTCCCATTTCAACCTCTACAACTCCCGACATTCTTCCTTTTCCGGCTACGGCAAATACTTTTGTACCCGGACTAGTCTCTGTTCCCATCGATCTGAACCACTCGGGTCCGTTCTGCATAATCAAAGGGACATTGATAAGCGTTTCGACATTATTTATAACTGTTGGCTTACCCATTAGTCCTGCCGTTGTCGGGTAAGGAGGTTTGAGCTGTGGCATACCTCTTTTTCCTTCAAGAGTATTAATGAGAGCTGTTTCCTCACCGCACACGAAAGCTCCGGGTTCTTTCCTGATTTTAATATCAAGATTATATCCGCTTGAAAATATATTATGACCGAACAGATTGTATTCTTTAGCTCTGTCGATGGCTTTCTGAAGTCTGTTTAAGGCGTGATCTGAACCTGAACGCATAAAAACAATAGCATTTGAGGCTCCGATAGCATATGAGGCAATGGCTATTCCTTCAAGGAGACGGTGGGGATCGCTTTCAAGAATTGTTCGGTCTGTAAAAGCGCCCGGATCGCTTTCCTTTGCATTACAAATCAGGTATCTTGCATTAGATGAGGTATTAAGGGCATGTTTCCATTTCAGACCAGTACTATAACCGCCACCACTTCTTCCTCTCAGTCCGCTCTTCTCAATAATGTCGCATACCTCTTCAAAAGTGTAGTTTCTGATTGCCTTTACAAAGGAACGATAACCACCTCTGGCGATATATTCTTCGATACTCTCAGGATTGTAGCATCCGCAATTGCTTAAAACCACCCTTTTCTGGTGAGCAAAGAAGGGCAGCTCATCCATAAAGGCAATTCCGGGCCATTGCTCGAAACCCTTACTACCGGTTTGTCCGGCAAGATCTTCCTCACTTATATCATTATGGAACACACCGTTCAGCAGAGGTTCAACTTTCTCTTCAGTTATGTTCCTGTAAAATAATTTGTTCTTTCCCGGAATATGTATGCATACCAAAGGTTCAAAATTCGAAGGCCCTGTACATCCCACTTGAACTAACTCAGCTAAAGGCAGCCTGTCCTTAATATATGTTTCAATGGAGGAATAAGTCTTTTCCGATCCTGCTATAATACTGCTTGTTCCGGATGAGATATAGATAACAGGGTTAGCTGGTTTCTCACGTCTCACTTTCTGCAATACCTTGTCCGTTTCCGGAGAGAGAGTATCGGATTCAGATAACAAGACTTTTTCAATAAGGAAGGACCTTATTTCTTCCATATGGAGCATTTAATAGAATTAATCGTTTTCAATTATATACTTCAATTTCTTAATCAGCTCGGGCAAGTGTTCAGCTTTAATATGTGCGTGGTATTCCCCGTTTACCCTAATTAAAGGACCACTGTTACAACCTCCCATGCATGAGACAATCTCATAACCGAAGTTCCCGTCCCTGGTAGTATGCCCCGCTGCCACTCCTGTCTCCTCCTTAATTTTGTTAATTATTGATTGAGAACCATTAAGGAAACAGGATGTCCCGTTACAAACATTAATTTGAATTTTTCCGGAGGGAATAAAACTGAACCTGTCGTAGAAGGTAGCCAGTCCGTAGATTTTAGTAGTGCTTAATCCCAGAAAGCTGCCAACTTTTACAATTGCTTCTTCTGAAAGAAATCCTGAATCTTCCTGAATCTCCTGTAGAATAGGGATAAGATCTTCTCTTTTGCCCTGTTTGTATTTTTTCAGTATTTCACCAAGATCGGTACTCATTCTGAATCTATAAAGAATACTATTTCCCAACAAAGATAAAATATTTTATTGTTAATAAATAAACATTGTTATTTTATTAACAATAAAAATAAAACCATCAGTGAAATCTGGAATACTTGTTATGCTATTGATTTTATGATGTTTATGAAATAACATGGTCATAGTATTACAACTAATCATAATGAGTTGCAAAATAAAGATGGGAAGATATACCCTAATCGTGTGAATTTTAGATTGAAAGAGATTGGGTCCCACTTAAAAAAAAGTAGTACTTTTGAGCCTATTGTTTATTTTTGAACAGTAAAAGAATGGGTCAGAGAATTGAAATGCAAATTTGTCTTGGCAGTTCCTGCTTTTCGAGAGGAAATAAAGATGTTGTGATGTTCATAAGGGAGTACCTCAGAAAGAATCATCTGGAAGACAAAGTTATTTTTAAAGGCGCCCGCTGCATGGGTCATTGCAGTAATGGTCCGAATCTGAATATAAACGGTGAAACTATTGAGGGTGTAACGATATCGAAGATTGAAGGAATACTGGAAAAAGAATTTGGCCCCTAAATCCCCTAAAGGGGACTTCTTGATAATCAGATTGTTAATGAACCCCCTTTAGGGGGCAGGGGGCGAACAATAGAACAAACGAGTTTAGAATAGACGAATAATTACGTTATAAGAGTTAATATGACAGAAAGCAAACCTATTCTTTATATTAATGACGAAAAATGCAGAAACTCGTATTCTTGCGTACGTGTCTGCCCGGTAAATGCTATTGAGGTTAAGCCACAAAAGGACCATCCGTATATCCTCCCCGAGAGATGTATTGGGTGCGGATTATGTTATATATCCTGCACACCACGTGCAATTGAATTCCGCGACTCACGCGAAAATGTAAAAAGATTGATTTCCTCCGGTAGAAAAGTGGCAGCGCTGATAGAACCAAGCATTGCTTCTGAATTTGATGATATCACCGACTACAGGAAATTTGTTGCAATGATCCGCTCACTTGGATTCCACTATGTTCATGAGGTTTCTTTTGGTGTAGATCTGATTGCTGCAGCTTATGCCAAACTTTTTTCAAAGGCAGAAGGTAAATACTTAATAACTGCTAACTGTCCATCGATAGTTAAGCTGATTGAGAAATTTCATCCTGAACTGGTCCCGAACCTTGCACCCCTGGTCTCTCCCATGATTGCCACTGCTATGGTGGTAAAAGAATTATATGGCCCCGGGATTGCTACAGTCCAGATCGGCCCATGCCTCGATGCGAAGGATGAAGCATTACTTTATAAATCAGGACAACTGGTTGATGAGGTTCTTTCATTTGTTGAATTACGGCAACTGTTTGATGAATTTAAGATTCAGGAAAGACTTGTAAAAATGTCGGATTTCGACCCACCTCATGGGAACTGGGGAGCCCTCTACCCTCTTCCGGCCGGTATTATTCAGGCTGGCGGGATCAAACGTGACATGGTATCGAGCAGTGTTATAACAGCGTCGGGTAAGGAGGAGATTCTTGAAGCAATATATGATTTTGATAAATATATCGATACAATACAGCATCATTTCAACCTTTTCTTTTGCAATGGATGTCTCCTGGGGCCAGGTATGCAGCAACATAAGGAACGCTTCCGCAGAAGAGCTCTTGTAAGGAGTTACGCTGAGAAAAGAGTCGGGGTACTGGATGAAGAGCTCTGGCAAAAGAACATGGATAAATGGTCGGGACTCGATTTTTCGAGAGACTTCCTTCCAAATGACCAGAGAATCCCTGAACCAGCGGAAGAAGCAATAGATGAAGTTCTGAAAATTATTGGAAAGGATAATCCGGATGAAGAAATTAACTGCGGTGCCTGCGGCTATTTGTCGTGTCGCGAATTTGCTTCGACGGTTGCGAAGGGCCTTGCGATTCCTGAAATGTGCCATACCTACAATCTGAAAAACAAGCAGGAATATATAGAGACACTCCGACAGACAAACAGAAAGTTCGCTGAGACAAAAAAAGCATTAAAAGAATCAGAAGAACTGGCACGAAGAGAAAAAGAGATTGCCCAGAGCGCTTCAGATATGATGAACAATATGCTTGAGAAACTTCCTTCAGGAGTAGTAATAGTTGATAATTACCTCAAGATACTTCATTCGAACTTAAGCTTTATAAACATTATCGGTGAAGACGCAAAAGCTATTGCTGATGTAATACCTGGCCTTGCTGGTGCTGACCTCAAAACTCTTATACCGTTTAATGTATACAACATGTTCTCCTTTGTTCTTAAAGAAGACGAGCCGGTTGTAAGCAAGGATGTCCATTTTGAGGACAAGATGCTCAATATATCAATATTTCCCATCAAGAAGAACAAAATGTGCGGAGCTATCATCCGCGATCTCTATTCACCTGAAGTGCAGGGAGAAGAGGTTACCAACAGGGTTACTGAAGTAATTGAGAAGAACCTGGAAATGGTTCAAAAGATAGGGTTCCTACTGGGAGAAGGAGCATCGGAAACAGAACAGATGCTTAATTCCATTATAGAATCTTATAAATCTAAAAAGAGTAATCCAAAATCAACCAAGAAATAGACTCAGTTGAACAAGAATTTTTACATCGAAGTAAATTGTCAGCAGCGAAACCACGATGGAGAGAGGATATGCGGTGATGTCTTCCTTAATAAATATATAAAGGAAGAAGACAGGGTTATAGCCGTACTATCTGATGGGATGGGACACGGTGTAAAAGCAAATATCCTTGCAACACTCACGGCAACCATGGCGCTCAATTTTACAAGGGAGCATAAAGAGGTCGACCATATCGCAGAACTGATAATGAATACGTTGCCTGTTTGCAGTGAAAGAAAAATAAGCTATTCCACATTCACAATCCTTGATATTGAGAGCAGTGGAAAGGCAACCATTTTGGAATACGATAATCCATCCACTCTTGTTCTCAGAGGAAATCAGGTTTTCGATCCTGGTTGGAAGAAAGTTGTTCTTAATAGCGCCAAACATTCAGGAAAAGTTCTCAAAACATGCTCATTCATGCCTGAGAAAGAAGACAGGATCATAATTTGTTCCGATGGGGTTTCTCAGAGTGGGATGGGCAGCGAACAATACCCTTTTGGATGGGAAAGAGATAATATTGCGAGTTATGCTACTTCTCTTGTTTGGAGCGAAGCTTCAATCTCTGCAACAATGCTCGCCGGGAAAATTGTTACCATGGCTCATAAAAACGACAGTTATAAAGCCAGAGATGATATAAGCTGTGCTACAATCTATTTCCGCGATCCCCGGAAACTTCTGATCTGTACCGGTCCTCCATATGAAAAGGAAAAAGATAAAGAACTGTCATCAAAAGTATCGGGTTATAAAGGAAAAGTGATCCTTTGCGGTGGCACTACAGCGGATATTATCGCAAGAGAATTAAACCGTACCATTATTGATGAATTGATTTTTGAGGATCCCGATCTTCCTCCAGAAAGTTTCCTTGAAGGTATTGACCTTGTTACTGAAGGAATCCTTACTCTGCAAAAGGTAAATGAGATACTAAAAACTTACAATAACAGTGTAAAACTCGAGAAAGGCCCGGCAGACAAAATAGTAAGACTGATAATGGAAAGTGATGAGATTCATTTTATAATAGGAACAAGAATAAATATTGCTCATCAGGATCCTAATTTACCAGTGGAACTCGAAATCCGTAGAACTGTAGTGAAGCGGATTGCCAGACTTCTGGAAGAAAAGTGGTTGAAGAAAGTAACCTTCGAGTATATTTGAAACATACCTTTTTAATCCGCTTTTTTTTTGCCCCCTGCCACCTAAAGGGGGTTCTTTAAGCTAATGATAATTTGAAAGTCCCCTTTTAGGGGATTTAGGGGCTAAAGATTCAGAAATTCAAGTGTTTTCCTGAAAAGGTGCGGTTGAATATCAGGATGGGTAGGATTATCCGGAAGCTTGTCAAGTAAAACAATTTCGGCGATTTCAGAAATATCGGGTATTGGACCAAGTTCTGTGACATTGGCCAGATAGAGTCTCCCCCACCCTGTCTCACCCTCCTTAGTAACCGAATAAGTTGTTATACATTTCAGATCGAATTTTATAGCACCGGTCTCCTCCATTAACTCTCGTACGGCAGCTTCAAAGGATGATTCTCCTTCCTCAATGTGCCCTCCTGCAATTTCCCAGGTTGTACGCTGATTATGCCGGACAAATATCCAACTATCATTAAATCTGGCAGAAATAACGGAATAGGTAAGTTTAGTACCGGGGTCAAACGTTGGGTCGTAAAAGGTAACTTCAGTCATATTGCAATATAATCAATATTTATGTTCATTATCATATGCTCATTGAACCCCTTCAGGGTTCGTCAATTGGGATTGAGTCCTTACCACCGGTTGCACCGGTGGTTATTCATATTAAATCCCTTCGGGATTATTCAAACTCAAACATTCCTGCACCTTGCACACCGCTCTCTTAACCTTAACCTTAGCCTCAGGTTTAACGGAATGGGGGAATCCCATGTTATCAGACATTCATAATAATTGATTACTTTTAAAGTCTAAATTCTTCTCATAAATGGGTTTACTACTCCTTCTGATCATCACTGAGGTACTTACTCTAATTGTTTTGCGTCAACATTTCTTCAGTACCTCAAAAATAAAATACTTTGTTTCTATAATTATTCATGTCATCTTAAGTATCTGGTTATGGATTCTCTTTTTTGAGGTGACGAATTACAAAAGCTTTTACGATACTCCTCAGCATATATGGCTGAAGCTGAATTTTACAGCAATGATAATCTGTGTTGTTGTTCCAAGGCTTATTCTTTCTCTATGCCATTTCACCGGAAGTATAATAAGAATTAAACAAGGTGGTTATATAACCTGGTTAACAAATTCCGGGATAATTTTCATGGCTCTTATTCTTGCTATAGTAACAATTGGAACATTACATGGCAGATTCAATTTCAGGACAGAGAATATAACCATAAAAGTAAAAGGATTGAAGAAGGATCTTGAAGGTCTCCGGATTATACAGTTGTCAGATCTTCATCTTGCGGGCTTCTATCATCATCCTAATGTCCTGCAAAATGTTATTAATAAGGTTAATGCCTTGAAGCCAGACCTGATTTTGAATACTGGTGATTTCGTCAGTTATGGCTGGAGAGAGCTTGACGGAAACGATACGATCCTGGCAAAGGCAAAAAGCAAATATGGCAATTTTGCAGTTATGGGTAATCACGATTTTGGAACCTACGATCCCGATTTCACTCAGACCGACAGGGACAGTATGGTATTTATAATGAAAAGGCTGATCTCAAACTCCGGATACAAAGTTCTTAGTGATGAATTTTCAAATGTAACTATCGACAGCGCTAAAATCGGGTTAATCGGTTTGATAACGATGGGACGTTTCCCCGACATTATTCATGGCAATCTTGATAAAGCCATTGCAGGATTGGATAGTGTTGACCTTAAGATCCTGCTTGATCACGATCCTAATCACTGGGATGAAGCTGTTACCGGCAAGACCAACATAGATATAACTCTCTCCGGTCATACTCACGGTATGCAGTTTGGAATACTATCTCAAAAGTTTAAGTGGAGCCCTGCTCAGTATTTCTACCCGCATTGGAGCGGACTTTACAAAGAGGGAAATCAATTTCAGTATGTTAACAGGGGATTGGGAGTTTTGGCCATACCGTTCAGAATATGCATGCCTCCGGAAATAACTGTGATTACATTAACAGCAGAGTAAACTCCATAAAATAATCAGATCAAAACGCTCTTAAAAAGAACAGGTAGCTGTTTGAAGAGCTACCCGTCTTAATTATTCACACCTAACTGTCAACTAACCCATTAGCCTTAAAGCAGATTGAATAATTCGTCCAACCTTTTGTTATTGTTACGAAACTGCGTTATTAAACTTTTTGTTTTATGCTTTTATGAGTATTAGACAAAGCATGTCATAAAATTATTCCCGAAAATAGATTTTCCTAAACAGAATGTTCTATTTCCCGGGTAATCTTCCTATATGAATTTCTTTCTGCTGCTTTGTCAGGCCTGCAAATACGGGCATATCATGCATTAAAGAAATATCCTTGTTCCTGTTAGCATTTACGATGACAATTGTACCAGGTCCTTTTCCGAACTCACCTCTGAAATCATAGAATCCGGCTATAACCGTCAACTGACCGGAAAGTATAAGATCCTTATATTTCTTAAAAGCAATATTTACCTGGTAATCAAGATTCTTTTCTATCACAAGAGCATGTAGACCAGCAAAATCCTGATTATTAATATGTTCGCTTATCGTTGGTCTTAAAAAATCGAGTTCATGCTTTATTCCGTAAGTCTCACTTTCAAACCCTTTAAGATATGCTTTTATAGCTCCGCAATCGGAATGGCCCATAAACATAAGCAAAGGTGTCTTTAGATGAAAAATTCCATAATCGACCGACCCTTCTGTAGAAAGAATCTGGTTTCCAATGTTCTGAATTGAGAAAACCCTGTTTGAAGTATCCTTCATAAGAGCATTCAGCGGAACTCTTGAATCAGAACATGTTACAAGAGTAATGTACGGTCGTTGTTCACTCTTAAAACTTTCATAGTATTCCTTTGGATGCGCTTTGGTAAACTGATTATTTCCGTCAACGACCTGCGATACTATTTCTTCTATATTCATGCTCAGAATTTTAGAGTCCATATAATGCACTTCACCAAATATAGATAAAAATCTAGTATTATATTTACAACTCAAAATGAGCTTATTCTTTTACACTTATTGAAGATTAATTAATGTTGAAATCAGAAGAAACGTATAGTATCAAAGAGATTGAATTTAAGGTTATTTTTTCCACAAGGAGGTCGCTTGGAATAAGTGTTCTTCCTGACGCAACAATAATAGTAAGAATACCTTTCAGAACGTCATTAAAAACGATATACCGGATCGTTGAAGAAAAATATGACTGGATAATTAAACACAGAGACCGGTACAGAGAGAGAGGGATAAGCAATCAAACCAAGTCATATATCACTGGTGAGATCCACCTGTTTCGGGGAAATGATTGTGTTCTGAGTGTTGAAAAATCCAAAAAACCATTCATAAGGTTTTATGATGGAAAGATTTCTTTAGGTCTGTCAAAGTCAGACGATCAGGGAGCAGTTAAAACACTCTTGTACAGAGGTTATAAGAATGAAGCCCTTAATACTTTCCCGGGAAAATTGACTTCCGTACTTGAAACACATAAAAATCAAATGTTTAAGCCTTCAGGACTTGTTATAAGAACGATGAAAAGGCGATGGGGAAGCTGCTCTAATAAAGGAATTATAACATTAAGCACAGAGCTGATCAAACTGCCAGATCATTTTACTGAATATGTTATTATTCATGAACTCTGTCATCTTAAACATCATAACCACGGCCCCAGGTTCTATAATCTTTTATCGGATTTGTATCCTGATTGGAAATCGGTCAGGAAAGATCTGCGGAAATATATTGTGTAGTGATCGGTCGCGATTTATTTGTAGTGATCGGTCGCGACCGATCACTACAAATAATTTACGGCCGATCATTATAATACGTATTCCTGACCCTTGGCAGGTATTTCTACATTTTTAAAACCCTCGTTCTGCAGCGATGTAACGTATTTTTTCTGTGTTTCATACTCACCATGAACGATAAACGTCTGTTTAAGCAAACTTTTATCCTGGCAGGATAAGAAGCCAATCATTTCTTTATAATCGCCATGACCACTGAATGATTCGATTTTTTTCACTTCGGCTTTCACCGGGTATACCATTCCATGAATAGAAACTTCCTTATCTCCTCTTCCTATTTTTGCACCGAGTGTTTCAGGGGCACAGTAACCAACAATCAGTATGGTATTCCTTGGGTCGGTGATATTATTTGCAAGATGGTGCTTTACTCTTCCTGCTTCCATCATCCCTGATGCTGAGATGATTATACAAGGTTTCTTATGGTCGTTAAGTCTTTTGGAATCTTCCACCTTTGTAATATAAAACAGATTATCGAATCCAAAAGGATCCGGATCTTTTTCCAGAACAGCAGCAAAATTACTATTAAAGCATTCGGGGTGCATTCTGAATACAGTTGTAGCATTCACTGCAAGAGGACTATCGACAAAGACGTCAACCTTCGGTAATACTCCTCTATTGAAAAAGTTATTCAGAGCATAAACTATCTCCTGTGTCCTGCCAACACTGAAAGCCGGGATAATCAGTTTACCACCTTTACTAACGCAGGTATCAACAACGACTTTCAAAAGTTCTTCTTCAGCCACGGCAACGTCGTGATGCAAACGGTCGCCATAAGTTGATTCAGCTATGAGATAATCTGCCTGAGGAAAAGCTTGAGGATTTGCCAGGATGGGGTCGACGGGGCGGCCAATATCTCCTGTGTATGCTATCTTTTTGATTTGTCCGTTCTCCATGATCTCAAGGTTTGCAACCCCGCTTCCGAGCATATGTCCGGTATTTGTAAATTTTACTTTGATATTGTCGTCAATCCTGAACTTCATTTCATTAGGCACGCCAATAAAGTGTCCCATAACTGCAGTTGCATCTGCCTGACTATAAAGAGGAGTTGCCAGTGGAAGTCCTTTTTTCAGTCTTCGCTTATTAAATGTCATAGTATCATGCTCCTGAATAAATGCGGAGTCGAGAAGCATTATGGCGCAAAGGTCGCGTGTTCCGCTTGTACATATCACCGATCCCCTGAAACCCAGTTTATACGCATAAGGTATAAGTCCGGCATGATCGATATGAGCATGCGTGAGTATTATATGATCTATCTCTGCAGGGTCGAACATTAAATCCCGGTTCATTCCATCGGTCTTGAGACCTTTTCCCTGGAACATTCCACAGTCGAGAAGAATTTTTTTTCCTGAACCAGTTGTTATGAGATGTTTACTTCCTGTAACTTCTCTTGCCGCCCCAATAAATTTTATATTCATAAGTTGTTTTTTATGTGATAAAGATAGTTAAAAAAATGGTTCTGGGTACTGGGTGCTGGGTGCTTGTATCCAGTATCCAGTACCCAGTACCCAGTACCCAGCAACCCTTAGATGATTATGCCAATTATCGTGATATCATCCACCTGATCAACGCCACCTTTCCACATTTCCAATTCATTTTCAATTATTTTACGTTGTTCAGACATTGGTTTATAGTAGATCTCAGACAATAATTTTTTCAGATTTGCAATTTTATACTTAACCCCATCGGGACCTCCGAACTGATCGGCCAGACCGTCTGAGAATATATAGATTGTATCACCTTTTTTGATATTGATCTCATAGTTTGTGAAGTTGTCTTTTTCGCCATAGTATATTCCAATGGGCATCCTGTCTGCCTTATATTCCTTCAAATTTTCACCCTGAAAAATAAACAACGGGTTATAAGCTCCGGAGAATTCAAGAATTTTTCTGTCTTTATGGAGTAGACAGAATGCAACGTCCATTCCGTCTGCTGCCTCTCCCTCCTTTCCAGTCTGATGTAGAGATGTTTTTATCTTTTCACGCAGTAGGCTTAATACTGTATTTGCATGAAGATCAACATTATTGGTAATTATCTCATTAAGTGTTGATATACCGAGAGCGCTCATGAATGCTCCAGGTACACCATGACCAGTACAGTCTGCAACTGAAAAATAAATATGTTTTTCATCCTCGCCAACCCAATAAAAGTCGCCGCTTACAATATCACGAGGTTTGAAAATTATAAAATGATCTGAAAAGAAATTGTTGAAGTGTACCTTTTCGGGGAGCATTGCCATCTGTATCCGGCTTGCATACTCAATACTTGATGTAATCTCCTCTTTCTGTGCTTCAATCTCTGCGGTTCTCTCCTTTACTTTTTCTTCCAGAATCCTGTTTTCTTTCTGAAATTGCCGCTCTCTGAAACGAACTATCAGAAAGAGTAAGCCAAATACAAATGCTACAACAAGAATATAAAAGAAGGTCGTCTGGGTGAAGGGGGCCTTTATAGTAAATTTTATCAACTTAGGTTCGCCTATATTTCCCCAGAGATCTTTTGCCCTGATCTGCAAAGTATACTCCCCGGGAACCGGTATCATAAGATTATAATTGGTGCGGACAGACCAAGGTGACCAGTCCGTCATAAGCTTATTTATTGTATACTGATATTGAGTTGTGTTTTGTTTCAGATAACCCGGTGCAACGATATCGAAGTTTACAATATTATCACCTCTGTTGAAAACGATATTTGACAAATTAAACGTTGTACCAGTTTCGTTATAAATACTCTTTACGAAAACGTCGCTTTCGGGATTTATTTTCGATGGTTTACTCAGGTCAATTCTGAACAGACGGTTCTCGCCATCCACAACCCACAGATTATTTCTGTCGGTATTAATTGAGATCACATCATTGAAAATCTTAAAAAGCGATTTTTCTTTTTCTACCAATTTCCCCGAAGATTTAAGGGAGATCCATTCCGTACCATGGTTTATCCAGGGCTCGTTCGAAAGTGGATACAAATATTTGATTTTAGATCCTGTGGAAACTTTTTCAGACCTTGTCGGGGTAAAGGCATCTGACAAATTATCATAATAATAGATACCCGATTCAGTGTAAAGGAAAACCGTATCATTTACCAAATCGAGAATGTATCTTTGAGGGAAATCATTTTTAATACTTACAGACGCGTATTTTATAGAACTTGCAGCAGAACCAGGATCTAATCTGAGAGCTTTATTATCAACACCCAGCCATATTGTTTTATTCTGTGTTACCAATACAGAATAAACCGGATTGTTAAATTTTACATCTGGTTCTTCAGTAATCCATTTTCCATTAAATGATTTAACTGAGAAATATCCGTCTTCTGCAGCTATATAATATTTTTCGTCGACAGGCTTCCAGGATATCGAATTAATGTATCGATTTTCAACAACAGTAGAAGCCTTGTGGTTATTGATAATATAAAGACCTTTGTTTGTAGCTGCAAGTATTCCGTCTTTTGTTGAGACCAATTGACGGCATTTATCGTTAAGACCTTCAATTCTTTTAAAAATATACTTAACCGTAGTGTTTGTGCTAACGTTATTAACTGCAACTCGTTCTACTTCTGTTTTTTGCTTTACAGGAGCTACGGTTACTTTATCCTGAGCGCTTTTTTTGCCAAATATTTTAGAGAAAATATTTTTCAGACCACTCTGTTTGGCCGGATCTTTTGCTGATTTTTTTGAAGCTGAAGTTTTAGAAGATTCACTCTTGGTCAAAACCTGTACATCAGCAGCATTTTTAACTTCAGTGAGATAATAAACACCTTCGCTTGTCCCTACAAACAGTTCACCGTTACTCCATAGAGAGGTAGTAAGGTTACCACTGAGGCCGGGGTAAATACTAAAATTTCCCACCGGAAGATTAAGATCTGCTCTTGTTAAACCATATTGATGAGAGAGCCATAATCCTCCGCTCCGGTCTATACCAATCGCAAAAATCTCATCATCAGGAAGAGCATTCTGATTATTAATTGTGTTACCTATTTTCCCACTGTTTTTTTCAATAACCAGGGCGCCCCCGTCGAGAGTGGAAAAGGCGTATAAACTATCCCCAAGAGAAATTCCATCCGACAATACATTATCTTTCAGGTAGCCGTTGTCCTTTATTGGATAGTCTGAATATTTCAATCCGTCAAAAAGCTCGAGCTTCCCATCGCTCGTGCCCACCAATACTTTACTGTTGCTATAGGGCAGAGAGAATAATATATCCATCTTTTCAGTTAGGAACCCTGTTACAATAGGAAAAAGAGTGTCGCTTTCAATCCGGCACAACCCCTTGTTCACTACATTTATAAAGGTGTTTTTTGGAGTTACTATGATTCCGGAAAACGGATTTTCTTCTTTTGATCTTAAAGTGAGTTCAACTTTGTCGCTTACCAAATTATAACGGCTTACTGACCTGTCTCCGTAAAACCATGCTACGGAATCACCCACGATAATTCTGGTTATCATACCAATTCCGGAGGAATCAGTCGATAAAGTGATATATTTATACGAGCCCGTCTCGTTCTTTTGCAGGAATCCAAAGCTATTCTCGCCTCCAACATAAATTCTTCCGTTGGAAGCATTTGCCTTCATGGAAAATGGTATCGTGGGTATTCTTACGGATAACCAATCCTGTCCATCGAATGATAGTATTCCTTTTCTGTTGGCAAACAGCATAACATGGTTGATATCCTGACATATAGCCCAGTTCTGATTTTCGATATCCCTGCTTTCTTTAAAATTGGTGAGGAGTAATCCTCCATCCTGTGATTCAAGCTTTAAAAAAATGAATAACAAAGAAACGAGTGAAAGTAATTTTCTCATAACAATCGAATTCCAGGTTAGTTGAATTTTTTCATCATGCTAAATTTACGATAAATTATATATAAATTTGTTAATAAATAGATATACAAAACATATATGGAAAAGAAAAGTGGCGGTCAGCGTATTGGAATCCTGACGGCCGGAGGTGATTGTCCGGGGATAAATGCAGCAATCAGGGGAGTGGGAAAAACAGCTATCGTTAAATACGGTATGAAACTGGTTGGCATCAGCGACGGATTTACTGGAATGATTCATAAAGAATACAGGGAACTCACTGAGGCTGATCTTTCAGGGATACTCACCGTGGGCGGCACTATTCTGGGCACTTCGAGGGAAAAACCATTTAAAAGCAACGGTAAGGGTAAAAATGAGATCAGCAAACCAGTACTTATCAGGGAGCATTATGAACAGATGGGGCTCGATTGCCTGGTATGCATTGGTGGTAACGGAACCCTGAAAACAGCTCACCTGTTGTCACTTGAAGGATTAAATGTAGTCGGAATACCAAAAACTATTGATAATGATGTGTGGGGTACAGATGTTACATTCGGATTCGATTCTGCGGTAAATATTGCTACCGAGGCCATCGACCGGCTTCATTCAACAGCCAACTCTCATAAAAGAATTATGATTATTGAACTGATGGGACATAATGCAGGCTGGATTTCGCTCTTTTCGGGTATTGCAGGAGGTGGTGATGTCATATTAATTCCGGAAATACAATATAGTGAAGAAAAAATTGCAGATTACCTGCTTCGACGCGTAAGTGAGAACAAAGCCTATTCAATAGTTGTTGTAGCAGAAGGTATTAAGAATCCGGTAAAAGACCGATCAGCCGCGCAATATATTGGCAAAAGGATCGGTGAGATGACCGGGCTTGAAACTAGGGAAACAGTTCTTGGTTATATTCAGCGAGGTGGCACTCCATCGCCCATGGACAGGGTTTTAGCAACAAGATATGGCGCTGCGGCAGCAGACATTATTGCGAACCGTGACTATGGAAAAATGGTTGCACTTAAGGATAATAAAATTGTAGATGTGCCACTCTCAGATGTATCAGGAAAGCTTAAACTCGTGGAACCAAATGATCCCATGGTAATACAGGCTCAGAATATGGGAACAAGTTTTGGTATTTGATAGGTAAAACTTTTTTTACGGTTTTAAAGGTGATTTATATATTGAGTATTTGGAATGAATAATTATTGAATTGGAATTAAATCAAATTATTAACATTTGTGAGGGGGATTCCTCGCTGGCGCTCGGAATGACAAATCTGGATTGTTGTATAAATTTAACATAACGATGAAAAAATTAATTTTCATCAGGCATGGGATAGCTGAAGACCAGGCTTTTGAAATAACCGACTTTGAAAGATCACTCACTCCGAAAGGGAAAAATATTTCGAAGTTAATGGCTCGTCAGCTGCTTGAGAGAGAGAGTAAATTAGGGTTGATTATAACCAGTCCGGCTTTCAGGGCTCTGGAAACTGCTTTTCTTTTCGCTGGTGAATTTGGCATCAGACCCGAAAGCATAACAGTAAACAGTAACCTGTACTATAAAATGAATATTTCTTATCTCACAGAGCTTCTTGCCACATATGTATCTGATTATGAGATAATTACACTTTTTGGACATAATCCTTCCTTTACTGAGATTGTAGATAGTCTGTGTAAACAAGGGTGTGATTTTCTCCCAAAGAGTGGAGTAACCGGGATAACTTTCAACATAGAAAACTGGGCTGACCTGAAACTGCACACAGGTAAAAGAGAATATTTCCTGAAACCAGAAAAAAAGCTATGAGTAAAACATATATTCCAAAGGAAATAAGCTGGTTATCATTCAACGAACGTGTTCTTCAGGAAGCTGAAAACAAAGATGTTCCTTTAATTGAGCGATTCAAATTTCTTGGGATATATTCAAATAATCTCGATGAATATTTCAGAGTAAGGGTTGCCACTCTGAAAAGGTTATCTCAATTCGGAGCTAAATCAAAAAACATTCTTGGCTACAGTCCAAAGGCCACTCTAAAGACTATTCAGGAAATTGTAATAAATCAAAATTCAAAGTTTGAGAAGATCTATTCACATCTTCTTCAGGAACTTGACAATCATAACATTCACATTATCAACGAAAAACAATTAAATTCTGAACAAACTGAATTTGTTCAGAAATATTTTCACAAGGAGGTAAGGACCAGGTTGATGCCATTTCTGATTGAGAAGGATTCTGAACTGCCAAACCTGACTGATGCTGCCATTTATCTGGCAATATATCTTGTAAAAAATGAGACTCAGAAAAAAAGGTTTGCTCTTCTTGAAATTCCTACAAATGTTCTCCCCCGCTTTGTTGTTCTTCCTGAGAAAGACGATCAGAAATACGTTATATTCATTGACGATATAATTAGGTTCGGACTTAAAGAGATCTTTTTCATTTTTGATTTTGATGAGTTTTCAGCTTATACCATAAAACTTACCAAAGATGCTGAACTTGAGTTAGTTGACGATATATCAGAGAGCTACATCGATAAACTCTCACATAGTCTTCAGCAGAGAAAATGGGGTAACCCTGTACGATTTATTCACGACAGGGAATTGCCCGACGACCTTTTAAAAATACTCACCAGGAAACTGAATTTCGGTCCCGACGATGCTATCATACCGGGCAACAGGTATCACAATTTTAAGGACTTCATGAACTTTCCTAACCTCGGTCGCAAGAAGTTTTACCATGAGCCACTGGTTCCTATACCTCACAGAGATATCCAGGCCGGAAAAAGCATTTTATCTGCCATAAAGAAGAAAGATATAATGCTCTTTTTTCCGTACAATCCTTTTGACCATTTTATAGATCTTCTGAGAGAAGCTTCTATTGATCCGTATGTTACTTCGATCCAGATAACCCTTTACAGGCTGGCCAGGAATTCCAGTGTTATTAACGCACTCCTGAATGCCGTAAGAAATGGCAAGAATGTCACAACGGTTGTTGAACTACAGGCACGTTTTGATGAAGAAGCAAATATTCTCTGGGGCAATAAGCTGATGGAAGAGGGGGTTAAAGTAATCTATGGGGTTCCCGGATTAAAAGTTCATTCAAAATTATGCCTTATTACCAGGGTTAAAAATGAAGTCACTCAACGCTACGCTGCTATCGGAACAGGCAATTTTAACGAAGATACAGCAAGAGTATATACAGATCATTTACTTCTGACAACCAATAAAAAGATCACAAATGAGGTCTTTAAGGCATTTAACTTCTTTAATGTAAACTATAAAAAAGATAATTTTTATCATCTGGTGCTGTCTCCGTTTTTCATGCGGAACAAGATAACTCTGCTAATTGAAAACGAAATTAGAAATGCCCAGGCAGGAAAAAAAGCCTTCATTTATATTAAAATGAATAACCTTACTGATAATGAAATCATAAATCACCTTTATGAAGCCAGTAACGCGGGGGTGAATATAAGGCTGATTATCAGGGGAATGATCTCCCTTGTTCCGGGTTTAAAAGACATTAGTGAAAATATTAAAGCAATCGGTGTAGTTGACCGTTTTCTTGAACATACCAGATTTCTGATATTCTGCAATGGAGGGAATGAGGAATGTTATATCTCTTCAGCTGACCTGATGACTAGAAATATTGAACATCGTATTGAGGTAACCTGTCCGGTATTTGATAAGAGCATAAGGAACGAATTGAAGGAGATTTTCGAAATTCAATGGAGTGACAATATAAAGGCACGTATTCTCGAAGCATCGCTATCTAATAAGTTTGTAAAACCGGGTAAGAAAATAATTAACTCTCAGATGGAGGTTCATAATTATTTGAAAAAGGTAAATGAAAAGGTTGCTGAGAAGTAAATAGTGTCTGAGATTATCTTAAGTTAGTTTTTATAGAAAGAATCACCTTCACAAGGGAATGACAAAAAAGTCGAAATCCATTAACCACAAAGGACGCAAAGGGAATACGCAAAGGGCGCAAAGATTTAATATTAAACTAATTACCTCTGCGGTTCTCAGGGGTTCCTCAGCGCACTCTGCGTTAAAAATTTCTTTTTCAACACTCACAATAGTAACTGAGCATCTATTTTAATTTTCTTACTATGAATTACTACATCCTTATTGCCGGAACGATTTGCATAATAGTCTTTTCGTGGTTCTTTTCTATCAAGTATAAGAGATACCATGGCATAACCAGGTTCTTTGCTTTCGAAAGTGTCTTCATCCTATTGATGATGAATTTCAGAATATGGTTTACTGATCCGTTTTCTCCTATTCATATTATTTCATGGATACTTCTCATCCTTTCGGCATATGTGGGAATTGAAGGATATTTATTATTGAAAAGGATGGGCAAATCTGAAGAAAGTTTTGAGAATACTTCAGTACTGGTCAAGTCGGGACTTTACCGTTACATCAGGCACCCTCTTTATCTTTCAGTCTTCCTATTTGGAATTGGAATAATGTTTAAAGATCCTCGTCAGACACGACTTATTCTCGGGGCTGTTATACTTGTTGCTGTTTATTTCACAGCACGGATTGAAGAAAAAGAGATGACAGCAAAGTTTGGAGATGAGTACAGGAAGTACATGAAAGAGACAAAGATGTTTATACCGTTCATACTTTAGATGAAACCCCTAACCTGGCCCCCGCCGAAGCGGGGCAGGCTTTCCCTCAGGAACGTAGCCGTCTACCGAAGGAGTATGAAGAAGATGTTTCTGGGAAGATCCATAAAACCAAATGATATGAAATATTGTAACTAAGTTCGTTCAGAACAGTTTGGGGCTGTCAAAAAGTCTTTTTTGACTTTTTCAACAGCCCCAAACCTTTTCTATTCACAAAATTTCAAAACTTCCCTTAGTTTAACGGCTATACTCTTCCCTTCATGGGGGAAGGTCGGGTTAGGGTTTGGGGCTACTCAATAGCTTCAATATTATAAGGAGTTTTCTGATAAACGAAATAGTTAAGCCAGTTTACAAACAGCATATTTGCCTGGGAACGCCATCTTACCAGTGGAGGATTCTTTGGATTATCGTCGATATAGTAATTTTTGGGCATCTCGATTGGTAACTTTTTCGCCAGGTCTCTTTTGTACTCAATATCAAGAGTTTCGGGTGAGTATTCCGAATGACCTGTAAGGAAAAACTCTCGTCCGTTCGAAGATGCTACCATGTACACACCTGATTCCGTCGATTCAGAGAGGATAGTAAGCTCCGGGACTTTTATTATATCTGTTCTTCTGATCTCGGTATGACGACTGTGAGGAACATAGAAAACATCATCAAATCCTCTCATTATCGGATGAAGTGAGTCGTTTTTAGTGTGCTTGAATACTCCGAACATTTTCTTGTCGAGAGGATATTTTGGAATACCATAATAATGGTAAAGAGCTGCTTGCGCTCCCCAGCAAATAAATATTGATGATGTTACATTGCTCTTTGCCCAGGATAAGATCCCGGTTAGTTCTTCCCAGTAAGCTACCTCCTCAAAAGGCATTTGCTCAACGGGGGCACCTGTAATGATCAACCCATCGTATTTTTTGTGAATTACCTGGTTAAAATCCTTATAAAAAGCCAGCATATGTTCTCTTGGAGTATTTTTTGAGATATGGGTACTCAGACTAATGAAATCAAGTTCAACCTGTAATGGAGAATTAGATAATAACCTTACAAGATCTGTTTCAGTAGTAATCTTAATCGGCATCAGGTTTAAAATGGCAATCTTCAGTGGACGAATATCCTGTTTTGATGCACGTGAAGCATCCATAACAAATATGTTCTCTTTCTGTAGGACTTTTATAGCAGGTAATTTATCGGGTATATTAACTGGCATTTCTTATCAGAATTAAATTTTCCAAAGCAAAAACTTCTGACAAATATAAAAATAGAATCGCAGTTTTAATAATTAAGTCCGTAAAGTCTAAAGTCCATAAAGTCGAAAGTCAGAAGCGTTAGTAGACTTTATGGACTTTATGGACTATTTAGAGTTTATCCATGCAGTAACCTTATCTGAGGTTGGTTTCTCGCTTGAATAAATTACGTCAATAAGTTTTCCATTCTCATCGATAAGGTATTTCTGGAAGTTCCATTTTACTGAAGAATCCATTACCCCGTTCTGTTCTTTTGATGTAAGCCATTTATAAATGGGAGCCATATCACTACCCTTAACTGAAATCTTTTCCATCATAGGAAATGTAACACCATAGTTGGCTGTGCAGAATGCCCGTATTTCTGTGGCAGACCCGGGTTCCTGGTTCAGAAAATTATTTGCAGGAAACCCAATTATTACCAATTGTCCCTGATACTTCTCATAGAGTTCCTCAAGATCTTTATACTGAGGTGTAAATCCGCACTTCGATGCAGTATTAACCACCATAACTTTTTTCCCTTTAAGAGATGCGAAATCAAAATCCTTTCCTTCTAGAGTTTTGACTTTGAAATTATAAAAGCCGCTTGTTTGCGCTAAACCTGTAAGTGAGATTATCATTAATAAAAACATGCTTCTTAATCTATTCATTTTCGTAAATTATTGGTTTATTTACATCGCTAACAAAGGGCAGAAACTTATGTTCAGAAAAACCTGGAAAACAATAAAAGTATTTATAATAATCGGTGTCGTTTTAATATGTCTTCCGCATTCAATTCTGCCTGTTCAGAAAGATGAAATAGGTAAGTCAGACCTTGAGAAGTATATTAAACTCAATGACAGCGAAACAAGACTTCCTGAATTTAAGGATAACGAGCAGGCCCTAAAACTTAAACTTATCCAGCTGAATATTATTAACATTAGCAGACGGAAATTCAATGCAGGTCCTGTTATTCTGGATATCCTCGCCTCGAGAGTAGCCAATAAAATGTGCAGGGAGGCTGCTGAAAATAATTTTCTTGGTCACTGGAACACATCAGGAGAGAAACCTTATCAACGATACGCTTTTGCAGGCGGATTTGATCACGTTTCTGAAAACGCTTATGGTGAATGGTCATCTGAAAACCTGGAATCGGGGAATATAAAAATAGGTCAGATGATGAGGACCGGGCATGAAAATTTCATGGCGGAGCGGGCTCCTAATGACGGTCATAAAAAAACCATTATAGAAAAGTCGCATAATTTTGTCGGAATCGGTTTCTATCTTACGGGTAAACAATTCAGGTATTATGAGGAATTTATAGACAGGTATCTGGAATTTGAGAATATACCTGCCGAGGTGAAAGTAGACGAACCCTTCAATATTATTGTCAGTACCACAGACAAAAACTTCCTCTACTTTATGATAGTTTATTATGAGAATTTCCCAAAACCTATGTTAGCCGCAGAAATAAGCAGAAAAGGAAGCTACGGAGATTTTACAGATGAACAATACAAGACAATTCCGGCATGGGAGCTATCTAAATACAGAAATGGAACCTCATACAGGATACCTCTTCAGTTTCGGAAAGAAGGATTGTATTATATCCATCTATATCTTGACAAGAAAGAGATTACCAGTCCGGGTTCACTCAATACCAAAGGCAAATCGCCTGTTAGCGGGATAGTTATTAAGGTGAATAAATAGGCACAGGGCACAGGTGACTGGTGCCAAAACTCTCCCCTTCTCCGATTCTCCGATTCTCCCTATCATAACCCCTACTGTTGTTCCATTGTTAATCAGCTATATATAAATTAATACCAAACTTTTTCACTGATTACTATGATAATTGAAAAAACAGTGATACTTTTGCGACTCTTAAAAAGTAATGACCGGGGTGTGGCGCAGTTGGTAGCGTATCTGGTTTGGGACCAGAGGGTCGTCAGTTCGAGCCTGGCCACCCCGACAAAAAAAAGAGCTCTTCAGCAAATGCAGAAGAGCTCTTTTATATTTCAGGAATTTCTATTTATCCCGGCGATTATTGCCTTTTCCATTATTACGGTTATTACCGTTGTTATCTTTCTGCCAGCTTCCTTTCGACCATGTTTTGCCTTTTGGGGTTTGTTGCCAGGAACCTGCATGATAGGTCTGATTTGGTCTTGGTTTCTCCCAATAACCTGCTCTCTGAACATATACCTGAGTTTGAGAATTCCAACCCCAGTCACCATCAATCCAGATATAGGTACTATTTGGCCGTTCTGGTCTTGAATACTCCACATAGGCTGGCTCGGAAGCCACGTAACCCATCAAGCATGAGTTGAGAGAAATTGCTGCAACTGCTAAACTGATAATTAAGATGAATTTTTTCATTTTTTTACTTATTTATAAATGATTAATCAATTACAATTTTTTTAATTTAAATAGATCATCAATGACTTATTAAAAGTCAAAGGTCACTACAACTAGAGCTGGATCTGTTACATAACTATTAAATTAAGTTACATGATTCACGTGTCAAAGGGCGCAACGGCGTAAAGGGCACAAGGGGCGCAACGGCGCACGTTAAACGGAAAAGAAAACAGGAATTAAGGGAGATTTTAGCTAAGGGAAGATTCTGCGACAACAGAATATGGTGAGGGGGAGATTACTCGGGATTTAAATCGGGCGAATCATTTCGTACTTATCAAGACCAATAGTTTCTTCGAATGCTGTTACAAATTTCATTAAGAAGCTGGAATAGTCTTCCTTATCAAAATATTTGATTGTTTCCTCAGGTTCAGCATGAAGGTCATCGAAACTCTTTTTGGCAACCGATTTAGTTGTTTCTGAAGTTGAAAAATCGACTCGTTCACCATCAATCATGTTGTAGTAGTGCCAGCCTTTTTTGAGATGAGTCTTTAGAATTTCACCACCAAAGATGTCATGAATCAGTAACGAAATAATTGTATCCTGGCCATTAACAGGTTTGTTTTTGCTTAATTCAAGCCGCTTATTTAACTTCTGACTGCGTTTTAGTGCTTCCTGCACTTCCATTTTGTTTAACATTATCATATGCATTAAGTGTTTGTAGATTTCTCAAAAACATCAGGATTTCTACAGAATAAATTTACAGCTGTATAAAAGATAATGTGTTACAAAACTTTTAGATAAAGTTGCAAGATTCACAGGTTTTGGGAAGAGTAGGTAGTAGGAAGTAGGAAGTAAACGGAAACGAGCAACTAGCACCCAGTGCCTAGTACCAAGTAACCCACAAGATGATCGGCCGGATTACGAATTCATAAGGTTTGAAATATCTACCAGCGATAGCAGACATCTGCGGTCATCGCCGGTAACAATTCCTTCCATATAAACCAGACATAGTGGAGTATTGTCGTAACTCAGTGTTATTTTGCACGATTCTTTTCTGTTACTTGTATAAACTTTTGAAAAGAATTTGTCAAATACAGGTTTAGAACCATTCCCAATAAATACCTTGAAGTTCTTGTTCTCCAGGCTGAAGCGTTTGTCACCAAGCATCTCGGCGCCAGTGAAGTTTAAATCGCAGATTGTACCATCGCTGTCGAGTGTAAAATAACCCATAGGTGCGAAATCGTAAAGCATAGTATACTTCTTAAGTGCTTTTTCTGCTGTTTCATAAACCTGTTGCAGCTCGTCGTTTTGCATTTCCAACTCTATCTGATGCACCTGAAGTTCATGGAGAAGCTTTCTGGTGTCAGCTTCTTCAACACCAGTGTGTTCTTTTTTTTGTTTTTCCTTCAGTTGTTCTTCAGCTCTTTTGCGAAGAATTCTGGCCATTGTCATGTCCTGTTCACTCATTGTTTATTCTATTCTGTGTCAGTAGAATTCCTGTTACTGTTTTAAGATCGTTAATTAAAACAATTACAGACCATTCTACGTTATGAATCTTTTTTGCTGCGGAAATTACCGGAATTGTTATAATTCCGTCCGCTGGTTTTCCTGTCAGTTTGTCAAATTCCTCCTGAATTATTTTTTGCATATTTTCAGCAACGAAAATTTTGATAAAATTCTGTCCTAAAACAACCTTTCGACTCTTTCCGAAAAATAATTCAGCCACCGGATTAAATTCCTGTATTTTCCCGTCAGCTGATAATTTTATTACAGATCCATTATAAGTGTTGATAAGAGAATTATTCATTCGTTCTGTCTCGATCAGTTTTGATTCCACCTGTTTGAGATCAGAAAGGTTGATAAAAGTAATTACAAGTCCATCGATTCTGTCGTCATAGGTCCTATAAGGCATAATTCGGATAGAGAACCAACGGTCGTCCCTCGTCGGTATTTGTTTCTGAATAAATATAAGCGTTCTTAACACTTCCAGGGCGTCCTCGGCAAGGTCGGGGTAAATAAGTTCCGTAACCTGGTCGGTGAATGGACGGCCGATGTCGCCTTTTATCAGCTTGAAAATCTTTGTAGCCTGATTAGTGTAACGACGAATATTCAGATCTTTATCGAGAAAGAGTGTTGCGATGTCAGTGCTGTTGAGAAGGTTTTTCATATCGTTGTTCACCTTCGCAAAATCCTCTACTTTCGACTGAAGCTCAGCATTCACTGTCTGAAGTTCTTCATTCAGACTTTGCATTTCCTCTTTGGAAGTTGTAAGCTCTTCGTTTGTCGATTGAAGCTCTTCGTTCGTTGACTGCAATTCTTCATTGGTCGATTTCAATTCCTCCTGTGAAGTCTGCATTTCTTCAAGAGTACTTTGCATCTCTTCACGGGTACGAGCAAGCTCAGATTCCAGTTCGAGCTGTATCGCAGTTTCCTGATTTTTCTTGCCGCTGTTACTATGTTTTTTCGATATGTTTACAGTGGCAGTATCATGGAAGGTAATCATTAAATAGCCAGCCAGTGCCCTTGGTTTTTCAATCGGTTGAATAGTAATATCCACGGTCTGGAAACCACCATTTATACCAACCTTCATGTTATGTAAAATTTCGGTCTCTTTTATATTAATAGCTTTGCGAAACGCGATAGGAAATTCATTGCGCAGTCCTTCACGCAGCATTGCAAAAATATTCATATTGGCCTTTCCTACAGCTGGTTCAAGATATTTGCCAGTAGAGCCATTGATATAAATAATATCTCCGTTTTCGTTAACCAAAACCCCTGCAGGTGAAAAATGCTGCAGTAAAAACCTGTCGGTAAGAGCTTGAATATTCTGCGTCAGAAGTACAGGCACTTCCTTTTCAGCACCGAAATTTTTTACTCTTGAAAATGATGATGGAAAATCTACTAATTCGGGAACAAGATTTGTAGTAGAACGTTTGAAGATCTTAAGCTTTGAATCGACTGGAGTAAAAAGATGGCCCTGCGTACCCAGGGTCTCTGCACTACCTAAAATCATATACCCCTCAGGATTAATGCTATAGTAAAAAAGTCCATAAATTTTCTTCTGCAACTCAGCGTCCATATAAATAAGCAGGTTCCTGCACGAAAGCAAATCAATTTTGGTAAAAGGAGGATGCATTATAATGTTGTGAGTTGCAAATACTACCATCTCCCTGATTTCGGTATTAACCCGATAACTATCATCAATTTTAACAAAAAAGCGACTCAGGCGCGTGGATGACACATCTGCGGCAATGTTTGCCGGGAAGACCGCTTTTCTTGCTGTTTCTATTGCTTCATTATCGAGGTCGGTGGCAAAAATCTGTAAAGAGTAACCACCATGCGGATATTTTTTTTCAATAACCTCCTTAAAAATTATAGCCAGCGAATAAGCCTCCTCCCCTGTTGAACAGCCGGGGATCCATGCTCTCAGAACCGAGCCTTCAGGAAGATTACTGAGAATCTCAGGTATAGTAATCTCCTTAACCTTTTCCCATACCAGAGGATCGCGGAAGAAATTAGTAACACCAATCATTAATTCTTTGAAAAGGATATTTGCTTCCTTTGGGTTCTCCTGCAGGAAATGTACATAGGAGGAAATTTTGTCGATTTTGTGAACACCCATCCGTCGTTCAATTCTTCGATAAACAGTATTCTTCTTGTATAATGAAAAATCGTTACCGGTATAAGTCCGAAGAAGAATAATAATTTTTTCAAGTGAACTTTTATCTTTAGCTATGTCACCCTCAATATCTGATTTTACTATTGGAATATGTTTAATGAAATCAGTTATTAGTGAAGGAAGTTGATTCGGGGGAGCCACGATATCGACAATGACTGATTCCATGGCGTTTCGTGGCATGCTATCATACTTGGCTGTAGAAGGTTCCTGAACAAGTACGATCCCGTTCTTTTCTTTTATTGCCTGAAGGCCAATGCTGCCATCAGAACCCATACCCGATAGGATCACGCCGATGCTTTTCTCCTGCTGATCATCAGCTAATGAACGCATAAAAAAATCAATCGGAAGACGAAGTCCCCTTGATTCAATTGGCTCAAACAGATGAAGGACTCCTTTTAAGATAGACATGCTTGTATTTGGAGGAATAACATATACACAATCCTGCTTTATTGTCATCCGGTCTTTCACCTGAAAAACTTTCATCCTGGTAATCCGCTGAAGTAATTCAGGCAACATACCTTTTTGAGTGGGATCGAGGTGTTGTATTACTACATAAGCTAATCCGCTTTTTTCAGAAACGTTTCCAAGAAATTGTTCCAGTGCTTCCAGCCCTCCTGCTGAAGCACCAATGCATACAATTGGAAATTTGCTGTTTGTTGATTCAGATGTTTTTCCTTTTGATGCTGATGTCGGTTTGGGTTTCGCTACTCTCAATCTTAAATGGTATATATAATTTACTAAAACAAAGATACAACCAAGGTACAACTTTTTATTAAAAATTTATCATTTAATCATCAAGAATTCTGCTTTTTAGCAAGTTCACGAGCCTGACCGACCCAGTTATCCTGTTCAATACGACCGGGGATTAACTCAAGTACTTCGGTAATAGTAACAATATCTGAATGAGAAAGTTTGCTAATCTGAGCGAAAGTATAAATATCAAGTGTGTTCAATCGTTCTTCAACCCATAATCCGAGTCCATCGATGAGAGTAAGATTATTTGCTTCATGTTTATGAGCAAAACCGAACCTGTCATAAAAAATCCTGTCTTTTCTTTCTCTTATACGCTTCAGGAGTTCAGACTTATCGCCTGCAATTCTCAAAAGCTCATGCGCCTGAAGAATCCATTCATCCCTTTCTATTCTTCCGGGAAAATACTCAATTGCTCCTGTAACAGACTGTACATCTTCTTTGTTAAAATTACTTATCTGTCGGAATGTGTATATATCTAAAGCGTTAAGTTTTTCCTGTATCCAGCCACCAATGCCACTTATCCTCGTAAGGTCATCGGCTTCTTCTTTATTTGCTATTCCGATCCTGCCGTAGTGAATATTTGGTTTCCTGTCGCTGATCCTTTTAAAAAGCTGTGTTCTTTGATCATATTCGTGAACAAGTTCTTTTGCCTGCTCAACCCAATTGTCTCTTTCTATCCTGCCTGAGAAGTATATTATTGCAATATTAATCGATTCAATATCTTTTGGAGTGAACTTACTTATCTGCCGAAATGTATAAATATCGACTGCATGGAGTCGCTTTTCGATAAACGGACCAATTCCACTAATCATTTTCAGATCGTCCTCTTCCTCAGGTTCGGCTGTTCCGAAGCTGCTGAAATCCAGGAGATGTTTTCGTTCTGCAATATGTGAAAGAGTAAGTTGTTCAATTATTTCTTCTTTTTTACCAATGGTCTCCTTCAGGTTAAATACATCTGCATCAAGATTGACGATTCGGTTATTTAATTCGTGCTTGTCAGATTCAACTGTGGAAAGCTTTTTCTCGTAGGCTGACTTATAAAAAAGCCACGCTGTAACATATCCGATAATGGCTGTTCCCGATAGCATAGAAATAATTTCAATTGTTGCCACACCTTTTGTTTGTACAAGGAGAATTAATAGAGTGTTCATGATTTCAGGGTTTTATAGTTATTACTGCTCTTCTGTTTTTAGCTCTTCCTGCGGTTGTAGTATTTTCAACTGCGGGTTCTTTTTCACCCTTAGATCCTACTGAAATCTTATCAGGTGTCATACCTTTTTCTTCAAAGAATTTCCTGACGGTCTCGGCCCGCCGATATCCCAAAGCCATGTTGTATTCATCGGAACCAACTTCATCAGTATATCCTGTGATACTTAAACTTGCATTTGGATTCTCAAACAGATATGACATAGATTCTTTAAAATACTTCACTCCCTCCATACCTGAACTGTATTCAGCTTTGTCGAAATCGAAGTAGATCAGGAGGTTTTGTGGAACCGTTACCTGTTTTTGAACCAGACTTTTCGTCAGGGTATCCACGTCAACAGCATTCGTCTTAACCATATCAGGAACAAAGACAGGTTCTGCGTCGTAGCAGAGTCCTTTTATTTTACATACATAGACATATGTTGAAAGTGATGTCCAGCTAATAAATACAAAAAAACCGATTATTAATATTTTCATTTGAAGATGTATATTTTGAAAGTTCACTATTGCTGGGTAAAAGTACTGGCATACAACCCGATAGTTGTTACATAACTTTTAGAAAGAGTTACATTATTCACATGTTTTAAAGGGCGCAAGGGGCACAAAGGGCGCAACGGCGCAACGGAAGACAAATGCAAAGAATTCGTACTTAACCGCAGAGAGCCGCATAGCAAGACGAAGAGGGCCGCAGAGGTTTAAATGTAAATCCCCTTATCTCCCAATCTCCCATTCTCCCATTCTCACTTTCGCCTTTTCCAGCCCTTTGTGCCCTTTGAGCCCCTTGAGCCATTTGCGCCGTTGATATCCGTGAATCATGTAACCTTTTTCGAAAGTTGTGTAACATATCAGTACCTGATTGAGCCTAATTTCGCTGAAGAAAAGCACCTGAATATTTTCAGTAAATCACTTTTAAGAAATCTATAAACATTACATATATTCTTCCATTATGAAAAAGTTAAAAACGAGTTTGATTATGGTTTTAAGTGCAGTTTTGATAATATCCGGATGCGCATCGTGGAATAAAACACAAAAAGGTGCTGTTGTTGGTACTGCTGCCGGAGGAGGAATGGGAGCCATAATCGGAAAAGTATCAGGGAATACTGCCCTCGGAGCAATTATTGGCGCTGCTGTCGGCGGTGCTACCGGCGCTGTAATCGGACATAAAATGGACAAACAGGCAGAAGCTATAAAGAATACAGTTCCGGATGCAAAGGTGGAACGTGTTGGTGAAGGAATAGTTGTGGAATTCAGCAGCAATATATTATTCGGATTTGACAAATCTCTTTTATCATTCGATGCAAAAGCAAATCTTGACAAACTGGTAACAGTATTAAATGAATATAAGGATACAGATATTGAATTACAGGGGCATACAGACAATAAAGGCAGTGAATCGTATAATCAGGACCTTTCTGAGAAAAGAGCTGAAACCGTATCGGGTTATCTGGCTGCGAAAGGAATTAACTCCGGCCGTTTAAATATAAAGGGATTTGGTGAGTCAGCCCCCAAATACGATAACAATACAGAAACTGGTCGTACCCAAAACAGAAGGGTTGAATTCCTGATTACTGCAAATGAGAAGATGAAGAATGAGGCGGCTGTTGTAGGAAGTAGGTAGTAAGCAGTAAGCAGTAAGTAGTAAGTAGTAAGAAGTAAGAAGTTAAGACTTCGGACTTCGGACTTCGGACTTCGGACTTCGGTCTTCGAGCTTAAAACTAAATGATTACAAATAAACATACTTAACAAAAAAACTATGAAATCAAAATTAATTTCTTTAGCATTAGTGCTGGCACTTTCAGCTCCCTTTTCAATTGCGCAAAGTACAGAAAAAGGGAAAACCTCTTTTGCCATCCTGGGTGGTGTAAACTTTCAGAATCTGACAGGAAAGGATAACAACGGAGATAAACTTTCGAATGACATGCTTGTTGGATTTCACGCAGGAATCAACATTCAGATACCAATTGTTCCTGAGTTCTATTTTCAACCAGGACTATTATTTACAACAAAAGGAGCAAAAAACAGCTACGGCTCATCAACTGGAACGTACAAACTGTCTTATGTTGAGGTACCGCTAAACCTTGTATATAAAGGTGCGATAGGTGACGGCTTTGTTATGCTTGGGTTCGGACCATATGTGGGTTTTGGCATAGGTGGGAAATCATCTATCGTCAATGGTTCTACCACTTATGAAAGAGATATTGTTTTTAAAAGTACGGTTGAACAAGGTGATGACCTGTTTACTGCTTATTTTAAATCGTTTGATGCCGGCGCCAATATACTAGCCGGATTTGAGATGGGTGGAGGATTGTTTCTTCAGTTGAACGCACAACTTGGATTGGTAAAGATTAATCCGGCAGATAACAGGATCTTGCAAGTTTACAGTGATAAATTATCTATAAAGAATACAGGATTTGGACTTTCAATAGGGTACCGGTTCTAGGAAAAGGCTCAGGGCTCAGGGCTCAGGGCTCAAGGCACAGAAAGTCATAGGGCATAGAGCACAGGTTAAAATATAAAGGTTTTAGGTTTTAGAGTTGGTTTTAGGTTGAAAGACCGTCGCTGGGAACAGGGGCGGTTTTTTTAGAGTGTATCGTAATTGGATTTGGGGATCCTTCGCTATCGCTCAGGATGACATGACTTTGTATGGTCAGAAAGGGGAAAGAAGTGGCGATTCGCAAACTCAATTTTGTCCTTTTTCGATATTTTTTTAGCGAATCGTCACTTCTTTCCCCCATTCCAAAAACCAAGCGTGTCATCCCGAGCGTCAGCGAGGGATCTCATTGGGCTATAAGAAAGTGATTTAATATCTTGAATTTAAATCAGATCGTAACGTACTCAGCCAACTTATCAATCAAGCTCTTTTTGCTAACAGGCTTACTCAGGTAGCCATCGCACCCTGCCACTGAAGCTTTTTCCTCATCGCCTGTCATGGCAAAAGCGGTAAGGGCAATTATAGGTATTTCTTTGTTAAGAAGCTTTATTTGTCTTGTTGCATCATAACCATTAACCCGGGGCATTTTTATATCCAGAAGGATTACTGCTGGAATTCCAACTTCATTTGCAAATTTACCTCGTTTATATAGATAGTCTAATGCCTCTTCGCCGTCTTCTGCAATAACAACATCATTTGCCAGATTATTTTCAGAAAGCGTAGCGATTGTTAACTCTACATCGTTCGGACTATCGTCCACAATAAGAATCCTTTTAATTTCTGCTCTCATATTTTAAGTTCTTTAATATTTGGCTTTAATTGTTTGGAATACTAAATAAAAATGTAGCACCTTTTTCAACTTCACCTTCGGCCCAGCATTTTCCTCCATGTCGCATTACTATTCTGTTTACATTTGCCAGACCAATTCCAATCCCCTCAAAATCTCTTGATTTATGTAACCTCTGGAAAACGCCAAATAGTTTATCAGCATATTTCATATCGAATCCTGCACCATTATCCTTTATGTAAAATATAGCTTCACCGTTTTCAGTTTTACCCCCAATATCTATTACTGCCTTTTCTTGTTTTCGGGAATATTTTATAGCATTGGAAATGAGATTTATCCAGACCTGATTGATTAAACTTTCATCGCCCAGAGTGTCTGGCATTTTAGATATATTTATTTCAATATTTCTGCCAGACAACTCGTCACTTAATGATTTAATGGCATGGTCAACAATATCTTTCGAGCTAATCCTTTCCCGATGGAGCTCGGTTCTGCCTAATCTTGAAAATTTAAGTAATGCATCAATCAGGTTACCCATTTCAAATGTTGAGTCAGCAATTATATTTAAAAATCGCAAGCCTGATTCGTTTAGTTGGGCTGAATTATTTCTAATCATTAAATCTACGAAACCACTTATGTGCCTGAGAGGCGCTCTCAAATCGTGTGAAACGGAATAGCTGAAGGCTTCAAGTTCCATATTGGCAGCTTGTAATTGTTCAGTTCTTTCTGAAACATTTTGCTCGAGTGTCTCATTCATTTTTTTGATTTCTTCTTCAACATGTTTACGTTCAGTGATATCATGACCTTGAGCAATTGTTGCAACATAGGTGAATCCATCGTTCGACATGATATTTGCTGAATTCCAAAGAAGAGTATGAACAGACTTATCCACATGGAGGATATCAATCTCGACAACCTCCATCCGTTCATCCTTAAGAATGTTCTTAATGATTTTTATTGAACTTTCTCTGGATGTGGCAGGAAAAAGGATCTTCAAAGATTTACCCAATACTTCTTCTTCGGTCCTTCCGGTAAGCGACTCGAAAGCTTTATTGAACCTTGTAATCTTATATTTCGTATTCCAAACGATAATTGGGGCATTCGCATAGTTAAGGAGATTTTCAAGGTATTCGTTCGACTCCTGCCTGTAATTATTAGCTACAATCAGCTCCTCTGCACGTTTTTTCTTCTCTCGGTTTTGATAGGCAAGCTCTTTGTTTGCAACGATTAATTCATCAGCCCGTTTCTCCTTCTCATGGTTTTGGAATGCTAGCTCTTTGTTTGCAATGATTAACTCTGCAGCACGCTTTTCTCTCTCTTTATTCTGAACTAAAAGCTTTTTATTTGCAATGAACAACTCTGCTGCACGCTTTTCTTTCTCCTCGTTTTGAAAAGCGAGTTCCTTGTTTGCAATTATCAGTTCATCTGAACGTTTTTCCTTCTCCTGGTTTTGATAGACCAGCTCTTTGTTTGCAATGATTAATTCATCAGCCCGTTTTTCCTTCTCACGGTTTTGAAATGCAAGTTCCCTGTTAGCACTTTTTAATGCATCTGCCTGCGTTATATGTTCCTTCGATTGGACTGTTTTATTCATCTGAATATCAGATTAAAATGTATACCAAAGATCTTCATCAAGCTACAGAAAGGTGTTACATAATTATTACAGATTGTTACATGATTCACGGATTCAGGGAACGGCTCAAGGGCGCAACGGCACAACGGCACAATGGCTAATACAAAAGACAAAAGTCACAAGACAAAAGGGAGGTTTAGCTCACTTTTATCTTTTTACTTTTGTCTTTTGTCTTTAAACTCAGCAGGCTAACATCTAGCCTAGTCCTGCGTTAGAAAGTATATCGTATTGAGATTGCACCACCATCGGCCCAAAATCCCTGGTAACCGATTAGATTAAAGGCAGGCTTCCAGTCGATACCAATGTTTATAGGAGCTTCTGTAAAGCTATATTCCAGACCAAGAATTCCATCGACACCAACTACTACATAAGAAGTGCCCGGATTTCCCCAATAGTTGTAAGTATAATTTCCATTCCAGAAACCGATGTGTCCTCCGATTCCGTAATACCATTTAAGACAGTCAGTATCAAAAGCCCTGTTGTGAACTTCGTAAAGACCCGTAGCTTCGAGTCCTCTCCACCTGCTTGCAAAAATAAATTCAAAAGCTGTCTTTTCAGTTGTGAAATATTTCACAGTAAGACCACTTTCAAAACCACCGCGGATACCAATAGCTGTGTTATAATCCTGTGCTTTACTAATTGCACTCAGGCAAAATACTGTAAGGCAAATCAATAAAATCTTTTTCATTTAAATAGTTATTATAGTTTCAAAACATTCCTACTCATCTGGCTTTTCAGTTCCGCCCCGTTTTTTAATATGGTTACCGGTCTCCAACTAATTAATAAAGGTAAACTACTTAAGCTACTGAAGAGTTACATAATTCCGGAGCAGATTTGCATAATTCACACCTTATGGCGCAATGGCGCAATGGCACAACGGCATTATGGAATAAAGGAAGTAAAGGGGGGAGAACTTAAATGAATCTGAATACTAGTTCGAATGCCTGACTATTTTTTTGATGACATCAGGAACATGGCTCCTCCAACCACCATAACTGCGATCCCGATTAGTGGCGACCATGAAAGATGATGGGGTGAATTAGCCATAATTTTGAGATTTCCCAGATCGACTACTTTTTCCCTGGTGAAGAAGGTAACCGCTGTAAAAATTGTTAGCGCCAATCCAAGAATCAATATAAAAATACCTGCTTTTTTCATACAATTTCAGTTTTAAAATATGAAGGAAAGGTAAGCTGCAATAAGATATTTATGTTACACAATTTTTGATAAATGTTACATCTTTTACATCTTAAAGGATATGACACTTTAAATTCCAATAATTATACTCAGAATCTCCTGCCTTGACTTTCCGAGTTTATTACTCAGACTGTTCATCATTTCATTTTCTTCACCCTGAATCAGCAGCAGATCCCCATCTATAAGATCGGGAAATAATTGTTTGAACTTGGCTTTCTTTTTATTCCAGTAGCCGGTTGAGGTTCGTGTCATGATTTTTGACTTTAAAGTTTTCGTTAATTCAGATATCTAATACCATTTTTAACCCTTATAGAGTGTCTATGTATGTGAAAAGCTCATCTTTCGATAATCCGAGTTTATAACTAAGAATCTCTACTATTTCCTTTTCTTTATCCTCTTTAGTTTGATAATTCCGATCAACACTAAATTCTTTTTTTCCAGATGCTTTTTCCGGCTTTTTTGTCCAGATAGTTCCAAATATATTTTTCATTATTTCAATTTTACTTCTTTGATTTTCACTATGCAAATGTATAGCTAAGCATGTGTCGGAAATTACATAATATAAGATATAAGTTGCAAAATTGCCACCTTTTGAATTTGGTTGAATTGAATTTAAAATTTATCGCATTGGGGGATCTTTATCTACGGTCAACTCAGAAATTTGGTTCAATCGCTCTTCACACATATAAAGGTTGATAGCCCGGGTTAAGAAAGATTAAAAGAAGGCAATCCATATAATGAATTGCCTTCTCAAATAAATGATTAATTAATTGTTCTTCGATCCTTCACTCATCCATGTGAGTATCTTAGTAATGTCGGCTGCCGGAATTGATGATCCGGGATGCCCGCTGTTAAGTTTTACATAAATTTTGCTTGTTGTAAAAGAAGCTGCGTTTACGTAACCCGAACTAACCAGGTTCGCATAGAATGTAGATGCTACTGCCGATGTTGTCCATGGGTGGGTATGGCAGGCATTACATGCATTAAGAACCGGTACAACATCGCTTGCAAATGACATTGCTGTTACAGGAGGTGTTGTCACAATTGTGGTGAAACTCCATGTTACATTGGAAGCTAATGCGTTTCCGGCCATGTCTTTAGCTGCTGTAGTAATTGTTGCAGTATAAAGAGTATTGCCAGCCAGAGCTGCACCAGGAGTGAATGTTGCTGTTGTACCGGTGTATGAAACAGTTCCGGTGACGCTGGTGGTTCCCTGCTTCAGGGTAAATGAAGTACTACTAATCGTCGTTGAGTTCATTGACTCACTGAATGTTGCAGTTACAACTGAGTTAACAGCAACTGATGTCGCATTATTTAGTGGAGAGTTACCTGACATAGTTGGTGGAGTTACATCTGCCTGAGCAGCTGTTGTAAAGCTCCAGCTATATGCGGTAGCAATAGCATTCCCTGCTACATCTTTCGCACCGGTTGTAAGGCTAGCAGAATAGACAGTACTTGCAGCAAGACTTTGTGTAGGTGTAAATGTTGCTGTCGTTCCTGAATAAGTTACTGTTCCTGACACAGCCATAGTTCCAATTTTCAAAGTGAAAGTTGAAGCGGAAATTGTAGTCGGATCCATAGCTTCACTAAAAGTAATGGTGGCTTTGCTTCCAGTTGCTACTGATACTGAGCTGTTTGCAGGGACTACCGACAAAACTGTAGGAGGTACTACATCTGTTACTACTGCCGATGCTGTTGTGAAACTCCATGTGTAGTTTGCTGCCAGCGCATTACCAGCAACATCTTTTGCAGCAGTTGTAATTACTGCAGTGTAGAGGGTGTTAGCTGTCAGACTGGCTGCCGGTTTAAAAGTTGCTGCTGTACCTGAATAAGCAACAGTACCTGTAACAGCTGTTGTCCCTTGCTTAAGTGTAAATGAAGCAGCGGTAAGAGTGGCTGAATTCATTGCTTCGCTGAAATTCACCGTGAGGCTGTTGCCTACAGGTATTGCAGTTGCATTATTAGCAGGGAGTACAGAAACGATTGTTGGTGCAACAACGTCTGTTACCACCGCAGGTGCGGTAGTGAAACTCCATGTGTAGTTTGCAGCCAGTGCATTACCTGCAACATCTTTGACATCTGTGGTGATGGTTGCTGTGTAAACCAAATTGGCTGTGAGACTGCTTGCAGGTTTAAAAGTTGCAGCAGAACCCGAATAAGTTACCGTACCAGGGATAGCTGTTGTCCCTTGTTTAAGTGTAAAGGAGGATGCGGTTACAGTAGCGGAATTCATAGGTACGCTGAAATTTACAGACAGACTGTTGCCAACAGGAATTGCAGTTGCATTATTAGCAGGAACAACAGAAACAATCTTTGGAGCTGTAACATCAGCACCACCTGTTCCGGTTGAAAAACTCCATGTATAAACTTTATCAGCAGCATGATCATCACTCTCATGACTTCCAATTGTAACTTTACCGGTATAGACTTTATTTGTAATAAGATCGGCCGCGGGTTTGAATATTGCAGAGTTACCCGAATATGAAACTGATCCATTCACAGGGTTTATTCCATCCAGAAGTACAAAAGCCAGTGAATTTCTAAGAGCCAGTGTCAGATACTGATTAAATTTAACAACCGGATCAACGGAAAGGACGACCCCGCTAGCCAAATCCAGAGGAGTAACTGATACTACAGAAAGGACATTGTCGTTATGATGTCTGCCAGTTCTGAATGACCAGGAATATTCTTTTGCATCATCGGAACCTGAAACTCCCTTACTTGCGGTTTTAATTGTTGCAGTATAATTATAGTCGGGATTAAGATCAGCTGATGCTGTAAATGTGGCTGTTGTGCCTGAATAAGTCAGTTTACCAGGGACAATACTTGTTCCCTCTTTAAGTGTTATTGTTGATGCAGCTACCGTCGAAGGACTTGTCCCGCTTTTAAAGGTTACTGAAACATCCGGGTTAACAGCAACACTGTCTGTCAGGTTACCAGGGAATACCTCTGCGATACCAGCTGCTGCCAACGGATCAACTCCGGATAATACGTTCGGGTCCTCTTTGGAACAACCTGTAAGTAAAGCACCGAGAACTAACGTATACATTGTACCACGAATAATTCCGGCAAAACTCATTCTCTCCCCAAATTGAGGATTCTCTCTCACTGTGGTTTCTTTCTTTCTCATTTTGGATTTTTTAATTAGTAAAAACTGTTGGTAGTATTAATAAGTAATCTTCATTTTAATTTTTTAAAAAATGAAGTTGTAAAACTGATAATATTATTAACAGTGTTTTTTGAACCAAAATGCAGACCAGAAATAAAATTTGTTGTATTCTCTTAGTTATGTAGCCAATAGAATTCAGGAAAAGAAAGTGAATTTGTCATTTTGAGAAAAATTTTCTCAAAATGAGAGTTGGGGTAACTTTTTGTACTAGTCGAACCTTGCTACTTTATATATGCTAAATTTAGAATACAAAAAAAGAGGCAACCTTTCAGAAGCCTCATAACATAATCAGATAATAATTATTTGGTTACATCCTCTCCATATACCAATTCAATTCCTTTTGAACTTTCTGGTAATGGAAAATTGTACTAATAATCTTTTGTAACCGGATAAAAGCGGTTTCGCTCTTGACAACATAATCAAAAGCCTTGTGATGCATGCAGTTAACGGCCACTTCAATTTTATCCTGAGAGGATAACATAACAACAGGAACTTCAGGATTAAACGCCAATATTTTATCTAATGTTTCTATTCCATTCATTGCATTTGGGACAATACCATTGAGCCAATAGTCGAGAATAATAACATCAGGGTTATGCGATAAATTTTCAAGACAAAGTTCGCCGGTTGAAAACGTCTCAATTGTAAAATCGGCATGGTCGAGAAATTCAATCTCCAATGATTTTAAAAACAGGGCGTCGTCATCTACAAGGAATAGTATTATCTTACTTTTATTATTCATGTTATTATGTTTTTCAGTTTGTTATATTCAACTTTTAATTCCTCACACGCCTGCGTACAAACGTTTTCAAGCTGTAGTACAAGCGCATATATACCATCAGTCTGCTGTTGTACACCTGCATATTCCTGCACTTTCTTTGCCATATTTTCAAAATCCGGACTTATTCCCATTATTGCAAATGAAGGAATCATTTTATGAACTGCCGAATGCATTGAAATCCAGTTTTTATCAAGGAAACCTTGTTTCATGCTACTAACTAAAACCGGTGTCTGAACCAGATATAAAGAAATCATTTCCATCATAAGAACGGAATTGGATTTTGTACGGATATTTAAATAATTAAGATCCGTACATTTCAGTTTGACAACATTTTGATTAACCTTTTCGATTTCATTTTTTTCTATTAACGGCTTTTTAACAAGTCCGACTATTTTTACATATAATAATTTCTCGTCAACAGGTTTGGCAATGTAATCGTTCATCCCCACTGCTTTACATTTTGCCAGGTCGACTGTTGTTACGTCGGCAGTTAAAGCTATAATCGGAATTGCAGATTTCATTTTATTCCTGATAAATTCCGTTGCTTCAAACCCATTCATTTCCGGCATCTGCAAATCCATTAGAATAACGTCATAATTATTGGTTTGCAGTTTATCTATAGCAATCTTCCCATTAGAGGCTATATCGCATTCAAAGCCAAATTCATCTAGCAACGTTCTCATCAGTAATTGGTTGAGCTGTATATCTTCAACTACCAGAACTTTTACGTTTTTGATGGCAAGGTCCAACTCCAGTGTGGTCGAATCCATTTCTGCTTCAGCTTTTGTTTTTAAAAAGCTCAGAGTAAAGCTAAAGGTGGAACCTTCACCAATTTTACTTACAACATTTATTTTGCCACCCTGGGGTTCAACAAGTTGCTTTACAATAGCCAGGCCCAATCCGGTTCCGCCATACAAGCGTGAAGTACCGCTCGATGCCTGCTGAAAGTTCTCAAATATCCTGTCAATCTTATTCTCAGCAATGCCAATTCCGGTATCAGCTACTGAAAACTCAATTGTTGCCTGCTCCTCATCTTCATTCAACAATTGAACACTTACTGAAATCTTCCCAGTGTTTGTAAATTTTACGGCATTACTTACCAGATTTAAAATTATCTGGTGTAACCGCACTGGATCGCCAACAAGCACCTCAGGAATATTGTTATCGTATTTCTTAACAAGATCTAAGTTTTTTTCGCGGATTTTTGTTTCAAACAGATGTAACATAGCAGATATTGACAACGACATTTTAAATGGTGTCTGTTCAAATATCATTTTGCCGGCATCCACTTTTGCAAGGTCAAGGATATCATTAATAAGTACTATTAAAGCATCTCCGCTCATCTTAATAGCTGTCAGATATTCTTTTTGTTTCGTTGAAAGGTCTGTTTTAAGTAACACTTTGGTGAAACCGATAATCGCGTTCATTGGAGTCCTTATTTCATGACTCATATTCGATAGAAATTGCTGTTTTGCCTTTACAGCATTTTCAGCTACTAAAGTTGCACTCTCGGCTTTACTTTTAGCTTCTTCAGCAATCAATGTTGCAAACTCTGCAAAAACCTTTGCCTCCATAAACTCTGTCGCAATCTTCTTCTGCTCGGTAATATCCCGTGCTACTACTACAACACCCAGTACATTATCCTTATCATCTTTATAAACTGAACCATTGAAAAAAACATCTGTAAGTTCTCCATCCATATGGCGAATGGTAAGTGGTGAATCAGTAACGGAACCTTTAGCAAAAACCTCCTGGTAAACTTCGCGGGCTTTTAGTGGCTCAGTAAAATAATCAAGAAAATCAGTGCCCTTCAGTTTTTTTCGGGATATACCTATAATATTAACAGTTGCCTGATTCATGTCTGTTATTTTTCCTCCAGGACTTATTGTAAAAAGTGGATCGCGGGAAGCTTCAATAAGGCTGCGTGAATATTGAGAGGCCAGTTTTAATGAGTAACTAAGTGCTTCCAGTTTCTTATTTGCAGTCTCCTGTTTACCTTTCTCGACACTTTGAATAATAATCTCCTTATCAGCAATAATCAATTCTGCTGCGCGTTTTTCTTTCTCTTTATTTTGAAAAAGAAGCTCTTTGTTGGCAATAATTAGTTCCGCAGCCCTCTTTTCTTTCTCTTTGTTTTGAAAGGCAAGTTCTTTGTTTGCAATGATCAATTCTGCGGCCCGCTTCTCCTTCTCTTTATTTTGAAAGAGTAGTTCTTTGTTTGCCTTCCTTAACTCAGTTGCCCATTTTTGCTCAGAAATGTCGCGGGCCACAACAACAGCTCCAAGAACCTTACCACTTTCATCCTTATATACTGAACCATTGAATAAAACATCAGTAAGCTTGCCATTTTTATGACGAAAAGTAAGGGGAGAATCAGTAACAGAACCTTTTGCAAATACTTCCTCAAACACTTTCCTGGCTTTAAGTGGTTCAGTAAAATAATCAAAGAATAAAGTCCCTATAAGTTTGTCGCGATCGATACCTGTGATGGTAACTTTAGCCTGATTCATATCGGTAATTTCGCCTCCCGGACTAATAACAATTAACGGGTCAAGGCTGGCCTCCAGCAGACTACTCGCATAATGTGATTCGTGTGTTCTTGTTCTTTCCATTTAAAGCTTTTTTACAATTGAAATTTCACTTCAGGATTATCAATTTTGAAACTCTATTATACAATACCAACATCTTCAATAGGGCTTCTCCTTTTATCTTTCAGGTTTTTGAAATGCGAAGGTGAGAGACCCGTAACCTTTTTGAACTGATTAGATAAATGAGCAACACTGCTGTAATTCATTTTATATGCAATTTCAGTGATGTTAAGTTCATTATAAATAATCAACTCCTTTATCCTTTCAACTTTGTGAGCTATAATAAAATGTTCAATTGTAGTACCCTGAACTTCAGAAAATAAATTTGCCAGGTATGTATAATCATGATTCAGTTTTTCACTTATATAGTCCGAAAAGTTTAGTTTGCTGATTTCGGCTGAATGATGAACCATTTCGATTATCGTGCTCTTTATCTTTTCTATCAGGACTGCCTTCTTATCGTCCATTAATTCAAGACCTGAGGAAAGCAACCCGGTTTTAAGCATATCGAGCTGGCCGCTTGTTAACTCTTCCATAATCTCAACCTCACCTAAATCTACTACAATGAAATGAAGGCCAAGCCGTTTCAATTCCAGTTTCACCGCTAATTTACAGCGGTTGCTCACCATGTACTTGATAAAAAGTTTCAAACAGTCTTTTATTTATGATAAAGAACACATTTAATATCAACCCTTTGCATCTAAACTCAGATGCAGGAGATACAGATATAAAATATAAGCGCAATATAGTACTAGTGAAAGGTAGGAAACGTACACATTTATTGCTAAATGTTACATAATTCACAGGTTTTGAAGCATTAGGTGAACAAACTCAAAATTCTTCATATAACCGAAGCTTGTTTTTGAGCAGGATAATCTCATTATGCATCGATTCTATTCTCTGTAGCAAATAATTGATGGTCTCTATTCCCTCGAGATTAATATCCATTTCATAGTATAAGCGAACAATTTTCTCAAGCTGAAGCAATTGGGCGGGGTCGATATACTGCGATTCTTCGATACGGGTAATCTCTATCAATCCGTTTTTATGTAACGAACTGATAAATGAAACCTCAATATTATGATTGGTGCAGAACCGGGTAACTTCTATTAAATAATCTCTTTGCATTGTATTGAATATTAATTACAATTCAGATAATTCGTTAAATAAGGTCTTTTGTTTCTCACTCAGATTTGTTGGTATCTTAATCGTGTAGGTTAAGTGAAGATCTCCAAACTTACCTTCATTCTTATAAACAGGAAAACCTTTCCCTTTTAGTTTCACTTTTGTCCCATTCTGAGTTTCAGGCTTAACTTTAAGTTTCACTTTCCCGCTCAAAGTTTCGAGGATCAATTCACCTCCAAGAATAGCAGTATACAAATCAAGATCAACTGAAGCATATAAATTATCTCCCAGCCTTTTAAATACCGGATGATTAGCAATTGAAAAAGTAATATATAAATCTCCATTCGGACCGCCATTTATACCCTTGCTCCCATGACCGGCAATTTTAATGGTCTGACCGTTCTCGATACCTGCCGGTATTGTGATTCTTATCTTGTTCCCGTTTACTGTAAGTGTCTGCTGATGTGTCTTATATGCATCGATAAGCTCAAGATGCAACTCTGCATTAAAATCTTCTCCTCTGTATTTAACCTGCCTGCTGCGGCCTGAACCGGCCGATCGTCCAAACATCGATTCAAAAAAGTCAGAGAAATCTCCACCATCCATACTATCTGAAAATCCGCGATTTCCTGAATTCGAATATTGCTGCTGGTGCTGTTTTTGTTGTTCAAACTGTTCAGAATGTTGCCAATCTTTACCGTACTGATCGTATTTTTTTCGTTTTTCAGGATCACTCAGGACTTCATTCGCTTCGTTGATCTGCTGAAAATTCTTTTTCGCATTTTTATCATTCGGATTTAAGTCAGGATGGTATTTTCTGGCCAGTTTGCGGTAAGCGCTCTTTATATCTTTAGAGGTTGCAGATTTTTCAACACCTAAAAGTTTATAATAGTCTACAAAATCCATATACTTTTTAATTAAATTGAATATTTCTAACTTGTGCTTGGCAGAGCGCGTTGGTAATGTCACTATTTATACTCTGAATTTAAACAAGAAAGCGTAAAAATTGTTTTCCCTGTAATTCATTGATGAAAATGTACTTTGTTAATACAAATTTACCTGTTTATAGCAGTCAATATCTTACACAACTATAACTTGATGTTATATAATTCACGCTTTTTACGATTATGTAGGATCGGATTACTGGAAAATCGTAAAAAAGTGTTTAACTTTAGGTAAGCTATTTGTGAAGCCAGTTGCGATCTAATGTATTCATAATATGATATTTACATTAAAGCAACTAAAAAAGAAAAAATGCAACTTTATATATTTCACTTTTGAAGGAAAACATAACTTTCTGGCCTCTTATTGTTTTTGCTCTGGCGGTAATATCGCTTGTTGGGATCATGATAGGTCTTTCCTATGTTCTTGGAGAACGACACAGGGAAAAAACTACCGATGAACCTTATGAATCCGGAATCCCCCCTACCGGTGATGCCCGGCTGCGATTCTCGTCGGGATTTTACATAATCGCGATGTTCTTCGTGATCTTCGACCTTGATGCCGCATTTATAATGCTTTGGGCTGTTTCTTTCAGGGAACTTGGGCTGGCTGGTTATATAGGAATTTTTGTTTTTATTGCAATACTGATGGTGCTTCTTGTATACGAATTAAGTACCGGAGCGCTTGACTTCGGACCCGACGGCAGAAAGATTCTGAAATATAAAAACAATCTCAAATGAAGGTATCTATTATTAAGTCGCCGGCCAATAAAATAAATATTGCTCCCGAGCTTTCCGAGGAGGCTATTCAAAAATCTATTTTATTCGGAAAACTTGATGAAATGATTTCATGGGGAAGAAAAAACTCTATCTGGCCTTTCGGATTTGGTTTATCCTGTTGCTTTGTTGAAATGGCAACAGCCCTTACAAGCCGGTATGATATTGCGCGCTTTGGGGGTGAGGTAATCCGTGGTACACCCCGGGAAGCCGATATGATGGTAATTGCAGGAACAGTTTTTGTAAAGATGGCTCCCATTATTAAAAGGTTATACGAACAGATGATGGCGCCAAGATGGGTAATCTCAATGGGCTCATGCGCAAACTCGGGAGGAATGTATGATATTTATAGTGTTGTACAGGGCGTAGATAAAATTTTACCTGTCGATGTTTATGTCTCTGGTTGTCCTCCTCGTCCCGATGCTTTTCTGGAAGGTTTATTGCTGCTTCGGGAATCAATCGGTAAGGAACAGCGACCATTTAGCTGGGTTATCGGACCACAGGGAATTCATAAAGCTGAAAAGATAAGCCTAAGGGATCTTAAACAGGAGGAGCGCTGTAAAATTAAGACATACCGTCCAATAAATGAGATTTAAAGTATATTATAAGTGCCTGTCCTAAGTTATGAGCTACAACAATAACAATATAATCTCTGAACTGGAATCAAAATTTGGTGACCGGATTACTTTATATATACAGGCAACCAGCGATAATACTCTCACATTTTGGATTGAAAAAACCAATCTGCAACAGGTCCTTAAATATCTTAAAAATGATTGTCCTCATCCCTACCGGATGCTTTACGATCTGACAGCAATTGATGAGAGGAACAAGAAGTAAGGGAAGTGGTCAGCCAAAAAGCAGTTTCACGGTAGTCTATCACCTCACCTCTTTTGAAAGAAATGAAGATCTCAGGATAAAAATTCCTCTGTTAGAGGGCGATCTCCATATCCCAAGCATTACATCTGTGTGGGAATCTGCAAACTGGTACGAACGTGAGGTCTTTGATATGTTCGGTATCGACTTTACAGGTCATCCACGGCTCACCAGGATACTTATGCCGGATTCATGGAAAGGGCATCCGTTAAGAAAGGAACATCATGCACGGGCTACAGAACTTGAACCATTTGTTCTGACAGAAATGATGAGGGATGAAGAGGAGGCTGATCTTAAATTTAATCCTGCTGAATTAGGTTTGGATACCAGCAGCGACGACAGTGATTTCATGTTTCTGAACCTGGGTCCGCAACATCCCGGAACTCATGGGTTATTACGACTGGTGGTCCAATTGCATGGAGAGGACATCGTTAACATCTTTCCCTATATCGGATTCCACCACCGTGGAGCAGAAAAAATGGGTGAAAGACAGTCATGGCATACATTCATTCCTTACACCGATCGGATTGACTACCTCGGAGGTGTTATAAATAATCAGGCTTATCTGCTGTCGGTAGAAAAGCTGGCAGGTATTGAAGTCCCCGACAGAGCAAATGTTATCAGGGTAATGATGACTGAGCTCTTCCGTATCGCAAGTCACCTCGTTTGGTTCGGAACCTTTGCCCAGGATATGGGTCAGATGTCTCCGGTATTTTATGCGTTTAACGACAGGGAACGGATTTTTGATATAGTATCTGCCATTACAGGAGCCAGAATGCATCCGTCGTGGTTCAGAATTGGAGGTGTGGCGCACGACCTGCCTGTGGGCTGGGAGAAACTCATGCAGGAATTTGTTGATTACTTTCCAAAACGACTTAAGGAATTTGATAATTCAGTTATTAAGAACCGGATTTTCAAGGCAAGGAATATTGGTATAGGTGTTTATACAACTGAAGAAGCAATTGAATGGGGAATTACAGGCGCGGGACTAAGAGCCACCGGGTTTGACTGGGACTACAGAAAAAAGCGTCCATATTCCGGTATTGAGAGATTTGACTTTGATATTCCACTTGGGAAAAATGGTGATTGTTATGACAGGGCTTTGGTTAGAATGGAAGAGATGCGACAGAGTCTGAGGATTATCCAGCAATGTATAAACAACATGCCTGCAGGACATTACAAATCAGATCACCATCTAGCCATCCCTCCTCGAAAGGATAAAACAATGACTGACATTGAAACCCTTATCACTCATTTTGTTAATGTTTCGTGGGGACCAGTCATTCCCGAAGGAGAAGCAATGGTGCCAATTGAAGCTGCTAAAGGAAGTAATGGCTATTACCTTATAAGTGACGGTAGTACATCATCTTACAGAACAAGAATTCGAACCCCCTCCTTCCCGCATATTCAGATGCTGCCTTTTATCAGCAAAGGATATACTATCCCTGACTTGCTGGCGATACTGGGGGCAATGGATTTTGTGTTAGCGGATTTGGATAGGTAGAAAAAAGGCGCAACGGCGCAATGGCGCAACGGCGCAATGGCGCAACGGCGCAAAGGGAAGAAGGAGGGGGAGAAAAGGAGAAGGGGAGAATGGGTGAAAAGTAGAGACGCGATACTTCGCGTCTTAGTAAGAAGTGTAACTCCGTGGTAAAATATTTTTTAATAGAAGACTATATTAATGTTGACTGAAGAAGAAAAAAAGGAAATAATAGCAGAAACAGAGCAGTATCCCTATCCGGCAGTTGCTTGCATTGATGCGTTGAAAATTGTTCAGCATCATCGCGGCTGGGTGTCTGATGAGTCTGTTAAGGATATTGCTGAATTGTTGAATATTTCAAATGAGGAGGTTGACGGTGTTGCAACATTTTATAGCCGGATCTATCGCAAACCAGTTGGGAGGAATGTAATACTTGTCTGTGATAGTGTAAGTTGCATGGTACTGGGCTACGAAGGAATATATAAATATTTATCAGATAAGCTAAGTATTAAGTTCGGTGAAACTACTCCCGATGGACGGTTTACATTGCTTCCAATATCATGTCTTGGCGACTGCGATCATGCACCTGCCATGATGATAAACACCGATCATTTTAATAACCTGACAATTGATAAGATTGAATCAATACTCAACAACTACAATTAACCCCTGATGGAAAGACCTTTGACAAAACATATCATCAATGGAGCCCCTCCCCTCGGGTTGAAAGATTATCTGGCCTCTGGTGGTTACAAAGGAGTTGAAAAAGCATTCAGGGAAATGGCCCCGGCTGAAGTAACCAGTCTTGTGAAGGCTTCTAACCTGCTTGGCCGTGGTGGAGCAGGATTCCCAACAGGTGTGAAATGGAGTCTGGTGCCAATGGGAGACGATACTCCTAAACCAAAATACCTTGTCTGTAATGCTGATGAAATGGAACCCGGAACTTTTAAGGACAGGTATCTTCTTGAAGGAAATCCTCATCAGCTTATTGAAGGAATGATCATTTCTGCATATGCCATACAGGCCGGAAAATCATATATCTTTCTGAGGTGGGCGTATAAAAAAGCTGAGACGATACTCAGAGAGGCCCTTGCTGATGCTTATAAAGCAGGTTATTTAGGGAAGAATATTCTAAACTCAGGATTTGATCTTGATATATACCTTCATTCCAGCGCCGGCAGGTATATTTGCGGAGAAGAAACTGCCTTACTGAATTCTCTTGAGGGAAAAAGGGCAATACCTCGTACCAAACCACCTTATCCGGCTATAAGCGGACTGTTCGGAAAACCAACCGTTGTAAACAACGTAGAAACCCTGAGCTGGATCTCACACATTGTAATTAATGGTGCGGATTGGTTTAAAGCTCTGAGCATAACAGGAACCGGCGGAACCAAACTCTTCGGGGTAAGCGGAAAAGTTAAGAACCCGGGCACATGGGAGCTTCCTCTCGGGATTACATTTCGTGAACTAATCGAGGACCATGCAGGGGGAATGATGGACGGGCGAAAATTCCGTGGTGCACTGCCAGGCGGAGCATCAACTGACTTTATTATAGAGGAACACCTCGATGTAAAAATGGACTTTTCGACTGTAGCTGCAGCAGGAAGCAGACTCGGCACAGGTACAATGATTATACTCGATGATTTAACATGTCCGGTTGCTTTCATTCATAACATTGAAAAATTCTTTGCGCTTGAAAGTTGTGGCTGGTGTACTCCCTGCCGTGAAGGTCTTCCATGGGTTGAGAAGATGCTCTTTGCCATTGAGTCAGGAACAGGTAAAATGGAATATCTCGATATTCTGAAATCACAGGCAAAATATATGGGCCCCGGAAATACTTTCTGCGCCCATGCTCCCGGTGCTGTGGAACCCCTGGAGAGCGGACTTAAATATTTTTATGACGATTTTGTAAGACATATTAAGGATCAAAAATGTCCCTGGAGGTAAAGATTATGAAGATCAGAGTTGACGGGAAATATTATGATGTGAAACCGGAGAAGAATCTTCTTGAAACTTGTCTGGCACTTGGATTGGATATCCCCCACTTCTGTTTTCATCCCGCGATGGGTTCTGTAGGGGCATGCAGATTATGCGCAGTAAAGAAATTCAGGGATGCTGATGACAAGAAGGGACGTATCGTTATGTCTTGTATGGAACCTGTAACCGAAGGACTTATAGTCTCCATTGACGATCCGGATGCCAAAGCATTCCGGGCCTCGGTTATTGAAGGTCTTATGACAAATCACCCGCACGACTGCCCGGTCTGTGACGAAGGCGGAGAATGTCATTTACAGGATATGACAGTAATGACCGGTCATAATTACCGTCGTTTTGACTTTAAAAAGAGAACATATAGGAATCAGGATCTTGGTCCGTTTATAAACCACGAAATGAACCGCTGCATCCAATGCTACCGGTGTTTAAGGTTTTATAAAGAGTACGCCGGGGGAAAGGATCTTGGTGTATTTGGGGCCCATAACCATGTCTATTTCGGACGTCAGGAAGATGGGACTCTTGAAAGTGAATTTAGTGGAAACCTGGTTGAGGTATGTCCTACCGGAGTATTTACAGATAAAACATTGGGGAAACATTTTACACGCAAATGGGATCTGACCAATGCTCCGTCGATCTGTGTTCATTGCAGTGTGGGATGCAATACAATTGTTAGTGAACGATACGGTTCCATCCGACGTATAATGAACAGATATAACGGAGCAGTAAATGGGTATTTTCTATGCGACAGGGGCCGGTTCGGATATGAGTTTGTTAATGATGAGAAACGGATCAGGAAAGCTAAAATAAGAGTTAACAAAAATGAAAATCAGGAAGATGCTACAACTGAAATTGTTCTTACTTCCCTAAGTAATTCATTTTCAACTTCTAAAAAAGTTATCGGTATCGGTTCTCCCCGGGCATCGCTTGAATCTAATTTTGCACTATCGGTATTAGTCGGTGAAGAAAACTTTTATAAAGGAATTTCTAAAAAAGAAGACCACCTTACCAGTATTGTAGTGAGCTTCATTAAATCCAGTGGAGTTATTACTCCTTCATTAAAACACATTGAGCAGGCTGATGCAATAGTTATTATAGGTGAAGATCTTACCAATACTGCACCTATGATTGCTCTGGCAGTGCGCCAGGCTTCTGGAAATAAATCACATAAAGAAGCTTCAAAAAAAGGCATACCAGGCTGGAACGATGCCCCGGTAAGAGAGCTTGCCCAGGATGATAAAAATCCGGTCTTTCTACTTAATCCATTCAAAGACAAGCTTAATGATATTTCAAAGCACTCATTTATAGGTTCTTACAAGGATATTTCAAATCTGGGCCACTCAGTTGCAAACGAACTAAATAAAGAAGCGCCGGTTTCTGAAGATAAACCAGTAGCACATATGGATCTGGTTAAAGAGATCGCATATGCCTTGAAAAATTCAAATAATCCGTTGGTAATTTCGGGGATTTCGGGTGGAGATGAGGATACATTACAGGCAGCCATGAATATTGCAATGGCCCTTATGTCGACAGATAAAAAAGTGATGTTTTGTGCAGTCCTTCCGGAATGCAATAGCATGGGACTCTCACTAATACCGGGGAAACACTTTGAAGATGGTACCGAATTGGTTCAGCAAAAGGAAATAGATACCTTAATTATCCTTGAGAATGATCTTTACAGAAGAGCAGGCAAAGTGTCTGTTGATCATCTCCTTGAAAGAACAAAGCAGGTAATCGTCCTTGATCACTTACCAAATAAAACAACAGCTAAAGCAGATTTGCTTCTGCCTGTTGCGGTATTTGCAGAATCAGAAGGTACTCTTGTTAATAACGAAGGCCGGGCACAGCGCTTCTATAGATCAGTTACCGGCAACGACCAGTTAACGCAGAGTTGGAAATGGTTGGCTGAACTCATAAAAATCAGAGATAAAAGTGAATCTGTCAGATGGAAAAAGTTCGACGAAATAGCTTCAGGCGTTGCTAATTGGCTACCGGTTTTTTCAAAACTTGGTGGGTATGAACCTGATGCTGACTTCCTGATGCAAAATGCTAAAATACCAAGACAGACAATGAGATACAGTGGCAGAACTGCAATAGATGCCAGATTATCGGTAAGTGAAACGGGTATTCCGAAGGATGCTGATTCACCTCTCGCATTCAGCATGGAAGGGAGGAATGAAAACCCTCCGTCATCTCTTGTTCCTTTCTATTGGACACCTGGATGGAATTCTGTGCAGGCTGCAAATAACTATCTTGATGAACCCAATGGTTCGTTGAAGGGTGGAGATCCGGGCATCCGACTTATTGAGCAGTGTACTTCTCAGGGCAAGTCATTTTTTTCTATAAAATCCGGGATTGTCGGGAAAAAAACAGGAGAGTGGATAATAGTTCCGGTAAACCAGATCTTCGGTAGCGAGGAAATGAGCTCCGCGTCTCCTTCTATTAGCAAGAGGATTGAAGAACCATTTGTGATGTTGAACCAAAACGATGCAAACATATTTAATGCAACAAATACTGATTTTTTAGAACTTGAAATCTCAGGAACCAAAATAAAAGTAAAATTAAAGATTGAAAACAGCATCAGGCAGGGAATAGCAGGATTGTCAGTAAATTTACCTGGCATGGAATATCTTGAACTGCCCGGAGTGGGTAAATTTTATAAATTGCAATAGTCTGTTAATGAAGTATTTACTTATAATAGCTGGTGTCCTTATAATAGTTCTGTCTATAGCAGCGGGGCTGATCTGGGTTGAGCGCAGGCTTCTATCTGTGTGGCAGGACAGACTTGGTCCGAACCGTGTTGGTCCGTTTGGTCTTTTCCAGGTAATAGCAGATACTATAAAATTGTTTTTCAAAGAAGACTGGATCCCACCATTTGCAGATAAGCCGGTCTTTTTAATGGCTCCCGGTATACTTATGATCACTATTCTCCTGACATTTGCCGTTATCCCTTTCGGTCCGGATTTTTATGTTTTTGACTCCAATATCGGAATCCTGTTTTTCCTTGGAAACTCCTCTCTTGGTGTATATAGTATTGTTCTTGGTGGCTGGGCATCTAATAATAAATACTCATTAATAGGTGCAATGAGGGCTTCGGCACAGATGCTTACATATGAGGTATTCATGGGGCTGTCTCTGATGGGGGTGGTTATGATGGCCGACAGCTTCAGTTTTAATAAAATTGTAGAAGCACAAAGAGGCGGGTGGTTCTTCATACCACAGTTCGTCGGTTTCATAGTGTTCTTTATTGCCGGAATTGCAGAAACTCACAGACTGCCCTTCGATATTCCTGAAGCGGAAGGAGAGCTTATTGCCGGATATCATTCAGAATATTCTGGTATGAAATTCGGGATGTTTTTTGTTGGAGAATACCTTGGGATAACTCTTATCTCTGCTATTATCTCTACACTGTTCTTTGGTGGCTGGCTAGGACCTGCATTTTTACCACCGGTTTTCTGGTTCCTGTTGAAGACATTTTTTTTCATCTGTGTCTTTATACTTCTGCGGGCATCTTTACCCCGTCCGAGATACGACCAGCTTATGGAATTCGGGTGGAAAATTTTACTCCCACTCTCTTTGCTTAACATTCTGGTTACGGGAGCAATTTTGATATTTTTAAAATGATACGTAACAGACTATATATGAATAAATTCCACTTATCGACAACCCCTATCCCAACCTTTCCCCACGGGGGAAGGAGACTATCATCCCGCTTTACGGGACAGGAAAGTGGGTTAATTCGATCTTTTGGCATATTCTTGGTGAATCTTTGCGTCATGGTGCCTTTGTGGCAAAAAAAATATTGAACAGATAATATATAAAACCACTTATGATCAGTATTCTTCGCAGCATATGGCTCACTTTTCTTCATGTTTTTCACAAAACAGAAACTGTGGAATACCCGGAAGTTATGCCATATCTGGCTCCACGGTACAGGGGAAGGATTGTACTTACACGTGACGAAGATAAAAATGAACGATGTGTGGCATGTTATCTCTGTGCTGCTGCCTGTCCTGTCGATTGTATTGCGCTTCAGGCAACTGAAAATGGATCTGGTAGGAGATATCCCGAATTTTTCAGGATAAACTTTTCACGATGCATATTCTGTGGATTCTGTGAAGAAGCCTGTCCTACTTATGCTATTCAGCTTATTCCTGATTTTGAGATGGGTGAATATGACAGGCAAAATATGGTCTACGAGAAAGAACATTTGCTGATAAGCGGGGAGGGAAAATATCAGGGTTATAATTTTTATAAACATGCCGGTACAGATATGGGGATAAAAGGAAAAGGTGAAGGAGAGAACGAGGAAAAACCAGTTGATATTAAAGAACTAATGCCATAAAGAATCTAAATAAGTTATTTAATATTTTATAAGTAATTAATATTTATATAGTAATGCCCCGTACTAAGAAGCTGTTGGATAAGTCAAAATCCATTTAACCGCAGAGTTCGCAGAGAAGTCGCAGAGGGCCGCAGAGAAAATCTACAGATGCAAAACACTCAGCGGTTCTCAGCGGTTCCTCAGCGCACTCTGCGGTTAAAAAGATTTTTTTAAACAGTGTCAGTCAATCATCCCGCTTTGAGGGAAAGGAAAGGGGGTTATTTAAAGAGTGAGAATTATGAATGTATTTTTTTACATAGCGGGTTTTGTAGCAATAATTTCGACTATTATGTCTACCTCTGGAAGGAATGCCATTCATTCGTTGTTATACCTTATATTATCGCTGCTTGCTATTTCTGTAATTTTTTATCTGCTTGATGCTCCTTTTGTTGCTGCGCTAGAGGTAATAATATATGCTGGCGCCATCATGGTACTTTTTATATTTGTTACAATGATGCTGAATGTCGGGTCTGAAAGAAAAATGGAAAAGAAATGGCTCATACCACGGATGTGGATTATTCCAGCAATTCTTTCAGGGATTCTTCTTGTAGACCTTATTCTGGCTTTTAAAAATGTTCAGAATTTACCACCCACCAACCAGGTTATATTGCCAAAACAGGTTGGTATTTCAATATTCACAACCTACCTGCTGGCAGTAGAAATAGCTGGGATTCTGCTGATGGCCGGAGTAATTGGAGCATACCATTTAGGAAGCCAGAAGAAAAAAGTAGTACACCGTTTTCTTGTAAAAAAGTAGAAATATGCTGACAGTGCCGGTTGAAACTCAATTATTATTTGCAGGAATTCTCTTCCTCCTGGGGCTGATAGGATTACTCGTCAGGAGAAATATGATTTTCATGCTTATGTCGATTGAGATCATGTTCAACAGTGCCGGGCTGGCATTTATCATAGCAGGCTCGCGATGGAAACAACCAGACGGACAGGTGATGTTTATTTTTATACTTGCTGTAACAGCTGTTGAAGTTGCGATAGGCCTTGCGTTAATACTCCAGGTTTATCATCATTATAAAACCCTTGATGCTGATGCGGTTAACAAACTGAGTGATAATAACTAATTTGATAATGTCAATTTCGACCTACATACCCTTTATACCTGCGATCCCGTTTCTGGGGTTTCTGGTACTTGCACTCTTCGGACATAAGCTGAGCCGGAAACATGCAGGTATTATCGGAGCCGGGACTATTGGGATTGTGGCTGTGCTGACACTCATCATTGGCGCGCGATTCATTGGAACATTACCTGATGTTAAGTCATACTCTGTTGTGGTCTGGCAATGGATAAATGCCGGAACACTTAAGGCAGATATCTCGTTCTCCATAGATTCCCTCTCGCTGGTATTTTGTTTTGTAATCACCTTCGTAGGATTCCTTATACATCTTTACTCAATAGAGTTTATGAAAGACGATGAGGGATTCACTAGGTTTTTTGCATATATGAATCTGTTTGTCGGCTCGATGCTGGTATTGGTACTTGCCGATAATATCTTACTTATGTACCTTGGCTGGGAAGGAGTCGGGTTATGCAGCTACCTGCTAATAGGATTCTGGTATAAAGATCCCGCAAATGGTTATGCCGCCCGTAAAGCCTTTATCATTACCCGTATAGGCGATACTGCGATGATAATCGGAATAATTATTCTTTATCTGAATTTCGGAACTTTCAACATAAATGAACTAATGCAGCAGGCTTCTGTAAAATGGGTCGCAGGTTCATCAATTGCTGTAATAACTGCCGCTCTGTTGCTTGGAGGCGCTTTGGGTAAGTCGGCCCAACTTCCGCTACAAACCTGGCTCCCCGATGCTATGGCTGGTCCATCACCGGTGAGCGCTTTGATTCATGCAGCCACGATGGTTACCGCAGGTGTATATCTTATTGCCCGCACTCATATTTTATTCAGCCTCGCTCCCATTGTTCAGGCTGCTGTGGCAATAATAGGTGCACTTACATTGCTTATTGCAGGCTTCAGCGCTCTTGCACAACACGATTTGAAAAGGATACTTGCATATTCAACAATCAGCCAGATCGGCTATATGTTTCTGGCCCTTGGCGTAGGAGCATGGTCGGCAGCTGTATTTCATTTTATGATACATGCATTTTTTAAAGCACTTCTCTTTCTCGGAGCCGGGGTTATTATACAGGTCTTAAATGAAGAACATGATATTTTTAAGATGGGAGGTCTCCGGAAAAAGATGCCCATCGTTTTCATTACTTTCCTGATTGGCTCTGCTTCGCTTTCTGCGCTTCCATTTATAACCGCAGGGTTCTACAGCAAGGATCAGATCCTATGGGATGCCTTTTCTTCACAAAACGGGAACATTCTCTTGTGGGTTGCAGGAATTGTCGGAGCACTCCTTACAGCTCTTTACTCCTTCAGAATGATATTTATTACCTTCTTTGGTGAAACGAAGACGGAACCATACTTTAACCCGGGGAAGCTGATGACAATTCCCCTGATTATTCTGGCTGTGTTATCTGTTTTTGGAGGATTCATTGAAATGCCTGGCACGTTAGGGAATATCCACCTTTTCTCCAACATGGTTGATAATTCCTTACCTGCGATGGCTCCTAAAAATAATGAAAATCTTGAATTTCTATTTCAGATACTTTCATCCATAATTGCGTTGTCGGGCATTTATATTGCTTATCTGATCTACTTTAAAAAACCTGCTATCTCTGAACCCTTTAACCATAGTCCCCTCAATAGATATTTTGAAAAAGGATGGGGATTTGACAAAGTGTATGATACCCTTATTGTGAAACCTGCAGTCTGGCTTTCAGTTATCGATAAGAATGATTTGTTTGACTTATGGAGCATTGGATTATCGAGGGTAGCATTGCTGGCCAATCGCCTGCTTGGAATTACTCAGAATGGTAAGCTGAGATGGTACTTAATGTCTTTTGCCATTGGTATAGCCATAATATTAACCTATATGCTGAACAGATGATCCTCATCTACCTGATTATAATATTATTAACAGGCGCTGTCCTTTCCATTGTAGTCGGCAGAAATAATCCTGTCTGGTCGCGGGTAATATCTCTCGCAGCGTTAGGTGCCGATATTTTTTTAATAGTACCCTACTTATTCCAAAAAGTATCACCTGATACCGGTTGGCTTGCCGATATTAAAATTGTATGGATTCAGGAATTCGGCATTGGTTTTCATTTAGCCCTTGATGGTCTGAGCCTGGTAATGTTGCTATTAACTTTTTTTCTTGGCATACTGTCTGTTATTATTTCCTGGAAAGAGATCAATGAAAAGGTCGGATTTTTTCATTTCAATTTACTTCTCATCCTGGCAGGAATTGTTGGAGTATTTCTGTCACTCGATCTTTTCCTGTTTTATTTCTTCTGGGAACTGATGCTTGTCCCAATGTACTTCCTGATAGGAATATGGGGGCACGAGAACAAAACAGCCGCTTCAAATAAATTTTTTCTGTACACCCAGGCAAGCGGCCTTCTGATGTTTATTTCTATTCTGGCTCTCTATTTTGTTCACGGACATTCAACAGGGATATACACCTTCGACTACCTGCAGTTGCTCGGAACTGAAATACCGGCGACAACTTCATTTCTGATAATGCTTGGATTTCTTGCAGCGTTTCTCGTAAAGCTGCCGGTTGTGCCATTGCATAACTGGTTGCCTGATGCGCATTCGGAGGCTCCAACAGCCGGCAGTCTTATTCTTGCTGCCTTGCTGCTGAAAACCGGCGCTTATGGACTGCTCAGGTTTATTGTGCCGCTGTTCCCATCTGTCGCAGCTACATTTGCTCCTTTTGGAATGCTGTTGGGAGTTGTAGGAATTCTTTACGGGGCAAAACTTGCATTTGCACAGACCGATCTTAAGCGCCTAATTGCATATACAAGCGTAAGCCATATGGGGTTTGTAATTCTTGGAGTATTTACATTTAACGAGATAGCTTACCAGGGAGTAGTAATGCAGATGATTGCACATGGCATAAGTACGGGTGCATTATTTATCCTTGCAGGCCAGCTTCACGAACGAATACATACAAGAGACATTGAAAAGATGGGAGGCCTTTGGACTAAGGTTCCTGTAATGGGTGCTGTTGGACTAATCTTTTCGATGGCTTCACTGGGTCTGCCCGGATTGGGAAATTTCATTGCTGAACTTCTTATTCTCACAGGAGCTTTCAAAGCAAATATATTAATGTCGTGTCTTGCCAGTCTGGGGTTAATAGCAGCAACGCTTTATTCACTAAGAATCGTTCAGAAGGTTTTCTTTGGGAAAATTAACAACGACTGGAAAATGCATGATCTGACACTCCGTGAAAAAGTTGTTTCAGGTTCGCTGGTAATTTCTATTGTCTGGCTCGGCCTTTTTCCACAACCAGTCTTTGATACTGCAAAGCCCGCTCTTCAAAAAACGCTCAAGGAGCATACTGAAAATTCAGGAACAACAAAAGCAATTAGTGATAACACAGCATTAAAACCCACTTTGCATTTATTTACAATCGTTGGTATCCGGTAAAAAATATTACAGCTATTTAAACATATTGATTTTTATGACATTTGCATATATTTCGCCCCTACAGGGCTTATTTTTGGAATTTATCATTCTTTCTACAAATATTTGCGCGGCGCTGCCGCTTCAAAAAGCTGCAGAGCAGCAAAATATTTGTAGCCATGGAATTACAACAATGGCATAAAGCTGCAGAGCAGCAAAATATTAGCTAAATAGAAGTTTTGATTTTTTAACGGACAACAATGATTTAAGATTTTACAAGAATTAAGCTCTGAATTATGACCTATACAGATTTTTTGTGCCTTGCCCCATTTCTGTTATTAGCAGTTGCACCAATTGTAATTATGATTGTAATATCTGTGCTTAGAAATTATGAAGTTGTATTCTGCTTTTCACTTTTATCGTTTCTCCTTGCCTTTGCCTCTCTCTTTTTTATCTTGCCATTGACACCACATGCAATTGAACCTCTTTTTATTATTGATATCTACAGCCTGTTTTTTCTTGGAATAATTATCCTTTCAGCGCTTTTGATTACTTTACTTTCCCATGATTATATAAAGCAGCTTGAAGGTGTAAAGGAGGAGTATTATATAATTTTGTTTATATCAACACTTGGAGCAGCATTGCTGGCTGTAGCAAATCATTTTATTCTGCTATTTCTTGGTATTGAAACTCTTAGCATCTCTCTTTATATTTTGGTCGCATTTCAAAGATCGAAAGACAGTTCTATTGAAGCCGGTATAAAATATCTTATCCTGGCTTCAGTTTCGTCAGCATTCCTGTTGTTTGGTATGGCGCTGATCTATAATGAAACAGGATCTATGCAGTTTAACATGTTGGTAACTGTGCTGAATTCAGGAAGCACACTATCTGTTCCCCTGGTGACCGGGTTTGGAATGATGATGGTTGGCATAGGTTTCAAGCTGGCACTGGTTCCTTTCCACATGTGGACACCTGATGTTTATCAGGGGGCCCCGGCACCAGTTTCGGCATATATCGCCACGGTCTCAAAAGGAGCTGTAATGGCTATTCTGATAAGATTCTTTTTCAGCATCCATGGGTTCGAAAATAAATATCTTTTTGTTGTAATTTCAGGAATCGCAATTCTTTCGATGTTTGTTGGTAACCTGCTTGCTATCAGACAACAAAATCTTAAACGACTCTTAGCATATTCATCAATTGCAAATATGGGTTACCTTCTGATTATACTTCTCACCGGCAGCAGTAAGGGGATTCAGGCTTCAATCTTTTATCTTATTTCGTATTTTGTCACGACTATCGGAGCATTTGGTGTAATCTCTCTGCTTTCAACATCAAAATATGAAGCAGAAAAGATTGAAGATTACAGAGGATTGTTCTGGAAAAGACCAGGAATTGCAATTGTATTCACACTTTCTTTACTTTCTCTGGCCGGGATACCCTTAACAGCCGGATTCATTGCAAAATTCTATATAATTTTTGAAGGGATGAAAGCCGGCCTTATGGTTCTTATATTTTCTATGATAATAAATAGCGTAATCGGATTATACTACTATCTGAGAGTAATAACCACACTATTCTCTACTGCCAATGAAAATAAACTACCTGAACTTTCCTTAACAGGTATTATTGCTCTGTCAGTCGTCGGGCTGAGTATATTGATTCTGGGTGTATATCCGGGATGGCTGATTGATATTATAACAAAGTTCGTTTCTTTATGAGGGGAGTAACAAATTTAACTTTTGCTTTTAACCCTTTTTATCCAACTCCATATTCAAATCTTTTTGACCCATATTCTGAAGTTCAACTTCACATGAAATAAGCACTTCATCACTTACCATCAATCCTCCGGACTCCAGGGTTGCATTCCAGACAAGGCCCCATTCGCTTCTGTTGATTTTTCCGGAAACTGTGAATCCAGCCTTTTCATTTCCCCAGGGGTCTTTACTAATTCCGCCAAACTGAATATTCAATTTGACATTTTTTGTGATGCCCACCATTGTCAGTTCACCCCATAATTCAGAATTTCCTTCAGCATCTGCTTTTCCCATGGTACTTGATGTGAAGGTTATCTGCTTATGCTTTTCCACATCAAAGAAATCAACACTTCTGAGGTGAGCATCGCGTTTCTCATCATGAGTAGTTATCGAGGCAGCGTCTATCCAAAGGTCAATTTCGGCTGTTGAAAAGTCTTTGTCAGTAGTATAGATACTGGCATCAAATGTCTTGAAAGTCCCCTTAACATGAGCAATCATTAAATGCCTTACTTTAAATGCAATTTCTGTATGAGCCTGGTCAATCGCCCATTTTGTCTGTGTTGATTTTAATTCAGTTTTCATAATGTTGGATAATTTATTGAGTATATAAATATGAGTGCTATTTTCATTTAATAATTACACAACTTTTTCTTAAAGTTACACTATTCACGGCTTTCCTGATAGTACTTCATTATAAAGTTAAACATTAAAGATCAGTTAAGTTCAAGTTATTGTCGAACGAAAGGAGAACAAATTGTACATTAAATTGTTTTGTAAATAATGTATGTGAATAATGAAAATTTTATTTCGAATTATGTAACACTCCCGATATAAAGCAGATGCAACTTTGTATAGTTAGAATTAAATAAATTAATCACAAAATAAAATGGAAAATCTATTTTTAATCTTTATCGCAGTTTTGTTTTCGGGTTTATTAATAGGATTCACTTGTTTCCTTTTTATTGTATTTTTTGGTTTTTTCTCGGTTTATGTCAGGAAGAACTTTTTTGGGAAGATGAGAATCACTCAGAGTAACAGCCCTTTATTAACCTGATGGGCAATTCAAGAAATCAGAGAATCTTTTGAATCTGACTATTTGTAGACAGGAAAATTTAGATACGTAATTTAACTTCAGGAATAAAAACCTTGTAAGTCACTTCTTTTTTGGTTTACCATCTTATTAAGTATAAAATATCTTCTGAGCCACATTTGTGTTTTCCACCCTTAAAATTTCTGTTATCGGTAAATAATTCAATGATTCTTAATTTTACTTTTTTTCCTCTTTTTTAAGTATAGTGGCATTCTCTTTCTTTTTCTGGGCAGCTTTTTCTTTTCTGTTAAAGTAACCTTTTAAAAGGAAGTTCTCCTTCGCAGCATTCATATTTTCATCAAGTCCTTTGGAGCTGTTTTTAAGGTTTACCATTGTCTGATTTAAATTTCCGGCGATTGTTGAGTCTCTTATTAATCTTCCAAGAGTTCCGGTACCGCTATTCACTTTAATCATTATCTCGGCAAGCTGATAAGAAATAACAGCAGCATTATCAGCTGTCACTTTCAGACTTGCCATTATGGCATCCATTTCAATTGGTTCCTCTGAAGCAATTTGTTGGCCTTCCCTTACTACTGGAGCATCAGTGCTTCCTTGTGTAATAAATATAACTTTATCACCAATAAGTCCCTCTGATCCAATTGCTGCCTTACAGTCTGACTTAATAAATTGCTTTACCTCTTTTCTGATCATCATAAAGACCTTTACTGTTGAATCGTTGATGATTGTTATATTATCAACTGTGCCTACATTAATTCCTGAGAAACGGATATTGTTTCCAACCTGCAAACCACTTACATTGTAAAAAGTAGAACTAACAGTAAAAACAGGATTAAATAGATTTTTTTGTCTGCCAATTATAAATATTGCAAGCACAAAAATTGCTAAACCTCCTACTATAAACAGCCCTAAGCGTACCTTAAATTTTTGTGAATGTGTTTCCATTTTTTTTATTTTTAAACTGTGTGTGTTTCATAATATTGACTTTCTACATAAAGAATGATTTAATTACAGGGTCTGGTGAGTTCTCAAAGTCTCCAAGTTTTCCTTCTTTATATATTTCTCCTTTGTCGAGCATTATAATCCTATTTGCTGTTCTTCGTGCGCAATTAATATCGTGAGTGATTATGATCGAAGAAGTTTTGTATTTTTTTTGAACATCATCAATAAGTGAACTTATTTCATCTGAAGTGACAGGATCGAGACCTGTAGTTGGTTCATCGTAAAGCATAATCAACGGATCGACAACAATCGATCGGGCCAGGCTAATTCTTTTTCGCATTCCACCTGAAAGTTGTGATGGCATTTTATTTAAGGCATCTATAAGCCCTACGTTTTCAAGCACTTCATTTACTTTTTCTCGGATCTCATGTTCTGTTAGATTTTTCTTTATTCTCCTCAGAGGGAATTCCAGGTTTTCTTTCACTGTCATTGAGTCGTAAAGTGCACCACTTTGAAAAAGAAACCCGATTTTCTCCCTCATATCGCTGAACTCCTTTCTTTGCAGCTTTGTCACATCCTTATCGAATACGTTTATTACACCGCTATCAGCTTCAAGTAACCTTACTATACACTTTATAAATACGGATTTCCCGGTACCGGATTTCCCAAGAATCACGAGGTTTTCTCCTTTAAATAGTTTGAGAGAGATGTCTTTTAATACTTCCTGATTTCCAAATCCTTTCTTCAGGTTTTTAATTTCAATAACCTGACTGTTACTTTCAGAACCTGTCGAGATGATATTTGATGCCTGGCTATGACTCATATCATATCGGTTATCTGAACAGCAATCATATCTACAATAATCACCAGAAGTGATGCCAGAACGACGGCGGAATTTGCAGCTACACCAACACTTTCGGTGCCGCGTCCTGCATTATATCCTTTATAGCAACCTACAAACCCGATTACTCCACCAAAGAAAAATGATTTTATGAGAGCAGGTAAAAAATCTTTAAAGTCAACATGACTGAATGCCTGTGAGAAGAACAGAATAAAAGGAACCTGCCCTTTAATATTTGCCCCTGCCCAGCTTCCAAAGATACCCAGGGCATCGGCATATAAAACCAGCAAAGGGACCATAAATATTGCAGCCCAAACCCTGGTAACAACCAAGAATCTTATGGGATTTGTAGATGAAACTTCCATTGCATCTATCTGTTCAGTAACTTTCATTGAACCCAATTCTGCACCCATCCCCGAACCAATTTTGCCTGCACAAATAAGAGCAGTAATAACAGGACCCATCTCCCTGATAAGAGAAACTGCAACCATTCCGGGAAGTGCATTTACTGCTCCAAAAGTTAGCAGAACAGGGCGCGATTGTATGGTTAGAATCAGTCCCATTATGGTACCGGTTATTGAAATCAACGGGAGAGTCTTATAACCAATCTGGAAGCATTGGTTCAGAAATTCTTTAAACTCAAACCCGGGTGAGAAAGTTTCTTTTATAACCCTTAGGATAAAAAGAAAAACATCAGCAACATTTGCCAAAAAGTTGTGAGCCTCTGCTCTTGTTTCCAATGTTTTTTCACTCAGCTTTACAGAGTGTTCTTCAACTATGCTCTTGACTTTATTTATCGGGATAAATCTTTTCATCACATCAGGTGAATTTTAAAACCCATTTGAAATTTCTGGAACAAGTATTAGAGGCATCTAAATGAAAAAATAACTTAAAAAGTTACCGAAAAACGAATAGCTAAAGCGATAACTTCTTAAGTTTAATTTGATTAGAGTGATGCAATTATTGCGCGAAGCTGGTCTTTGGTTTTACCTAATGTGACTTGAAGTCTTCCCAGCATTTCTTCTTTTTTGCCGTCAGCAAACATTAGATCATTATCAGTAAGCATAGCAAATTTCTGTTTAAGCTTGCCTTTTTGCTCATTCCAGTTACCCTTCAATTCTGTTGCGTTTGTCATAATATTTTATTTTTAAATTCTGAAAAAATTTCTATGACAAATTTGATGACTTTAGCCCTTTTAAGTGTTACACAACTTTCTCTATTTGTTACATGATTCACACATTCTAAGGGAGCAGGGGCACTGAAGAAATCAGGAGGGGGAGATTTGGAGACTAAGAGACTGAGAGACTGAGAGACAGGGACTCGGAGAAAGGGAGAATGGCAGACTAAACTCTGTGTAACTCCGTGTATTACTCTGTCTATTACTCTGTGTAACTCCGTGTTAAAAAAAAGATATAAAGACGGCAATCTTCCAGGTCTACTTAATCGGAGTTGCGGAGGCAGCAGCTTTTTCTTTCTTTTTAAAATAACCTTTTAATAAGAAATTATGTTGCGCTGCTTCAAGATCTTCATCCAGCTTTTTGGAGCTGCTCTCTAGATTCTTAATGGTTTCCTTAAGTCTGGTTCCTGATTGTTCATCATACAACATAACTCCCAGTGATGAATTTGGATTGGCAACGGATTTTTTAAGATTTGTTAAAAAGAGGGTTGCAGTATCTGAAATGGCATGTATTTGTTTTGCTGAGGCTTTTACTGAATTGAAAACACTTGTATCATTTGTCAGTTCATAGGCCAGAGTACCTTTTTTATTTAGTCCGGAACTGAATGCAGCTAGCGAAGCAACAAGCTGTTGGGCTTTTTCAGTAGTTTTTTTAAGCGATTCAGTAGCAGCATTAATATTATCATATACCGAATTGTCGGTAAGCAATTTTCCGATCGTCCCCTCACCAGCTGATAATCTGGCGCTTAAAACCTTGATATCAGAGGTAATTGCCAGAACGTTATTATTTGTCTCCTGCAGGGTATTAAGCATATCCTCCGAAGAAAAAGTCTTCTCAACTCCCAGTGTGTCGCCTTCCGATACTTCTCCTGCAGACTCAGTACCTCCATAGATTACCAGGATTTTATTCCCGATTAAACCATCACTACTTAATTTAACTTTTGCGTCTTTTCGAATATATTGTTTTGCCGATGTAGAAATCTTCATACTAACCTCAACCTGAGATTTTTCATATAAATTTAATGTGTTCACAATTCCTACTTTAACTCCGGAAAACCAGATATTATTGCCTTTTTTTAATCCGTTTACTTCATCAAAGTAGGCAACTATCTCCATCTTATTTTTGAATGTTTCCCTAAGATTTCCAACCATAAGGATTGCCCCAAGAAAGAATATCAATCCAAGAAATACAAAAAAACCTACAATTACTGCTCTTTTTTTGATTGATTCATTCATAGTTCATCGAATAAAATTGTAATTGAAAAAACTTCTAATTTGTTCGTCGTCGGTATCAAATACTTCTTCAAATTTACCGACTTTCAGAAATTTGCCGTCAAGCAACATAGCAACGCGGTTACCTGTATTTTTTGCACAGGTAAGGTCGTGAGTGATAATTACGGAACTGGTGTTATATTGCTGCTGTACTTCATTTATTAAATCTATTATCTCAGCACATGTGATAGGATCAAGTCCCGAGGTGGGCTCATCGTACAAGACTATTTCAGGTTTAAGAATCAATGTCCGGGCAATTCCAATCCTTTTCCGCTGACCTCCTGAAAGGTCAGAAGGCATCTGCTTTAGTTTGTCTTTTAGTCCGACAGATTCAACAACTTCAAAAACAGCATTCTGAACTTCACTCTTTGTAAGATTATTGGCGTTCATTACAAGTGGAAAAGCAATATTCTGATAAACATTCATGCTGTCGTATAATGCACTGCTTTGAAATGAAAACCCAACCCTCATCCGCAATGCGTCGAGCTCTCCACGTTGCAATTTATCTACCTGTTTCCCAAGTACAAGTACCTCCCCTTTGTCGGGTTTAAGCAGACCAACAATGATTTTTATAAGAACTGATTTGCCAGAACCCGATTTCCCCAGCACCGCAACATTTTCACCTTTATAAAGGTTTAGGTCAATTCCTTTAAGAACCTCCAGATCTTCAAATGATTTGTATAATCCTTTAATAGATATGACCGACTCACTCCTGTCTATAATATGTTTTGTTTTCAGGTTTTCCATCAGATTAGAGATAAAGTATCCAATTGGATATCTGAACAATAACTATTTCCTCGATAAAGATCAGGAACATTGCAAGCACTACTGCCTGGTTTGCGGCTTTACCTACTCCCCTGGTCCCCTGTGTTGCATTGAATCCTTTAAAACATCCCACCGCACCAATAGTGAATCCATATACAATTGATTTTGTCACCGAAACAAAAATGTCCAGAAAACGGATTGTAGAAAAGGCGTTCTGGTAATAACTGACAATACTGCTTGTCTCCATTGCATGAACATTCAGATAAGACCCGTATAGTCCCACACAAGTACAATATAATGTAAGTATGGGGATCATGAGAGTTGTAGCCAATATTCTCGTAACAACCAGATATTTGAATGGATTAACTGCCGAAACTTCCATTGCCTCAATTTGTTCGGTCACTTTCATTGAACCAAGTTCTGCACCAATACCGGAACCTACTTTCCCAGCGCAGATCAGAGCAGTTACAAGGGGTCCGATAGCTTTTATCAGAGCTATGCCAATCAGAGATGGCAGCCATGAAGTTGCACCGAACTCTTCAAGTGAAGGACGGGATTGTTTTGTAAAAACCATCCCCACAATAAAACCAGTCAGAGATATTAATGGAAGAGATCTTAATCCTACTTCAAAACACTGATTTAGTACTTCACGCAGGTTATATGGTTTCTTGCCGACTTCTTTAAAAAAGAGTAAGGTAAACTTATAAGCCTTGTGAACTCCCGTAAAGTATCTGTCAATACCTTTTGAAAAGATATATTTCTCAGAGTTATTAATTTTCATTTTGCAAAGTGATCTGCAAATATACAAGGTTCCCTAAAATTTGTGTCAATTACTCTTTTAAAAATTGTTTTTTTTTAGAAGAGATATCTGATATTCCAACTAACGAATCTATTGAGGTTACAGTGTTACAATAATCTTTAGCAATTCTAGTTTTGATTTGCCAAGTTTATATCCCAGTATCTCCATCATTTCTTTTTCTTTTCCTTCCTGGAATTGCAGATCTTCGTCAGTCAGATCAGGAAATCTTTCCTTTATCTTGATTTTTTTCTCATTCCAGTATCCTGTTACAGTTGGATTCATGGCAGGTAATTGTTAAGTAGTGACTTTGAAATATTCTTTCACAAAAGCTTGTTGTTGACTTTCAGACATTTTATCCACAGTCTTGGTACAAATTTTTATTTTATCAAAATGGCGGCTTTGCTTTCTTTATAATTAATCCATTCTCATATTATAATACAAACACCATGCCCTTTATATCGGTGCGAGGTGTTTGTATTCTTATAATTCAGATTTACTGATTTAGTAACTTGTAAATCTCACTTAGATTAGGCGACAAGATTATTTCAGTTCTTCGGTTGGCAGCCTTGCCTGCAACTGTATCATTACTTTTCACCGGGTGAAATTCGCCTCTCCCTGAAGCTGTAATTCTGATCGGATCAAATCCATAGTCTTTTGTTAATAGCCTTAAAATTGAAGTTGCCCTAGCTGTGCTAAGATCCCAATTGTCTTTAAAGGACGCTGTTTTTATCGGTACATTATCGGTATGACCCTCAATCATTACTGTAATATCTTTTGTGTTGTTGAGAACCATTGCAAGCGACTTAAGCGCTGCTTTTCCTTTTGGATCCACTACATCACTGCCTGACTTAAATAAAAGTTTTTCTTCTAGTGATACATAAACGTTGCCATCTTTAATGTAAACAGAAAGCTCATCAGTCTTATAATTCATAAGTGCGTCAGCTATAGAATTTTTTAGCCGGTTCATTATATCCTTCTGAGCCTGAATCATATCCTGTAGCGTTTTTAATCGTTTGGCCTGGTCGGCTATAGTCATTTTTGAAGCTGCAGAAAGAGTTTTCAGATCATTCAGATCATTCTGAGTCAATGAGTTTTCATTTTGCAGTGAAGCATTAGTAACACCCAGCGTTTTAACCTTTTCTTCACAATCACTCAGACTTTTCTGTGTATCGCCCAGCTTACTTCGTGTATTGGCGCTTTCCTTCTGAAGTCTATCAACATCCGCTTTAGACGCATTAAATTTTCTAACGGAGACACAGGAGGCTAACGAGAAGATCAAAATTACGGATAAGTATTTCATAAAGCTCAGTCGATTTTTCATTGGAGTATTTTTAGTTATTAATAGTATTACAAAGTTGGAAAGCTTTGATTTAAACCAGTTACACAATTCTTTGATAATCTTACATTATTCACATGTTTCAAGGGCGCAAGGGCGCACTGTGTACACCGTAGCTTTCTATGACCGACGAAGCCTAAGCGAAGTCGGTAGCGAAGGTGTAATGGCGAACCTTTCTGTAATCTCAGGGTAAGGGAATAATGAATAGAGAACAATGGTTGAGTGGGTGAGAGTTGTTTTCAGGAACCAGAAAGCTTCCTTCAAAGCCTTTTTATTTTGACTTAGTTAAGTCTTTTTTAAATATCTTTTTAATTTCTAATATAGGTGGCATGGTATCCCCCAATAAAAAACCGATTGGTTTAAGAGGCTCTATATGATCGCAGATAAGCTTAACGATAGCAAGCAGAGGTATCGATAGAAACATTCCAGATATTCCCCATAAGGCATTACCTGCAATGACAACAATTATTGAGAAGAGGGCATTAATCTTAACCTTTGATGCAACAAAGTATGGAACAATGTAATTATTATCGACCAGCTGTATTAAATAATAAGCCACCAGAACATAAACTGCATAGATTGGAGAAGTTTTTGTAACGAGAGCTACCATCATTGGCATAGCCACTGCAACCACTCCTCCCAGGTATGGAATCATGTTAAGCAGAGCACCAAGAATCCCAAGAATAAAAGCGTACTCTATACCCAGAATCAGGAGTGCAGCAGTGTCGAGCGCAGCAACCATTGCCGCCTCAACAAGCAGCCCAATGAGATAACGCTGAATTAGATTTTTCACCTGACTGACCACCTGGCTTACATGACTTTGGTGGTTTGACCCAAATAGTCTGTGAATAAACTCAAGTAAAATAGGCTGATAAAATAAGATTAAGAAAATATATACTGGAATCAGAAACAATACAACCAGGGCATTACCAACAACTACAATTGTCTGACCAATTGCTGCCGTACTGGTATTTACTATTTCATCCTGAGTTTTTGAAATCCATTCGTGAATCTTCTGAGGATCTTTATTAAAGTAGTCAGCTGCATCGCTGATGTTTTGATTGAGCAGATTTGTAAATTTTTCGACAAGTATCGGCCATGACTCACTAAACCGGCTGGCCTGTGAGAACACAAGAGCTCCAAAAGCAAACAATGCCAGGAAAGTTAACAGTAATGCAATTGTAATCGCTAAAACTCTGTTAATCTTCAGGCGTACAAAAAACTTAACAACAGGGTGAAGTACTATCGCAAGTATTGTTGCAAAAACAAGAGGGACAATAATGCTTTTTGAAATGTACAAGACAAAACAAAATGCAATTAATCCAACCAGCAAAATTGCTGTTCTGGCATATAAAGGTATTTTCAGATCATCATCTTGCACTATGTGAAGAATTAGTTTCGTTTTTATTCAAAATTTTCTGAAGTATATACTGGCCAATTGATTTTATGGAATCAGGATGTTGTGCCACAACATTTGTTACACCTAACTGCAATAAATACCCTGCCAGTTTTCTGATTATATTTCCTGATGTACCAATAAACACTCTTTTTGAAAGATAACCGGAAGCCAGGCCAACAGATGTACCCAGAATGTTATCGATAAGATTAGGTGACGTTGAAACTTCTCTCAGAGTCCGTAGAAGAAGGTTTAAAGGTTTTAAACTTTCGTAGACAATATAAAATTGTTCTTTCAATATCTGTCCCTTCTCAGCTTGCTCAGCTTCCAGTACCTGAATCTGATTTTTCAGAAGAAGAGTGTAATTTACGTATGACATAGCGTTTATTTAAGCAACTGTTTAATTACATAGTTACAAATAAGCTTTTTAAGCCATTTATACATCAGGAAGTAAATTATACTTCCTAATAGCAAATAGAAACCGGCTATTATAAGGAATCCATAGAAAAGTTTTCCAAGAATTTCTCCGAGCCAGAAAGCTATCCCCAGGTTCAGAAAAAGTACGAATGATGAGATAAAAATCAGTACAATAGAATGAGGAACTACTGAAGATACCACATCTGAAGTCTTATCAAGCGCTTTTAGTTTTACGAGCTCAAAAGATGTCTTACCATAGTCTGCAGCACTATTCAAAAGCGATTCAAGCAGTTTTGCCTTGTCTTCCATATGCTATGTCTTGAATTATTTCACTAATGTTTTTCTAACTGGCTTCAGCTACTTTCAGGTTAGCATTCAATATCGTGAGAAGAAATACGGTCTCCTCCGCAGCATTTAGCTTGTATTTAATCTTCTCATTAATAGTCATTGTCTGACCTTCACCTAAAACAACTGAAATGTTATGTGAGCTATACCTCAATTTCCCCTCAAGAATCTGAAATGTAACTGAATCATTTGCCTGGAAAGATGTGACTTGGGTTCCCTCATGGAGAGCAGCCAAAACAACTTTTTCTTCAGGGTTCTTTATAAGGACAAGAGTGTCAGGTTCTCCATTTGTCCACGATTTACTATGTTTAATCATTTCAATTAAAGCTGGCAAATCGAAAGCGGATGATAAGAAAGAACTTGCCCTTTTCCTGCCGGCAAAAGCTATTATACTATTCAATGATTCAATTTCCATATCAGTAATATTTCAAATTCATTGAGCAAGAAAGTATGACTAAAATTTAAGCTTTAGCGGTCTTTGTATCATTTTTGTTTTTGTCGGGCTTAGCTTTTTTATGTCCGGCATAATCTGAAACATCTTCCTTAACTGCTTCATACTTTTCAGAAATGCTTTCAAGGAATTCTTCAAATTTCTCATTTAATGAAGCAGCATACTCCTCCCCCTCAATAGTTTCTAGTTTTTCAGAGATAGTGTCCATGTATTCATTGAATTTATCCCTTAAAGCATCAGCATACTCATCACTTTTTCTTAATATTTTCTTTCTTGTAACCGAACCTTTATCGGGAGCCAATAAGATCCCTGCCATAGCACCTACGGCAACGCCCGCCAAAACACCTAGTAATACTTTTCCTGAGTTCATAATTTTAAGTTTTTATATGCATCTATATTTCAGATTCTAAAGGACTTTCCTTCCCTGAATAATCCTGAGTATTATAGCAATTAGCGCTATAACCAGCAAAACGTGAATAATACCTCCAACACTGTAGCCAATGAATCCGATGGCCCATGCAATAATTAGAATAACTGCTATTACATAAAGTAGATTTCCCATGATTTTTATTATTAACTTATTTATATTTAACTTTTTACACTAATACTATCAGCACAATTACAATTATAATAATTGCACTTACAGAAAGATAGACACCACCACTAATTTCTCTGAGTTTGTGGTTGATTGAACGGACCTCTTTTCTCAAATCTTTCTTGTCGGCTGATTTTAAATTTGATTTGTCCATCATGTTAATTTCGTTTAACCGGAGAGTTAAGGTTTTAGCCTCTGCAGTTTCAGATGGTGTGGGAGCTGGTAAAGTTGTAGCTGGTTCGATGGTGGCCGCCCTCGACTGAAGTGGAAGGAGTGTTAACGACAAGCATGTTGCCATTAAACAGATTGCGATCTTTTTCATTTTAATATCTTTTAGTATTTATAATGTCAAAGATAGACCCGGCTACCGACGGATGAGTTACACTATTTAAAGAATAAGTTACATCATTCACAGATTTCAGTAAATGACAATTAATGAACTAAAGAGGTATTTAATTGACTTGTGAGAGGATAAAATTACTTACACATTACCCAATGTGTTTCGTTTTTTATTTTTGAGATTTTTGAAGTGCGACGGCGTAAGTCCCGTCATTTTCTTAAACTGGTTCGAAAGATGTGCCACACTGCTGTAATGCATTCTGTATGCAATTTCTGTAAGGTTATACTCATCATATACCAGAAGTTCTTTTACCTTCTCAATTTTATGTGAAAGAAAATACTGTTCAATGGTAGTTCCTTTTACTTCTGAAAACAGATTGGAGAGATAGGTATAGTTGTGACTGAGTTTCTCGCTGATGAAATCTGACAGGTTTATTTTAATTTGTTCATCGGTATAATGAACCAGTTCAATAATGAGTGTTTTTATTCTCTCAACCAGGATACTGTTTTTATCATCAATCAGCTCCAGTCCGGTCTTCTTCAGTCCGGCATTCAGATTATCATACAACTCTTTAGTAATGTTTTCCATTACTTCTACCTCGCCCAGTTGAATAGTGGTAAAATGCAGTCCGTGTTTTTGCAACTCCGACCTTACAACCATCTTGCAGCGATTGCTAACCATATTCTTTATGTAGAGTTTCAAAAAGCCTCCTTTTAAAATTGATTTTCAAGCAAATATATCACAAATTCGTTTGAATATCAATTTATGAGAGCAGGATATTATTAATAAAACAGTAAGGCTGGCTGATAAACAAATCAGCCAACCTCAATAGTAATTAAAAAACGCTGTTACTTATTCTATTTTTTTGCCGGTGGAATAATATCAATTACAACAGCCCTGTTATAAAAGCGTTCTTCCGGATAGTTATTATTGAACGGAGCCATACTTTCGTCTTCACCGAATCCGTAAACTTCAAACTTAACATCTGTCCTGCCTGCCTTCGATAAAGCACTTTTAATTATCGCACTTACTTCATTAGCCCTGGCCACTGACAAATCCTGGTTATGAGCTTCTTCACCTATCATATCGGTATGTCCCTGGATAATAACTGTTCCGTCTTTAGGAATTTTCGGAGTTACAATGTCAGTAAGGTACTTTTCATACACTTTAATAGCGTCAGAGGAATTGATTTCGAAAATAACACTAAACCTCATACCTTCTTCGTTTTCGGCTGGCTTCCAGAGAACCATATGTACAGGTACTTCTTTTTTTATGGTATTTCCGTTTTTAAGTTTGCCAACCATTTTAACTTTATAATTACCGGAAGGACGGGTACCCAAAAGAGTTTTCCCTGAAAGACTTACCCTTTCCTGAGTGTAGGGACCGAAATTTTGTACTGACCCCTGTTCATCTCTTACTTCAATCGACCAGGATGTGTATGCTTCTTTAGCTCCATCTGCAGTAAAAATTACATAACTGTCAATAGGTGCTTCCTGCATAGCAACAATTTCCACAGGTCTCAATGGAGCATTTTCTCCACTCTGGAATTCCATTAATAATTCAGGTGAATCACTGGCAATAGTAACTCTGCGATCGCCTTCCCGAAGCAGGACGAGCTCTTTTGTAGCGCCCGGTTGTTCAGAAGCGATTCTTGGCTTAACACGGCCTTCGGTTTTAATCCTCGAAGGATCAATTCCAAATACAGTTACAAGATATGTCTTTACCGATTCTGCCATTGCCAGTCCATCATCATTACCATCCATTGACGCACCTGTGAGCCTTACCCCAGCTGAAGGATTCTTCCCCAAACGGTCCCCAAGTATGTTCAGAACATTATAATATACAATCATTTGCCTGTCTGACCTTCCTGAAAGCTTTTTAGGCTTGAACACTTCCAACTGATCTTCTTTGAAACCTTTAACCTGATCTTTGGTAAGTAATACATACCTGTCAGAAATAGTAGTTGAGCCCAAATCGAAAAACACATAGTTGCGTAGTGGAAATGTTTCTCTTACTCTGCGTTCAACAGGTATGTTGACTGGTGAATAAACTGAAAATTTAACTTCAGGTACAGGAGCCATAACGACTTCCTTTACAGCAGCTACTTTTACCGGAGCAGAGATTTTACTCCCTCTTCCAAATTTAAGCGCAGCTCCTACTCGTACAGTTGTCACATTCCATGTTTCAATTGAACGAGGGTCCTGATTAAAATATGGATGAAATGAAATAAACGGAGAAAGTACAGCCTGTTGTGCCTTATTTCTTGAAGTAATAGCGATATCATATCCAGCACCTATCTGCATTGACACCATTGAATTATAAACCTTGCTAAGATCTTCTCTTATAGGCAGGTCGATAGTCTGGTCGGGATAAGCAGGATTGGCGCCTAACTCATACTTAAATGATTTACCTGAATTGAAAGCGAAGCGTGGACCACCATAAATATAGAAATCAGACTTGAATGGAGCTATCCGCAAGCTCGGCTCTATGGTAATATAAGTAAGCTTGGTAAATAAGTCGGCAGGACAGTTACAAGGTGTAACAACCTGTTTGAATGAACCTCTACGACTATCATATCCGGCCTGGAACATAAATCCAAACATTTTATCAGGATTATGATATTCCATAAGTGGCGCAAGATAAAGGCCGACTCCGCTACCTTTATGGAAAGCAGAAGGAACAGTTAAATCAGCATTCAGTTGTTGAGTTGTACCACGATAGTAGTTAAAGTTTGCACCAAGAGCACCACCAAACCACCATGATGGTTTAGAATATTGATAATCTTGTGCACTAAGGGTCATCTGAAGACCTGCCAGAAGTAAAAGGCTTAAAATAAGGCTTTTCATCTTCAGATTAATGGGGGACCACATTATATGTGATAGCCTTTTAAAATTAGTTATAGCATTCATATTATTTATTTTTTACGGCTTATTGATAATGTTTGTACTTGTCAGGACTACTGATCCATTTCTGGCCAGCATTCTGCCCTCTGCTCTGGAATATGCATTCATAGTAATTGATTGAAGCGCAAGTATGTTTCCTTTAAATGAGGTATAGTCTCCGATTGTTGCAGAACTGGATGTTTGCCAGTAGACATTTTTTGCCTGAGCACCTCCGGTAAGTATAACATTTCCTCCTGTAGGTGATGGATAAGGACTTATTCCTACAGTTGTAAATCCAGATCCAACCTGAAAGATCCAAACTGCATTTACATCACCTTGAGCATCCAAGGTCAGATTACCTGCCTGTATTAATAGCGTTGATGTGCTTTTATAAATTCCTGGAGCCAATGTTTTACCACCCTGGTCACCAGATACTGTAGCCGGGGCAGGCAATGTAGCTCCAGCAGCAAAATTATAAGCTGCAGTGAGGTCATTCTGAGCTGCTAACAACATTGCAGGAACACCTGCTGGAGCAATGTCATCGGCTGCATACATTCCTCCATTAACGATGATTGCAGGAGGGAACCCCGTAATCTGAGAACGAAGACCCGGATATATACCAACATCCATATCATTAATTATGCTGATTCCTGCATTGTTGCTCACTCCTACTCCAGCAATAATAACAAATCTGGCTACTGAATTAAGATTCAATCCGGCCGGACCTAATGGTGGAACAGTGGTGAACGTCCATACATAATTATTTGCTAATGGAACGCCTGCAGGATTCTTCGCAATTGTTGAAATTATAACTGTATAAGTGTTACCTGATACAAGACCACCTGTTGGCGTAAATGTTGCAGTCGAACCTGAATAGTTCACGGTTCCGATAACCGGGGTTGTCCCTGACATTAAGGTATATGACGAAGTTGTGATTGTCAAAGGATCCATCGGTTCACTGAAAACAGCACTGATGAATTTGTTGAGAGCTACACCTGTACCCAGGTTTAATGGATCGGTAGAATTAACTTTTGGAGCACTTAGTGTTCCGGTTGTAAAATTCCATACATAATCAAATGACATGTACGTACCATCTACATTTTTAACACCTGTTGTAATGGTACCAGTGTAATTTGTGCTGGCAAGAAGAGAGGCCGTAGGCTTAAACGATGCTGTAGTACTTGTGAAGGAAACTGATCCGGCAATTAATGTTCCAGCTTGTTTAAGTGTGTAAGTTGTCGTTGTTATGCTGAGAGGATTCATAGGTTGGTTAAAGGTTACCATTAGGGTTTTATTAAGAAATACTCCCGTGGCACTATTTAATGGATCAGTAGAAATAACAACAGGGGAAATCGTTGTACCGGTACTGAAAGTCCAGACATAAATTACCTGCAATGCATTGCCTGTTAAATCCTTAACTGTAGCAGCGATTGATGCAGTATAAGTTGTACCGGCTGCAAGCTTTGAGGCTGGCTTAAAGCTCAGTGTCGAACTGTTTCCGTCATAACTCAGTAAACCTGCAAGAGATACTAAGCCTTTTGCACCGCTTTGTAAGGAGAATGATTGTGGTGTTATAGTCAGAGGATCCATAGGTTCATTAAAGGTTGCTGTAATTACCTTGTCGAGAGGCACTCCTGTAGCAAGATTTGCAGGATCAGTTGATAACACAACCGGACATACACCAGGTGTCACAACAAGATTATCTTTTTTGCAACCGCTTATAAATGCTGCCAGAAATAAGGTGGCAAGTGCGGTTATCCATAATCTCTTTGTTTTCATATTTATAGTCTTTATTTGATTTCTAAAATTTTAAAAAATGAAACTGTCCATTTGAACAGTTTCATTTTAGTTATAATTGAATTATCAGGGAAGAATTACCGCATTACCGTCAAGTACTACTGCAGTCTGGGCAAGCGCTCTTCCTTTAAATGAGGCACCTGTTTGAAAAGTAATACCGGTCATTGACATTACAATACCTTCAAAGTGAGATGTTGTTCCAAAAGTAGCTTGTCCTGCTACCTGCCAGAAAATGTTCTTAGTCTGAGCGCCACCAATAAGGTTAAGATGAACACCAGTACTCATAAGCAGGTTCTGTGAGATCTGAAATATCCATACATCATTTGCTCCACCTGAAATAGTAACATCTGAAGGAAGTGTAACATCTGTGGTCCATTTATACAAACCAGGGGTAAGCGTTTTTCCACCAATATTCCCGGTTCCAAGTTCAAGAAAATCGGGTGTTTGACGTCCTGCCGCATCATTGTATGCAGTAATCATATTAGCAACAGCTGTTGTCAGGTTAATACCTGTAGGAGCGGCCATATCGGCTGCATAAATCTTACCGGTAACCTGTGCTGATGTTGCATAACCTGTTGCATTTGTAATGGATAATCCAGTTACATAAGATGTGGCAGCAGGACTAAGGCCAAGATTTCCTGTTATGGCAGAAGTCGAAATGTTTGTGATGGCTGTCTTAGCCAGAATCACGTAATTGGCTGCAGCTCCAAGATCAACAGCTCCGGAAGCAAGTGTTACTGTTTCAGCTGTGAAGCTCCATACCATATTACTGGCAAGTGGAAAGCCCGATAAATTTTTAGCGCCTGTTGTAATGGTAGCTGTATATATGAGACCCGCAGTAAAATTATATGTTGGATCGAAAGATGCTGTTGATCCTGTATAAGTAACAACTCCGACCACAGGTGTTGTTCCCTGAGTTACCGTAAACGTGTTTGCAGTAATAGTCGACTGATCCATTGGTACACTGAATGTTGCAGTAACAACTTTGCTGACTGAAACGCCAGTAGCAAGATTAAGCGGATCAACAGAGGTTACTGTTGGGCCTGAACCAGTAGTAAACGACCATACCGTGCTTGCTGCAAGAGCATTTCCAGTCAGGTCTTTTGCTCCTATAGTAATGGTTGCAGTATATGATGTATTAGCTGCAAGTGCACTTGTAGGCATAAAACTTCCTATAAGTCCTGTGTAAGTAACAGCACCTGCAACAGGAGTTGAACCCTGTTTCAATGTAAAAGTTGTGGCGTTGATGGTTGATGCAGTCATCGCCTCACTGAAAGTCAATGTAACTACTTTCCCGGCAGTTATACCGGTTGCGTTGTTAAGAGGATCTGTTGCATTTACCATTGGCAAAGTAATATCCGGTGCAGGCAGTGTTGTGAAACTGAAAGTATTATTCACTGCAAGTGCATTACCGGCTAGATCTTTAGCTCCAGTTGTGACAGTAGCAGTGTAAACTTTACCATAATCAAGCCCGACTGTTGGAGTAAAAGTTGCAGTTGTAGCTGTGTTGGATATTGTTCCTGAAACTGAATTTGTCCCCTGGGTTAATGAATAAGTTAAAGAGGTAACTGTAGTTGCATCCATAGTTTTGCTAAAAGTTACTACGATAGCTTTGTTGAGAAGCACTCCTGTAGCACTGTTTAGCGGATCGGTCAGTGTTACAGTAGGTTTGGTTACATCAGGAACACCACCTGTGGTAAAACTCCAGGTATAATCTTTCGCAAGTGCTAATCCATCAGCATTTTTAGCTGCTGCAGTAATTTTACCTGAATAGGTTGTGGCCGTAAGCAGATTCGCTTCCGGGGTAAATGTGGCAGTTGTACCTGAATATGCTACTGTTCCTGTAACAGCTGATGTTCCATTCATCAAAGTAAAGCTGGTTGCAGAAACTGTTGAAGGATCCATTGCAACACTGAATACAGCAGATATTTTATTACCTATAGCTATATTGGTAGCATCACTTATTGGATTAGTAGATGTTACTTCTGGAAGCACGGCGGTAATCGCATCTTTTTTATTACATCCGGCCAAAAACACAATCAATAGCATGGCTATGATTGGAAACATTTTTTTTAGATTCATTTTTAGGTTATTTAATTACATTTTGTGAAGTTATTTTCACGAAACAAATTTCAACTGTTTATTTTGCAATAAGTTGCACAATTTCAGTTAAGAGTTATATAATTCACACATATACGGCACAATGGCACAAAGGGCGCAAAGGGCTGAAGGGGAGAAGAGGAGAAAGGGTGAAGGGGTGACTAGAAAGTTTAAGCCTTTTTTATTTTGAAATCAGATGTTTCGTGAAATGTAATAGCGGGGAAGTTCTCACGGGCAAGCTTTAACATCCATTCGCTCTCTGCAAAGAATACAGGGTTATCTTCCTTGTCGTATGCTATTGCCCCCGATTTTCTCTTAATAAATGCTTCAAGATCGGCTTTGCTGCTACTTGTTAACCAGCACGCCTTAATATATGGCAGAGGAGAAAAGGTGCATTTTGCCCCGTACTCATGTTCAAGTCTGAACTTAATTACTTCATACTGAAGTTCACCAACCGTACCAATAATTTTTTTGTTACCGGGTTGTTGAAGAAAGAGCTGGGCTACGCCTTCATCGGTCATTTGCCATACACCCTTATCGAGTTGCTTGGTTTTTAACGGATCGCGGTTTACAACTTCTCTCAGGATTTCAGGTGAGAAACTCGGGACACCTTTAAAATGCAGCATTTCGCCTTCAGTGAGCGCATCCCCTATTTTAAAATTTCCACTGTCATATAAACCTACCACATCACCCGGGAAGGCTTCATCAACAATACTTTTAGCATTGGCCATAAAGCTGGTTGGAGATGAAAACCTCAATTTCTTTTCAAGCCTTGTATGAAAATAAAACTTATTCCTCTCAAAGCGACCGGAGCAGATCCGCATAAAAGCGATCCTGTCACGATGGTTTGGATCAAGGTTAGCATGAATCTTAAATACAAAACCTGTTAGTTTATCTTCGTCAGGTTCAACAATACGCTCGGTTGTCTGAATACTTCCCGGACAAGGTGCTATCTCAAGAAATGTTTCCAGCAACTCCAGAACTCCGAAGTTATTTAACGCGCTTCCAAAGAAAAGCGGTGCCAGATAACCCTCCCGATAAAGTGGCATATTGAATGATTCGAACATACTATGCACGAAATCAATATCTTCCCATAACTTATTTATGCTTTCAATACCAACATAATCTCTTAACCGGGGATCTTTAATATCCTTAGTGCTTATAAGACTTTCTGAAACAGTGCTCTTCTCAGGCGCATAGATCTGAACCTCTTCTTTATGGAGATTATAAACACCCTTGAAGTGTTTCCCATTTCCGATTGGCCAGGTATAGGGACAAACAGCTATCTTAAGTTCTTTTTCAAGTTCATCCAGAATATCAAAAGGATTAATACCCTCCCTGTCCATCTTATTTATAAAGATCATTACCGGGGTATGACGCATCCTGCACACTTCCATAAGTTTGCGGGTTTGTTCCTCTACTCCTTTCACACTATCAACAACAAGGATCACGCTATCGACTGCCGAAAGTGTCCGGTACGTATCTTCAGCAAAATCCTTATGTCCGGGAGTATCAAGAATATTTACCCTTATATTATTGAAATCGAAAGCCATAACAGAGGTAGAGACAGATATACCCCTTTGTTTTTCAATCTCCATAAAATCGGAAGTAGTAGTCTTTCTGATTTTGTTGCTCCTGACTGCCCCAGCGGTCTGAATGGCCCCGCCAAACAACAGGAGCTTTTCTGTAAGTGTAGTCTTGCCTGCGTCGGGGTGACTTATTATCGCAAATGTCCTACGTTTTTTTATTTCACTTTTTAAATCCATAATTATGTTTTGGAGGACAAATTTTATCTTTTTACAAGAGGGCTCAAAAGTAGTAAAATTTGAGTATATGAAGAAATAATGAGATAAACCGTTGGATTTAAGCCAAGGTTCCTGCTGATAACAAAAATAAAAGATGTTATTCCAAGTGATATTTAGCAGGTATAGCTCTCCAGGGTAGAATTGATTTTTATTTTTGATTAATTTATTACAAGTTAATGTTAAAATAATTTAATTATTTAGTAATTTTATACCCTCAAACTTAAATCTATTCGTCATGCTGATAAAAAGAAATTTATTACTCGTCTGCCTCTCATTTTTTCTATTAAATCTGGCATCAGCACAAACTGCTAAATATATTGGTGCTGATAAATGTAAAGCCTGCCATAACAAACCTGCAACTGGAGAACAGTACAATAAATGGCTGAAGGATCCACATTCGAAAGCTCTTAAAACTCTTTCCAGTCAGGCTTCGCTCGACTATGCCAAAAAGAATGGTATTGCTAATCCCGCAAAAGATCCAAAGTGCCTTGCCTGTCATTCTACTTACGATAAAGCAGGTGCTAGTCTGCGTGCAGGGATCCTTGCCGAAGAAGGTGTTTCATGTGAGGCATGCCATGGCCCCGGAAGTCTGTACAAATCTCCGGTATTAATGAAAAATGTAAAACAAGCTATAGCCAACGGACTGATTCTTCCTACAAAAGAGGTTTGTATTAAATGTCATAATAAAGACAATCCATTCTTTAAGGAATTTAATTTCGACACCTATGTTGCCAAGATAGCTCATCCAAATCCTGCAGCTAAAAAGATTTAATCAGGACTTCAACTTATAATCATAAATCCCCTGCATCTTTTCGTACAGGGGATTTATGATTTATACGAGGTTTCAGTTCCGGCATTTATCAATAATTTGATTATTTTTGCAGTCAAATAAAAAGAATTCTCATGAAGAAGTCCATTATCTTATTAGCTGCAGTATTTGCCTTTTCTGCATGTAAAGGACCCAAATCGGGCCCCCTTGTTAAAGATACTTTTAGCTCACAGGCTCCGGCTCAGGTTCAGAATCCAGGTGCTGAAAGTGCAACTCCTCATATGGGTCAGATAACAACTGAAAAAGTTAATGTTGTAGTTGAGCCCTGTGATGGGTGTCTTTCAATTGCTAAACTTATAGAAACCAAACAGAATGTTTCCGGGAAAGTAATAAAAGTAAAAGGAAGTGTTACTAAGTTTAACCCGCAGATAATGGGAAAAAACTGGATACATATTCAGGATGGTTCAGAATTTCAGGGAACATTTGATCTTACAATAACAACTGACCAGGAGGTTACACTGGGACAGATAGTAACTTTCCAGGGTAAGATAGCACTCGATAAAGATTTTGGATATGGCTATTCTTACAAAGTATTGATGGAAGAAGGAAAGATAGCTCAGTAACTATCTTTGAACGCGGTATCACATAATCGTAAACGAATCAAAACGATTGCATCATTTTATCCCTCTGTTTGCGGTTACTGTTGCTGTATAAATACCTTTTAAATATGGTGATCCGCTAATAGGACCAGGGTTAGCAGTAACTGTCAGCTACCTCCGCCACAACAATCCAAAATGTGCCGGGAAAAACCCATCATCACGAGCTTCAAATTATTCTGCAGAAGCCCGTCATTGTTATTATAAATCACGGGCAATTTCAAATCATTCTCCAAACATAATGAGAATCAATAACTCTGTAGTTTAATATCAGGAAGTATCACCAAAACGCAACATTAATCTATGAAGCTACGTTTAATAGATTGATGTGAAAGCAATGGATATGAAATCCTTCAATTGTTCCATTTGTTACAATCTATTTAAGAGTACGTAGTAACGGACAGTAAAGATCTTTGATATAAGTTTTTTACGTGTACTAAAACCTGAAGTGAGAGGTCAGTTCCTCTTTGATTGCATTCTAAGTAATAATTGAATGAGAAAATGAAGAACTTCTTAATTTCTGTGGTAGTAGTTTTCATTTCAATAAATCTTAACGGACAGGACTGTAACATCCTGTCCAAAGCAAACAGTATTATCCCGGATAAGCTTTGTTCTCCGTTATCAGTAAACTGGCAGGTGAATTATACCGGAGTAAACAATGCTGGTACAGTTGTTCAGATTCAATATAACTGGGATGATGGGAATAACCAATTAATCCAGGCATCATCTACAGGTACGGGCAAGTTTCAGGCCAGTTCAGTTCACACCTACGTATCTACCGGCGACAAATGCAATTACAGACCAAAAGCCACATTGGTAGTTAATGGAGTTGCCTGCTCTTCATCAACTCAGGAACAGATTGTTACGGTTTGGGATAATGACGATCATAACGGCGGACACATGCATATTTCCCCAACCATTTATCCACTTTGTCTGGGGAAGAGTGGCAATGTCAGGTTCCAGGATCTGACTCAATTCAATTGTGTTCCTCCAAACGAAAATGACGTACCAAATTTGTACACCCGGTGGATTCAATGGATATATGGAACTGACATTACAATGACTGGCACCCCTGTAACTATTAACGGATTAACATCAACTTTCCCTGTTAAAATGCCAATTATCGTTTTGCCCGGACCTGTTACAGGTTCCGGCATCTATTCTGATATAATTAATGTAGTCGGAGATAAACTAATCGGGCAATATTTTCAGGTTACACTGCGCAACTGGAACTACTGTAATCCCTATGATGATCCGGATATACCAGGACTTCCATCAGATCCGGTTAATGGTGATCATCCACCCGTTACTACTACTGCTATAATTCTTATTGTGCCTGATCCTGACGCAACAATTAAGCCTGTCGACACATTATGTATCAACAGTAGTCCGGTGACTTTAACCGCTCACGATCCGGGAGGTATCTGGTCGGGCGATGGTGTGGTCGGCGATAACTTTGAACCGGCACAGGCCGGACTTGGTAATCACATTATAAAATATCACATTACTGACCCTAATGGCTGCGAAGATAATGACCAGATCACTATTACTGTTTTACCGGAACCCACTACAACAATTATTCCTGTATCAGCCCTCCTGATCAATGAGCCGCCGGTAAATCTGACTGCTTCTCCTCCTGGTGGCACCTGGTCGGGCGATGGATTAACGCTTAACACCTTTAATCCGGCTACCGCCGGAGTTGGTGAGCATACAATTACTTATCAGACACCTAAGGACAGGTATGGCTGCTCCGGAATTGATACCATTCACATCAGAGTAATTATGCCAATGGCTCCGGTTGCTGATTTCGAACCTGATAGTACCGGCTGTACTCCACTTTTTGTGCAATTCAGAAATTTAAGTAAAAACGGGGAATCATATTTATGGGACTTTGGCGACAAGTCATATTCCAGTGAAGCAAAACCGTCACATGTATATTATATTCCCGGCAACTATATTGTGAAACTAACCGTTACTAACTTAACCGGACAATCCATTCACAATGGATTAATCACAGTTTATCAAAATCCGACAGCACTCTTTAATATATATCCGGTTGATGTGATAAATAATTCTCAGGTAGTAATTTTTAATGATTTTTCATATTACGCGTTTCTCTACCACTGGGATTTTGGAGATGGAGAGTCCTCTGCGGAGCAATATCCCTGGCATAAATATGAATTGGCAGGAAATTACTTTGTCACATTAAGAGTTACTTCTGTTAATGGCTGTGTTGATTCAATGAAATATGATACACCGGTAAAAGTTGATTTTAAAACCGGTGATATAAGATTTCCGAATGCCTTCAGATGGAACGGCACGGGTCCAAACGGAGGATACTGGACTGAGAATCTGATGGATAATACTATATTCAGACCAGTTTTCAAGAATGTCATAATCTATAAGCTACAAATATTCAATCGATGGGGAGTGTTGATCTATGTAAGTACGGATATACAAAAAGGGTGGGATGGATATTATGGAGATGGAAATCGTGCGCTGCAGGGAGTCTATACATGGAAAGTAACCGGACAATTTGCCGATGGAAGCTATTTTACCAAAGTGGGAGATGCAACATTTTTACATTAGAAACAGATACGAGTTGCCTGAATCTGCATGGAAGCACCTGCAATTCGCTATCAGACAGCATTATGATATAAACAAACTACCTATCTGATAAACAGTAAACGATAACATCCATGCTATCCCTGTTGTATAAAAAACGGTAAATGCGGCCCATTTCCAGCTACCCGACTCTCTTTTTATCGCTGCAACAACTCCGATACAGGGGAAATATGTAAGTATAAACAGCATAAAGGAAAAGGCAATCAGAGGTGTAAAAACTTTTTTGCCTGAAGGATTCTCCTGATTCTGAATTTTTTCAACAAGGGTGGTTTTACCAAGATGGGTGTCTGTCTGAAATATTACACCCATAGTACTGACCACAACCTCTTTGGCAGCTAATCCCGAAAGAATACTTACTCCAAGTCTCCAGTCAAAACCCAGAGGTATCATGGCGGGCTCTATGAATTTCCCAATTATTCCAATATAAGATTTTTCCTGCAACTCCCCTTTCTGCTCAAGTTTCAACTTATTTATCGATTCCGATTTCACATTATACGGTATCTGGGCAGCTTCTACTTTCTTTACCTCTGCAGGATAATCCCTCGAAAAGCTTACTGTTCTTGGGAAATTACTTAATATCCACACTACTATTGAAGCCAGAAGAATGACCCCACCTATCTTTCTGAGATAGAATCCGGTCTTAAACCACACATGTTTGAGGATACTCCTGGCGGTAGGAACTCTGTATGGAGGAAGCTCCATAACGAATGGGATTTCCTCAGATTTGAAAAAGACCCGCTTAAGCAAAAGTGCAGATAAAACTGCAAAAATCACTCCGAGCAAATACAGCAGAAATAAGACCGTACCCTGATTGCTGGCAAAAAACGCACTGATAAAAAGTATGTAAACGGGTAACCTTGCACTGCACGACATAAATGGAGTTATGAGCATGGTTATAAGCCGGTCTCTTCGACTCTCAATTATGCGAGTTGCCATAATTGCCGGGACATTGCATCCAAATCCCATAAAGAGAGGAATGAATGATTTTCCGTGAAGCCCGATTTTATGCATAACCTTATCCATTATGAAAACTGCCCTTGCCATATATCCTGTATCTTCCATAAAAGAGATAAACAAAAACAGTATGACGATATTTGGAAGAAATACAATTACACCCCCTACTCCTCCGATTATACCTTCAACAAGAAAGTCGCGTATTATTCCAGCCGGCAGAATCTTTGTCGTAAATTCTGAAAGCATTCCGGTACCAAGCTCCATCCAGTGTTTAGGATATCCACCAAGTTTAAAAGTTGTGTAGAATGTGATCCACATGAAAAAAACAAATATGGGTATCCCCAGATATTTATTTGTCAGATAGTTATCAATGATCTTAGTCTTCTGAAGCTTTTCAACTTTGTTAGGCTTCATTGTCTCTTTGAGTGCACCTGAAATAAATCCGTAGCGAAGATCGGTTATTACAGTTTCGACAGGATCTGCATAATACTTTTCAAGTTTCAGATACTCTCTCCTGGCTGTTTCGATTATTTCATGGGAGTTTACGCATCTTTTTATGCTTTCTGAAAACTCCTTGTCATTCTCGAGCAACTCAATAGCCAGATATCTTGCCGAAATAATATTGGTAAATGCCCTGTTCTCTTCAATTTTGATTTTTGATTGTATGGAGCATATCGAGTTTTCGATTTCTGTTCCGTAGTTAATATGAATATGTCTTACACCTGGTTCCCTGCTTTCATAGACTTCAATTATCTTGTCAAAAAGTTCCTTAACCCCCTTTCCTTTAGAACTTACCGTTGGAATTACCGGTACTCCTAAAAGTTTACCAAGTGAGTTATAATCCAGAATATCTCCCTTTTTCTCAAGCTCATCATACATGTTTAATGCAATAACGACCTGAACACCCATATCTATTAACTGGGTTGTCAGATATAGATTCCGCTCAATATTAGAGGCATCGAGAATATTTACAATAATATCCGGCTTATTATCAAAGATGAAATTTCTAAGATAAATCTCCTCGGGAGAATAGCTTTTCAAAGAGTAGGTACCGGGCAAATCGACTATTGAGAAAACATATCCCGATTGTCTATAAGAAGCCTCCTTAGAATCTACAGTAACTCCAGCATAATTAGCTACCTTCTCCCGTGAACCGGATGCATAGTTAAACAGGGTTGTTTTTCCTGAATTAGGATTTCCAACTAGCGCTACCTGAATATTCCGTGTTTTTTCCAGCCAGGAATCAGATTCAAACTCGCTGAACAAAATTCCATTCGAAGAAGTGATCTCGCCTGATTGGTTATTTGTGTCAATTTCAATAAGTTGAGCCTCACTGTTCCTTAATGAAACATGCGAACCCATTACCTTATATTCAACAGGATCCCTCAGAGGAGCCTTTTTGATTACAGTAACTTTCTTTCCAACAACAAAACCCATTTCCGACAGACGCTGCCGAAACTGACCTCTTCCCTTTATCTTTAGAATTATCCCCTCTTCTCCTTCGTTGAGATCATATAATGTAGTCATGCGTACTTCAATTCATAGAAGTAACCGTAAAATGAATGGAATGTTCAATTGGTGCTGGGTACTGGGTGCTGGGCACTGGGTTACTGCGATACCTAGAACCAAGTACCAAGCACCTAGCAACTAGTACCTCTTTCTTAGTCCAGTTTTACCTTTATAACAATTTTTCTTACTCGTGAGTTTTCACCGGCTTTCATTCCTGGTCTGTGAGAATCGGATGGGAGGAAGATAAAAAACCTTTCAGGTGTAGCTTTGATGGAAGTTTTTTGGGTAACAGTCATGTATTCAATGTCAGAAGAAGCATTATAAGGTGTGACTTCCGCTTTCTTCATTGATAACGGAGTTATTTCCATCATTTCAACGCCATTGATAACATATTGTATATCAGCATATTTACGATGAGCCTCAAAATTAGCTGCCTCTTCATTTTTCGAAAGATAATCCTGAACAAGTGCATACACATTATCACCATCAATATCCGCCCTCTTTACAGGAAGCTTGGATAAATCATTGTTTTTCAAGAAGGTAAAAGCTTTATCCCATCTATCTTTATTCTTAAAATAGGATGCTGCAAATGCTTTCCTGTCTATTGAGTTATCGGGTAAAACTTTCCAGCCATTCAGCCACTCACCTTTTTCAAACCATTTATCAATTTTTGCACTGCTCCATTTTTCAGAATATGATGAACTTTTACATCCGATAAAACTGAGGAAACTTGCTAATACCATAACCTTTAAGAATAAGTTTTTCATAATTCAATAATATTTAGACTTTGTAATCGGCGATAAAAATAATAATTATTGCAAGATAAAATCATTTAACCCTCAAAGTTTATAATGAGAAGGGCACCATAGCGCTTTTTTTTGGAAATTATCGTATTAAAAATTAAATTTACATAAATCACATTTTACTAATTAAAACCAATAACTATGAAAAGAGCAGGCAGGACAATCATTGCATTTGTTATACTGGCAGGTTTCCTTTCAACAAACTCGTATTCTCAGGACTGGCCACAATTCAGGGGTATCGGGCGTGATGCAAAAGTGACCGGCTTCAAGGCTCCGGCAACATGGCCAACCGAACTTAAACAGGAATGGAAAGTTACGGTAGGTTTCGGTGATGCCACACCTGCCCTTTCAGGAAGTAAAATATATCTCAATACAAGGCAGGGTGATAATGAAGTCGTTCTTTGTCTGGATGCTGCTTCCGGTAAAGAATTATGGAAAAGCCAATATCCTTCAGTTGCAGTTACAGGTCCTGCCGGTTCTCACCCCGGACCAAGAAGTACACCAGCAGTCGCTAACGGGAAAGTTGTTACATTCGGCGCTTCAGCTATACTCACATGTCTGGATGCAAATACGGGCAAAGTTCTCTGGAAAAGAGAAAACCCTGCTAATGTGGTACCTCAGTTTTTTACAGGTATGTCTCCTCTTATTGTTGATAATCTTTGCATTGTTCATGTAGGGACAAAAGATAATGGTGAAGTTCTTGCTCTTGATCTGAATACAGGTAATGAAAAATGGAAATGGGCTGGTGACGGTCCTGCATATGCTTCTCCCTCAGTAATGACTATTGATGGTAAAAAACAACTTGTTGTACAAAGTGAGAAAAACCTGATGGCTTTAAACATGGCCGACGGGAAGCTTATCTGGCAGATTGCCACACCTGTTCAACAACGTTTTTATAATAGTGTCAGCCCGTACATTGATGGCCAGACTATATATTACTCCGGTCAGGGTACCGGTACAAAAGCAATTAAAGTAGAAAAATCAGGTACCGGGTATACACCTAAAGAGCTCTGGAGCAATACTGAAGTTGGCGCAAAATGGAATACTCCTATCCTTAAAGATGGGTTTCTATATGGTTTTACAGATCAGAAAAGGATCTATTGCCTGAATGCTTCAACCGGAAAAACCGCCTGGATAGACAACGCAGTAAACAGCGACTTTGCAACTATTGTTGATTGCGGTTCAGTAATTATCGGATTACCAAGTACACAAACCCTTCTTGTCCTTAAACCTGAATCATCAGCATATACCGAGGTGGCGAAGTATAAAGTATCTGAAACACCGATTTATGCATTTCCGATAATCTCAGGAAACCTGATATATATTAAGGATGCTGAGTCACTTACACTTTACAAGATAAACTAGAGATGTTGCTGGGTGCTGGGTGCTGGTCGTTTACCAAATCTTTTCCATGAGCAGGATATTCCTTAGCTCATTAGGATGAATGTTTTCGCGTATCTCTCCTGAGTCTACAACAGTTATAAAACCAGATTCCTCTGAGACAACAACAATAAGAGCATCGGTATGCTCTGACATTCCAACAGCTGCCCGGTGCCTCATGCCAAATCGGGTAGGCAAAGTCATCTGTTCTGTTATTGGCAAAGGACATCGCGCTGCATAAATATGTCCTCCCTCGATCAGTACTGCCCCATCGTGCAATGGAGTATTTTTAAAAAAAATAGTTTCAAGCAATTCTGCACTGATTTGCGCCTTGAGAATTTCACCTCCTTCGGAATATATATCGAGGCTACTTCTTCTGCCAATAACGATCAGCGCCCCGGTCTTATTAGAAGCCATTGATTCACAAGCTCTTACAATCTCTTCGGCATCTTTCATACTAACCTGTTCATCTTTGGCGGATGAGAAAAATCGCCCCAAAGAAGACCTTGTACCTGAAATATACCTGTTGCCAATAACCAGAAGGAACCTCCTTACCTCTTGTTGAAACACAATAATCAAAGCAATTACCCCTACTCCGATAACCTGTCCGAGTAGTGCACTGGTCATCTCCATGTTAAGGGCTTTCACAATAATCCATAGCAGGTAAATGAAAAATATTACAATGAATATACTGAATGCTGCAGTTCCTCTAATAAGTTTATAAAACTGGAAAAGGACCACAGCAACAAGAAGAATATCAATTACATCAGGAATAGAAATATGAAATGGCATATATTTTTTAATTACAAGGGTAAAAATAGAGAAAGATTTTCAATATGTAACTAATTCGGCGCAAGGCTCACGGCAAAAGGCTCAAGGCTCAGGGCAAAAGGCTCAGGGCTAATGAGATACTTCCTACTTCCTACTTCCTACTTCCTACTTCCTACTACCTACTACCTACTTCCTACTACCTACCTCCTGCCTGCGTTTACTTTCTTAATCAGCCTGACAGTCTGAACTGCTTCCTTCACATCATGAACCCTTAGGATGTCTGCCCCATTGTTCAGGGCGATAGAATTTAAAGCAGTAGTTCCGTTAAGGGCTTCATCAACCGATATGTTAAGAGTTTTCCATATCATCGATTTTCGAGAGACACCAACCAGCAGAGGTAACCCTGCAATGGCAAAATCTCCAAGTCGGTGTAGCAATTCGAAGTTGTGATCAATTGTCTTTCCGAAACCAAATCCCGGATCAAGTATGATGTCTTTAACACCGGAAGACTTAAGCCTGTATATCCTGTCGCCAAACCATTTCAGAATATCTGCAACTATATCATCGTACACAGGATTATTCTGCATGCTGGCAGGTTCGCCTTTCATGTGCATAAGAACGTAGGGCACATTCAAATTCTCTATTACGGAGAACATCTTCGGATCCAGCTCTCCACCCGATATATCATTAATTATATGAGCTCCACACTCCAGTACTGCTTCACTTGCGGTATCAGCATTGAATGTATCGACTGAGAGAATCGCTTCCGGTATTTCCCTGTTGATAATTTTTAGTGCTCTAAGGACCCTTCCTGCCTCCTCTTTTTGTGAAATATTCTTTGCACCGGGGCGGGATGAATAACCTCCAACATCAAGAATATCGGCCCCTTCTTCGATCATTCTTGTAGCAACTGTAAGTATTTCATTATCTGTACTATAGCGACTACCTTTATAAAAGGAATCCGGAGTAATATTTATAATACCCATTACCTTTGGTATTTCCAGGTCAAGCAGTCTACCCCCTGCATTAATGTATCTTGGCTTTTCTAACAAAATCATACTATTTATGAGCCGAAATTAGTGAAATTAATTGGCTTTCAAGTTTAAAACGGGATGTAGTATGAAGTAGGTACTGGGTACTGGGTATTGGGTACTGGGCACCAAGCAACCAGCACCTAGCAACCAGTCTTCGGTCTTCCGTCTTCTGTCTAAATGATTCACAGGTACTAATCAACATTCAGCATAATTTAAGAAGATTTTCATTTCCATCTTTGCCCCGGGCTTATTACATTTGTAGGGAAAGAAATATTGTTACGAATGAAACTTTTTGTCATTGAAGGTGTTGACGGAGCTGGAAAATCCACACAGATCAAACTGTTAAAAGCTTACTTTTCTAAAAAGGGATATAGCTCTGAATATCTTCACTTTCCAAGAACTGATACTCCATTTTTCGGTGAACTTATTGCCAGGTTTCTGAGAGGTGAATTTGGCTCACTTAATGAAGTGGATCCCTATATTGTAGCGATGATTTATGCCGGTGACAGAAAGGATGCTTCAAATTTAATATCTAAATGGCTGAATGAAAAGAAAATAGTTTTGCTCGATAGATATACTTATTCTAACATAGCCTATCAGTGTGCAAAACTCTCCGGCAGCTCTGAACAGGATAAGTTAATGAGATGGATAATGTCGCTGGAGTTTGAACATTTCGCTATTCCCCGTCCCGATTTGAATATTTTTCTTGATGTACCCTTTGCTTTTACGGAGAAGAAACTGCTTAACTCAAGGTCGGGAAACGACCGTCTGTATCTTAACGGGACGAAGGATATTCATGAAGAGAGCCTTAGTTTTCAGAAAAAAGTGCGGGATCTCTACCTAAAGGTTGCAATTTCAGATAAGAGGCTTGCTGTTGTTGATTGCAGCGATCCAAGCGGAAAGATGCTACCTCCCGATGATATTTTTGAGCTAATTCTGAAAATTCTCACCAACAGAAAACTGATCTGATATGAAGATCTTAAAGACAATATTCAGGATAATTGTTGGCCTGACTTTTATTTTTTCAGGAGTTGTAAAAGCTATTGATCCTCTGGGCTCAGCGTATAAGTTTCACGACTATTTTATTGCATTCAATCTTGGTTTCCTGAATTTCCTTAGCCTTCCACTCGCTATTTTACTTTGCACAGCTGAGTTCATAGCAGGATTTTCTGTCCTGACCGGTTTAAAACAAAAAACAGGGATCCTGGGTGTATTGATACTTATGCTGATTTTCACTCCAATCACATTCATTCTGGCATTAACAAACCCCGTAACTGATTGCGGTTGTTTTGGCGATGCAGTACATCTTACCAACTGGCAGACGTTTGGTAAGAACATAGTATTACTGGGAATGATAATTGTGCTTCTTACCAACCGAAAAAATATTGTTAATTTGTTTTCTTCAGTACGGGAATGGCTGGTGATTTGCGCAGCCATCATCCTTTTTGTACTTTTTTCACTTTATAACCTCAGATACCTCCCGGTAATAGATTTCTTACCATATAAAACCGGAGTAAAAATCGCTGACAGCATGGTACTCCCCGAAGGAGCTGAGGTAGATAAATACAATACAACATTTATATACGAAAGAGATGGTGTAAAAAAGGAATTCACCCTTAGCGACTATCCTGCCAACGATACCACATGGAAGTTTGTTGAGCAGAGATCAGTACTTGTAAAAAAAGGCATGGAACCACCAATACACGACTTCAGTATCACCTCTCTTCTTGGCGAGGATATTACGCAGAAAGTATTAATGAAGCCCGGATATACTGTTTTAATGGTCTCAAAAAAACTGTCGGAAGCTGAAAGTAAACATCTTGAAAAAGGATTTGATTTTGGAAGATATTGTGTCGGTAAGGGGATTGATTTCTATATTTTAACTTCATCCGGTTTGGGTGAAATGAAGGGTTACCGAAAGGGTCCTGGATTTTATAGTACCGATGAAACCACACTAAAAACGATGGTAAGAGCAAATCCGGGTTACATATTGTTAAAGGATGGTACAATTGTCGGCAAGTGGTCATGGGCAGGCCTTCCCGGAACAGCCTGGTTCGATAAACTATTTGCAGAAAACAGGTAATTTCGCCGTGAATAAGATACTCTCAATTGATTTAACACCGGGAGAAACAGATTTTTTGTAACTTTAAATATTATTACTTTATTAAACATTAATTTATATGAGAAAGAAAATTGTCGCAGGTAACTGGAAAATGAATATGGATCTGGCTGAAGGGCTGAAGTTTGCGGGTTCTATTGATAAATACTTCAGGGAAAATCCAACCAGTGCGGCATCAGTAATTTTATGCACTCCATTTATTCATCTTGCAGGCGCATACGAAATTTTAAAACATGGGAAAGTAGCTCTTGGAGCTCAGAATTGTGCAGCAGAGGCTTCCGGAGCTTATACCGGTGAAGTGTCGGCATGGATGGTGAGAAGCACCGGAGCTGAATACGTCATTCTTGGCCATTCCGAAAGAAGAAGTTACTATCATGAAGACGACAGAATTATTAACAAAAAAACTATACTCGCTATTAATAGCGGACTTAAGGTAATCTTCTGCTGTGGTGAAGTATTGGGCGAGAGAGAAGCAGGAATTCATTTTCGCATTGTGAAAAGACAACTGGAAGAAGGCTTGTTCAATCTGACAGAGGAACAAATGGATAAGATTATAATAGCCTATGAACCTGTATGGGCAATCGGTACCGGGTTGACAGCCAGTGCGGATCAGGCACAGGAAATGCATAAATATATCCGCGATGAAGTGAAAGAGAAATATGGAAACAATTGCGCAAAGAAATTACCAATCCTTTACGGCGGAAGTTGTAAACCCACAAACGCAAAAGAGATATTCTCCAAACCAGATGTTGATGGTGGTCTTATTGGTGGCGCTGCTCTGAAAAAAGAAGATTTCGCGGGAATAGTTGAGGCTTTTTGACCCCCCATCCCCCCCGAAGGGGGGCTAAGAAACTACTTATTTCAGGCCTAAGTCCCCCATATGGGGGATTTAGGGGGTTGAAATAAGGGTTGCAAATGACATTGGTAATGTAATTTAACTGCATGATAAAGAAGCTGGTAATAATTTCTCTGTTCCTTTCACTGATAACACCCTGTATTCTGTTATCACAGTCAAGATCAGCATTTTCCGGAGATCCTGAGAAATTCAAAACGGAACTTACAGCATTCATGGGATCGAACCTGAATCCCGAGCAGACAGGTAATCTGAATTCCTTTCTTGCCAGATGGGACAGCGCTTCATTCAGTAAAGAAAACATGGTGAGGATTATTGATATATCAAGCCAGCTCTCGTCCAGATTAATTAGGCCTGTCCCCCACTTTAATAATTTTCTGACAACGATAAACAATTTTATCAGATATAAGTACAGTGCGGAATATTTCAACAACTGGCTTATGGGACTGGGAGAGATTGCATTTAGTCCTCGTTTTACAAATGATGTAATCGACCGATATATAAGAAATACCGGCACGATGGTAAAAGATAATGTCCTGAATGAATCAGGCAGTGTTAAATGGAAAGTAAAAAACAGTAATCTTAAATTCCTCCACGACACTGTTTTCTATGTGTCGGTTACAAATGCCACTCTTACCTGTTATTCTCAAAAAGACAGCACTGAACTCTATAATGTATCCGGAATCTACTATCCCGATATTCAACAATTTAAGGGAACAAAGGGAACAATTACGTGGGAAAAAGCAGGCTACCCTTCCAAAGATGTCTTTGCTGAAATTTTTAACTACTCCGTCAATACCACAAAAAATAATTTCACAATCGATTCGGCCAGATTAAGTCATAATATCTACTTTAAAGAACCTGTTTACGGAGTCCTTACAGATCAGGTTGCAAGCATCTCCAACAAGGACCGCGCTAATTTCCCCCATTTTGAAACCTATAAAAAGGAGTTCCGGTTAAAAAATATATATGAAGGGGTAGATTATGAAGGAGGATTGGTTTTCGACGGCGCAACCGTAAAAGGAACAGGTGGCAAAGCTTCACTTGCAAAAATAAACTTATACAGGAATGACACGCTGTACCTTCAGATAAGGGCAAGCGATTTTCAGTTCTCAAAAACGGGTCTTGTAAGTCAGGAAACATCAATCTCACTTTACCTTGATAAAGATTCAATCTACCATTCAAACCTCGGGTTTTCATATCTATCAGCAACCAGGCAGGTAAACCTTTTCCGTACCAGCAACCCAATCTCGAAAAGTCCATATTTCGATCCATTCCACAAACTTGATATGTATTTCGAGTATCTTACATGGAATATGAACGAGTCAAAGATTATTCTGACCCGATCGAGAGGTTCTGCAATAGGTCTGGCACAATTTGAATCATCCTCTTTCTTCAATTCAAACTATTTCATGCAGCTAATGGGAATGGATGATTACCATCCGCTTAATCGTCTCATTAAATTTGCCGAATATTATTATTCTGAAACATTTCCGGTTACTGAATTTGCAAAATGGCTTAACAAATCTGATGAATCGGTTACCGGGTTATGTATAGACATGGCTAATAAGGGATTTCTGTTTTACGACAGAATTAATAATGAAGTTACAATCAAGCAAAAAACCAAAGATTTCCTTGATTCCTATGCCAGAAAGAAAGATTATGATAATTTAAAGATAACAAGCGAAACTAATGCTCCAACCGATAATGCAATACTCGATCTTCATAATTACAGATTGAGTGTAAATGGTGTTTCGAGCGTACTAATGAGCGATTCGCAGCGAGTCGCAATTTATCCGTATAAACGTCAACTTGTAATAGGTAAAAACAGAAATCTTCAGTTTGATGGTGTTGTTGAGGCAGGACTTTTTACAGTATTTGGCCATAATTTTGCTTTCAACTACGACACTTTTAAGATACGTCTGCAAAAGATCGATTCTATAAGAATTGCAGTTGAAACAGACAAGAATGATATGTACGGTAATCCAATAATTAAAAAGATTGACAATCTTATAGAATTAGGTACAGCTGAACTATTTATAAATGATCCTAAAAACAAATCAGGACTAAAAAATCTTAAACAGTATCCCATAATCAATGCCCTGACCTTCTCCTATATATTCTATGACAGGATTCCTGGTCTGGAAGGCATCTATAAACAGGCAGATTTTTATTTTAAGGTTGATCCATTCACTTACGAAAATATAAATCATTATTCCTACACAGACATGAATCTTGCAGGAGAATTTATAGGTGGAAGTATTCTGAAGCCGATGCGGCAAACACTTACTATTCAGGAAAATAACTCTCTCGGATTTAATATGGTCATTCCAAAAGAAGGTATTGAAGTATATGGTTCCAAAGGAAGACTTTTCGATGCTTTGACCATGAGTAATAAAGGACTAATCGGCAGTGGTACATTAAAACATTTAACAGCATCGGCAAAGTCGGAGACCTTCAGTTTTTTCCCCGACTCAATGATCACTCAGGCTACATTCTTTAATCTCGAAAAAGATGAATCGGGTGCTTTCCCGGTTCTGAAAAGCGAAGATGTCGCCATAAGATGGCTTACTCCAAAAGATGAATGGCTGGCAACAAATGCAGCAGGAAAGAGCTTTAACATGTTCGAAAACGGAACTATTTTTGATGGGGCGCTCAAACTTGTACCATCGGGTCTGAATGGCAAGGGAATTATTAATATGACCGATGCAAAAATCACATCTGATCTGTTCAGTTTCACAGGGAATTCTATCAAAGCCGAAAAAGCTGAATACGATCTTAAATCACCTACTGGTAATGGTTACACCTTCATTGCAGAAAACGCCAATACTGAGGTCAATTTCGACCTTAAATTGTCGAAGTTTAATTTGAACACTGATTCATCGATGGTAAAATTCCCTGATCTGCAGTATATATGTACCATGACGAATTTCGAATATAATATGGGTACAAGAGTTATGAATATGGTGCAGAAAGGAAAATCGAATAACACTTTACTTACTCCTGATAAACTTCTTCGTCTCGATTTTAAAAACCTCGATAAACCCACGTTTTTTGCTACGAACAATCTGCGCGATACCGTTGCCTTTTCTTCCTGGAAAGGATCATTTCATCTCGATCAGGAGTATATTGTAGCTGAAGACATTAACTATATCCATATCGCTGATGCTTTAATTCAACCCGACAGCGGGAAAATAACTATAACCCGGGGAGCAAAAATAAAGCAGATGGATAACGCTGTAATTGCTCTGAACAACAAACACATTTTACATTCAGGGAAGATCAATATTGAATCTACGAAGAGATATTCAGGCAGTGCCGTTTACGATTATGTCGATGAAAATAAAGAAATCCAGCAGATTAATTTTCCTGAACTGACAGTAGATACACTTGTTACAAGTGCAAAGGGCTATATCCCTGCAAGCCAGAACTTCAAGCTTAGCCCGGCTTTTACCTATGCGGGAGATGTTACCCTTTTTGCCAAATCAGATCATCTGTCTTTTACCGGTGCTACGGGAATTACAAATAACTGCAGTGCAATAAAAAGCTATAATATTAAATTCAAATCGTTTATAGACCCGAATAATATATTAATTCCTATCGGGGAAAAGCCAAGAGATATTAATGATAATATGGTATTTTCCGGGTCGTACATCAACACCGATTCCATGCATATCTATCCGGCATTTTTGTCTCCTCAGAAATCGTATGCTGATGTTGCCCTGGTGAGTGCAAAAGGCTATCTCTATTACGATAAAGCGAAAGGAAAATATATTATAACATCGTTAGAAAAACTCGCCGACCAGAGTCTGCCCGGTAATATGATTACTTATGATAATAATTTTTGTACTCTGTCGAGCGAAGGAAGTATTGATTACGGGGCAAAACTCGACCATGTTAAAATGAGCAGTGCAGGAAAAGTAATTCATTCAATCGATTCTGGAAAAGTTAATATTGAAGGTATCCTCGCCCTCGACTTCTACTTCTCAATGGATGCCTTAAAAATGATGGCTGATGAGTTCAGAATGATGCCTACATTAAAACCGGTAAACCTTAATACTGAACTGAATAACAAAGGTATGAAGGACCTCATGGGGGTTGAAGCGGCTACCCAGATAAAGGAGGAGATGGATCTGTTTGGTCCCTCTAAAAGTCTTCCGAAAGAATTCACATATAAACTTCTTCTTAATGACGTAAACCTCTTCTGGAATAGCTCAACATCTTCATTTAGGTCGACAGGGAAAATAGGTATTGGATTTATAGGCCAGCAACCATTAAATGTATATGTTGACGGTTATGTTGAAATTCAGAGAAGAAAGACCGGAGATATGATAGATATCTATCTTAAAGCCGATGAGTCAACCTGGTACTATTTCTCTTATTTCAGAGGAGTTATGATGACCCAGGCTGGAAATATAAACTATAACTCACTTATCTCAAAAATAAAACTGAGCGACAGAAAACATCCTGAGTCCTCTGTAAGAGTGCCATACACGTATATGATAGCTTCAGAGGATCGCCTTGGTCGCTTTTTGCGAAGGATGGCAAGCGATAATCCTGGTGATGAGCCTTCTAACCGATAACAGCTTTTCCTCTTTCTCCCAACTCAATAAGTTCCATATCATAAATGTTTTTGCCGTCAATACTGAATCTCAGTGCGGTCATAAATACGTGGAATCCTATGTATCCCGCGGCTCCGGGGTTCAGGTACAAAAAGCCGCCCTTTTTATCGTACATAACCTTTGCAATATGCGAATGTCCACAAATAAAAAGGTCTGGCGGAGTTTCATAAATATCAGGCTTTATATTCGCATGGTAATGATCGGGGGAACCTCCGATGTGAGTAATCCAAACTTTAACTTCCTCAGCTTTAAATTTAAGTTGCTGAGGATATACCTTTCTTACAACAGAGTTATCGATATTACCGTATACTGCCCTCAAGGGTTTAAAAGCCGCTAGAGAATCAGCAGTCTCAATATTTCCTATATCTCCTGCGTGCCAGATTTCATCACATCCGGAGAAATGATCGAAAAGACGAGGATGAATCCAGCCATGTGTGTCAGAAAGAAGCCCAATTTTCATAATAATCTTTTTTGCCCCCTGCCCCCTAAAGGGGGTTCAATATTCTCCACATTTGATTTTTAGCCCCCCTTTAGGGGGGTTGGGGGGCAAATTTTCAAAGTAACACAAAGGTTTGCAAATTTCACTACTTTTGTTTAAACAACCAGACCATGCAGATATTTTATGCACCTGATATTTCAGGCAATTCTTATACCCTGGATGAAAACGAATCCAAACACTGCGTCAGGGTTCTGAGAATGGTAAAGGGAACACCTGTCAGCCTCATTGACGGTAAGGGGAACCTCTACGAAGGAAATATAGATATTCCTGATTCAAAAAAATGTGTTATCTCAATTACCCGCCTCATAAAAGATTTTGAGAAGCGCGATTACTGCCTTCATATAGCAATTTCTCCACTTAAAAATGCAGACAGGCTTGAGTGGTTTGTTGAAAAAAGTGTTGAGCTGGGAATTGATGAAATTACACCCTTGATATGCAGGAATACCGAAAAAACCGGAATAAAACCGGAAAGGCTTAATAACCTCATTATCTCGGCAATGAAACAATCACTGAAAGCAACAAGGACTGTTCTGAACAAACCATGTCTTTTCACTGATTTTGTTAAGATGGATTCAGCTGGCAGCCTTATGATAGCCAGCTGTTCAGACACTTTTGAAAGAAGCAACATCACTGAAGTATATTCAAAAGGAGATAATGCTACAATTCTAATCGGGCCCGAAGGAGATTTTACTGACGAGGAGATAAAAGCAGCTGTTGCTTCATGTTTTAAGCCGGTTCATCTTGGAAAAAGCAGGTTGAGAACAGAAACGGCAGGCGTTGCTGCCTGCCATTCCATATACTTTCTGAACCAGTAAACCTACTTAGAAATCATGTTGAATACCTCTCCAATGTCTTTCTTCTTAACCTTAAAGAGTTCAGTAAAATGACATCTGCTACATGATACGTAGGTAAACCTCCTGTTAAAATACTCGAACATCCTTGTCCAGATGCTGCCAACGGTCCACATTTCGCCGACCTCATATTGTTTGTTACCACATTTTGGACATGTATATTTTAAAATTTCATTCATTGCTCATTTGTTTTTGGTTTATCCTCTTTGCTTTTCCATCTGCCAGCTTTCTTTAAAGCCTGATCGAGAAGATATTCAATCTGACCATTAGTGCTGCGGAACTCATCGGCAGACCACTTCTCAAGTGCTTTAAGCTTCTCAGGATCGAGCCTGAGAACAAATGGTTTTTTCTCGCTCATTTTATGAATGCAATGTGCCTGTATTTACTATCGGAGTGGCATCCTTATCACCGCATAAAACAACCATGAGGTTGCTTACCATCGCAGCTTTTCTCTCATCATCCAGTTCAACAATCTTTTTGTCAGCCAACTGTTCGAGGGCCATCTGAACCATAGATACAGCGCCTTCAACGATTTTAAATCTTGCAGATACAACAGCGGAGGCCTGTTGTCTCCTAAGCATTGCATTCGCGATCTCTTCAGCATAAGCAATATAGTTTATCCTCGCTTCAATAACCTCGATGCCACAAATCTCAAGTCTTTCGCGGATTTCCCGTTCAAGCTCGCGATTAACTTCCTCACCACCGCTCCGGAGAGCAATTACAGCATCGTGATCCTCAAAGTTATCGTAAGGATATAAACCGGCAAGCTTTCTGAGGGCAGCGTCGCTTTGTACAAGAACAAAATGCTGATAATCATCCACATCGAAAACTGCGTTGTAAGTCTCAGCAACACGCCATACCAGTACCAGACCAATCTTAATCGGGTTACCGATTTTATCATTTACTTTAATCGGATCGCTGTTAAAGTTTCTGGCCCTTAGTGATATTGTGCGTTTAATATAAAAAGGGTTAACCCAGAAAAATCCATTCTCCCTAATAGTTCCCTTGTATGCACCAAATAGTACCAGAACACAAGAAACGTTGGGTAAAACAACAGTGAATCCAATACAGGTAAAAATAAAAAGCAATGTTGAGAGCACTCCAAGCCAGATTATCTCAGATGCAAACCCGGCTATTGCCACGGCAAATAACAATATTGCTATCGCCAAAGCGAGATAGCCGGAAACAGGTTTTACAGAAAATTCTTTTTTCATAGTTTATGATATTATTTTAATATCACAAAGATATTATTTTAAATTAATATGCAACAAAAAAAACACAGATTATTTTCTGTGTTTTTAAAATGCATCTAATCGTGCCTTCTGATCTTATCAATCAGGCTTTTTGTTAAATGTCTTCCCGGGACCGGCTTTACCTGATCGAGAAGCTTTATCACATCACTAAATTCATAGTTTAGTCCCCATGCATCTTCCAGAAGATCCAGATCTTTAATACTTATTTCGCGATATGAAATGAACGGAGTAGAATTTAATCCCATAGGCATGTTTTTCATTTAATATAAAACGAGCCTTGATGAGTATTATTATAATCTATTAAAAAAAAAGAAAGGGAGAAAGGGTGAAGAGGAGAAGGGGTGATAAAACTCTCCCCCTCACCTTTTCTCCCCCTCTCCCCATCTTACAGTGAGCACCGCCAATCTTGTCTTAGCCCCCCTTTAGGGGGGATGGGGGGTTTAGGATCGCTAATTCAGTGTCAGGCTTATCTTCTTCTCTTCCATCAATTTCCGCATATTTATAAGAGCGTACCTCATTCGTCCAAGCGCAGTATTAATACTAACATCAGTAATTTCAGCGATCTCTTTAAAGCTTAAACCTGCATAATGACGAAGTATTACAACTTCTCTCTGGTCATCCGGCAGGCTGCTTATCATGTTCCTTACATCCTTATGTATCTGTTGTTTTATCATATTGTCCTCAACATTATCCTCTGCAAAACTTTTCGAATTAAACAGATCAGACTCATAATTATCGTTTGAGATTGTATTCATCTGCTTGATTCTCCGGAAATGGTCAATTATAAGATTGTGAGCAATACGCATAACCCATGAAAGAAACTTTCCATTATCGGAATACCTGCCGGCCTTAACCGATTGAATAACTTTCAGTAAGGTGTCCTGAAAGATATCTTCTGCTAATGCCTGATCGCGAATATAAAGACTTATATAGGCGAAAATTTTATTCTTATGTCTGTGGATTAGTTGTTCAAAGCATAACTGCTCACCTCCTATGAACCTCAGAATCAGGTCATAATCGGAAATCGTTTTTTTCATAACTCACTCTTTTAATTTACAGAGTAGAGATGTTGAATAGGCAGTTTTCTTTTAGTGGTTAATATTCCTTACACAAAGAAAACAATTTATTTTGATATGAATGTATTACTTTTGAGCTTTAATGTAATCTTAATCAAATCTTAACTTAATCTTAACGAATTGACTACCGGATCGCAGATGCAGGGGAATATTGAAATAAGAGGGGCACGGGTACATAATCTCAAAAATGTAAGTCTTAACATACCGAGGAATAAGCTTGTCGTTATCACAGGTGTATCAGGTTCGGGCAAATCGTCCCTCGCATTCGACACTATCTATGCAGAAGGCCAGAGAAGATATGTTGAGAGTCTCTCCTCATATGCAAGACAATTTCTCGGAAGAATGAACAAACCTGAAGTTGACTTTATTAATGGAATTCCCCCGGCTATTGCTATTGAACAGAAAGTAAATTCACGAAACCCGAGGTCGACCGTCGGAACATCAACAGAAATCTATGATTATCTTCGTCTGCTTTTCGCCAGGATAGGCAAAACGTACTCACCTGTCTCCGGAAAAGAGGTTAAGAAACACAGCGCTGACGATCTGGTAAAATTCCTTGCAAACCTTCCTGAAGGGACAAGAGTAATCATAACAGCTCCGGGGGAGGTTCCCGCAAATGTCGAAACATCTGAATATTTCTCCTTTCTGAATAAACAGGGATATAACCGGATTGAACTTAATGGCGATCTGATAAAGATAGATGAGAAGGAAACGACGAAGAATTATAAGTCGGGACAAAAAATCAACATAGTTATTGACAGGCTGGTTATAAGCTATTCCGAAGACAGCCTTAGCAGGGCAGCTGATTCTGCTGAAACAGCATTCCAGACCGGAAAGGGATTTTGTCAGGTCGTAATTCTAAATGAAAAGAATATTATACGAGAGAATTTCTCAAATATATTTGAAGAGGACGGGATAGTTTTTGAAGAACCTACAGAATACCTCTTCAGCTTTAACAATCCTCTCGGAGCATGTCCGGTTTGTGAAGGATACAGCAAGATTATCGGAATAGATGAGAACCTGGTTATTCCGAATCAGAATCTCTCCGTTTATGAGGATGCCATCGTTTGCTGGAAAGGCGATTCAATGAAAAAATGGAAAGAAAGGCTCATCCTTAACGCAGAGCTATTTGATTTCCCTATTCATAAACCCATCTATCAGCTCACGGATGAACAACGACAACTTCTGTGGACCGGAAACAAATATTTCTATGGTATAAACCGATTTTTTCAACATCTCGAAGAGAAAAAATTCAAGATCCAGTACAGGGTAATGTTAAGCCGTTATCGTGGGAAAACCACCTGTCCGGAATGCAAAGGATCGAGACTCAGGAAAGAAGCCGGTTATGTAAAGATTAATGGAAAATCGATCCAGGATCTGGTATCTATTCCGGTTGGAAAACTAACAGAGTATTTCTCCGATATACATCTGGATGAAGTCGATTCCAAAATTGCAGAAAGGCTTATAAAAGAAATACATGTAAGGCTGAGATTTCTGGTTGAAGTCGGCTTGCCATATCTTACACTCGACAGGCTTTCTTCAAGTTTGTCCGGAGGAGAGTCGCAAAGAATAAATCTCTCTACTTCCCTTGGCAGTAACCTTGTTGGCTCAATGTATATACTTGATGAACCCAGTATTGGACTCCATCCGCGCGATACAAACCTTTTAATAAAAGTATTAAAGGAACTTCGCGACATGGGGAACTCCGTAATTGTTGTTGAACACGAGGAAGAAATAATACGCGCTGCGGATGAGATAATTGATATGGGACCAGAAGCAGGCAGGCTTGGTGGTGAATTGGTCTACCAGGGTGGCCTTAACTTAACGGAAGAGAATAAATCCTTAACAGCAGGCTATCTTAGCGGACGTCTGATTGTCCCTGTACCTCGGAATAGAAGAAAATGGAATAGTTATATTGAGATCAAAGGCGCCAGGGAAAATAACCTGAAGAATATTGATATCAAATTCCCTCTTCACACGATAACAGCAGTTACAGGAGTAAGCGGTTCAGGAAAGTCGAGTCTTGTTTCAGATATTTTGTACAGAGTTTTATCTGACAGGATCAACGGGAGTAACTTAAAACCAGGTCAGTTTAAAGATATATTAGGAGACATTTCGACCCTCAACGGTATTGAACTTGTTGATCAAAATCCCATCGGGAAGTCGAGCCGCTCAAATCCTGTAACTTATCTGAAGGCATATGATGAGATACGAAAACTATACTCGGAACAGCAGGCCTCGGTGCAGAATGGTTTTAAACCTTCTCACTTTTCGTTCAATATTGAAGGTGGAAGGTGTGAGGAGTGCCAGGGAGAAGGAATTATCAGAGTTGAGATGCAATTTATGGCAGATGTGGAACTCACCTGTGAGAACTGTAGAGGGATGCGGTTCAAGAGAGACATTCTTGATGTAAGATATCATGGCAAGAATATCTATGACATGCTCGAGATTACAATTGATGAAGCTATCGACTTCTTCAATGGTCATCCGGGAAAAAATGAAAAAAGAATTGTTGAAAAGCTGAAACCTCTTTCAGATGTTGGACTAGGATATATAAAAATGGGACAATCTTCGAGTACTCTGTCAGGCGGGGAAAGTCAGAGAGTTAAACTAGCCTATTTTTTAAGCCAGGAAAAGAGCAACAGTCATATACTGTTCATCTTCGACGAACCTACCACCGGTTTGCATTTTCACGATATAAATAAACTTCTTAAATCAATAAATTCACTCGTCGATCATGGTCATTCTGTAATACTGATTGAGCATAACATAGAAGTTATTAAAAGTTCCGACTGGGTAATTGATCTTGGACCGGAAGGAGGAGAGAATGGTGGTCATATAGTTTTTCAGGGTGTACCGGAAGACCTTGCGATATGTAAAGAATCCTATACCGGGAAATACCTGTCATCGAAATTAAAACCCCTGTAGAGCATTGTCACGACAATGCCGTGCCATAAAATAAATGTAGGGAATCGACAAAAAATATAGGGAACCGTCACGACAATTCCCTACATTATGCAAATGGGTATCAGGTAATATTATTTCTTCATTTTAAACCCAAACATGATTGAAACGCAACCACTTGCCGGTGTTTCTCCGGCCTGGTTAAATGATGATACTTTTACAACTAGTTTGAGCTGTTGACTTGACTGAAGTTTAAAATCCCATGTTTTAGCGTAATTAGCATCCTTGTTTGAATAAAGAACGTTTTTACTTGCATCGAGGATCTTAAATTCAATATTTGGAAGTTTATCTTCTCCATAGATAGCCACTCTATACTCCATATCGGAGTAGAATGTTTTATATAACTCAGCTTCTTCACCTTCAACAAGTACTGCAGCATGATAGTTTCCATCGTGTATATAGGGAGACAACTCCGGCAGGCAAACTTTTTTAGCAAATGCTTTACATTGGGCATTTACATTTAAAGAAGTTGCCAGAAATAACAAGAACAGGGCGGGAATTATTTTATAGATTCTCATATCTTTCATTATTTTACGAATGTACTTCTAATCTCACTTACTTTTGCCGAAAGTTCTTTGAATACCTCAGGTGTCATATCTGTTTTCACTTCAGATTTCAGCATTGTAATATTAGTCTTTTTATCAACCTCTGGTCTCACCGCAGAAGTAGTTATTTTGATTTTATCGAATACCAACTTCAGACTTTGAACCTGTGCAATAAGCTCATCAACTGCAGGATTACCTTTGCTTCTCTCAAGAAGTCCGAGTAAAATGTCGATAGAAAGTTTCTGGTCAATTATCCTTCCAACGAGTTTATTGCCGTTAAAATCTTTCATATCAACCAGCTGAGTAGAAATATAAAGACCTTCCATCCACCCTCCTACTAAGACCATGGCAGCAATTGCAGGCTGTCCATTATCTTCGAGGTAAGAGCTTGAGTTCATAAAAGTCTCGCTGACAATCTTCATAATTTCTTCTGTATTGTTTATGTTCTCCTCGAGTTCGTCTATTTTAGACTGTTCAATTGCTTTAAGAATTCCAAGACCATCCGCCATTTTCTTTGCAGAGTTCATGCAATCGATAATCAATTGGGTCTGTTCGTATAAACTCGCAAAACTCAGATCGCATGTATAGACGCCAAGGTTTAATGCCATACTCTTACTGGAAACATATTTACTGACATTTCCAACAGGATTAAGAAGAGCATTATCGAACCTGGCACCTGCCGATTTAATGAGCATAGCAGATTCAACTGGCGATGGCAAGGCATCAAATACTTTTTTTGCCTGAGTAACATCCTCCAAAGCAGCAGAATTATCCTTAGGGATTGCTGTTGTTAAATCAACCTTAGGCGCTTTTGTTCCTCCTGATTTACAGCCACTTAGTACGCTGGAAATAAGCAAAACAACAACGAGAATCCCTGTACTAATTCCATATTTTTTATTCATGATTTAATATTTTAAGTGTAATACCTAATTCCCGACTAAATTAGTATTTTATTTTTATTTTTCAAAACGGCATTAAGTAATTGACGCTATTTCTACCTTTGCAGCAAATAATTTAAAGATGTTACGATCGGAAAGTAAGTTTAAAGAACTCCGGGCTATCCTAAACAAGGATAATAATATATTGACTACTGAAGCAATAGGTTTGCTCAGGGAAGAGCAACCTTTCGAAGGAGCGGTATCTCTTCTGGTAGCTTGTTACGAAAAAACAGAGGATGAAAGCGTTAGGAAAGCCATTGAGGGATTTTTTAATGATCTGAAGGATCAATCTGCATGCTCAGAAATAATAAGTGAGATTAAAAATACCTGGAGTACTGAAACTATCAATATGCTCGTTTCTTCTTGCTGGCAGTCTGGTCTCAACTATTCTGACTATTCATCTGATCTGGCTGACACTTTCCTCAAAGGAAATTATATAACTGCATTTGAATGCCTTACAGTTATTGAAGAGACAGTTTCTGATCTGAGCCGGGAACAAAAAGGTGCAATACTTAGCGTTTTTGAAAAAGGTAATGTTCCTGCTTCTGATGAAAAATATATGCTTGTTCAGGAATTAATATCAGTGTTGAAGAAGTAAGAAGTAAGAAGTAAGAAGAAAAAATGAATAATAGCTATTTATAAGACTACTTATACAATGGAGTATAAGATTCCTCGCTAACGCTCGGAATGACAGTGTTTTAAGTGGGATTGGAAAAAGAAGAGGCGATTCGCTGTGCGAATCGCCTCTTCTTTTTCCTTTTACGACTAACGAGCCTTGTCATTCCGAGCGACAGCGAGGAATCCCCTGTTGTATTTTGAATTTTTTGTGTTTTATTTAAATCCAATTCGGTTGTTCATTCCGATTATTCATAATAAAACTCCAATTGTCCATAAAGTTTTGATATATCATCTACCTCCCTCCAAAAATATGGCTTCCAATTCTTACTAAGGTACTACCTTCCTCGATCGCAATTTTATAATCCGACGACATACCCATTGATATCTCCCTAAAGTAAGGACTATCTTTAAAATACCTGCTCCTAAGATAGTCAAAACACTTTTTTAACATCCGGAACTCATTATGAATCAAATCGGTATCGGTTGTATAGGTTGCCATTCCCATAACGCCGCAGATTCTTACGAACTTCATTTCCTGAAATAAAGGATCTTCCAGTAATCCCTTAAGTTCTTCCAAACCAAAGCCAAATTTTGTCTCTTCTGTAGCAATATGTATCTGAATAAGGCAATCTATTTTCCTGTTAACTTTCTCTGCTTCGGTATTTATGGTCTCCAGAAGTCTATAGGAATCAACAGATTGAATCATAGTTATAAATGGAACTATTGATTTCACTTTGTTACTCTGTAGATGCCCTATCAGATGCCATTCTATATCCGGGGGAAGGGTCTCCTTTTTAAGAAGCAGTTCCTGTACCCTGTTCTCACCAAAACATCTTTGTCCAATGTTATAAGCTATAAGAATATCGCTTACCGGTTTTGTTTTCGATACTGCAACCAGCTTAACAGTTGGTGGTAACTGCGATTTTAAAAGTGAGATATTTGTGGATATATCTATCATATTTTTTGACCCTCTTGTTGGGTGTTTAAAAAATATTTTTTACCGCAGAGTGCGAAGAGAACTCGCAGAGAACAGCAGAGTCAACGTACTGCATATTAAATCTTTGCGTTCTTTGCATTTTTCCTTTGCGCCCTTTGCGGTTAATGGATCTAGACTTTTTCACCAGCTCAAGTGGGTCTATCAATCCAGGAGATGAATAACCAGCCCGCTTCTGAGCTTTGGCTCAAACCATGTGGATTTTGGAGGCATAATATTACCTGAATCAGCAATGGTAATGAGCTGTTTCATCGATACCGGATAGAGCGCGAAAGCAACTTTCATCTCCCCGCTATCTACTCTCTTCCTTAGTTCGCCAAGTCCACGTATTCCCCCTATAAAATCAATACGTTTTGATCTCCTCAGATCCTGTATATCAAGAATGGGACTTAATATCTGTTTAGTAAGGATGGTTACATCAAGGACTCCAATCGGATCATTGTCATTATATGTTCCTTCCTTTGCTGTGAGGCTGTACCAGTTACCTTCAAGGTACATCGAGAAGTTATGAAGTTTTTTGGGCTTGTATATTCTGCTTCCCTTAGCTTCAATGGTAAAGCTCTTTTCAAGCCGTGCTAAAAGGTCGTCTGCTGAAAGACCGTTTAAGTCCTTTATAGTTCTGTTATAATCGATTATATTCAACTGATTATCAGGAAAATGGACAGCGAGAAAGTAATTGTACTCTTCAGTACCATTATGCAATGGATTATTTTCGCGCTTTTCTTTACCCACCAGTGCAGCTGCGGCAGTTCTATGATGCCCATCTGCCACATAGGTATACGGTACTTTCTCGGCAAACAGCTTTTCAATAAGCTTGTTGGTCTGCTCCTTCTTTACCAGCCAAAAATGATGCCCAAAACCGTCGCTGGCGGTAAAATCGTATTCCGGTTCTTCTGTGGTAACAATACTATGTACGATATTATCTATCTCTTTAACAGCTGGGTAAGCGAAAAAAACTGGTTCTATGTTAGCGCTGTTAACACGAACATGTACCATACGATCCTGCTCTTTATCCGGTCTGGTAAGCTCATGTTTTTTAATTATTCCATTCAGGTAATCGTCAACAGATGCACAGCCTACAATACCGTACTGTGTTCTCCCCTTCATCGTTTGAGCGTAGATATAAAACATAGGTTTCTTATCCTGAACCAGCCATCCCATTTTCTGCCACTTACTGAAGTTTTCCGCAGATTTTTTGTAAACATCTTCTGAATGAGAATCAATATTTTCAGGCAAATCAATCTCGGATCTTGTAATATGAAGTAAGGAACATTCCTTCCCTTTTGCCATTTTAATGGCTTCAGTGGTATTCATTACGTCGTATGGCAAACAGGCCAGATCTTTTGCTAAAGAGCGGGGGGGCCTCAACCCCATGAAAGGTTTTACAATTGCCATTTGTTTGTTTTATGATTAGGTTATTTGTTTAGTTTAAATTTTACATTCCCGGTCTTAAAGAAATCGACTACTTGTCTTGCTGCCGCACCCCCTGCATTTATATTTGCTTCCTCGGTCTGGGCTCCCATCTTTTTCTCAGTAAATATAAATCTGCCGGCATATTTCTCCTGAAATACTGCCTTACAATCCGGTGCAACATCAGAAAGATAACTAATATCTTTCCGTTCCTCGAATACTTTTAAAAGGCCTTCCTCATCTATCAATTCTTTTCTTGCAGCATTTATTAGTACCGCATTTCTGGGCATTTTACTAAGCAGGGTATAACCGATCGACTTGTTAGTTACATCAGTACTAGGTATATGAAGAGACACATACCGGCACTTAGAGTATAGCTCATCAGTGTTCATGGACAGCTTTACTCCATGGTTTTTCATAACTCTTTCACTTACAAGAGGATCGTATGCATAAATATCCATACCGAATCCTTTTGCGATATCCGCAACATACTTCCCGACATTCCCAAACCCATGTAATCCCAGGGTTTTCCTTCTCAGCTCAGTCCCCGACCTGCCACTGAATCCCCCGCGAATCTGATACAACATCATTTCAAAGACAAGCTCAGCCACGGCATTGGAGTTTTGGCCCGGAGTATTCATAGCCACCACATTATGAGTCGTGCATTCAGCTATATCTATGTTATCGTATCCGGCTCCGGCGCGAACCACAATTTTTAGCTTTTTTGCTGCATTAAGAACTGAGGCATCCACCAGATCGCTTCTGACGATTAGTGCATCAACATCAGAAACAGCTGATAGTAAGTCGGACGAATTTTTATAGTTTTCAATTAAGGCAAATTCAAAACCAGCAGCTTCTATTACTTCGCGAATGTGTTTAATCGTAAAGGTTGAAAAAGCCTTTTCTGTTGCAACAAGGACTTTCATAATTTTAATCTTTAAGTTAAGTTAAAAGACTTACTGGAAAACGTGTGAAACAATCCTGTTAAAACATTTAAGATTGGGTTTTAGTTTTTAGCTTCAAACTCCTTCATCACATTTACCAGGGCTTCAACACTCTCCTTTGGAAGAGCATTATAAGTAGAAGCACGGAAGCCCCCTGTTGACCGGTGACCCTCAATACCAAGGATACCTTTTGATTTGGCAAAGTCAGCGAATGTTTTTTCAAGATCCGTATAGTTTGCAGACATTACAAAACAGATATTCATTATCGATCTGTCTTCAGGATCGGGAATTGTCGGAACAAAAAGCTTGTTTCTTCCTATCTCATCGTAGAGAAGTTTTGCTTTCTCCAAATTCTTTTTATAGATAGCGCTAACTCCTCCAAGCTGTTTCAGCCAGGTAAGAGTTTGCTGGGCAGCAAAAATCGCAAAAACAGGTGGAGTGTTAAACATAGATTCACCTTTTATGTGTACCTGGTAATCCAGCATAGAAGGAATAGGTCGCGTTACCTTGCCAAGAATATCCTCTTTTACAATAACAAAAGTAAGTCCGGCCGGTGCCAGGTTTTTCTGCGCACCTCCATAAATAAGTGAATATTTTGATATGTCTACAGGACGACTAAAGATATCGGAGGACATATCGGCTACCAAAGGAACTTTAACATCCATATCTTTCTTAATTTCAGTACCGTAAATTGTGTTGTTGGTTGTGATATGGAAATAGTCAGCATCTGAAGGGATGGTGTAATTCTTTGGGATATAATTAAATATTTTTTCTTTTGATGATGCAACTTCTACAGCGTCCCCAAATAGTTTAGCTTCTTTAAGCGCTTTTGAAGCCCATTCACCAGTATTAAGATAGGCAGATTTCTTATTCATCAGATTCATTGGTACCATGGCGAATTGGAGGCTGGCACCTCCGCCAAGAAACAAAACCTGGTAGCCGGCAGGGATGTCTAGCAACTCCTTAAAAAGTGAAATTGTATCGTTAATGCAAGCAACGAATTCCTTGCTTCGGTGTGAGATCTCAAGAATGGATAATCCTGTTCCGGCAAAATCTTTTATTCCTTCAATACTTTTATCAATGGTGTATTGTGGTAGGATTGAAGGACCTGCATAAAAATTGTGTTTTTTCATTGAGGACTTATTATAATTGTTTATAGATCGTTCCAGGTATATTCTGCTACAAAACTATATAAATAACAGCATTTCCGGTTAAATAATTTGTATGAAACCTGAATTTATAAAAAAAACTGTTCAACTAGAACTCCATTTTTCATTACAGGAATTTTATCTGTTAAATCCATCGACAAGCAGTACTCAATACAATCGTCGAGCTTTTTATCTCTTAACCTTGATCGTTGCGCTGCTTTATCAATATAGTTTTGCAGGTTGCTTTTAGCGATCGACCATAGATCGATTGCAGCTACTGTAGAATCACATTTTGTGCTGTATTTACCGCTGCTCATAAGTTTTTCAGCCAATGCACCGGCGCAAACAGAATCCTCAAGATTGAACCTGTTTTTCCAGCCTGCACAGAATAACAGAACATCCCTGTCCTGTTCAAGAATAAACCGGACAAGTGAGCTGAGGTTCAGAAACGACCCGATTACAGTCATATATGAAGCGGATGACTGGTTGATAATACCTGTTCCGTTTGTAGTGCTATAGACTATTGTTTTCCCGGCAACTTTTTCCCTTGTAAAATTAAAAGGAGAGTTACCAAAATCAGCAAAATCGAGAACAAAGCCATCGCGCTCGGCAGCAACCAGAAAACCCTTGTCTTTGTAACTTTTTGCTTCTGAAACTTCAGCAACAGGAATGATTTCAGCTGCCCCGTTTGCAAATGCTGTAACAATAGCTGATGAGGCTCTTAGAATATCAATTATAACAACTATTGAATCAACATGTTCCTCATGTTCATAGAGAGCGGGTGAAAAACAGGTATCAAGTTTTCTTTTCTTCATTTTTACGCATTTCGGATTTCGGAATGTGGATTTCGGATTTACTTTATCCGCAATCCAAAATCCGCAATCCAAAATCTCAAACTCACTTATTATAAATGGGTGTGTTAACAACCTTCGCTTTAATATCCTTATTTCTGATCCGGATAAAAATCTCAGACCCGGTTGACCAGTATCCCTTATTAAGGTAGGCCATACCTATTCCCTGTTTCATCATTGGTGACATTGTTCCGGAAGTAACCTCACCGATCAACTCACCCTTTGAATTAACTACTTCATAATGCTGACGAGGTATTCCCCTTTCGGTCATTACAAAACCTTTGAGCCTTTTCTCAACCCCATCCTCCTTCTGTTTTAACAACATAGCTTTATCTATGAATTGTTTTTCTTTTGTAAATTTCGTAATCCATCCGAGACCTGCTTCAATGGGTGAAGTCTCATCGTTGATGTCATTTCCATAAAGGCAGAAACCCATTTCAAGACGCAAAGTATCTCTGGCACCGAGTCCGATTGGTTTGATATCATATTCTTTGCCTGCATCAAATACTGCTTTCCAAAGCCGGGCCCCATCTTCATTCTTTACATAAATTTCACAACCTCCGGCTCCTGTATAACCGGTTGTGGAGAATATCACGTTGCCTATACCCGCAAATTCCAGAACCTTGAAAGTATAATACTCCATATCCTCAACTGAAGTTTTGGTTAGTTTCTGCATTGCCTTCAAAGCAAGTGGTCCCTGTACCGCAAGCTGTGCATAATCATCGGATACATTTATCAGATCCTTACCAACAGTAAGGCCAAACTTTCCGGAATTTTTCACGCACCAGTTCCAATCCTTCTCTATGTTTGATGCGTTAACCACCAGCAGGTATTTTTCGGGATTAAATCTATAAACGAGCAAGTCGTCAACAATACCTCCTTTACCATTTGGAAAACATGAGTATTGAATCTTCCCATCAAAAAGAGCCGACACATCATTGGAAGTTATATATTGCAGGAAATCCTGAGCCGAAGGTCCTGTAACCCAGAACTCTCCCATATGTGAAACATCGAAGACTCCGACTTTTTCCCTGACTGTAATATGTTCCTCAGTTATCCCGGTGTACTCTACCGGCATATTGTAACCTGCAAAGGGAACCATTTTGGCTCCTGCTTCAATATGAAATTTAGTAAAAGCAGTGTTTTTCATTTATTTATGTTTTTCAATTGTTTTAAAAAGCGGAGAAAAAATAATTTCAGCAAAGCAAGTAAAGTATAAGATGTAAATTACTGACGATTGTCAGAATTCCAGTATTTTAAACTCAACTCTTCTGTTCTTAGCCCTCCCCGCTGGTGTGTTATTATCAGCTATAGCCTGAAGCGAGCCAAAACCTTTATATTCCATTCTCGATTGACTGATTCCTTTCTTAATGAGATAGTCCATAACAGCTTTTGCCCTGTTTTCGGATAGCTTAATATTTAGCGGTTCGCTACCGGTTTTATCAGTATGACCCGATATTTCAATTCTCATTTTTTCATTCTCCTGCATAAGTCCATAAAGCTTATCTACCTCTTCATACGACCCGGCTGTCAGAATTGATTTCCCCGATTCAAATAGAATATTATTTAGTACTACTTTCTTCCCAACCTTAACTTTAATCAATTCAATATTAAAGTTATAGATATCTTTTGGCCAGTTTTCAGGAACATCAATACGCCTGGCATCTGAGAGAAATCCGGCAGCGCGTACATCTACCATGTATGTTTTTTTTGCCGGAAGCTTAACCCGGTAACTTCCATTTAAATCTGAACTGGCCGTAGTTGCAACAACAGCCTCTGAACTTCTGTCTACAACATCAATTTTAGCAATAAGAGGTTCTCCTGTCTCTGAGTCTTTAACAGTTCCTACCAGGTACAAATCGAGCTCTTTTACTGTATCGATCTTAACAACAGGTGCTGCAGGAACGGGAACAATCTCTTTAACAACTACAACTGTATCTCTGATAAAAATAGTGTCAGGTTTTGGCGCTGGAGGTGGAGGCGGCGGTGGCAGCGGCGGTAAGATTACCGGTGGAGGAGGCAAAATTTTACCATGGTAAATATCGAGCCCCCCAAGACCTCCGCTACGATTTGAAGCAAAATAAAAAGAGCTGTCGTTGGAAGGTTCAGGGCGATAGAAGAGCTCATCCCATGGTGTATTTACGGGATATCCTAAATTTCTGGCAGTATCCCATGCCCCATTTTGATTTTTAACAGAATAAAAGATGTCAAATCCTCCAATTGAATTATGTCCTTTTGAACTAAACCAAAGTGTGTCACCTTTTTTCGAAAAGCTTACCGATTCTTCATCGTATAGAGTATTTATTGCAGATCCTGCATTTTGAGGTTTTGACCATTTGCGTTTGCCTGTTTTTTTTATGAAATAGATGTCTTTTCCGCCAAAACCATTTTTCCCATTATCAGTAACATAGTAGATCTCATCCCCAGACGGTGTGAAAGAGAATGAAGTCTCGGAGCCATTGCTGTTTATTTTGTAAGGAATGGGCTGGGGAGCTTTCCATTTACTCTTTTTATTTACCGAAACCATAATATCTCCACCATTTTCATAACCGGCGTAAATATAAAGCTGATCCGCTTTGGGAGAAATGTAAACAGGAGCCTCGCTATATTTCGTGGTGAGATTCTTTCCTGCCACTACAGCTGGCGACCATGAAGAACCCGATAGTTTTGACACAAAGATGTTTTCATCAAACTTTGAGTCGGGGTAATGAGAACTCGATCCCGGTTGTTCGCGCCTTGATGCAAAATACATTGTTTTACCATCAGAGGTGAGAACTTCGGCAAAATCATCAGCCTCTGAATTTATGTTTGCTCCCGGGTTTGTTATCTCAATTCTCAAAGTATCTTTTGTAATAATAAGAGCAGAGTTACATTCTTCAATTGACTTCTTTGCAACTGATATATTTCCCTTAGATTTCTTCACGTCGGATTTAAGGTATTCATCAAATTCTTTGATTGCATCAGAATACCTTCCGGCGTATTTCAACGCTCTGCCCGTAAGAAGGTGAATATCATCCGTCAGGTCCTTTTTAACCTCAAGGGCTTTTAGAAAAAACCCTGATGCTTCTTCTTTTTTATCTGAACACAGAGCTGAAACACCAATTTTATAGTTTAACTCCGGGTTTGAACTATTGTAAGCTACTGCCTGTATATACTCATCAAATGCTTTACCATACCAGATACCTTTGGCTTCATAATATGAATCACCAGCTTTAACGTGCTTCCAGGCATCTTTAAATCCTGTTCTGGCAGCTTTAAATTCTTTTCTTCTTACCGACACATCAGTCTGGGCATCAACAAGAGGTGAGCAAATTAAAAACAACAAAGCTAACAGATGAAGATAATATCGCATAGTGTTCCTTTTTTAGCACTCTAAAAGTAGTACTTATTTCCTTTATTTAAAAAATCAGTGTGCATTATTACCGTCACTTACCTTTGCAGTAAACACAATATATTGCTATATTTGTTGTTAATTCATTTTATCCGGTATCACTTGCGATCATGCAATAAAACGATGGATTATAAATTCATAAACACAGAGTACCTTAGTACCGTTTCGGGCGGAGATACAGAGGTAATGGGTGAAATTGTTATGATGTTCAAAGATCAGTCGGTAGAGATATATAATGAAATGAAATCGAGTCTGGCTGTCAATAATTTTGCCATGATTGCTTCTCTGGCTCATAAAGCAAAATCATCTGTGCTTATTATGGGAATGAATGATCTTGCGAACATGCTAAAAACTCTTGAAATTCAGGCCAAAGAAGGCAAGGAAACCGGATTGTATAAGTCATATATTGAAAGGTTCAAGGCAGATACCGACTCCGCTGTAACAGAGCTTGAAGATTTAGTTAAGAACAAGCAAAAAAGCACTGAATGATCAGTATTGAAAAAAGAGACAAGATTGATATAATCTCCTTTTCTGTCAATAACATAAATGCCTTAATTACAGAGGAAATCCGGGAAGATATTACCAGGGTTTTTGATATTCCAAATTCAAAAGTCATTATCGATCTGAAAGGAGTTGAATACATCGACAGTTCAGGATTTGGCTGCTTCCTTTCGGTTATGAAAGCCTCCAGAAACAATTACGGTATTCTTAAGTTTGCAAATCCGGAACAACGGGTGATGGAACTCTTCAAAATTCTTCACCTTGATACTGTGTTCCAGATTTTTGATAATCTGGATACCTGTATAAGTTCATTCAAATAAGCCTAGCCCTTTCTTTTCTCCCTGCTGAATGAAAGATGATCACCATCAACATCCACAATAATGCTATCTTCCTTAGAGACAGTACCACCTATAATTTCTTTTGAAAGTTCATTTACTATCTCTTTCTGAATAAGCCTTTTAACTGGTCGCGCTCCTAACTGGGGATCAAATCCCCGCCGGGCTAACCAGTCAATTGCCTCATCGGTAACTAGAAGTTTCAGTTTATAATCATCGAGCAGATGTTCGATACTCTTTAGCTGAATTTTGACAATCTCAGTTATTTGTTCAAAATTCAGAGGTTTGAACATAACAATCTCATCTACCCTGTTCAGGAATTCTGGTCTTAGTGAACTCCTCAGTAGCGACATTATACGATCCCGGAGCTTCTCCTCCTCTGCTTCAGGCATATTATTTTTCCACTTCTCCATTGTGTCCCTGATAATATCCGAGCCAAGATTGGAAGTCATGATGATTATGACATTCCGGAAGTTCACAGTACGTCCCTTATTATCGGTAAGTCTGCCATCGTCAAGCACCTGAAGAAGTAGATTGAACAGGTCAGTATGGGCTTTTTCGATCTCATCGAGAAGAACTACCGAATATGGTTTGTGTCTTACTGCTTCAGTCAGCTGTCCGCCTTCATCATACCCAACATAACCGGGAGGTGCGCCAATAAGCCGGGAAATTGAATGTCTTTCCTGATATTCCGACATGTCGATACGGGTCAAAAGGTTTTCATCATTGAACAAGAATCCGGCCAGAGCTCTGGCGAGTTCAGTTTTTCCGACTCCGGTTGTTCCGATAAAGATAAAAGAACCTACGGGTCTTTTCTGATCCTGTAGACCTGCCCGTGAACGCCTTACTGCGTCAGCTACTGCAGCAATTGCTTCATCCTGACCAACAACCCTTTTGTGCAATTCTTCCTCGAGCCGTAACAATTTTTCCTTTTCACTTTCAAGCATTCTGGAAACGGGAATGCCTGTCCATTTGGAGACAATTACTGCTATGTCTTCCGAACGAACCTCTTCCTGAATTAATGATCCTTTGCTTCGTTTCTTTTCAATAATCTGTTTCAGACCCGATATTTCTTTTTCCAGCTCCACAATTTTCCCATATCGTATCTCTGCTACTTTTCCATAATCACCTGATCTCTCAGCTTTATCAGCTTCAAAACGAAGAGCTTCGACGGCTTCCTTTTTAGCCTGAACATTATCAATCATCTGTTTCTCCGATTTCCAGTCTGCTTTAAGGGTATCTCTTTTTGATTGCATTTCCGCAAGCTGGCGTGAAATTTTTTCAGCTTTAATTGTATCTCCATCCCTTCTAAGTGCCTCTTTTTCAATCTCCAGGCGAGCTATTGTTCTATCAGCTTCATCAATCTCTTCAGGGACAGAGTTCATTTCAAGTCTAAGACGTGAGGCAGCTTCGTCTATCAGGTCAATTGCTTTATCAGGTAGGAATCTATCTGTAATATATCGGGTTGAAAGATCGACTGCAGCAATAATAGCCTCATCGCGGATTATTACTTTGTGATGGGCCTCATATTTCTCCCTAATACCTCTCAGTATTGAAATTGAATCTGCTCTGTCAGGTTCGTCAACCATCACAACCTGAAACCTCCGCTCGAGAGCCTTATCTTTTTCGAAATATTTCCGGTACTCATTTAATGTTGTGGCGCCAATAGCTCTTAGTTCTCCCCGGGACAAAGCAGGTTTTAGAATATTAGCAGCATCCATTGCCCCGTCGGACTTTCCGGCGCCTATAAGAGTATGAATCTCATCGATAAACAGCACTATATCACCTTCAGAGCCAATAACTTCATTAACCACAGATTTCAGGCGCTCCTCAAACTCACCTTTGTATTTTGCCCCGGCTATAAGGGCCCCCATATCGAGGGAATAGATTACTTTTGATTTAATATCTTCTGGAACATCACCCCTGATTATTCTGTGTGCAAGTCCTTCAGCTATAGCTGTTTTACCTACCCCCGGTTCACCAATAAGAAGAGGGTTGTTCTTTGTGCGGCGGGTAAGGATCTGCAGTATCCTTCTTATCTCTTCATCTCGTCCGATTACCGGGTCCAGTTTACCGGATCTGGCTCTCTCATTAAGATTTATTGCAAATCTGTTTAGTGAATTGAAAGTGTCTTCAGAAGTCTGGCTATCTACCGTCGCTCCTTTCCTCAATTCGGTCACAGCAGCCTTAAGGTCTTTCATGGTAACACCGTGATCCTTAAGTATTTTGGATACCTTATCGTTAGTATCAAGTATACCCATCAGAAGATGTTCTGAAGAAACATATTTATCTTTCATGGCCACAGCGTGGTCGTTTGCCTTCCTGAGAGCTTCTGATGCAGAGTTAGAGAGGTAGGATTCTGCTCCTGAGACCTTTGGATATAACTCAATTAGTTTATCAACCTCCTTCGACAGGCTTGAAGTGTTTACTGTCATCTTACCAAAAAGGAAGTTTGTTATGCTCTCCGCCTCACTCATAACACCTTTCAGCAGGTGAGCACATTCAATTGCCTGCTGTCCGTTTGCGCTTGCAACGTTAAAAGCCTGCTGAACTGATTCCTGTGCTTTAACTGTAAAATTAGCTAAGTTCATCTTTAATATCTTTTTTGAAAGATTTGCAAAACTTCTGCCACAATCAGAAATGAAGGAAAAATTGACTCTTTGGCATTAACATTGCGGCTTTTGTGCCAATGTGGCAACATTGATGAACACTATAAATTAATAGGATAGTATTATATTTGAGCCTGAATGATTCAGAGTTTTCTTTTAAAACTATTCCAAAAACATAATAATGAGCAAACTAATTTGGAAGCCAGGCACCATGATATACCCATTACCTGCAGTTATGGTAAGTTGCGGATCAACGCCCGAGGAGTATAATATTATTACAATTTCATGGACAGGAACTATCTGTACTGATCCGGCGATGTGTTACATATCTGTGCGCCCTGAGCGTCACTCTTATGCAATCATTAAAAGGAATGGGGAGTTTGTAATTAATATTACTACGAAAGCATTAGCCAGGGCCACCGACTGGTGCGGGGTAAAATCGGGTAAGAATGTTGACAAATTTGCGGAAATGAGTCTTACCCCTGCTCCGTGCTCAAAAATAAAGGCACCACTTATCAAAGAGTCGCCTATAAATATTGAATGCATCGTTAAAGAAATAAAGGAACTGGGAACACACCACATGTTCATTTCAGAGGTTGTAGCAGTAAATGCCGATGAAAAATACATTGATATAGAATCGGGCTTGTTCATGCTTAATAAAGCTGAACCAATAATATATTCTCACGGAAAGTATTACGAATCAGGCCAGTTAATCGGAAAGTTCGGATACTCGGTGGAGAAGAAAAAGAAGCATATATCTAAATGATATTCAATTTGTTAGGTCTATTCTATAATTTAATAAATTTGAGGCATTTGAAATTTTTCTCTTCAAAAGGAAAGACGGATAAGGAATGTTTAAAGCGTTCACAAATAAGTGAAAAACAATAGTTAGGTTATTTTGCTTCAAATAACTAATTTCATATCTTCAAAGCCGGAAATAAATAGCGATTTACTATGAGTGAGAAGATCCTGGAAACCTTAATGCAACTGTTTGCAATTATTGCGAAACCCCAAAGTAACGATAGTGAACGCAGAGGTGTCGTTGAGACTTTTCTGAAACGGCTGCTCAACCTGGAGTTGGTACAGAAATATCTCTCAATTTATGATAAAGAGTATGATGAAGCCAGAAAAAAGCTTGAGAAAAGCAGCGCTGAAAGACGTGAGGGAGCTATTGCCATTAGAATTAGAAAGCTGTGCAAAGAAATCAATGAGCAGGGACAGCTCGATCAGGAACAAAGAATAGTTGTTGTTATTCAGGTACTTGAGTTCTGCAAGTCAGGCGGACAGAGTGTTAGTCAGTTGGAACTGGGTTTTATAAACGCACTTGCCGAAGGGTTGAATATTACAACTGAAGAATATAATATTATTGAACGTTTTGTATTGAATCCATTCACGGATATTCCTGCCACCCCTGATCTTCTTATTATAAATGGGATAAAAGATTTCAATTCAAATGGCGCAAAACATGTAGTGAAGGATTTGCTGAAAGGAAACATCTGGATTCTATTTGTTCCTTCTGTAAAAATGTATTTTCTCAGGTTTACCGGATCGGGTGAACTTTCGATGAATGGTCAGTTGCTACATGAAGATAAGGTCTACCCATTTAGTCAGGGTTCATCAGTTAAAGCATACAAGATCTCCCCTATTTACTACTGGGATGTTACCATGCAATTCATGAAAGAGGAGTTCAAGGCATCAAGAGTAGTTTATGAGGTAAACAACATTGAATACAGGTTTAAAAGCGGGAAAGTTGGAATTCATCATATGAGTTTCAAAGAAGAGTCGGGAAGAATGGTTGGTATTATGGGCGCCAGCGGTGCCGGAAAGTCTACACTGCTTAGCGTGCTCAATGGCATTAACCCCCCTTCTGATGGTGAGGTTCTTATTAATGGAGCCAGCATACATAAAGAAAAAGAAAAAGTAAAGGGTCTTATCGGGTATGTTTCGCAGGATGATCTTCTGATTGAAGAACTCACTGTTTTCGAGAATCTTTACTACAATGCCAAGCTTTGTTTTGACAACCTTACTGAAGAAGATATTATTTCAAGGGTTGACAGCACTCTTAAAAATTTGGGACTCAATGAAATACGTGATATTCAGGTAGGCAGTCCACTGAATAAAAAAATAAGCGGGGGACAGAGAAAGAGACTTAATATTTCTCTTGAACTGATCAGGGAACCGGCGATAATGTTTTTGGATGAACCTACTTCCGGACTATCGTCGAGAGACTCTGAAAATATTCTGGATCTTTTAAAGGAATTGGCGAGAAAAGGGAAGCTTTTGTTTATCGTTATACATCAACCATCGTCGGAAATATTTAAGATGTTTGATAAGCTAATAATTCTCGATACAGGAGGTTACCTGATATATAATGGTAATCCTGTAGAGTCTATCGAATATTTCAAGAAGAAAATTGAACAGGCAAACTATAACGAAAGCGAATGCTATGTTTGCGGAAACGTAAATCCCGAACAGATTTTCAATATTGTTGAAACAAAGGTATTTACTGAGAGCGGACAACCAACTGAAGTACGAAGGATCTCTCCTGCAGACTGGTGCAGTCATTTCAAAGCAGAGAAGAAGGAGGAGTATTATGAACAAGGAACCACAATTCCGGAGATCAATTTCAAAACTCCAAACAAATTTAAGCAAATCGTTGTTTTCACAAAGCGCGATGTTCTTTCAAAGATTGCAGATCACTCAATACCTTTTGATAACCTTGCTGGAAGCTCCCATCCTTGCATTTTTCCTGGCAATCCTGATAAGATATTTTGATGATAGCGTGAAAAACACTCATTACACTTTGTATGAAAACAGCAATCTTCCTGTTTATATCTTCATGTCGGTTATTGTGGCAATATTTATGGGGCTCACAGTAAGCGCTGAAGAGATAATTAAAGACAGAAAAATTCTTAAAAGGGAAGCCTTCCTGAACCTTAGCTGGAACAGTTACCTTATGTCAAAGGTGTTTGTGCAGTTTGCCATCTCTGCTATTCAGGCCCTTACCTTTGTTATTGTCGGGAACACAATTACTGAGATAAGGGGTATGACCTTCGAATACTGGCTGGTTCTCTTTTCATGCTGGGCAGGGGCAAATATGCTTGGTCTGGTTATTTCCGACAGCTTTAAAGCTGTGGTAACCATTTATATCCTCATTCCTTTCCTTGTAATACCTCAGATTATTCTCAGCGGTGTTATGGTTAAGTTCGAAAAACTAAACCCGAGGATTCCATTTACAACTCCTGTCGGGGTTCCTTTTTATGGGGAGTTCATTACCGCCCGCTGGGGTTACGAAGCATTAGCAGTAAATCAGTTCATAAATAATAAGTACGAGCGCCAGTTCTACCTTTACGACAATGCAATGAGCAAAGCCAAATTTAAAAAAGATTACTGGAACGTTGAAATTAAAGGTAAACTCGATAACATCCAAAACGATCTGAAAAAAGGTACAAAAAGCGACGATTTTGATGAAAAACTCCTTGTCATCAGGAATGAGTTGAGTAAAGAACAGGCTTTAATTCCTGATTTGAAATTTGAGTATATTGACTCTCTCTATCCGGAAAAGATAACGCCAGAGGTTGTAAATGCAGCACTTAGTTATGTTGAATCTCTAAGGAAATATTACATAGCATACTCAAATAATGCAAAAAACCGTAAAGATGCAATTATTACAAATTTACAATCAGAAGATGGTGAGGCATTTCTTAAATTAAGAGACAACTACGCTAATGAGTCCCTTGAAGAATTTGTGACAAACAAGAATGAAATTGTAAAGACTATAGAGTACAAAGGTGAGATTCTGCAGAAGCTGGAACCAATTTACATGGAACCTGGTTTCAGTTTTGTGAGAGCGCATTTTTACTCTCCAACGAAGCAGGTATTCGGAACGAAGGTCGATACGCTCACAGTGAATGTGATCGTGCTGTGGGTCATGACACTTCTCCTCTATCTTGCTCTTTACTTTAGAGTATTAAAGAAAATTCTCGATTCGGGAGAGGTTGTTATGGGGAAAAAGTTTAAAGGGTCGTCTGACTAGAACCTGCATATGAAAAACACAAGAGGCTGCCTCATAAGAGACAGCCTCTTGTGTTTTACTTAATAACCGATCTGATAAAGAGATACTTAATAAGATATTTATTCTACGATCTCAATCATTTTGAATGGAACCCTTATTATGGATTCATAATCTTCACCAGCTTCAAGCATATCCTCATCGTCCTCCTCATAGTACCAGTTTACTTCAACCTCATTCTTAGCTTTGTGAATTGCTTCGAGCTTTTTAAATACATCAAGAATGCACTTCGATGAACTGGTATTGAAATACTCGAGACGAATATTTACAACGGTTTTTGTCAAAGGTACTTCCTTGTAGCCTTCAAGCCAATCAACCAAGGGTTTGTAAAATTCTACTGAGTTTTCAGGAATTGAACGTCCTTTAATTTCAAAGACACCTTCTGCTGAGTCAAATTTAACAGTAGGGGTTTTTGGGGTTCCTTCGATAATGATCGGTTCCATATTTGTCAGATTTAAAAGTTTATGTTAGTTTTCTTCATTAACTAAAATATCGAGATAGAAAAAAGAGTATTTCTCATTATATTCCTTAATTGTATACTCAAGCTTATTGCCTGTTTTCCGTGCTATATCAACCAATCCCAAGCCTCCTCCACCTTTTGCAGAAATACGTTGATGGTTAAGGATAAACTTGTACAATTCTTTAATCTCCTCGTGGCTCGATCTGTTTATCCGTTTGATCTTCTCTTCGAGTTTCTCAATATTCTCAGAGTTAACAAAATTACCTGTAATAATTTTGTACCCTCCCTCAACCTTTTTCACCAACAGCAATCCAAATTTTTCCGAAGTCTGGTCTTCAAAATCATCTGGAACCTTGTCGACGTGATGATAGAGATTCTGCAGGCTCTCAACAAGAATGTTATACACTTTTTTTCTCAGCTTGGATTGTTCATTCTCCTCAACCATCTTATCCTCAACGGTGTCAAGTACATGATTGATTACATCTGAGTCCACATTACCCTTGTAAAAAAGGATAACATTCCCATTTGTCTGGTCCTCAAGGTAATTCTCTATATTAAAGCTCATTTAAGCTTCTTTTAGATACAGTCATATTTTTCCGATAACAAATATAATAAAAATATGAAGTTACCAAATTATAACTTACGTACTTTACCAATAATTAAAAAAACCATTCAATTTTGACTAAAGCAATTGATTCCTGTGATGAACAGTGTATTTATGATGATATCATTGCTTCTCAATTTTCCGGGTTCCCTGATACATTTCATACTTTAAAAGGATACATTCCAATGCACCGTTAAAAAGTGTATGTTTTTCCTTTGGCTTCAGTCCTATTTTCTTAAGCGATTCTTTGTTCGAAGTGATCAGCCATGCTACATTCCCCTGAAAATGATGTTTCAGAGTTGTTCCAATCATACCGTATAAAAGGTCGGTTTCACCAGGAAGAAGTCTTTCACCATAAGGCGGATTAAGAAACACGAACCCGTGTTCATCACTAGCTGCAAGATCCTTAAAATCAGCTGTTCCAAGAGAGATACAATCGAGTAGTCCGGCCCTGGTTATATTAGCTTTAGCTTGCTCAACAGCCTCACCGAGAATATCACTTGCATTTATTTTTACTGAGGATGATATAATCTTACTGTCCTCCTTTAGTTTAATACTTTCAAACAGCGCGTCATCATATTCTTTCCATTTTTGAAACCCAAATGATTTACGGAATTTCCCGGGAGGAATTTTGCATGCTATCATTGCTGCTTCAATCGGAATAGTGCCTGATCCGCACATCGGATCAGTGAGTGTTGCTGAAGCATTCCAACCAGAAAGCAACAGAATTCCGGCCGCAAGCACCTCATTCAGGGGAGCTGCAGTCTGATCCTGTCTGTATCCACGTTTAAACAATGGGATAACTGTTGAGTCAATAGATATAGTTACCAGATCATTACTTATGTGAAGATTGATGAGTATCCGCGGATCCTTTGTGTCGACTGAGGGACGTCGTCCTGACTTTTTTCTGAAAGTATCGGCAATTGCATCTTTTAGAATGAGTCCGGCATAACCTGTATGGCTGAAATGCGGTGAATTGATTACCGGTACAATGGAAAATGTATCGTCAGGATCCATGAATCTTTCCCAGTCAATTTTTGAGCCACCGTTATAAAGATCTTCTTTAGACCTTATCCTGAACTCAGCAACAGGCATTAGTATCGACAAGGCAGTTCTGGAACAATAATTAACAAGGTACAAAAGATCGGGCTCTCCGGTAAATAGTACAGCCCTGTTCAACTCCTGAACATTTGCAGCGCCAAGATTAACTAGTTCCTGAGCCAGGACTTTTTCAAGCCCGTAAAGGGTCTTCGCAACAAATTTCATTTAAGGTCTATTGACTCACTATTACTCGTAACCAAGAATTGTATTATAGGTCTTTTTATCAGAGATAACTTTTAGTGCTTTCTCTATCACCTTATCGTTACTGTTGATTATCTGGTAATATTCACTTGTCCTCCACAAATTGGTTGCAACCAGTCCTTTAAGTATTAGCATTATCTCTTCTTTTGAGGTATTGAACTGTGCATCGTCATATTTAACACCCTCTGTTTCTCCTTTTGCGATGAAGCTCTTTATGTCATCAGGAGTGAACTGGAATTTACTGTTAAACGCATCGAATGTTTTATAATCGTTTTTCAGTTTCGCCCTGTTTTTGTCGGAATATTCCAGAGTAAAAGTGTTGAGAACATTTTTCGCATAAAGTTTTCTGAAGTACGGGGTATTATATGAAGTATCGACAGAAACAAATACATCAGGCATAATTCCGCCACCACCATAAACAATACGCTTGTTAACCAATGTTTTATACTTTAGAGAGTCGGGAAAATGAGTACTGTCGGCTGATACCAGTTCTCCGTCGGTATATCTTTTATAAAAACTCTCCATGTATTTATCGTAACCCTCTTTGTAAGAGGTCTGAATCGACCTGCCGGCAGGTGTATAATATCTGGCTATGGTTAACCGTATCATAGAACCATCGGTGAGATAGAACCCATTTTGAACCAACCCTTTTCCAAATGTTCTCCTGCCCAAAATTACTCCGCGATCCCAATCCTGAAGCGCTCCGGCAAAAATCTCGCTTGCAGATGCTGTTCCTTCATCAGTAAGTACAACAACTCTGGCCGATGATAAACTACCGTTTCCGGTTGACTTGTAGTCCTGACGCGGGGTTTTCCTGCCCTGAAGATAAACAATGAGCTTCTGATCTGTAAAAAACTTATCAGCCAAAGCTGTTGCAGCCAGCATGTACCCTCCTCCGTTGGCTCGCAAATCGATTACCAGATTTTTCATATTATTGGCTTTCAGAATAGCTACGGCATCAGAGAATTCTTTATCGGTAGTTGCTGCAAATTTATTCAGCTTAATATATCCGGTCTCTTTGTCAAGCATGTAAGAGGCATCCAGACTGTAAATCGGAATTTTATCGCGAACGATTGTAAAATCCAGAAGTTCCTTTTCCCCCTTCCTGAAAACAGTAAGGTTCACCCTTGTTCCTTTCTGTCCCATGAGCCGGGTCCTTACACCAGCAGTTGTCATATTAATTCCGGTTACCTTTTCCTGATTGATAGTGATAATTCTGTCACCAGCCCTGATACCTACTTTTTCTGATGGTCCGCCAGCAATTGGTTCAATAATTATGATTGAGTCGCGTAGCAGATTAAACTGCACCCCTATACCCTCGAAATTACCATTCAGCGGTTCATTCATTTCCTTCACATCTTTTGCAGAAATATACGTTGAGTGCGGATCGAGATTTTTCAATACCTCTATTATTGCTTTTTCAGTAAGCATGTTTATATCAACTGTATCGACATAGTATGAATCAATTAGTCCAAACATTCTACCTATCTTGAAGGTCCCCTCATTTAGTACCTGAGCACCTGAGGATAGTGTGATCAGAAATAATCCAAATACAAATAATGTTTTGCCCAAATTTTTTCTTTTCATTAGTTCTGTTTTAAAACTGATATTGTTATAACAACTTAATTCACTTTATGTTTCTGATGGACTATTACCTACTACCTAATACTTACTGTCCATTGCCTACTGAGACGCAAGATATTGCCTCTCTACGGCAGGCGCGATGCATCGCACTTCTACTCCCATTCAATTGTGGAAGGGGGTTTTGAGGATATATCGTAAACAACACGATTTATTCCTTTCACCCTGTTTATGATTTCATTTGATACTGATCCAAGAAACTCATATGGAAGATGACACCAGTCTGCGGTCATTCCGTCTGTAGAACTTACTGCTCTCAGAACCACAGCATTTTCATAGGTACGTTCATCACCCATTACTCCTACTGATTGAACAGGTAACAATATAACTCCTGCCTGCCATACTGAATCGTACAAATTATGTTTTTTGAGAGATTCGATGAAGATATCGTCGGCTTCCTTAAGTATTTCAAGCTTCTCTTTGGTCATTTTTCCAAGAATTCTAATGGCCAGTCCTGGTCCGGGAAATGGATGTCTTTTGAGAATAAATTCGGGAAGACCCAACGACTGACCAACCCTTCTCACTTCATCTTTAAATAGAAGACGAAGAGGCTCTACTACTTTGAGATGCATTTTTTCAGGTAAGCCGCCTACATTGTGATGAGATTTTATTGTTGCTGAAGGGCCATTAACAGAGACAGATTCAATTACATCGGGATAGATAGTACCCTGTGCAAGCCATTTTACATCTTTAACTTTACCAGCCTCGCTATCAAAAACCTCAATAAATGCTCTACCGATTATTTTTCTTTTTTCTTCAGGGTCGCTGACACCTTCCAACTGATTTAAAAATCTATCGGTTGCGTCCACTCCCACAACGTTGAGTCCAAGGCCAAGATACGATTCAAGAACTTTGTTGAATTCGTTTTTTCGCAGTAATCCGTTATCTACAAAAATGCATGTAAGATTCTTACCAATAGCTTTATGAAGAAGAAAAGCTGCCACTGATGAATCGACACCACCAGAGAGACCCAGTATAACTTTATCCTGTCCCAGTTTCTCCTTCAGATTATTTATTGTTGATTCTGCAAAGGAGTCAGGCGTCCAATTCTGAGAACATCCGCAAATACCCAGAACAAAATTCTTAAGTATCTGTGTACCATCAGTTGTATGATACACTTCCGGGTGGAATTGAATACCCCAGGTATTTTCTCCTTTGATATGAAATGCACCGGCCTTCACATCAACTGTTGATCCTATAATTTCATATCCATCAGGCAATTTAGCAATTGTATCAGCGTGCGACATCCACACCTGAGTACCAGGTTTGATATCAGAAAAGAGCTTGTCGTTGTTATTTAAAGAGATAAGATTCGCCCTGCCATACTCACGTGAGTTTGATGGCTTTACTTCTCCGCCATAATTTTGTACAAGATGTTGAGCACCATAACAGACCCCAAGCAATGGAATATGTCCTTTAATTTCAGACAGATCTGGTGAAGGAGCATTTTTATCACGGACTGAAGCCGGGCTGCCCGATAAAATAACACCTTTTATACTCCCGTCAGGGGATGGAAAATGGTTAAAAGGGTGTATTTCGCAATACACATTAATTTCCCGTATTCTTCTTGCTATCAATTGTGTATACTGAGATCCGAAATCCAGTATTAAAATTTTTTCCTGCAAAGCGTTATAATTGTTATTTAGTGGGTCCAAAGATAGATATTCTTTCTCAGAGATTATTAATATTTCCAACCTCATAACTCTGTCCGTCTACAGCTACCATGGTTTTTGGAAAAATAGTTTTTGCCTCTGCGGCCATGAAAGCAATATTCCTGTATCGTGATGAGAAGTGGCCGATAAGGAGGAAACCTGCATTTGCATTTAACGCGGTCCTGGCTGCGTCGAGTGTTGTGGAATGCCCTGTTGTTTTAGCCAATTTAACTTTCTCTTTGTCGAAAGTAGCTTCATGATAAAGGAGACTCACATCTTTAACATACGATGCAAGCTTAGCGAAATACCTTGTATCGCTGCAGTAAGCGTAAGATAAAGGCTCTTTGGGAGGGAGAGTAATGTCCTCATTTCTGATAAGGATACCTTCAGAAGTAATAAAATCTTCTCCTTTTTTTATAGCGGGTATTCTTACAAGTGGTATCCGATATTTCCCGATAGATTCTTTTATAATATTCCTCTCTGTGATTTTTTCCCTGAACAGGAAGCCAAATGCCGGAATACGGTGTTGCAGAGGAAAAGAAGTTACAGTTATGAATTTATCGTCAAGGATCACAACGGGTTTTCGTCCGGTCAGAGGAATGAAATCAATCTCAAACCGGAGATGAATATCAAAATCATCCAAGTGGGAATGAAGTTTATCGCGAAAGCTTTCCGGGGCATAAAGATGAAGAGGGTTTTCTCTACCCATAAGACTGAATGAAGAAAGAAGTCCATAAAGCCCGAATACATGATCGCCGTGAAGGTGGCTAATGAAGATATGGTTTATTTTTCCAAACCGTATCCTGTTTTTTCTGAGTTGCATCTGTGTTCCCTCTCCACAGTCTATTAAAAATAACCGCTCATGCGCAGTCAGCACATGAGCGGAGGGAAATCTTTCTGATGTCGGCAATGCAGAACTTGTACCAAGTATGGTCAGTTTCATCACGCTCTGCAAAGCGATTTTTTTATGAGATCATTTTTTCAGCATCTGCTACCGACCCGGTTATTGTCAGAACGGTATCGAGCTGAGAAATAGTGATAAGCCGTTCAACTGCTTCATTGAGACCACAAAGAACGAATGTACCACCAGCGTTTTTGCATAATCTGTTAGCTACCAAGATAGCACTCAGACCAGAAGAGTCGCAATACAGGCATTTATCGAGATCAAGAATAATATTCTTTTCACCCTTGCCCGATACAAGCACCAGTTCCGATTTAAGAGCCGGAGCTATATGAGTATCTAGTTTTTCCGACTGAATCTGAATAACTGTGCTGTTATTCCGGCTTTCAATGTTGAAATCCATAATTATAGTTTTTTGATAGCTTAAATTTAAGCAATATTTCTATTTCTTGGAAGCTTTATTCTCTTTTTCTTCCATTTCTTCCTTTAGAGCAGCAAGTTGAGAGATATCGCCCAGTGTGGTTTTTTCAGAACTTGTCTTCGCTTTCCTCGTAGTTTTACGGGCTGCTGTGGGTTCTGGTTTTGTAGCAGCAACCTCAGCAGCTTTCTTTTCATCTTCGAAAACTCTACTGTGCGAAACGATGATTTTCTTAGCTGACTTATTGAATTCTATTACCTTAAATAATAATTTCTCGTCAACTTTCGCCATCATTCCATCTTCTTTGATAAGATGTTTAGGAGTTACAAATCCTTCAACACCATAAGGAAGAGCTATTACAGCGCCTTTATCGAATACTTCAACTACTGTTCCTTCATGAACTGAATCAAGAACGAACAATGTCTCAAATACGTCCCATGGATTTTCCTCGAGCTGCTTGTGTCCAAGGCTCAGGCGTCTGTTTTCTTTATCGATTTCAAGAACTACAACTTCAATTTCAGCATCGATAGCTGTAAATTCAGCAGGATGCTTGATTTTCTTGGTCCAGGAAAGATCAGAAATATGAATAAGTCCGTCTACTCCTTCTTCGATCTCAACAAAAACGCCGAAGTTGGTAAAGTTCCTGACTTTTGCTGTATGTTTTGAGCCGACAGTATATTTCTCATCAATCTTCTGCCATGGATCGGCTTTCAGCTGTTTGATACCCAGTGACATTTTTCTTTCAGTCCTGTCGAGAGTAAGAATAACTGCTTCAATTTCGTCGCCTACTTTCAGGAACTCCTGAGCACTGCGAAGATGCTGTGACCATGACATTTCAGAAACGTGAATCAAACCTTCTACTCCAGGAGCAATTTCAACAAATGCGCCATAGTCAGCCATAACGACTACCTTTCCTTTTACCTTGTCGCCGATATTCATGTTCGGATCGACAGAATCCCATGGATGTGAGGTAAGCTGTTTCAGACCAAGAGCAATTCTCTTCTTGTCGTCATCGAAATCGAGGATAACAACATTGAGTTTCTGATCAAGTTTTACAATCTCCTCAGGGTGATTTACTCTACCCCATGAAAGGTCGGTAATGTGAATTAGTCCATCAACACCACCAAGATCAATAAATACACCATATGATGTTATATTCTTAACAGTTCCTTCAAGAACCTGTCCTTTTTCAAGTTTAGCAATGATCTCTTTCTTCTGCTGTTCAAGTTCAGCTTCGATAAGAGCTTTGTGAGAAACAACAACGTTCTTGAATTCCTGATTGATCTTAACAACCTTGAATTCCATTGTTTTTCCAACAAAAACATCATAGTCGCGAATAGGTTTGACATCGATCTGCGATCCGGGAAGGAAAGCTTCGATACCAAATACATCCACGATCATACCACCTTTTGTGCGGCATTTTATATAACCAGTAATTATCTCATCTTTTTCAAGAGAAGCATTTACACGGTCCCATGAGTTAATTGCACGGGCTTTTTTATGTGAAAGAAGAAGCTGTCCTTTTTTATCTTCCTGACTTTCAACATAAACCTCAACCTTATCTCCGACTTTAAGATTCGGATTGTAACGGAACTCATTTAAACTTACAACACCTTCCGATTTGTAGCCGATGTTAATTACTACTTCACGTAATGTCATCTGAATAACGGTTCCGATAACAACTTCATCAACTGCAACAGTTGAGAGTGTCTCATCATAAAGAGACTCATACTCCTTATACTTTGGAGAGTTGCGTAATTCTTCTGTTTCAAAGCTTTCCCAATCAAAATCTTCAGCAGATGCTACGCTTTTCGTCTCAGTTTTTGCATTTTCCTGCACAGGTTCAACTGCCTTGGCAGTAGTAGTTTTCTTTGTCTTTTTACCCTTGGTTACTTCTGATTGGTCTTCAGTAACAATTTCTTCCATTTTTTCAGCTTCTGCTGTTACCTCAGGAGCAACCTCTTCAGCTTTTAATGCGTCAGTTTCAACTTCCTGATTTTCATTGGATTCATTAGCCATTTCATTACCCGCAGATAGTTCAGTGGCTTCACTTTTTTCAACAACCTCTTTCTTGGTTGTTTTCTTTTTACTTTCAGTCATGATTTTAAATTAAAAGAACTAATAATTAATAAGTTAGACATTATCTTGATAAAAAATTGGTTGCAAAGATATTACTTTTTTTATATCCGGCATAATTTTAGGGCGGAATTTAACTATGGCGCACCCTCCGACAAGCTCAGGGTTAGGCGCAAGGGGTGCAAAGGGCACAAGGGGCGCAAAGGGCGCAAGGGGCTAAGACTTAAAAGGCTAAAGAGGCTGTACAGACTGTATGACTGCAAGACCGCAAGACAGTAATTGGGTTTTCATATTTGACTTGTTATATTATCTTTGCACAAGCTATCAGATTATTGATTAAAATCTTTATTCATATATGAAAATTGTAGTCGTAGGCTCAGGATATGTCGGATTAGTTACTGGTGCCTGTTTTGCTGAAAGTGGAGTAACTGTCGCATGCGTTGATGTAGACTCTGAAAAAATACAAAATCTTAAAAATGGCACCATCCCTATTTATGAACCTGGACTTGAAGATATTGTAAAAAGAAATGTTGAAAAGAAGAGGCTCCACTTTACTACAGATTTAAAAGAAGAAATTGATGGTTCAGAGGTAATTTTTATTGCTGTTGGAACACCCCCAGGAGAGGACGGATCAGCAGATCTAAAACATGTTTTAGGTGTAGCTAAAGAAATCGGACAGATTATTACCAGTCACATCGTTGTTGTGACAAAAAGCACAGTGCCTGTTGGAACATCAGAGAAGATTCGTAAAGTAATTATCAATGAGCTTGATAAAAGAAAAGCCTCAATTGCATTCGACATGGCATCCAATCCTGAATTTTTGAAGGAAGGCGCAGCAGTTGAAGATTTCCTCAAACCAGAAAGAATTGTTATCGGTGTTGATAATGATAAAACTGCTGGGATTATGAAAAAGCTCTATATGCCTTTTGTACTTAATAACCATCCTATATTATTTATGGATATTGCTTCGGCAGAGATTACAAAATACGCTGCCAATGCAATGCTTGCAACCCGTATCAGTTTTATTAACGAAATAGCCAACTTGTGTGACATTCTTGGAGCAGATATAAACCATGTTAGAAAAGGGATAGGAAGCGACTCAAGAATAGGCAGTAAATTCATATATCCGGGGACAGGATATGGTGGATCGTGCTTCCCAAAAGATGTGAAGGCTATTATAAAAACTGCGCAGGATAATGGCTATGAGCTAAACGTAGTAAAAGCTGTGGAGAAAGCTAATGAATACCAGAAGGTTATTATTTTTAATAAAATGAAGCTATTTTTTAAAAATAATCTGAAAAACAAGGTTATTGGTATGTGGGGATTGTCGTTCAAACCTAAAACTGATGACATCAGGGAGGCTTCTTCACTTGTACTTATTGAAAAACTACTTGAAGCCGGTGCAAAAGTAAAAGCATACGATCCGGCTGCAATGACTGAGACGGAGAAACTTCTCGGGAATAAGATTGAATATGCCAGAGATCCCTATCATGCAATTACAGAAGCTGACGCTATGGTTTTGATGACAGAATGGTCGGAATTCCACCTTCCAGATTTTAAGAGAATGGCGGAACTTATGAGAGGGAGAGTTATCTTCGATGGCCGAAACATTTACGACCCTGCAGAAATTAGGAGAGAGGGGTTTACATATTTTGGAATTGGAAGACGGTAGGAAGTAAGAAGTAAGAAGTAAGAAGTAAGAAGTAGGGAGTAAGAAGTAGGGAGTAAGAAGTAGGTAGTAAGAAGTAGGAAGATATAGTAAAGACGCAAAATTTTGCGTCTCATTAATAAGAAATAATATGAAAGGAATTATTCTCGCAGGGGGATCAGGGACAAGACTCTACCCCATTACCAGTACAATATCAAAACAAATGTTACCGGTATACGATAAACCTATGATATATTATCCGTTATCGGTTCTAATGTTAGCCGGGATAAGGGAGATTCTAATAATATCAACCCCACGCGACCTGCCCGGATTCCGCGATCTTTTGGGAGATGGCAAATCGCTGGGTTTAAGTTTCAGCTACGTCGAACAGCCTTCCCCGGATGGGCTGGCACAGGCATTTATACTTGGGGAAAAGTTTATTGGCGACGATACAGTATGTATGATACTGGGTGATAACATCTTTTATGGTCATGGTTTTGGAGAGGCTCTTATTAAAACTGCAGAACTCAAAAAGGGCGCTTGTGTTTTCGGTTATTATGTTACTGATCCGGAGCGCTATGGCGTAGTCGAATTTGATAAAAACAAAAAAGTTATAAGTATCGAAGAGAAACCAGCAAACCCAAAATCAAACTATGCGGTTACTGGTCTTTACTTCTATGATAATTCAGTAGTTAAAAAAGCCAAAGCTCTTAAACCATCCCCAAGGGGCGAACTCGAAATAACTGATCTCAACAGAGTGTTTCTCGAAGAAGGTTCGCTGGAAATAAAACTTATGGGCAGGGGAATGGCGTGGCTCGATACCGGTACTTATGAAAGCCTTCTGCAGGCAGCAAACTTCATTGCCACACTCGAACAAAGGCAGGGATTAAAAGCTTCCTGCATCGAGGAGATTGCTTATAAAAGAGGTTTTATAACTAAGAATCAGCTTTTGCAGCTTGCTGCTCCGATTAAGAATAGTCAGTACGGGAAATACCTCATAAGAATAGCAGAGGATGAGCTAAATATGTTTGAAGAAGTAAAATAATTAGTCGGAATAATGAAAATAATTGAAACAGGATTTAATGGTCTGGTAATTATTAAACCGACTATCTACCCTGACAGCAGAGGATACTTTTTCGAGAACTTTAATCAGGCAGTATTTAAAAATGTCGGTATCTCTTTCTCCCCTGTTCAGGATAATGAATCTAAATCGTCCAGAGGTGTAATAAGAGGTCTTCATTATCAGCTAAAACCAGATGCCCAGGCAAAGTTAATAAGAGTTATAGAAGGAAGGATATTTGATGTAGCTCTTGATATCCGGAAGGACTCCCTCACATATGGAAAATGGTTTGGAGTTGAACTCGACTCTGAAACAAAAGAACAGGTATTAATCCCGAGGGGTTTTGCACATGGCTTTTCAGTACTTAGCGATATTGCAATTATTCAGTATAAATGCGATAATTTCTACAACCCAAAGAGTGAAAGAGGTATATCGATAAACGATCCAGGTCTGGATATAAACTGGAAATTAGGTTCAACAACTTCAATTATAAGTGAAAAAGATTTGAGACATCCTTTTCTGAAGGATGCCGAGAATAATTTCTAAGGAAAGAGATATAGGAAATAAGGAAATAATAATGGCAATAATATTAATAACAGGTTCGAATGGTCAGCTTGGAAGTGAATTAAAAGTTCTGTCGAGAAACTTCTACGGTTATGATTTCGTTTTTACTGACATTGATACGCTGAACCTGACCAACCAGGAACAAACCTCTGCTTTTATTAATAAACTGAAACCCGACTGGATAGTTAACTGTGCTGCTTATACAGCAGTCGATAAGGCTGAAAGTGAACCTGATATTGCAATACTGGTAAATGGTACAGCAGTTAAAAATATAGTAGATGTGATCAATGGAACGGAATGCAAGTTTATTCATATTTCCAGTGATTATGTTTACGATGGAAAAGGCAACGTCCCATATAATGAGCTTGTGCCCACAAATCCGCTCTCTTCTTACGGAAGGTCAAAACTGGCCGGGGAAAAATTTGCATTGCATCACCCCGGGTCGATGATTATCAGAACTTCCTGGCTCTATTCTTCATTTGGAAATAATTTCGTAAAAACAATGCTCAGGCTTGGTGCAGAAAGAGAATCGCTAAAAGTAGTTTTCGACCAGACCGGAAGTCCAACTTATGCAAACGATCTTGCTGGCGCTATATTAAGTATTATCTCCGGTGTGATCAGAAATCAGATTGCCCTTAATGCAGGCATTTATAATTATTCAAATGAAGGCGTGTGTTCGTGGTACGATTTTGCAGTTGAAATTATGAACAAAGCAGAGCTGTCCTGCCAGATATCTCCTATTCTTTCGAAAGACTTTCCACAACCAGCAAAACGACCAGAGTATTCAGTTTTGGATAAAACAAAAATCAAGGAGAATTACAATCTGGTTATACCGCACTGGAGGACCAGTCTTAATGAATGCATGAAACTACTCACAAAATATTAATAAAATGTTATCAATAGATCAGATCAGAAATAAGGCCATGATTTGGCTGGGTAACGAATTCAATGAGGCTACCCGTAATGAGGTCAGAGAAATGCTGGAAAATGATGAAAAAAACCTGATAGATGCATTTTACCAGGATCTTGAATTTGGCACCGGGGGTTTAAGAGGAATAATGGGTGCTGGAACCAACAGGATGAACATTTACACCCTGGGAATGGCAACCCAGGGATTATCAAATTATATTATTAAACAGTGCGGGAAAACCGGAATCAAAGTAGCAATAGCTTATGATTGCCGCAACAATAGCCGCTACTTTGCTGACGCAACTGCAAATATCTTTTCAGCAAATGGATTTGAGGTGTTCCTCTTTGAATCCCTAAGACCCACACCAGAACTCTCATTTGCTATCCGGCATTATAAATGTAATAGTGGAGTTGTAATTACTGCATCACATAATCCTCCTGAATATAACGGATATAAAGCTTATTGGAATGATGGAGGACAGGTAGTTGCCCCTCACGATGAAGCAATAATTGATGAAGTGCGTAAGATCACATCAGTAAGTGAGATCAGGTTTAACGGGAATAAACAAAGAATAAAAATTATTGCCAAGGAGACAGACGACCTTTTTCTGAATGAAGTTGTAAAAATCAGTCTTAATCCTCAAATAATCAAAAAGTACAGTGAAATCGGAATTGTCTACACGCCAATTCACGGTACAGGTATAAAAATGGTCCCACCGGCACTTAAAATGCTTGGTTTCAAAAACATCATAAGTGTACCTGAACAGGATATTATTGACGGCAATTTCCCAACTGTAAAATCTCCGAATCCGGAAGAACCTGATGCTCTTAAAATGGCTATTGATAAGGCAGTTGAAACCGGTGCAGAGCTGGTAATGGCTACCGATCCCGATGCTGACAGACTTGGTATCGCGGTGAAAGATAATACTGGCAGATTCATTCTTTTAAATGGGAACCAGACATGCGCATTGCTTATTTGGTACATCTTGTCTCAATACAAGGAGAACGGCAGGTACAAAGGCAATGAATATATTATCAAAACTATCGTTACAACTAATCTGGTTGAAAAAATTTCTGCAAGCTATAAAGTTGAATGCTTCGATGTTCTTACCGGATTTAAATTTTTTGCCGAATTAATACGAAAAAAAGAAGCAACCAGGAAGTATATTGGAGGTGGAGAAGAGAGCTATGGCTTTTTACCAGGAGATTACGTGAGAGATAAAGATGCTGTGGCATCTTGTGCACTTGTTGCTGAAGCTGCAGCATGGGCAAAGAGTCGCGGCAAATCTCTTTTTGATCTCCTGCTCGACATTTACGTTGAATATGGTTTTTATAAAGAGAAACTTATAAATATCGTAAGAAAAGGGAGCGAGGGAGCCGGTGAGATAAAAGCAATGATGACCGGATACAGAAACAATCCTCCGCAGAAGATCAACAACAGCAGAGTAATTAAAATTAATGACTTCGAGTTAAAGGTTTCGACGGATCTTCTTACAGGGAAGAAGACCTCACTGGATTTGATCAAGTCGGATGTACTTCAGTTTTTCCTTGAAGACGGTTCAAAAATTTCAGTCAGGCCATCTGGAACTGAACCAAAAATAAAATTCTATTTCAGTGTAAATACGAAGTTGGTCTCGGTTAACAGATTTGAAGAAACTGAAAAGATGCTCGATAAACGTATTGCTGATATTATAAAAGATTTGAAATTACAATAAATTTAAACACAGAGTTACACAGAGTTTTTATCAGTGTTACTCCGTGATAAACTCTGTGAACGGTGAAGCCCTCGACGAAGTCAAACTCCGTGGTTAATTGATTTTGAAATTTTTATTATGAAATCGTACAGAAAAGAGCTTTGGTTTGAGATATCAACACGACGGGCGTTCCTGAACATTACCCCGCAGGTTGAAAAATGTGTTGTTGAAAGTGGTATAAAAGAGGGATTATGTCTGGTAAATTCGATGCATATCTCTTCAAGTGTATTTATTAATGATGATGAATCGGGACTGCATCACGACTTCGAGATCTGGCTTGAGAAACTTGCTCCTGAAAAGCCTTATTCGCAATATAAACATAACGGGTTTGAGGATAACGCTGATGCTCATCTTAAAAGAACTGTTATGGGAAGGGAGGTTGTTGTGGCCATTACTAACGGACGCTTCGATTTCGGTCCATGGGAACAGATCTTTTACGGTGAGTTCGATGGAAAAAGAAGTAAACGAGTATTAGTAAAAATTATCGGAGATTAAAGAAATCTTCCGCAAAGTTAACTAGGTATACTTTATCGGTTGCTCTTGTTATTGCGGTATAGAACCACCTCAGGTAATCCATTGTGATTTCGTTCCTGTTAAACATACCCTGATCGATGAAAACCCTCTCCCACTGACCACCCTGGGCTTTATGGCAGGTTACCGCATAAGCAAATTTAATCTGAAGTGCATTAAAATAGGGATCTTTCTTTACTGCATCAAACTGTTTTTTCCTTGTTTTTAGATGGATATAGTCCTGCAGGATATTATGATACAGCTCCTTATTCTTATCAGAAGGTAACGCAGGAGTATCAAGGTGTAAAACATCGATCATAACTTTTGCATCCACTTCAAGATTATAATCTGGAAACTTCAAGACCATATCTGCGAAGTGGAAACCAAATTTCTCTTCAAACTTTTTTATTTTCCGTACCTCGGCGATATCCCCGTTTGCAATAAATCCTACTCCATCCTCCCCTTCTTCAATGAGCGAATAATTGTTTTTAACCACCATCACCATATCACCGGTGCTGATCTCCTCCTCTCTGAAGAATATCCTGTTCCTTATTCCTTCATTATAACGGTTTGCCTGCTTATTTGAATTTACCACGATAATTGTTCCCTCCATTCCACAGGTTCCATATGCAGCTGAGATCTCATCAATAAGCTCATCACCTTTTATTCTGATAGTGTCGTCGAAATTAATGCAATCTATTGAAGGGTGAGTAAGATCATTATCGGCTACCTGTAAACGAATACGGGTAGCATTCATCAGAACTCCAGACACCTCACTCTGTCTTACAACCCTTTTCAACTCACACGAAACCAGTCCGAATCCGTATTGACCCAATACTTTTTCATCAAGAGCCGGACTAACGACTGAACCTACGGGTGGAAGCTGAGCAGTATCTCCTACAAGAATAAGTTTACAATCAACTCCGGAATATACGTACTCGATAAGATCGTCGAGAAGCCGGCCACTTCCAAAAAATGAAGAATCGTTCGAACTATTCGACACCATTGATGCTTCATCAACAATAAAGAAGGTATCCTTATGCAGATTCCTGTCAAGTGAAAAATTACCTAAACCATCTTTTGAAGATTTCTGCCGGTAGATCTTCTTATGAATAGTAAATGCCTGTTTTCCAGAATATGACGACAGTACTTTTGCGGCTCTTCCTGTAGGAGCTAACAATACAGAACGCATTCGCAAAAGATCAAGGGTCTTAACAATAGAACTTATTACACTTGTTTTACCAGTACCTGCATAACCGGTCATCAGAAAAATCACATCATTGTTGTTATCACAAATATAACCTGCAATTTTCTTCAGTGCATCTGATTGATCTTCTGTGGGAATGTTCCCCAGGTTTTTACATAACTGATTATATATTATAGTGTCGCGCATCGGTATTTGAAAGCAACATAAATTGCTGCTCGGATTTTTTTCTTATTTTTGTTTGTAAACTTAAACATTCTTCCTGTCAATAAAAACCTATTTACTCTGAAAGCAAAGGACATTGAACTCTTTGATGAGACACTAGATATAAACTCTACTGAGAACTACGAGTTATCTCTTCAGGTAAGTCCTGAAGGATTTGCTTTTTGTTTACTCGATACAATCCGGAACAAATATGTTCTGATCCGCTCCTTTGAACCTGAAGAGAATAAGAATTTCAATGTTCAGCAACTGGATGAACTTATAAGTAAAGATGATTTTCTGACAAGACGGTATAAGAAAGTACATATTCTTACTCCTTCAAAGAAGTTTACGCTTATCCCTTCACCTCTTTTCGATCCTGGCAAAAAAGACGAGTACTTTACTTTCAATCATATCAGGGAAGAGGGAGAAATAGTTATTACGAATAAATTAGCAGATCCTGATGCGTACATCCTGTATTCCGTATCAAAACCTATTATCGATCTGATAAATAAGCATTATCCCGGAGCGCACCAGTTTCATCACTTAAAGCCGCTGCTTGACCACATATCACACTGCAGAAAGACCATAAGTGGTAATTATATTCATCTGCATATTGAGAGGGATTTTTTCAATCTGATAATTTTTAATGATAAGCAGTTGACCTTTTGCAACACATTCAGTTACAGAAACTTATCAGATATTCTTTATTTCGTTCTGAATGTTTTTAAAAAACTGGAAATAAAACAGGAAGAGATAATTCATTTAAGCGGTATTACTGAGAAGTACGATGATATCTCATCTAACTTTTCTATCTATGTGAGAACCATTAAGTTTTCAGAACCTTTTGGGAACTTCACGTTCAGTTATGTATTCAATGATATGGATCTTCACCGGTTTCTAAATCTTTTCAACGTAGTAAATTGCGAATTATAGGCGGTAAATATAAAGGACGGAGGATTGTTCCTCCTTCTGATTTTAAGGCAAGGCCCACCACAGACTTTGCCCGTGAAGGTTTGTTTAATGTGCTGAATAACAGGGTTGATTTTGAGACAGCTGATGTTCTCGATCTCTTTTCCGGTACAGGAAGTGTTGCTTATGAGTTTGCATCGCGGGGGGCGGCATCGGTACATCTTGTTGAGTCCGATCAGAAGCATATCAGGGGAATTCAAACTATTATCAGAGAACTGAAACTTGAAAACATCAGAGCGATAAGGGTCGACGTCAGAGCGTATCTTAAGGCTTGCAAGGTTAAATATGACATTGTTTTTGCCGATCCACCCTACGAACTAAAATGGTTGAAAGACCTTCCCGATCTGGTTACCCAATCGGGGATCATTAAGGAAGATGGTTTTTTTATTCTTGAACATCCAAAGGCCCTGAGCTTTAATAGTCATAAACTTTTTTTTGAACATCGAAATTACGGAGGCGTAAACTTCAGTTTCTTCAGAGCGGGGCTGCCAACTGAAGAGTAAGAAAATCACCCATTTACAACATTTACAGGATTACCATTAATATATGATCGCAGATTTTCTACAGCAGTACTGAGAAGTCTGGCACGTGACTCCTTCGGTGCCCATGCAATATGTGGAGTTATAATGCAATTTTTAGCTTGCAACAGCGGGTTTTCTTTTGAAATAGGTTCAAGGGAAACTACGTCAACAGCAGCATATCTTACTTTCCCGGAATTGAGAGCATTACATAAATCCTCTTCAACAACAAGAGGTCCCCTTGCAGTATTTATAATCATTACACCATCTTTCATCAAGGCTATGTTTGAGCTATTGATAATACCCCTGGTACTTTCGAAAAGCGGGCAGTGTAAACTGATTATATCAGATTTTGCAAGCAACTCGTTAAGCGTTACATATTTACAATTATCATTTTCAAGTTCCGGATGCACCACATTATCAGAAGCCAGTACTTTAAGTCCAAAAGAAACGGCAATTTTAGCAGTTGCCTGTCCGATTCGTCCAAAGCCAATGAGGCCCATAGTCTTTCCTGCAAGTTCAATCAGCGGATAATCCCAGAAACAAAAATCCAGCGAAGATGTCCAGGCTCCATTCTTCACTGCTTTGCTATGATCACCGATATGATGGCACATCTCGAGCAATAACGCAAAAGTAAACTGGGCGACGGCAGTTGTGCCATAGGTAGGTATGTTGGTAACTGTTATGCCCATTTCCTTTGCTGCATTCACGTCAACTACATTATATCCTGTTGCAAGCACACCGATATATTTTACTGATGGTACTTTTTCAAGAACAGCTTTTGGCAAAGGTGTTTTGTTTGTGAAAACTATTTCAGCCGTTCCAATATTTTCGATTACCTTCTGACTATCAAAATCAGTCCGATTATATACGGTAAGGTTTCCGAATTGTTTAATACCCTCCCAGCTCAGATCGCCTGGATTTACTGTATATCCATCCAATATTACTATATCCATATTTTTTTACAAATGTTTTTTCAAGCTCTAAGCAAATATCGTGCATATTTAAACTATCAACCGGGCGGGGTCTAAAAATCTTTTGAATTAGCGGTACATGAAAGCTAAAAATAAGTTCAGCAAAGTAAATATTTTACCAGAATAATTTCCGAAATATTTTGCGGAGTTAAAAATTAGCTTAATTTTGCAACTCGTTTTACAATTGGTGCGGTAGTTTCCCGGGTTCTCGGGATTAGAATACCGGCCAGTTTGAGACAAAAAAGAGTTTGGTGCGGTAGTTCAGTTGGTTAGAATAACGGCCTGTCACGCCGTGGGTCGCGGGTTCGAGTCCCGTCCGCACCGCAAACGAAAACGAAAAGCCATCCGGAAGGGTGGCTTTTATTTTTTAATATAGTTGTGTCGACATTATTTAATTGAATTCAATAAACATTCTATAATTTTGCATTGAGATAATTGAATGTGTAAAATATAGAAAGAAAGACAATGGCAACACTGACACAGGAAATGAAAGATATGATTGCAACTCAGCAATGCTTTGTTGGAACAGTAAATGCAGATGGTTCCCCAAATGTAGCACCTAAGCGATCAACGCGGGTTCTGTCTGACGATTCTCTTATTTTTACTGAAGGGACCGGAGGTGCAACATATACAAATATCAGGAATGGATCAAAAATTTCTGTCTCTGTGGTGAACCGTGAAATTTTAGACGGCTATAGATTTGTTGGAAAAGCTTCATTGGAGGAAGATGGCGAATTATATGAACAAGCGGCAGCTATGTCAGCAAAATTGGGGATGTCTAAACCAAAAGCTGTTGTTATTATTAAGATCACGGAAATTCATTCTCTGAAGCCAGGTCCTAACGCCGGAAAAAAAATTGCATGAAAAAAATAGGTATTATCGGAGGCATGGGACCCGAGGCAACCATTGATTATTACACCCAAATAATCAACGCTTTTAAAAATGAGGATGGAGATTTAAATTATCCTGAAATTATTATCTACAGCGTAACCCTGTCGAAATTTGTTAGCCTGATGAAGGAGAAAAAATATGATCAGGCTACCTCCCTTCTGTTGGAAAAGATAGATGGTTTGAAAAGAGCCGGAGCTGAATTTGCCGTTCTGAGTGCCAATACACCACATTTACTTTTCGACAGGATAAAAGAGAAATGCGGAATTCCAATGATAAGCATAGTTGAGGCTGCCTGTAATGAAAGCTTTAAAAGAGGGTACAAGAGAGCAGGACTGATCGGGACCGGATTTACCATGGATGCATCATTTTTCACGGATGTATTTAAAAAACAGGGGATTGATGTCATTGTTCCTGAAAAAGGCGACAGGGATCTCATCAATCGCTTGTTATTCACTGAAATTGAACTTGGAATCTTTAAAGATGATAGCCGACAAACGCTTATCGCAATAATAGAAAAGATGGTTCAGAAACAGCACATTGATTCCATGATTCTTGGCTGCACCGAATTCCCGCTAATATTGAAAGATCCAGTATATGCCGGTATTCCAATGTTAAATACAACTAAGGTTCATGTAGATGCAATAGTAAAATATTGTATTGAAGGGAATATATCCTCACACTGACCACATGCTGTGCAATCTTCCTCTAACCAGACTTTTTTAATTGCCATGACAAACTATTTTAGTTAATTTCCTCAATCATTTATCAACATTAATAATCATACATTTTTACAGCACTACTTGTTCGTTGTTTAACCGGGTACGAGGTTAACAGTTGATGAATCACATATTACTTAAACTTTCTCCGCTTTTTTCTCCAAAGTTTTCTTTGTTAATGCCTCCATTAACTTGTCAAAGGCTTCAATGAACTTCTCCACACCTTCCTGTTCGAGCTTTTTTGTAATAACATCTATATCAATACCAAGCTCTGTCAGTTCAGACATAACCCAACAAGCCCTGTTTATATGTTCTTCGAGACGGAGAGCCGGTTTTCCGTGTTTGCGGTAAGCATCCAGTGTTTCCGGTGGTACTGTGTTAATTGTATTTTCGCCGATTAGAGCTTCAATATATTTAATATCACTGTATTCCTTATTTTTTGTGCCTGTACTTGCCCACAAAAGTCTTTGTTTCCTTGCACCGTTCAGGGCCAGAGCAGCAAAATTGTTATCTTCAAATATTTCCTTATAGATTGTATAGGCAATCTTTGCACTTGATATAGCCACCTGTCCCTTTATACTCGTTGCAAAATGTGCCTGTTCACCTACAGAATTAGCATAATCTTCCTCCATTGGATCAATCAGAGTATCAATACGGCTTAAAAAGAAACTTGCCACCGATATAATGTTGTCAACAGGTTTCCCCTGATCGATACGTGATTTGATTCCAGCCACATATGCTTCAGCAACCTGTCTGTATCGTGGCAGTCCAAACAATAAAGTAACATTCACATTTATTCCTTCGGCTGTTAACTGCTGAATAGCCGGCAAACCAGCTTCTGTGGCGGGAACCTTTATAAACACATTTGGACGGTCAACAGTGCTCCATAATCGCAGCGCTTCCTCAATAGTAGCTGAAGTATTATAAGCCAGGTGAGGATTAACTTCCAGACTGACATATCCGTCTCTTCCATCTGATTTTTGGTATAAAGCTCTGAATTCATCAGCAGCATTCCTTATATCATTTATGCTGAGTGTTTCATATATTTCTTTTACATCTTTATTAATCAGCATTAAATCCTGAATGTCTCTGTCGTAGAGATTACTTCCTGCAATTGCTTTTTCAAATAATGATGGATTTGAAGTAATCCCATGAAGTCCGTCTTCGTTGATCAATCGTCTAAGCTCACCATTTTCAATCAGATCCTTCCGAATATAATCTAACCAGATTGACTGACCCAGAGCTTCCAGTTTTTTTAAAGGATTATCATTCATAATTATTTCCCCCTTTAATCAATGCGTTAATATTTCCAAGTCATAAAATCTATTAAATCATGTTTTGATCTTTGAACATCACTTGTGAATAAGTAACAAGTATGGCAATACTATGTTTTGACAATCACCAAATTTTAAAAGTTATGATTTCTACGACTTTTAATATTCATTTTACATGACTGCAAATTCAGTTAAAACTAAGTATTGCAGCTAAATACTGTTTTTAAAGCATCTGAAGCCATTGCAGGGGCAGTTCCTCCTAACTCATGATAATTATCGAGACTTTGAAGAAATGGTTTTAGTCTATTTATCTCTTCCGGCTTCAAAAGGCTTAGTAGAATATGATGGGTTCCCCGATTAAAAATCAGAGAACTTTTTCCATCACGGACTGCCTTTAACAATGGGCAGATGCTAAGTCTGCCGATTTTTATAAGTCCTTCAGCTGCCATCCATCTTATATCAAACACCGTGTCACCGAGTAACCCGATTAAAAATGGTATTGACTTTCTGTCAGCTATCATTTCAACTATCTTGACAGCTTCCATGCGGGATGAATCATTTTCTGAATTCAATAGTTTATGCATTTCAGGGATGATTCTTTTACCCATCTGCACCAAGGTTCTTCTTGCAGACTGCTTTCTGCTGAAGTCGTTGGTGTCAAGCAAATCATTAAGAAGTTTCTCCACCGAGTCAGAAGAACTATTAATCCTGTTCTTGATTTTGTTTTCTTTAATTGTTTTCATGACATTAGAATATTATGGATTGTTATTCCTTTTAAGTGCCTTCGTTCATTTCCTGGATTAATACCGCGATGAGTCCGGTCCATCCTGTTTGATGAGATGCACCGAGTCCGGCTCCCGTTTCAGCATGGAAATATTCATGATACAGGATGAGATCTCTGTTTTCCTCACGCTGGTAAAAATTTTTAAATCGTCCAAATACAGCTCTGGCTGAATTTTGGTCCTCAACAAAAATCTTTTGCAACCGGGAATTTATCTGGAGGGCTATCTCTTTCAGATTAAGATAATTACCAGACCTGCTGGGAAACTCAACCTTAAATTCATCTCCAAAATACTGATAGTAAGCTTTTAATGATCTGATAATAAGATAATTCATGGGAAACCAAACCGGACCGCGCCAGTTTGAATTACTTCCAAATACCCTGGTAGTCGATTCACCGGGATCATATTGCAAAGAATATAATTGTTTATCGATTTCAATCTCGTAACTTTTGATGTGTTTTTTTGAAACAGACCGAATCCCATAAGGAGAAAGGAATTCTTCCTCATCCAGTAATGCCTCAAGTAGTTTTTTCAGTTTCTCAACATATACCAGTGAAATGAGTTTATCACTATCCTCATTCTCATATTTCTGAATTACTGCCAGATACAGACCACGTTCTTTACAGAACTTCCTGAACCAGTTAATACCATGATTAATTTGTTTTAGCTTGTTTAAAACATTTACGGGGAGATATAAGGTTGCAAAAATTGATGTAAGACCAATAATGGAACGTACTTTCAGCGGTACTCTCCTGCCATCGGGATATTTGAGAACATCGTAGAAAAAGTTTTGTTCTTCATCCCAAAGTCCATTAGTATTCAATGATTCAGCTATCAGAGTGTATTGCTCAAAATACTTCAGGGCGACATCCTGAAAAGTATCATCATACTGTGAAATCTCAATAGCCATTTCGAGCATATAGGTTGCAAACATTCCCATCCATGCAGTACCATCGGCCTGTTCAATGATATAACCCTTTTGAATGATTGAATTGCGTTCAATAACTCCTATGTTATCAAGACCCAGAAATCCACCTTCGAAAATATAATTTTCTTCAGGATCTTTCTGATTTGCCCACCAGGTGAAGTTTATTGTTAATTTCTGAAAGATGCGCTTGAGAAAATCTATATCACCGGTTCCTGTCTTTTTCTTATCAATTTCGTATACCCTCATAGCCGCCCATGCCTGCACCGGTGGGTTGACATCCCCGAAACTCCATTCATAGGCAGGTATTTGCCCATTTGGGTGCGTATACCATTCCCTGTTTATTAAGATTTGCTGATATTTGGCAAATTCCGGATCAATGTATGCAAAGGCAATAGTATGAAAGGCCAGATCCCATGATGCATACCAGGGAAACTCCCATTTGTCAGGGACCGAAATGACATCACGGTTGTTCAGGTGTTTCCACTTGCTGTTTCTTCCGGTCAAACGCTCTTTTGGAGGAACAGGCTGACCTTTATCGCCCTGCAGCCATTGCCTTACATCATAGTAGTAGAACTGTTTGTTCCAAAGCATCCCGGCATAGGCTTGTCTTTCAATAAGCGATTCCTGAGGAGACAGATTTGCCGGCAAAATATTTTTGTAAAATTCATCTGCTTCCTCCTTTGAATTTTCCAGAGCATTCTCATAATCTTGTCCTAAAGGATTTTGCAGCTCACCGTTCCTGGAAATTCGCAAACGAAGTCTGGCTGTACCAGCTGCTTCAATATTGATTTTATAGACAGGAGAGAATTTTGTGCCTTTGTCTTTATCCTTAAAAATTGAGAAGTCATAATTAATAACTGCAGAATGAAATGCATCTTTTACAAATGGCGATTCATTTGCGATACCCGAAATTATTTGCTTATTAGTCTCATTTTCCGTGAATAATAGTTGTTCAACCTGATCGAAATAAAAATAATATTTCCCAAGAAAAGGGTGGGTGGCGCTGACATAGAATGACCCTTCAGAATTTCTCTGTAAATTGATTTCCGGTTTTCCCTGTATCAGATCGGGATCCCATTGTTTACGATACCACAGAGTAGGCAGCACTGTGATAGGAGCTGCTTCTGTACTCCAATTTTTGACTTCAATAAGAATACAGATATCATCCTGATCGACTTTGGCATATGTTATTACAATATCGAAATATTTGCCATCCTCGAATATTCCGGTGTCAAGCAGTTCAAATTCTTCTTCCAGAATAGTTCGTTTCCTGTTTTCCTTTAATAATTTCTCATAAGGAAAAGCTCTTTGAGGATATTTGTACAGATATCTCATATAAGAATGTGTGGGTGTATTATCGAGATAATAATACAGTTCCTTAACGTCTTCACCATGATTACCCTCAAGGTTAGTCAATCCAAATAATCTCTCTTTCAGTATCGGATCCCTGCCATTCCAAAAAGCTGGTGCAAAGCAAAGCTGACATTGAGAATCGGAGATCCCCGCTAGTCCGTCTTCTCCCCAGCGATATGCCCTGGACCTGGCATGTTCGTGAGGAAAATAGTCCCATGCAGTTCCATCTTTACTATAGTCCTCACGTACTGTACCCCACTGACGTTCACTGAGATATGGACCCCACCTGGCTGTAGGAAGCTTATTTTCCTTTTGTTTTGCCAGGCGAGTTACTTCACTATTTTTGATTTTATTCATTATTCCTGCTGTGTAATCTCTGTATGTTCTCACAGACAATTTTATTCCTTATTTTTATCATCCTCTTCCAATGGCATTACAATCCAGTTATGACCATCTCTTGCAATAAGAGCTTCTGCATCTGCAGGACCCTGCATACCCACTGAATAGTTCGGAAAACCCGTGGCAGTATTAGCTTCCCAGGCATCGATTATTGGCATAATAATACTCCACGCGGTTTCTACCTGGTCAGCCCGCATGAAAAGTGTGGCATCGCCTTTAACAATATCATACAAAAGCGTTTCATAAGCTTCCGGAGCAACTGCTTCATAGGAATTATAATAATTAAATAACATGTTAACCGGATTCAACACCATCCTCTGTCCGGGCTTTTTAGATTGAAACCTGAGCCTTATTCCCATATTTGGTTGTATATTCAGGATCAGCCTGTTGGCTTCCCAATTATTTATCGACTCGGGAGGAAAAGATTGATGTGGCACAGGTCTGAACTGAATAGTAATGACCGAGATAGTCTCATTCAACCGCTTACCGGTACGAAGGTAAAATGGTACATCCTGCCATCGCCAGTTGTCAATAAAAAATTTTACTGCCGCAAAAGTCTCTGTGTCAGAATCAGTTTCTACTCCCTGTTCCTGCCTGTATCCTTTAACTTTCTTACCTTCATCCCATCCTGCTCCATACTGGCCGCGAACTGCATAAGAATGTACCTCGTCGGGTTTGATCTTACGTACGGCATGAAGGACATCGACTTTGCGGTTACGTATTTCATCTGCATCAAATGACACGGGAGGTTCCATAGCAATGAGGCATAACAATTGCATCAGATGATTCTGGATCATATCCCGAAGAGCTCCTGCATGATCGTAATAGCTTCCGCGATTTTCCACTCCTATTTTCTCAGCCACTGTAATCTGCACACTTTCAATATAGTTTCGATTCCATATTGGTTCGAACAGAGCATTCGCAAAACGAAAAACCAGGATATTCTGAACTGTTTCTTTACCGAGGTAATGATCAATCCTGTACACCTGCGACTCATCAAAAATTCCCGAGAGTAATCCATTAAGCTTCTTCGCACTTTCAAGGTTTCGTCCAAAAGGTTTCTCCACAACTATCCTGCTTAACTGTTTATTCTTTGCCAATCCTGCCTTTCCGATTTTCTTTGCAATCGGTTCGATGAAAGCTGGAGGGATTGCCATATAGAAAATACGATTGAAATCGCCACCCCATTCTTTTTCAAGCTTTGTCAGATGATTCTTCACATGGCTATAAGTCTTATCATCAGTGAAATCTGAGGTCTGGTAATTAAGATACTTACTAAATATCTGCCATTTGGAATTTTCGGTTTTTCCCCTGCGCGAAAAATGATCCACCCCATCGCGTATTTCTTTCCGGAATATTTCATCACTCTTAGCTTTTATATCCAGACCGAGTACTGCAAATTTTTCAGGTAGCAATCCGTCAAGATAAAGATTGTAAATAGCCGGCATCAGCTTGCGGTGAGTCAGATCTCCACCGGCACCGAAAATGACAATAATAGTTGTATTTGGATTTTGTGAAGTTTCCATTTTAATGATATTCATTATTCCATTCTGTATGAAATGTGCCTTTTTTGTCGATCCTTTCATAAGTGTGGGCACCAAAAAAATCGCGCTGTGCCTGCAATAGATTGTCGGGGAGCCAGCCACTTCTGTAACTGTCGTAATAAGATAAAGAAGCAATCAATGCAGGTGCAGGTATACCCGCCCTAACGGCATCTATTACGATCTTTCGGGCATTTTCCTGAAGACGTGCCAGTTTTTCTTTAAAAACCCTGCTCAGCATAAGGTTTGCCAATTCGGGCTTCTCGCTGACTGCAGTCATAATATCTTCAAGTACAGAGGCCCGGATGATGCAGCCTTCCCTCCATATCGAGGCGATGTCTTTGAGGGACAGATTATAATGATACGTATCTGAAGCATTACGCAATAGCGCCATTCCCTGTGCAAAAACAGTTATGATTGAGAAATAAAGCGCATCCTCAAGGGAATCGACCAGTTCCTGATTAGTATTATTGATCTTCATCTCCGGTCCATGCAATTGAATCTCAGCTACCATGCGTTCTTCTTTCAAAATAGAAATATTACGCATCGAAACTGCTGCATCTATAACAGGAACCGGTACCTGAAGTGCCATTGCATCTTCAGTGGTCCAGGCACCTGTCCCTTTCTGATGAGCGCTGTCGAGGATCATATCGATAAGACGATTTTCGGTAAGGTTGTCTTTCTGTTTAAAAATGCCCGCGGTGATTGATATGAGATATGATTTAAGCAATCCGTTATTCCATTTTAGAAAGATATCATGCATCTGGTCATTACTCATTCGGGCTCCTTTATTCAACAAGTGGTAAGCTTCGGCAATCAGTTGCATAAACGCATATTCGATACCGTTATGGACCATCTTTACATAATGCCCTGCTGAGTCAGGACCAAGGTAGGTCACACATGGATTACCATTTGCCTTTGCGGATATGGCTTCCAATAAAGGCGCCACTATCTTATATGCATTTGGGGATCCTCCGGGCATAATACTTGGTCCGTGGCGAGCACCTGATTCACCTCCTGATATGCCAACACCCATAAACTGTATTTTTTCCTTTTCAAGTTTTTTAGCTCGTATATTTGTGTCTGTATAATGTGAATTACCGCAGTCCATTATCAGATCATCCTCTGATAAATATGGTTTCAGATCATTAAGAACAGAGTCTACAACAGATCCGGCTGGCACCAGTAAAAGTATCACGCGTGGTCTTTTCAAGACCGCTGTAAATTCTTTAATACTTTGAGTACCATAAAGATCAAAGCCACCCTTCTCCTGTTCCAGTAATTCCACTTTAGAAAGGTCCTTGTCCAATCCAGCAACTGTATATCCATGATCGCACATATTATAGACAAGGTTACGGCCCATCGTTCCTAATCCTATCATTCCATAATCGAATAGTTTCTTTTCCATTTCAGTCTTTTGATTTTATTTGTTTAAGAGCGAAAGCAGCTGCACCAATTACACCTGAATCGTTATGTAATTCAGCAGGCAGGATTTCCAGGTTTTTTGTTGCTGCCTTAAGTGCATATTTATTTACATTTTTTTCGATTCGTCCCAGTAATTGTGGCATTCCTTCAATTATTCCGCCACCCAATATAAGACGGCAGGGGGCAAAGGCATTGACTAATGCTGTAGCACCAGCTTCCAAAACATCACCCAGGTTTTCAATAATTTTTGTTGCCAGTGGATCATTTCTGTCCGCAGCTTCAGACACAGTTCTAGCAGTAATTTTATCAATCTCATTACCTGCAATGGCAAGCATCATTTTCCCGCTTTTCATATCTGATCTGACCAAGTTCTGTGCATCACGGGCAATGGCCCAGCCTCCGGCCAATGCTTCAAAGCAACCCTTGTTACCGCAGTGACATTCAGGACCGTGCATATCGATTGTCATATGACCAATTTCGCCTGCTGTATTGTTACATCCTTCCAGTAGCATCCCATCGCTAACAATACCACCTCCGATTCCGGTGCCAATAAAAACACAAACAAGGTCATCGCAATTTTTGCCGGCTCCATAAAGCCATTCACCCAAAGTGGCAGCTCTCACATCATTGCAAATCCTGACATGTTTATTTAGCATTGCTGATAAATCAATTTCAAGGTTTACATTGTGCCAATCGAGGTTAGGTGCATAAAGTACTATCCCGGAAGATTTGCTGATCTGGCCCGCAATACCAATTCCAACAGCAGATGGATCAACATCACCATTTTTGCTGCAGAGTTGTTGAATGGTTTTTGTAATTCGTTCAAGAATTGAATTATATCCCTGACTGCTATCAGTGGGAATACGAAGACGATCATGAAGTTTACCTGAAGAATTGACAAGTGCAACTTCAATCTTTGAACCTCCAAGATCAATACCTATCGCCCATTCGTTTTTACTCATTTTATTGTATAAATTATATTTTCGGTTTTAAAAGGTCGCGGGCAGTTTAACAGATCCCGATTTTTCAGATGACACTTTTTAGAATTTCATGAATAATAAAAACGTTTTCATCTTCCTGTTTAACAAATTATAATCAGTAAAGTTTCTTCGATAAACTGAACATTATAATATTGACTAAACGTCTTCAAAAAATTAAATAATCAAATTGTTTTCCATAAACCCCTCGCAGAACTAAGTACTAAGGAACCAAAGTCTGGAACTACTTTCTGAATTTGTGTGAATTATGTAACAATTTCCAAAAAAAGTGTAACAACTGAACTTAAAGAGGTCTTATCTTTATTGTTTAATTTTAACCTAAAACAATGAATATGAAACCTTCAGGGTTTCCATGTGCAAGACCAGATTTAGTGTTCTATTAATAAATTAAAAAAGTTATTACTATGAAAACTGACGAAACAAATGAACAAGTAACCGCAGATGAAAAGGCGAAAAGAGATGCTCTACAAAGTGAAAAAGAAGCCGCAGTAAAAAAAGGTATAGTAAATACTTCCGTGATTGGCATAATCGTTTTGCTTGTTGTCGGCTTAATTGGGTTCTCTCTTTACAACCACGACCACAAGAAGCTTGTGGCTCTTATGAATGAACAAAAGACCTCTCTTACAGATAAAATATCAGCACGCGATTCTGTAATCAGCGAGTGGATAACAACCTTCGACGATATTGAAAAAAATATCGCACTTATAAAGGAGAAAGAGAAGCTTATTACAGTCAATTCGTCGAATGCAGAAGTTGCAAAAGATAATAAAGTACAGGTTCTGGAAGATATTAAATATATAAACACCCTGCTCGACCAGAACAAGAAGAAGATTGCGTCACTAACAGCTCAGCTGAAAAAATCCGGCGGGACAATGAAGGTTCTTCAGGCAAAGATAGCAGGGCTTGAAGCTTCGATGAAACAAAATGAGACCGAGATAGCAGAGCTAAAGACAGCTCTCGTCGATAAGAAATTTGAACTTGAACAGCTCAACGTTCAGATGACTGTAATGCAGGACACCCTAGCAAAAAAAGATGAGAAGATAAACACTCAGACATACGAGATAAACAAGGCTTTCTATATTGTCGGAACATTTAAGGAATTAAAAGATAAAGGTCTGCTGACGAAAGAGGGCGGATTTATTGGTCTTGGTAAAACAGAATCTTTAACTGGCAATTTTCCTGATGACGTATTTGAACAGGTAGATATAACAGCTTTAAAATCAATTGAAATCAATGCAAAAAGCGCTAAACTGATCTCCGAGCATCCTGCCGGATCGTACGATCTTATACTTGATAAAAACAAGAAGGTTGTATCAATTGAGATTAAAGATCCAGTCCAGTTTTGGAAGAACTCGAAGTACGCGGTAGTGGAGACGAGTAAATAGAGGACAAAATAAACGATAAACGATAAACGATTCAGGGCGCAGAGATTTAGACAATCTTTGCGCCTTTGCGTCTTAGCATGATATCGAAAGTTCACTTAGTCCTGACTGATCAGTATCACTAAACTCCACTTTCACCCTAGATAAAATCTGCTCTGGTATTTCATTTTTTATGTAACCCTGCCCTGCCGGGAACAGAGTTGCAACAGGAGTACCGGGATATTCGTCAAGATTGAAGCGATTTATTGTCAGAAAACAGTGAGTTGCAGCTTTCCGTCTCAATACATTATTCTCAATCAGATATATGGAACATAATGCACAATCATACAAAACAATACCTTTTCGGGCCATCGATTCCAGGAAAAGAGAGTCGCTGATCTCAACCTTTCCAAATTCTTTCTTTAAAGCATAACGTAATCCATCATATGGATAAAGTGTATTAATATCATAAAAATATCTGTCAGCCTCTATGCATTCGCCCAGCAGGATTAGCTTCACACTCTTCATCCTGGCAATGTACTTATCCCTCTTATATTCCCACATTTCAACTTTATCCTTGCGCTCATCTGAAAGAAGATGAAATGCCGGGCATTTTTGGCATTTTGAATATTTATTTTCCATTGATTAATATTTAAGTAGGCATTCCGGATTTAAAAGTACGCTAAATTTAGTGGTTAACGAATTTCTTTCCCCTCTGTTGCTTGGAGAGCACAGAGAAACACAGAGTGTTTTTACCCCCACCCCCTTCTGCCTTCACGTAGCCGCTTCGACAGAGCAAAGAAAGGGGGCCATAACTAACTACTAAGATTAGTATGAACAATCAACCATTCACTATGTAAATTTCAGCGAACTCTGCAGTTAAAAGATTTCTTTTACTTCTGAACGCATGTTTTGCCTACTTTACAAAATCGGTCTGCCTTTGGTTATAATTTTATTCCCAAATAAAATTTATCTTTAATGCAATCATAAAGCTGGTCTATGGATGATATCGGATTAATTTTAAAATCACTCGAATTTGCTGCCTCAAGGCACCGGACTCAGTTAAGAAAAGGTGCCGACAGAACTCCTTATATTAATCACCCGATACAGGTGGCAGAACTACTGGCAAATTATGCCGGAGAACATGATCCAATTTTGCTTTCAGCCGCAATCCTGCACGACGTTATTGAAGATACTGTCGATACGGTTGAGGAAAGAGATGAGCTTATTAAACAGATGGGGCAGATATTCGGTGAAAAGGTTTTATCCCTGGTACTAGAGGTTACTGACGACAAAAGTCTTGAAGATACGGTGAGGAAGCAAAGACAAATTGATGATGCACAGCACAAATCTGTCCAGGCCAAAAAGCTGAAAATCGCTGATAAGATCAGTAATGTCCGAGACATAACCACGAATCCGCCGGTTGGATGGTCATTGAAAAGGATCCTTGATTATTTTGACTGGGCTGAAAAGGTTGTTGCAGGACTGAGAGGTGTAAATAAGAAACTTGAAGAGTTATTTTATGACTGCTTAACAGCTGCCAGGGCAAAGTATGGTATGGCGAACTTTGATGAGAAAAGCAGGTAAATAAACCTGACTTATTCTTCTCTCACTCTGAATGAAGAGGAGCTCTATATATATTTTACTTAAGGGAAAACCTGCATTATTTTCTAGTCAGACTAAGTGAACTTTGTTTAAGTATTTTTTTGGAAGCATTGTTAATATCCTGAAAAGAAATTGTTTCCCATCTCTTTGAATCTGGCACGAATTTTTCCTTAAATATCTCCCTTGACAGATCGCTTATTACCCGGTATTCTCCGTAGGGATGTGTTAAGCGTGAATCATTTTTAGAATCTTTAATAAAAAAATTAATTAAAGTATAAACTGTTTTCTCAGCTACAGACAATTCAGCAAGTTTCGCTCTATATTCAGCTACCCATCCAGAATATCCAGAATAGAGTTTACTGTCTGTTAAATGCTGTGCTTCATGTATCAGATAACTAACTCTAAATTTCTCGCTGGTTATATCGAAATCTTTTGTGATGCAAAACAAGGAATCAGCCGATGTCCAACCTCCCGGATAGTAATAATCAAAAGTGGCATACCCTTCCCATCCAAGTGAAATAGCATTATCAATAAAAATGACAGGAACATTTATTATTGTATCTGCCATGCTTATTGAGTAAATTTCTTTTGATTGCCTGGTCCAGATAATCAAGTCCAAAATATTGCCGGTTCTGTCAACTCGTGAGTAGTAACCATTTTTTGTGAGAATGTTTGCCAGATCAAGGTTATAATCAATTGAACCGGTTGTTCCACCCTTCGCACTCCTGTAGCTTTTAATAAACCTCTCAAGGAGAGCTCTATTAATATTTTCTGAGTTCCTTACTGATTTGTCTTTCATCAGGACCTCAGTCCAATAATTATGGAAAATTGTTAATATATTTATTATCAGAGAATCCTGTGTTTTGTAATCGAATTTTTCTGTTTTGCTCACAAATCGGGAGAAATACTTTTTTTTGATTTCTTTTTGACCGGAGTTTAAACTATCGTCCGGAATAATATTAAGTGTCTCAATAATCTTTTTTACGTCTTCCTGTATGGCATAGGAATAGAGCTTGTCAAAAGAGAATTTATCTTTAGCGACCTTGTGTTCGCATGATGTACAAACAATCAATGTTACGGTCAGGAGTACGGCAAATTTTATTATTGGTCTCATTTTCAATTAATTATTGAGGTGTTACCAAGAGTGGTATAATATGTGAGCATCCTGGAAATTAATTAATAATCTTTCCTTGGGGATTTGCCAACTTTTCGCGTTTTTATTTTCATTTAAGTCCTTATAGCATTTGGCGATGTTCGAATATAGAGAAGGAAAAGCTGTGATAACGGTGACGTCATTTATTTTTAATGCAAACTACAAAGATGTTTCGAGCCATTTTAATTTTTCGGAGATATTTTTTTGATGTCGGGCCACAAAATAAGCAGCTGTAAATTTTTCAAAGTCGTCAGTTGCTTCGTTCCATGCTTGAAGAAATAGTCTGCTTGCTTCTTCCTTGTTGTCTATCACTTCCATATTCATTCCCTGAACACAGAGTTTAATAACAATGTTGCCTGGGTTGAATTCCATTTTAAATTTATTTTTTAATCAAAGACGTTTTCTTTTTCAAATTGTTGCGGTATGGGCTTTCTTCATATGGCTCAGGATGCCAGCTTTAGTTGTAAATAATGTAATGAATGTTAATGAAAATGGTTATTGAATGAATAAGTATATCAAATTATAGGATCCTGACAAAAATCTTTTCGTCCACACCCCTTACAATATTTCCCAAGCCATACTTCATCAAATTGCTTCATAATGGACTGGACAATGGTCGGATCAGTGGTAACAAATCCTGATTCAAAGTTCCGGTTATCCGGACTTTTAATACCTAATCCTGCTCCTGTAAGATTTGCAGAGCCGGAATATGCAAACTTACCGTCTATTATGATATGTTTGAAATGAACTCTGGGGCATAATTGTCTTTCCATACCATCCCATAACATCGGGAATTTGTCAAAACTGCTTCTGAAGTTAGCCCCAGGCTCTTTTGCATGTAAAAGACGGATGGCAACTTTCCTTTTCAATAAACTATCAAGCACAGCCAGGAAAGACTGAACACTGCCTTTGTAATGGACATGCAGATCTTTAATGTCGGCAGTACCTATCCAAACAAAGGATGATGCCAATGCAATGGGTTCGATAGCCTGTTTGTATAATTGTTCGTTAGTAATAAATGTTGTCATAAGCGTCTCTTCGTCTCTTCGTTACCCTACTTCACCCCTTACACATTAACTCTTTCGGTATCATGTAATTTTTCTTTAACCAAATAATCATCAGAAATTTACAACCGCCCAGAATGCTTTTTTAGGTTTCATGTTTACGCCAAACAAAAGTGGATAGTGCTTTCCTCTTCTTTGTGTACGGTTATCAAGCCATGAACCCCTGTCTGACAGATTCCAGAATGTCACCCCGGTAAGTACCTTTTTCTCATCACGAAAACTTTGAATGCCTTTTTGTAGAAATCTATCTGCTTCTGTTCTCTCTCCAGCGTGAAACCGAGGTTAAGAGTGTCTGTGCTGGTGCTACCGTTAATTTATATTCATACTGATCTCAAATCAATTAAGGTTGTATTCTCCTTTGATAAATATTATCATACTCTTGCCTTCTTCATTTACATTTTCTAACCAGCCTATCAATCCACCTAATCCTCTATTCCACAATTCCAGATTTCCATATGCCAGATTTAGGGAATTTTGGCCCTCTTCTGTAAGGGGTATTGGAACATTTTGATTTTCACTAAGCTTAATGAAATCAAAAACATGGCTGTAATATGTCATATTAGACATTGCACTATACATTAGATTAGACTGGGTGTAATATCTTTTTAAGGTTTGATCATATTTCATAATTCTATCCGAAACTGGAATATTTCTTATGAGCCTAAGTTCGCCACTGCTTTTTAACTGTTGAATTGTCCGGTCATTTGAAACAAAAACTTCCAGTCCCATGCTTTTAGACCAAAGCCGATACAAGTTGTTCGAGTTCACAGCTACATGAGAAGAGGATAATTCAATCATTACGCTATCTATTCCTTGCTTCATCAACTTCAATCTATCGATTACTTTGTTTGATTCTAATGTATCTGATCTAATATCATCAACAATTGAGCGTATGAATATTTTTTCCCGTTGATGTTCTGACAATTTTTCGCGCAGGTTATCTGCTATAAAACCGCAGAAAACGGCCAGGAAGAGCATTAAAAATTCAAATAAATACGCTTTGGCTTTTTTCCGGGAGGAAAAAATGGATTTTGTATGTTTTGTACCACTATTTTCCGAATATGGTTTTTCAACTATGCTCTCCGTTTTTGTATACTGAGTATTTGTTACAGATATTTTATCTTTTTCGTTTGTTGGAGAATTCTCAGGAGATTTATCACAAGCATCTAAAGTCTCTTCCATTTTTTTATCAATTAGTAGGTAAATATACAAATGTTGGAGAAAAATCGGGTAGATAAAAGGGAGTTTCGCTGCTACTTTTCTTACGCAGCATTACTTTGATTGTCATTTAGCAAAAAGTCAGACTGCCACATTATACTCTTCGAATTTTAAATCCAAAAAATGGCATTAAAAATTAAGAAATGGGCAGGGAGTTATGTAGAGCAGCATACCACATGCCACAGGTGGAAATTGGAGTGGGAATCGGAGTGTGGGTATAAGGAAGCAACAACCAACAATCCTTCTCTAAATCTTCAGCATCAAAGCCGGTAACTACTCAAATTCCTTCGGAACACCCCATATCATTCTGAAAATCTTATCGGACGATTTGTTTTTATATTGATGTTTTTCGTTTGGACTAACTAAGGCAAAATCACCTGTTACATTAGACACATAAGTACAAAAATTTAGTATTTTTGAGCTACAAATCTATTGTAAACTTTTGAATCATGAGCAGAGGATTTGTTAAGGAAGACGATCAGGAAGAAATTCCAATAGTACCACAAAGGGCATTTTTACCTGAAGGGGTAACTAATTTTGTTACACCTGCCGGCATGCAGCAGCTATTGGCTGAAAATGAGATGCTGGTAAATGAAAGAGACAGTCTTAGCGGCGCAGATGAAAATGAGAAAAGAATAGCATTGAACTATATTAATGCGAGATTATATCTGCTCGACAATAGAATTGCTGAGGCCAAAGTGGTCAATCCGGAAGAACAGCCACAAAATGAAATAAGGTTTGGGGCATCAGTTACTCTCAAGACGAAAGGATCAGGACACATTCAGACTTTTCAGATTGTGGGTGTTGATGAAGCAGACATTTCGAAAGGGAAAATCTCTTTTATATCGCCCCTGGCAAAAATATTAATTAATAAAAAAGCCGGAGAGACAGTCACGTTGAAAAGGGATAAAGAGGATGTGGAGTTTGAGATAATGGGAATTGTTTATCAGTAGGAAGGCGGTAGTAGGTAGTAGGTAGTAGGTAGAATAAGTCACTGTGGTTCACAGATGAAGAATCACAAAGTTGCAAATAGGTGGCAACAGAATGTTATCACAGATATTTGGAGACGACATCTCTTTTCGAAAAGGGAGCCATCAGAAATCTGATCATCACTTTACCTGATGTAAGCCAGGCGATTTTTGCTCCGTTCTTTTTGTTTGCTGCCATCTTTTTAGACAGGAAGGGAGTAACGGTACCAGCCTCGTTAGCAAGAAGATTATAAATCCTTATCATTTGCTTTTTGTTTGAGGGATCCTTTCTCAGAGGATCAAGAAGCAGGTCAGTTAATACCATACCCGGACTGATAGTTCCAATAATCACAGGACCATCTTTTACTTCTTGTGCAAAACCATCCGTGAAATATCTGACAGCTCGTTTTGAAGTGCCGTAAGGTAATAATCCCGGTATTGTTCTGCCATCACTGCCGAGACCTTCCATATTATAAATTGCTCCGAACCCCTGCCCTGCCATACGATTATAAGCTACATGAGTTGCCAGCATCAGACCTTTAATATTAGTATCGATTATATTTATGAACACTTCAACAGGAATTTTATGAAAGACAACCTGCTCACTGCTTGTCCCGGCATTGTTTACCCAGATATCAACTTGCCCGAAAGCATCAATTGTATTGTCCCATAGACTTATCAGATCTTTTTCTGATGTCACATCGCATTTAAAGGCCCTTACGGTTTCCGGCTTGTAAATCGCGGAAAGTGACGATAATGATTTTTTGACGGAACTATCAGATCTTCCTGAGTAAGAAACATTCCATCCCAGCTTCAGAAAGTCTTTTACAAGTCCGGCCCCAATTCCTCTGGTGCCGCCGGTGATAATTACTGTTTTCATAATGAGATTTTGAACAAAGGTATTCACAAAGGAACATAAAGTCAATATACCTCCTTTTATTTGGGATTTCTGAGAGATCCACTTACTTGTTAGGATTGCCGTGCGATTTCTGCTCTTTGTTGCTCTGCGGATTGTGTGGGTTATTTGTATAATTCACATTATTAAGTCTGGATAAACATTATTCCCGTGAGATCTGAAATAGTTACACAGGAAAGCTTCACCAACCCTAAAAACAAAAACCCGCAGATTATTGATCATGCGGGTTTTGCTATTTTAAAAAGTAATTTTTTATTTCCTTGCTGACGGACCCTTGTATTCTGGAGTTTCTGACATTGTGCAATTTGCTTTGTCTACGTCTGCATTGAATACCATAAATTTAGGAGATGCAGCAGTATATGGAGTCCATATACCAGCTACTGTTCCGTTTGGATTTCCAACCTTCGCGAAATTGGTATAAAAGTCAACCATCTGGAGACTCAGAGCTTCATCACCTTTTGTAAAAGGTCTCCAGCTGTGTCTGAATGAATGAAACACATACCACAAATCTGAAGAGTGCCATGCTCCATTATCGTCACCTGGTAAGGGACGGGCGAATAAATAAGCAAATGCAGGCTTACTGCTCTTCTCTGCACGCAGGGCGCAGAAAGCTTTAATTGCCTGTGTAGCATCACTCATATCATTTGCTGTCATTCCAAACATATATGGGATGTCAGGTATTTCATTAGCACGGGCTACATCTGAGAAAGTACCGGTCAGGAAATATTTGTCGATAACAGGACCTGACATAGCCCTGGTCTTGGTAGCAGCAGCATAATCAGTCGACATTTTTAAAAGATCTGCGAATGAGAGAGCACGCATATCTTCCAATGTAACTTTCGCAAAAGAATCCATCATCTTCTTGTTGTTCAACTGCGCAGTATCGAGAAGAGTACCTGGTCTGCCTTCGCTAAGACCACCACCACTCATGCTTATTGCATGGCTGATCATGCCCCTTGAGATCGGGGAAGCACACAATGACTGAACGCTTCCAGCACCAGCACTCTGACCGAAAATGGTAATATTGGTGGGATCGCCACCGAACTGTGTGATATTGTTTTTTATCCATTTAAGAGCTGCTGCCTGATCGAATAAGCCATAATTACCGGAAACACCATGAGCACTTTCTGCCGATAGAAGTGGGTGAGAGAAAAATCCGAGAATACCAAGACGATAAGTTACCGAGACTAATATTACACCTCTTGAAGCCCAATCTTCTCCACCGTCCATTTCCGGTTCAAAGCCGAAACCTTCACGATAGCCACCACCGTGTATCCACATGGCGACAGGGAGTTTCTTGTCCGTCTGACCAGCTGCCGGAGTCCAGACATTCAGATAGAGGCAGTCCTCGCTGAGTGGAACTGAACCACTGGCCCTCCATTCCCTGCCATAAAAACTTTGTGGGTCCCATGGTGTTTGTGTGGCAGCAGCTCCATAAGTATCTGCTTTTTTTACGCCGGTCCATGGTACAACAGGTTGTGGCTCTACCCAACGGAGTTTACCAACAGGAGGAGCTGCAAAAGGAATACCTTTATATGCAATAATTCCCTTTGTGGGGGTCGGCACGCCGATTACCTGGCCACCTTCAATTGTTAGTACAGGATTAGACTCACTGCATGAGACTAAAGCTAACGCAGTGAACATCACAAGGAAGAAAGATAGTTTTTTCATAAATGAATAAAGGTTTTTGGTTTGGTTAGATATTATACTATAAAGAATATGATTAACTGTTTAGCAAACAAACATTTATGCTCAAACCAAAGTCTCTTCTGTATCCCCTGTGATTAGCATCCGGTTTTCCACATTACCTTCTTTTCCTGAATTGCCCTGCGATGCTATACAAATATAATTAGAAACGCCATAATTCCAAGTTCATTAACTTTTTTTAAGAAGCCATTTCAAAACGGCAATGGGTTTACTCAGCGACCAGTAATAGACACACCTAATCTTTTTATAGCATCAATTTAAAATTCCTGGTCGTTCTCCGAAGTAAATGGATCTGATTCTGAGAAATAATCAAACCTTATAATACATCCAATTGTCAAAGTACCATTCTCATCTCAAATCAAATCTATCAAGGTTCATAACTTTATTCCAGGCTGCTATAAAATCATTTACAAACTTTTCTTCAGAGTCTCTACTTCCATATACCTCGGCTAATGCTCTCAACTCGGAGTTTGAACCAAAGATCAGATCGGCCCTGGTTCCTTTCCATTTTACTTCTCCGCTAATAACATCTTTCCCTTCAAATGTTTCTTCAGATTTATCAACCGGCTTCCATATTGTTTTCATGTCGAGCAGGTTTACAAAGAAATCGTTGGTAAGAACTTCAGGACGTTTAGTAAAAACACCGAAATCTGATTTATCAAAATTGGTATTCAATACACGCATGCCACCTAAAAGAACAGTCATCTCGGGAGCTGTCAGTGTCAGCAGTTTCGCCTTATCAACCAACAACTCCTCTGTTCTTGCCGTAAATTTCGTTCTCAGGTAGTTCCTGAAACCATCAGCCACGGGTTCGAGCAGTGCAAAGGAATCCACATCAGTCTGCTCCTGAGACGCGTCTGTACGTCCCGGAATGAAGGGTACTACTACAGAATAACCAGCGTTCTTTGCTGCTTTCTCAACACCGGCGCAGCCTGCAATTACAATCAGATCTGCGAGAGAGACCTTTTTATTTCCTGATTGATTCCTGTTAAATTCGCTTTGAATTTCTTCAAGTGTTTTCAATACTTTTCTTAACTGAGCCGGATTATTAACAACCCAGTCGTTCTGTGGAGCAAGCCGGACACGTGCACCGTTGGCGCCTCCTCGCTTGTCAGACCCCCGAAAAGTTGAAGCCGAAGCCCATGCAGTTGATACTAATTGAGAGACAGACAGTCCGGATGCTGATATTTTATCTTTTAGTGCTGCAATATCCTTTTCATCAATTAAGGCATGATTCACAGATGGTACCGGATCCTGCCAGATAAGCTCTTCAGTTGGTACTTCTGGTCCCAGGTAGCGGGCACGTGGACCCATATCTCTATGAGTTAGTTTAAACCATGCTCGGGCAAAGGCATCTGCAAACTCATCTGGATTTTCAAAGAACCGCCTTGATATTTTTTCATAAACCGGATCAAAACGCAATGACAGATCTGTAGTCAGCATTGTTGGCAGATGTTTTTTGGTTGTATCGTGCGCATCAGGTATGACGCTGCCTGCATTCTTTGCTACCCACTGATATGCACCTGCCGGGCTTTTTGTCAGTTTCCATTCGTAATTAAACAGGTTATTGAAAAAATAATTACTCCATTTGACGGGAGTTTGTGTCCATGTTACTTCCAGGCCACTTGATATTGCATCCCCTGCTTTACCTGAGCCAAAGCTACTTTTCCAGCCAAGACCCTGTTGTTCCATGCTTGCAGCCTCCGGAACCGGCCCTACATGGGCTGTACCGCCAGCTCCGTGGGTTTTGCCAAAGCTATGTCCACCGGCTATAAGTGCCACAGTTTCTTCATCATTCATAGCCATCCGGGCAAACGTAACCCGAATATCTTTAGCTGCAGCAACAGGATCGGGTTTCCCTTCAGGTCCCTCCGGGTTCACATAAATCAGTCCCATTTGTACAGCTGCGAGTGGATTGTCAAGGTTGCGATCTCCAGAGTACCGCCCCTTATCCTCCAGCCATCCGGTTTCAGCTCCCCAGTAAACGTCTTCTTCCGGCTCCCATACATCTTTGCGTCCGCCACCAAAGCCGAAGGTTTTCAGACCCATTGATTCCAGAGCTACATTTCCAGCCAGTATCATGAGATCTGCCCATGATATTTTCCGGCCATATTTTTGTTTCAGCGGCCAGAGTAGTCTGCGTGCCTTATCGAGATTCACATTATCGGGCCAGCTGTTTAGCGGTGCAAAACGTTGTTGTCCGCTTCCTGCACCTCCCCTGCCATCGCCGATGCGGTAAGTACCCGCACTGTGCCAGGCCATACGAATGAATAACGGTCCATAATGACCAAAATCTGCTGGCCACCAATCCTGAGAGTCAGACATAAGCTTGGTAAGGTCTTTCTTTAAAGCAGCCAGATCCAGGCTCTTAAATTCTTTAGCATAATCAAAATCCTTACCCATCGGGTCAGATAAAGAAGAGTTCTGACGCAAAATGTTCAGTTTTAACTGGTTTGGCCACCAATCACGGTTTTTAGTTCCCCCACTTCCTGCAGTGTGTCTGTGAGTTGCCCCGGTAACCGGAACATTACTCAGATTATCAGAGGTATTTTCCATAGTTAATAAAGATTTACTATCACTTGTTCAATGACATATGCAAAATTAACTACAAATCTGATTGCTTGTAACTGTACAGCAGAATTTGTGTAACTTATTGAACAGGAAAATACGGAACTACATTCTGTTTCTGCGTTCCAATATTTTCTACCGAAAGCTCAACCACATCACCTTTTTTAAGAAAGACAGGAGGTTTTTGCCCGTTGCCGACACCCGATGGGGTACCTGTGGAAATCACATCACCAGGAAGTAAGGTCATGTGCTGACTGGTATAACTTATAAGGAATGCGAGTTTAAATATCATATCGCGTGTATTTGCATTTTGCATCGTCTTGCCGTTCACCTTCAGCCAGAGATTCAGCTCCTGGGGATTTGTCAGGTTTTTAGCAAGGATCATATATGGTCCCAAAGGTGCAAAACTATCGGAGCTCTTTCCCTTATCCCATTGGTTTCCGTCTTTTTCAGTTTGCCATTCCCTTTCACTGTAATCATTCATTATAGTGTATCCGGCGACGTACTTCATTGCGTCAGCTTCGCTAACATAAGAAGCTTTCTTACCAATGATTACTGCCAGTTCAGCTTCCCAATCCATCTTCCTGGAATTAAGCGGGATAATAGCGTTATCGAAAGGGCCGCATAATGCTGAAGTTGACTTCAGGAAAATTACTGGTTCCCTGGGTATTGCAACTGTAGTACCCTGAGCTGTTCCCTCTTTAATGTGTTCAGCATAATTAAGACCAATGGCCACAATCTTTGAGGGCCGTGCAATGCATGAACCAAATCTTTCTGTGGGTGCTACTTTCGGGCATTTACCTGCGTTTGTAACCAACCATTTCTGAAGACGGCCAACTCCATCAGAGGCAAAAAACTTTTCATTAAAATCTTCACCGAATGCAGATACATCAAGCTTTGTCCCGTCGGGATATTCAACAGCAGGCTTTTCCTTTTCAAAAGAACCGAATCTGAATAACTTAATTTTTGACTGGTCAGAGGGTTGTGCGATTGCCATCATCACAAAGATCTGTATAATCAGCAGAAGAAAGGCTTTTTTCATTTTAGTTTAGTTTTTTCATTTAAATCTAGTATTCTCCCATTCAGAATCAGATTCCGTTTGAAATGATGATCTCTGTTTTTATGGTTCCCAGTATGTGCTAAAGATAAAATAATTACTGCTTCAAGGCAGCTTTTGTGAAAATATAATCTGGAATAGTCTGGTCAAATTTTACACTTGTAAGTTTAAATTCTGTTCCGCTCCCCTCCTTTAGCACATCTTTATATACCATACTTGTCGGAAACCAGCGTCCCTGTATCTGTTTCACCTCAGAGAGCGTGGTGCGTTTGAGCAGCTGACCGCTTTTTGCAAACATCTCCTGCTTTAAAGGCACAAAGCGCTCAACATCAACCCAGACTTTCTGTGTCTGATAAGCTGCATCATCAACTTTAGCTGTCAATTCCAGTATAAATGTTTTCCTCCCATCTATTGTTTCATTACCAATAACCTTAGAGGAATAAATATCGGTTAGTTTTCGATCGTCCATCATATCCTCATAAGACAAGTCTGAACCCATAACTGACTGACGAAGCATATGTCCCGAAATCTGTATTATCCTGTCGGTTGATGGAGAATAAATCCATAATTGATTTTCGAGCTTTAACATCTTTGTTCCCTGCTCACGTGCGGGAGACAAATATTCTGTAAAGGATTGTTTGTTTCCCACAGAATATGAGATAGATGTTATGGTCCGACTTGAACGTCGACCATGAATTATCATCTCCGATTCAAATACCCGGTTCTTCGATGACATGTTCTTATCTACCTTGTCGAGAATCTCTTTTGCATCAGGGTCAATGAAACTTGTCAGAATAGTTGCTGTTATTATAAGAAATAGTGTCTTTTTCATTTTGTAAATATTTATAAAAATCTTAACCGCAAAGTGCGCAAAGGTATCGCAAAGAGCGCAAAGTAAAATTCCACAGATCTACTCCCCAAAACAACCCTTATAATCAGAATCTTAACCCCCCTTTAGGGGGGATGGGGGGCAAAAAGTTACACCTCCAGTTCATGAAACAATTGCGATGTTCTTCGTTTATATACTGTAAAACCTGCAAGGGCGCTCCCGAGTACAGTGGCTATTAATCCAGGGAAAAATCCAATATAAAACAAAGCCGGAGTTACTTCAGCCCTGTAAACCGAAGGCAGCATCATGCCAATGTTTTTCGATATTGATGAGACATCCAATCCATGCGTCTGGAGATAATATGCCAGTGTCAAACCAAGAGTAGTTCCAATAACTGAACCGATGAGTCCAATAAGTATTGCTTCGTAAATAGTTGTAACATAGATATGTTTCTTCTCCTCACCCAGCGCAAGCCGGAGCCCGAATTCACTATACCGCCTTAAGCCTCCCAGTAATCCGGTGTTCCAGAGAACAATCGACATGGCGAACACAAATATTAAAACCATGAGGGCGCCTGCGCTCTCAGCAATTTTGAGATAATCTCCAAGCCCCGCCTGCTCAACCAGCCTGGACATATGGGGTGAAAACTCATCATCAGCCTTACTGTATTTTTCATTGAACGATTTTTGAACCTGTTGAGCTAATAAATCATCATAGCCGCCTTTGAAATACCCAAGGATTTCGCTCGAGGCATCATCCATATCCATAGCTTCCCGGGCATCTCTTATATCCATAAAAATTGCTCCGCGGTCGAGAATGGAAATACCAAATCTGAGGGTACCGCTAACCACGAAAGTTTTAAACATCATACTTCCATTCATGGTTGAACCGAAAAGAGTAACCTTATCCCCAACCGAAACGCCAAATCTTTCTGCAAAATCGTCGCTAATAAGCGCTTGTCCCTGTTTTACCGGAATGAAACCCTTCACGATTGATTTCTTAATGTTCATCCTTTCAATTTCTTTTGTTCCCGGAGTAAGCAGGTCAACTGCAGTGCAGACAGCCTGGCCCTGGCCTCTTGTTTCTCCATTCGCATCAGGCACATCCAGAAGTCCTCCGGTATGAATCCGTGCAACCCAGTCCATATCGGGATAGCTGCTTTTCAACTCACCGATAAGTTTACTTACATTCAGCAAAGCCAGATCATTGGGCAGCTGATCTTCATTTTCCTGATAAGCACGGGTCAATATTTTAACATGACCTGTTGTGAACTTTGCATTAATCTCGGTTATATCGTTAAAAACTCCCTTCAGAAAGCCACTCATGAAGACAGTAAGAAATACTCCCATTGCGACAACAATTACCGGTAATAAACTCCGGCTTTTGTCACGTATTATACCTTTAAATAAGAACTTTATCATTGTAGTTTTCCTTTCAGTGCATCAGTTGGTTTCATCTTCGATATTTTACGGGCAGGCAGATAACTCACGATCGTAGCAGAAATAACTACGATCACAATCGTAACCAGAATAAGCCTGATACTGTAATACGGGAATATTGATTCTGCTATGGGGATATCAGTCATCTGAGCGGATTTCATCGAGATCCCGACAGTACCCAGAAGATAAAACAGCGGGATCCCATAAGCTGCTCCAAGGAGTGTTGCAAGGATACTATGGGCACCGCCTTCTACCGTGAAGATTCCTACTACCTGGGCACGAGTCATTCCAAGTGCAATATATGTTCCGATTTCCTTTTGACGACGGAAAATAGATAAAACCTGGGTGTCGAAAATTGCAATGAGGGCAATGATGAGCAGCAGACCTTCTATTATAGACCCGCTAGCTTTTTTTGCATTGATTATCTTATCCATGTCGGCCAAAAGAAAATCTGTGTTTTTAAATTCCCAGTTCTTCAGATCGTGTATGATGAATCCGCTGCCTGCAACAAGAAGGGTTGCCTCATTTTCCATTCCCATCATTTTTTGAAGAGTCTTAAGCGGAAGGTAGATCTGGCCTTTGTCAATAGCCGGAACATCGCATTTAAATATAGAAGTGATCTGTATCTCACGGGCATCAAAAGTACCATTCTTATCCCGCCATCTGATGAGCAATTTATCGCCTACACCAAGTTTTGTTGATTCGGCCATTCTTCTTCCTATAATAGCATAATCTGCCGTATCTGAAGATACCAGTTTTGAGGCCGGCAGTTTTAGTATATTCTGTTCAGGATCAACACCTTTAAGGACAACCCCCTGCATGCGACCCTGGGGAAACGCAGTTGCCTGAGCAACCAGAACAGGTGTTAAATTTTTCTTATCCACCTCAGCCTGGATGTCAGGAGATATTTTGAGTGTGTGCATCCTGAAATGTAAGTGGATCATAACGGTCATATCCCTTAGACCAGTATTGTCCCTGCCCGGTTTCCCAGTCCTGTGTGTCGCGCCGGCTTTGTCTGTTCCAACCATCAATCATTCCATTGTAAAAAACAATAATGATAAACGCGAATGAAAGTACTGCCACGTTGAGCCATGTTCGTAAACCGGCTCCCATAAGATTTTTAAAGGCCAATTTTAAAGCTAACATGATCTCAGTTTTTAGAATCAGTTATAATACTATCCTTAACAATCTTACCATCCTGAAGGTTAATGATCCGGTTCAGATATTGCATCACCTTCTCGTCGTGAGTAGCAAAAATAAAAGTAGTCTTAAGCTCCCTGTTCAGAGTTTTCATCGTCTGAAAATATGATGAGAGTTTTGTGAGTCGAGGTTTGCAGTTGGCTCATCTGCGAGAACAATCTCAGGACGTTTAACCATCGATCGGGCAATTGCCACTCGCTGACATTCACCCCCGGATAACATTGACGGTCGCGATTTTACCTTATCAGTGAGCCCAACCCACTCCAGTGCGGCCATTACAGCCTTTTTTCTTTCTGAAGCGGAAAGATTTTGCAATAAAAGCGCAAATTCTACATTCTCATATACATTATAAACCGGCAGAAGGTTATATGTCTGAAAGATGAAACCAATATGATGGTTCCTTAGTCTGGCAGATTGTTTATGGGTTAACGATGTTACAGATTTGCCCAGGACCTCCACTTCACCTTCCGACGGGGTATCGAGCGATCCGATAATATTAAGCAGAGTAGTTTTACCTGAACCGCTTGGACCCACCAGACCCGCAAATTCGCCGGCACCAAAACTCAGATTAATGTCTTTAAGAGCAGTGAATTCTGTTTTTCCTACAGGAAACCGTTTAAAGAGATTGTCAATTTTAATTATTGAATTATTTTCCATATAAATTTTATTTTAATCTGTAGAGACACGATGCATCGCTTCTCTACAGATTAATGATTAAAGACTAACATTACCTGAACACCTCTACCGGCAAAAAGGTTCTGTCCTTCTCCCTGGGCCGGTATTTTATAATCTCTTGGGTTCCAGTAAGCCATTAAGTAAAATGTGATGTTATTGAACTGTTTCTGCCAGTTAAGGAAGTTGTAGGTGTTCCTGTTTTTCCAGTCGTAATAGACTATCGCGCTTATGTTATCAAAAATACTTAAGGGGTACGACATAGAGATAAGAGAAAAAGTCGATGTGTTCTGAAAACTAAAAGGTGTCAGGTCATTTGAAGCAATTAATTGTTCATATATGACATATAGCCCTTTACCAAGCCCAAACGTGTAGTCTGTACCAGCATTAAATATTTCCTGGTTGGTATAAATTCCCAGATCCTTATTTTTATACACCCACGATCCCTCGAGCCATAGTCCGACAACAAGATCGAGCTTCATATCGAAACCAAGCCTGTTTTCCTCAACAGCAGGGAATGGATTGACAATTCCGGACAGGTTTCGTGTATCTGCAACACGATGATGGTAAGATAGTGCTGCTTCTCCTGTTGGAACAGGAATCTGGATTCTGCCTCCAATTTCCGGGTATTTAATGTTTGTATTGAATATCTCCCAACCCTTTGGGGTTTTGTTTCCATACAGGCCCCATAACCAGATATTTGAATTATTAAGGAAGTAATACCTTCCCAGTACACCCCAAACACCGTCAGTGAGTTTTAAAGGATCGCGCGCATCGACATGGTCGAACCACATCAGAGGTCTCAGTATTGAAGCTGATCCAAAATTAATCTTCTGCAGACCTATTCGAAGTTCAAATTGCTGCGAAGAATATCTTGCCCATAACCTGTATGGCTTAATCTGCCCAAATGTTTTAATGGAGTCAAAAGGATGAAAACCTGCATTTGCATTAATGTTTAAGGACGCTTCAAAATCAATATGCCGGTTATTTTTGAGCAACAAGTTATAATTTACCTGAGGTATATACCTTGCACCAGAGTAAAGTGGAAGCCTGTTTGATCCGTTATAATTCAACCAACCCGATAATTGGCCTTTAACAGAGAGGCTATCCTGTGCAGATGAATACAAGGATAGTGAGAATATCAAACCCGCGGTTAATATGTAGATTCTTTTTCGCATAGGTTAACCACGGGGTACAATTCCGTAAACGATCAGGTTCGAAACTTCACTTACCATTTTCTGAGGTGAATCAAATAGCTTTACTATTTCTTTGTCGGAAAGTAAAGGGATTATTTTCTGACTGAAATAAAACAGGAATTCCACATCAAGGTCCTTTCTTATCCATCCCTCTTTCTGTCCCAGCTTAAATTCATGAATTCCCTCGGTCCAGACAATTTTAAGTTTATCTTCAAAATAAGACGTCAGTCCAAGGTCGGTGCTTACCAAAAAATCCTGAATGAACTCGTTACTTATATCATTACTGCCTTCGAGTTTCATCCTTATCATCTTTTCCATCTTAACAGCTGCCGGGGTATCCTCTCTTACTATTTCCCTGAACTTCTCCATACTTTGTTCATAGAACTCGTCTAGGACAGTTTTGGCCAGTTCAATTTTATCAGAAAAATAGCGGTAGAATGTCATTTTGCTTGTGCCAGCCACCTTACATATCTCTTCTATCGTCACTCTTCGAAAACCATGCTTCCAGAATAATTGTCGCGATGCTTCAATTATTGCGGTTTTCTTTTTGTTTATGGATGGATCTTCCATTTAAAACCAGCTGTTATAAATATTATGCAAATTTACTATTTTAGTAATATTATACCAATATAGTAACATTATTTGTTTTTCAGAAAAATTAGATGTTCTGTTTGAAAATCGGGAGATTCAGAAGGATTAATTGTAATGTGCTATTTTACACAAACTTACACAGAGGTTCACAGAGGTACACAGAGTTGTACAGAGGCACTCTGAGTCTTCAGATTAATAATTCTAATTTTTCCCGACTCTACGCTCAACGCTCAACGCTCCGTACTACTCACCCTCAACACGCTAGCACCCCTTTGAAGTACCCGATTGATTCGGCAATACCTGGGAGAGGATCTTTCATGTCTTTTTCAAACTCCAGGCTGCATTTTCCACTATATTTTATCTTTCTGAGAGTGGCAACAACTTTGGGTATATCAATAATTCCCCTTCCCATTTCTACCGTTTTACCCTCTTTGGTAGCTTTATCAACGTCCTTAATGTGAATGTCGTAAATCCTTTTACCATATCGTTCGATATCGACGGAAGGATCCTGACCATCGCGGGTAGTGTGCCCAATGTCAATACAAATACCAATTCGCTCATCAAGGTCTTTCACATGGTCCCAGATATCCTTTGCATTTGGATACAACGGATTATCTGGTCCATGATTATGAATTGCCATTCTGAAATTGTAGGATTTTATCTTCTTTTCAACATAAGGAAGAAGGTTATAATCAGGTGCACCGACAATCATTTTTACTCCGGCCATCTTTGCATATTCAAAAGCCTGATCAACAGCTTCCTGGGTTTTCATATAAACTACTCCAACAGTGTAGATATTTATTCCTGAGCTTTTGAATTTCCCTATTACAGAATCTATCTGTTCCCGGGTGCTGTTCATTGGCATATGAAAATCCTTAAGAGAAAGGTATGTCACGCCGACTCTCCTCATCATCTCAATAGTATTCTCTACTGAAAATTCTTTAAAAGTATAGCCTGCAATACCAATAGTGAAAAGATCAGCCGGTTTTTCACCTGCAGGCAAAAAACCTGAAGAAGCATATACAGAAGGTACCCCAGCTGCAAGGATTCCTGTACCGGCTAACTTGAAAAACTGCCGGCGTGAACGGTTATAATTACTTTTTTTCTGCAAGCTGAACGTTTTTCAGCCAAAGGATAACAGGGGGCTCTGCAGATTGCGAGGCTCTTGGACCACCACCTCCGGGCATTCCACCGCCACCAGCTGGCATTGATCCGCCACCTCCTGATCTACCTCCTCCACTTGACCTTCCCATACTGCTTGCAGGCATATCTGCGGCAGAACTCCCGGATGAAGGAGGCCTGCTCATATTTGGTCTGGCGGGAATTAAATCGGGATCTTCTCCATACTCGATAGCAAGATTAAATGGTAAGGCACCAGCACCATCTTTTGCGCCTCTAACCGGTAATTTGGCAAGTGGCATTAACAACCTGTAGATCAAGTTGCCATCATTATCATATTTTATAGAACCTTTGAAAGTGTCAGGATTATCAGCAGGGAAACGGCTCTCTGCCTCATTTGTAAAACCAATTAACTCGATTGTATTTGCTTTCATCAAAGGGGTTATCGGCTTCCCATCGGGTGTAAAAGCAGGGTCAGGGGAATTCGGCCTTCTGCCAGCTCTGTTCTCAGAACCTATCGGGAAATGAACACCCAACTTCTTGTCCTGCTTGCCATCCATATTAATCCAAATCACCATTCCCTGTTTCAGAATCTTGTTCTCAACCCCGGAATCTTCAACTTTAATGTCGACATACAGATTAGTGTTGTCATTTGAGAACAGATAGTAAAGATTGCTCTTTTTGTTAAAAACATAATCTGCAGGAGCAATCGTTGTTTCTTTAGTCCCATCTTCAATCCATTTACTTACGAGGTTGCCTTTCTGGGCACTCAGACTCGTGCAAAGAATCAATGAAAAAATCGTTACGGTTGGTTTCATATTAGAGAGTTTTGGGTTCTTACACTTTCTAAAAGACAATAACTGTTGTCAATTTATTCCAAATAGGTATATCCATATAATCCTGAACGGTAATTTGAAAGAAATTCCTTCCCTTCTTCAATTGTAATAATACCAGCCTTTACCGATGTTGTAACCCAGGACTCAACCGTCCGTACCATCTTTTTGGAGTTGTACTGCACGTAATCAAGAACTTCGGCAACTGTCTCCCCATCTATTATCTGATCAATTTTATAACCGTTTTCATCCACCGAAACATGTACGGCATTAGTATCTCCGAAAAGATTATGCAAGTCGCCCAGTATCTCCTGATAAGCTCCAACAAGAAATACTCCCAGATAATACCTGTCTTTCCCTTTCAGGGAGTGAACTGGAAGATGGTGTGAAGAATTCCGGGTAGAAATAAAATTATCAATCTTGCCATCCGAATCGCAGGTCATATCCTGAATCGTAGCGGTTCGTAATGGTTCTTCATTAAGTCTGTGAATGGGCATAATAGGGAAAATCTGGTCTATCGCCCATGCATCAGGAAGTGACTGAAATAGTGAAAAATTACAGAAATATTTGTCGGACAGAATCCTTGAAATTTGTCGCAATTCTTCGGGAACATGCTTGGTAACATTCGCCATCTGATAAACTTTCCGTGCGATTGACCAGAAAAGTCTTTCGATCTGAGCCCTTGTTTTAAGGTCTACCAACCCAAAGCTAAACCTGTCGAGAGCTTCTTCTCTTATCTGCTGGGCATCGTGCCATGTCTCAAGCATTCGGGTCTGATTAAAATTATCCCATAACAAAAACAGCTCTTTTACAAGCTCATGGTCTTTTTCATTTAGTATATCTTCTGCATCCCATGAAGGAAGAGTTGTTGTTTCAAGAACCTCGATAATTAGCACCGAATGATGGGCTGTAAGAGATCGTCCCGACTCTGTAATAATATTCGGGTGAGGAATATTGCTTTTATTTGCAGCATCAACAAATGTGCTGATTGAGTCATTCACATACTCCTGGATAGTATAATTGACACTACTCTCGCTGTTCGACGAGCCTGAGCCATCGTAATCAACCCCAAGACCTCCTCCGATATCAACGAATTCCACATTAAATCCCAGAGAACGCAGTTGAACATAAAACTGAGATGCTTCTCGAAGGGCAATTTTGATGCGGCGAATTTTTGTTACCTGACTGCCAATATGAAAATGGATAAGCCGCACACAATCTTTCATCTTATTTTTCTCAATGAAATCGATTGCTTCAAGCAGTTCGCTGGATGTTAATCCAAACTTACTGATATCTCCTCCTGAATCTTCCCATTTTCCACTTCCAAGGCTTGCTAGTTTAATCCGGATGCCCAGATTTGGCTTAACTTTAAGACGTTTAGCTATTGTGGCAATGAGTTTCAGTTCATTCAGCTTTTCGACAACCAGGAATATTCTTTTTCCCATTTTCTGTGCCAGAAGCGCCAGTTCAATATAGCTCTCATCCTTGTATCCGTTACAGATAATCAGGGATTCCGGATCTGTATTTATCGCTATTACAGCATGAAGTTCCGGTTTTGATCCTGCTTCGAGACCTATGTTAAATTTTTTCCCATGACTAACGATTTCCTCTACCACCGGTCGCATCTGGTTGACCTTGATAGGGTAAATTATAAAGTTCTGGGCTTTGTATCCGTATTCCTCAGAAGCCGATTTAAAACATTTCGATATACTTATTATTCTGTCGTCTAGAATGTCGGGAAACCTCACCAGAACTGGTGTTGAAACATCAGAAAGTATCAACTCGTCCAGCAGATCTTTCAGATCAACAACAGCTCCGTTCTTCTGCGGAGTGACAATTACATTCCCTTTTTCATTAATAGAAAAGTAGTCAACACCCCAGCCTTTAATGTTGTATAATTCTGCAGAATCTTCAACCCGCCATTTTCTCATATCCAATTAGTTTGCAATTGTTAAATAAGCTGCAAAAATCAGAAATATTTACATTATTTCTACAATGTTATTAAAATAACTTGAAAATCAGGTGAAATATCTGATTTATATACACGTTGGATATCAATTTAAGGGTACGGTTTTTAATTCCGTTTTATCAATAATTTTATAAACCGGAAACAGGTTATATCCAGACCCCCATTGAGGAACCAAATACCTGTCGAGAAAATTCCATACTACCAGTCCATCGTTCGATTGTGGTTCGAGCAGATAGGATGCAACGTTTGCCAGTGGCTGTGCGGTTCGTATTACAATTGTATTAGCGGGAAAATCTATTAATTCCTTAATGTAGCGACCACTGATTGTATCATTATAGTGTCCCTGATTTAATTTGGCTACACCACTTAAACTACTGATCTCAAACCGTTCGGCCTGCAGTTTAGAATCACTTGTCAGCTTCTCGAGTTTAAGTCCGTGTATCTTCAGCAGATCAATAACTACTTTGTCGTTTACCGTGAGCAGATAAGCAAATGGAAATTTAACTGATACCGAAGGGGTATAATCAATATAATAAGGGATTGAAACATCCTGCTGCCTGTCGCTTCTTTTATAGTTTTTTCTTCCATTAACCTCTGTAGTCATCTCAGCCTCATAGGTTCTGATAGTAACTTTTTCAGGAACAGGTCCTACTTTAAATTTTATTGCAAATGAATCAGCTGCACCCGGATTCAGTCCCCTTGCAATAGTATTATTATCAGCAGCTTTAAGAAGCTCTTTGATTTCTGATTTATGTAGTGATGTAAAATCCATCAAAGAATGTATCAGATAATAGCATCCAAGAACCCGGGATTTAAAATCCGCATAAACATAATTTTCATTTAGTATCGCCAGTCGGTTCCTTATTCCATAGTAATTAACCATATAACGAGGCTCAAAACCCTCAAGAAACCATCCTTTCTCAGGTTTCATCATATCTGAGAATTCCCCGTAAAAACAGTTTTCAACTTTATATTTGCCGAGAAGGTTCTTCGACATCTCCGGCATCATTTTGTCGCGCATATAGGAAATGAGTGAAGTATTCCCGTTTGGGTTTACCATCCATGTAAATGTTACGGGTTCTACGTGAAAGGAGCCGTCGGTAGTGTGGCAATCCATATAAACAGCCGGATCCCACTTGTTGAATACGTTCATTATAACTCCTCTTACTTCAGGCGATTCGGCTTTCATGGCATCACGGTTTAAATCCAGAAACTGGCCGTTATATCTTACTCCGACACCATTTACAGGCCCGTTTTGAGTGGTTCTGTTAAGTGTGCTGATCTTCTCATTACCATCGGGATTGATAAATGGGCAAATGAGCAATACAACATTCCTGAGCAATTCAGGGTTCTTATCCTTCAGCAGGTCCCTTGCAAACATTAATACAGCTTCCTTGCCCTCAACTTCCCCGCCATGAATATTTGCCTGCACATATACAACAATGCGTTTATCGTTTGCGAGTTCAGAAGGCGTATTAGGAAGAGGGTTAGCAATTACTAAAAGCGGAATTACCCATCCGTCAGCTGAAACGGCAATATTCTCAACCCTTATAAAAGGTGAAGATTTCTTCAGCTTTTCAATAAAAAGGCTAACATCTTTATAGTTGGAAGTGGATTTAAAATCGGACTTCTCTGCAACGGTCAGGAAGCTATCCTGACTTAAAAGGTTCATATTGCAGATTGAAAAAGTGAATAGAAGAATAAATATTTTTTTCATAAACCTGATTGTGTCAATTAATGAGCCGATAAAATTAGTGATATTTAATTAAGGAGAATTATGCGAGAGTATTTTATGCCCCTAAAAGATAAGAATTGCAACCCCGGTTTTCGGAATAAATCAAATAAATATCAGAATATTAAGAAATAATCACGTTTATTCAAATTATTTACCTAAATTGCGCCATTAATTTAAAAACAGAATAAAATGAACAAAGGAACAGTAAAATTTTTCAACGTATCAAAAGGATTCGGATTCATTAAAGACGCAGATTCGGATAATGAATATTTCGTACATGTATCTGGTTTGAAAGATCAGATCAAAGAGAATGATGAAGTGACCTTCGAACTTCAGGAAGGTAAAAAAGGAATTAATGCAGTAGACGTAAGACTAGCTTAGTTTATCGATAAAAAGGATTAAAATTAAAGTCCCGCCTCAGGTGGGACTTTTTTTATTCTCCAAAATGCTCATAATTTTACTCCGGATGAATCGATCATCCATCAAACCATAATAACAAAAAAGCTTACAATCTCTTCTTTTCTTCCTTTTTAGCTTTTTTTGCAGCGCGCTTTTCTTTCAGACTTTTGGTCGGCTCTTTTTTTGCATTCGTCTGTTCTTTAGCTTTCTCGTGTGACATGGTTTCTGATTTTAAGTTAATAAAAGTGTAACCCAAATATATAAATAATCCTTTAATTCTCTATCTGTTTTTCAATCTTTGACTGCTGATCCGGAATTTAATAATCTTCCTGACTCCTCATCAAGGTACCAGTTCAAGCTACCGGATAAAGAAACTACGTGTGACGCCGGAAAGTTTTCTGAAGAGCCCGTATTATTTAAAATATGATACATAATATCCGACTTCTTTTTACCAGTCACGACAATGAAGATTAGATCTGCATTGTTAATTACCTTTCCTGTCAGTGTAATTCTTTTCTGTCCTGTTGACGGATGAACAGCTACGGCACAAATTTTATCAGAGCTAAACAATTTTAAATTCCCCGGGAAGATCGAAGCTGTATGTCCATCATCTCCCACCCCAAGCAAGATAATATCAAACAGAGGTAACCTGTTTCTGCTCCTGGTAAATTCAGATATTTCTTCAGAATAGCTTGAAGCCTCTTTTTCAGGTACACGTTCTCCTCTAATCCTATGAATATTACAGAGAGGAATATCTATTTTTCTGAATAGGTTCTCATCAGCTTTTCTATAATTACTTTCGATGTTATCAGGAGGTACGCATCGTTCGTCGACCCAGAAAAAATGTACAAATTCCCATCTGGCTGATTTTGAAAAGTTATCTCCAAGGGTTGAAAACAGAAGATCAGGGGTTGATCCTCCTGATAATGCAATTGTTAACGCCTTCTTTTTTTGGGCCGAATCATTTATTCTCTGAACAAGTTCCTTTGCCAGTTTCTCTGCTAAATCAGAAGGGGTCTTAAATATTTTAATATCTGAATTCAATTTTTAAAGTGTTATTATATAATATTTTACTTTTTTACCACTGAGTAACACGGAGTTTCACGGAGCAGTTTTCAAAAGATTCTTGTCTCTTAGTCCCTTAGTCCCTTAGTCTCTTAGTCCCTTAGTCCCTTTGTCTCCCCCTCTCCCCTTCTTTCCTCACAATTCACAGTACAACCCGTCATCCGCCAGATTCTTGCACGGGTATCGCCAAGTAAGATCTTCTCCTTCAATGAGGTCGTTAGCATGTTCAGGTCCCCATGTACCGGCAGGGTATCCAAATACTTTAATGGAAGGATTATTCTCCCATGCTTTTTGTATCGGTTCGAGAAATTTCCAGGCAGTTTCTACCTCATCATCGCGGGAAAAGAGTGTAGAATCGCCCATCATAACATCGTGTAAGAGTCTTTCGTACGAAGAGGGAACTCTGATGTTCGCTAAATCCTTGTAGTGAAATTCCATATTAACATTTTTCACATTAAATCCAGCTCCCGGCTCTTTTATATCAAATTTAATTAACATGCCCTCGTCGGGTTGAATCCTGATAATTAGCTGGTTAGACGGCAATTTTCCCGACTCCCTTTGAAAGAGGTGATGCGGAGTTTGCTTAAAGTGTATAACGATTTCAGTAACACGGGTGGGGAGCCTTTTTCCGGTACGGATATAGAATGGAACACCTCCCCATCTCCAGTTATTAATAAAAAACTTAATTGCGACATAGGTCTCGGTACGTGAATCGACGGCTACCCCCTTTTCGTAACGATATCCGGTAATGCATTCACCACGAACAACAGATCCGGTATATTGTCCCCTTATTACTTGTTGGGGTACATCCTCCTCTCTTATTGGCTGCAACGACTGAAAAACCTTTAGAACCTCATTACGTATCGCATCAGCATCAAGTGAAGAAGGAGGCTCCATAGCGGTTAATCCCACCATCTGAAGCAGGTGATTCTGAATCATGTCTCTCAAAGCTCCAGAAGAATCGTAATACCCACCTCTCTCTTCGACTCCGATACTTTCAGCCGATGTAATTTCTATCCTGTCAACGTAATTTCTGTTCCACAAAGGTTCAAACATTCCATTAGCAAACCTCATAACAAGAAGATTCTGAACTGTTTCTTTTCCAAGATAATGGTCGATTCTGAAAATCTGATCCTCACCCATCAGCTCATGTAAAGTCTTATTAAGTTTACGTCCGGATTCAAGGTCATATCCAAAAGGTTTTTCAACAATGAATCTTCTGAAACCATCATCCTGATTACTCAATCCCGATTTTGCTATACTAAATGCAATAACCTCGTACAAACTGGGAGGAGTTGCCATATAAAAAACATAGTTTCCCTCAATCCCGTATTTCTCACCAATCTCTTTCAATGAAACAGCAACAGGCCAGATTGTATCCTCTTTTGCTGAATAATCATCCATTGTAACATAAAACAGATTTTCGGTAAAGGCATCTAACTGGCTCTTTTCTATAACCTTCTCTTCGGAATAAGAAATAATTGCCTCCTTCATCTTTACACGGAACTGATCTGGTGTTAATTTGGATCTTCCAACTCCCAGAATTGCATATTTCTCGGGCATTAACTTCTGACAACTCAGTGAACAGATTGCCGGTATAAGTTTTCGAGCAGTGAGATCGCCAGAAGCACCAAAAATTACTATTATAAGGTTCTTGGGATATTCCATTTTTATAGGCTCAAAACGGTAATTTTAAATTTGTGCTAAACAAAATTCATGAAGAGCTACAATGTAACAATAAAAATTTTAAATTGTTTCAGTGTTTTCCTTAATATTGATTTATCACATTTTCTGATTGTTACTTAATAGGTTGATTACTTTTCAACATATTTATTGCGATTTATTCATAATTTTATTGCTCTTTGCGATAAATCGAAAGAATATCCGCTATCTTTGCAACTTATAAGTTAACAAATGAATTTTAATAGATCTATTATATCATTTCGCCTCATTAAAAGGTTACTTTTAACTGACTGAGAATGGTGTTTGGTATCGGATAAAGGATAACCGTTCTCTCAAAAAACAGAGAACGGTTTTTTTATTTAAAAAGAAAACAAGGTAGACATTATGAAAAAAGAGCGGCCAGACAAGCAGGGATTGTATCGTAAGGAATTTGAGCATGGAAGTTGCGGAATAGGATTTGTTGCACACCTTAAAGGGAAGAAATCTCATTCTATTATAAGGCAGGGACTGGAAATCCTTACTAATATGACGCACAGGGGTGCCGAAGGAGCCGACAGTAAATCGGGCGATGGCGCCGGTGTATTGATACAAGTCCCCCGCGATTTTTACCTCATTCAGGGTTATTCTCTTCCTCCCGAGGGACAATTTGGGACCGGGCTGATCTTTTTACCTCAGGATAGTTCTGATGCCGACAAATGCAAAGAGATACTTATTAAAACAATAAAGGAAGAGGGTGTTAATCTCATTGGTTTTCGCGATGTTCCAAGAGATAATACGGTAATCGGCGAGGTTTCCCGCGCTGCCGAACCTGAGATAGTTCAGATTCTGCTGGGTGCTGATATTCCTCAGGAAGATCTTGAACGAAAACTTTATATTATTCGAAAACTTACAGAAAATGCTATTCGAAAATCTGATATAAAGCAAAAGAGCTTCTTCTATGTACCAAGTTTGTCAACCAAGGTTCTTATATATAAAGGAATGCTGATATCAACCCAGCTTGAAGAGTACTTTCTCGACCTTAAAGACGACAGACTGCAGAGCGCAATAGCACTGGTACATTCACGATTCAGTACAAATACCTTCCCCAGCTGGGACCTTGCACAACCTTTCCGGATGCTTGGACATAACGGTGAGATAAACACAATTAAAGGTAACCGTTACTGGATGGAAGCCAGAGAATCGATACTGAAATCTGATAAACTAGGGGATTTGGCAAGATTATATCCCATTATTGAACCCGACAAAAGTGATTCAGCATCGCTTGATAATGTTCTTGAGTTCCTCATAATGAGTGGAAAATCACTGCCATACGCTATGTCGATACTCATTCCTGAATCGATAAATGATAAGAATCCAATATCTCCAGAACTGAAGGCTTTCTATAAATATCACTCTACCTTCATGGAACCATGGGACGGACCGGCATCATTAATATTTTCCGATGGAAGATATATTGGGGGTATGCTCGACAGGAATGGTCTGCGTCCTTCAAGATATGTCATTACCACAAATGATCTGATTGTTCTTGGTTCTGAAGCCGGAGTGCAAACATTTCCTCCTGAAGAGATCAAGGAGAAAGGAAGGCTTAAAGCCGGCAAGATGCTCCTTGTTGATACTGAAGAGGGAAAGATCTATTATGATAAGGAATTAAAAGCCAGGCTGGCTGCTGAATATCCATACAGTGAATGGATCCAGCAAAATATGGTTAAGCTCGAAAGTATCGAGACCGGGCATATTGAAACAACTGAGATGGGAAATGAATATAATAAATATCTCACCTCATTTAATTATTCGCTCGAAGATACCGACAAGATAATCAAGGAAATGGCCGCTACCGGTAAAGAGCCGATAAGTTCAATGGGAAACGATGTACCAATCGCCGTTTTGTCACAGAAGCCCTATCGCCTTTTTAACTATTTTAAGCAGCTGTTCGCTCAGGTTACAAACCCTCCTATCGATCCGATACGCGAGGAACTTGTAATGACACTCTCAGGTTACCTTGGCTCGCTGCAGGAAGACTTACTCGAAACATCACCGAATCATGTAAAAATGGTAAGGTTCAGAAATCCGGTAATAAATAATACAGTCTTCCAGCTGGTAAAGAATTTAAGGTATAAAGGATTCTCATCGGCTAATTTATTGCTTCACTTTGATGCTTCAAAAGGTGCGGAGGGACTACAAAATGCTGTGGAACAGCTTTGCAGTGATGCAGAAAAGGCTGTTGATGAAGGTAAAAATTATATTATCCTGTCCGACAGGGGAATAAGTGAAGATACAGCTCCGATACCTTGTCTTCTGGCAGTTTCTGCAGTTCATCACTTTCTGATTAAGAAACGTAAAAGAATGCAGATCGATATCGTTGTTGAATCTGCTGAACCACGCGAAGTTATGCATTTTGCCCTTCTCTTCGGATATGGGGCAAGTATCATCAACCCCTACATGAGTTTTGCAGTAATTGATAACCTTATTAAAGCAAAAGCAATTCAACTCGATTATCAGAAGGCTGAAGCCAATTATATCAATGCAATAAATAAGGGGATCCTGAAAATAATGTCGAAAATGGGGATAAGTACTCTGCGGAGCTACCGATCCTCTCAGATCTTCGAGGCAGTAGGGATTCATCCGGATATCATAAATAAGTACTTTCAGGGGACAGTATCCAGAATAGGAGGAATAGGGATGGACGAAATTGCTGAAGAGGTGCTGATTCCTCACAGAAAAGCCTTTACAGAAGATATTCATCCTAAAATACTTACCGAAGGAGTATATTCATACAGAAAACTCGGGGAGCATCATGCCTGGAATCCTGAAACAATCTCATTACTTCAGTGGAGCACCAGAACAGCTGACTATAAGAAATTCAAGGAATACAGCAGTAAGGTGGATGCTGATACTGCCAGACCCGGATTTATAAGAGGGTTATTGCAGATAAAGAGAAACCCTATTCCGATAGAAGAAGTGGAGCCTGTCGAAAATATCATGAAACGATTTGTTACAGGAGCTATGTCGTATGGATCGATTAGTCGTGAAGCTCATGAAACTCTTGCAATTGCCATGAACAGAATCGGGGGACGCAGCAATACCGGGGAAGGAGGTGAGGATCCCGAACGATTCAAACTTCTTGAGAATGGTGACAGTGTGAGAAGTGCAATTAAACAGGTTGCAAGCGGCAGATTTGGTGTCACTACAGAGTATCTGGTAAATGCAGACGAGATACAGATTAAAATTGCACAGGGGGCAAAACCAGGAGAAGGGGGACAGCTTCCCGGACATAAGGTCGATAAGATTATTGCAAAAACGAGATATTCAATTCCCGGTATAACACTTATTTCGCCACCACCGCATCACGATATTTATTCAATTGAAGACCTGTCTCAACTCATCTTCGATCTTAAGAATGTAAATCCAAATGCAAGAATCAGCGTTAAGCTTGTTTCTGAAAGCGGTGTAGGCACAATTGCTGCAGGAGTTGCCAAAGCAGGGGCCGACCTTATTACTATCAGCGGCTACGAAGGCGGAACAGGCGCAAGTCCATCTTCGTCAATCAAACATGCCGGATTACCTCTGGAACTTGGTCTTTCAGAAACCCAGCAGACACTGGTAATGAATAACCTGCGTAGAAGGGTGATGCTTCAGGCCGATGGGCAGTTAAAAAGCGGAAAAGATATAATTATCACTGCTTTGATGGGCGCCGAGGAATTCGGATTTTCAACAAGTGCACTAATAGTTCTGGGTTGCGTTATGATGCGCAAATGTCATCTTAATACATGTCCTGTAGGTGTTGCAACACAGAATGCTGAACTCAGAAAAAGATTTATGGGGAAAGCTGATAATCTGGTTAATTTCTTCCGTTTTTTAGCAGAAGAAGTTAGGGAAAATCTGGCAGAGCTGGGTTACAAAAAGATGGACGATATAATTGGACGATTCGATCTGCTCGAGAGAAACCCGGAAGTTAATCATTGGAAAATAAAAAATCTTGACCTCAGTGGCCTGCTTTCTATATCGGAATCGTTTGAGATTACTCAAATGCATTGTTGCGATGTGCAGGATCATAAAATAGATAAAGTACTTGATCTTGAACTTATTAAAGAAGCTGAAAATGCAATTCAGCATAAACAGCCTGTAACAATTCAGAGAGCAATACATAACACAGACCGAACTATAGGGGCAATGCTTTCGGGTAAGATCACAAAAATCTACGGACCAGCCGGACTGCCTGAAGGTACCATAAATTGCCGGTTCAACGGATCAGCCGGACAGAGCTTCGGAGCATTCCTGTCGCCCGGTATAGAACTATACCTTGAAGGTGAGTCAAACGACTACCTTGGGAAAGGTCTTTCAGGAGGAAGGATTATTGTTGTACCACCTGACGGATCCCTTTTTGAACCCGATAAAAACATTATCATAGGAAACACTGTTCTATATGGGGCTACACGTGGTGAAATTTACATTTCAGGTGTTGCCGGTGAACGATTTGGAGTAAGGAACTCAGGTGCACTCGCTGTTGTGGAAGGCGTTGGAAACCATTGCTGTGAATACATGACAGGAGGAAGGGTAGTTGTACTTGGAACAACAGGCAGCAACTTTGCGGCGGGTATGAGTGGGGGAGTTGCTTATGTTTTCAATGAAAACGGAGACTTTGATTATTACTGCAATATGGGAATGGTGGAGTTGTCACTGGTTGAAGACTACAGCGATGTAAATGAACTCACAGACCTGATTTTAAAACATTATCACTTTACAAAAAGCAAAAAAGCAAAAATGATTCTTGATAACATGAACAAATACCTGCCAATGTTTATTAAGGTCATACCATACGACTACAAAATGGTGCTTCAGGAGCAGAAGATTGAAGAGATCAGGAAAAAAATTGCTGACGTTGAGCTCGATCTGGAGATAAGCGCAGGGTAACCCCCCACCCCCCTAAAGTGTGGCTAATCAAGAAGATATGGTTTAGAACCCCCTTTAGAGCTCGTCCCGCGCAGCGGGAGGGCAGGGGGTAAAGAAGTAGTTGAGACGCAAAATTTTGCGTCTCAATTGAAAAAAATAACAACGAATAACATTTTATAAACAGATATTATGGCTGATGTAACCGGATTTTTGAAAATAAAAAGAAAGGAAGCTGGGAACAGACCACTTAACGAAAGGGTCTGCGACCACAGTGAGGTTGAACAGGTACTAAACAGTGAGGACAGGATGCTTCAGGCCTCAAGATGTATGGATTGTGGTATTCCGTTTTGCCATTGGAGCTGCCCTGTAGATAATCTTATCCCGGAATGGAATGATCTTCTTTACAAAGGCGACTGGAAAGCAGCTTACCTCAGACTGGCAGCTACTAATAATTTTCCCGAGTTTACAGGAAGGATTTGTCCGGCCCTTTGCGAACATTCGTGTGTGCTGAATATCAGTAAAGAGCCCGTAACAATAAGGGAAAATGAGGTGGCAATTGTTGAGAAAGCATTTTCTGAAGGTTACATTAAACCAAACCCGCCAAAGTATCGTACTGGCAAAACCGTAGCGGTTATTGGAAGTGGTCCTGCAGGACTTGCCGCTGCAGACCAACTGAATAAAGCCGGCCATCTTGTGACTCTCTTTGAGAAAGATGAAAAAGCTGGTGGGCTGCTGAGATACGGAATTCCCGACTTTAAGCTGAGTAAAGCCGTAATCGACCGCAGGTTAAAGGTTATGACTGATGAAGGATTGATTATTAAAACAGGTGTTAATATTGGTAAGGATATTTCAGGTAAAGAACTTATTGATCAGTTCGATGCAGTCTGTTTAAGCGTTGGAGCGACTCATCCACGTGATCTTGCAGTTGAAGGAAGAGAACTTATTGGTATAAATTATGCAATGAATTTTCTTACCGAACAGAACAGAATTAATTCAGGTGCGATTTCCATAAAGGAGAACCGCCTGAGTGCCGAAGGTAAAAAAGTCGTGGTAATAGGAGGTGGAGATACCGGATCAGACTGTGTTGGTACATCCATAAGACAAAAAGCAAAAAGCGTTACCCAGATTGAAATACTTCCAAAACCGCCTGAGACAAGGGCTGATAACAATCCGTGGCCATACTATGGAAAAGTCCTGAAAACGTCCACTTCCCATGAGGAAGGTTGCGAAAGATTCTGGGGAATCTCGACAATCAGATTTATCGGAGATGCAAACCATGTAAAAGGGGTCGAAGTTGAAGATGTTGAATGGAAGAGCATCAACGGTGTATATACTATGGAACCTGTTGCTGGCTCAAGAAGAATAATAGACACTGACTTTGTATTAATCGCAATGGGATTTGTACACCCTATACTTGACGGGTTGCTTGTTGAGCTAAATGTTGAACTCGATCAGAGAAAGAATATTAAGGTTAACGTTGACCAAACAACCAGTTTACCAAAAGTATTCGCAGCGGGTGACTCTGTTTCAGGGGCAAGCCTTGTTGTTAATGCTATTGCTTCTGGAAGAAAAGTGGCTGAAAAGATTGACAGGTTTCTGTCAAAAAGTTAAGTCACTATTCTAAAATTTATTAAGGTCTGATTGGATTCTGCTACCATTATTTATTTAGCAGAATCGAAAAGAGTGTTCCATCTTTCTCGTTAGAGATAAAACCTACTTTCCCATTCAGATAGTTTTCCGTTAATAGACGTACACTATATGTTCCGATACCGCGATCATGACCTTTAGTGCTAAATGAACGTTGAAATAACTGGGATTGAACCTCTTTTGAAAGAACAGATTCGTTCTTAACCCAGAATTTCAATTTGTTGTCAGGATTATTAACACCTGCATAAACCGTTCCGTCTGGTTTTGTTGCCTCAAAAGCGTTTTTGATCAGGTTGATAAGAACTCTTTGTAATAAGGACTTATCGGTATCGAAATCAATATCTGCAGACTGTGGATCAACAATAATCTTCTTATTTTGTCCACTTACATGAGAACTGATCTTTCCTAAGGCAGAGTTTAGAATATTAATAGTGTTGACCTTTTCTATCTTTACAGCAAGGTCACCGTTTTCTGCCGCCAGCAATTGCCGTTGCATTACGATCTCCTCAAGAATATCCCGGCTGGCTTCTTCAGACATATTAATCAATTCCCGTTCTGCTTCAGGACTTGTTCCTTCCTTCAGCATTGTCAACAGTCCGTTTAATCCGCCGGTACTATTAAGCAAATCGTGAAAAAAGATCCGTTCTAACGCTAATCTTCTTTTTTCGTTGCTTATGTCCTGCAGGACAAGTACGTAAAACACCTTTCCTGCCAGACTAATTGGAGTGGAACTTATTTTCAGATCAAGACTTAGTTGTTTACCATCAGAAATGGTAGAGATTCGTGTCTCTTTAGTCGATTTTTTACCAGTTATCTGACTTTCAAGGATTGCATTAACTGCACCGCAATAAGCACATGCGGCTGAAGTACCACACCCCCCTGATTCTAAAGTGGAATTTATGCATGAGATTGCCTCACCTGGCCTTTTTCCCAATAGAGGCTCTAAAGATGAAATACCAAGAAAACCTAGAAATTCTTTATTTGCATAAACAATCTGCCGGTTCTTGTCAATTACCCCTCCGATACCTGTTAAAGTTCCAAATATTTCATGAAAGAATTTCTGTGACCCAACCAGTTCAAATTCTTCCATGATCTCTTTTTGTGTCGACCTTTCTGCCGGAGCAAAGTTTGTCTTTTCTTCCATAGTCTTCCAAAAATCAGATCAGATTAAATTAGTGTTCAAATATACTGAGAATAATCAATGAGATATACAGGGTACAACGTTCTTGTATTCGAAGATAAAAACACATCTTTTGTCGATAAACCTTATCATCAGGTATATCTCTTTTGCAAGTTCTTTACCCTAATGATATATTTGTTCCGGAACCCATAAATTCTGAAATAGAAAAGACATTAAATTTCATGTTGATTTTATTTCAAGGTGATTTTTACCCCCTTTCTAATTTCTCCCAAGGGGGAAAAGTTTCTACTCCTTCCACCTTGGGGGAAGGTTGGGAAGGGGGTTAAACCCCATGAGAGGAGTTAAAGATATAGGTTATAATTCTTATACCTAAATTGTGAAGAGGTACACTGTAGGAAGGTCAGTGTAACCAAAAATATATAGCTAACACTGATTTTTGAATTACAGTGATATAGCTGAGAAATTATTAAGTTTGTACTATGGCAGCTTCATAGAATATTGGGGTCGAGAATAATGAGTTCAAGAAAAATAATATATATACATCTCTTTATCTGGTTGTTTGCAATATTTGCAAACATCCCCTATACCAGCCTCAGTACCAGCATGTCGCCCCGGACAATTATTTCAAACGTCATTGGATTTTTATATCTGATGATTGTCTTTTACCTTTTTTACCTGGTTATGGTACCTTATTTTCTAAACAGGAAGAAACTAACTGAGTTCTTCGGGCTGTCATTTCTTGTTATTCTTATTATGCCTTTTTTCGGTTACACAATTCTATTCTTCGCCCGGGCAATCTTCGATAATACTTTTGAGAATTTCTATCAGGGTTACACTTTAAAAATGCACATGAGTGGTTACTATCCTGTCCTTAGTGCGGCAGTGTTCGGATCGTTTTTCAGTGTCATAATAAACTGGTTCACAACTATGAACCAAAAAGCAGAACTAGACAAACAAAAAATATCAGTGGAACTGGAACTACTAAAGAGCAAAATTAATCCTCATTTCCTGTTTAATACACTGAATAACATCGACTCACTGATAACAATAAATCATGAGGGAGCATCCGCAGCGCTGATCAGACTATCTGAAATAATGCGGTATCTTACCTATGAAGCATCATCTGAAGTGGTTGAGCTTCAAAAGGAAATTGAATATGTAAGTAACTTCATAGAACTTAACAGGATACGGTTTAAATATCCGGAAGAAATAAAATTTGAGGTACATGGAGATATTTCAACTAAAGTCGCCCCTGCACTTTTTGTACCACTGGTAGAGAACGGTTTTAAATTTGTAACGCTGCAAAATGGAAAACCGGAAATAAAAATTGTACTGAATTCTCACCATGGAATTATTGATTTTGAAATTTCTAACTATTACGATTCACAGTTCAGACAACAGGATAGGGAACAGTCGGGTTACGGACTAGTAAACCTCAGAAAAAGACTAGATTTAATATATCCAGGCAGACACGTTTTATTAATACAACCTGAGAAATCAATTTTTCGTATAAAACTTACGATAGACACCAATGGTAATTAATTGTATTGTAATCGATGATGAACCCCTTGCAATCTCAAAACTAACCGGATTCATCGAAAAGGTACCAGAACTTAAACTCTGCAGGAGTTTCGATAATGCCATTGAAGCAATAGGTTGGCTTAAAGGAAACACTGCCGACCTGATATTTCTGGATATCCAGATGGAGCAGTTAACCGGAATACAGTTTCTTGAAGCAACACGATCTTCCTGCAGGATTATTATCACTTCAGCATACGATCAATACGCCATCAAAGGATTTGAACTCAATGTTAGCGACTACCTCCTTAAACCATTTTCGTTTGAACGGTTTTTAAGAGCTGTAAACAAGGTTATGGATTACTTCAGTATAAATGCAGATCTTAAGAATATTTCAACAGATTCTGATCAGTTCATTTTTGTTAAAACCGAATACAGGCTGGAGAGAATTGATATAAATGAAATTCAATATATTGAAGGGATGAAGGATTACCTTCGGATAGTATGCACCGGGAAAAAAGTAATGACACTTCAGAGTTTCTCCAAAATAGAGGAGGTTCTCCCCGCAAAGAAATTTTGCAGAGTACATAAATCATTTATTGTAGCTCTCGACAAAATAAAGTCAATCGAGAGAGGGGTAATACTCATATCCGATCAACGAATCCCGGTAAGTAATACTTATAAAGAGGGCTTCTTTTCACGGATAAAACAGTAAAAGGATAAACTACTCAATCCTCAAAGCTTTCGTAGGATTATAATTTGCCGCTTTTATTGTCTGGTAGCTAATTGATAGCCAACCTATAACCAGAGCAATAAATGTTGCAAGAATGTATATAACAGGATTAATCTTAGCCTTGTCTGCAAAGCTTTCCAGCCAGTAGGCCGATCCAAAATAAGCAAGAGGGTAAGCAATAATTGAAGAAACAAGTATAAGGAATACCACTTCTCTGGATAACAACTGCAGAACGATACCTATTGAAGCCCCATAGGTCTTTCTTATTCCAATCTCACGTGTTCTTTTATTTGTAATATAGGTCACAAGTCCAAGCAGTCCAAGGCAGGCTATTAATATGGCAAGCACAGAGAAGATCACAAAAATCCTTCCGGTTTTTGCCTCAGATGCATACAGATGATCCCAGGAATCCGTAAAGAAATCATATTGAAAAGGTTGCTGAGTTGTAAAAGTCAACCACTTTTCTTCAATACTTCGGATTGTCTGTGTAACATCCTTGCCTGTTATCCTGACTGTCGCAAACATGTCTCCTCCTCCATTTCCCATAACAGTGAAACAAACCGGAGTGATAGCTTTATGAAGAGTCTCTATATTAAAATCTTTCATGACTCCGATTATCTTCAATTTGTTGAACTGGCCAGGTCCAGAGGGTTGAAGAATATACTTGCCGACAGGATCTTTTAAACCGAGCGATTTAACTGCAGCCTCATTAATTAGTACTGCGGTTGAATCAGTGCCAAACTCACGGGAAAAAAACCTGCCTGCAACCAGCTGAACACCAAGAGCCTGTGGAAATTCCAGACTTACCCCGGTCTGATTTATGAGATAGGTTTTCTTTTCTGGATCCTCGTCATTCAAAAATGCATTATTGTTATAAAGAGTTCCGGGTACTGATCTGGAAAAACCAACTTTTTCCACACCCGGTATCTGAAGTATCTGATTTCTGAAAGGCTCAAGTTGCCTGAAGAAAGCGTCAGGTCTCCTGATTATAAGTAGATTTTCCTTATCAAAACCAAGATCTTTCTTCGTCATGAAATTAAGCTGATTGTAAACGATAATAGATCCTATAATTATTACGATTGAGACGGTGAACTGAAACACAACAAGGATTCCTCTTAACCTTTTTGACATTGAACCCGGATTCAAGGTTCCTTTAAGTACTTCAATGGGGTTAAACGAAGCCAGAACAAAAGCAGGATAGAATCCTGCTGATACACCAACAATAAGTATCAGAGCTATTATTGATAAAACACCGGTAATACTATTCAGTAGACTTACGGAGAGTTCCTTTCCGATGAGATGATCAAAATAAGGGGTCAACAGGTATACTAAGACAATTGATAGTAATGTCGCAAAAGCAACTATTAGCAGCGACTCACCGAGGAACTGGAATATAAGTCCTGATTTATAGGCACCCGCGACCTTTTTAACCCCCACCTCTTTCGCCCTGGTAGCAGATTTTGCAGTAGCCAGGTTGACATAATTAATTACCGCAATGACTAGTATCAAAAGAGCAATTACAGCAAAAACATATACTGTAGACTTCGATCCCATCGGCTCCAGATTGTATTGTGTTGCGCCTCTGAGATGAATATCTTTCAGGGGAATCAATACATATCCGAAATCATTGCCGGCTTTTTTGAAATCATCAATTGAATATCCCAGAAACTTTTGGATCTGTGGTCCTACATATTTCACAACCATCCCCTGGAATTTCTTCTGAAGTTCCTCCTTGTTTGTTCCATCTTTTACTACAATGTAGGTATAGAAGTTATGACTCACCCATTGCGTGCTGTTGGCCTGTCCGGGATACGAACTCAACGATGCCAGCATATCAAACTTAATATGGGAATTATCCGGGACATTCTGTACTACACCAGTTACAGTATAGAGAATAGTATCTGCCTCAACAATAAGCCTTTGCCCCATCGGGTCGTTGTTTCCAAAATATTTTTTAGCATAGTCTTCTGTCAGAACCATCGACCTTGGTCTGACAAGAGCTGTTTTGGGGTCTCCTCTAAGAAGTTTAAAATCAAGTACATCAAAAAATGTAGAATCGGCAAAAAGCACCCCGTCTTCATTAAACCTGTTTTCACCAAACCGAACGAGCCATGCTCCCATTCTTGTCACTCTTGCTGCCTTTAACACCTCGGGGTAATCGCTTAGCATGGCACCGGCCATTGGGGCGGCGGTTACTGCCTGATCTAGAACACCACCCGACATCCTGCCGATAACTTTCAGGGTGTAAATATTTTCATAATTTTTATGAAACCTGTCAAAACTGAGTTCATCGATAACATACATAGAAATCAACAGGAAACTGGTAAGTCCGATTGCCAGACCCACTACGTTCAGAATAACGTAACCTCTCTGCTTCTTCATTGTGCGGAGAGCATTAATAAAAAAGTTCTTTAACATAGTATTGCTTTTTGTTACTGGTTTTAAGTCAACACAAAGACATAAAAATAATTGTTTTGTTGCACTTTGCCACGAAACATATCTATTAAACCAATACTTAGACGATCAATTTCATAAAAGGTTACTGGCTGCTGGTTGCTTGTTGCCGTTGCGCCATTTTACAGTGCAAACCAGTAGGAGAATTTCAACAGAAACACATTATGTGGTTTTACGTCGAACAATTCCTTCATGTCATTCCCATACGAAAAATTTCCATTTTGTCCGGAACCGGTTCTACCCTGTGACCAAACGAGATAGAGTGTTGAACCAGGTGAGTATTCCCACCGTACAACCAGGTTTGACTTAAATTGTCGAAAATTAAAATCGGGATTTCTAAAGGAATAGTCATTTATACCGTCAGCATTCTGATCTACAGAGTATGTCCCTGACTGCACATTATAATTAATCTCATTCTTATTGAATACATGAAACCTGTCTGAATAACTGTCAGCATCTGGGTTAGTTATCTTGTTGAAATTGGTGTATTTCCCTGCCGAAACAAATGGCTGACCATAGTATTCAACCGACAGTTCAGGAGTAATTGTATAGTTAAGTCTTACCGATAAGGTCACAGTTTTCTGATCAAGAGCACTAAAAAGATATACCGGTTCTGTACCATTTCCAAGCGTGCTGACATATTGTAGTTTACTGTCCTGAATTGCATAATCCGGTTCAACAGATATTGAAAGAGAATTTGTGGGCCTTATGGTGGCGCCAATCCAATATTCATTATATGAGAAGCTTTTCACATCACCGAAGCCGTAATAACCTCCGCCATATAAATTTATTTTCTTCGACTGATCTGAACTAAGATTCAGGTTGACGGACTGATCGCCGGGCTTTATAAATGAAGGGCCGCCTCGTAACATACTGGTTGAGATATTCTCATTTTGTCGCGAAAAATTACCGTTAAGGCGCCATTTGTTTTTAAACTGGGTATTGAAATTTGTGTTGAAATTTGAGGAAACAAGTTTTCCTGAGAAATCCCAGTAAATAAAGTAATTCATATTCAGAAAGAAATTTCTGAAAATGGCAAACGGGTCTCTTAAATAATAGCCCACCCACGTACCATGGTGTATTACATCGGAGTACCTCATATAGCCAATATCATTAAATTCCAGTCCCGGCGAACGAACAGTAACGGATGTCTCAAACTGCCACCTTTTCTGACTGCTTTTGCCGAACTTTAGTGTTCCGCCATATCCGTTCAGAGAAGTCAACGTGGAATCAACTGAAACGTATCCGGCATTGGGTCGTTGATAATAACGGGCCGACGATTGCTGCGTAGCTATTATAGCCTGGTTTTTTCCATTTACATTACTGAGTTCTGCATTTCCTGCCAGGTACCAGGTCCGTTCTTTCCAGCTGTGTTTGAAATCAATTCCTGCCACATAAGCCGAGGTATGGAGAAAATCCATTGCAGGATTGGTAATGTCGCGATTAACAGCGGTCACCATGCCTCCAATGTAAGATTCCCCTTTATTAATATCCTGCTGAACCCTGCCGACAAAATAATTTGTAAGAGGTTCAACACTCTCCTTACTTCTAACTCCCTGATTATCAATTACTGCATTTTCTCCTGCAGTTACACTCTCAAGAATACCTACCGAGAGACCTTTTTTGGATTTTCCAGACAGTTTTAAAGCCCCAATAATTGAAGTGGATTCCGGCATCTTAATATATTCGCTGTCGGAAACAGCCGGATAATAATGTGGTGATCGGCCGATTCGTCTGGAATAGAAAAGGTTATCACTTCCCATTTTATTTATAACAATAGTCTGATTAGGCTGAAACTGAAAAATATTTTTCCCTTCTACAAAGAAAGGACGTCGCTCTGAAAAGTAGGACTCAAAAGCAGTAAGATTTACTTCAGATGGGTCTGCTTCAACCTGTCCAAAATCGGGATTAATCGTAAAATCAAGGGTAAAATCATTCGTCAGTCCAATCTTTCCATCAAGACCAGCTGTTATATTTGATGACTTCCCTGTAAGAAACGGATTGTTTTCGACCTTTTCGAATCGTTCTGTCTTTGCCACAGTATATGGGAGAAGTTCAACCTGATGCTTCGGAGTTATGTTTTTTATACCCTTTAGCTCACCAAAAAGATGAACAACTCCAGGTGATCCTTTTGGAATATACTGCCAGTTAGAACGCTCTTCATCGCGGTAAATATGACGCATAAACTGTAAGCCCCAAACATGCTCGTCTTTTTTTCCAAAACGCAGTTGAGATAAAGGGATTTTCATTTCAGCATTCCATCCTTTGTCGTCAACTGAGGTCTTTAAAAACCAGACAGGGTTCCAGCTGTCGTCCCAGTTATTTCCATCAAGAGTTACAGCTTCATCACCTTTTGCTCCGGAAGCCATGGCTGTGAAGAAAAAAGCTGTTTGTTTGTCAAAATAACTGTCGATGTTTATCTCAACCATATCTCCTGTAAAATTATCCCTGCGGGTCATTATCCTGCTTATCTTTTCAGGTTCAGTGTCGTAAGCACGGATGAAAACATAAAGGTTGTTATCATCATAAAGTATCTTAAAGGCTGTCTCCTGAGTTGGTGGCTTATTCTCGTAAGGCTGTGTCTGGGTGAAACCGCCTCCCCATTCAACAAGGTTCCAGCACTCATCATTCATCAGGCCATCAATTGAAGGAGCCTTTGATGTAAACTTTGTTTCGTATGATTTTTTGGGGATCTCCTGTGAGTAGCTAAAAGCTGAACGCACTATCAGTAAGGCGAAAAAGCATAATTTTTTAAGCATGACAAACCTGATCTAAAGAATTATTATTTGATTTTGCAGAGAACATAAGTAAAAGACTTGGCAAAAAATGATTAGTTGCAAAAACAGCAAAGTTTTTCTTGCCTCAACCTCAATCACAGACTTTTTTGCCACCTGCGAACTTTTACCCCCTGCCCCCCAAGGGGGGTTCTGAAATCCTCTCCACTCGATTAGCCCCCCCTTTGGGGGGGTTGGGGGGTCCGTCGAAAGGGAAGTTGTGAGGTCCGTCGAAAGGGAGGTTGTGAGGTTTTTGGAGAGTTAAATACCCTCCCTGAAGAATATATCCCCACTTATGGTTTCAAGTTTTATTATTGAACCTCCATTGTTTAGCTGATCCCTGATCACAAGAGGGATACTGGTCTTCTTCATCCGGATTGAAAATTCGTGATTGGAGTAAATCCGGCCGGAAATTGTAGAAAACTCAACATCGGCCTGACGGTTATTTTGAACCGTGAGATCAATGTCGCCACTTATTGATTTGATTTTCATCTCTTTAGTCTTACCATCTACTGTAATATTCCCGTTAATGGTCTCAATATCAAATGCAGCATTTTCGGGCATAAAGATCTGCCAGTAAATGTCGGTTTTATTACAACAGTCGTTTTTACCTTTGAAATAGTCCTTTACAAAGTCTCCTTTTACAGCCACAGTATTTCCTTTCTCTTCGAAAGATATCAGATATGCCTGATTGTCCTTGTTCTCATTAATGTTTACTGAAGCCGAAACAAATACTTCATCTTTGTTCCATGTGTGTATACTTATCGAATCTGCAATCTCAATCTTAAGTGAGATATTATCTTTTCCTGAAAAATTAATATGCTTATCTGTTTTTATCTGAGCCTGAGCAGGATAAATGCATAGCAGGACAGCTATTATTACTGCAATTGTTTTCATATAATAATATTTAAAAGGTTGTAAAGAAAGGAAGGGACTAATTTCCCTTCCTGAGATAAATGTTTCCGCTGATTGCCTGAATAGAGAACTTGAAACCACCACCATTTAGTGGAAAACTCAGGTTATTTCCACCTATTCTTTTAAGACTTGTCTCAGCCACAGGAAAATCGAAATCAGAATATATTCCTCCACTCATTGACTTTAATTCTATAGTTGTTGCTGTCTTCGCTGGCAGAGTTATATCAATGTCACCGCTGATTGAGGTAACTGAGAATGGCTTGTCGGATGGTAAATTGCTAAACGTAACATTGATTTCTCCTGATATCGTTGAAAGGAGAAGAGGACCCGTTACATTCTTCAGGTCAATATTGTGACAGGTTTTAATATCAATCTCATTTTTTGCGTTCTGAATCGATATATCGTTATTTCTTTCGCATCCGCTCGATATCTCAATGGCAAGGTTTTCAGGTACTTTTACTGTGTACTCACCCGACCTTGTGAAAGGCAGCAGGCAGGTTATTGTAATAATATTACCCTCTTTATTCACATCGAGTCCAATGCCGGTATTATCCGACCCGGCAGGATATATTGCCTTTAACCCTTTTGCCTTGGCAGGTGGTTCAAAGTTATCAGCATCTGTAGTGAATATTATTTCGGTTCCGCTATAACCTTCAATTGGCAATTTCCCTGTGAAGTCTTTCAGCACCAGTTTTACTTCCTTCGAATTCTGTACTGCGACCCTATACTCTTTTGCGGATACGAGACCTGCGGTAAGAAATAGGAATATGGTCATAAATGTAATTGTCTTTGTTTTCATAATTTGTTTATTAATAATTGGTTATCACTCTTCGTGCAAACCCCGGTATCTGCACGATTATATAAGAATTGAATTCAAGTCATTTCAAAAATTTAAATTTCATATAAGCCTCCTCACTCCATTTTCAGCAACTGTCTTTACTGCATCCAGTGTGTTTTTGTCATACATTATACGCTGTATCGGCTGAAGAGCGCTGGACTCTTGTATACCAACAAGAATGTTTATAAGAGTAACCTGCAAAATTGGATCGGTCTGATTACTAAGAGAACTTACAAGCGAATCGCAGACTGCTCTCTGACCAGTAAATTTTGCGAGAGCGTAGGCAGCTGCCATCCTTACGTTTACGTTCTTATCGTTGTTGAGCGTTTTTACCAGCACCTCAATAACGGATGCGTCAGGATTTTTAAGCTCTGTAACATAGTTTACGGCTTGCAGGCGGTTACTTGACGATTCTTCCTTAAGCATCGAAAACATAACTGTTTGCTTAAGTGAAGTTACCTCCGACTGAAGCTGTTTCAGCTCGTTATTACTGCCCAAACCAAAAATTCCGGATTTCATAAATGCCCCCAGAAAGGTGCCACAAATGAGTAAAGCGATTCCTGCTGCAATGCTGTACCTGTTAAGAATAATCCTTGAAGATTGAATGGTTCTTTCCTTTTTGGTTCTGATTTTCTTAGCAGAATCTATCTCCTTCCTTAGCATATGATAAAAATTTATTCTGAGGGAGTCATCAGGTTTTACAACCTCTTCTTCGGAAATCACCTTCAACAACTGCTGAAAGTTTCGCACCTCATCAAGACACCTTTCGCATGTTTCGAGATGTGCTTCTATTTCCCTCATCTCCGATTCTCCGAGGCTCTTATCAAGAAAATCAACTATCCTGATATCTACTTCTTCACATTTCATAATTCCCGGATTTATATCTGCTTAAAATAAATTCCTCTTAATTGCCTGATAGCCCTGTGCATTGCAACTTTAATTGCAGGAACTGACTGATTTACAATTGAAGAGATTTCTTCATATTTCAGTCCCTGGTACCTGCTGAGCACGATCAATTCCTTCTGTTCATTCGATAATTCCGAAAAAGCATACTCGAGCCTCTCGAACTGTTCCTCCTGAAAGCCTTCAGTGTCGTCGCTTACATCTGCTGCGTAGTTCTCGGAGCTTACAAACAGACCGCTCTTCTTCTTCTGTTCCAGATAATAATCGGTGTGTATATTTCGTGCCATTTGGTAGATCCATGATTTAAGAGTGAATTGACTATTGAAGGTATGTCTGTATTTTATCATTCTGTAAAACAGATTCTGTGTAAGATCCTGACTAATATCCCTGTCGAAAGTCATCCGTATGAAGAAGTTAAACATGAGCAGATGGTATCTTTCAAATAAGACCGACATCTCCGTCAACCGACCCTCCTTAACAAGTTGCATTATTGATTCGTCAGATTTCTCCACTGCTCTTAACTGTTTCTGTAATGGTTACCAGTAAAACTAAAAAAGGTTACATGGAAAGTGTGAAATAAATATATGAATTCTTCAAAACATCTGGTAATCAGATAGGTAAGATTTATGAAAAAATTAAATCCATTAACCGCAGAGGACCGCTGAGGAAGAACGCAGAGAGCCGCAAAGTAATCCGGGGTAATATACACTCTGCGGTTCTCTGCGCCTCCTCAGCACCCTCTGCGTTAAAAAAGGATTTTATCGATTTACCTGTTTATTTCTTTAAAGAAAAATTCGAGCTTATTTTTATCAAGTTGGCCATCTGTTCTTACCCCGCTGCAGACATCCACGGCGAATGGCTCTACTTCTTCTATTGCCTGCCTCACATTCTCCGGTTTTAGTCCGCCTGCAAGAAACACCGGACATTTAGAATTTTCTCTAATCTGCCGGCTTAGTTTCCAGTTGTGTACTCTTCCGGTACCTCCGAGCTCCTTTATCTTTAGTTTGGGGTTACCACTGTCAAGTAATAATGCATCGACCTGTTCCGAGATTTCAATAGCTTCCTTTACTGAGCCTTCGTCTATAACATGAATAACCTGAACAATCTTTACATCAGGGAGAAGTGTTTTTAGCTCAAGGTAGGTACCTTCTTTAAGGGCATCAACAATCTGAATGGTATTTGTATGGGTTCTCTGATGGTGCCTGATTATCTCTTTAACCGATGTCTCGCTGGTAAGCATAAAGGTTGCGACAGGTGGAGGAACACTTCCCGCAATCTGCCTTATAAGATCATCATCGATTGGTCCGGGACCACTTGGCATTCTTCCAACCAGACCAATTGACGAAGCGCCTAAACTGATCGCCAATTTCGCCTCCTCAAGGCTGTTGATGCAACATATTTTAATTCTCGTTATCGTCATAAATGATGGCTCATTCAAAACTAATTGTGAGATCTTTCACAGGCTCTCCATTTTCATTTAGGAAGCGAACACAGAAATCACTCATTCCGGGGCCATTGATTACTGCTCCCCGGATTATATTCTTTCCTTTGTTAAGGGTCAGACGATTGGAAACATTATAATCCACAACCATGTGTATATCTCCGGGAAGTAGTGCAGTTTCCTTTCCATTTAGCCACCACATTGATGCTGCATTTGACCCTACTGACATTCTTACATTTTTCATTTCCCGCGGACTATTAACTACAGTTACTGCCCAAAAGATCACGCCATAATACTGTTTTCTCAATCCGTATGCGAAACGAAATAGTTTGACATTGAACATTGTACTTTCCAAGGCATGCCAGATTAGTTCCTGATCTCCAACTTTTACCTTTTCTCCATCTTTGGGAATGGCTGTAAACTGGTTTGGGAAATACTCGGTTGTAAATGCTGTTCTTATGTAACTATCTGTAAAAACATTATTCCTGGGGTTTGGTTTGTTAATTGGTTCGAGGAGTAGCCAACGTTGAATGAATCCATCCGGATCCGGTGTCTTTTTCTTAGTAGTAGCCGAAGTAAAGTACGGCGCCAGGCTTCGTGTAGTGTCGCTTAGGGATGTGCCGTTGGTATTACCCTCTTGTGTGGCAGAATAACCCTGTAATCCTGCTCCGGCCAGAATTAGAGATATCGCTGCCACTAATAGTGTATTAGATTTAATATTCATAGCAGATCTTTACAGTGTTGATGGTTAACATTTTTGAAAAAATAACATGCTTCCTCGTAAAATTACAAAAGTATTTTCGCTTTCTACCACGACGCAAATAAATGTTATAGGTAAATTATGATTGAAAAAGCAGTTCGAATGCGTACAAATGCAATTGTGCTCTTCAGCTCGAAATAATCATCTTGAGGTGGCTACCTCTTCAATAAACCTCATTAGTTTTTGAGGATCGAGAAGTCCATTAGTTCTAACCCCGCTGCAAACATCTACTGCGAATGGCTCCACCTCTTATATTGCCTGCCTTACATTCTCAGGTTTCAGACCTCCTGCAAGAAACACCGGACACTTAGAATTTTCTCTTATCATCCGGCTTAGTTTCCAGTTATGAACTCGTCCGGTACCCCCAAGCTCCTTTATCTTCAGGTTGGGATTACCGCTATCGAGCAACAAGGCATCTGCATGTTCAGATATTTCAGTAGCCTCATCAACCGAATGTTCATTAATAACATGTATTACCTGAACAATTTTAATATCAGGAAGAAGAATCTTTAATTCCCGATAGGTTCCTTCTTTAAGCCATTTTTGCCTCCTCAATGCTGCTTATGCAACATATTTTAATTCTAGTGATCATCATAAATAGCTTTTAAATTTAAATCCTTTAACCGCGGAGAGCCGCAGAGGAAAAACGCAGAGGGCCGCGGAGGGTCTGTTATACAGGATTTCTCTGCGGTCAAATAAAATAATCATTAACATATTCCAATTAAACATATTCGCAGCATTTCGTTATGCTATAAAGTAAGTACCTTTATAACAAATTTACAGGAACTTTTCTTTTTTACTTCGTGTCTTTGCGCCTTTGTGGCAAAAAATGTATGATAAAAAAATTTCAGTCACTCTTCGCAATTTTTCTTTTTGCGAGTCCTCTTATCTGGGGCCAAATTGTTGATTCAACATCATTTATAATAAACAGCCGTTTTAATTATTATACTAACGAAAATTCAGGTGAATTTTTACTTCAGGTCCCGGATAGATTAATCCAAAAAAACATTACTGTAATCACAAATACTGAAGAAGGGATTCTGGCACAATGGACTGGTAAAGCATCCGGTAATATTCTGAGGATTCCATTTTCCTTTACGCTTTCTCCTTCAATATATAAGATAGAGGCACTCGTATCAGCCGGCCGTGGAATTACTTACAAGGCCAAAACCGTGCTTGTTGTGCTTAACTATAAACCAAATGAGGTAAAAACCGACAGACTCACAGGAGGACTGATCGTGAACAGGCACCAGTTTTTCCCTTTTGGGTTTTATTGCTATTCACCCGTTTATCCATCGCTACCGGAGGAGGAGGTTGTAAAAGGTTTTAATGTGATATCTCCGTATCAGAAAATTTTACCTGAGACTCTTACTGAAAGAAAAGCTTATATGGACCGATGTGCTGAACTGGGAATGAAAGTGCATTATAACCTGCTTTCAGTTTCCGGAGGAGGTGGAGTAAACTCAAAAATTGAAGGACTTAGCGACTCTGCGAAAAGAACACGTTTAATAGAAGAGATAAAAACATTCAGGGACCATCCTGCCCTTCTGGCTTGGTATATTTCTGATGAACCAAACGGACGTAAAACAGATCCGGAAATTCTTAAAGAGCTTTACAATACTGTTAAAGAAATCGATCCCTGGCACCCTGTTACTATTGTTTTTACAGCTCCCGTACTGGATTCCAGGAAATACTATGAGGCTCTCGATATAGTTATGGCCGATTCATACCCAATACCCGACCTTCCGGTGTCTCTTGTCGGGGATATTACCGGTCAGTTAAGGACAGAGTTTAATGGAAAGAAACCTGTATGGATAGTTCCTCAGGTTTTTGGAGGAGGAGAATTATGGGGAAGAGAGCCTACAACTCAGGAAGTCAGATCCATGACGTGGCAATCTATTATTAAAGGTGCAACCGGTATTCAATATTTTGTTCGTCAGGGGGCGAACTATTTTCCTAAATCAACAGCAACCTGGAGTGAATGCGGAAAAATAGCAATGGAGGTCGCAGAATTAACACCATGGTTGCTGTCGGATGAAGTGCCAATTTGGGTACAATCCAGTTCAAACGATATTCTTGTTTCCTCCAGAGTTCACAATGGTCAGCTTTTAATTATGGCTGTCAACAGAACTAATAAACCCATATCAGCATCGATCAGGATTTCAGGGAAGACTTACGGCAACGCCAGGGTTTTATTCGAGAATCGGATCGTTGCTGTACCCGGCGGGCTATTAACCGATCAGTTGGCTGCTTTCGGTTCGCAGTCATATCTTCTTAATCTTAATCCTGAAAAAAAGGAAATAACCACAACCAACAGGAATCTTATTAAAGATCCTGGGTTTGAAGATCTCTCCAGTCCCGGAGTACCATCGGCATGCTATGCACGTCCGGGCGGAGACAGAGGCGCTACCTATTTTCTTGACACAAGGGAACATTACGAAGGTCAACATTCCCTCAGACTGGTTACACCAAAGGAAAATGAAGGTGTAAGACTGAGATTTTTCCCGTGCTCAGTTACTTACGGTCGTACATATATTATATCGCTCTGGGCAAAGAATGATAAGGATAAAGTGTCTGTTGAAATGATGAAAGAGAATACCCCTCACTATTTTGAAATTGCACTTGGCGATTATGGGGTAAGACGATTCAATACTACTAGTGAATGGAAACAATTTGTAACATTTGTTACAATTCCATATGACAGCAATCTGCCGGCAAAAACTAATCTTGTTCTTCAGCATGCCCTCAGCCGGGACTGCTTGGTTCGATCTGATCGAGTTAACTGAAGGTATTGATATAAATGTATCTGTTAATCCTGAGTTGAGAGGTGTGTGGGATTTGTTCAAGTAGAATATTTGTTTAGTTTTTATTCACAAACTTTTTACAAGAAAAATTCATAATTTTATATAATAAGACTATTAACTATAATAAGCCATCTTACCAATGTTCAAGAATCTCCTCAAAACAGCTTTCAGACACATAATCAAACACTTTGGATACAGTGTTCTGAATATTCTGGGTCTGACCTTAGGAATTACTAGCGCGCTTTTTTTAATAATTTATGTTGCAGACGAAGTGAGTTACGATCGCTATCACGAGAAAGCAGATCGTATTTACAGAGTTTCAACAAAAATATCTGAGCCTGACGATCAGTTCACATGGACCGTTGCCCAAATACCATTCGGGCCACAGGTTGTTCACGATTATCCTGAAGTTCAGTCGTTTGTAAGGTTTATAAATATGCCTCGGGCTTTGTATAAATTTGAAGATAAAGAGTTTAATGAGGGAAATTTCTTCTATGTCGATTCCACCCTGTTCGACATTTTTACTTATAAAGTTTTAAAGGGCGAAGTCAAATCTGCAATGCTTGAACCCAAAAAGATCATTCTGACAGAAAAGATTGCCAATAAGTATTTTGGAAAAACAGATCCCATCGGAAAAACACTGACAAGCGGATCGAACACCTATGAAGTTACCGGAGTAATTCAGGATGTTCCCACTAACTCTCATTTCCGCTTTGATGCTGTGGCTTCGAGAAATAATCTGCCCAAACAACTCGGTACCTGGGGCAATTTTGGAGTTTTCACTTATCTTCTTTTCCCTGAGAATTTTGATGTAAAAGCTTTTGAAACGAAAATGCAGGGGATGTATGCCACCTATATGAAACCGATATTCGGCCCTATGAATATTACAATAGCATATATACTTGAACCTATTACCAGAATTCACCTGTACTCGACAAAATCAGGCGAACCTGAACCTACTGGGAGTATAACCTATGTATACATTTTCGGTATAGTGGCACTGTTTCTTATTCTGATAGCAAGCATGAATTACATGAATCTTGCTACTGCGCGTTCAACAAGAAGGGCTCGTGAAGTGGGCCTTCGCAAGGTTGTCGGCTCTCGACGCAGCCCACTTGTCCTTCAGTTCCTTTCAGAATCAATGGTTTTCACACTGATATCACTTCTGTTAAGCATTATAATCATCGCCGTTCTGTTACCCAAATTTAATCTCCTTGCCGGAAAATCCTTCGATCTCCATGTAATCTATAGCGCTGCAGTCTTGTTAAGTTTGTTGGGGATAATTCTTGTTGTTGGTATAATCGGTGGCAGCTATCCGGCGTTTTTCCTTTCCAGGTTTAGTCCTGTAACCGTTCTGAAGGGCGAAATTACACAAGGATCTGCTGGCAGCCTGTTCCGAAAAATTCTGGTTGTAATACAGTTCACCATCTCAGTAATAATGATTATATGCACACTGGTGGTATTCAGGCAATTAAACTACTTAAAGACCATGGACCAGGGATTTGACCAGACTAACGTTATTGGTCTTCAACTGAATCAGTCACTGGTAAGAAAGTATATGGTTCTTAAGCAAAGCCTTCTTGAAAATCCCAACATCAAGTTCGTCGCATCAACAAATACTGAAGTCGGGGGTGGTTCCGGAAAGCTTATTTTTAACGTTGAAACTGACCAGGGAATGGTACAGAAAGGTGTTAATTTCGCTGTCGTCGATCATGATTTTATAAAAACCCTTGGTATTAAGATGGTTAAAGGACGTGATTTTCAGCTGGATATGCCTTCTGATACACTTAAGAGTGTTATTGTTAACGAGACTTTTGTGAAACGTATGGGTTGGTCTGAACCTATCGGAAAGAAAATTGAGGCTGGCGATGGGAGCCAACTAAAAGCCATAGTGATCGGTGTAATGAAGGATTATCACCAGACAGGTATGTATAATGAAATTGAATCACTACTCCTGGCCTACAGGATCAATGATAACATTATATATATCAAATTAAGCGGAAATGAAACTCAATCCACACTGGGTTTTATCGAAACAAAATGGAAAGAGATCTTTCCGGGTGAGCCATTTGCCTATTCATATCTCACTGAAAGGTTTAACAGGCAATTTGAAGCTGATGAAAAACGAGGACTGGTCTTTACGATGTTTACAATACTGGCAATACTGATTGCCTGCCTTGGGTTATTTGGCTTAGCATCCTACATGGTTGAACAACGTACAAAAGAGATTGGGATCAGGAAAGTTTTTGGCGCTGGTGAAGTTACAATTCTGAGACTGATATCGAGGGATTTTCTTATCCTTGTTACAATAGGTATAGTAATTGCTGTCCCGGTGGCATATTTCTTTATGAACAAATGGCTTCAGAATTATGTCTACCGGATGCATATTGGTATACCGCTATTACTTATTGCAGCCCTGTTAACAATATTGATAACATTCCTTACTATCAGCTACAAATCGTACCAGGCAGCAATAATGAATCCGGCAAGTTCACTGAAAACTGAGTAAAACCTTAAGATATCATTAAAAACCTTTGCGACTTTGCGTCTTTGCGAGCAATAATTTCACGCAAAGGCGCTAAGACGCCAAGGACTAAAACGCCATAGTTTTCTCTTCCAACCAGATCTTTTCATCTTTTGTAAGAGAAGGACTGAGCTTTTCAAAGACCAGAGAATGATAGGCATTAAGCCATTCTATTTCCTTTTGATTGAGCAAAGAGATGTCAATCAATGATTTATCTATGTAACAAAGTGACACAGTTTCGAACTTCAGGAATTTTCCGAACTCTGTCGACTCATCTTCAACGCAAAGAATGAGATTTTCTGTCCTGATGCCATATTTCCCTTCCCTGTACACAGCAGGTTCATCGGAGATAAGCATTCCCGTTTCCAATTCAGTGCCTGAACCTTTTGCTAATCCGGGACCAATCCCATGAGGGCCTTCATGCACATTCAGACAAAAACCTACGCCATGGCCAGTTCCATGACCATAATTCATTCCATGTTCCCACAATGCATTTCTGGCAAGTATGTCGAGCTGATAACCTTTTGTACCTTGTGGAAACTGTGCCATGGCAAGACTGATTGTCCCCTTCAGAACAAGTGTAAAGTCAATCATTTGCTGAACCGATGGCTTTCCAAAAACTATTGTTCTTGTAATATCAGTTGTGCCGTCAAGATACTGTCCTCCCGAATCAAGAAGCAGGATTCCCTTTTCTCCTATTATTGATGATGATTCGGTTGTTGCTGAGTAATGAGGTAATGCCCCGTGTTCGTTCCATGCTGCAATAGTTGTAAAACTGTCACCTAGAGAGTTTTCCTGCGCGGCTCTTAATTCGCTCAACTTATCAGCTAATGACAGCTCAGATATTGCAATTGAAGCCCTGTTCTTCTCAAGCCAGTAAAAAAATTTCGTCAGCGCCACACCATCTTTCACCATAGAATTTCTGATGTTGCTTATTTCAACATGGTTTTTTATGGCCTTTAACCTGGTTGGAATGCTTATATCCTCGATAATTTTTGACCTTTTTCGAATAGCATTAAAGAGAGAAACTGAGATAGTTGCTGAATTGATAAGAATTGTTGATCTGTAAGGTAGCGTCGACAGCATTCCCTCCGTTTCTTCGTAAGGAATCATTACTATGTTCTGCTTATCAAATTCCATTGCAACTCGCAACGGCACCTGTTGTTCATTTACGAAAAGAAGTATCTGATCGTAACCCACTATTGCAAAACAGGTAAGCAAAGGGCAGTACTTAACATCATTTCCCCTGATATTAAGAAGCCACATTATATCATCCAATGAAGTCAGAAGATGATAATCTGCGTTCTGTTTGTTCATTAATTCCCTGACCTCTGCAATTTTCTCCTCCCTCTTCTTTCCGCAAAATCCCACTGAATGATCAAATGCTACAGAAAGCGGCATTGGAGGTCTGTCGGTCCATCTCTCAGATATAAAATCACATTCGCTATTAAAAGTGACATTTTTTTCTTCAAGAACAACTTCAATCTTTCTTTGCAATAATTTTGATAATATCCTTCCGTCGAAACCAATTTTAGCTTCTGCCTTTGACACTTCAGGTATAAATTCAGTGAAATCAGTCAGATTGGGATATGAAGTATTAATCAAAACAAACCCGGAATTTTTAAGCTGCTGTTCCGCCTGAATGAAATAACGCGAATCCGTCCATAACCCTGCATATGAATCAGTTACAACAACAACTGCAAATGAACCGGTGAATCCGGTCAACCAGCGTATTATACGCCAATGATCGGGAATATATTCTCCAAGGTGAGGATCAGTACATGGAATGATATAAACGTCAATATCATTCTGCTTCATTGAAGTCCTTAGCAGTGTAAGTTTTTCTGTAGTAGAAATCATTTTCTTATTGAGTAAATTATTACAGACTCTTCACCTCATTAACAAGGCTTTGAAGGGTTCCCTTTGCATCACCGAATAACATTCTTGTTTTGTCGTTAAAGAACAACATATTCTCTATAGCAGCATAACCCTTACCCATTCCGCGTTTCATAACGATAATGTTTTTAGCATCGCGTGCTTTGATAATTGGCATTCCATAAATCGGACTTGAAGGGTCATCCTCAGCGGCAGGGTTAACAACATCATTTGCACCAATTACCACGAGAACGTCCGTATTAGGCAGATCGGGGTTTATCTCTTCACTCTCAACCAGTTGTTCGTAAGGTACATCTGCTTCTGCAAGAAGTACATTCATATGACCTGGCATACGGCCAGCCACAGGGTGAATTGCATATTTCACCTCTGCCCCTTTCTCTTCAAGCAGCTTATCAAGTTCGTGACAAATATGCTGAGCCTGGGCTACTGCAAGTCCATAACCAGGAACAATTACCACTTTCTTTGAATAACTAAGCAGAACTGCAGCATCAGAAACTGAGATCTCCTTTATTGTTCCTCCTGCTGTCACCTCCGACTGGCCACCTCCGCCAAAGACTCCAATAATAACATTCAGTAGCGACCTGTTCATTGCCTTGCACATTAATATTGTAAGTATAGTACCAGCCGATCCGACGAGAATTCCTCCTGTAAGCATTGCCTGGTTGTTATAAAGGAATCCACCCATAGCTGCAGCTACTCCGGTGAATGAATTCAAGAGTGAAATTACAACCGGCATATCAGCGCCGCCAATTGGCATAACGAATAATACGCCATAAATAACAGCAATAACGAACATTATGTAAATCAATGGTGTAAGCTCGCTGCTTGCTTGCACATGACGGGTCATAATAAATACTATGAATCCAATTAGGACTGCAAGAATAGTAAGGTTGACATATTTCATTGCTTTTATGCGCATATCTCCAATTTTCCCATCCAGTTTCCCGAATGCAACCATACTTCCTGCCCATGAAACTGTTCCGATCATAAGTCCGAGGAGTATTGCCAGCACATGACCGTTTGCCATACCACTTTTTGCTATAAGCTCAGGACTTATATGCGGAAACTCCATCATTGAGATAAGAGCTGCTGCCGCTCCTCCCATACCGTTAAATAATGATACAAGTTGTGGCATTGCAGTCATCTTAACTTTTCGGGCCACCACCCAGCCAATGACTGTTCCGATAACTATAGCGGTTATGATAAGTCCGATATTATGAATCGGTTCTCCATCTTTCTGATGAAAAAGAATCGTAGTTATTATTGCCAGGATCATACCTGCAGCAGCCAAAGAATTACCCCGCCGGGCTGTTAAAGGATGACTTAACATCTTAAGTCCAACAATAAAAAGTACCGAAGCAATAATATATGAGATCTCCAGTATCGAGATTCCAAAATTCAGGTTAGCTGATTGATCCATAAAATTTGTCTTTTAAAATTTCCGGCAAATGAAATTATTTCTTCTTCTTAAACATCTCCAGCATCCTGTCGGTAACAACGAAACCTCCTACCACATTCAATGTACCCAGAACTACTGCGAGGAATCCGAGTATCAGCGAACCGGTAGTTTCGGCATGTCCCATTACAATTATTGCACCAATGATCACTACACCATGGATTGCGTTGGCTCCCGACATCAGCGGGGTATGCAGAATTGCAGGAACATGGCTTATAACCTCAATACCCAGAAAGATTGAAAGGATCACAATAAAAATTGCCTCCCTGTGTGCAAGAAAAAAAGTTAAGATGTTTTGCATGGCTTGTACTATCTATTTAACGTTTAATATATTCTTCACCCTCAGACTGATATACTCCTTACCATGAACAGCGGTCGTACCATTAATAATATCGTCCTGCATATTTAAAGCAAGGTTACCCGTCTTATCAACCATAATCTTCAGGAGATGGATGATGTTATTGCCAAACATTTTGCTCGCGTCAGTAGGCATATCCGACGGGAAGTCAGATTTTCCAATAATATTAACGCCGTTTACAATAATGTCTTTACCATTCTCCGTCAGTTCACAGTTCCCTCCTGATGAAGCGGCCAGGTCAACTATAACCGAACCGGGTTTCATGGCAGTAACAGTCTCTTTCAGTATGAGTACCGGAGCCTTTTTGCCCGGGATCTGCGCGGTAGCAATAACCACATCTGCAGCAATTGCCCGTTGCTGTATCAATTCCTGTTGTTTACGCTTAAATTCTTCAGTCTGTTCCACCGCATATCCTCCGGCGGCAGCATCTTCCTTAGCGCCCTGAACTTCAATGAATTTTCCGCCAAGACTTTTAACCTCTTCCTTTACAGCCGACCTTACATCGAAAACCTCAACTATTGCTCCAAGTTTTCTGGCAATGGCTATTGCCTGAAGTCCTGCAACCCCTGCTCCCAATATCAGAACTCTCGAGGGTTTGATTGTTCCTGCTGCCGACATAAACATAGGGAAGAATCTAGGCAACCTCGATGCTGCTGCCAGTACAGCTTTATATCCCGATACTGTTGCCATCGAGGATAGTATATCCATCGACTGTGCTCTGGTAGTCCTTGGTACCAGATCGAGTGCCAGAACTGTCAGACCATGAAGACGAGCCTTTTCCAGCCATTTGCTGTTTTCTACAGGATTAAGCACCGTGCAAATTACCTGTCCTTCAGGAAATGAATCAATATTATCTTCAACAGGAAGATTTACACTCAGCAACATTGCTGCCTTTGAAATAACACTTTTCCGGTCTGTAACAGATGCCCCGATGGAAGTATAAGCTGCATCAGATGAGAAAGCATTATCACCTGCTCCATGTTCAACTATTACGTTAATACCCATCTTCATAAGTGCAGATGCTTCCCCGGGAAGGATTGCTACCCTTTTCTCTGTTCCTGATTCCTTAAGAATGCCAATTATCATAGAAATAAAGGTTAAAATTCAAAGTTCAAAATTCAAAGTTTAAAGGAAGGTTTATTTATCAGCTAAATTACTAAACTATGATATATTATAGCTTCGTAGTTGTAATCTTATTTAATGTAACCTCCATTATCAGAGTTTCGCCCGGTGAAATAACAAACCGTTTCTGACCTGGAATTTCTTTCCCGTAATATCCGCTATTTACACCAAAAGCCAGATCAGGTGGAATGACAATTAATCTTTTCTCTCCTTGTTTCATTTCTTTCAGCATATCCTTTAAGCCTGTCATTAACTTATCCTTACCCTGGGTATAATTGAACACTATAGGTTTCAAACCTGGGACAGGGTTCCCTCCTTCTGCAGAACTCGCAAATTTCATTCCATTAATAAGCTGTCCGGTATACATAACATTCAGTACAGATCCTTCAGTCGTGGTACTTCCGGTTCCCGGAACCAACACTTTATATCTTAATCCATTTGGGAGTGAAGTAAGACCGGGGAAATTTTCAGCTATAAACCTTTCTTTTTGCGCATCCCTGAACGATTTCTCGTAATTCACTTTTCTCCATTGTTTATCTACCAGTTCTTTGAAAACTGCATCATTAACAACAAACTTTTCAGCATCGGGACCTGCTCTGACGATTGTAATGCTGAAAGTTGTATCTCCCTGTACAATCTTGTTCATGACATCCATACCATCAACAACTTCACCGAAAAGAGTATAATTTCCATCAAGATACGACCTGTCACCCAGAGTGATATAGTACTCACAGGTGTTAGTATTCGGACCACCATTTGCCATTCCAATCATGCCGGCTTTATTGTGACTCAGATCACTTATCTCATTCGGTATTTCATAACCTGTTGAGTTTACATCAGCAGTTGCCGGATCTTTAACAGTAGAAGGTTCCCCGCCCTGAATTACATGTCCCTTAACAACTCTGTGCCAGATGGATCCGCTGAAGAATGGCTTTCCAAGGGAATATGTTGCATTAGTTATGGTCCCTTCAGCCAGTCCAACGAAATTAGCCACCGTCATTGGTGCTTTTTTATAATCGAGAAGAACAGAAATTCTTCCCTTGTTGGTATTAAAGTCGGCATAAATTCCATCCTGCATAAAATTTCCTTCACGTGAAAGCAGATGATCGAGATTTGCTGTACCGTAGGCAACCACGGAAGTAACCATTGCTGAATATTCCTGATAAGCAGGTATAACCTGGTCGTATGTATCAAGGGTGGTATGCCAGGTAGTGTTATATACCTGTTCACCTTTTGTGCTGAACCCAAATGCAGGAACATCGTTTTGCAGGAATGAAAATGTATCGGTACTGCCCCTTCCTCCTTTTCGTAATGGTTTTGATCGTTCGGTAAGTTCAAAAGGATATTTTGGATTGAGACCTAAAATCGGTTTTACAAGCTGCTGAAAATCAGACAGCATTGATTTAGAAACAGCCAGACCTGAGATACAATTAGTACCTCCGTCGCGGTTAAAAACAGCCGATATACGTGGAAGTTTGTCCGGGTTTTGTTTCACCCATTCTGTCGAACCAAGCAGTCCAAACTCCTCTCCTGCCCAAAGATGAACCATTAAAGTGCGTTTGGGTTTACCACCTGCCGCCATAATCAATCTCGCCGCTTCCAGAGCAACCGTTGCTCCCGACGCATTATCAACTGATGCAGTGGCTCCTGCCAGTCCGTCGAGATGACCTCCAAGTATAACATATTCGTCGGGACGCTCTGTGCCGGGTATCCATCCGATAACGTTGTGATATTTAACAGGTCCGGGCCTGAAGTAGTTTCTGATGTCAAATTCAAGTACCACCCGTTGGCCTTCCGATACCAGTTTTTTTATCTCATTATACTGATTATCAATAAGTTTTATGTCAGGCAGGGTTGGTAGTTTTTCCCATGATTCGACTTTATGATATAATACCCTTATCGGGAAAGTAGAAAGCTGTATTGTACCGAGAGCGCCTGCTTCACGAATAAGTCTGGTGAGCTCCGACTCTCCTCCCCTGTCGCGGGGCCAGCCGACATTTGATCCGGTTATAAGAACCCAGGCTCCTTTAATACTATCCCTGAGAGTCCAGAATTCCTGAACCGTTGAGGGCATCAGTACCACATGACCTTTCTGCCGGCCTTTTGTGCCTGAAGTATATGCCGGAGTTCCGAAGTCAAGCGTAACCTCTTTCGGAGAAATCATCTTGCCAAACCATGGTCCCCTGTTAAAACCCACAGGCATCTCTCCTGCTTCCTGCATCTCCGCCATCATACCCCACGAACGCATAGTGTTAACCGCCCAGACGCATGCACTGTAATAATTATCAGACCCAAGGAGTCGATCGCCAAACCGGTTCGAAAGCCAGTCCATATGCTCCATTACCTTATTGTCTGTTGTTCCCAGATTAATTATTTTGTCGATTACCGGATCTTTCTGAGCACTTACAGTTAAAGTAAGCAGCAGGAGTAGATTCAGAAGGATGGATTTTTTGTTTTTCATTTTCAAAATTTTATAATAAGCTGTCTTTATTTTAAGTTTGATGCCCCATCCCTGGAGGGTGGTAAAAAAGTTATTTTTAACCCCCAACCCCCCAAGGGGTGCTTTTGAATTAAGAATGAAGAACAATCGAACAACAAATGAAGAACTTCTGATTTCTGATTTCGATTGTTCAAATGTTCTGACTTCTTAAAGTCCCCTCCCTTGGGATTTAGGGGTAAGAACGCTTCATTTTCCAAAGAAACTCCTCAACCAGAAATTATTTGCCAGATTTCTGGAATGAACAGCTTTTGCGCCGCTCCATCCATGACGCCCACCAGGGTACAACATAAATTCAAATGTTTTACCTTCATCCTCGAGTCTTGAAATCAGATATATTGAGTTCTGCATGTGCACGTTATCGTCCATATCACCATGAGTCATAAACAATTTCCCTTTATAATTTTTTACAAAGGTAAGTGTGGATCCATCCTTATAACCTTCAGGATTATCCTGGGGTGTATCCATAAATCGTTCGGTATAAATATTATCGTATAATCGCCAATCGGTAACTGAAGAGCCGGCGAATCCGTTTGTCCAGTAATCGGCTCCCTTTGTAAGAGCCAGACATGTCATGTAACCTCCATAAGATGTCCCGGTGATACCTATTTTTTCAGAATCTACAAAAGGTTTTGTCCTCAGCCATTTTACAGCATCTTCATAATCGAGGATCTCCCATTTGCCCAGAGAACGGTAAAGGAAATCAAGTCCCTTTTTCCCAAACTGACCCGATCCCCGGTGGTCGACACTGAACGTGATAATTCCGTTCTGTGAATTCCATGAGGGAGTGTTCCCTGCCCATTTGTTACTGATATTCTCTAAATTAGGACCTCCGTATATTGCAAAGATCACCGGATATTTTTTGTTCGGATCAAAATTGACCGGATAAGTAATAGTTGCGGGCATATTGAAAAGTCCGTCTGATGTCATGATCTTCAGCATTTCTGTCTTTGAGTGAATTGCAGAATTATATTGAACCTGTTCGAACTTATATATCTCCCTTATTATTTTTGCCTTCTTGTCGATAGCAAGAATGGATCCCGGACTTTCTATACTGCTCCAGGTATCGATGAAATAATTACCTTTTGGTGAAATGCTTACATTATGGGTGCCATTGCCTGTTGTCAACTGAATCAGGTTTTTCCCATCGAGACCTACCCTGAAAAAGTGTTTATCAGTTGATTCAGTTCCGGTGGCAGAGAAATAGACTGTCTTTGAATCCTCGTCCACCTTATCGATGTCTGTAACCCTGAAATTGAAGTTGGTAATCTGATTTATCATTTTGCCATCCCATCCGTAATAATAGAGGTTCTCCCAATCGTTGCGGTAACTTCTGACAATAAACCCGGAACCATTATTCATAACATAAATATCCTCAAAGAATTCCACCCAGGTCTTTCTGCTTTCATTGTAGATCTGTTTGAAATCGCCGGTTGAAGGATCAGCCAGGATGATCTGGATATCATTCTGGTGGCGATTAACTACCTGTATAGCAAGACTTTTACTATCCGGAGTCCAGAATGGCCATGCAATATACTGATCGACATTATAATCTGTTTTCACCCATGTTATTTTTGAGGTTGAGATATCAGCAATTCCCATCTTTACTTTTGGGTTTGGATCGCCTGGTAGGGGATAAGGTGTAGCCTCTATCAACCCATGAATACCATCCGGTTCGTCAAGCCTGTTTAATGTAAACACAGGCACATCAGTCTCGTCAGTTCTAAGGAAAGCCAGTTTTGTTCCGTCGGGCGACCACCAGAAAGCAGCATATTTGCTTGGTCTGCCAAGTATCTCTTCCATGTATACCCAGGCGGAATATCCATTATAGATTTTATCGTTGGCATCGTTGGTAAGTCTTAGCTCCTTCCCTGTTGTAAGATCATAAACAAAGAGATCCTTATTTTTTGTATAGGCAAGTTTCTTCCCGTCTGGTGAAAACCGGACATTAACTTCAGGAGCCTTGTCGTTCGTAAGCCTTTTAATCTCCCTGTCTCCGGACTTAATATAGAACAGGTCATTATCTTTTACAATTACAAGACTTTTCATATCAGGACTGGTCACATCATTCGCAGAGATTATAGTTCCCTGAGGAAGAGAGCCTAACAGTAATTCTCTTTCAGATTTTGAAGGCGGTACAAAAATTCCTTTTCCAGTCCTGATATCAAGACTCTGAACCACAGGAAGTCTGTCGGCATCATATGTTCTGATCAGGTAATGCGTATCGTCAGTCCAGCCCAGAATGGATACCTGGTTGCCGGCACGTGCAGGCATTTGGGCAGCAGACCGTGAAACCATGATCTGCATAGAAATAAACAGAAATAATAAAATTCTGGAAAAGTTGTTTCGCTTCATACTGTTTCTTTTAATTTTTTAATACCAAACGGTCTGCAAAAATATAAATTATTAAGATGAATCCGATGTTAATAGCATCTGCATCAGCGACAAATTCAAGAATCTGTAAAAATGAATACCTTTGATATATGAAACCCTGAATTGAAAACACCAAAGGCATTTTTTCACAGGGGATTACCTAAGTAGTAGTTATCAGAGCCTTATGATCAAACCAATTTCGAACCACTGATTCATTTTTGAAAAAGAAACCTGTATGTGGGGAATGTTTCAGGTAATAGAGGATCCTGAAATATTAAATGGATAAATAAGATAATTTTCTATTCTTTTTAACAGTCCAGTTTTAACAAACCAGAAACCATAGTTCAAATAAATTTTCCTTATCATTATTTAGATCGAATTTAAACTTCTGTTATTTTATTAACAATGTGAATTTTTTAACAATAAATTTTTATCTTTGTGTCCGAAAATAATATCAGGACTTGTTTTTAAGTTTCAGAAACTGATAATAAACTACTTTAACAATTAGAAAAATGTCAAAAATTGCATCATTTGCTGATCTGAAAAAGAAACGCGAAGAACCTACAAGTGGGTTGGACATCCCTGCTAAAACCCTTCATCCTGACCAAGGTGTTCAGGTGAAAGTTGCGATGGCAACATGCGGTATTGCCTCAGGGGCACGTGCCGTAATGGAGTTTTTTACAGAACAACTCGAGAGGAGAAACATTGCGGCTGTTGTATCACAAACCGGTTGCATGGGTTACTGCTATGCAGAGCCTACTATTGAGGTTAAACTTCCTGGTAGCGATCCTGTTGTGTTTGGATTTGTCGATCTGAAGAGAGCCGACCAGATTATCGAAAAATATATCAAAACAGGCGAACTTGTGGATGGGATCATACCTGTGAATTATCAAACTATCGACTTAAAAGAATAAGGAGGAATGAAAATGTCAAAATATAGTATGCATCTTCTGGTATGTGGTGGCACAAGTTGCCATGAGGCAGAAAGCGATGCTATTGTCTGCAATCTGAAAGATGAGATTGAAGCAAAAGGATTGCTGGATAAAGTCCAGGTAATCCGGACAGGTTGTTTTGGGTTTTGCGGAAAGGGACCAGTTGTCAAAATCACGCCCGACAACACTGTTTATGTTAATGTAAAGCCTGAGGATGCTCAGACGATTATTGAAGAACATATTATTAAGGGGAGAAAGGTTGCCCGTCTGTTGTATACCGATCCGGTTACAAAAGAAGTAGTTACAAGCCCAGATAATATGGGCTCTTTCAGAAAGCAACTCAGAATAGTATTAAGGAACTGTGGTTCAATCGATCCGGAGAAAATTGATGAGTATATTGCCCGTGAGGGTTACCAGGCTCTTGGAAAAGTTCTTACCACAATGACTCCTGAAGAGGTAATTAAGGAAGTGAAGGATTCTGGTCAGAGAGGACGTGGGGGAGCCGGATTTTCAACAGGAATAAAATGGGAGCTTGCTCGCAAAAACAAATCCGACGAAAAGTATGTTGTTTGTAATGCTGACGAAGGCGACCCGGGAGCATTTATGGACCGATCCGTTCTTGAAGGTGATCCCCATTCTGTTTTAGAGGCGATGGCAATCTGCGGTTATAGTATCGGCGCATCGAATGGACTGATATATATCCGTGCTGAATACCCATTGGCCATTGAGAGATTAAAAATAGCAATTAAGCAGGCTCGTGAATACGGTCTGCTGGGAAATAATATTTTCGGTACCGGATTCAATTTCGATATTACACTCCGTTATGGTGCTGGGGCATTTGTTTGCGGAGAAGAGACGGCTCTTATACATTCAATGGAAGGACTCAGGGGAGAACCTACAGTAAAACCTCCTTTCCCAGCCGAATCGGGTTATCGTGAAAAACCTACCAACGTAAATAATGTTGAGACATTTGCAGCAATCCCTGCAATCATTCTGAAGGGGGCTAAATGGTTCAGCAGTATAGGTACTGAAAGGTCAAAAGGAACAAAAGTTTTTGCCCTCGCCGGGAAAATAAACAACGTAGGTCTTATCGAAGTCCCAATGGGCACAACACTCCGCGAAGTGATTTTCGAAATAGGCGGCGGAATAAAGGATGGTAAAAAATTCAAGGGAATTCAGACTGGTGGTCCTTCAGGAGGTTGCCTTTCTGAGAAACATCTCGACACACCAATCGACTTCGATAATCTTATTGCTGCCGGCTCTATTATGGGTTCCGGAGCAATGATCGTTCTCGACGAAGACGACTGCATGGTATCTATGGCAAAATTCTTCCTCGAATTTACAGTTGAAGAGTCATGCGGGAAATGCGCTCCTTGCAGAATCGGAAATAAGCGTTTACATGAATTACTCGGCCAGATTTGCGAAGGCAAGGGTACGCTCAAAGATCTCGACAGACTCAAAAACATGAGTGTTGTTATAAAAGACACTGCTCTTTGTGGACTTGGACAGACATCACCTAACCCTGTATTGTCGATGCTCGACAATTACTACGATGAATATGTAGCACACGTAACAGATAAAAAATGTCCTGCAGGTCAATGCAAAAGCCTGATGGAGTATATAATCAAAGCTGAGAATTGTGTTGGCTGTACAGCATGCGCAAGAGTGTGTCCGGTAAACGCTATTACAGGTGAAAGGAAAGAAGTTCATCATATCAACCCTTCAATTTGCATTAAATGTGGAGCCTGCATGGAGAAATGTAAGTTTGATGCAATATTTATCAGCTAATCAGAAAGAGAATGGAAACTATAAAGCTTACAATAGATAATAAAGAAATTGAGGTACAAAAAGGTACTACAATTTTAAATGCTGCAAAGGATCTTGGAATTGATATTCCTACACTTTGTTATATGGAACTGCATGATATGCATATCGAGAACAAACCAGCGGGTTGCAGGATTTGTGTTGCCGAAATACAGGGAAGAAGAAACCTCGCACCGACATGTTCCACGAAATGCGAACCGGGTATGGTTGTAAAAACTCATACTCCAAGAGTACTCAATGCACGACGCACCGTGATGGAGTTCATACTTTCTGATCATCCGAAAGATTGCCTTGTTTGTTCAAAATCGGGTAGCTGCGAACTTCAGTCAATGGCTCACCGCCTTGGGATCAAAGAAATTCCTGGTGCAGAATTTGCTGCAACTTCAACTTACAGGAAAGACACCTCCCCTTCTATCGTCAGAGATCTGGATAAATGTATTATGTGTCGCCGTTGCGAGATGATGTGTAATGAGGTTCAGACTGTAGGCGCTTTATCAGCGGTCAACAGAGGCTTCATGGCAACAGTTGCTCCTGCTTTTGAACAGAACCTTGAATATTCTACCTGCACTTATTGCGGACAGTGTGTTGCTGTTTGTCCTACTGGCGCTCTGACAGAGGTTAATCACGTTCCGGAGGTGCTCAGAGCTCTCGTAGATCCTACAAAAACAGTCGTTGTTCAGACTGCTCCTGCAGTGAGGGCTGCCCTGGGTGAAGAATTCGGGTTAGAGCCGGGAACACTGGTGACAGGCAAAATGACCGCGGCATTAAGAGCTCTCGGGTTCGATTACGTATTCGATACCGATTTTGCAGCCGACCTTACCATAATGGAAGAGGGTACAGAGCTACTCGGCAGACTCAGCAGGCATCTGAATGGTGACAAAACAGCCAGGATACCTATGCTTACTTCCTGCTGCCCGGGTTGGGTTAACTTTTTCGAGCACTATTTCCCAGATCTGAAGGATGTGCCATCTACTGCAAAATCTCCTCAGCAAATGTTCGGAGCAATAGCTAAAACATATTTTGCAAACAAGATAGGAGTTAATCGTAAGGACATGGTTGTAGTATCTATAATGCCATGTCTTGCCAAGAAATATGAATGTCAGAGGGATGAGTTTTCAGTTGATGGAAATCCTGACGTTGATTATTCTATATCGACCAGGGAACTGGCAAGTTTTATTAAGCAGGCAAATATCGATATCAATACTCTGGAAGATGAAGAATTTGATTCCCCACTTGGTGAGTCAACAGGTGCGAGTGTTATCTTCGGAACTACAGGTGGTGTAATTGAAGCTGCAATGCGTACTGCTTATGAACTTTATACAGGCAAAAAACTTGAAAGAGTGGAATTTACTGAACTCCGAGGGATGGAAGGTGTAAGGGAAGCTACCCTTGATTTCAATGGTACTCCAATAAAGATTGGAATTGCTCATGGTTTGGGCAATGCACGCAAACTTCTCAACGATGTAAGAGCAGGTAAATCGGAATTTCATGCTATTGAAGTTATGGCTTGTCCCGGAGGATGTATCGGCGGTGGTGGACAACCATTGCTTCACGGGAATTCAGACATTTTAAAAGCAAGAGCAACAGCGCTTTACACAGAAGATCGCAAAAAGCCACTAAGGAAATCACACGAAAACCCATTTATCATTAAACTATATGATGAGTTTCTCGATAAGCCAAACAGTGAAAAAGCACACCATCTTCTTCACACTCATTATTTTGATAAAAAGAAAAGAATAATAATTAAGAAATAGTATTCAAACATTGGTCAACTATAAAATCTACGGCAATGTCAAGTATAAAAATTGAATTAAGAAAAGAAGATGTGGACTATATAAAAGGGGTATGCGCTTCTTTTAATAATGATCCGCAGGAACTTATTAACGTTTTGCACACATGCCAGGAACATTTCGGATATCTTCCTGCTGAAGTTCAGGAGGTTGTTTCTGAGGGATTGAACATGTCGGTTGCAAGGATATATGGTGTTGTAACTTTTTATTCGTTCTTCACCATGACTCCGAAAGGAAAACATCCAATTAGCATATGTCTGGGGACTGCATGCTATGTAAGAGGCGCTGAGAAAGTGCTTGATGAATTTAAAAAAGAACTTGGAATACAGGTAGGTGAATCAACCAAGGACAATAAATTCTCATTGTCGAGCCTTCGATGCGTTGGAGCCTGCGGTCTTGCTCCTGTAGTTCTTGTAGGTGATAAAACTTATGGCCGGGTTGCCCCCGACGATGTAAAAAACATTCTGAAAGAATATGAATAGTTCGATTATTTTAGGTTAGGTTGAGAATGCCGGGGCAATTTATTTGTCCCGGTTTTTTTCTACCCTGCTGTTCCTTTAGGATGGCAGGAATAGCATTGCGTATTACTATAATTATTAGAACGATGTGCAGATGCATGACAGCTTTTGCAGTCGTAAAGAGTATAATTAGTCGTATTAGTATGGCAGTCGGAACAAAGTGTCCATGTTCCCTTATGTCTCCCGGAATAAATAGGAAAGAACTGAGCATCGTGCTGGGTATATGTCGCAGGTTTCCAGCCTGGTGCAGTAGTATGACATTGTGTGCAAATGGTCGAGAAGGCTAATGCAGAATGATTTGGATTGGTCGTATTATTATAATCAGTAGTATGACAGGAATAACACGCCGTTGATGTTGTCGTATAATTCCCCCCTATATGACAGTCAGCACAGGTTGGCGTAGCATGGCCCTGGGTAAGAGGAAATGTTGTATGATTGAATGTGGCTGGCTTCCATCCCGGGTTTGTTGTATGACATACAGTGCAGGTAGTAGAAAAATTGTTTGCTGCATGATTCGGATTTGTTGCCGAGGTGAAATCTGCCTGGTGACAGGCATAACAATCAGTTGGTGTAGCTGCATAATTTCCGTTTTTGTGGCAATCAGCACATGTCGGGATTGAATGTCCGAGAGTAAGAGGAAATACAGTATGATTTACAGAGGCAGGTTTCCACCCGGGACTAAGAGAATGACAATCCTGACAATTGGTTGAGTATACCGACGGAGTATGTACCGGATTAGTGGCAGCGGTATAATTACTTTGATGGCAGGTGATACACTCTGGTTTCGCAGTTGTATAAATTCCCTGGGCATGGCAATCAGTACACTTGAGAGATGAATGTCCCTGAACAAGAGGGAAGGAAGAATGGTCAAACCCTATCCCTGTCCATTGAAATGAAGAAATGCTGTGACATTTTACACAATCCTCAGATATCCCCGACTGAATGTGGTTTGGATTTGTGGTAGCCAGATAATTCTGCCGGTGACAATCAATACAGGTTACACCAAGGATATCTAGACGGGTGAAATTTTCAGATTTATGACATTGGATACAATCCGCTGTTCTATGTGCTCCAACAAGTGGAAAACGACTTGTCCGGTGAAGATCAATGGCATTTGTAACAAGCCATGAGTCGGGGGTGTGACATCGCGAACAATCCTGTCCGGTTGTTGCCTGATGAATATCTTCGTGACATTCGTTGCAATTTGTTTTTGTACCAGTAAAAATTAAAGCAGGATGACATTCGAGGCAGCTTATAACCTTATGTTGCCCCGCCAGAGGGAATTTGGTTTTATCGTGGTTAAAAGAATAAGTATTTTTATCTATTTGCCATCCACTTGAATTATGACAAACATTACAACTAATCTTTAATCCTGTCCCATGAGGAGATTCGGTTTTCTGATATCCAAAAGAAACCATGAAGCTGAATATCATTAGAAAAAGTATGTCCATTCTATCTTAACTTTATTGTTTCAAAACCCTCTCAATAATTCTAAAGCTATTTCAATAATGACATAAATATGTTTTGAGCATTAAAACCTTCTTCTTATCTGCAGATAAAGACTGTTATACTTATACTGTTTCTCGAAGGTCCCTTCCCAATTCACAGAAAATGACATCTTTTTGGCTATTTGCCATGTAAGATTCATCTCTCCAACATTCTGAACTGTGTTTTGCAGGCTTTCCGGGTATTTGTAATCCATATAATGATAACCTATGCTTGTGTACAATTTCCCACTAAAAAAATCGCGTGATAAAGATGCTCCACCGATCTTACTATTCACGTAATTTGATTCCAGGTATGTACCTGAAAGGGTTACCGTCAAATTCAGTCCGGGAATCTGACTATATGTTATATAACCATATGCATTTTTTGTTGGGTTAGGATCCGATTTTAAATCCCGGTATCCTGCCTGTATACCAAACATGAGATTATTCGTAATACGATAATCTGCCTGTAATCTGAAACTTTGCCTCATCCCCGACTCAATAAGCATGTCGGTATATGACTTAAATGTTTCATAGTACATAACATTTTTTCTGCCATCATATGAACCGGTGAGTGAGAAATTCTTTGTCATTTTATACCTCAATGATAAGTAGAGTCCTGTGAGGCTGAATGTATTTTTTGCAACGTAATTCTTTAGAGAATCACTCGTAAGCTTATACAGGTCAGCTTCAAAAGTACTAAAAAAGTAGAAGTTCTTTATCAGAGAGTTTGAATGTTGAAAATAAAGAAATCTCCGGTCAGTTTTCCCGCTATTCATCTGCTCCATAAAGGCTAGTGATGTTTCAACATATTTTGTAGGCGTTACTGAACTATATGACAGATATCCGCCATATTGAAACAGTTTTTTATCAAAACTATAATCTGTAAACGAAGGTCTGTATCCAACTAACGCACCAATACCAAATTTATTGAAAGTCTTTTCTACCTGCAACCCATCTAATGCTCCTATGCTTGATAACTTTTGATTTATTCGCCTGCCAAAACTTATTTGCGTTGTCTTATTAAGGTCATATCTGACTGCCAGACTATAAATCTTTAGTGCATCAAACAGATGACTCTTTACGGCGCTCCAATCTCCCAGCTTGTGCCGGAATGTCATATAGTTTTCGAACGACAGCTTTGATTTTCCGATATTACTTACATCAAGAGATAAAGTATATCTGAATTGGGTAGAATTTGCAGCGCCGGTATTTGAGAATCCGGAATATGAATAGGCAGAAATACTTCCCTTGACAACCTGTTTTACTGACGGTTTCTTTGTGTATGAGCTGGAATCCATCTTCTCATTATAATCAGGGACTGTTTTTGCTGCAACCTTCTCAACAGGTTTAACATTGCCTGCCTTCTTCACCGCAATTACTTCATCGGAGACTTTTATACTCCCTGATGATATTATGGTGCATACGCAGGAAGATGATGAAAGATTTGTTACTCTCAATGCAGGTATCATTTTACCCATTGAGGATATGAAAAGCGTATCGCCCTGAGAAATGCCGGCAGTAGATGCAAACTTCACATATACATTCGGAGTACTCACAAATGAGACCTTACCTGTAACTTTTTCAGTTAAAGTCTGTCCGGTTAGTTCAAGACCAAAAACGATTATAAATAAAACAAAAATAAATTTTCTCATAAATAAGTATTAACCCGCAGTCCCTCTTGGATGACATGAATAACAAACCGTGCTTACATAAGAATAACCACTTCTACCACTATGTGCACTATCCATACTTGCTTTGCTATGACAGGTGAGACAAGTATATAACGCATAATTAGCGGTATTTGTATGGCAATCGGTACATAATGTCCATCGCCCTTGGTGTCTTCCTGAATAAATAGGAAAGAACTGGGCATCATGTTGCGTATATGTTGCAGGCTTCCAACCAGGTACGGTGGTATGACAAGTATTGCATGTTGTAGCAAAAGCCAGAGTTATGTGATTCGGATTTGTAGTATTATTATAATCTGTTGTATGACATGAATAACAAAGATTGGAAGTCGTGGTATAGTTTCCTTTATGGCAGTCGTTGCATGTTGGCGTGGCGTGTCCAAGTGTAAGCGGGAATGTGGTGTGGCTGAAAGTTGCAGGCGCCCATCCCGGATTTGTGGTATGACAGGTGGTGCAGGTTGTCGGTATACCAGCCGCAACATGATTTGGATTCGTTGTTGCAGTATAATCTGCAGTGTGACAAGAATAGCAAACCGTTGATGTGGTAGTATAATTTCCCTTGTGGCAATCGTTACATGCAGGGGTTGCATGTCCAAGTGTAAGCGGGAACGTGGTGTGGCTGAAAGTTGCAGGCGCCCATCCCGGATTTGTGGTATGACAGGTGGTGCAGGTTGTCGGTATACCAGCCGCAACATGATTTGGATTAGTTGTTGCAGTATAATCTGCAGTGTGACATGAATAACAATCTGTTGGTATTGTTGTGTAATTTCCTCCCTTATGACAGTCAGTACATGCCGGTATTGCATGTCCAAGTGTTAGTGGCAACGCAGTATGAGTAAAGGTTGCCGGTTTCCATCCCGGATTTAATGTATGACATGTACTACAGGTAGTTGGATAACCAACAGCTGTGTGATTCGGGATAGTGGTCGCTAAATAATTTGCCTTATGACACGAGTAACAATCAGTTGAAGTTGTTGCATAATTTCCCCCGGTATGACAATCACTGCAGGCAAGCCCCGAGTGCCCTAGTGTCAGGGAGAAGCCCGTGTGAGTAAACGTAGCGGGTTTCCACCCCGGATTGGTAGTGTGACAAGTCTGACAGAGTGTGGTAAAGCTTGCTAAGGTATGATTTGGATTTGTGGCAGCCAGAAAATCAGCCTGGTGACAGGAATAACAATCTACAGGTGTTGTTGTATAATTCCCGCCCTTATGACAATCAATACATACTGGTGAAGCATGACCAAGCGTGAGAGGGAAAGCTGTATGGTTAAATGTAACAGGTTTCCAGCCAGGATTTGTGGTATGGCATGTCTGACAGATCTGTGAGATTCCAGATGCTGTATGATTGGGATTTGTAGTTGCCACAAAATCTTTCTGATGACATGAATAGCAGTCAACTGGCGTTGCTGCGTAGTTTGTTCCTGTATGACAATCAGTGCAGATGGGTCCGGAATGTCCCAGAGTAAGAGGGAAAGCGGAGTGATTGAATGTAACAGGTGTCCAGCCTGGATTCAGGGTATGGCAAGTCTGACAGATTTTGGAAACCCCTGAAGCGCTATGATTTGGATTAGTGGTGGCTAAATAATCCTTCTGATGGCATGAGTAACAATCGATGGCTGTTGCAGTGTAATTTCCTCCGGTATGACAATCGATACAAGCTGGAGTTGAATGCCCCTGTGTTAAAGGGAAACTGTTGTGATTGAAGGTAACAGGTTTCCAGCCAGGAGCCGTAGTATGACAGTCGAGGCAGGTTGTTGAAAACCTTCCGAGTGTATGATCCGGAACCTTCGCTGTAAGAAAATCTTTCTGGTGGCATGAATAACAATCCTGTTTTGCACCGGTAAAAACTCCAGGAGTTAAATGACAATCGTTGCATTTTGCGGCTGCATGTCCAAGAGTTAAAGGAAAAGCTGTGTGATCAAAACCTGCCCCTGTCCATTGAAAAGAATTCTCGCGATGGCAGAGGATACAGTTTTCTGATATCCCCGACTGGACATGATTTGGCTTTGTGGTAGCCAGGTAATTTTGCCTGTGACAATCGATGCAATTGACCCCAACTACTTCAAAACGTGCAGAGCTCTCAGATTTGTGACAAAGTGAACAGTCTACTGTTCTGTGAACTCCATTAAGTGGGAAACGACTCATCTGATGAACCTCAATTATATTATTTACCAACCACGATGAGGGAGTGTGACATCGCGAACAATCAGGCTCTGTAGTTGCCTGATGTATATCAACGTGACAGTCGTTACAATTTGTTTTTGCTTCTGCAAATTTCAGAGTAGGATGACACTCTCTGCAACCTACAACTTTATGCTCTCCTACAAGCTTGAATTTTGTGTTGTTATGATTAAAAGAATAGATTTTAGTATCAAGCTGCCAGCTGCTTGAACTATGACAAGTCTTACAGCTAACCTTAAAGTCAGCGCCGTGTGGAGATTCGGTCTTCTGACTTGAAAAGAAGAGTTCTGTTACTAATATCAGGAGTGACAGGATTCGCATCTGTAATCTTTTATTTTATATGTGATTGTAATTGTCGAACCTTCTTGTTGTGGTTTATGACATTTTATGCAAGAGACATTAATATGTTTACCATCGAGTTTGAATGCAGTGTTGTTATGATTGAATTTGGATGCTTTCCAGTTGTCGGTGTCGTGGCAGTCGGTACAGGTAGTAATTCCATTTTTGTCAAACTGTTTGTTGTGCTTGTCGGTATGGCATGATGAGCAATCTGTTTTAAGATCTGAAAATTTCTGCAATATGATTCCTTTTTCATCCCGTTTGACAACACCTTGAGAATCTGCTATAAGATGACAATCGCGGCAATCAACCTTTTTATGTGCTCCTGTCAGAATAAAATCAGTTTTTGTGTGATCAAAAGTTATACTGGTCCATCTTGTTTCGTTATGGCACACCGTGCAATTTGCATCCGGGTAAAATTTAGAAGCAATAAATGTTTTATGAATATCCGCATGACAATCTTTGCAAGTCGATCCTATTCCCTTGAAACTCCAATCCTTCTGCTTTTTATGACAGTCAATACATGCTGTAGCTTCATGAGCGCCATTTAATGGAAATGCACTCTGATTATGCTGATCGATAGTGTATGAGAACAATGTAAATCCCTTTACTGTATGGCATTTAGAGCAGTCGGGTGATACACCGTTTTTAGCAAACTGTTTTTTATGGTAATCTGTATGACAATCGGTACAAAGTTTAAATTTCAGCGGATCAGTAAACTTTGTTTTATGACACGCCTTGCAATTTACAGTCAGGTGCTTATCCTCGAGCTTGTAATCGGTCTTGTTATGATCAAAATCTTTAACTCCTTTTACAATCTGAAATGAATCTTCATTATGACACTGTGCGCAGTTTAAACCAAACTTATTCTGATGAGGATCCTTATGACAATCGGAACAAGCGCGTTCACTTAAACGGTACACCTGTAACTTCTTTCCTCCTTCAGCATCAACCTTATGACATTTTGAACATTCGGTGGTTATATGTTTCCCCTTTAATTGAAACTTCGTAAGAGCATGACTAAATTTGGTAGCCGGCTTGAAAGAATCTGCGTTATGACAATCCAGGCATGCAGAAGAAAGCGTTTTCTGATGAAAGTCGGCATGACACGTAAGGCACTCCTGATTTACACCAAGGTAGGTGTACTTTTTAACTTTAATCTTCTGATCTGCAATAAATTTTGTGTTGTGACAATCTTTGCAGCTCTTTTTTGCGTGTGGTACTGAAAGTGAGTAGCCTGTTAATGAATGATCGAACTTTGCAGTATCGAGCCGGATTAATTGAAAATTTTTACCGTGATGATCGTTATGGCATTCGAAACATTCTTTTCCTTTTACATCAGGCGAGACATGATACCCTTTTTGCTGACTTACCCTTTCCTGAACTTCCGTATGACAGGCAAGACATTTTTCACTTGTCACTTTATTTCCCAACACGTGACACTTGGTACAATTTGATATACCTTCAAGCTGTGCATGAGGAGACGACAGTTCGCCAGGAGAAATTTGTGCTGCCAATCGTACTACCGATAACAACATCACCAACAACAAGTATAATTTTCTACTCCTCTGCACGCTTACTATTTTTGATTTACTTCTTTCTTCAGTCTTTCTATTTTAAAATTTCTGCCTGGATATGTTTTTTTACGCACCGTGTTAGTAAAAGTATTAATCGCCTGTCCCTCGTCTCTTGGTCTCTTAGTCTCTTAGTCTTTCTCTATCTCTCATGCTTCCTTACAGTTTCTCCGAATTTCTTTTCAATTTTAATTCCGGCTTTTTCCAAAAATTGAGTTGGGAGTTCTCCTCCGGCAAAAATATAGACCAGATCATTTTTAAGTTTTACAGATTCTCCATCTTTGCCAAGAGAAAGAGTAACATATTCATCCTCTATTTTTAAAAGATTTGTGTTCATTCGAACCTCCAGTTTTCCTGCTGCAACAGCCTTATTGAGTTCCATACTGTTTTTCGGTTTAAGACGGCTAAATACATCGTTCCGGTATGATATCGTAACATGATTCTCATCGGCAAGAAGTAAAGCTGACTCAACTGCCGAGTCTCCTCCACCAACAACTATTACATCTTTCCCAGTAATAACTTCCGGCTCAAGAAGGCGATATGCCACTTTTTCCATTGTTTCGCCGGGAACATTCAGTTTACGTGGTGTACCCCTCCGTCCAATTGAAAGTAATATGGTTGCAGACGTAAAGGTTTCTCCCTTTATTGTTATCACTTTAAAAATCCCATCTTCAGATACAATTGACTCAACCTTTGAATTTTCCTTGATAGAAATATTGTTTTTCTTTAACACAGTTTGCCACAGGTCGAGCAATTCGGCTTTACTTGTCTCAAAAAGCTTCACTTTTCCAAAAAGAGGAAGATCCATCGGAGAGGTCATAACGATCTTTTTCCTCGGGAATGTAAATACCGTACCTCCAAGTGTATCCTGTTCGAGAAGAAGGAATTTAAGATTATGTTTCTTAGCAGTAAGGCAGGCAGATATTCCGGCCGGTCCTGCTCCAATGATAATCAGATCGTAAGCGGCAGTATGATCTTTATTAAGTGATTTAACTATGCTCTCAGTAGCTTTTCTTCCCTGCTCCACAGCATTTTTAATGAGCCCCATTCCACCTAGCTCCCCTGCGATAAAAATTCCCGGAACATTTGTTTCGAAATTATAATTTATGTGAGGTAAATCAACTCCACGTTTCTCAGTACCGATACGTAAGGAGATAGCCTCAGTGGGACATGCAAGAAAACAGGCTCCATGTCCGATGCACTGTGAAGCATTTATAATAACTGCTTTCCCGTTTCTGATGCCGATAATGTCGTGTTCATAACACGCGGCAATACATGCTCCCGTCTGAATGCATTTATTTACATCAATATAAGGATGCAAAGAAACCGGTTCGTTCATGCCAGATTCTTTAGCATGTTTTAATTTTTCATCAACTAATTTCGATTCCCTGCTCTTTTTTCGGACATAAAAAACTACAACAGCAATGCAGAGGATGGCAGTTAGAGCATAGATTAATATATTTTCAAGTACTGGTCCCATATTCAAAAAATCCATTTGTAACCAAAAACAATTGTAACCGCTACATGTATAACCATAATAATCAGCATAACCAATGCAAAAGGAAAATGAGCCACATGCCAATATTTGAACAGGTTTTGCATACGATCGAGCCTCTCAATTTTCCGGTTAAGCTGAATATCGTCTTTTAAGAGACCAACTATCTGCCTGTATTCAGATTTAGGAACTTTATGCGTTCTGAGTACTGTCCGTACATTCCGCAGAGATCTCCGGTCATCAACGTATTTTCTAACATAACGGACTAATGCGCTATTGTGATAAAGTTCAACTTTCTTTTTTATCGACTCAGCTATAGTGTTATAGCTCTCCTCATCGAGGTTGTATGATTGCTTTACTAAACCGGCTACGTCAGTTTTCATTTCCCTGACCTCACTTAAACTAAGTTCCCTCCCCTCTATTGATCTGGGGATCTGAAGATAAATGAACCTGCCTACTACACCGCTTATAAATACTGCAACCATACTCCAAAAACTTATTGCTACCAGTCCTCCGAATTTTAAAGCAGTATGAAAAAGTATTAAAACAGGACCAAGAGTACAGAGGAATATGTGAAATTCCAGCCAATGCTTTAATAATCCCATCCGCGATAAAAAACGGTATCTTTTCCTCGCCATATAGGTTGCAACCCCTATTATTATAAGGAGCGATCCGATAATACCCATACCATGCCCCAGAATACCACTGGGTTTCAGAGAATTGTTCAGTGGATGAAAATATCTTTCTTCCAGACTAATCCTGTAATAAGAAAAACCATAGGCTAGGATCGCAATAAATGTAAAAACAACAATCACAACCATTACAACAATAAAAATTTTGTAAGCAGTTTTAGACATTAAAATTCTCCATATTTTGAGGATTACTAAATATTACCAAATGTTTTATTAATTCTTAAATATTACTTTCGTTCAGGTCTGTCAGATATTATAGTTATCTAATAACTCACCTTAACATATTAACAACTAAAAACAAAAGATGTTTTATCAGTTCAAATAAAAATACTTTAAACTGTGCATATAAGCTTCAGGAATCTTCATAACCAGACAGATATTTAAATTTTCCCGATAAGACACAAACCGTTTATCCATAAGGCACTTATAATTTCGTTAGTAAATTATATGAACCACATTTTGATTCTTAACCAAGAATCAAAACTCAGTTCCGACCCGAGTATGTTCGTACTTTTTGAAGAAGACTTTTCACATTCCATACAAAAATAAACCATCTTATCAGTAATCTGTCAGTTTACTGATAAGTATCATAATCAGCAATAAACTATTTTTACTATATTTTAAAACTAAAATAGCTTGCTATAATTGCCGTATCTTTAACAAATTGGAACTTTCAGGATTTACATCAATCTCAAAATGAATAGAAAATATAAAATTATAACTCTCTGCGGAAGCACTAAATTCAAAAATGAATTTCTTGAAGAACAGAAAAGGTTAACTCTTGAAGGCCATATTGTTATAAGTGTAGGCTTATTTGGACATTCCGGCGACGATGAAGTCTGGAATGACAAGATAAAACCTATGCTTGACGACATGCACAAGGCTAAAATTGATATCTCAGATGAGATATTTGTGATTAACGTTGGTGGTTATGTTGGTTCGTCAACAAGGAGTGAAATTGATCACGCAATAAAGACAGGCAAAGTTGTTAAATATCTGCTTTAGCAGGGTTATCGATATGTCAAAGGATTGCTTCGTCGCTTCACTCCTCGCAATGACACGTTATTTTAAAAGGTTTTATGCGTCGCTTCACTCCTCGCAATGACACGTCCTTCTAGTTGGCTAACTGTCATTGCGAGACCGACGCAGGAGGGCGACACATCGTTTATTTGGTTCATCGTCATTGCGAACCCGACTCAGGAGGGTGAAGCAATCCTTAACTCCCTTTCCCAGAATTACTAATTGCCTTCTTGTACCAAAAGAAAAACTCCTTTTGCTTTCTCTTGTCCTCAACATTTCTGGCAACATAAACCTTTTTACCGGTATAAGGGTCAAATCCAGTATAATAAATAAGTGTTGAGAGTGTCATTGGTGTCGGTGTAAAATCCTGTACCTGTTCTGGTTTTATACCAAGAGTTTTCACTTCAGCTACCAGTTCTTTCATATCAGAGTCTGTGCAGCCCGGATGAGAGGAAATGAAGTACGGTATTATTTCATAACGTAGAGCGTACTTCAATTTAATATTATCAAATCGCTTCTTCAGCTTCCGGAAAAGGTCAAAAGGAGGCTTTCTCATGTTAGCCAGGACTCCGGGTGATGTATGTTCAGGGGCTACCTTAAGCCTGCCAGAAACGTGTTTTACTATAAGTTCTTCGAGGTATTCTCCTTCATCCCTTCCGGCATTAAGGTTCCATTCAGGGAAAAGAAGATCGTAGCGAACACCACTTCCGACAAAAGATTTCTTTATGCCTTTTATCTTATCAACTTTTTTGTAAAGTTCGGTAAGCTCTTTGTGACTGGTATTAAGATTCCTGCAAACAGAGGGCCAAATGCAGGAAGGTCGGGTGCAGGAAGAACAAAGCTTCATATCCTTACCTTTCATCCTGTACATATTTGCAGAAGGTCCGCCTAAATCGGAGAGATAACCTTTAAAATCAGGAAGTTCTGATATTTTTACTACTTCTTTTAATATTGACTCTTCTGATCTGCTTGATATTTGTTTTCCCTGGTGGGCAGATATGGCACAAAAGCTGCACCCTCCAAAGCATCCACGATGAATATTCACCGAAAATTTAATCATTTCATATGCCGGAATCTCCTCCTTTTTATTGTAATGAGGATGAGGTAAATACATAAAGGGCAGATCAAAAGTGCGGTCAACATCTGACACATCCATTACGGGATACGGAGGATTTATAACCACCTTAAAGTTACCTGAATCCTCATTCAGACGGGCGGAAAAGATTTTATTAGATTCCTTTTCAAACTTTACAAAGTTATCGGCAAATAATTTCTTGTCGCTTAAGCATTTATCGAATGAGTTGAGAGTAATGTCTTTCCATTTATTATTTACCGGCAGAATCTCATCCTTTTTTATTAAGTACGCTGTCTGAGGAATATTTTGAAGTGAGGAAAAGCGGGCTCCTCCACGAAGTTGCTTCAGTAATTCCCTAAGAGGCATCTCCCCCATTCCATAAATCAGCATGTCAGCCCCACTACTTAAAAGGATAGATGGCTCGAGTGAATCTTTCCAGTAATCATAGTGTGTCAGACGGCGCATTGAAGCTTCTATTCCTCCGATAACAACCGGAACTTCAGGAAAGATCTCCTTAAGAATCTTACTGTAAACGATGGTTGGATAGTCAGGTCTGAAACCTGCTTTCCCTCCTGGTGTATAAGCATCGTCTGACCTTAACCGTTTGGCAGCTGTATAATGGTTAACCATCGAATCCATATTGCCAGCCGTAACTCCAAAGAAATATTTTGGTTTCCCTAGTTTTTTAAAATCCCGTAAATCGTCCTTCCAGTTAGGCTGAGGCACAATTGCTACCCGGAATCCCTCATCCTCAATAACCCTGCCAATAACTGCCGTACCAAAAGATGGATGATCAACATAAGCATCTCCGCTGAAAATGATCACATCAGGCTGGTCCCATCCCAGATGTTCCATCTCCTTTTTTGTTGTGGGAAGCCATTTTGAACTAAAAGAATTCTGATTTTTCACGTGGCAAAGTTACTCAAATTTGCTATCTTGTACGCTTTAAATCACTGCTTCACCCGTTTTCTTAATTCAGAATTTATGCGAGCAGCATCTCATGGTTATATTGAGAATAACATAGGAACCACGAGTTTATTTATAATTCTGTTTCTTTTTTTAAGTATAAACTGTACTTGCGTTGTTGCACAAACTTCAAGTCAAAGACCACGTCTAGGTTTGGTACTTAGCGGAGGAGGCGCTCATGGCATTGCCCATCTGGGTGTAATCAAAGTAATGGAAGAAGCGGGGCTAAGACCGGATTATATCACCGGGGTTAGCATGGGTAGTATTATCGGAGGATTATATTCGGTTGGATATTCCGCCGACAGTATCGAAAAAATATTAGAAGCGGTAAACTGGAAGCTCATTATGTCAAATAAATTACCCCAGAACAGGGTTGTTTACTTAGAAAAAGAGCATTTCGACAATAATATTGTTACAATTCCCCTTTCTTTTAAAAAGGTTAAGTTTCCTTCAGGTCTGATCAACGGTCAGCAGATTGAAAACATGCTAAGCTATTATATCTGGCCGGCAGCCGACATAAATGACTTCTCAAAACTTCCGATCCCTTTTATGTGTCTTGGTACAGATATCACAAATTTAAAAAAGATCAACCTGACTACGGGTTACCTGGCCGATGCAATAAGGGCAAGCATGTCTGTTCCTTCCATCTTTTCTCCGATGAGAATAGATACACTTTTACTTGTTGATGGAGGATTGGTTCGAAATTTTGCGGCAAGCGAAATTATTGATATGGGCGCTGATGTCATCATTGGTTCGTATGTGGGATTCGATGCACCGGATGAAGACGAGCTTCAGTCGGTGGCTGGAATAGTACGACAGATAGCCCTTTTCAGAAGCCTTGAAGATTTCAAACAGGAGAAAGAGCTTGTGGATGTCCTTATTGAACCAAAAACTCACGGGTATCCGATATTTGAATTTGAAAATGTTAAACAGCTCGTGAAAACAGGTTATGATGCTGCAGCTCCTTACAGGGAATATTTCAGACGACTGGCAGATTCACTTAACCATTTCGGAACTCAGAAACCAATTAAAGACATACTTGGAAAAGAAGAATATACTTTCGATAAAGTTGAGATAGAAGGAAATAAAAACTATGCAGATTGGCAGGTAATGGGAGTTCTCAATGTTGAACCCGGTAAAAAGATTAACAGGCAGGAACTGACGGATAAAATAGATATCCTCTATGGGAAAACATGGTTTGATAAGGTGAAATACAGGGTTGTTCCCCGAAATGATTCTCTTATTCTGGTAATTGATTGCATAGAAAAACCCATGTCAATACTCTATGGATCTGTATATTACGATAATTATGTTCAAGCCGGCTTCGTTTTCCGCATGTCGACAAAGGATCTTCTGACTAGAAACTCTGTGATTAAAATGAATTCATTTGTAAGTCAATACTACAGGTTCAATATCAGTTCTACCCAGTTCCTCGACAGGAACCAGAAATTCGGCATGTCGTTATTTTTCAATTCCGACAATACCTCAATACCGATGCTACGACTGCAAGGAGATTATGGGAATGTCGTAAGCAACAATTTCAACCCTGGAGTTTCACTGAACAGGAGTCTTGGGCTCAATCAGATAATGAGTCTGTCACTAGGCTATGAAAACATGAACCTCAGGCTCAGGTATAATTCTGATGTCCCGTTAAGAGACATAGCTTATAACTATTTAACAGCAGGCTATAGTTATAGTGTAAATTCACTGGATAACAAACATTTTCCTGAGAGAGGAACTGTCTTAAACATCTTTGCCAGCGTATCTAAGCTGCAATCTGCAAGAATCAGGACAGTTACGTCTAAATCCGTTTATTCACAGGCAAATCCCGACGGATTTTCTTTCGATAAGTTCAGTACTCTAAATGTTCATTTCAGACAATATTTCCCAGTTGGTAATAAGTTCACATTAGCTTTAGGTGGTGATTTCCTCTTCATTACCAAATCTGATTCCACAGCTGCCAGAAACAATTTTTACCTTCTTGGCGGACCGGAATCCATAAGCAAAAGGTCAGTGTCATTAATCGGATTTAACGCGAACGAGATTCCGGTAAGAAAAATGGCAGGCATAAGAGCGTCTTTAGATTTTAAAGCAGCTGATAAGATTCATCTTAGCCTGATCTCTGACCTTTTTTCAGCTCAGGAAGCTGATAGAAACAATGGATTTTCATTTATATCAGGCTATGGACTTGAAGGGGGCTACGAATCCATAATTGGCCCCCTTAAGATGGGATTAATGCATGGAAATTACGGCGGTGAGACTTTTTTCCATAAAACAAAAGTTTATTTAAGCATTGGCTACAAATTCTGAATTCCTTTACAGGGAAAAATTGCAAAATGGTCTGATTGTTGCAGATGTCCTCTTGATATGACAAATGACTTATATCATTTTTCAAATCCTAAAATGCTAGAAGATGGATGTATCAAATGTAATTCAACAGCATAAAAGGCTCTGCAATTTCATTTCAGAAAAACGAATTAAGCAAAGCCTTGATATATTGGCAGATATGATTTCGGGTACCACTTCCGGAGATCTGAGGGATGATTACGAAAATATTGTAATGACGTACCGTAACATGCTTTCCTACACAATTGAAGGAATAAAGGATCCGGAGCGAACCAAGGTATATTTCAAACTCATTCAGTCAATTCTTGGGCTATCCGATCGGGTAAGACAGGACATATTGTCACATAATTCCGGGTGGCATACTTACTGGGTAAAGCAGCAGGCTGAAAAAGAGCTTAAGCTCAGCGGTAAAACTATTGTTGAAACGGTAGACGATCTGATGTTCAAATCTGATCTTGATGAATGGCTTAAACTGAGCAACGAAATAAATCCCAATCCTGATTCTGAGATCTCTGTTAAACATAAACATCTGATAAAGAATATTTTCAATCACCTATGGTTAACAGATTATTATGGAGAAGCAGAAAAAAGCCTTTTTGACATCATTCTTAATTCAGGAAAATTCAGGTGGCACGAAGCAAGTATATTTACAACAGCAATAACCCTCAGTTCTTTAAGAACCTGGCAAACCGAAAAACTCTTTCATCTTATTTCCATTTATGAAGCGGGACAGGAACAGGTTATGGAAAGAGCATTATCAGGACTGATTCTGAATCTGCATTATTATAATGGCAGGATTTTACTTTATCCTGACCTTACTGACAAAATTACCAAGATGAGTCTTGATAGTAAGTTCAGAGAACATTGTATGATAATTGTCCTGCAAACCATCCGATCGAGGGAAACTGAAAAGCTAAGCAGAAAGCTTCAGGACGAAATATTACCTCAGGTAGCCAAGCTAAAGCCACGTATAGAGGAAAAGCTTGATCTGGAAAACATACTTCCGAAAGATATTAATGAGGAAAAGAACCCCGACTGGTCGGAAATGTTCAGCGACTCTGAAGAGATCTTCAAGACAATGGAGGAACTTACCAAGCTTCAGATGGAAGGAGCTGATGTTTATATGTCGGCATTTGCTAACATGAAACATTTTGACTTTTTTAAAAATTTCCAGAATTGGTTCGTTCCATTTTATCCTGACCATGAGACTGTTAATGAGATCTACAGGGATGAGATTCTTGGTCCGGGAACCAATGAACTGGCCGAAGCTCTGTACAAGACTCCATTCATTTGTAACTCAGATAAATATTCATTACTATTGAACCTCAAATATCTTCCTTCAGCTCAGAAAAGTATGATGCTGAAAGTTTTCAGGATGGAACTGGAAGGGCTGCAACAGCTTAACGAGGAAGATTCGGTATTAGATCCTTACAAGAATTTCCGTACTATCGTAACTCAGTATCTTCAGGATATTTACAGATTTTATAAACTTTCTCCATATAAAAAGGAGTTTGAAGACCTGTTTATAGGAAAACTAGATATATATAACTCAGATTTTTTCAGAATAACATGCAATGCGCAGGAGGCAGAGGCCGGACTGGCAGAATATTTCTTCAGCAAGAACTTTTATGATGATGCCCGTTCTCTTTTCCTGAAACAGATAATTACAAAACCATCTGAAGCTCAACTATATGAAAAGATCGGGTATTGTTATCAGGAGAATTCTGATTATGACGAGGCTTTAAAGTATTATAGGCGTGCAGAGCTGATAGATAGAAAGGTATGGACAGTAAAAAAGATTGGGTTATGTCTCCGGAAGATCGGTAAGTATGATGAAGCCCTTGAGTATTACCTTCAGGCGCTTGACCTTGAACCTCAGAATATCCACACCACAATAATGGCCGCACATTGTTATCTCGACCTGAATGAATACGAGGAGGCTCTGAAATTCTATTTTAAAGTTGAGTATAATGATCCGGGGAACCTTAAGATCCTGAGACCAATAGCCTATTGCTATTTCGCTCTTGGAAGATTTGATGATTCAGAAAAATATTACGACCGCTTATCTGAAGGAAAACTTAATGCCCACGATCAGATAAACAGGGGACATCTTGCACTCTGTAAAGGAAGCAAGAAAGACGCTGTAAACTATTACAGACAAAGTTTAATAACCGGGGAACTATCTCAGGAAGAGTTCATTGCAATCTTCTCAGAAGACAAATCCCTTCTGATTTCGCTCGGGGTAAATCCGGATGATTTACCTATACTTCTTGATTATCTCCTATTTATTATCGGGTAGCTTCGAAGAGTCGTGTGGAGAAAAAGGAGGTCTCTGAGAACCGGGAGGGCCAGGTCTTCCATCAGGATTAAAAGGCCGTCCGTTTCTGAAGCGGGAGGAGTCGTTGTCGTGATTTCTCCAGTTTTCCCTGATCATCTCACGTCGTTTGTCGTCCATTTCTTTCAAACGGGCAATTTGTTCCTTAGTAAGGTTCTGGTCAAGTTCTTTTATGAACTCGTTCATATTTATATCCAGCTGTTTGCGAAAATTATTCTGCAGATCGCCGTTAATTAAAGCATATTTTTTCAGAACGTTGTCAATTTTCTCTTTTTGTTTCGCATCAGGTTCAATAACATTATAGAAGCCATTCTGGAACCTGTCGGCAGAAAAGTATACACTCACCGGTTTAAGCCTGTGATATCTTATCTGGGCTGAGGTAAGCATGCCCAGGATAAAACCTATGATCAGAGTTATTACTACTACTATAATTGGTTTTGCTCTCATTCTATCTATTTTAGTTTCCTGTTAGCAGACATACAATACTCTCGTCGTAGTTGTCGCTTAATCCGAGAAATGAGTTGAAAGAAATTGTTCCCTCCATAAGAAAGATTGAGATCAGAAGCAACACAATTGCAGCAACTCCTGTAAGTGCGATCCGGCTGAAAGCAAAATTCATCGACCTGATAAATTCCACCTCCCTGTTAATTGTAACTCCCGTTGAGAAAACCCTATTGAGGACTTTATCCCTGAACCCATCCTTAAAATCATAAGAGATCCCTGATTCGTTCAATCTCTCTGAAATTTCAATTGTGTCAGTATCAGCATTCAGTGAACTGAGCAACAATTTTTTAATCTCTGATGCTTTCATTTTTTTATAATTTTTCTAAAATATTCCTTAATTGTTCCTGTGCTCTCGATAATCTTGAAAGTACTGTTCCCAGCGGCAGATCAAGTATCTCAGCAGTTTCTTTGGTGGAATAACCCTGCAACATTCTCATTGTTAATATTATACGAAATTTTGGATCCATAGCAAGTAATGCTTTATTCACTAATTCCGATGCCTCTTTTCTTTCCTCATCATCCCTGTCAGCGACTTCAAACTCATACATTTCATTATTTCCCCTTTGCGAAAACATTGAAAAAAACCTTTTTCTTCTTTTTATCTCATTCAGTGTAAGATTGACTGCGATTTTCTGAATATATGTCGAAAGTTTTGCATCTCCCCTGAACTCTGACAATGAATTATAAAGTTTTATAAAGACCTCTTGCCCAATGTCGTCCGCAAAAACCGAATCACCCAGCATACCTTTTACTGTACGGGCAACCATCTTCTGATGCCTTGTAACAATCTCTCCGAATGCACGTTTGTCGCCATTCAAAGATGCAGTTACCAGTTCAGCTTCCTCAGGTACATTGTACGATTCTTTAATCATACTACAATAAATAGACAATTACTAATGCACTTATATTCCCGATTGTTAATTTTTATTAACATAAACTATTCTGTCTTATCAGAAGTGATATATTAAACTCTTATTTTTTACGCACAAAGTTTCATTAATCAACAGGTTTCACTTCATAATCCTTTGTATATCTGATATTAAATAGCTTCTGATTTTCAAATCCTTCTCCCGGTTCCTTTCTTAGAAAATTATATTCTGTATGTAAGAGGTCGGGATAATGAATCTCAGGGTGCGAAATAAAATCCTTCCCATGAATGGAAATACCGCTTAAAAAGAAATAAGCAATATCATAACCTCTCCATGCATAACTCTTTTCCACGGGCTGTGTCATAAATTTCTCCAGGAATTTTGAGTTAAACCGTTTTACATTATCCTTCGAATAATTTATCCAGTATGGAGTATAAACCATAATGTCAAGATCAAATAAGTCCTTCGGGTCGAGGTTCTCTATTTCCCTGATTACAGGATAAGCAAATACATTTATGTCATACTTTTTATATAAGCCATGCACATCGCCAATAATTTCACTTATAACAGGAGCCTCATCAGATGCTATAATAACAATATTCTTACCGGTTTCCGACAATGCGTGGCTAAGACGGTTTATCGAATCATTATCAAACATAGACCTGCTATAGAAGAGAAATTCCTTAAATTTAATATCCTCATAGGGCAACTTATACTTTAGCTCCGAGAATATCATGTTTTTAAATCTTTTGACATCTTCATCTGTCCTGGTTGAATCGGTATGAATGAATACCAGATTAGAGTTGTAGTACTCACTAATTTTTTTTGCAAGAGCATTCTGTGCTATTTCAAGAGAAGAATTAGCCATGAACAGCGTTGGGTTATTTAAAAGGACTGAGTTATTCATGAGTGTAACCGGTGAAACTACCGGGATACCACGACCCCTGACATAATCAGCCACTTTAGAAAGGTTGCGGGAATAAACCGGACCGATTATAAGGTCCATACTGCTTAATACTCCTGAGTTTATAAGTTTAGTGATTTCAATTGTATCATCCTTAATATCATAAGGATGCATAGTAATATTTAGTCCAAGGGTGCTCAATGTATCGGCTGCAAGTAATATTCCTTCATACATTTCGACAAAATCTTCACTTAACGGATACATCCATTCGTCGGGCATACGGTTATTCTTGTAGACTTTTTTTCCGTTTTTGTATTTTGAGGAATCTATTTCTGTACGCACCCCATTTTCCTTCAGATAGAACGGGAGCAATACAGCAACATTTATAGAGCCTTTCAGATCCTTTACCGGGGAATAACCAGCAGGTTTTGGAACGGGTCTTATCTCAGTCAGTTCGACTGCAACAGGCAAGGAATCAACTGGAGTAATTTCAGTTTTCTGAATCTCAGCTGAATTAGCCACAGGAATTCGCACAAAATCTCCTACCTGAGGAAACCAAAGGTTCTTGTTCACCTTCCTTAATTCCCGTGCAGTAAGTCCATATTTTTCAGCTATTGACGATACCGATTCACCCTTAACTACTTTATGATAAATGTAACCTTTCTCCTGCTCATCAAATTTTTGACGTTCGTTCATAAACACTCTCCTGGGAACGGCTATCTCAGAGCCTACAGGAAGTTTATCAATCTCAATACCGGGATTACTCTGTACTATTTCATTTTCTGATACACCATAAGTTTTTGAAAGAAAATAAATTGTTTCTCCGCGTTTCAGCTTATGATAGATAAAACGTGTATCATCGTGCTTGTTTTGTGGCAGCACGGGTTTTAAAGGAACTAATTCAGATACCGATTTAACCGGTATTCTAAGCGACTGGTTCTCATTTACACCCAACACAGCAGGAGGATTCTCTTTATAAAGTTCCTCAACTGATATCCCATAGGCTCTTGAAATAGAATAAGCAGTCTCACCTTTTTTTACAATGTGAATATAATATGCCACCCCTGATATAATTACCTTGTCTTTTGATCGTTCCACAGTTACCTGCGAATAGAGGTAAGAACCGGTGAAAAACAATAGTATTGTGACAGGCAGAACCTTAATCAAGTTAGCTATTTTCATTCTTTTTCCTGTTAATCCGATATTGATCATAATGATTTAAGAAACGACATGCAGTTTTTTTCTATCCTTGCGGGAACATCGGTAATATCGGTTTTTATAAACTTCTCGCCGGTAATTTTTTCATATAATTCAATGTACCTTTCAGATACCTCATTTGCATAACTATCAGTAATTTCAGGAATTTGCTGTCCTTTCTGTCCCTGAAATCCGTTCGCCATAAGCCATTCTCTTACAAATTCTTTCGATAACTGCTTCTGAGGAAGTCCGTTTTCAAACCTTTCCTGATACTCATCAGCATAAAAATACCTCGATGAATCGGGAGTGTTTATCTCGTCAATCAGATAGATCTTCCCGTCTTTTTTGCCAAATTCATACTTTGTATCAACAAGAATCAGGCCATGCTCTGCGGCAATTTCCGTCCCTCTCCTGAAAACTTCAAGTGTATATTTTTCTATCAGGTCATATTCTTTTGCTGAAATCAGTCCGCTGCTTATTATTTCCGACCTTGAAATATCTTCATCATGTTTACCCTGTTCGGCCTTAGTAGTCGGAGTAACGATAGGCTTTTCGAAACGCTGGTGCTCTTTCATTCCTTCCGGGATCTTTATTCCGCATATCTCCCTGGCTCCGTTCTTATAAGATCTCCATGCACTGCCTGTAAGATATGAGCGGACAATCATTTCAACCGGATAGGGTTGGCACTTATAACCAAAAGTAACTGTTGGATCGGGGGTGGCTATTTTCCAGTTAGGAACAATATCGGACGTTGCATCGAGGAATTTGGCAGCTATCTGATTCAAAACCTGTCCTTTGTAAGGAATTCCCTTTGGAAGAACCACATCAAAAGCTGAAATCCTGTCGGAGACAATCATCAGTAGATACTTATCGTCGATATTATAGACATCTCTTACCTTTCCTTTGTAAATACTCTTTTGCCCCGGAAATTTGTAATTTGAAGTTAAAATTGTCTTTGCCATATTGTTGCAATTATTAATTTTCTATCTCTGTGAACCTAAGTGCGCCTCTGTGTAACCTTTTTTAAGAACTAACAAAGAGTTACACGGAGAATCACAGAGTTACAATGAGTTATACTTACTCTTGTTTTTTAGTTTTTCATTATCCTTTTCTTCCTTATCGTATGCCCTTACAATCCTTTTAACCAGCTCGTGCCTCACAATATCTCTTTCGTCGAATTTGATTACTAATATACCGTTAATATCAGCAAGTATCCTCATTGCCTGAAGAAGTCCGGAGTCGTTTTTCCTTGGCAGATCAATCTGTGTGGTATCGCCTGTAATGATAAACTTTGAACTGACTCCCATCCGGGTAAGAAACATTTTAAGCTGGCTTATTGTTGCATTCTGAGCTTCATCGAGAATTACAAAAGCATTTTCGAGTGTCCTTCCCCGCATAAACGCCAATGGAGCAATCTGTACAGTTCCATCTTCAAGCCACGATTCCAGCTTTTTAGCCGGCAGCATATCATGAAGTGCATCGTACAAAGGTTGAAGATAAGGATCAAGTTTCTCCTTCATATCACCAGGAAGGAAGCCAAGCTTTTCGCCAGCTTCAACAGCCGGTCGGGTAAGAATGATCTTCTTCACTTCCCGTTCTTTCAAAGCCCTTACAGCCAGGGCAATTGAGGTATATGTTTTCCCTGTTCCGGCAGGACCTTCAGCTATTATAAGGTCGTTGGTTTTGTAGTCATTAAGTAAACGGACCTGATTAACTGTGCGAGCCCTCACGGGTTTTCCGCTTGTCCCGAATACGATAACCTGCTCAAATTCGCCTTTTGAGGCAGACTTCATGTGCTCTGCGTCGAAGAAATATTTTTCAATATCGAGTTCGTCGAGACGGTGATATTTTTGATAGTATTCAATGAGTTCATTGAACTTCTCGGCAAATATCAGAATCTCAGCCTCCTCCCCCATGCACTTTATCTCATTTCCTCTTGCAAGAATTTTAATCTTAGGAAAAAAACTGCGGATTTTGTCTAGCAAAGAGTTGTTCGTGCCGAAAAATACAATTGGATCGATATCCTCAAGAAATACTACTATCTCTGTCATTAAACCTAAAAAAATTAATGATCATATTTCCATTTTCACAAATTAACCTGAAAAGTTGAAAATAGTTCAAAAATAAATTCATTGAACGCTACAAAGTAAGGTTATTTTTTCCTTAGAAGATTATCTTTGTTGCAAGTTTTTTCATATGCCGGTAATTACACTAACAACAGAATGGAAGCCAGATGATATCTACTACGGAATCATCAAAGGCAGGCTAGCTAGCTTGTGTCCGGAGGCGGTTGTTATAGATAATGCCGGCTATATACCCGCGTTTAATATTTCCCAGGCTTCATTTATAATAAGGAATACTTTCAGTAACTACCCAAAAGGATCGGTCCACATTATTTGCGTGCATTCTGAAGCGGGTAAGGAACAGGAACACCTTATTGTAAAAGCCAGAGAGCATTTTTTTATCGGTACCGATAATGGAATATTCAATCTTATTTTAAACTCGGAACCCGATGAGGTGGTGATGCTCGATCGTCATAACAATTCTGATGAACTGCAAATTTTTGCAGAGGCTGCTGCAGGACTTATTTCAGGAAAGAACCTCTCCGATCTTGGGAAGCCGGTAGGTAAAATTAGTGAGAGAGTCCCGCTCAGAGCTACAATAGACAAAGATGTAATTATCGGGAGCATCATCTTCATCGATTCGTACGGTAATGCAATTTCAAATATTACCAGGGAGGTCTTTTACAGAGTTTTTGAGAACAAAGCATACAGGATTCTGATACAGAGTAATAAAAACTACACAGAACATATTTCAGACAAATATAGCGATGTAGCGGTTGGGGAGATGCTTGCGCGATTCAATGCTCTGGAATTACTGGAGGTTGCAATAAACGGAGGGAATGTGTCTGAACTGCTTAGCATCGACGTTGGCTCTGTTGTTCGTATTGATGTTGCAAGTAAGGTCTCCTCCCCTTCACACTTGTTTTAAAATCCAATGACATGAATAAGAAGAAAAGCATTGAAGAGTTTAGCAGACTCCTGGATATTATTGATGAGCTCAGGGGAAAATGCCCGTGGGATATGAAGCAGACAAATGAAAGTTTGAGAAAGCTCACTATTGAGGAGACCTATGAACTTGCAGATGCAATATCGTCAGGAAGTGATGATGGAATTAAAGGAGAACTTGGTGATCTGATGCTTCACATAGTTTTTTATGCGAAAATCGGATCGGAAAAGGGAGTCTTCACCATGGCGGATGTTCTTGAGGGTATAAACAAAAAACTCATTTACAGGCATCCTCATGTTTTTTCCGACGTGAAAGTTACCCGGGGAGCATCTGAAGTTGAGGAGAACTGGGAACAGCTGAAGATTAAGGAGAATAAGGGTTATAAACCGGTACTATCGGGGGTTCCGACCTCACTTCCGGCTATTATAAAGGCTAACAGAATCCAGGAAAAAGTCAGAGGGGTAGGTTTCGACTGGGAAAAGCGTGAACAGATATGGGATAAGGTTATGGAAGAGATCTCTGAGCTGAAAGAGGAGATACAAAACCGGGACACCGAAAAAATTGAATCAGAACTCGGAGATGTGCTGTTCTCATTGATCAATGCTTCGAGGTTGTATGGAATCGATCCGGAATCTGCTCTTGAAAAAACAAACAGAAAGTTCATCAAGAGATTTAATTATCTGGAAAACGAAACAATGAAGAAAGGAATTTCTCTTCACGACATGAGCCTCGATGAAATGAATGTTATCTGGGAACAGGCAAAGAAAGAAGATTAAACATTCCAGCAAACTACATCGCTAGCGCGGATTTGGCTTCGCCGAGCTCCCTTCGGTCGGTTGTAATCCGTGCAATGAAAAATTTCAGACTTGTCACGAATTGCAAATTCGCGCCAGCGTAGAGTAATAATTTAAAACTCCGTGTAACTGCGTGGTTAATATATTCCTATTAAGCTAATTTACTGAAATCCAGTACTGTATCAGGATAAAGATTATTATCGACCTTAGCTTTTATTTCAGTAAAAGCCTTAACGGTATATGCTACATCTTCCAGTGTGTGTGCGGCAGTTGGTATTAGCCTGAGCATAACAACATCTCTTGGGACAACTGGATAAATAACCACTGAACAGAATATTCCATAGTTCTCTCTCAGATCATAAATCATTTGAGTAGCCTGAGGCACACCGCTCTTCATGTAAACAGGAGTAACAGGCGACTCTGTTTTGCCAAGATTCAGTCCGGCTTCCCGCAAACCCTTTTGCAAAGCCCGAACGATAGTCCAGAGCTTATCTTTGAGTTCCGGATGATCCTGGATATATTCAAGTCTTCTGATAGCTCCAAGTGTCATTGCCATAGGTAGCGACTTGGCGTAAATCTGGGAACGCAGATTATACCTCAGGTAGTTGATAACATCTTTTGTACTTGCAACGAATCCACCGATTCCTGCCATCGACTTAGCAAAAGTTGCAAAATAGATATCGATCTGGTCCTGAACTCCGAAATGTTCTCCGGTGCCACTTCCGTTTTTACCCATAGTTCCGAATCCGTGAGCATCGTCGACCAGAAACCGGAAGTTATATTTCTTTTTCAAAGCAGCAATCTTATCAAGCTTACCAAGATCTCCGGCCATTCCAAAGACACCTTCCGTAATGACAAGAATACCTCCACCCGACTCTTCAACAAGTTTTGTAGCTCTTTGTAATTGTTTTTCGCAACTTTCAATATCATTATGCGGATAAACAAATCTCTTTCCGATATGCAGACGTAACCCATCCATAATACATGCGTGCGACTCTGAATCATAGACGATTACATCATGTCTGTCTACAAGTGAGTCGATTATCGACACCATTCCCTGGTAACCGAAGTTGAGTAGGTAGGCATCCTCTTTATGAGTGAACTTTGCCGCCATCTCTTCAAATTTCTCGTGAGTTGTGGTTTGTCCCGACATCATCCTGGCGCCCATCGGGTATGCCAGTCCATATTTCGCAGTTGCTTCTGCGTCTATTTTGCGTATCTCAGGGTGATTCGCCAGGCCAAGATAATTATTCAGACTCCAGGTCAAAACCTCTTTTCCTCTGAATTTCATTCTTGGAGCTATTTCACCTTCCAGTTTTGGGAATGCAAAGTAACCATGTCCAATTTGCTGGTATTGACCTAATGCACCTCTGTTGTTCTTAATCTTTTCAAATATATCCATAGCAATTACCCTTTCGTAAAATTTTCACAAAATTAGAAATAAACATGTAAAACATGATACCTATTTATACCTATTTACTCACTTAACGAAGTACACAAGGTAATATCTTAGAAATCAGTTAACCACTGAATAGTGGCGCAATGGCTCAAAGGGAGAAAAGAAAGGGAGAGACTCAGAGACCCAGAGACTCAGAGACTCAGAGACTGCAAGACTGTATGACCGCAGGACTGCAAGACTGCAAGACTACAAGACTTGCAAGACTTGCATGACTTGCAAGACATAATAATTGTATTATAATTACGTTTTTATGTCGTAAATGAATTTTTTTTCCTAATTTTGCGCAACAATTTTTTTTATGAAGTTCAGATTATATATAGTCCTGATAATACTGGTGTTGGTAAGCTCCTGTGGCGGTTATCAAAAGCTTTTGAAAAGTACCGATTACGAGCTGAAGAAGACTAAAGCCAAAGAATATTATGATGCTAGCCAATATGTTAAGGCAACTGAACTTTTAGCCCAGATTCTGCCCAGGTACAGGGCAACGGAAGAGGGTGAAGAGTTAAACTGGATGAATGCATCCGCATTTTTTGGCATGAAAGATTATTTCATGGCCGGAAGCTATTTCAAATCTTTCATTGAGCAGTTTCCGTTTGGCAAGCATGCCGAAGAGGCTTATTTTATGGCAGCATTATGCGACTTTAATGTTGCCCCGCGCGCAGAGCTTGATCAGGAAAGTTCAAGGAATGCAATAGAGGGTTTTAATCTGTTTATAAGCAAGTTCCCTGCCAGTTCAAGAGTTGATGAGGCAAAAAAAGATATAAAAATACTCCAGGAGACACTTGTTGAAAAATCATATCTTAACGCGAGGCTCTACTACGATATGAAGCAATATAAAGCAGCAGTAGTAGCTCTTAACAATGGTTTGAAAGAATTCAGCGATACTAAATACAGGGAAGAGATGATGTTCCTCAAGTTAAATTCCCTTTATCTTTATGCTTACAACAGTCAGGCATTTAGACAGAAAGAACGCTACCAGGCAACTATGGATGATTACTATTCATTTATGGAAGAATTCCCTAAAAGCCAGTATTCAAAAGAAGTCAGTAGTATTTTTACCAAAACGGACAGGTTTCTTAAACCTCCGAAATCAAATACAGAAGTAAAATAAATTCAATAAAAATATGGATTACAGAAAATCAGCTGCTCCCGTAACTACAGTTACACGTAATCTGGACCTTATGACACAGGGTACCGGAAATATTTATGAAACTGTAATTGTTGTTTCAAGAAGATCAAATCAGATCTCGGTTGAGATGAAACAGGAGTTAAATAAAAAATTGGAAGAGTTTGCCTCATATAGCGATAACCTCGAAGAAGTGTTCGAAAATCGCGAACAGATTGAGATTTCGAAATTTTATGAAAGGCTTCCAAAACCAACCCTTATTGCGCTTCAGGAACTTGAGGATGGAAAAATATTTTACAGAAATCCTGATACGGCAGCCAAACAGAAGTAAATAATCGCCTGACTATGTTGAAAGGCAAACACATTTTAATTGGGATAACCGGAGGTATTGCAGCATATAAAACTGCAACTATCATCCGGTTGCTTGTTAAAGATGGCGCTGAAGTAAAGGTTCTTATGACTGCCAGTGCAAAAGCATTTATCACACCGCTCACAATTGCAACACTTTCAAAAAACCCTGTCCTCACCGACTTTTTCAATCCTGAGAACGGCAATTGGAACAGTCATGTTGATTTGGGTTTATGGGCCGATCTTTTTCTTATAGCTCCGGCCACAGCAAATTCAATCGGGAAGATGGCAAATGGTATTGCCGACAACCTTCTTCTTACAACATTTCTCTCAGCCCGATGCCCGATATTCATAGCCCCTTCCATGGATATGGATATGCTGAACCACCCTTCAACAATTATTAATATTGAGACTCTGAAAGCCTTCGGCAATTCAATACTGGAACCATCCAGCGGTGAACTTGCGAGCGGACTCACAGGAAAGGGACGGATGGCAGAACCGGAAGAAATAGTAAAAGAAATACAGAATTTCTTTTCAAAAAAAAAAAGCCAGGGACCGCTAACAGGAAAACAGATTCTGATTAACGCCGGCCCAACCAGGGAACCACTCGATCCGGTGAGATTCATAAGTAATTATTCATCAGGGAAAATGGGTATTGCACTTGCTGATGCTGCTGCCGGTTATGGCGCTGATGTAGAGCTCGTTCTCGGGCCTGTTGAAATTGCTCCTTTGGATAGGCGGGTTAAAATTACACATGTTACATCAGCCGCATCAATGGCAGATGAATGCATATCCCGTTTCCGAAATTGCGACATAGCAATACTTTCCGCAGCAGTAGCGGATTATACACCAGCTGAACCAAAAGAAGAGAAGATAAAGAAGAAAGGAAAAGAGTTGGTATTAAAACTGAAACCAACAACAGATATAGCGGAGGCGTTGGGGAAAAGTAAGAAGCAGTCGCAGATAATTGCAGGATTTGCACTGGAAACAAATAACGGAATGACCAATGCCCGGGAGAAGTTATTACGTAAGAATATGGATATCATTGTTTTAAATTCACTGGAAGATAATGGGGCAGGATTTGGTCACAATACAAACAAAATCACCATAATTGACAAATACAATAATATTGATAAATTTGAGTTGAAATCTAAAGAAGAAGCTGCAAAAGACATTCTCAACAAAATTGTTTCAATGATTCAATAATTTATCAAAATGAGATTATTGGCTTTCAGAAAATATATCCTTCTAATCGGTCTTGCTCTATTCCCCGGAATAATAAAATCGCAGGAATTGAATTGCAATGTACAGATATCTGCTCAGAGGATACAGGGATCAAACCGTCAGATCTTTGAGACGATGCAAAAGGATATTTATGAATTTATGAATGGTAACGTATGGACAAATTATGTTTTTAATTATGCAGAAAGGCTCGACTGCAATATCCTGATAAACCTTAATGACCAGTTATCGGCCGATGAATTCAAGGGAACAATAACCATTCAGTTAAGCCGGCCCGTTTTCAACACTACATATAAATCTACAATGCTGAATTTTATTGATAATAATTTTCAGTTCAGATACGTCGAATTTCAGCCTCTGGAGTTTGATCCAGGATCGCATAAGTCGAACCTGATTTCAGTTCTCGCTTACTATACTTATATAATGCTTGGATTTGATTATGATTCTTTTTCACCGCTTGGAGGCACCGAATTTTTCCAGATGGCCGAAAGAATAGTTACGAACGCACAGAATGCTCCGGAACTGGGCTGGAAACCTTATGATGCTTCAAGGAACCGAAACAGATACTGGCTGGTAAAGAATATTCTGGATAAAGAATACGAGGGAGTACGACAGTTTATTTATGAATACAATATCAATGGCCTCGATAAGTTGGAATCAAGAACTGCAGAAGCGAGAACAAGCATGGCTGAAAGTCTGAAACTGATTCAGGATGTGTACAGAAGGAAGCCCGATCCATTCATGTACTATGTACAGGTAGTTTTAGAGTCAAAGTCGGATGAACTTATTAATATCTTCTCTGAGGCATTTCCTGAAGAAAAAAGCCGTGTGATCCAAATTCTTACAGAGATTGATCCGGCCAATAAGACTAAATATGAAAAGATCAACACTTCATCAACTTTACCATAAACAGGCCTTATGCTCATAAAACTGTTCGTGAGGAATTACGCTCTTATTAAAGAACTTGATATCGATTTTGAAAACGGTCTTACGATCATTACCGGCGAGACAGGCGCCGGCAAATCTATTCTGCTTGGTGCACTCTCACTAATCCTTGGCAACAGAGCTGACACATCTGTCCTTCTTGATAAAAATGAAAAATGTATCGTTGAAGGTACTTTCAGGATTGAGGAATATGAGCTGAATGAGTTTTATCCCTCTAATGAACTTGATTATGAGGCTATTACAACTCTAAGAAGAGAGATTAATCCTGCCGGGAAATCAAGAGCATTTATTAACGATACTCCTGTAACGGTAGCGCTTCTGAAAGAACTTGGAGAAAGACTTATTGATATTCATTCCCAGCATCAGACGCTGATGCTTAATGATAATTCATTTCAGCTTACTTTAATTGACTCATTTGCAGGTACTACTGACATAAAGGAACAGTACAGGATTACCTATAAAAACTACAGGCTGCTTAAAAAGGAATATTCCGGTGTAAAAGAGAAGGCAGAAAAGAACAAGGCTGATCTTGAATATTATCGTTTTCAGCTCGATCAGCTGAATGAAGCAAGGCTCAAAGGCGGTGAGCAGGAGGAACTAGAGGCAGAGCAGGAATTACTGGGTCATGCCGAGGAAATTAAACTTGCTTTAAGCAGTTCGTCAAATCTTTTCTATGCTGAAGGCCTTTCAATATTATCGATGCTCAGGGAAGTCAAACTGAATATTGCTAAAATAAGGGCTTTCATACCTGACGGGGAAACTATTTTCGCGAGAACTGAATCATCGCTGATTGAGATGGATGATCTTGCAGCCGAGATTGAGAAACTTTCAATTTCAATCGAAGCAGATCCTGAACGACTCTCATTTGTTAACGACAGGCTCGATCTGATCTATTCTCTTATTCAAAAACATCGTGCAGCAAACCTGAGTGAGCTGCTGGTTAAGCAGGAGGAGATAAATAAGCTCATTCTCTCGATAGTATCGAGCGACGAGAGGCTGGCTGAACTCGAATCACTTCTTTCAAAAGAGGTTGAATTACTGACAAGGACAGCCGAAGATATTTCTGAAATAAGGAAAAGCGTACTTCCCGATCTGGAGCTTAAGATTACCGATTCACTGAAACAGCTTGGTATGCCAAATGCTAAGTTCAGAATATCAATAAGCAGGTTGCACGAATTCTCCTCAACAGGCATTGACCAGGTCGACTTTTTATTCTCTGCAAATAAACAAGTTTCGCCCGAGAACCTGGCAAAAATTGCGTCCGGAGGAGAATTATCGAGGGTAATGCTTAGCCTGAAATCGCTCCTTACAAAAAATATTAATCTGCCAACAATAATTTTCGACGAGATCGACTCAGGAGTTTCCGGGGAGGTGGCAGACAAGGTGGGTCAGATCCTTGCCGGAATGGGAAAATATATGCAGGTGATAAACATAACTCATCTCCCGCAGGTTGCTTCACAGGGAAACAGACATTATCATGTATATAAAGACGACATTGACGATTCAACATATACTCGCATTAAGTTGTTATCACCCAATGAAAGGATTCTGGAGGTTGCCCGACTTCTGAGCGGAAGTGAGGTTACAGAAACGGCAATGCAAAATGCAAGGGAACTCCTTAAGGCAAGGTATAATTAATTCAATAATAATAAGATGAAAGAAGGACTGTTAAAAGGTAAAAAGGGAATCATATTTGGCGCATTAAATGAAAAATCGATCGCCTGGCAGGTAGCTCTGAAGGCATGGGAACAGGGCGCTGAACTGGTTCTGACAAACTCGCCTGTTGCAATGAGACTTGGGACAATCAGTGAGCTGGCAAAAACAACAGGGAGCCAGGTTATTCCTGCGGATGCAACAAAAATGGATGAAATAGAAAATCTGATTTCTGAAAGCATGAAAATCTTTGGAGGCAAATTCGATTTTATGCTTCATTCGATAGGTATGTCACCAAATGTGAGAAAGGATATACCGTATGAAAATACAAGTTACGAAAATATGCTCAAGACTTTTGATATTTCCGCGCTGAGCTTTCACAGGGTTCTGCAGACTGCCTATAAGCTGGATGCGATACGGGAATGGGGGTCGGTTGTGGCGTTGTCGTATGTTGCTGCTCAGAGGACTCTGACTGGTTATAATGATATGGGCGATGCGAAAGCGCTTCTTGAGTCTATTGCCCGAAGCTTCGGCTATATATATGGCCGCGACAGAAGAGTGAGAATCAACACTGTATCTCAGTCGCCTACACCTACTACTGCCGGGAGTGGGGTTCATGGTATGGATTCGCTTCTGGATTTCTCTGAAAGGATGTCACCGCTCGGAAATGCTACTGCTGCAGAGTGTGCCGATTACTGTGTTGCCCTCTTTTCAGACCTTACCAGGAAGGTTACTATGCAAAATCTTTATCATGACGGAGGATTTTCAAGTATGGGTATGAGCCTTAAAGCAATAGAACAGTATCAGAAGAGCTTCGAGGAATGTGACTGCGTTGAAGAGGCGAAGAGGATAAAGGATCAGAAGAAGATTTAGAGAATGAGCTTAATAAGTATAAAAACCTATTTTTCAAGCGGATTGCCTTTGGGTGAACCGCTTTTTTTATATTTGAGCTACCTAAAGCTGATTTTATGTTAAAAATCATACTTCTTGTTGTCTTCTACTTCACTTTTCCTCTGGTAATCATTTATATGTGTAAAAGATGGTCCATTCTGAAGAAATTGGGTGCCATTGTTCTTGCCTATGGATTTGGACTTGTACTAGGAAGTGCAGGGATTCTGCCACAGGGTAGTGATGCTTATCGACTGGCGTTGCAGGGGAAGGCAGCACTCCCAGAAACAGAATTGCAGGCTCTTCTTGCATCCGGCACTATCAGTCAACACGATAGCTATGTTAACTCAATTGCCTCAACCCAGGATCTGCTGGTTTCAATTATTGTCCCTTTGGCGTTTCCGTTATTACTTTTTTCACTTAACATTAAGAGGTGGCTCCGTTTTGCAAGGGAAGGTTTTATTTCAATGATTCTTGCACTTATATCGGTAGTAATTATTGTCTCCTCAGGATATTTTATATTTAAAAATGTTGTTCCCGACTCATGGAAAGTTGCAGGAATGCTTGTTGGAGTATATACGGGAGGAACACCAAATCTTGTCGCTCTGAAAGTGGCTTTGGGAGTCGATCCCAATCTTTTCGTGATGACAAGTACCTATGATATGATTGTTGGTGCAATCACAATTATATTCTTTATAACTATTGGCCCTAAAATATTCCGGGCAATTCTTCCTCCATTTAAACATCATGGTGAAACGGAAGTGACCGACGAGATGATTGAGGAAGCTGAAAGTTTTGAGGATTTTACAGGGATGTTCAGGAAAGGTCGACTATTCCCTCTGTTAAAAGCTCTGGGACTGGCAATAATTATTTTTATAGTCTCATTTGGAATCAGCCTTCTGCTTCCAAAATCCTCTCAGATGGTTGTTGTAATTCTATCGATAACCACTCTAGCAATTTTGGCATCATTGATTGATAATGTAAACAAGATAGAAAAGAGTTTTCAACTGGGTATGTATTTCATTCTTGTTTTTTCATTTACAGTTGCAACTATGGCTGATCTTAAGGTGATATTCAGTATCGGATTTCTTGGCCTGTTTGCCTATATTAACTATGCATACTTCGGAACGCTAATTCTGCATCTGTTGCTGTCTAAAATATTTAAAGTGAATGCAGACGACTTTCTGATAACAACAACAGCCTTTGTGTTTTCACCACCGTTTGTCCCTGTTGTTGCAGGGGCTCTTAAAAACAAAGATGTGATCATAACTGGAATTACCGTTGGAATTATTGGCTATGTAATCGGAAATTATCTCGGAGTCGGATTAGGGTACTTTCTGAAAGGCTTTTAGATGAAAAAATTTAGCCTTATAGGTTATACTACCTGCTTCCTACTTCATTCTTCTTACTTCCTACTTCCTACTTCCTACTTTCTACTTCCTACTTCCTACTTCCTGCTAATTACTGATAAGATGAATCTCACTAACAGCTTTAATCGCCCTGTCTGAAAAGAAATCGCAGGCGGCAAAAATCCGGAACAAACCTCCGTCCTCATCTGGCTTAGTTTGTATCAGAAGAAACTCCTGCTGGTCGTTACGGTTAAACAGCTCTCCATACGAAACAGCACATCTGTATCCATCCTTACCAACCAGGCATAGCATTCCGGTTTTAAGACTGAGCCCCGATACCGGATAGAATTTTCCTATAACATCCTTAAGGGCTAATCCAGTGAAAGGTGTTGTGCTATGAATTCCTTTTCCCCTGCCATAAAAAATTGTATTAAATGTTACATTTTGCTTCTCATCTGCTTTGTCAATAACTCCAAGTTGCTTATCGTTTTTGTACAATTTAAAATCAGATGAGAACATCGGGGACATCCCTTTTACAACAGGAAAAGATTTCCTGATAGATTTTACTGTGATCTTTACAGGCTGATTAATATTTCTTTCAGTTATCAGGTCGGCGCCTGCCACAATTTTTGATGTTTTTGGAAGTGGCCACAATTCCTTTGTTTTAGAAGGGACGATTCTAGATACTGAAGATGCTATAATTATATTATGCAGAACGGCAGGGTAGTATATCTCACCCCAGCTGAATACGACTTTCTCTCCTTTACCGTTTTCAATTTCGATATAAAGGTCGATAATGGGATTAAACTCTTCACTGTTTGCCTTCTTTATAATTCTTTTGTTAAGAATATCAAACAGCGAATAACCGTCGTATCTGTATGCACCGACAAACCTGTCCCCACCGGCACTGTCGAGAAGAGTCTCTTTCACGATAACAGAGTGAAGGGGAAGTTCAGAAAAATCTGCATTTCCCGGATTGGCAATCTCCCCTACTATAATAAGCGGTGTTATAGTTAAGGGATAAGTTTCTGAGTTATCATAAAAATTATTAGTCATGTCAGAGGTGTCTATTGGTTGGTTAAGGTTCCTTTCTGCGCTATTTAAAACATTTGTATGAGGTGTTGTACAGGATATCAAACTTAAAAATACCATCAGGCTGAGAGAAAGATGTTTCATGGAGTATTAAGGCTAAAGTTAAGAGAAGAACAGGTATGCCACAAAAATTGCGGTTACAAAGCCGGCAAGATCAGCCAGAAGTCCGCATCCTATTGAGTATCTGGTATTTTTAATGCCGACCGATCCGAAATAAACTGCCACAATATAGAAGGTAGTGTCAGTTGTACCCTGCATAGTACAGGCCAATCTGCCGATAAAAGAGTCTGCTCCATGAGTCGTCATCGCATCGATCATTAGTCCGCGTGCCCCGCTTCCGGAGAGAGGTTTCATGAACGCTACAGGAAGCGCCGCAGTAAACTGTGTATCAACCCCTAACCAGGCAAAGAATTTTGCAATTCCTGAAATTATGAAATCCATTGATCCCGAAGCCCTGAATATTCCAATTGCTACAAGAATCGCAATAAGAAAAGGAATAATTTTTATGGCAACACCGAACCCCTCTTTTGCACCTTCAATAAAAGCATCATATACATTTACTTTTTTAATAAATGCAAGAATAATGAAGAGTACAATAACAGACATCAATATAAAATTTGCGGCAAAAGTGGAAATTGAAGAGATCTGTTCTTTTGGTAACTGGCTGAAATAAATTATTATCCCGGCAACAATGGCTAGTAATCCACCAAGATATGCCATAACAACCTTATCGAAAAGGTTTATTTTTTGAATTATCGCAACGCTTATCATTCCTGTAAGTGAAGCTGCGAAAGTTGAAATAAGTATTGGAATAAAGATATCTGCAGGGTTTACTGCACCAAGCTGTGTCCGGTATACAATTATGCTAACAGGAATTATTGTAAGACCAGCAGCATTCAGTACCAGAAACATTATCTGGGCATTGGAAGCAGTGTCTTTATTTGGATTTACTTCGTGCATCTCCTTCATCGCCTTAAGTCCAACCGGGGTTGCAGCATTATCAAGACCCAGCATGTTCGCCGAGATATTGAGCATAATAGATCCGTATGCCGGATGACCTTTCGGTAGTTCCGGAAAAAGCTTTTCGAACAACGGACCAATCATTCTACCGAGAATTTTTACCACGCCACCCTTTTCTCCAACTTTCAGCAAGCCCATCCAGAGAGTAAGCGCACCTGTCAACCCAAGAGAAATCTCAAAGCCTGTTTTTGCATTTGAGAAAACACCATTAACCATTTCATTGAATATCTGAGTATTTCCGGCGAAGATCAACTGCCCGAGAGCAACAATAAAGCCGATAAGAAAGAAACCGATCCAGATATAGTTAAGTGCCATTTCTAAAGATTGAAGTGCTAAGATAACTATTAGATAAGACAAAAGATAAAAGACAAAAGGCAAAAGACAAAAATCAGAATGTACACTGCCTCTTTACTTTCTAAGCAGATCTTTAATCCGGACATTCCGAAATTTTATTACTGAGTTGTGTCCCTGGAATCCGATATGCCCGCTTGTGTTCATTAACCCCGGGTGATTGAGATGGTCCAATGTGCCATTCTTCCTGGGCCCTGAAATATCAAAATCAACAATTTCGGTTCCGTTTAACGTTACAGTTATCTGTGTTCCAACAACTTTTATCTCCTCATAATTCCAATCACCCAGCGGTTTTTGATAGCCGTGTTTAGCTGGGGTAACACCATAAACCGAACCATCGTATTGAAAGGGTTTCAGATTTGCATTTACCGGATCCGTATCGTCGAGAATCTTTATCTCCATTGCGTCATAAGCAGCATCGCCTGTTAAAGGAGTTCGTATGCCTACCCCACTGTTGGAACCAGGTGTCAGAAGAAACTCAAATCTGAAAATGAAGTCAGAGTACTCCTTCTCGGTGTAGAGATTTTCTCCTGAATCATGAGAAGGAGTAACAACAATAATTCCGTTGTCAACCTTGTACGAATCTTTATTACCAATCCAGTTATTGAGATTTTTGCCATTAAAAATAGATTCAAATCCTTCAGCCAATTCCTGAGGTGTGAGCAGATATTCCTTCTCAGTTATGTCGCGGATGTAAACATCCCTGAATTCCACACCATTGCCCAGCGCTTTAAGTTCAACAGGTCCCCGGGCAAAAATCGGGATATTGTGGTCTGTGGATTTCTCTAATACAACTTTGTCTTCAACAAGTTTTCCATTCAGCCAGACTGATACCTTCTCTCCGCTCAAAACAATCCTATATGTGTTCCATTCTCCGGGTTTATTATCAACAACCATAGGTGGTCCGGATTGATTTTTCGCATTATAGTCTGGTCCCCCATTCAAAATCTTCCAGTCAATTAGCATCTCAAAGTCATTATACTTATCGCCCTCTCTTTTCCAACCTGAAAGATCCTTCACGTTAAACAAAGGTCTAAACCCAGGATCACGCGACATTCCATCCAGGTATTTGGATATCAGATTTTTATCATACTCAATCTCCAGTCCACCTATTTTTTCAAGAGCTTTTGTAAGGATAGTCTTTTCCAAATCTCCATACAGACCTGCTGTATGAGTTATTGATGGCAGTGCAATCAGCATAGCGGCCTTTGCTGCTGCTTCGGATGTGGTTGGATTGTCGAGATAATCGGCAACATAATAGAGGGATTGATATGTTTTTAATTTACCGGCTTCGGTAAGCAGGATATTTATACGACCGGGACTCAATGCAAAAGGAGTTATCTTTTTGTACTTAAGCAACTTCTCCTCATCAGTAAGAGGGGCAGTTTTAATATGGTTTACATACCCATCAAATGCTGCTGCTTCAAAAGTTTTGTTTCCCGAAGAACATATCTCAAATAATGGTTCTGCGGCAGAATAATCGCACCAGCCTGTAAGAGCCTTAAAACAGACATCTCTCATTTCGGGATTTCCATTTTCAAATTCCTTAAAAACAAATGAGAGTGCTTGTTTGCCTCCCGTAAGGGCAAGCACAGGAATAAATTTTTCTTTTTGAACTTTTCCTTCAAGAGCCTTCAGAATTATGTCAGACCTCATTTCAGGATCAGGATTGATCCGGGCAGAAGAAGCAAGTGCAGACTGGATCTCAGAAATATAATCCTGTCTAGAAGTATTGGAGAGAAGTTCAATAAGCTTTTCCTGATCACCTGGTCCTGCAATAACCGAAAGCGTTTTTATAGCTGCAGCCTTTATCCGTTCGTCTTCCGATGAAGCATATGGAAGGATTTCCGGAAAGTATTTGTTATCCTTGTTCCATTCAAATAGTTCAATTGCACTTTTTCGGGCAAATTCCGGTCCTTCTTTCAAAACCGGAATAAGAAATCTCATATTATCGGTCGACATAACTTTCATTAGAGCAGACTTTGCAGCTTTCTGGTCGTCGATGTCACCAAACAGAAGAAGATAATTAATCAGGGAATTTATAGATTTATCTCCTCCAATTTTAACAATTGCTTCTGCTGATGCTCTCCTTACCTTTGGGTCTTTATCAGAAAGCGAGGAGGTAACCAGAGATAAAGCCATTTCATCACCTCGTACCCCCAGCATTGAAATAATTTCTGGTTTTGCTGCCGGAATTGCCAGAGGAAAATAATTTATCCATCTTCTCACTACTTCAGTTCCCGGTACTGTCAGTGAAATCCTCATTGCAGCAATCCTGTATTTCCCGAGAGGATACGATGCAGCTTTTATCAGATCCGACATCGCGTTGATTCCGTGGAAGTTTACATAAATCTCCAGGGCAATTATTTTGTTCTGAATAGTTGTATTATCATCACATTTCTTCATTACTAATTTACAGATCTGATCCAAAGTTGTGGTATCACCATGTTGCCCGGCTATTCTTGCATAATTTAGCAGAGATATTGTTGCTCCGGTATGCTCCCACCTGTACATAACATCCTTTGCAGCACTTAAAAGAACGGGATAAGCTAAAGGGCTTCCACTCTGAGCCAGCGCATTGTAAGCTGAGGTCCTGATATTCACATCTGTGGTTTTAGCCCACTTAATATACTCTTCCATAGCAAGTTGCGATTTCATCGAGGCAAGTGTATTGATAACTGCTGCTACACAGGGAAGGTTATCATCCTTTAGCGACTCGGCAAGGACTACCTCAGAATTCCTGCCTCCCACAGCTGAAATGACCGACAATGCAGGTCCGCACAAATCCTTGCTTTTGAGATAGATCTTTATGGCATTCACTGAATGGACTCCACCTATCAGCTTTAATTGTTTCATAAAGAATTCTTTTACAGTGTTATCCTTGCTACTCAGGGTATAACTAATGCAAATTTTTTCCAATAGCAATCTGTCGATTTCCTTATTCTTTTGCAGAAGATATCCCGACAGGCTCTCAACTGCTAACCTCTGCTTCGAATCATCTCCCCGTCCTGATGGTGTTATCTGACTGCATATCTGGTTAATTCCAGTCTCTCCAAGAGAAATAATATCATCCATAAGTTGATTATTGGATTGAACATCATTTGCAGGAAAACGTGTCAGCAAATCAGCTACTTTAGTTTCTATCGTTCTACTTTCCTGGGTATAAGAAGCTATGGAGATATTCAGAAGAAAAAAACTCAGAATAATTGTTCTTTGCATTCTCATGTTTCAAAATTAAAATTAAGACGCAAGTTACATGAATTCTGAAGAAATATACAGTCTGCGGATGACTGTTAATAAAAAGGAACCCCCTTCAGGACTTTAGATTTCAGGATGAAAACTGGTCCTCTTGAAGGGGGATATATAGTTCCGGAGAATTAGGGAAATTGGGGAATGGGGAACTCCGGAACATGGATAATAAACCTAAAACTTCATCATATTCATTTATTTAAGTGATACACCAAGGCTATCTATCAATTTTTTAGTTAAACCCGGAGCCAAGTCTCCCTTCTCAATTTCTCTTACAAAGAATGTTGCTACTTTTTCCGCATCGATTTTCGAAACAAAACCGGTAGAAGCTTCATGAAAAGGGATCTTTCTGTATTGTAAATAGGGTTTACTATTTACAAATACTGTGAATCCCCATGTGGAATCAGAATTCTGAAAAGAACGAAATTTAATATAAGACGTATACCCGTCTGCTTCTGGAGTCGCTTTGGTACCCTGAACTGATTTTTTCCCACCATTTGTATTGTTTGTGCATCCGTTCACTAAAAGCATAACGAACAAGAAAGTGCTAAACACAAAGAGAGAACTAATAAATTTCCTTTTAGAATACCAGTTTTGCATTGACTATTGATTTCTCGAAATCATTGCTAAAGTAATCTGAACTTGTTGCATAAATCAATTTTATCAAAGGAATTGTATGAACGCTTAGTTTGACTGTATGTATATGGTATTTTACTGGATGAATATTAGTCAGAAAAAGAAAAAAGGAATAATTATGCATTTATATAAATTAATTCTGTCGGTTAGATCTGTTTATCATCCTAAAAAACATGAAACAAATCCAGAGCATAAGGAGTCATATCTTAATGATCTTTCTAATTTTTAGTTTGGTTTTATTGTTGTAATTTCGAATGACAAATAATATATGTCGAACTATGAATAAGATAACGAAAGAAGATGCACTTCTTTATCATAGCAGAGGTCGTCATGGAAAAATAGAGGTTATTCCAACAAAACCTTATTGTAGTCAGTTTGACTTAAGTCTTGCCTATACTCCAGGTGTAGCATATCCATGTCTCGAAATTCAGAAGTCTCCGGAGGATGTGTACAATTTTACGGCTAAAGGAAACCTTGTAGCTGTTATCTCTAATGGCACTGCAGTTTTAGGTCTGGGTGATATAGGCGCTATGGCAGGGAAACCTGTTATGGAGGGTAAAGGTTTATTATTCAAGGTTTTTGCTGATATTGATGTCTTCGATATAGAGGTTGACGAGAAAGATCCTTCCAAACTGATTGAGTTTTGCCGGCAGATTGCTCCAACTTTCGGAGGTATAAACCTGGAAGATATTAAAGCGCCTGAATGTTTCGAAGTCGAGACAGAACTAAAAAAGATACTGAACATACCTGTTTTTCATGATGATCAGCATGGAACAGCTATAATTTCTGCAGCCGGACTGTTAAACTCACTCAAAATAACCGGCAAAAAGATAGAGGATATCAGGGTTGTTGTTTGTGGTGCAGGAGCAGCTGCAATCTCATGTTCCAGATTATACACTACTTTAGGTGTAAAGCTGCAAAATATTGTAATGGTCGATTCCAAGGGAGTGATAAACAAAAAACGAAAAGATCTTAACAGGTTTAAACTGGAATTTACAACAGAAAGGGATCTTGATAACCTAAAGGAGGCAATTATTGGTGCTGACATGTTTCTTGGGCTTTCTACCGCCTGCATGCTGACCAAAGAGATGCTTGCCTCAATGGCAGAAAATCCGATCGTTTTTGCAATGGCTAATCCTTTCCCTGAAATATCCTACGAAGATGCTATGTCGACCAGGGATGATCTTATTTTTGCCACAGGCAGGTCAGATTATCCAAACCAGATAAACAATGTACTGGGGTTTCCATTCATTTTCAGAGGGGCTCTCGATGTAAGAGCGTCAACAATAAATGAAGAGATGAAAATAGCTGCAGCGAAAGCGCTTGCAGAACTTGCAAGGGAACCTGTTCCTTCATCAGTTGCAAAAGCATATAATGTTGAAAAACTGGCATTTGGAAAAGATTATATTATTCCTAAGCCACTCGATCCAAGGCTTATTTCGTGCGTTGCACCTGCAGTTGCAAAAGCAGCCATCGATAGCGGAGTGGCAAAATATCCTATAACCGATTGGGAAGCATACAGGAATAATCTCGACAAACGTCTAAGCGAACATATAAGGAGAGTAGGGAACTGTATTTAGAAGGGCTTACGGCTTACGGCGCAAGGCGCAGGGCTTATAGAAGAAGACTCAGTTTAAAGAGACTGCAAGACCGCGTGACCGCAGGACTGCAAGACAATATATTTCATTAACAAATCCTGTTTGTCTTTTTTCTTTCCGAGATCTGCCTGCACACCTTTTTATCGTACATTGAAATAATGAGTTCCGAAATTTCTTTTATAGTGAAGGAGCTTCTATTTATTGTTGCGTCAAAGAGGTAGTCGATATTCAAAGGCTTTTTATCAAGGAAAGTTTGAATAAGAGCAAATCTTTTTTCATCTGTATTAACCACAAATTCTTCAGCTGTTTCGATATCCATCGCTTTTTTCTTCATCACATTCTCAACTCTCCAGTAAAAAGGAGCAATGAGTCTGACATGCAGAGCATCCTTAATTTCATTGGCAATTGAAACACCTCCTCTTCCGACAAGAATAATATGCCCCTTCTTGCACATAGCCAGTACAACTTCTTTAATTGCCTTTTTAACTCTCAGATCCGTTACAAAGCCCCCGGAGAAAGCCATTATCATTTCAGAAATATTCGATAATTCAATTCCATTATAAAAATTTTCTACGCGCTGGTTATCGGTATTTAATTCCCTGGCAATAGCGTAAATAATATCTTTGTCGACCCATTTCCATTTAGCTATTCCAAATTTCTTGTTCAGATCATCAACCAGAAGAGTCGCAACCTGGCGGGCATCACAGCCGGTTAATCGCGAAAGTGTGATTACAGGACCATCCTCTAAGGGTGACTTATTGAGAATAGTCTCCCTCTGCCGGGTATCAAAATAATCAAAAAACTTTTCCATCTGATTTTTCCTTTCCTTTCATTTAAGTTAAGAAGCTGAAATAAGAAATATATTACAGCGTGTAAATGAACAACATATCTCGTCTGATGAACGAAAATTCAAGGCTATCATCCTGGACGATTCTACAGGAATTCTTAGGGATTAAGTTACAAAGAAAAAATGAATCCCTAAAATTTATTTATTTGCGCGTCAGATATGAGCATTATATTAATAATTTTGCCTTTAGTAAATTCTACTTAGAAAACCAGATCATTGTTCGGTGAACATAAATGCTGATCCTGAATGAAACCATACACTTTTAAAATTATTCTTGGGATCGTGCTCTTAATGCTAACTACAGCATGTAAAAAGAATAACACCATTAGCGACAAACAGATTGTCCTTTTTCAATTTGAATATATTAATTATGCATGGGGATATCAGCACACCGGATTCTTTATTGACAAAGATGGTACTGTTCTTACCTATACCAATCCACGTGAATGGAACTTTCCCGACAAGGACATGACCCTGAGCGAGAAACAGCTTACTGAAAACATATCAAAATGCTCCCTCTCTCCGGAAAAAATATCAAATGAAGAGGTGAAGAAATATTCCAATTATATTCAAAATATAAGCTTAAGCAAAGTGACTGCCCTGAAAAACGTAGCTGCAGATGCAGGCTCTTCAGAATATATTTGTTTTCAATTATCAGAAAAAACAGGACAATATAATGGATATGTGATTAAAATGGAAGGTAATTTTACCTGTGAAAATCTTAATTTTTATTCAAAGAAAGTTGTATCGTGGATGAAGGGAATTTCAAAAAACATATATCCCAAATAAAAGATCTATCTCGATATTCCCTGTTTTCCTTTTCAAAATAATACCGCTGGCCATTCTCAATTATCAGTTTTGCAATAGTTTTTATTGTATCTTTACTCTGTGCATAGAGAATTACCTGTACTAATTTAAACTCTCCAATATGATAGAAATCGTTTTATCCAGACCTGAACTTTTTTGGTTTGCGTTAGGATTGGCTTTTTTCCTCCTCGAAATGGTAGTACCCGGTTTTATAATTTTTTTCTTTGGCGTTGGAGCATGGATAACTGCTGCAGTTTGTCTGATCTTCGATCCGGGAACCAACGTACAGATAATTATTTTTGGCATAACCTCATTGCTTTCACTCTTTGCCCTGAGAAGACTTATTCAAAAGAAATTCTTCTATAATAAAAAAAATCTTTCCGAAGAGGTTGAAGATGAGTTTACCGGAAAGGAAGGAATTGCCACTGTTGATTTCAATTCTGAAAACAATGGGAAGGTGGAATTCAGAGGTACTACCTGGAAAGCAGAGTCGTCGGTACCTGTTAAAAAAGGGCAAACAATTATTGTACTCAAAAAAGTAAATTTTACATTAATAGTCGAACCTAAAAAATAATTCAAAATGGAAGGAACCAGTACTACATTAATTCTTGTTGGGATAATCTTCTTGGGATTTATCCTCCTTGCATCTATGATTAAGATTGTTCCACAGAGAACTGCAATAATCGTTGAAAGGCTTGGAAAATACAGAGCTACTTTTACAGCAGGATTCCAATTGCTCATACCATTTATTGACAAAGTCAGGTACCGGCATACACTCAAGGAGCAGGCAATAGATGTTGCACCTCAGATATGTATCACACGCGATAATATAGCTGTTGAAGTTGATGGTATTCTTTACCTTCAGGTACTGGATCCCCAAAAAGCTTCCTATGGTATTGATAATTACAGATTCGCATCCATACAGATAGCCCAAACCACTATGAGGAGCGTTATCGGGAAACTCGAACTTGACCGCACCTTTGAAGAACGGGAAACAATAAACGTATCTATTGTTGAAGCCGTTGACAAAGCGAGTGAGCCATGGGGTGTTAAAGTATCACGTTATGAGGTTAAAAATATTTCCCCACCGCAGAGCATAAAAGATGCAATGGAGAAACAGATGAGGGCGGAAAGAGAAAAAAGAGCCGTGATTGCCGAATCTGAAGGAACAAAGCAGGCTAAAATAAATAATGCAGAAGGAGATAAGCAGGAACTTATCAAGAAATCGGAAGGCGAGATGCAAAAACGTATCAACGAGGCAGCAGGACGCGCTTCAGAGATTGAACAACTTGCAAATGCAACTGCAAATGGTCTGAGGGCTATTGCACTCGCAATTTCTGAAGAAAATGGTCTGAATGCCGTAAACCTGAGAGTCGCCGAACAATACCTGGTTGGCTTTGCAAATATGGCAAAACAGAATAACACAATAATACTTCCGTCAAATCTCACCGATGTCGCAGGTATTGTTGCAACAGCCACTTCTATGTTTAGCGAGATAAAGGATAAGAAAACTAAATAGAGGCTGTAGAAGCTGTAAAAGCTATAAATGCTGTAGAGGCAATAGAGGCTAAAATATATAGCCTTTAAAGCCTCTACTGCATTTAAAGCCTCTATTGCATTTTATAGCCTCTATAGCATTTTATGCTTCCTCATGTTCCGTTCTTTGAATAATCTCATTCTGCAGGTCCTCACCAAGATCGTTGAAATAATCGCTGTAACCTGCCACTCTTACTATCAGGTCGCGATGAAGCTCAGGATGTTTCTGAGCTTCCCTGAGTGTTTCTGCATTGACTACGTTGAACTGGATATGATGACCATCGAGAATGAAATAACTTCTTATTAAAGATGTAAGGCAATTGTAACTATCCTCATCTTCAAAAAATTGTGGTGAAAATTTCTGATTGAGCAAAGTGCCTCCTGTCCTCAGAGCATCGATCCTGGAAGCCGACTTTATAACTGATGTCGGACCATGTTTATCGGCGCCCTGACTAGGAGATATCCCTTCTGATAGCGGCTTAAATGCTTTTCGTCCGTCAGGGGTGGCGCCAATTACGCTTCCAAAATAGACATGGCATGTTGTTGGTAACATATTAATACGGTGAACTCCTCCACGTGCAGTGGGACGTCCGTTAATCGCATCATGATAGATATCAAAAACCTCAACGGCCTGTTTGTCTGCATAATCATCATCGTTACCATACTTTGGAGTTTCATAAATCATTTCATAATGCAACTTTTCGTACCCCTCAAAATCTGATTCCAGAGCCATTGAAATCTCTTTCCATCCAAACTTCTTTTTATCATAAACATTATATTTTATTGAGGTAAGCATATCGGTAATACTCCCCAATCCCACACCTTGAATATAAGAGGTATTATAGCGGGCTCCACCGCAATTATAATCCTTCCCGTTTGAAATACAGTCTTCAACAAGCAATGACAGGAAAGGTACTGGCAACCATGTCGCAAATGTTCGCTCAATAGCATTGTTTCCTCTGATCTTAATATCGGCAAAAAAATCAACCTGTCTCCTGAATGCAGCAATCAGATCCTCATAGCTATTATAATCAGTAGCATAGCCAGTTTCGAGTCCGACCTGGGTTTGAGTGCGTTTATCAAATCCATTATTCAGAGTAAGCTCCAGAACCTTTGGTAAATTGAAGTACCCTGTGAGCCAATATGCTTCCGTTCCAAAAGCGCCGGTTTCAACACATCCCGATGCACCACCATTACGTGCATCCACAATATCCTTACCTTGCCGTAGCAATTCCTGAATTATAGCATCTGTATTAAAACACGATGGCTGGCCAAATCCGGTTCTTATAATATCAAGCGCCTTGTGAATAAACCTGTCGGGACTTTTTTTACTTATCTGAACCATAGAACTTGGTTGCAGAATCCTCATCTCCTTTATTACATCAAGAAGAATATAAGACATCTCGTTTACTGCGTCGGATCCATCTGGCTTAACACCACCCAGGTTAATCAGGCAAAAGTCGGTATATGTACTGCTTTCACTGGCTGTTACTCCCATTTTCGGAGGGGAAGGATGATTGTTAAATTTCACCCAGAAACAGCCAAGGAGATCATCCAGCAATTCTGATGTAAGAGTACCCGCCTCCCTTTCCTTTTTATAAACCGGGTAGAGGTGCTGATCGAGTCTTCCGGGATTAAAAGAATCCCATGGGTTAAGTTCAGTTATTACACCAAGATGAATAAACCAGTAATGCTGAAGCATCTCATGAACAGTTTCAGGAGCATGTGCCGGCACTTTCTTACACACCTTCGCCATCTTAGATAGTTCCTCTTTTCTTTTAGGATCATTCTCAGAGGCAGCTAAATTGTCGAGCAGCTCAGAGTATCGATTCGCATACATTATAATAGCGTCACAGGCTATTTCCATTGCTTTTAGTTCTTCCAGCTTTTCGCTTGCCGCCGGATCATTTAAGAAATCGAGTTTAGAAATTGAAGTCTTAATCTCATCCTTGAGTTTTAAAAATCCGGAGCTAAATATTTTATAACCCAATACGGTGTGTCCGGGTGCACGCTGCTCCTGAAATTCAGTAAACAAACCAGCTGAATAGGCTTTGATCCACTGGGGTGTCATAAGGTTCATTATCCTGTCGCGGTTGCTCTTTCCCTTCCAAAAAGGAATTATCTCTTTTTCATAAATGTTCCTTACCTCATCCGTTACTTTGAAGAATACTTTTTCTCTCGAATTGAGTATTTCAAGATCTTGTAAAGAATGAAGGCTTATTTCAGGATATGTAGGAGTCTCCTTAGGTCCGGGCCCCCTCTCCCCCACTATTAGTTCACCATCAAGAACGCAAAGCTTCTTGTTTTTAAGAATATGTTCAAAGGCTCTCGCACGTTTAACGGGAGCCGACAACTCTCTTGATTCGTCGCTCTTGTAGAACTGAGTTATTAGCAAAGCTCTTTCAGCGCTGATTGATTCAACAGCATTCATGCTCTGATCCCGTAATTTCTTAACTCTCTTTGATATTTTCATGACGCTTTCGCTATATTATCCTATTATTTATATTTAATATTCTGTAGCTTACCCCCCCAATAGAGGGGTTGGGGGGGTTTCACCCGCCAATCTTCACATCTACTCCCGTTTCCTGAAAAAATATTTTTAACTCTTTCATTTTTTTATTCGAAGGAGGCAATACATTTTCAACTCTATATGGCATCTCAAGACTTTTATATTTTGATGATCCGGTTTTATGGTATGGAAGCAGGCATATTTTCTTCAGATTGAAAGTCTTATTGTCTGAAATATAAACCTTTAGTCTATCAAGATGCACTGGATCATCATTATAACCAGGAATAACAGGTATTCTGATAATCACTGCTTTACCCGTTTTAAGGACTATGTTGAGATTGGCAAGAATTGGCGCATTGGAAACCCCGGTTAATCGTATATGCTCATCATTATCAATATGCTTAATATCGAAAAGGAAAAGATCGGTGTGGGTTTTTATCGATTCAAAGTCATGCGGTGATGCGAATCCCGAAGTATCTACCGCGGTATGGTATCCTTTTAATTTACACAACATTAACGTCTCACGAAGAAATTCAGGCTGAAGCATAGGTTCGCCACCTGAAAAGGTTACGCCACCACCTGACTGATCTAAAAACACTCGTTCGTTATCCAGAATTTCGATGATATTTTCCGGCGAATAATAGCTGCCGGCCACCTCTTTTGAAATGAACTCTCTACTGCCTACTTTATTAATCTTATTTACAGTTTCAGAGATTGGAGATATACCTTCCGGATTATGACACCAAAGGCAGCTCAGAGGACAGCCTTTCATAAAGATTGTAACCCGTATTCCCGGACCATCATGTATTGAATATTTTTTTATATTGAAAATAAGTCCTTTCATATGAAGGAAATAAGTATTACTTTAAAAGAGATGAATAGGAGGAAATTAGGAATAAAGCTCTGAAGAGCCAGAGCTGCAAAAATGATTATAAACCATAAAACATCAGACAGCAGTATAGCCTCTTCCCGAGGCGTTGCATCATGAAACGATATTTCAATTTGGCTATCAAAGCAATCTAATTAGAAGCGCAAGTTACAATTTTTTCCTGAATGGTATTTCACCAAATAAGATATTCTATCAGGATTCATAATACATAAAATGAGTATAAAGAATGAATAATAATTGAATCGGATTTAAACTAAAATTTCGAAATAGGCGAAGGTGATTCCTCGCTAACGCTCGGAATTACAGCATATTCTGTAGGAATTAGCGAGGAATCCCCTACTCATTTGTTTTAAGATTATTATTGATTGCCAATACTCATGAAACAATAGAATATTGTCTAAAAATCATCAACTAACTTAGCTCATATATTATTGAATTTCTATTACTTAAATTTCCTTAACAAATGATTAACATATAATTAACTAAAAATCAGGCAACATTTTATGTTCCCGGGCGTCTATAGTATGGTTAGGTTTAAGATAAAAATAGTTTTGTTTAATTATGTTCGCTGCCAGGCGAACTTCACGATCAGGTTTAGGTAAATCAGGGAAAGACATCAAACGGTGTCTTTCCTTTCTTTTAAGATAAATATCGCATCTTTATAATTCCATTTTTTGTATTTTGCACAGCCTAAACCAAAAACTAACACAGATAGCTGACATGAAAAATTTATTGTTTATCCTTCTCCTTTCTCTGCTCGGAATTGCAGGATGTAAAAAATCAGAAAAGAGCGATAATCCTTTTTTTAATACCTATAATACTCCATTCGAAGTACCTCCTTTTGAGCAGATAAGAGCAGCTCATTTTATGCCTGCTTATCTGAAAGGCATGGAAGAAGAAAGGATAGAGATCAAGGATATTATAACAAATCCTGCTGCTCCAACATTTGAAAACACAATTAAAGCTCTCACATACAGTGGTGAGCTTTTAACAAAAGTCAGCAGGGTATTTGGTGCGCTCAGCTCAGCAAATACAAATGATACTTTACAAAAAATCAACAGGGAGCTTTCTCCGCTTCTCTCTAAACACCGGGACGATATAAACCTGAATGACAGCTTATTTCAAAGGGTAAAATCAGTTTATGATAATCGTAATAAATTTACTCTTACTGATGAGGAAAAAAAGTTACTGGATGATACCTATAAAAGTTTTATAAGAAGTGGTGCGGCTTTATCAGCTGAGGACAAAGCCAAACTACGAAAAATAAATGAAGAGTCGTCTCTCCTAACTGTTCAGTTTGGTCAGAACCTGCTTGCTGAAACTAATGGTTTTCAGCTTGTGATAGATAAAAAAGAGGATTTATCCGGATTACCTGATGGAGCGATTGCTCAGGCTTCCACTCTGGCAAAAAAATTAAAAATGGATGGTAAATGGGTATTCACTATTCAGTATCCTATAATGGAACAATTTCTGAAATATTCTGATAAACGCGATCTGAGACAGAAACTTTTCACTGCTTACTTCATGAAAGGTGATAATGACAATAAAAATGATAACAAAGCCATAATAGCAAGAATAGCAAATCTGAGGGTCGAAAGATCTCATCTGCTTGGTTATCAAAGCTTTGCTGAATTTACCCTTGAACGCAATATGGCCAAAACACCTGAAAAAGTGTTCGAATTTCTTGGACAGGTTTGGGACGCTGCACTTCCATTTGCAAAAGCAGAAGCAAAAGCGCAGCAGGAAATGATAAACAATGAAGGCGGGAAATTTAAGCTTGAACCGTGGGACTGGTGGTATTATACTGAGAAGATCAGAAAGGAAAAGTACGATCTGAGTGATGAGCTTACCAGGCCCTATTTTAAAATTGATAATGTAATGCAAGGGATGTTCTATGTTGCAAACCAGCTATACGGTTTGGAATTCTCAATAAGAACCGACATTCCAAAATATCACCCCGATGTTGAAACATTTGAGGTTAAGAGAAATGGTAAACACGTTGGTATATTGATGATTGATAACTATCCACGTGAATCAAAAAGAGCCGGAGCATGGACTGGTGGATTCAGGGGACAAAGTCGTGATATCAAAGGGAAAATGGTTACTCCGATTGTAACAATTGTTACAAATTCAACGCCACCTACTGCTACCAAACCAGCATTACTTACACCGGATGAAGCATCAACATTGTTCCATGAGTTTGGACATGCTCTTCACTCTCTATTATCAAATGTTACATATCCCGGAAGTTCAGTACCTCGCGATTTTGTTGAACTCCCTTCCCAGATAATGGAACATTGGGTACTTGAACCGGAAGTGCTTAAAGTTTATGCAAAACATTACCTTACCGGCGAAGTTATCCCTGCTGAAATAGTTGATAAACTTGATAAGTCCTCAAAATTCAATATGGGATTTACTACTGTTGAATATCTTGCTGCTGCACTTCTTGATATGGAATACCACTCAATAAAAGAACCGGTAGATTTTGATATCCGTTCATTTGAAAAGGCTGCAATGGATAAATATGGTCTGATCCCTGAGATAAAACCAAGGTACCGGTCAACTTACTTCAATCACATTTGGGCCGGAGGGTATTCAGCTGGTTACTATAGTTATATATGGTGCGAAGTACTGGATGCCGATGCATTTCAGGCCTTCAAAGAGACCGGCAATATTTTCAATAAGGAAGTTGCTGCAAGGTTTGAAAAGGAGATCCTTTCGAAAGGAGGAACACGTGACGCTCTTGATATGTATAAAGCCTTCAGGGGCAAGGAACCCGGCATTGACGCCCTCCTCATTAACAGAGGGCTTAAATAAGCAATCTGATATATTGCAGCACTGTAAAAAAGAACAGATGAAGACCACCATTTAACCTGCAGCGTTACTGGTGGTTCTCAATTTATAATAAATATCTTTGAATAATATATATTTTCCGGCCATGAGATTCAGAATGCGGTTTGCATTTATAGTTTTGATTATGTTCACTTTAGAACTAAATGCAAAAGTCACTGACCCGTTAGCCATTAGAGGGGTTATCGACCTTCGGGGAATAACCAATCCGGAAAATTTCACTGTTGAGTTAAACGGGGAATGGGAGTTCTACTGGAAGAAAATGTTGCGCCCCAATGATTTTGTTTTGAAGAAAATCGAACCTGAATATTTTGGGAAGGTCCCCTCCTATTGGACTGATTATCCTAAGGAATCTATCGCTACAGAGAAGTATGGATTTGCTACATACAGATTAATTATTTTATTACCTGCCGGCATAAAAAATTCCTATGGTCTCGATTTACCCGTTTTTGATTCTTCGTACGATATATATTTAGACGGGAAGTACCTGGGAGGAAGTGGCACAACAGGAAAATCTGAAAGCGAGGCTAAACCCGAATACACAAGAAACTTTTATAGGATTAATCCTCTTTCAGATTCTATCAGATTAATTATTAATGTGTCAAACTATGCTCATCGCCGGGGAGGTTTTTGGTTACCGGCGAAATTTGGCACATTTGCCGAGGTGCAAAAACAAATGGCTAACAGTTGGGCAGGTGATTGGGCTGTAATAAGTGTTCTTCTTGGATTTTCATTATTCTTCCTTTTCTTCTTTATCATATCTCCTAAAGAAAAAATAATGGGGTTCTTCAGTATTGCAACCATCGGACTTGCACTGCGACCACTAGTTACATCTCATTATCTAATCAATAATCTTGTGAATATTGATTGGGTTTGGATTGTGAGGATAGAATATTTGGCGCTATTCCTGGTAGTTCTGGGATGGGCCTGGTTTGTGTTAAGCCTATACCCTTCAAAATTCTTTGGGATAATTGTTTGGATAATATCAGTATTCTTCTCACTCGCATTTATTGTAACCTTTTTCCTGCCGGTAAAAATATTCAGTTATTCAATGCTTGTCTATTATCCCGTAATGATTTTGCTTATAGCTTACCTTCTCTTAAGAAGCCTCACGGGGATAATAAAAAAGAATACTATTGATATAATATATTTCCTGGCATTTGTAATTCTGCTTGTGGGAGGGATCCATGACATAAGGGTTTCACTTGGAATGTCACATACCAGCATGGGATATGTACTTACCTATACTATCGTACTATTTGTTTTCATTCAGGCCGGATTATTACTCTACAAATGGGTAACATCATTTCGTGAGAAAGAAAAACTCCAGAACCAACTTGAATTTATAAATAAAAATCTGGAGCAAATTGTTAATGAAAGAACAAGAGAGCTAAAAACCAGAAATGAAGAAATTTCCAACCAGAATAACAGGATTGCCCTTCAGAACCAGCAGTTATCTGAGACAATTCAATTGAAAAACAGAATTTTTTCTGTTGTAGCTCACGATTTGAGAAGCCCGGTTGTCAACATCCTTTACATGCTTAACCTGCTTAAGGAAAAAGAGTTTAAGGAAAAGTACGACACTTTCGCAGATTCAAGTATTAAGTATGCTCAGCTTGTTATAAGTCTCCTGGAGAATATGCTGGTATGGGGACGAGGACAGGAAGACAAGATCAATTATTCACCCGAGAAGCGAGATCTTGCCGATATTATCCTTACTAACCTGAGCATCTTTAAAGAAACAGCCGACAAGAAAGATATCTCAGTCAATTTTACACAGGTGGGGAGCTCTATAGCATATTTTGATAAGGACCTTCTGGATATTATTATTAGAAACCTTTTGTCGAATGCCGTAAAATATACCCCGCGGGGAGGAAGAATAAGCATTCTCTTAAAGAATAAAAATATGACAGGGGAAGACACCCTGGTTAAAATTTGTGATAATGGTGTCGGGATACCGGAATCAAAGCAAAAAAATCTCTTTACTTCTTCTGAGGTGGAAAGTACACCCGGAACAGAAAATGAAAAAGGAACCGGGTTTGGTTTAAAACTTTGCTATGATCTTGTCAGAATAAACAAGGGAAGCATCTCTGTGGAGAGTAACGTTGGTGAAGGGAGTTGCTTTATCATTACCCTGCCCACCGAAAACAAAAGTTAATTTATTTAGAATAATCAATCTATAGTCAGGTCAGCAAGTCCTTCTTTATCGAGTATTTTAATTTTTTTACCTTTTGATTCCAGATAAAACTCATCCTCCAGTTCTTTAATTGCCCTGGCTACAGAAGGACGTGCCACGCCGAAGAAATCTGCAAGGTCGTTTTGCGTTTTATCGAGTGTAATTACAGTGGCATCTGTGCCTGCTTTCTGCAGGATATAATGAGCCAGTTTCCCTTTAATTGTCTTAAAATTCAGGAACTTTATTTTCTCCGACAGGAACTGGGACCGGTTTGAGATCATATCCAGAAAATTAATGAGGATAATGTCCTTTTTCATTAACAACTTCAGGAAATCAGCCTTTTCAATATAGAGAAGTTCACCATCCGAAGCTGCAATTACATTGACTGGAAACTTGTTCTTACCACCAAACATAAATGCAGCAGCCAGCGCCCCCGGAGCAGGTATATCCTCAATTTTTATTGTCCTTCCTGCGTAATCAACCATCTCCCCTTTCACCGATCCACTTATTACAATTATTAATGAGGTCACAGGCTCACCACTTTGAGATATCATGAATCCTGCCTGAAATTTCCTTAGCCTGAAGGGTACTTCAGATAATATGCTCTCCACCTCAACCGGAGTCAGCCCTTTGAACAAAGCAGCATTTGCTAAAAGCGAATAATCCATGTTTTTTTTATTCAAAAGTATGAAAATGTAACATATGTTACAATTTATTCTTTAGTAATTGTTCAATTTTGTACCAATAATAGAAACGGATATTATATGAAAAGAGATATTTTAAAGATAGATGAAGACCTGTGCAACGGTTGCGGTCAGTGTGTTCCAAATTGTCATGAGGGTGCCTTGCAGATAATAGATTCTAAAGTCAGACTGGTAAGTGAACTTATGTGCGATGGTTTAGGCGCATGCATAGGTCATTGTCCGGAGGGCGCAATTACAATTGAATCAAGAGAGGCAGAACCTTACGATGAAAACAGGGTAATGCAACAAATGGTATCGAAAGGTAAGAATACAATTATTGCTCATCTTAAACATCTTAAGGACCATGGGGAACTTGGATACGTTCAGGAAGGTGTCTCCTACCTGAAAAATCATAAAAGTGAGTTAAACTTTAATCTTGAAGAACTTATGAGCGAAGTACATAATCATGGCAAAGCAGTGGTTATCAATACCAAACCACAGCCTCAACCTCACCATGATGGAGGAGGATGCCCGGGATCGAGAACAATGATTATTGATAAGCCTGGAATTACAAATAAAGAGGAATCAACAGCCCTCCAGCCTTCAGAGCTCAGACAGTGGCCTGTTCAAATGCATTTGGTAAATCCAAATGCCCCATATTTCAGAGGAGCCGATCTCTTACTTGCAGCCGATTGTGTTGCATTTTCAATGGGGTCATTTCACAGCAACTACCTAAAGGGGAAATCGCTGGCTATTGCCTGCCCCAAACTCGACCAGGGAACAGATTCATACGTACAGAAACTGACTGCCATGATAGATGTATCTAAAGTGAACACGATTACCGTTATGATGATGGAGGTTCCGTGTTGCGGTGGACTTCTTCAAATGGTGAAAACTGCTCTTGGGAATGCTACCAGGAAAGTACCTGTTAAGGAAATGATTATCGCAATTAATGGTGAAGTACTGAAAGATGAATGGATGTAAGTCTAATGACAAAAATTTTTATGCTCATTATTAGAAAATAAAAACATATATTTGGAAATGGTCGTGATTATGTAAAAGTTACATTTAATATCTTCATTCTAAAACCATATTGAATGTTTCAGGAAAGTTCCCCTAAATCAGTTTTTGAAATAAAACATTTTCTCGGTTTTGATGTTGGCTCTGTTTCATTGAACACGGTTGTAATGGACGAGAATAACAACATTCTTGAGGACCATTATGAATATATCCATGGAAAACCTTTTCATGTCCTGAGGGACAGGCTGATTTCAATACTTCGTACTCATAGGATGGAATCTATTGCAGGAATTGCGATAACTGGTTCCGGAGGAAAACTGGCTACTGAACTTATTGGCGGAATTTTTGTAAATGAGATTATTGCCCAGTCAACATCCACAGGTAAATTATATCCCGAAGCTCATTCCATTATTGAGATAGGTGGTGAAGATTCTAAACTGATACTTCTCGAAAAAGATCCTGTTACAGGAGTATCGAGGTTAGTGGACTTTGAGATGAATAGCATTTGCGCTGCAGGAACAGGCTCGTTTCTCGATCAGCAGGCAAGACGAATTGGCGTTCCGATTGAAAACGAATTCGGAAATATGTCGTTAAAATCGGTCGACCCTCCACGAATTGCCGGAAGATGCAGTGTATTTGCCAAAAGCGATATGATACACCATCAGCAGATAGCTACGCCTCTTCATGATATTGTTGCTGGATTATGTTTTGCCCTGGCAAGAAACTTCCGCAGTAATCTGGCAAGAAGCAAGGAGATTAAAAAACCAGTAGTTTTTTCAGGAGGAGTGGCTTCAAACATAGGTATGGTAAGGGCTTTCAGGGAAATACTTAACCTTACGGAAAAGGAACTCATCATTCCAAAACATCATACTTCTATGGGTGCAATCGGAGCAGTCTTATATGCCCGCTCGGAAAACACAACAATGAACCATTTCACTGGTCTTAAAAAACTGGAAGACTATCTATCTGTCGACGCTACTGCATTTGTCAGTCTTCCCAGACTCAGGGAATCAGATGCTGAGTACAGGAAAGATCTGCACCCTATTGATAGAGGATCAACAAGGACCCGCGTCTATCTTGGACTCGATATCGGCTCGCTGAGTACAAATGTTGTACTAATAGATGAGCAGCATAGGGTAATCTCCAGGAGATATCTTCCCACTGCCGGAAAACCACTGGAGGCTATTCAAAGGGGTCTGTCTGAAATTTACGACGAAATAGGTGAATATGTGGATGTTATTGGAGCTGGCACTACAGGCTCCGGGCGTTATCTTACGGGTGATTTTATCGGTGCCGACACTATCCAGAACGAGATAACAGCCCAGGCAACTGCCGCCATAGATTTTGATCCTACAGTTGATACTATATTTGAAATAGGCGGACAGGATTCAAAATATATAAGTATTGAGAATGGAGTTGTTGTGGACTTTGAGATGAATAAGGTTTGCGCTGCCGGTACAGGTTCGTTCCTGGAAGAACAGGCCGAGAAACTTAATATTAATATTGTCGATCAGTTTGGATCTATGGCCCTGGGATCAGAAAACCCTGTTAAACTTGGCGACAGATGCACTGTATTCATGGAGTCCGATCTGAATTCATTCATGCAAAAAGGCGCCAGAAACGAGAATCTTGTCGGCGGTCTGGCCTATTCAATCGTATATAATTATCTCCAGAAAGTTGTTGTTGACCGAAAAGTTGGAGAGAAAGTTTTCTTCCAGGGAGGTGTTACTAATAATAAGGCCGTTGTAGCTGCATTTGAAAGGGTTCTCGGAAAGAAAATAATCATCCCTCCTCATTTTGATGTTACAGGTGCCATAGGAGCAGCAATCCTGGCTCAAAAATCCATGAGTGAAGGTCAGCCAACAAGATTTAAAGGATTTGGTGTTAGAAATATAGCATATGAAATAAGCCGTTTCGTTTGTCAGAGCTGTACAAATCATTGTGAGATCAGAAGGGTTAAGATTGATGGAGTGAAGAAGTCATTGTTTTATGGTGGCCGCTGCGAGAAGTACGAAACCGACGACAGAAAAAAGATTCCAAACAATATACCAAACCTCTTCGCAAAACGAACTGAAATGCTCAGGGAGGGTTACGTGGAGCCTGAAACATGTAAGACAACAACAATTGGCATACCAAGGGCACTTATGGTATATTATCAGCAATTCCCTTTCTGGAGAACCTTTTTTGAAGAAACTGGTTTTACGGTTGTTGTTTCAAGGGAATCAGATAAAACTCTTGTTAATAAGTCAATTGAGGCAATGACTACGGAGACATGCCTTCCGGTGGAACTAATGCACGGACATGTGATTGATCTTGTTGAGAGAGGTGTCGATTATATTTTTATCCCATTCATTGTTAACGGGAAGGAAAAACCGGGTAATAAAACAATGAATTGCAACTGTCCATGGGTACAAACATATCCATTCATGGTAAAAGCTGCATTGAAAGGCAAGATGGACGAGTCGAAGTTATTGATCCCAACTCTTCATTTCAGACATTTCGAAAGGGCGCTTCTCAAAGAGATGATACGATATTTCAATGAAAAGTTTGGTATTGAAAAAACAGTCATACGAAAAGCTGTATACAAAGCCGACAAAGAACAAACTGCTTTCGAAAACAGACTTGTAAACTTTGGAAAAGAGGTACTTGATTCAATTCCAGACAACTGCCGCCCTGTGGTTTTATTGGGCAGACCTTATAATGGTTCTGATTCATATTTAAACCTGAATCTTATAGAAAAGCTTATAAGTCAGAATGTTATGCCCATCCCCATCGACATGCTCGATCTGGCTCCATACAACATATTTAAAAACTATCGAAATATGTACTGGCCAAATGGTCAGAAAATAATTGCAGCTGCACAGCTGGTGGCAAAAAGCAATAATTTGAATGCTGTTTATCTCAGTAATTTCCGGTGCGGACCCGACTCATTTATCTGGCATTATGTTAGCGAAGAACTAAAGGGGAAACCATTTCTTCATCTGGAAGTAGACGAACACTCTGCCGATGCCGGTATGGTAACCAGAATTGAGGCATTTCTTGATAGTCTGAAGGGTGCCGAACAGAGTGAGAAGAAAGATCTGGAAATTTTCAGACCTCGGCCAAGTCCCGCTGCTCCTCAGAAGAACAGGGTCTTGTATTTCCCCTATATGAACGACAGTGCATATCTGATTGCCGCTGCAGCAAGAAGCTGCGGGATTCAGTCTGAAGTACTTCCAAAGCAGACTGACGTAGATCTTGCTATTGGAAGGAAATATACCTCATCGAAGGAATGTTTCCCTATGATTTGCACCACGGGAAGTTTTATAAAAAAACTTACAGAGCCTGGTGCTGATCCTTCAAAAATGAGCTTTTTTATGCCTGATCATAATGGTCCATGCCGGTTTGGTCAGTATAATCAGTTTCATCGGTTACTCTTCGATCGACTTGGATTTCATGATGCAGAATTGATAACACCTTCAAATGATACTTCCTATGAGGATGTGGCTGGAGAACATAGTCAGAAATTCAGGATCAATGCCTGGAAAGCCTTTTTGGTAGCTGATTACCTGAATAAGATCCACAGGGAAACACGTCCATATGAGCTGAATAAAGGAGATTGCGACAGACTCTACGATGCCTCCCTTGCAAAACTGGAAAAAAGTATAGAGAATGGGTCGAAGAATCTTCGAAAAACAATCCAGTCAATTGCAGTTGACTATCTGAACATAAAGGTTGATAAAAGCCGGAGAAAGCCTGTAGTAGCTATTATCGGAGAAATATTCATGCGCGGCAATGCTGGTTGTAACGGGAACATTGCCAATAGACTTGAGGACCTTGGCGCAGAGGTAATTACTGCCCCATTTTCTGAATGGTTAAACTACTCGACGTACCGGTTTACGCGCGACAGCAGGTGGAGGAATGACAGAAAGGGCGTATTAAAATCCAAAATTCAGAGTTATGGTCAGGATGTAGTGGCAGGGTCGTTACTTAGGAATTTAAAAAAGTTTACAGATCACGAAAAAGACATTTCTCTTCATGATATGCTAAACTTGTGCAACAAATATGTAAATGAATTCTATGATGGAGATCCCGCTATCGCAATGGGAACATCAGTAGCGCTGACAAAGAAAGGCATTTCAGGTATTGGAGCAATTCTGCCGTTTACATGTATGCCGGGCACCCTCATTGCTTCTGTAAGCGATTCATTCAGAAAAGATCACAATAACATACCCTTCATAAATATTGCTTACGACGGTCAGGACTCAGTTTCACTCGATACCCGTCTTCAGGCATTTATTTTTCAGGTAAAAGAGTATGCCGGTATAACGAAACAGAACCGGTACGAAGTAGCAGATCTGACAAAGACAAAAGATAAAAGTATAATGATAAAAGTAAAGCAGGAGGCAATCTCCTAGCCCCTGCAAGACCGCAAGACCGCAGGACCGCAAGACAGCAGGACCGCAAGACCGCAGGACCTTCAGACTAACATCCTGAATCCAATACTTTTAAGGATGCCTCTTATTTGGTCAGACCCTCCTTTAAGATTAATAGTGTAAGATGGAAATTCCCTCCTCAAGGGATAGTCACCCCTCTGCCTCTCAAAATCGGCAGGAGAATGCCTGAGTTTCATATCATCTTCAGAGACATCGTAAGAATGAAAAACGGCCTCACGTACTATCTCCTCGTCCGATTTATCTTTCCCTTCAATTAAAATCTCTGGATAGACAGGGGGAGGCACATCTGAAGGGTACCAGTTTTTTAAAGGCAGGTTAAAATATTCGCATAAAGAGTTTACAACCATTGATGTTCCATTTGCCTTCCCATCAGAAGAGTAACCAGCAATATGAGGAGTAGCGATATAAACCTTTTCTAATAATTCCAAATCAATATCCGGCTCATTTTCCCAAACATCAAGGACAACACCTGTAAATATGCCAGATACTAATGCCGCTTTAAGAGAAGATGTTTTAACTATCTCACCTCTGGAAGTATTTAATAACCAGGCACCCTTATTCATTTTCTTGAAGTTCCTCTCAGCAAAGATATGATAGGTACAATCCTCACCTACAATATTGAGTGGTACGTGAGCAGTAATGATGTCGGACTGATGCAATATCGTAGAGAGACTATGAAAATTATTATCCCCTTCCATTCTGGCCCTGGGAGGATCGTTCAACAAAACGTTCATACCAAAAGCTCTTGCTACTTTTTCAACCTTTGATCCTACATTTCCAACTCCTATTATTCCAATTGTTTTGCTCTTCAGATCGAAATGGAAATCAGAAGAAATCTTTAAAAGAGATGTAACAATATACTGCGCTACTGATGATGAATTGCAACCAGGCGCGTTGGTCCATTTTATCTCATTCATATCGCAATACTGCGTATCAATATGATCGTAGCCTATTGTTGCAGTACCAATGAACCGCACCCTGGATCCTTTTAGCAGATTCCCGGTACACTTTGTCCTGGTTCTTATCAGCAGTGCGTCGGCGTTTTTGACTATGTCGCTTGTGATATCTTTTCCGGGCAAGTAAACCATTTCAGCAAAAGAATCGAGTGCTCCTTTTAAAAACGGGATCTTATCATCAGCAACAATTTTGATCATATTTGTTTCAATTTCAACGGAAAGTTATGAATAAATAATAATAAGTGATTCTATCACCATTCCCTACTGTCTTGCCCCCTTTTAGGGGGATTGGGGGCAACACCCAGGGGGTCGTGGGCATTACTCCACAATCTTCATCTCCTTCAGCAGATAGCCGGCTCCTGCAAACTTGTCTACGATAAAGAGCACGTAACGTATGTCAAGACTAATATTACGGCTCTGGTCCGGGTTAAAAGCCATATCGCTGGCCACACCTTCCCATGCCCTATCGAAGTTTATTCCTATCAGCTGGCCATCGGCATTTATTACCGGGCTCCCGCTATTGCCCCCTGAAGTATGATTATTTGCAACAAAACAGACAGGAACCTCACCATTCTGGGTGTATCTTCCATAGTCCTTGTTTTTGTATAATTGCCTCAGTTTTTCCGGAACATCATAATCATAAATTCCCGGATTATCCTTTTCCATTATTCCTTTAAGAGTTGTGTAATAGGTAAAGTATACGGCATCTTTTGAAAAATATCCCTTCACATTCCCATATGTCACCCGTAATGTTGAATTTGCGTCGGGATAAAAAACACTTTCTTTGTCAAATTCCATCTGGCAGGTCATATACACTCTGTTGAGTGTTTGAATTTCCTCATTTATACGAATCAGTTCAGGTTTTACACTCGTGTCGAGTAATTCATTTACGTTTATCACCATCGAGTAAAAAGGATCTTTCTTTAGCTTTGCAAGGCTTGCTGAATTACAACCTGATACAAAAGCAGTAAATTTTTCCTCATTAGAAAAAATCGATTTATCGTAAAGCTTATCAACAATTGAAGAAAAATTTCCGCCACATGAGTTCTTCAGTTTAATATATTCCGACGATTGCCATTTCAGATCAAGCTCAGTACCATACAAGCTCATAACTGCTACAAATAATTTTTTATCTGTATCTATATTAAAGTTCCTGAAGAAGGTTTTTCCAGCCTCAATAAGTTTTGTTTTCTGCAGTTTTACCTGGTCGGCATCAGGTTTTCCGGATAGAAGGTCCGCCAACGGTTTTAACGAAAGCGCCAGGCTAAAGGTCTCAGCTCCAGTATTAGCAAATACTTCATTTGTGAAACTAGTTACAATTCTATATTCATTCAGCACTGAATATAATTCCTTATATCTGGGAAGAATATTCCCGTATTTAAGTTTTCGCGCGTTGTCAGATGAAATCCATGATGTCAACCTGTCTTCAAATTCTCTCTTTTTTTCAATTGTGCCCATTTTATCTAAACCCTGACTCTCTCCGATCCATTTTTTCCATGAATTTGCTATAGTAGATTTCTTGGCAGAATACTGGATTCTGATGAGAGGCTCGCGGATCATTTCCGCTTCCAGAATTTCTATCTTTTTAGTCCTGATTTTTATCATTCTGGGATTGAGGAAGTTCCTCACCATATCGACATGATAGGAAGGGACATACTCGGAGGTGGTTCCGGGATAGCCGAAGACCATGGTAAAATCTCCTTCATTTACCCCTTTTATTGATATAGGGTAAGCATAATCTGGTTTAAAAGGTACGTTATCGTTGGAAAAATCAGCAGGTTTATTATCCTTACCCGCATATATTCTGAAAAGGGAAAAGTCGCCGGTATGACGTGGCCAGATCCAGTTATCTGTTTCTCCCCCGAATTTTCCGATAGCAGAAGGCGGCGCACCAACCAGTCGGACATCTCTGTAAGTTTTGTTAACAAAGAGAAAAAACTGATTGCCCATATAAAAAGGTCGCACAGTTGCCGAGTAGCCCGTTCCTTCAATCGCCTTCTTTGCGATAGCTGAACTATTTTCATCTATCAACCTGTTCCTGTCAGCCTCTTTCATCTCGTCGGTAACTCCTTTCAGCACTTTATCAGTTACGTCTTCCATCCTAATAAGAAACAGTACTGACAATCCGGGGTTTGGCAATTCCTCAGAACGCGACATTGCCCAAAACCCTTTTGTAAGATAATCATGATCAAGTGCAGAGTGTTTCTGAATCTGATCATATCCGCAATGGTAATTCGTTATAAGTAGTCCGTCGTAAGATATAATTTCTCCGGTACATCCACCCCCGAACTGAACCACTGCATCTTTCATGCAAGCTTTATTCACACTATAAATATCTTCAGCCGTAAGTTTGAAACCCTTTTCCTGCATCAGTTTTATATTGTATTTCTCAATAAGAAGAGGTATCCATATCCCTTCATCAGCTTTTATTTTAAAAGAGGAAAATATGGTCAGTAATAAGCAGAATGCCAGCAACTTGATTTTCATTTTCTCAGATTAAATTAAATTTTTATTAAAGATCAATTAAGTGGGTAAATCATTTATAATTAATTATGTAAGTGCTTACCTAAAATCGTATTCAATATTAGATGTTTCATCAAATATTTGGTAAGGATTCATCAATTTTAGTGTGTTTTTTTTATTTATATATCTAATTTATTTTACCTTTCGCAATATATGGATAATTTTAGAACGGGGATTTTTTGCTAAACTTAAACTTTTCTGTAGCTGATAATGATATCAGAAAAAGAATGACAGCAGATTACCTAATGAAAATAGGCGTATCTATATTTAAATAAACATGTTATACATAAATAAATAGTTAATACCTGAAGTTATGAAAACAAGACTCTTTCTTTCTTTAATGGTTGTATGCTTGCTGTTTTGCAACATTGTCTATTCCCAGGCAGGTGAAAGCAAATTCAAGATGGTAGTTGTCAATCTGAATGAAAAAAAGATTGCACAGCTTTTCCCGTCATTTCAGATTAACAATCTTGGGTTTACCGATCTAAACATGAATCAGCTGCTTGATGCAAAAGAAACAGGAGCTATTAGGTTCTATTTAAAGAACAGTGGCACTATATTATTACAGGAGCTCAATGTAAAACTAAGTGTACCTGACAGTATAACAGGGATAACCTTTACAAAGGACCAGAGTGTAAAGTCACTTAATCCGGGAGATTCAGTATTAGTCAATATTCCCTTATCAGCTGACGATAAGATAAAAAGCGGTCTGGCTATATTTAATATACTTATCAGCGATACAAAAAGCGATAGTGTAAAGCTTGCTCATGTAAATATCCCAACAAAAGAATTAACAATTGCACCTGAATTTACATGGATTACACCAGCTGCTAACATTGAAAAAACTGAATTTGCAGTTGTTGATGTAAGTGGTATTGTGAAAACAAAATCAAATATTACGGGTCTGAAAATATATATCAACGATCAGGTTCCTGAAGACAGCAAAGCGTTCGATGTAATTGCAACCGAGAATCCGGAAGAATTCAGAATTTCGAGAAAGATTGCCCTGAACGAAGGCGACAATGAAATAAGGATTGAGGCTACAACAGCAAAGGGAGCCACAACATCTGAAGTAAGGACAATAAACTACTATGTACAGAAGATTGACCAGTCATATACCGAAAAGAGACTTGCACTTGTTATTGGCAATGGTAACTATCTGAATGGTAATACTTTACAAAATCCAACAAATGATGCAAAAGCGATAGCAACAGCTCTTAAAGAAGTGGGCTTTACAGTGATGTTATATCTGAATTCAGATGCAAAGACGATGAGAAAAGCTATGGACGATTTTGGCGATAAGTTAAAGGGATACACTGTTGGTTTATTCTATTATGCTGGTCATGGAATGCAGGTAAAAGGGAATAACTACCTGATTCCTGTTGATGCAAGTCTTAAGGTTGAACAGGACGTCGAATACGACTGTCTGGATGCTGGCAGGGTACTTGGAAAAATGGAGGCTGCCGGCAGTGTTACAAATATTGTAGTACTGGATGCCTGCCGTGACAATCCATTCGCACGTTCATGGGGTAGCAGCAGAAGTGCAGGACAACAGAGTGGTCTGGCATTTATGAATGCACCTTCCGGCTCTATTGTTGCCTATGCAACATCGCCCGGAAAGACAGCCTCTGACGGCAGTGGAAAAAACGGATTATACACCGAGGCTTTCCTGCAGTACATGAAGGTTCCAGGACTATCACTCTTAGAATTTTTTCAGAATGTACGTGGCGCTGTAGAGAAGAAATCCAATAAGACCCAGACGCCATGGGAGATGACATCACTTAAAGGAAATTTCTATTTCAAGGTTAAATAATTTTCTCTTCTAAGGATATTTTAAAACTAACTAACACATGAGATCTTCAATTATCCTCATTATTTCATTTATTCTGTTTAGTCAACCGGCTGTCTGTCAGACTAAAGCCAGGATCACTGATGTTGATTTTCACCTTGAAGACAGGTATATTGTTGTTAATTACAATATTACAGGTCTTGCACCAAAAGAAGAGGTGACTATCGAATTGAAGTTTATAACAGAAAACAATGAGTCGATAATTCCGAGGACCATGACCGGGGATGTCGGAAAAAAAATATTCAGCGATGGAGCCAAAGCCATACTTTGGGATGTTGTAGCCGACCAGGCGGTACTCTCTGGTAATCTTAAAGCTACAGTAAATATTACGGCAGCCAGAGTTCTTTACAGTGGCCCGGGTAATGCTTTCCTGTCTGTATTGATCCCTGGAATGGGAGGTTATTTCGTCGACAAGAATAAGGCCCGGTCGGTTTTAACTACGATTAGCAGTATCGGACTAATAGCTTATGGGGTAATGCAAAAGTCTCAGGCCAACAAATATTATGCAGATTACAATGCAAGCACTAATCCTGCCGAAATGGATGATCTTTTTGCAAAAGCCAACGGGGCACAACATACTTATTATATGACTACCCGGATAGGTGCAGGGATTTGGGCACTGGATATTATCTGGGTTACATTTAAGGGCTTTCATAATAAGAAAGTTGCCAGGTCGTATTACAGCTCCTTTAGTACAGATGGACTAAGACTGAACTATGTAAACAATAGCTTGCAACTAGGATATTCAAAGAAATTTTAATTAAAGGCAATTTCCAAACTCCCGTAAGAATCATACGCCAGTAAAAATGACATTATTATGAAGAATTACAAGATAGTCGCCACCCTTTTCCTCTTGTGTATTTTGTTTTCCTGCGATAAATATGATCTGCTGAGAAACAATCCGAAAGATCCAAATGGTATAGCTTATAATCCAACTTTAAAACTCACCACTAACGATGCAACCGTGGTAACGATTACAACGGCTACATCAGGGGGGAAAATGACAAGTGACCCCGGATTGGTTGTAACAGCTAAAGGAGTATGCTGGAATACAGCTACCAACCCTACTATTTCGAACAGCAAAACATCTGACGGTGCCGGAGCAACAGACTTTACCAGCAATCTTACCGGACTAACCGGAGGTACAACATATTATGTCAGAGCGTATGCAACTACCTCAAAAGGAACTACTTATTCTGATAACGTTATTACTTTTACTACATTGCCAGTGCATACCGCACCTATTTTAACAACATCTGCGGCATCTGCCATAGGTTTGACCAATGCATATGGTGGCGGTACTATTTCTTCCAATGGAGGAGATCCTGTTATAACACGCGGAGTGGTCTGGGGCGCTTCTGTCAATCCTACAATTGCATTAACAACAAAAACTGCAGAGGACAGCACAACAGTTGGAACATTTTCAAACAAAATGACTCCACTTACTGCCGGAACAACTTACCATGCCAGAGCTTATGCAACAAACGTGGTTGGTACCGGCTATGGTAATGATATAACATTTACAACATTAACAGTAGCTGTATTACCAACACTTACAACAGTTGCTGCATCCGGGATTGCTATGACTACGGCTGTAGGAGGCGGGAATATAACATTTGACGGAGGTGCCAATGTTACCAGCAGAGGTGTATGCTGGAACACAGCTGCTAATCCGGATATTTCGCTTGGCACAAAAACCAGCGATGGCACAGGTTCGGGTATCTTCTCAAGCAATATTACCGGTTTGGCTGCCGGACAGACATACCATGTTCGTGCTTTCGCAACTACTACAGCAGGGACAGGATATGGCGCTGATGTGACTTTCACAACTAATACGGTTGCCACTGCTCCTATTATAACTACAGCTACTGTTACTAATATACTGATGTATTCTGCATTGGCAGGTGGCAATGTAATATCAGACGGAGGAGCAACAGTAACCGCACGAGGGGTATGCTGGGCCTCAACAGCTAATCCGACAATTGCTAATACAAAAATTAACAATGGAGCTGGGACAGGTGTATTTACCTGTGACTTGAACTATTACCTAAATCTAAACACAACATATCATCTCAGGGCGTTTGCTACAAATTCTGTTGGCACGTCATATGGTGCAGACGTAACATTTACAACTCTGGCTACTGCGATAGTCCCCACGCTCTCAACAACCACAGTAACTGCTATTACTCCAAATTCTGCAGCAAGCGGTGGGAATATTACGTCAGATGGCGGGGCTACAGTAACAGAAAGAGGTATATGCTGGGGCACTTCTGCCAATCCATCAATGCCTACAACCACCAAGGCCACAGATGCCTCAGGTGGTGCTGGAAGCTTTACAGGTAATATTACAGGTTTAACCGGGGCTACTGTTTATCATGTTAGGGCTTATGCCAAGAATTCTACCGGCTATGGTTATGGCGCAGACCAGACTTTTACTACCCTTCCTATCGTACTTGCGACAATAAATACAACTGCAATTACAGCAAATGTTGGAATAAGTGCTGTAAGTGGAGGAACTATATCTTCTGATGGTGGTAGTGCTATCACACAACGTGGAGTATGCTGGGGCTCCACTCTTAACCCACAGATAACTGATAGTAAGACAACTGAAGGACCGGGTTCTGGCACTTTTACAAGTAATATAACAGGTTTAACAACAGGCACAACTTACCACGTTAGGGCCTATGCGACAAATTCATTTGGTACCGCATATGGTGGAGATGTTGCATTTACCACACCAACCATTGCAGTATTGACCACTTCCCCAATTACCTCAATAACGGCCATGACCGCAACATCTGGTGGTAATATCACATCTGATGGTAACGCTACAGTCACCGAGAGTGGCGTTTGCTGGAGTACAACTACAAATCCTACTATTGCCCTGAGTACTAAAATTGCCGGTACTACTTCATCTGGTACTTTCTATAGTTATCTGACCGGACTGAATGGCAGTACAACTTACTATGTAAGAGCTTATGCAACTAATTCAGTTGGGACAGCTTATGGGTTGAATGTGTCATTTACTACCAGCCCCCCGGTAATTGCGACTGTAACGACAACCAGCCTGTCCTCAATCCTTATAAATACTGCTGTATCTGGCGGGACGATAACCTCATCCGGAGGTGCTCCTATTTTAGCAAGCGGAGTTTGCTGGAACACAGTAACAGCGCCTACTATAAGTAATTCAAAAACAAATGATGTTGTAACTGCCGGAGTTTTTACAAGTAATTTAACATCTCTCGCAGCAAATACTACTTACTATATGCGTGCCTACACCACCACTATTGCCGGAACTGGATATGGAAATGAAATAGTATTTAAAACAGCCCTGGGGACAGTTGCTGATGCTGACGGAAACACTTACTATACTGTTGGGATCGGCACACAGGTATGGATGCGTGAGAATCTTAGAACAACTAAATACCGGGATGGGAATTTAATAACCAATATTACAGATCCTACAGCATGGAGTTCACTCACATACGGCGCTTATTCCTGGTATAGCAACGATGCTGCCAACAAACCCATATACGGAGCATTATATAACTGGTACGCCACTACTGACAGCCGCGGGTTGTGCCCGACAAGCTGGCATGTGCCTACAGATGCTGAATGGACCACGCTGGCAACAACTCTTGGAGGGTCAAGTGTGGCAGGCGGGAAGATGAAAGAACCAGGTACTGCTCATTGGGCTAATGCTGATCCTTCTGCTACAAATGAATCAGGTTTTACTGCACTTGGAAGTGGTTACCGCTCTAATAGTGGTACTTTCACACAGCTTGGCGTCTACAATTATATTTGGAGTTCTACTTTTTACGTAAATGGATCATCCAGTTATGGAGCATACTTGTATTACTATGGTGGTCAGCTTGTAACATCCCAACCGTTTCAGAACACCCTTGGAAATGCTGTACGTTGTATCAAGGATTAAAATGATTGGCTGAAGCAAAGTGTATTAGCTCTTTGTAAAGCCGCTGGACAGGGAGTCCGACTACATTGAAGTATGACCCTTGTAGATTGCTGCAACCTATTATGCCTATCCATTCCTGTATGCCATAGGCGCCGGCTTTATCGTATGGTTTATACTTATCGACATAATAGCATATTTCTTCTTCAGAAAGTTGTTCAAAAGTAACCTTGGTCGATTCGGAGAATGTCACTTCGTTCCTAACTGAAAGAAGTGTGACAGCAGTAATAACATCATGCGTATTAGCTGAAATCTCTTTTAGAATAGCTATTGCATCTTCACGATCAGCAGGTTTTCCCAGAACTTTATTATTGCACCAGACTATAGTATCGGCTGTAATTACAATCTCATTGTCTGCCAAAAAATCTTTAAAAGTCATGGCCTTCCCATGTGCAATAAATCTTGCTATCTCCTCACCTTCTAACCCCTCCGGATATGTTTCGTTATACTCCTTAACAAGAATATCAAACTTTATTCCCATCTCCTTCAGAAGTTCCTGACGGCGCGGGGAACGGGATGCCAGTATAATCCTATAATTACTCAGGAAATCTATTGGCATCGTCATAAAAGATTCCAGGTTAGGATTACTTTCACAACAACAGAATACAGGATTCCGGTTAACATGGCAATTTTCATAATACGGCTCGCCTTATGGATCTGAATTTTATCGCTGCTCCTGATTACCTTATAGATAACCAGTAACAAGGGTAAAACAATCGCAACAGACATATAGACAAGTGTTATAATGTCGTTTATGAAAAAATACCACGTACAAAAAAGTAATGCAATTGTCACAATTACCATGCACACCGAAACTATCCTGGCAGAAAGTACTCCAATTACTACAGGGACAGTATTTCTTCCAAATGCAATATCGCCCTCGAAGTCTTCAATGTCTTTAATTATCTCCCTGGTAAGTGTAGTAATGAATGCGAAAAGCGAGAATCCACCTATCCAATACATAATGAAATTTATATCCGGGAGCTTAGTTGCATTAACAGAATAGAATTTAAATAGTGCAGGCCACTCATATACGACAACAAGCAGAGGAACCATTGCAGTAAGAATAGCAACAACAATATTTCCGATTAAGAACTGTTTCTTATAGCTGGCAGAGTAAAAATATAGTAACCCTGAAACAACCAGGAAGATAGTTCCCATCCATATATTTCCTGATTTCCATGAAATATAAAATCCAAGAGACACTCCCAACAGATTAAAAATATTGTGCCACATCATAGCCTTGCGTCTGGGTATTTTTGTTCCAACAATAACTTTTCCCTTGTTTATAAGATCTGCTTTTATATCGAAGTAATCATTTATCACATAGCCCCCTGCTGTAATCAGGACAGTAGCTAAAACCAGCAAGACAAAGTTGAACAAGGGAAATTGAAGCATCATTGGTGCAGCTTCACCAGTGCCCTGATTAATGAGAATGACCTTTAATTTGCTTATGATAGAGCCAATAACAGCATACCTCATCAATACCATTGTGAGAATAACAATCAGAAGGTTTGGCCATCTAATAAGATTAAAAAATGCTTTCATATTTTTCACCATTTAAATGCATCAGAATCCATCCAATTATTATGTAATCTCAATACCTGCTCAATAACGTCACGAACACAACCTTCTCCTCCTTTTTTATCGGAAATAAAAGCAGCAACCTGCTTTATTTCGCTGTCCGCGTCAGAAGGGCATACTGCAACACCGGCTTCTTTCATCACTGTAAAATCAGGAATATCGTCGCCCATGTACAATACATCGGATTTGTCAAGGTTATGCTTTTTTAGAAACATATTAAAATGATCCAGCTTACCCCGGCTATTAAGATAAATATCGTTAATCCCCAGCAACTTAAGCCGTTTCAGATATTCCTTCGAGTTGCAACCAGAGATAATGCCAATATGATACCCTTTTTTAACAGCAAGCTGCAAAGCATACCCATCGCGAACATTTACGGTTCTGTTAGGGATACCAAAAACATTAAGACTGATCGTTTGCTGCGACAAAACCCCATCAATATCAAAAATAAATGCTTTTACCCTAACGAGATCTTCTTTAAAATTAGCCATGTTAATTCATTGTTGCTAGTTGCTGGTTAGTCGAATATTTTGTGTCAATCATAATAGTTGTACCGTCATTGCGAGCGCAGCGAAGCAATCCTGCACTCCCTTATCGAAGCTTTTTTACTCTGAGCCTTGCGTCGTGCGCCGTGTATGCTCTATTATCGACCTGCTAATTTCGCTATAAATTTGCTGCAATTCAGGTGAGAAAGAAAGCAATTTCAGATGTCTATCGATTGTGTTCTGATCATTTCTTACGGCAGGCCCAGTTTGAGAATCCTCCGGACCTCGTTCCAGTACTTTTGCAAGAGTCTCATTTACAAGTGGTTCTAGTATCGCAAAATCAAAACCACTATCTAATGCCAGCTTCTTTCCTATGGTAAACATGTGATTTGAAAAGTTATTAACAAAGACAGCAGCAAGATGCAATTTTTGTCGCTGGCTCGAATCTGCAAAAAAAACTTTACCCCCGATAGATTCTGCGAGGTTTGTTAACAATCCGGTGGAATTAACATCCGGTGATTCTATAAAAACAGGCAGATCAATAAATGAAATTTTACGGTTCTTCGAGAATGTTTGCAGTGGATAGAATACCCCTCTGTGTTTAATCCTGTCAGGGAATACATCCAATCCCACACTCCCTGCAGTATGGACGACAAGCGTTTCCTCATTACAGGTTATAGTATTAAGAACTACCTCTATTTGCTTATCTGGTACAGCAACAATAATTAAATTGGTAGAATCGGGAAATCTGAACTCATTTGACCAGGACGCATTGCACTGGCGTGCAAGCAGACTACCAGTATTTTCTGTTTTAGAGACTATCAGATCTATTCTATGACCTGATTCATACATTATCTTACATAAGGCCTCAGCCACATTTCCTGCTCCAGCGAAAGATATGTTGAGCAAACGCCTCATTAAATTTTATGAAACTATTTTTTCCCGTAAAGATTTACAGTTACATCAGTAACCATTATGTTATACACCTTGTATATTGAGGTTTGGTAGGAAGAATTGCTCGATTGGTATAGATAATTACACTCCCAGAACACCTGACCCGATACCTGCAGAATATCCCCGGATTTATAATTGGTGAATTTTGGGAACATCTCACTGGGATTACAGAAATAGTATATTGAGTAGGGGTCAACTACTGTGGAGAACTGAATATTTGTTCCCGTTGCATTAAAAGTAACTGTTGCTGGCTCCAAAGTAAGAGAATACAAAACATCACCCGTGCACCCACATTTTGGTTGTTTTTTGCAACCTGAATATGATAATACAGGAGCAATAATTATAAGTACAACAAGAATTTTTCTGATTAAATGAACTCTCATTTAGGTTTTTTGTAATTAGTTATTGAACTAATAACGGTCAATATCAATTAAAATTTCAAGCTTGGGCAGTAGGACCTCCAAAACTTAATGGAATTGCAGGTCCCGTTCCCTTAACTTCTTTAATTACACCATGAACAGATTCATACTTGTCAATATTATCCTGTAAAGCTGCAACAAGTCTTTTTGCATGCTCGGGAGTAAGTATTATCCTCGATTTAACCTGTGCCTTTGGAATTCCTGGCATTATCCTTACAAAGTCGATAACGAATTCAGAAGCTGAATGAGTAATAACTGCAAGGTTAGAATATGTACCCTGAGCTATTTCTTCATTCAGTTCAATACTAATCTGATTTGAATTCTTGGGATCTGTCATAGACTTAATTAATTAATTCTATTTTTCTGTTTCCTGTACAGTTTCTGGCTGAGTTCCAACAAGACTTTCGTACTCATCTAGTGAACCTACAATAATACCGTTGTACTGACGCTGTCCGGTTCCTGCAGGTATCAAATGCCCAACGATAACGTTTTCCTTCAGTCCTTCAAGTCTGTCTATTTTCCCTAAAATGGCAGCTTCGTTAAGTACTTTTGTTGTCTCCTGGAAAGAAGCAGCTGAGAAGAAACTCTTAGTCTGAAGTGAGGCTCTGGTAATACCCTGCAGAACCTGGCTAGAAGTAGCAGGAATTGCATCCCTTGCTTCAACAACCTTCAGGTCGCGGCGTTTGAGTACTGAGTTGTCGTCACGTAATTTTCTTGACGAGATTATCATACCAGGTCTTAGAGTCTGAGAATCACCACCGTCTATAATTACTTTCTTGCCATAGATCCAGTCGTTCTCATCCATAAACTCAAGTTTATCAACAACCTGACGTTCAAGGAATTTTGTATCTCCCGGATCGACAATCTCTACTTTACGCATCATCTGACGTACAATGATCTCAAAATGTTTGTCGTTAATCTTAACACCCTGTAACCGGTACACTTCCTGGATTTCATTTACGATATATTCCTGTACTTTTGTAGGGCCTTTAATTGCCAGAATATCAGATGGTGTAATTGCACCATCAGAAAGCGGAATGCCAGCCTTTACATAGTCATTTTCCTGAACCAGAATCTGTTTTGAAAGCGGAACGAGGTATTTTTTTGTCTCATCAGCTTTCGACTTGATGGAGATTTCTCTGTTACCTCTTTTTATTTTTCCGAATGTAACTTCACCATCAATCTCAGATACTACCGCAGGATTCGAAGGGTTACGAGCCTCAAAAAGCTCTGTAACACGTGGAAGACCACCGGTTATATCACCCGATTTTCCAATAGCGCGAGGAATCTTTGCAAGAACTTCTCCTGCTTCAACCATCTTACCTGTTTCAACTACAAGGTGAGCTCCAACAGGGAGGTTATATAGCCTTAGTTCCTCTCCCTTCGGATTAAGGATTTTTATGCCGGGGTTTTTTGTCTTATCCCTGCTGTCGATAACAACTTTTTCTTTAAATCCGGTCTGCTCATCCGATTCTTCGCGGAAAGTCACACCTTCAATAAGAAAATCATATCCAATTTTTCCTGCCATTTCGGAAATGATAACGGCGTTAAACGGATCCCATTCGCATATTAACTTACCTTTTTCAATCTCCTGTCCTGGCTTGATATAAAGCTTTGAACCATAAGGTATTGTATGTGTTGTAAGGGCAATACCTGTTTTCTTGTCTACAATTCTTAATTCAGCCAAACGCCCAATCACTATATCAATTTCACCTTTTTCAACATCTTTTTTAGGAACAGTTCTGATCTCTTCAATTTCAGCAATACCACCATAACGGGCAACGAGACGCGATTCTGTGGTAATGTTCGATGCGGTACCTCCAACGTGGAATGTACGAAGTGTCAGCTGCGTTCCGGGCTCACCAATACTCTGAGCTGCAATAACGCCCACTGCTTCCCCCTTCTGAACCATCAATCCGTTAGCAAGGTTACGGCCATAACATTTTGCACATACACCTTTTTTGGATTCGCAGGTAAGTACTGAACGAATTTCAACCTGTTCAATAGGAGAATCTTCAATTTTTCTGGCAAGTTCTTCTGTAAGCTCCTGTCCTGATTCAACTATAAGTTCACCTGTTAAAGGGTGGTATACATTATGAACAGTTGTACGACCAAGAACTCTTTCGTATAACGATTCTACAACTTCCTCATGTTTTTTGATAGCTGTTGCGATAAGTCCCCTGAGGGTGCCGCAATCTTCCTCATTTATGATAACATCCTGAGAAACGTCAACAAGACGACGTGTAAGGTAACCTGCATCTGCTGTTTTTAACGCGGTATCAGCAAGACCTTTACGAGCTCCGTGAGTAGAAATGAAATACTCAAGAACTGACAATCCTTCTTTAAAGTTAGAGAGGATCGGGTTTTCAATAATTTCAGAACCTGTAGAACCTGATTTCTGAGGTTTAGCCATAAGACCCCTCATACCTGAGAGCTGACGTATCTGCTCTTTCGAACCCCTCGCACCTGAATCTAGCATCATATAAACAGAGTTAAATCCCTGTTTGTCGGTCGACAGCTGTTTCATCAGCGTCTGTGTAAGTCTGGCATTCACATGTGTCCAGATATCAATAATCTGGTTATAACGCTCATTATTGGTAATGAATCCCATGCTATAGTTACTCAAAACCTCTTCTACCTGCTCATATCCTTCTTTAACGAATACTGTCTTCTCTTCAGGAATAATTACATCATCGAGGTTAAATGACAAACCACCTTTAAATGCAGAATAGAAACCGAGGTTTTTAATTGCATCGAGGAAATCAGCTGTTTTAGCAGTACCGGCTAGTTTTAAAACACGGCCGATAATATCACGCAGAGATTTTTTGGTAAGCAATTCATTTATGTAACCAACTTCAACAGGAACAAACTGGTTGAAGATAACCCGACCAACTGTTGTCTCCATCAAATGGTTAATAAACTGACCGTCTTTCCTGTCGTTTACTTTAACCTTGATATAGGCATGAAGATCTATTTTGTTTTCATTATAAGCTATATTAACCTCCTCAGGAGAATAGAATGTAAGGCCTTCACCTCTTACTTTCTCTGTTTCAGAACTCTTTCTTCCTTTGGTAATATAATAAAGTCCAAGAACCATGTCCTGAGAAGGAACTGTGATCGGAGCGCCGTTAGCAGGGTTAAGAATGTTATGAGACGCCAGCATAAGCATTTGAGCCTCAAGCACTGCGCCATTACCTAAAGGCAAGTGGACAGCCATCTGGTCACCATCAAAGTCAGCGTTGAAAGCGGTACAAACCAGAGGGTGCAGCTGAATAGCTTTTCCTTCAATAAGTTTTGGCTGGAAGGCCTGAATTCCAAGTCTGTGAAGTGTCGGTGCTCGGTTTAAAAGAACAGGATGCCCTTTCAATACGTTTTCCAGAATATCCCATACAACCGGGTCTTTTCTGTCGACAATTTTCTTGGCTGATTTAACAGTTTTTACTATTCCGCGTTCTATAAGTTTCCGGATTATGAATGGTTTATAAAGTTCCGCAGCCATATCTTTTGGCAAACCGCATTCGTGCAGCGCAAGCTCCGGTCCGACAACGATAACTGAACGAGCCGAATAGTCAACTCTTTTTCCAAGTAAGTTCTGACGGAATCTTCCCTGTTTTCCTTTCAAACTATCGCTTAGCGATTTCAGAGGACGGTTAGCATCTGTTTTAACAGCATTTGCTTTCCTGGAGTTATCAAATAACGAATCAACTGCCTCCTGAAGCATACGTTTTTCATTACGCAAAATTACTTCCGGTGCTTTAATCTCAATAAGTCTTTTCAGACGGTTGTTTCTGATAATGACCCTTCTGTAAAGATCATTCAGGTCGCTTGTGGCGAATCGCCCGCCATCGAGAGGAACAAGAGGTCTTAGTTCAGGTGGGATAACTGGTACCACCTTAATTATCATCCACTCGGGTTTATTAACATGTTTTGAATCTCTGAAAGCCTCAACAACCTGAAGACGTTTAAGCGCTTCATTTTTACGCTGCTGAGAAGTTTCGGTATTTGCCCTGTGACGAAGGTTGTACGACATTTCATCAAGGTCGATACGGCTGAGAAGCTTATACAGAGCTTCAGCGCCCATATCAGCAACAAATTTATCCGGATGATTATCTTCAAGATACTGGTTCTCTTTTGGAAGAGTTTCGGTAATCTCGAGGTATTCTTCTTCTGTAAGGAAATCAAGATACTTTACTCCATCGACTGCCTTGATACCTGGATTGATAACAACGTATCTTTCGTAGTAAATTATTGAATCGAGTTTCTTTGTTGGAAGTCCGAGAAGATATCCAATTTTATTAGGTAATGAGCGGAAGTACCATATATGCGCTACGGGGACAACCAGTGAAATATGTCCCATCCTCTCACGGCGAACCTTTTTCTCTGTAACTTCCACACCGCAACGGTCGCAAACGATTCCTTTGTAACGAATCCTTTTATATTTCCCGCAATGGCACTCATAGTCTTTTACCGGGCCAAAGATCCTTTCGCAGAATAATCCATCCCGCTCAGGCTTGTATGTACGGTAATTAATTGTTTCAGGCTTAAGTACTTCTCCACTTGAACGATCAAGTATCTCTTCAGGTGAAGCAAGACCTATTGATATCTTCGAGTAACTGGTCTTCGTTTTGTTGTCTCTTCTGAATGACATATACTGAATATTTTTTTAATCTAAAACTAAAATTCAAAACCTCGCGAAAAATACTAATCAAGTATTACGCTCAGTCCAAGACCTCTCAGTTCATGCAAAAGAACGTTTAGAGATTCGGGGATACCTGGTAATGGCATTGGTTCCCCTTTCACAATAGCCTCATATGCTTTGGCACGGCCAACAACATCATCAGATTTAATTGTAAGTATTTCCTGAAGAATGTGAGCTGCACCAAAAGCTTCGAGCGCCCAGACTTCCATTTCACCAAAACGCTGACCTCCGAACTGAGCCTTACCGCCTAATGGCTGTTGTGTTATGAGTGAGTAAGGACCGATAGAACGGGCATGCATTTTATCGTCTACCATGTGTCCGAGTTTCAGCATATATATTACGCCTACGGTTGCAGGCTGGTCAAACCTTTCGCCAGTACCACCGTCGTACAGGTATGTTTTCCCAAATTTAGGAAGCTCAGCCTGCGCAGTGTATTCATTTATCTGACTAATTGTAGCTCCGTCAAAAATCGGTGTTGCGAAAGTAAGTCCCAGTTTTTTCCCGGCCCATCCAAGTACAGTTTCGTAAATCTGTCCAAGGTTCATCCTCGAAGGCACACCAAGTGGGTTTAGCACTATGTCTACCGGAGTTCCATCTTCAAGGAAAGGCATATCTTCAGCACGAACTATTCTTGCTACGATACCCTTGTTCCCATGACGACCTGCCATCTTATCACCAACCTTTACTTTACGCTTTTTAGCAATATATACTTTAGCAAGACGTACAATACCTGCTGGCAGTTCATCGCCGATAGTTATATTGTATTTCCTGCGTTTATAAACTCCATCTATCTCTTTGTACTTAATAACATAATTGTGAAGAAGAAGTTTAATACTGTCGTTTTTCTTTTTGTCGGTAGTCCACTTATTTGGATTAGCATTAAGAAAATCGACTTCCTGGAGTTGTTTCAAGGTAAACTTACTGCCTTTTGGAATAACATCGACGTTAAGATAATCCTTAACACCCTGAGATGTTTTGCCATTAACCAGAATAAAAAGCTTATCAACAAGTCGAGTCTTCAGTTCATCAACACTTCTGTTGAATTCAGTTTCAATCTTGTCGAGTAAAGGCTTTTCAACAGCCTTGGCTTTTCTGTCTTTTATAGCTCTGGTAAATAGTTTCTTATCAATAACAACACCTTCAAGTGAAGGACCAGCCTTAAGTGAAGCATCTTTTACATCACCTGCTTTGTCACCAAATATTGCACGCAGAAGTTTTTCTTCCGGAGAAGGATCTGATTCACCTTTAGGAGTGATCTTTCCAATAAGAATATCTCCCGGTCTGATATGTGCTCCAATTCTGATCAAGCCATTTTCATCAAGATTCTTTGTAGCTTCCTCACTTACGTTTGGAATATCTGATGTAAGTTCCTCGAGGCCTCTCTTGGTATCACGTACTTCAAGCTGATATTCATCAATATGAACTGATGTGAAGTAGTCTTCCTGAACAACTTTTTCAGAAATAACTATTGCATCCTCGAAGTTGTAACCTTTCCATGGCATGAAAGCAACCTTCAGGTTTCTTCCCAAAGCCAGTTCCCCATGCTTTGTTCCATAGCCCTCAGTAAGAACCTGTCCTTTAACCACCTTTTCTCCCTTACGTACAACAGGGATCAGGTTTATGCAGGTGTTCTGGTTTGTTTTTCTGTATTTCGGAAGAGTATAACGTTTGATGTCGTCATCAAAAGTCACAAATTTCTCTTCGTCGGTACGGGTATAGCGAATAACAATTTCATTAGAATCGACAAATTCAACTACGCCATCGCCCTCAGCCATATAAAGGATACGGCTGTCTCTGATAACCTGTCCTTCCAGTCCGGTACCAACTATTGGTGCCTCAGGGTTAATAAGTGGCACAGCCTGGCGCATCATGTTAGAACCCATGAGTGCTCTGTTGGCATCGTCGTGTTCAAGGAAAGGAATAAGTGAAGCTGCAATTGAAGCGATCTGATTCGGAGCAACGTCCATGAGGTCGACTTTAGATACTTCCTCGAAAGGATAATCGGCTTCATATCTGCATTTTGCTCTTGCATTCTCAAAATGTCCGTCTGGTAAAAGAGTGGCATTTGCCTGAGCGATCATTTTTTCTTCTTCTTCTTCAGCACTCAGCCATACAATTCCTTCTTCGCTCAAATCAACCTGTGAATCCTTTACTTTCAGGTAAGGTGTTTCAATAAATCCAAGTGTGTTAATTTTTGCATATACGCACAGGGATGATATAAGACCGATGTTTGGTCCTTCAGGTGTTTCAATAGGGCAAAGCCTTCCGTAGTGAGTATAATGAACGTCCCTTACCTCAAAACCTGCTCTCTCGCGCGAAAGACCGCCAGGACCCAGAGCTGACAAACGACGCTTGTGAGTCATTTCCGCCAGAGGGTTGGTCTGATCCATAAACTGCGACAACTGGTTTGTTCCAAAGAACGAGTTTATAACCGAAGAAAGAGTCTTTGAATTGATAAGATCAACAGGTGTAAACACCTCGTTATCTCTTACGTTCATTCTTTCACGGATTGTACGTGCCATACGGGCAAGTCCAACACCAAACTGTGCGTATAATTGTTCGCCAACTGTACGTACTCTACGGTTACTCAGGTGATCGATATCATCAATATCTGTCTTGGAGTTAATAAGTTCAATAAGATATCCGATAATTTTAATGATATCTTCTCTGGTAAGAATCTTAACACTCATTTCTGTGTTAAGTCCCAGTTTTTTGTTTATTCTGTACCTTCCTACTTCTCCCAGGTCATATCTCTTATCTGAGAAGAACAGTTTGTCGATAACATCACGAGCTGTTGCTTCATCAGGTGGCTCAGCGTTACGAAGCTGGCGATAAATATAGATAACTGCCTCTTTTTCAGAGTTGCAGGGATCTTTTTGAAGGGTGTTATATATTATGGCGTAATCAGACAGAGTTGAATCGTCTTTGTGCAAAAGAATCGCTTTTGCGCCTGAATCGACAATCATGTCGACATGTTCCGATTCAATAACTGTTTCCCTGTCGAGGATTACCTCATTTCTTTCAATTGAAACTACCTCACCTGTATCCTCATCAACAAAATCTTCGACCCAGGTCTTCAGTACCCTGGCAGCCAGTTTACGTCCGACAAGTTTCTTGATATTTGTTTTAGATACTTTATGTTCTTCAGCGAGGTTAAAAATCTCGAGTATCTCCTTATCGCTTTCGAATCCGATTGCTCTGAGGAGAGTAGTTACCGGCAGTTTTTTCTTTCTGTCGATATAAGCGTACATCACATTATTGATGTCTGTTGCAAATTCTATCCAGGAGCCTTTGAAAGGAATAATTCTAGCTGAATAGAGTTTGGTACCATTAGCATGAATGCTCTGGCCAAAGAAAACGCCCGGGGATCTGTGTAACTGAGAAACGACAACTCGTTCTGCTCCGTTAATAACGAACGTAGCTCGTTCTGTCATATACGGCACAGTACCAAGATAGACATCCTGAATAACTGTATCGAAATCCTCATGTTCCGGATCGGTACAATAAAGTTTTAATTTTGCTTTAAGGGGAATACTGAATGTGAGTCCGCGCTCTATACATTCCTCAATAGTATAACGCGGAGGGTCGATATAATAATCCAGAAATTCAAGTACGAAATTGTTCCTTGTATCTGTTATGGGGAAATTCTCAGTAAAGACTTTGAAAAGACCCTCTCTTTTCCTGTTTTCGGGAGTAGTTCCAAGTTGAAAGAATTCGCTGAATGATTTCAACTGAATATCCAGAAAATCAGGGTATTCGAGAAGTTTTTTTCTGGATGCAAAACTTATTCTTTCGGTATTTTTTGAAGACATTTATTAAAAGATTAAGTGAACTTATTATTTAAAGAACAAAAAGGCTTAGTCCCGCGCAACGCGGGACCAAACCTATAACCCAGATACTAGGTATAACTTATTTAAGTTCAACTTCAGCTCCTGCTTCTACTAATTGACCTTTAACAGCTTCTGCTTCTTCCTTAGAGACACCTTCTTTAACCGGAGCCGGAGCAGAATCAACTAATGCTTTAGCTTCTTTCAGTCCAAGACCGGTAATGTCTTTAACAAGTTTAACAATCTGTAATTTCTGACCACCTGCTGCTTTAAGAATAACATCGAATGTTGATTTCTCTTCTACAACGGGTGCATCGCTACCAGAGGCTGGTCCGGCAAAAGCAACTGCTGCTGCAGCTGGTTCAATTCCATACTCATCTTTGAGTATTTTAGCCAGTTCGTTTACTTCTTTTACAGATAAGTTAACCAGTTCTTCTGCAAATTTCTTAAGATCTGCCATTTTTATCAATTTTTAATTTAATTATATTTACTATTCTTCTCTTTTTGACAGTGTTTCAAGAACACCATGAATTTTTGTTCCACCTGATTGGAGGGCTCCGATGACACGTTTCGCAGGTGACTGCAATAACATAATCACATCGCCTATCAGTTCGTTTTTAGTTTTAACAGAGATAAGAGCTTCAAGCTGATTTTCCCCAACATAAACAGATTCCTGAACATAAGCGCCTTTCAGCACAGGTTTATCATGTTTTCTCCTGAATTCCTTGATTAACTTTGCAGGAACGTTTCCGGATTGTGAAAACATGATGGACGTAGTACCTTTCAGAACAGGATAAAGTTCTTCAAAGTTTCCATTAGACTGCTCGAGTGCTCTCTTAAGAAGGGTATTTTTAACAACAACAAGTTTTATGTCTTTGTCAAAGCATTTTCTTCTAAGGTCACTTGTATCAGCGGCATTAAGCTGAGCAGTATCAGTCAGATAAAAGTGGCTGTACTCTTTTAATCTCTCAGTAAGGCTGTCTATGATAGCATTTTTTTCTTCCCGTCTCATTTTTCTTTCAAGTTTTAACTTAACAAATTAATCATCAAGACCTTTTGGATCGATTCTAACACCCGGACTCATTGTGCTGGAAATGAATACGCTACGGATGTAGGTACCTTTTGCAGCGGCCGGTTTGAGTTTGTTTACCATTGAGATAAACTCTCTTGCGTTTTCGACGATCTTTTGAGGCTCAAATGAGACTTTTCCAACTGAGGCGTGAATGATTCCTGTTTTGTCGACTTTGAAATCAATCTTACCTTGCTTCACTTCTTTAACAGCCTTCCCAATTTCCATAGTAACTGTTCCACTTTTGGGGTTCGGCATCAGTCCACGAGGACCGAGGATTCGACCTAACTGACCGACCTTTCCCATTACTGATGGCATGGTTATTATAACATCCATATCTGTCCAACCGCCTTTGATCTTTTCGACAAAATCGTCAAGACCAACGAAATCAGCTCCTGCTTCTTTTGCTTCCGCTTCCTTATCGGGGGTACAGAGCACGAGTACACGTGTTTCTTTACCTGTTCCGTGAGGGAGGGATACAACGCCGCGGACCATCTGGTTGGATTTCCTTGGATCTATACCTAACCTTACATCTAAATCGATTGAAGCATCGAATTTGGTTTTGGTCATTTCCTTAACCAACGAAGAAGCTTCTTTCAATGTATAAAATTTGTCCTTATCAAGTTTTTCAAGGGCAAACTTTTGGTTTTTGGTAAGTTTAGTCATTTTTTCTCCTAATTAATTATTTTACCGGGAATTCTCCTTTAACGGTGATTCCCATACTTCTGGCTGTACCAGCTACCATTCGCATAGCAGACTCTACTGTAAAACAGTTTAAGTCCTCCATTTTATCCACAGCAATTGTTTTGACCTGGTCCCAGGAGAGTGAAGCTATTTTGTCTCTGTTAGGTTCCTGAGAACCCTTCTTCGCTTTAGCCACTTCAAGAAGCTGAACAGCTACCGGGGGTGTTTTTGTGACAAATTCAAATGATTTATCGCCATAAACTGTTATTACCACCGGGATTACTTTTCCAGCTTTGTCCTGAGTCCTCGCATTAAATTGCTTACAGAAATCCATAATATTTACACCTTTGGAACCTAAAGCGGGTCCTACAGGTGGAGATGGATTAGCTCCTCCGCCACGAATCTGTAACTTGATAAGTCCAGCAACTTCTTTTGCCATAATTTTAAATTTGCTTATTTAATTGCGAGACCTTGATAGTTATTCAGGAAGCATTATGAATATTACAACTATCAATATCTTCTGTTAATTCTCTTTTTCTACCTGCATAAAACTAAGCTCAAGCGGGGTTTTTCTGCCAAATATTTTAACCATCACTTTAAGCTTTTTCTTTTCGTCATTTACCTCTTCTATTATTCCGGTGAAGCTATTGAAAGGACCATCTATCACTTTCACAGATTCTCCAACAAAGAATGGTACATTTAATTCCTCATCGCTTGCATTCAGCTCATCAACTTTTCCAAGAATGCGGTTGATTTCTGGTTTTCTGAGAGGTACAGGTTCACCATCTTTTGATCCAAGAAATCCGATAACATTTGGTACGTTTCTCAATAAGTGAGGTATTTCACCAACAAGTACAGCTTCTACAAGAATATAACCCGGAAAGAAAGTCCGCTCCTTGCTAATCTTCTTGCCTGCTCTTATCTGATAAACCTTTTCGGTCGGGATAAGAACCTGCGACACATAATCTCCAAGCTTAAGGCGTATTACTTCGTTATCGATATACTCTTTAACTTTCTTTTCTTTTCCGCCAATAGCCCGAAGTACGTACCACTTCTTTACATTGTCACTCATCGGAATTCTCTCCTGTTAATATAACAAACTGTAAATGAATTGCATAATGCGGCTAAAACCAAAATCCATACCTGCTACAATAAGAGCAAATATGAGAGTCGTTACCATTACTAAAACCGCACTATTCTGAAGTTCGCTCCATGTTGGCCAGGTTACCTTGTGAACGAGTTCCGTATAAGATTCCTGAAAATATCCTTTTATATTCATAGTACTAAATTTATTGCACGGGAGGAGAGACTCGAACTCCCGACACCTGGTTTTGGAGACCAGTGCTCTACCAACTGAGCTACACCCGTATTTGTTTTTTGTTTGTAGGGAACAATCGCGATTGTTCCCTACACAAAAAACATATATCCAAAACCTTATTCCAATATCTGAGTTACCTGTCCTGCACCTACTGTTCTTCCACCTTCACGTATAGCGAAACGCAGACCGACATTAATTGCAACAGGATAGATAAGATCAACAGTAATTGTAACATTATCACCAGGCATAACCATTTCTGTTCCTTCAGGAAGTGTAATCTCGCCAGTGATATCAAGTGTTCTAACGTAGAACTGAGGGCGGTATTTATTATGGAATGGAGTGTGGCGTCCGCCTTCTTCTTTCTTAAGAATGTAAACCTCTGCTTTAATTTTGGTATGAGGAGTGATTGTACCTGGTTTAGCAAGTACCATACCTCTTTTGATCTCAGCTTTGTCAACACCACGTAGAAGTAGTCCAACGTTATCACCTGCTTCACCTCTGTCGAGGATTTTGCGGAACATCTCAACTCCGGTACATACTGATTTACGTTTAGTTGCAGCAAGTCCTATGAGTTCAAGTTCATCACCTGTGTTCACAACTCCAGTTTCGATACGACCGGTAGCGACAGTACCACGACCTGTGATTGAAAAGACGTCTTCAACAGGCATAAGGAATGGTTTCTCATTTTCACGAGGAGGTATCGGAATGAATGTATCAACTGCATTCATCAGGTCCATTACTTTTTCTTCCCATTTAGCTTCTCCGTGCATAGCACCAAGAGCTGAACCACGAATAACAGGAGCGTTGTCTCCATCAAACTTATAAAAGTTCAGAAGTTCACGAACCTCCATTTCAACGAGTTCGAGAAGTTCTTCATCATCAACCATATCTACTTTGTTCATGAACACAAGCACTGTAGGTACGTTAACCTGGTGTGCAAGAAGGATGTGTTCACGTGTCTGAGGCATAGGACCATCATCAGCAGCAACAACAAGAATCGCGCCGTCCATCTGGGCAGCACCTGTAACCATATTCTTGATATAGTCGGCGTGACCCGGGCAGTCAACATGCGCATAGTGGCGTGTAGCTGTCTGATATTCAACGTGAGCTGTGTTAATAGTAATACCCCTTTCTTTTTCTTCAGGTGCATTATCAATTGAGTCAAAATCTCTGATTGCAGAGAGACCCTTTTTGGCAAGGACCATAGTGATCGCTGCCGTCAAGGTGGTCTTACCATGGTCGACGTGACCAATTGTCCCAATATTTACGTGCGGTTTCGACCTATCAAATTTTTCTTTTGCCATAACTCCAAGCGTATTAAATTAAGTTTATTCTATAGTCAATTATATCTCTAATAAATCAAATTTCATGTTGAGCCGGAGGGGGGAATTGAACCCCCGACCCCTTCCTTACCAAGGAAGTGCTCTACCCCTGAGCTACTCTGGCCTCAAAAAGTGAGCGGGAGACGGAACTCGAATCCGCGACCCTCAGCTTGGAAGGCTGATGCTCTACCAACTGAGCTACTCCCGCCTGATATCGTCCAAAGAGATCCGTATTCTCATCAGTATTAAGCTGAGTTTACGGAATGTTTTCGTTTTAAGTGGGGAGAGCAGGATTCGAACCTACGAAGGCATTCGCCAGCAGATTTACAGTCTGCCCCAGTTGGCCGCTTTGGTATCTCCCCAATCAAACAAAAATTTACTCCTAAGACACACATTTACAAATCTTTCAAGAGCCGATGAAGGGATTCGAACCCCCGACCTGCAGATTACAAATCAGCTGCTCTGACCAACTGAGCTACATCGGCAATTTAAAGAACGCCCCGCGAGAGTCTAAATCACCCTCAAAAAACGGTTTGCAAATGTATGGAATTAAATTTTATTTATCAAAATAATTCTATTTATTTTTGAAATAAGAATTATCAGACTCCTCTCTTCTTCTGCTTATGCTTGGTAATCTGCGTTTTAAGCGCATCTATTGCTTCATCCGTTGATTCTTCAAATGTCTTACTTTGCTTTTTTGCAAATAAAGGACCACCCGGCAATTCCAGCTTTATTTCGCTAATTTTGTTCTCGCGTTCCTGATCTTTGTCAAGCCTCAGATAGACCTCGGCATTAACTATTTCCTCATCAAACTGGATCAGTTTTTCCAGCTTCTGATGAACAAAGTCGATTAGCTTTTTGTCGGCATCGAACCGCACTGAATGAATCTGAATGTTCATAGTAGTACCTCCTGATTAATTAATTTAAATTATGCCCTCGGATGAGCTTGTTTGTATACTTTTTTTAACTTCTCAAATGTATTATGAGTATATATTTGTGTTGCAGACAGATTTGCATGACCAAGCAGTTCTTTTATTGAATTAAGATCAGCGCCCCGGTTAAGCATATGAGTTGCAAAAGTGTGCCTGAGGATATGGGGACTTTTCTTTTCAATTGTCGTTACCATTGAAAGATAGTTTGTAACTGTATTATAAACGTATTTATCATACAGTTTGTTCCCTCTGTTTGTAATAAAAAACCATTCGCTATTGCCCGATTTGACGCTCTCTTCTCTTACCTTAATATATTCCTCCAGATGAGCGACAAATGATTTGAGGAGAGGAATGATCCGTTGTTTATTCCTCTTTCCTGTAACCTTTACGGAAGGTTCCCTGAGATCGACATCTGCATTACGCAACCCTATAAGTTCAGATCTTCTCATCCCTGTCAGGTAAAGCATCTCAACGATTGTCCGGTCTCTTGCTCCGGCGAATCCGCTTCCAAAACTAAAATTATCAATTAAATCTGATAAAGATTCCTCATCCACAAAAACAGGGAGGGTCTTTTTTCTTTTTGGAAGAACAACTTTTTCCAGGGGATCGTTCCTCAGGATTCCTTCCTTTCGGAGGTATCTGAAATAAACTCTCAGACACGAAATTTTTCGATGAACGCTCACAGTAGTATACTCATTGTCAAGCATACTGACAATCCAGGCACGGATGTCGTGCGAGGTCACAGCTGCTTCATCATCCGGCAGGTTGAGCGATGATAAAAAGGAATAAAACTGATCAAGGTCATTTAAATAAGACCTCACAGTATGCGGTGAATACCGTTTCTCTTTTAACAGATATTGTAAGAATGATTCCTTATGGCTCATGAAGGAACCCCCTTAAGTGTTTGGTTAAAAAATGAAATACCCAGGCGAATTATTCTTCGTTCTCCTGTAATTTTTGAACGTATACAGCTTTCTTCATTTCTTCCCTCCGGCGTACTGAGGGTTTTACAAAAGCCTGACGTGCCCGCAATTCGCGAATCACTCCCGTCTTTTCAAATTTTCTTTTGAACTTTTTCAAAGCTCTCTCGATGTTCTCGCCTTCTTTTAATGGTACAATGATCATAATTAGTAATTCAGTTTTTAAACGAGGCGCAAAGTTAGAAATAGAAAAAGTCTTTTCAAAATATTTATGGGAATAAATTAATCAAACTAGCGATCCAAGACTGAAAAAACATAACTACCAACACTTTTCACACTTTCATTTCTCCCTTAATACGGAAAATGTTTTTTTCTCAATTTACGAATAAATATTACAGAAAATCTCCCTAATTACCTGGAATATTACTTATCTGGCGTAGTAATTCCCCCTTTGAAGGGGGCGAGGGGGATGACAAACTAACATCTGATAAAAGCTAATCCTTAATATTCTCTATCTCAGATATCTGTATCTCAAGCGCTCTGAGTACATCATTCATTCTTCTTTTAACATCCAAAACTGTAAATCTGATAAACTTCACTCCCAGAGATTCCAATTTCCTTTGTCGCTTTAAATCATATTCATATTTATTGTCATGACTGCTGCCATCAACTTCAATGGCCAGATGCAGTTCATGACAATAAAAATCTACAATATATTCATCTATAGGAACTTGCCTGTGAAATTCATACCCGAATGTCTTGCCCTTTATTTTGAGCCAGAGCAATATTTCGGAAAAAGTAGATTCATTTCGTAAACGTCTTGCTTTTTGTTTTAGTTCAGGATTATAATATATTAGTTTATTTCGTTTCATTTCTTAAGTTTTAACATCCCCATGGCCCCCTTCAAAGGGAGAAGCAGCCTACTCAAAGTCCATATACGGTCGTACTTTAAAAGCCTTCTCTTCTGATATCAGTTTATTTTCAACAAGCTCCGCCACACCAATAATTCTACCCTTCAATTCTCTGTATTTAAGAATAGCAGTTACTTCATATTTTTCGAGGTATGGAAGACGTTTAAGTTCATTATATACTGCCAGATTCACCTTAATCCTTTTTATTGCCATACTATCGACAGATACTCTTCCTTCAATAAGATTATAGGTTTCTTCAGGTAAGCCATATACTTCTTTAAGCTGATCTTTCCTGGCGAATCCGCCAAGGAGCTTTCTGTATTTTATAATCCTGACTGACAAAACCGGACCAATGCCCGGCAAACCAACAAGCATTAATGAGTCGCAGCTGTTTAGTTCAATCGGGGGCTTTTGCTTCTGAATAGAGCTGTTTTTGATCTTTGCAGAAGTATCACCATCAACTGCAACCAAAGGAATAAGCTTCCCCGCTTGTACTTCGCTCATCCCATAAACTTTCTTAATATCCTGTGCTACTCTGAACTTCCCTCCTTTCTTCCTGTAACTGATTAAAGTACTGGCAGTTTTTGAATCGAGCCCCAGCTTCAGTAGAGAATCATAAGAGACAGTATTCGGGTCAAAAGTAAAATAGTGGCTATCTGTATTGCTCCCTTCGGTTAAGTTTTCACCGGCTCCTCCGATTTCCATTTTAAAAGCCGGGAATTCACTAACAGACACACTCCTCTCAGGTACAAAGTACCTCACAATAATAACTACAAAAAGTATTAAGAGTAAGATGAATGAGGCTCTTCTCTCCCTTCTTGAGTACCCAAACCAGCTTCTGACCGGTTCTGTATTTATTTTCATGTAAAATTTGCAACGTGACTATGTGCAATATAAGAATTTTTTCAAAATGTTTTATCAGGTTTCTGATAAAAACAAGGAATGAAATGCCAGGTAACCTGACAAATCAGAATGGGTATCCAATTGCGAATACCATTGTGAAGTCCTTCTTTAGATTATATGGTCGCCTGGCGAAGATCCACTTTGACCCGTCAGATAGAGCGGGATCGCGAAGTTTCATCCCAAGGTCAACTCTTACGATTACGTATTTAAAGTCGAACCGCAATCCTGTACCTGTTCCCACAGCAAAATCCTTATAAAATTTATTAAGAAGGAACTGTGTTCCAGGCTGAGACGGGTCGTTTCGATAAGTCCAGATATTACCACCCTCAAGAAAAACTGCACCTTCAATTATCCAGAAAAGCTTAAACCTGTACTCTGCATTCAACTCCAGTTTTATATCTGCTGTTAAGTTGAGGAATCCGGTATCACGAGGGCTGTATGAACCCGGACCCAGTGATCTGACCTGCCAGGCTCTGATACCATTTGCACCGCCACCAAAATATTGCTTTTCAAACGGTATTGCTATTGAATTGCCATATGGGATTCCCACACCTGCGAATGCCCGGTAGACAATAGAACTCATTTCATTAAACATGTAATTATACCTGAGATCAAAGTCTGTCCTTACATACTGGGCAAAAGGCTGTCCCAAAATCTGATAACTCCCTGCTGTCTTTTTTGCTCCCGAAAGCTTTGCAGCTACATTCAGAATGTTTCCGGATGCTTCAGTGTTAATACGAAGAAACCAGTAATCTTTTGATTTCTTAACATTCTGGTTATTGAAAATGAATGAATAACTTCCCCCAAGTATTAATGCATCTTTATAAGCGTAAGCAAGATAAGACTTTGCTATTTTTGCTGCAAAGGTTGAATCGATTGTTGGTAGTCGTACGAGTGTTAACTGAATCGGGTTTACAATATGTTCCTGATAATTACCGGCTTTCCAGTTATAGCCAAAAGTACCGTTTACCATAGTTCTGGTATAAAAAGGCATATTCTGGTAGTTATATGATGCAAGGAAGTTGGTGGAAGGATTATATTTTTTTACAAACTTATCTTTCTTAATCAGGGGAAGCCAGAACTCCGGCAGCCTTAAGTTTGTTTCAACTCCATATTCCTCAATGCTGGTAAGCTTGCTATTAATTTGTGAGTAAGCTTCATATGCTCCTTTTAGTTTCATACTGAAGAGCTCAGCTCCATGAAACAGATTTTTATGCTGATAAATAAAGTTCAAAGCTCCTCCCAGATTACCGGCAGAATTTGTTCCTTCGAGTTCGACCTTAAATGATTGCGGACTTAAAGGTGTCAGTTGTATAACACAATCCAGCAATTGTTCTGACCCAGCCGGCTCTTTAGCTGCTTTGGAATCATTATAAAAAATATTTACCAGCCGATAAGTTTTTAAAGTCAGAAGGTGCGACTGAGATTGCTCGGTGTTAGTTATATTGAAAGTAAACTCAGGCTTCAGGTAAAGCGACTGAATGATAAGATCATACTTAACCTGCGGCTTTCCGGGTTTTGAAATAAAATAATAACCCTTGTAGAAAGTAGTGTCAAAGCTGCTCAAATATTTCTCGCCTCCCTCAAGTTCGTCCTTTGGGACAAAATCTGTGTAGACATAAATGTTCTTTACCTTGTAGATTGAGTGTGGCACAATGCTTATTTCATTGTCAGGTCCAATTTTTGAAAATTTCTTGACCCCATAAGTAACATCCACTTTTTTATGTCCGATTGTACTGTCGATACGAAAAAAAATGTAATCGCCGGAAAATCCATAAAAACCATGATCCCTTACAACACGCTCAAATCTTAATCGCTCAGACATTAGAATATCGACAGAGTATGGAGCCCCACGGGTTATCAGACAGTTAAGGGAATCGAAATAAAAAAGCCTTTGAATATTTGTGTCAGCAAACTCATAATTAAGGTTCCGGATTGTGTAAGGATCGGAAAGTTCGACTTTATAATAGACATCCGTCAACCTCTTTTCAGTATGTATCGTATCACTTACCTTTCCATCAAAATACCCCTTCGAAGCTACATACGATTTTATCTGTTCCAAAGATTTTTCTGTAGAGTAGTTGTCAAAAATAACCGGCTCTTCTCCAATCTCCCTCAACCATTTGTGAGGCCATCTGGTCTTTTTTATATTCGAGAGGTTATAAAGTCCAAGATAAAATCTCCTTCCAAAGATTTTTTCATTTGGCTTTTGCTTTATGTAAGGCAACACGTCGCTTTTCTTTATTACCTCCTTATTAATTGAAATATGATTCTCATTAAGAAGGGTTTGTCCTTCCGGTACGTATTTTGTTGGATTACAGGATGTTACAAAAACAAATACACAAAGCATCAGCACGCAGAAGGACCTGAAGGCATGTTCTTTGCATTTCGCTATTTCCTGAATATTTACCGGAAATTTCATTTTACACTTATCGTATTGTGCTCAGAGTTTACTTTCAAAACTTATGTAAGAAAGTGTGTTGGACAAATATATCAATAATTATTAGCGTAATTTTGGTGCTCAAGATCAAAGTGTCAAAAAAAATTTATTAATTGCTTACATGATAAGTAAAAGCAAATCCAATTTTGTGATCGCTCTTCAGAAAAAAAAGAAGAGAGATGAAGAAAAGCTTTTTGTTATTGAAGGCGACAAAATTGTTAAGGAATTTCTTCTGGCAGGAAAACATATCAGATTGCTCGCTGCAAAACCTGAGTTTATCGCGTCACTTCACGGAGAATTAATCAGTTCGATTGATGAGATTATCGAGGTAAACTACGAGGATCTTAAACATTTTAGCACATTAAAGACACCGCATAATGCTCTCGCAGTCGTTCCAATGCCGGAACCTGAGATGAACAGTTCAGACTTGCTCAAAAATTTATGTGTCTGTCTGGATTTTGTCCAGGATCCCGGTAATCTCGGGACGATAATCAGGGCTGCTGCATGGTTTGGGATTAAAAATATAGTATGTTCTCCTGATTGTGTTGATGTTTACAATCCAAAAGTGATCCAGGCAAGCATGGGTGCCATCCTTCATGTCAATATCTGGTATTCCGATTTAAAAAAACTTGCCATTCAGGCGACTGAGATGAAGCTGCCTGTGTTTGGAACGACACTGGATGGGGTTTCTATATATGAGCATAAGCTTGACAAAAGAGGTATTATACTGTTAGGAAATGAATCAAAAGGAATTTCAGGGGAACTGATACCATTTATAACCGGGAAAATAATGATCCCCAAATTTAATAATGCTAAGGAGGGAATTGACTCTCTTAATGTAAGTATGGCTGCTTCAATTGTTTTTTCAGAATTTCTCAGGAAATCAGGTAACTCGGCTCAATAATAAATTTACATTTGCTCAAAATCTTTTCTTTATGCAACAATCAAATTTCAAGGTTTACCGCAGACGCTGGGTAATGCTCAGTATATACATGCTAATGGTTGCTGTTAATCAGCTTCTCTGGATAACCTTCGCTCCCATTACCGGCGAAGCAACAAAATATTATGGAGTTTCAGATCTGTGGATTGGGATTCTTTCTATGTGTTTCATGGTTGTATTTATTATAGTCTCAATTCCGGCATCGTGGATTATCGACAGATTCGGAATCAGGATAGGTGTGGGAATAGGTGCAGTATTTACTGGTGTTTTCGGTTTAGTCCGCGGATTTGCCGGACCAGACTACAATTGGCTGCTAATGGCTCAAATCGGAATTGCGATTGGACAACCATTCATACTGAATGCTATTACAAAGCTGGCGGCCAGGTGGTTTCCGATTGAAGAGCGCGCAACGGCTACCGGTCTTGGGACTCTTTCAATGTATCTTGGTATCTTATTGGGAATGATTCTTACTCCATATTTAATTATAGGTTCCGGAATTGCCGGGATGCTTTATATATATGGTATCATTTCAGTTATTACCGCCGTTTCATTCCTGGTATTGATCAGGGAAAGGCCTCTTACTGCGCCATGTCGTCCCGATCAGGAGGAACGATCACTTGTTTATGACGGGTTCAAACAGACACTTAGAACCAAAGACTTCATACTGCTTATGGTAATATTTTTTATTGGTCTGGGAGTATTCAATGCTGTTACAACCTGGATAGAAGATATACTCAGACCAAGAGGATTCTCAGCTACCCAGGCTGGAATCACCGGAGGGGTTATGATAGTTGGTGGAGTTATTGGTGCACTTATTATTCCTATACTTTCAGATCGTTACAAAAGAAGAACACCATTTATTATTATTGCCCTAATTGGGGCAACCATCGGGCTGACAGGAATCACATTTGCCACAAGTTACTGGATGTTGCTTTCGTCGGGAGTGATACTTGGCTTCTTCCTGTTAAGTTCAGGTCCAATTGGGTTTCAATATGGAGCTGAGATTACTTACCCGGCTTCAGAAGGCACCTCGAACGGGATGCTGTTAATGATGGGACAAGTATCAGGTATTGCATTTATTTTCGCTATGGATAGTTTTAAATCGGCAGCCACTGGTTCTATGACCCGCTCACTTGTTTTTCTTATTGGGCTGATGGTTTTAAGTATACTGATGTCGTTCAGATTAAAGGAATCAACTATTCTGATAAAAGCATAATAAGAGATATAGCTTTAATGCTTTGGTAGCAGATTTAATTCGACTGTTTTTTTCTTATAACCGTTTCGATAGCGCTGGCAGTGTTCATTCCGTCGACTGCTGAGGAAACAATTCCTCCTGCATAACCCGAACCTTCCCCACAAGGATACAAACCCGATATTCTAATATGACATAGACTAACAGGGTCCCGGGGTATTCTTACCGGAGATGAAGTTCGCGATTCGACCCCCATAACAACAGCTTCGTTGGTAAGATAACCATGCATCACTTGCCCGAATAACCGGAGTCCATCCCGCAAACGTCTGCCAATCGCTTTTGGCAGCCAGCTATGCAGTGGAGATGAAGTTACTCCCGGGGAATACGATACCTTTGGAATAGACGCTGAGTTTTCTCCGGCAACAAAGTCGGCCAGACGTTGTGCCGGGGCCATCTGGGTATGACCTCCGTTTTTCCATGCTTCACGCTCTATTTCTTTCTGAAATTCTATTCCTGCCAATTGGCCATGGCTACTATATTTTAAAAGATCTTCCGGTTTGATTTCAACTACAATTCCTGAATTTGCATATGGTGAATTCCTTGCCGAAGGAGACATCCCGTTCACTACAATCTCTTCCTGGGAAGTTGCCGAAGGAACAACAAAACCACCCGGACACATACAAAATGAATAGACTCCCCTGCCATCGACTTGTTTAACAAGGTTATAGGCAGCGGCAGGCAGAAATTCGCCTCTTGAATTACCATGATACTGTATCTTGTCTATTAGATCCTGGGGATGTTCAACCCGCACACCCATGGCAAAAGGCTTCATTTCCAGTTCAATCAGGTGTCTGTTACAGATCTCATAAATATCCCTGGCAGAGTGACCTGTGGCAAGAATTACATAATCAGACAAATACTTTTCATTGTCAGAAGTAACCACTCCCTTAATTGAACTTCCTTCAATGATAAAATCAGTTACTTTTTTTTCAAGAATGAATTGCCCCCCGGCATCGAGGATAGATTTCCTTATCATCGCAATGATTCCGGGAAGCTTGTCTGTTCCCAGATGAGGATGTGCATCGTATATTATGTTATCATTAGCTCCATGAATACAGAGCAATTCCAGAACTCTTGAGTTATCACCTCGTTTTTTGGAACGTGTGTATAATTTCCCATCTGAATAGGTTCCTGCGCCACCTTCACCGAAACAATAATTGCTGTCAGGATTTACTATTTGTTCGCGACTTATTTTTGCGATATCTATCTTCCGTGATGACACATCACGACCTCTCTCAATTATTACAGGTCGCAATCCAAGCTCAATAAGTCTGAGAGCGGCAAAAAGACCCGCCGGTCCGGCCCCAACAATAACAACTTCCTGTTTATTAGTTACATCCACAGGATTAAAAGGGCTTATCAAAGGTGCAGCTGATTCTTCTCCATAGAAAACTTCAACCGTAAGGTTAACCCGAATATTTTTACCCCTGGCATCGACCGATCTTTTTATAACCCTTAAGGCAGATATTGCTGACTGATCAGTCCCCGAGAGCGTCGCTGCAATTTTTCTGACAGAAGCTTCGTCTGATGCGGCTGCAGGAGAAAGATTTATCTGTATTTGTTTCATGGTTATTATTCAAAATGAAATGAAAGCACCCATATCTGCGAAGTCATCTTCTCAATAGCATTATAGTATTTCTGGTGCCCCGGGGCCGGATCGTTCACAAGTACATTTCCTATTCCATCCGACAATTTAAGTTCAACTGAAAGTTTAAAGAATTCAAGATAAAAGTCAAATCCACCTCCAAACTCGTAGTAGAGATCTGGTCGTTTCAGCCTGAGATAAACAGGATTCTGTTCATCAAATTCTTTCTGGCCTGCCAAATCGTACCTGTAATTCAATCCTCCTATAATATAAGGCCTGACGTTATTCAACCTATCACCCTTAAATTTTAGCAAAAGAGGAAACTCAAGAAACGATGATTCGATCCGTTGCTTGTCATTTTGAAGGACAGGAATCTGAATATTTTGGTTTGATTTTGAAAAATTCGGATCTATTTTGTAAAACCGTATATTTCTTTGCCCAAAGGATACCCCGGGCAAAAATCTGACATCAAAGTATTTACCTAGCCGGAGGTTAGTTACAATCTGAATGTTTATACCCGGGTATATTATACTGGTTTCAGGGTATAACGAGTCTATCTGCATATTAGCCTGGGAAGGGGTAATCTTAAAGTCGGTAGTATTGAGACCGAGACAAAAACCGAAGTGGAGAGGTCTCTCGTCGTACCATGATGTGTTCTTGGGTTTCTGCTTCTGACCAAATAAATTGATCTGTATCAACAAAAGAATGATTGTTATACCTGTATTTAAATTTCTTCGCTTCACCTTATGAAATAAAAATTTTAAGCCTGCAAGATATTAAACTGGTTTGATTTCAAATTATTGCGTTACAATTTGATACCTGTGTAAATACTCGCTATTCCTCCTGTAAGTTTTACCTGTCTGACTTGTGTAAACCGTGCCAGCATCAGTAATTTCAGAAACTCCTCATTATCAGGGAATTTCAACACTGAGTCGGGCAAATAACTGTATGCATTTTTATCTTTTGAGAACAATCTCCCAAAAAATGGTAGTATATTCCTGAAATAAAAATTGTAAATATTCCGGAATGGAAAACTTGAAGGTTTTGAGAATTCAAGCACCATTATTAGTCCTCCTGATCTTACCACCCTGTTCATTTCGGTAAGTCCCCTGAGCGGGTCGGCAAAATTTCTTACGCCGAAAGCCACCATTGCCACATCAAAAACACTATCTCCAAAAGGTATCTTTTCAGAATCGGCACGCAACAGATCAATTTTTTCAGATAAGCCTCTCTGCACAACTTTCTTTTTGCCTATCGCCAGCATGTTCTCAGATATATCGATACCTGTTATTCTTTTAGGATTCAGTCTCATAGCTGCGAGTGCAAGGTCGCCGGTTCCCGTTGCAACATCAAGTATATAGGGACTTTTATACGATTTTGAGATTATTCTGACAGCTCTTCTACGCCACAGCCAATCTATTCCGAATGATAAAAAATGATTAAGAAAGTCGTATCTCCATGCTATTGAGTCGAACATCGATTCAACAACTGCACGTTTGTCTTCTTTTTTTATTTGTGGTTGATTCTCCATATATAATTATACGCAAAGATAGAATTAATAGCTTATAGACTTTATTCATTATTTTTAAAAATGGTTTCAACATTTTAGCACAATGTAATATTAAGCATGCTCTTCAAAGTAAATTAATTTCTATTTTTGCCTGTCTAAAAAAACAAAAATGGCTAAAACAATAATGATTACCGGAGCTACCTCGGGTTTTGGGAAGGCTACTGCAATCCGGTTCGCAAAAAACGGATTTAATATTATCATAACCGGAAGAAGAAAAGACAAACTATATGAACTTGAAAAAGAGCTTCTGTCGTTTGGGAAAATAAAAGTCCTTTCCATGATTTTTGATGTCAGGAAACGTGAAGAGGTTGCATCAGTAATTAGCAGCCTGCCTCTAGAATGGAAAACTATCGATATCCTTGTTAATAATGCAGGTCTGGCTGTTGGAATGGATCACATCGATGCAGGAAATATTGATGACTGGGAGAGGATGATCGATACGAATGTGAAAGGTCTGTTGTATGTTACAAGGGCAGTTTTACCACTTATGGTTGCAAGGAATTCAGGGCATATCATCAATATAGGTTCAATCGCCGGAAAAGAAGCTTATGAATATGGAAATGTTTATTGCGCTTCAAAGTCTGCAGTGGATTCCCTTTCAAAATCTATGCGAATTGATCTGCTAAGAAATAATATTAAGGTCACCCATATTGCGCCCGGAATGGCTGAAACGGAATTTTCGCTGGTACGTTTTAAAGGTGACGGGGAAAAAGCAAAATCTGTTTATAAGGGAATTGAGGCGCTCACTGCCGATGATGTTGCAGATGCAATTTTTTATTGCGCCGGTCTACCGGCTCACGTATGTGTTAATGACCTGGTAATAACTTCAATACAGCAGGCAAGCGTCAATAATAGTTTTAGAAAAGGTTGAGGAAAATTTAACCACGAAGGAACACGAAGTATTCACCGAGTAACACTACAAAAATAAAAAATTCCGTGATCCTCCGTGTTACTCCGTGGTTAAACTTCTTCTCTATTCTTTCATAAATCCCTGATCTTCAAGTACTTTTAGCAAAATCTTCGAAAAATATTCATTGTCTGCTTTTTTATATCTGACATCTGTAAATACCTGTGCCAGAGACTCTTTATGATTCTCATTTACAAATTGCTGAGAGTCAGCCCTCTCCTCTTTTGCTTCGTAGAATCGTGCAATGCTTTCGCTGGTATAATCAAGATATGTTTCATTATGAATTATGGCTTCAACAGGTAACCTGTCGACCTGCCCCGGCATTTCGTCCGGCCAGCCTACCGTTACAGTTGTTACCGGGACGACTCCATTCGGCAGATTTAAAACCTCAATAATTTTATGAGCATTATATGTTGTAGTTCCAAGATAACATATACCGAGGCCTTTTGCTTCAGCGGCAATGCAGAACGTCTGAGCTACCAATAATGCATCAATTGCAGCCGTTACAAACGACAGGAAATTATCGTAACCAGGAATAGCATTTCTTAAAATGCACCATTTCTTGAATCGGTTGAAATCAGCGCAGAACGTTAGAACAACAGGAGCCTCTGTAATCATCTTCTGATTAAAATGCAGCGGAGCCAACTGCTTCTTCTTATCCTCATCCTTGTTTACAATGATACTGTAAAGCTGCATGTTTCCTGTGGTAGAAGTCCGGCAGGACATTGTAATTAATTCACTAATAATGTCATCGCCGATGAGATCAGACGAATATTTTCGGATTGATCTGCGACTGGTCAAAAGCTTTGAAATATCGGTCATATTATAAACTAAATGATTATGTACAAAGTAAGCAAATTAGGAAGAATCTGAGGTTCGAACAATGCTTTTTATTATCTTGGCATCTATAAAAACAGAAGTATACTACAATATGCGGAACACTTAAACACAGGTTATGAAAAAGATCAGAATGGGGATGATAGGTGGTGGCACCGGTGCATTCTTTGGAGATGCTCACAGGCGCGCTTCAAGAATCTGCAATGATTACGAACTTATTGGTGGCGTTTTTAGCTCCGATTACAAAAAAAACAAACTCTTTGCAAAGACTGAAGGTCTTGCTGCTGATCGATGTTATGAGGATGTAGACAAGATGGTCGCTGCTGAGCTAGCCTTACCAGCAGACAAACGTATGGAAGTAATTTCCATAGTTACTCCAAATGCTCTTCACTATCCATTTGCCAAGATTTTTCTGAAAAACGGATTTCATATTATTTGTGAGAAGCCTATGACTTTGACTGTTGAAGAGGCTGTTGATCTGGAAAAGCTTGTTAAGAAGTACCAACTCACATTTGCACTGGCTCACACCTATACAGGATATCCGATGATAAGGCAGATGAGGGATTTAATCAGTAGCGGAGCGCTGGGAACTATTCAACGGATTGATGCACAATACTATCAGGGATGGATTAATTCAATTATCCATGGCACCGAAAACGGAATAATGGGAATCTGGCGTCTCGATCCAAAACAGTCGGGTGTAAGCAGTTGTATGGGTGATATTGGTGTCCATGCCTTTAATCTTATTGAATATACAACCGGACTGAAGGTAAAAGAGGTACTATCGGATCTCAATCATGTTAAGGATGGAATCAGGCTCGATCTCGACGGAACTGTTCTTCTTCGCTTTGGAAAGAGCTTAAAAGGTGTAATCAGGGCCAGTCAGGTCTGCGCAGGTGAAGAAAATGCACTTACCATTGCTGTATACGGTTCAAAAGCAAGTCTGAAATGGGGACAGGAGAATCCAAACTATCTTTATCTGTTAAGCGGCGCCGAACCAATAAAAATATATAAGCCGGCTCATCCGTATAATTACAAATTTGCAGAATCGGGTCACGTGATGCCGGCAGGCCACCCGGAGGGAATATATGAGGCTCTGGCAAATATTTATAAAGGAGCCGCAAAATCAATAAGGGGAGAAAAATATTTCCCGGGTGAATTTCCTGATGTAAATGATGGTGTACGGGGAATGAAGTTTATTCATTCTGCCATAAGATCAAATAAAGAAGGTAATATCTGGGTTAAAGTATAGATAGTTTCAGTTAATAATAATAATTTTAAAACAAAGAAGTATAGGATTCCTCGCTAGCGCTCGGAATGACAAAGTGAAGTGGTCGCATAAAGTGAAAGCAGAGGCGATTCGCGGAGCGAATCGCCTCTGCTTTCACCAGACCATATAGAATACTGTCATTCCGAGCGTTAGCGAGGAATCCCCTTCACACATTTTCAGAATTTGATTTAATCCCTCATAAATATTTATTCATCCTTAAGACTTATTATATTTTATTTTTTCACAATTAACATCATTTGATAATTTTATTTTTATCTGAAGTTTGTTTTTAGATTGAAAAGACTATTTTTGTAATGAATTAATATTGTATTTGGTATGAAAAAAATTGCTTTTTTACTTATAGCTGCATTTGTTGTTGTATTAGTTGTAAGTTCCTGTAGCAAAAAGGAATGTCCTGCTTATTCAAAAGCTAACACAGAACGGGCAGGCAGGAATGTCTGATTCACCTTTTTTTTTAAAATTCTCCAATTTTATAAGTTAGCATAATAATAATGAAGAAGCTGCTTATAATAGCGGTATTTATAGTTTTTGGTACAGTTTTACTGCACGCACAGGGAGAGTTAAATGAACAGCAGAAGGTATTCTTTCGCAATGAAATTTCTCTTGGAATTCTTCTTAATAGTGACGGATTTGGATTAAGTTATCGCGAAGCTGCAAGAATCGACTACCTGAATAAAAAACTTCTCGAATTTGAAGGGGGTATTCTGAAACATCCCAAAGAGTACAAAATTTCCAACCCTGCGTATCAATCACAATCAACCTATGTCTATGGTAAACTAAATAGTGTATTTTACCTTAGGGCTGGATTTGGTCACCAGAAAGAACTCTATAAAAAAGCTGATTTGGGAGGAATTGCGATCAGGTATTTCTATACTTTCGGACCGGTATTGGCGCTTTACAAGCCAATATATTATACAATTTACCCTCCGACAATCGGTGCAACAGTCAGGGATGAAAAATTTAATGTCGCTTCGCCGCAGGATATATTAAGCAGGGCTTCTTTTATAAAAGGACTGAATGAAACCAAACTTCTTCCGGGTTTATTTGCAAAAGGGGGTATGAACTTCGAATACAGCAAAGAGGATAAAGTAATACATGCAATAGAGGTTGGTGCCCAGGTAAATGCATTTCCAAAAGTTATACCAATCATGGCAAGTTCAGATAACAAATCGATATATTTCTCATTATTTGTTAGTTATAGATTTGGATTGATTATAAATCCCCTCGATCCCGAATCGGGCAGGCTCTCAAATATTTTCAAGAGAAAAAAAGAATAATTGATCATATTTGCAACTTGCCTATTATTAGGAAAATATTATTTTTGTAGATTAGATTTATTAACCATTTAATGAAATAAAAATGTCTAAAATTAAAGTAGGTATTAACGGTTTTGGCAGAATCGGCCGTCTGGCGTTCAGAGCTGCCTTTAAGAGGAACGATATAGAAATAGTAGGAATCAACGACCTCCTCGAAGTTGATTATATTGCTTATATGCTTAAGTACGACACCGTTCATGGCAGGTTTGATGGAAAAGTTGAAGTTAAAGACGGCAAACTAGTTGTTAACGGTCAGAGCATCCGCATTACTGCTGAAAAATCTCCTGCAAACCTTAAGTGGAATGAAGTTGGCGCTGAATATGTACTTGAATGTACAGGCTTCTTTCTTTCAAAAGAAACTGCTATGGGACATATTACAGCCGGTGCAAAATATGTTGTAATGTCTGGTCCTTCCAAAGATGATACCCCAATGTTTGTAATGGGAGTAAACCAAAATAAATATACAAAAGATATGCAGTTTGTTTCGAATGCATCCTGCACAACTAACTGCCTCGCTCCTATTGCTAAGGTACTTAATGACAATTTCGGTATTGTTGAAGGTCTCATGACAACCGTTCATTCAACTACTGCTACTCAGAAAACTGTTGACGGCCCATCAAATAAAGACTGGAGAGGTGGCCGCGCTGCCGCTGCCAACATTATTCCTTCATCCACTGGCGCTGCAAAAGCTGTTACCAAAGTAATTCCTGAACTTAAGGGTAAACTAACCGGTATGTCATTCAGGGTTCCAACCTTAAACGTTTCAGTTGTTGACCTTACATGCCGTATCGAGAAGGCTGCAAATTATGATACGATTAAGAAAGCCATGAAAGATGCTGCTGATGGTCCGCTGAAAGGAATTCTGGGTTATACTGAAGAATCTGTCGTTTCAAGTGATTTTATCGGCGATTCACGTACATCTATTTTTGATGCAGGTGCAGGCATTTCACTTAACGACAACTTTGTTAAGGTAGTGGCATGGTACGATAATGAGTGGGGTTATTCCTGCAAACTTCTCGACCTAATTGCTCACATGAATACTGTGAAGTAACAATAATACAAATAAAAAAGAGAGGAATTAACCTCTCTTTTTTTATACTATCATTTCTATCTGGAGCGGAATTCCTGCAGTATCTCGGTAATGCTCACCAAGCTCAAGCATTGCTTCATCATCCTCTTCATAGAGCCATCTTATTAATACCTTTTTATTTGAACGTCCATAACCTGTGAGCCTTTTTAAGATCTCATAGAGGTATTTTGATGACCCGCTGTTTATATATTCAAGTTGAATACTGACTTCCAGGCCGCTGTTCTTTTCGAAGTGAAGAGTGATCCATTCTTCAAGACGTTTGAAAATAAGCTCAGGATTTTCAGGTATTGACCTTCCGGTAAGTTCCAGTTTATTGGCATCAGGGTAATATACTATACCCGGACAATTTTTTAACTCTTCCTGAATGACATGTTTTTCCATAATCTGATAATTTATTCATATCTCAAAGCTTCAATAGGATCAATATTCGCTGCTTTAACAGCCGGAGCATAACCCGATGCCACTCCGACAACGAAACAAACAACTATGCCAGTCAGCACCCACAACCAGGGCACGACAAAACTTGACTGTAACATTGACGACACAATATTCCCCATAAGAATCCCAAGAATAATTCCAAAAACACCGCCCATCTGACTGATCAGTATCGATTCGAAAAGAAACTGATATTTAATGGTTTGAGTTTTTGCCCCGATAGCTTTCCTAACTCCAATTTCGCGAGTTCTTTCGGTAACCGATACCAACATTATATTCATAAGTCCTACGGCTGCTCCAAACAAGGTAACTACACCAATAAGCGTTGCAGCAAGTGTTACATATTTGATATTGTCAAGCAACATTTTTACAATATTGTCGCTTTTATTCACATTAAAATCTGTCTCATCCTTTGGGTTAAGATTCCGGATTATTCTAAAAACAGCCTCTGCCTCACCTGTCAGCATATCAAGGTTTGCCGGAATAAGTGGCATCACTGTAATATTGAAGGTCATATTAGCCTGGGAAAAATATTGCCGTGCAGTAGTTATAGGCATGAAACAAACCCGATCGGGGTTCCCTATGCCGGAACCTTTACTCTTCAGAACACCAACTACCTGAAGATTCATCCCTGCAACATTAATTATTTTCCCAACAGGATCAATTCCTGTGTTAAACAAATCCTTAACGACATCTGAACCAATAATAACAAAATGACGGGTAAGCTGAATATCATCGATATTAAAGTTCCTTCCCGATTCTACTTCATAACCACCTACAGTAAGCTGATTTTCATCTGCACCGGTCAGGGAAATAATGGGATTTGTTTTTTCAGATCCGTACTTTACTGTTGCCCCCCTTGAAGCATTGAATGAAACAGCTATTGATGCAGGTTCTTTAAACCGGGTTTTAAACTCTTCAGCCTCCCGGTAAGTGATCCTGGAAAAATTTCTTGTTCTTGTATTACTATTACCGATCTGTATGTTCATCCCCCTCGATGTAATTGTAAAAGAGTTAGCCCCCATCATTGTAAACTGATTGGTAAGGGATGATTTAATCGAATCAATTGCTGTAAGTATACCAACAAGAGCCATAATACCTATTGCTATAATACAAATAGTAAGGATAGCACGCACCTTGTTCGATTGGATTGCTCTCAATGAGATCCTCAAATTGTCTCTGAAAATACTTATCTTAATTTTTGTCCGCCTCATTTATTATCTCTCTTCCGCTTAATTAATAAAAAAATAAAAGTACACTTTTTTTCCTTTTACCGAAAGTTGAAATGGGAATAATAAATTTTTAAAATATTTAAATTTTAATTGTACAACTAATATATTCGTTGTATATTTGATATGAATTATGGAAAAATTCAGTAAAAGGGGAAACTTATTTTAAATCAGATTAAAACGAATATTATGAGAGAGTTAACAAGAGCAGAAGAGCAGGTAATGCAGGTTTTATGGAAACTAAAGAAGGCATTTGTTAAAGAGATACTCGAACACTTTGACGATCCGAAACCGGCATATAATACGGTAAGCACGATAGTGCGCATTTTGCAGGATAAGGGTTTTGTTACTCACAAAGCTTATGGTAGAACTCATGAATACTACCCGATTGTATCGAAAAGCGAATACTCTAAAACACATCTTAGCACCTTTGTAAATGACTATTTTTCAAACTCTTTTGAAAAAATGGTTAGCTTCTTTGCGAAAGAAAAGAGTATTTCTTTAAAGGAAATGGAAGAGATAATGAAAATTATGGAAGGTGAAGTAAAAAAACAAAAATCGAAGAGATGAACACACTATTAATATATATAGTGAAATCAGCTGCCTATCTTATTGCTTTTTACCTTGTATATTCAATTTTGTTAAGCAGAGATACAGCCTATGTAAGAAACAGGGTTTTTATACTTTTTTCTCTGGCATTATCTCTGGTTTTTCCGCTTTTCACATTTTATACCATCAAACCACTCGACATACAGTTTTTTGGTAAATTTCTGGCAAATGTAAGCGTAACAGCCTCAGCCAACGGTTCTAAAAGCACGGGACTAACAACATCCGGCGAAAGTCTTCCGCATGCCATGAATCTGGTTTATATCTACGGAGTCCTCTTCTTCTCATTAAAAACAATAATCGATCTTCTCAATCTTCTGTTTCTTATCGCCCGGCAAAAAAATACAGGAAGCAGGATAGTACGGTTTCATGGATTCAATACCGCCGGATTCTCTGCTCTGGGTTATATTTTTATTAATGCCCGGTTAAGTCCGGAAGATGCAGGAGATATTATAAGACATGAACAAAATCACATTAAGGAAAATCACTTTCTCGATATCATTTTTGTTGAAATTATTAAAGCATTTCAATGGTTTAACCCTGTTGTGTACATGTTCGACAGGTCCTTACGGGCTATACACGAGTACCAGGCTGATCAGGGTTGCCTCAACTCAGGTATGCCTGTTGTTAACTACCAGAGTCTTCTTCTGACTCAGGTGTTCAAATCGAGAGCATTCAATCTGACAAACAGCTTTTCGAATCCCTCTCTTATAAAAAAGAGGATGGTAATGATGACAAAAGAGAGAACAACGGCAATGGCAAATATGAAAATTATACTTGTTGTACCTGTTGTTGGGCTGGTTTTGTTAGCTGTCTCTGCATATAAAGATATTCCGGATTCATTTAATAACAAAATAGTTACACGTCCCTACAACGAACTTTCCAATCCTGTATTAACATATCCTTCTTCTTCCTCGTCTTCTGAAACATCGGGTTCAATTAAAGAGCTGGAAAAATTGGATAATAATACCATTTCGGGTTCAGGAAAACTTCTGACGCCTCCTCCTCCACCGCCTCAGTCGCAATCTTCAAAAGAATCGCAAAACAGTCAGGTATCAAATATTATTAAAGACCCGGCTACGGAATCAAGCCCGGAACCATTTGTTGTCGTCGAAGATATGCCAATGTTTCCAGGAGGCGATGCTGAGCTTTTGAATTTTATCGGAAAGAATACCGTATATCCTGAAGCTGCAAAAACAAATAATATTCAGGGAAGAGTTATTGTTCGCTTTTGTGTAACTGCCCACGGTGGTGTTGATCGGATAAGTATTCTCAAGGGCGTTGATCCAAATCTTGATACTGAAGCCTTGAGAGTTGTCTCAACACTTCCCAAATTCAAACCTGGAAAACAGGGCGGAAAAACAGTACCGGTCTGGTATATGGTACCAATAACTTTCACACTGAAATAGATCGGTGCGTTAATGTAGGGAACGGTCGCGACCGTTCCCTACATTAATATGCGACTGTTCCCTGCAATAATACGCAACCCTCCCTACATCAAAATTCAATCGTCCTCTTCAGGACCTGCAAATTCAAATAATCAACTATTTTTATATTTAAATTAATATTTTAGTTGCATAACTAATATATTCGTTGTATCTTTGATTATAACTAAGAACTCTCTCATTTACCAATAAAGAAAAATATCATGAAAACAAAAAACAATTCCGCATCACAGGCAGTTCAAAGACTGCTTTTCGCTCTGGTAATAACTTTACTTGCCTGCACTATTGTATCCTCATGTGCAGCAAGGAAGAAGTCGGCAACAACGAAAAACGCTGTTTCACCGTCATCTGCGCAGGTCGCTTCCCAGAATCCTGTTGCGGTTTCGAACAAAAAAGAACCATTTGTAGTGGTAGAGGAGATGCCGTTATTCCCGGGTGGAGACACTGCACTTCTTTCGTATGTCGCTAAAAACACCCGTTACCCTAAGGAAGCAAAGGATAAAAACATTACCGGCAGAGTAGTTCTCAGATTCGTAGTAAATGAAGATGGCAAAGTCTCAGATGTTACCGTCCAGAGAAGTGTTGATCCCCTCCTCGATAATGAAGCAATCAGAGTTGTTTCAACCCTGCCGGATTTTAAACCCGGAAAACAGGGCGGAGTTACTGTACCTGTATATTATATGCTCCCTATAACATTTTCGCTCGATGGAAAAGGTCAGCAGCGGCCACCACGGTTTAACATTTTTGGTACAGATACTATTTACACATATACAGACAACCCGCCTCAATACCCGGGAGGGAATGAAGCTTTTAAAAAATTTAAAGCTGAAAAAATCAAATTTCCGGCCGACCTGATTCCTCTGGGGATTGAAGGAGTCGTATTCGTGAAATTTATTGTTGACAAGACCGGTTTGGTATCTGATATTGAGATAATTCAGGGAGTCTCTCCTTCCATAGATGAGGAGGCATTAAAGGTTGCCAGACTTATGCCATCCTGGCTACCCGGAAAAGACAATGGAAAACCAGTGAAATTCCTGTATACTACAAATTTTGACTTCCTGCTTACACCTAGGGTCCCCCAGGCTTTTGATAAAGATGCACCCTTTGTTGTAGTAGAAGAGATGCCTGTCTTCCCCGGAGGGGATGCGGCTTTATTAAAGTACATAGGAGAGAATGCAAAATATCCTGAAAAAGCCAAAGCCAATAAAATAGAGGGTAAGGTAATTGTCAGGTTCTGCGTTACAGATACTGGAGGGGTTGACAGAGTATCTGTCTTAAGGAGTGTTGATCCGGAACTTGATAATGAAGCTGTGAGGGTAGTAAAAACCCTGCCAAAATTTAAACCTGGAAGACAGGGCGGGAAGGCTGTTAATGTATGGTACATGGTACCAATCACTTTTGGGGCGGTAAAGTCTATCGAACCAACTATGGTACCTCCAACTCCTCCTGTACCACCCTCAATGCCCATGGGTTACGATGAACCACCTAAATATAAAGGAGGAGAAAGTGCGCTCTATAAATTTATTAATTCCAGGCTGGTCTATCCTAAAACTGCAAAAGAAAAGAATATTTCAGGAAAGGTGTATATACGATTCGCCATTAACATAGATGGCTCTGTCAGCGATGTTATGGTCGCTAATGGATTAGATTCTGATCTAAATGCTGAAGCTATCAGAGTAATTAAACTACTCCCGTCATGGAACCCTGGTAAACTTGCCGGAAAACCTGTTAAAGTATCATATTCACTTCCAGTAATATTCAATATTAAATAGTTTTTATTTTCAGGGTTGGTTTATTATTACGAAAAACTGGTCGCTTCTATAGACCAGTTTTTCTATTTTATTCTAAATCAAATTCAGTAAATTTGCCGGCTGTACCAACATTTACTTATGAATCTTGAAGAAAGAATAAAAGCATTCTCACTGCTGGGAGAAATCCTTCGGGATAACCTGAAAGGCAATGCAGGAAATATTCTGCCAAAGCTGAATGCTATAATTAAAAACCAGGTAAACATTAATCCATGGTTCACTGAGGAGAATGTAAGGTCAGCGGTTAGCGAGATTGCCGGTCAGTTGACAAAGGAAACCCTGACAAAATGGACCGGGTTTTATCCTATGCTGAAAGCAAATTATAAGCCTTTGAATATCGGTTTAATCATGGCCGGTAATATTCCGCTTGTCGGGTTTCATGATTTTCTTTCAGTTCTCATTAGCGGAAATAAGGTGGTCGCAAAAACCAGCTCAAAAGATTCGCAACTGATAGTCTTTGTCTCAGATTTACTGATCTCTATTAATCCTGCATTCAGAGAAAAAATAGAGTTTACGCAAAGTACACTTTCTGGTTTTGATGCTATCATCGCTACGGGAAGTAATAACAGTTCAAGATACTTCGAGCAATATTTTGGCAAGTATCCTCATATAATCCGCAAAAACAGAAACAGCGTTGCTATTCTTGATGGTGATGAGACGAAGGAAGAGTTGGAAGAACTTGGAAAGGATATATTTTCATATTTCGGACTAGGTTGCAGAAACGTCTCAAAGCTATATGTCCCAGAAGGATATGATATATCTCTTCTAACCAATAACTGGAAAAAATATTCCAGTATAATTACTCATTCCAAATACGCAAATAATTACGATTATAATAAAGCGGTATTCATAGTTAGTAAGGAAAAATTTCACGATTCCGGTTACATTCTTTTGAAAGAAGACAACAAACTATCCTCTCCGGTATCAGTACTTAATTATGAATATTTTGAATCTCAATCTGCTGTAAAAGAGCAGATAGATATCTTGGCAGAAAGCATTCAATGTATTGTCGGAAAAGGTGACATTCCTTTTGGAAAGGCACAGTCCCCAAATCTATGGGAATACGCCGATGGAATTGACACTGTAGAATTTCTTCTTAAAAAAAATTTAGACAGAATATTGTAATCTAAAAAATATTATATTGCACCCGTTGAATTAATACATGATATGGTTTACAAATTTGTATTGTTATCAGATGAAGATGAGTCATTTATCAGGGAATTTGAGTTCCTCGATACTAACACATTATTGGATTTCCACAACCTGATTCAGGATGAATTGGAGTTTGACAAGTCCCAGATGGCTTCATTTTTTATGACTACTGATAATTGGGAGAAGGAGGAAGAATTTACGTTATTCGATATGGGTACAGGTTCTTCCACAATGGATACTGCTGTTCTTGAAGACATTATTTTCAGAAAGAACCAGAAGTTACTCTATGTTTTTGACTTTTTTAACGAAAGGGGTCTTTTCCTTGAATATACAGGAGAGGTGAAAGAGATCGAGGGACGAGAATATCCATCATGCACAAATTCTAAGGGAGTACCTCCAAAACAGGTAGTTTTTGGCGGATCAACCAGCAAGTTGTATAATAGTATCGTCGTTTCAAATGACGATGATGAGGATGAACCTGAAGTTGATGACCTTTTCCTTGAAGGAGAAGATGAAGAGACACTTCCGGATTTTGAAAATATAGAAGAAAACCTGAACGAAGAAGAAGAATAAGTCTTCTAAGGGTCTGAACCCTATGGAAAATATTCTTATTGTCTTGCTCGGTCCTACCGGGGTCGGGAAAACAGAAATTTCGATAGATTTAGCAAAAAGGTTTAATTGTGAAATTCTATCTGCTGACTCAAGGCAGTTCTATAAAGAAATGAGTATCGGCACTGCTGTTCCTTCTGATATTCAGCTTAATACAATAAAACATCATTTTATTCAGTTTCGGTCGGTAAAAGATTATTACAGCTCAAGTCTTTACGAGAGAGATGTAATTGAACTCCTTCCAAAACTGTTCGCCAGGTGTCAAATCGCCCTCCTGACCGGTGGATCAGGCATGTATATTGATGCCGTTTGTAATGGCATCGATGACATACCCGATGTTGACCCTGAAGTGCGGGAAAAATATATACTCAGATATAAAGAGGAAGGAATTGAAAGTCTGAGAGTTGCCCTAAAGCTTCTCGATCCTGAGCACTACTCAAAAGTGGATCTCAAAAATTATAAAAGGATTATCCGCGCTCTTGAAATATGTGAGTCGACAGGAATGCCTTATTCATCCTTTCTTCTAAAACATAAGAGGGAAAGGGATTTCAGGAAAATCCTGATCGGTCTTGAAAGAAGCAGGGAGGAGCTCTATAACAGGATTAATTGGCGGGTTGATGATATGATAACCGCAGGATTAGAAGAAGAGGCCAGACAACTCTGCGATCTAAGAAACCTGAACGCTCTCAACTGTGTCGGATACCGGGAGTTTTTTGCTTATTTCGATGGATTGATCTCAAGGGAAAAAGCAATTGACCTTATTAAAAGAAACAGCCGCAGATACGCTAAGAGACAGATGACATGGTGGAGCAAGAATAAGGAGATTAAGTGGTTTCATCCGGAAAAAAGGGATGAGATTATAGACTATATAAATGAATATCTCAAAAACAATAGATCGAAGCCAGCAGACATTTCTGAACGCTTTACACCTTAGCGTCTTTGCGTCTTTGCGCGATATTTTTTCACGCAAAGTCGCAAAGTCGCAAAGAGTATCCGCCCGCACTTTCGCTTAGCTACGACAGTCTTTTTAATTTCTTAATTGTACCCTCCGGATCATCCGATCCAAATACAGAATGGCCTGCTACAAGAACGTTCACACCAGCTTCAATCAGAGGTTTTGCGTTTCCGGTACTAATTCCGCCATCGACTTCTATCAGAATATTGTAGCCTCCTGAATTTATCATTTTACGCAGTTCTGCAATTTTATTAAAACTTTCTTCTATAAAATGTTGTCCGCCAAAGCCGGGATTAACAGTCATAATAAGCACAAGGTCGATTGAAGGAAGAATATTCTTTAGAAGAGATACGGGAGTATGCGGGTTAAGCGCCACTCCTGCCTTCATTCCCAAATTACGTATCTCGGTTACAGTTCTGTGCAAATGTACGCATGCCTCATACTGAACCGTAAGTATATTTGCACCGGCGTCACGGAAACGATTAAGGTAGCGATCAGGATCAACGATCATCAGATGCACATCCAGCGGCTTTTCAGAAACTTTTTTTACATATTCGACAACAGGAAATCCAAAAGAAATATTTGGAACAAAAACGCCATCCATAATATCAAGATGAAGCCAGTCGGCCTCACTTCTATTTATCATCAACAGCACTTTTTCGAGATTCCCGAAATCGGCATCAAGAATTGAAGGAGATACAAAATGGTTCATTTGAAAATATTTGAGACAAAGATAGAAACAAAAAACTATCCCAGGTACGATTTCAGAATACGGCAGCGGGTTGTAAACTGAATTCTTCTGATAGCTTTTTCTTTGATTTGTCTTACTCTCTCACGGGTAAGATCGAGCTCTTCCCCTATTTCTTCAAGAGTAAACGGATGCTTCATACCTAAACCAAAATATAATTTTAGCACTTTTGATTCACGCGGACTTAAAGTATTAAGAGCCCTCTCAATTTCAAAGGCTAAAGATTCGTTAATAAGGTTTTTGTCAGGACTTGGCGCTTCAGAACTTGGAAGGATGTCATACATATTGTTATCCTCTTCAGAACTTATAGGTGCATCCATACTAACAGTCCTGCCGTTAGTCTTTAGCGCTTCCTTAACATCTTCCGGAACCATATCAAGGATTTCTGCAATCTCGAGAGAAGAAGGTTCTCTTTCAAATTCCTGCTCGAGTTTTGCAAAAGTCTTATTTATCTTGTTTATTGAACCAATCTTATTTACAGGCAGACGAACAATTCTTGCCTGTTCAGCCAGCGACTGAAGAATGGCCTGCCTGATCCACCAGACAGCATATGAAATAAATTTAAATCCGCGGGTCTCGTCAAAGCGCTGAGCAGCTTTCATTAAGCCAAGATTACCTTCATTTATAAGGTCCGGGAGAGTCATGCCCTGATTCTGGTACTGCTTTGCAACAGATACAACAAACCGCAGATTGGCTTTAACCAGGCTTCTTAATGCATTGGCATCACCTGACTTTATTCTTCTGGCAAGTACAACTTCTTCCTCGGGTGCTATTAGATCGACCTTCCCGATCTCCTGAAGGTATTTATCCAGGGATGGAGTGTCGCGATTGGTAACCTGCTTTGTAATCTTTAGCTGACGCATCTACAGGCCAGGTATTAGTTACTCGATAGAATTTCAGGTAATAGGCACAATTTTACTAATAAAAAACAATTTTATAGCATAAATTGATGCTTTTTTTTGGCAGGTATTAGATTTTTTGTAACTTGCACAAATATTTTTCGCATTGACTATCAAATTATTAATCTATTTGATAACAAATCGTTGCATTTTTAACAATATTTATTAGGATATATATTAGCAATTTTATTTAATATTGCAGCGTTTTTCAGATATGTGAACTTTTTGTAGCTTTACCCAAGGGGACTTTCGACATATCTTTACCTCTTTTCCAAAAAACAATCATTAAGACCTTCTCATATTCCATTTATCATTAAAATATGTACGACATTCTCGAGTTAAGTAAGAAACTCCTTCCTGAATTAAAAGATATTGCAAAGGAGTTGAAAATCAACAAAGCAGAGTCCTTAAAAAAACAGGACTTAATCTACAAAATCCTTGACCAGCAGGCAATTGAGTCCACTGAAGCAAAACCTGCACCAGTATCAGAAAATTCCGAAGTAATTAACAGCGGCCAGTTATCTGAGGAAAAAATTCAGGATCAGGATGCCTCTCTCCGTCGGGGAAAACGTCCGAGATTTATTAAAACTGTTGCTAAAAGATCTGTAGAATCTGTTATGTCGGTTACACCAGATGATCTTATAAGACCAGAGACAAGGTCTTCAGAATGGCAGGAGCAAACAAAAGTCACTGAGAAGAGTGAAGAAAAACCTGATCTGTTTCGTTCATTTGAACCGGCAACCGCTCCTTCTCCTGTTCCTGCTGCTACAACTACTTCTACTCCTGCTCCCGCTCCTACTCCTACGCCAGCTTCCACTCCTGAACAACGGAAGGATGACAGAAAAACTCCTGTCTGGAAATCAAACAAACCTGCTGATGATAAAAGTGAACCGAAAGAAAGATATAACAGGATTCCCTCAACAAGACCTGAAAAGAAGAATATCGAGCCTTTTTCGAACCCTTTAAACGACAATTCATTCCCATTAACCAACGGGGACGAGCCATTTGAAGAAATAAAACCATCAGCTGACGTTTACTTTGGGGATATTATTGTTGATCCGCCGGTAAAGGAAAATAACATTAAAGTTATTCCGGTAAGGGAAGATAAGAAAGATAAAGCTTATGATTTTGAAGGTATAATTTACAATACCGGGGTTCTTGAGATAATGCCAGATGGTTATGGATTCTTAAGATCACCAGATTATAATTATCTTAATTCGCCCGACGATATATATGTTTCGCAATCGCAGATAAAATTATTCGGACTCAAAACAGGTGATACAATAAAGGGATCAATACGTCCTCCAAAAGAGGGTGAAAAATATTTTCCTTTAATTAAAGTAGATGAAATAAATGGTAGAAGTCCCGATTTTATAAGAGACCGCGTACCATTTGACTTCCTTACTCCGCTTTTCCCTGATGAAAAATTTACATTATGTCAACCAGGTGAAGGATCCTTATCGGTAAGGGTTATTGACATGTTCACACCAATAGGCAAAGGACAACGCGGGTTAATCGTTGCACAGCCTAAAACAGGTAAGACAATCCTTCTTCAGGAGATTGCAAACGCAATAGCAAAACATCATCCTGAAGTTTACCTTATGATTTTGCTTATAGACGAACGTCCCGAGGAGGTAACTGATATGGCAAGGAATGTTAAGGCTGAGGTAATTGCATCTACATTTGATGAACCTGCTGAACGTCACTGTCGTGTCGCTAACATAGTTCTTGAAAAAGCGAAACGGCTGGTTGAATGCGGACACGATGTTGTTATTCTTCTCGACTCGATAACACGACTTGCGCGGGCATTTAATACAACCGCACCAGCTTCCGGAAAAGTACTTTCGGGTGGTGTAGACTCAAATGCACTTCACAAACCAAAGAGGTTTTTCGGAGCTGCCCGTAATATCGAGAACGGAGGTTCACTCACAATACTAGCTACTGCGCTTACTGAGACCGGATCGAAAATGGATGATGTAATTTTCGAGGAATTCAAAGGTACAGGTAATATGGAGCTTCAGCTCGACCGGAAACTCTCCAACAGAAGGATATTCCCGTCAATTGATATTCCTGCATCGAGTACAAGAAGGGAAGATCTGCTGCTCAATAAAAACATCCTAAAGAAGATCTGGGTATTACGTAATTTTCTCACCGATATGAACTCGGTTGAGGCTATGGAATTTCTTCGCGATCGCCTGCTGCAGGCTAAATCGAACGAAGAATTTCTTATTTCAATGAATGATGGATAACGAATCGAAAAATTATTAATTTCGCACTGGAATTTTAAAATTCATTTTTAATTACATATTTATAATCACATGGGAACAAAAAAATTTATAACATGCGACGGCAATCAGGCCGCAGCGCATGTGGCATATATGTTTAGCGAGGTCGCTTGCATATATCCAATTACACCTTCTTCCACAATGGCAGAATTCGTTGACGAATGGGCTGCAAACGGACTAAAGAATATTTTCGGAGAACAGGTTAAAGTTGTTGAGATGCAATCTGAAGCAGGAGCCGCTGGAGCTATGCACGGCGCTCTTCAATCGGGTGCTTTATGTACCACCTATACATGTTCACAGGGATTACTTCTTATGATCCCAAACATGTATAAAATTGCAGGGGAACTTCTTCCTGGAGTATTTCATGTAAGCGCAAGGGCAGTTGCTGCTCACGCTCTTTCAATTTTCGGCGATCACAGCGATATATATGCTACACGTCAGACAGGTTTTGCAATGTTAGCAAGTGGAGGCGTACAGGAGATTATGGATCTTGCAGGTGTTGCCCACCTAGCTTCAATAAAATCACGCATTCCGTTCCTTCACTTTTTCGATGGGTTCCGTTCATCACATGAGATCCAGAAGGTCGAAGTAATGAACATGGAAGATCTGAAAAAACTAGTTGATGTTGAAGCTTTAACAAAATTCAGAAATAACGCTCTTAATCCTGAACACCCGGTAACAAGAGGAACAGCTCAGAACCCTGACATTTTCTTCCAGGCGAAAGAGTCGATAAACAAATTTTATGAGCCAATCCCCGACATCGTAAATTCATACATGCAGGAGATTACAAAATTAACAGGAAGAGAATACAAACCATTTAACTATTACGGTGCACCAGATGCTGAAAACATTATTGTTGCAATGGGGTCAGTTACAGAAACTATTCAGGAGACTATTGACTACCTTGCTAAGAAAGGTGAGAAATTTGGTCTTATAAGTGTGCATCTCTATCGTCCATTCTCTGAAAAGTACTTCTTTAACGTGCTTCCAAAAACTGTTAAGAGGATAACTGTTCTTGACAGGACAAAAGAACCAGGCTCAAACGGCGATCCACTCTTCCTTGATGTAAAAGAAATGTTCTACGACAGAACTGAAAGACCACAAATCCTTGCAGGACGTTATGGACTAAGCTCAAAAGACACTACCCCTGCAATGATGATGTCGGTTCTTGAAAACATGAAACTGAAAGAGCCAAAAAATCATTTCACTGTTGGTATAGTTGATGATGTTACCTTCATGTCATTACCAAAACAAGCTGAAATAGATGTATCAGATCCTGGAACATATGCCGGTAAATTCTATGGGCTTGGTGGTGACGGAACAATTGGTGCAAACAAGAACTCAATAAAAATTATTGGTGACACAACCGATAAATATTGCCAGGCATATTTTGCTTACGATTCCAAGAAATCGGGAGGTATAACTGTTTCCCACCTCCGTTTCGGTGACAAACCGATCCGTTCCCCATATCTGGTAAATACTCCGGATTTTGTTGCTTGCCATGTACCTGCATATCTTGAAAAATATGATATGCTGAAAGGTTTGAAACAGGGGGGTACTTTCCTTCTCAACTCAACATGGGATGTGGAAGAAACAAAACATCGTCTTCCCGATCATATGAAAAAATATATGGCTGAACACAAGATCAACTTCTATACAATCAATGCAACGCTGATTGCAGATGAGCTTGGTCTTGGGAACCGCACAAATACCATCATGCAGGCTGCATTCTTCAAAGTAGCAAATGTAATCCCTTATGTTAAGGCTGAGGGTGAAATGAAGAAAGCTATCTACAAATCTTATGGCAAAAAAGGTGAAGATATAGTTAATATGAACTATGCTGCTATTGATAAAGGTGGAGCGGTAACAAAAATCGAAATACCTGCTGAGTGGGCAAATTTGAAAGTTGTAGCGCACACCGACAAACGCAATATTCCTGCCTTCATCACGAAGTTATGGAACCAATGAACCAGATGAAGGGAGACGATCTTCCAGTAAGCGCATTCGTTGGCAGAGAAGATGGTACATTCCCATCCGGTACAGCAGCTTATGAAAAAAGAGGTATCGCTGTCTTTTCACCTGAATGGCAACCTAACGAATGTATTCAGTGCAATCAGTGTTCTTACGTTTGTCCTCACGCAGCAATTCGTCCTTTCCTTCTTACAGATGAAGAAGCAGCTGCAGCACCTGCAGATACTCAGTTTATTCAGGGTATTCCTGGTGCTTTGAAAGCATACAAATTCAAGATCCAGGTTAGTTACTACGATTGCACAGGTTGCGGAAACTGCGCTGAAGTATGCCCATCCAAGAATAAAGCCCTCATAATGAAACCATTCGAGTCTCAAATTGCAGAGGCAGATAGATGGACTTACATGCATGAGAAAGTTGGATATAAAGATACAGTTGTCGATAAATTCGTAAATGTTAAAAACAGCCAGTTCTCACAACCATTATTCGAATTTTCAGGCGCTTGTGCAGGATGCGGTGAAACACCTTATATCAAAGCTATTACACAACTCTTTGGTGACAGGATGATTGTTTCAAACGCTACTGGTTGTTCTTCAATTTATGGTGGATCTGCTCCATGCACTCCTTATACCTTTAATAAAAATGGTCACGGACCAGCCTGGGCAAACTCACTTTTTGAAGACAATGCTGAATATGGACTTGGATTATCTCTGGGGGCTAACAAGCTTCGCACCAGGATAGCACAAAGAATGACTGAGGCAATAGCTAACAATGGTGTTTCTGCTGATACAAAAGCTGCATTCGAGGAGTGGCTTAAAGTGAAAGATGACGCTGAACCTTCCAGAGGAGCTTCTGAAAAAGTAGTTGCTGCGTGTGGTAAAGACAAATCGGAAGTTGCAAAAGAGATACTAAGCCTTAAACAATATCTTGTTAAGAAATCGCATTGGATATTCGGCGGAGACGGATGGGCTTATGATATCGGATACGGCGGACTTGATCATGTTATCGCATCCGGTGAAGATGTCAATATCCTTGTACTCGATACCGAAGTATATTCAAATACCGGAGGTCAGGCTTCCAAATCAACACCAGTTGGCGCTGTGGCAAAATTTGCTGCATCGGGTAAAAAAGTCCGCAAAAAAGATCTTGGTATGATGGCAATGAGTTACGGTTATGTTTATGTTGCTCAGATAGCCATGGGATCGAATAATGCTCAGACACTTAAAGCACTTAAAGAAGCTGAAGCATATCCCGGACCATCACTCATCATTGCTTACTCACCATGTATAAATCATGGCTTAAAACACGGAATGGGAAAAACACAGGCTCAGACAAAAGATGCTGTTGCAGCAGGATACTGGCACACCTACAGATTCAACCCTGCTCTTGAAGCCGAAGGTAAGAATCCATTCACACTCGATTCTAAAGAACCAGACTGGAGCAAATTCCAGGAGTTTCTTAAGTCGGAAGTACGTTACACATCACTCGCTCAATCATTCCCACAGGAAGCCGAAGTATTATTCAAGGCTGCTGAAGAGAATGCCAAGTGGAGATATAAATCATATCAGCGCTTAGCTGGGATGACATTCGAACCAACTGTTTAACAGTATATTATATTTGAAAGAGCCATCCGAAAGGGTGGCTTTTTTTATAGTATGAAAGTCTGAGAGTCCATAAAGTCAAAAGTCCATAAAGTCGAAAGTCAGGAAAATAGCTGACTTTACAGACTTTACAGACTTCACAGACTTTATAGACTTTATAGACTTTATGGACTTTACAGACTTTACAGACTTTACAGACTTTACAGACTTTTTTAGTACTTTTGCACCTTGTTATTAAAATATGAGCAGGATACTTGCAATTGATTACGGTACCAAGAGGATCGGGCTGGCAGTTACAGACCCGTTGCAGATATTTGCTTCACCATTAAATACAGTGAGTCCAAAGGATTTTGACAGCTTTATTGCAGATTATCTGAAAACCGAAGAGGTTGACGATTTTGTGATTGGTTATCCGGTTCAGATGAACAACCAGCCAAGTGAATCTGTTAGATATATAAATCCGTTCATTAAGAAACTAAAAAAAACATTTCCTGAAAAGCATATTCACCTGGTTGATGAGAGATTTACATCTCAGATGGCAATGAAGACAATGATCGAGGGAGGTGTTAAAAAGAAAGGCAGACAGGATAAATCGATGGTTGACAAAATTAGTGCGTCAATAATTCTGCAGTCCTTCCTTGACAAAAGATCTAATAACAAAGAAAACAACAGATTAAAATGACTTACCCGATATACATTTACGGACATCCGATTTTAAGAAAGGTAGCTGCAGAAATTGACAAGGACTATCCCGATCTTAAGCAAATCATAGACGATCTGTTTGAGACGATGTACCATTCTGAAGGGCTGGGACTTGCAGCACCTCAGATTGGAAAATCTATACGACTATTTGTAATCGACGGGAAGCCGGCGGCTGAAGATGAGCCAGCGCTTGCAGACTTCAAAAAAGTATTCATAAATGCACATATCGTTGAAAAGTGTGGTGATTTTCAGCTTATGAACGAAGGGTGTTTAAGTATTCCTCATTTAAGAGAAGAAGTTAACCGCGAATCGCATATCCGGATAAAATATTACGATGAGAACTGGAATTTTCACAATAAAGTTTATGATGGCTACAAAGCCAGAATAATTCAACATGAGTATGATCATCTTGATGGTATACTCTTTCCGGACAGGGTTAGTCCGCTTAGAAAAAGACTTATCAAGCGAAAGCTCATTGAGATAAGCAAGGGGATGTTTGATGCAGATTACAGGACAATTCTGGCCCCGCAAAAAACAAAATAATAATCTGAAAATTAATGTCGTAGGGATCGGTCGCGACCGATCCCTACAATCATTATTACCGATCCCTAAATTCATTATCACCGATCCCTGCATTGATTATCATATTTTTCCTACCTTTATGTAGTCTCAATAGCTGCGGACTGTGCTACATAAGGAAATTCCATTTCTTCGGATTGGCCTGCCATTATGCATAGGAATAGTTTCAGGCCTATATCTTACTCCGGGTAATCTATTCCTGGTTTCCGTTTCTGCTATTGTATTGATTTGCTTCATAATCAGTCTTTACTATAATAAATTCCAAACAAACCAGCTTTTCGGGTACACTCTTACTTTATCACTGATTCTCTGTGGATTCCTGTTATATAAGCATGAGAAAAATAGTATTTCGGTTCTTAAGCCTGAACAGACAATCTTCTATTGTGTCGTTTCAGACTATCCTGTGGAAAAGGAGAATACTATAATGTTAAATGTTGAACTGAAAGAGAGGATTCTGAATGAGCGGATAGAACCATTAGAAGGCTCAATGGTGCTTTATAACAGGAAAGACTCTTCCGTAAACTCATTTCTGCCCGGCGATCTGATGGTAGTAAAATGTACACCACAGGAAATCGTAAACCGGGGAAACCCATTTGAATTCGACTACAAATTCTATATGGAAAACCAGGGCATAAAATATTATGCCTTCACAAACAAACAAAACATTCTGGGCTATAAAATGCCCGATCATAGAAAGCTTGTTCACAAAGCTCTCATATTAAGGGAGAAATTGATAAATATGTACAGGGAGAGAGGAATCAGTGGTGACAGACTTGCTCTTGTGGCTGCCATAATACTTGGTCAGAAAAACATGCTCGACCAGGAGCAGAAACAAGCATTTATCAAAGCCGGAGTAATGCATATAATGGCAGTGTCGGGACTGCACGCTATTATCCTGAGTCTCATTGTTTTTAACCTGCTTTTCTTTTTAAAAAAAAGATTCAATGTTTTGCGCATACTCATCACAATACTTATTCTGTGGGCGTTTGCATTTATCACCGGACTTACTCCCTCTGTACTAAGAGCCACGCTTATGTTTTCATTTCTTCAGGCAGGGTACCTGATAAAGAGACCGGTTAATGGAATTAACTCAGTTCTTGCATCTGCCTTTCTTCTTATTCTGCTCAAGCCTTCTGTGATATTTGATGCCGGGTTTATACTATCATATTTAGCTGTGATTTACATAATATGTTTCTACCAGAATTTTTACCTTAAATTAAATGTTAAGAACTGGTTTGCAGACAAGTTGTGGCAATCTGCAGCGATTACAATTATTGCACAGGAAGGTACTCTTCCCGTGACAGTTATGCTTTTTAACAGGTTTCCCACATACTTCATCCTCACAAATATCCTGATAGTGCCTCTTTCCAATCTGCTTATAATCTTAGGATCACTGGTGCTTTTACTGTTCCCGGTTCAATTCCTTTCCCATTTCCTGGCCTCATTGCTTAGCTGGCTCACCGGACTTACAGAATTTCTTACAGCAAGAGCTTCAGCTCTTCCAATGGCGAACATCGAAAATATAGGAATGACCACAATTGAGTGTATTCTGTTCGCGTCGACCATTTTTATTTTTACTGTTTTCTTTCTGAAGAAGCAATCCCTGCCACTCAGATATCCAGTGATCCTATTTATCCTCTTTGCTGCATCGGGGACATTCCGGGAAATTTCTACACGAAAATCAAATGAATTGATTGTCTATAATACACCGGGAATATCTGCTGTAGGAGTAAGAACCGGAAAAATTCTCACGCTCTATTCTGATACCTCTTTAGTTGGACCAGAGGTACTACGCCATTGTGCCACCTTAGGATTAAAGCTAAAAGGACCAATACAGATTGATAATCCGATGTGCCCGATAGTGGGAGATAAAAAGATTTTAATCTCTGGTAAAGTGAATAATAATATGTTAAATAACATACTTCCTGATATAATAATACTTACAGGGAATCGTCCGGAAGTTGAAAAAAATCTCTCGTTTAATCATTCTGAAGAAGCACTTGTTGTCACTGCCAGAGCACTCTCCGGTTTTCGTTTTCCGGCTAAATCAAACTTACGGGGAATAGACAGTGTCCATTTTGTCAGAAAAGCCGGTGCATTTCACAAAAGTATTTAACCGGTTTAAAAATAAAATCATGAAAAAACTTGAGTATTAAGCTATTTATCTCTTATTTTGTCATGTTTTTTCAATAAAATTTTTCAATGAGGATAATTATTGCCGGCGCGGGTGAAGTTGGGACGCATCTAGCGAAAATGCTATCGAATGAAAATCATGAAATTATTCTTATCGATACAGAGCAGGACAGGCTTAAACCCATCGACACTTCACTTGATGTATTGACCCACGAAGGATCTGCGACATCTATAAAAATACTTCAGGATTCGTTAAGCAAGAAAACTGATCTGTTTATTGCTGTCACTCATGCCGAGGATACCAATATAACGGCTTCTATACTGGCTAAAAGGTTTGGTGCTATAAAGACAATCGCACGTATTGACAATATTGATTATCTGGAACATTCAACTTTAGATTTCTTTAAATCGATCGGTATTGATTCACTTATCTATCCTGAGCTTATTGCAGCAAGAGAGGTGCTCGGTCTTCTGCACGAAACCGGAGCAACTGATTTCATGGAATTCTCAGGTGGAAAACTCGCTATGTATGTTCAGAAACTTGACGAGAAAGCTCCGATAATAAACAAAACACTTCAGGAGATATCGTTGATGCAAAGAACCGATAAGTACAGAGCAGTCGCTATCAAAAGAGAAGGCACAACAATTATACCAAGAGGAAATGAACAATTCCATCTTGGAGATCTGGTATACGTTATCTCCACACATGGCGGTATTGAGGACATGATGAAATCTTCAGGAAAAGAGAATTTCGAAGCCAAAAGTATTATGATACTTGGAGGAAGCAGGATTGCCAAACATGTGGCTTTATATCTGCAGAAGACCTGCGAAGTGAAGTTAATAGACTCAAACACAAAGAGATGTGAAGATCTGGCTGAAATACTCGAAAGCACTCTGATAATTAATGGGGATGGACGTAATGTTGATCTGCTGGAACAGGAAGGAATAAAAAATATGGATGCTTTTGTAGCTGTGACAGGTAATTCTGAAACAAATATTCTGTCGTGCCTCCTTGCAAAAAAAATGGGTGTTAAGAAGACAATAGCTGAGGTTGAGAATATGGAGTATATTAACCTTGCGGAGAATACCGGGATCGATACAATTATTAATAAAAAGATATCGGCTGCAAGCAGGATCTTCAGGCATACAACAAATCCTAATGTAACCCAGGTAAAATACATGACAGGAACAGATGCTGAAGTTATTGAATTCAATGTTCCCGTAAATGCAAAAATCACGAAAGGCACACTCAGGAGCCTGGAATTCCCTAAAGATGCGATTGTTGGTGGCGGAACCAGGGATGGGGAGCCATTTATTGCCTCCGGAGACACAATAATTAAAGCAAACGACAAAGTGGTTGTTTTTACCTTACCATCAGCCTACGATAAAATTTCGAAATTCTTTAGCTAACTTTTTATGGTCAACTTCAGGATAATAGCCAGGGTCTTCAGCCTGATGCTCATTTTTGAAGGTTTGTTCATGCTGGTATCTGCCGCAGTATCATTTATTTACCACGAACATGCTGCAAATTCATTTTTATACTCGGCGCTTATAACCCTGTTTACCGGGGCAATTGTATTTACACCATTCAGAAATATTGAAAAGATCTATGGAACCAAGGAGGGTTATATAATTGTCACCGGAATCTGCTTAATTTTCAGCCTCTTTGGCACTCTCCCGTTTTTGATCAGCGGCTCAATAAAAAACTTTGGTGATGCATTTTTTGAATCCATGTCGGGTTTCACAACAACAGGTGCTACAATTCTTACCAATATTGAATCCCTGCCACATGGAATTCTGTTCTGGAGAAGTATCACCCAATGGCTCGGAGGAATCGGAATAATATTCATTTCACTCTCAGCTTTTCCATTTTTTAAATCAATCAACATACAACTAACAGCAACTGAGTTTTCAGGTCTGCCTACAGATAAGATACATCCCAGGATTAAAGATGCAGCCAAACGACTGGTTACAATATACTTTCTTTTAACACTGGGTGAAGTAATACTGCTGACATTAGGAGGAATGCCCATCTTTGATTCAGTCTGCCATTCTTTCTCAACATTATCAACCGGAGGTTTTTCCACCAGGAATAACGGAATTTCAGACTTCTCCTCCCCTTTTATACTGATAGTTATAACGTTCTTTATGTTTATTGCGGGAACCAACCTTACCCTCGTTTACTTCGGGCTGAAGGGAAATTTCAAGAAGATTTTCGGGAACAACGAATTTATGTTTTACGCGGCATTATGTATCATTTTTAGTATTGTAGTTTCCGCGATTCTCTATTACAATTCGGATTTCACTGCCGGAAAAGCTATTATTAACGGTCTGTTCCATGCTGTTTCCATAATTACCACAACGGGCTTCTACACTCAAAATTATAATCTTTGGGGGAGCATAGTCCTTATCCTGATTTTCGTTATGATGTTTACCGGAGGTACGGCAGGCTCGACAAGCGGTGGTATCAAAATTGTACGTTTGCTCCTTATCACTAAAAACAGCAGACAGGAATTAAAAAGGTTAATTCATCCCAACGCTGTTATACCTGTTCGTTTGGGAAAACATACTGTATCTCAGGGCACTGTCTATAACCTGTTAGTATTCATAATTTTATATTTTTTTATAACCTGCCTTGGAGCTTTTATGATCTCTATGATGGGCTACGATCTTATAACCTCATTCAGCACATCCGCATCAATGCTGGGAAATATTGGTCCGGGATTAGGAAGCTTTGGTCCGTTTTCCAACTATTCAGCAGTTCCAATGGCAGGAAAATGGTTCCTTTCAGGATTGATGCTTCTCGGGCGGCTTGAGCTGCTAACTGTCCTAATTCTTTTTACAAGGAATTTCTACAAGCACTGATTTTCATAATTCTAGAATTCCTGGACCCTGTCTTACAATCTCAATCTCATCTCCCGTGCAATCAACTATAGTGGAAGCTTCATTTTTACCAAAGCCCCCGTCAATAACTGCATCGGCAAAATCGCGGTATTTCTCAAAAATAAGCTCAGGATCGGTGGTATATTCTATGACCTCATCCTGATCGTGAATCGAAGTTGTAACTAAAGGTCTGCCAAGCTCTCTAACAAGTTCCAGAACGATGTTATTATCCGGAATCCTTATTCCCACCGTCTTTTTCTTATTCTTGAAAAGTTTTGGTATCTGATTGTTTGCCTGTACTATGAAAGTAAAAGGGCCGGGAAGATTTCTTTTCAGCAATTTAAAAACTGAGTTATCGCGGATAATGGTGTATTCGGAGAGCTGACTCATGTCGTGAAAAATGAGAGACAGATCGGGGTTTTTGGGGTTCAGACCTTTAAATGCTGCTATCTTTTCAATTGATTTTGTTGCCTGGATATCGCATCCCATGGCATATACCGTATCTGTTGGGTAAATAATTATGCCACCAGATTCGAGCAGATCAACTATTTGTCTGATCTGCTTAGGGTTGGGGTTTTCATTGTAAATACGAAGTAGCATACAGTCTTCAGCGTTTTGCCCCCCAACCCCCCTGAAGGGGGGCTAAATGCAATCTAAATGAAGACCCGCTCCAGTAGGGTTGAGGGTAATAAAAAAATGGGTAAGCTACTTATATCGCACCGCTACAACTGCTTACCCTTGCTATCTTCCGATCCTGGGGGAGTTCAGCAGGAGCTGGTCGTATAAGACTTACCCGGTACAAAAGTACATTTAAATCGGCACGTGACAAAATAAATATTACAAATTAACATATGGCTCCAACCCTCCCCCTTTTACACCATCATAACAGCCTGTCATCCCGAGCGATAGCAAGGGATCCCCTACTCGTTATAGCCGAGTTACGACACCAGTCACTACCGGCTTTTGGAAAAGGGCCTCCTGCATAGGTGAGATCAGAAAAGGGGGTAAAAATCAATAAACAACTACCAAACATACCTCATTGTAAGAAATTTTTAGATTATATTTGTTGTTAGTCAACTAACATTAATAAAGAATCTAATAACCTTAATGATGGAACAAAAAGTCAGTATCTGGAAAGCTAACCTTACAAATGGTATGATCTTAGCGCTGGTGTGTATTGTCTACACCCTCTTTTTATATTTTTTCGATCTTTTATTCAACCAAACCCTTGGCTATTTATTCATGTTAGTCCAGATAATTCTGGTTTTTTTACTGGTTAAGTCGTATCGCGACAATTTCCTCAAAGGATATATTACTTATGGACAGGCTGTTGGAGCGGGAGTAATAATCGCTCTGTACAGTGCATTAGCTATGGCAGTTTTCGGTTACTTACTTTACACTGTGATTGATCCAGGATTAACAGCAAAGAAACTTGCTTTTGTTGAAGAGATGATGCTAAAGAAGGGGATTGCCCAGGCAACAGTCGACACCGCAATGAAAATGCAGGAGAAGCTCCAAACACCTCTTATATCTTCCCTTTTAGGCATTTTCACTGGAGTGTTAGGTGGAACTATTCTTTCTCTTATAATTGCCATTTTTGTCAAGAAAGAGGGAAATCCGCTTCTTGATGCACCTGAAAACTAGTCTGAAACATTTCTAATGGATCTGTCGGTAGTTGTACCTGTCTATAATGAAGAGGAGTCCATTCAGGAACTGACTGAATGGATAGAGAAGGTATGCATTAACGACAGGCTCTCTTTTGAAATAATCTATATTGACGATGGAAGTTCCGACTCATCATGGATGAAGATATCGGAACTGGCTGCAATTAAGCAATTTGTAAAAGGTTATCGCTTCAGAAGAAACTATGGTAAAGCTGCTGCCCTACATACAGGTTTCAGTCTGGCAACCGGCGATGTGGTAATAACTATGGATTCTGATCTTCAGGACAGTCCCGATGAAATTCCCGAATTGGTTAAGATGATAAGGATCGATGGATATGACCTCGTGTCGGGGTGGAAAAAGAAAAGATACGATCCCTTCATAAAACGAATAACCAGCAAATTTTATAATTCAACTGCCCGATGGTCGTCGGGCATTAAACTTCACGATTTTAACTGCGGACTGAAAGCCTACCGGAGTGATGTTGTTAAGAGTATTGAGATATTTGGCGAGATGCACAGGTATATTCCGATACTGGCTAAAGAAGCAGGATTTCTGAATATTGGTGAGAAAGTTGTTGAGCACCGGGCCAGAAAATTCGGAGTTACCAAGTATGGTCTCGACAGATTTTTGAAAGGTTACCTCGATTTGCTGACAATAAGTTTTATTACCCGCTTCGGAAAAAGCCCAATGCACCTCTTTGGCTCGCTCGGAAGCCTTATGTTTCTCATAGGATTTACAATGGCCGGGTATCTGGGAATAAGAAAACTTGTGTTCGTATATCATAATCTTAGGGCACCACTTGTTACTGAAAGTCCATATTTTTTTATTGCTCTCACAGCAATGATAATAGGTTCATTTCTGTTCCTTACAGGTTTTCTTGGAGAACTGGTAAACCGGAATTCGTCAGAGCGGAATAGCTATCTTATCAGGGATAGGGTAAATATCTAATCAGAATTTCCCTGTGCCCTGTGCTCTTTGCGCCTCTCTCCCTCCTATACAACTCTTTCACTCTTCCAATAGATATACCAGTAAGCTAAAGGTATACAGAACAAACTCGCCACCGTTCCAATTACCATACCTCCAAACAATGCCAACCCCGTTGGACGCTGAAGCTGTTATATAAAGTGCATCCAGTTGAGCCATTCCAAATTTACGGAGATTGATTATTATATCCACCTTCAAAATTGAGTCGTTAACAATAACCCCGATATCACTATAAACCCGATCATAGTCAAACTAATACGACCTAAGCTTTTCAAAATCGCTTGCTTGTAAAACCTGAACCATTGCAACAAAATTATTTCTTATTTCAATGTGGTAAATAACATTTCAAACGTCTTTAAATAAATTATTAAGGTAAATTATGATAAAAGAGGACAAGATCAAAAAACTGATCTCACGCTTTTTATCTGAAGAGGCTAGCAATGAAGGGCTTACAGAATTAAAGGAATGGATCGAAAGTTCAAAAGAGAACTTTGTCATTTTTCAGCATTACAGGAACATCTGGAATAATTCAGCGAATTTTGAACAAGAGAAGATGACAGATATCAATAAATCTTATCAAATTGTTATGAAAAGAGTTGGTACCAAATCTTCTTTTTCAAAAATATGGAAGTACTGGAGAAATATTGCTGCTCTATTATTAATTCCCCTGATTGCAGGGAATGTTCTATATTATATTTCTACTAAAGAAAACTCTCCTGGGGTTCAGGAGCCTGTTTACAATGAGATATTTGCTTCATTTGGAACCCGATCTGCAATTATACTGTCGGATGGGTCTTCATTATGGCTTAATTCAGGAAGTAGTCTTAAATATCCTGAAAAGTTTATTGGTAATAGCCGAAAAGTGTTCTTAAACGGAGAAGCCTATTTTGAGGTAGAGAGTAATCCTGAAAAACCATTTATTGTTGAAACTTCAACATTAAGCGTAAGAGCGATCGGCACAAAATTTAATGTTTCAGGATACAGTTCCGACAAAGAAACTGATGTTACACTGGTATCCGGTAAAGTAGAGGTGATTACATCAGATGAAAACAACAAACAAAACACATCCGGACTTCTTGAAAACCAACATCTTTCGTTTAATAAGGGTAAAGGGACCTCTTTAATAACCACAGGTGATGTTAACAGGTATGTATCCTGGAAAGACGGAAAGCTGATTTTTCGTGATGAACCTTTAAGTTACGTTGTAAAGAAATTAGGTCAGATATTCAACGTCGATATTGAGCTAAGAGGCGAAGAACTTCAAAATTATACTTTCAGAGCTACATTTCAGGATGAATCCCTGCAGGAAATCCTAAAGTTAATAAAGATCTCATCTCCTGTTGATTATATTGAAGTAAAAAGAGAACCACTACCTGACAATTCCTTCCCTAAGAAGCAAGTAATAATATTCAAAAAAGTGAAAAAATAAATGTGAGTAAGTCTTTACTTTAATTACCAAAACCAAACCATTCTAACCGAGCGCCTATGAAGAAAATAAAATAAAATGAAAGATTACTTTAGAAAAGAGGGGAAAGTGCTGTAACACTATTCCCCGCAATCAGAGGTCAATTAATCGATTCCTGATTTCACAAACAAAAATCATATTAATAACCCTAACACTTCAAAAGTATGAAAAAATCTTTGGATTATTATGTTTATGTTATTCCATATCGTAATTGTAACAAATTACTCCTAACTATGAAAATTACCTGCCTACTACTTTTTTGTAGTATTGTGAATCTCATAGCGGCACCTGGTTATTCGCAAAACACAAGAATTTCACTTTCTCTTAAAAATGCAACAATAGAGCAAGTACTTAACAAGATTGAAGATGAAAGCGAGTTTTATTTCTTTTTCAACCAAAAACTTATCGATGTAAGCAAGAATGTTGATATTGAGGTTGAGAATCAGCCAATCAAGGGCGTCCTTGAAGCCATATTTGATGACAATGTTAATTGGACGGTTTATGATCGGCAAATAATTTTAACTCCGGGCGGTAGTCCAAGTCTTCCAGAACTACCACCACAACAGATAATTACAGGTATTGTCAAGGACAGTAAAGGGGAACCGCTTACAGGGGTAAATGTGGTAATAAAGGGAACCACAATTGGAACCATAACAGATATTAATGGTAAATATGCCATAAACGCTACTGATAAAAATGGAACATTCGTGTTCACTTCCATTGGCTATACCCCCCAGGAGGTCGCAATAAGTGGTCGCAATAATGTTGACGTAATATTAAAGGAGGAATTCCAATTATTAAGCGAAGTGGTCGTCACGGCTCTCGGAATTAAGAGAGAATCAAAAAGTCTTGGTTATTCAGCATCAACTGTTAAAACGGACGAAATGGTTGCAAACAGAACTACCAACGTAATGAAGTCTCTGGAGGGTAAAGTAGCCGGTTTGGAAATTGCTCCGCCAACCGCGGGTGCAGGAGCAAGTACAAGGATTCGTTTACGTGGGCAGGCAGGTTTTAATGGTCAGAACAACTCCCCTTTACTAGTTATTAACGGCCTGCCAATGGATCAGGGTGCTCGTAGTGCCGAGGGTGGCGGAGCTCCAACAGACCAGGGAGACAACCTGGCAAATATCAATCCGGATGATATCGAGTCAATGACCGTTCTGAAAGGTGCAACAGCTGCTGCACTTTACGGGTCAAGGGCTGGAAATGGTGCCATTATTATCACAACCAAAAACGGCTCTAAAAATTCGAAATTTGGAGTGGAATTTACCTCCAACTTTGCAGCCGATGATATAATCGATTTTACTAATTATCAAACCGAATATGGCACCGGTTCCAATGGTGTCCGTCCTTCATCACAGGCAACAGCGCAATCAACTGGTAACCTCGCGTGGGGTGAAAAATATGACGGCGCTCTGACTTATCAGTATGATGGTGTTCAAAGACCCTATCTTCCTGATAAAAACCGATTCAAGGAATTTTACAATACCGGAATCTCAACTACAAATACCTTAGCTGTTTCAGGTGGTAACACAACAACAAGCTACCGTGTTTCTTTTTCAAACCTGGATGTTAAAGGAATTTCGCCTGATAATAATTATCATAAAAAGATATTTAACCTGGGGCTCAACAGCAAGGTTACTGATAAACTGACTCTTCAGACAAATATTAACTATACTCACGAGGAAAATAATAATCCTCCGCAGGTTGGTACTCAGGGTATCGGGTTTTCCAGTTTCCTTCATCGTGTACCATTAACGATAGCAATCCCAACCCTGAAAGAACATGCTGTAGGTCCTGATGGAAGCTTACTATCTACCAACCCCTTTAATGCTCTTTTAACAAACCCGTATTATCTTATCGGGCGTATGTTCAATTATACCAAAAGAGATCGTTTTTTAGGTACAGTTTCCCTTAGATATGATTTCACTAACTGGTTGTATTTACAGGGTCGTGTAAATGCAGATTTCGGGTACAATAATAACGAAGCTAACCTGCCACATGGTGTGGGAGTTCCATTGCGTAATAGTACCAACACCGGTTGGGTGGGGAGTTACAATGTTGCCACGAGTTACAACAGACAAATGAATATGGATTTTCTGTTAGGGGCCACCCATAATTTTGGCGATTTCAGGATCGACGGAAGCTTAGGCGGTAACATGTTTACAGTTAAGAATAACAATAACTTTCAAAGCGTAACAGACTTTGTTGTGCAAGACATTTATAGCTTAGGGAATGGTCTTACCAAAAACCAAAATAATTACAGCATTTACAGAACACAGGTAAACTCTTTATATGCCTTTGCAGATTTCAGCTATAAAGACTTCCTGTTCCTTAATGTTACTGATCGTGTTGACTACTTTTCAGTACTAACACCGCCAAGTTCAATAGTGGCTAATCCGAAAAATTCCTTTAACTATTATTCTGTAGGAGCCAGCTTCATTTTTTCTGAATTGCTGCCCAATCTCTCATGGTTAAATTATGGAAAGTTGAGGGGAACTTATGCGATCGAAGGTAATGCAAACGGCGTTAGTCCATTCAGCAGTCAGTTGACATATTCAATCGGGACACAACTATTCGGAACCTACCCGATCGGTTCTATCGCTAACGGAAGTAATCCTAATCCGAATTTAGGGCCCGCAGGAGTTAGCGAGGCGGAAATAGGGGTGGAATTTAAGACCTTAAATAGCCGGTTGAATTTCGATTTAGCCGTTTACGACAAGAGGATCAATAATCAGATTTTGCCGGTTGATTTATCGCCCTCCTCTGGTTATAGCAGTACCAATGTCAATATCGCAAAACTGAAGAACTCTGGTGTAGAGCTTCAGATAGATGGAACACCTGTCAGAACTCCAAATTTTAGCTGGAACATATCTGTAAACGGAGCTTATAACACATCCGAAGTATTAGCCTTAAATCCCGGGCAATCCCGTCAGGTTGTAGTATATTTTAATGGCAAAGGAAACGAATTCCTGGGCTCTCTGGTGTACGATGTCGGCAAAGAGATGAACCAGTTGATATCATATACGTATCGTCGCGACGATCAGGGACGGATAATGTTAAATAGCCAGGGAAGACTTTTGGCTTCAACCGCACAGGTAAATTATGGGAGTGCAAACGCAAAAGTAACCAGTGGTATTACTAATACGTTCCAATATAAGAACCTGAGTCTGTTAATCCAGCTCGATGGCAAATTCGGTGGTAAAGTGTTTTCATCAACAGCGTTAAACGGTTTAAGGTCAGGTATGAGTCAGACTTCTTTAGTAGGTCGCGATGGGGTTGTTTTCGATGGTGTACTTCCTGATGGAAGTAAGAATACAATATCCGTAGCTCCGCAGATATTTTATGCTGATTATCGTACTTTGCAAATTGCAGATCCGTTTGTTTTCAGCAGCGACTTCATCAAGTTAAGAAATATCACACTTTCCTATGACTTGACCGAGGTAATGGCCAGAAAAGTAAAGTTTGTTAAAGGGTTAACTCTGTCTGCGTTTTGCCGTAATGCTGCTGTGCTGCTGAAACACATACCGGACGTAGATCCTGAGGCTTTCGCATCATCAGGCGACAGCCGCTTAGGATATGAGCAACATACCGAGCCAACTACCCGGACCATTGGGTTTAACCTAAATGTAAAATTTTAATATAAAATAATATGAAAAAATATATTCTTCTCATAATACTCATGGCATCAATAACTTGCTTTATAAGTTGCACTGATGGGTTTGAAAAATTAAACCAGGATCCTTATGCCATCACAAAAATCGATCCCGGGTTGTTATTTACCGGAGCAGAACGAGGTATGAATGTTGGCAATTGGGACGGTGAACAAACCATAGTACAACAATATGTAAATGCTTATAATGCCGGCGCTACTGCAGGATTCCAATTTAATGAGGATGTAGATGGGTATAACTCGCCCCGTTGGGGTGTTTACTCAGGTGTTATCAAGCCTTTGGTGCAGATCATCAGCATTACTAAAGATGACCCTGCTTATAAAAATTTGTACAGCATGGTCAGGATATGGAAAGCATTTGCTTTTATGACCCTTGTTGATACATACGGTGATGTGCCTTACAGCGAAGCAGGATTAGGATACCTTAAACAGATTAACTATCCAAAGTATGATAAAATGGCAGATATCTATGCCGACCTTTACAACGAGCTTAAAACTGCATCGGCAGATCTGTCTGCTTCAAATGAGTATGTAGCCAGTGACTTATTTTTTGGAGGTTCAACCAGCTCTACTACTGCTTTAATAACCGCACAGGTGGCACACTGGAAAAAAATCGGTTACTCTCTAATGCTGCGTTTAGGTATGCGCTACTCAAAAATTGATGCGGCAAAAGCCGCAAGTATTGCGCAAGAAGCATTCGCCGGAGGTGTAATTTTGTCAAACAGCGACAATGTTGTTGTTACACAATATAATACTACAGTTTCCAACGGCTTTTCTAACCAGCAGCGCAACGTCAGTCCCTATTTTTATTATTTAACAGAGCCTTTTATTAACCAGCTAAAAAGCACTGGTGATCCCAGATTGAAGTATATCGGAGCCAGCTATAGCAAACCGGAATTAGTTACCTCTACACGCGACACCATAACATCTCACCAATTTGGATTTCCCATTGGATACGACCAGGTAAGCGTTTTAACCTTTCCGGGATACAGAGGTACTAAAAGCGGAGGACAAAACTACACACAGCTTAATTACGATGTAATGATCAGTACTGTTGCCCCTGCGTTGTTTATTACTAATTCCCAAACACAACTATTGTTGGCGGAAGCTAGTTTCAGAGGGTGGATTACCGGTGGTTCAACAGCACAACAATACTATGAAACCGCTGTTAAAGCGGCTATGGATGAATGGTCCTTATTTCCCGGAACATATAGTCCTGCTGTTTCAACCGCAGAAAAGAACAACTACCTGCTTCAGCCTGGTGTTGCCTATGTTGCTGCAAACGCACTTAAGCTCATCAATACACAATACTGGATATGCTCCATAACAAACGGCCCTGAAGGTTTTGCCAATTGGAGGAGAAGTGGGTTTCCGGTATTGCAACCCAATATGTACAACAATAACCTGAACGGCGGCTTTGTCAGGCGAATGGCTTATCCTAATACTGAGGAATCCCAAAATTCTGCCAGCTACGCCGCTGCAGTTGTGAGCATGGGTGGAGATGGATTGACGCAACATGTATTCTGGGATATACCTTGATAAGGTTGAAACATTTTAAATAACTTAAAAATGGGTTTCTACAACCCTAAGCTCTGGTTTGTAGTATAGTTTAGGTTAGTTAACTTTGTAATTCTAAGTGTGAGATGTGCCATTTGCTTTATGCTATGGCATATCTTTTTTTTAATAAACAGGCCTAACCTGATAAATCCGACCATGTTAGACATATGCCACTTGTAAATAAATCTTTCCACACAGGTTTAATCACTAAATATAAATTACTATATTTAGAAATACAAATATTTCCTGATGCTCCAAAAAAGCTTACAATATGAACAGTTTTTAGTTGCTAAACTAAATAGAGGAGATTCTAATGCATTTTCAGAAATTTTCTCTGCTTATTATCAGGATCTGGTTCTGTTTGCTTTCAGCTTCACAAAAGAAATGGCGAGTGCTGAAGAAATCATACAGGAAACATTTATAAAACTATGGGAGGATCGTGAAACACTTGATGTTAAGAGGTCACTAAAATCAATCCTTCTTAAATCTGTTCAGAACCGGTGTATAGACTGGTACAGGCACAAGAAGATAATGAACAATTATTGCGATTATGTACTTGTTAATAAGCTGCTTATTGAAAATAATACTGATAACTATCTGCTTTGTTCAGAACTTAACGGATTGATCAGAAGTGCCTTGAAGAAAATGCCTGAGAAATATAGGGAAGCTTATGAAATGAATAGGAATGACGGACTAAAATACCAGGAGATTGCTGAAAGCCTTTCTGTCTCTGTGAGAACCGTTGAAGACAGGATCAGCAGAGCTCTTGAATTCCTTCGAAAAGAACTCATTGATTTTTTATAAATATTCTGAAATTAGCTATTTAGACGTATAAAGGATCAGATTTGCCTCAGGTATACCTGCATTTCTTCCTGCCTGCAGATCACTCTCCTTATCGCCTATTAAAACGCATTCTGAAATATCGAGATCAAATTCTTTTATTGCCCAAAATATCATTCCAGGATTGGGTTTCCGACATTCGCAAGGACCGGTAATATCCGGATGATGGGGACAATGATAAACTTTTGAAATGATAACACCATTCACCCTAAACTGATCAATCATCCAATCTGTAAGTATATTATAATCAGCTTCGGTATAATAACCTTTGGCAATTCCTGCCTGATTAGTGATTACAATTATTAAGAATCCTGAATCGATGTATTCTTTACATAATTCAAAAATCCCTTCTGTAAACTCAAAGTCTTCCTTCAGATAAGCATGGTGCTTTTCGATGTTGATTACGCCGTCACGATCCAGAAACAGTGCTTTTTTCATTTCACAAAAGGTATTACCTGAGTTCCGGAAGTTCCTGAGCCCGATGGTAGTCTTCGGGGATACCGATATCAATAAACAAATCGTCAAATACCAATCCCTTTATATTAGATGTGCCAGCCTCTTTTTCCAGTATTTCCTTTTCGAGAGAAAAAGCTCCTGAGATATGTTTCGATTCAAGATATTGTTTGTTAATAAGATAGATACCCCCGTTTATCAACCCCTCTGAACAGAATTTCTTTTCATTGAACTTCAATATTGTATCATTTTCACATTCCACCGAACCGTAGCGGGAAAAATTCTGCATCTGTTTAAGGGCAATTGAGAACAGATGGTCATTATCAATATGAAATGAATAAAAACTATTTAGATCGATCGGGAAATATGTATCACCATTTATAATAAGGATGTTGCCGCTTTTTATTTTTCGCATGGCAAACATAATAGCGCCACCCGTTCCTAAAGGTTGTTCTTCGACAACATATTCGATTGGTATTCCGAGATATGATGATCCAAAATAATCCGAAATACTCTCCGACATGTGCCCGGTGGAAAGAATCACTTTCCCGACAGGATATTGTTTTAACCAACGAAACAGGAAATGAAGAAACGGCTTTCCATTAATAGCAGCCATAGGTTTCGCCACATCAGAAACAATATTCGTTAATCGCGTTCCCTTCCCTCCTGCTAAAATTATTACCTCCACGGGGTCAACTCTTTAGGTGTCCGAATAATTTTACCTCAACGATGCTGCAGATAATATGCCCGAGCAGGATATGCATCTCCTGTATCCTGGGAGTTTCTTCCGACGGAATGCATAAACAGATATCGCACAGATCTTTCATCTTACCACCGGAAGAACCTGTCAACCCTATTGTCAGAATATTCCTCAATTTACATTCCTTAAGCGCTTCAATAATATTCCGGGAGTTTCCGGAGGTTGAAATACCGACGAACACATCTCCGTCATTACCAAGAGCATTTATTTGCCTTGCAAATATACTTTCAAAACCATGATCGTTGCCTGCGGCTGTTAAAACTGAAGTATCGGTCGTTAATGCAATGGCAGGTAATCCGGGACGATCGAAATAGAAACGATTTACCAGTTCTCCTGCAATATGCTGGGCATCAGCAGCGCTGCCTCCGTTACCTGCAAGAAGTAATTTGTGTTTCTTTGTAAAGGCTGCTATAATTGCATTTGTTGCCTCTTCTATATCAGATACTAAAGATGGGTGGTCGAGTACCCTCATTTTTAAAGCAATAGAATCCCTTATCTGATTCTTAATTTCTTCCTGCATATAAATCTGGTTTATATTATTCGCTAATTTTCCATCCCTGGCATCCATTGTCGCTAAAATGAAAATTTAAAACTTTCCCGTTAAACTGGCCAAGAGCCTTAATCAGATTGATTCTTTTAGTTGGGTCGATGGTAAAAAACATAAATCCCCCACCCCCGGCACCAGATACTTTGCCTCCGTATGCACCAGCTTTCATGGCTGCATCATAAATTTTTTCTATTTTTTCATTTGTGATTGAGGAGGCCATCTTCTTTTTGTTTTCCCACTCTTTACCAAGAGCTTTGGCAAAATGAACTATATCGCCCTTCAGCAGATGATCTTTCATTATGTACGAATTCTTCTTTATCCGGTGTGTAGCTTCAATAGGCAGCTTATTACCTTCTTTTGTGTTTTTCTGTTGTTCCTTTATAATTTTATCGGAGGAGCGCGACTCACCCGTGTAATAGAGTACCATCGACACTTCCAATTCATCAATTATCCAACGCTTGACTCTTAATGGATTTACTATAACCCTGTCTTCTTTATAAAACTCAATAAAATTAAACCCGCCGAACGTGGCAGCATACTGATCCTGTTTACCACCTCTGAGTCCAAGGTCAACACGTTCAATCTGATAGGCGAGATATGCCATATCGTAATCTCCCAGTGGCAGGTTCAGCCATTCAGTAAATGCCTTAAGGATAGCTACAACCATTGTGGAAGAAGATCCCAGTCCGCTTCCGGGAGGTGCATCACAGTAAGTAGTAATTTTGAAAGATAAGGGTTTTGTTATACCAAAGTCTTTAACAATTCTATTATAAACTCCTTTGTGGAGGTCGAGATGTCCGTCGAGCGGCAAGCTAAGCGTTGATGAATATTTTTTCTTCAGATCCAGATCGGATGCCATGAGAACAATTGTATCGGAAAATGTTTCCTCTATGGTACAGTAGGCATATTGATCGATTGTAGCATTTAGTACTGCTCCGTTATAAATATCAGAGTAGGGGGAAACATCAGTACCTCCACCGGCCAGGCCAAGACGTAACGGAGCTTTGCTTCTGTATATCATATATTTGTCGGTTTTGATGCAAATTTAGTCTTTTCATACATTCTATGACATAAAGGCTATCACCTTTTCTTTGCGACTTTGCGGCTTTGCGTGAAATATGCTCTCGCAAAGACGCAAAGACGCTAAGAATGAACTAAATTTTACGAAAGACTTCAATAATTGATTCGGTCATTTTATTCCAGGAATACTTCTCTTTTTCTTTTCTGACCTCAGCTGTGAACTCCTTGCTCCTATTATTATCGTAGTAATCAAGGATAGCGTCTGTAATTGCCTTTGGATCGGTTTTTACCACATACCCGCATCGGCCGTCAGGCACTATTTCGCTCAGCCCCCCGACATCTGTTACAAGCATTGGTTTATCGAAATGATATGCTATCTGTGTAACACCGCTTTGAGTGGCACTTTTATATGGTTGTACTACAAGGTCGGAAGCACAGAAAAAGGCTCCCACTTCATCTTCATTTATAAACCGGTCGTAAAGAATTACATCGTCTTTTATTCCGAGTTTTTCAATCTGTTGTTTATAAGGGGCTTCATCTTCATAAAATTCTCCGGCTACAATAAGTTTCAGCTTTCTGTTTCTGAGCTTTTTATCTGCAAATGCTTCAAGAAGCAGATCAAGGCCTTTATAAGCTCTGATGAATCCGAAAAAAAGCAGATAAGAGTAGTCTCCCGGCAAATTAAGTCTACCCATAGCATCTGACTGAGAAATTAGCGGACCATAATTATCATACAACGGATGAGGACTAAACATTACCGGTATATCTACTCTGAAAGTACTAAGATCTTCCAGAACACTCTTCGACATTACTACTGCTCCGTCAATACTTCTGATGAAATATGCCGACAGGAACCTGTCTACAAATCTCTTTTCATGAGGAATAACATTGTCAAAAATACAGATGACCCTTGTTTTTCCGGTTTTTCCTCTCTTTGCAATTCTTGCTACGGTCCCAAGACATGGAGCCATGAAAGGATGCCAGTATTTTATCAATAGAATATCCGGCATAATTTTTCGAATCCGAAAAGCAGTTCTGATCCAGTTAAAGGGATTTACAGAGTTCAGTACTCTTGTTATTTTAATTCCTACTGGTTCCTTATTTTCGGTAAACTGGGTTTTTCCGGGAAAGAAAAAGCCAGGATACTGAAGAGTAAAGGTCAGAATCTCTGTTTCATTTCCCTCTTCGATAAACTGCTGTGCAAGCCGCTCATTATATGAAGCTAGTCCACCCCTGTAAGGATGTGCCGGTCCAAGTAGAACGATTTTCATTTTGCATTCGCATATTTTGCCTGAAAGCGCTTGTATAGCTGCTTATGTTTATTATCAAGACTAATGTTACGACCAGTAATAAAGGCGTATTCAATATTATTAGTTGACATGTCGAGTATATCGCCGGTTGAGACGACTATATTTGCATCTTTCCCAATTTCAAGTGAACCAGTTTTGTCGTCAATGCCCAGGATTTTTGCGCTGTTCAAAGTAACAGTCTGGAGCGCTTCTTCCTTTGTGAGTCCATATGCTACCGTTTCTCCTGCTGCAAAGGGAAGATTACCATATGCCTGATTTGTATAGGTAAGTCCGACGAGGATACCTGCCTTCTTAAACATCGCGGCAAGCTTGAATGGAAGCTTTGTATCGCTGTAATCATTTTTCGGAAGGCTCAGAGGATCCGTAAGAAGTATTGGAATATTATTCTCCTTAAGAAAATCCTTCACCGCCCAGGCAGATTCATCAGCATTTGTTAACACCATTTTCTTTACTCCGTATCTTTTTCCAAAAGAGACGGCAGCTATTATTCCTTTTGATTCAGGTGCACTTATAAAAAGCGTTTTTGTACCATTAAACAGTCCTCTCAGAGACTCAAGCCTCAGATTTTCATCAATTGGTTTTTCTATTGCTGAATATGCAACCGCATCTGAAAACATTTTTTCAAGTGACTCAACACTTTTATCGTAGGCTGAAGGACCCGATGGTGTAGTTTGTGAAACATCGACAGTGGCTCTTCTCCGTGCGACAACTGCTTTTCTTGGCCAGCCCATCTGGATACCATTGTCAATTTTATAGGCAGCATCTTCCCAATTCCATGCATCGAGCTGTACGACACTTGAAGTACCAGGAAGCAAGGTACCTACGGGAATTATCTGGGCAAGCAAAATCCCGTTCGAACGTATTACAGGTATAACCTGAGAATCAGTATTATAAGCAGCTATAGCCCTGACGTTAGGGTTAAGCTCACCTATTTCCTGATCGTCTGATGCAACTTCTACTCCGCTGCCAAATTCAATTAGTCCGAGGCTAGTATTCGGAAAGATTAGTCCGGGATAAATTTGTTTTCCACTCACGTCAATTATCTCATAACCAGCCTTATCTATTTTAATATCAGATGATTTTCCTACTGCAGTAATTTTTCCTGCAGTAAAAGCAATAGTTCCGTTTTCGATAACTTCACCAGTACCGGTATGAATAGTTCCGCCAATTAGCATTATTGGTTTTTTCTGAGCCGGTGCAACAACCGGATTTTGTGCTGTCATCTGAATCAGACAGGTAAATATCAGTATTACTGAAGATAAAATTCTATTTGTCATCGTCTTTGGGAATTTGAAGTTGTTGAACCTGTTGCTGGTGTTTCACGAAGAATATTGCCAATTATTCGAATGCGTTCGGTCTCCATCTGACCGGTCAATTTTTCATCCGCCTGCTCATCAAAATAAAATGTGCCGTCTACCATTGTCTTGGAGGCACGTGCGTAGATTGAAAGAGGGTTATCTGTCCACAGTACAAGGTCAGCATCTTTGCCTTCTTTTATACTTCCGATTCTGCCGTCGAGATGAAGAATTTTAGCAGGATTGATTGTAACAAGTTTCAGGGCTTCAGTTTCACTTATTCCACCATATTTCATGATTTTGGCAGCCTCCTGGTTCAGACGGCGCCCCATTTCAGCATCGTCTGAGTGAATACAGGTAAGTACTCCCTGACTGAGTAATAGTGCTGCGTTATATGTAATACCCTCATAAACCTCATATTTATAATCCCACCAGTCAGAAAAAACAGAAGCAGCAGCACCATGCTCAACAATCTGGTCTGCAATTTTATATCCCTCATTGAAGTGTATCAGAGTGTTTACTTTAACCCCGAAATCCTTTGCAAGATTCATTATCATCGTACCTTCAGACTGAGCGTATGTGTGACAGGTGATGAAACTTCTTTTTTCCAGTACATCAACAATCGGATCTAGTTCCAGATCACGTCTTGGTGGTATTTTACCTATTTTATCTGTAGGTTTAGTAGCATTCCAGAGCTTCCATTCTGCATTATAATCAACTGCTCTTTGATATGCATCGCGGATAATCTGTTCTGTTCCCATTCGTGTATTCGGGTAGCGGGAGGTAGTGCGTTTTACGTTTTCACCTAAAGCATGTTTAAGGAACCCAACCTGATTGTCTACTTTCAGTTCCTCTGCCGAACGACCCCAGCGATGCTTGATAATTACAGACTGTCCGCCAATCGGGTTCGCCGACCCATGGAGAATATGAGAAGTAGTAACACCCCCTGCGAGTTGTCTGTAAATACTCTGATCTTCCGGATTTATGACATCTCCGGCCCTGACCTCTGAAGTAATGGCCTGCCCTGTTTCATTTGTTGCGTCAAGCGCAATATGAGAATGTTCATCGATAATTCCTGGTGTAAGATGCATACCTGTGCCATCTATCACTCTCACACCATCTCCCGCACTAAGATTTTTACCGATCTTTGAAATTTTGCCATTCATTACCAGGACATCTGTGTTTAGTAGTTTCCCTTCTTTTTCACTGGTCCACACTGTGGCATTTTTGAAAAGAACATTTTCCTGTTTTGGAAGTTCAGTAAAACCATAGCCCGTAAACGGATAAATTACTTTACCCAGCTCAGGAATCGGAGTTTGTCGCTTTTGTCTCGCTTCAGCTTCAGGAGCAGCACCATTAAAAGTCGCTTTCCAGGAAACCCATTTGCCATTATCAAGCTGGCCTTCCCCTTCGAGATCTTTTCCCACGATATATCCTGAGAGACGGTAACGCACTCTCAATCTTTCAAAGTTTATACTTAATAGATCTTTCTCAAGAGTAATGGTTGCACTGCTTATTGTCGCAGAATCAACATTCAGTTTAATAGTAGGTTTATCAAAAGTGCCGGAAAGGTTAAGTTTAAATCTTGAAGTATCTACATTGAGAGAATATGTGCCTCTTATGTCTTTTATTCTCAAATCAATAAACCTGTATGGAGTTCCCTGAACCCAGTTTTCGTAAATAACACAATCGTCATTGAAAATATTTCCTGATGTAATCAAGAGGTTAGCAACCATATTCTTTTTTACGGCTCCTATCAGTTCGGAAGCTCCAATCATGTTCGCAGGAGTAGTTGTTAGTGCCTTCAGCGCCTCGGCCTCTGATAACCCATACTTTATTGCCTTCCTGAGATTAGTAAGAAAAGAGCTCCGGGCCCTGAGATCTGAAGAAGTTATGGCGAAAACCAGACCAGCGCCTGCTACCCTTGACAAATTGGAGGGGGCAAGTTCATAATGTTTAAGGGTAGTATAAGGTACGGATAAGGCATCGTACGGGTCCTTTACATCAGGTGTCTCAGGAAAATTAACAGGAATGATAAGTTTGCTCCCTGTTTTTTTGATGTCGTTCAAAGCTTGATACTCATCTCCACCACCTTTTATAATATAGCTGAAACCAAACTCTTTTGCAATTTTATCGGCACGTGTAATTTCCAGTTTATTTGCCACCTCACAAATCTGTGGAAGTGAAAGGTTCGCGTTATAAGCTTCCAGACCATCATCATGGAAATAGCCTGAAGGAAGTTGCTTATACCATTGGGCATCGTAGTTGACCTGACGCAATAATGCTATAATACCAAATTGGGATGTAGGATACAGATCAGCTGACCGGCTTCTTGCCAGTGAATAATTAGCACTTGTTTTATTTTTAATGATCACATTATTTGCTTTTCCATCTCCTGTGCTTACAAGAGCAGATGTTCCCCTGGCTATCCCTTCAGCTTTAAACGCCACAAGAGAGCCAAAACCGGCCTGACGATATTCACCAGCAGTTTTGGTATCGGGAATAAATTCAGAAGATATATCGAAAGAGGACTTGATTCCATCGTTCCAGTAATCAGCGATTCTTGCCTCCAGTGCTGCCAGTTGAGGCCCTCCCGATCTTCCCGTTTGATTTGGATTCATCATAGAGGCATAACTAGCTGTACCAGTTCCGGGTGTTTGGGTTTTAATTCCATAATTTCCGGCGTATACATCAATAAAGGAAGGGTATACTGTTTTCCCTGTTAGATCGGTAACAATAGTTCCTTTTGGAAATGTGAGATTCGGGCCGATGGATTCGATCCTTCCATCAGATATTAAAATATCGGTGTTCTCCAGGGTAGTCTGATAATCAACAACCACCCGGGCATTTTTTAGTCCGTAGACTTCAACTCGTTTATCACTCACTCCAACAACAGGAGCATTGTCCTGCTGAGCATGGACCTGAAAAGTGAATAAGAGTAAAATGAAACATAATGGTTTAAGCATGGGAAAAAGGTTAAGGTTAAAGTTAAGGTTAAGAATTAGTTTCTGGGTGAAGAAAGTTTTGCGTTTCGCGATTCCAGTTATTCTTCCACCTTGAATATTTGTAACTTGAACCCAGAAATTTATTAATCATTCAGATACTTATTGAGGTATAATAATCCGGCGGTAATATAATAATTTTTGAGAATTGTAGCTCTTTCAATAAGAACTAATTTAAAGAAACAATTTTAATCAGAAAGCTTAATCTTTAAAAGTTAAAAAAAGTCGAAATTCAGTTTTGATAAAATTCTCCATAGACTTTCCTGACTTACGACTTCGGACTTCCGTCTTCCAACTTATTTTTGTATCTTTGCGGTTCGTAATCCCGGGGCTGACTTGGTTTTGACAGCATGAGGGGTGTTATGTAAGCATGCAGGGTGTGGTGACGCGTTCCTTAAACAGAGTCACAAAACAATAAAAGGCGAAAACAATTACGCTCTCGCAGCATAAGCGAATAACAGTAGCTTAAGCACTTTACGCCGAAAGGCATAATCTCCCGGCACATGTGTTGGGACGAGACGTTTCCCGGACGGTCAAGCCCTGATCCAATCCGAAACGGAGACGCACGCAATCCGGGGCTAGTCTGAAGGTTGTTCCGACCCGATGGCGAAACAAACAGGAAATAAGGGCAGGTTAGGTTGTTCTGCAGCTGACAGGTCACAAAAATCAAGCAGAAATAAGCATGTAGAAAGCGTATGACTTCCGTGTTTGGACCGGGGTTCGACTCCCCGCAGCTCCACAAAAGCCCCCTTTTTCTCCAACTGGCGAAAAAGGGGGCTTATTTCATTTAGAATAAGTTTGAAAATGAATCCTAACCTTTTACCTTTAGGCAAAACATAAAACAGACCCGTTATGAAGCAACAATTGTCCGCCCTCCGCTTTTCTTTTATTCTGACAATTATTCTTATTTCGTTTACAAATTGTAATAAACATAGTAGGCCATTAAATCTAAAATATTTCTGCCAGGACCAATCACATCAACAATCTTTTGGACTAAAGAAGCTTGGAGAAACAGTCTCACTCGAGATGGTCAGCCACCCTGAAGATGCTAATATCCTGATTATATCATCTGAAGAAGCAGGCAAAAATCAAAATCTGTTAACAGAGTTTAAAACTGTTACCTCTGAAGGATTTATTATCAAAAGAATGTCAGCTAAAAAGATAGCTGTAATTTCCTCCGACCCTGTCGGTTCAATGTATGGACTGATGGATATTGGTGAGCAGATCCAGATGGGAAAAAGCTTAAGGAATATTGAACCAAAAAGTATCAATCCAAAGATTCCTTTCAGGGCAATTAAATTCAATCTTCCGTGGAATTCTTACCGTGTGCATGAAAGCCTGCAGCTGCATACAGAGACTGTACGCGACCTTGAGTACTGGAAGAGTTTTCTCGACATGATGGCTGAAAACCATTTTAATGTGCTCACATTGTGGAACCTGCATCCTTTTCCTTATATGATAAGGGCTAAAAACTATCCTGAAGCCTGTCCATTTTCAGATGAAGAACTCGCATCATGGCAAAAATTCTGGCACGGCCTGTTTCAGATGGCAAAAGACAGAGGAATAAAAACATTTATCATGGACTGGAATATTTTTGTTTCCCCTTCATTCGCTAAAAAATATGGAGTGGCCGATTATTGCCTGCCTGAAATGGCTGGTAAGGAATACTTTGGAAAAGGAGACTACTCCCCTCTCGTTCAGAAATATAACAGAGAGAGCATAACTCAGCTTATAAACGAATATCCTGAACTTTCAGGATTTGGTGTAAGTCAGAATGAAAGGATGGAGGGAGTGGATGAGCAGGTTTGGCAGAATTGGATAGTCGACACCTATTTTAATGCAATGGACAGCGCCGATCATAAGATAGAATTTATTATGAGGGCACATACGCATCCTGCTCCGGAACTAACCAGAAAAGCTGTAGAGGACAATGCGTACAGACTTGGAAAAGTATGGATGGATGTTAAGTTCAACTGGTCGCACGCACATGCAACTCCCAAACTGATGTATATTCATGGAGGTTCCAAATCAACAGCGCTTTGGAAGCCTGAACCGAAAAACTATAAAATGGTTTACACAATGAGGAATGAAGATTTTTTCATTCTGCGCTGGGGGCAGCCCGATTTTGTCAGGGATGTTATAAGGGAAAATGACAAAGATTATCTTGGCGGCTACATAATCGGTTCAGAGACTTACATTCCGGCAAAAGAATACACAACCAAGCCCGGACCTCATCTCACCTGGAAATATGCTTTTGAAAAACAATGGATGTTTTACCAGGTTTGGGGACGGCTTCTGTACAATCCTGAAACCAAAGACGACGTGTTCGCCAATACCTTCAATAAGAAATACAATATCGATTTTGGAAACAAGCTTGTTGAAGCTCATAAGCTATCTGATAAAATGCCGCTGAAACTTGCTTCATTCTATGCAGCTTCCTGGGATTTCACATTATATTCCGAAGGTTTCCTGGCAGGGGCAAGATCTGCTATGGGAAGCCTGTATGATCAAATTTCTCCATTTATCTCTGTCAATGAAATTATTAATACGGTAACCCTTGACACCTCCATGATTTCGATAAAAGATTATGTGTCAGGCAACTACAAAGGTGATGATAAGATCAATCCGCTTCAACTGGCTGAAGGACTTGAAAAGGATGCCAATAATGCGCTGGCAATTGTTGAGAAGCTGAAAACAGATAATCCTACATTAGTTCACGAGATTTCTGATATCAAAACGTGGTCTTATTTAAGTCTTTATTTCAGCGAAAAACTGAAAGGAGGAACAGCTTTGCAGAATTTCAGGGTCTCAGGGGTGCCGGCAAAACAAAAGGAGAGCGTTGTACATCTTGAAAGTGCTCTCGTTTTTTGGGAGAAAATTGTGGAACAGAACAAGCCCTACTTCGATGATATCCCCTTATTACATCTTGGTGATTCGTACAATAATGGAGGAGATATCAGACCGTTATCCAGATTCTCCTGGGCTATTCTTACCCCGGAGGTCAAAAATGATATAGAGATTGCAAAGAGTTCAGATTCTTTGCCAAAAAAATAGTGGAGTACTGATTTTTAGCCATTCAACACATCGCTTCAGTTCAGTTGTTTACTATTTTAAGTTTTAGGTTTAGGGGCTACATACATAACGTCTTCTTTCATCTGAACGGTAGGGCTGTTGTGATTAGCTATTGTAACAGCTAAAACAATAATGAGTACCAGAATAACAAGTAGGATAAATGGCCCACTTTTGATCAATTCCAATATAAAGTAGTCTTTCTTCATGGCAGACTATGTATATAATTAGAACCAGTTAACATAATAATAAACTCTGTTAACCAAAATTATATAATTTCTGTCATATATTCATAAAACTTAATCTAATGTTTTCATAATAAGGAAATCGTATCAATCCGGAATTAATTGCATTTATTTTTTCTGATAGTAATTTGTACTTTCAAAAATCTTGTCGGCAGATTTTGATATAAAACCGGAAAAGAGTTTCCCTTCAGAATCGGGGAATCGTTGTGCAAATTCATAATAACAGCATGGAATTTCAAATACACCTTCACTGAAATTGACTTTAATAAAATCAGCCATTGTGCTGGATTGCATCAGGAGATCAGCAGGAGTTCCTTTTATCTCTCCTCCAGCATTGTTGAGCTGAAAGCCGTTATTCTTAAGCAACTCATTTACTTTTTGGATGTTATTGTACTTGGTAAATGAGTTTATGTTCACTGTAAAGTGATTTGCCCTGAATCCAAAAACATAAAACCAGGCTGCGTATTCTGATTCATCTCTGAGCTTTTTATAAACCTCATAAGACAAGGAAGTATACGGAGATCCCAAAAAAAGTATCTCATCAGGCTGAAGATATTTCTGATCTATCTCTTCATACATTTCTCTGAATGTTTTTTGAACAAAAAGGGAACACTCATAAAGCAACAACTCACTAATGAAAACCCGGGGAGCCAGATTATTTCCCGGAATTTCAAAATGCCTGGCAAAAAGATGCTTCTGCTTGAAGAAATATTCGCCCCTCGAAACATAACCATTCTCAGCAAAAGGTTGCGCGACGACATTGATATTAATTGTATCCAGATTTAGTGTTCTGAAAGCTACATGATCATTAACTACAGATTCACCCTCCCGTTCAAAGAGATCGTAAATTTTAGCTGCTGACGGATTACCGGATGTGTAATTTTCCCAAAGACGGTCAAGAAGAGTATTAAGTTTCATTGTGTTAGATATTACTTATTCTAAAATTAATCCTGAAATATTAACATCGTACAAGGATGAGTTGTTCAGAAGCTTACATGAAAATTTTCTATGAGTTATTCTTGTCGCTAATAACAAAGATAAAGTAGCTTACGTACGAAGATTAATATGCTTTTCTACCACAGATGATGTAAGCTGAATTATGTAATATTTTCACACATCATAGTGTCTAATATTTAGACACTATGATTCAGACCACTTTATGCATATCACTGTATTCCTGCATTTTAAACATCTGGCACGTTTATTGAAATTAAGAAGTGTAAAAAATAGAAATGTAATGAACAGAACCACTTGGATAGCAATACTTATTTTGTTCTGCAGCTCAGCAGGAATATCAGCTCAGCAGAAAAAATGGACACTTGAGGATTGCATAAATTATGCTATTGCAAATAATATAGGGCTCCAGAGGCAGAGACTTCAGACAGAGACTGAACAGGTGAATTTTCTTAAATCAAAAATGGATATATTGCCTTCGCTGAATGCAGGAACAGATGCTAGTCTTCAGTTTGGAAGATCAATTGACCCCAGATCTAACCTGATCACCTTTAGTCAGAACCTGCGAAACGGATATGACTTATCTACTAACATGAGGCTTTTCAATGGGTTTGCTGCACTTAATACCCTGTCGGCAAATAAATTTATGCTAAAAGCGGGATTGGAAGCCGAGAAAGTAACAAGGAATACTCTTATTGTTGACATCATGGGGCAATATTACATGGTTCTGTATACCAAAGGACTTGAGAATGCCTCCAAAATGCAGACGGATCTTTCAGAGAAACAGCTCTTCAGGATTGAGAAGATGGTTGAAACAGGAAAAGAAGCTTTGTCGAAACAATACGAAATGGAAAGTCGGGCTTCAGCCGATAAACTTGCTTTCACAATTGCCCAGAATACTGCCAGTCAGGCTGTTACAACTCTCAAACAGATGCTCCAGCTGACCCCTGGTACCGGGTTCGATATATTGATGCCGGATCTGAATAATATACTTATTGCAGACATAAGCTTCAGTACAGACAGTGTCTATAAAATCGCTTCACAGACACTTCCACGTCTTAAAGTAATTGAGTATGAACTGAATGCTTCGAAGAAACAAATCGCAGCCGCCAGGGGTAGTCTTTCACCAAGTGTTTCGATAGGAGGTTCCGTTTTTACAGGATTCTATACAGCATTGAATGATACATCTTTCACAACACCCTTTTCAAAACAGATGCATAACAACTTCGGCCAGTCAGTTTTCGCCTCAGTCAATATTCCGATATTCAACAACTACTCAACAGGCAGAAACATAAAATTGGCAAAGATCAGGAAGAATGATAATGAGTTAAGGCTTGAGCTTGAGAAAAACAATCTCTATGCAGATATCGAAAATGTCTGCCTGAATTTCAGCAGAGGAAAAGATGAATTTTCAGCAGCTGCCGCCAATTATGAATTTAACCAAAAGTCATTTAGTTCTGTTGAGAAAAAATTCGAATCGGGTCTGGTTGATGTCACCGATTATACTGTTGCAAAAACTACTCTTTTTAATGCAGAAACTGAAGCCCTGAGAACCAAACTTCAGCTGCTTATAAGAAAACTTACTATTCAATTTTATTTAACCGGCGAATATGCAACCCTGGTCTTGAAGTAGAAGAAAAGAACATCATGTTTTAAATACAAAATGAAAATAATACAAATTAATAAAATCACATATAATGGACGCACCTCTCGAAAGAATGGATAAACCAATTGCAAAGAAAAAAGGATTACAGAAGAAGCATTTCGGATACTTAGGCATCGCCATAGTAATGATTACGCTGATTTATATGGCTTTCTTTTCCGACCGTACTTCAACATATAAAGTTGAAAAAGATAAGCTTATAATAGAAACAGTTACTGAAGACCAGTTTAATGATTACATAACTGTTCCGGGTACCGTGGAGCCAATAACGGTAGTATTTCTGGATGCACAGGAAGGAGGACGCGTGGAAGAGAAACTAATAGAGGAAGGCTCCATGGTAAAGAAGGGGGATATTATTCTGAAATTATCGAATCCCGATCTTCACCTCAATATTCTTGACAGTGAAGCACAACTTGCTGAAAAGGAAAATTTCCTGAGAAACACACAGGTAACAATGGAACAGGAGAGACTCTCTATAAAACGGGAACTGATTAACCTAAAATACGACATAGAGAGAAAGGAACGGAATTATGAGCAAAACGTTATTCTGATAAAAGATAACCTTATTTCAAGGGAAGAATTCATCAGGTCGAAAGAAGATCTCGACATGGCAAAACAATCGCAGGATTTGTTTAATGAACGTCAGAGACAGGACTCCATCTTCCGTTCGGTTCAGGTTAACACAATAACCAGTAATTTGGAAAATATGAGAAAAAACCTTACTCTCGTCAGGGAAAGGGCTGAAAATCTGAATGTGAGAGCCCCTGTTGACGGAGAGCTTGGACTTCTGGTTCCGGAAATAGGGCAATCTATTTCACGCGGAGCAAACATGGGGCAGATAAATGTACTTACCGCATACAAAGTTGTTGCACAGATTGATGAACATTATATCGACAGGGTTAAGACTCAGCTAACAGCTACTCTCGACCGTCAGGGAAGTGCATTCAATCTGGTAGTTAGAAGAGTATATCCTGAAGTAAGAAATGGTACTTTCGAGATAGATATGGTATTCAGAGACAGTATGCCCGACAATATCAGAACTGGTCAGACCTATTATACAAGTTTGCAGCTAGGTCAGCCAAAAGTGTCTGTCCTGGTACCTATTGGAGGTTTCTTCCAGGAAACAGGAGGGCAATGGATCTTTGTTCTCGACCCAACCGAGTCGTTTGCAGTAAAGCGTAATATTTCAATAGGGAGAAAAAATCCAAAATATTATGAAGTCCTTGAAGGTCTTCGTGCCGGTGAAAAAGTTATCGTATCGGGTTACGAAACATTTGGCAAAAATGAGAAACTGATTCTTAAGAAAAGTAATTAACTATTTATACCTAAAGTCATGATTAAAACTAATGATTTAACAAAAATCTTCAGAACTGAAGAAGTTGAGACAACGGCTCTCAATAAAGTAACTCTGAACGTAAAAGAAGGAGAATACGTAGCAGTAATGGGTCCGTCTGGATGCGGAAAGTCGACCCTCCTGAACATCCTTGGTTTACTTGACAATCCATCAAATGGAAGCTACATTTTCAATGGTACGGAAGTAGCGAACCTGAAAGAACGCGACAGGACTATTTTCCGCAAGGGGAATATCGGTTTTGTTTTCCAGAGCTTCAACCTGATTGATGAGCTCAATGTATATGAAAACGTTGAACTTCCTCTCATTTACCTTAAGATGAAGGCTGGTGAAAGAAAGAAAAGAGTTGAAGATGTTCTTGAAAGAATGAAAATCGGTCACCGAGCAAAACATTTTCCTCAACAGCTATCCGGCGGACAACAGCAAAGGGTTGCAATCGCAAGAGCAGTTGTAGCTAATCCAAAACTAATACTTGCCGACGAACCTACCGGAAACCTCGACTCAAAAAATGGTATTGAAGTAATTAATCTGCTTACTGAACTTAATAAAGAAGGTACCACAATAATAATGGTAACTCACTCCGACAGGGATGCAAGTTATGCCCACAGGATCGTGAATCTGTTCGACGGTCAGGTGGTTACTGAAAAAACTAAATAGTTTGAATACCTGATTATTATAAACATAATTATTGATGAAGAGGCGCAGAACATTGCGCCTCTTTATGTTTATTACAGATTTGTCAATAAATTAAATACAACTTGTATGATTAAATGACAAAAGTCAGTATTCGCAGTGAACCTCAACACTGCAAACTATTGTATTTGTGCGCATTAACAATAATGGCACGCACTTTGATTCCATTCCCGGAGATTTATAGATATTACATGCTATGATAAAAATACTATTTCGCAACGGAATCAGATCGCTTCGCAAGCAAATGCCATACTCATTTGTTAACATATTGGGGATGACAATTGGTGTCGCATCAGTACTGGTATTGATCATCTGGATTTTACAGGAGTCCAGTTACGACAATTTTCATACGAATAAGGAAAGATTATACCGGGTTGCACTGAAAATTAAAACACCTAACATAGAATATAATCAGGGATCGATATATATGCCAGCAGGTCCTGAATACAAAAGAGAGTTTCCATCTATAGAAGAAATGGTAAGGGTTGATCCTAAATCCGCATCGGCAGGATACGACAATAGATTCAGTCAGCTAAATATTCTGTTTACCGACAAAACTTTTTTCGATATGTTCTCATTTGAATTAATTTCGGGCGACAAAAAGACTTGCCTTGAGTCGCCACAGAGTATTGTCCTGACTGAGAAAGCTGTAAAGAAAATCTTTGGCAATGAAGATCCTCTTGGAAAAATCGTTCAGATTGCCGGAAATACATATAATGTAACGGCGGTTGCAAAGGATCCCCCTGTTAATACAATATTTCAGTTCGAATGCCTGCTCCCTATTTCCATTGAAGAAAAGCAATCCCATATAGGATGGGATGGAGGACTGACTGCATATACCTTTCTTCGTTTGAATAAAGAGACAGATCCTTCCCATCTGGAAAAACAGATAATGGAGTATATGGAAGGGGTTATCAATAAATCCTACAGACAGGCTGGTTTCCTGTTGACACCATATCTTCAAAAAATAAATGAGATTCACCTCTACTCAACCACAGACAGAGGTAACGATATTGGTGAGAAAGGGAGTGTTACGAAGCTTTACCTGTTTTCAGGAATTGGATTATTAATCCTCCTGATTGCCTGTTTCAATTTTGTAAATATCAATACTGCGCTTTCCTTTCGAAGAGCAAAAGAGGTTTCTGTGAAAAAAATATTCGGTTCAGAAAGAAAAAATATTATCATATTTTTCTTAATAGAGACAGCAATTGCTATTTCCATATCTCTGTTTCTCGCTTTTCTCCTTGTTAAAATACTTCTACCCGTTATCGCTGATATGATCGGAAAAGATTTTTCGTTAATGGTAGTCAATGCTCCTGTGTGGATACTTATTTTTATCTCACTCTTCCTTTTTTGTACAGTTTTTGGGAGCATCTATAGCGCTTTTTACCTTTCTTCGATTAGTCCCATGACCTTACTTTCCGATATAAACCAGGGTAATAGAAAACGATCCTCTCGAAATATACTGGTAACACTTCAGTTTGCTATCTCAACAGGACTTATAATTTCATGCCTGGTTATCTATTCACAGCTGCAGTTCGTCAGGCAGAAAGATAAAGGGTTCGATGAAAAAAATCTTCTTGTTGTAAATCTGAGTCCAAAAACTTCAGCATCCTATGGAATAATTGAAGACAAATTAACTTCCTTTCCCGGAGTTGTTTCTGTAACAGTATCTTCCGGAGGCAGGCCCGGTCTGGGATTTACCTCAAACGGATATAAGACAGAGGGAGTGGAAAAACCAGTAATGCTAAATGCACTGTATATCGATGAAAATTACCTCAAAACACTAGGTATTTCTCTAATAGATGGGCGTGATTTCAGGAACCTGAAGGTCGATAGCAACAAGGTTATAATCAACCAGACACTGGCAAAAATGTTTGGTTGGGATAATCCAATTGGCAAGTTTATATCCAGAGGAACTAAATATGAAGTAATAGGCGAGGTCAGAGATTTCAATACCTCTTCACTTTATGGCAAAACTCAACCAATCTTTATTTCAACTGTTAACGAATTCAAATATTTTGAAGATCTGATCATAAAGTTTCAACCACAGTACATATCTGATATTCTGAAAAATGCCGAGAAAATAATCACTGAAATTGATCCTTCACGACCTTTCACATACGAGTTTTTGGAAGACTCAATAAATTCATCGTATGCATTGGATAAGAAACTAAATGTTTTATTCCTCGTTCTATCACTCATTGCAGTATTGATATCCAGCCTCGGCTTATTTGGGCTGGCTACATTCGCTACTCAGAGCAGAATGAAGGAGATAAGTATAAGGAAGATTAATGGCGCATCGATAACTGATATTTTCAGGAAATTTAATTTTGAATTGTTAAAGTGGATAGTGTTGTCTTTTCTTATATCAATACCTGCAGGCTATTATGCAATGACACAATGGCTCAATAATTTTGCTTATAAGACCCCTATAAGTATATGGCTTTTATTAGCTTCATGTCTCCTGACACTTTTAATAGGTCTCTTTACTGTAACCTGGGCAGCCAATAAAGCTGCAAGGACTAACCCTGCAGAGAATCTTCGAAAAGAATGATATTAAATCCGGGATGAATACCACATACAATATTATTGTGCCGTTTCGAAAAAAGTAGAGAATTATTGCGGATTGCGGATTGTGGATTGCAGATTAATGTGTTTAATATGGTACGGTCTTGAAACAATAATTCTATAAAATGAGAGTAACTGTTGTCCCCTCTCCGGGGATGGAATCGCAGGAAATATTTCCGTTATGAATCCTAAGTATCTGTCTTGACAGGCTTAATCCGATACCAGAACCTGACTCCTTTGTGGTGAAAAAGGGGACAAATATCTTTTCAAGCGTTTCTGAATCCATGCCGAGACCATTGTCTTTTATGGTTATAACTATTCTGCCTTCGGATCCCTTGATAGCGCAAATTGCAATTTCATTCCCTTTTTTTCTTTGATCAAATGCTTCGATGGAGTTCTTAATTAAATTGATAAAGACCAGGGTTAACAATTTATCATCAGCTATTAGAGTCAGGTCTGAAGGATTGATGCTGGTTGTGATTTCAGGTTTCAATACGTTTATGTCTTTAACCAGATTAAGGTAGCTATTTACCAGGATTGTAATTCTTTCCAAAAAATCAGCAAGATCGATTTTTACAAATTCAGGATTTGGAAGTTGGGTCAGACTTCTGTATGACTCCACAAAACTTAACAGACCTTTTCCATGATCCTCTATGATATTGAGTCCTTTGATTGTATCTGATATTACTTTTTTGGATATAGTCTTAGGACTTTTCGCTCCCCTCCCCGACTTATAAAAACCAGATATGGTGGAGCTTAAGGAAGTAATTGGGGCTACCGAATTCATAATCTCATGATTAAGGATCCTGATCAACTTTTGCCATGAATCCATCTCATGTTTGTCAAGTTCGCTCTTAATGTTCTGAAGTGTAACTATTTTTATTCCTCTCCCCTCCAATTCAATGGTTTGTGAATGTACAGCCAAACTCATCAGGTTGTGGTTAACCTTAATATTTATGTGTTTCTGTTCACCTGTTTCTATAGTTTCAAGAAGCTCTACCAGCTTTGGATCAAAATCATTCAGTTTGCTAATGTGAGAAATGTGGTCAAGCTCAAACATGCGTTTAAACTCGGAATTCATAAATTCCACCACACCACTATTATAAAAAGAAATTATACCGGTACTTATATTTTCCATTATAGTCTTGTAAAACATCTCCTGAAGTTCAATACCGATCTTTGCATTTTTAAGCTTGTTATTCAAATCATTAAGGCTTTTGTGGAGTAGCTTTTCGCTAGCAAATCCTTTGTTTTCGGGAAAGAATAATGACGTTTCATCATTTCTGACCGCACTGAAAAAAAATGCCAGTTTTTTATTGGTCCTGTTAAGCCAGGCTCCAAATGAGATAGTTAAGAGAATAATAATAACAAGAGAAATCAGCGAGTATGTAAAGTCCTTTCCCAGATTGAAAGCAAATACAAAAGCAAACAGGATAATCCCGATGAGATATAGTACAATTACAAGGTAAAATCTTTTATAGATCATATTTCTTCAACTTATTGTAAAGAGTCTGTCTTGTAATACCCAGCTTTGATGCAACAACACTTAAATTGTTATCATATTTTCTTATATACCCACTGATCAGCTTTTTTTCCATTTCTTCTAGTGTTATATTGTTATCATCCAATGGACCTTTGGCAGATGAATTGAATGAAAAATCAGATGGAGAAAGTACGGAAGAGTCGGATAATATTACAGCCTTTTCGATTGCATGCTGAAGCTCTCTGATATTACCCGGCCAGTTATAATTTGAGAGCTTCTCAAGCGCATGAGTACTGATTTTTTTACCCGGTTTGTTGTACTTTTCACAATATACTTTCAGGAAGTGATACACAAGCACAGGAATATCATCAACCCTGTCGCGCAGAGGAGGCACTTCAATCTGGATTGTGTTAATTCTGTAAAGAAGATCCTCTCTGAACGATCCTTCTTTGACCCTGGAAGGAAGGATACAATTTGTAGCACATATTAATCGTATATCAACCGGGATCTGTCTGTTCGATCCAATTCTTACAATGCGTCTGTTCTGAAGAGCACTAAGTAATTTTGACTGAGATTGTAAAGAAAGATTTCCTATTTCATCGAGAAAGAGAGTACTCATCTGGGCCATTTCGAATTTACCTGTGCGATCATCTTTTGCATCAGTAAAAGCACCTTTTATGTGGCCGAACATTTCACTTTCAAAGAGTGATTCGGTTATAGAACCCATATCCACACTAACCATCAACTCATTATTCCTTTTTGAAAGGTTGTGAATTTCTCTGGCTACCATCTCTTTTCCTGTACCATTTTCTCCGGTTATCAGTACATTTGCGTCTGTTCCTGCTACCCGTCTCACAATATTCATAACATTGATCATGGTTGGAGATGCTCCCAAAACTATCTTTTCTTCGTTTCTTCTGATCTCTTTTCTCAGGAACTGATTATCACTTTTAAGGTCGTGGGCCTCCTTCCTCGAACTTCTCAGCTTCCATGCGGCATTTATAGTTGCCATCAGCTTCTGATTATCCCATGGTTTCAGAATAAAATCAACAGCTCCCGCTCTTATAGCTCTTACAGCCAGTTCTACGTCACCGTAAGCGGTGATCATTACAACGCTGATATTGTTATCATGTTTTAATATTTCTTTCATCCAGAACAGTCCTTCATTTCCTGAATTAATACCAGCTTGAAAATTCATATCGAGAAGCACAATATCAATTTCAGTCTGTTCGAGAACTTCATGGATCCTTTTCGGGCTTGTAATTGTGATAACCTTTTTTACCTCATACTTAAGCATCATTTCAAGTGCGCTGTTAACACTTTTATTGTCATCAACAATAAGAACTGTTCCTTTAATCATTTTTCTGTTTTATTCAAAGACTAAATTTAAAATAAAATGTGTCAAATAAATAGACAAATATTTAAAACTATTATTTGAGTACCAAGAATGTGTAATAATTGAATTCCATAAAGAAGTCATGCAACATTTTATCATTTGATTCGTCTTTATGTTGAACTGAAACTAAAAACTATTAGCAAACAAAAAGTGCTATGACAATCAGATTAAATGCAAATGAAGTAGTTCTTAAAGCTGGTGATACAAACCAGATAATAGGACAGAACACAATAGATGGAAAACTGATAGTAACAAATCAGCGGATCTATTTTAGAACAATGAATGATGCGACTGAAAATTTTAATCTCGAAATACTTTTCGATAATATACTGGAAGTTATTTATTACAGTAAGGGGCTTTTCGCACAAAAGGGGTTAAGCGTTATAACCCGCGACGGTAAATGTCTGAGTTTTCCTTTAAAAAAGAGAGACGAAATAGGGCAGTTGATTAATAGTATGTACTGATTTTATTTTCTTTCTTCGCTGGCGCGGATTTGCAATCCGTGCCAAAAAGAATTGCAAATCCTCGATATCATGGCCTGGATAAAGGATATGGCTCGGATAGCAACCGAGCAGAAACGAAGGCACGGATTACAACCGAGCAGATATGAAGGCACGGATTACAAATCCGCGCCAGAGTAGGGAGTTATTCTTACCACAGTTTTACTTCACTCAAGCTATTGATCAATTACCGTCGGTTTTAACCGACGGTATATCGGATTTATAAAACTTCGGGGACTTTAGTCCCAAACGATTGGGCTAAAGCCCAGAAAAACGAGTCCTTCAATCCGTTGGCTAAAGCCAACGGTAATTGAAACAGAACGAAACTTTTCTCATTCATACCTCAACGAAACCACCGGATTCTTCATAGCTGCTCTGGCAATTTTAAAAATGAGTGTTGAAACAGTTGCCACAATCATCAACATCGTTGCAAAAAAGAGAGTGATTGAGGTAATACTAACAAAATATTCCCAGATACTGCTCATTAACATTTGGGATATATAATAACCTCCGGCACATCCTGCAATAGATGCTATAAGAAGAATTAAAAGGAACCTCCGGCTAACCAGATACATTAATATTTGAACGGAGGCTCCCTGAATCTTCCGAATTCCAATTTCCTTCGTGCGCCGGATGATATCAAGCGATACCATATTATACATTCCAATAAGCGAAAGCAACAATGCCACAATGGCCAGAAAAACATTCACTTTCAGGATGCTACCATTAATATCTTTTTCTTCCTGCATAAGATCTTCTTGCATTTGTCCCTCAAATACAGAATCCGGCACCAGGCTTTTCCATTTTTTATTAATAAATTCAAGAACAGAGGCTCTGTCTTCAGGGTTAGTTCTTACTATCATTAATCCATATATTCGATCTGGAAGCACCCTTAAAATAGTTGGTGTTATCTTCTGCCACATACCATTGCTATAAAAATCTTCAACTACTCCCACAACAGTAAATTTTGTTGTATCATATAGTGTCATTGTATGTCCTAAACCTTTCTCCCATCCGAAATCAGAAACAAGCTTTTTATTCACTATAACAGATCCGTTTTTAGCATCAGCTTTGCTTCCCTGTTCATCAAAGAGTCGTCCTTCAACTAGACGGAGGCCCATCGTTTGAGCATAACTGTGCCCTATATCAAATATTTCAACTTCAAGTTTTTTGTCGACATCCTTAACCGGACGCCTGTATCCGCCAAATCCTATGTGAGAGGCTGTACCTTCGGCAGAAATAACTTTAGGGTTCGACAGAACTTCATTCCTCATAGGGTTAAAAGAATATCCGACCGGAACAACTATGAGTTTATCTCGATCATAACCAAGGTCGATGGTCCTTTGAAATTCAGCATTCCGGGCAAAAACGATACCCATCACGATTGCCATCACAGAGATTGAAAATTGAACTGTTAAGAGTATTGATGTCAATTTCCCCGAACCTTTAAAAGGAGATGCTCCTTTGAGAACAAAGACAGGACTGAAAGAGCTCACATACAAGGCGGGGTAAACACCTGAAATAAATCCGGTAAGGATAAGAAGAAGAAACAAAAATACCCAGAAAAAAGGATAGGCTGTAAATGTAAGTTTAATCGACATATATGCCCAAAGGCTGCTGTAGGCAGGCACCAGAAATTCCGCAATAACAATTCCTACGAACAAAGCTGCAACGCATATTGTGAGAGTCTCGAACATAAACTGAGTTACCAGCTGACCCCTGCTCCCTCCGAATGTTTTTCTTAAACCAATCTCCTTAAGTCTTTTACTAAATGTAGCAATAGAGGTATTCGCAAAATTAAAACAAGCAATGAGAAAGATAAAGAGAGCCATTATGGGAGGGGCGTAAAGAGCTGCGGGATGAAGAGAAGGAAAAAGACTTGAGGACCATACTTTCCGGGAGTTCTCTCCTACTTCATCAAGTGGAACAAGAGAATACCTGTTGATTTTAAAATCCTCCCTCGCCTTATTCTGAATTGAGTTATATTGCTTTAGGGAGAGTTGTATAGAAGGAATAAGGGATTTATCAGGAACCTGAATAAAGAAAGCCGCTGTAAGGAATTTCCAGTCATTGTCCTTAACCCTCATCATCGATAGAAAATTATCGAAATGAGTAAGAATGTCTATCCTGAAACTCGAGTTTAGTGGCAGATCGGCAAAAACTGCTCCGACAGTATAGGTGTGTTCTCTTTTATTGATATCAATTACTGAGATAGCCTTGCCAATGGGGAAAGAACTGCCAAAAAGAGTCGTTGCCATTTTACTGCTAATCAGAACATTTCCCTGGTTTTCAATTGATTTTTTATCACCGAGAACCAATGGAAAGGTAAAAATATCAATAAACGCAGGATCAACATATGCGACCTGCTTCTGATAGACATCAGTTCCGACCTTTACTATAGAACCTGCTGTAGCCAGTCTGGCAGAATTTATTATTCCGGGAATATTGTTCTTTGCTTCTAATCCGAGAGTTGCCGGAGCAATTCCATACTCCTGCTCCCTTCCCTGCATATCGCGGAAACTGGTAACTCTATATATTTCATTGAAATTTTTATGAGTCCTGTCAAACTCATATTGGAACATGCTATTAAAAAAAGCAACAATACATACCGATAAACCTATTCCCAGCCCCAGAATATTTATTAAGGTAAATACTCTGTTTTTCAGCAAGTTTCTGAATGTAACAACCAGGTAGTTCTTAAACATTATCCAAAGTTACTTATTCGTACTTTAGCGACTGTGCCGGATTAATCCTTGCAGCCCTCAATATCCGATAACTAATAGTCAAAATGGCAATCCCAAGCGCTATTGTCAACCCTGCAATAAAGCTGAATGCTCCAATATTTATCCTATAATAGAAGTTCTGGAGCCATTTACCTGCAATATAATAAATTATCGGCCACGCAATAAGGGCTGAAATTGAAATAAGAATAATTATCTCTTTTGATATCTCAAAATAAATCCCGGCAATAGTTGAGCCCATTGCCTTTCTGACCCCTATCTCCTTTGTTCTTTGCTCAACGGTAAAGGAGGTAAGTCCGAACAACCCTAGTCCGGCTATAAATATTGCAAGAATTGAAAAGATCACAGCCATCTGGGCATTTTGTTTTTCCTGCTTGTACATCTCTTCGAAATCTGCACCAACAAAATAGTATTGCAACGGACTATTTGAGACCAACTCCTTCCACTTATTCTCAATTTCCTTTATTGTTTGGGTGTAATTTTTAGGCGTTAACCGGACGGTAATATAACCCCACAAATTATTGTCGGTTTGGTATCTAAAGATATGAGGTCCAATAGGATTGCGAAGCGATTCAAAATTGAAATTCTTCACAACACCTATTACAGGCAGATAATTCATTTTTCCTGAATCGCGGGGTTCAATAAACCTTGTCTTATCGATATCTGTTATTCCGAAATCCTTAACCGCACTCTCATTAATAACACAAGCGTCCTTGTCGGAAGTAAAAGACTCATTAAAGGATCGCCCTGAGGCAAGAGTCATTCCATAAGTATCAAGAAAGTTATTATCAACCCAGGCAGTCACCATAAGAAATGATTCGTCTTTTCTGCCATCCATTCTGTATCCGTTATTGTTATTGGTGCGGCCTGGAACTGCAGTGGAACTTGAGATATTTACAACCCCGGGAATGTTCTTTACAAGCTCTTTAAATGATTTCATCTTTTTTCCCAGAGCCTCTGCTCTGTTAATAATAATCAATTGTTCTTTATTAAAGCCTACATCCTTATTAAGCATATAACTTATCTGGCGGTACATAATCATTGTCCCGATTATAAGGAGAATAGAAACAGCGAACTGAAAAACCACTAACACCCTTCTCAATCTGCCGTTTTGAGTGCTATTTACCCGGCTGCCCTTGAGAACTTCATAAGGATTAAAAGATGAAAGAAAAAGCGCAGGATAACTACCGGAAAGAATTCCCACGAAAATCGAGAATATAATAAGGCCCGGAATGGTTACCCATGACGACATTAGTTCCAGTTTAAGACTGGTTCCCAGAAGGTTATTAAAGTAAGGAAGAGACGACTTTATAAATATTATAGCAAATAGGAGTGCAATAAAGGAGAGTATGAAAGATTCGAATAGAAACTGAAATATAAGTGTTCTTCTTGTTGAACCAGCTACTTTCTTTATTCCAACTTCTTTTGCCCGCCGGGTAGCCTGTGCTGTTGAAAGATTCATAAAATTTATTGCAGCAATAATGACAATTAATATTGCAATACCACCAAATATTCTTAAAAATTTCGGATCGGTTGATGCCTTAAAATCCTGCTGAACAGTTGTATCAAGATGGATATCAGTAAGTTTCTGGAGATAAAACCTGTATTTATTACCCTTATTAACAAATTCATCCAGGGATATTCCTAAATATTTCTGTAGTTCCGGACCAGCATATTTTTTTACCAGTTCCGGGAATTTAGAATCTACATCTTTATAGGATGTATTGGGTTTTAAAAGCAGGTAAGTACTAAAGCTATTGCTCATCCATACCGTTTCTTTTGACCTTGGGTTAGTCATGAAGGATCTAAGCAGATTAGCTTCAAAATGTGAATTTTGAGGTATGTCTGCCATCACTCCGGTAATAATAAATCTGACAGTGTCGGATCCAATCCTGATTGGTTTATCAATTGGATTTTCATTGCCAAATATCCTTTTTGCGGTTGATTCAGACAGAACAACCCTGTGCGCAGCGTTTAAAAGGTTTTTAGGATCTCCTTTAAGAACAGGGATAGAGAAGAAATTAAAAAATGATGAATCAGCCTCTACCACGTGATCCTCAGTGAACTGCTGTTTATTATATTCCAGGACAGTGGGGCCTTGTCCGTTCATCCTCAGAAAATCTTCTACCTCAGGAAACTCTTTTACCAGTGTTGATCCCATTATTGCCGGAGTCGAAGATACAGTTACTTCCTGTCCCCCAATCTTGCCATTAAGGATAACACGGAAAATCCGATCCTTCTTGATATTATATTTATCGTAACTTGCCTCATTAATGACATACAAACCTATCAGGAGACTGCATGCAATTCCTATCGACAGACCAAGTATGTTGATAATTATATATGACCGTTGTCTTTTAAAAGATCGAAGGCTATGCTTAAGAAGATTTGTGAACATATGAATTAATTATTAAGGTTATTCAAAAGGATTAGGCTCATTATTCAGAGTATGTCCTGAATCTGTTGTATAGACGCACTAAAATTGATTTCGTTGCAGGCCAATGAATTTATTCCACCTTCAGAGACTCGGATGGATTTATTCCGGTTGCTTTATAAGCCTGAACACCAACAGTTAGCACAGCAATTACCAAAGCCCCGATTGCCACAATTATAAATACCAGCGGGTTGATATCGATCCGGTTTGCAGAACTCTTCAGCAAGCTTTTCACAATAATCCAGCCAACGGGAATCGCAATCGCAAGCGATATAAGAATAAGCGCGATAAACTCTTCTGCCAACGTATACATTATACTGAACGATCCTGCACCCAATACTTTTCGGATTCCTACTTCGTTCGTACGGCGTTCTGTCGAATATGCTGAAAGAGCATAAAGTCCAAGACAGGCTATGATTACTGATAGTATTGTAAAGTATTTTAATAACTGGGCTTTATGCATTTTCCCTTCAAACAGGTTATTGTAGTCCTGGTCAATAAAGGTGTATTCAAGAGGGTATTCTGGGAAAACTTCTTTCCATTTCCCGCCTAATGATTTGAGAGATGCAGGGATATCTCCGGGTGTTAGTCTTATAAGGATATAATTAAGATAATTTGAATTTGTTAACGCAAAAGCCATTGGTTCAATTTTTTGATCGGCACTTTGGAAATTAAAGTTTTTCAGAACTCCTACAATTACTCCTTTTATTCCCATAAACCTGAAGTTTTTACCTACCGGGTCCCCAATTCCCATTATTTTAACTACCTCCTCATTCACTAGAAAATTTCCTGTAGAGTCTTTTGCAATGTCGGAGGTAAAATCAGAAGAGAAATCGCGTCCGGATACCAGCTTCATCTTCATTGTTTTAAGGTAATCATAGTCGATAGTGTTTGTCCCGATAAGCACTTGTTTTTCGGGATCCTTCCCATCCCATGAGACACCGCTGGAATTGCTAACCATTCTTACCGGGCTATTTCTCGATGCTGTAACACCCTGAATCAATGTTTCTTTCAGAAGTTCATTCTTCAATGAAGAGTACCTCGACTTCATACCCTCTGCCATAGGTATACAAACCAGGTTTTCTTTGTCAAAACCCAGATCAGCCCTTTGAAGAAATTCCAACTGTTTATATATGAAGATCGTAGATATAGCAATCAGTATCGAAATAGTGAACTGGAATACGACAAGTATCTTTTTAAGACCGGTATTGGCTTTTCCATATCCCGATTCTCCCTTCAAAACATCAACCGGTTTAAAGGATGAGAGATAAAAGGCCGGATAACTACCTGCTACAAAGCCTGCAAGCAACCAAACAACAATAATACTTATTATAAACTTTGCATGAAAAAGATCGGTGAGACTGAAATGTTTGCCGGAAATACTATTGAAGACATTCAGGAACAGACCGTCAATGAGAATGGCTAATACTAAAGCGATTGTCACCAAAACAAACGACTCAAACAAAAACTGCAGCATTATGGTTTTCTGATCGGCACCTGCAACTTTCTTTATACCAATCTCTTTGGCCCTGGTAGAGGCTTTTGCCGTAGACAAATTTATGTAATTAAAACAAGCGATAAGAAGAATACAGATTGCAATTACTATGAACACATATAAGACAGTCACAGGTCCATTATTTTCCCCATAGCCAAATTGTGAATGTAAGTGAATATCAAGAAAAGGGAATAACATGAATTTTGTACTTACCTGAGGATTATTTTCCACCACAACCGCTGTAAGTTTTTTGTCAATCTCTTTCAGGTTTGTTCCATTTTCAACCTCAACATAGGTAAAAATTGAATTGTTGCCCCAGGATCCATCTATCGCTCCAATCTGCTTCAGGAAAGAATAAGGCAAAACGCCATCGAAAACAAGGCTGGAATTTGGCGGCAGATCTTTCATCACACCCGTAACATTGAACTGATACTTGTTTTCCAGAGTAATTGATTTACCAAGAGGGTCTTCTGAACCAAAATATTTCTTTGCCAGTTTTTCTGAAAGCAAAATGGAGTTAGGTGTGGAAAGGGCTGTAAACCTGTCGCCTTCCAGCAAAGGAATAGTAAACATCTTAAGTAGTCCTGAATCGGCAGCGATAATCGCCGATTCGAAGAATAACTTATCTTCCTGACGAAATAATATTCGTGGAAGCCTGTTTATTCTGGTCTGTTCTTTTATTTCAGGAATCTTCTGTTTCCATACAGGACCGGCAGGATGTGGTGTAACTGTTACATGATACCGCTCTCCGGAGTAAAACTGATCTTCCTCAACTCTGTATATACTTTTGCCCTTTTTATTAAATTTATCATAGTTTAGCTCATCCTGAACCCATAATAAAATAAGAAGGGCTGCAACCAGTCCGACTGCAAGCCCTGATACATTTATGAATGTGAAACCCTTATGTCTGGAGATATTCCGGACTGCGATGCGGAAGAAGTCTTGGAACATTTATAAAAGATTAAAGTGCAACAAAAAGACGGGGAACATTTTTATATGTTGCACCCGATATTATTTTTCAGTCGCTTACCTTCCTGTTTTCCTGTATTCAGGGTTTTAACTCGGCAATCTTTTCTTTTGGAACAAGAGAAACACTTTCTTTTTTAACCACTATCTCTTTAGAAACGGTAAATGAACCAGCGAGTTTTATGTTTCTCGATGAAGCGCCTATTTTAACCTCATATTTACCTGCTTCAGCTATCCATGAAGAAACAGCAGGATTAAATGAAGCAAGCGACCTGCTTTCCAATTTAAAAGTGAGCGTTTGTGTTTCCTGTGGTTGTAAAAGTGTTGTTTTTGCAAATCCTTTGAGTTCAACTGAGGGTTTATCTAGACCGCTTGAAGGTGCTGTAAGATACAATTCTGCAACTTCCTTCCCTGCAACATTTCCAGTATTCTTTATATCAACTGTAACAGTTATACTTCCGGAAAACTTAGGAGAACTAAGTTTAAGATTAGTATATTCAAAACCAGTGTATGATAAGCCGTAACCAAATTCATAGGAAGGTCTTACTTTAAAAGTTTCGTAGTAGCGGTATCCAACATAGATGCCCTCTTCATAAGTCACTACAGCCTGTCTTTGAATTCTGGCCGGAGCCCCTGTTTGTGTCGGAGTTACTGGCGGAACTGATGCCAATTCTTTACCGGGAAATGTTTTTGCTGATGGGACATCCTCATAGTTAACAGGAAAAGTTGAAGCTAATTTACCTGAAGGATTAACCTTTCCGGAGAGAATATCTGCTATTGAGTTACCCGTTTCCTGTCCAGCCTGCCATGCCAGGAGTATTGCATCTGGCAGATCCTTCCAGCTGGCTGTTTCGATAACACCACCTATATTAAGGATAACAATAGCTTTTTTTCCTTTGGCCTGAAAAGCAGCAGACACTGTTTTAATAAGCTGCTGCTCCGGGTCACTGAGTAGAAAATCACCTTTCGTATTTGTACGATCGCTTCCTTCACCGGAATTTCTGCCAATCGTAATAATTGCGGCATCAGAAGAAGTGGCCATTCCATCTATAATGTTCTGATTCAGGCTAAGTTCTTCAGTTGGACGGGACGCATTCATAAATCCTCTCCCCTGCGGGCGTCCGGCTTTTGTAAGCTTAAGATAACTTGCGTAGAGCATTTGAAGATCGTCATTCAGTTTATATCCTGCATTTTTTAACCCGTCAGTCAATGAGATGGTATATGCTTCGTTTACATCACCACTACCTGTTCCTCCGGAAATAATCTCATAGGAAGTATTACCAAATGCTGCAATATTTTTAATTGCAGTTCCAAAGGGCAAAGTGTTATTGGCATTTTTAAATAAAACCATTCCTTCGCTTGCAGCCTGGCGTGTAACTTCAGCATGTGACTTCAGATCTGGTTTGTTTGTATACTTAAAACCTTTAAATCTGGGGCTCTGCACAATGATATTCATAATTCTTTCAACATTTCTGTCGAGGACACTGATACTAAGTTTTCCCTCTTTAACAGCATTTATAATGGTTTGAATCTGGCCCGGATTCCCCGGCATAAGCAGATCATTACCAGCATTCATCTGGGCAACAGGATCCTTTCCCCCTCCCCAATCAGTCATCACAAAACCTTTAAATCCCCAGTCTTTTCTTAGGATATTTGTAAGCAGGTCGTTGCTTTCAGATGTATATGTACCATTAATAAGGTTATACGACGACATAACTGTCCATGGCTGAGCTTCCTGAACAGCAATACGAAATCCTTCAAGATAGATCTCGCGAAGAGCACGTTCGCTTATATTGGTGTTAAGTGAGTTCCTGTTTGTCTCAGCATTGTTGGCTGCAAAATGTTTGACTGATGTACCAACACCCTGCGATTCAACACCGTTTACCATGGCTGCTCCCATTTTTCCAGTTATATATGGGTCTTCAGAATAGTATTCAAAGTTCCTGCCGCAAAGTGGATTCCGGTGAATATTCATTGCCGGGCCCAGCAATATATCTGCTCCATATTCAAGAACTTCATTACCCATCGACTGTCCGACCCTGGTCACCAGCTCAGTATCCCAGGTTGATGCCAGGAGAGTAGCAACAGGAAATGCCGTACAATAGTATGTGCTTTGATCATTTGGTCTGACAGGACTTATTCTCAACCCGGCCGGGCCATCTGCAAGGACCATGCGTGAAATACCAAGACGTTCAATACCATAAGATGTACCTGCGGCTCCGGGAACAAGAACCTGGGTTTGTCCGATAACAGGACCTGCCTGAGTAGCAACCTGACCAGCAGCTGGCTGGCCGGCAGGGTTTCTGGTTACAACGCCTACAACAAGTGAGGCTTTTTCCTCAAGTGACATAGCAGCAATAACCTTTTTTACAGGATCTTTTCCAAGTTTTGGCAGATCAGAAATCTGTGACTTTCCACTTAGAAACAAGGAAAGCATTAAGGCAATGGATATAAATATTTTTCGCATAACAGATGAATAAGTTATTTTGCAATTAATCATTATTAAGGTTCAATAAAATGTTAAGTTAATAAAACAGTACATGAATCAGGCCGTCAAACTTTATCAAAATTATGTACAGGTTTGTGGAAATTTTCTTGTTTCCATTTTTAAATCATATAAATTTAATGTTTTTCAGGATGTATAATTCATTTTTTCGTTAAACCTATTGACCTAATTTTAATTTTATAATCAAATGAAAGAAATGAAACGTTTCAAATTCACAAATTTGTTCTTTATAATTTTGATTGTAATTTCTGTTTTAAAGGCAGGTGGACAGGCAACCTTACCAGATGAGCTAACTAAAAGTAATCTGAGGGATCAACTGAACTATCTCGAAACGAAAACCAGGATTTACGAAAATTACAGGGCAGTGAGGGAGGACATGTTTCAAAAATTAAAAAACAATGTTCTAGATTCCCTCTCCTTAACTAAAAGTGAGATAATAGAATTGAATGTCAGGAATTCAACGTTGCGTACAACCATTGACTCCCTGAACAGTAAATTAACCAGAACTGAATCAAAACTCGGGGAGGTTACAGCTTCAAAGAATAGCATCAATTTTTTTGGTGCGGAAATTAATAAATTAACTTATAATGCCATTTTGTGGTCAGTAATTGCCGTCTTAGTCTGCATCCTGTTCTTTGGGTTTTTAGTTTTTAAAAGAAACTATTTTGTGACTATCAATACCAACAAAGAGTTAAAGGAGTTGAAGGAGGAGTTTGAAGCTTACCGCAAAACTACAAGGGAAGCAAGGGAAAAAGCTTCTATGGACCACTTCAATGAGATTAAGAAATTAAGAGGTGGATGAAAGAGGTATACGCTTAACAGATTTTCTCCACAGGAATTCTTCTTCCAATAGTATTTTGAATTTGCCTTGTTGTGTTTTATCCTCAATCTCATTAATCAGAAGCCGGCAAGCCTCACTCCCGATCTTTCGTGGATTTTGATTTATTACAGTAAGAGGAGGATCGTAGAAGTCGGTAACCTCATTGAATCCATAACCAAAAATACCTATATCCGCCGGAATACTTAACCCAGCTTCTTTGGCAGCTTTATATGCACCCAGTGCAACCCGGTCGTTTACTGCAAAAATTATTTCAGGCAGCTCGCCAAGGGCGTTTAGTTTCTTAAAAGACGCATAACCATCTGTAACCTCAAAACCCCCTTCGATTATCCATTCATTTTTGACTTTGATATTATTTTTCTGAAGTGCATTAGCGAATCCTTCAGCCCGGTCTTTCCCAATATTAGTCTCCGAATACCCGGCAAAATTGCCAATTTTGGTATAGCCTTCCTGAATAATCCTGTTAAGCGAATTTTCAGCGCCCAGTTTATCATCAAATACTACCCTTGAGAATTTCAGATCTTCAAATGCTCTGTCAAAAAAGACGAGTGGAATATCCATCTTCTTCACCTTGGCAAAGATCTGTCTGTCTGTTGTTTCCTGCGAAAGACATACCAAAAGACCGTCAACTCTTAATCCGATAAGGTTTTCAATATTACGTTTCTCCTGCTTCTCTTTCTCACGCGATACAGTAAGAATCACAGAATAATTATGCTCGGTGGCATAATCAATCATACTGTCAGTAATATATGAGAAGAAACTATTTTCCAGATCGGGAATAACAATACCGATCGTATAAGTCCGCCGTGAGTTAAGCTGACGGGCAATCAGGTTTGGCACATATCCCATCCTGTTGGCAACTTCAAGAATTTTCTTCTTCATTGCGACAGAAATGTCGGGATGATCTCGTAATGCCTTAGAAACAGATACCCGGGAGATATTTAGCTCTCTGGCAATATCCGATTGTCTGATATTGATCATTTATTTGGTTGTAAGTCAGATATCTCTATTCTCACTTTTCATTTCTTCCAGATACTGCTTGATTTTTTGTTCTTCTTCCTTTCTAATTATAAGAAGGGCATCTTCAGTATCTACAACTATATAATCTTTTAACCCCTCTATAAGAACCACTTTCCCCGGAGTAATACTTATGAGGTTCCCATTGCTTTCCCGAACAAAGGCTTTTCCTCTTACAGTTGAATTTCCATTTAAATCAGAAGCAGTATGATCGCACAGTGAGCCCCATGTTCCAAGATCCGACCATCCCATGTCTGCACCCAGGACGTAAACATTGACAGCTTTTTCAAGTACTCCGTAATCTATTGATATACTGCGTATTGTACTATACAGTTTATTAATAAAATCGGTATCGTTAATATTTCCGGTTACAGTTCCTTTGCCGCTGAACGCCAGGCAGATGTCGGGTAAAAAAGCTTCAAGAGCTCGCATTATAGATTCAGAGCTCCAGATAAAAATACCTGAGTTCCAGTAATAATCACCACTTTTCAAAAACGATTTTGCCGTTTCCAAATCAGGTTTCTCAGTAAAAGCCTTAACCTTGCTCATGTTTGAAATTCCATCAACACTTCTCTCAGTGTCTTTTTGAATATATCCATAACCAGTCTCAGGTTTATCCGGCTTAATCCCCAGCGTAATGAGCACATCGTTTTCGCCTGCAAACTTAAAACCTGCATTAATTACTTTCCTGAACTCATCCTCATTGGTTATTATATGATCAGCTGGTGTAACAGCAATAACTGCATCAGGATTTTCATTCTTTATAATAAAAGTGCCATATGCAATACAAGGAGCTGTGTTTTTCCTGAGAGGTTCGGAGAGTATGCGTTCCGGTTTAATACCCAACTGCTCCATGACCAGGTCGCGATGATCAAAATTTGTGACAACAAGGATATTTTCTTCCGGACAAACTGCCTTGAACCGCCTGAATGTTTGCTGAATAAGCGTTTCTCCTGTTCCCAGGATATCGAGAAACTGTTTTGGCTTTTTACTCCTGCTAAGCGGCCAGAATCTGCTCCCAACACCACCAGCCATTATTATTACATATCTGTTTTTCATATCGAAGTCAAATGATTTGGGATTCTAATTCTGATTTGTTAAATTTTTCTGGTTAACAACCTTTCCCGAGGGGCTGTCTAAAAAGTCTTTTCTAACCGCAACGGACTCAAAGGTGGCGCAAAAGACGCAAAGTTAAAACATTGTAACAAAGCTCTTTGCGATCCATGCCTGCCGGCAGGCAGGTTTGCGATTTTCTTTGCGACCTTTGCGGTTAATTTTTTTTGAAGTATTTCTTTACCTGCCCTGAAATTGCCTCATATTCTTTTTTCTGATCCATCTCGTAAATTCGTTCAATCAAAGTCCACTTTCCGGCGGCTGTAGCTTCAGAATCTGTATTTTGGAATCTTGAAACAAAACTCTCCCATTCTTTTTGTCTGGGTTTTTTGGCAAGCTCAGTCATGGCCTTTTCATGATCAAAATCTGCTACTGTATCCATTATCATAAAAAGTATATTTCCATGAATATAGATCTCCATATCTATAATACCCACATCTTTCATACCCTGAGTTATTTCAGGCCAGGAGTTATTAATTCCGTGTACCTTTTTATACTGTTTTATCAATTCAGGATCGTCCTTCAGCGTAAGAATTTTGCAGTAGCGCTTGAAACTATTATTCATTTATCGTCTTTTTAGGATTCGACCACCAGAAAGCATATACGCTTATAAAACAATAACATCCCAAAGGAATCAGCATTGCAAGAGCCATGCTTTTTTCTGCTACCAGTCCCATAAGCGGTGTGAATACTCCACCTCCAATAATAGCCATAACGATAATAGAACCGGCAATTTTTGTATTTGCTCCAAGCCCTTTTATTCCCAGCGCAAATATTGTCGGAAACATTAATGACATGAAGAAACTTGAGAGGAAAATAGACCATACTCCTATCCAACCTGGATGCATAACAGCGATACCGACAAGCAGAACATTCATGATAGCATAAATCCCCATAAGAATTCCCGGTTTAATATATTTCATTATAACAGTTGCTGAGAACCTTCCGATAAGAAATGCCACAAGTGTCCCGGTAAGAAAATAGCCTGCCGACTTTTCTGCAATTCCGGTATAATCCTGGGCATACTGAATGAAGAAGCTCCATGTGCCTACCTGCGCTCCAACATAGCAGAACTGGGCTAAAACGCCAAGAATAAAATGGCGCTGTTTAAGAAGTTCTCTTGGGTTCCCGGTATTTTCCTTTACGCTTTCTTCTGAAGTTATTTTCGGGAATTTAGTCCTCATAATAAGAATGGCCCAAAGCAATACCACCCCTCCGAGTACCATATATGGTCTTACTACCCTCATTGTTTCAGATTGAAGATAAGCGGCATAAGTGCCGGCATGTTTCATCGCTTCAACTTTTGCCGGGTCGTGTTCAATTCCCGAAAAAATAAAAACTGTTCCAATCAATACTCCGAGAATGGCTCCAAAAGGGTTAAATGCCTGTGAGAAGTTGAGTCTTCTCTCGGAGGATTCCGGATTTCCCAGCCCGGCAATAAAAGGATTAGCTCCTGTTTCGAGAAATGAAAGTCCGCTGGCTATAACAAATAGTGCAGCCAGGAAAAAGTAATATTGTCCTGAATGAGCTGCCGGCCAGAACAGGAAGGTTCCAAGACTATAAAGTAACATACCTATAACAAGGCCGACTTTATAACTGTACTTCCTCATAATTATAGCTGCAGGTATAGCCAGAATAAAGTAGCCCAGATAAAAAGCGCTCTGAATAAGGCCGGCTTGTAACCGTGTTAATTCAAAGGCTTTCATGAACTGTTTAATAAGGATGTCATTCAGGTTATTGGGGATTCCCCAAAACAGGAATAATGCCGTTACCAGAATAAAGGAAGTCCTGTTCTCAGGAGCAATCAGTTTTGACTTTAGAGAAGAAAGCATAAAATGTTTATTTTTTAAATTCGATTTTAAATCCGATTACCTCCCATGCTGGCATTGCAGCAGGTTTTTTAATGACAAGACCTTCAGACGACTGTTTCCATCCAATTTTTTCAGTGCTTCCAACCATCGAAACGGATGCAACGGCTTTATCTGCCAGTTTTGAAGCTTTTGATAATGATTTAATTACAATATCAACTGTTGGTTTTCCAAGACAGAAGGCATAAAGAGTATTGCCTTTTGTTGTAAAACGTATGTCTTTTGCCGTGAAATTATAGTTTTCGTTAAATCTTCCTCTTCTTGTAACCTTTGTTGTGTCAACAGGTTTCTCACCATAGATCTTCCATGGACGGGAACCGTATATCCCTTCGCCGTTAGCCGCTGTCCATGTCCCAATACCGTTAAGAATATTCAGCATATCAGGCTCAAGGTCACCTTCAGGAGTCTGAACAATATTTATTAGAAGATTCCCATTTTTGCTTACAATATCAACAAGCATCTGGACTATCTCAGTGGCTGTCTTGTATTTCTGACCTGTCCTGTAGTACCAGTCGCCGATTGATGTATCTGTTTGCCATGGATAAGGACTTATTGAATCCAGGACCCCGCGTTCAACATCCTGAGCCCACATTCCTTCGGAAGGTTGTTTACAGGTATAAACAGCTTCAAGCTTACCATTTTTTGTTATGTCCTGGTTATAGAAGTGTGTAATCAAAGTACGACCAACATCACCAAAAGGCATCTGGCTGTCTGAATACAGAAGGTCGGGTTGATAGTTATCGATAAGTTCCTTGATACTTCTGTACCATTCAAGTTGCCAGGCGGGGTTAGTGGTTAACCAGGCTTTGTCGCCCGTAATACTTACAGCATGGTAAAGATCCTGATTATTAAGATTCGTGCCATCGTAAGGAACACCGGCTTTTGGTCCTTGTTTATCAGCTCCATGAGAAGTCTGAAACCAATTAAAACTTGCACCAAGGTGTTCTGAAACGCCAAACCGCATTCCCTGTTTCTTTGCAGCCTGTTGCCAGAGTCCGACAACATCTTTCTTAGGACCCATATTAACAGCATTCCATCTGTTAATTTTTGAGTTCCAGAGAAAGAAATTGTCGTGATGAGTGCCCATACTTACAAAATATTTCGCACCTGCTTTTTTATAAAGCGCCATTAACTGATCCGGATCCCATTTTTCAGCCTTCCACAATGGAATAATATCTTTGTAACCGAACTCTGAAGGATGTCCGTAGTGTTCAACATGATATTTATAATCAGCACTTCCCTCCATATACATGTTTTTTGCATACCAGTCACCCATGCGGGGAACTGCCTGTGGACCCCAATGCGACCAGAAACCCAGTTTGGCATCTCTGAACCATTCAGGATATTGGTATTGCTTCATCGATTCATCTGTAGGTTTGAAAGGACCTTCAGGAGTTACTTTTTGCTGGGCAGAAAGTACCAAAGTAAACACCAATCCGAGGAGACTTGAAAGACAAAATTGTCTGGTTAGGTTTGTTTTCATTTTGGGTGTATTTATAGTTAACAATAAAGAATACAGTTAATTACTATAGCACATTATTTCATTACTCCATTACTCCATTATTCCATCACTCCAACTAATATCTCACTTTTATCCTGAGAGCCCCTTCAATCTCCTTCTCGGAAACCACAATTATATATCCCCCACCGCAACCTGAAGTAATCGCTCCGGGATAGTTTGAAAAATATTTTGTTTCTACTTCCTTAAGAATGTCATCGGGAACAGTCAGCGGTAACATTTTTTTCCAGGCGATAAGGGTGTCTGACATAGATTTGCCCAAACCAATAATATCTTTCTTAAGGATACTTTCCCAGCACAGATCACCTGCTTCACCGAGTTCTTTAATAAATGACCTCTCCAGATGCATTTCCGACAGAGGATTATACCCGTCAGGACGAGGTTTTAGGGGTACCATATAAATAACATCTGAAAGCCAGTCACAAATATCTTTGTCAACCGATGACTGGATTTTTTCGGGCCAGTATTTTCCATCGCTATGGATTTATTTTCGAATCCGGCACACTCGCGAAATACCGTCCGTTGCGACGGCCGCATTGAATCTGAATGGGTGCCTTTATCCATGCGTCTTCGCTGCCAGCATAAACCACATCTCCTCCAACGGATGGCTGCAAAAACTTCACGCGGTCGTGGCTGACCCATGCTGTCAAATCCGTGTTGAGGTAACGCCTCATTCCTCCTTCACTGGTAAATTCCGTCCGCGGCCTGCGCGGCTGAAAAAGCGACGGACAAGCGTCTTCGAGACGGTCTAATGCAAGATCCGCGTCCCGGTGGACCTGTATATCCGCTGAATAATCGCGATTGTTAGGAGTTACACGACAGCTAACCAGGTAAGTAGTGTCGCGAGACTGCCGCGCCACAGGTTGTGACGTCGCCATTGTGAATTGCAGCTCAGGCGGCAGGCCATGCACGATAATTGTCTCGCAGTCACTCTCATCGACTTGAAGTTTAAAAGGCCGCAGAGCGCTATTGATTTGGGCACTGTTGGGCGTGCGACGTTCGTCATCGCGGTAGAGTCTTTCGCCGCGGATGAGTATTCGTATATTGGGTGCGTATTTACTGAGTAGCGCCGCAATATGAGTGCCGTTGGCCCCCCCGGGACCCAGCGTGTAGCCGCCTGAAAAATTAATCATTCCAGAGCCGGGAGCCAGGTAGGGAGCAACAAAAGAATTCGTCTGGGCACCTATAGTCAGATATAGATTGGATTCCGACGCCAGTTTGGCCGGCACCGCGATGTTGATCCAATGGGCATCCCACGGAGTCGATTCCACCGTAATCCGCGCCCATGCAGAGCTGCACGCCCTGGATTCCGAGAATGCCGGCGAGCATGTAGTTGCGAGCCTTTGCGCGCGCCGAAAACAATCGAAATATCAACGCTACGGTCACGATGGCTACGACACTGGATATCGGCAGGAAATAACGGCTATTGCCGGATCCGCTCAGCCAAGCGACCCAATCCACAGCGAGGGCACCGCGCGAGTCGCGACCAGTATGCGCGTCGAAGCCGCACCAACATTCGGCGCTGGTCGACTCGCAAGAGGCTGTGCGGCGCCGCCACAGCCATCGACACGAATAAGGCGCCAAGCAGTATCAACAGTACGGCATACCGCAGATCCGGAGCCCGCATTTCTTCGTGCACCATCGTTGCAGGATCGATCATCGCGAAAGGGCGCCAGAGAGCCTCGGTAACCGTCGCCGGAATAAAACGCAGATGCGCGCAACGGTCTCGGTGGTGAATTCCGGTGAACGGAAAACGGTTGTTCATCAACGGAAATAACGGATTGCCGAAGCGCATTTCAAGACGATAAGACCAAGGTGCGGCAACGACCATAAAGCCAAGGCCCAGCGACACGCCGTAGGCTAGGCCCTGGCGGATCCGCCCGCGCAGGGCCAGCGGCAGCATTATCAATATGGCAAATGCCGGATATTGCGTGCAGGGCATTGGTCAACTTGAACCCGGTCGCGATGCCGCACAGAATGCCTGCGCAACACGACCCGCGCAGTGCTCGGCGTGCGCACCGCGAGGGCGAGCAACAACCAGCCAGCCAGCACCATTTCCCCCGTCGTGATGTCGGCAAAGGTCGATCCGATCTGCTGCAGCAGGACCGGATTGATGAGTGCGAATGCGACTCCGCAAAGGCCGAACATCAAGCGCTTGTGTTTGTCGTCCGAAGGACAAACGGACACAGCAAGCTCGTAGGTCAGCCACAGCATGACGCTGTGCGCCATCGCCAATACAGAACTGATTTCGAGCGACGACAGATTAGTGCGACCAGATAGTAAAAGGGTGCATAGATGTAAGGATTGAAGTAGGACTGAGGACCCGGCCGGGAAATAGTCCTGAGCGAAACGGTCGTGGACTGCACTAAATCCCGCATAAAGGTGATAGCTCAGCGTGTCCGAGGCCATGTCCTTGCCGAGGAGATAATTGGTGACAGCGCAAGGAGGGTGCACGCCGCATAGACCGGAAGGCGGTAATGCGCGGCGATATCCGGCGTTGCGGCGATCTTCATTTTCCGGCCTGCGTCAATCTGGCGAAGTAGATGCCATGCCTGGCGCCCGCATTCAACGGTAGCGCTTCCCTTGCCCAGGCTTCTTCGCGCCCAACCAAAATACCCTGAGACGCCGCGCGTCGGGTCGATGAACTTGACTTCCCCCTTGCCGATCCAGGCTGTAGGTCAGTTGCCCCATAGATCGCAGCCACAGTGATTTACGTGTTCAGTTTGAGGGCGACGAGGTTGAAACAAAGCGGGCAAGCATCTTCCAATCGATCCAGTACAATGTCTGCGGCCCGACGAGCCGTCGGCTTCTTGCGGCTCATCGCCTGTGTCGGCCACGAGATGGCAACTTGCAAGATGATTCGTGTAGCGAAGCTTGCGTGGGACGATTACCACAGGGATGGAACTTTCCAACGGCCGCCAGACCTCGGCCGCGAGCCCCGCACCGTTATCGTTTCGCAGTCGCTCATGTCAACGCGAAGGCCGAACATGCGCAGCGAATCGTCGACATCCGATTGCCGCGGCTCGCGTACGCTGAGTCCTCTGTAAAAACTCTGCCCGCTCACTAGAACACGTAGTTGCGGCGCACTGCGCGCTATCATCGCCCGTACGCGCGCCGCGTTGGCGCCATCAGGCCCAAGCACGTAACCGCCGGAAAAATTCACGACACCAGATCCTTTGGCAGGAACGGAGCGATAAAGGAATTAGACTGCATGCCAATCGTCAAATATAAATTGGGCTCGCTTGCGAGCTTTTCTGGAATTGTCGACGTCGAACCAGTGTCCATCCCAGGGCGCCGGATTCCAGCGATATTCAGTTCTCAAGAGCAAGCTGCAGCCCTTGGGCGACAAACAGGGCGAGCAATATGCCGTTGCGGCCGAGCAGTATGATTGGCCAACAGTCGAAACAAAAGGCGACCGCGAGCACGGCCGCGACGCATGCCATCGGGATGAAATATCGGCTATTTCCCGAACCGCCCAGCCATACCATCCAATCAGCGGTGAAAGCGCACCCAAGCGCGGCTAGCGCGCGGGTTTCCGACTGGAAGGACGTCGGCCGCGCAGGAGTCGAGAGCGTCCGATCGGCCTGCCAGACCCGGACAACGATAACAACCAGCAGAAATACCAAGAGCAACAGGAGCGTAACGAATGTCCGGAGACGACATTTCCTCGTGGATCATCCCCCCGTGCCTGACATGGCGAACGGGCGCAGAAGGGCTTCGGTCAGTGAATCGGGTATGAAGCGGTAGGTTTTTAGCGACGCGGTTGTGATTTCGGGGGATTTGAACACGTTGTTCAGCAACGGAAACATCGGATTTCCGAACATTCTTGCCAGCCGATAAGACCACGGCGCGGCGGTGACCACAAAACTCAGTTCCGAGCGCCGCGCCAAAATAGAACAGGTTGCGAATGTCGTCCGAGAAACGACAGAGGCACAAAGGCCACCAGAAAAAATCCGGCGAGTGCGTGGACGCCGTTGGTCGGTTTCAGGGCTGTCGCAAGCCCGAGCAGGATCGCGCCGAAAACCACGGACATTGTGCGCGGGCAATCGGACGGCTTGAACCAACAGGAGCCATCCGCCGAGTACCAGGCCCGTGGTGGTGATGTCCGCAAAACTCGAGCCAATCTGCTGCAGAAGAACGGGGTTCATGAACGCCAGGACGGTGGCGCACAAGCCAAAGAAGAAAGCGCTCCTTGGGATCCTCCGACGGACAAACGCTGCATGCGAGTTCGTAAGTGAGCCACAGGACTACGCTGTGAATCATCGGCCAACACACTGCCCACCGCCAGTGCCGGCAGGCCCAGATCTTACCAGGACATAAAATGGGACGTAGGCGTACGGATTGAAATACGATTGAGGCCCGCCGCAAAATAGTCCTGTCCAAAGCGATCATTGAGCGCGCTGAATCCAGCATAGAAATGGTAGTGCAGCAGGTCCCATGCCATTTCCTTGCCGAAGACATAGTTCAAGGCAACCGCCAAAACCGTACACGCGGCGTAGACGTACACTCGGTAGGGCGCTACTTGTCTAGGGGCGGGAGAGAGCGCGTTGGAAGGCTTCAGAGGACATCACGAACGTGCGGTGGTATGGCGAACTTCATCGGCGGCGACGGTCTTCTTCGTGGTAGGACTCTTCGGCGTTGATGTTCCAGATCTCCTGCTTCGGCGCCCTTTTGCGCGATCGCATTCACCGCGGCGTTGGCGGCCAGCATGGAGTGGTCCTGGTTGTTGTACCGGTGCATTCCGTTTCTGCCGATCGGGTACAAGTTGGAGAATCGATCCAGATAATTGCGCAAGTCGCCAAACTGGCTGTATGCGCCAAAGTACGCAGGATATGCGCTGGGAACCCGTACGAGAGTGCCGCCGATCACATCTTTGCGGTCAATGAGGCCGATTTTCTCGAGTTCGCCGCCGGCGAAGTCCAGAAATTGTTCATCCTCCATGGCCCATAAATCGTCGCCTTGGTCGCAGAAATACTCCAGACCCAGCCAGACGGTACTCGGGTCGGCAACCAGCGCGGGGCTCCAATTGTTGAAAATTTGCAGTCGCCCGATGCGCACATCCGGTTCCTGGATGTAGATCCAATTGTCGGACGGAGTCGGGCGGCCGCGCATGCTTCGCAGCAGCAGGCCGGCCGTCATGAAGCTTCGGTAGGGAAGTTCGGCGGCAATCTGCGCGATGTGCGTGTCGTCAGGCTTCAACATCGCGACCAAGTTCTTTGACGGGCATCGTGGAGAGGAAGTAGTCGCAAGGTATGCGCCGCACCGCGCCGCGTAGTCTCATCGAACACGTCGACGCTGACGATCTTGTCGGCCGCATCGCTCCAAGGCGACCACGCGCTGCCGCAAGTGGACCGCTCCCCCAAGTGCAGTCACGCGCCGGGCAACCTCCTCCCACATCTGGCCGGGTCCGAATTTGGGATACAGGAATCGCTCTATCAGACTGGTTTCCGTTCCCTTCTGAGCGGCGTCGGACGAGCTGCGAAACGGGCTCGTCAGCGCGTGCGCAATGGCTTTCGCGACCGACAGGCCTTTGATGCGCTGCGCGCCCCATTCCGCGGAAATCTCCGTGCACGGCACGCCCCAAACCTTCTCGGTGTAGTCCTTGAAGAAGGTACGGTACAGGCGAGTTCCGAAGCGGTTGATGAGAAAATCTTCCAAGGTTATCTCGGGCGATCGGCACTTGAGTTGCGCCCGGCCGTAGCTCAATCCGATTCTTGAAGGCTTCGATGAGCCCCAGATTCCTGACCGTGCTTGCATTCAGGGTCAGCGGGTAGTCGAAGAACCGGCGCCGATAGAAAATTCGCGATAGACGCCGGCGAACCAGCATGACGGCGTCGGAGGAGGCGGGCGCCAGTCCCTCGGGCGCCAGATCGCGCGATTGGCCTTGGTAATGGATGCGCAGCGCGCTCGATCGGCTGTGTTTGTCCCTCGGCCACCGGCAGGATCTCCTGCCACCAGCGCATGACCCAATCGGACTTGGAAAAGAATCGGTGACCGCCGAGATCCATTCGATTGCCGCGGTAATTGATCGTCTTGGAAATTCCGCCCACTTGAGCGTCGGCCTCGATGACGATGGGCGTGATATCGGACCGCCTCAAGAGTTCGAGGGCGGCCGTCAGGCCGGCAGGCCCCGCGCCGGCTATGACTGCAACTTTCTGCTTCTTGTCGCTGGAAGGCATGGTAGATGTTTTCAAGCCGCACGGCGCCGGACGAAAAGAAACTGGCGGCGCGCACGCAAAATTCCAAACAAAGGTAAAGCCGGCGGCCCCGCACTTGGCAATGAGGTAGTGCACGCCCAAGATCCTTACGCCAAAGAAAATGGCCGCGGCGTTGATCGCAACCCCGACCATCCCGATACCCGCGAAGCTAGCGAACTCCATGCGCGGGTCTTGGAGCCGGCGATACTTGAATACCAATCTGACCGACAGCACATACGCGACGAGCAGACCGACAGGAAGGACGCGGTCGCAGCCGCAACATACCACCAGGAGAGATAGTGGACCAAGACATGAACAGGACCGCGATATCGACGATGAACGCGCACGCGGACACGGCGGTATACCTCGATCGCTTCCTGAACGACGGTCTTCATGTTGCCGACGACGTCGATCTCACCTTTCGGCAGTCATAGAGGTTCCAATCCTTCCAAGCCCCGGCGCTGTTCGTGACGCAAGGGATCGAATCCATGCTTTGCCGGGCGAAATGACGAATCCCAGCCGCGGATCCGCGCAGATCTGGACTCAAATCTTCGCGCGTCAGCGGACGCGTGACGGCTTTGTCCTTGTGCGCCCCGCCGGACTTGGCACGCAGACTCGTCAGTATCTTCCAGTCTGGATCCATGAGCGGCAGCAGTACCTCCGAGCGGCGCCGAACCTCGAGCGCGGTGGCGCGTGAAAAGACCGCGCCGGCGGATTGATCCACCGCCAGATAATTCGGCCGGCCCAGCGTGAACCAGACGAATGCGCCCACATCTTGCGGCGGTGCGACGAGCACTGTGCTCGTCGGCGGAATGACGTTTGTCCAGTCCGCGAATTCGTGGATGTCCGCGGCGGAGGCGAGAGTGCGGGATTGCTTGAATGCGGCGGGGAAAATGAATATCGAGAGTGCGGCGAGCATCGCGGAGAGAAATACGGGCACCCATGTCTCCGGCTGCGTCTGATTCCCCACCAGATCAGGATGCCGAGCAGCACGGCCGGGATTTTCAGCGCGAACATGTCCTGCATCCGCACCACCAGGCGTCCCGCCCGAGGGTGAGTCGCAGGCGACACGATGCCCCAACATTTGGTCAGAATCCACACCACGATGGCGACGCCAAGCGCCGCGGACAGCCATCGAAAATAAATAGCCAGACGAGCGCTGATATGCGCCCGGACCAACCAAACAATCACTGCCAGCGCCGACGCAGGCCGTGCCATCGATCCCGGGCAATGTCCAACCCGACACCAGCAATAGCGCGCAAAGCGGGCCGCACTTTTCATCGCGCCACACTTGCAGAGCCGTGAAGGGAACCAACGCGGCGCCGATGAAGACGGTAATCCACACCCACCGCCAGGCTTGACCCTGCACTAATATCGCGACCGGGCCGATGAGACCGCCGATGAACGCCACCGCCAATCCGGCAGCTCCCACGAGCGCCGCCGCCGCGCAGAGTTTGCGTATCCGCTCGTCCGGCACGGCGATTGCCGTGAACCCCAAGGAAATGAACGGCTGCGCGTTGACGTCCCAATCGCGAATCGACCAGAGCTGCAAGAAAAGAAATTGCGAGCGCTCCCGCACCACTTCCAGCCAAGGAGCATCCATGACGGTCAAAATCGCGACAGGCCGCCGGCACGTTGACGGCGACGACCGCGATGGCGAGTGTCGCGAACACGCCCCCGATCGCGCCGATGACGCCCACGCGAAGCGGCAGCCACAGGCAAACGAGCAAGAGCAATCCGGGCAGCGCCATCAGCGGGTGGATGAACAGCGCCCCCAACGCCAGCAATAAACCGAGCCGCTTCATCCCGCGGACGTGGCAGGCAAGCGCGGTAATGATCAATGCTTCGGCCGGCAAGCGCGCCGTCAAAAATGGCTCCAAAAGCCGGAACACGCCGGACCCGCCATAGTCTCCGCCGACGATCAATAGAAACGCGACCGCCAGCCAGGCGGTGTCGCGGCCGGCGACGGCGCAACGAAACTCCAAGCAGCCGCCAAAAGCCACAGGGTGAACAGCAGGGTGAGCAGCCGAGCCGCATTCTCCAACCCCAGTACACTCGATGCACCACGCATACAGAGGCGAAAACAACGTGAATTGATCCTGCGAGGTGTTCTGCAGATAGAGGTCGGTCGCGAGCTGCGGATGCAGCCTCGCCAGCGCCTGAAACGCATAGATCTGCCCGTCGCCCGTGAGGCCGTGATAGCCATGCATGAGCAGCCAAAGCGTCACCAGCATCAGGGCAACGGAGAGGGTGGCGAATTTCGATTGAAATCCGAGTGTTCGACGAGTGCATTACGAGAGGTCTTGTGTAAACTTGATATTATGCACGAGGCGGCATTCGCAAGTCTTCACTCGCAGCTTTGTGATGCCGCGTGAACCTGGTGTCGGGAATTGATCAGGCGTTCTCGTTGATCCGGTCGACCGATCGCCGCGTGCATTTGGCAGGCGTGTTGCTCTGCGCGGCCTGCCTTGCATATTTCTCGCGCTCGACCGCCTTCTTTTCGAGCGCGCATTTTTCGCCGATCTTCCGGTTGCTCCTGACGACCTATGATTCCGGACCGCGTGGTTCGCGCTGGCTGATTTGTCTTCTCGCGGCGCTTTGGAATCGCCCAGCGCCCGTATTCAGCTTGGTGGAGTTCTCGGGCGGCACCCCTATTCCGTAGCGCTGGCCAGTGTGGCGTTGATCGCTCTCGGGGCGCTCGTTGTTTATCACGACTATCCGCTTTCGATGGACGAGTACGCCGCTGTCTTCCAAGCGAAAATCTTTGCCGCTGGACATCTCTTTGCGCATTGCCGCGCGACCTCGTTGATTGGCTGGTCGTCCGCGGCTTCAATGGCGCGTTTTCTGGTGGCCTCGCCGGAAACCGGCGGGCCATCGAACATTATTGGCCGGGTTTGCGCTGTTGCTGGCGCCGTTCGAATTCTTCGAGGTGCCGTGGCTTTGCAATGCGTCGCTCGCGGGTCTCGCGATTGTTCTCATCCATCGAATAACCCGGGAAATCACGGGCGATAGGCGGGCCGCGGGCTGGGCGCTGCTGTTCACCGTGGCCTCGGGCGCCTTCGTGGCGAACGCCATCTCGTACTATTCGATGCAGGCGCACCTGACCGCGAATCTGCTCTTCGTTGCGCTGCTCTTAAGACCTCAGGATATCGGACTTTCGGCGCGGGACTCGTGGGTTCGCTGGCATTGATTCTGCACAACCCGGTTCCGCACGCGCTATTCGCCGCTCCGTGGATCGTTGCCATGGCGATCGACCGCGACCAGCGCCGATACCTTCTGCCCTTGTTACTCGGCTACTTACCGGGAGTCGGCATCGGCCTGGGATGGCTCTTATTCCGCTCGGGATTCGCCTCCGCTGCTCACGGTGTGCCGTCGATGAACGGCGGTCACGAGTGGTGTTTTCGCATGGCCAGACTCTACGTTACTGAACATGCGTGTGGCGGCGCTCGCCAAAATGTGGGTATGGGCGGTGCCTTGTTTATTTGTGTTTGCCTTGTCGGGTGGTCTACGGCACCGGGACAACTGGCATGTGCGTCTGTTGACGCAATCTGCCGCCCTGACGTTGTTCGGTTATCTCTTTGTGCGATTCGATCAGGGTCATGGCTGGGGATACCGCTACTTCCATTCGGCATGGGGAGCGATTCCCATATTGGCCGGCTGCGCGATGAGTGACCGATCGGATCCACAGCGCCGGTTGGCCTCGTTCGCGGGCGCCGTGGCGATATTAAATTTCGCAGTGCTGATGCCCTTTCAAATGATTGAGATAAGCAAAGTCATATCGCAGCACCTGGCGCAGCTTCCGCCGCCGAAAAGGCCGGGCAACAATGTCTATTTCATCCATCCTCGCGGCGGCTTCTACGTCGCGGATATGGTCCAGATTGATCCGTTGCTGAGAAATCCCGATCTATTGTTGGTGAGTCACGGAGCGGACCTCGATACGCGGCTTATGCGTCGGAACTGGCCAAACGCGCTCAAGATAGCGAGTGGCCCGGCGGCCGAGCAATGGTACTTGGGTCCCCAAGATCAGCGCGTGCCGCTGCCCGACGAGTCGCACCAACGGCACTTCGTGTTTGCGCTCGATCCAATTCTTCAGCCCTAACTTGTACGAGGCCAAATCACGGTCTCACTCGCCATCGCCGCGTTTCACTGAATCGTCGAGGACCGGTAGAATGCGGCGACTATCCGCGGGGGGCATTGCTATTAACGGGCGCAAATCTGGGACGTTTGGGAGACTTTTGGCTAGTGTCCGATCGATGCTTACTGGGAAGGCGGTGAGCGGTCACGCTGCGGAGAGAGTCACGGGAACCGACGTAACCGGCACAAACACCAAGACGCCTATCGCAGCTACAGCGAGCCTTGCGCAGACACTGAGTGCGAGCGAACTGATCAACGAAGGTCTGCGACAGCGGCAGCAGGTCGGCGCGGAAGCGGCGCGGCCTTATTTTGAAAGGGCCGCGCAACTCGAGCCGAATTCCCACGTGCCCTGGTTCATGCTGGGCAACGTCGCCAGCGAGTTGGGAGACCTTGACACGGCCGTCGCCCATTACGCGCACGCGCGTGATCTCATCCAAGCGACCACGTGATCCGCTACAACCTCGGGACTGAACCAACTTTGGCGCGGATACATCGATGCGGCGATCGAGGAACTGCGCGTAGCCTGCGGCCTCAATCCCTCCTACCTTCAGGCGCAGTCCAGTCATATCATGGCGCTGCATAGTTCGGATCGGATCGCGCCCGAAGAGATCGACGCGGCCACCCGCGAGTGGGGGGCGCGCTTCTCCCTGGAACACCCGGCGTCGGCGCCATCCACGGCGCGTCCCGGCACGCGCCATCCGGAACGATTGCGCGTCGGATTCATCTCCGGCGATTTTCGGACGCACTCCGTGGCTCATTTTTTTGAGCCCATCTTGAGCGCCCGCGACCGCGAGCGCATTTACGTATGTCTTGTACAGCAATTTTCATCTCAAGGACGCGGTAACCGAGCGCCTGCGCGCATATGCGGATGACTGGCGCGATGTCTGGCGATTGACTGACGATGCACTGATCGAGCTGATCCGCACTGATCGGATCGATATCCTCGTCGATCTCTCGGGACACACGGCATCCAACCGGTTGGCGGTTTTCGCGCGGCGTGCCGCGCCCGTGCAAATCAGCTATCTGGGGTATCCGGCCTCGACCGGCCTCGCGACGATGGACTATCGCATTACCGATGCCGTTACCGATCCGCCGGTACCCGCCGATGCTTGGCATTGCGAGCGCCTGCTGCGCATGCCTGATACGCAATGGTGCTTTCGGCCGTTTGGAACGCCGGCGGTGCCGGGTCCGTTGCCCGCGCGCGAGGCCGGTTTCGTCACGTTCGGCAGTTTCAACAACCTGACCAAGGCCAGCGATACCCTGCTTGGCTGCTGGGTACAGATTCTCGTCAAATTACCGACCTCACGCCTGCGCCTGACTCGCGTTCGCAGTGCGCAACGCGCGGCCGAAATCATCGCCTTGTTCGGACAATACGGGGTGGCCCCCGAGCGCATCGAGTGTGTGCCCTATGCGAACGACCCGCCGTATGGGCAGCAATTCGCGGGAGTCGATATCGCATTGGACAACTATCCCTACAACGGCGTCACGACGACCTGCGAGTCGCTGTACGTCGGCGTGCCGGTCATTTCGCTGTACGGCCGCAATGGCGTCTCGCGCAGCGGCCTGAGTCTGCTCGGCGCGCTCGGTCTGGGTGAACTGGCGGCATCCACGCCGGAGCAGTATGTTGAAATCGCGGTTGCGCTGGGAAGCGACCTGTCGCGGCTCGAGCAACTGCGCGCATCGCTGCGCGCCCGCTTCGAGCAATCGTCGCTGCGCGATGAGAAGCGCTTCGCGGCGAATTTCGAGGAGCTATTGCGAACCGCCTGGGAGCAGCATCTCGAGCGCTCGAAGTAACTTGGTTTGCAGTCTATTCCTCCCAGCGCTGCGGATCGCTGAAGACTATCCGAAACATGCTGCCATCGCCGCTCGCGCGGCTCGTACAGCAAAATGGCGCGGTTCAGCTGGCATAGTTCGCGGGCGATGAAAAGCCCAAGTCCGGTGCCGCCCTTGCGGCCCGTAAAGAAAGGCTCGAAAATGCGATCGACCGCCTGCGGCTCGATCCCGGGTCCGCGATCGGCGACTTCCAGAAATGGCCGGTTGCTCGGATTCATTCGGCCGAGCTTGATCTCGACGCTTGACCCCGCCGCGGGCCTCGCCGTACTTCATGGCGTTGTCGCACAGATTCCAGACCACTTGATGCAGATGGCTGGGATCGAATCGCACCTCGAGATCATCCGTCTCTTCGTGAACGCCGATCTGGGCTTCATCGGAACCTGCATGGTTTCGCAGAATTCATCCAGGAAGTCTTCGAGCCAATCGCCCAGCGCAAGCCGTGTCGGCTTGGTGGCCTCGCGCCGCGACAGCTGCAAGACATTGTTGATGATGGTGCTGACGCGCTCGGAGTTGTTGCGGATGATGTCCGTCAGCCGGCGCTCATCGGGGCCGATAGTTCGGGCTTTCGGCCAGCAGCTGGCCGGCATGGCTCATCGCGCCGACGGGATTGCGGATCTCGTGGGCGATGCTGGCGGACAGCCTGCCGAGCGCGGCAAGCTTGCCTTGCTGCACGCGCTCGGCCATGAGGCTGGTGTCCTCGAGGAAAATCAACGTGGGCCCGGGCATCGCCGCCGAGCGGAGCAAAATGCGGCTGAATCACCCGCGCGCCGTCGGCCGCCACGAAGCTCGACGGCGAATCCTCGCCTTGCTCGCGCTGCCGCCACGTCGACAAGGAATACAGCAGGCGCGGCGACACCTCGCCCACCAGCGCGCCCGGGACGGCATGATTGTCGCCGAGAATTTCCGCGGCCGACTCGTTGATGAGGCGAATCTTGTCGGCGGCATCGACGACCAAGAGGCTTTCGCGCAAATGCTGCACGATGTATTGGGACAGCTCCGCCAGATTCGCGAGATCCAGGTCTTTCTGACGAACCAAATCTTCGCTTTCGCGCATGCGGCCGGCCGCGAAGCTGACGCGGCCCGGCGGTGACGAACAACACGACGCCGAGCAAGCCGGCGGTGGCGTAGGAGTTGATGTCGGATGTGCCGCCGAGCTGCTGCCAAATCGTGTCGGCAAGGATGGCGATGGCGGCAACCGCGGCCAGGAACAGGGCGCTGCGCGGCGGCAGCAGGAACGCCAAGGCCGCCGACCGGCACCAAGAACAATAGGCCGAGACCGCTGGCCACGCCGCCGCAGGTATGCAGCAGCAATACCAGCACAAACATGTCGACCGTCGCCTGCAGGATGGTCTGCACGTGCGCGCTCGCCAGGCGCCGGCGCACCGAATACAACGCTGACCAGACCGAAACACAGATAAAATACCGTCGCGCCGAAGAACAGCTGCGGGAATAGACGGCAAAGCCGCGGGCGCCGCCCAAAGAATACAGACCGAGCAGCACCAAGCGGCACCAAGACCCGATACAAATTGAGGACGCCGAGCACGCGCCAAACCATTGAGGGTCGCGGTTGACTGATGCTCGATGCGCGATCGAACTGGCGGTTCAATGGTCGTTATGATCTCGCTGCTTTGCGCTGCGCCTCAAGCTTAATTCAGAATAGCGCGCCTTACGCGAACGGATCGCCACTTAGGGATAATTCATGAATCTGCACGAGTATCAGTCGAAAGCAGCTGTTTGCCCAATACGCCATCCCGATCGCCCAAGGGCCAGGTGGCGGACTCGCCGGAGGCGGCAGTGGCCGCCGCCAAGAGTCTGGGCGGCTCCTTGTGGGTGGTCAAAGCCCAGGTGCACGCCGGCGGCCGCGGCAAGGCGGGCGGCGTCAAGGTGGCCAAAGATCTGCGAGGCGGTTCGCGCCGCTGCCACAGGCCATGCTGGGCACCACCCTGGTCACGCATCAGACCGGCCCGGAAGGACTGCCGGTGCATCAGGTGTACGTGGAAGCTGGGTTCAAAGATCGCGCGCGAGATTTACCTGAGCCTGGTGCTGAATCGCGATGTCGGCCGCCTCGCCTTCGTCGCCTCCGCGGCCGGCGGCATGGATATCGAGGAGGTCGCGCGAGCACTCGCCCGGAGAAGATCATCCGCATCAAGGTTCATCCGGCGGCAGGGCTGCAGGACTTTCAGTGCCGCCAGCTGGCTTTCGGTTTGGGGCTCAAGCGGCGCGCAGATCGCGCAGTTCGGCAAAATCGCGCACGCGATCTACAAGCTGTATTTGGAGCGCGATGCCAGCCTGGTGGAGGTCAATCCGCTGATCGTCACCGCCGACGGGGAATCTGCTGGCGCTGGATGCCAAGATCAACATCGAAGACAACGCGCTGTTTCGACAGCCGGATCTGGCCGCGATGCGCGATAACTCGCAAGAAGATCCGATGGAGCGCAAGGCGGCGGAGCACGATCTCAACTATGTGTCGCTGGACGGCAATATTGCCTGCATGGTGAACGGCGCCGGCCTCGCCATGGCGACCATGGACCTGATCCAGCTGCACGGCGGCAAGCCGGCGAATTTCCTGGATGTGGGCGGCGGCGCCACCAAGGAGCGCGTCGCGGCGGCGTTCAAGCTGATCCTGTCGAACCCCAAGGTCAGCGCGATTCTGATCAATATTTTCGGCGGCATCGTCCGCTGCGACATGATCGCCGAGGGCATCATCGCGGCCGTCAAAGAGGTGGGCGTGAGCATGCCGGTCATCGTGCGCCTGGAGGGCACCAATGCGCCCCTGGCGCGCGCAGATGCTGGCAAGAGCGGTCTGGCCATCACGCCGGCGAGCGATCTGACGGATGCGGCGCTCAAAGCCGTGCGCATGGCGGGAGCTCAAGGTATGAGCATTCTGGTCAACAAGAACACCAAGGTCATTTGCCAGGGTTTTACCGGCAAACAGGGCACCTTTCATTCGGAGCAATGCCTCGCCTACGGCACCAAGCTGGTGGGCGGCGTCACCCCGGGCGCGGCGGCGAGAAGCATCTGGGGCTGCCGGTGTTCGACACCGCGCGAGGAGGCGATCGCGCAAAACCGGCGCCACGGTGAGCATGATCTACGTGCCGGCACCGTTCGCGGCCGATGCCATCCTCGAGGCGGCGGACGCGGGCGTGGAACTCATCGTCTGCATCACCGAAGGCATTCCGGTGAACGACATGGTGCGCGTCAAGGCGACTCTGGCCGAGCTACCAGACCCGGCTCATCGGCCCCAATTGTCCCGGGCATCATCACGCCCGGAGGAATGCAAGATCGGCATCATGCCGGGCTTCATCCACAAGAAGGGCCGCGTGGGCATCGTTTCCCGCTCCGGCACGCTGACCTATGAAGCGGTGTTCCAGACCACCAATAACGGCCTGGGGCAAAGCACCTGTGTGGGCATCGGCGGCGATCCGGTGCGCGGCATGAACTTCATCGAGGTCCTGGAGCTATTCGAAAAAGACCCGCAGACCGAGGGCATCGTGATGGTGGGCGAGATCGGCGGCAGCGACGAGGAGGCCGCCGCGGCCTTCATCCGCAAGCACGTCAGCAAACCGGTGGTTGCCTACATCGCCGGCGTTGCGGCGCCGCCGGGCAAGCGCATGGGCCATGCCGGCGCCATCGTCGCCGGCGGCAAGGGCACGGCGGCGGCGAAATTCGCGGCGCTCGAAGCGGCCGGCATCACGACGGTGCACTCGCCGGCGGAGATGGGTTCCGCGATCGCCAAGCGGCTCAAAGAGGGGAATGGTCGTTGAATGTGCCGCGACAACTCCGCTGTGTGATGGCGCAGCTCAATCTGGTCGTCGGCGATGTCGACGGCAATACCTCGCGCATCATCGCTGCCGCCAACGAAGCGCGCGATCGCTATCGGGCGGATTTGGTCATGCTGCCGGAACTCGCGGTGTCCGGTTATCCGCCCGAGGACCTGCTGTTCCATTCCGGCATGCGCTTGCAAGTCGCCGGCTCGCTCGAACGGCTCAAGCAAGAAGTGCGCGGCATCACGCTGATCGCCGGGTATCCCGAATACTCGGAGGCCAGGATTTTCAATTCAGCCATCGTGATTCGCGATGGCGACGGTGCTCGCCAATCATCGCAAGGCGTGTCTGCCGAACTACCGGGTATTCGACGAAAAGCGCTATTTCACGCCGGGCACGGAGCCGACCATCATCGAGCTCAACGGCATGAGGGCGGGAGTCTTGGTATGCGAGGATGCCTGGGATTCGGCGCCGGCGCGCCAGGCGCGCGAGCAGGGCGCGCAGGTGCTGCTGATCATCAATGCCTCGCCCTACGAGGTCGACAAGCAGAGCAGCGCGAGCAGCAGGTCGTGCGGCGAGCGGATCGAAGAAACTCGGCATACCGGTGGTGTTCTGCAACTTGATCGGCGGCCAGGATGAGCTGGTATTCGACGGCAATTCCTTCGTCATGGACGCACAAGGCACGGTGACGCAGCGCGCGCCGGCCTTCACCGAGGGCATGTACGTGGTGGATTTGGGAGTCGATGCGTCCGGCACCGTGCGCCCCATTCCAGGCGACCTGGCACCCCTGCAAGGCCAGGAGGAGAGCGTGTACGGCGCGCTGGTGCAGGGCACCCGCGACTACGTCACCAAGCACCGCTTTCCGGGCGTGGTGATGGGATTGTCGGGCGGCATCGATTCCGCGCTGACCCTGGTGATTGCGGTGGATGCGTTGGGCGCCGAGCGGGTCCATTCGGTCGCCATGCCCTCGCGCTATACCTCGCAAATGAGCAAGGACGATGCCGCGTTGCAGGCGAAAAATTTGCACGTCAAGCACAGCGAAATTTCAATCGAGGGCATGTTCGAAGCAACCTTGGCCGCTTTGGAAGCACGAGTTCGCCGGACGCGCGCCGGATACCGCGGAGGAAAACATTCAATCGCGCTGCCGGGGCGTTCTGCTCATGGGCATTTCCAACAAGACCGGGAAAATGCTGCTCACCACCGGCAATAAAAGCGAAATGGCGGTCGGCTATGCCACGCTTTACGGCGATATGGCGGGAGGGTTCGCACCCATCAAGGACTGCAGCAAGCAATTGGTTTATCGCCTGTGCCGCTGGCGAAATGCACAGTCTGAGGTTATTCCCGCGCCGCGTCATCGAGCGGCCGCCGTCGGCCGAGCTGCGTTTCGATCAGAAAGATACCGACAGCCTGCCGCCATATGAAATTCTCGATCCGATACTCGAGGCCTTCATCGAAGAGGACCTATCGGTCGATCAAATCGCCGCCCGCGGCTTCGATCGAGCCACCGTGGGACGCATCTTGGATCTCGTGAAGCGCAATGAGTACAAGCGCCGCCAAGCGCCGCCGGGGGTGCGCGTGAGCGGCCGGGCCTTCGGTCGCGATTGGCGCTATCCGATCACCAGCGGCTACAAATCGCATTGAGCATCGGATCGGATACTAGAAAATGCGCTGGTACCAGTGCTTCTTGGGCTCGAGGTCCTTTAGGGGACCGGGATAGTTGTCCGCGTACACCCGTTCGGCGTTTTTTGCCAGATCCACCATATGCAGATCGTAGTAAGCGTCGATGATGACGCGCAACGAACCTCTTACCGCGGGCGCCCCATCGTAGTTTTCCAGGCAGTACTTGGCGCGATTGAGCGCGCCCACATAGGCGCCGCGGCGCATATAGTACAAAGCCACGTGTAATTCGAAGTCGGCCAGGCGATTGCGCAGAAAAACCATGCGCTGCTGTGCATCGCCGACATACTGGCTATGCGGGAACTTCTCGATGAGTTGCTGCAAGGCATCGAAGGATTTCTTTGCGTTGACCGGGGGGCGCTGCGACAGGTCGACGTGAAAGCGCCGCTCCAGCCAGTTCGACTGGCGCTCAAAGTAGACCAGGCCTTTCATGTAGTAGGCGTAATCGACGCGCGGATTGGTCGGATTTTCGCGGATGAACGTGTCGGCGGCATCGATTGCCGGATCGACTTCGTGATTCTTGTAGTAGGCATAGATCAAATCGAGCTGGGCTTGCCGGGCGGGTTCGCTGAATGGGAAGCGCGATTGCAACGCCTCGAGCTGTTTGACGGCCTCCGCATAGCTGGAATTTCGAATGGCCTTTTGCGCTTTGGCGTAGATCTGCTCGGGACCGGATTTGGCGTCGGCGGCGCGGTGGCTGCGGCAGCCGGTGCTCAGCAACGCAACGCCTAGGGCCATAACCAAAATACGGCCCGGTTGGACAAGATCACGCAGTCTCACAAGCGATTCCTTACAATAGGCGGCCCGGTTGGCTGGGCCCGAAAGCGCGGCAGTATACCCGATGCCCCGCCGGTAGCTTCGAGTCCCCTATGAATGCAGAGTTCCAAGTGATCGATCTCGAAATACCGCCGGAGTTGGCAGGCCATCGGCTGGACAGCGCCCTGGCGCGGCTGTTGCCGCAGCATTCGCGTACGCGAATCAAAGGCTGGATCGAGGCGGGCGCGGTTTTGGTCGGCCGACGGCGTTTGAAGCCCCGCGATCTCGTCGCAGCCGGCAACCGCGTTCGGGTACAGGTGAGGGCTGAAGAAGCCGCAGTCCGCGGTGCAGCCGGAGGCGATCGCGCTACGCCTTGCCTACGAAGACGCCGACCTGCTGGTGATCGACAAGCCGGCCGGATTGGTCGTGCACCCCGGGGCGGGGAATCCCAACCATACCCTGCAAAACGCTCTGTTGGGACTCGATGCCTCGCTGGCGAAATTGCCGCGCGCCGGCCTCATCCATCGGCTGGACAAGGACACCAGCGGCCTGCTCGTGGTGGCGCGCACCGCTGAGGCGCAGACCTCGCTATCCAGGCAGCTCATGGCGCGCACGATGTCGCGAAATTACTTGGCGGTGAGCGTCGGCGTGATGACGGGCGGCGGGACGATCGATGCCCCCATCGGCCGCAATCGCAGCGATCGCTTAAAGATGGCGGTGCGCGAGAGCGGGCGGCCGGCCGTGACCCACTACCGGGTCATCGAGCGCTTTCGAGCCCATACCTACGTATCGGTGCAGCTCGAGACCGGCCGAACGCATCAAATCCGCCTGCATTTGTCGCACTTGAAATACCCGATTGTCGGGGACCCCGTGTACGGCGGCCGATTGGCGCAACCGCGCGGCGCGTCCGAAGGCCTGCTCGCCACTTTGCGCGGCTTCAAACGCCAGGCGCTGCACGCGGCGACGCTGGGGTTTGATCATCCGCGGACGGGCAAGCGTGTGGGATTCCATAGCCCCGTGCCGCAGGACTTCCACAATCTGCTGGCGGCCCTGCGCGAAGACGCGCGCACGGCGGCCGAACTCGGGCGTGCACCATGACATTACCCGGGTTCGAAGCGGACTGGCCGGCACCCCGGGGTGTGCGGGTCTGGTCGACTCTGCGCGGCAATCCCCAACAGGCGCCAGCAGGGCGCCCTATGGGTACTTCAATTTGGGCGATCACGTCGGCGACGATCCGGCCGCGGTGGCCGAGAATCGTCGCCGGCTGAAGGCCGAGGCTCGGTTGCCGAGCGAGCCTTCGTGGTTGGTTCAGGTGCACGGAACGCGGGTCGCGGATCTGGATTCGGCCGCCGCCCCGGGTTCCGCCGATGCCGCGATTGCACGCAGTGCCGGCAAGGTGTGCGCCATCCTGACCGCGGACTGCCTGCCTGTGGTCTTCGCGTCCGACTCGGGCGAAACCGTCGCCGCTGCGCATGCGGGATGGCGCGGGTTGGCGGCCGGGGTGATCGAGGCCGCGGTACGCGACATGGGCGTGCCCCCGGCAAGGTTGCTGGCCTGGTTGGGGCCTGCCATTGGGCCCGAGCATTTCGAGGTCGGCGCAGAGGTGCGGGATGCTTTCTTGAGGGGAGATCTCGAGGCCGGCGATGCGTTCCTGCCGAATGCCCGCGGACGGTTCATGGCGGACCTCGCGATGCTCGCTCGGCGCCGATTGCGGCGACTTGGGGTGGGCCGCATTTATGGCGGCGGCGAATGCACCTTTGCTGAGGCCGATCGCTATTACTCGCACCGGCGCGATGGCATCACCGGGCGCCAGGCCACGCTTATTTGGCGCGAAGCATGAAAAACCTGTTGAATTAGCGGCTTTCTACCCCATTTCTGGGGCATTCCAAGCGATTTCTTGAGGGATATCTCATGCGAATGGACAAGCTGACCACCAAATTTCAGCAAGCACTGGCGGATGCCCAGTCCTTGGCCGTCGGCCGCGACAATCAGTACATCGAGCCGGTGCACCTCATGGTGGCGCTGCTCGACCAAGAAGGCGGCACGGCGCGGCCGTTGCTCGAAAAAGCCGGCGTGCACGTGCCCAAGCTGCGCTCGGATCTCGCGGCGGCGCTCGACCGGGTTGCCCAGGTCGATGGGGCGGGTGGCGAAGTGCTGCTCGGCAACGATTTGAACAAGCTGTTGAACATCACCGACAAGCTGGCGCAGAAGCGCGGCGATCAGTTCATTTCCAGCGAGCTGTTCGTGCTGGCGGGCTGCGAGGACCGCGGCGAACTGGGGCGCCTGCTCAAGGCCAACGGCGCGACGCGCGCCAATCTGGAAAAAGCCATCGAGGAAGTTCGCGGCGGCGCCAAGGTGGACGATGCGGGCGCCGAAGAGAATCGCCAGGCGCTGGAAAAATACAGCATCGATCTGACCGAGCGCGCAACCCAGGGCAAGCTTGATCCCGTGATTGGGCGCGACGATGAAATTCGCCGCACGATTCAAGTGCTGCAACGGCGCACCAAGAACAATCCCGTGCTGATCGGCGAGCCGGGTGTGGGCAAGACCGCCATCGTCGAGGGCTTGGCCCAGCGCATCATCAACGACGAAGTGCCCGAGGGCCTGCGCAATAAGCGCATCCTCTCGCTCGACATGGGCGCGCTCATTGCCGGAGCGAAATTTCGCGGCGAGTTCGAGGAGCGGCTCAAAGCGGTTCTCAATGACCTGGCGAAACAAGAAGGCCAGGTGATCCTGTTCATCGACGAATTGCACACCATGGTGGGCGCCGGCAAGGCGGAAGGCGCCATGGATGCGGGCAATATGCTCAAGCCAGCGCTGGCGCGCGGCGAGTTGCACTGCGTGGGCGCCACCACCCTCGATGAATACCGCAAATACATCGAGAAAGACGCCGCGCTCGAACGGCGCTTCCAAAAGGTCTTGGTCGATGAGCCCTCGGTCGAGGACACCATCGCCATCTTGCGCGGCCTCAAAGAGCGCTACGAAGTGCATCATGGCGTGGAAATCACGGACCCGGCCATCGTGGCCGCGGCAACCTTGTCGCATCGCTATATTGCAGACCGCCAGCTGCCCGATAAGGCCATCGATCTGATCGACGAGGCGGGTTCCCTGATCCGCATGGAAATCGACTCCAAGCCCGAGGCGCTCGATAAATTGGATCGACGCATCATTCAGCTGAAGATCGAGCGCGAAGCGCTCAAGAAAGAAAGCGACGAGGCCTCGCGCAAGCGCTTGAGTACGCTGAATGACACCCTGGCCGGCTTGGAGAAGGAATATTCGGACCTAGAAGAGATCTGGAAGGCGGAGAAGGCCACGGTGCAGGGCGCCGCCCATATCAAGGAGGAATTGGAGCGCGCCCGCCAGGATCTCGACACCGCGCGTCGCGCGCAAGATTTGGCGCGTATGTCCGAATTGCAGTATGGCCGCATTCCCGCCCTCGAACAGAAATTGGCCAAGGCCCTGGAAGTCGAACAGAAACCCAATCAGTTGGTGCGAAATTCGGTGACCGAGACCGAAGTCGCCGAAATCGTTTCGAAATGGACCGGGATCCCGGTGTCGCGGATGCTCGAGGGCGAGCGCGACAAGTTGCTGCGCATGGAAGAAGTGCTCGGCAAGCGCGTCGTGGGCCAAGAGGAAGCCGTCAAGGCGGTGGCGGATGCGATTCGGCGCACGCGCGCGGGATTGTCCGATCCGAATCGACCCAGCGGCTCGTTCATGTTCCTAGGCCCCACGGGCGTCGGCAAGACCGAGCTCTGCAAGGCGTTGGCCGAGTTCATGTTCGATACCGAAGATGCGTTGATCCGCATCGACATGTCTGAATTCATGGAAAAGCACTCGGTCGCGCGCCTGATCGGGGCGCCCCCGGGCTATGTGGGTTACGAAGAGGGCGGCTATTTGACCGAAGCGGTTCGCCGCCGGCCGTACTGCGTCATTCTGCTGGACGAGATCGAGAAGGCGCATCCGGATGTGTTCAACGTTCTCTTGCAGGTGCTGGACGATGGTCGCCTGACCGATGGCCAGGGCCGCACCGTGGACTTTCGCAATTGCGTCGTGATCATGACCTCGAACCTAGGATCGCAGGTCATCCAGGAGCTCTCCGGCGAGGCAAATTACGCCAAGATGAAAGAGGCGGTAATGCAAGTGGTGACCCAGCATTTCCGGCCCGAATTCATCAATCGCGTCGATGAAATCGTGGTGTTCCACTCGCTGGGCCGCGAGCAGATTCGATCCATTGTCGATATTCAATTGGGACGGCTGCGGCAGCGATTGGCGGAGCGCGACATCACGCTGCGGCTCGACGAGGATGCGCGCGACAAAATCGGCGAGGCCGGTTTCGATACGGTGTATGGCGCCCGGCCGCTGAAGCGCGCCATCCAATCGCAAATCGAAAACCCCTTGGCGCAACGCATCCTCAAGGGTGATTTCATTGCCGGGGACCGCGTCATCGCGAAAATCAAGCGCGACGCGCTGGTGTTCGAGAAGGAACGCCTGCACTGAAGTTTCGCGCCGTGAGTGAGCGATTTATTTCGCTATACTTCGCGGCGCTAGTCCCCTGAAGAGGAATTCCATGCCCTTTTACGAGTATCAGTGCAAGAGCTGCGGCCACGAGCTGGAGGCCATGCAGAAAGTCAGCGATGCGCCGCTCAAGAAGTGCCCGCATTGCGGTAAGTCGCAGTTGACGCGGTTGATGTCCGCACCCGTCTTCAGACTCAAAGGCGGCGGTTGGTATGAAACCGACTTCAAGGGCGATAAAGACAAGCAACGCAACCTGGCGGAGAGGCCCGAGGATGCGCCCAAGGATGCCAAGGAGACGGATACCAAGGCCAAAGATGAAAAGGGCAAGGATGCGAAGGCGGCCGAGGCGAAGCCGGAGGCGTCCTCCGCCCCGGAGTCGCCCAAGGCTGAGAAGCCTGCCGACAAGCCCGCCGATCAGTCTTCCCGCGGCGGCGCTGAAAAGCCGGCCCCGCCCAAGGGCGCGGCGCGGCGCACGGTTCGTCCCAAGCGCAAACCCATCAAGGTCAAGCGCCGGCGCTGAGCCACCGAGAGACCACGGGCCCGATATAAGCACTTGCCCGAGCGGGCCTCAAGCCTTAGCATCCCGCGCTTCCCCTTTTTGGTTACTGTTGCATATGCGCACTCATTATTGCGGCCGAGTCGATGAGACATCGATCGGAAAAGCCGTCACCGTGGCCGGATGGGCCCAGCGCCGCCGCGATCACGGCGGCGTCATTTTCGTCGACTTGCGCGATCGGGAGGGGTTGCTGCAAATCGTGTTCGATCCGGACAAGGCCGAGGTGTTTGCCTCGGCGGAACGCGTGCGCAATGAGTTCGTACTCCAGGTGACCGGGCTGGTACGGGCCCGGCCGCCCGGGACCGCCAACCCCAATCTGAAGTCGGGGCAGGTGGAAGTCCTGTGTCAGGAGCTGGAAATTCTCAATCGCTCCGAACCGCTTCCCTTCCAGCTCGACGAAACAGTGAGCGAGGAAGTCCGATTGCGCTTCCGGTATTTGGATTTGCGCCGCGAGGAGATGCGTGAACGATTGCTGCTGCGCCACCGCATCACGCGCGCGATGCGCCACTATCTGGACGATGCAGGCTTTGTCGACATCGAGACGCCGATGTTGTCCAAGGCCACTCCGGAGGGCGCCCGCGACTATTTGGTCCCGAGCCGCACCCACCCCGGTAAATTCTTTGCCCTGCCGCAGTCGCCGCAAATCTACAAGCAGTTGCTGATGATTTCCGGTTTCGACCGCTACTATCAGATCGTGCGCTGCTTTCGCGACGAGGATCTGCGCGCCGATCGTCAACCGGAATTTACCCAGCTCGATATCGAGACTTCCTTCTTGGACCAGGCCGAGATTCAGCGCCTGATGGAAGGCTTGATCCATCACTTGTTCAAGCAGGTGTTGGGCGTTGAACTGCCGAGCCCGATGCCGCGGCTGAGCTATGCCGAGGCGATGCGCCGCTTTGGGTCCGACAAGCCCGATTTGCGCGTGCCATTGGAGCTGGTGGATGTCGCCGACCTGGTCAGGGGTTGCGACTTCAAGGTGTTCGCGGGTCCGGCCGCCGATCCTCGCGGTCGGGTCACGGCGCTGTGCGTGCCTCAGGGCGGCAAGCTGTCGCGCAAAGAGATCGATGACTACACCGCCTATGTGGCGCGCTACGGCGCGAAAGGTCTGGCGTACATCAAGGTCAACGAACTTTCCAAGGGACGCGATGGCCTCCAGTCGCCGATCTTGAAGTTCTTGAGCGATTCGGCCATCGGCGCAATCATGCAGCGGGTCGCGGCGAAAGATGGCGATTTGGTTTTCTTCGGCGCGGACAGCGGCAAGGTCGTGAGCGATGCACTCGGTGCGCTGCGCCTGAAGGTGGGACAGGATTTAAAGATGGTCGCCGCGGGCTGGCGTCCGCTCTGGGTGGTCGACTTCCCGATGTTCGAATGGGACGCGGAAGCCAAGCGTTGGCAGGCCATGCACCATCCCTTTACCAGCCCTGCCAATTTGGACAGCGCGGCGTTGACGGCACACCCGGGAGAAGCGATCGCCAAAGCCTACGACCTGGTTTTGAACGGCTCAGAGATTGGCGGGGGATCGGTCAGGATCCACAATCAGGAATTGCAGTCCGCCGTCTTCGAGCTGCTGGGCATATCCGCGGACGAGGCTCGCTTGAAATTCGGATTCTTGCTCGATGCGCTCAAGTTGGGAGCACCGCCGCATGGCGGCATTGCGTTTGGTCTCGACCGGCTCGCGATGCTGATGGCCGGTGCCGACAGCATCCGCGACGTGATCGCCTTTCCGAAGACGCAAACGGCTGCGGATCTCTTGATGGATGCACCCACCGAGGTCAGCGAAGCTCAGCTTCGCGAACTGCACATTCGCGTGCGTACGCCGCCCAAGATCGATTGACGCTTGCAGCAATTTCGCCGGCCCGAATCCGTCTTGATCGTAATCTACACCGAGGGTGGAGATTTTTTGCTGCTCGAGCGGCGCCGGCCGCCTGGCTTTTGGCAATCCGTCACGGGCAGTCTCGAATGGGGTGAGCTGGCCGATGCCGCGGCCAGGCGCGAGGTGATCGAGGAAACCGGCATCACCCAGGGTGTGCTGGTCAATCTGCAATGGACCCAGGTGTACGAAATCATGCCGGTCATTCGGCAAAGTGTATGCGCCCGGTATCACGCGCAATCTAGAACATGCGTTTTCGCTGCGATTGCCGCAGCGCGTGCCCGTTACCTTGAGTGCCAGCGAGCACGCGCAATTTCGCTGGGCTGCGGCGCTCGATGCGCTGGACACGGTCTCCTCGAGCACCAACCGCAATGTGATTGCCGAGTTGCGCCTGTAGCGCGATGCGATGAGCACGGTCATCGTGTATGTGCATGGTCTTTGGCTCTCAGGGCTGGAGGGCGGCGCTTGCTGCGCCGCCGCTTGGCCCGGCAGCTCGACGCCGAAACGCATGCGTTCAGCTATGCATCCGTGAAATCCAGTGTCAGCGTCAACGCCGAAACGCTGGGGAAATTCTTGAGTGGAATTGCGCGCCGACACCTTGCATTTGGTGGGGCACAGTTTGGGTGGCCTGGTGATTTTGAAATTATTTGAGCAGGGCGCCGCCGAGCGTTTTCCGCCGGGACGCATCGTGCTGTTAGGGTCGCCGCTCAACGGCAGCCGCGCCGCGCGGAATCTTGCCCGCTTGCCGATGGGAAAATGCTTCTGGGACAGGGTGTTCACGAGGAATTGCTGACGCCCCGCGAGCGTCGTTGGCGAGGACAACGCGAACTCGGCGTGATTGCCGGCAGCTTGGGCGTCGGACTGGGAAAACTGGTGGGTACGCCGGGGTGCACCCAACGACGGCACTATTTTTGTCGATGAGACACGGCTTCCCGGGGATTTCGCAGCACTTGGTCATGCCGGTCAGCCATACCGGCCTGCCGTTCTCCAAATCGGTCGCACGCCAGGCGGGCGCTTTCCTGGACTCGGGAAAGTTCATCGGCTAAGCCGAGTCGCCGCGGTCGAGTTCTTTCATTCGAAATAACAGATCGAGCGCGTCCTTGGGGCTCAAGGCGTTCGGGTCCGCGGCGCGCAAAGCGAGCGAGCGCCGCCGATTCCTTGGCGGGCGAGGGGCGGGCGGGAACAGCGGCAATTCCCCTTGCGGCGAGTTGTAACTGCGCAGCGCATCGCGTTCGCGCTCCAGCTCGGTCAAATAGCGCCTTGCCTGCATGAGTCACGGCCTTGGGTATCCCGGCCAGTGCGGCGACTTGCAGTCCATAACTTTGGTTGGCGGGCCCTTCCTTGACGCTATGCAGGAATACCAACCGGTCGCCGTGCTCCACCGCTTCGACGTGAACATTGACGACGGCGGGCGCCTCGCTTGCGAGGCTGGTGAGTTCGAAATAGTGCGTGGCAAACAAGGTGAAGGCGCGGATTTTCGTGGCGATGAAGGCCGCACACGCCCAGGCGAGCGATAGACCATCGAAGGTACTGGTGCCGCGGCCGACTTCGTCCATGAGCACGAGGCTCTGGTCGGTGGCATTGTTCAAGATGTTCGCCGTCTCGGTCATTTCCAGCATGAAGGTCGAGCGGCCGCCCGCCAGATCGTCGGAGGCGCCGATGCGTGTGAATATTCGGTCCATGGGCCCGAGAATCGCGCGCCGCGCCGGCACGAAGCAGCCGATGTGCGCAAGAATCACGATCAGCGCCGTCTGGCGCATGTAGGTGCTTTTGCCACCCATATTGGGCCCGGTAATGATCAGCATGCGGCGCGCATCGTCAAAGCGCAGATCATTGGGGATGAAGGGTTCGCGGCTCGCGCGTTCGACCACCGGATGGCGTCCGGCATCGATCCGCAACAGGGGCTCCTCGACCAGTTCCGGCTGCGCGCACTGAAGTGTCGTCGCCCGCTCGGCGAAACAACTCAAAACATCGACTTCGGCGATCGCCGCGGCGCTCGCCTGCAGAGCGGGCAGGTTTGCGGACAGCTGGTCCAGCAAAGAGTCGTACAACTGCCGTTCTCGCGCCTGCGCGCGCTCGCGCGCACCTAAAACTTTGTCCTCGAAGGACTTCAATTCGGGCGTGATGAACCGCTCAGCCGACTTGACAGTTTGGCGGCGCAGGTACTCGGGTGGAACTCGGTCGGCTTGGCTGCGGTTCACCTCGATGAAGAATCCCTGTATGCGGTTGAAGCCGAGTTTCAAACTCGACAGCCCGCTGCGCTCGCGTTCCCGCGCTTCGAGCTCGACCAGGAATTGCTCGGTGTTGCTGCCGAGCGCGCGCAGTTCATCGAGTTCGGCGTCAAACCCCGCAGCGATCACTCCCCCTTCACGCAGGTAGTGAGGAGGCGCCGCGTCGATGGCGCGCTGCAGCAGTGCGTGCTCTGACGTGATGATCGTTGATGGCGGCGGCGAGCCGCTGCAGCAGCGGCGACTGTGCGCCGACGACAATCTGCCGCAGTGCAGGCACTGCGCCGAGTGCCGCGCGCAACTGCACCAGATCCCGCGGCCGCGCGGAGCGCAGCGCGATTCTCGCCAATATCCTTTCCAGATCGCCGACGGCCGGCCAGTTGCTCGGCCATGTCGGCGTGTCGATCCTGGTCGATCAAGGTCGCGACCGCGTGATAGCGGGCGCGCAAGATGCCGCGATCCCGCAGCGGTCGATGCAGCCAACGGCGCAGCAGCCGGCCGCCCATGGCGGTGGTCGTGCGATCGAAAACACCCGCGAGCGTGAATTCGGAGATGCCGGCAATGCTTTCATCGAGTTCGAGATTGCGGCGCGTAGCCGGATCCATGATGAGCGCGGCATCCCGCTCTTCGGTCGTGATCGACAGCAGATGCGGCAGCGCCGATTTTTGCGTTTCGCGCACGTAGGCCAGCAACGCGCCCGCGGCCGCGATGGCCAGCGGTTTGTCCGCGCAGCCGAAGCCGGCCAAGTCGTGGGTGCGAAACTGTTCGGTCAGCGCCCGGGTGGCTGAGTCGATCTCGAAATGCCAGGGCGCCCGAGACCTCCAAGGCCGCTCCTCCGCGGATAAGCGCGCCAAGGCGGGGTGCGCGCCGTCCGGGGCCAGAATTTCCGCGGGGCGCAGGCGCTCTACTTCGGCCTCGAGCGCGGTGAGGTGGTCGAGTTGCATCACGCTGAAGCGTCCGGCCGATAGGTCGAGCCACGCCAGTCCATAGCGGCCCTCCTGGCCGCAGACCGCGGCGATGACGGTATCCCGGCGCTCCTCCAAAAGCGCCTCATCGGTCACCGTGCCGGGCGTGACGATGCGAACCACCTCGCGCTCCATCGGGCCTTTGGTCTTTCCGGGCTCGCCGCGCTGCTCGCAAATCGCGACCGACTGGCCCTTGCGCACCAATTTGGCCAGGTAGCCATCGAGGGTCACGGCCGGCACGCCGGCCATGGGAATCGGAGCGCCGGCGGAGGCGCCGCGTTGAGTCAATGCGATATCGAGTAGTTCCGCGGCGCGGCGCGCGTCGTCGTAGAACATCTCGTAGAAATCGCCCATGCGATAGAACAGCAGCACGTCCGGATGCTGCGCCTTGATGCGCAGATACTGCTGCATCATCGGCGTGTGCTCGGGCATATTCTTCGGATCGTGGGTGGGGTTTTGAATCATTTTCTGACTTCGCGGCGGTGCCGGGGGCGCTTTCGCAATCGCAGGCCGGCCGAATTGGCATATTTGCGCCTACACCACTTCTATCGCGCCTCCATATGCTGCGAGCACTGAATCGGCGGTCACGAACCGTAAGGGTTCCAAAAAGGCTTGAGCCAACAAGAGGCGGTCGAACGGATCGCTGTGATGCGGCGGCAGTTTGGCCACCGCCGCCGCATGATGGGCGCTCACCGGCAGCTCTTGAAAACCGCTGCTGTCGATCGCATCAACGAGAAAGGCCGCGTCGGCCTCGATCTTCCCTAATCGTGCCTTGATGGCGATTTCCCAGATCGAAGCCGCGGACACATACACGGCGTCAGCCCGCGAGAGAAATTCACGCGTGCTCGGCTTCAATCGTCGGTTGGCCGTAACAGCCCATAGGAAAACGTGGGTGTCGAGGAGCAGCCGCATCACGGCCCCTCAAATTGCCTTAAGACTTCGCTTGGCAGCGGTGCATCGAAATCCGCCGAGATCTTGATTTTGCCTTTGAGGACGCCAAATTTTAGCTTGCGCTTAGACAAGCCGAGGCGAGTAAGTCGCGCTACGGGTTTGCCGCCGCGCGCAATCACCACGTCATTACCGGCCGCTGCCTCCTCGATGAGCTTGGAAAGCTGGGTCTTCGCATCGTAAATATTGACGACGGTCATTGGAGTATCTCCTGTTACCTGGTTAGTCTAGTCTAGTCAGGTTAATGGATCAATGTTGGGCCACCGACGGCATCCGACCAATGCATACGGCTGCATCATCAATCATTCGCGCTCCTGCTGACCCATTATGGTGTTTTGACCGAGTCCGCCGGCCTCGGAAACCAGTAGACTCCTCCTATGACGGACAGCGACGTGGAATTGAAACGTCTTGCCGAGCGCGTTGGCCGACACTTGCTCAAAGCGCGCCGCCGCGCCGCAACGGCGGAATCCTGCACCGGCGGCTGGATTGCCAAGGCGCTGACCGATATTGCCGGCAGCTCGGACTGGTTCACTGAAGGGTTTGTCACCTATAGCAATGAGTCCAAGGTTCGGCGACTGGGCGTGCCACGCGCGGTTTTACAGCGGCACGGGGCAGTCAGCGAAGGCAACCGTTCGAGCCATGGCGGCGGGCGCTCTTCGCCGCAGTCAGGCGCAGGTCGCCGTGGCAGTGACCGGCATCGCCGGGCCGGGCGGGGGCGTTCCCGGCAAACCTGTGGGCACTGTTTGGTTGGGCTGGGCCACGCGCCGCGGCGGCGCGATTCGCTCACCACCGCGCTGAGACGATTTCGGGGCGACCGCGAGACGGTGCGGCGCAAGACCGTGCGCGCAGCGCTTCAAGGCCTGCTGAAACGCTGACTGAGCCGAGCGCGAGGGGCTGCATTGCGACTATTTTTCGCACTCTGGCCGGATGCCGATGTGACGCGGCGGCTCGACTCAAATGGCTCGAGAGCTGACGGCTCGAAGGAAGCGCAGCCGCCGGGTCGATCCCAAGAACTACCATGTGACGCTCGCTTTTGTCGGCGAAGTGCCCGCGCCTAAACTCGCGGTGCTGCAGCAGATCGGCGCGATCTTTGCGCGTGTCTCGATTCGCCTTCACCTGCGATTCGATCGAGTTTTGGCCAGAATCGCAGGTTGTGGTGGCGGCGGCCCGCGCAGCGCCCCCGGGACTACTTGAACTTGGGACCCAGTTGCACGATGCGATTGGATTGCCGCAGGAGCGGCTGCGCGCGCATGTAACGCTGGCGAGGAAGGTCACGCAAGCCCCTGTGCCGCAAGCAATGTCGCCGCTCGTGTGGCAGGCAACAAACTTCAGTTTGATTCGCTCTGACACCGGCGGCACCGAGTCCGCATATACAGTACTCGACACCTGGCCACTACTGGATGAAACGGAGAATCGTTGAGAAATCTCTGCGAATTCGTTGCATATCAGATGAGCGTCGCGCGCTGAATATGAAATAATAGCGCCACACTTTGTTGAGGACTATCCATGGAAGAGAATCGCAAGAAAGCTCTCGCAGCTGCGCTGAGCCAGATCGAGAAACAATTTGGCAAAGGCTCTGTCATGCGCTTGGGCGATGCGGGCGCCACCTACGAGGTGGACTCGATTCCCACCGGCTCGCTGGGTCTTGATATTGCTCTCGGCGTCGGCGGCATTCCGCGCGGCCGCGTGATCGAAATTTTTGGTCCGGAGTCCTCGGGCAAGACCACGCTAACGCTGGCCATCATCGCCTCAGCGCAAGCCAATGGCGGCACGGCCGCATTCGTGGACGCGGAGCACGCGCTCGATCCGGTGTACGCTGAAAAGCTGGGCGTGAAGGTGAACGACTTGTTGGTCTCCCAGCCCGACACCGGCGAGCAGGCGCTCGAGATCACCGACATGCTGGTGCGATCCGGCGCCGTCGATGTGGTTGTCGTCGATTCGGTCGCAGCGCTCACGCCGAAAGCCGAAATCGAAGGCGAGATGGGCGATCAACACATGGGGCTGCAGGCGCGGCTCATGTCGCAAGCGCTGCGCAAACTGACCGGCAATATCAAGCGCTCCAACACCATCGTGATTTTCATCAATCAGATTCGCATGAAGATCGGCGTCATGTTCGGCAATCCTGAAACCACGACGGGCGGCAACGCGCTGAAGTTCTATTCGTCCGTACGCATGGATATTCGCCGCATCGGCGCGATCAAGAATGGCGAGGAGGTCGTGGGATCAATGACCCGCGTCAAAGTCGTCAAGAACAAGGTCGCACCGCCATTCCGGGAGACCGAATTTGAAATCATGTACGGCACCGGGATTTCAAAGGAGGGCGAACTCATTGAATTGGGCGTCCTACATAATATGGTGGAGAAATCGGGTTCTTGGTACAGCTACAAGGGCGAACGGATAGGGCAGGGCAAGGACAACGCGCGCGTGTTTCTGCAGCAACACCCGGAGATCGCCAAGGATATCGAGGCGCAGGTTCGCGCCAAGCTGATTCCCGAAAAAGCGACCATGAATCGGGGCGGCGAAGTCAAAGAGGCTTAATGGCCCGGCCGGCCGGGCCCGTCGAGCCCCTGGACGCGCGCGCCGCCCGGGTGGCGGCGCTCGATGCGTTGGGCCGCCGCGACTATTCCTGCGAGGATTTACGCCGTAAACTGCTCGAGAAGGGTTACGATGCATGCTGTCGTGCTGCCCTTGCTCGATGCGCTGCGCGGCGAAAAACTGCTCGATGATGCGCGCTACCTAGAAAACTTCGTGGCCTATCACGCCGCGAGGGGCCAGGGGCCGCTTCGTATCCGCGTCGATCTGCGTCGACACGGTTTGCAGGGATCGCAGGTTGAGGAATACCTCGACGCCTACCCTGATTGGATCATGCGTGCTGAAGAAAGCGCGCCTCAAGAAGTTTGGCGCTAAAGCGGCGAAGAATTACGCTGACAGGCAGCTGCAGGCGAGATTTTTGAGTTACCGAGGTTTCACGAGCGCTCAGATCCGAATGGCTTTAGGCTTTGACGTTGAAATTGATTCCGACATTGAAGACCCATGAAACGCGACGCAAAACTAAAATCGATGACGACTTCGGAAATCCGGGCCAGCTTCCTGGAGTTCTTCCGCAAGAACGGCCATAAGGTGCTGCCGTCGAGTTCGCTGGTGCCGCACAACGACCCGACCCTGTTGTTCACCAATGCCGGGATGGTCCAATTCAAGGACGTGTTTCTCGGCAAGGAAGTTCGCGATTATTCCCGCGCGGCGACCGCACAGCGCTGCGTTCGCGCCGGCGGCAAGCACAATGATTTGGAAAATGTCGGCTACACCGCGCGCCACCACACATTTTTCGAAATGCTGGGCAACTTCAGTTTTGGCGACTACTTCAAGCGCGAAGGGATCCACTTCGCATGGAATTACGTCACCGGAACGCTGGAAATTCCCAAAGATCGGCTATGGGTGACGGTATACACCGAAGACGATGAGGCTGAGCGCATTTGGGTCGAAGAAATCGGCATCGATCCTGACGCGTTGCACGCGGATGGGCGAGAAGTCGAATTTCTGGTCAATGGGCGATACCGGGCCGTGCGGGCCATGTTCCGAAATTTTCTACGACCATGGGGCCGAGATCGCCGGCGGACCCCCGGGGACGCCGGACGAAGATGGCGATCGCTATGTCGAGATCTGGAATCTGGTGTTCATGCAGTACGACCGTTCATCGGACGGGGTGCTGGTGCCTCTGCCGAAGCCCTCGGTCGATACCGGCCTAGGTCTCGAGCGCGTCGCGGCAGTGATGCAGGGCGTCCATAGCAACTACGACATCGATTTGTTCAAGTCATTGATTCGCTCGGCCGCGGATGTCACGGGAACTTCGGATCTGCAATCGGCGAGCTTGCGGGTCATCGCAGACCATATCAGGGCTTGCACTTTTCTCATTATCGATGGCGTTGTGCCGTCGAACGAAGGCCGCGGCTACGTCCTGCGGCGCATCATCCGTCGCGCGATTCGCCATGGTTACAAGCTCGGCCAGACGCAACCCTTCTTCCACAAGCTGGTCTCACCCTTGGTGCGGGAAATGGGCTCCTATTACACCGAGCTGGCGGGCGGCGAAGCCCGTGCCGCGCAGGTGCTGGCGCAAGAAGAAATCCGATTTGCCGAAACTCTGGCGACCGGCATGGCGTTGCTGGACGAGGAAACGGCGAAATTGAAATCATCCGTCATCCCGGGCGAAACGGTGTTCAGGCTTTACGATACCTATGGATTTCCGGCTGACCTGACCGCCGACATCGCGCGAGAGCGAGGTCTCAGCATTGACCAGGCGGCCTTCGATGTCGCCATGGAAGCGCAGCGCGGCCGCGCGCGGGCGGCGAGCAAATTCGGCGCGGAGCTGCGCGAGACGATCAAGCTCTCCGGCAAAACTGATTTTTCCGGGTACGACCGCGTTGCGGACTCTGCACGGGTCACGTCGCTCATATTCGACGGCGCGATGGTCGATGTGCTGCGGCCGGGTCAGGAAGGCCAAGTCGTGCTCGATCACACGCCTTTCTACGCAGAAAGCGGCGGACAAATCGGCGATACCGGTTTCCTGTCGAGCGCCAATGCGCGCTTTACCGTGCGCGATACACAAAAAATCGGTGCCTCGTTTGCCCATGTCGGCGTGCTCGAGCAGGGCGAGCTGCGCATCGGCGATGCCGTGGATGCGCAGGTCGATGGGGAGCGTCGCACGGCCATTGCTCTCAATCATTCCGCGACGCACCTGCTGCATGCGGCGCTTCGCAAGATTCTTGGAACGCATGTGGAGCAAAAAGGTTCGCTGGTCGCCGCCGATCGATTGCGCTTCGACTTTTCGCACACTCAAGCACTGTCGCCGGAAGAGTTACGCCGGGTCGAAGAGCTGGTCAATTCCGAAATTCGCGAAAACGCACCGGTTGAGACGCGCGTCATGGCGCTGGACCAAGCGAAAGCCGCGGGCGCCATGTCCTTGTTCGGCGAGAAATACGACAGCGATGTGCGAGTTCTTTCCATCGGCGATTTTTCGATGGAACTCTGCGGCGGAACGCACGTCCAGCGTGCGGGCGACATCGGCCTGTTCAAGATCACCGGTGAATCGGGCGTTGCTGCCGGAGTTCGCCGAGTCGAAGCACTGACCGGCCGTGGAGCTTACGAGTGGGTCGTGCACGTCGATCAGGTGCTGCGCGACATTGCAGCGATTGCTTCGAGGCAGCCGAGAGGATGTGGATGAGAAAGTGCGCGAGCTGGTCGAGCGCTCCCGCAGGCTGGAAAAGGAAGTTCAGCAACTGAAATCAAAATTGGCGAGCGGGCACGGCGGGGATTTGTCGGCCGGCGCGAAGGATGTCGACGGCATTAAGGTTTTGGCTGCCCAGATCGACGGTGCCGATGTAAGGTCTTTGCGGGATGCCCTGGACCGGCTCAAAGGCAAGCTCGGTTCCTCGGTCATCGTCCTTGCGAGTGCGCAGGACGGCAAGGTGCAATGCTGGTCGCGGGAGTTTCCGACGATTTGGTGGTTCGGATCAAGGCGGGAGAGATTGCCGGGCTGGTGGCGGCAAAGGTCGGGGGCCGCGGCGGCGGTCGAGCGGATTTCGCTCAGGCAGGGGGCACCCAGCCCGAAAATCTGGCCGCCGCGCTTGCCGGCGTCGAGTCGCTGGTACGGAGCCGGCTGTCTAATTGAACGATTGTTTTATTCTGACAAGAAGATGCAACAAATGCGTTTGGTATTCTTGTATTCTTCTCCGACTGGAAAAATTCCTGTGGGAATAGCAACCACCGTTCATCTGCGAACGAACGCTTGACGCGAAGCGGTGTGCAGCACGGTACAAATCTGCCGCTGCGAGTGTCAAGTTTGCAAGGAGCTGGATTATGTTGATATTGACTAGGCGAGTCGGCGAGACCGTGATGATCGGCAACGAGGTTACGGTGACCGTACTGGGCGTGAAGGGCAATCAAGTCCGGATTGGTGTCAATGCGCCCAAGGACGTGGCAGTTCACCGCGAAGAAATCTACGAGCGCATCAAGCGCGAGCAGGATCCCGATGGCAATGTGGGCGCTGCTTCCGCCAAGATGATCGATGACGCCTGAAATAGGCGCTTCGCTGCCATAGCTTTACCTAGACTGCTCCGGGCGGGTATCATCCGGCGCTCCGCGAAGGGCCGCATAAGGCTGATCCGGAGAGGTGGCCGAGTGGTCGAAGGCGCGCCCCTGCTAAGGGCGTAAGGGTCAAAAGCCCTTCGAGGGTTCGAATCCCTCCCTCTCCGCCAGCGCATTTCGAATTCTCCTGACCGGATCGGTCCGGCGGCGATAACGTCGGTCTGGGCGCAATGCGCCGCCTAAAGCATGTGATTGTTTCAGCGGGATTCTTTTGCGAATCTGCGGCAACTGTTTGCTCAGCGTTGAGGGAATGGTGATCCCCGATTGATGTGGTAATATTCGCGCCCCTTGCGCCCGTAGCTCAGTTGGATAGAGCGCCTGGCTACGAACCAGGAGGCCGGGAGTTCGAATCTCTCCGGGCGCACCAATTCAATCAAAAACTTACGCGAGCATCAATGTACCGACCGTAGCGAAAACGTAGCGTTTTTTGCTACGTTTTTCACTCGCGGCGCCTCCTCGATGGGCCTCGATGCCTGCCGCTCAATGCGTCCGGCCACGAAAGAGAGTTTCTCCGGGGCCAGGTGCGCATAGCGCAGCACCATCTCGTACGACTTCCATCCGCCCAGTTCCATCAGCTCCGGCAACGAAGTGCCGCTCTGCACGTGCCACGAGGCCCAGGTGTGCCTCAAGTCGTGGAAGCGGAAGTCCTCGATGCCGGCGCGCTGCTTCGCCATGCCCCACGCGGTGGAGCTTTGCTGGATGCGCTTACCTGAGAAAGTGAAGCACCAGCGCGGGTGCTGTCCCCGCGTCGCTTCGAGCGCCGCCACGGCGTCCGCATTAAGCGGTATGCCGCGACCGTCGCCCGACTTGGTCGTACCGTGATCGAGCCAGGCCACTTTGCGGGTTAGATCCACGCGGCTCCATTCGAGCCCCAGGATCTCACCCGCACGACAGCCGGTCGAGAGCGCAAACTCCACGATCGGCTTCATGTGCTCTGGCAAGGCCTCGATCAATCGATCCGCCTCCTCGCGTCTCAAGAATCGAACTCGCCGCCGGGGTTCCTTCAGCATCCGAATCTTCGGCACCCCTTTGAGCCATCGCCAGTCCTGATGCGCGACATTCAATATCCGCCGAACCACCTCGAGTGCGCGATTGACCGTCGCGTTCGAGACACCATCCTTTACCTTGCGATCGCGAATGAACGGCTGCAACACCGTCATGTCGATCGCATCCAGCTTCAGGGACCGAAGATAAGGATCGAGCTTCTTCAGATGATCCTTGTCATCCGAGAGGCTCCTCTTATCCGCGAACTCCTCGAGATATCGCACGACCGCTTGCTGCCATACGAAAATTCCGAGGAGCCCCTGCTGCTTCGCTTCAATTGCTTCGTTCTTCAGGCGGACGACGTAGCTTTCGGCATCGGTGCGATTGATACACCCAGTGCTTTGGCATACGCGGCGTCCATCCGGGAGAACGAGGCCAATCCACCAGAACCGCGAATCCTTGCGGCGGTAGAGTCCACGTTCACGGGCCATAAAGTCTCCTTCCAGGCCCGCCCTCGGCACTTATCCTGCTGCATACGGGCATCGAGATCAATGCGGTCGTAGACCTTGCAGCGGCCCTTGCGGATGAAGGGCAGTCCCATGCCATCCAAGAATCGCAGACTGCAGCGGACATAGGCGGCGGCTTCACGGCGGGTGAGATAGCGAGACGGTGTGGCAGGCGAGCGGAACTTCTTGGACGGCGCCGGAAGACTTTGGACGAGATAACGGTGACGGCGGCGCCGGTGTCGAGAAATCGAGCGGCAACTGTCCCGAAGGCGCAGAGGAATCTTGTCGGACTGCGGAATGTTCGTGCGAGTCGGCATGACATTTAGGTGCTTCAAAGCAAATCGTGATGTGTGGTTCCGAGCGATTTCATCGACGCTTTTCCAGTATCGACTATGACGCAAGATGAGATTTTCGTGGGAGTGAGTTCCGCGGAAATTTCAGCGGAACTCTTACCATGACGCTACGTCGTGATCGGCGCGCTCTCGTACGGTTGCGCCAGATTAAATGTTTGGCTTGGTTTGAGTTACGCTGAAAAAACGCGCGATGCAGGATAGGCAACCGGTTGCTCTTGTTGAACAATTGGGCCCACGTGAAAGCAGATCAATTCATCGTGGGTCGAGTCTCATCGGAAACGAAGGCACGACTACGTGCGCTTGCTGAGAAGGAACTGCTCAGCGAGTCAGCCTTGCTCAGGCGTCTGGTGGAATTGGTGCTACTGAAGGCAGGCTTGGCACCGATACATCACGGAGACACCAACCGGTGCTCGGGCGCGGAGGGGCGCTCGATTGATGATCCGTCTGCGCCCCGATGACCAGATTCTTTTGCGGGAGCGTGCGGCCGCACGAGGGATGCCACCGGCAACGTATGTATCGGTGCTGACGCGAGCTCACCTGCGGTCTGCTGACGCCGCTCCCGCAAGAGGAACTGCTGGCCCTCAAGCGCACTTTGGCGGAACTCGGAAGCATCGGCCGCAACTTGAACCAGATTGCCCGTGCCGCCAACCAAGGCCAGCTGGTGACCAGTCCTGGGCGCGATGACCTTACGGCAATGCTGCGCGTCTGTGGGACGCTTCGCGATAGTCTGAAGCGGGTGCTTCTGGCGAACCTGAAGTCTTGGGAGGGAGGCTCTCCCTAGCCGTCGCGTGAGCGGCTCAAATCGGCCAAAAGCGGGCGCTCACGGGGCTTGAATTTACCGCCAGGAAGCCGCCATTCATTATCTGCGATAAACTGCTTTAATGCCAAGGAAAGCCGGAGGGCGCAAGGAGTTCTCACGGATGTCTTTACACGTATCTAACTCTGTTACACGAAGATTTTGTCGTGTAATTAATTTATAGCCGCGATGAACGACGCGCAGGTATTTGAGCTAACCATCATCTACGATGAAGCATCACTCCGGGCTGCAGCGAAGCTACTTTTTTGGCGGCACTGGAAGTCCAAAGGGCGAATGAATGCTGTGACTCTCCTGGGATGCTTTGTGCTGCGGGAATGTTCATTTACCTCGGGTTCTTCTCATGGATATGGTGGATCGGAGTATATTTAATCTTCATTTCGCCTTGTGGGTGTACATCCGATGGGCCCGGAGCGCCGCATCCTAAAGCTGCTCGGAAAGCCGCGAAAATTTTGACGGAAGATGACTTCACAATCCACGCCGAGGGAGACTCGCATACGTTTGTATGGAAGCGATTCAATTCGTATCAGTTAGACAGCGAAAATCTCTATATTTTTTCTGTGTCGCCTCGCTTTGATGCTGAATCTTCGGCAAACGAGTGAGGTCGCAATTGAGTCCCGAGGAGCGTCTTCACTCGCTCCGCAAATCGCGGCAATCCTGTCTAAGCAGCGGTTTTAACGGTCCCGGGTGCGATTTCGCTTGCGCGGAAGCGGCCATCCGTCGATGACGGCACGGGGTCGATGAGGCCAACTATACCGTATAGGATTCCGTTACCGAACGTCTATGAACGCCAATTATATTCAACCTCAGGCAGTAAGCGGAAGAAGCGAAGTTTCGCGGTCATCGTGGGGGGGTCACCTTGGCCATCGTTGGTTACGCCGGAGGCTGCTCGGCAATCTCAGGCTCTCGGAACAAACGTTTCAGGCGATTCAAATTGGTGATACGGAGTCGAAAGTGATCGACCGGTTCGGCACCGCGCCATCGGTGCGCGAGACGCCGGCTGCATTGTTCTCTCGGTTACGCCTGGAAGCATGTACGGATCGTGCGTAGAGCGACTTTGGATGAAAATCGCCTGACATTTGATACCGAAGCTTGGTCAGTCGAACTGGATCAGACCTCTCACATCGTTCACAAAGCGCATTGGGTGTCACCGTAAAGTGGACTGTCTCCAAGCGGACGGTCGCGAACCGCCGCTACGGGTCGAGAGACGACAGTCGGCCAACGCTGAAAAACCGACCGACATCGTGGCATCGCAGAAACGGTCCCGCACGATATAATAAGCTCGGTAGAGAGAACAGGATGTTCAGTTAATACAGCCATGTCGTACTTCGCGACGGACAATAAGTTCGTTCTTGCCGCAGTAGCCGCGGCTTTCCTTGCGTGCCGCGCAATGGGCGCTTCACCGCAAACCTCGTCTCCCAAAGCCGAGATAGACACAATCACAGTCGAGGCCGCGAGAGAACGCGCGAGGGTCACGCAGCAAGTGAACCAGTTTGTTTCCGACATTGCCGTTAAACGATCGGATCAATCTCTCGCGAACTGGCAACGCGAAATGCCTATTTGCCCTTTGGTGGCAGGTCTGCCGAGAGGGGATGGCGAATACGTCTTGACCCGGTTGACAGAAATCGCCACCTCGGTGGGAGCGCCCCTGGCCCCCCAACATTGCAAGCCGAATCTGTATATCATCGTAACTTCAAAGCCCGATGACCTTATTAAAGCGTGGAATCGGCGTGACGTTAACCTATTCGCCAACGGAGATGATCACGGAGGCGTGGAAATACGCCATTTCTTAGACTCTAAGTTACCGATACGTGCTTGGTACAACGCTGAAATATACGATGCGGATGGGAAGCCGCTTCGAGATAGTGGTGGAATCGGGAGCGGGCTAGATGCCGCCAGCGCCGGAGCGCTAAATGGCGTGCGCATGAATTCTAGGGCGACGGCTACCCGAATTCGCTTCAACGATGTGCGCGACCTTTCATCTGCAATTGTCATGGTGGATGCAATCCGCGCAAAGGGGATCAGCTTCGGCCAACTCGCGGCATACGTGAGTATGGTCGGGCTAGCGGAAATTAAGATTGCCCCAGCAGCCTCCAGTACCCCCAGCATTTTACAGTTGTTTGCTGGCATCGCTAAGCCACCGCCGACTGGGTTGACCGAGTGGGATGCAGCATTTCTAAAGGGGCTTTATCGAACGGACCACCTTGACCAGCATCAAATCTTGGGTCTGAAGAGCTCTATGGTTACAGATATCGCGGCCAAACACTGATTGCCCGAACTTTGAAAGAATATTTGTAACGTCCGCGGATCGGAAGCGGACATTCACGTTCGACTGCTTGGGGTCGCAGTCGGCCACTCAGTGGCTCTCAGTCGCCGCCGCCCTATCCCGTTGCTTGCCTTCGGCTGCAGGCCGCCCACTTCGCTCGCGCTCATGGCGCGCGGCGAGTGCCTCGACCTCTGGTGCAGGCACTTGAAAGGCTCCGTGAACCATCCGTGCGCCTTGAAACAGGAAATCCAGGCCGAAGTCGAGGCGGCTGGCCACGACCTTCGGATCGTACTTGCCAAAAAATGAGATCAGGGGAGAGCCGTCCTTGCTTTCGCTTAGGTGCCGCTCCGCGAGCGCTGAGGCATTGTTGTGTGTGTCAAGGCAGAACATCGCATAGAGACTGTCGTATTCGTCGCTTCGTCCTGCCGCCCTGCATCGCTTCCAGATCTGTAGCGAGGCTTTGCCCTCGTCCTCAAGCTCCGCAAGCCGGGCGGTCAGCTGGTCAAGGTCCTCCCTGTGTTCCTTCTGAAACGCCTCTCGCAGTGGCCCGCTCCTCATGATGCTGAGCGTCTGTTTGATGTTGGCATGCTCGATGCGGCAGTGATAGCTCGCGTCGTGCACCAGATTGTCGAGGTCCACGAGCGCCTCGTACATCGAGCGCAGTATGATCGGGATGGTGCTCGGCTCACCAAACTGAGCGAGAAGCACACACGCCGAAAACAGTTCGATCATAGAGCCGTAAAGTCCAAGCGCGTAAATCTGAGCCATGCTGTCCTCGCGCGGTTGGGGAAGCCGGGCAGCGGCGGCGAGCACGGCGGGCACGACGTCGGAGGCGGCCTCGGCGCGGGCACGAAGGTCGGGATTGAGATTCGGATCGCCCATGGTCGGACCTGGTGCGCTTGGCTTCTCGGCCGACTCCATGGTCTTGATCCCTCAGTGTCCATCTTTTAGCAATTCGGTTTACCAGCAAATAGAGGTGGAATGATGAAATCGCGTGGCATCCGAGTCAAATCTGACTTCGGCATCGACCATCACCAGCAGTATCTGCGTAATAGTTTCCAGGGCTGCGACGGAAATTATATTGACGCCGCATTCGAGCTCCTCATCGGTCTGCCCGATTGCTGCCGTTCGTGATCGTCGCATAGGGGTCGATCAACGACCGCGGATTGCCGTCTTATCTTCAACCTCGCTGACGTCGACGATCGCCCAGGTCCGGCCGCGATAGCTGCGCTGGCCGCGCAACTGTTCGATAGTGGACGGCCTTGGAATGGGTTGGCCGTCATCGAGCAGACCTTCCACATGAAGCATGATGGCCTCCCGCGAGTTGGCCAACGCCTCATCCAAGGTATCGCCTGCCGAAAAACAGCCCGGCAAATCAGGCATCACGACGCCGTACGCGTGTTCTGCATCGCCCGTCTCAATTGCAATGGGATATCGCATAAATTGGAAACTTCACCCAAGACCGGCCTACTTTCGGATCGCCGCACTCACCTGCGCAGAGCTTACTCTAGCAAGTCCAAATAGCGCCGCTAGAGGATCAAGCCGCTTTTCGCACACTTAATTTCACGCGCAGACCGGCCGCCGCCGCCATGTTCACAAGCGCATCCAAAGCGAACACGTCGATCTTCCCGCGCATAAGATCCGAGACACGCGGTTGGGTAACGCCGAAGAGCTTGGCGATCTGCCCCTGACTGAGACCGGTGCCGGCCAAATGCTCCTTCAACGCAATCATCAGCGACGACCGGAGCTTCATGTTTTCGGCCTTCTCTGGCGTGTCTTCAATCGCATCCCACACGCTGGCGAATCGCTTCTTAGTCACTTGCCTAGCTCCTTTGTCAGTTCACGATAACGTCTGGCGGCCAGATCAAGATCCGTCTTGCTGGTTTTCTGCGTGGTCTTCCTGAAACAGTGCAGGACATAAACCGCATCGGCAAATTTCGCGACGTAAATGACACGGAACGCCCCGGCGGCGTCCCGAATCCTAATCTCCTGTACACCGGCGCCGATGCTTTGCATCGGCTTCCAATCGTCAGCCTGGTACCCTTGCTGTACCAGATCGATTTGATGACCTGCCTCGTGCCGCGCTGAGTCCGGGAAGGCTCGCAGATCGTTAAGCGAACTTCCCCGAAACTCGACAGGTTTGCGAGCTGCCATCGCTGTTCTCTTATACAATATTTTGTATATTCGAGCAAATCCGTTCGATCACATGGTCGAAGGAGCCTTCGGTATCTATGACTGGCGGCACCTGGCACCGTAGCGAAAACGTAGCGTTTGATGCAGTTTCGTGCGCTACGGTGCCTAGTTTGAGTAAGGGCGGGCCTGCTAAGTGGTTGAAAAATAAGAACCTATCAAATCATCTTTGCGACTACGAACCAGGAGGTCGGGAGTTCGAATCTCTCCGGGCGCGCACAGTTTTGTGATTCGAGAAACGTCGCAACGACCGTCTGTCAAGCGCTTGAAATTCGAACTCCTGACAGACGAGAAGGCGAGTTCGACAAATCGCCGCAGGCGATTTGGTCGCCCTTCAGGGCGAGCCGAGCGTCGGCGAGGACAAGGGGCCGCAGGCCCCGCAGCAATCTCTCCGGGCGCGCTTTCTTATCAAAAACTTACGCGCGCTCAATTTACCGACCGTAGCGAAAACGTAGCGTTTTTTGCTGGGTTTTTCGCGAATGGCGCCGATGGGCTTCGAGGCCTGCCGCTCGATGCGTCCAACTCTTCGGTGTCAGTGACTCGTCCGGCCTTCGCGTCGGCGAGCCCGGCCTCTAAATCGAGTCGCAGCTCTAATGCGCACAATAGATCCTGCCACGTCGCATCGTCAGACACGGCCTCTTCACTTCGTGTGCACGTTGTCTAATGATTAAGGCCATGTTTTCCTCGTTTGAGCGGCGTGTCGCGGGCGGGAGCAACCACCCCAGTGTCCGCGCGCTGATTTGAGATAACAGTGGACTGCGCTTTTTTCCAATCCAAATACGCAGTCGAATCGTTCTTTTCCCAGAACGCTCTTTCCGCGGCCTCACTAGCAAACTTGGGGATGGTACTAAGGCGTTTGCTCATAAATCACGCGCTCCTGCCGATGCATGCTTGCGGCGCTCCTAACCCGATCAGCGACCGCCTATTCTCCAGGGCACGCTCGTGTGGATCCGAAGCTGCCGCCAACCCAATATCGCGCGAACTCAACCTGACGCCCGAATTTTTGGCACACGACGATTGCTGCGCGAGGCAGGTTAGCGTCGATCAGAAAACGCATACCGATCTAGGCTGCTGGCAACGGGTGAAAAGACTCCTGCTCAGCCAGTTCACCCACATATCGGAGCGCAGCCCGGATGTCGTCGGCGGTGACATCGTATTCACGTTGTACGTCCTCAAACGTCATGCCGCCAGCCAGGCTGCCTACAACCACTGTTACCGGCAAGCGAGTGCCCCGAATGACGGGTTTGCCGTCACAGATGGCAGGATCGATGACAATGCGGTTTTGTGTGGTCATATCGCCTCAGATGATAGTCAGTTGGCTGGACTTGTCGAGTTTGGCTTCCCGCAACGTTGATCTCGTCGGCTCTTGGCCGATGCCCCGTTAAAATGGATGTCCTGGAATTGGGTCATTAGCCGATTTTGGGCAGTGCGCGGGCTTGTGCGAGGCCAACGAGTAGTAGGCCTTCCTGCAATCTCTCTGGACGCGCCAAACTCAGACGGTACGAGAGCCACGAGGTAATTCATAGAGCTTACCGCGGCCAATTCGAACTCCCGACATAAAAAGGGCAAGTTCGACAATCGCATTGCAGTCGACTGGCAGTTATTTCGTCCCGAAAATCCCAGCTATCGTCAGGCTTGTCGGGTCGATCACGGCGAGAAGCGGATGCCCCCTGCCGGTGAGCGGCATGGTATCCGATTGATCATCCGCCATTCCCGCGGCGTTCATCTTATTTTTCAGCCTGGTTTTCTCGCTTTTGGCAAAATACGCCACATCGTCAACTTTCTTAAGTTGCTTGCGAAGCGAAGGTAATCCTTCTTCCCAACGCTTGAAGTATCTCGGCATCGAAATGACATCGTCGCCGCCGGTAATCGTCGAGGTGACGATTTTTCTTGCTTCTTCCGCATTCTGCGGCAGCGGCGCCCATATCCATCGCGGCAGGCTATACCAATGCGGCGCCAAGTCAGGATTTTGCTCGCGCCCGAGCTTGGCTTCCTTCGGATCAATATCGTAAGCCTGCACCAGCTGCAATATATTTTCAGAGAACGCGTAATACAGCGGCCGCCCGTTCCACAGCGACACCGATCCATATGTGAGCGCGCAAAGCTGTACGGCCACGATGATGCCGATGTCGCGCGTGAGCTCGCGCCGGGATTTCTTCTGGTTGGCGATTATCAATGTCAGCGTGGGTCCGAGCATCACATCCACGCACACCATCACGAGAACCACGGTCGTCACGTCCGTGAGATACCAGCCAGGCCAGCGATACCAGCCGAAATACAGAGATCCCAAGTATGAGAGTAAGAACGTGGCACTTGATGATAAGTGCAACGCAAAGAGCTTTCAATCGAAAATGCATATCCCGCCCCATCGAACGCTACGCAATTTTAGCGTCATTACTGCAAAACGAAAGTCTACCGGGTGGAATCGGCGGGATTGGGAAATGCGTGAATTGTTGTGAACTGTGCACGCTCCAGCCGCTCGATTGCGGTTGGCACGTCCGCGGCGGATACGGGCCGGCTGTACAGGTACCCCTGCGCTTGGTCGCATTTCATGTGGCGCAATTTCTGCAATTGTTCGGCGGTCTCCACGCCCTCGGCCACGGTTTTCATGCTGAATGCGCGCGCCAGCGATACCACGGTGGCGACCAGCGTCGCGACATTGGGGGTGTCGACGATGCTCTGCACGAACGACTTGTCGATCTTGAGCGTGTCCACGGGTAGCTTCGCCAGCAAGCGCAGCGAGGAATAGCCGGTGCCGAAATCATCGATTGCCACGCCGAATCCGGCCTCGCGCAGCTGGGATGAGCTTGCGGATGGACAACTCCAAATCATGCATCAACATGCTTTCCGTGATTTCGATGTCCAGCCCAGCGGCTGCGGACCCTGAGGGGGCGATACCGGCCAGCACCCGCTGCACGAAGTCCCGGCGCCGCAATTGCAGCGGCGAGACATTGACCGCGACCCGGGTGTTCAAGCCGGCGTCGCGCCATTTGCCGATGTCGCGCACGGCTTGGAGAAAAATCCACTCCCCGACATCGACGATGGCGCCGGAATGCTCGAGCAGCGGGATGAACACCGACGGCTGGATGATGCCCTCGTCAGAGTCTTGCCAGCGGAGCAGCGCTTCGAGACCCTGGACCCTGCCGCTCTTGATGTCGATCTTCGGCTGATAATGGAGCAGGAACTCGTTGCGGTCGAGGGCCCGGGTCAGCCGCGCTTCCAGCGCCAGGCTGCGCGAGGTTGGTCGCTGGGTCACCAGTCCGTACATCATGTACTTTTCGTTGTCTTCGCGTGCCGCCTTGAGGGCTGCTTCGGCGTTTTGCACCAGGGCGTCGGCGGTATTCGCGTCATGCGGAAAGAAGGCGAGTCCTGAACGGATGGTGGGCCGCAACTCCTGCCCGTCGATGTAAAAGGGTTCTACAAATAGCGGCGCGGCCGCGCTTCGCGTCATGACCCCGGTATCGGTCGCGCTCGCCGCAATCCGGCAGGCTGATGACAAACGTGCCGCCGCCGAAGTAGCCGACGCATTCCGAGTCGCTATAGGTTTGTTTCAGCCGCGCCGCTATTTTCTCGATCAAGCTGTCGCCGACGTAGCGGCCGAACGAATCGTTGATGGCGCCGAGTTTTTGCACATCGAACACCAGCACGGTGCGGCCCGCTTCCTGGCGCGAATCCTTCGCCAGGGTTTGCGCCAGCCGCTGACAGAACAGCGGCCGCTTCGCAAGTCCCGTCAGGCTGTCGAAATACGACAAGAAATGTACCGCTTCGTCTTTCTCCAGATATTGAAGCGCGAAGCTGATATTGGCGGTCAGCTCCAGCAGCACGCCGATTTCCGCCGCATCGAATACGCCGGGCTCGGTGCTGAAGAGCCTGATTACGCCGATGGTGGCGCCGTCGATTTTCAGCGGCAGCGCGGCAACCGCGCGGTAGCCGAGCAGGATCGCGCTCTCGCGCAACGCTGCGCTCGGCGCCTCTCGCTGCAAATCGTTGTGCACGACGGGAGCGCCGCTGCGGATCGCCTGGTCCATCAGATCCGCTTGCGGACCGAAGGGGTCCATCACCTGCTCGGTTCCCTCGTGCGGCTGCGAATCAAGCCCGGCGCACGCCAGCTGGGTCAAGACCTTGGTGCCTGAATCCAGCAAACTGATCGCGCTGCGCTGATAGCCTCCCTGCTGGACGGCGATGCGGCACACCTCGTCGAGCAGCTCCGCGCGATTATGCAGACGCAGAATGGCCGAACTGGTGCTGCTGAGCATGCGATAGGTGCGGGTCAGACGGCGCAGGCGCTCTTCTTGTTCGGTGCGCACCTGCTCGGAATGGCGCCGCTCGGACTTTAGCTCGGCTTCGCGCAGTGCACGCTCAATGGCGGATGAAAGCCGCGACAAGTTGCTTTTCAGCACGTAGTCGGTGGCGCCGCGCCGCAGCGCATCGATGGCCCTTTCCTCGCCGATGGTTCCCGACACATAGATGAAGGGCGTATCGGGGGCATGAATGACCGCAAGGTCCAGGGCCCGCAAACCGCTGAAGTTGGGCAAGGAGAAATCGGACAGAATCAGGTCGGGTTTGACGCGGCGGAGCGCCTCGAGGAACTCAGGCTCGGTTTGAACCCGATCGATGGCGCAATCGAGCCCCGCTTTGGCGAGATGCCGGGTCAGCAGCTCGGCATCCGCCACGCTGTCTTCCACGACAACCAGCTTCAATCGCGTCTTCATCGTAAGTAATTCGGCCAATCGGTGCAGATCATGAGGCCGACCTGAGCGGAAGTGCAAACTGAAAGCAGGCTCCCGCATCAGGGGAACCCTTAGCCCAGACGCGGCCGCCATGGCGTTTGATAATGCGATGCACAATCGCCAGTCCCACACCCGTACCGGAAAAATCCTCATTTCGGTGCAAGCGCTGAAACACCCCAAACAACTTGTCCGCATAGCGCATGTCAAAACCCGCGCCGTTGTCCTCCACCTGGTAAATGGCTTCCCCGTTCTCGACGCGCCCGCTGATGCAGATCTTCGGTTTGGCGCGCCTTGCGCTGTACTTGAGCGCGTTGCCGATCAAATTGCACCAGACTTGGCGAATGACCACAGGATCGGCCTGAACAGTCGGCAATTCGGCGATGTCGATCTGCGGTTCGGAGTCCAAGTACTGCGCGCGCACTTCAGCGGCGGCGGCATCCGCGAGCAAGGTCATGTCGACGCGGTCGAATTGCAGCGCTGAGCGGCCCACTCGCGAGAACTCCAGCAGACTGACGATGAGTTCGTCCATCTTCTGGCTTCCGCCGCGGATGACGCTCAAGATTCTGCGCCCCTCTGCGCCGAGTTGTTCCGCGAAGTCGCTCTCGAGTATGGCGGCGAATCCGTCCATGGAGCGCAGCGGCGCGCGTAGGTCGTGCGAAATCGAATACGAAAAGGACTCCAGATCGTGATAGGCGGCGGCCAACTCGGCCGAGCGTTGCTTCTCGCGCAGGTGCAATTCCGCGTTTTCCCGCCTCAGACGCTGCACGTCCAGCGCGCGCGCAATGATGGGCAGTATCACGTTCAGCTTGAAGGGCTTGAGAATGTAGTCGAGCGCGCCGCCTTGCATGGCTCGTACCGCCGTATCGATGGTGCCGTGCCCGGTCATGACCAGCGCGCCGATCGCAGGATCGATTTTCTTTGCGGCGTCGATCAGCGTGATCCCATCCATCTGCGGCATCATCAGGTCGGTGAGCAGCAGGTCGAATTCGCCCGGAGCCAAAATCGCCAGGGCTTCGCGTCCGGAGCCAAAGCCCTGGGTGTCGTAGCCTTCGGCCGCAAGCGTGTCGCACAGCGCGCGCAATTGCGCGGCCTCGTCGTCGACGATCAACAAGCGGGCCGCGGAACTCAAGCGACCAACTCCGCCAGCGCCGCGCGCAATTCGTGCAGGCGCGGAGGTTTGGCCAACACCTTGTCGACGTGCGCCGGCGCGTCGTTGGTCGCAATGAGGCGCTGTCCCCAACCGGTGAGCAGAACCACCGGCGTCGCCGGCGATACACCCTTGACCGAGGTGGCGACCTTACGCCCATCGACATGGGGCATCCCGAGATCCGTGACCACGATGTCGAAGCACTCGCCGCGTTTCGAGGCGGCCGCGAAAGCTTCAATGCCCTCGTGGCCCCCATGAGCCGCCATGACCAGATGGCCGTCCTCCTGCAGCGTGTCTTGCAGCGACTTGATCAACAAGGGGTCATCGTCGACCAAGAGGATCCGCAGCCGCCGGTTCGACCTTGGCCGAGCTGCGGGTCGTGGGCGCCGCGACCGCCGATGAGGTGAACGCCGGAAAATTCAAGCGCACCGTGGTGCCTTTGCCGGGAAGGCTGTCGATCTCGAGTTCGGCGCTGTGCCGCTGGATCATGCCGTACACCATCGCGAGTCCCAGCCCGGTTCCGCGCTCCCCTTTGGTGGTGTAAAACGGCTCCAAACAGCGGCGCCGGGTATCCTCATCCATGCCGACGCCGCTATCGGTCACCTCGATCAATACGCGCGTCTCGCCGTCGGCGACGGTCGCCCTGCGTGTTCGCACCGACAGCGTGCCGCCGTTGGGCATCGCATCGACGGCATTGAAGATCAGATTGGTCAGCGCGTCGCGGATCTCGTGTTCCGCTCCCATGATCTCGGGCAGCGCATCGGACAGACAGGTCTGCAGGTCGACCATCGCGCCGCGTTCTTGCGGCAGATCGCTCCAGCGAGGCTTGGTCAGCTCCACCACCTGCTGCACGGCGCGATTGATCTCGACCCGCTCGAGCGTCAGTTGCGCATCGCGTTCGCGGTAGAACTCGCGCATGCGGGCCACGGTCCTCGCAACATCTTCGATCGCGCGCTGAATGGTGGTCAGGTAGGCGCGGGTACGCTCGCTCAAATTGGGTTCGCGCTCGAGCAGCGATTCGGTATACAGCGAGACCGGAGAAATGGCATTGTTGATGTCATGCGCGATGCCGCTCGCCATCTGTCCCAGCGCCCGCAAGCGCTCCTGCTGCATGACGGTGTGCTGACTTTGCCGTAAGTCGTCATACGCCTGTTGCAAGGCGCCATACAGGCGCGCCTGGTGACTCGCGAGGGCCACATGTTCGCTCAGCTGCTTTAGAAACTCGCACTCGCCGCTGCTGAAGGCCTCAGGGGCGGCGCGCGCGCACACCAGTACGCCGAATACCTGGCTTTCCAATATCAGCGGCGCAAACACCACCGAGCGCAAACCCGCGGCGCACAGCCTTTGCGGAAAGGGAAAGTGCACCGTCGCCACGTCGGGTTCGTACACCAGCTCGCCCGCGACACAGCGCGACAAGCCATTGGGATCGATTTGCACCGGACTTTGCGGCAACAGGCTGAGGTGTTCCGCGAAACCGCTGCCCTTGCGGCCCAGCGCGGCGACCACCAGCGACTTGGCGCCCGGGTCGTGCAATAAAAAGCAGCAGAAATTGATGGCGAGATTGTCCTCCAGGCTCCCCAGCACGACTTGAAAGATGCTGGGCAGGTCCTGCCGCTCGCCCGTCGCCCGGGTGATGTGCTGCAGGAGACTCAAGCGCCCGACCTGCGCCTGCAATTTGCCCTCGGATTCTTGAATCTGCGTGAGCATCTGATTGAAGGTGCCGGCGAATAGGTCGAACTCCTCGGCACCGGAGGGCGCCGCGCGCACCGTGTAGTCGTGCCGCTCCGCCACCGCGCGGGTGGTGTGCGCCAGCGCGATAATGGGCTGCAGCAGCCGGTACTGCAGCCGGCGGGAGATCAGAAAGGCGAGCGACAAGGAAAGCGCGGCAACGAGGACCAGAATGAGGCCGTAGAGCTGCATGCGCGAATACATGGCGCTAAGATCGGACTCGACGTACAACACCCCGAGCTTCTTGGGGCCTTCCGCAACCGGTTCAAATCCGACCAGCGCGGAGCGGCCGAAGCTAAAGCCCGCGCCGGGGCGTGCCGGCAGCCGGTCCAAGCCCAATCCTTGCGGGTAGACGGCGAAAACCTGGCCGCGATTATCGTAAAGCGCAGCCGCCACGATGTGCGGATCGGATTTGAAGGCGGTCAGGACGCTTGCCGCATCGTCCGCATTTTCGAACGCCAATGCCGCGGTGCTATTGCTGGCGATGGCGCGGCTCAATATCCGCAATTGCTGAATGCTGGAGGAGCGAAAAGTCAAAAACTCATAGGCGCAAAACGCCGACGAGGTGACCAGCAAGACGACGCCGCTCGATAGAAAAATCATGTTCATCAAAGTGCGGCGGATCGGCCGGGATGATTTGTTCATCAGGGCTCCTTGGCGCCCGCGCCGACGATCTCGGCCGGGCGCAGCAGCTTGGAACTAATGGTCAGTCCGGCAGCGCGCGCCGAATCCACATTGATGCGCAGGCGAATCCGGCTATTTTCGTTGGCAAACTGGATCATGACGCCGCGCTGCGCCGCGCCGTCCGCCTGGGAGACCGTCAGCGTGCTGTGGTGGTCGAGCAGGGCAAGAATCTGTCCCAGGCGAGGAATCTCGGACTGATCGATGAAGAGGATTTGGCAGTTGTCGACCTCGGAAATGCTGCGGAAGCGGCGCACGGTGAGCGGGTGCCCGTTGATCCGCTCGTTGTGGATCGCCTCGTCCAGGTGCGCGCCGAAGGGATCGCTGCCGACGATGCCGATGACAAAGGGCTCGTTGGCCGCGGCGAATGCCTGCGGCGGCCACTCGACGAAACGCGAGAAATTGAACAAAAAGACGGCCTGAACCTGATTTTCGGTCGGCGCATCGGCGGCGCTCAAGTGCGGCGTGACGCCGAGGCAGGCGACCGCCACCAGCAGCAGCCGCAGCTTTCTCCTCAATAGCGCCATGTAAATTTTCCATACGCGCTGCGCTCGATTTCCGGCCGCGTCGGGCCCGGAAACCCGTATTCGGGATGGCGGTTGTGAAGCAGGTTCTGGCCAACCAGCGCAAATTCCAGCCGATCGCTGGCGTGCCAGGCGAGATGAGTGTCCAGCTCGAAGTAGCTTGGCACGGTACCCACCACCGCGCCATTGTTGGTGTGCAGCGTGTCGACCCAGCGCAGTGATGTGTCGAATTCCGTGTGCCGCGGCAAATTGAGCGAGGACCGCAGCGAGAATTGATGCTGGGGATCGGCGGTCTCATTGAGCGCGTCGTTGATGTCCACTTGGCCCGGCTTCACATGTAGATGTTCCTTCAAGAGGGTGTAGCCGGCGTGCACCGACCACGCATCCGACGCTTGATAGTTGCTGCTGAACTCGAGCCCGTCGGTGTCTCCTTCGATGCCATTGGCGAAGTAAAACGGCAGAATCGTGCCGGGGGTGATTGTCGTGCTGCGAATATCATCGTAGTGATTGAAGAAGGTCGATATCGAAGCCGACACCCGCTGCGCAAGCTGCAGGCGATAGCCGAGTTCGTAGGCGACGACGGATTCGGAAGTGAAGCGCGAGCCGCCCTCCAACAAGACGAAGTGCGGCGGCGCGGCCTCTGAGAAATCCTGGTCGATCCGCGAGGGGGTGCGCACGGCGCGGGAAATGGCGCTCCATAAAGCCTGTTTGGAATTCAGAATCCAACTCAGGCGCATGTTGGGCTCGACTTCGAAGCCGGTGTAATCGTTGCGCTCGAGCTTGGAGCCGAGCGTGAGCGAGAGGTCGGGCCGCAGCACGATCTCATCTTGCGCGAAGACGCTGTACAGGTCGCGGTCCAGGGTGGGTGGCAGAAACGCGAGCGACGGCGCGTTGCTCACCACGTCGTGGGAATAGCGAAACCCCCAGCCCCAGACAATGCCGTTGGCGGCGCCGATGCGGAATCGATGCTGGAAATCCACATCGTAGGTGGTCAGATCATCCTGAAAGATCCCGGGTCCCGCAAATTCCAGGCCGCCGATGATGAGCGGCGCCGCAGGATTCGATATGTGGGTGCGGTCGATGTAGGTCTGAAGGCCCAAGTCCGAGGTGTCCGAAATGCGCCTCGACCATCGGCCCAGAACGTTCTCGCCGCTCGAGTCCGATACGCCGCCGGTCTGCTCGTCTTCGTGTCCCCCGTAGACATCGCCTTGCAAGGTCAGCTTATCCCTCGCCGAAGCGTCCGAATCCACCCGGAAACCGCCGCGCCCCTGGCGCCAAGCGTCCGATGCGGAATCGCCGTTGGCCAGCATTTCGCCGCCACGGTCAAAATACTTGCCGTAAACGCGAAACTGGGTGCCCGGGGCGAGGGTGCCGCCATAGCGTATATCCGCAAGATCCTGGGGACGCGAACCGCCGCCCGCCTGAGCGTATAGGCCCTGGGTATCCGCGGCGCTCTTGGTGATGATATTGATCACGCCATTCACCGCATTCGCTCCCCAAAGCGTGCCGCCGGGGCCGCTGATGACCTCGATGCGGTCGATGTCCGCGAGCACGTAGTCCTGCACGTCCCAGAAGACGCCGGAATACAGCGGCGTGTAGACGGTGCGCCCATCGATCATCACCAGCAGCTTGTTGGCCAGCGCCGTGTTGAAGCCGCGCGCGCTGATCGCCCAGTCATGCGAATTCTTCTGCGCCACTTGCAAGTTGTCCGCCAAGCGCAGCGCTTCTGGGATGCTGGTCGCCCCCGAGCGGCGGATATCTTCCTGCGTGATGACCTGAATCGCCGAGGCCGTCTCGAGCAGCCTCTCGGGATGGCGGGCGACCGAGGTCACCTGCACGTTCATCAAATCTTCGACGTTGAGCTGTTTGAGCTCGCTGATGCTGGACGCGGCATTGTCGGCCCGCGCCGGCGATGCGGCGCAGCCGTACAAAATCAATACGGCGACGCCCCATTTCCGTCTGATTGCTTCCACCACGAATTCATCGCTTTGAATTGCGCTTCGTGCGATTTGCCAACACTGCGCCCAGATTGCCCGCGTCCGGAATTGGGGCAAACCTTAAAACGCGAGACTTGTGAGTACCTTCTCAGATTGTTTCTATCGGCAATGCTATCCAGGTTTTTACATTTTTCGCCGGCATCGGCAGGTAATTCACATTTCGGACATCAATCGCGGCGAGTGCCGGACTTAAGCTAAGGTTTTCCGCCCTCGAGTCGATAACTGCCGACAGGGAGCCGCACGCCCGCATGACGGTTACTCGGTCGGCGATGCCGTACGGCAGGCGGCCGGCGCGTTGTTATTGCAAGGACACATCCATGAGCGCGGGCCAACGGGCAGACGGGCAGAGAATCGAGGCGCAAGCCCGCGATCGGCAGGCGCGGCGGTGCGCGGATCTGGAATCGGCAGCGGCTGCTTTGCGCGCCGATAATGACGCGCTGCGGGCGCAACTCGCGCTGCGCGACCATGCGCTTGACGGCACGCCGTCCTTCTTCATCATCACGCGGCACGAACACCCGCTGCCCATCATCGTCTACTGCAACAAGGTCGTCGCCGAAGCGCACGGATTTAGGCGCGAGCAGCTGATCGGCAAGCCAATCAGCTTGCTGACCCAATTGGTCGGACGCGATGCGACTTTCATCGCGGAGGTCCAAGGAGTGCTGCGTGCCGGCGGCACGGTGCAGTTCGAAGACGAAGTGACGCGGCCGGACGGCACTACGTTTTGGCTCGGGGTCTCCATACGGCCGCTGTACGACGCCGCCGGGCGCCTTACCCACTCTGTGACCGTCGGCGCCGACATCACGGCGAAGCGCAGCGAAATGCAAAAGAAGCAGGAACTTCAGGACAAGCTCGTGGCCGAAATGATGGAACGCGAGCGCATGGTGATTGAGCTTCAATTGGCGCAGAAACTAGAGTCGGTCGGCCGGCTCGCGGCCGGCATCGCTCATGAGATCAACACGCCGATTCAATATGTGGGCGACAGCGTGCACTTCTTGCGCAGCGCCTTTGAGGACTTCGACAAGCTATTGGACGGCGTGCATCGAGCCGCGGCGATGTTGCCGGAAGGCGCGCAGCGCGACGCCTACCAACGCGAAATCGCCGAATTGCAAGAAAAAAGCGACCTGGAGTATCTGCGCGCGGAAGTTCCCAAGGCTTTCGGCAGGACTTTCGACGGCGTCGAGCGAGTGACCAACATCGTCAAAGCGATGAAGGAGTTTGCTCATCCCGATGCAAACGAACAGAACGCGGTGGATCTTCTGCACGCGCTGCAAACCACGCTGTTGGTCGCATCGAACGAGTACAAGTACGTGGCCAAGGTGCGCACCGAATTTGGCGAGTTGCCGCACGTGACCTGCAACGTCGGCGAGCTCAATCAGGTTTTCTTGAACCTCATCGTCAATGCGGCGCATGCGATCGAGGACTCGGGCAAGGATTGCGACAGCGGCCAGATCACCATCCGGGCCGCCGCCGAGGGCGATGAGGCGGTGATCTCGGTGAGCGACAATGGCTGCGGGGTCCCGCCGGAAAACCTTTCCAAGCTCTATGATCCATTCTTCACCACCAAGGAAGTCGGCCGCGGCACCGGGCAGGGGCTCGCCATCAGCCATGCCATCGTCGTGGACAAGCACGGCGGCGAGATCAGCGTCAGCAGCGAAGTGGGGGTGGGTACCCACTTCACGATCAGATTGCCGATCGCCGGCCGCGGCGCGCGGGCGGTCTCATGAAGGATATCCTGTTCGTCGACGATGAGCGCGAATTGCTCGACAGCCTGCGGGCGCGCCTCTACAAGCACCGGCACGACTGGAACATGAAATTTGTGTCGAGCGGCGAAGAAGCCATCGCCGCGCTCGAAGAACAGCACTTCGACCTGGTCGTCTCGGACGTACGCATGCCGGGAATGGACGGCGGCCAATTGCTGACCGTGGTGAAAGCGCGCTGGCCCAACGCGATGCGCATCATCGTTTCGGGCTATTCGGACCCTGTGCAAGCGGTGCGGCTGACTTCCCTGGCGCATCAATACATCGCCAAACCCTGCGACGGCCGTGAATTGGAAAACATCGTCGAGCGCTGTTTCTATCTGCAGGAGCTGCTCGCTCAGGAGCCGCTGCGCAAGATGGTCGGCAGCATCGGCAAATTGCCGGCCATGCCCAAGACCTATGGGCTGTTGCAGGCCGCCCTCGCGCGGCCCAGCGTGACCGCCGCCGAAATCGGCGACATCGTCACGGCGGATACCGCGATCGCCGGCAAGGTGCTGCAGATCACCAATTCGGCGTTTTTCCGGCTGCGCAAGCCGATGGTGCGCATCAAGGATGCCGTGACCTACTTGGGTTTCGCGACCGTGCGAAATCTGGTCTTGTCGGCGGAAATCTTTTCACAGTGGCAGGCATCGCAGGGTCTGTCGGACGTGGATCCGGAACGGCTGCAATTGCACGCGGAATGCGCAGCGGCGGCCTGCAAGGCGCTCGCCGGAGGGCGAGCGACGCCGGACGATGCATGGCTCGCGGGCCTGCTGCACGATATCGGCTACTGGATCATGGTCCAGGAGTGTCCTAAGGCACTGGCGAGCGCATTGAAACTTTCGCGGGCCGAGGGCGTGTCGCTGGTGGACTGCGAGCGGCGGATCATCGGCGCAACGCACGCCGAGATCGGCGCCTATTTGCTTGGATTGTGGGGTCTGCCGTACTCCATCGTGGAGGCTGTGGCGCTGCACCACACGCCGACGGCCGTAACCCCGCATGGCTATGATCTGGTGGGGGCCCTCGCGGTCTCGCACGCGCTGATCGATTCCGGCAACGCCTTTGCCATCGTGCCTCCCGCCCGCTGCGACTCGCCAGTAGGCGCCGAATATCTCGCCAGCATCAACGCGCCCTTCGATTGGCAGACCGCGCAGGCGCGCGTGGCGAATGCACTCAAGCCAATTTGAACTTTCGACCCACTGGCACAATCATGAACCGCGAAGAACTACCGAGCATTCTCTGTGTCGACGACGAGCCCCGGGTCGTGGACAGCCTGTCGGTGCATCTGCGCCGCGGCTTCCGGGTGCTCGCGGCCAACGGCGGCAACAGCGCCCTGCAAATCCTCAAGGACCAGGGCGCTCCGGCCGTCATCATCTCGGATATGCGCATGCCGGGCATGGATGGAGCGACGCTGCTCAAGCATGTGAAGCAACTGTACCCGGAGACCACACGCATTCTGCTCACGGGGGAGCCGGGGCGCGACGCCGCCATCTCGGCGGTCAATGAAGGTCAGATTTTCCGCTTCCTGACCAAACCCTGCCCGCCGGATCAGCTGCGCAGCGCCATTGAAGCGGGCGTCGCCCATCACCGGCTTCTGATTGCGGAAAAGGTGTTGTTGCAGGAAACCTTGATCGGCTGCATCAAAGCACTGGTCGACATCCTGGCGATCACGAATCCGGTTGCCTTCGGCCGCTCGACGCGGGTCAAGCGCCTCGCCACCGATCTGGCCGCATCCATTGGCAAGGCCGGGTTCTGGCAACTCGAGGCGGCAGCCATGCTGTCTCAAATCGGCTATATCTCATTGCCGATCGAGCTGGTGGAAAAACTCTACTATGGCAAGCGTGTGACGCCCGAAGAGCGCGCGCTCGCGGATGGGGCGCCCCTGGTGACGCAGAAGCTGCTCGGCCGGATTCCGCGGCTCGAGCCGGTCATGGAAATACTCGCCGCAATCCGTCAACCCAAGCAGGAACTGCCGGAAGGCTTGGTCAAGCTCGGCGCCGACATCTTGCGCCTGGTGCTCGACTACGATGCGCAGATTGTCCAGGGCCACAGTGCCGGCGTCGCCCTGGCGTCCCTGCGGGCCCATGCGGGGCGATTCGATCACAGGCTGCTCGAAAAGCTCGAATCGCTGGTCGGTCTCGCGGCCGGCACGCCCGAGGTCAAGGAAGTGGCGGTCGGGCGGGTCACGCCCGGCATGGTGTTCATGGATGATCTGTACACGCAGGTCGGCACGTTGCTGGTGCCGAAGGGCTTCGAGGTGACCGAGACCTTCCTCGAGCGCGCCCGCAATTTCGGGCCTGGTATTCTGCAGGAGAAAGTGCGGGTGCTGGCGCCGGTGAAATCCAACGGCTGAGAGCGCGTCAGTTCGAGGTTGCGAAACTCACGATGGCCTGCGCCTGCACGTCCAAAGAATCGACGAAGGGCACGCTGATGCCCGCGGCGATCACCGAGAGCTCGCTGCAGCCTATCAGCAGCACATCGGCTTGAGCGGCGAGCTCGAGCGCGATCTTCGCGAGCGCCGCCTGGGTTTGCGCTGCCGTTTCGCCGCCTTTCACCGCTTTGATGAGCGACATGACTTCGTCCTGCCGCCCCGGATGGACGACGCCGATACCATGGCGGCCAAATGCTTTGGCATACAGCTCCGTTGCGAGCACGGCCGAGGATGCCAACAATCCCACGCGTGCGACGCGCCGCGCAGCGGCAATTTGATCGACGGTCAGCTGCACCATGTCGAGCAGCGGGATGCCGACCGCGCGCCGAATCGAGTGCGCGTAGGCGTGCGCGGTGTTGCAGGGAATCGCCAGCGCCTCGGCCCCCGCGCGCTCGAGGTTCTGGGCGATGCGGATCAATTCGGGCGTGGGATCGGCGCCGGTGCCCTCGATCAAATGCGCGATGCGCGAGGGGATTTTCGGGTTGCTCTCCACGATGAGGTGAATGTGGTCCTGATCCTCCCGCGCCGGGGTCTTGGCCAGCACGCGGCGCATGAGGTCCAAGGTCGCTTCCGGCCCCATTCCGCCAATGATTCCCACGACGCGGTGCATGGCTGCCAACTCAGGCCGCTTTGGACTGGCGCGTCCCGGCAAAGCCAAAATCATCCACGTATCCGAACAGCCCGCGCTGCCGCCCGTATGAATGAACACGACGTTTTGTCCCTTTTTGAATTGTCCCCGGCGGATCAAGTCCAAAAAGCCCGCCATGCCTTTGCCGGTGTAGACCGGATCGAGCAAAATACCTTCGAGCCGTGCCAGCATTTGGATGGCATCGAGGGAGCCGGGCGTCGAGAAACCGTAGCCCTTGCCCACGTAGTCGCAGTTCGCTACGACATCCTCGCGCCGCACCGCGCCGGACGCCCCGCACAGATCGGCGGTGGCGCAGGCGAGCTTGAACACATTTTCCTCTTGGCGCTCGCGCGGCGCGCGCACTCCGATCCCCAACAACGGCACGCCGGAGCGGATGCCGGCAAGTCCTGCGATCAAACCCGCCTGGGTTCCTGCGCTCCCCGTCGCGTGCACCACGTGATCGATGCGCAGGCCCAAATCATTGGCCTGCCCGATCAGTTCCATGGCGGCATTCACATAGCCGAGCGCGCCGACAGCGTTCGATCCTCCGCCCGGAATGAGATAGGGCTTGCGTCCTTCGCTCTTGAACCTTGCGGCCACTTTGGCGAGTTCGCCGTTCATGTCCGGATGCGCCGCGCAATGCTCGACGCCGGCGCCGTGCAAATGGTCCAGAAGCACGTTGCCGCTGTCGTTGTAGTCGTGGTCGGTCTTGCCGGTTCGATCCTCGAGCAGGATGTGGCAATCGATGCGCATTTTTGCGGCGCATGCGGCAGTTTGGCGCGCGTGATTCGATTGCGTCGCCCCTTGCGTCAGGACGATGTCGGCGCCTTGCTGCCGGGCTTCGGCAAGCAGAAATTCGAGCTTGCGCGTCTTGTTGCCGCCGGTGGACATCCCGGTGCAATCGTCGCGCTTGATCCAAATCTCCGGGCCGTTGAGCGCTTTGCTCAGATTCGGCAAGTGCTCCAGCGGTGTCGGTAAATGCGCGAAGCGGATTCTGGGGAAACGTCCGAGGTTCATTGTTTGCTCACATTTAGAAACGGAATCGGCGCCCCTGCATAGACATTCTGCGGCAACTGTCCGTTCCATTGGATTGACGTCAAGGCGCGGGTCTTGTTACATGCCGCCATGTTCGCCGCAATATTAGTCGAGCGCGACCCTCCGCCGTACCGTGCCAGCTTAAAAAATCTCGACGAGGCGCAATTGCCGCCCGGCGATGTCGGCGTGCGCGTCGAGTATTCGACCTTGAACTACAAGGACGCGCTCGCCATCACCGGCAAAGCGCCGGTGGTGCGCCATTTTCCCATGGTGCCCGGAATCGACCTGGCCGGTACGGTGGAGGAGTCGGGCAATCCTTCTTATAAAAGCGGCGACCGCGTCCTGCTGAACGGTTGGGGAGTCGGGGAGAGCCATTGGGGCGGACTCGCGCAGCGCGCCCGGGTCAAGGCGGATTGGCTGATCCCGCTGCCGGGAGCGCTCAGCGCGCGACAGGCGATGGCCGTGGGCACCGCCGGGTACACCGCCATGTTGAGCGTGATGACGCTGGAGCGCCATGGCATTGCGCCGGGCGATGGCGAGATCCTGGTGACCGGTGCGGCCGGAGGGGTGGGCAGCGTTGCGGTCGCGTTGCTGTCTAAGCTCGGGTTCAGGGTCGCCGCGATGACCGGGCGGCCGGCGCAAGCGGATTACTTAAAGCAGTTGGGCGCCGCCGAGGTATTGGATCGCGCGCCCTATAGCGCCGCGGGCAAGCCCCTGGCCAAGGAACGCTGGGCCGCGGCGATCGATGTGGTGGGCGGCCATACGTTGGCCAACGTCTGCGCGTCGCTGCGCTATGGCGGCGTGGTGGCTGCCTGCGGCTTGGCCGGCGGCATGGATTTTCCGGGAACGGTTGCACCCTTCATATTGCGCGGCATCACCTTGGCGGGCATCGACAGCGTTCTGCGTCCACGCGCCGACCGCTTGGAAGCCTGGCGGCGATTGAGCCAGGATCTGGAGCACCATAAACTGGATTTGCTCGTCGAGGAGATCTCCCTGGCGCAGGCGCTGGAGCGCGCCGGCTCGGTTTTGGAAGGCAAGGTTCGCGGCCGGATTATCGTCGACGTCAATCGATAGTCTTGGCCGGCGGCCACTGTCCGGCGCCGTCCGCGGACACTGTCCGCGGACACCGTACGCGCTTTGCAAAATAATAAAATCATTATAAACAATGAGTTATGCGGCAAAGGAAGCTGGCATGCGGCTTGCTTTGTCTTCGAGGCATGTATCGCCGTTCATTTGTGTTTTGCGCATTGCTGCTGTCGACCCAGCTCGCGGCTGCCAATGATTTGAAGCAGTTCTACGAACTTGCGCTGAACCGCGACACCACACTGCAAGCCGCGCACTTCCAGCGCGACGCCCTGGTTGAAACCCGGCCCCAGGCGATCGCGCAGTGGCTGCCGCAGATATCGGCGAACGCCTCCGCGACGCGGGAAAAGGCCGGCTTCAATTCCGGGCCGGCGCTTGGAACCCAGGCGGCCGATTGCGCCATCAGTTCCAGCGCGACCATGCAGCACTGTTACGGCACGGTTCACAGCTTGGGATTGAACCTGTCGCAAACCCTGTGGAGTTTCCAGTCGTTCAGCCTTCTCAAGGAAGCGAATTTCCAGGTCGCCGCGGCGGAGGCCAATTTCCAGGGTGCGCAGCAGAGTCTCTTGCTGCGGGTGGCGCAGGCCTATTTCGGCATCCTCTCCGCCGCCGATCAGTTAGCCACCAACGTCGCCGAGCGCGATGCGTTCAGCACCCTGCTCAATCAAGCGAAGTCGCGCGAGCAGACCGGCGTCGGCCCGCGCAGCGACGTGGACCAGGCGCAGGCTTTCTACGATGCGACGGAACAGCCCGTCATCGACGCACGCAATGCGCTGGACGACGCCAATCTTGCGCTGACCCAAATCATCGGCCAACACGTCGATACCGTGGCGCCGCTGCGCGAGGACATTCCATTGCTTTCGCCTGACCCCGCCACGGCGGATGAGTGGGTGAGCACCGCGCGGACGGATAATTTCGATGTGCGCACCGCGCAGCTCAATATGGAAGCGGCATCGCGCGATATTTCGGTGCAGCGCGGGCGCGGCTTGCCGACCATCTCGCTGACCGGCTCCGGCTCCAAGATTACGCAGGATGAGGTGCTCGGCGGCAACCAGACGCTGGACACCATCGGCGTGTCGTTCAATTGGCCGCTGTTCTCGGGCGGCGCGATCGCATCGGCCGTGCGCCAATCGCGCGCCCAATTTCACCAGGCCGAGGCCAACTACGAGGCGGCCAAACGCACCACCGAGACGCAAACGCGCGCCGCCTTTCGCGGCATTGTCAGCGGGATTCAGCGCATCGGCGCGGCACGCCGCGCGGTGCAATCGGGCGAGCGCGCGGTCGAAGCGATGCGCCGCAATGTCGAGTTCGGTACCGGCACCGAATTCGAACTGTTGAACGCGCAGAACAACTACTATGCTGCGCGGCGCGCCTTCGCCCAGGCGCGCTACGATTACCTGACCAATGTGCTCACCCTCAAGCAACAAGCCGGTCGGTTGACCGAGCAGGACCTCGTTGCCATCGACAACCTTCTGATCGAGAAAACCGCATGAGCATGCGATTACTCCCCAAGGAACCCATCATGCTTCGCGATACATCCGCGCAGGATCGCGTGATCGAGCCGAAAAATCCGCTCAAGCGCCACCGCAAACTCATCGTGGCCGGCGCGGTCGCCGCCGCCTTGTTGATCGGCTTGATCGTGGTCTTGGTGCGCTATTCCGGGGCAGGCGTTTCGGTCGACCGCTCGCGGGTATCGATCGCCACCGTGGAGCGCGGCAATTTCATCCGCGACATTTCCGCCGACGGCCAGGTCGTGGCCGCCGTCAGTCCGACTCTCTACGCCAATGCGCTGGGCACCGTCTCCCTCAAGGTCCATGCCGGCGACACGGTCAGCAAAGGCCAGGTGCTGGCGGTGGTCGACAGCCCGGACTTGACCGCGAAGCTCTCGCAGGAGCAGGCGACCTTGGACGAGCCTGCGCCTCGACTGGCAGCGGGCGATCCTCGATGCCGAGCACAAGCTCTCGCAGCTGAAAGATGCCTATGATCAGGCCGAGGTCGATCAGAAGACCGCGCAGCGCGAACGCGATCGCAGCCGCAAGGCCTACGAACTCGGTTCCTACTCGGAATTGCAGGCGCTCCGGGCCGCGGACGCCTTGGAGAAAGCGCAGTTCGCCTTCCAGCAGGCGAAGAGCACCTACGAGGCGCAGCCGAAGCAAAATCGCTTCGACATCGACAGCAAAAAAGCCCTGTTCGACCGGCAGCAATTCATGGTGAGCGACCTGCAGCGTCAGGTCGACGGCTTGAACGTCAAGTCGCCGGTCGATGGCCAGGTGGGCCAGGTACAAGTTGCCGATCGCTCCAGCGTTGCCAAGGACGCGCCGTTGCTGACGGTTGTCGATCTGTCGGCGCTCGAAGTGGAAATCAAGGTGACCGAGAGTCTGGCGCGCGATTTGCGGCCCGGCATGACGGCCGACTTGGAGGGCGGCGGCCAGCATTGGCAGGGCGTGGTCAGCGGCGTATCGCCCGAGGTCGTCGCGGGCCAGGTCACCGCGCGGCTGCGCTTCGGCGCGCAGAAGCCGGCCGGCCTGCGGCAAAGCCAGCGCCTGTCGGTGCGCATTTTCCTCGACCGGCGCGACAACGTGCTGATGGTCGATCGCGGCTCCTTCGTGGATCAGGAAGGCGGCGGTTTCGCCTACGTGGTTCACGGCAACATCGCCGAGCGGACGCCGGTGCGCTTGGGCGCCGCCAGCATCGCCAAGGTCGAGATCCTGGATGGTCTTGCCGGCCGGCGATCAGGTCGTCATCTCCGGCACCGATGCATTCAACGGCGCGAAGCGCGTCATCCTAAGTCACTGAATCACCAGCCCAAGAGGCCACACCATGCTTAAAATGACTCACCTCTCCAAAGCGTATCGCACCGAAGTCGTCGAGACCTATGCGTTGCGCGACTTCTCGATCCATGTGCGCGAGGGCGAGTTCGTCGCGGTCACCGGGCCGTCGGGTTCGGGCAAGACCACCTTCCTGACGATCGCGGGACTGCTCGAGGAGTTCAGCGGCGGCGAGTACCAGCTGGACGGCGCCGATGTGCGGGGCCTGAACGACAATCAGCGCTCGCGGCTGCGCAATGAAAAAATCGGCTTCATCTTTCAAGCCTTCAACCTGATCGCCGACCTCAACGTGCAGGACAACATCGATGTGCCGCTGCGCTATCGCGGCTTCAACGGCGCCGAAAGACGCCGCCGCATCCAGGAAGCCTTGGGCCGCGTCGGCCTGTCGGCGCGTTCCCGGCACTATCCGGCGGAACTGTCCGGCGGCCAGCAGCAACGCGTGGCCATCGCGCGCGCGCTTGGCGGGATCTCCGCGGCTGCTGCTGGCGGATGAGCCGACCGGAAATCTCGATACGCAGATGGCGCGCGGCGTCTTGGATCTGCTCGAGGAACTGCATCGCGACGGCGCCACCATCGTCATGGTGACCCACGATCCGGAGCTGGCCGTGCGCGCGCAACGCGAGGTTCACATCGTCGACGGCCAGGTGGTGGATCTGGCGCGCGCAACCGCGCTTGGTCGCCACGGCGCACGCCAATCCTTAGGAGGCCATCGTGTTCAACTACTATCTCGGTCTCGCACTGCGCAGCCTCAAGCGCAACATCGTGCTCACCGCATTGATGATTGCGGCCGTCGGCGTCGGCATCGGCGCCTCCATGACGACGCTGACCGTGTTTCGCGCCATGGACAACGATCCCATCCCGCAAAAGTCGCGCCAATTGTTCGCGGTGCAAATCGACAATTGGGGACCCGACAGCAAAAGCATCGTGCCGGGGGATAAGGAGCGCTTTCAGGATCAGATCAGCTACATCGACGCGGTGGGCTTGATGAACGCCAAGGCGGCGCATCGCCAGGCTGCGATGTACAAAACCGGTGCGGCACTGACGCCCGCGAATCCCGATCTGCTGCCCTTTCAAGTGCAGATTCGCGCGACCTATACGGATTTCTTTTCGATGTTCCTGACGCCTTTCATGGCGGGCGGCCCGTGGAGCGCGGCTGACGACGAGAATCACGCCGACGTCGCCGTGATCACTCAAAAGCTCAATGACAAGCTCTTTGGCGGCGGCAATTCCGTCGGTAAGAGCATCAATCTCGACAATCACGAGTTCCGGATTGTCGGTGTCCTGGCGCATTGGGAGCCCACGCCGACGTTTTACGATCTCAATAACGATCAGTATGGCGAGGGTGCCGAAGTCTATGTGCCCTTCACGCGCGCCATCGATGGCCAAATGCCGAGTTGGGGCAACAATAACTGCAATGGCGATGTGGGGCAGCCCGGCTGGGAAGGACGCTTGCATTCCGAATGCGTCTGGATCCAGTTCTGGGCCGAGCTGCCAACCGCGGCGGACGTCGCGGCGCTATCGCACCTTCTTGAATAACTATGCTGCCGATCAGCAGCGATCCGGGCGCTTCCACTGGCCGGCGCACACGAAGATTCGCGACGTGCGCGAATGGCTGGTCTATCAGCATGCAGTCTCGAAGGAAGTTCAAATTCTCGTCCTGGTCAGCTTCAGCTTTCTCTTGGTGTGTTTGCTCAATGCCATGGGCCTCATGCTGGCGAAAATCATGGGCCGCGCCGGCGACATCGGCGTGCGCCGCGCGCTGGGTGCCAGCCGCAGGGCCATTTTCAGCCAGTGTCTGATCGAGGCGGGCGTGGTCGGACTGGCGGGCGGACTGCTCGGGCTGGCGCTGACGGCGCTGGGCCTCTTGGGTCTGCGATCGCTCCTGTCCGAAGAAGTCAGCCGCCTTACCCACTTCAGTCCGGCGGATATCGCGATCGCGGTCATTCTCGCCGTGCTGGCAACCACGCTGGCCGGCCTTTATCCCACGTGGCGCGCCGCGCAAGTGCAACCGGCGTGGCAACTCAAGGCGCAGTAGGAGGCACACATGCAATTTCGTCCCATCATTTCAGCCATGCGCCGCAATAAGGTCGGCGCCATCCTGATCGCCGTGCAAATGGCCATCACGCTGGCGATACTCTGCAATGCCCTGTTCATCATCCAACAGCGCATCGCCTCGAGTGAACGGCCGACCGGCATCGACGACGAGGCCAATGTCGTGGTGCTCGACAATCAGTGGGTCGGCAATCCGCCGGATCAGGCGGCGCGTCAGCAGGGGGACCTCGCGGCGCTGCGATCCCTGCCGGGCGTTCAGGATGCGTTTGCCACGAACACCGTTCCCTTGACCGACAGCGGTTCGACCGAGGGCATCAGCCTGCATCCGGATCAGAAGACCGCCTCGGCACGGGCCGCCCTGTACTTCGGCGACGAGCACGCCATCGCGAGTTTGGGGCTGAAATTGATCGCCGGGCGCAACTTCACATCCGGATGAAGTCACGGAAAAGGTCGGCTATACCGACCTCAAGCCGCCGGCGGCGATCATCATCACCAAGGGTCTGGCCGACAAGCTCTTTCCCAACGCCAATGCGGTGGGTCAGAGCATCTACGACGATTTTTCCAAGGGCCAGGTGCCCATCGTCGGCGTGGTCGAGCGCTTGCAAGTGCCTTGGGTGTCGGCGGGCGGATGGGGCAGCACCTTCAACGACAATTCTTTCATCGTGCCCTTCCGCATCGTTGTGCCGTATCCGGTTCTGTACGTCGTGCATGCCAAGCCGGGGCAGGCGGCGGCATTGATTCAGGCGGCGCCCAAGAAGCTATTTGACATCAGCCGTGCGCGGGTCATCGGCAAGATCCGGCCCATGACGGCGCTGCGCACCGAGATCTACAAGGACGATCGGGGTCTGGCCGTTATATCTGGCAGTGGTTTGCGCGGCGCTGTTGGCGGTCACCGCGTTCGGAATCGTGGGTCTGACCAGTTATTGGGTGGCGCAACGCCGGCGTCAGATCGGAATCCGCCGCGCCCTCGGCGCGACGCGCAATGCCATCATTCAATATTTCCAGACCGAGAATTTCCTGATTGCAGGCGCGGGCGCCGCGGCCGGGGTTGCCTTGGCGGTGTCGCTCAATCTCTGGATGGTGAGCGCCTTTGCCATGCAGCGCTTCAACGCCGGCTATGCGCTGATCGGCGCGGTCGCGGTGATGTTGCTGGGGCAGGCCGCCGTGCTGTGGCCGGCGTTCAAAGCCGCATCCATTCCGCCGGCACTGGCGACGCGCGCCGCTTGAAGCCGGCGCGCGCCTAGCATGTTTCGGGGCTGATGATCGCGGCGATCGCGGTCGGCATCGGCGCGTGCATGACGGCGTTGACGGTATTTCGCGCCATGTCCGGGGATGACCGGTCAGGTGTGATTCCGCGCCGCACCCGCTAACATGTCTGCATGCGTACGGTACTCGTCATCGATGACAATCCGGCGGTCGCGCAGGCGCTGCAGCCTGCTGTTCGGCCTGCACGACATCCGCACGCTGACCGCCGTCACGCCGCAGGAAGGGCTCGCGGCGCTGGCGCAGGAACGCGTCGATCTGGTCATCGCCGACATGAACTTCAGCGCCGACACGACCTCGGGAGAAGAAGGCGCGGCGCTGTTCCGCGCTCTGCGCGCGCAGCAGCCCGATCTGCCCGTGATTCTGCTCACGGCCTGGACCCATCTGGAATCCGCCGTGCAGCTGGTCAAGGCGGGCGCGGCGGACTACATCGGCAAGCCCTGGGACAATGACAAGCTGCTGGCGACGGTCGAGAACCTGCTGGAGCTGGCCGAGACCACGCGCGAGCGGCGGCGCTTGCAGGAGGAGCAGCGCCGCCGGCGCGAGCGCTTGGCGGAGCAATACGATCTTTGCGGCATGGTGTTCGCCTCGGACGCCATGGAGCGCGTGGTCGAGCTGGCCTGCCGCGTGGCGCGCGCCGACGTGCGCGTGCTCATCACCGGCCCGAACGGCGCGGGCAAGGAGCGCATCGCGCAGATCGTGCATGCCAATTCCGCGGTTCGCGCCGGCCCCTTCGTCGCCGTCAACTGCGGCGCCATTCCCGCCGAGCTGATCGAGGCGGAACTGTTCGGCGCCGAGGCGGGCGCCTACACCGGCGCCAACGCGCGCGCGCACCGGGCGCTTCGAGGCGGCCAACGGCGGCACGTTGTTCCTGGACGAGATCGGCGATCTGCCGCTCGCCGGACAGGTCAAGCTGCTGCGGGTGCTGGAAACCGGCCAGTTCGAGATGCTGGGCTCGAGCAAGACGCGCACGCGCGCAGGTGCGCGTCGTGAGCGCCACCAATGCCGATCTGCCGGCGCTGATCCGCGAGGGCCGCTTTCGCGAGGATCTGTATTACCGGCTGAATGTCATCGAGATCGCGGTGCCGGCGCTGGCGGACGCGGCCGGCCGATATTCTGCCGCTGGCGCGCCATTTTCTCGGCGACGGCTGAGCTTGAGCGATGATGCGCGGCGGCGCTGCAGGCGCACGATTGGCCCGGCAATGTGCGCGAGCTGCGCAATTCCATCGAACGCGCCAAGCTGCTGGCGCGCGAGCGCATGGTGGCGGCCGCCGATCTGAATCTGCCCGCGCATCACGCCGCGCGCCGCGCCGCGCGAAGAGCGAGAATCTGCAGCCAAGGAGGTCGCTCGGAGGCCATGCCTTGCGCGAGGCGGGCGGCAACATCAGCCGCGCGGCCCAGAGCCTCGGGACTGTCGCGGCAGGCCTTGTACCGGCGCATGGAACGGTTCAACCTGCGCTCCGCCAAGCGGCGCCTGAGCGGCTGCCCGTTGAGCCTCAAGACCAAGCTTGCGCTGCTGCTGATCGCCATGGTCGCGGTCACGGCGGCGCTCAGCGCCTGGGCGGCGCGCTGGTTCGGCAATCCGCTGTTCAGCTGGCTGCTGATCCTCGCGGCGATGCGCTGCTGCCGCTGCTGCTGGCTGGCATCGCGGCGTCATGCGGCCGATGCACGCAGATGCTGCGCGCGCTGTCGGGCACGGTGGCCAGCTACCGCGAAGGCGACTTCAGCCTGTCGCTGGTCGCCGATCGCGACGACGAGCTCGGCGAGCTGATGACGGCGCACAATGAGCTGGCGGAGGCGCTGCGCGAGCAGCGCGCGCACCTGGTGCAGCGAGAGTTGCTGCTCGACACGGTGATGCAGAATTCGCCGGTGGCGTTGGTGCTGGTCGACGCCAACGAGCGCGTCGCGTACGCCAATATCGCGGCGCGCCACCTGTTGAGCGGCGGGCGCAGCCTGCAGGGACTGCGATTCCAGGACGCGCTGCGCGAGGCGCGCCGCCGGCGCTGCAGGGGGCCGCGGCAGAGCAGGGCGACAGTCTGTTTTCCACCGAGATCGACGGCGTCGAGGAGACCTTTCACCTCTCGCAGCGCGCCTTCATCCTGCAGGGACGCGACTTCGGCTGTATCTGCTCAAGCGCCTCACCCGCGAGCTCTCGCGCCAGGAAGTTTCGACCTGGAAGAAGCTGATCCGGGTCTTGAGCCACGAGCTCAACAACTCCCTGGGTCCCTTGTCCTCGCTGGCGCATTCCGGCGCCGAAATCGCGCGGCGCGGCGACTACGCGGCGCTGCCCGACGTGTTCTCGGCCATCGCGGAGCGCGCCGAGCACCTGCACCAATTCGTCAGCGGCTATGCCGCATTCGCCAAGCTGCCTGCGCCTCGGCCGGAATCGGTAGCGTGGCAGCAGTTCGTCGCGGACCTGCGCGGACAGCAGACCTTTACCTGCAGCGAACCGTTGCCCGAGCAGCCCGGCTGGTTCGATCGCGTGCAGGTGGAGCAGGCGCTGATCAATATGCTCAAGAACGCGCACGAAGCCGGCGGCGCCGCGGCCGCGGTGGAGCTGTCCATCGTCGTGCGGCGGCGCGGATCAGCGCATCGAAGTGCGCGATCGCGGCTCCGGCATGAGCCAGACGGTGCTGGCGCAGGCGCTGCTGCCGTTCTATTCCACCAAACGCAGCGGCACCGGCTTGGGCCTGGCGCTCGCCCGCGAGATCGCCGAGGCGCACGGCGGCCGTATTCAACTTGGCCAATCGCGAGGGCGGCGGACTGAGCGTTGCACTGGAGCTACCGTGGAGCGCGGATAGGCCGGATGCTACAGTCGCCGGATGACGCCGCTCGCCGCGCTCGCCTTCTGAGCCCAAATACATGGGAAACATTTATCTGGTACGGCACGGCCAAGCGGCCTTCGGCACGGAACATTACGACCGTCTCACCGATTTAGGGGGCGCCCAGGCGCGCCTGCTGGGCGCCTATTTCGCGCGCCGCCAGATTCGATTTGACGCGGTGTTCACCGGCACGCTGCGGCGTCAGGCCGAGACCGCGCAAGGCATTTTCGAAGGCCATGAGCCCGGCGCGCAGCCCCTGCGGGAAACATTTCCCGGACTGGATGAGTACAAGCCGGAGGCCATCATGATGGCCCTGAGCGGAACCTTCCCCGCACCGGCATTGGCCGCGGCGCGGCGCGATCCGCTCGTGGTGCGCGAGCACTTTCGTGTCCTGCGCGAAGCATTGTTGGCGTGGGCCGAGGACCGGACCCGGCCCGAGGGCATGCCGGTCTGGCAGGCATTTCAGGACGGCGCCGTTGCGGCGATGATCGAAGCTCGGCAGCGTTTTCCGGACGGCAATGTGCTCATCGTCAGTTCGGGCGGCCCCATTGCCGCCATCGTCGCGGCCACGCTCAATGCGCCGCCCGCGACCGCCGTTGAATTGAACCTGAGAATACGCAATAGCGCGCTCACCGAGTTCGCCACGACGCCGCGGCGGCATAGCCTGATCAGCTTCAACGGGCTGCCGCATCTGGACACGCACCCCGACCCGGCGCTGACCACCTACGCGTGAGCCGTGCCGGACCTGCCGTCAGTCGAACTCGGTCGCGAGCTGTCGGCTGCGCGCGATGCTCGAACATCCGGTCGATTTGAGCGGACGTGGTTCGGCCCAATGAAAGCGGCGGCAGCTCGCTGCGCGGGAAGAACGCCACTTCGCTGGTTTCGTCGCTGGCGCGCGCCGCGCCTCCCACGATCTCGCAGATGAAGAACATCTTGTAGATAGAGTCGATGTGCCGCGGCGGATTTCTCTTCTGGTAGTCGTAGACCGCCGCGAGCTTGAGCGCGCGCGCCTTGAAACCGGACTCTTCGGCAATTTCCCGCACCACGCACTCGCCCGCGGTTTGATTGACGTCGGCCCAACCGCCGGGCAGCGTCCATTTGCCGTCGCTGATCTCGCGCACCATCAGAACGCGGTCCTCGACGAAGGCCGCGCCGCGCACGTCGACCTTCGGGGTCGCGTAGCCCTTCTCCTGGCGCAGCAGCTCGAGCAGGGGTTCATGTTCGGCGGCCGAACCTTGCGCCATCAGCATGGCCGCCAATTCGCGCAGCCGCTGGTAGCGCTGCTGGTCGAAGCCGTCGGCGCTGAAGGCCAATCCGGTCTGAGCAATGGCCCGCACCTCGCGTGCGATTTTCAGCCACTGCGGTTCCTGAGTCACCGCGGCGCGAAGAATTCGGTGTACGTCGCGATTCGCTCGGATTTGATCTCGACCACATCGACCAGTTCGGTGGGCACCGTCGCGCCCGTGACCTTGGAAAAAATATCGGCGCGCCAATGCGCTACCGCGCGCGGCATTTCGACCGTCAGGCTCAAGAGCTGATAATTGTTGAGCCGGAACACCTTGACCATCATGGAGAGCCAGGGCCGAAATTCCGGAAGACTCTGGGCGCGAATGGCAATCGGCTTGTCGGCGCTCGCGCCCAGGATTTCGTATCGGCCCGCATCGGCAAAAACACGGCACATGCCGGCAAGATCGCCCCCGACGCGCGCCGCGTGGAGCTGCTGAATTATTCGTTCCGCGACGATGCGCTCGGACACGTTGTTTCTCCCGAATTGTTAGGCCAGCGCTGCGCGGATCTCGGCGCCGATCTGTTCGAAAGCCGTGCGCGCATAGGGTATGACCGCTCCCAAACCATAGAACAGATGAATCATACCTGGATGGCAAGTGTAGGACACTTCATTGCCGGCTTGGGTCAGGCGCTCGAAATAATTTCGCCCCTCATCGCGCAGCGGATCGAATTCCGCGGTATGAATCAGCGTCCGCGGCATGCCGGCGAGATCCCCGGCCAGCAGCGGCGAAACCGCGGGATTGCCGGGCTCCGTGCCCGCCGGGAGGTAGTACTCGAGGTCATGGTCCAGGGTGGCCTGATCGACGAGATAGCCGCTCGAGAATTCGCGCTTCGACGCCGTGATCCGGCTGTAGTCGAGTATCGGACAGATCAGCAACTGCAGCTCGAGTTGCGGACCGCCGGCTCGAGCCGCCCACTGGCACGTGGCCGCGGCCAGCGTGGCGCCGGCGGAATCTCCACAAATGCCGAGGCGCGCGGCGTCGATTCCAAAGTCCGCGGCGTGACCGCCGATATGGCGCAGCGCCGCTTGCGCGTCCTCCACTGCGGCCGGAAAACGGTGCTCGGGAGCCAATCGATAATCCACCGACACCACTCGAACGCCGCCCGCGCGGCACAGCGCGCGGGCGATGCCGTCGTGAGTTTCCATGCTGCCGGCGACCAGGCCGCCGCCGTGGAAATAGACGAGTCCGGGCAGCATCGCGGCCTTCGACGGCGAGTAGAGACGAATGCGCAATGCGCCGTCCGCGCCCGGCACGGTCCGATCCTCGACCGCTTCGAGCGCAACGGCGGGGCCGGCAAATTGCATCAACGAGACGAGTCCCTTGCGGCGTTGCTCGACCGTGGCGCTGCGCGCATCGGGCGGATTGCCCGCGGCGAGGAGATTCAAGAAGCGTTGGACGCGTGGGTCGAGAGGCATCCGCGCGCGATTTGCCGAGAAACCCGGCAGGCTCTTACAGAGCCAACGCCTGCCGGGTCGCCGCCGGCCATTTCTTGAGATCCAGGCCGTGATTGGCGAACAACGCCACGGCCAATCGATCGATGCCGAAAGCGACGCAGCTGGTATGGGCCAATTCGCCGTTGTCGTCACGGATGCCCCACACCTGGCCAAAGTGCTCGCGGTGATAATTGAAGCTCATGCAGGCGGTGGGCGATGCGCCCGGGTAGTACGGAATCAAGAGTTCGAACTTCAGCGCCTGCTGACGCTGGCTGACCGCCATCACTTGGCCCACGCGGCCGAAGAACGGATCGTTCGCCACGTCGATGGTATGCGGCAACCCCAGTTCGGAGGCCAGCAGCGGCGCCTTGGCCATCCATTTTTCGCGAAACTCCACGATTTCGTCCGGCGCGCCGATTCTCACGAATTCGCGCATGCGGAAGGATTGCAGCCGATCGAGGCTGAGCGAGGGCTCGTGGCGGAACACATCCGCCTCGATATCGAACTGCAGGCCGCCGCGCGGCAGTTTGCCGCGCGCCGCCGCGATCGGATACACCGGATAGCATGCCGCGGGCGACAGCACCAGGTCCGACGAGCTGAGCGAAGTGGTCCAGTCGCCGCCGTTGTCGTAGCGTTCCACGGCCGATCGAATCGAGCCTTCAGAGCCGTGCAGGGCGCAAACGCAACCCAGCAAATTGGGAAAGCTCTTCAAGTATCCGGATTTCTCCAGCTGCGTTCGGCTCATCACCGGCGGGAAGCGCATGATTTCCGCCTGCGGGTCGCGCTGCCGGGTGATGTATTGTTCGAGACGTTCCACGAGGTCCACATACAGCGCGGTGCGTGCATAGACGCCGTCCACTCCCATCGGCCTGAACAGCCGATCGGCGAGATGCGCCAACGGATAAGAGGATGCGCTGTCGGGCGGCATGGGCATCAGCCGCTGATCGAGGCCGGCAGCGGCGTCATCAAAGAGGTCGTCGCGAGATTCGTCAGGATGCGGTCGTTGCTGATCATGATGGGCGCCGACAATACATCGCGCAGCAAACGTCCGATGGTGAATTCGGTGTCATTGCGATAGCCGGACAGTCCGCAAGCGCGCAGCGAAGTGAGCACGGTGGTCACCGCAAGCTCCGACACCTGCACTTTGGTCAGGGTGATCATGGCCTGAAATTCCAGGGACGAGATCGCCTTTTCATCCGACATGATCGCCTCGTAGCTGTGCAGGCTGGTGGCGAGGACGCCGCGCAGCGTGCGCAATGTGGATACCGCCTGGGTGAAATGCGCGGCGCCGGGCGGGGTTTGGCCGTTCGATTGGCGCACCACGTGCCGTACGAAAGCTTGCGCCTTGGAGGCCGCGGCGGCGGCGATTCCCGCCCACACCGAGCCCCACAGGATGTGCGCAAACGGCACCATGGTCTGGGCGTGAATTCTCTCGTAGGGTTCGGGCAGTATTTGTGCGGCCGCGCGCGCGTGCGCGCAGCGTGAAGCCCTCGCTATGCGTGCCGCGCATTCCCAAGGTATCCCATACCTGCAGTCTCTCGAGCGTGTAGTCGGACTTCAACAGCACCAGAAGTACCTGATCGTTGCCCGGCGCATCGGCGGCGCGGCGCGCGGTGGTGACGATGCCGTCCGCTTCCACCGCATAGGAAATGACCGTAGCCTTGCGCTCGAGGGTGATTTGCGCGCCGTCGTGCTCCACGGCGGCTTCGCTGGAACGGACGTTTCCGCCCGCCTGGCCTTCCGTCGTCGATGAGGCCATGAGCAGCTGTTCCGCGGCGATACGGCGCAGAATGCGCTCATGGGCGGCATTGTTCTTGAAGTGGCGCACGATGCAGGCCATCTTGATCTGGTGCATCGCGTATATCAGGCCGGTGGAAGAACAGGCCTGGCCGAGGATGTAGCACACATCGGCAATTTCGGCGATCGTGGCGCCTTCCCCGTCCAATGACTGGGGAACCTGAATGCCGAGCAGCCGCTGCTTGCGCAGCTCCGCGAACGCCTCGCTCGGAAAGCGCGCTTCGGCGTCGACCGCGGCGCGCGTTCGCGCGGGCCACGTCGGCCGCCGCGCGGGCACGCGCGGTCAAGTCGTTCTGGCGTGCGCTGGGGGTGCGGGTACCGGGTATGCGGTGTGTCTCGATTGCCATTTGAAATTAGCCTGCGGGGCCCTGTAAGCGGCGGATTATGAGGGGACGGCTGCACCTCGACAATGACCGGGACGTAAATATATTGTTACTTAGTGATGCTCGACTCATTTTAAAAACATATGTAAAACCCCCATCGTATTCCGTATCCTGCGCTACACGGTATTATCGGCCCTGGTTTTTTGGGAGATATATCCAAAGTGGATCCGCAGGTGAATGAGGGGGTGAGCGAGCGGCTGATTTCGCTCGTCAGGGCGGTTTTGGGGGCAGGCAGCGTCATGCCGAACCCATTTCCGCTGGACGCTCAGCTCAGCGACCTTGGAATCAGCTCCTTGAAAATGGTGAATCTCATGCTCGCCGTCGAGGTGGAGTTCGACATCGCCATCGCCCAGGCCGATATCACACCGGAAAATTTTCATTCGCTGGGCTCGATCGAGGCGCTGGTCGATCGGACCCTGGCGCAGCGCGCTTAAGGGGGCTCGTTGAGGACGCCGATCAGCGCGTCCACGTCGGCCATGCTGGTTTCCCCGTTCGTCGCGCAGATCCGCACCACGTCCTGACCCTCGAACGTGGTCGGCGCGACCCAGGCGCGCCCGGAGGCCACCACCTGACGCACCAGGGTACGCACGTCGCCCAACGCCGCCGGCGGAACGGCGTCGAGCACCGCCAGCGGCGATTCGTTGGCGATGCGCCAGCCCAAGGCCAGCAGCCGCTCTTTGACGCGTCGATCACCTCGACCCCGCGTTCGACGTGCGCGCCCAGTCCCTCCCAACCGGCCGCGGCCAGCGCCAGAAACAGCCGCAGACCCAGAAAGCGCCGCGACCATTGCACGCTGTTCAAATAGGGGTCCACCGCCGAAAGGCTGGACGGCATGAAGCTCGTGGAGGCATGAAAGGCCTCGGACAAGAGGTCGGCGCGCCGCGAAATGAAAATGGCGCATCCCATGGTGGTCGCGAGCCATTTGTGCGCATCGATGGTGATCGAGTCGGCGCGCTCGATACCGTCGAGCGCCCGGCGCAGGCGATTCGACGCCAATGCCGCGCCGCCCCACGCCGCGTCGACGTGCAACCAAAGTGCCTCGCGTTTCGCGATGTCCGCGCAGGCATGCAACGGATCGATCATGCCCGCGCCGGTGGTTCCGGCCGTGGCAACGACCATGACCGGGACCGCCCCGGCGGCGCGATCATCGGCAATGGCCGCGAGCAGCGCTTTCGGATCCATGCGGCCGCGACCGTCCGTAGCGACCAACCGCAAAGCGCTGCGGCCGACGCCGGCTTGATGCGCGATTTTCAGCCACGCGATATGACAGTCGCGTGATGTATAGAATTTTACCGGCCCGGCGAAGGCGCGCACGCCCTCGGCGGAGTAGCCGGGATGGGCGGCCGTCAGGGCGCAGATCAGCGCCGTATAATTCGCCTCCGATCCGCCGGTCGCGAAGTGTCCGGTCGCATCCTGGCCGAGCCCGGCGCGCGGGCGACGGCGCGGATCACATGGCTCTCCAATGCCACCGGCACGGGAGAAGAGGCCGAACTCGCGAGCTGCGGATTGAAAGTCCCGGCGAGCCGATCGGCGCATTGCGCGGGAAAATTGGCGCCCGGATTGAACAGGCCGAAATAGCGCGGGTTCGACATTTGCACGATGCCATGCTCCAGGCGCTCGATGGCCCATCGCAGGAGCCTCTTCGAGCGGCTGCGGCGGCTCGAAGTCGAAACGCGGCCAGCTCGGCGCGGAATTGCTGCATGTCGATGGTCGGCGCCACCGGGCCGGCTTGAACGCGCCGATGCGCCGCCGCCAGCTCGAGCGTCAACCAGTTGCTCGATCCGCTCGCGGTCCGCAGGATCGGGAAATAACGCCGGAACCGCGTCCGGCAAGGCCTGCGGACTTCAAGCCGCGGCGCCGAGGGCTTGATCCAGATCGGCGAGAATGTCGTCGATGTGTTCGATGCCGACGCTCAAGCGAATACTGCCGGGTCCGACACCCGCGGCCAATTGTTCTTCGGCGGACATTTGCCGATGCGTCGTCGATGCCGGATGGCAGGCGAGCGATTTCGCGTCGCCCAAATTGACCAATCGCTTGAACAGTTTCAGCGCGTTGTAGAAACGCATGCCCGCCGGCAGGCCGCCGCGAATTTCGAAAGTCATCAGCGAACAAGCCTTGCCGCCCAGATATTTTTGCACCAGGGCGTGATAGGGATTGTCGGCAAACCCGGCATAGTTCACCGATTCGACGCGCGCGTCGGCGCGCAGGAACTCGGCGACCTTGCGCGCATTCTCGACGTGACGATCGACGCGCAGCGCCACCGTCTCGATGCCCTGCAACAGCAGGAAGGCGTTCATCGGCGAGAGCACGGCCCCCATGGTGCGCTGGCATACGCTGCGGCAGCGGCCGATGAAAGCCGCGGCGCCGTAATGATCGGTATAGACCAAGCCGTGATAGGACTCGTCCGGCTGCGTGAACATGGGATAGCGAGCCGCGTGAGTCGTCCAGGGAAAGCGCCCGCAGTCGACGATGATGCCGCCCAGGCGTCGTCCCGTGGCCGCCCATGAATTTCGTCAATGAGTGGATCACGATGTCCGCGCCGTATTCGACCGGCCGCACCAGCATCGGCGTCGCCACCGTGTTGTCGACGATCAGCGGCATGCGATGGCGATGCGCGACGGTTGCCAGCGCTTCGAGGTCGCAGACATTGCCGGCCGGATTGCCGACGGTCTCGCAAAATATCGCGCGGGTGTCATCGTCGATGAGCGCTTCGAAGTCGGCGGCGCGATCGGACTTCGCGAAGCGTACGCCGATCCCCATCTTCGGCAGAATGTGCGCGAACAAAGTGTAGGTCGTACCGTAGAGCTGCGGCACCGTGATCAAATTGCGGCCCGCTTCCAATGCATTGATCGACGGCATAGAACAGTGCCGTCTGTCCGGAGGCCACGCTCAGCGCGCCGACTCCGCCCTCCAGTTCCGTGACGCGCTGCTCGAGAACATCGGTGGTCGGATTGCTGATCCGCGTGTAGCGATACCCTGGAACCTCCAGGTTGAACAACGCGGCGCCATGCTCGGCGCTGTCGAACGAGTACGCGGCCGTTTGATAAATCGGAACCGCCACGGCCTTGGTGGTGGGGTCGGAGTCGAAGCCTCCGTGAATTGCGATTGTTTCCCGCTTCATGCTTGGCTATCGAAGTTGCTGATGTCGCAGTGTATCTCGAACGATGCGGGTAGTCGTGGTAAGGTTCGCAATTCCCAAGATGACCGTTAAATGAGCATTTCGACGCAGCCCGCCGAGGTCGATGCAAAATTCGCCCGCGACGCTTGGCTTCGCGCGCTGGCCAAGACCGCGAACATCGGCGAGCGCGGCACCACGCTGCCGCATGCTGGTCGAGCGCTTGGGCTTGCAATTCGGCGCCGCGCCGGCGCTCATTTCGGCGCGCAAGCCTCGATGAGCTACGCGCAATTGGGAGTGTCGCTGCAATCAATATTCGCGTTGGGGCATTGGCCGCGGGTTGCAAAGCGGCGATGCCGTCGCGCTGCTTATGTCCAACTGCGCCGAGTATCTGGCCATCTGGCTGGGATTGACGCGGATCGGCGCGGTCGTTGCGCTGATCAATTCACAGCTTGCCGGCGAGGTACTCGCGCATTCGATCGAAATCGCCGATCCCAAGTACCTGATCGTCGGCGCCGATCTCGCGCCGCGCGTCGCGGCGATCCGCGCGCGCCTGCCGGCGGCGATGAGGTGCCGCGTAGCGGGAACGAGCCGCGATTTCGCGCCGCTCGAGCCGGAACTCGAGGCGTTGTCGGGCGAGCCGCTGACGGCTGCCGAGCGCGAAGCGCCGCCGATCGATGCCACCGCGCTCTACATCTATACCTCGGGCACGACCGGATTGCCGAAAGCCGCCAAGGTCAGCCACTACCGGCTCATGCAGTGGAGCCATTGGTTTGCCGGCATGATGGATACGACGCCCGCGGATCGCATGTTCAATTGCCTGCCGCTGTACCACAGCGTCGGCGGCGTGGTCGCGACGTTTGCGACGCTGGTCAACGGCGGCGCGGTGGTGATTCGCCCGCGGTTTTCTGCGTCGGATTTTTGGCGCGATGTGCGCGACGAGCGCTGCACCTTGTTCCAGTACATCGGCGAACTATGCCGCTACTTGGTCAACAGCGCGCACCAGCCGGACGAAACCGAACACTTCCTGCGGATGGCCTGCGGCAATGGGCTGCGGCCGGAGGTCTGGGTGCCGTTCCAAACCGCGTTTCAAAATCCCGAGAATCCTCGAGTATTACGCCTCCACCGAAGGCAATTTTTCGCTCTACAACTGCGAGGGACAGCCCGGCGCCATCGGCCGCATACCGGCTTTCCTGGCGAACCGGCTGCCCGTGGCGCTGCTGCGATTCGACGTTGAAAAATCGGAGCCGTGGCGCAACGCCGCGGGCTTCTGCGAGCGCTGCGCGGCGAATGAAATGGGCGAGGCCGTCGGGCTGATGCCCGCGGCGGGCGGCGGGCGCGCCGGCCGATTCGAAGGCTATGCGGATGCAGAAGCATCGAACCGCAAAGTATTGCGCAATGTTTTCCAAGCGGGCGATGCCTGGTATCGCACCGGCGATCTGATGCGCCGCGACGAGCGCGGGTTTTACTACTTCGTCGATCGGGTGGGAGAAACCTATCGCTGGAAAGGTGAAAACGTCTCCACTGCGGAAGTGCTCACGGCGCTGACGGCGAGCCGCGGCGTCGTGGAGGGTGTGGTGTATGGAGTCAGCGTGCCGGGCGCAGACGGCCGCGCGGGCACCGCGGCTCTGGTGGTCAATGCCGATTTCGATCTCGCCGGATTTCGCGCCGAAGTCGCCGCGCGCCTGCCGCCCTATGCGCGGCCGGTGTTCCTGCGGATACTCTCGACGCTCGAGGCCACGGGCACCTTCAAGCCGCGCAAGCAGGAACTCATGCAGGCCGGCTTCGACCCGAGCCGCGTAACCGATCCCTTGTATTTCGACGATGCGCGAGCGCAGCGCTACGTGCCGCTGGATGCCGCGTTGCATGCCGCGATCTTGGACGGCACGATCAGAATTTAATCTCCATCAAGTCGGCGTGGATTCGCCGACGTGCGCAAGCGCGTTCGCAAGCGGAATTTGCACGACGAGCAGGGTGCCGCCCGCGGCGGGTTTTCTCACGTCCAAGCGTCCTCCCAGGGCGCGCACCCGATGACGCATGGAAGCCAGGCCGTGCGAGCCGATCGCCATGAATCGATCCGCGGGCATGCCGATGCCGTCATCGGCAATGCGCATGAGCAGCGTTTCATCATCCATATCCAGGCTGATGTCCGCGGACTTGGCACGCGAATGCTTCAGAATGTTGCTGAAGGCCTCTTGTGCGATGCGAAACAAGGCAATGGAGGCCTCGGATTTGAAGCGCGGTTCCTCATCGGGATAGGACTGGCTGCAGTTCAGGCCGGCGGCGGCGCAGGTTTCTTTCATCTGCCATCGCAGCGCCGCGAACAGCCCCACGTTATCCAGAAGGGTGGGACGCAATTCCTCGATGATGCGGCGCTTCAAATCCACTCCAGCGGCCAGATTTTGCTGGACGCGGTTCAAGCGCAGCTTCAGGTCGGGATCGTTTATCGTCAGATGTTGTTCGGCCCATGAAATGTCCATGCGCGCGCCGACCAGCAGTCCGCCCAGCTCGTCGTGCAATTCCCGCGCGAGGCTCGCCTTTTCGCGTTCAGAGACGCTTTGCAAATGGGTCGACAGTTCGACCAGGTCGCGGGTCCGCTCTTCAACCTCCTGTTCGAGCCTGAGTTTCTGATCGAGCAGTTGCGCGTTCAGCGCGGCGCGGCGCCGCATATCCAGATAAACCAGCCGTGTCGCAACGCCGACCAGCAGCATGTTGATGACCGTACCCAAGAGGGTGATCCAGCGGCTCAGCGCCAGGGAGCTTTCCCAATTCGCGGTGGCCTCGCGATGTTCAACGCCTTCGCGGTCGCGCAGCCGATCCAAGTTGTCCGAGATGATCGCGCCGGTATCCGTACCCACGCTGGTCTTGACCAGCGCGATAGCCGCGTTCACTCCTTGCGTTTTTTGGATTGCCAGGATCATCGAGAGATCCGCGAGCCGCTTGCCGATCAGAACCTGCAGCTCGCGGATGCCGGCAACAGCGAAATCCGAGCCGGCATATTCCCGGCTGAGGTTCTCGAGCCGCGGCTCGATTTCCGCCACCGCGCGGTTGTAGGCCGCCAGGTAGCGCGGATCGCCGGTCAGAAGGTATGTGCGCTGCGCGCCGCCGGATCTGGAGATGCGAATTTTGCAGCTGATCGATGCTGTGCTCGCGCGCAGCGGACTTCTGCACGCGTTCCCCGGCCTCCCGCAGACGCTCCTGCCCCTCTCCGGTCACGAAGAACAGCGCGGCCAGGAAACTGATGATGAGAAACGGCGGCACGGCGACGTACCATCGTCCCAAGCCATCCAAGGCATCGCTCAAGAAATTCATGCGATTCATTTTGTCAACAATAGCAAGTGCAACGCGCGTGCCAAGTATTGCGGCATAATTGCGCGCCCCGCAAGAGCCGCCGGCCGCGAAAAATTGTCATTTTGCACCGCCAGTTGCGCGCCGAATGTAAGGATTACAGACGTAGGGCGAGATTTCACTTCGCATACACTAAGCCATGCCCATTGTTCGGCTCGACAAAGTCTCGCTCAGTTTCGGTTTGAAACCGCTGCTGGATAACGTCGTTCTGCAGTTGCGCAGAGGCGAGCGCGTCTGTCTGCTTGGACGCAATGGCGAGGGCAAATCCTCGCTATTGCAGGTAATCTGCGGGGATCGCATAGCCGATAGCGGCGAGGTCTGGGTCCGGCCCGGCGCGCGGATCGCGAGCCTCGCCCAGGAAGTGTCGAACGGCAGCGATGCGAACGTCCGCGAGGTGGTCTTGGGCGGTGCCGAGCGCACAACGCCCGATGATGAGTGGCAGGCCGAGCTGCAAGCCGATCAAGTGATCTCGCGCCTGCAGCTGCCGGGCGATGCGCCGCTGAGCGCGCTTTCCGGCGGCTGGCGCCGGCGCGTGATGCTCGGCCGCGCGCTCATTGCAGCGCCGGAGGTGTTGCTGTTGGATGAGCCGACGAATCATTTGGACGTCGAGGCCATCACCTGGCTCGAAAATATGATGCTGGACTATGCCGGCGCCTTGTTCTTCGTCAGCCATGACCGGGCCTTCGTGCGCCGTGTGGCCACCAAAATCGTCGAACTCGATCGCGGCCAGCTGCGCATCTGGCCTGGCGGCTATGACGAATATGTATTGCAGAAGCGCGCGGCGCTCGAGGTCGAAGCCAAACACGCGGCGTTATTCGACAAGAAGCTGGCCCAGGAGGAAGTGTGGATCCGCCAAGGCGTGGAAGCGCGCCGCACACGCAACGAAGGCAGGGTGCGCGCCCTGAAGCAATTGAGGATCGAGCGCCGTGAGCGGCGCGAGAGAATCGGCAGCGTGGAGTTGCGTCCGCAAGAGGCGGCGCCCTCCGGCAAGCTGGTGTTCGAGGCGCAACATGTCACGCACAGCTTCGGCGCGGTGCCGCTCATTCGCGATTTCTCGACGCGCATTCTGCGCAAGGATCGCATCGGCATCATCGGCCCCAACGGCTGCGGAAAGACCACGCTGATCAAGCTGCTCGTGGGCGAACTGGAGCCGAGCGCGGGAACCATCCGGCGCGGCACCAAGCTCCTGCCGCGCTTATTTCGATCAACAGCGCGAGCAGCTCGATCCGGGCGCATCGGTTGCCGACAACGTCACGGGCGGCCGGCGATACCGTCATCATCGACGGCCAACCGCGGCACGTGTCGGGCTACCTGCGCGATTTTCTGTTTCCGCCCGAACGGCTCAACGCGCCGGTGAGCATGTTATCGGGCGGCGAGCGCAATCGCCTGCTGTTGGCACGCCTGTTCGCCAAGCCGAGCAACCTTTTGATCATGGATGAACCGACCAACGATCTCGATGCCGAAACGCTGGAGCTGCTCGAGGAACTGGTGGCGGATTACGCGGGCACGTTGCTGCTGGTCAGTCACGACCGGGAATTTCTCGACAATGTGGTAACCAGCACGCTGGTGTTCGAGGATGGCGGCCGGATCAACGAATATGTGGGTGGGTACAGCGACTGGCTGCGTCAGCGAAAATCCGCCGCCGCCGAAGCCTCGGCGGCCGTCGCTGCCACGCAAGCCGCGGCGCCAAGGCCGGCGCCCGGCACGCCGAACCCGTCCATGGCGCTCAAGGCGCGGCGGCTCTCATACAACGAGCAACGAGAGTTGGCGCGGCTGCCCGGCAAAATTCAGGATCTGGAAGCCGAGCAGGTGCAGCTCACGACGCTGATCAGCGATCCAAAAGTCTTCCAGCACGATCAGGATCAAGGCACTCAGGCGCTGCAGCGCCTGCAAGCGCTCGCCGCAGAACTCGATAGCGCCTACGCGCGCTGGGAAACGCTCGACCGGGCGAGCGGTACGAGCGGCGCGTAGCCGCGCGGGCAAGCCTAACGGCGCGGCCGGCCGCCGCGCAGCAGATCGTTGGGATTGGGCAGCCCCGCGCCGGCGGCGTCGGGGATGACCAAGGACGAGGCTTGCTCTCGGCGCAACTCCTGCAATTCACGCATGGTTTGCTGAACCGCCTGCTCGGCGGCGGCGCCAAATTTCTCAACGGCAGCCGCCAAGCTGACGGCGTCCAGTTCGAAACTGATGGGCACCGCTCCCATCGGCGTCATGACCTGCGCCTGTCCTACAAATAGCACGGGCCGCGTCGCGTCCGCCGCGCCGTCCGCCGTGACGGGCGTCATTTTGCGAATGGTGCCGACCTTGCGATCGGTAAATATTTCCTCGCGATAGACCTGCGTCGCGTCCATGGTTGCCTGTCGGCCCTCGTTGGCGGAACTCATCGTTTGATCACCCCTTGGAATCGATTCGAAAGTCGCAACGGTAGCAGTTTTCTGCGTTGCCATGGAGGCCTGATACGATACCCGGCTTGGCACATCCAAGCACAACACCGAAGCTTTCCGTTTGGAGCACTCTGTTGGGCGTTGCCCTGTTGGTGGGAGTGGCTTTCTGGCTGCACCACTTGCTCGGCAAGTACCACTGGAGCGACATCCTGGCGCGCGTTCGAGCCATTCCGGATACCAAGCTGCTGCGCGCGGCTTTCTTCACCTGCGCCGGTTATGGCTGTCTCACGCTGTACGATGCGCTCGCCGTGCGCTTTGCCGGCGCACGAGTCGCTTATCCGCGCGTCGCGCTCATATCCTTCATGGGCTATGCCATCGGACACAACGTCGGCTTCAATTCAATCAGCGGCGGCGCGGTGCGCTACCGTGCGTATACCGCGCTCGGTCTGAGCGCCGGACAGATCGCCACCATCATTGCCTTTGGCACGCTGACTTTTTTCCTGGGCGCGAGCCTGCTGCTCGGCGTGTCGCTGCTGTCGAATGCCGGAATGTCCGGATCCGTGCTGCATGTTCACGCCTGGCTGGCGCGGGCCGCCGGCGGCTTGTTGTTGGCGGCGGTGGGCGCGTATTTGTGGCTGGTATGGACCCGCCATGCGCCGCTGCGGTTTCGCAAAATCGTGATTCCTGTGCCGAAAGTGCGCGTCGCGTTCGCGCAGATCGGCATCAGCTGCCTCGATATGCTGTGCGCGACCAGCGTTCTATACGTATTGCTGCCGCGCGAAGCCGCGATCGGCTTTTTCGCCTTTGCCGGCGTCTACCTGCTTGCGCTGGCCGCGGGCGCGGTCAGCAACGTTCCGGGCGGCATCGGCGTTTTCGAGTTCGTCTTGCTGCTGCTGATGCCGGAGGTGCCGACCGACCGGCTGCTCGGCGCGTTGATCGCCTACCGGGCCATTTACTATTTCGCGCCATTCGCGATCGCGCTGGTGTTGCTGGGGGCGCACGAGGTCTGGATACATCGCGCGCCGGTGGTGCGCCTGGGACGCGTCGTGCGCGCATTCCTGGCCGTGGTGACGCCGCAGGCGATCGCCATCGCCGTGTTTCTCGCCGGTGCCGTGCTGCTGTTTTCGGGCGCGACCCCGGGCCTGGGCAATCGGTTGACGTTGCTGCGCAACTTCGTGCCCCTCTCGGTGCTGGAGCTGTCGCATCTGCTCGGCAGCGTGGTCGGCGTGGGCTTGCTGATCATCGCGCATGGACTGTATCGCCGCTTGTACACCGCGTGGTGGATCACCATCTGGCTGTTGTGCGCCGGCATTTTGTTGTCGCTCCTCAAGGGCTTCGATTACGAGGAAGCCACCATTTTGGCTTTGGTGGCGATCATGCTGGCTTCGGCACGCTCGCGCTTCAGGCGTCAGGCGTCGTTGATCGAGCAGCATTATTCAGCCGCCTGGATCGCGGCCTTTTTCCTGGTGCTGCTGATGGCGGGATGGCTGGTGCTTTTCGCCTACCGGCATCTGCCTTATGAGAACGAACTGTGGTGGCAATTCGCCGTCCACGCCTCCGCGCCGCGCAGCCTGCGTGCATCGCTGCTTGCCGTGATGATCGGCGCGGCTTATGGTTTGTGGCGCGTATTGCGGCCGGCGCCGCCGCGCTTTTCGGCCCCGAAAAGCGCGGACCTGGAACGCGTCGCGGTTCTGATCGAGAAGGGCGATACCACGACGGACAATCTCGCGCTGCTGGGCGACAAAAATTTGCTGTTCAATAAAGATCGCACCGCATGCATCATGTTTCAGTCATCCGGCAGCAGCTGGGTGGCCATGGGCGACCCCATCGGGCCGGCGCAACTCGGCGAGGAGCTGGCTTGGGAGTTTCTGGAAGAGTGCGACGGCATGGCTGTCTCGCCGGTCTTCTATCAAGTGACGCCGGAACGCTTGCCGCTGTATGTGGACCTCGGGCTCACCTTGAGCAAGCTGGGCGAGGAGGCTCGAGTGCCGCTCGAATCCTTCTCCCTCGAGGGCGCAGCCCGCTCCGACTTGCGCCAGGCGCAGCGCCGCGCCAACCGCGATGGCGCGAGCTTTGAAATCGTCCGGCGCGCCGATGTGCCGGCGATATTGCCGGAATTGCGCGCGGTATCGGACGCCTGGCTGGCTTCCAAGAACGCCGTCGAGAAACGCTTTTCGCTCGGGTTCTTCGATGAGCAGTACCTCTCGCATTTCGATATTGCCGTGGTCCGGCATGACGCGGCGGTGGTTGCGTTCGCCAACTTGTGGCGCGGCGGATCGAACGAGTTGTCGGTCGATCTGATGCGCTATAACGACGCCGCGCCAAAAGGCGTGATGGACTATATGCTGGTCGAATGCATGCTTTGGGGCAAGGCGCAGGGGTTCCGCTGGTTCAATCTCGGCATGGCGCCGCTCTCCGGCCTCGAAGAACACGCCCTGGCTCCGACCTGGCACAAGCTGGGACGCATGGTGCAGCGGTACGGTGAAACGTTTTACAACTTCGGCGGCTTGCGCAAATTCAAAGAGAAATTCGATCCTGTGTGGCGTCCGCGTTATTTGGCGGCGCCGGACGGTCTGGCGTTGGCCGGCGCGTTGCTGGATGTCACTGCGCTCATCTCCGGCGGAGTTCGCAACGTATTGCGCAAGTAAGGCGGCGTCAGCCGAACTGCGCTTCGATCTTCTGGGCGACCTCGCGCATCTTCGGCAGAAATTGCTCCACTGCTGTGCGCAGCGGCAACGCGGTCGCGGCGTAGCGAACCGTAACGGTGGCGAGGATGGTGTCCCTGGCGCGCACGGGGATGGCCAGGCTGGTTTCCTCCGAGACGCGCCGCGCTCGATGCGCCATGCCGAATCCCTGAGTACGTGTTTCGTGCAACAGCCGTTCCACCTCGATGCGGTTGCGCGCCATGCGGTCCTCCGGCAGCGAGGAGCGCGCCAGCTGCTCCAACACTGCGTCGCGCTGCTGTGCCGGGCAGAACGCCAGATACGCCCGGCCCGCGGCCGAGGCCAGCATCGGCACGCGCACGCCTGCGCTGTACTGTTCCAGGGCGAGCGGACTCTGACGGTCCGTCGTCTCGCGGATCATCATGGTCGCGCCCGACGGCGTGGCTACCGCCACCGGCCAAACAATTTGCGAGCCCAAGTTTGCGAGCAGCGGCTTGGCGATGTGCGCGACCAAAGCCTGATCGTCGAACCCTTCCGACAGCGCGCGCACCATGATGGTCGGACGATAGCAGTCATCGTGCGCGTCGCGATCGACGTAACCGGCGAGGCGCAGCGTTTCCAAAATGCGATAGGTGGTTGTGCGCGGCAGACTGACGGCGGCGGCGAGGGTATTGATGGCCGCCCGCTCCAGGCGGTTCAGTTCGGTCAAGACCTCGAGTCCGCGATTTAGAGCGCGGATGGGGCGGGTTGAATCGCCGGCAATCTCCGCAGTCGGTGCGTTGCTCCCGGCCGTATGTGAACCCAATTGTGCGTGCATCATCCCAGTTTCCCCGGCGCTTTGACCGTTTCGTTTGCAAAACAATGACCTACGCCTGTGCCTGGCACCTTGAATAAGTGCGGCTGAGCGCCGCCATGCATCCATGCCCGCGCCAGCCGCACGTTGGCAGTATCCAGGCTCGTACATGAGTACCGCGATGAGCGGATCTGGTTGCATGGCGCCGCTCGAGGCGGCGACCGGCGCCCCACCGCCAAGCGCCTATTAAGTTACAATTCGCGCCGATTTGGCTTATGGATTCACGGATCTGGGACTGACATGTCGGAACAATACGTAGAAACGGTCATCATTGGCGCCGGCCCGGTTGGTCTTTTCCAAATATTCGAACTCGGACTGCTTGGGATCAGCACTCACATCATCGATTCCTTGGGCCAGCCCGGCGGCCAATGCACCGAGCTTTATCCCGATAAGCCGATTTATGACATTCCCGCGTTGCCGGTCTGCGGGGCACAGGAACTCATCGATCGATTGCTGGAACAGGCCAAGCCCTTCAAAGCCACCTTTCACCTGGGCCAGGAGGTGACCGAATTGCGCGTGCTGGGTAACGGCAAATTTCATGTCGCCACCTCGACCGGTACCCGTCTCACCGCCGGGGCGGTGGTCATCGCCGGCGGAGTCGGCTCCTTCCAGGCACGGCGCCTGGGTGTCCCCGGCGTCGAGCAATTCGAAGGCAAGACGGTGCACTACCGGGTGCGATCGGCGGCCGATTTTTTCAACCGGGACCTGGTGATTTGCGGGGGCGGGGACTCCGCTTTGGACTGGACGGTTGCGTTCTGCGAAAAGGCGCGCTCCTTGACGCTGGTGCATCGACGCGCGGACTTTAGAGCCGCGCCGGCCACGGTTGCGCGCATGCGCGACCTGGTTGCGGCGGGCAAGATGCAACTCATGCAGGGCAACGCGGTGGCCCTGCGCCAAGACGGCGAAAAATTGACCGGCGTGGAAGTGCAAACCGCCGACGGCGAGATGCGCACGATACCCGTGGATCATGTGTTCGCATTCTTCGGGCTGCATCCGAAACTCGGGCCGATCGCGGAGTGGGGCCTGGAGATGGAAAAGCGGGCGCTCAAGGTCGACACGGAGAAGTTTCAGACCAGCGTTGCGGGAATCTTCGCCATCGGCGACATCAATTCGTATCCCGGCAAGAAAAAACTCATTTTGAGCGGCTTTCATGAGGCTGCGCTGACGGCGTTCGCCATTCAGCACCACCTGTTTCCCGAGAAGCGCCAGTTTTTGCAATACACCACCACCAGCCCGATCATGCAGAAGAGATTGGGCGTGGCCGGCGCGGACTAGGCGCGGGTGAATCGATGAATCAGCTGCTGGAAGACTTGATCAAGGTCATGACGCTCGAGCGTCTGGAGATCAATTTGTTTCGCGGCCAGAGCCGCGACATCGGCAGTCCGCAAGTGTTCGGCGGACAGGTGCTGGGCCAGGCGTTGGTGGCTGCGACCGCGACCGTGGAAAATCGTCAAGTGCATTCGCTGCACGCCTATTTCTTGCGCCGCGGGGATTTCAATCTGCCGATCGTTTACGAGGTCGACCGCGCGTGGGACGGCAAGCATTTTGCCATGCGGCGCGTGGTCGCGATTCAGAACGGGCAGCAGATATTCAATATGTCCGCCTCGTTCCAAATTCCCGAGGCGGGGCTGGATCATCAGTTTCCGATGCCGGATGTGCCGACGCCGGAAAGCCTGCCGGACTTTGCGCAGTACCGTGCTTCGCTGCAAGGCCTGTCGCCGACCCTGCTGAAAATTTTGGATCAGAAGCGTCCGTTCGAATTCAAACCCACCGAAATTCCCAATTTCACACGGCCGGAAAAGCGGCCTCCATTCAAGTACGTATGGATTCGCGCGGTCGACAAGCTGCCCGACGACGAGGCGCTGCATCGCTGCCTGCTGGCCTATGCGTCCGACTTCCAGCTGCTCGACACGGCGCTCAAGCCGCATGCGCTTTCCATGGCCCGCGATCAGTTGGTGATCGCCAGCATCGATCACGCGATGTGGTTTCATCGCAGCCTGCGGGTCGACGACTGGCTGCTGTACGCCATGGACAGTCCGAGTGCGTCGGGCGCCCGCGGCTTCACTCGCGGCAGCATATTTGCGCGCGACGGGCGCCTGGTGGCCAGCGTCGCGCAGGAAGGCCTGATCAGAGTGATGTCCTAGGAGCGCCGTACGTGTTCAAAACCGTCATTGTCATCCTGGTCGTTGCCGCGGTATTGATCGGCGGAATGCTGGCCCTGCGCAGCACCCGCAATACCGGAATGCCGAGCGAGGAGGTGCTGAAGCGCTCCGCGGATCGCGCGCGCCGGCAGGCGGCGGAGGACGAAGCCGAACGTTAGCGGGCGCGCCGGATGCTCAAACAGGCTCCGGGCGGTTGGCGCTGCAGCCGGCCGAAGTCTCCCATACTTCGCGCGGCAGGGTGAACAGGTGGCAGTCCCACCAGCGATTCTTGGCGCGCCGGTGCTTGCGATACACCGCCTCCCAGCGCATGCCGATTTTCTCCAGCACGCGGATCGACGCGGCATTGTTCACATCGACCGTGGAAATCACCCGTTGCGCCCGCAGATCGAAAAACGCCGCATCCACCAGCGCCAGGGCAATTTCGGTCGCGTATCCTTTGCCCCACTGCTCGGCGGCGAGCATATAGCCCAAATCCACGACGTTGCTCTCGATCAAGGACAGATCGCACGCCCCGATCAGATTTCCGCAGGCGCTCTCTTCCACCGCCAGCTCGAAGCGCGTGCGCGGATGCTCGCGCTGCGAGGCCAGCAGCTCTTCCAGATATTCCGCCGTGCTCTCTTCGTCGCGCGGACCGAAAAAAAGATAGCGTGTGACGCGTGGATCCGACGAGTAGGCGTGCACCGCGGCGAAGTCCGTTGCCGCGAACTCGCGCAGATTCAAGCGTGCCGTGCGGACCGGCAGCGTCAGCTTGCGCATAACACCTTGCCGGGATTCAGGATACCCTGCGGATCGAGCGCCTTTTTGAGCGCGTGCATGACCGCAAGCTCCACCGGATCGGCGCGGCGTGCGAACTCCGCGGCCTTGAGGCGTCCAATGCCGTGTTCGGCGCTGATGCTGCCGCCCAGGCTTTCGACCAGATCGAACATCGCCGCTTCCAGCGTGTGAGCTCTGCCGAGAAACTGCTGCGTGTCGGCGCCGGGCTTTTGACTCAAATTGAAATGCAGGTTGCCGTCGCCGGCGTGCCCGTAGGAAACCACGTCGCCTTCGGGAGCCAGTGCGCGCGCGAGCGCGCCGCCCTTGTCGATGAGTTCAGGAATTGCGGAAACCGGAACCGAGACATCATGCTTGATGCTGGCCCCGTGGCGCCGCTGTGCCTCCGGCACCGATTCGCGCAATTTCCACATGGCCTGCGCCTGCGCCAGCGATACGGCGAGCATGGCATCCTTGACGGCGCCGGCGGCCGCCGCATCCTCCAATTCCGCGGTCAGGAGCGCCGACAAATTTTGGCTCGGGTTCGGTGAACTCAGTTCGATCAGCAGGTACCAAGGGCAGTCGAAGCTCAAGGGGTTCGCGACTCCCGGAACCCGCTTCACGGTCATTTCTACCGCGATGCGCGGCAGCAACTCGAATGAGGTCACTTGATCTCCCGCGGCGCTGCGCAGGCGCGCCAGCAGATCGAGCGCATGACGCGGCGAGTCGATGCCTACCAGGGCCGTGGCCGTGTCGGCCGGTACCGGGAACAGCTTGAGCGAGGCCGCCGTGATGATGCCGAGCGTCCCTTCGGCACCGATGAACAAGGATTTCACGTCATAGCCGGTATTATCCTTGCGCAGGCTCTTCAGTGCCGAGAGCACCCGGCCGTCCGCCAGCACCACCTCCAGTCCGAGCACCAGGTCGCGCATCATGCCGTAGCGCAATACCGCCGTCCCGCCGGCATTGGTGGAGAGGTTGCCGCCGATTTGTGCGCTTCCTTCCGATCCGAGGCTCAAGGGGAACAGGCGATTCGCTTCGCGCGCCGCCGACTGCGCGCCGGCCAGCGTGCAGCCGACTTCCACGATCATCGAATAATTGGCGGCATCCACCTGGCGCACGCGGTTCAAGCGCTGCAGGGAGACGACGATCTGCGAACCGCTTTCATCCGGCGTCGCGCCGCCGCAATAGCTGGTATTGCCGCCGTGCGGGACCACCGCGACTTCTTGGCGACTGCAAATTGCCAAGATTCTAGCCACCTCAGCGACGCTGCCGGGCCGCAGCACCAGGGGCGTGGCGCCCCGATAGAGGTGCCGAAAGTCGGTGAGGTAGGGGGCGAGATCGCCGTGCGAGTCCAAGGCGTTGCCGGGACCCACCGCGTCCTTCAGTTCCGCAAGCGTCGCGGAACTAGGCGGGCGCGGCATGGACGGCGCCGGCGGCAGTGCGTCGCGAAGGCATGATCAATGGCATTCGTACATCGCAGCGCCCTTCCCGAGCGATTGTCGTTGTCAGATCCGCTTGCGGCCGCCGTCGCGGATCGCGGCGGGCACCGGTTTCAAATCCCAGATTACGCCGAAAAATGCCATGATTTTCAACAGATAGAAGGTGACGTCGAATTCCCACCAATAAAAGCCCTGGCGGACCGAGGCGGGATAATGATGGTGATTGTTGTGCCAGCCTTCGCCCAAAGTAATGATGGCCAGCCAGGGATTGTTGCGGCTCGCGTCGCCGGTCTGGTAGCGCTGGCGGCCGAACACATGCGAAAGCGAATTGATGGTGTAAGTGCCGTGATAGACCAGCACGGTGGAGATGAAGAAGCCCCAGACCAGCATCTGCCAGCCGCTGGTGTGCAGTCCCGGCGCCACATGCTTCAGCAGCACGCCGAGCAGAAAAACGCCAATGCCCAAAGCCGTCGGAACCACCACGTCGAAGCGGTCCAGGAAGCGCAGTTCCGGATACTTGAGCAAATCCTTCACCCGCGATAAATCCGCGGCGAAGTGCTTATGGGACATGAACCAGCCCATGTGGCTCCAGAAAAAGCCGTGCTGCACCGGCGAGTGCACATCTTCAGGCTTGTCCGAGTAGACGTGATGGTGGCGGTGGTGAGCCGCCCACCAGATCGGGCCGCGCTGCACCGCCGAGGCGCCCAACATGCCGAAAATGAATTGTCCAACGCGCGAAGTCTTGAAAGTGCGATGTGAAAAATAGCGATGGTAGAAGCCGGTGATCGCGAACATGCGCACCACATAGAGCGCGGCCGTCACCGCCAAGGCAGCCCAGCTGAAGCCGACCCAAATCACCGCGAGGCATGCGGCATGCATGAGAAGAAAGGGCAAGACCCTGGTCCAATCGATGCGCCTGCCGGCTTCCTTCTGCGCCGGTTCGCGGGCACGGGTTGCGAAGTCGCTGTTGCCGAACCAGCGCGACAGCTCATTCCCGACGCGAACGGCGGCCGGGGATTCGATCACGATTTCATTTTCTGGCGTCATGGATAACCTTAAGTCTTCAGTGCCGCGATCCGCTCGTCCAACGGCGGATGGCTCATAAATAGCCGCATGATTCCATCCGAGCGGCCCGTATTGATGCCGAAAGCCTGCAATTGCTGCGGCATCGGCTCTCCCTGACTGCGCTTGAGCATTTGCAACGCATCGATCATATTGCCGGTGCCCGTCAAATCCGCGCCGCCCCGATCCGCCCGGAATTCGCGCCGCCGCGAATACCAGCAAACGATCACGCTCGCGAGAATGCCCAACACGAACTGCGCCAACATCGTGGTCAGGAAAAAACCGATACCCGACTCCTGCCGGTCGCTGCGCAGAATTGCCCGGTCGACGATGCCGCCGATGATGCGCGCGAGAAAAATCACGAATGTATTTAGCACACCTTGCAAAAGCGCGAGGGTAACCATATCACCGTTTGCCACGTGAGTGATTTCGTGACCCAGTACCGCCTCGACCTGCGTGCGCGACATGTTGCGCAGCAATCCGCTGCTCACCGCCACCAGCGCCGCATTGCGGCGCGCGCCGGTCGCAAAGGCGTTCATTTCCTCGGCATCGAAAATACCCACTTCCGGCATTCCCAAATGGACTTGGTCGGCCAGCCGCCTGACTGCGCCAACCAGCCAGCGCTCCAGTTCGGACTCGGGAGTTTCGATGATGCGTACCCCCATCATGCGCTTGGCGGTCCACTTGGAGAGGGCCAGCGAAATGAGAGATCCGCCGAAGCCGAAAATGGCCGCGAACACCAGCAAGCCGCCCGTGCCGCCTTGCATCAAATGTACGCCGAAGACATTCTCGACGATGAACAGCACCACGCTGAGCAGCGCCAGCACCGCGAGGTTGGTCAGGACGAATAGAAAAATGCGCTTCATGGGGCTTAAGTTCGGGGAAAGAGCCGCAATATGGTAACGCGGCTTTAAGTTATGGTCGGGACGTTGCAGAGTCAATTTCAAGCTAGAGTGTTCGAATGGCCCGAAGAGGTGGATTCGCGATTGTCCGACACGCGGACAGTCATTTGGTAAGTTTCTGTAAAATATAGGATTAGTCTTTTAGAGTCAGGCATGCAATATCGGGACTATTACGAAATTCTTGGCGTCGCTCGGGACGCCGACGCCGACGAAGTGAAGCGGGCGTACCGCAAGCTGGCACGCAAGTTTCACCCGGATGTGAGCAAGGAGAAGAACGCCGAGGAGAAATTCAAGCAGGTGCAGGAGGCTTACGAAGTGCTGCGCGACACCGAAAAGCGTGCCGCCTACGACCAGCTTGGCCGTGATTTTCGCAGTGGGCAGCAGTTTCGGCCGCCGCCTGACTGGTCGCAGCGATTTGGAGCTTCCGGCGGCCAGCGCTTCTCAGATCTCAATGGTTTCAGTGACTTCTTTTCCAGCTTGTTTGGCGGCGCGGGCGCGGGCGCCGGCGCCGGCGCTGGCGCGGGCATGGGTGGCGGCAACGCCGCGCATGGCGACTCCGAAGCGGGCCACCTGGAGGTCACCGTCGAAGAGGCATATGCCGGCACCAAGCGGCGCGTCGCGCTCACCGAGCACGGTCGCCAGCGCCAGGTTGATGTGCAAATTCCTCCCGGGGTCACCGACGGTCAGCCGCTTCGCATCCCCGGAATCGGCGGCCGCGGATCGCTGATTTTTCGAATTCGCTTGCTCACGCACCCACTCTATGATGTGGCCGGCAAGGACGTCCAGGTCGAATTGCCTCTGGCCCCGTGGGAGGCGGCATTGGGTGCAAAGGTCGCAGTACCCACCTTGGGAGGGACCGTGGAACTGACCGTGCCCGCGGGAGCCCAGTCCGGCCAGAAGCTTAGATTGCGCGCCCGCGGACTTCCGGGCAGGCCGGCCGGGGACCAAATCGTCACCATCAGATTGGTGACGCCGACTGCGCACAGCGCCGCCGAAAAGGCGGCGTACGAACGCATGAAACGCGACTTCAAATTCGATCCGCGCGCCGACTGGCCCTGAAGCGATTTTCAAGCCGTCCACGCTCGCGAACCGCGGCGCACACCGGCAGGCTCGCAGCGGGTAAACTCGAGCTCGGAGTTCACTCGAGGGTGTTGCCGTGCAATACACGCTTCGGATCAACGGAAAGGCCCGCCAGGTCGAGGCGGACCCCAAGATGCCTTTGCTGTGGGTGCTGCGAGATTTGCTCGACCTGAAGGGCACCAAATTTGGCTGCGGCAAAAGCTTTTGCGGCGCCTGTACCGTGCATTCGAACGGAGCTCCCATCCGCTCCTGCGTCACGCCGGTATCGTCGCTCGGTTCCGCCGCCATCACCACCATCGAAGGGATGGCCGCCACCGCGCTGGGCAGGTCGGTGCAGAACGCCTGGCTGGCAGTCGACGTGGTCCAGTGCGGCTATTGTCAGGCGGGCCAAATCATGTCCGCCAGCGCGTTGTTGACGAAGAATCCGCGGCCCAGCGATATGGATATCGACAAGGCCATGTCCGGCAACCTGTGCCGCTGCGCCACTTATGCGCGCATCCGCGCCGCGATCAAACAGGCGGCGGGCATCCCCGACGCCGACAGCCGGGATAAGTTCGCATGATGCCGGTCAAAGGCGCAGCTCGAGTGAGCGGCGAATCGCGCCGTGCCTTTCTACGCGCAAGCGTCGCGGTCGGCGGCGGCCTGCTGCTGGATTTTTCGCTGCCGGGGATGCTGCACGCTCACGCCGATTCTCCGCATGCCGCGAGCACACTCAACGCCTTCGTGCAGATATCCAGCGACGGCACCGTCACCATTGTGTCCAAAAATCCTGAAATCGGACAGGGCATCAAGACCATGCTGCCCATGTTGATTGCGGAAGAACTGGACGTGGATTGGGCCAGCGTCCGCATTGAACAGGCGCTCAGCGACCCCGCGCGCTACGGCTTGCAATTCGCCGGCGGCAGCCGCGCGACGCCGTTGAATTGGGAGCCGCTGCGGCAAGTCGGCGCGGCCGCGCGCCAGATGCTCGTGAGCGCCGCTGCGCAGAGCTGGGCCGTGCCTGCCACGGAATGCGACACCGAATCCGGCAAGGTCATTCATGCGCCGACCAGGCGGCGCTTGAGCTACGGGCAATTGGCGTCCAAAGCCGCGCTGCTGCCGGCGCCGGATCTTGCGCAAGTGGCGCTCAAAAATCCGAAGGATTTCAAAATCATCGGCAAATCGCAGCCGGGGGTGGACAGCCCCTTGGTGGTCACGGGCAAACCGCTGTTCGGCATCGACGTCGAGGTGCCGGGCATGCTGCACGCCGTATTCGTAAAGTCGCCGGTGTTCGGCGGCACGGTGGTCAGCGCCGATCTCGATGCGGTCAAGGCGCAAGCCGGTGTACGTGATGCCTTCATCGTGAGCGGCGGGAAGGTATTCAACGGCCTCGCCGGCGGCGTTGCCATCGTCGGCACGAGCTGGTGGTTGGTCAATGAGGCACGTGAGAAGCTCAAGATCGTCTGGGAGGAAGGAGCGGCCGCCGCGCACAGCAGCGCGGGAATTGCCAAGCAAGCCGCAGAACTTGCAACGCAGCCGCCAGGCCTGCAACTTCTAACCGACGGCGATGTGGCTGCAGCGCTCGGCGCGTCGGCGCTGAAACTGGAGGCGGCGTACAGCTATCCTTTCCTTTCGCACGCGACGCTGGAGCCGCAGAATTGCACGGCGCACTTCCACGACGGCAAGCTGGAAATCTGGGCGCCGACGCAAAATCCGGATGCGGGGCGAAAAATCGTGGCGAAGACGCTGGGCGTGGCGGAAGCTGATATCACCATCCACATGACTCGCTGCGGCGGCGGCTTCGGGCGGCGCTTGATGAACGATTACATGGTCGAGGCGGCTTGGATTTCGAAGCAGGCCGGCGCGCCCGTCAAGCTTTTGTGGAATCGCCAAGACGATATGCAGCATGATTTCTACCGCCCCGCGGGGTTTCACTTCTTCAAGGCCGGCCTGGATGCCGCCGGCAAACTACAGGCATTCAGCGATCATTTCGTTTCCTTCGGCGAGAACGGCAAGGCGGCGTCGGGCGCGGGCATGGGGGCCGGCGAATTTCCCGCGAAGTTCGTCCCTCATGTGAACCTGGGGATTTCTTTCATGCCGCTCTCGATACCAACGGGGCCCTTGCGCGCACCGGGCAGCAACGGGCTGGCCTTCGCATTTCAATCCTTCATCGATGAGCTTGCGCATGCCGCAGGCCAGGATCCTCTGCAATATCGGATCGACCTGCTGGGCGAGCGCCGTCTCGTCGGCGCGTTCGACTCCGGCCGCATGATCGATGTGCTGAGCCTGGTCCGCGATAAGTCCGGTTGGGGCCGGCGCAAACCTGCCAAAGGCTCGGGCATGGGCGTGGCGTTCTATTACAGCCATCTGGGATACTTCGCTGAAGTGGTGCACGCGACGGCGAGCGCGGGCGGCAAGATCACGGTCGACAAGGTCTGGGTGGCGAGCGACGTCGGCAGCCCGATCATCAATCCTACCGGCGCGGAAAATCAGGTGCAGGGCGCCGCGCTGGACGGCATCGGCGAGGCTCTGGGCCAGGCCATTTCGCTCGAGAACGGCAGGGTGGTGCAAAGCAATTTCAACGATTTTCCACTGCTGCGCATGGATCAAGCGCCCCCGGTCGAGGTGCATTTTCTCAAGACCGAACATGCACCCACCGGATTGGGCGAGCCGGCATTGCCGCCGGTTTTGCCGGCCCTGTGCAATGCTCTGTTCGCGGCCTCCGGCGTGAGGATTCGCAGTCTGCCGATCGATCCGCAACTGTTCGGCTAGCCGCCGGTCAGCACGTCCTCGCGCAGCACGAAGTCGGGCGACATGAGCGTTGCGCTTTGGCTGTCCGTGGCGACTTGCACGCTTTGCGGCTTGACGAAAACCGCGGACACTTCCGGATGCGTGTCGCGGATCTGCCGCTCCAGATCGACCACGGCGCGCTCGATATCCGGCGCCCGCATATAGTCGAAAAAATCGAGACTCAAATAGACCACGATGCTGTTCGGCCCGAGATGCACCGTGGCGATGCTGTTGGCGTTGCACACGCCGGGCATGCCTGCGGCAATGCGAATGACGGCATCGCTCAGCAGCGGGTCGGCGCGCTCGCCGATGAGCAGCGCCTTCGACTCTTGAGCCAACAGCGCAGCGACACCGGCCAGGATCACGGCAATCAACAGCGATGCAATGCCATCCCACCGGCTATCGGCCGTCAGGATCGCCGCGGTCGTACCGGCCGCCGCGACCAGAATCCCCAGCAGTGCGGCCGAATCCTCGAAGACCACGATGAATGCCGGCGGGTCCTTGGATTGGCGGAACGCCTGCCACCAACCCAAATTGCGCTTGGACTGCCTGAATGCTCGCGCTCCAACCAGCCAGGAGCCGCCTTCGAACAGCAAGGACGCCGCCAGTACCAGGTAAATGACCAGCGGCCTGGCGATGGCTTGCGGCTGCAGCAGCCGCTGGATACCCTGGTAGGCCGAGACGCCGGCGCCCACCGAGAAGATCAGCAATGCCACCACAAAGCTCCAAAAATACAGCTCCCGGGCATAGCCCAACGGGTGTTGCCGATCCGCGGGGCGGCTGGAACGGGCGATGCCGTACAGCAGCAGGAGCTCGTTGATGGTGTCGACCAGCGAATGCACCGCCTCGCTCAGCATGGCTGCCGAACCGGTCAGCGCGGCGGCAATGAACTTTGCCGTTGTCACGAGCAGGTTGCCGGCAAGGGCTGCCCAAACCGCCTTGAGGGTGCCGTTCTTTCCCATGCCGGATTCTAGCTTGAAGAAACGGCCGGCGACCCCACCTTGTGCCTACCAACCCTGAAAAGCCAAGGCCATGACCACAGAGACAGAGCCCGCGTCCGCACCGAAGGCGCAAATCAAGGAGTTCCAGGCCGAAACCAAGCAGGTGTTGCGCTTGGTGATTCATTCGCTGTACTCGCACAAGGAGATTTTCCTGCGCGAGCTGATCTCCAACGCCTCCGATGCCTGCGAGAAGCTGCGCTTCGAGGCGATTGCCAAGCCTGAGCTTCTGGGCGGCGATGCGCTGTCGATCACGCTGACCCCGGACACGAACGCCGGCACCCTCAGCATCAAGGACAACGGCATCGGCATGAGCGAGGCGGAAATCATCGACAATCTCGGCACCATTGCGCGCTCCGGCACCAAGAAATTCCTGGAGACTTTGAGCGGCGATTCGGCCAAGGACGCGCAACTGATCGGCCAATTCGGCGTCGGCTTTTATTCCGCGTTCATCGTGGCCGACAAGGTCACGGTGCTCACCAAGCGCGGCGATTTTCCGGCGGTGCGATGGGAGTCCGACGGCGAGGGCCAATACGAGGTTCAAGCCGCCGACAAGACCGACCGCGGCACCGAAGTCATTTTGCATCTGCGCGAAGAGGACAAGGAGTTCCTGGAGGCGGCGCGTCTGCGCCAATTGGTGCGCAAGTATTCCGATCATTTGAGCATCCCGATCGTCCTCAAGAGCGGCGAGACGCAAGAGACGCTCAATCAGGCGAAGGCTTTTTGGACGCGGCCGAAATCCGAGCTGAAGGACGAGGACTACCAGGCGTTCTATAAGCATATCGCTCACGATGCCGAGGACGCACGCGTTTGGGCGCACAACAAGGTCGAGGGGAATATCGAATACACCTCGCTGCTGTACCTGCCGAAGCACGCGCCGTTCGATTTGTACGACCGCGAGCAGAAGGGCGGCATTCAGCTCTACGTCAAGCGCGTCTTCATCATGGACAAGGCGGCGGAGCTGTTGCCGCCGTACTTGAGATTCATGCGCGGATTGGTGGATTCGTCCGATCTGCCGTTGAACGTGTCGCGCGAGCTGCTGCAAAACAACCGCACGGTGGAGAAGATAAAAGCGGCTCTGATCAAGCGCACGCTGGATCTGCTCGAGGATCTGGCGGCGAACAAGCCTGCGGAATACGCGGAATTCTGGAAAACCTTCGGCGCGGTCTTGAAGGAAGGCATCATCGATGATCCGGCCAACAAGATCCGGATCGCGAAACTGCTGCGCTTTCATTCGACCGCCGAGAGCGGCGATGCGCCGACGGTCACGCTCGATGCCTATGTGTCGCGGATGAAGCCGGATCAAAAGGCGATTTATTATCTTACCGCCGATACCTTGGCCGCAGCGCGCAACAGCCCGCACCTCGAGGGATTCCGCGCCAAGGGCATGGAAGTTCTGCTGCTGACGGACCGCATCGATGAGTGGGTGGCGGGTCATTTGCACGAGTTCGAGGGCAAGACGCTCGCAAATGTCGCGAGCGCGGCCGCCGACGTGGCCTCGGCCATCGAAACGCCGGAAAAGGCGGCTGCGGAAAGCGCCTTCAAGGACACCCTCGAGCGGCTCGCGAAGGCGCTGGCGGGCAAGATCGCCAAGGCACAAGTGTCAGCGCGGCTCACCGATTCACCCGCGGTATTGGTCGCGGGCGAGTTCGGCCTGAGCTTGCGAATGGGACGAATTCTAAAACAGGCCGGACAAAGCAATCCTTTTGCAGCGCTGCCGATCCTGGAATTGAATCCCAAGCACCCGCTGGTCGAGCGGCTCAAAGATACGCAGGACGAGGCGTCCTTCGCTGATTTGGCGCACGTGCTCTATGACCAGGCGATGCTCGCCGAGGGCGGCGAATTGGACGATCCGGCGAGCTTCGTGCGGCGCGTGAACAAACTCATCGTGGAAGGGCTTTCCGCGCAGCCCAAAATTATCTTGAGTTGAGCATGCTGAGGCCGCAATGGGCTGCAAACGACGGTGCCATGGCAGCGGGGGGCGGTACACCCGAAGTCGATGATGCGCCCCTGCTCGACGCCTACTCCGGCGCGGTGATCGGCGCGCTCGAGCGGGTGGCGCCCGCGGTGACCTTCATCGAGGCGGCGGGTCCGGCCCGCGCCGGGGCACGCGGGCGGCGCGCTGAGCAGGCCAGCGGCTCGGGTTTTCTCTTCACGCCCGATGGTTACCTGCTCACCAACAGTCATGTCGTGGACGGGTCGGAAGAAATCGCGGTGCGCCTCAATGACGATACGCGGTTTCATGCCGATCTCGTGGGCAACGATCCGGATTCGGATTTGGCGGTGCTGCGCATCGGTCATCCCAGCGCGCTGCCCTATGCGGAATTCGGCGATTCGTCGCAGTCTGAAAGTGGGTCAGGTTGCCATTGCCATCGGCAATCCACTCGGCTATTCGAAGACGGTCACGACCGGGCGTCGTATCGGCGCTGGGCCGCACCTTGCGAGCAAAATCCGGCAGGCTCATGCACGATGTCATTCAGACCGACGCTGCGCTCAATCCCGGCAATTCCGGCGGTCCGCTGGTCGACTCGCAGGGGCGGGTCATCGGCGTCAATACCGCGATGATCCCGCAAGCGCAGTCGATTTGTTTTGCCACGGGAATCAATACGGCAAAATGGGTCATAAGCCAGATGTTTGCGCATGGTAGGGTGCGTCGTGCGTACATCGGGGTGTCGGGCGCCACCGTGCCGATCGCGACGCGGGTGGTGCGGCATTTCAGCCTGCCGGGAAACACGGCGGTGCATGTGGCCGAAATCGTTGCGGGCAGCCCCGCTGCCCTCGCGGGTGTGCAGACCGGGGATCGCATGGTCGCGCTCGACGGCGTGCGCATCAATGGAATCGACGGCCTGCAGCGCACCCTCGATGCCGGTTTGATCGGCCGGGAGTGCGAATTGCAGTTATTGCGCAGGTCGAGCGTGATCAAAACGACGATACGGCCGATCGAGATGCCGTTGCATCGCGCGAGCGCCAAGTAGTATCAGAGGAAGTGCAGTAATGAATCCAACGCATCCGGTCACCTTGGCGGTTCCTCCCGAACCCACCGATCACTCTCAAGGGCCGGAGCATGCGCGGGTGGTTGTGGTCGAGTATGGAGACTTCGAGTGTCCGAGCTGCAAGGTTGCGGCCGCCACGCCGACGCTCCTGATGGATCGCTTTCCCAACCGAGTGCGTTTCATATTCCGCAATTTCCCCTTGGAGGAGGCGCACCCGCATGCGCTGCTCGCGGCCGAAGCCGCCGAGGCGGCCGCCGGCCAGGGCAAATTTTGGCCGATGTACGATCTGTTGTTCCGCAATCAGGCGCATCTGAAGGCGGCGGATCTGCTTGAACTATGCGAAGGAATTGAACCTGGACATGGCGCGCTATAAGGCGGAAATGGACGATCACATTTACCTGCAAAAAGTCCGCGAGGACATCGCGAGCGGCCGTCTGAGCCATATTCGCGCCACGCCGGCTTTCTTTCTCAACGGCGCGGTGCAGGATATTTCCTTCGGCATGAAGGCATTGCACGACGCAGTCGCCGCTGCGGTGTCGCGCCATCCATAAAAAGGGCGCCTTATGAGGCGCCCGAATGGGGGATCTTGAAGGCCGGCGCGGCTAGGTCCAGTCGTCTCCGCCGCCCCCGCCGAAGTCGCCACCCCCGCCGCCGTCATCCCAGGACCCAGGATCATTGGCGCCGAAGTCATTGCCGCCCATGTCGCTATTGCTATAGCCGGGTTCCGCAGCGTCCGCCGATGGAATGACGCCGCCGCGGGCGGCCGCCGTCCAGGAAGTGATGCGCGAGTTCTTCACCGGCGACTACACCGGCACCCACCGCGAGCCCGGAAGCCAGGCCTCCGGCGATGCCGGAACCGATGCCGCCGCCCATGGGTGCCGGGCCATAGCCGGGGCCGTAACCAGGCCCGTAGCCGCTCGGTGCACCGCCGACGCCGGGGCCGCCGGCGACGGGATACTGGTTATAGGGCGTGCGGCGCCGAAACAGCATCATCAGCAACGCCGATAACGATGAGACCCAGAATCAACCCGCCCCAGGGGAAATGCGGTGCCGAGCGGGCGGGGAGCGAGACGATCTGAGGGCTCGTCGAGCGCGGGGTCAAACCCAGCTGCGACTTCAGTTCTTGGACGGAACGCGGACTAAAAGAGGTCAGACCCGGATTCAGCCGCTCGGCCGTGCCCAACTCGGAGCGGGCGAGCGCATTCTTGCCCTCCTTGGCGTACAGTTCCGCTTGCACATAGTGGGCTTTCGCGCTCGTGGGATGATCGGCGAGCACCTGACGTCATCATTTGCTGCGCCTGGTCGAGATGACCGGAGGCGGCGGCCTGATAGATTTGATTCACTGTCGGATCAGCAGCTTGCGCAAAACTCGGCGACCCTAAGGCGAAGGTCGCGCCTATGCTGAGCGCAGCAGCGGTGAGAACTAATTTCCGCATGGTAAGCCCCCAACGGGTCCAATTGACCCTGCTGAGTTAGATATGGGCGTCCAGGCGAAGTTCAACGCCCCCTACCAGGGCGGCCACGCCTACAAAACGCCGCGGCGCTTTTGATCGAGCTCGATGGATTCAAACAGAGCCTGGAAATTCCCTTCGCCAAAACCGTCGTTGCCCTTGCGCTGAATGATTTCAAAAAAGATCGGGCCGATCGCGTTCTTGGTGAAAATCTGCAAAAGGATGCCGTTCTTGTCGCTGCCGTCGATCAGTATCCCGCGGCGCTCGAGTTCGGGCACGGATTCACGATGACCGCTCACGCGGGCATCGACTCCTTCGTAATAGGTCGCGGGCGTCTCCTGGAATTCAACGCCGCGCGCGCGCAGCGCATCAACGGTCTTGTAAATATCATCGGTCCCGAGCGCGATGTGCTGTATGCCTTCGCCCTTGTACTCATTCAAATATTCTTCGATCTGACTCTTGTCGTCCTGGCTCTCATTGATCGGAATGCGAATCTTGCCGCAAGGCGAGGTGAGCGCGCGGGAGAACAAACCGGTCTCCTTGCCTTCGATGCTGAAGTAGCGAATTTCCCGGAAGTTGAACAACTTCTCGTAGAAACCGGCCCAGACGTTCATGTTGCCGCGCCTGACGTTGTGCGTGAGATGATCGATGCGCAGCAAGCCGGCGGTAGCATGCGGCTCGGTGTCGATGACGGGTATGAAGTCGACATCGTAAATCGTGCGCTCGCCATAGCGATCGACCAGGTAGATCAGGCTGCCGCCGATTCCCTCGATCGACGGGATGTTGAGTTCCATGGGACCCGCGGTGACCGGCCCGGGTTTGGCGCCCAGATCCAGCGCGCGCGCGAATGCCAGGCGCGCGTCGGCGACGCGAAACGCCATGGCGCAGGCGCACGGCCCGTGAGCGCGCGCGAATCTCTGCGCAAAGCTGTCGTGCTCCGCGTTGATGATGAAATTGACGTCGCCCTGATTGTGCAGCGTCACGTTCTTGGAGCGGTGGCGCGCGACCGCGGGCAAGCCCATGCCCTCGAACAGCCGGCGCAGCTGTTCGGGATCGGGCGCGGCGTACTCGACGAATTCGAATCCGTCGGTGCGCATCGGGTTCGTTGCACTGAGTTGGGCGTTCACGGCGTGATGATGATCTTGTTCTGGGCGGAGATGGCGGTGCCGAACACGCGGTCCCAGATGTGCGTGGTGACGCCGAAATTGCCGCGCTTGGGCGAATGATGATGGCGCATGTGCCAGGCTCGCAGGCCGCCGAAGTAGGCCGACGAGGATTTGCGTGCGTGGTGGTGAATCACATGATGCACATAGCCGTACCACCAATACCCGGTCATCACGCCCACCGTCAGTCCGTTCGCGATATTGAAACCGACCCACCACCAAGCGGGCAGCAGAATCACGCTGAGCCAGACGGTTACACTCACCCACGACGGTGTGCCGATGAAGGCGAGCGGTTCGCCGTGATGCAGGCTGTGCATGGGCGAGAACACCGGCATGCGATGCAGAGCGATCCGGTGCAGCACGTATTCCAAAAATGTCCAGAGAACCAGGCCCGCCGCGCACGCAGCGAGCCATTCCCGGCTGCCATGCCAAGTAAACTGCCTGAAATTGACGGCAGTGAGCGCGACCACCGTGATCGGGTAAACCACGAAATCGGAGTAATAGCTGAATTTGCTGAGTTGCATCGTTGCACCTCGCTCTTATGAATTATGCTATTTGACCACGAATCCGGGTAAATGTTAGCCGAAGAATACCCCGGCCGCACGGCCTTCTAGCCGTTTTCGCTTGGTAGAATTTCCAAGTATGCGTAAAACCGTGGTAATCGTAGGTGCCGGATTCTCTGGCACGGTGCTTGCCGCCGGCCTGCTGCGGCGGCCCCCGGCGGGGGGTGCCCGCACCTCGTGGCAAGCAGCTAGACAGCAGCCAGGAAGCAGCCTGGCAGCAGCTAGGCAAGCTTGGCGATGCCCGCCAAAAGCCGCTCAATGTCTTCGCGCGAGCTGTACATCGATACGCCGGTCCGCAGCAAACCGCCGCGATCTTTCAAGCCCAACACCTGCACGGCTCGAGCCGCATAAAAGTGCCCGTCCCAGACGCAAATGCCTTCCTTCCCCAGGCTGCTGCTCGCTTGCGCCGCGCTTGCCTGTCCTAAGGTGATCGAAACGGTTGGCGCGCGCGAGCGCTGGCTGAAGTCCGGCCCCCACACCTGCACCCCGCGTATCTGGCGCACCGAATCGTGGTAGAACTTCGCCAGCCCGTGCTCGTATGAGGCGATGCCGGTCATGGCATCCACCAAGCGTTCCCGCAGATTCGCGCCTTCACCCCAGGAAGCGAGGTATTCGACCGCCGCGCCCAGCGCGTCGATGGCTGCATGGTTCAAGGTCCCGGTCTCGATGCGGTAGGGGGCTGCAGGATCTTGCACGCTCAAGCGCTCGGTAGGCAGTCGATCGAGCGCCCCCGGGCGCGAATACAGCACCCCGACGTGCGGCCCGTAGAACTTGTAGCCCGAGCACAAGAGGAAATCCATGCCGAGGCTCTTTACGTCCAAAGAGAAATGCGGCGCATAGTGAACCGCGTCGATCACCAGCAGCGCGCCAACCTCATCGGTCAGACGGCGCGCCAGCCGCATGTCGTTGACCGTGCCCAGGGCATTGGACGACGCGCCGAGCGCAAATACCTTGGTGCGCGCCGTGATCTTGGCGGCCAGGTCGTCCAGGTCCAGTACGCCGGCGGGCAGCAGGCGGACTTCCTGCACGATCACGCCGCGCTCTTGCAGCCGCAGCCAGGGCCCGCGATTGGCCTCGTGGTCGAGCTGCGTGATGAGCACTTCGTCGCCGGGCGCGAGCGTGCCGCCAATTGCGGCGCTCAGCGCGTAGTTGAGCGTGGTCATGTTTTGACCGAATGAAATGCAGCTCGCGCTTTCTGCGCCGAGAAACGCGGCTAGCGTTGCGCGCGCCGCGGCCATGCGCCGGTCGACTTCCTGGGAGGGCCAGAAATTGCCGTGCGTATTGACGTTGCAGGCGCCGTAGAAATCGCCGAGCCGGTCGATCACCGTCTGCGGGACTTGACTGCCGCCAGGTCCGTCGAGATACGCAAGCTTCAATCCAAGCGGGGTGCGCGCGAGCGCCGGAAAATCTCTGCGGCAGCGAAGCGAGTGATCGGGAGTAAACGGCATAGTAAAGTATGTCATGAAATATTCTCCGCTGGTGGATCGAATCGCGGGCGACAGCGCCGCGGCGTGGACCATCCACGGCCGGGCGCGCGAGGCGCAACTGCGCGGCGAGGACGTGATCGTGCTCAGCATCGGCGATCCGGAATTGGAGATGCCGGCGCCTGTGCTCGAGCGCGCGATCGAAACGCTGCGCGCCGGCGATGTCCGCTATACACCCGCGGCGGGACGCCCGGCGCTGCGCCAAGCAATTGCGCAGGCGCATCAGCGCCGCACGGGTCAAGCGGTCGGCGCGGACAATGTCGTGTTCCTCTCCGGCGCTCAGAACGCGCTGTTCGCCGCCTCGCTATGCGTAGCCGGACCGGGCGATGAGGTGCTCGCACTGGAGCCGTTGTATCCGAGCTATCCGGCGACCATCCGAGCGTCGGGCGCGCAGCTGGTGCGCGTTGCGGCGCCTGCGTCCGGCGGTTTTCGCCCCGACTTGCGCGCCCTCGCGGCCGCCATCACGCCGCGCACGCGCGCTGTGTTTTTTGCCTCGCCCAACAATCCGAGCGGCGTGATCTTGAGCGAAGCGGATCTTGATGTCATCGGCGAACTCGCGCGCCGGCATTCCTTGTGGATCGTCGCGGACGAAGTGTATGCGGGACTCGCGCCCGCGGGACGCGTTCCGGGTCTCGCGGCGCGACTGCCTCGGCAGGTCGTGACGATCGGCAGCTTGTCGAAGTCGCATTCGCTGCCGGGGCTGCGCGCCGGCTGGCTGGTGGGACCGCAGGAACTCGCCCAGCATGCGGAGTCTCTGTCCATGTGCATGTTGTTCGGATTGCCCGGGTTCATTCAGGAGGCGGCGCTGACGGCGCTCAAAGGATCGGACGCGCCGGAAGTCGCGGATTCGCGAACTCTGCTGCGCGAGGCGCGCTATGCTCATCCAGGGCCTTGCGGAGGTGCGTGGGATTCGCTGCGCGGTTCCCGATGCCGGCATGTTCACGCTGGTGGATGTGCAAGGCACGGGCCTTTCGGGCTACGATTTCATGTGCGGCTTGTTCAGCTCCGAACGCGTATCGGTGCTCGACGGCGGCGCGTTCGGCGAGGCGACCCGCGGGTTCGTGCGGCTGTGTTTCGCGACGGACGAGGCGACGCTGCGCGAGGCGATCGTGCGCATCCGCCGCTATGCCGCAACTTTGACGAGGACCTGATAAGGCGAGGTGTCTGTGACGAAATCAGCGGACTTTGCAATCGTGGTGCGTACCCCGGGCGGCCCGGAGATGCTCGAATGGACCGAAATCGAAACCACGCCGCCCGCGCGCGGCGAGGTTCTGATCGCGCAGCGGGCCGTGGGCGTCAACTTCATCGACACCTATTTTCGCAAGGGCGCGTATCCCTGGCCGGTATCGCCCTTGATACCCGGCGGCGAAGCGGCGGGAATCATCGAGGCGGTCGGCGAGGGCGTGACCGACTTCAAGGCCGGCGATCGCGTCGCCTATACCTTGCCCATCGGCGCGTATCGAACGCGGCGGGCGGTGCCGGCGGAGCGCTTGGTGAAATTGCCCGATGGAATCGACTTCGACGTGGCGGCCTCGATGATGCTGAAAGGTCTGACCACGCAATTTCTTTTGACCTCGTGCTATGCGGTCAAGGCGAGCGACACCGTGCTGGTGCACGCGGCAGCGGGCGGCGTCGGGCTGTTGATGGGTCAATGGCTGAAATCCATCGGCGCCACCGCCATCGGCACGGCGGGGTCCGCCGAGAAGGCCGCCATCGCCAAGGCGAGCGGCTACGCGCACGTCATCGACTATCGCGCCGAGGATTTTGCGGCGCGCGTCAAGGAGATCACCGGCGGCCGGGGCTGCGATGTGGTTTACGATTCGGTCGCCAACGACACCTGGCGCGGATCGCTGAAATCCCTGCATGCGCGCGGGCTGTTCGTTTGCTTCGGGCAGTCTTCGGGACCGATCACCGACTTCAAGTTTTCCGACCTTGCCGGCGGCGGCTCGCTCTATGCGACACGGCCCACGCTGTTCGACTACATCAAAACCCGCGCGGACCTGACGATGCGGGCGGCCGATCTATTCGCAAAGGTCGCATCCGGCGCGGTGAAGCCGGCGATCGGTAAGCGGCTGCCGCTGCGCGATGCGGCCGAGGCGCACCGCAGTCTCGAGTCGCGCCAAACCACGGGGTCCACCGTCCTGCTGCCGTGATGGCGGCGTGCCAGGAAGGCAGTGCGTTCAAATTCCCAACGGCAGCGCGGTAGACTCCTTGATCACAGTGACCGCCACCGATGAGTTGACCGAACGCACGCAGGGAATGCGCGATAAATAATCGAGATAGAAAGCTTCGAAAGCCTTGATGTTCTTGGTCACGATCTTGAGCAGGAAGTCCCATTCGCCGGTGAGTGTGTAGCACTCGAGCACTTCCGCGCGATCGCGAATCGCCGCTTCGAATTCGGCCAACGCATCGCGGCCCGTGGTGGCCAGCTTGATGTGCGCGAAGATGGTTACGTCCAGGCCGAGCGCGTTTCGATCGAGCAGCGCGACGCGCGCCTTGATCACGCCGTTTTGTTCGAGCTGCTGAATCCGCCGCCAGCAGGTGGTGGTCGATAGTTTTGTTTGCGCCGCCACCTCCGCCACCGACAACGCCCCTTGTCTCTGTAGAATGTCGAGCAGACGCAAATCCAGCCGGTCGATGGCTACTCGGTTGTTTCGTTCCACATAATGCTCAATATCGGAATAGATATACCGAATTATTGGCTCACTTCCTAATGAATGCAACATTTTGTGGTGCGCGGACGTAAATTATGCGGATGACCAAGAAATCTCGCCTGCATCTGCCCCGCGTTCCCGCGCGTCCTGGCGAAACTCCCGACTTCAGTTACGTTCAACTTTCACCCGCGGGCGCCGTACCCCGGCCGCAAGTCAATGCCCGCGCCCGCGACATGATTTCCTTGAGCATCGAACTGGTGCGCGTGCTCGATGACAGCGGCGAAGCCGTTGGTCCCTGGAATCCGCATCTCGAAGCGAGCGATTTGCAAGTCGGCCTGCGCCACATGCTGCTCACGCGCCTGTACGACGATCGCATGCAGCGCATGCAGCGCGCCGGCAAGATCTCGTTCTACATCCGCTCCCTCGGCGAGGAAGCGGTGGGCGTCGCGCAGGCCATGGCGCTGCGTCCTTCCGACATGCTGTTTCCCGCGTACCGCCAGCAGGGCGCGCAAATCGTACGCGGCATTTCGCTGGTCGATCTCATGTCGCAGCTCCTGTCCAACACCCGCGACATGTGCAAGGGGCGGCAGCTGCCCGTCATGTATCACTCCCGAGCGAATAATATTTTTTCGATCTCCGGCAATCTGGCGACGCAGTTTCCACAGGCCGTGGGCTGGGCCATGGCCGCCGCCATCAAGGGCGAAGACAATGTGGCGGCCACCTGGATCGGCGAGGGCAGCAGCGCGGAGGCGGATTTTCACTATGCCCTGTTGTTTGCTTCGGTGTACCAGGCGCCGGTGATTCTCAACGTCGTCAACAATCAATGGGCCATCTCGACCTTCCAGGGCTATGCCGGCGGCGAACAGCGATCCTTTGCGGCGCGCGGTCCCGGCTACGGCATGCCGGGAATTCGCGTCGACGGCAACGACTTCCTCGCGGTGTTTGCCGTGACTCAATGGGCGGCCGAGCGCGCGCGTACCGGCGCGGGCCCGACATTGATAGAACTCGTGACGTACCGCGGCGCCGCGCACTCCACCAGCGATGATCCGGCGCGCTATCGCGCCAAGGACGACGCGGAACATTGGCCTCTGGGCGATCCCATCAAGCGTCTGAAGGCGCACTTGATCAAAATCGGCGAATGGTCGGAAGAGCGGCACCAAGCCATGAGCGCCGAGCTCGAGGCACTGGTGGCGTCGAGCTGGAAGGAAGCCACCAAGTTCGGAACCATGACCGAAGGCCCGCGCTTGAATCCGGACACGATGTTCGAGGACGTGTTCAAGGACATGCCGCAGAACCTGCAGCGCCAGCAAGCCTTGCTGCGCAAGGAACTGGGCTAAAAGCATGGCCAACATGAACATGATCCAGGCGCTCGAATTCCGCCATGGACATCATGCTGGGCAGGAACCCCGCGGTGGTCCTGATGGGCGAGGACATCGGTTATTTCGGCGGCGTGTTCCGCGCGACCGAGGGCTTGCAGCGCAAGTACGGCGAGCACCGCGTCATCGATTCGCCGATTGCCGAGGGCGGCATCGTGGCCACCGCAATCGGCATGAGCGTGAACGGCCTGCGGCCGGTCGCTGAGATTCAATTTGCGGACTACATCTATCCGGGATTCGATCAGATCGTCAGCGAGCTGGCGCGGATCCGCTACCGCAGCGCCGGCGATTTCTTCGCGCCCGTGACCATTCGAACGCCCTGCGGCGGGGGAATCCGCGGCGGCCAGACCCACTCGCAAAGCCCTGAAGCCATCTTCACCCATGTCAGCGGCATCAAGGTCGTGATGCCCTCGAATCCCTACGACGCCAAAGGCTTGCTGATCACCAGCATCGAGGACGATGACCCGGTGGTGTTCTTCGAGCCGAAGCGTCTGTACAACGGCCCGTTCGACGGCGATCCGAACAAGCCGGCGATGCCGTGGAGTACGCATCCGAAGGGCCAGGTGGACGAGGGGTATTACAAGGTACCGCTGGGCAAGGCGGACATCGTGCGCGCCGGCGCGGAGGTGAGCATCATCACCTACGGCACCATGGTGCACGTTGCGGCTGCCGCGGCGGCGGCGCTGAACGTCGATGCCGAAATCATCGATCTTCGTTCGCTCGTGCCGCTGGATGTGGAGACAATCGTCGCTTCCGTGAAGAAAACCGGCCGCTGCATCGTGGCGCATGAGGCGACCCGCTTCTCCGGCTTCGGCGCGGAATTGCTGTCGATCGTTCAAGAGGAGTGCTTCTGGGCGTTGGAAGCGCCGATTCAAAGGGTCGCGGGCTGGGATACCCCCTACCCGCACGCGTTCGAGTGGGAGTACTTTCCCGGCCAGGCGCGCGTCAAAGCGGCGCTCAAGGCCGTCATGGAACCTGCATGAGCCAATTCACCTTCAAGATGCCGGATCTTGGGCGAGGGCACGGTCGATGCCGAGATCGTCGCCTGGCACACCAAGCCCGGCGATACGGTGAGCGAAGATCAGCTCATCGTCGAAGTGATGACCGACAAGGCGGCCGTTGAAGTCCCGGCGCCGGTGAGCGGCCGCGTCGTGTCCGTCACCGGCGCGCCCGGCGACAAGGTGGCCGTCGGCTCGCCGCTGATCGTGTTCGAGTTGAGCGAGGGCGCAAAATCGGCGAGCGGCTGCCGCAGCGGCGGCGCGCCCCGCGCCGACGCCGCCCGCGCGCAGCCCCTGCACCGGCGGCAAAATCCGCGGTCGCGCCGGCCGCCGTGTCCGCCGCCAAACCCGCCGCCGCGCCGCGCCGGCCACGCCGTACGCCAGGGCGGGTCATGGCCTCTCCCGCGAACCGGCGGCGCGCGAGCGAGGCGGGCATCGACCTGACCACCGTGGCAGGCTCGGGTCCCGGCGGGCGCATCCTGCGAAGCTGACTTGACGACGCCCGCGCCAGCGCCCGCCCATGGCGCCCGATGCGGCCGACACGACGGAAATCAAAGTCATCGGACTGCGCCGTTTGATTGCCGAGCGCATGAGCGAGGCCAAGCGCAACATTCCGCACTTTGCCTATGTCGAAGAAGTCGATGTCACCGAACTCGAGTCTTTGCGCACGCATTTGAACCTGACGCGCCCCGAAAACGCAGGTTCCTTGAGCTATCTGCCGCTGGTGGTGATGGCGCTCACGCGTGTGCTCGACTCCTTTCCGCAATGCAATGTGCTTTACGACGCGGCGCGCGGCGTGCTGATCCGGCACCGTGCCGTGCATGTCGGCATTGCGACCCAGACACCCGATGGACTGAAGGTTCCGGTGGTGCGCAACGCGCAGGCGCTTGGCCTGTGGGAAGTCGCGGCGGAAATTCGCCGGCTTGCCGAGCGCGCGCGCGCCAACAAGGCGACGCCGCGAGGAATTGACCGGTTCCACCATCACGGTCACCAGCCTGGGCAAGCTCGGCGGCATCGCTTCCACGCCCATTATCAATGCGCCGGAAGTGGCCATCATCGGGCTCAACAAAGCCGTCGAACGGCCCGTCGTTTATCAGGGCACGATAGCCGTGCGTCGAATCATGAATTTGTCATCCTCGTTCGATCATCGCTTCGTGGACGGCTATGACGCCGCGGCGATGATCCAAGCATTGAAAGAACGCCTCGAACATCCCGCGACCATATTCATTCCTACGGTGAAAAGCCCATGACTCCCCAACCCAAGCGTCCTGCATTCGGCACCCTGCTCGCTTCGCACATGGCGGTGGCCGCACTATCGCGAAGGCAAGTGGAGCCCGAGCGAGATCAAACCGGTCGGCTCGCTCGAAATCAGTCCCGCGGCGCACGTGCTGCACTATGCAAGCACCTGCTTCGAAGGATTCAAGGCATTCCGCCATGCCGACGGCTCCGTGCACGTGTTCCGCATGGATCGGCATATGCAGCGCCTGCTGCAGAGCACCCGCTCGCTGGTGCTGCCGCAGCCGGATTTGGCGCAGGTCGCCGACATGGTCCGCGCGGTGATCAATCGCTGCCGCGATGCCGTGCCGGAAGCGCCGGGCGCGCTGTACCTGCGTCCCATCATTTTTGGCACGACGGCGAACATCGGCGCGGCCACGACTCCGACCACCGAGGCGATGCTGTTGGTGCTCGCCAGTCCGGTATGGGATTACTTTGCGGGCGGCGAGAAGCCGCTGCGCATTCTGGTCGACGATCAGAACACGCGTTCCGCGCAGCACATGGGCATGGTGAAAACCGGCGGCAACTACGCCGCGGCACTGGCGCCCATCATGAACGCACGGGCGCAATATCAGGCCGATCAGGTGCTGTTTTGCCCCGATGGCCAGGTTCAGGAGACCGGCGCCGCCAATTTCATGCTTGATCCGCGACGGCGAACTGCATGACCCGCAGCCTGGATTCCACCTTTCTGCACGGCGTCACGCGCGATTCCTTGCTGACGATGGGCCGCGACCTAGGCTACACGGTGACCGAGAAAAAATTCGACGTCCTGGAGATGCTCGACTGGGTGCGCACGGGCGAAGCGGCGCTGTCGGGCACCGCCGCCGTACTGGCGGGCGTGGGTACGCTGATTTACGCAGGCATCGAGCATCGGGTGGGCACAGGCCATGTCGGCGAGGTCACCAAGGCGCTGCGCGCCAAGCTGGTCGCGATACAGCGCGGCGAACTACCGGACGTGCACGGCTGGCTGGAACGCGTTTAGGCTCCTAGTACTCTTCGCGATCCTCCTCGTCCTCATCGTCTAGGTCGTCGTCGTCCTCGTCATCCTCGTCTTCGTCCCAGTCCTCGTCCTCTTCTTCGTCGTCGTCCTCCTTCTCGGCCTTGGAGCCTGACCACCCTTCAGGCTCCTCGGTCAATTCGAGATCCAGCTCCGCCCAGTCGTCGACATCCAGATCCTCGGTATCGCCATCGAGGTGTTGGATTTGAATGGTTTCCTGGTCCTCGTCCACTTTGAGAACCTGGAAGGTTTCATCGTTTTCCAAGTCGTCGTACCACTGCCCGACTGTCGGTTCGTACTCTCTACCCACGGTTCATCCTTATTTGAAGACTGGCTCTGCTGGTGCATCAGAGCTACGAATATTAGGTGAGGCCCCTCGGCTAAGTAAATGGCAATATCGTGATCTTATGACCGTCGCAGACCGTAAAGTCGCCGCTCGTCGATTGACCGACGCGCGGCGCGTCGTGGTCAAGGTCGGCTCCGCCCTGTTGGTGGATGGCGACAAGGGCCGGCTGAATCGTGCCTGGCTCGAGAGCCTTGCGGCCGACATCGCGGCCTTTCGCAAGCGAGGTCAGGAGATCATCCTGGTGTCCTCCGGCGCCATTGCCCTGGGAAGGCGGCACCTGAACCTAGGTCCGGGAAAGCTCAAATTGGAGGAAAGCCAGGCGGCGGCGGCTGTAGGACAGATTCGGCTCGCGCACGCTTACAAAGAACTCCTGGATGCGCATGAAATCGCGGTGGCGCAAATACTCTTGACCTTGAGCGATACCGAGCAGCGTCGGCGTTACCTGAACGCCCGCGGGACGCTCAACACCCTGCTGGGCTTGGGCGCCGTACCGGTCATCAACGAGAACGATACGGTGGCGACGGCGGAAATCCGCTATGGCGACAATGACCGGCTGGCGGCCCGGGTGGCGCAAATGATCGGAGCGGACTGCCTGGTCTTGCTGTCGGATATCGATGGGCTGTACACCGCGGACCCGAAAGAAGACCCCGATGCGCATTTTATCGCGCGGGTGCTTGAAATCACGCCCGCCATCGAGGCCATGGCCGGCGGCTCGGGCAGCGACATGGGTTCGGGGGGCATGCATACAAAAATCGCGGCGGCGAAGATTGCCGTGGGCGCCGGATGCCATCTGTGCATTTCCTTGGGATCGGCGGAGCATCCGCTGCGGCACATCGAGGAGGGAGCTCGCTGCACCTGGTTTGTGCCGACCTCGACGCCGCTGGCCACCCGCAAACAATGGATCGCGGGCACATTGAAGCCCGCGGGCGCGATCGCCGTCGACGAGGGCGCGGTTCGTGCGCTGATGGGCGGGAAGAGCCTTCTGCCCGCCGGCGTGACGCGCGCGCGTCGGCCGATTCGATCGCGGCGACACCGTCAGCATCATCGGCCCGGACGGCACTGAGATCGGCAGAGGAATCTGCGCTTATTCGGATACCGACGCCGCGCGGATCATCGGCCGCAAGTCCGCCGATATCGAGAAGGTGCTGGGTTTTCGGGGCCGCGAAGAGATCGTGCACCGTGATGATCTGGTGCTGCTGAGAATCCTGTGACCAGCGTCGCCGATTTGATGCAAGGCATCGGCGCAGGCCGCCCGGGCTTGCCGCCAAGCAACTGGCGTTCGCCTCGGGCGACCAAAAGAACCGTGCGCTTGCTCGCCGCGGCATCGGCGCTGCGCCGCTCGCGCGCCGCCATCCTGGCCGCCAATGACGTGGATATGCGCGAATCGGGGCCGGGACTGTCGGCGGCGCTGCTCGATCGACTGCGCCTCGACGATTCGCGCGTCGAGACCATGGCGCGCGGGCTGACGGAGATCGCGGCCGCGCGCGATCCCATCGGCGCGCGCTTGGCGGAATGGACGCGGCCGAATGGCATGCGGATTCAGAGAGTCTGCGTACCGTCTGGGCGTCATCGGCATCATTTACGAGAGCCGGCCCAATGTCACCGCCGATGCCGGCGCGCTGTGCCTGAAGTCCGGAAATGCGGTGATCTTGCGCGGCGGTTCGGAAAGCTCGAGATCGAGTGCCGCCATCCACGACTGTCTGCGGCAGGGACTCGATCGCGGCGCAGCTGCCGCCGAGCCGGCATCCAACTGGTGCCCACCAGCCGATCGCGCCGCCGTGGGCCATATGCTCAGCGACATGACCGACAGCATCGATGTCATCGTGCCGCGCGGCGGAAAAAATTTGATTGCGCGCGTGCGCAAGGAAGCGCGCGTGCCGGTGATCGGGCACCTCGAAGGCGTTTGCCACGTGTATGTGCATCGCGATGCAGATCTGGCGATGGCGAAACGTATCGTGCTGAATGCGAAAATGCGCCGCACCGGCGTGTGCGGCTCGGCGGAGACGCTGCTGGTCGATCGCGACGTGCGCCCGACGCATCTGGCGCCGTTGGTGCAGGCGCTGCTGGCGGCGGGCTGCGAGGTGCGCGGCGATGCGCTGAGCGCGCGTACCGACGCGCGAGTCAAAGCCGGCCGACGAGCAGGATTGGTATAAGGAATATCTCGACGCCATCATTGCCGTGCGCGTGGTCGATGACCTCGATGCCGCCATCGCGCACATTGGGCAGTACGGCTCGCAACATACCGACTGCATCATCACCGAGGATGCTGCCGCGGCCGAGCGGTTTCTGGCCGAGGTCGACAGTGCCATCGTGCTGCACAACGCATCCACGCAATTTGCGGACGGCGCCGAATTCGGCATGGGCGCCGAAATCGGCATCAGCACCGACAAGTTTCACGCCCGCGGCCCGGTGGGCGTCGAGCAATTGACCAGCTACAAATATCTGGTGCGCGGCGCCGGCCAGATCCGGGACTAGCCCTTGGGCTGCGGCCCAGCCCTTAGGGGTTCCTGCCTACCCCTTCGCAATCCTAAGACTTGCGGGCGGCCCCTAACACCCGCTTATGTAAATGTGTCGGGCACCGCACAGATTTCGAGGATTGGCACTGGTGGAATGCATTCAGGGTACCCCGCAAGGGGGCGGTCGGCGCGTCTTTAGGACCTAAGAATGCTGCAGTTGTTGCCTTATTTGTTGGCCGCCGCGGGTGGTGCCGCACTTGCCGCCTTCGGTGTGCGCGCGAGCCGCGCACGCGGCAGCGCGGGCGGCTCGGAACCGACCAAGCACGATGTTGCCGCGCTGCGGCGATTTCGCGAGGTCGTGGACGGCTGCGTCGATTCGATCTACATGGTCGACCGCGAGACGCTGAAGTTCGTGGACGCCACCGCGACCGCGTCCAGCCGCACCGGCTATTCGCACGAAGAACTGATGCGGATGGGACCGCTCGACTTGCTGAAGGTGAGCCGCGAAGAATTGATCCGCGCCTACGATGCGGCAATCGCCGCCGGCCCGCAGGGCATCCGCACGGAATCCACCGGCCGGCTCAAGGACGGCCGCGAGACCTTCGTCGAATTGAACCGCCAGGCCGTGCAAATCGACGGGCGCTGGATCATTGTCACCATTTCCCGCGACGTGACCGAGCGGAAACGCACGGAACTTGCCGCGCAGCGCCTGGCGCGCATGTTCGCCGCGTTGAGCGATACGAACGAGGCCATCATGCGGGTCTCATCGCCCGACGAATTGTATCGACGCATCTGCGAGGCGGCGGTGCACGGCGGCCGGCTCAAGGCGGCGAGCATCTGTGTGCCGCGCGAAACTTCCGGGGACGCCAAGATCGTGGCGGTCGCCGGCGAGGGCGCCGCTACCTTGCGCGATGTGCAGATCTCGATCGACGGCGCGACGGCGGTCGGCCGCGGACTGGTCGGCACCGCGTTTCGCACGCAGGCTCCCTGCATCAGCAACGACTTCCAAAACGATTCACGCACGGCGCACTGGCACGATGCCGCGTATCAGGCCGGCATCGCGTCGGGGGCGGCGCTGCCGCTGGTCCAGTACGGCCGTACGATCGCCATACTGCTGCTGCACTCCGCGGACAAGAACGCATTTGACGACGAGGTCGTGCAGTTGCTGATGCACATGGGGCGCAACGTCGTGTCCGCGCTCGACAACTTCCGGCGCGAGTCGGAGCGCAAAATCGCCGAGGAACAATTGCATGCCGCCGATGCGCGGCTGAAGCGTGCGACCCGCGGCGCCAACGACGGTCTGTGGGAGCTCGATGTGGCGAGCCGCGAGATGTGGGTCTCGGAGCATTTCGCCGAAATGTTCGGCTACCAGCAGCAGGAATTCCTCGGTACGCGGCAAAAGTTCTTCGACATTCTTCATGACGACGATGCCGCGCGCTTGCGCGAGGCGATCGAGCGCACCATTCGCGACGGTGTCCTGGTGGATGTCGAAGTGCGCGCCAAGACCCGCGCCGGCGAGGCGCGCTGGTATCGGGTGCGCGGGGCGCTGGAGCGCAACGCGGACGGCGTGCCCCTGACGGTATCGGGCTCGCAGCGCGACATCACGCAGCGCCAACAATATGCCCTGGCACTGCTCGAGGCCACCGAAGTGGCCGCCGCGGCGAACAAGGCCAAGAGCCAGTTCCTCGCCAATATGAGTCACGAGATTCGCACGCCGATGAACGGCGTCATCGGCATGATCGAGCTGTTGCTGGAAACGCCGCTCAATCCCATGCAGCTCGACTACGCGCAAACCGTGCGCGACAGCGCCTCCGCGCTATTGACCGTGATCAACGACATTTTGGATTTCTCCAAGGTCGAAGCCGGCAAGCTCGACCTGGAGGTCCTGGACATGGACATGCGCGACACGGTGGAAGATGTCGCGCGCTTGCTGGCGATCCAGGCGCACGCCAAAGGTCTCGAGGTCATCGCCTTGATCGACCCCAGCCTTCCGGATTTGGTGCGCGGCGATGCCGGCCGGCTGCGCCAAGTCCTGCTGAACCTCGGCGGCAACGCCGTCAAGTTCACGCAAAAGGGCGAAGTATCGATCGAGTGCAAGGTTGCGCAGAAGGACGATCGAGGCACCTTGATCCGCTGCGAGATTCGCGATACCGGCATGGGGATCCCCGCAAGCCGCGTCGACGCTCTGTTCACCGCCTTCACGCAGGTGGATTCCTCCACCACGCGCCGATTCGGCGGCACGGGTTTGGGGTTGTCCATCGTCAAGCGTTTGGTAGAACTGATGGGCGGCGAAGTCGGCGTATCGAGCGAGGAGGGCGTGGGCTCGACATTCTGGTTCACCGCGCGCTTGGGCGTGGCGCAGGACGCCGCCAAGTCCCGGCCGGCGCCCCCGGCCGAGCTGCGCGGCCAGCGCATCATGATCGTCGACGACAACATGACGAATCGCAAGGTATTGATGGGCCAGCTGGCGTTGTGCGGGATGGATGCGGTGTGCGCCAGTTCCGCGGATGAGGCGTTGAGCTTGATGCGCCACGCCGCCACTGCCGGCCGGCCATTCGAAGTGGCGCTGCTCGATCATCAGATGCCCGGCTGCGACGGCGCCACGCTCGGCAAAACCATCTTGGCGGAGCAGGCACTGCGCGGCGCACGCCTGATCCTGTTTGACCTCCTCGGGACAGCGCGGCGACGGGCGGATGTTCTCGGAATTGGGTTTTGCCGGCTATCTATTGAAGCCGGTGACGCATCGCGACCTGACCGATTGCCTCATGATGGTGCTCGGCACCCAAGCCGAGAACTGGCGCACGGCGACGCAGCCGATCGTGACGCGCCATGCCCTGCGCTCGCAGCGCCATCGCGAGTCGCACCACATTCTGTTGGCCGAAGACAACGTCGTGAACCAGAAGGTCGCGTGCCGCATTCTCGAGAAACTGGGCTATCGGGTCGACGTTGCGGGCGATGGGCAAGCTGCGTTCGAGGCCTGGCAAAGCGGCCGTTACCACTTGATTCTCATGGATTGCCAGATGCCGGTCATGGACGGCTACGAAACCACGCGCAAGATCCGCCAGCATGAAACCGACGGCAAGCACGTTCCCATCATCGCCCTTACCGCGCATGCCATGAAGGGTGCGGACAATGAGTGCCGCGCCGCCGGCATGGATGATTACCTGTCCAAGCCCATCGACCGAGAGCAGCTGCAGAATGCGCTGAATCGCTGGCTCAGTGAGCCCGGCGAGGACTCGTCGGAAGAGAAAGCCGCGGGATAGCGCCGGAGGCGCAACGGCGCCAGCAGCGCAACGGCACCAGCAGCGCAGCGGCTCTAGCCGCCGGCGTGCTGGGGGCTTTGCGCGCCTTCGATCACGCGCGGCTGCGCATAGCCTTGCGGCGAGTGCTCGACCAGGACGATGCCGCAGTTGGGCGGCACGTGCGCATCACCCCAACTTCCCGTCACATACGCCCAGAGGCACGCCATCACGCCGCCGTGACTCACCACCACGACATCCTTGGCCGGATGCGCGGCGGCAAGCCGATCCAGAATGGGTCCGACGCGCGCTTGAACCTCTTCATAGCTCTCGCCGCCTTGGGGTTTCCAAGCCCAGGGGCGCTGCGGGTCATAATCGGGCTCGGTGAGGAACGAATCGTAGGATCTGCCCCGATGCACGCCGAATTCCCGTTCATGCAGGTGAGGCTCGAACTCGAGCGGTTGGCCCAATGCACCGGCGATGATGCGCGCAGTTTCGCTGGCGCGCCTGTAGGCACTCGTCACCACCAGCTGCGGGCGGAACAGTTCCGCGATGCGCTGTGCAGCCTGTTGCGCTTGCCGGTATCCCAATTCCGTGAGCGGCAAGTCGTGCGGCGAAACCGCGTATACGCGATCGCGATTTCCCAGGCTCTCGCCATGTCTGACCAGAATAAATCTACTCATGCGCGATGCGAGTCGTGCAAAGCGGCAATTTGCCGCAGCCACATTCTAACCGCCGCCACGTCCGCCAGGTAAAATTGTCCTTGCACGCGATCCCCGACGCCGACGGAAATGCCGCCGTGCGCTTCGGCCATCGCGAATCCGTCTTGATCGGTGAGATCGTCCCCGACGAATGCCGGCTTGCGCCCGCTGAAAGGCGATTCCTTCATGAATGCCTGAAGTGCGGTGGCTTTGCTGAAACCCCGCGGTTTGATTTCGAACAGCATCTTGCCGGGCTGAACGTGATAGTTGCTGCCCAGCGATTTTGCGATCTCAGCGACCGATTCGCGCGCGATCTGCTCATGCTGGGGCGCCATGCGGAAATGCACGGCAAGGGAGCGGTCCTTGTCCTCGAACAGCATTCCGGGGTGGGCATCGACCAGACCCTTGATGACCGCGCGCGCGTGATCCAGCTGCGAATCGATGAAGTTGGCGCCCTGGATGGTGCCGTCGGCTTTGCGGCGCTCGACGCCATGCAGTCCGGCCGCCGGAAATCTCAGCGGCGCAAAAAGTTCATCGAGGGTGCTGATCCTGCGCCCGCTCACCAGCGCGACGGCGCCCCCCAAGCGCTCCGCGACTTCGCGCAGCAATGATTTTATCTCCGGATCGGCTGTGGTTTGCGACGGCGTATCGGTGAGTTCGACCAGCGTTCCGTCGACGTCCAAAAACAAACACCAGTCGAGTGCGGGCGGCGGCGAGCGTTTCATGCGGCAAAAACATAGCTGACGCGCAGTGCGCTGCCAATGCTTTGCGGGCATATTTTTGTTATGTAAGTTTTACACGAAATCGATTGATTAAAAGCCAACACTGTGTTCGCAAAGTTCGGTATTTTGTGCGGGCGCTGCGCGCTAAAATTTTGAATATTCGGAGCCGCGATGTTTCGCTCGATCATGTTGCGATTCGTGCTACCGGTCGCACTGGCGTCATGCGTGGTTGCGTATTTTGGCCTGCCCTATATCCAACGGCTGCTGGCGGAGTGGTTTCGCGCGGACGTTGAATTGCGCGCGCAGCTGGTCATGCATTCGATGGAAGAGCCGATCACGGATCTGGTCGAAAACGGCAGCGAAGGCCGGTTGCGCCTTTATCTCGCCAAAATCGCCGCGGATGAACGCCTGCTGGCGATTTTGGTGTGCCGGCCCAACGGTTCCACCATTTTCAAGTCCGAGCGCACCCCGGCGGCCATCTCCTGCGAATCGGATGCCGCCGGCGCAAGTCCGGCACGCTCGCAGATCAGGCAACTGCCGTCCGGTTCGGTGCAGATATCGCGCTTCGACTTCGACGGCGCGCAGCCCAGACCCTTTCGCGTGCTCATGCTGCACGACCTGAGCTTCGTCGACCGGCGGCAGAGGACGGCGCGGGATTTCGTCCTGGCATTCGTCGGCATCTCGATTCTGCTGCTCGCGCTGCTGATCGTGCTGGTGGCATGGCTGCAACTGCGGCGCTGGGTGCAGGTGTTGCTCGGCGATATCCGTGGGAAGCGGTTTTTGGACAACGCGCAGTCGCCGCGGCATTCGTTGCCGATCCTGTCGCAGGTGCGCCAGGTGCTGGCCGAGGCCGAGGAGCAGCAACGGCTCGAAATCGACTACCGTGAAAACTGGACGCCGCAGGCGCTGCAGCAGGTGGTGCGCGGCCAGCTGAATTCCGCGCAGGTGATCATCGTGTCGAACCGCGAACCCTACATCCATAATTTCGACGCCAATCACCAGCCCGTCTGGCAGGTTCCGGCGAGCGGCATGGTGACTGCGCTCGAGCCCATCATGCGGGCCTGCTCCGGCGTTTGGGTTGCGCACGGCGCCGGCAGCGCCGATCGCGCGACCGTGGATCGAAACGATCAGATCCGAGTGCCGCCCGACGACCCCAGCTACACATTGCGCCGGGTCTGGCTGACCGACTATCAGGAGCAGGGGTATTACTACGGCTTCTCCAACGAGGGCTTGTGGCCGCTCTGTCATCTGGCCTATGTGCGTCCGGCGTTTCGCGCCAGCGACTGGCGCGCATACGAGGAGGTGAATGCCAAGTTCGCCGAGGTCGTCGCCGCCGAATCGAGCACCGAAGCACCGGTGGTTCTCATTCAGGATTTTCATTTTGCGCTGCTGCCGTTGCTCATACGCAAAAAAATTCCCGGCGCGACGATCGCCCTGTTCTGGCACATCCCCTGGCCGAATGCCGAGACCTTCGGCGTCTGTCCCTGGAAGCGCGAGATGCTCACGCACATGTTGTCGGCGGACATCTTGGGATTTCATACCCGCTATCACTGCCAGAATTTTCTCGACACGGTGGATCGTTTTCTCGAGTGTCAAATCGACCGCGAACACATGACGGTGACCTTGCGAGGCCGGGTTTGCCGGGTCGCACCGTATCCAATTTCCATCGAGTGGCCGCCGCGCTGGCTGGCGCAGCTGCCGGACGTCGCGGCCTGCCGTGCGGCGGTGCGCGAGCGCTATCAAATCGGCGCCGACGTGATCATCGGCTTGGGGGTGGAACGCTGGGATTTCACCAAAGGCATCATCGAGCGCTTTCACGCGCTCGAGGCGCTGCTCGAGAACAATCCGCGGCACCGCGGCCACATCAGTCTGCTGCAGATTGCGGCGCCGTCGCGCGGCCAGCTGCCGGCCTACCAGGCGCTGCAGCAGCATACCTACGAAGAGGTGGAGCGCATCAACTCGAAGTTCGCGCAGGGCGATTGGCGGCCCATCGTGCTCATCGATGAGCAGCAACCGCCGTTGCGGGTTTACGAGCTGTACCGCGCCGCGGACTTCTGCCTGGTCAACAGTCTGCATGACGGCATGAACCTCGTCGCCAAGGAATTCGTGGCGGCGCGCGACGACGAGGACGGCGTGCTGATACTCAGCACCTTTGCCGGCGCCTCGCGCGAGCTGGCCGAAGCGGTGCTGATCAATCCATTCGATGTCACCGAGACGGCGAATGCCATGGAGGTCGCCATGCACATGGGACGCGACGAGCGGCGCAATCGCATGAGCTTGATGCGCCGGACGGTCAAGGAGAACAACGTCTATCGCTGGGCGGGTCGCATGCTGATGGACGCGGCGCGCATCCGTCAGCGCCAGAGTTTGCCCTCGATGGCGCGGCGCTTCGGTACCCTGCGCGGCTAGCCGGACCGAACGCCGCGCCTAAGCGCCTGCGCTTTCCGCGAACGCGCACAGCCGCTGCGCCGCCGTGCGCAGCGTCTCATCGCGTTTGGCAATGCAGAGCCGCACCAAGGTCATGCGCGGCGGCCGCGCATAGAATGGCGACAACGGAATGACGGCGACTTTCGCCTCCCTGATCAGCCGATCCGCGAACTGCATGTCATCGGCCTGGCTGAGCGCCCCGTAGTCGACCAATTGAAAATACGTGCCGGCGGCGGGCAGCGGCTCGAGTCCCGAGCCGCGCAGCAGGCCCGCCAGCAGATCGCGCTTGGCCTCGAAGAATGCCGCCAGGCCTTGCCACGCATCGGGGTAGGCGCCGAGATACCGCGCAATGGCGTACTGCAGCGGCGAGACGATGCTGAAGGTATTGAACTGATGCACCTTGCGCAGCTCGCGCGTCAACTCCGGCGGTGCGACGCAATAGCCGATCCTCCAGCCGGTTGCATGCAAGGTCTTGCCGAAAGAAAACACCGCGTAGCTGCGCTCGCGCAGCTCCGGATGCATCAATACGGATTGATGGCGGCGCCCATCGAACAGCACATGTTCGTACACCTCGTCGGCAATCACCGTGATGGGCCGGTCGCGAATGCATGCGGCCAGCGCGTCGAGATCGGCGTGCGAAGCGACCGTGCAGCTCGGATTCTGCGGGCTGTTGACGATGATGAGCCGGGTGCGCTCGCTCAAGGCGCGGCGCACCTCGTCCCAGTCGAAACGAAATGCCGGGGGCGCGAGCGCTATGCGCACGCATCGGCCGCCGGCGAGACGCACCGCCGGCTCGTACGAATCGTAGGCGGGGTCGAAAATAATAGCCTCATCGCCCGGGCCAACAACCGCTTGAATGGCGTCATAGAGAGCTTCGGTGCCGCCGCAGGTGACCGTGATCTCGGATTGCGCATCGAAACGGCGCTGATAGCAATGCTCGAGTTTCTTAGCGATCTGCTCGCGCAGCTCCATCGTGCCTTCCATCGGAGCGTATTGATTGCGCCCCTCGCCAACCACCTCGACCAGCGAGGCCGACAGGCGCGGGTCGATGGCGTAGTCGGGAAAGCCCTGGCCGATGTTGAGAGCATTCTCTTCGGCGGCACGCCGCGACATCACCGTGAATATCGTGGTGCCGACATCGGGCAGCTTACTGGTGAATCGCACTCGAGCGCTCCAGGTTTTGCAGGCCGCCGGCGAGAGACCGTACCGGCAGGCCCCGTTTGCGCAGCGCCCGCGCTGTGGCCAGGCTGCGTTTGCCGCTGGCGCAAACCAGCAACGCGGGGCGGCCGGCCGACAGCAGCGTCGGGTCCGCCAGGAGATCCTGCATGGGAATATGCCGAACTGCCGTGTCGGCGATCAGCGTGGCGGGGCGCTGCGCCACCTCCTCGCCGGTTCGAATATCGATGATGTCGAAGCCCTGCGCTGCGGCGACGGCGGCCAGCGAATCCGGGCTTACCTCGATGTCGCGGTCGTCGCGCGCCAGATCCCCTATGTGCGCGCATGCCGGCGCCCGGCACTCGGCGCGGCGCGGGGCTTTGATTTTCAAACTGGAAAAGTTCATGAAGTCGAGCAGCAACAGTTCCCCATCGAGCTGCCCCGCTATCTGCAGAAGGATTTTCAAGGTGAGCAATGCCTGCAGCGTGCCGAACGCACCCGGCACGGCCCCCAGCACGCCGGCTTGCGCGCAATTGCCCACCACGCCGTCGGCGAGCGCATCCGGCCAGAGGCAACGCAGGCAGGCGTGCCCCGGCTGCGGTTTGTATACCTGGATCTGTCCCTCGTATTGGTACACGCTGGCGAAGACCGCCGGCTTTCGCGCGAGCACGGCGGCATCGTTGATCAAGTACTTGGTGCGAAAATTATCGCTGCAGTCGACGACGATGTCATGGCGGCGGATCAATTCGAGCGCGTTGTCGGCGTCGAATTGGGCGGCGTGCGTTTCAACCTGCACGCCGGGATTGACGGCCGCGATCGCGGCGCGGGCCAAATCAGCCTTCGGCTTGCCCACATCGGCGAGCGCGTAAATCGGTTGGCGATGCAGATTACTGGCATCGAGCACATCGGCATCGATCAACCCCAGGAAACCCACGCCCGCGCCCGCGAGGTATTGCATGACCGGACTTCCAAGGCCTCCCAGGCCGACGATGAGGACCCGTGCGGCCGCAAGCTTCGCCTGGCCAGCGGGGCCGACTTCTTTGAGCAGAATCTGCCGAGAATAGTCGGGCTGCATGCCGCCGGGAACGCTCAGACAGTCTCGCGGGGATTGGTGGCGAAGCGGTGAGGGTGGCCGGCGTGGGAATGCTGCGGTTCGGCGGCGCAACGCTCGCAATTTACCCAGCCCGAATCGCCGCTGCGATAGTGCTCCTTTTTCCAGATGGGAAGGCGATGCTTGACCTCATCGATGATGAATCGGCAGGCGTCGAAGGCTTCGCCGCGGTGTGCGGAACTCACCCCCACCCAGACCGCCATGTCGCCCAAGCCCAAGGATCCGATGCGATGGATGCACAAGGCGTGCTTCACCGCAAAGCGCCGCAGCGCTTCGGCGACGATGCGCTCGCCTTCCTTTACCGCCAATTCTTGAAATGCTTCGTATTCGAGCCGGGTGACCTCCTGGCCTTCGTTTTGATCGCGGACCCAGCCCTCGAAACTGACGTAGCCGCCGGAGCCGAGATCTTGCAGCTCACGCCGCGCCTCCGCCGTGTCGATTGCCGTCTGGGTAAAGCGCAAGCTCATCAGCCGCCCGCCACCGGAGGAATGAAGACCACCGCATCATTGGCGGCGAGCTTGCGCGACCAGTCGCTGAACTCGCTGTTGACCGCCACCTTCAATTGCTCGCGCGACAGCGAGAAGCCATAGCGCACGGCGAGTTCGGCGTAAAGATCGGCCGGGGTCGCCGCCGAGGTTTCCAGCGTCTCTTCGGAGCGCCCGGCCTGCTCGCGCATCAAAGCGTAGTACTGAATTTTGAGTTGCATGGGAGCTGAGGTTTCCAGAGCAGCAAGAGCCTGGGAGTATTCCTCGGGAGTATTGACGTTGTCGAGGGCGCGCGCGATCCGGTAGGTCGAGCAAATGCGCACCGTGGCGGATCAGAAATTTTCGCGGACAGATGCCGCCGGCGGCCTGGTATTCGGCGAGTGGATGCGCAGCCGCGGGCTCCCAGATCGCGCAGAGCGGCTCGGGCAGGCCGTCATGGGCGCTTATGTAGGCCGTTGCCAATGCGCCAGGATCGCGCCGCCGCAGAAGTCCTTCAATTGCGGCCTCGGAAAGAAACGGCAGATCGCAGGCCAATACCAACCAGGCCACGTTGGGATGCGCGGCGAAAGCGGACCGAATCCCGACTATCGGGCCCTCGCCAGTCACTGAATCTACAATCATGGGCAGACGCGCCCGAGTGGGATCCGCGGCCTGATCGGCGCGCACGGAAATAAAAACCTGGTCCAGATGCCGGTGGAGTTGCTCGAACGCGCGCTCCAATTGCGCTCTTGCCCCGATATTTGAGCGCTGCCTTGTCGCGCTGCATGCGCTTGCTCGCGCCGCCGGCGAGAATGAGACCATAAATCGGGCCGCCGCTCACTGCGCCACGGCCTCACGGCGCCACCGAATAAGTGCTCTTGCCGCCGTCCTTTGCGAGCAGGCGAACGCCGCCGATGACGATGTCGTGCGACAGCGCCTTGCACATGTCGTAGACGGTCAGGGCGGCGATGCTGGCGCCGGTGAGCGCCTCCATCTCGACCCCGGTCTTATGATGCACGCTGACCGTGCAACGAATGATCGCCGCGTCGCCTTCCAAATCGATGACGATGCGGCAGCTCTCCAACCCCAAGCGGGTGGCAGAAAGGTATGAGTTCGTGGGTACGTTTCGCGCCGAGGACTCCGGCGACGATCGCCGTGTCGAATACCGGGCCCTTGGGCGAGCGCAGGCCGTTGTCGCGAAGCGCGGCAGCCACCGGCCGCGCGGAAACTGCACGCGCGCCTCCGCCGTGGCGCTGCGCTCGGTCGGCGTTTTGCCGCTGACATCGACCATGGTGGGGCGTTGATCGGCATCCAAATGTGAAAAAGTCATGGATCTTAGCCGCCGATGTAGTACATCTCGATCTTCTTGGTCTCAGGCTCGGCGCTGCGCAGTTCCTCGCGCAGCTCGCTGTAGCGATCGGTACGGCCGACCCAGGCCCCCCGAACGATCCGCAGCAGCTCCGCATCGTCCGCACCGGCGCGTAGCGGGGCGCGCAAATCGATTCCCTGGGTCGCGAACAGGCAGGTGTAGAACTTGCCCTCGGAGGAGAGGCGCGCGCGGCTGCAGGCTGCACAAAAAGGCTGCGACACCGAGGAGATGAAGCCGACCTCGCCGCCGCCGTCGTCGAAACGCCAGCGCTGCGCGACCTCGCCGCGGTAGTTCTGCGAGACGGGGTGCATCGGCCAGCGCTCGTTGACGCGCGCCGCCAGTTCGCGCGAAGGCACCACCATGTCGGGCCGCCAATGATTGCGATTGCCGACATCCATGAATTCGATGAAGCGCACGATCACGGGCGTGCCGCGAAAATGTTCGACCAGATCGAGCGCGCGTGTGGTCATTGACGCCGCGCTCGATGACGGCGTTGATTTTCACCGGCGAGAAGCCCGCGGCGATGGCGGCGTCGATGCCCGGCAAGCACCTGGTCGAGTGCGCCGAATCCGCCGCTCAAGCGCGCAAAAATTTCCTTGTCCAAGGTGTCCAGGCTGACGGTGATGCGGCGCAGGCCATTGGCGTGCAAGTCGACCGCATGGTTGGCCAGCAGCACTCCGTTGGTGGTCAATGCAATGTCGTCGATTCCCGGAATGCTGGTCAAGTCGCCGACCAGATCAGCGAGGTTGGCGCGCAGCAGCGGTTCGCCGCCGGTGAGGCGCACCTTGCGCACGCCCAAGCTCGCGAATAGCTTGGCGAGTCGCACGATTTCATCGAAGGACAAGCGCTCGCGGGACTTCAGGAACTGATAGTGCTCGTGGAACTGCTCCTTGGGCATGCAGTAGGGGCAGCGAAAATTGCAGCGGTCCATGACCGAAATGCGCAAATCGTGCAACGGACGGCCCAGCCGATCGAGCGGGTTCTGTGCGCCGCGAATGTCGTGGATGATGCTGGTCATGATCGAACGATCACCAGCGGTACACGCTGGCGACGAACCCTTTGGCATAAGTGTTGGGCCCGGGCGGAAGTTCCACGAAACCGTCGGTGCCCGCGAGGCTCAAAAAATCGCCGGATCCGTTCGGCGGCCGCGGAACGGCCCAGGGGCGGCCCCAGTCATCGTGCTCAATCGTCACCGGCAAGAAATACGCGAGCGAGTGCTTGAAGGTCACCGGGCTCGCGAGCGCCAGCCGCTCAGTGCGGCGCGCGCTTGGTGCCCATGGCTTCGGCGATCGCGGGAATTACGTAGCGGATCAAGCACACCAAGGTCGATACCGGGTTGCCGGGCAGCCCGAATACCGATTGGCCGTGGGGCCCGATGCCGAACCACATGGGCCTGCCCGGCCGTTGAGCGACGTTGTGAAAGACTTCCTGCACGCCCAGCTGCATCAGCGCCTTCGGCACCAGATCGAACTTGCCCATGGATACGCCGCCGCTCAACACCACCACTTCATGCGTGGTCAGATGCAAAGCCAACCGTTCGCGCAGCAGGCTCTCATCGTCGATCACATGATCGTTGCCCACACGGCTGAAACCGCGCCTGCGAAACGTGGCGGCCACCGCATAGGCATTGGAGCGGCGCACCTGGAAATCCGCGATCGGATCGCCGGGTTCGATCAACTCATCCCCGGTCGAGACCACCATGATGGCGGGCTGGCTGCTGACGCGCACGCGCGCCATGCCCGCGGAGGCGGCCACCGCGATTTCCGGTGCGCGCAGCAGCGTGCCGGATTCCAGCAGGAGCTGACCCTGGCGGCTGTCGGCGCCGCGCCGATGAATATTGTGGTACGGCGAATCACCACGGTCGTATTGAGCGACTGCGAACCCGTCACTGACATCCACCTGCTCGATCGGAACGACGTTGTCGCAGCCGATGGGCAGAATCGCGCCGGTCATGACCTCGATCGCATGCTCCGCACTCTTGAGCTTGCTCGCGGGCGCGCCGGCCCCCTGGACGCCCTGGATCTGAAAGCGCCGCTGGCCGCGCCGCAACGCCTCGCTGTCCACCGCCATTCCGTCCATGGAGACCCGATCGAACGGCGGCGCATCGCGCTCGGCATAGATATTCTCGCGCAGCGTTCCCCCGACACACTGCGTGAGCGGCAGTGATTCGATGGGCAAACACGTCAGCCGAGAGTAGATGGCCTCTTCGGCCAGACGCGGGGTGATGAGCGTACTAGCCTGCATAGTTCAATATGACGGCGGCGGACCGATCCGCCGCGCCGATAGTCATTACTTTTGTTTCGCTTTGAAGATTTTCAACTGCTCGTTGAATTTTCCTACCACTGCCTGCAGTTCATCGACGGCCGCATTGTGCTTCTGCACAAGCGCTTTCTGTTCCTGGTCCGCCTTTTTCTTCTCGTCCGGCGTCATCTTTGTCGCATCTTTGGGCGTTGCATCCATTTCCAGATTGAGGCAGTCCAGATAAACGTTCATTTCGCCGTTGTAGCGATCGAAATCATGCTTGGCGGCGATCATTTCATCACGGGTGGCCGTTGCGCCTTTGGGGGGCGCTGCGGGGGATTGCGGGTAAATACACGTCGCCTGTGCGTGGGCAGCAAAACCGAATGCGAAAACAAGCGTAAGGGGTATCCAAGCCTTCATCGGGAATCCTCTAGTTATCGATACAAATGAGGGGAAACGGAGCCAGTAGGATCTTACGGCCAAGGGCTTAAGGCCGCCAGCGCGGCAACTTCAACCTGTAAGCTTCTGATTTGGCGGCTGTATTTGGGCGCTGCAGCAATATATAGTTCCCCGGCCGGGTGCGAATGACCGTTGCCGGCGGCAAGACATGCGCAAATTGCACAATTTACCGGCCTTTGTCCGACTATCCTGGAAAGATCGGCTTTTGAGCGGCAAGAGCAGGGCCGCCAAAAAAGTGGCCGGCCCCCGCTTATGTCCAAAAAATCCCTGACCGGGTGTCGAATTCGTCGGCCACGATTCGACTATGGCACGGCGAATAACGCCTTAACGATGGAAAGCACAAATGAACTATCTATTGCTGATTTACACCAACGAAGCGGAATTCATGGGCCTGGGCGAGACCGCGCTGCAGAAAGTCTCCGGGGAATACATGGACTTCACCAAGGCGATCGTGCAGGCGGGAAACTTCAAGGCGGGCGATCGGCTAAAACCCGTCTCCTCGGCCTCAACGGTGCGGGTGCGTAACGGTAAGACCACGATTACCGACGGCCCTTTCGCGGAAACACGCGAACAACTGGGAGGCTATTATTTGATCGAAGCCAAGAACCTGGACGAGGCGACCGCGATCGCGGCGCGCATCCCCAGCGCCCGATATGGCAGCATCGAAGTTCGTCCCGTCTGGCCGCCGATGACATGAGCGGCGGCCAGACGCGATGAAGGCTGTGGATCACGGCATCGAGGAAATCTTTCGCCGCGAGGCGGGTCGGGTCCTGGCGACCTTGATCCGCCTGCTCGGCGACTTCGATTTGGCCGAGGAGGCGCAGCAAGAGGCCTTTGCGGCGGCGCTCGAACAATGGCCCGCGCACGGCACCCCCGTCGAATCCACGCGCCTGGCTGATCAGTACCGGACGCAACAAGGCCATCGACCGCATTCGCCGGGAAATCTTGTTCAGAACGAAAATATCCGGCGAAATCGGCGCCGCTGAGTCCGGCGGCGAAGCCGGCGATCGATGCGGCCGACGATGAGATTCCTTGGCGACGATCGGCTGCGGCTGATATTCACGTGTTGTCATCCGGCGCTCGCCGAAGAGGCGCAGATCGCACTCACGTTGCGCGAAGTCTGCGGGCTGTCCACGCAAGCGGTGGCGCGCGCCTTTCTGATCAGCGAAGACACGATGGCGCAGCGGCTGGTGCGCGCCAAGAAGAAAATTCGCGACGCAGGCATACCCTATGAGACGCCGGATGCGGCGGTACTCGAACAACGAATCGAAGGCGTGCTGGCCGTCGTCTATGGGGTGTTCACCGAAGGCTATGCCGCAACGGTCGGCGCGAGACTGATCGATGTTGAACTGTGCGAAGAAGCCATTCGGCTAGGCAGACTGCTTGATGCGCTGTTGCCGGATCATGCAGGCGTGATGGGCCTGCTGGCGCTGATGCTATTGCACGACGCGCGGCGCGCATCGCGTACCTCGAGCAGCGGCGATGTGGTGCTGCTCGAGAACCAAGACCGGTCGCAATGGGATCGCGAAGAGATCTCCGAAGGCCTGTCGCTGGTCGATAAGTCGCTGTCGATTCGCGGATTGGTGAGTGCCTACGCCGTACAAGCGGCGATCGCAGCATTGCACGTAAGGGCGTACGACGGCGGCGCGACCGATTGGCCGCAGATTGTCGGCCTGTATGAAGTGCTGCTTCGGCTGCAGCCGACGCCGGTCATCGAATTGAATCATGCGGTCGCCGTTTCGATGGTGGACGGGCCGGCGCGCGCGCTTGACCTCATCGACTCGCTGGCCGCGCGCGGACGAGTCACCCAATATCATCTGCTGCACGCCGCGCGAGGCCGCCTGTTGCAGGAACTTGGCCGCATGCGGGAAGCGCGCGAAGCCTACCGCGCGGCGCTGGCTGGCGCGAAGCTCGAACCCGAGCGGCGCTTTCTCGCCGCGAAAATCGCGGCGATTCAGGGTAGTTGCGTGGAGCTGCCGGTTTCCGGTTGAGTTGACGGCGGCACGGCGGAGCTGCGAACCGCGGTTCTCGCAGCCTCATCGGGCGAGGGCGGAATCTCCTGCGCCACAATGGTGGTGGGATTGACCACGGAGGGATCGTCGCGCAGCTTCACATACAGTGAGCCGCCTTTGGGATGCGGCACCGGCAGGGCGGCACCTAAGAAGCCATCCGGCACTTTGATTGGATGCGTGAACTGCGGATCGTCGGCTATCGAGTCGATCAGGAAGAGATTCGAACCGGAAAGCTTGCAAGCAAGCTCCGGGGTGGCAGGACACTTCAAATCCTTGAGGGTCGGCAGCCGCACCAAATTCGCGAGCGGCTGCCAATCGCCCATCACGCCCTTGGAGTTCACCCGGAACTGCAGCGGACCGAATGCCGCGCCGCCGAACACTTTCGCAGGATTGAGGGTCGCAACCGCTACCTGCGAATTCTCCAACATCACCGTGCCGTTGTTGAAATTCAATGTGGCGCTGGACGACTCGTCGCTGGTCGTAACTTCGATGTTTTCATCGTGCGAAAATACCGCCGGCGATTGCGAGCGCACGGAGAACGTCAGGATGGCGTCTTGCGGCAATTCGCTCGGGTGGGCCAGCTGGATGTTGCTCTCCTGGCTGGATATCGAGGGCTGGACGCTCATTCCCAGCAGCGTTACGGCTGGACGCGGCGCGTCCACAATGCCGACGGACGGAAACACGCGCCCGTCCTTCAGAGTCACCTTCGCGACCGCGGCACGCTCCGGCTTGAGGGCGCTCACCGCCATCGGATCTTGAGCGACCATCGGCAACTCATCCACGCCGTGATTCGAGGTGAGTTCGCCCGGGACAAATACGTTGTTCTTGAACGCGAGGCTGGCCACCTCGTCGAGCCGATTGCCCTTGAGCACGCCGACAATGTCGCCGGCATGAATGGAAAAGCCATCCATTCGCCCGGCATCAGCGAAGGTATGAATCGAGATCGGGTCCGGTGGATTGTCGCCGGCCTGCTTGACGAGCAGGGTCATGGCGCCGGGGGCCGAGTCTTGCAGCGGCAGTTTGATCTCGACCTCATCGGGCCGGGTGGTCTTCCAATCCACCTTCAATTCCTTGCCTCCCGGATCCTTCAGCATGATGGCATCGACACAGCTCACGCTGTCGGCTTGCAGATGCACCGTGTCCTGGCGCCCGACGATCAGCGCGGCTTCATCGCCGGCGGCAAGCTCCCAGCTTTTCGCATGAACGTTGATCAAGTGAAAAACCGGACCCTCGTACGGATCGAATCCCCAATAGCCTTTTAGCGATGCGTGAATGCTGTCGCCGAGAGCGGCTTTTCCCAAGGCCGCGGTGTCGACCACATAGCCGCCGCGGACCGGGTCAGCCTGCGCCGGAAGGGCAATGGCCTTCCCGTCCCGACCGGTTACGTCGAGCGCGAGGTCATGGGCGTAGCGCGTGGAGAATGCCAGCGGAGCGCCGTCGACCGGCAGCACGAGGGTCGAGCGGCGCACGCAAAAGATTTCCTTCGGATCGACGGCGTGCAGCGGCGGCAGCTGCGCGGCTTCCACCGCGGGCAGCGCAATGACCAGCACCGACATGGGCGAATGAAAGGAGGGCGCCGTATTGAGCGTCAGTGAAAGCTTGTCGCCTTGCGGCGATGCAAGAGCGGGGATGTATTGATATTGAGCGGTCCGGAACGAATCGAAGATCCGGGCTATGTCCAGCACGGACGCAATGTAGGGACTGTAGTAACCATAGCTTAACTGCGGTGTATAGCTGGCCTCCATCGCCAAGTCGCTGCCGGGTCCCGAAGTCAATGCTTCGACGATCGAGGTGCTGTGGCCGTCATTCAATATGAGAGATTCCTGCCCCTGCATGAGACAAGGCGCCTGCAGTTCGGGAATCCGGTCCAAGCACTTTTCGTCGACTTTGATGGCGAGGCTGCGCGCCAGCAGCGGCGCGGCTTCCTTCAATTTGGCAGGATCACCCTCGTTGAGCACACGGACGGCGGCGAGAAAGCGCTCCAGGCGCGAGTGATCGAGCGCCGCCTGATTCAGGTCTTGCGAGGTGCGAACGAAGGCACCCGGTCGGCCACGCACGGCGCCGATCAAAGTCCGCAGATCGCCCCCGGTATGCGGCGCGAGAAACACCAGCACCTGCTGAGCGCCTTGCGGAACGCTCACCGTTAACCCTTCACTGCGGCATTTGCCCGTCCAAGTCTTACACGCAAAGAACCACTTTTCGGGCGGCGGATTGGTGGATCCGCTCAGAAACGCCGCCACCATTAAATATTGGACAGACTGGGTCTCCGGCAGATCGACTTTTATCCAAACACGGTCGCCCGGCGCAAGGTTCGGGACTTCAGAGGCGGGCAGCGTGTTGCTGCCACGGGTCACCTTGACCTCCAGAACGGGCCCGGCGAGGTCGAAAGGCGCGGGACCCGCCGATGCAACCGAGAAAATCGACATGGCCAGCAGCACTAAAAGGCATCGAATCAGCATTTTCCGGCAACCTATCGGGTCAGTTTGGCGCTGAGTTAGAGTGTCGCGGGCAGTAAGAGTTCGGCCAGGCCTGTACCACCGCGGCATTGCCATTGCGCGCAGCTCGCCAAGAGTCTCGTACGCGATTGGGCGCCGGCGCACCGTTTGGAGTGCTGCGCCCAACCTTCGCGCAATTGAAATAAAGCATGGGGAGGATAACGCGAAGTTTGAGGATTCGCACCTTTCAGCATTGGCGGCATCGCAGATTGCCGTTTAGCTTGGGGGAAACTCGGCCGCTGCGCGAAGCCGCTGCGCGACAAGCGAAGCGCTCAGCGAATCCGCGCTGCCGCGAGCGCCGGCTTCCTGACTCGTCCAGCGCCGGAACGTGTCTTGGACGACGCTTGCACCTTATGAGCATTGATGATCGCCGGAATGAGGCCGGGAAAGCGCTTGTTGATCTCATCGCAACGCGACACGTTGTGCATTTCGACGCCGCGGCGTTCGCCGCGGATCAAGCCGGCCTCGCGCAACGCCTTGAAATGCTGCGACAACGTCGACTTCGGGATGTCCTTTTCGCTCACTCGCAAAAAGCTGGAACACACCTGCGGGCAATTGGAGGCCGCGATATTCATGTAGATAGCCGCGCGCACGGGATCCGACAGCGTATGAAGGATGGTTTCGACGGTCACATCCTCGATGGACGGGTGGAATAGCGGTCTCACGGGCAAATTATATTGGCTCTTGACACTTAGTTCAATAGTTCGTAAGTTACGAACTACCGAAGTAACGAACTAGTTGCTCGGCGTTTCAAGGTTCCTTCAACTATCAACGGACACAGCAAATGAACAATCTCACAGGAAAAGTCGCCGTCGTCACCGGCGCATCCAAAGGTATCGGGGCCGCCATCGCCAAAGCGCTGGCGGCAGACGGCGCCGCGGTGGTCGTCAACTATGCTTCCAGCAAGGCCGGAGCGGATGCCGTTGTCGCGAACATTGCAAAGGCGGGCGGAAAAGCGCTTGCGGTGCGCGGCAACGTATCCAAAGCCGCCGAGGCGCAAGGCATCATCGATGCAGCGATCAAGACATTTGGAAGACTCGATATTCTCGTCAACAACTCTGGCGTCTATGAGTTTGGGGCGCTCGAGGCCGTCACCGAAGAGAACTTTCACAAGATGTTCAATGTCAACGTGCTCGGCGTGCTGCTTGCTACCCAGGCCGCGGTCAAGCACATGGTCGAGGGCGGAAGCATCATCAATATCGGCTCGGCCGTCAGCCGCATCGCGCCGGCAAATTCCGCCGTTTATACCGCCACGAAGGCATCGGTCGACGCGATTACCGGGGTTTTGTCGAAGGAATTGGGGCCGAAGAGGATTCGGGTCAATTCAGTCAATCCTGGCATCGTCGAGACCGAGGGCACGCACACCGCCGGCGTCATCGGCTCCGATTTCGAGAAAGGCCTGGTTGCGCAGACTCCTCTCGGCAGGACGGGTCAGCCGAACGATATCGCGTCAGTGGCGGTATTTCTGGCTTCGGAAAATTCTGCGTGGCTTACCGGAGAATCAATTATCGCCGGCGGCGGTCTGCACTGAGGGACGGTTGTGGGGCGTTCGTCGCCCCACTACTCCGCGAACTGTGACCCACATTTGAAACCCGAGGCGTGCCTATGACAAGCGATACCATGCAGCCCCGTTCGATCATTGGATCGGTTTGGCAGGAAATCAGCTCGCTATGGTGGGGAGTCGACTTTTCGTTCTCCGATTCCCTATCGGAGCCTACCGAGCAGCCGGAACAACCGCGCTTTAGGAGTCTGAGCGAGGAGGCGTATTCTGAAAGCAATCACGGCAACACCGAACCCTGCTGGTAGGGCCGGCACGCGGGCACAGAGTGCATGAAACCGAGGTTTCGCAATTGCGCGCGCAACGTTAGACTGCGCGCGGGCGCCCGTAGCTCAGCTGGATAGAGCACCTGGCTTCGAACCAGGTGGTCGGGAGTTCGAATCTCGTCCGGGCGCGCTCTAAAAATAAAACTAGATCAATGAGTTAACGCCTCCGCCGCTAACCCGTTTTGCGCCGAAGCCAGGTGGTTGCGGGACTTTTGCGGGACTCTGTGTCGCACACTTTCTCCGCGGCCTCGATCAGGCTCGTGAGTTCTGCCTGGGAGTAGTGCGTCGTGATGCGACCACTGCGATGCCCGAGCAAGTCCTGACGATCTTCGAACGACACACCCGCCGCGCGCAGCCGCCGACCGAAGGTGTGTTTGAGATCGTGAACGCGAATGTTTCGAAACCCCGCCGGCGCCGATTCGCCGTGCTCTTTAGCCCAAGCATCCGCCGCGCGTTCCCGTGCCGCCTTCCAGGCCGTGTTGTTCATCTTGGTCACCGGCCGCGACTCGCCGACTTTCTTGTGCGCGCGCACGAATACATGGACTGGATGCAGCCCGCGAACGCTCTCGACGACTGACTTCGCAACCCGGTTGAGCACGACGAGACGTTCCTCGCCATTTTTGATGTGCTCGCCAGGAATGATGAACACCGACGTGTCGAGTTCCGGCACTTTCACCTCATAGTCCCACTTGAGTCTGCAAACTTCCTTCTCCCGCAATCCCGTGTTCACCTTGAAAAGCGCCATGCGTGCAAGATGATCAGGCAACTCTTGAAACAAGAGCGCCTGTTCCTCGCGCGTGAGCGGATAGGGCGAGCGGGCGTCTTTGACTGGAAACAGCTTGATTTTCGGTGCCGCCTCCAGCCAAGTTTTGCCTTGTCGATCCATCCACTCGGAGGAGGCGAGATTTAGAACCCTGCGCACGACCGCGAGCGCCATGTTCAGAGTCTTCGTCTTGACGCCATCCTGCCGCCGCTTCGCGATGAAATCCTGCAGGCTCCCCATGTGCACCTGTTTCAGCTCCAAACCTCCGATAAATGGATCGAGCTGTTTCAGTTGCAGCGCGTCGTCCTTGATGCGCTTCTTGTGGTTGTAGTCCTGCAGATATTTCGTCGCCGCAGACCGGAACGAGCGCAGCTCGCGCGTGCCATAGAGCCGGGTTTCGCGAAGCTCGATTACCCGCTTCGCGAGATACTCCTTGGCTTGCCCGATGTCGCCTGTTCCAGTGCTTTCGCAAACGCGTGCTCCTCGGAACTGCTTATCGATGTGCCAGATCCTGCCTCGTTTGGTGAGACCCGACGTTCTTTGGTTTCCCATAGCTTTTCCCTTTCAGGTTGAGCATTACTTCGCGTGGCGAAACGTTGACATTTATTTGTAAATGTCTACACTTTGCCACATGCCAATCGCTACTTCCTCGACTCGCCTGCTTCGTCTCGCCCGCCGGCATGGCTCGGTGTCTAGGCGGGAAGTCGCAGAAGCGAATATCCACACTCAGACTCTGAGTCGACTAGTTCGTGCCGGGACTCTCGAACGCGTTGCACGGGGACGTTACCGGCTGCCCAATGCCCCGGTGACGGAGCATCACGGTCTCGCACTCGTTGCCGCAGCGGCGCCGAAGGCGGTGATCTGTCTGCTGTCGGCGCTAAGCTTTCATCAAATCGGCACGCAACTTCCGCACGAGGTTTGGATCGCGCTCGATCGTCGCAGCCGCCGCCCGTCGCTGCGGTATCCGCGCCTACACGTTGTGCGCTTCGGCGGCGACGCATTGACTGAAGGCATAGAGACTCACCGCGTCGAAGGCGAGACGGTTCGCGTGTACAACGCTGCCAAGACCATCGCCGACACCTTTAAGTACCGCAACAAAATCGGTCTCGACGTGGCTCTTGAGGCTCTGCGCGAGGCCTGGCGGGCGCGGCAGTTCACCATGGATAAGATGTACTTTTACGCCCGAGTCTGCCGAGTCGAGCGTGTGATGCGGCCTTATCTCGAGGCGCTCGCCGCATGACCGATGCGTCAGAGGGTCTGCCGGTATCGGTTCAGGTGCGCCTCGTTCAGCACGCCAAGGCGACCGGTATCGATCCGAATGTCGTACTCGCGCGATATGCAGCCGAACGGTTCCTCTATCGTCTTTCCCGCTCGAAGTATGCAGACCGCTTCGTGCTCAAGGGCGCACTGCTGATGTTGGTATGGCTCGGCGAGACGATCCGCCCGACGCGGGATGCCGATCTGCTGGGCTTCGGCGAAGTGTCGCAAGCATCGCTGCTGAGAATCTTCACTGACGTCTGTAACGTCGACGTTGATCCCGACGGATTGCAATTTCTGCCGTCATCGATACGTATTGCGCCGATCCGTCAGGAGGATGCATACGGCGGTTTGCGAGCGACGATTCAGGCTCGGTTGGGCAATGCCCGCCTTCACGTGCAGGTCGATGTCGGGATCGGTGATGCCGTAGTCCCAGAACCGGAATGGCTGGAGTATCCAAGTCTGCTCGAATTTCCGCGGGCGCGGTTGAAGGCCTATCGCCCGGAAACTGCGATCTCGGAGAAGCTGCACGCGATGGTCATGCTGGGTGAAGCAAACAGCCGCATGAGGGATTTCTTCGATATTCATGCTCTGTCGGAAAATCGCCCCTTCGAGGGAGATGTCCTTACCCGCGCCGTGCGGGCAACCTTTGAGCGCCGACGCACACCAATTCCCGAGTCTCTTCCACTTGCGATGACGCCGGCATTCGCCGCGATACGTGCGAAACAAATGCAGTGGCAGGGCTTCTTGGGGAAGAGTGGCCTGAACTCGGCGCCTCCGCAGCTGAGCGATGTCGTGGTTCGCATCGCGGCGTTCGTCGAGCCGATCATTACAGCCGCGCGCAGCGGCGCAACGCTCAAACTCGCGTGGAAACCAGGCGGCCCTTGGATCGAGAGTTCGTCACCGCTCCAGAGCACCGTAGCGAAAACGTAGCGTTTGATGCCGTTTCACGTGTCGAGTTCCGGCACTTTCACCTCATAGTCCCACTTGAGTCTGCAAACTTCTTTCTCCCGCAATCCCGTGTTCACCTTGAAAAGCGTCATGCGTGCAAGGTGATCAGGCAACTCTTGAAACAAGAGCGCCTGTTCCTCGCGCGTGAGCGGATAGGGCGAGCGGGCGTCTTTGACTGGAAACAGCTTGATTTTCGGTGCCGCCTCCAGCCAAGTTTTGCCTTGTCGATCCATCCACTCGGAAGAGGCGAGATTTAGGACCCTGCGCACGACGGCGAGCGCCATGTTCAAAGTCTTTGTCTTGACGCCGTCCAGCGGAACTCGCCCCAAGCAGATGTGAACGACATGCTTGATGCGGCGCAGCAGCGCCTGCTGGTGGACAGTAGTATGACTTATTGCTACTCTTGCCTACCAGAAAGGAGGCGTCTATGGCCAACGTGGAAAAGATCAGCATTGCGTTGCCGGCCGACATGGCGACATTGGTTCGCAATGCAGTGGAAACCGGCGACTATGCATCGAGTAGCGAAGTCATCCGAGAAGCGTTGCGCGAATGGAAGGCTCGGCGCGCCGCGCGGTCCGACGCGATCAGTGAAATTCGCCGGCTTTGGGACGAGGGTATTAGGAGCGGACCTAGCAAGGATTTCGACGTGGCGGCGATCAAGAAGCGCGGTCGCCAGCGCCTTCAGGCGGATCGCAAGTAGATAATCGCCGCTGGACAGGGACATGTCGCGCATTCGGATTACCCCGCTCGCCGACCAGGACTTAGCGGAGATTTGGTATTTTATCGCCCAGCATGATCCAGTAGCGGCCGATCGACTCCTGGATTTGCTGGAGGAAAAATACAAACTCCTCGCCGAGAATCCGCACATGGGACCTGCGCGGCCAGATATTGCCAAAGAGCTGCGTTATCACCCAGTGGGCAATTATCTGCTGCTATATCGCGCAATTCCCAATGGGATTGAGTTGGTTCGCGTAGTGCATGGCGCCAGAGATCTTCACAATCTAATCTAATGTGGTTTTGCGGTTGCAACAAGCTGACAGGCAGCGCCTTCGTGTCGCGCCGCTTTACATCCTCTCGGGACTGGAGATGCCCAGTAAATCAAGAGCCAATTCCAGCTGCCGAAGCGTTTCCACCAAGGCATTGGTATATTGAATCCGCAGCTTGCGGTTTGGTCTCTCACGATGCGCCATCGCTAGTCGCCGAAGGAAATAGCGCGCAATCAAATCCCGCGTCTCGTGCCGGTAGGGTTGCTTGGCAAAGTCATGCTATTCGACCGACTTGCGCCCCGTGTCTGTCCATCTTTGATTTATCGCACGCTGAGGCGAATTGGCGCTTTCGACCCGTTTGCGAGGGTCGTGAGCGTCCGCTGTCGGACAGGCCGTCGCGGCGGCTGCGCAGCATTATTCTGCGCCGGCAAGAGAGATGATGAAATCTAATTCTTTGCTTTTGATTCAGCGATGGTGAAGGATTGATCAGCGTTTCCATTTCTCGCCGGCTTCGGCGGCGGCAAAATTGTAGTTTGTCCCATTTCCACCGCAATCAATTGCGGATAGTCGTAAGCGGCACCGGTGCCGGCATCTACTCCCGCCCCGATGACACCGCCGAACAAGATATTTCCGAACGCCATCGCCTTTGTCGACGATTTGACCGTCACTGTGCCTGGATCTACGCCATTTTTCTTACAAGTGACGTGCAAATCTTGATAACTTCTGTGGACAGACACAGTGCCTGGAGTGGTCACATACCAAGTTCCCTTATTGTTGAGCATCGTGCAATCGGCCTTGTCGATTTCCGCTCCTTGTACCAGAGTCTTTACCGACAAGACTTGGGTCTGACCGTTAACAATCGATGCGCAGCCAGAGAGAGTGATCAGGGGGATCACCGCTAGTAATGCGATTCGCATGTGTTCATCCGCCGTGTTGGGGGTCGTTATTCTTATCGGCGATCTGCACTATATATGATTGGCGCCTCGTCCGCGAAGTCTGCTATCAGCGTTAACAGCACTGGCCAGCCAAATTTGACTATTGGTGTACATGACTCGCCCCTTTCTCGTTCACGTCTTGACTAAGTGGGTGCATCCCACCAAGTAATTTTCCTTCCCCTGGGCGTTGGGCGCTGCCGGGCGGATTCATTGATACGGGAAGAGACAGCGATCTGGGCTCGTGCGCTTTGCGCAAACTGTGCGACAAAACCGGCGTTGATGCACCCTATCTTGAGCAGCTCGGGAGTTGGGGAAGCGCCAAACGCGATCCGCGGGCTTGGTCCACCACACACGTGTATTTTGCGCTGATTCCTTCGGATCACCTCGATTTGACGCCGGGCGGCAACGCGGCGGATTCACGCTGGTTCACCGTCTCAGGCGATCGCGTTCAGCAAGAACCGGCGTTCGATCACGCTGTGTTGCTCAAAGCTGAGGTCGCGCGGCTGCGTGCCAAAGTTGAATACACGTCCCTTCCGGTATTTCTCATGTCTGACGAATTCACGTTGACCGAATTGCACCACACAAATGAAATCCTACTGTCGCGGCAGCTTGAGAAGAAAGCCTTTCGCACACGATTACTGGCCGCGGGGTTTGCTCGATCCTGTGCCGCGAATGAAAATTGGCTCCAATCGTCCCGCGCAGCTCTACCGGTCGAAGCGCCGGCGCCGCCCGCATATGTTTTCGAGGCCATTTGGGTCCGCCGAGCATTCGCGGGCCTAATTCCCTCAGCGACAGCGTCGCTGCAGGAAGGAGTCGAGTCGACTTCGCGCAACTCAAAAATGGTCTTTCAGATAATACCGGCATATAGACCGGCACAATTTCATGTTTATTATGGAATTATATAGATAGTAATCAATACGTTATAACGGCATAATATGCGGCATGAAACATGATCATGTTTCCCAAATGGAGCCGATGCTGCCCACCGAGGCGGAGCCTGAATTGTTGGACCGCGCGTTCGACCTAGTGCAACAAAGTTCGGCATTAGCCGCCCCGCTGTCGATCCCTGTGCAAGAGGAGTTGGGTCGTTTAGTGCGCTCGATGAACTGCTACTACAGCAACTTCATCGAAGGTCATCAGACTCAGCCGCGTGACATCGAAAGGGCGTTAGCACGTGACTTCGACGGCAATGAGCGGCAGCGCGATCTGCAGCTTGAGGCGGTTGCGCATATAGAAGCGCAGAAATCCATCGACTTCGGCATTGACACGCCAGACGCGTGGCCAACCTCTGAAGTGTATGTGCGCTGGCTACACCGCGAATTCTGCAAGCGATTGCCCGATCGATTGCTGTGGGTGAAGTCGGGCGACAGCGATCGACTCGTGCAAGTCGTCCCCGGTGAATTCCGCGAGGACTTAGTGCGCGTGGGTCAGCACTGGCCGCCTAGCGCCAATTCGTTAGCTGCATTCATGAGACGCTTTGAAGAGGCCTATGCGCCAAAGCGCCTGTCAAAAGTTCAGCAGCTGCTCTCCGCGGCGGCCGGTCATCATCGGCTTCTTTGGATCCATCCTTTCGTGGACGGCAATGGTCGGGTGGCGAGATTGATGTCGCACGCGTTGCTGCTGCGCTTAGGGGTGGGTAGCAGCTTGTGGTCGGTGTCGCGGGGACTCGCGCGAGCGGTGGATCGCTACAAGAGCGCGCTGACATACGCGGATGCACCCAGACGGAATGACTTGGACGGCCGCGGCGCCTTGTCCGCGGAGGGCCTTAGGGATTTTTGTCGATTCTTTCTAGAAGTGTGCGCTGATCAAGTCGACTTCATGCGCAGGCTGTTGCAGCCTGGCGAAATCATTCGTCGCATTGAACTGTATGTAAACGATGAAGTGGCTGCGCGCCGATTACCCAAAGGCTCCTTCGAAATGTTGCGCGAGGCGTTTTATCAGGGTGAAGTGCCGCGCGGACGCGCTCCGGAGATCACCGGATATGAAGAACGGCGCGCGCGGGAAACGGTATCAGCGCTGATTGAGAAGGGCTTGTTACTGGCGAAGGGCCCACGCTCGACGCTGACGCTGGGATTCCCGATGTTTGTGCTGGAACGGTGGTTGCCGACGCTTTATCCGATCGACCCGGCAACTATTCCGTAATTGTTTGAGATGAGGGAGACATGGACGAATTAGACAGTCTTGTAATCGGCAAAACTTTTCGGGGGACTGTCAGAAATTCTGTGTGTCGAGCCGGGTTGATTAACGATTGACCTCGAACCGATCGCCGAACACGACTGCGAATTGCGCTTTGGCAGCGGCCCATTCGCCCAGAGGAGTATCAAGCGGAGCTTAAGGGGCAAGCCTGCACAGGCCGATCGGAAGGTCGAGGTCCTTGCCCGCCCAGCTGTTGACCCCGTCGGGGGTGAACGCCTTCAACGCCGTTTCCGCCTTGCGGATCTACGACCTGAAAATGCAAGGGTGCCATATCGTCGAAGAGCCGGGCGTGCACGAAGTCGTTACCATCTGGTATTGCGTATGCCGAGCGCATAGGAGAGATGGTTGACCGCGATGTCTCCGACCAGCGAGACCAGGAGGATGATTGCAACATCTAGCCAGGTCAGCCTCGCAAACGGAGCGACCAACACTAACGAACCCGCGACAAAATCCAACTGATCCATGGGTATCCAGGGCCGGCCCGGCGCGATTCCGCTCAGTCGCTTCAAGAGGCTCTTGAAGCTGTCTCCTGCCATGGCGCCAAAGCCGAGCGCCAACCCGATGAGCGGCCAATCCGCATACGGCAGCAACCCTCCGCTCCAACGAACTTTCGATTGTACGAACGTCGCCAGAAATGCAACCACGAGCCCTGCGCAAAACCCGACGATCGTCTTGTGATCGCCGAGCCATCGTCTGCTGATCGGGCGGTTCCAACCCGGCCAGAAGCGCGTGAATGGCGGCGCCATGTTGGCCAGGTAGGCGGGCAGCATCAAATACATCAGCTGAAGGAAGTGCAGTGCGGGCGCAGCAACATCGGCAATTCCAGATGGTTCGCTTAGCATATGACGATTGCTACAGACCGCGCGCCTACAGGAATGCGCGGACTTCCGCACTGACATTCAGGCGCTTCATCCAGGAACGCGGGCCGCTCCGAGCAGGAAGCCATTCGTGAAGAAAGTAACCGCATAAGTGACTCCGGCCTTGGCAGTCAATGTAAGCAGCTTGCCCTTGCGCTCCGTCATCTGCGGCATGCTAGATGAGGCTATCAACATCCAGAGATTGGCGTTTCCGGTCACCGACACGCCGCTTTCGCGTTCTAATCACCGAGATGAGATGCAGAGCGATCACTATGGCCAGCGCGGCTCCTAAACTCGCATGCAGTCGTGCCAAATAGCGGACCACGGGAGCCTCTCGGGCGGCTGCGTCTTCCCGAGCTGCCTCAGAGTCACCCGAGCCTGAATGCGCGGCACCTTCTTGGTGGTACCACTGTGGCAACGCCGGTATTCCAAAGACATGGGCGGGCATGCCTTCCTCCGAGGCGAGCCACCAGCCAGAAATGGGTAGAGCGACGAGCAGGGCATAAAAGGCCATTCGTAGTCCCCGATGCGCTCCCCGCTCCGCAGCGCCTCCCGCCGTCGGGCGATATGCGAACCACAAGAGAACTCGAGTAATAGTCAATAGATACACTGTGAGTCCCATAAGACTGTGCCAAAGGAAGGCGCTGTTGCCTGAACCATGAGGGTCGATATTTTCGAACAGTGCTGTGACTAGCACTCCGCTGACGAGCGCGACTGTCACCCAGTGAATGGCTCGACTCCAGGTATAGCATCGAAGTGCAAAAGCACGCTTTTGCGGCACATCCGATTGTTCATTCATTTTCGTGACCTCGTTTTTGAACAAATGAGCAATGTTCGGGTGCGAGCCCCAAATCGTCCTCCGCCGCCCATTCGCGCCAAATGGCCAGCCCAATGGCGAGCACAACCGGGCCCGCGAACACACCGATAAGCCCCCAGGCGGCAATGCCGCCGATTGCGCCGAACATCACCACGACCAAGGGAACATGCGTTGCGCTGCTGATGAGGAGTGGACGAAGCACGTTGTCGATTGGATGCACTAGCAGAAATCCCCATAGAATCAAAATGACACCTTTCACAATATGACTTGTCAGCAGCAAATAGGCGCCGAGGCTGCCCCAAACGAGAGCAGTCCCAACAACGGGAACGAAGGACAATACGCCGGTGATTGCGCCAAGGAGTACCGATCCCCGGATACCGAGAATCGCGTATCCGATACCGGCGACCAAGCCTTGGACGAAGGCGGTCGTCAGAAACCCAAACAACACCGCGCGTGTCATCGAACCGGCCGTACTGACATAAACTTCGAGACGACTGCCGAATGCCTTCGTCATGACCCGCCGCATTTGAACAAGAATTGAGTCTCCATCGCGATATAGGAAAAATACCGTAAACATCACCAAAAACAGATTGCCGAGACTTCGGCCGACACCGCCCGCCAGCGCAGTGATCTGGCTGGTCCATGAGTGAGCCCATGTAGCGACCTGTTTGCCGAGGCCGGCCGGTTCGACAGAGAAATGATCCAATTGCTGCTGCAGCTGCTCTCCAAGCCAGGGGATCCGACGAATGATCTCGGGAAGAACCAGAGTCTTCTCGGCAAGCAGCGATTCCAACGATCGATATGCCGAGACCAACTCGCCGGCGATCAGTACAAAAAGCCACAGCGCCGGCAATATCACGGCACACGTCAGCACAAGCGTCATGCAGAATGCGGCGGCGCCCCGAAATCGACCGAATGGCCGACGCAATAGTTCGATACAGCGGCCAACTGACATACGCGAGGATCGCGGACCATGTTAAGACGGAGGCGAAGGGCCGGAGCACGACAAGGCATGCGATCCCGAGCGCAATCGCTAATAGCATCAACCCGAATCGCTTCGGGTTAACTCTCGCTATGGGCCTCTCTGCTTGGATTTCGGGCATAGACTACTTTCAGCATGCGATGCAGCGCCGGATGATGAAGATGCGCCTCGGCGCTCTGGAGAAGTAGCCGGACAATTGCGCAACGCGTAGGTATATCTCCTGGTATAGGTCATTCACGCGGCGCGTGTGCCGGTAACCTAGTGCCGTAGGGCCGGTACGTATAGGTGCCTAACGTGGGCGGGATACTGCGGATACACCATCCGGTGCCGACGCTCTATCTTACCCAGGTATAACGCGGGGAAAATCGATGAGTTCAGAACCACTGGCCGCTACGGCATACCGATCACCGCTTTGAGGTAAACGCTATGGCCCGCGATCTTTTTCATCGGCTTCTCGCTGTCGCCGCAATGACTGCTTTAACCGCATCGTGCGGCATGAGCGGTTCGGACTCCAAATCAGCCGCGGCATTCACGCCCGATATTCAGGCAATCAGCGATGCCATCGCGACGGCCGCGAAGTATCCAACTAGTGCAGTGGAGTTGACCAGTAGCCAAGTTCGATTGCGAATTGAGGTGAGCGATACGACGCTTGCGATGGGGGACGAGATCACTCGAAACAATGCCGCGACGTCCCTTGTCGCCGCCGCTGAGCAGGTTCTGACATCTCATCCGGAATACGCGAAACTTGAAGCGATCAGTGTTGCAATCATTCACCCGCCCGTGCCAAGCGCCACCGGCAGTGGGTGGCATATCGAGGACGTAGTGGAGTTCCGCAAGGGCCCGAGTCAACGCTTCTTCATACATACCACCTGACGTTGCGCGGCGGCACCTAACTCTCATGCAGACCGACGCCTCGGCCATCACGCACCTATGAGCCCGCTGCCCTTCGCCGGCCTCAGTTCCGTCGAAGCTGCCGACCGACTGAAATCCCACGGCTACAACGAATTGCCGGCAGCGGAGCGACGCGGCGTCCTTCGGATCGCCTTCGAAGTGGTGCGGCAACCGATGTTCGCGCTGCTGATCGCAGGCGGTGTGGTGTATCTGATTCTGGGCGATCTCATGGAGGCGGTCCTCCTGCTGGTTTTTGCCTCGCTCTCCGTCGTCATCACCATCGTCCAAGAATCCCGCAGCGAGCGAGTATTGGAGGCCCTGCGCAACCTCGCTAGCCCGCGAGCGCTGGTGATCCGGGATGGCAACCGAGTGCAAATCGCCGGGCGGGAAGTCGTCTGCGGCGACCTTCTCGTGATCAGCGAGGGCGATCGCGTTGCGGCGGATGCAACCGTGGTGGACGGCCATGACCTCATGCTCGACGAGTCGCTCTTGACTGGCGAGTCTCTCCCCGTGCGCAAGGTGGCGGCGGCCGTTGACTTGCAAGTAGAGTCGGCGCTCGCGCAGTCGCCGGCGGCGAAGATTCGCCCTACGTGTTCGCCGGTACGTTGGTCGTACGGGGTACCGCAAAGGCTCTCGTGCGCGCCACCGGCGCCCACAGTGAAATGGGCAAGATCGGCAAGGATCTTCGGTCCATCGAGACCGAACAGCCGCATCTGCAGCGTCAGATGAGTTGGCTGATCCGCGACTTCGCCATCGTCGGTGCCGTGGCGGGTGCGCATGGTGGTTCTCCTGTTCGGCCTGCTGCGAGGTTCATGGTTGCAAGCCATGCTAGGCGGTATCGCCTTAGGGATGTCGCTGCTGCCCGAGGAATTCCCATTGGTCATGACCGTGTTCATGGCCATGGGAGCGTGGCGCATCTCGCAGGCGCGTGTTTTGACCCGCCGCGCGTCGGCGATCGAGACGCTCGGTGCAACGACCGTTCTGTGCACGGACAAGACGGGAACCCTCACGGAAAATCGGATGACCGTCGTGACCTTGAGAGGCGACGATGGGCGCTGGGACAAGGATTCCAAGGAACCGCCATCGCCGGCGATGAGGGACGTGCTGGATGTCGCACTCTCGGCCAGTGCGAAAGAGCCCAGTGACCCCATGGACCTGGCTGTCCATGCAATGGCGACGTCGATCGCCGTGCTGCAACTGCCGGGTCATGCTGACCGCAAAGCTCATTCGTGCTTATGGTCTTCGCCCGGACCTATTCGCGGTTGCCAATGTCATTCAGCGATGAGGCGCAGCAAAGCACTCGTGCGTACGCAAAGGGCGCATTGGAGGCGATCGGCGAACTTTGCCATCTGCCGAATGATCGGCTGGTATCCGTGCGCACTCAAGTGGATGAATTGGCCGATCGGGGAGTCCGGGTGCTCGCGGTCGCCCGATCGCCGCAGCTCGACCCAAAACAGGTCGCTACGCTGCCGGATTCCCCGCGTGGCATTGATTTCGAGTACGTTGGACTGATTGGCTTTGCCGATCCTCTGCGCTCCAATGTGCCGGCCGCCGTCGAGGAGTGCCGATCCGCGGGAATCCGAGTCCTGATGATCACCGGCGACTATCCTGCGACCGCGCTGCGCGATCGGCCGCCAAGCGGGATTGGACGCAACGAAGGTACTTTCAGGCGACGAGATCGATACCCTGAGCGATGAGAACCTGGCGAGTCGTGTTCGGGACACCTCCATCTTTGCGCGCATCCGGCCGAATCAGAAGCTACGCATCGTGCAGTGCCTGAAGGCCAATGGAGAAGTCGTCGCCATGACCGGCGACGGCGTTAACGATGCGCCGGCAATCAAGGCAGCTCATATCGGCATCGCTATGGGCGGCCGCGGGACCGACGTCGCTCGAGAGGCCTCCGCCATCGTGCTGCTCGACGATGACTTCGGGTCGATCGTCAAAACCATTCGCTTAGGAAGACGGATCTACGACAATCTGCGCAAGGCGATCGAGTACATCGTCGCCGTCCACATTCCGATTGCGGGCCTCGCGCTTCTCCCGCTGTTGCTCGGCATGCCATTGATGCTGACTCCCATTCACATCGCGTTCCTGGAGATGATCATTGATCCGGCCTGTTCGATGGTCTTCGAAGCGGAGGGGGAGGAGGCGAATGTCATGCGCCGCCCGCCGCGTGACCCCAAAAGCCCGCTGTTGCTGCGGCGTCGAATTCTCTGGGCGCTGCTGCAGGGACTTATCGCACTGGCGATTCTCGCAGGCGTACTCGATCAGCGCGTCACGACTGGGCATGGTAGAGGCCGACCTGCGCGCTCTCGTATTTACCTCGCTGGTGCTCATCAATATGGGATTGATCCTGGTGAATCGATCCTTCGAGTCATCGCTCGCCCGTGCCTTGTTGCAACCCAATCGCGCCCTGTGGATCTTGCTGGGGGGTGTTCTATCGTTGCTCGGTGTCGCCGTCTATTGGCCGCCGGCGCAATCGCTGTTTCATTTCGGAAAACTGCACTGGAACGATCTGGCGGTTTGCCTTGCTGTCGGTGCGATTAGCCTGGTTGGTCTGGAAGCCATGAAGTCGAGAATTTTTAGGACCCCGCTCGTCGATTCTAAAGTCGTCGTTCGCACCTAGACAATCTTGGAGTTGCGCCATGGGTCCTCGTCGATGTCGGGTAGCCCGACCACAGCAGCGCCCGAATGGGTGCTGACGATCCCCGAACGATACGGCCGCCGCCGTCACCCCGCTCCTATTTTTGACGAAGCTTTGACATTACGAGTATCCTTGTAATATCGTACGCACGTGAAAACAACCCTGGTCATTGGCGCACTGAGTGCGCTCGCACATGAACACCGGCTAAAGATTTATCGGCTGTTGGTCGAACAAGGACCGGACGGCCTATCGGCAGGCATCATTGGCGAACGGGTCGGCCTATTGCCATCATCATTGACATTCCATCTGCAGAATCTTCAGCGCGCCGGCTTGATTTTGCGGCGGCGAATGAGGCGGCAGCTTATTTACAGTGCGGACTTTGAAGTGATGAACGGGCTCATCGGCTATCTGACCGAGAACTGTTGTGCGGTGAGCGGCGGCTCGTGCGGTGAGGCGTGCGAACCCGTTCGCCCGAAAAAAAGCGCGAAGCGCCCCGCCAAAGCCGCATGACGAACCTCGCGCGAATGTGTCCGACATAGTTGCGCATCCATGTTCAAACGACCGTAGACAGAGGCGATCAAAAATGAAAAGACTGCACGTGCATGTCAGCGTCAAAGACATTCCGACCTCGATCCGCTTCTATCGAGAACTCTTCAACGCTGAGCCGACCGTCACCAAGGACGACTACGCCAAGTGGATGCTTGAGGATCCGCGCGTGAACTTCGCAATCAGCGGGCGCGCCAAACCGACCGGTGTCGATCATCTGGGCATTCAAGTCGAAGATCGCGCGGAACTCACCGAAGTGTATGAGCGGCTCAAAAAGGCCGAGGGCCCCGTGATCGAGGAGGGCGATACCACCTGCTGCTATGCGCAGAGCGAGAAGAGTTGGATTCACGACCCGCAGGGCATCGAGTGGGAAACGTTTTTGACAACCGGTGAGAGTAGGGTCTACGGCACGGATGTGATCGCGCCTACGGCGACTAAGGCCTGCTGCACGCCCTTCGGTGCCGCCTGAGAAACAGATGAGCGATCGGCCCTACAACGTGTTGTTTCTTTGCACTGGCAATTCGGCGCGCAGCATCTTGGCGGAATCTATCCTCAACCGACTGGGCCAGGGCAAGTTCCGTGGATTCAGCGCGGGCAGCCACCCCAAGGGTCAGGTGCATCCGCTTGCTACGGCGCTCTTGCAACAGTTGAGTTTTTCCACCGAGAACCTCCGTAGCAAGAGCTGGGAGGAGTTCGCGGCGGCCAATAGTCCGCACCTGGACTTCGTATTCACCGTCTGTGATAACGCCGCCGGCGAGGTGTGCCCCTATTGGCCGGGCCAGCCGATGACCGCCCACTGGGGAATCCCGGATCCCGCGGCCGTAGAGGGAACGGACGTTGAGAAGAGCTTTGCGTTTCGCGAAGCATTCCGCTCCTTGGAGACGCGCATTAAATTGTTCCTGAGTTTGCCGCTTGCCTCAATCGATCGCATGAGGCTCCAGGAGCGTGTGGACGCGATTGGCCGCACGCCACTCCCCCGGCCGACAATGCGCACTGAACCGCTGTCCCGCCGACTCATCGCGGAGGGCTTGGGATCCGCGCTGCTGGCAGCGACCGTGGTGGGGTCGGGAATCATGGCGGAACGTCTGAGCGGGGGTAACGTGGCGGTCGCACTGCTCGCCAACACGGGTGCGACCGTCGCGGTGCTCGCGACGCTGATTGCGCTGCTGGGTCCCTTGAGCGGTGCCCATTTCAACCCCGCGGTATCCGTCGTCCAGGCACTACGCGGCCGACTCGCGTGGTCCGACGCCTGCCTGTACACCCTTGTACAGATTGTCGGCTGTTGTTTGGGCGCGCTGCTTGCCCATGTCATGTTTGAGATGCCCGTGTGGCAGGCCGCTGCGCATGTACGAACCGGACCGGCGCAGTGGCTCGCGGAAGCTGTGGCGACCTTCGGCCTGCTGCTGGTCATACTGGGTCACCGCCGTTCCCAAGACGCGCCTTGGATGGTCGCGGCCTGGATCGGGGCGGCATATTGGTTCACCGCTTCAACTTCGTTTGCGAACCCGGCAATTACGATCGCCCGTTCGCTGACCAATACGTTTGCCGGCATTCGGGCGGCCGATGCTCCCGCTTTCATCCTGGCGCAGTTCATCGGTGCGCTCGCCGCCCTGGCAGCGGCCCGCGTGCTCTTCCCGGTGACGCGTGCGACCGCGATTGATGCGGCCGACGTAGCGTCCGATACCCCGGGTGCCGTCCAGCAAATTCCAGAAAAAAAGGCGCAGGCGCTAAATGCCTGAGTCCGTTCCAATCACGATCTATCACAACCCGTCGTGCGGAACGTCCCGCAATACACTGGCGTTGATCCGCAACGCCGGCATCGAGCCGACCATTATCGAATACCTGAAGACTCCGCCTGATCGCTCGACCCTCGAGTCGTTGATCGAACGAATGAGCATTCGTCCCCGCGACTTGCTGCGCCAAAAAGGCACACCCTATGAGGAGTTGGGGCTTCGGGCCGATCACTGGACTGATGCCCAGCTGATCGACCATATGCTGGCGCAACCCATCCTCATCAATCGGCCGATCGCAGTAACCCCGTGGGGCGTGAAACTATGCCGACCGTCCGAGGTGGTCTTGGACATTCTTCCTTTGCCGCAGAAAGGCCCTTTCGTCAAGGAAGACGGAGCGGCGGTGATCGACGCAGAAGGCCGTCGCGTATCCTGAATTACTTCACTCCTGCTGGCGCTGCGTTCTGGCCGCTCGGCACCACCCGCAGCACCGCCATCATGCCGTTGTCCTCGTGATCGACCAAGTGGCAATGAAAGGGGATATCTCCCGCGAGTGATTCGGGAAATAGAGCTTGATGCGTACGCGGCCCGGGTCTACACGGGCCTTCCTTGCTTTGATAGCCCGTAGCTTCCGCATACGGCACGTTGACGACGTCCAGAAGCGGTGGGTCCGCCATGGTCTTGCCGTCAATCGCCAGCACGCGAAAATGGACTTGATGGATATGGAAGGCGTGCAGTTCGTTGGTCCAGTTTTCGATCATCCATTCCTCGGTGGTTCCGGCACGCACTGAAATGGCGGGTGGCGCCACCCATGCCGATAGGGCCTCAGCACCGCGCCAGGTCTTCGTTCCACGATATAGAAGTCGACCTGGTCGGTAAAACCCGGCCGAGGGTACTCGGCCATGGCGATCACGCGTTCGTGATCCGTTGATCGTGCAAGCAAACCGCTGAAAAGACCGCGTCGCGCTACTTCTGCCCCGGCAATTACCGCGCAGCGCGCCGATCGGTCACTGCGTCCCGGTGCTTTTGATCGACCGCAAGCCGACGCTCGGGCAGCCGATCATCCGGCACAACCGGTATCGACCGCATGCGTCACAAGATAGGCCTTTGTCCCCGGCGGCGGTGGGTCAGCAACACCTCCAGCCGGCCGGAGGGCGGCACGAACTGTGAGTCTCATGGTCGCCGCCACCGGCAGCGGCACTCCCGCATCGTCCGTCAGCGGGCTGCCATCGCGCGCGACCACCTCAAGAGGCAATGGCTTTCCATGATCATCAACCAGCGCAAGATCGAGAAACGCATCGGTTGCGGCGTTCAATATGCGCCACAACTGTTTCCTGACCGGCGCCGATTCGCAAAATTTGCCAGTGCCGAGTCCTCGGCTCGCCCACCGGTATCGGGGTTCCGTTCAAGCTGAGCGCATCGATCCCCGAGTTGGATCCGCACAGAGTAGTTCGTGAGCCGTATCGATCGCGCGTTGCGGGAGGCGCGCTTGCAGTGAGTTTGCGTGTGTGCGCACCCGATGGCCGGCGCGCGCGGTCATCGCCGCAGCCTGGGTTTTCCCGGCATCCAGATCCTGAGTCTGACGCACAATCAACACGCGTTCATCGATGCCAGCCGCCCGACGAGCATCGTCCTCGGGTCCTTCCACGACGATCGCACCTGTCAAACCCATGAGCATCTGAGCCTGCACTTCGCCGTGCACGTGCGGGTGGTACCAATAAAGTCCCTCGGTCATATCGGCGGGTATGCGGAAGCGATACGTAAAGGCTCGCTGACCGCAGTGCTGCGGCCCTACCGCAGGATCCGTGCAAACATTCAGGACGTCATCCTGCGGCTTGACGGGAGGCACCGCGAAACCATGCAAGTGCAGGTTCGTGGCCCCAGTCGCGTGGTGTTTCATGCCTGGAATGACGGGCATGAACTGCGCAGATCGCGGCACCGGCGTGGTCGCCATGGAGAACTTTCCAGGACCGGTGACTGCGTCGATGGCGCCAGGATCGTCGATCTCATTGCGCAGCGTGATGGTGAGATCCGCGCCCAACCGCACGCGAATGGTCGGCGCTTCGGCACTGCCGTTGGTGGTATAGCAGAGCCGATCGTGATCCTGGCGAACGGTCAGAGTCAGACCTTCCGGGGGAGCCCACAGCTCGGGCGCGAGGTGACCGGGCGGCGCCATGCCGGCGCCGCAAGGTGCGGCGGACGTGCTGTGGGAATCGAAGGGCGGCGGATCGGCCGCGTAGCCGCCCGTCATGCATAAAGACAAGAAAAAGACCCGCCAACCACTGGAAGATCTTTTCATAATCACGCCAATCATGGGAGGCAGGATAGCCGCCTCCCATGATTTCCGTTCGACCTTATTCCTGAAACAAGTCCGCCATCACCTCGACGCCCGCATCGCACGCATGATTGAGGCAGGGAAGCTTGAAAGCCGCGTCCAATGTCTTCGTCAGCGAGTAGTGATCGTAGAACTTGCGCGCTTTGCATCCTGTGTTCGCCATAATTCGTGTCGACGATCGTGACCACTTGATTTGACGTGATGCGGCTGTAGTCATTTTCATCCCACAAAATCACGATGGCGCTGCGGCTTTCGGACCAAACCGGCGAGGCTTTGATTGCGGTCACGATGCGCTGCACGGTCAAGTCACCTTGCAAAATCAGGGTGGGATTGAGGCCGGTCTGCGTGCCGTTGTCATCGGCATCGAAATTGCAAAATGCCGTGCCGTTACCGCGGCCGTGCTGGTCATTGCACTGGTTCGGCGCAATGAACGCCAGATCCGGCACATGACCGGTTTTAAGATCCGCATAGAGGCCATGCTGACCTTCAAAGGAAACGACCCGATCGAGGCTGAGTGCGCGATCCCTGCCTTCCTGCACAGAAGCGAAGTAGGCGAAGGGGTTATGCTTGACGGCATACAAAAACACAATGTTGGAGTCACTCGACCGGATTGCCGGTCGTCGACAGCGCGGCGAAGTTCGTGCTGACATTGACCCCGGCCGCATTGAGCCACCCGCCGAGGTAGAACCCATCACTGACGTTGACGCCGTCCGCGCCAATGATGGGCAGCCCTTCCTGATAGGACTTCCAGGACTTGCCGCTCATGCACCAGCTGGTCCGCGATGGTGATGCCGGAGATTTTGGTGCTCGCCGGAATCGACAGCGACTACCATTGATGTTAGTGAATGGCGGCGTGGATGTTTCGTTCATGCTGTTGTCGACCGAAGGGGTGGCCGCATCGGTACCGGTGCCGGCGATGGGGCACACGACACCCGTGCCCGGGTTGTCAGTATTGGTGGCATGGCCCGGAGCGATGTTCGGCTGGCAGTTCTTGTTATGCCAGTCCGGGTATTGGTCCGACAGATCGTTGAAGTTCGAGCCGCCGACCACCTCCAGATAGTTGGTCGAGCTCGGATGCGCGATGGCGAAATAGTTCTGCGCCAAATTGGCCTTGGTCATCAGTGAGTTGATGAATGGCGCCTGGGGATTGCCGGCGATCTGGCCGTAGGCATGATTTTCCATCATGATGACGAACACGTGATCGAGGTGCGGAATCCCTCTCGGTACCGGCCCCTGCTCAGCGCTGGCGGCACCCGCAGCAATCAGCGCCCCGACACACGATGCGAGTGCGAACTTCTTCATCGATTAGTTCTCCCGATGTTGGTTGTCGTGGGGGCGGAGACGCATTTTCGACTCCGCATCCTAAATCTCATGCGTGCGTCGCGAGCCCAGGCTCCCGATTGCGCAGGTGCAGCATCCTAATTCGTGACTGTGACATTCCCGTGTCATCGGACCGGCCGGCGGATTCAGCGACACGCCGGACGGCGAGCGGCGCCTTGGGATCTCTCCGTTGGACATAATCTTGCGCCGGGAGACTAGGATTGGGGGTGAGGGGCCCCTCTAAAGTTATGGATCTTCAAGCCGTTACTTTGTACTGCAAAGTGTTTCGATCATTGAATTGGCTTTAACATAAGAGGCATTGTCCAAATGAGCATCTCAAGCGTTTCCGCATCAGTCGCTTCGTCCGTAGCTCCTGCCGCCGTCAACAAGGCGCAGGCTAGCCCGGCTCAGCAGGCGAGCAAGCCTGTTGCGCCTCCCGCCGTCAAATCAGCCGCCGATGGCGATGGCGATCATGACGGCAGCGGTGGTCGGATCAACGTCAAGGCTTGATTGACTCATGATCAGCCGCCTGCTGCATGTGCGTCCCGCGGCGCCCTTGCAGCGGCGGCGCTCCCATTGGACTTGCGGCTCGGGCGTATCTCCCGGCTAGGTCTGGCGTTTGGTGCGCCACATTCTCGCCAGCGCGCCGTCGTGCAACACAAAGTGATGCCATAGGGCGGCTAGTGCATGAAGAGCGGCGAGCGCGAAAAGCGCGTACGCCAAATATCCGTGAATGTCTTCCGTGGGCTCAAATATCGCCGCGTTCTTTTTGATTCCGAAGTTGAGGTCAAAAAAACCCAGCCGGAAGATGCGGCCGTGAAAAATGAAGGTCACCGCACCCAAGATCGGGGTCACGAACATCAACGCATACAGGGCAAAGTGCACCGGGCGTGAAAGGCGGCGGGAGATGGCACCGATATCGGCCGGCAGCGCCGGCGGCGCATGACGCAGACGGTAGCCAAAGCGCGCGATCAGCACCAACCACAACAACAATCCTAGGAGCGCATGAGCGTTGATCCAAAAGGCCTGAGTTTGCTTTGGCCACGAATCGTGCAAAAGCCCCAATACTCCGACAATCACGACGAGCCCGAACATCGCCCAGTGAAAGGCGATGGCGCCGGGTCGGTAATGTCCTGCACGTTGCAGTTCAAAAGATTCTAAGGGGTCTGCAGCCACCATTGTCTCCGTACAAAATCCATGGTTTCGATCGCGTGTCCAGCCGGCGATGACTGCCGCCCGCCTAACGGACGCACCACGCTCGCACCTTTTCGGATTTCAAGAATTCTTCGGCCCCAGCGCCTTGCAGCAATGCGAGCTTGGCCAGAAGACCGGCCTCCGTGCAGGTGGCGGCGTGCACGGTAACCGAGCGCGGTGCGCCGCTGATCGGCCAGCCGGTATGTGGATTGAGCAAATGTCCATAGCGCACGCCTGCCCTGGCGAGGTAACGGTAGGTATCGCCGCTCGTGGCGAGCGCACCGCTCGAAAGCTCCAACAGACCCGCGGCGCTGCCGGCATGGTCCACATCCTCGATCCCCACGTACCAAGCGGTTCCGTCCAGCCGCGGACCCGACACCCGCAGGTCGCCGCCGAGGTTCACCAGGACCGGGGCGCTCGTGTGCGCTTCCGCGAGCGCGATCGCGCGGTCGACCGCATACTCTTTGCCAATGCCCCCAAAGTCGATTTCCATTCCGGGCTGAAGGCGCAGCACCGGCTTGTCCCAACTGACGCGCTGCCAGCCTACGTATCGCAGCGCGTCGCGCACCTGCTTTTGGCTTGGAACCGCGGCAGTTCCATCGAATTTCCAAGCCCGCCGCAGGGCCCCCGAGGTAATGTCAATGAGCCCCTCGCTCAAGGCGTAACAAATCATCGAGTAGCCGATGAGATCGGCCGTCTCCTCATCAACCTCTACCGCTTGACCTGCCGTCTCGTTGATGTGAGTGACGACACTTGGCCGGTAGCGCGAAAACTTGCTCTCGATCCGAAGCGCCTCAGCTTTGACGATCTCACCCACCTCGGCGCCAAGCGTTTCATTGCGGGTATCCACGAGCACAACACAGGGGCTGGCCATCGCCGTGAAATGTGCCGCTTGGTCGTTATGCCCTGTGGCCATTGGTGTGGGCTCAATCCGCGATGCGTTCGACGCTTTAGAAAGCAAATGTATAACCGAGCAGCAGAGTGTAAGCCTTCAAATCCGGGAAGAGATTTTGCTGCTGCAATTGCCCGATGGCGCCGGCAGGCGATCCATTCCCGTGTTGATCGTAATACTCGATGCGCAGATTGATTTCCGAGGTGTCATCGAACGGAATCCCAAATTTGACGCCATAGGTTTGCGCGTGGAACTTTGCGAGCCTCGTATCGGCGGAGGCGTATTCGGGTATCGCTTCGCCGCTCACCAGGTAGTAATGAAAGAAATCGGCCGCGCCCTGCGTGTAATAGCGCAGATGTGGCTCGACGTAATAACTTTGACTGATTTGCCAGCGATAGCGCAAATCCGCAGTCAGCGATTTGATGCCCCAGTCATCCTTGAACGCGCGCAGGGAGGCCGATATCACGTCGCTGGCTAGATGCACCTTATTGTCGAAAAACACGCTTTGCTTGCGCCGCAGTTCGGGGCGGCTTTCGTAGAGCTGCTGGCTGGGTTGGCCCGTGACCGGATCGACCACCGATATGATCTTGTACGGATCGGTTTGGTAGCCATGCTCGTCGCTATAAGAATAACTCAAGGTCGCCAGCCATCGCCGGCTCATCACTTGCGTCAACCCCACAACCGCGTCAACTTCGTGCAGCCTGGCATCGGGCCCTTTCCAATTGCCGTTCATCTGGGTGAGCGGCGTCGGCGTTCCGCCGATGGGAAAGGAGAGGTCCGATTCGTAATTGACCGCCGCGCTCAGAGTCGTGTTGTGCGCGTTGAAATCTTGCGAGATTCCGAGGTGGGCACTCTCTGAGCGATAATCGTGTTCCGTCGAGTAGGCGATGCCGCCATCGAGCTTCAGGTTCGTGGTGAGAGCCTGCTCCCAGCCGGCATGACCCGCAATGCGCCGATCATAAAATCCGTGATCGAGCGGATAGGTGTTGGGCGGCACGATGGTACTGGCGGCGAGCGTTTGAGATTTGGCCCCGCTCGCCGGCGGTACGAGCACCACGGTGGAGCCGCCGGATGCCGTCGTGACCGTCACCGGAGTGCCGAGTGGAATGATTTTGTACGGCCGAACGTAGGTCTGTGCCAGCGACGAGGGGACAGCGCCCAGGGGCGTAGCTCCGGTGAGCGAGTCGGCGGTAATTCCGAAACTGAACGTACTGTCTTCATCCAATTTATGAGTGACGTTGACTTCCGGTTCAATGGCCTGGACGCGATTCACTTCATGGTAAACGAGCAGCGCCGAATCCACCGTCGTCGCCGGCACCTCCGCAGGAGGCTCCTGAGCCTCGGCGTGCCCGCTTGCGAGCAATCCGGCAGCCGCCGCCGCCAAGGCGCGCCGCATGCCGGGCGTGGTCGTGGAAAGCTTGGTTTTTAATTGCACCCACAGCCCCCACCCGCAAAGCTGCGTCCGCCGCTCGAGGCCTCTTTGCTGAAGTAAATGTGATCATCCATACCCGCCTCGATCGGATAGGCGCCGGGCTGCATGGCGCGCTCCGCCAGCAAGTCATGCTCCCAGGGTTTTGCGCCCAGCAGAGTGCAGCCGCCGCTGCCGGCCAGACCCAGGGAAATCAACAGCGAGGCGGCGATTTTTAAACGGGTGCCGGGTTCAGTGAATCGGTTCGTCCAGCAGCGTTTGCACTTGTTGTTCATATAATCCCTTTTGTTTCGCGGAAAATCCCGCATGCTGAAATCGGATGTGGCCGGAGCGATCCACCAGGATCGCGCTCGGCATGCCGCCGACCTTGTAGGTGGCGGCGAGGTCGCCTCTGGGGTCATAGATGATCGGAAAATCAGCGGGGGTTTCGCTCAGGAACCGTTCGGCGCGCTCTCGGTCCTTGTCGACGTTTACGCCGATCACGACGAGATTCTTCGCGCCATACTGGCGCACGAGTTCGTCGAGCCAGGGAAACGATTCTCGGCATGGGCCGCACCAAGAGGCCCAGAAGTCGACGTACACAACCTTGCCGCGATATGCGCTCAAGTCCAAATCCGCTGCCTGCAGCGCCGGACAAATGGATAACGCCACAAGAAGCCCCAGGCTGACGTTTCCGGCCAGCATTCGCCAGCAATTCGGTCGCCGTTTTTCGCTCATACCAGTCCCGGAGAAGTAGGAATTTCGAATATTGAGTAACTTTGCACCGCAAAGTTCACAGGCTCTTCTACACTATTTACAGGCATCAATTCAAATTTTGCGGATGTAGATATCGAGTGACTTTGCGGTACAAAGTTCCATGGCGTCTTAAATAACATGGTCTTTTGTTCGAATTGGTCGGTTTAATAAGAACCATTCGCGTCTGCGCAAGCCTTGCGCGAGCGCGGCCTTCATGCCGAAAGTGAGGCGAAATCCCTCCGCCGCGCGGGCAGATCTCACAAAATGTGACGTGCAACCGCCCGAATTACGCGCTGACCGGGCTCATCTACGGGGTACCCCTGAGGTATCCGAGACATCGAACGCGATAGAGTCATGGCGTTGCAATCATGCGGGAGGCACCATGGCGCCGGACTTTTCCAGCATCCGAAACGGGCTCGAGTCGGCCGTTTTCAATACGGTTCTGTATCGCGCAGCGCAATACCCTTCAATTGCCGTCAGGGATGAGCTCATTGTCGATGTGGCATGCATCGCATTGAATCATTTGCCGGCCCGCTATTTTCACAGCATTCCCACTCCGATCCGCGATGACAAAACGATCGATCGGGCGGTGGTTGCGGCCTACGACTGCGTGTATGCGCGAACTGCTCTTCTGGACAGCGAGTCCATCGGTAATCTGCACGCCGAAATCGAGGGAGCAGGAGCAATTTGAATGCGGGTCTCTTGCGCGTGACGGTGCCGGCGGTCAATGCATCATGAATATCGCAGTTTTCGCCTGCGCGAGCAGTGCCCGCGTCACACCGCCAAAAATCATCTCATGCAGCGGTCGATGACTGTAGCCTCCCACCACAAAGATCTCGGGGTTCAAGTCCGAAACACTATGCAGCAACACCTCTGAGGAGCTTTCGGGTGCGCCGCGCAGAAGCCGGGTCTCGGCGGACACGCCATGCCAGCTGAGCTGCGCGGCCACCTGATCGAGATCATGAGGGATGCCGCCGGCCGATTCTCCGACATTGACGAGCACGACACGCGCAGCACACTTGAGCAAGGGAAGCGCTGCCATCAGCGCGCGCGCGGCGGCCGGGGTCTCCTGCCAGCCGATCACGATGGTGCCGGAGCGTTGCGCAGGCTGCGAGTCCGGCGCGATAAAAATAGGCCGGCCGCTGCCGAGCAGCAGAGTCTCGATCAAATCGTAGGGCATGAGGTCCTCATGCGAGGGACGGCCGAGGACGAGCAGGTCGCTGTGCCGAGCGTGCGCCAGAAGGCGCGATTCCGCGGCATCGGTCTCCTCGACAATTTCTGCGCTTACCGCCGCCGCGGCGCGGGGATTGTCGCAAAACGCGATTCCCTCGAGCGCGCAAAATCTCTTGGCATGCTCCGTCGCGGCGATGGAGAGGTCGGCTTGTTGGCGCTCCAGGGAGTTGAGCGCCGCGTCAATGGCGGGTCCCACGCAATACTCGACGTGAGGCGTTCGAATCGCCGCCTCGCAAGCAGAGAAGCGCACGTGCAAGAATTTCAGGTGCGCAGCCAAGGGACGGGCAAGCGCGAGAGCGGCGGAAAACACCCGTGTGTCTGTATCGCTGCCGCTGCTCGGAACCAGGATGGTTTTAATCATGGACTTCTCCATTCGCGAGCCGCGTCAATGCCACCGTTATTGTGCAGGCGCGATTGGCGCAACCGTGTGCGAAAGCGCCGGATGACTGATCAGCCACGCATGCAGCGCCGAGATGCTCACGTGAAAACACCAGAAAACGAGAAAACAGCCGCCAACCACCGGCAGCAATCGATGGGGATTCTGCACGAACATAAACATGAACAAGGAGAAGGCGCCGGCTTCGAGCCCGGCAGCAATGGCTGCCGTTGCGAGGACATCCTTCCAGCTCGCTTTCCAATGAGACCATGACAGGCTCAGGAGTGGGGGTGAGATGCTTTGCATGGGGAACCTCAAACACGCGACGCCGCTCGAAAACTTATGGTTTCAGGATAATGGCCGCGGCGGCCCGTGCAAATACGCTAAACACGCGAGGCTCTAGGGGATTACCCCTAGGCTTTCATCGTGCAGCCTTTTCAGTTCCGCTGAGCTCGGATATGGCTGCAAGCAGCGCATGAGTATCCACTGGTTTGCTCAAGAAACGGCAATTGGGAACCGATGTTTTCACCACGCGCATCATCGATTGCAAATCGCCGCTCAACAGGATCGCCGGAACCTCCCATTGGAGTTGCGCGCGCACCTGCTGAAGGATATCGAAACCCGTCAACGTACCATTTAGGTGGTAGTCCGAGATGAGCAAGTCCCCCGGTTTGAGATTGGCCAGCAATTCTTCCGCTTCACTCAAGCTCGCTGCGCTCTGGGTCTCGTAGCCTTCCAAGGTTAGGAATAGCTCCGTGGCGGCGCGAACCGAGTCATTGTCCTCCAGGAGAACCAGGCGGGTCGAAGTCGCATGGGGTGTTGCGGCGATGGGGCGGGGCTCTTCAAAGGGAGGCGCATCGGAGCTGATGTGATCGAAGGGTATGCGGACGCGAACCTGGGTGCCTTGGCCGACCTCTGAGGAAACCGAAACCGAATACCCGAGTAGGCGAGACACCTCGCGCACGATGGCAAGACCCAAGCCCACACCGGATCGCTGCGTGCCGGACTGATCGACTTGATAGTACTCGTCGAAAATCCGTTCGAGCTTATCGCTCGGAATGCCGCTGCCGGAGTCCTCGACCGAGAGCTGCAAGCCGTCCGCATCCGCGGCCTCCACGATTTTCACCACGCCTTTCTCGGTGTACTTGAGCGAATTGCCGATCAGGTTCTGCAGCAACTGGCTCAGGAGATTGCGATCGCTAACGACGACCTTCGAAGACTCGGGGAATTCCAGATGTATGCCCTTCGCCAGCGACACCTGCTCAAACTCGCGCCTCAGATCGCTGTAGATAGACATCAGGTTGACAGGCGCGAGGTGCGGCTCGACGGCGCCGGATTCCAGGCGGGCAATATCGAGCAGGGAATTGATCATTCGACCTGCACTGTCGATAGCCGACTCCTGGCGGAGCAAGAGATCGTGTTGCTCGGTCGTTTCCGGCGTGAGGGTCAGTAAAGACGCATTGAGCAGGCGGATGGTTTGCAGAGGCTGTCGCAAGTCATGGCTCGCCGCGGCGAGGAAGCGAGTCTTTGCCATATTGGCGCGGTCCGCCTCCTCGCGCGCGGCCACCAGGGCGTCGTTGATGGCGCGCCGCTCCGTCATGTCGCGAATCGCGGCGGCGACAAACAGCTTATCTTCGTCATGAATCGGAGCTAGGCGGATGCCTGCGGGAAATTCGCTGCCATCGGCGCGCCGGGCAAAAAGATCGATGATGCGAGCCCCCATTTCGCGCGCCGTCGGATTACGAAGAAAACCAGTCAAGTGAGCGCCGTGACGGAACCGAAAGCGGTCCGGCACCAGCATTTCGATGTTTTGCCCCACGAGTTGCTCCCGGGAATAGCCGAACAGGGCGCGCGAGGTGGCGTTGGCGAAGAGGATGACGCCCTCGGAGTCCACCACGATGAGCGCATCGGGTGAGAACTGCAGCAGCTGCTGCGAAATAGCGACGATCTTATCCATATCCGGGGCGGCCGAAATCCCAATCGGAGCACGCCTTTAAGCCTATCACGAGCGGGGGGGGCCGACCGGCGGTTGGTGCCTGCTAGGGGGAAGGCGCAGATCCTTGCGGGAACCCGTCAGTGAATTAGCGGATGAATTCGGGCAAACTTCTACAAGGTCCCCCAGGGGGCGACTAGCATGGTCTTGGACGCCTCTATAGGTGGTACTTTTGCACGAACTCAAGGGCTATTCGGGGGAGGCGGCGGGAATCCTCAACCGGCTCATGGAGCTATCGCGCTACGCGGCACTGGCGGAGATGGCGAGCGGTATTGCGCATGAACTGAATCAACCACTCGGCGCGATCGCCACTTTTGGTCAGGCAGGCGATCGACTCTTGAACCGTCCCGAACCTCTCGTGCCCCGCGCACGCGAGGTGTTTCAGCAGATCTCGGCGGAAGCGTTGAATGCGGGAGAGGGAATCCGCCGTATTCGACGCTTGTTCGATCACGCGCAGCCAACGCGCATCAGCTGCCAAATGTCCGAACTGGTCGGGGAACTGGCGCCTGCATTGCAGGCATTGGCGGAGGCGGCGCACGTTTCCCTCAAAGTGCAGGCCCAATCTCCCCTGCCCGAGGTCAATGTGGACCGACTGAAGATTCAGCTGGTGCTCTTTTCACTGGTGCAAAATGCCATCGAGGCCAGTACCGGTACCGGCGCCGAGGTGCTCATCGAAGTGCGAGCGGATCGCTACGCAGTCGAAACCAGCATTACGGATTGCGGAGCGGGCGTGCCCGCGGACCTCGCCGACAAGCTCTTTCGTCCATTTTTCACCACCAAGGCAGGCGGCACCGGGCTGGGCCTGGCTTCGAGCCGCGCCTGCATCGAGGCTCACGAGGGCAGCATCGGTTTCGATAAAGTCAGCCCAACCGGGAGCCGCTTCTGGTTTCGCCTACCGATCCCGACGTCTTGAGGAAATGACCATGGCAAAAGCCGAAGTCGTTGAGAGCGCCGCCACCGTCTATGTAGTGGATGACGATGACGGCATGCGCCGCGCCTTGAGCCTGCTGTTGAACACGGTGGGGTACAAGACTGCCGCATTCGCCAGCCCCAAGGAGTTCTTGGAGAAGTTCAAGATCGACACGGCAGGCTGTCTCGTGCTCGATATTCGCATGCCGGGCATGAGCGGTCTGGAATTGCAGCAGCATTTGAACCGCATGGGCTCGATGTTGCCGGTGATTTTCATCACCGGACACGGCGATGTGCCGATGGCGGTGCAGGCCATGAAAGAGGGTGCATTCGAGTTCGTGCAAAAGCCCTTCCGCGATCAAGACCTCCTCGACAGAATCAACCACGCCCTGCAACAAGACAAGGAGAACCGCAATACTTTGGCGCGCCGCGCCGATGTGGTGCAGCACTTCGAATCTCTGACTCCGCGTGAGAAGCAAGTAATGGCACTGGTGGTCGATGGCGCGGCCAACAAAGTCATTGCCATCGATTTGGGATTGAGCGAGCGCACCGTGGAAATTCACCGGGCCAAAGTCATGGAAAAAATGGGCGCTCGCTCCGTGGCCCACTTGGTGAAGCTGCAAATGAGCTTGTCGAACGACAGCTCGTGAGCCGTAATGGCGCACGTGAATCCCCTTATTGGATCGAGGGCCGCTCGAGCCGATAATTGCAATATCGCTTCAGTCGGATTGCAACCATGAATTCGCCAGTAACACTGACTTTCCGCCATCTGCCACGCTCGGGGGCGCTGGAGGCCTCGGCGCGCGACGTCGGCGGGCGTCTGCTGCGTCTCAACGATCGAATGACCGCATGCCACATCGTGTTCGAAGGTACGCCGGAGACGGCGGGCGGCGTGCCGTTTCGGGTCAAAATTCACTTAAGCGTGCCTGGGGCTCAGATTCACGCCGAGAGTGCGCGCCGCGGCGGCCCCGGCGAGAAAACCCTTCACGGCCCGCTGCATTCGGCTTACGAGAACGCGAAGCGCCAACTCGAAAAATTGAGACCGTCCCGCGGCGGCTTGGACTTGGCGAGCCTCTCGTCCGGTTGAGTTATTTTTGAGCCTTGTATGCGCGGTGGTGCCGTCCAATACCGATCGGTCCCGCACCCACAGGGCGTCACCCTGAAAAGCGCTTTGCGGCGCCTACAACGACGGCTGGAACTCAATCTCGCGATCTTGACGCGGCGAGTGACCCCGGATTCCGTGCATCAGGCGCGTGCCGCCGCGCGTCGCCTGCAGGCGCTGCTGCACGGGTTTCGAGCACAGTTAACCAACCCTGTGGCTCATCGCTATCGTCGCCGGCTCAAGCGCGTGACAAGGGATTTGGGCTGCCTGCGCGATGCCGACGTCGCGCAACTGAACATCGAGATTCTGGAAACAGGTGCGCACGGTAGGCGCCGCAAAGCACTGGCATCTTTGAGCCGCGCCTTTCGCCATCGCCGCGAGCGACTCGCGGGCGGGCTGAAGGTTCGGCTGGCCAATTCCAAGTGGTCGCGCGAAGTACGGGAACTTGGGAACGTCGCCGCTGACGCGGCGCTCCTGCGGCCCCACAGTCTCCCCATCGCCGACCTTGCCAGGCCGATTCTGGCTCAGGGTCGCCGGCGATTGTACAAGCGACTTCGCAGGACCCGACGCTGCGAACGCGCGTTGCATCGACTGCGAATCAAAGTGAAGCGTCTGCGCTATCTCTTGGAGGAATGTGCAACGTTTGATGATGAGCTGGTCGGCGCACGAGAGTTGGCTCTGCTCAAAGGACTGCAGGATTGCCTCGGCCGGCTTCACGATTTGGCAGTACTGAAAATTCTGGCGAAGCGTGCGGCCTCGAACCGCATTGCGCGCAAGGAGCTTCGCAAGAAGTGCGACGCTCGATGCGCGGAACTGCTCCCCGACTTCGAGGAGTTGCGGGCCGCACTAGGACGCTTATGGGACTCGGAACCGGGCGCAGATCGCCCGGCTTGGGCTCAATCGACCCAATGAATATCCGGTGCGTTGCGGAGCACCGGATGCGCTGCAAGTTTTGGGTGGCCCACGATTATCGGCGCAACGGTAAGGCAGGTGCGCGGCAACCGCAAGATGTCTTTGCCTTGGGGTGTATTGAGAAAACTTTGCGCGAAACCGATCCAGCAGGTACCGAGCTCCAGGGCGTGCGCTTCGAGCATGAGATTCTGCGCCGCCAGAGCACAATCCTCCGTCGCCCATGCTTGGGCCTCCCGCGCGCCGATTACTATCAGCACTGGTGCGTGGTAGAAAATCTGAAAGGCAGCGTCCTTGAGCATGGCGTGCAGCTGATCACTCTCCTGGCCGGCATCGGCGGTGGCGAGCATATGTCGCTTTGCCTCGTCGGATAGCCGACGCAAGGCGCTTTGATTGCGGACCACCGTAAATACCCAGGGCTGTCGGTTCATGGCGCTCGGCGCCTGCACTGCGGCTTTAATCAGTTGCTCGATGAGAACTTGATCCACGGCCGCCTGCGTATATGAACGCACCGACCGCCGGCCGGTGATGGCATCTTCAATCTCCATGGCTGAAGCGCCTTTTGCAATTCACGAGCGCACTGCGAGTGCTTCTTGGATGCGATGTTTCACTTCCGACAGCGCAATGCGCGAGGCGACCTCGATGTTGTTGGTCACCTCGCGCACGCCTGACAGCGTGTGCACGGCCCCTTCTGCTGCATCCTTCTGAAAACCCCACATCACCCTGCCGCTCAAGGTGACAGAACCTTCGTTGACGACCGGTGTGATGGATGAGTTGGCCGTGGCGACGTTCCATCGCAGTGCCTTGGCGGCGGCCGCAGCGATCCCCGAGTCGGAGCGAACTCCCGACAAGGGAATCTTGACCTCAATGTCATTGGCCATCGCGCGAACTCCGCTCACCCGCTTGGCAATCTCCGCAGCGACCTGGCGCCCTTCGAAGTGCGTGACTTCGCCCGTCAGCGTGACGATGCCGTCGGCGACGGTGACGCTGATTTTGCGGTCGTCGATGCGCGGGTCCCATTGCAATTCCGCCTCCACATCGCGGCGGATATCAATGTCGGGTCTTTTCATGCGATTCTCCGAGCCTGGTGCTCATTTCCATACTCCGGCTTCTCGTGCATTGCCGCCATCCGGGTTAGCCGCAGCGGCGTTAAGTAGTTACCCCATGCAGGCGTGGAGATTCCCGATTTTGCCGGCAACAAAACCGGTGCAGGATAGGCTCAATAGAAGGAGCCTTTGCCATGACCAGCGAAGCGACGACAGTCCTGATCAACGATCGCCGGGTTACCATACGGCCCATTCGTTCCAGCGATTCCGCGATGGAACTGGATTTCGTCCGCAACCTCTCATCTGCCACCAAGCATTACCGTTTCTTTTGCGGATTGAGCGAGCTGTCGCCGGAAGAGGCGAATCGATTTTGCAACGTCGACGGCGCTCATACCATGGCATTTGTCGCGACGGTGCGAGAGGGCGGTCAGGAAATCGAGATCGGGGTTTGCCGCTATGCGCTTGGCAGCAAGGCGGACGTACGGGAAACCGCGATCACGATCGCGGATGCATGGCAGCACACGGAACTGGCGAAGCTGCTCATGCAACACCTCGTGGCATCCGCAAAGCAATACGGCATTCGACGGTTGTACACGGTAGAACTCGCGGACAATCAGCTAATGCGGAGCTTCGCGCGAGAGTTTGGAATGGCTGCCGAGCGGGACCCGGGCGACCCCGGTCAGGTAATTTATTCCCTGGGTCTTTGATCGGTGTTTCCAAGCCGCCGAGCCTGTCTAGGTAGTTTCCCTGAATGCGAAAATCATAGGTGGGTTTAAGCTTCACCCATGAAGCGCTTGCACCCGCACGCCCGAAATCAGCTCTTGCCGGCATTGCTGATGGCGGCAATCGGCTCCGCCGCGCAGGCATCGCCTGCAACCTCCGATGGACAGCGGCTGTACGCGCCCTGCGTTGTCTGCCATCAACCCAATGCTTGGGGCTCTCCGGACGGGACAATCCCGAGTCTTGCGGGTCAGCAAAAGCGCTACTTGGAAAGGCAGATAGGCGTATTCAGGTCCGGGGCGCGCGTGGATACTGCGATGCAAATCGTCGTCGCCCATGCGCGGCTTGCGGAACAACGCAATATCGCCGCGGTTGCGGATTATCTCTCGAAGCTGCAACCCAATCCGAAACCTGTGCAAGGAGCGGGAGAGCATCTACGACTCGGGCAGGAGATATACACGCACATCTGCGCAGCTTGCCATGGCATCGATGGCCGAGGAGATCCGGCCAACCGCGTGCCGCGCATAGCCGGACAACACTATCCTTATTTGCAACGGCAAATCGAGGCAGGCGCAGCTTTGCACAAGGAACTTGCACCTCCGGAAATGACCAGCGCGCTCCGCGGCATGGCGCCCCAGGAAAAAGACGCGCTCGCCGACTACATTTCGCGTCTCAGTCAATCCGGGAGCCTGCTGGATACGAACCGGCCCGCCGGCGTGTGGAAATAGACGACTGAACTCGAGACGCTAGGGCAGTCCGCCAAACATCGAGCCCACCACGGTGGTGATGCCCATCGCCAGCGTACCCCATAGCAAAACGCGTGCGGCGCCCCGGATGATCGGGGCACCGCCCAACCGCGCCGCGAACGCTCCCAGCGCAGCAAGAAAGACCAGCGAAACGGCCGCAACGACCAGGCTCAATTCTCGCGGAAACAAAATGGCCGATGTCAGTGGAACCATGCCGCCCGACGCAAAGCTGAGCGAGGATGCCAAGGCGGCTTGCAGCGGCCGAGCCGTGAGCGCGTCCGTGATGCCGATATCGTCCCGCGCATGCGCGCCAAGTGCATCGTGCGCCATCAGCTGCTGCGCCACCTGGGAGGCGAGCGCGGGATCCAACCCGCGCCCAATGTAGATGTCGCGAAGCTCCGCGGCTTCTGCGGCAGTATCACTCTGAATCGCTTTTTTTTCGATATCGAGGTCAGCGCGTTCGGTATCTGCCTGCGAGCTGACCGATACGAATTCGCCGGCGCCCATGGAAAGCGCCCCGGCGACAATTCCTGCGATGCCCGCGGCAAGGGTGCCCGATGCCGTCGAGCGCATCGCTGCGACACCGAGCATGAGCCCGGCGATGGACAGCACCCCGTCGTTCGCACCGAGTACGCCGGCGCGCAGCCAACCGGATCGGTGGGTATGGTGAACGTGCAACGCCATGCTCAAAACTCTCGCGGCGCACCGATCAGCCGCCCGTCCACCGCCTTTTTGGCGGTCAGCCAGTCTTCCAGCTCATGACCGGGCGAAAAACCTCGGTGCATGGCAATGAAGTACGCCGCCTCTGCTATGCGCGCATTGCGCTCTTCCAAACTTTGCGGCGCTCTGGACAATTGCATGCAAAGAGGAGCGGCAGGCAACAGCGCGTGCTTCGATAGGGTGCGAGGCCCCGCGATTGCCGCAATCCGCTCGCGCATTTCGATTGCGTGGCGAGCGTGAACTTCACGAATGTCCATGATTTTCTCCGCATATCATTGGATCGATACGCAAGATATCCCTTGGGGAACACGGATGACATGCGGGGAAATGCGCGCTGCATACGCGTTTTCCCAATATTGCGGCGCCGCCGCGCCGATGTCGGTTGTCGCAGGGCTGCGGATATTACGTATTGGCGCTCCGCGCTGCTGGGTTGAGTATCGCTGCTACGGTTTGTGAACCGTCGGGCCAGATGCACGCTTCAGCCAGACCATCGACAGGAGTCGCCGATGACGCAGAGCCTCGCAACGCAGCTGATCATCGCCACCGCCATGGCTGGATTGACCGTCGTCATGCATCTTCTGGGTTTGAGTGTCCTGATTGGCGCGACGAACCGTCATTCCACCCGGCTGCAGACCGAACGGCACCTGGCGCTGCAGATGCTGGTCCTGGTCGGGGTCTCCTTCGGCTTGTTCATACTGCACAGCGTGGAGATTTGGAGCTACGCGGCGTTGTATCGCTGGGTAGGCGCCGTCCGGTCCTTCGAAGACGCACTTTATTTCTCCACGGCCACCTATGCGACCATCGGTTACGGCGATATGACGCTGCCGAAGAGTTGGCGGCTTTTGGGGGCGATCGAGGGCGCCAACGGCGTCATCTTGCTGGGTTGGTCGACAGCCTTCTTCATCTCCATTGTCGCGCGGATTCGCGCCCTCGAGCATGATTGGTCGGGCGCACTGGAGCATAGTCCGCCGCCGCGAGGTCGGGATATAGGATAACGTTGAGCTGACTGCCGCAAGCAGCCGCCGCGGGTTTGGTCCATGGCAACTACTCGATCACTGAAAGATCCGGTCTGCGGAATGGCGGTGTCCGCGCAATCGCCGCACGTGGCGGTGCAAGATGGCATCGCGCACTATTTTTGCAGCGCGGGCTGCAAGGCGAAATATCTTGCTGCGGCGGCGAACTATGCGAGTCCTGAGGGCCTCGATCAGGCCCTATCGCGGGCAGCCGATTCAGTGAACCCCCATGCAAATTACACCTGCCCGATGCACCCGCAGATACACGAGATCGGCCCCGGATCCTGTCCGATTTGCGGCATGTCATTGGAGCCGGAGACACCGGCATTGGAGAGCGGGGCGGAGCCGGAACTCGAGGATTTTCGACGGAGATTCTTTTGGACTCTGCCGCTAACGGTGATTGTCGCCGCACTCGCAATGATGGGCCATCGTGTGCAATTGTTCGCTGGAACGATCGAGAATTGGATCGAACTGGCATTGAGTTTGCCCGTCGTGATCTGGGCGGGAAGGCCATTTTTCGCGCGCGCAGTGCAATCGCTGATGCGTGCCAGTCCCAACATGTGGACCCTGATTGGGCTGGGGACATCGGCCGCCTTTCTGTACAGTGTCATTGCGACCCTCGCTCCCGGAGTATTCCCCGCATCTTTCGTGGTGATGGGCCGGGTACCGGTCTACTTTGAGGCCGCAGCGGTCATTATTTCCCTGACGCTGCTCGGGCAACTCATAGAATTAAACGCCCGATCCCGGACCACCGCTGCCATCAAGTCGCTGCTGGGGCTGGCGCCGAAAACCGGCCGGCGCATCAACCCCGACGATACGGAAGAAGACATCCCGCTCTCCAAAATCAACGTCGGGGATACGCTTCGAGTACGCCCCGGGGAGAAAGTGCCGGTCGACGGCGTCGTGATTGAAGGGGTGAGCGCGGTGAATGAATCGATGCTGACCGGGGAACCATTGCCGGTCACCAAGAGAGTGGGCGACAAATTGATCGGCGCGACGCTCAATACGGCCGGGGCGTTGGTCATGCGTTCAGAGCGGGTGGGCTCGCAGACCGTTCTCGCGGGTATCGTGCAGATGGTCGCTCAGGCCCAACGATCCAGGGCCCCGATGCAGCGAATGGCGGACCATGTGGCAAAGTACTTCGTGGCGGGGGTCGTCGGTGTCGCGCTGCTGACGCTGCTCGTTTGGGGCATTCTGGGGCCTGCGCCGAGCTGGGCTTATGGATTGATAAATGCGGTGTGCGTGCTCATCATCGCCTGCCCCTGCGCGCTGGGACTGGCCACGCCGATGTCTATCATGGTCGCGAGCGGCGTGGCCGCCACGCGCGGCGTGCTGTTTCGGGACGCAGCGGCGATCGAGAATATTCGCAAGGTCGATACCCTGATCGTCGACAAGACGGGGACCCTGACCGAGGGCAAGCCCCGATTCGAGCGCTGCGTTGCGAGAGCAGGAGTTGCGCCGGACGAGGTGCTGCGATTGGCGGCGAGTCTCGAGCAGGGCAGTGAGCACCCGCTGGCCGAGGCGTTGGTGGCGGCAGCTAAAGAGCGCGATCTCGCGCTCGAGAAGGCCGACAGCTTCGAGTCGGTCGCCGGCATGGGCGTTCGCGGCTACGTCGGGGGCCGACGACTCAATCTAGGCAGTCAGACATTGATGCCTCAAAAAGACAGCTTTTTCGATGAGACAAAGCCGCAAGCCGAGGCGCTGCGAGCCGAGGGCGCCAGCGTCATGTACCTGAGCATCGACGGCGTCTTCGCAGGTATGCTTGCCGTTTCAGATCCGATCAAGGCGAACACCGTTGAAGCGCTCGCTGCATTGAAAGCTGCGGGGGTGCACGTAGTCATGGCAAGCGGCGATGCACTCACAACCGCCAGCGCAGTTGCCGCCAGGCTCGGCATCGACGACGTCTATGGGGGAATCAGCCCGGCGGATAAGCTTGCACTGGTCGACAAGCTGCAGCGCGAGGGGCACATTGTCGCGATGGCGGGCGATGGCATCAACGATGCTCCCGCGCTTGCCAAAGCCGATGTCGGCGTGGCCATGGGCACCGGCACGGATGTGGCGATGAACAGCGCGCAGGTCACTCTGGTGAAAGGGGATCTGCGCGGTATTGCCGAAGCGCGCAGGATTTCGACCGATACGGTCGCGAACATGAGGCAAAACCTCGCGTTCGCGCTTCTTTATAACTGCCTTTGCATTCCCCTGGCCGCAGGCGTCCTGTATCCCTTCACAGGATGGCTGCTCTCGCCGATGATTGCAGCGTCTGCCATGAGCTTGAGTTCGATCTCGGTGATCACGAATGCTTTGAGACTTGGAAGAGCGCGGAATATTCGCGCCGCAGCTCGCGCTTAAGCACTTTGCCATTGGGGTTCCGCGGCAAGCTGTCGCGCCACACCACGCCGCTGATGCGCTGCTGCCTGCCGAGACGGGCATTGGTCCAGTCAAGCAGTTCGTCGGCACGCAATTCCTGTCCCGGATGCAGCACGACCACGGCCAGGGGAGTTTCGCCCCAGCGCTCGCTGACGATCCCAATCACGGCAACGTCCGCGAGCGCCGGATGCTGCTGCATCGTCGTCTCGATGTCGATCGGATAGATGTTCTGGCCGCCGGAGAGGATCATGTCCTTTTTACGGTCGACGACGTAGAAAAATCCATCCGCATCGATCCGGCCGATATCGCCGGTACGCAACCATTGGTCGCCGGCTGGGTCGACCCAGGTCGCCTCGCCGTTGGCGTCGTCGCGCGCATGATAGCCGGCCATGACCAATCGTCCGCGGCCTACGATCTCTCCAGTCTCGCCGGCGCTCGACCTCGCGATCATCCTCGCCGAGGATGCGAATATCGGCGCCAAGCACGGGTTTGCCGACCGAGAGAACTTTGCGCTCGAGTTCCTCGGGCTCGAGAATGGTGATCAGTCCCTCGGTGAGCCCGTACAGCTCGATCAGCTCGCAGTCGAACTCGCGTGCAAAACCGCGCTTCACGTCGGCCTTGAGCGGCGAACCGCAGCACATCAATGTCTCGAGGCTGTCCGTTTCGAACTGCGCCGCGCTCCGGGCAGGCGAGCAGGCGTTCAAGCTGCACGGGAACGAAAGCCCCGTGGGTGATGCGTTCGGCCTCGATCAGCGCGAGCGCCTCTCGAGCGCTCAAACGCCTCGCACAGCACCATCGTGCCGCCCACCAGCATCGTCGCGAGCATCGTGACCCAGGTAATGTTGGAAAACAGCCCGAGCGTGATGCAGCGTGCGGCAGCCGCTGCGATAGCGAAGCGCGAGCGCAGCGTCGTAGGCCCAGTGCATGCGGCAGGCGTGTGTGTGAATGATGCCTTTGGGCAGCGCGGTCGTTCCGGAACTGTAGATCAGGTTGCATTCATCGTCCGGAGCTATCGCCACCGCCGGCGCGTGCCTGCGTCTGCGCCGCGACGAATCCTTGAAAATCGCTGCCAGCCTGGCCGCGGCGCGTCGCAGCCGATGAAATGCCGCGCCCGCGAGCTTACCTGAGGAACGCAGCGCATCGATCCGCGCGCAGTGATGCCCGGAGGCGAACACGGCGACGCAGCCGGCGTCGGCGCACATCGCGGCCACGGCCGCATCAGTGATCGACGATGTTCAGCGGCACGGCCACCGCGCCGGCGCGGACGATGCCGAACAGCGCGAGCACGGTCTCCAGACGGCTGTCCATCAGCACCGCAACCCGGTCGCGCGGCTGCACCCCGAGGCTCGCAGTCCGTTCGCGACCTCGGCGGTAGCATCCGCGAACTCCGCCCAGGACAGGCGCACGCACCGTCGATGAGCGCCTGCCCGCCCTGCAGCCACCGGCCATTTTGAGCGATCAGATCCGGTAGCAGCGGCGCGGGGTTCCTGGAACCACGGCATGTTGTGAGCTGCCTTAGAAGTGGTAGGTCACCGTTGCCGGAATAGGTGCGCGGCGGACCATAGAAGCCGATCTGGCTGACCCCGCCGAGCAGGATTGGCCGCCGAAATCGGCGCATTGCCGAAGTCATAGCCGGCGACGCGATAGTAGCGATCCGTCAGATTCTTGGCGTCGATGGAAAAGCGCCATGCCTTGCTGTTGGTGGTAAACGCAACGCCGGCGTTGAGCAGTCCGTAGGACGGCTGATCCGTGAGGCTTGGCGTCGTATTGGCGACCTTGGTGAAGCTGCGCCAGTCGTAGCCGGTGCGCGCCAGCAATGATCCTCCGAGGAAGATCCCAGGAATAGGTGATGTTTCCGGATATGGTCCAGGCCGGCGCGTTGATCGGCCGGTTCTGATCGGCAACGTTGATGGGCGGTGAGCTCGGCGTGCAGCCTGGCGTGCCGGCGAAGCAGCCGATCAGGAAGTTCTCGTAATAAGAATCCAGATAGCCGACATTGAGCGAGAAAGTCGCCGGCCTTGATCGGCCGCCACACCGATTCGAGTCTCGACGCCCCGGTTGATCTGCTTACCGGCGTTCAGCACGGCGGTGACGTTTTGCGGAACGCCGCCGGCGACGACGAACTGCTGCACGCCGATCTGCGCATTGCTGTACGGATCGTAGAACACGGTGAAATTCAGCAGCAGCGTGTCGTCGAACAATGTCGACTTGACCCCCGCCTCGTAGTTGTCCGCGGTCTCCGAGTTATAGCCATTTTCGGTCTGCGGATAGAGCGCCGCGTTGCCGCGCATGTCGAAGCCGCCGCTCTTGAATCCCTTGCTGTAGCTCACATAGGTCATGACCTTGCGGGGTGAAGTGATAGTCGAGCCCGATGCGCGGCGAGACATTCACGAATGAGCGGCTCTTGGTGTAGTCCGTCAACACGCCGGCGGCGGCGCTCGGAAACAGAAAAAATCCGGGCGGCGGGGCCGCAGCATTGAAGAATTGCTGATTCGGCAACAATTGGTTGGGCGCGAGACTGGCGTACTGCGCCTGATAAACGTGCGCGGTCTTGTCATCGTCGTTCCAGCGGACGCCGGTGTCGAGATTCAGCTGATCGGTCAGCTTCCAGGAGGCATCGCCGTACACCGCCGAACTCTTGGTCAACACGCATCCCTGAACGATGGACGTGAGGTAAATGTCGTCGCCGAACGGCGGCGGCGCCGCCAGCACGCCGAGCGAGGCGTTGTAGGTGCCGCAAGCCGTGCTGTCCATATAGAAGATCCCGCCGACTGCCTTGACCCGATCGTTGGTGAAAGGCCAATTGCGCTTCGCCCGAAGACTGCTGATCGTGGAATAGGCCGGGAACTTGGAATAGGTTCTCGTCGAGTTCCTCGAAGTCGATGAACTGCTGGCTGCGCCCTTCGCATGTAAGCGCCGACGATCTTCAAAGTGAGCTGATCGGTCAAACTTTGCGTAAAGGTGGCCGACTCGCCGCTGCGGTGAGAATAGTCGTTGCTGACCGGCATATCCGTGCGCGTGTCGAATGGGTTGCCGAGCTGCGGTGCCAGGTAATTATTGAGCCGCTGGCCGCCCGAAGCATTGGAGTTATCGAGTGTATCCTCGGCGATGATCTTGAGCTTCGAGCTCTCGCCCCACTTGATCGTGAGATTGGCGCGCCCCGACAGCACGTCCTTGTTCGAGACCGCCTCGCCGATGGAATTATAGGGGCTCGGCGGCGAATGCCGGCTTGTGCCACGACTTCGCCGTAGCCCTTGTGCTGCAGATCCGCCAAAGCGAGACCGAAGTAAACGTGATCCTCGATTACCGGCGTGGAGAAACTGAGCTTCTCGTCGTGCTCGCCGTAGTTGCCGCCGGTCGCCGACACGGTCAGCGTGGCGGGGCCGTCGATTTCACGGGTGACGTATTTGATCGCGCCGGCGATGGTGTTCTTTCCGTACAACGTGCCCTGCGGACCGCGCAGTATTTCGAGGTCCTGCACGTCGATCACGTCGAGCAGCGCGGCCTGCGGCCGCGCCAGGTAGACATCGTCGATGTATACGCCGACGCCCGGTTCGAATCCCCACAAGGGGTCGCTTTGACCGACTCCGCGGATATAGACGTTGATGGTGCTGCTGGTCGCGCGGTCGGCGGCGATCTTCATATTCGGCACGAAACTGTTCAGATCCTGAAGGTTCGTCACCTCCTGGGTCTGCATGGTGGAGGCGCTGAGTGCGGTGACGGCGATCGGCACATTCTGCAGATCCTCCGCGAAGCGCCGCGCGGTGACCACGACCTCTTGGATGGTGCCGCTCTCGGCGCCCGGAGGAACGGCCGCCGTGCCGCTGTCGGCGGCTCGCAGCAGCGGCGGAGGCAAGCAAACCATACAGGATCGATGCAAGGCAGAAGCTGCGATTCATGGCCGATCTCCCCGGAAATTCAAATAGTTATCTACAATGCGTCCAATCGGTGTATTGAACGATCGTTGGAGTTTATTTCAACGGTCGTTGAATATCAAGTGAGATTTGCAGCCGCTTGGAGCGCCTATTCGGCCGTTGCGATGCGCCCGCAGCGGCGCCGGCGCGCAACCAAGCTGGGCGCCACGCTAGAATGACTCTCTTTTTACCCGACAATTGCATGGGCCGCCCGAAGCGCACTACCAAAGACAAGCTGATGGACGCTGCGGAAAAGCTATTTGCCCGCAGGGGTTTCCACGGATCCTCGCTACGCGACATCACCACCGCGGCCGGCGTCGACCTGGCTTTGGTGAACTACCACTTCGGCAGCAAAAAGCAGCTGTTCATCGCGGTCATCGAACGGCGTGGCGCCGTATTGAACGAGGAGAGATTGCGGCGCTTGGCCGACGCGCGCCGAGTGCCGCGCCGGAGCGCCCAGCACCGAGGCGGTGGTCGACGCGTTTCTCGATCCCATTCTGGAGCGCCTGGCGCACGCCGGTCCGGGCTGGCACAACTACTTTGCGCTGATCGCCTATGTAAATAACTCTCCGGAATGGGGCAGCAAGCTGATGAGTAAGACCTTCGATGGCGTGGTGCGCGCAGTTCATCCGGGCACTGATGGAGTCCCTTCCCGGCTCCGCGCCCCGAGGATATTTTCTGGGGCTATAATTTTCTCACCGGCGCCATGACGCTTTCGCTCGCCGAAACGGGCCGCCTCGATGTGCTCTCCGATGGCCTTTGCCGTTCGAACGACGTCGCCGCTTTGAAGGAGCGTCTGGGTCCGTACGTGGCCGCCGGACTGCGCGGTCTGGTGCATCACCGTGGGCGATTAAGCTGACCCTGAGCAGCGCGAACGGCGATGCGACGCGCGACCCACCGCGGATACGTACATCCACGGATCGTGCAATCGACTGACGGCGCTCAGAATTCCCATGTAGGAAAATTCGTGTACCGCTACATAGGAGAAGGTCATGACTTTGATACGTTGGGAGCCATTTGGCGATGTCGATACTCTGTTCAATCGCTTGATGCCTGCGAACTTCGCGGGTGCCGCGCTCGCAGGAAGCGGCAGGAAGCTCGATTGGTCGCCGTCCGCGGATATCAGCGAAACCGACAAGGAGTACGTCATACGGGCCGAGTTGCCGGCCGTCAGGAAGGAAGACGTGCAGGTCACTTACGATGAAGGTGTAATCACCATCAAAGGCGAGCGCAAACAGCAGAAGGACGAGAAGAACGAGAAGTTTCATCGGGTGGAGAGCTTCTACGGCAGCTTCGAGCGCAGTTTTTCTTTGCCGGACAATGTGAACGCAGAGTCGATCCGCTGCGAGAGCAAGGACGGTATTCTGACTGTGCACATCCCGAAGTCGGAAACCGTCAAGCAGAAGCCGAAGCAAATCACCGTGCAGTGAATGCAAAACCAGCATGACTGGTGACGATGCTGGGCGGCAGCCACAAGCTTGCTGCCGCCTTTTTCGTGACGTTTGACATACACTGTCACGATGTCGGCGACCGCTGCGACCTGATGCGAAACCGCTTCGTCTACTGGCCGAACAGGCCTTCAGCCGCGCCGCCGGCGCGCCTTTGCTTGGCGGCAATGCCTTGGAGCTGCTGATCGACGCAGCGGCTCATTTCGAGGCGTGGCTGAAGGCAATCCGCGGTGCACAACAGCGCGTGCTGCTGGAGAACTACATCGTCCGCGACGATGAAATAGGGCGCCAATTTCGCGATGCGCTCGCGGATCGCGCTGGGGCTGGAGTCATGGTCCTCGTCGTCGTTGATTGGTTCGGCTGCCTCGGTCAGTCGGGACGGCGCCTTTTGGGCTCCGTTGCGCGCCGCGGGCGGTCAGGTACGAGTATTCAATCCGCCGAAGCTGGGAGAGCCGTTCGGCTGGATGAGCCGCGATCACCGCAAACTTTCTGGTGGTCGACGGCAGCTACGGATCCTTGTCCGGCGTGTGCATCAGCGGCAAATGGTTGGGCAGCCCGGCGCGCGCAAATCCCGCCATGGCGCGACACCGGCGTTGGACTGCGCGGACCTGCGGTCGCCGAACTCGAAGTTGCCTTCCTGCAAAGCTGGAATGCCATGGGCCCGGCGCTGGATGCGTTTCCACAGAATGGCCTGCCAAACCGTCAGGCACCGTGGCAGTGCGGGTCATCGCCACTCAGCCCGCCACCGGCAGCGTATATCGGCTCGATCAACTGATCGCCTCCATGGCCCGCAGAACCCTATGGCTTTCCGATGCCTATTTCGTCGGCATAACACCCTATGTGCAGGCGCTCGTCGCCGCGGCGCGCGATGGTGTCGACGTGCGCTTGCTCGTCCCGGGCAGCAGCGATATTCCGCCCGTTGCAAGAATGTCCCGCAGCGGCTATCGGCCGCTTCTGAAGGCCGGCATCCGGGTGTTTGAATGGAACGGTTCAATGTTGCACGCCAAAACGGCGGTGGCCGATGGCCAGTGGGCCCGCGTAGGCTCTTCCAATCTCAACATCTCGAGTTGGCTCGGCAATTGCGAGGTGGACATTGCCGTGGAGGATGCCGGCTTCGCCAGCCTGCTCGCCGCGCAGTATGAACTTGATCTGCAAAACGCGACTGAAATCGTGCTGGCGCCGCGTCGATTTCGTCGCGGCGAGCAGATTCTGAGCGGTACCCCGCGGGCCCCGAGGACAGCCCGCGCCGGCGGCAGTTCTGGGCGAGCGGCTGCGGGGGCATTGCGCATCGCAAACAGCGTGAGCGCCGCCCTGGGCAATCGTCGCGTGCTCGGCGACGAGGCGGGATTTCCTTGGCTGAGAACGTCGATAATGTTCATGGTGGTCGCAGTGGTGGCGGTGCTGTGGCCAGCGGTAATCGGCTGGCCGTTCGCCGCTTTGGCCGCCTGGGTCGCGCTCAATTTGGTCGTACGGGGTTGGCGCAGGAGCGCACGCAGCCCGGACGGAGGCGGCCGGCAGTCTTAGTCCAATTGCGCCTCGGGTGCCCGCAGCGGCAGCACATGGTGCGCATCGACAGGTCCGCGATCCTTAATTCGGCTGCGCGGCACGCGCCTCAGCTCGAAGTCGCTCCAGGTCGTGCCGGTAGGCATCGCCATCCCCATAATCCACGAAACTGCCGTAGCGCGCGTGCAAGCCAAGCACACGTCTTGCGTGCTTGATGGGGCACCAGTATTCCTCGGTGCGTGAAGCAATTTCGCGCACATAGGCAATCAGTCCATTCGCATAGGCGCAGTACTCGCAGTTGATTTTCTCAATCGCGTTAAGATAGGTGAGCTGTCCCCGGTCGAATGCCAGATAATCGCTGCGGCGCACACGCGGTATGCCATACACGGGGAAGCAGGCCGCCTGATATAGGGCCGCGAACAGATCCAGCAGCATCAACGGAAAGATGAGCGAATAAATGACCGGTGCGCTCAGAATCATCGCGGGTCGCGCACCGAATATGTAGCTGAGCATGCGCGCTTTCAGCAAGCGATGTTTGGCAACGATGGCCTGTTCGAAGTGGACGACGCCGTCCTGCACCCGATAGTTGAGCTCGACGCGCCGCTTCGCGAGCGCCAGCTCGAGCTGGCGCTCGAGGGCGCGAATTGACCCGGCCAAATGAGTAATCTCGTCCCGCACGGCGTCAGTCATGAGTGCTCCCTGTATCTCTACGAGCCATTACCGGCCGGATCTTTCGCAGTATGTCACCGAATGCCATATTTGTGCCCGAATGCCGTCGGGCTTCCTGAAGGCATCGCGCTCCACTGGCGCGTTTGCGCGGGATCAAGTTGGCGCGATACGTAGTTTCCACAGCGATGTGCCGGTCTGCCCTGTGTCGCGCATTCAGGTCGGCGCGCATACTCGAATGGTGAAAGTCATATTGAGAAGAAAGCGATGAATACTAATGCCGGCGTTTGGATAGACCATCGTAAAGCAGTGATCGTAACCATCGGTCCGCCAGGCGAAGAAAATACCTCGGTCATATTCTCAAAGGTCGAGAAGCATCCGGAGCGAGCGGGCGATTCGCCTCTGCGGGGACACTACGAGGCGCGCCAGGTGCCCGCAGACGACAAACGGCAGAGAGTGTTGACTGGCGAACTCAATGACTACTACGACGTGGTATTGGGTGCCGTTCGCAATGCTGCTTCGTTGCTGATCTGCGGTCCCGGCGAGGCCAAAGGCGAGCTGAAAAAGCGCCTTGAAAAACACGGGCTCGGCGCGCGCATCACCTCGGTGGAAACCGTGGACAAACTGACGGATGGGCAAATAGCGGCCAAGACACGACGGCATTTTGCAGCGCTTTCGAGAGGCCTGGCTTGATTCGGAGGGTGGGACCTCTCAATTGCGCCGGCGATAGAGACGGGTCAGTCAATGTTGAGTGAGATGTTGAATTGAATCCAAGGAGCAGCCATGAATACTGATGCAAAAATTCGCGCGGATGTGGAGAACGAACTCCGCTGGGATCCGAGCCTCGATGAAAAAGGCATTCTGATCAAAGTGGAAAACGGTGTTGTGAGCCTACAGGGATCGGTGCCGCACTTTTCCGACCGTTGGACCGCGGAGCAGGTCACCAAGAGGGTCGCGGGCGTTCGGGCGATCGCCAACGATATCGAAGTGAAGGTGCCGAGTCTGGGCGAGCGTCCGGATCCCGATATTGCAGCCGCGGCCGTGAATGCGCTCACGTGGCATTTCGCCCTTGAATCGACCGATATCCAGGCGGTCGTCAAGCAGGGCTGGATCACCCTCTCCGGCCATGTGTTATACGGCTATCAGAAGGTCATCGCCGAAGGCGCGGTGCGCTACTTGCTCGGCGTCAAGGGCGTTATCAACAATATCGAAGTGCGTCCCGAAGTCAAAGCCACGGATGTGAAGCAGAAGATTCAAAGTGCATTCCAACGCCAGGCTTCGCTCGATTCCAACGACATCAAGGTCAATGTCGACGATTCGGCCGTGGTGCTCCAGGGCACCGTGCATTCGTGGCGTGAGAAAGACGACGCAGCTATTGCTGCATGGGCGGCTCCCGGAGTGACGAAAGTCGAGAATAAGATCCAGGTGCAATACTGACGATACGTAAGCGTCGCGAGAGGGATCGAAGGATCGCTCTCGTGACGACTTTCGCGGCGTGACGGTGCAACGTTATGAAGGGCCCGGTCAGCTTTACTCTCAATGGCCGCGGCGTGACGGTGAACACCGAGGATGATCGCACTCTGCTATGGGTATTGCGCACGGACTTTGCGCTTACCGGAGCCAAGTATGGTTGCGGCGAGGGGCTCTGCGGCGCGTGCACGGTCCTGGTTGAGGGCAAATCTGCGCACGCTTGCATGACGCTGCTGAAGGATGTGGCGAACCAAGAGGTTCTGACGATCGAGGGGCTCGCCAGCGCCGGCGAGCTCCATCCTTTGCAGCAGGCGTTTATCGATCACGGCGCGTTTCAATGCGGCTACTGCACTTCGGGAATGCTGCTGTCCGCACTGGCGCTTCTGCGCGAGCAGCCCAATCCACCGCGGGACTCCATAGTCTCTCGCATGGATCGCAACCTGTGCCGTTGCGGCGCGCATCAAAGAATTGTCGCAGCCATCGAAGCCGTTTCTCGCCGAAAAGTGCCGTCGTGAAGGATGCCGCGATAATGAATCGGCGCGAGTTCCTCCAAGCAGTGGGCGGGGGCATTGTCGTACTGATAGGCCTTGACGGCGCAACTGCCCTTGCCGATGCGCCAGCCGGTTTCTATCCCAAAGATTTCAACACCTATCTTGTCATCGGCAAGGATGGCCGAGTCACGGTGTTTTCGGGAAAAATCGAGATGGGACAGGGCGTGTTGACCTCACAGGCGCAAATGGTCGCCGAGGAGCTTGAAGTCTCACTGGCTTCAGTCGACATGGTTCTGGGCGACACCGATCGATGCGCCATCGACATGGGAACGTTTGGGTCCTTGACCACACGGATGTTTGGTCCGGTTCTGCGCGCGGCCGCGGCGCAGGCGCGCGTCGAATTACTGGCGCTTGCTGCCAGAAGGTTACGAGTCGGACGCGACCGTCTGAAGGTCGTGCACGGCGTGGTTTCGGTCGCGGGCCAGCCGCACCGGCGGGTGAGCTACGCCGAACTTGCCAGGGGCGCCCGCATCGTTCGCACGCTGCAAGGCGAAGCCATTCTTCGCAACGCCTCTCAATTTGAGGTGATGGGTACCTCCGTTCGACGCCTCGATGGGCGCGAAAAAGTCACCGGAGCGGCTCTATACGCTGCCGATATGCGTGCTCCCGGTATGCTGTACGCGAAATTGCTGCGTCCGCCGAGCCACGGCGCGACGTTGCAGCAGATCGATACATCCACGGCCGAGCAGCTGCCAGGCGTTTCAGTGGTCAATCGAGACGGCTTGATTGCCGTCTTGCATGCCGATCCCGAAGCTGCGGAAGAGGGGTTGCGGCGGATCAAGGCCAATTGGCACGTGCCCCCGGAAAATCTGGATCCCGATAGCATACATGCTCACCTCGTATCGCAGGCGGCTCCGTTGAAGACCCTGGCACTTCGCGGCGACGTGACGGCGGGACGTGCAAAGGCAACGCGCATTTTCGAGTGCACGTACCAAAAAGGATATGTGGCGCACGCGGCGCTCGAGCCGCACGCAGCGCTGGCTCACGTACAGGACGGGAAGGTAACCGTCTGGGCTTCGACACAGACACCATTTCCCACCCGGGATCGAATTGCCAAGGCGCTTGGCGTGGAGGCATCGCGGGTGCGAGTCATCACGCCGTTTTTGGGCGGCGGATTCGGCGGCAAGAGTGCCGATCAGCAGGCGCTCGAAGCGGCGCGGCTTGCGCAGTTGACCGGGAAGCCGGTGCAAGTCGCATGGACTCGTCGAGAGGAATTCTTCAACGACACCTTTGATCCGGCGTCCGTGGTCAAGATCGTGTCTGGGATCGAGGCGGACGGGAAAATCTCACTGTGGGACTACTCGGTCTATTCGGCTGGGGAACGCGGCGCGGTGGCTTGTTACGAACTCCCGAACGCGTCGTTCCGATCGACCGGCGGCGCTTCGTACGGATCCGCTGATTCGGCGGTTTCCCTGCATCCATTTGCGGTGGGCCCATGGAGGGCCCCCGGCGCCAACATGAACACCTTTGCCATCGAATCACAAATCGACACCATGGCAGCGGCTGTTGGCGACGACCCGCTCGAGTTTCGCCTGCGCAACCTGAGCGATCCGCGCATGCGCCGAGTGTTGCAAGCGGCGGCCGATGCTTTTGGCTGGCAAGCGGCTGCGGCGCCCAGCCGACGCGGATTCGGTATGGCGTGCAATGTCGATGCCGGTACCTATGTCGCGACGCTGGCCGAGGTCCGCGTCGATCCGCTGAGCGGTCATGTTCAGGTGCTCCGAATTTCATGTGCGCAGGACATGGGGATTGTCGTCAATCCCGAAGGCGCCAGGATGCAGGTCGAAGGGGGCATTACCATGGGTCTCGGATATAGTTTGTCCGAGGAGCTGCAATTCCTCGGTGGCGATGTGCTTGACCGGAATTTCGGTTCGTACCGAATCCCGCGTTTTTCTCAAGTACCCCGGATCGACGTCATGTTCGTCGAGAATGACGCTTTGGCGCCGCAGGGCGGGGGAGAACCGCCTATCACCACCATGGGCGCCGTTATTGCCAACGCGATCTACGATGCGACCGGCGCCCGTCTCTCACGGTTGCCGATGACGCCCGACCGTGTGCGGTCGGCGATCGCCAACTTGAGTACGCACTGAGGAAGGAGACTGCGATGACACAGAAGTCAAAGGCGCGTTCCGCGACTGGCACATTCATGACGCTGATGCTGGCGGCAGCCTGGATTTCTTCTCGATCCGTCGATGCCACGGAGAAATACGCGGCACAAACCGGCGTACCGTGTGCGCAGTGTCACGTACACCCCACGGGTGATGCCAGACTGACGCCGTTCGGCGAAGCATTCGTTGCCAATGGATTCAAGCTTCCCGCGAAAACCCCCAAAGCTCCGGTCGACAAGCCCAAGCCGCCGGTCAAGGCGACCGATCGCCCTCCCTCGACGTGAGGCATCTACGTATATCCACGGATCGTAGAGTCCCCACCGGCTGGGTAGCCTTGGACCTCAGCTAATCCACGCAAGCGTCGCACCCGGCGGGTTCAATATCATTTTCTAAGCATGGAACACCCATGAAAATATCTAGCGGATTGATTGCAGCGCTATCCTTGTTCTGCACTGGCGCGCTTGCGCAACATGTATCCGGCGGGGCGTCGCACGGTGCAAGTGGTGCAGCGCACGCCGTGGGCGGCGGTCATATCCCGGCTCATGGACCGACACCCGTGCGCGCGCACCCAAGATTTCCGGCTGGAGCGGCGGAACCTGCGGGACATCCCAGCGCGCCCCACGTGCATCCCGATGGCGACCGATGGGTCGGTCACGACACGGGCCACAATGATGCGCACTACCACCTCGACCATCCCTGGGAGCATGGGCATTTTCCCGGCACCATCGGCCCGGGGCACGTCTGGAGATTGCACGGCGGCGATCGCGGCCGCTTCTTCATTGGCGGCTTCTTCTTGTCGGTCGCGCTCTTCGATTATGCTTTTTGCGAAGACTGGCTGTGGGATAACGATGACATCGTGCTCTACGACGATCCGGATCACGTCGGTTGGTATCTCGCCTACAACGTGCGCTTGGGGACTTATGTTCACGTCACTTACATGGGGCAATAGGACGGGCTATGTCGGGACATAAATTCCAGCGGATTCTCGTTGCCATCGCCGATCCGGCCGCTCCATTGAGCAAGGCCGTGAGGCGAGCGGGGGCTTTGGCCCACAAAACGGGCGCCATTGTTGAACTGCTCAACGCGATACCCGCCGTTGTCTCTGCGGGTATTGCGCACGCAGAGTCGGAGCGCTTTACTCGCTTCGAGGCGCAGGAGAATCATCGCCTGCTAGAGCGCACGGCGAACCGCCTGCGGCGTGAGGAAATTATCGTCAATACGCACGTCGAGACCGGTTATCCGCCGCATGAGGCGATTTTGCGCCAACTCCGGCTGACGAAGGCGGATCTTTTGATCGTCGAAGCTCGAAAGCACAACACGTTCGCCCGATTGCTGCTGACTCAAACCGATTTCGAGCTCATTAGACGCTGTCCGGTGCCGCTATTGATCGTCAAAGGACGCGCTGCTTGGCGCCGTCCGCGCATCTTGGCTGCCTTGGATCCCTTTCATGCCAATGACAAGCCGAGCGCTTTGGATGCCGAGGTCGCCGCCGCGGCGCAAGACATCGCCGCATTGAGCGGTGGCAGCGTGCATGGCGCACATGTTTGCCGGCCGCCGATGAGGCTGCTCGCCGGCATGAAAATCGACGCACAGTCCGTGGCTGCGATTCCGGCACAAGAGAAGGCTTACAAGGCCGCTGTGCGCAGGCAATTTAATGAGGCGCTCGGCCGATATGGAATCGCCAGGAGCCGCGGGCATCTGCGCTGCGGCGACCCAGCCACCGAGCTCCCGGCGCTTGCCCGCGCGGTGCGCGCCGGCTTGGTCGTCATGGGTGCCGTCTCCCGATCCGGCCTGAAGCGCATTTTCATCGGCAACACCGCAGAACAGGTTCTCGACAGCCTGTTGTGCGATGTATTGATCGTCAAGCCGCCGAATCGGCAGTGAGCCGGCGTGGCTCGCATGCGCTTTGCATGAGCGCCGCTACGTAAGGCTAAATGTCGCTGTGCGCTAGGTACAAATCCGGATTTTCTCCGTCCCGCAATCGCCACATACTCTTCTCCAGTCACGGCCGCGGGAGAGGAAAAATGGCACTTCATGTCAGAAAGCATCTCGATCACCCACCCGCAAAGGGTGAGGATTCCCCAGCGCCGCAGGTTCAGTCGATCCTCTGGTTCGATCAAGCTGAGTCCACCGACGTAAACCGAGTCGGCGGCAAGAATGCGGGGCTGGCCGAGGTGACTCGCGCGCTGCTGAGCGCCGGAATTCGCGTGCCGCCGGGCTTTGCGGTCACCGCCGCCGCCTATCGGACCTATATCGAGACCAATGGGCTTGCGCCGAGGTTGCGGGAGCATCTTTCCGGCTATCACCGCGGCAAGGAGTCGCTCGCCTCGGCCGGCGCCGCCATTCGCCGCCTCATCGTCGAAGCAGAGTTTCCGGCGCCGATTGCCGCGGCGATCCGCGCCGCCTACCGGGAATTGGCCAAACGTTGCGGAACAGCGGATCTTGCGGTGGCCGTTCGCAGCAGCGCCACGGCCGAGGATCTTCCGCAGGCGAGCTTCGCCGGTCAGCAAGAAACATATCTCAATGTGCGCGGTGAATCGGAATTGCTGCGCGCGTGCCGCAAATGCTACGCCTCGCTCTTCACCGACCGCGCCATCGTGTATCGGGAGACCAATGGTTTCGATCATCTGCAAGTCGCCCTCTCGATCGGCATTCAAAAAATGGTGCGTTCCGATCGCGCCGGCTCCGGCGTGATGTTTACGCTCGATACGGAAACCGGCTTTCCCGGCGTCGTGGTCATCAATGCGGCGTGGGGGCTCGGCGAGAACGTGGTCCAAGGAAGCGTCAATCCCGACAAGTACGTAATTTTCAAGCAGCTGCTCGCGGATGAGCGTTGGTCCCCCATCATCGAGAAGTCGCTCGGCAGCAAAGAGAAGAAGCTCATCTATGCCGAAGGCGGCAATGCCCGAACGCGCAACATCGACACGACACGCCGCGAGCGCGAATCGCTGGTGTTGAGCGATGCCGAAATCCTGCAGCTCGGCCGGTGGGCAGTTGCGGTCGAGAAGCACTATGGCCATCCGATGGATATGGAGTGGGCGAAGGACGGCGACAGCAGCGAGTTATTCCTGGTGCAGGCGCGCCCGGAGACGGTGCAGTCCGCCCGGTCCGCCACGTCGTTCAAATCCTACAGCCTCGACAAGAAGGGCAAATCGATAGTGACAGGCGCCGCGATCGGCGAGGCTATTGCCAGCGGTAATGCCTGCTTGATCCACAGTGCAAAGGACATTGATCGATTCCGCGAGGGCTCGATCCTGGTGACCGAATCCACCGATCCGGACTGGGTCCCCATCATGAAAAAGGCCGCAGGCCTCATCACCAACCATGGGGGCACCACCAGTCATGCGGCCATCGTCAGCCGAGAGCTGGGGCTGCCCGCGATCGTAGGGACCTTGCACGGCACCGAGCTCATCAAGGACAAGCAGCCGATCACGCTATCCTGTGCGGAAGGTGAGCAGGGAACCGTGTACGACGGCATTTTGAAATTCAAGTCCGCCGAGGTTGACCTCGCGGATGTGCCCGCGACCCGCACCGCCATGATGGTGAATATCGCCAGTCCGGCGGCCGCGTTCCGCTGGTGGCGTCTGCCGGCCAAAGGCATCGGCCTCGCGCGCATGGAATTCATCATCAATAACATCATCAAAATCCATCCGATGGCGCTGGTGCACTTCGATGAGTTGAAGGATCAAAGCGCGCGCCGCCAGATCGAGCTTTTGACCCGGGGCTATGCGACGAAGGAGGCGTACTTCGTCGACACGCTGGCGCGCGGCATTGCCAAGATCGCCGCCCCGCACTATCCCAATCCCGTCATCGTCCGATTGAGCGACTTCAAGAGCAATGAGTACGCGCATTTGATCGGCGGCGCCCAATTCGAGATATCCGAAGAGAACCCCATGCTCGGTCTGCGCGGCGCATCGCGCTATTACAGCGATCGCTACAAGGACGGCTTTGCGCTCGAGTGCCAGGCGATCCGCAAGGCCCGCGAAGAAATCGGCTTCAGCAATTTGATCGTCATGGTACCGTTCTGCCGCACCCCCCAGGAGGCCGATCGCGTGCTGGCGGTCATGGCGGAGCACGATCTTCGGCGCGGGGAGGGCGGGCTGCAAGTCTATGTCATGTGCGAGATCCCCTCCAACGTGATCCTCGCCGAAGAATTCGCGCGGCGCTTCGACGGCTTTTCCATCGGCAGCAATGATCTGACGCAGCTGATACTGGGCGTGGACCGCGACTCCGCGGAGCTTGCAGAACTGTTCGATGAGCGGGATGCAGCCGTGAAACGCATGATTGTCGATGTCATCGAGCGGGCGCACCGCGCCGGCACCAAAGTCGGCATATGCGGACAGGCGCCGAGCAACTATCCGGATTTCGCAGCGTTCCTGGTCGAGACCGGTATCGATTCCATTTCTCTGAATCCGGATAGCTTCATAGCGGCGACCCGGACCGTCGCGGCCACGGAACAAAGACTGGGCGAAGTCCGCAAATAGCCGCCGGATGGGGCCCTCGTGGCAGCGGCAGTCCACTAGGTGAGATCACGTATAGCGTACCGAGCATGGAACGCGGAGCATTCACCTCTTGTAAGGACTGGAGTTTCAATCCGTGCAGCGATTGGCGGTTTTGACCAGCGGGGGCGATGCACCGGGCATGAATGCCGCCATACGCGCCGTGGTCCGCAGCGCCCTCGCACGCGGCTTTGCAGTAGTGGGCGTGCGCGATGGCTACCAAGGATTGGCGCGCGCGGATTTCCACCCCATGGGCAGGCGCGATGTGGGCGGCATCATTCAAATGGGCGGCACGAGGCTGGGCACGATGCGCTATGAACCGATGAAGACCCCTCAGGGACGCGAGCAGGCTATCAAAGCGCTGCGCGAGCATGAAATAGCGGCATTGCTGGTCATCGGCGGCAATGGCTCGCAATCGGGCGCGGCCGCGCTGCACGCGGCCGGTGCACCGGTGATCGGAATTGCATCGACTATCGACAACGATCTTGTACGGTACGGACATCAGCATCGGCGCAACCACCGCCATCGACGTTGCGCTTCACGCGATCGATCTTCTGCGGGTGACGGCCGCCTCGATGAAGCGCGCCTTCCTGGTCGAAGTGATGGGCCGCCACTGCGGCTATCTTGCGCTATGGCCGGAATCGCGGGCGGTACCGAGGTCATCGCGCTGCCGGAGGTGGATACCGAGCCTGAAACAATCGCGCAGGCATTGTGCGCCGCTTATGACCGCGGCAAGAGCCACGCAATCGCGGTGATATCCGAGGGAGCCAAATATAATGCGGATTCTTTGATGCAGTATTTCGTCGAGCACCGCGACCGCCTCGGTTTCGAATTGCGGGTGACGAAGCTGGGTCATATACAGCGCGGCGGCGCACCCGGTGTGTTTGACCGCATGCTCGGCACGTTGCTGGGAGTGGCAGCCGTGGACGCTGCGGTCGAGCGCCGCTATGGAATGCTCATTGGCATGCGCGACGGCAAGCCGGCCGGCACACCGCTCGCAGAAGTGGCCGGCAAGATGAAGCCTGCGGATATGCGCCTTCTCGAGCTTGCGCACGTATTGGCGATGTGACGCGGAGTGGCCAATTTCATTTTGGAGGATTTTGCGATGTTACTTAAAGATTTTTGCACGACCAATGTGGCCAGTTGCGGCCCGCAGACCACGGTTCTTCAGGCGGCGAGTCTCATGCGTCAGCGGCATGTGGGCGATCTGGTCGTGGTGGACGATCCGCAGGACGAAGGGATCCCGCTCGGCATCGTTACCGATCGCGATATCGTGGTCGAAGTACTGGGAAACGGGCTCGATCCGGCGAAGACGACGGTGGGCAGCTTGATGCGCAAGCCGGTGGTGATCGCTCATGAGTCCGAGGATACCACCCAGGTGATCGAGCGCATGAAGACGCACGGTGTGCGTCGGCTGCCGGTCGTGGCGCGTGAAGGAGAGGTGGTGGGAATCATCACGCTCGACGATTTGCTCAGGCTTTCGTTGCGGACGCGAACGGACTGCTCGGCATCATGGCGAAGGGGCAAAGCAACGAGCAGCATACGCATCGCTAGGCGGTTGGAGTTCGAATATGAAATGGCATGTCAGGCACTTGTGGATCGCGCTGGCGATCGCCGCGCTTCTCTTATTGGTCGCGACCATCGCGGTGGGTATACACGCCGGTGCCGGGCACTAGGGCAGAATGGAGACTTCGATGACGTTGCTGCACATGTCCGACCTGGATCTTTCCGGTAAGCGAGTGCTCATTCGGGAAGATTTGAATGTGCCTTTGACTGGCGGACAAATCACCAGTGACGCGCGCATTCGCGCAGTATTGCCGACGCTGCGTTTGGCGATGCAGCAAGGCGCCCGCGTCATCGTCCTGTCGCATCTGGGTCGACCGGAGGAGGGCAAGTTCGATCCCGCACTGTCGCTCGCGCCCGTGGCCGCAAGGCTCTCTAAACTGCTCGGCGTGCCGGTGCCATTGCGCAAGGACTGGCTGGGCGGGGTCGAATGCTCGGCGGGCGCCGTGGTGCTGTGCGAAAACGTGCGTTTCAACCCGGGTGAAACGGAAGACAGCGACGCACTGGCGCGGCAAATCGCCGCGTTAGGCGACATTTTCGTCATGGATGCGTTCGCTACAGCGCACCGTGCCGAGGCCAGCACCCATGGGGTGGCGAAATATGCGCAGGTGGCCTGCGCCGGCCCGCTGCTGACGGCCGAACTCGGGGCGCTTGGGCGCGTGCTTGATAAGCCCGCGCGGCCGCTGGTCGCCATCGTCGGGGGCTCGAAGGTTTCGACCAAGCTGGCGATACTCGAGGCGTTGCTCGACAAGGTCGACAAGCTCCTTCTCGGCGGAGCTATTGCCAACACATTTCTCGCAGCGGTGGGCCATAAAGTTGGCAACTCGTTGTGCGAGGCGAACATGATTGCCACAGCATGCCGGCTGCTCGAGCGGGCGCATGCGCGCGGCGCGGACATCGCGCTGCCGTTGGATGTCGTTGTCGCACACCGTTGTGCTGCGAACGCCGCGGTCAAAGGCCGCTGGGCAGCGGAGGTAAGCGGGGACGAAATGATTTTCGACATTGGACCCGCCACCATCCGGCGATATGCCGAGATTCTGGCAACCGCCAAAACCATCCTGTGGAACGGTCCGGTGGGTGCGTTTGAAATCGATCAATTCGGCGAGGGCACCAAGGCCATTGCCAATGCCATTGCCGCGGGCCGGGCATTTTCGCTCGTGGGTGGCGGCGACACTGTGGCCGCGGTCGAGAAATACGGCGTCGCGAATCGCATTTCGTATGTTTCCACTGGTGGCGGCGCATTTCTCGAGTGCGTGGAGGGCAAGACGCTCCCGGCGGTGGCGGTATTGGAGGAGCGGGCCCGCGAGTTGCCGCCGGCGAACCGCGCACCGGCCGCAATTGGAGCAAGGCCGGTGACGAGCTAGAGGAAAACCGTCGAGCCAACGATCATCGATCGAAGCTCGCATTGAGGATCGTTGTTGCGGTGGTATTTTCGATGCCAAGGCTGCGATGCGCTCTCGCACTGCTCGCTCTCTGCCTAGCCGGGTGCGCCTACACTTGTTACGACCGAAAACCGCGCGTGCTGCGCGGCGAGGTTCAAAAAGCCGTTCTGCTCATTGGAGGCATCTTCCGAGCGCGCGTGCAAGAGCGGGAGAGTTCTCAGCGTTTCGGCGAGCCGCTTAGGGGTCCCCAGATCGCTCCATCCGCAGCGCGGAACGGGTAACACGCGTAACATCGGTTCGGCGCCTTGCAGGATTTGACGAGAGAAATCGATGTCGGGCAAATCGCGATAAAGATCCAGCGCTGCAGCCGAGAGGCCGGGAGTGAATTGATTCTGAGCCACGACCCGCTGCATGTCGATGACAACCTGAGGAAACCTCTGAACAAACAATCGCAGTAACGCTCGAGCGCGGGCGGCCACAATGAAGGCGTTCCACAGCGCGCCATCGTTGACCAAAGCGCGCGCCAGCGCGGGGTCCGGCTTCTCCACGAATCGATGGACTATCGATACAGCGCCGTCTAGACGTCCTGGCACAATGTAGCCGAGTTCGGGGTCGACCTCCTCGGGAAGGATCCCAAGGAGGAGAATACAGCAGCGGCAGAAGAATTCCATTGGCCGTCCCGCAATTTCGCGGCTGAACAATGATATTGGCGTTGGGCAGCGCCGATAGTCCAGGGCCCCACCATTGTCGGTGCCGTTGCGAGACGGCCGCACAAATGCGCTCGGGTGATGCAACGGGCTCGGCACGTTTGAGCGCATCGTGCAGCAGAGAGCGACCGCCTTGCAGTGAGCAAAACTGTTTGGGTATGGCAACGCCCAGCGTGGTCGTCGTCAAGCAATGCAAGCGGCTTCCTTCGCCTCCTGCCAGCACAATGGCCCACGTCTCTCCTTTGCCGCTCATCGCTCCTCCTGGATGGTTATCATCTGATGCTGTCCCCGTTTGCGCACCAGTGGAATATACGTAGTCACCTTCGATGCGGTCCGGTATTGCCATGCCGCGGTATCGGCCTGCATGTTCACCACCCCTCGCTTCTGTGACGATCCGGAATCAGTACGACTACGTAGAACCGGGCGATTTTCCCCAATTGCGTAAATCGAGGCGCGGGAGGAGCTTGATCGCCAGAAGACAAAGGAAATACCGATGTTAAGCGGGCGAGGACTAGGAAGTGACAAGCATTGACTTTGCCAAGCGCCGTTCGCAGATGATCGACCGGCATATCGCATATCGTGGCGTGCGAGCACCGCTGGTGCTTGAGGCCATGCGAACGTGCCGCGCGAAGCTTTCTGCCGGAAGAGTTGTGGGAATTCGCTTATGAGGATTCGCCCCTGCCCATCGCGGAAGGGCAGACGATCTCTCAGCCCTATATCGTGGCGATGATGACCGAGGCATTGGATCTCAAGGGCGGCGAGAAGGTGCTGGAGATCGGCACGGGGTCTGGTTATGCGGCGGCGGTACTCGCGGAAATCGCCCAGGATGTTTACACAGTCGAGCGCATCGGTCAGCTCGCCGGAAAATCCGCCGCCAAGCTCGCGCGACTTGGCTACAGTAATGTTCATGTACTGCACGGCGATGGCACGCGCGGCTGGCCCGATCACGCTCCCTACGACGCCATCATCGTCGCGGCAGGCGGCCCGCAGGTCCCAGAATCCTTGAAAGCGCAGCTGAAAATCGGCGGTCGGCTGGTGATTCCGGTGGGAGCCGATCGGCGCCTGCAGGAATTGCTACGCGTAACGCGCGTATCAGAGCATCAATACACAACGACGGAGCTTGCGGACGTGCGCTTCGTCCCCTTGGTGGGCGAAGAAGGATGGGCCGTGCAAGGAGCGCGTCTGTCACAAGCGCAGGATGGCACGTTGGCGCAAGCGATTGCTAAAGCCAGCGAAAAATTTACCTCGATCGAGTCAGCGTCAACCTAGAGCCGATGTTGCGCGGATCGGCGATGCGCGCGTCGTTTTGCTCGGCGAGGCAACGCACGGCACTTCGGAGTTCTATCGCATGCGCGCACGCATTTCGCGCGAGCTGATCGAGAGGAAAGGGTTCTCGTTCATCGCCATCGAGGGCGACTGGCCAGATGCCGCGCGCATCGACCATTACGTTCGACACGCCGAATATCAGCCCTCTGAGTGGACGGCTTTCGCGCGCTTTCCCGTATGGATGTGGCGCAATCGGGAGGTGCGCGCATTCGTGGACTGGCTCCGAGCGCATAATGCCGATCTGACGCCGGCCGCATCGGGTGGCGTTTCATGGACTTGACCTCTATAGCCTCTACAACTCGATCGATCGGTCCTGAATTATCTCGACGAGGTCGATCCGCCGGCCGCCGAAGATGGCACGCCGACCGCTATGCATGTTTATCGCCATGGCAGGCGGACCCTGCAACCTACGGCCAAGCGGCACTTAGCGGAGGATTCCAGACCTGCGAGCGTGAAGTGGTCTCATGCTCACGGATCTGATGCAAAAGCAACGAGCGTACGCCGAGCACGATGGCGAGCGATTCTTGGATGCCGTGCAAAACGCCCGTCTGGTCGCCAATGCCGAGCGCTATTACCGCATCATGTACTACGGGTCTCGCGCCTCCTGGAATCTGCGAGACACCCACATGTTCGAGACCTTCAAGACCCTGCTTGACTTTCATGGGCCTAAGAGCCGGGGGAATCGTTTGGGCGCACAATTCGCATGTTGGCGACGCCGCGGCGACGGAGATGTCTTCGCGCGGCGAATACAACATCGGCCAGCTGTGCCGGGAGAGTTTGGCGACGCATGCTATTCGATCGGCTTTGGAACCAACAACGGCACGGTGGCGGCAGCCTCGGAATGGGACGGGCCCATGGAGATCAAGGCAGTGCGTCCGGCCTTGCGGGCAGTTACGAGCGCCTGTGCCATGAGGCCGGCGTCCGCGATTTTTGCTGCCTTTGCGCGAGCCCAATCGCAGCGACCTCGCGGAGGGTCTGTCACGGCCGCGACTGGAACGAGCGATCGGCGTGATCTACCGGCCGGAGACAGAACTACAAAGCCACTATTTCAAGGCGGATTTGCCACGCCAATTCGACGAATACATCTGGTTCGATGAGACCGACGCCGTCGAGTCCCTTGCAGACCGAGGAACTCAAGGGCTTCCCGACACCTATCCTTTCGGTCTCTGAACTTTATGGCGTCTCCCAGCCGTCCGCGCCCGCGCTGCCGCGGATTTGCGCAGCGTGACGTAGTCGCCGGGCGCCAAGCCTGCCGAACTGCCTTCATCCGAAATGAGGTGAAGTTCGAGGCGGTAATCGGCTGAGACGAATACCGGAACATTTCGAAACAGTATTCGTCGAGGATCGGTTTCGCGTGTTACGTCGACGCGATCTCGATCAACAAGTTTCAGTCGACTTGCATCCTTTGGACTCATGTGAATATGGGGTAGCGCGCGGATGACGCCCAAGCCGAGCGCAACCTGCGTCCGGGGCCCTTGAGCAGAATGCCCGGCGTTCCTGCAAGATCACCCGGCGCACGGACCGGCGCGTCGATACCCAACTTCAGCGCGTCGCCTTCGGATAATTCCACTTGATTCGTGCTTCGAACCGGACCGATGATACGGACATCGATTGATCGGCCCTTAGGACCAATCAGACGGACCGATTCCATCGCTGCATACTGGGTGAGTCCTACCCGGGAATGTTCGTGAAGCCGATAATGATCGCAGAACAATTGTTCGATGACACTCGGTGTGAGGTGGGCGTGCGAAGTGGAGACACACACCGGCACGCGCAGCCCGGGACTCCTTGCTCGTTCGCGCGTGAGATCGCTCATTTGCCGCTGCCGTCACACATTTCGTAGGGATATGCGAGCCTGAGGCTCGTATGGGAATACGTGGAATTGCGGAGTGGACTACGCGTGAATGGAGATGACTGGGTGTGGAGGGCTTGGTGCGGAGCAATATTCGCAGCGCGTCTCAACCGCCGCCAGGCGCCACCACAGACCGCGCTATCTGCCGGTGCTGCACACGTAATGGTAGCTGCTCTTGCGGCTGTCTGTCTGTACGGTATGGCACTAAGAGCCTTTGATTGAATTACGACGTAACCGCAATGTCTTGAACTCACGCGTATAGTGGTTTGTTCAAACCAGGAGGGTTGCGTGTGAGCAGGATCGAGCTCGTAACTCCGGTCAATGCGGCGAAATGACTGTCGGACCGCTGTGCCCAGGCTATGAGTGCACCCTTCGATGCACCGGGGCGCAACCATGATCCGGCTCCCCGCCGCGCTGGCCCTCAGCACCCTCGATGCGGCTCCGGATGCGATGCTCATCATCGATGCATCGGGGAGCATCTGTTTTACGAACCGTCAGGTCTCCGTGCTCTTCGGCTATCCGCACGAGGAGATTGTCGGGAGCCCATCGAGAAGTTCATGCCCGAGCGATTTCGGACTCGACATGTCGGGCACCGGGAGCAGCTATGTCGATAACTTACGCATGCGTCCCATGGGCATCGGTTTGGAGCTGTTTGGCCGACGGCAGCGATGGCACGGAATTTCCAGTCGAGATCAGTTTGAGCCCGATTGAGGATGGAGACACGTACCCTCGTCGCCGCCGCCATCCGCGATGTGACCGACCGCAAGCGTATCGAGGCCGAGCTGATCATGGCGCGCGATGCCTCAGAGGCGCATGCGGGAATCACTGAGCCCGATCGGGCCAACCTGGCAAAAAGCCGCTTTCTCGCTGCCGCCAGCCACGATCTGCGCCAGCCGCTGCAGACCATCGAATTGCTCAATGCCACCTTGCGGCGGCTGGTAACCGATCGCGAGGCTGCGGAAGTCCTTGCACAGCAAGACCAGGCAATCGACTCGATGTCGCGACTCCTCAATGCCTTGCTCGACGTCAGCAAGCTGGAATCCGGAGTGATCAAATCCGAACCATGCCATTTCAACCTGCAGGCCATTTTCCATGAGCTGCGCCTGGAGTTTGCGCGCCTGGCGGCGGATAAGGGTCTGCGCCTCGAGTTCGAAATGTGCGATGGCGACCTGTACAGCGATCCCGCGCTGGTGGAACAGATCTTGAGAAATTTGCTGTCGAATGCCGTCAAGTACACGCATGAAGGCTGGGTGCGAGTGCGCTGTCTGCACGAGTCGGGATTCATTCGCATCACCGTGATGGATAGCGGTGTCGGCATTGCCGCCGAACACCTGCCGCACATCTACGACGCGTTTTATCAAGTCGGCGTCGCGGCCAACAGTACACGCGAAGGCTATGGTCTCGGCCTCAGCATCGTGAAGCGCTTGGTCAAGCTGCTATTCGGCACGCTCGAAGTGCGCTCGCAGGTGGGCCAGGGCTCGACCTTCTCGCTGCTGCTGCCCGCAAGCAGTGGTCATGTTGCGGCAGCGCAGCCCGCGGTCACGGCGGCGCCCGCGGTCGGCCAGCGCCAGAGCGGCGCCGCGCGCATTCTGCTGGTGGAAGACAACGCATCCGTGCGGCGCGCCATGTCGAGGCTGCTGGCATTGGAGGGGTACAGCGTCACGCAGGTGGCGTCGCTGTCAGAAGCGCTGCAACATGTCCACGAAGGCATCGGCGTCGATTTGCTGATCTGCGATTATCATTTGAGCGGCGGTGAAACCGGCACGCAAGTCGTTGCCGCGCTACGCGCGATTCTGGGCGATTCATTGCCGGCGCTGCTCACGAGCGGAGACACCTCGTCCGCGATCAAGCATCTGCCGCGCGACCCTCATCTGCGCTTTACCAGCAAACCCATCAAGGCGGAGGAACTGCTGGCTCTACTGCGAGACTTGCTTCCCGTCTGAGCGAGCCTTGCAGGCCGGTGGGGCGGCCGCTAAGCGGAAATCCTCCGCGCCTGCGGTAATTACGTATCGCGAAGGTCGCATCGCGGCATGAGAATGCGCATGAACAGCAATTTCCAGATTGAATTGCGACGGCGTCGCGCCAGACCTCCGACCCTCAGGAAAAGCGCCTTTATGGAACGCGATACATTACGTCAGCTGCTGCGGGACATGCTGTTGTCGCGAGTGCTCGAAGAGCGCGCGGCCGAAGAATACAGCAAGGGCAATATCGTCGGCTTTCTTGCATCTCTATCCCGGGGAAGAAGCGGTCGGAGCGGGTGTCATCAATGCCGCCGGGCCTGCCGACTATATCGTCAGCACCTATCGCGAGCATGCGCACGCGGTGGTGCGCGGCACGCCGGCGCGCAATGTCATGGCCGAACTCTTTGGACGCGCGCGATGGCATGAGCGGCGGCATGGGCGGCTCCATGCACATGTTCGATGCCAAGCGGCGTTTCATGGGCGGATATGCAATCGTGGGCGAGAGCTGCCCGATCGCACTCGGCGTGGCTTATGCGGTGGCCATGCGTCGGGGCCCGGAAGCGGTCATCTGCTTTTTCGGCGATGGTGCGGTCAATCAGGGCACGTTCCATGAGTCGCTCAACATGGCGGCGCTCTGGCGCCTGCCGCTGCTGTTCGTATGCGAGAACAATCACTATGCGATCGGCACGGAAATTCACCGCCATTCGGCCGTGGTCGAAGTCTACAAACGCGCGGCCGCGTACAACATTCCGGCGGAGAAAATCGACGGTATGGATGTGGTCAAGGTTTATGAAACGCGCGCATCGCGCCCTCGAGCGCATTCACAGCGGCGGCGGTCCACAGTTCATCGAATGCGAGACATACCGGTACCGCGGGCATTCGATGGCGGATCCGGGAACCTATCGGCCGGCTGTCGAGCTCAAGGCTCATGAAGCGTGGGACCCTATTTCGGCCGCAATTCGCGAGGTCGAGTATCGCTATCCCGACGCAAGCCGAGCTGGCTGCTGCCGGCCCTGACAATATCGCCCGTCTCACCGCGCACATGGTCGATGCCGGCCACGTCGCCGACGCGGAGGTCGCCGACCTTAGAAAGGAGGTAAGCGCGATCGTGGAGGACGCGGTGCAATTCGCGTTGCAAAGCCCGCAGCCCACCATGGATGCGGCATGGGCGCATCTGACACTGCAACCGCCACCATGAAGTGCTGATCTAGGAGTCGACGATGTCGCAGGAACTACTCTATTGGCAGGCACTTAACCGGGCGATGGATATCGAAATGGCGGCCGATGATTCGGTCTTCACCTTGGGCGAGGATGTCGGACTCTTCGGCGGCAGCTACCGTGTGACTGAAGGGCTTGTACGCCAAATATGGCGAATGGCGCGTTCGCGATACCCCGATCTCCGAGAACAGCTTCACCGGTCTTGGCGTCGGCGCGGCGCTCTTGGGCATGCGGCCGGTGGTCGAGATCATGACCATCAACTTCATGCTTCTGGCGCTCGACTCCATCATCAACGGCGCTGCCAAGATCCCGTTCATGTCGGGTGGACAGTTCAAGATGCCGCTGGTCGTGCGCGTGCCCGGCGGTGTGGCGCGCCAGTTGGGGGCGCAACACGCGCAAAGCCTGGAGCACACCTTGATGAATGTCCCGGGCCTGCGCATCGCCGTGCCCGCAACGCCGCAGGATGCGTATTGGCAGCTTCGCCAGGCCATCGCCAGCGACGAGCCCATCATTCTCCTGGAGCACGAGCTGCTCTACTTCAGCAAGGGGCTGGTGGACCTGCTGGCCGATCCGCCGCCGATGCATCGAGCGATTGTACGCCGCGAGGGACGCGATCTGACGATCGTGAGCTATTCGCGTCATGCGGTGCTGTCGCTGGAGGCGGCCGCGGAACTCGCCAAGGAAGGAATCGAGGCGGAGGTCATCGATATGCGCAGCCTGAAGCCCATCGATTGGGATACCTGCGCCAACTCGCTCGACCAGACGCACCGATTGTTGGTCGTTGAGGAAGACTGCCGCTTCGCCGGCGCGGGCGCCGAAATTGCATCGACACTGGGCGAGCGCTGCTTCTACTCGCTCGATGCGCCCGTCAAACGTCTGGCCGGCCTTGATATCCCGACGCCATACAACGGCAAATTGGAGGCGGCAACGATCCCGCAGATAGCCGACATTGTCGCGGCGGCGCGCACCCTGTGTCGACCCGACAAAGGCGCCAAGGCTGCATAGACATGAATCAGCCCATCACCATGCCTGCGCTCTCCGACACCATGAGTAACGGTCGGCTGGTGAAGTGGGTCAAGAAAATCGGCGATCCTGTCAAGAAGGGCGAATCGGTCGCCGATATCGAGACGGACAAAGCGGTGATGGAACTAGAAGCATTTCACGATGGCTATCTGGCCGGACCGCTCGCCGCCGAGGGCAGCGACATGCCGGTGGGCACGACCATCGGCTACATTGCCGACAGCCTCGATGCAACTGCGCGGCCGGGCCCAGAAGCAAAAGGGGTGCCGCCCGCACCGACTCCACCGCGCGGGCCCAGCCAGCCGCAGCCGCGTGGATCAGCGGCGCCTGCGGGCGCGGCAGCGTCACAATCGTCACCTTTGGCAACGCCGGTCCGCGAGAGAGTACGAGCCTCGCCATACGCCCGGCGGCTGGCTCAGCAGCGCGGCATCGATGTGAAGCAACTGATTTCCGAGCGCGGCGTTGCCGAGGCCGCCAGCAAGACCGCTGCGCAGCCGCCGACTCGGCCGGATTCCCCGGGCGAGTCTGCGGTTCGCACGGAGCGGGCATTGCGCGTGCGCGAGGCGCTGGCGCGCAACATCACCGCGAGCTCAGCCACCCCCACATTCCGCGCGACGGCGCGTCTGCCATTGGCGTCGCTGCAGGCGGCGTCCAAGACGATGTCGGTGTCCCTCACCTTGCTGCTGGCTCGTGCCTGCGCGCTCACCATTGGGACGCACCGTTGGTTCAATGCTCTGTATACGAGTGAGGGATTCGTATTTCGGGAGCCGGTCGACATCGCAATCGCGATTGATACGCCCGACGGACTTGTGGCCCCGGTCATTCGTGACGTTGCCAGGCGGCCGCTTGCTGAGCTGGCTGATGATTGGCATGAGCTGCACGAGAAAACGGTCAGTCGCCGCCTCAGACTCCAGGATTATCAGGGCGCGACCTTCTATCTCTCCAATCTCGGCATGTTTTCCGTAGTGCACAGTTTCGATGCCGTTTTGCCGCTGGGTGCGGCCGCCATTCTCTGCGTCGCGGCCGCGGACGGCGAACGTACGTCTTTCACTTTGTGTTGCGATCATCGCGTCTTGGCAGGGGCCGACGCGGCACGTTTTCTGCAAACCTTCGCAGCATTTCTCGCGAATCCCGCCCGGCTCACCCAAGCGCCGCAACCCGGCTCGTAAACTCAACATTTGCCTGCGATGTCCCACGACACCCACTGCGAGACTGCGATGCGGTTCTTCGAAAACAGGACCTTCGATGAACTGCAAATCGGAGATGCGGCGCAGATAACGCGCGTGCTGAGCTCGGAAGAGGTGGGCGTCCAAGCGGCCTCGTATGAGGGTGGCAGCACGGGCGCAGGCCCGGGATCCACACGATGCGGGCCTTGGAGCGCCGCCCTCATTCAGGAATTGCTGTCCACCCAACTTCCGGGTCCCGGCACGGTCTATCTCGACCTGTCGCTGAATTTTCGCTGCCCCGCCATGCCCGGCGATACGGTAACGGCTCGCGTCCGCGTTCGCGACATGGTGCCGGAGACGAGGCAAGTGACATTCGGCTGTGAGTGCGTCGGGTCATCGGGGGAGATTCTGACGGATGGTCAGGCACGCGTCATCGCTCCCAGCCTGAAATTGCGGCGAGCACGGGAACTGAAGCACGGCCGCAGCCAATTCCCCGTCGGCGCTCGATATAAGCAATTGCTCGATGCGGCGCGCAAATTGCGTCCCATTCGAACGGCCATCGTACATCCGTGCGACGCCCTATCGCTTGCCAGCGCGATGGAGGCCAAGGACGCCGGACTGATCGTGCCGCTGCTAATCGGGCCGCTCGCAAAGATTCGCAGGGCGGCGGCCGAAGTTGGGCGCGGCATCGAGGATGTGGAGATCGTCGATGTGCCGCACAGTCATGCCGCCGCCGAGCGCGCGGTGGCTTTGGCGCGTGAGGCCAAGGTGGAGGCTCTCATGAAAGGCGCGCTGCACACCGATGAATTGATGGCTGCGGTGGTCGACAAGGCCGGGGGATTGCGCACGGAGCGCCGCATGAGTCACGTATTCGCGCTGGACGTGCCGCACTACCCGAAGGCACTCTTCATTACGGATGCGGCGATCAACATTACGCCGGACCTCGATACCAAGCGAGACATCGTTCAAAATGCCATCGACCTGGTGCAATGTCTTGGCATTGAATGCCCGAAAGTCGCGATTCTATCGGCGGTTGAAACCGTCAGCAGCCGAATTCCCTCGACGATCGATGCCGCCGCGCTGTGCAAGATGGCCGAGAGGCAGCAGATCGTCGGCGCGACGCTCGACGGCCCGCTGGCTTTCGACAACGCCATTTCGAGCGCGGCTGCGCACCTCAAGGGAATCTCGAGTCAGGTCGCCGGTCAGGTCGATATTCTCGTGGTGCCCGATCTGGAGGCGGGCAACATGTTGGTCAAGCAGCTCGTTTATCTGGCGGGTGCGCAGGCGGCCGGAATTGTGCTCGGCGCACGCATTCCAATCATACTTACGAGCCGAGCGGACGACGATGCAGCGCGTCTCGCCTCCTGTGCCCTCGCGCAACTCTGGGTGCGCCGGCGGCACCCGCGCGCTGAGCTGTCCGTTGCCGGCTAGCGCACCGGACGGCCGGCTCTCACCAAAATCTCACGCTGCCCGTATCGATGTGAACGAAGTCGGAGCTGGCGTAAAAGCCTACGCCGCCGCGAGACAAAGAACGGGCGTGCTCACCGAGGGCGCGTGTCGAATAGCCATTCAAGCGAACATCGATCGCTTTACCCAACAGGTGTTGGCTGTGCTCGGCCACGCCATGGGAATGCGCGTGCAGCATCGCATTGGTTTTGGGCGAGCGGTAACCGGAGATGACCTCGAAAGGCGCGTCATAGTTGGCAAGCTTTTGCACCTCATAAAGGATGTCGAGCAACGATGGATCAATTGCATGGCTCTCGCCGGTGCGGAAATCTCGCAGCAAATGATTGACCTGGTCCAGGCAGGTATTGCTGTAGAGGCCGCCATCAAAGTACGGAGCGGTGAGGGTCTCGCCCGTGTGCGTATGCACAAACCTCAAGCTGCGCGCCGATGGAAGAGTCGCCGCCGCCAACACGGGCAGGCTGGTCGCGGACCCCAAAACACCGCATAGGGCAGCGGCGCGGGCCACGAATTGACGCCGGTTGGCGCGCTTAGCGTCCGGGGGCGGCTTTTGGGATTGAGACATAATGGCGCTCCAACTACAGTATGACTATACGCTAGCGCGACGCCGCCGGACCGTTAACTGGTCGAAGACTTAGTAATGCCTCGAGCTTGCGATCGTGCCCGTAGATATCATCGAAGAATTGCACTTGACCGTCCTCTGTGGCCATTGCCGTCCCGTAGAGAATGAGGACCGGAATGGGCTCGCGAAGTTCCACGCGCATGGAGGTCTCGGCGTGCATAGCCGCCAAGATCGCCGCTTCGTTCCAATGCGCGGGAGCCTTTTGCAGCACGTAGCTCGCCAATGCTACCGGGTCGCTGACGCGGATGCAGCCGTGACTAAAGGCACGTCTCGAGGCCAAGAAAAGCTGACGAGCGGGGGTTGAATGCATGTACACGTTATGCGAGTTCGGGAACAAGAACTTGATCAATCCCAACGCATTATCGTCCCCCGGTCGCTGGCGCACGCGCAGCTGTCCGGCGGCCAATGCCGCCAACGCCTCCGGCGATGGCTCGACGACGGGGGAATCGTCGCCCTCGCCGCGGACGATTTCGAAGTTATTGCGCTGCAAATAATCCGGGTGGATGCGCAGCGCCGGCAGAATTTCATGCAGCGTGATGCTGCGCGGCACGTCCCAATACGGTCTGAAAACCACGGTCTTCAAATTGCCGACAAAGACCGGGGTTCGCTTGCTCGGATAGCTTTGGCCGACGATCACGTCCATTTGCAGGATGCTCGACGCCCGATCCGCGGTCGTATTGAACGCGAACAATCTGAACTCGGGAATATTGACGATGATGGGAGGCGCCGTGAACTCGGGCAACCAGCGCCAGCGCTCGAGGGTCAGCTCGATTTGACGTACGCGCTGCGTCAGGGGCGTGCTGAGCGCGGCATATGTCGCGGGTCCCAGCGTCCCGTCGGAGGTGAGACCGTGGCGTTGCTGGAAATGCTTCAGTGCTGCAACCAGCGTGGCATCCAGTGTTTGACCGCCGGCGGTTGAATCGGCGCTATCGCCCAAGTCGCGTTCGGCGATCAACAAATGGCGCAATGCCGCTGTGCCGGCGTAAGGGTCGCCGAGATGAAGGGTATGCTTGCCGGCGGGCGTCAACTTCGTCAAGCCGGGACTGATTGCCAGATGCCGATAGAAGCGCAGCGCCTCTTTGAGCAGGGAGTAATGGTAGAAGTGAGGCTCCGCGGCTGCCACCAGCTCGGCTGGATTGACGCCCGAGGCGAGCGCGGCGACCGTTGCGGCCACATCCAGATCATTGCGCGATTCGGCGAGTTCGAAGCCCGTGGCACGCGGATCAATGCGGCCGTAGTGCACATTGCTGATGAAGCGCAGCGCGGCGCGGGTCAGCAACAGGTCGAATTGGGCGCTTTGCGTCGGCGAGGGCATGCCGTTCGGGGGGGAGATCCACGCGGCGAGAAGTCCCGCCGCGTAATCGTCCGGTTGGAGTCCAAAGGTATCGGCAGCACTCAAGATTCCAATGATGGCGCGGGCCTGCGGGGTCGGTTGACCTTTCAAGCTCCATAGTGATGTTGAATTCGCCCGAGCGTAAACGTCTCGAAGGAACGCCGCCTCCGTGCCTTCGGCCGGAGCCAGCAAGGGGCTTCGAACGCGCAGGGGACCCAACACCGCGCCAAGCAATGAGTGTTGATCCTTGGTTGCCGCGCGGGTTCCCGCGCCGAAACTGCTCATGCTGCAGAACCCGAGCACCATAAAGGCAAGGAACCTTGTCACCGCTGAGCCTCTGGAGAAACCAATCGCGGTTACGCTCACACCGCCCCTCGGGAGCGCGAATCCGGTGGCGTAACGACCAGAACGTCGCATGGCAGCGATTCCAGCACCGATGATGCGGTACTGCCAACGAACATGCGATGCCAGCGGCCATGCAGTGATGCCCCGATGGCGATCACATCGGCGTGATTTTCCGTGACCGAATCGGGTAAACAGCGCTCGGGCGTTCCCATTTCAATGTGCAGATGCTCCGGCGTCACGCCATAGGCGTTTGCCGAACCTTGAATTTGACCGCGCTCATAGGCGTGCTCGACTTCGAGTTCGGTCGCCAATTCGGCGCCTGCATTTCGCGCACGCGCCAGCGCCACCGGAACGTAGGTGTGAACCACATGCAAATCGCTTTGCAAACCTCCGGCCAGCGCGGCGGCTCGATGCAAAATCTGCCGATCCAATTCGGCCGAAGATGAGCGCGCGCTCTTGGGGCCAAGCGCCGCCATGATCGTCGGTTGCGCAGCCCACCTTTTAGGTTTGGTGAACAATACGGGCGCCGGGCAGCGGTGAGCCAAATGCCAATCTGTGTTTCGCAGCAGCGTGCGCTTTGCCAGTGTGTGGTGATGAGTGTCCTTGACGATCAAATCCACCGATTCTTTGCAGAGGTAGGACAAGAGAGATTCATGCAACGTCTTGCCATAGATCGTCCGCTCTTTGACCTTGATCCCGAGCGCGCGCAGAGGGGCCGCCAATTGGTCGAGCAAATTGAAGAATTCCGTGCTGTTGAGAACGCGTCGATGCGGGGTTGCCCGCAGCAGATCGTCCTCGTGCGCGGTTTCTGTATCGCATATGAGCAATTCCACCGAGGCATCGAACCGGCGTGCCAAGATCGCGGCTTTGTCGACCGCCGCCTGCGGTACCCCCGCCGTGGGGTCGACCACGACGATTATGTGGCCGATTCGATTCTTATCCGTTTCCATGATGGCCAAAACCCCGTGATGCTCGTCGCGCTGATGAGTGTGACCTCCCTGCATCAGCCCGCAAATAAGGGGATGCGCGTAGCCAAACTCGGCAGCTACCGAGTCGCAGAGTCCGTAGTCGCAACCGTCTGCATCCGTAGAATTCCGGATACCGCGCACGTAATGCCTGGGCAATACTCGTACCGCTCCATGTACGCCTCAAGGGGAATACCATGCCCGCCATCCGTCGAATATTAGTGGCCATCAAGGATTTTGACGGCAAGCACTTGCCCGCTGTGCTCAAGGCGGCTCAGCTTGCGCGGGCATACGGTGCCCAATTGGAACTCTTCCACGCTTTGACGGCACCTCTCTACACCGACGGCATCGCGTTGCGCGAACAGGGATTGGGATCCTTCGAGTTGGATGTGCGGCAAAACTCGCTTCGCCGCCTGGAAGGGATCGCCGATCGGCTAAGAATCCACAGTCTTAAAGTAACCGTCTGTGCCGAATGGGATTACCCCAGTCACGAAGCGATTATCCGCCGCGCGCGGGCCGTTAAGGCCGATCTGATCGTGGCTTCGCTGCATCCGGGACGACACCGCCTGCCCTGGCTGCTGCGTCTGACGGATTGGGAACTGGTGCGCTTGAGCCCTGTGCCGGTGCTGCTGGTCAAGAATTCTCATCCTTACCGGCATCCGGCCGTGCTGACCGCCATCGATCCGGGCCACGCGCATGCGAAGCCTGTGAAACTGGATCAGATAATCTTGAAGTTCGGCAAAGCGCTTTCGAAGGTGCTGCGTGGAACGCTGCATACGGTGCATGCCTATGCTCGCTTTCCCATGGGCGGCTATTCGGAAGGGATGTCGGGGCAAGCCGTGCAAGGACTGGCGGAGGAGGCTGAGCGCCAAGCGACGCTGCGTTTTCGGCGGGCGCTGAGACCATTGCGAATCGCGCGGGCACGTCAGTATCTCATTGCGCGCCAGCCGATCGAGGCGATTGCAGAGGCGGCACGCAAGAGTCGCAGCGCCATCGTTGTCATGGGCGCCATGTCGCGCTCCGGATACAAACGATTGCTGATCGGCAACACCGCCGAGAGAGTATTGGACGAATTGAGCTGCGACATTCTCATCGTGAAGCCCGCAGAGTTCGCCAGCAAGGTGCCACAAGCGTCGCGCGGGGCGCGCCTGCGCGTCGGCCTTCCCGCAGGCGCCCTGGGATATACCTTTGGCCGCTACTGAGCGGGCCATGGGACCTCCAGAGGGCATATGCAGGCATAGCGGCGCTCATCCCTAGGGGTTTTCCCTCATAGCATCCGGCGCGCACTGACGGATACTGAGCATTACGATCGGGATACGCGGAGGCTCAGTGTGACAATAGAATTCCGCAAACGCGGGGTCGCCGTCATCGCAGCCGTGATGACGCTTTTTGTCCTGCAATTGAGCGAGGCATACGCTTCCGAAGAGGCGGTGGATCGAGCCACCCAAAAGGCACTAGCGCTCGATGTGCACCCGGACCGCGGCGGCGCACTCTATTCGCAGTACTGCGCTCAGTGTCACGGTCCCGGGGCTCAAGGCAATGCAAGCCGGACCATCCCGGCGTTGGCTCCTCAGCGCTTCAATTACCTGGTGCGTCAATTGGCCGATTTCGCGGGGTTGGAACGCGACAGCAATACGATGCATGCGGTCCTGTCGCAGATCGATCTGCGTGGGCCGCAGGCTTGGGTGGACATCGCCGCGTTTCTGAACAGGACGCCCGCGCTCCAGCCTGCGCAGCACGGCGAGGGGAACTACTTGACGCTCGGAGCGGCGATCTTTCGCGAGCAATGTGCCAGTTGTCATCACGCCGACGGGCACGGCGACGCCGATGGATTCGTTCCCTCGCTGCGCAATCAGCACTACGGTTATTTGGTTGCGCAGATGCACAAATTGGGCGAGTGGCGCCGTCATAACGTCGATGAGGATTTGGTGCGATTCTTGCGCGGCTTCGACGATGAGGAAATGAGCGCGACCGCCGATTACCTGTCGCGTCTGCGCGGGCCGGGAGCGGTTCACAAAGTGATGCGCAGCAACGGCGTGGTGGTTGATTGAATCGAATCGGCGGGGAACCGAGGATGCTGTCTTGAATCGTATTTGCAATATTCTGGTTGTCGTGAATCCGCTCATCATGGAGCAACCGGCCATCGCGAAAGCGGCAATATTGGCGAATGCTCTTGGCGCGAGCGTCGAGTTGCTGATATGCGATACGAAGTCGTCGCGTGAGGTCCAGACCGAGGGACAGCTCCCGCCGATCAGCAACGCCCTGCTGACCGATAACCTGGATTCACTCCTCGATCTGTTGGCGAAGCCGCTCCGCGATACCGGCATTGAGGTCTCAACGGAAGTGATCGGCGGCGATCCGCTGCATGAGACGATCATCTCCTGGCTGCGCAGCTCGCCGGCGGACCTCGTAATCAAAGACACCCACCATCATTCTTTCGCCGCGCGCGTATTTACCACCAATACGGATTGGCATTTGATAAGGACCTGCCCGGTGCCGTTGCTATTGACCAAACCGGCAGCGTGGCCGCAGGTGCCGGTGCTGCTGGCCGCGGTCGATCCGGGTCATCGAAACGATCCCGCGGCAATTCTCGATCATCGCATTTTGGACATCGCGGTCGGCCTAGGAAAGGCGCTTCACGGGCGGGTTCACGCCGTGCATGCCTATTTTCCGAGCGTGGCCGCGGCCGCGATCGGCGGCATGCCGCCGATGTTGAGCGTTTCCGCCGAGTCGCTCGCTGCGCAAGCCGATTTACAGCATTTACGGCTCAAGGCGCTCACCGATGAGTTCGCAATCGCGGACGCCGGTCTTCACCTTCTTGCGGGCACGGCCTCGGAGTGCCTGCCGCGCGCGGCACGCGAATGTCGTGCCGACGTGATGATCATGGGAACCATTTCGCGCAGCAGTTTGGAACGCCTTGCCATCGGCAGCACCGCCGAACGGGTGCTCGAACCGCTGCCTTGCGACGTGCTGCTGGTCAAGTCGCCGGATTTCGCGCAGGATTTGCCATTCTGAGCAGGCTCAAGGCGGCCGCGCCGCCGGCAGGCCGCGCCAGCGCCTTCCAATGAGCCCTTGCACCAGGATGGCCAGCACTCCGTTGACCAGCAACGCCTCCCGAACTCCGAGCCAACTCACCGACAGTCCGGTCGCAAGGCTGCCTAGCGCAACGCTGCCGCGCATCGCAAGCATGTAAAGGCTCACGGCTTGACCTCGCAGTTCCACGCTCGCCGCGGATTGCACGATGGTATTGGTCGATGTATTGGTAACACTCATCGCCATACCCGCCACCGCCAGCAGGATGACAAGCGACCAAAACCAGGGAACCAGTGCGGCCAGGACGAGCATCAGCCCGAAGCCGGCCGCGAACCAGGAGCTCATTGACCGCCGGTCGACGGTGGGGGGGAGCGCCAGCAGCCCGACAGCCCCGATCAAGCCGCCCAAACCAAAGGCGCTGACGCTCAAGCTGAAATCTGCCGCATCGCCCTGGAACGCGTTCTTCACCAGGACCGGACAGAAAATAAGCAGCGGACCGCAAAGCAAGCCCGAGGAAAATGTCGTCAGCAGTGCGCCGCGCAAATGCGGGGTCCTGAGAATGACCCTGATGCCCGCATACGGGTGACGAGGATCGAATCGATCGTTCGACGGGTGCGCGGTTTTGCCGCGCGGCAGAATCAAGAGTGCCACCCCAATGAAGGGGATATATGAAGCCGCGCTGACGACGAAGCAGCCAATGGCACCGACCGATGCCAGCAAAACCCCTGCGAGCGCCGGTCCGAGGATGCGCGAGATGTTGAACTGCGTGGCATTCAGGGCGAGACCCGCGCCGATCTGTTTGCGTTCCACGATCGAGGGAACAATGGATGAGAAGGACGGCATCGACAGGGCGTCGGTAACGCCGATGACCAGCGAGAGCGCTATGATCATCCACGGCCGGCCCGCGTGCGCGAGCAACAGAATGACGACCATGATGGGGCACAGCATCTGCGCCGATTGAAACCAGCTGATCACCTGCCGGCGATCGGCACGATCCGCCAAAATCCCGCCGACGAGGGTCAACACCCACACCGGCGCGCTCATGGCGAAGGAATCGAGTCCCACCAGGAAGGAAGAGGCGCCGAGGCTTAACAACAGCCAGGGTTGCGCAACCTGCTGGGCCCAAGTCCCTATGTTAGAGAGCAGACTCGCAAACCAAAATGCGCCGAATCGGCGCGTCCGCAGCAGCGCCATGGATTTGTGCAAGGCGTTGTCGGGCATCGAGTTTTGATTCCGGGGGTATTTTCACGGTTGCATTTGCGCCAGAATGCAATCGATGCGGATCATGCACCCTGCGCAACATCGAGAATAACGTATGGGCGTCTCCTCTGATGAGCTCAATCGATCGCGGCATCGAGCGGCGCTGGAAACAGTGTGGCGCCGCCTGAAGGAGCATCCGCTGGCGCGGGTCGGGCCCGGGCTCATCACCGGCGTGGCCGACGACGATCCCAGCGGCATCGCCACCTACTCCCAGGCGGGCGCGCAATTCGGCCTCAACATGCTGTGGACCATGCCGCTGGCTTTTCCGCTGATGGCCGCGATCCAGTCCATGTGCGCGCGCATCGGCCGCGTCACCGGCAAAGGGCTCGCGGCCAACATCAAGGACGCCTTTCCGCCCATCGTCGTCAAGTCCGTCGTGCTGTTGCTGCTGATCGCCAATACCCTCAACATCGCCGCCGACGTCGCCGCCATGGGCGAAGTCGCCGAGCTGGTCACCGGGATTCAATCGCCACCTGATGACGGCGGTCTTCGTGATCGGCACGCTGCTGCTGCAGGTGTTCATTCCCTATCACCGCTACGTGCGCTTCCTGAAGTGGCTGACGCTCTGCTTGCTTGCCTACGCCGCGGTCCTGTTCACCGTGCACGTGCCCTGGGGCCAGGTGGCGCTGCGCACCGTTTGGCCGCAATTCACGCCCAATGCCGACGCCGCTGCCGTGGTCGTCGGCGTCTTCGGCACCACCATCAGCCCCTACCTGTTCTTCTGGCAGGCATCCGAAGAGGTCGAGGACATGCAGGCCGGCCACGGAGCGCCGCCGCTCGTGCCGCGATCCGCGCGGCGGCAGGCACGGAGCTGCGCCGCATCCGGTGGGACACCTGGAGCGGCATGTTCTATTCCGACCTCACGGCCTACTTCATCATTCTGGCGACGGCCGTCACGCTGCACGTCGGCCGGGATCACCGACATCAACACGGCGGCGCAGGCGGCGAGCGCGCTGCGGCCGCTGGCGGGCGACTTCGCGTTCATGCTGTTTGCGCTGGGGATTCTCGGCGTCGGCCTGATCGGCGTGCCGGTGCTCGCCGGCTCCGGCGCCTATGCGCTATGCCGAAGCCATGGGTTGGAAATCGGGGCTGGAGCGCAAGGCGAGCGATGCCCGAGGCTTCTACGGCATCATCGCCGTCAGCGTGCTCGCCGGACTTGTTCATCCAGTACCCGCCGATCAGTCCGATGAAGGCGCTGTTCTGGAGTGCGGTGATCAACGGCGTCGTCGCCGTGCCGCTGATGGCGGTGATCATCCTGCTGGTCTCGAAGAAGTCCGTGATGGGCGCGTTCACCGCCGGCCGGGCATTCATCGTCCTCGGATGGATCGCAACCGCGGTCATGGGTGCCGCCGCGGTGTGGATGTTCATCCCCTCTTAAGTCTCTCATGGGCCTTTCGGCACAGCGGCGATGTCGCGTCGATCGATGTTCCACCAGCCGCCGCCGAGGGCTGCAAATAGCGCGACCGTGTCCTGGTAACGGACGGCGATTGCTTGGATGTCGGCGATCGTTGCTTGGTGGTATTGGGCATCGGCATTCAAGACGTCAAGATACGTGGCAAGTCCCGCCTGATAATTGGCCTGAACCAGGCGCAGCGCCTCTTCTGCCGCCGCCAGCGATTCATTTTCGGCGACCAAAGTTTGCGCATCGTGATCGAGCGCACGCAAGGTGTCGGCACCTGTTCAAAGGCGCCGAGCACGGTCTGGCGATACAAGGCCATGGCCTCGCGATAGTTGTCGAGCGCCGCTTTGCGTTTGAACCACAGCGTTCCACCCTCAAACAGCGGCGCCGTGACAGCGGCGCCGAGGCTCCATGCCTTGCCATTGGCCGGAAATAGCAGGCCGGACGAATTGCTGGCCGCCTCGAGGCCGCCGTTCAGCGTCAGATTGGGAAGCAACGCTGCGGTGGCCACGCCGATGTTGGCGCTTGCCGCATGCGCCGTAGCCTCCGCGGCGAGAATGTCCGGTCGTTGACGCACGAGCGCAGACGGAAGGCTCACGGGCAGGTCAGCCGGCAGCGTAAGATCTGTCAGGGCCACCTCGGGCGCGATCCATTGCGCGGGCAAATGGCCGGTGAGGGCGACCAATAGATGAGCGCTTTGGGAAGCCTTCTGTTCGAGCTGCGGAATCGTCGCTTCATAGGAGGCGAGCTGACTGCGCAAACTCAACACGGTCGAATACGGCACGGTCCCGGCCTGTGATTGGACTTCGGCAAGTCGAACTTGTTCCTTCTGCAGCCCTATCAGCTGCTGGGTGGCGCGGACCTCGGCGCGATAGGCCGCCCGCGCGATCACCGTATTGACGATATTGCTCGCGAGAGCAAGATAAGCGGCCTGTTCGTTGGCATGGGCCACATCGACCTGCGCGTGCAACCCTTCGATGAGGCGCCGCTGACCGCCGAAGATATCCAACGCATAGCTGACACTGGCCGACAGTGTGAACAGATTGAATATCGCCTCCAGGCGACTTCTGCCCGATGTTGGCGGAGCTGATATCGCTCGCGGGTGGCGCCCGCGTCGAGGTCGACGGATGGGAAGAAAATGCCGTATCCGCTGCGCAGGTTGTTTTGACTTGACTGCAGGCTCGCTTCGGCCGCGTCGAGGCCCGGATTGTTGGCGATCGGCCTCGGCGATGACGGCGTCGAGTTGCCGGTGACTGGAACAAGCGCCACCAGTCCGCAGCGACATCCTTTCCCAGGTCGAAGCGTTGCGCGCTGCCATTGACCGACGACCGTCTCGCTGGCTCGCTTGCCGTCTGTATACTGCGTCACGGGCGGCGCGTCCGGGCGATGAAAATTCGGGCCCACTGCGCAGCCGCACACGAGCGCAAGCATGCCGAGCACCGCCGAGCAGCTGGACCGCGATATGCGTCGCGTCGAGTGGCGCGTCTGCCGCAGCGTCGCGGCTACTTCGCGCTGACATAGACATCCACCAGCTGCCCGGGATAGAGGTTCAGCGTCTTTGGTGCTGGCGAAACGGAAAATCAACGGCAGCACCCGCAGGTCGACCCGTTCCTGCCGCTCATCGGAGAGCTCGATCTTCGGCGAAACATACGGTTGGATGCGCACGAATGTCAGCGGCACATGCGTGTCGGTGCCGCGGATGAACATCTCGGCGCTCATCTTGGCGCTGATCGGCAAGCCGATGAATCAAGATCTCATCGACGTAGACGCGCACCTGCAGATTGTCATCCGGCGTGCCCATCACGATGAGCGGATTCGAAGCCCTGCGTGTAGGAATCGTAGGCGCCCTGCGCGGATACATAGCTGCCGACCGCCGCTTGAATGCGAGCGCACCACGCCGTCGCGTGGGGGCGCGGATGGTATATTTGGCGAGCAGCGCCGCCGAGGCCGCATAGGCCTTCGACAGAGCGACGTATTGTTTCTCCTGATTGCTGGATGTCGTAGTTCCAGGCACCCGCCTTGGTCAGGTCGTATTGCTTCTGCACGACTTCGAGGTTGGTGGCGGCGATCTTTTCGGCGTTCCGGGCGTTGTCCAGCGCATCGCGGCTCACGGATTTGGCGTCGATGGCGTAGGACTGCTCCTGCTTGGCGAGCTGATCCTGCGCGCTCTTCAGGCGTGGCTTGCGCGTTTTCGACCTGCGCGGCGGCAACGTCGAGATTTTCCGGCCGCGGCTCGGCCTTCAGCTCCTGCAGCATCGCCCGGGCCGCCTGCGCCTGCGATTGCTGCTGTTCGGCTGGTCGCCCGCTGCACCGAATCATCGATCGTCAGCAGCGGGTCGCCCTTGTGCACCTTGGCCGCCTTCGGCCACCAGCACCTGGGTGATCGGTCCGGTCACTTCCGGATAGATGTTGATGTTCTCGCCCTGCGGCTGCGCGCTCTCGATGATGCCGTTCGGCGTAGATGCCTTTGGCGTAGGGATTGGCGGCGGGATTGAAGGCCGGCGGCAGCGCCTGCGGCTGCTGGCTGCCAAGATGTAAGCGCTGATGAGCGCCAACAGCAGTCCGATCGCCGAGACGACGAAGATCACTTTACTGCGCATTCAAGTTCTCCCTTGCTCGATCGATCTCCATCATCCTGCCGTCCTCCATCTTCACGATGCGGTCGGCGTATTCGTAGATTCGGCTGTCGTGCGTGACGATGACGATGCAGCGCTGCTCGGTGAGAATGTGCTCTCGCACGAACTTCACGATGTTCCGGCCGGTATCGCCGTCGAGCGAAGCGGTCGGCTCATCGAGAATCAAAATCTCCGGCCGGCTGACGATGGCCCGGGCGATGGCGACACGCTGCTGCTCGCCGCCGCTGAGCTTCACCGGCGGCAGTTCGCGCGCGATCCTTCAGACCGACGATCTCCAGATCCTCTGCGGCCTCCTTGAGCGCCTCATCCCAGTCGCGCTTCTGCAGAATGAGCGGAATCGCCACGTTCTCGGCCGTGGTCAGGCGCGGGAAGAGATGGAAGTCCTGGAAGACAAAGCCGATCTTGTGCAGCCGGAACTCCGCGAGTGCATCGTTGCGACAGGCTCCAGATCTCGGTGCCCTCGATCTTCACCGTGCCGCGTTCGGGCGCAGAATCCCCGAAATCATGCTCAGCATGCGTCGTCTTGCCGCTGCCGGATGGGCCGACGACATAGAGGATCTCGCCAAAGTAGGCTTCGAAGCTCACATCCTTCACCGCGTGGGTCCTGGCCTCGCCCTCGCCGAACCATTTATTGAGCCCCGTCGCCTCGAATTGCCGTTCGCGCCATCGTCATCCCCTGAAAATATCGAACGGCTCGATCTTGAGACCTTGCGCACGCCGACGTAGCTGGAGATCGCGGCGATGACGACCACCATGACGAAGGCGAGCCCCAGATTCGCAGAAGGTGATGATCGCGGCGTAGTCGGGCAGATGCAGCCGCGCCAGCCAGATGATCAGCGCGCACAGGCCGACGCCCATGCCATAGCCCGTCAGCGACACGAAGGCCGCCTGAAACAGGATCATGCGAATGAGTTCGCGCCCCTTGGCGCCGATCGCCTTCAGCGCGCCGAATTTCTCCAGATTTTCGATCACGAACGTGTAGAAGGTCTGGCCCGAAATCGACAGCCCGATGATGAAGCTGATCACCGTCATGATCAGCATGTTGGTGCCGATGCCGGTCTGATATTTGTAGAAGTCGGAGATCTTTTGGATGAACTCGTCCTTCGTGAGCGCCAGATATCCCGCTGCCGCGACCTGCTGCTTGATCGCAGGCGACGTCTGCAGCGGTCTTCGGCTCGACCAGCAGGTAGGAAATCGTGAAGCGCGTATTGGGGATGTATTGCAGGGCTCGGTTGTAGGTCGTGTAGAGCGTCGGCACGCCGAACAGTCCGCTCGAGGCCACGTGCGCGATCCCGACGATCACGCCGCGGTGGTCGTTGAGTTCGAACTCGGTGCCGATCTTCGGGATTCTCGAGCTTGTAGAACTCGGAGTCCTTGACCGCGATGAAGGCGTTCTCGGCATAGATGTCCTCGATCTTGCCGCCGATCAAGCGTCGGCCGGCCGAACAGGCTGGTGTCATCCAGTCCGATGACGTTGACGGCCTGATAGGCGCCATCGCGGCAGCTTCAGCAGCGCGGCGCCCGAATACAGCGGCACGGCATATTTGACGCCCGGGAATGCTGCGCACCTCATCCAGGACGTAGTCGGGCAGCGGAATGGTATTGGCGACCGTCTGGATCGCCGGATCCATCACCCAGATCGAGGCACCGATGTTGATGACGGTGGCCGAGGAGCGGCTCAAAATGCCGGCGAACAGCGAGGTCATCTCGATCATCAGGAACACGGCAAAGGTGATGCCCACCAGCAGCGCCGCGTACTTGGCCCGATCGTTGACCAGCAGCTTGTAGGCGATGCGTAATATGCCGCCCATTGCGCCTCAAGTTCCGACGTGTTGAACCCGACGAAACAATGCGTTACAAGCTTCCTGCGAACAATGAGGACAACCCGCAGCATACGGGTGCTTTCCCGTAGCGGCGCCGCAGTGCCAAAACGTACGCAAAAGCCGAAGCCCACGGTGGAAACTCCGACTTTCGCAGTTGCGACGCTGGGTGAAACTATCCCCTGGAATGCGATATCGCGCCCTGTGAGCCGATACAGCCGGTTCTATTTCGCATTGAATTCAAATCGGGAGCAGTTTATGTACGGCAAGATTTTAGTTCCGGTCGATGGCAGCGAAACCTCCGCGCGAGGACTTAGGAAGCGATCAAGATTGCGAAGGTTCAAGGCAGCCAGTTGCTTCTGATACACATCGTCAATGAGTACATTCTCGACATCACTTACAGTGGTGGAATTTTCCCTCAGAATCTGATCGAGTCATTGGTCAAGACGGGAAAATCCGTGCTGGATGCCGCAGTGTCGGCGGCCAAGAAGGAAGGCGTCAAGGTGGATTCCGTGTTGATTGAGTCAATCGGCGGAGTTGCCGCTGATCTCATCCTGGCGCAAGCCAAGAAATGGAAGCCCGATCTGATCGTCATGGGAACGCATGGCCGCCGCGGTCTGGCGCGAGTTGCTCTGGGCAGCGACGCGGAGAACGTGGTGCGCGATGCGACGGTGCCGGTGCTGTTGGTGCGCGGCCCTGCAAAAGGCAAAAAGGAACCGGTAGTGACGCTGATTCAATCAATGGCGGCCGCATAGAGCTTTCATATCGACGCGCGTCGCCGGCGCAATCGGAAAATGTGGTGCTTGGGGCCGCCGGCAAGGCCAGCCCCAAGCAATCCTTTAGGCCCCGCATGAAGTCTTGGTCTTATTCAAGCCCGTTGTCTCGAGTGCGCGCATGTTGACGCTCTGGGATTCGCGCGCGACCAGCCTCATGGTGGCTTTGGCGGTCGGGTTGCTGATCGGGCTCGATCGCGAGAAACACAAGAGTGCGGGTTCTTCGTCGAGTGCCGCGGGTGTGCGCACATTTACGCTCGTCGCCCTGCTCGGCGCGATGTCCGCGCTCCTGCATTCAGATGTGCTGCTTGCGCTCGCAGGCGCGGGCGTGCTCATTCTGAGTGCCGTTGCTTATCGGGCCAATCAAGTCCAGTACCCGGGTCTCACGACAGAATTTGCATTACTCGCGACATTTGCCATCGGATTCATGGCCGTTGGGCAGATCGAACTCGCCGCGGCGCTCGGCGTGATCGTGACCTTGCTGATCAGCTCAAAATCGAAATTGCATCGATTTGCGATTTCGCAGCTTTCCGAGCAAGAACTGCACGATGCCACGCTGTTGGCCGGCGCCGCGCTCATCGTTCTGCCCTTGCTGCCGGACCGCGCGATTGATTCCTTCGGCGTGGTCAATTTGCGCGTAGTCTGGCGTCTGACCATCCTGATGCTGAGCATTAATGCGTTGGGGTATCTCGCTCGCCGCACGCTGGGTACTCAGGTGGGATTGGCGGTGGCGGGGTTTTGCGGCGGCTTCGTTTCCAGCATCCTGACCATAGCCGCCATTGGCAGACAGGCGCGTGAAGACCCGTCATTGCTTCGCAGCGCGGTCGCCGGGGCCTCCTTTTCCTCGATTGCGACCGCAATCGAATTGATCATCGTTATTTTCGTCAGCAACCCAAAACTGCTGGCAAACCTCGCTCCTGGTATCGCGGCCACGGGACTGGTTGCGACTGTCTACGGACTGGCGTTCGCGCTGTCCGTGAAAGGCATTCATACACCGGCGAAACCCGATTCTGGTCGCGCCTTTGAGCCGAAATTCGCCTTTTTGTTTGCAACCGCATTTGCCATCATGTCCCTCGTTGCCGCGCTGCTGCAAAAACTGCTGGGGCCGTCAGGCGCCCAAGTCACCGTTGCGCTCGGCGGGTTTGTGGACACTCACGCGGCGGCGGCCGCCGCCGCTCGACTGGCGGCCTCGGGTACGCTTGATGCAGTTGCGGCGGCGTTCGCGGCCATGCTGGCGATCACCGTCAACATCCTGGTGAAAGCCGCGGCCGCATTCGTCGTGGGCGGCCGGAGCTTCGCGCTGCGGCTTTGTCCGAGTCACTTGGCGATGATTGCCGCGCTGTGGCTGCCCTGGTTGCTGCTGCGCTAGGCTGCGGGCAGAGCGATGCTCAGCGACGCCAGGCGGTCCTTGATGGCGACGAAAGCCTTTTGACACGCCTGGGGAGTTGTCGTCGTGTCCAACTCTCAGTGTGCGTATCCGCTCAGACGCACTGAGGGGCTCGGCGGTGCTCAGTTGCTCGGCCAGCACAGCACAATCCGCATCCGACGCATCCAGCCGTTGCCGGGACTCGCTGCTCGACTCGCTGCGTGAGAACAGCCACGTCAGCCTCGCATGCCAGAATGACAAAGTGAAATCCGCCTGCCGCGGCCAAATCCGCGAACAAACGGCGATCCGCACCATGCAGGAATGCGGCATCGACAATGGTATCAAAACCGCCTTTCAGGCAGCTATCCGCGCATTCGAGCAGGCGCGCATAGGTGCGATGACTCAGCGCAGGCGTGTATAGCCCTTCTTCGAATCCGGTACGTTCGTTCGGCAATGAATCTATGGTGCCCCCTAAGCGTTTGCGCTCGACGTCGGATCGAATGCGGATCGCCCCCAGCTGCGTTGCCAGCCTTTCGCTCATCCAGGATTTGCCCGAACCCGACACGCCGTGCATGATGAACAGCGTCGGTACGGCTTGATTGATGAACGCACTGGCGCCCGCTATCCGCATGCGCAATCGCTTCTGATACTCCTCTCGATGCTTCAGGTCCTTTTCGACTTCGAGACTGTCGACCATGGCCCGTACCAGGGAGCGGTATACCGCATAGAACGTCAAGTGCCGAACGCCCTCGTAGTCACCTGTGTGCTCGAGATAGGCATTTAGAAACGCAAAGGCAAAATCCTTGCGATGGTGAGCCATCAAATCCATCGCCAAGAACGCGACATCGTTCATCACGTCGATCCAACGAAGCTTGGCGTCGAATTCCAAGCCGTCAAAAGGTATCAATTGACCGCACCATCGAACGATATTGCGCGCGTGCAGATCGCCGTGACACTCGCGGATCGCGCCGCACTGTTCGCGCTCTTGCAATTGAGCCAGCGAATCATGCAAATAGTCATGCGTCCAATCGACGATACGGCCCATCTCGGGCATGGGCGTGTCCGCGTCCAGGTGCGATAGCAAAGTCGCCAAGTTGCCGAGCACGGAATCGCGCAAGTCGCTGGTGTGAGAATAATTCTTGCTGCATGTCGCCTTTGGCGCCGTTTTGTGAAATCGCGCCAAGCGCCGGGCAAGATCGACGAATTCTTGCTCATCCAACGAGTCGCCTTCGAGCAAAGGCGACAATTCTTGCGAGGCATCGAATTGTTTCATGCGCACGGCGAATTCCACGATTGGACCGTGGCCGTTGACGCGCAGCCCTCCGGCTTCCCGAGTGATCGTTACCATGTCCAAATAGAGACCCAGCGCCAAGCGCCGATTGAGCCGCAACTCCTCTTCGCAAAGGAAGCGCCTTTTCTCCAGGGTGGAAGCGTCGAGGAATTCCAGTTGGACGCTCTTCTTGACTTTGTAGGCATAAAGACCGGTAAGAATCACCCACGAGATGTGCGTTTCTCGAATCTCGAATCGACTGACGGGATGCGCAAATGCCGTAGGTGTCAGGAGGTCTTGCGGATTGAACCAATTGCCGTCGCATGGTTGGGCCAACTCTGCCGTGCTGATGTCGAGCATTTCTGCCACTCCGTTTACCAACTCACCCAATCTTGACGCAACGTTACTGGGCGCGGGCAGGTTGCGGTATTCGCGGATGCCCTCATTCAGTAGGGAATATCCTTTAAGCTGGATGTGGGGCCGAATTTGTTGGTGGCCAAAGCGTTAAGCTAAGGGCCCGATTCCAACCTTCGCAATAACACCCTGTGCTTGCTTCCCACTTTCTTGAAATCCGCGCACTTCATGTAGGTTGCGTGGCGCTTTCCGGCAGCCTGTTTACGCTTCGGGGCGTGCTGCGATTAAATGGCGCTATGGTTGCCAATCACCTTGCGCTTCGCGCCGCATCGATCATCATCGATTCGGTGCTGCTGGTGGCGGCGGTTTTGCTGACGCTCATTCTGCACCAGTATCCCTTCTTCAACGGCTGGCTGACCGTCAAAGTGTTGCTGCTGGCGCTGTATGTGGTTCTGGGGTCGATAGCCTTGAGGCGCGCGAAGAGCCTAACGGGTCAAATCGCGGCTTTTGGGGCCGCGCTTTTGACTTTCGCCGTCATCGTCGGCGTAGCGATCACTCGCCAGCCGCTGGGCTGGTTGACGCTGCTGCACTGAGACGGCGAGCCAGCGCGAGGAATGCTGGAGTGCGGCGAACCTCCCAAAATCCAGGATGAAGCATCAATCAGCCGGATTTACCGTCGGCCCGCGGCGCCCACAGAATCGGAGCGTATTCGAACAAGAAGCACGCGAAGGCCGCCGTAAAGAGCGACCCACTCAGCGCGATCACCAGCGGGTAAGAAAGGCCTGCGCTCAGTCCGAAGACGCGCGCAATCGCCGCGAGAAAGAGCACAAAGTAGCCGGATATGGTCAGAGGCGCGGCCTCGAGCGGCCGCCCCGTATGACCCAATGCTGCGCGTGTCATCACGCCCATGATCATGGTCGCGAGCACGCCGACGGTGAGTGCGTGCAGCCAGAAGGCAGAAATGGCAGGCCCCGTCAGCAACGCGGCGCTCTTGAGCGCAAGCCCGACGGGCAGCCAGGCGTAGCCCACATGCAGGATCCACACGATAGGAAGCTTCATCGTAGCGGTGCTGCGCCACTGCGCCAGACGTATTAATTGGGCGACCGCAGCCATGCCGGCGACGAGCCCGGCCGCTCGACTGTCCGGCCAGCTCAAGTCCACCAGGACGATGGCGATCATCAACGTGATCGTGATGGGCGTGATCGGCGGCCAGGAGCGCAAGGAAATCGCGCTGCCGCTCGCGCGCAGGCCGCTCGAGGTGAACGCCGGCAGAATACGGCCGCCGATCGCGCTAACCATCAGCAATAGCGTGTCGATGGCAATCAGGAGAGCGTGCGATGCGCCATCGGCATCACGCCGCATCAGCGACCAATGGAAGACGCCGTTGCATCCGGCCAGCAACACGAGAACCAGGAGCAGCGGCGTGTTGCGGCTGCGGGTTCGCAACAGCGGCGGCGCCAATAGGGCACCTAGACCGAGCAAAAATCCCTCGTCGACCGCGAAAACCAGGCCGGCGAGCCAAAAAGCGCCGTCGCGACGACGATTCGACCGCCGAGCCAGAGACTGACCAGGATGATGAGTGGCAGGCCCGCGAAACCGCGCTCGCCCGTCCAACTCGGTACGGCGGTTAAAAGAAAGCCGGCGAGGGCGGCGCCGACGAAGCCGAAGACCATTTCATGGGCGTGCCACAGCGTCGGTGGCCAGGTGTTGCCGAGCGGCGCGCCGAACAGCCAGACCGCGATCCAGGCGGCCATGAGTACCAGCCGGGCCAAACCCGCCAAGAAAAACGCGGGTCTGAATCCGCTGGCGAAAATCCGAGATGCCATTCCCGGCAGCGACCTGACGCGGCGATTTACCTGCTTGCTTACGCTTTCTTAGCCCAAACCGAGCACCAGCCGGCAGCTGCGACGGTTTTTCCGGCGAAAATGGCACATCCGCCGCGCGAATCGCCGGCTTTGCCCTGAAACTGCATGCAGTTGGCGCATTTCTGATCGGGTTTCGCAGACGCCTCGGTGTAAGCCAGCGCTTTTGCAGTCGGGTCCGAGGCATCGAGCGGGGGTGCTGCCGCGCCGAGCGCCTGGCGGGTCAGAACCAGTCCAGGGATCAGAGCTGCGGCCGTAATCGCCTGGCTCAGCAATACCCGTCGAGAAAGTTTTTCATTGTGCATTTCATACTCCGGATTAAAAGTTGAAGGCCGAGTCTATGCGCTTAGTTCAGGCGAAGTGTATGAATCACTTCGTCGGTGGCATCATCGAGATGGGTAAGCCGCTCGAGCAGCTGCTCGCTGGGTAAGGCGATGCTGCTAAGAAAGCGGTAGCGCCGGGATTGCGGCGAAAGCCGCATGATGAATTCGCGCTCGATGGCGCTGTCTTGCGGCTGAAGCGGCCGAATGGTCACTTGCCTGCCGTCTTTGAGAATTCCGCTGGATGCCGATGTTTGAGTATGCATAAATGCTCCGAAAGCAGCTATTTAGGTGTCCATCGGCGACACGATTGCGGTCCCCACGTACGGATCGAGGACCAAAAGCTGATCTTGGATTTCACGCACGCCGGAAATATTCTCGATCAGAACCCGCAGCGCATCGCGCTGCTCGAATCCCGAGACCGCGCCGCTGAGGATGACCGTTCCATTTTCAACCTCCACGCAAATGTTCTGCCTGGGATTCCAAGGCTGCGCAGCCAGTTCTCGCTCGATCTGTCGCTGAATGCTTGCATCGCTCGCGCAGCCTGCGAGCGGCAAGTCGACCAGCGAAGAGAGCGGCTGCAGGATGTCCCGGCGGCTCACGATCCCGATGACCGTGCCGTCCTTCGTTACCGGCAGCCTCTTGACGTGTCCTTCCTCCATGATTCGAACGATCATCGGTAACGGCGTGTCTTCGGCAATGCAAAGAGTCTCCCGGGTCATGACCGAGCCCACTGATCGGGCGTGCGTGCGCACGTATTCCTTTGCGGCAAACCACGATCCAAAAAGATTTCTCCACCGGGCTATGTGCCGCCCTGTCGCCAGTTCGGCGCGGCGCAGCAGGTCTCCTTCAGTGATGATGCCCACGAGCCGATCTTCGTTGTCCACCACCGGCAAACCGCTGATCGCTTTGCCGAGCATCAAGCGTAGTGCCTCGGCAACCGAGGCGTGCTCCTTGACCGTAATGACGGTCCGGGTCATGACATCCGAGGCTTTCAAGATTCTTCTCCTGGCGCGAATGATTGCGATTTGCATTCGATGCCGCCCGCCCGATTGTTCGTCGAGCCGCATGAGGAATCATGCGAATTACGAGCGGCATCCGCTATGCGTAAATCCGCCAAGCAGCTACGGGTTTCTACTGACACTGATGGGTAGTGCCTGTGGGAACTACGGATAGCCGCAGGCGCGCTTTGGCGCGATGCTGGCACTTGCTAGATCCATCGATGCACGACGAATGAGTGAAAGGAGAACGCCATGAACTTGGACACCGACATTCGCAATGACGTGCAAAACGAGTTGCAATGGGACCCCAGTTTGGACTCCCGCGGTATCGGCGTGAATGTTCAAGAAGGCATCGTGACGCTATTCGGCGCCGTGCCGCATTTCTCGGACAAATACTCTGCGGAAAAGATCGCCAAGCGGGTCAACGGTGTGCGCGCGATCGCCAATGACGTCGTCGTGAATATTCCCCTGCCGGGAAAGCGCAACGACACCGATATTGCGCTCGCCGCGGCGAATGCGCTGAAGTGGAATGCGTCGCTCGGCGGATGCGACATCAAAGTTGTGGTTGCGGATGGCTGCATTGGTCTCAGCGGCTACGTCATCCATGGCTTTCAGGTCAATGTGGCCGAAGCCGCGGTACGTTATCTGATGGGGGTTACCGGAATCCTCAATGACCTCACCATCAAGCCCCCCATCAAAATGGCGGACATCAGGAAATCGTAGCGAGCGGTTGCATGGCAAGGCGCACGGAGCGGAGGAACCGGAGTGTACAAGTAGTACAAGAGGATTCCGAGCACCGCGCTGGCAATTCCGCATCCAACTTGTTGGATAGCGGATTGCGTACCTTTGGTGCAACGCAGCCATGCAGCCGCGCAGTAGATTTATGACGCTATGAAAAAAAGCCCGGCACTTGCCGGGCTCGTAGACAGGACTGACAGCATGGCGAAACGCCGTGCCTGCCTGACCATTTATTCCGCTGCGCGGATGTTTGATGCTTGCTGACCTTTAGGGCCGGCAGTGATGTCGAAACTGACTTGCTGACCTTCGGTCAGGGTCTTGAAACCCGAACTCTGGATCGCGGAAAAGTGAGCGAAAAGATCATCGCCGCCATTGGACGGGGTAATGAAGCCGAAGCCCTTGGAATCGTTGAACCACTTAACTGTACCTGTTGCCATTTTGAATCTCCTGAAAAACAAACAAAGGGGACGAAGCCCCACACTGAGGGCGATGGTCAAGACGGAAAAGTGATGAAGGGAGAAATACCGAAGTAAAGCGGGTAAAGAACCAGACAACAACGACAGACTTGAAAATCGCTGGCCCGCACTATGGGGCATATCGGCAGGAATAGCAAACAAAATTATTGACCATGCTCAATCAGCAGTCTTTGCATCGTTCGGACCGCCTGCATCAAGTATCCTCCGCCGAACAAATTGGCGTGGTTCAGGATATGGTAAGGATTGTAAAGGTCGCGCCGCACGGCATAGCCCGGATCCGGCGGCCAGACAGCCCGGTAGGCAGCGTAGAAGTTCTCGGAGAAGCCGCCGAAGAGTTCTGTCATCGCGAGGTCGCATTCGCGGTCGCCGTAATAGGCGGCAGGGTCGAAGATCGTCGGTGTACCGTCCGCAAGGAATGCGTGGTTGCCGCTCCACAAATCGCCGTGCAGCAGTGATGGTGCGGGTGTATATCCCTCGAAGAAGGAGGGCAGGGCATCCAGCAATTTTTCGCCCAAGCTTTGTAATTGCCCCCCGTAGCCATTTTTTGCCGCAAGGTTCAACTGAAACTCCAGGCGCTGCTCCCGCCAAAAGTCGATCCAGTCATCCCTCCATGCATTCGGCTGCGGCGAAGTTCCAATGAAATTGTCCCGCGCAAAGCCGAAGGCCTCACCCGTGCAGCGGTGCAGTGCGGCCAGTTGTTCACCGAGCAAACGGTCATTGCCGCGCGCAGACAACTTCAGGTATTCCAGCACCAGATAACTATTGCTCATCCGCGACACCACAGGCAACGACTTTCGGCACGCGAATAGTATTTGTGGAGGCGATTGCAGCCAGTCCGGCGGCTTCGGCGACAAACATGGGGTGATGCCGCTGCTCGTTGAGTTTGAGGAAATAGCATTCGCCATCGTTCCCTCCAGCGGAACGCATCGTTGATGCTGCCGCCGCCCACCGCGATTGCACTGCGCAGGTCAAACGTGCGATGCGTGGCATCGTGGATAGCGGCAGATAGATGTAAGAGTCAGTTTCGCGTTCACACCGCTCACTTTTACTGGTCATGCCCGGATGTGGCATGACCGTCCACGACCTACAACTTGATGCGGGAACCGAAATGCTGCTTGTACAGTTCCGCCAATTCCATGCGGCTGTACTTGTGGTTCTGGCCGCCGCGGCTGGCGATCTTGAGTGAACCCATCAGTGAAGCCAGGCGTCCCGTTGTTTCCCAATCCCAGCCTTGCTGGATGCCGTGCAGCAGGCCTGCGCGATAGGCATCGCCGCAACCGGTCGGATCGACAATGGCTTTCGGCTTTGGCGTGGGGATGGCGATCTGCCTGCCGTGGGTATAAATAATGGAACCATCGGCGCCGAGCGTGACGATCAGTGCGCTGACGCGCTGGGCAATGTCGGACAAGGATTTGCCTGTCTTGTCCTGCAGCATCTTGGCTTCGTAATCGTTCACCGTGACGTAGTTGGCCTGTTCGATGAAGTCCAGCAGCTCAGCGCCGGAGAACATCGGCATACCCTGGCCCGGGTCGAACACAAAAGGAATGTTGGCCTCGGCAAATTCGCGCGCATGGTTGATCATGCCGTCGCGCCCGTCGGGCGAAACGATTCCGAGCGTGACTTCCTGGGCCTCATTTACATGGTTCAGGTGCGACATGCTCATGGCGCCCGGATGGAACGCGGTGATCTGGTTGTCGTCGAGGTCGGTAGTAATGAAAGCCTGTCCGGTAAAGTTGCCCGGCACGTGGCGGATATGCGTTTGCGCCAGACCGATGTTTTCCAGGCGCTGCGTGTAAGGTTCAAAGTCGTCGCCCACGGTCGCCATGATCAGCGGGTGTCCCCCGAGCATCTGCAGGTTGTAGGCGATGTTGCCCGCACAGCCGCCGTATTCGCGGCGCATTTCGGGCACGAGAAAAGCGACGTTGAGGATGTGTATCTGTTCGGGAAGGATGTGTTTCTTGAATTGATCCTTGAACACCATGATGGTGTCGTAAGCCATGGAACCGCAGATGAGAGTCTTCATTTTGCCTCAGATAAAAGTAGGAAACCGCCGGGCCGATTGTACCAGTTCCAAGACTGGGCTCATTTATAGCCACGGATAGTTTGTGCAAATGACTTGTTGTTCAAACCTTCTGTCAGGCCATCGAATGCCAGCGCAGAGCGGAAAAAGCCACGGATCACCCCGTGGCTTTTTGTTTTGGTGGTGCCCAAAAATCAGGGCGCGACTACTTGATCGCTTTTATTCAATGCGGCCATTGCCGCATCGTAATTCGGTTCATGCTTGATGTCGTCCACCAGCTCGGCGTGGATGATCTTGTCTTTGTCGTCCAGCACCAGCACGGCGCGAGCAGTAACACCCGCCAACGCAGTATCGGCGATCTTCACGCCGTAATTGCGCATGAAATCGCGTCCGCGCATCAGCGATAGCGTGGTGACATTCTCCAGGCCTTCTGCGACGCAGAAGCGGCTCATCGCGAACGGCAGGTCGGCCGAGATTACCAGCACCACGGTGTTGTTCAGCTTGCCGGCGGCTTCGTTGAATTTACGCGTGGAGGTTGCGCATACTGCGGTATCCAGGCTGGGCACGATATTCAGCACCTTGCGTTTGCCCGCGAAACTTTGCAGCGAAACGTCTTGCAGGTCTTTATTCACCAGGGTGAAATCCGGTGCCTGCTGGCCCACGCTGGGGAAAGTGCCGAACAGGGTGACGGGCGCACCGCCGAGCGTGGTGGCGGATTTTTCTTGATTGTCTTTGGCCATGATATTCTCCTTGGATTTCCGTCATTCCGGCGCTGCGTGTATTGTCGGGATTTTAGCCCTTACAATCACGGCGTACCTCTTGCAGGCGCAGGCCGGAATAACATGGTGGCTATTAATTGGAATTGGTTACTGGCGGACAGGAACAAACCAGATTCTTGTCGCCGTACACATTATCCACCCGTGCCACGGCTAGGCCAAAATTTATTATCCCGTACCCATGGCAGGGGGAATGCCGCCTGCTCGCGCGAGTAGGGACGCTGTCCACTCGTTGGCACAGACCGACTTCGCGGTATGCGGCGCATGCTTGAGGATGTTGTCCTTCTTGTCGACCTTGCCCGCGATGACCTCGTCGATCTCGCCGCGGATGGCAATCATCGCCGCGCAGAAACGGTCCAGCTCGGCTTTCGATTCGCTTTCGGTCGGTTCCACCATCAGCGTATCCACCACCGGGAAGGAAGTGGTCGGCGCATGGAAGCCAAAGTCCATCAGGCGCTTGGCAATGTCCGTCACTTCCACGCCTTCCTTCTTCCATTCGCGGCAATCCAGAATCATCTCGTGCGCGCAGCGGCCATTGCTGCCGCTGTACAGCGTGGCATAGCTGTCCTTCAGCGATTCCTTGATGTAGTTGGCATTCAGGATCGCCATCTTCGTCGCTTCGGTCAGTCCCTTGCCGCCCATCATCTTGATGTAGCCGTAGGAGATCAGCAGGATCAGCGCGCTGCCGTAAGGTGCCGCCGACACCGCGTGGATGCCCTGTGCGCCGCCAACCTTGACCACCGGGTGCGAGGGCAGGAAGGGCGTGAGGTGTTCCGCCACGCCGATGGGGCCGGCGCCCGGTCCGCCGCCGCCGTGCGGGATGGCGAAGGTCTTGTGCAGGTTGAGGTGGCACACGTCCGCGCCGATGTTGCCGGGGCTGGTGAGGCCGACTTGCGCATTCATGTTGGCGCCGTCCATGTACACCTGGCCGCCGTTGGCGTGGATGATCGCGGTGATGTCCTTGATGCTTTCCTCATACACGCCGTGCGTGCTGGGGTAGGTCACCATCAGGCACGACAGGTTGGCCTTGTGCTCTTCCGCCTTGGCGCGCAAATCGTCCACGTCGATGTTGCCCTTGCTGTCGCATTTCACCACCACGATGTCCAGGCCGCACATCGCCGCACTCGCCGGGTTGGTGCCGTGCGCGGAGGAAGGAATCAGCACCACGTTGCGCTGGCGCTTCGCCGCGCGAACGGTGATACGCCTGGATCACCAGCAGACCGGCGTATTCGCCGGCGGCGCCGCTGTTGGGCTGGAAGCTCATCTGCGCGAAACCGGTGATCTCGGCCAGTGCCGCATTGAGCCCCTCAATCACTTCCTGGTAACCCTCGGCCTGTTCCAGCGGCACGAAGGGATGCAGGTTGGCGAACTCCGGCCAGGTCAGCGCCAGCATCTCGGATGCCGCGTTCAGCTTCATGGTGCAGGAACCCAGCGAGATCATCGAATGCGTGAGCGACAGGTCCTTGTTCTCGAGGCGTTTGATGTAACGCATCATCTCGGTTTCGGAACGGTAGCTGTTGAATACCGGATGCCCCAGGATGGCCGATTGACGGGGCTTCACGAGCAATGCCTGGGTGGCCAACTGGGCGACGGTGAGTACTGGCGCGGTCTTGCCAACTTTTTGCGCAAATACTGCAAGGATGGCATTGAGGTCGTCGACCGAAGTGGTTTGGTCCAGCGAAATGCACACGCCATCAGCCGCATAACGGAAGTTGATTTGCGCGGCCTCGGCCAGCGCATGTACCTTCACGTTGTCGGTGTGCATGAGTTTCACCGTGTCGAAGAACGCGCCTTCGGCCAGGGTGTAGCCCAGCTTCTTCAGCTCGCTCGCCAGCAGGGCAGTCAGAGCGATGCACTTGCGCAGCGATGCCGCGCAGTCCTTCCGCGCCGTGATACACCGCGTACATGCTCGCCATGATCGCCAGCAAAGCCTGTGCGGTGCAGATATTGGAAGTCGCTTTCTCGCGGCGGATATGCTGTTCGCGCGTCTGCAGCGCCATGCGCAATGCGGGGTTGCCGTCGGCATCCACCGACACGCCGATGATGCGGCCCGGCATCGAGCGCTTGTGCGCGTCGCGGCAGGCGAAGTAGGCAGCGTGCGGGCCGCCGTAGCCCATCGGCACGCCGAAGCGCTGCGTCGAACCCAGCACCACGTCCGCGCCCCATTCGCCCGGCGGTGTGAGCAGCACCAGGCTGAGAATGTCGGCGGCCACGGCGATGGTCATGCCGTTGGCCTTGGCGCGCGCCACGAAATCGGCGTAGTCATGCACCGTGCCGTCGGCAGTCGGGTATTGCAGCAACGCGCCGTACATCTTGTCGCTCAGCGTCACGCGTCTTGAAATCGCCGATCACCAGATCGATGCCCAGCGGCTTGGCGCGCGTCTTCAGCAATTCGATGGTCTGCGGGAAACATTCGTTCGACACGAAGAAGCTGTTCTTGCCTTGCTCGGCGTCTTCGCGCGAGCGCAGGCCGTGCAGCATGTGCATGGCTTCCGCAGCGGCCGTCGCTTCGTCCAGCAGCGACGCATTGGCGATCTCCATGCCGGTCAGGTCCATGATCATGGTCTGGAAATTCAGCAGCGCTTCCAGGCGGCCCTGCGCGATCTCCGCCTGGTAAGGCGTGTAGGCGGTATACCAGCCCGGGTTCTCCAGCACGTTGCGCTGGATCACGGGTGGCACGACGGTGTCGTAATAACCCAGCCCGATATAACTCTTGTACAACTTGTTCTTCGCTGCGATGCCGCGCAGATGCTGCAGAAACGCGTGCTCGCTCATGCCTTGCAGGCAGGTTCAGCGGCTTCTTCAGGCGGATGGCGGCAGGGACGGTCTGGTCGATCAGCGCATCCAGCGAGGGTGCGTTGATCTTCTTCAGCATGGCCTGAACATCTTGTGCGTTCGAGCCGTTGTGGCGAGTAACGAATTGGTCTGATCATAGGATTGAGGATCGTGGATTGAGGATACGAGCAAGGCGGAGAGGACTCAGGATGTGGATCGAAGAAATGGTTTTCCTCAATCCTCGATCCTGAATCCTCGATCCTGCTATTAATGTGCTTCGCTATCCACGACTGCCTGATAGGCCGCCGCGTCCAGCAATGCTGCAACGTCCGCCGCATTGTCCGGCTTCATCTTGAAAATCCATGCGGCATATGCGTCGGCGTTGATGGCTTCGGGTGCGGAATCCAGTTCGCTGTTTACCGCGGTCACGGTGCCGGATACGGGCGCATACACGTCGGCGGCGGCCTTCACCGATTCAACCACCGCGCATTCTTCCTTGGCCTTCAGTTTGCGGCCCGCGGCGGGTGCCTCCACGAACACCATGTCGCCCAGCAGTTCCTGCGCGTGTTCGGTGATGCCGACTGTGATGGTGCCATCGGCCTCGGTTTTGACCCACTCGTGGGAAGCGGTGTATTTCAGGTTGGATGGATTGCTCATCGGTTCTCCTATAAAGATATTCATCCGTTCGTGCTGAGCTTGTCGAAGCATGAACTCTTGCCCTTCGACAGGCTCAGACGAACGGCCTTAACTAATCAGGCCTTTGCCGTTGCGGGCGAACGGATACTTCACTACTTTTGCGTTCAATAATTTGTCGCGGATCTCGACTTGCACAGTATCGCCGATTTGCACGCCGTTCGGCACGCGCGCCAGTGCGATGGATTTCTCCAGCGTGGGCGAAAAAGAGCCGCTGGTGATCTCGCCTTCGCCGTGACGCGGATTTGACCTTCTGGTGTCCGCGCAAGACGCCGCGATCCAGCAGTACCAGGCCGACCAGTTTCTTGCTCGGCGGGTTTGCCAGCAATGCGGCCTTGCCGATGAAATCGCGCTCGCTTTTCAGGTCCACGGTCCAGCCGAGTCCGGATTCCAGCGGGCCGACCGTCTCGTCCATGTCCTGGCCGTAAAGATTCATGCCTGCTTCCAGCCGTAGCGTGTCGCGCGCGCCAAGGCCGATGGGCTTCACGCCTTTTTCGGCGAGCGTATTCCAGAAGAAGGGCGCAGCCTTGGCCGGAAGCATGATCTCAAAGCCGTCTTCTCCGGTGTAGCCGGTACGGGCGATGAACATGGTGCCCATTTCCACCGCGCTGAAAGGAACCAGACTTCGCGCTCAACTCCTGGCTGCCGGGAAGCGCGTCCCACACTTTCTCCCGCGCATTAGGGCCTTGCACGGCGATCATCGCCAGTTCGGGGTGGTCGGCAATGTCCAGCTTGGGCGCATGAGTGGCCGCCTGTGTCTTCATCCACGCGATGTCTTTATCGGCCGTGCCGGCATTGACCACGATGCGGAACCATTCTTCCGTCATGAAGTAGACGATCAGGTCGTCGATCACGTGCCCGTCCGGGCGCAGCATGGCCGAATACAGCGCCTTGCCGGGCATGACCAGCTTGTCCACGTTGTTGGCCAGCAAATAGCGCAGGAAACCGCGTACCCCGGCGCCCTTCATGTCCACCACGCGCATGTGCGAAACATCGAACATGCCGCAGTCGTTGCGGACTTGGTGGTGTTCGTCGATCTGCGAACCGTAATTCACCGGCATGTCCCAGCCGCCGAAATCCACCATTTTTGCGCCCATGGCACGGTGAGTCGCGTTTAGAGGCGTTTGCTTTAAGTGTTGTCATAATCCTCTTTCAGGAAATAAAAAAGGCGCAGCACGAAATCGTGCTGCGCCCCATCTGTCCTTGGTACCTGAGAGATTACGGCTATACCGCGTGCCCCTTCGGTGGCCGGTCTCGCCGGCCTTCCTGTGCTCCGTGGTTATGAGCCTGGCGGTTACGATCAGACGCTCTCCAGATTTGCCTGTTCCGATTGGTTCATGAGCCTGAGCGGTTACGGGTGTTGCGCCTTCGGCGGTGCCATGAATCAGCACACTCTCCCAGTCGGTTTGAACGGCGGGCGGATTATACCGGAAGTTTCAGTGCGGGTAGAAAAGGAACAAGCGATACCCGGACGGCTTGAGGTCGGTGGTATCCAGGTGCAGTTTGATGTCCAGATCGCGCTTGGCCGGGAAGCCCAGTTTCTCGTCCTCTCCCGCTTTCAGGTAATCCTTGGGAAGGAACACGCGGCGGGCAACGGGCTGATCCTGCAGATTGGTGAGGGTGAGTTCCAGGCTGGGAAAGGCCTGCGCGTAGGGTGCCTGGTTATGAATCAGGGCGTGCAGCGTAACCACATTGCCGTGATCGGGATTGGATTCCAGTTCGGACGACTCGATGGCGATCAGGTCGGGATTTTGCGGCAAGGCAACGGTGCATTTGAGCAGCGCGCAGTAATCTTCAAGCACGGGTTTGAGGCCGGGCAGGCTGGCGCCAATTTCGATGCGGAAGAAGTAAGCGGCCTGCGCAAGCAACAGCAGTGTCAACAGCAATGCCAGGAACATGGCCAGCCATGGGTTTTTTGCGGCGGGATTTCAATGACTTCGTCGGTGAGTTCTTCGACGAACTGGACTTGTTGCGCCAATGTGGTCGGCTCTTCTTCCAGTTCGGGTATGTTGGCAATGGGGGTGAGATCGATTTCGCCGGCCTCGATACGCGGGTTCGATGGGCAGGCTGAGCTGGCGGCTGGGTTCGTCGTCGTGCAGGTGACTGTCCGCATCGAACACTTCGTGGCAACGCCCGCAACGCACCAGACCGTCGTGCGCATCGAGCTGCGCGTCGGTCACTTTGAAGCGCGTGCTGCATTTGGGACATTGCGTGATTTGGTCATCTGAATGCCTCTAGAAATTCAGTTTCACACCGGACAGACAACACCACCCATCTTCCAACACGGCGGGCGCGAGGTCAAACCACTGCGCGTAGATGCGCATGACTTCTTCCGCCTGTTCGGCGAGGATGCCCGAAAGCACGATGCGTCCGCCGGATCTGGTGGCGCCCGCCAGCAGCGGAGCCAATGCACGCAAAGGATTGGTGAGAATGTTGGCAACCACCACGTCGTATTGGGCGAGCGCTATGCCCTCCGGCAAATAGAAATCGGCTTGTACCTGGTTGGCTTGCGCATTGTCGCGGCTGGCAACTCACGGCTTGCGCATCCACGTCGACGCCGACGGCGCTGCCTGCGCCCAGCTTCATGGCGGCAATGGCGAGAATGCCGGAACCGCAACCGTAGTCGAGCACGGTCTCGCCGCCTTTGATGTTCGTATCCAGCCAGCGCAGACACAGGCGCGTGGTGGGATGGCTGCCGGTGCCGAAGGCAAGGCCGGGATCGAGTGCGATGTTGATCGCCGTCGGGATCGGCGGGTTCATGCCAGGTCGGCACGATCCACAGGCGGTCGCTGATGCGGATGGGATCGAACTGGGCCTGGGTGAGGCGCACCCAGTCGCTTTCTTCCAGTTTATCGATGCGATGTTCGGGAAGGGCGCCAAGGCCGAGTTCGGAGCAACAGGCTTGCAGGATGCCCGCAACGTCGGCATCGCTCTCGAACAGCGCATTCACGAGATTGTGTTGCCATACCGCGGAAGTGGGTTCGCCGGGTTCGCCGAAGATCGCCTGCTCGTCCGGTGTGTCGGCATCGGCATCCAGCATGTCCACCGACAGTGCGCCGTGTGCCAGTAGCGCCTCACTCAGCGCCTCGGCGTAAGCCGCCTCGGCGCGCACGGCCAGCGAGAGCCAGGACATGCTTACTTGGCCTTCGTTTTTTCAGCCAGCTTGTGTTCCAGATAATGGATGCTGGTTGCACCGCGAACGAATGCCGCGTCGTTCATCAACTCCTGATGCAGCGGGATATTGGTGTTGATGCCTTCCACCACCATCTCGGACAACGCGGTGCGCATGCGGGCGATGGCCTGCTCACGCGTGTCGCCGTAAGCGATGATCTTGCCGATCATGGAATCGTAATAGGGCGGGATGAAATAGTTGTTGTACACATGCGAATCGACGCGGATGCCGGGGCCGCCGGGCACATGCCAGTTGGTGATGCGTCCGGGCGACGGTACGAAAGTGTAGGGGTGCTCGGCGTTGATGCGGCATTCGACCGCATGGCCGCGGAACTGGATATCCTTCTGGCGGAACGGCAGTTTTTCGCCGGCCGCGATGCGGATCTGCTGTTGCACGATGTCGATGCCGGTGATCATTTCGGTGACCGGATGCTCGACCTGCACGCGCGTGTTCATTTCGATGAAATAGAACTCGTCGTTCTCGTACAGGAACTCGAACGTGCCCGCACCGCGATAATCGATCTTGCGGCAGGCTTCGGCACAGCGCTCGCCGATCTTGTCGCGCAGTTTGGCGTTGAGGAACGGAGCCGGCGCTTCTTCGATGATCTTCTGGTGACGGCGCTGCATGGAGCAGTCGCGTTCGCCCAGGAAGACCGCATTGCCGTGCTGGTCGGCCAGCATCTGGATCTCGATATGGCGCGGGTTCTCCAGGAATTTCTCCATGTACACCATGGGATTGTTGAAGGCGGCCTGCGCTTCGGTCTTGGTCATGGTCACCGCATTGAGCAGCGCCGCTTCGGTATGCACCACGCGCATGCCGCGTCCGCCGCCGCCGCCCGAGGCCTTGATGATGACCGGATAGCCGATGAACTTGGCGATGCGCATGATCTCGGCCGGATCGTCCGGCAAGCGCGCCGTCCACGCCGGGCACCACGGGCACGCCCGCTTTCTTCATGGCGTTCTTGGCGGAAACCTTGTCGCCCATCAGGCGGATGGTTTCGGCACGCGGGCCGATGAAGACGAAGCCGGATTTCTCGACAGCGCTCGGAGAAGTCGGCGTTCTCGGACAGGAAGCCGTAGCCGGGGTGGATGGCCTGCGCGTCGGTCACTTCCGCCGCGCTGATGATGGCGGGCACATGCAGGTAACTCTGGCTGGAAGGCGCCGGGCCGATGCACACGGACTCGTCCGCCAGCTTCACATACTTGGCTTCGGCGTCGGCTTCGGAATGCACGGCGACGGTCTTGATGCCCATTTCGCGGCAGGCGCGCTGGATGCGCAGCGCGATCTCGCCGCGATTGGCAATGAGAATCTTTTCAAACATGACGGGCGTCTCCGGCGGAGCGGGTGTGCGGGGCTTGCGTTCGAATACGGCCATGTTGATTTAACCGATGATGAACAGCGGTTGGCCGAACTCGACTGCCTGGCCGTTCTCCACGAGGATGGCCTTGACCACGCCAGCCTTGTCCGACTCGATCTCGTTCAGCAACTTCATCGCCTCGATGATGCACAGGGTGTCGCCTTCGTTCACGCTCTGGCCGATATCCACGAATGACTTGGCGCCGGGAGAAGGGGAACGGTAGAAGCTGCCGACCATGGGCGATTTGACCACATGGCCTTCCGGTGCGGCGGGAGCAGCGGGTGCGGCCGCGGCGGCAGGTGCGGCGGGAGCAGGTGCGGACTGGGGAGCGGCAGCATAGTATTGCTGCATGGGCGCGGCGACAGAACTGGAGCGCGAAATGCGCACATGCTCTTCACCTTCTGTCAGTTCCAGTTCGGCGATGCCCGAGTTTTCGACCAGTTCGATCAGTGTTTTCAGCTTGCGCAGATCCATTTTTTAGCTCCTTCCAGAATGTTGTAGTGCAAATTGCAATGCGAGTTCATACCCTGTCGGCCCCAGACCGCTGATGACGCCGACGGCGATATCGGAGAAATAGGACTCTTTACGGAAAGGTTCGCGGGCGAACACGTTAGATAGATGTACTTCGACAAATGGGATAGCTACTGCCGCCAGTGCGTCGCGTATCGATACGCTGGTATGCGTAAATGCTGCCGGATTGATGATGATGAAGTCAGTCCCGTCCGAACGTGCCTGTTGTACCCGATCCACCAGTGCCGCTTCCGCGTTGCTTTGGAAATAAGCCAATTTCGCGCTCTTTGACTGCGCTAATTGTGACAACTTGGCGTTAATTTCGTCCAACGTGACACGGCCATATACTTCCGGCTCGCGTGTGCCGAGCAGGTTCAAATTGGGACCGTGCAGTACGAGGATGTTCTTCATGGGGGGCGAAGTTTGCCGAAAATGAGTGAGTTTGTCTACCTTTTCGGGGGAATTGGGGAAAACTGGCTTGCTGGTTATGGAGTTAGGCGAACGCGAAGAAACCGACAAGCGAAACCGACACCTGAAATGGCGGCGACCGGCTTCAAATTTCCGATACCAGGCGCTCGAGCTCCGGCATTGGCACCTTCGGCCGGACAACTCTCAGTTGATCCAGCCGGTTTAGGTTGTGGAACAGGACTGTCTAAAGCCCGGCATTCTTGAGCGACTGCAGGAACTGCGGCGCATCCTGGTAGCCGGTCACGCGAAAATCGGCCAGTTCCTTGCCCGCCGCATCGAAAAACAGGGTCGCGGGCGGGCCGAAGATCTGGAAACGCTGCAACAGAGCTTTGTCGTCTGCATCGTTGGCGGTTACGTCGGCCTGCAGCAGCACGGCGTTCTTCAGTCTGGCTTGTACTGTCGAGTCGCTGAAGGTGAAGCGCTCCATTTCCTTGCACGAGACACACCAGTCGGCGTAAAAATCCAGCATCACGGTCTTGCCACTGGCTTGGGCAATGCGCGCATCCAGCCCGGTCATGCCCTTCACGCGCTCAAAGCGCAAGGTGGACGGGCGCTTCAACGCTGGCGTGGCCGATGTTGCCCAGCGGACGCAGGATGTCGCTTGCGCCGGACAGCGCGCCGATCATGTAAGCCGCGCCCAGCAGCAGGGCAAGAACGCCCACGCTTTTCCCGAATTTATGCCAGCCGTTGGTGGTGTGCGGGAGAGGGTCCAGCGCACGCAGGAATATGGCCGAGAATATAAGCAGTGCCGCCCACAACAGCATTTGCGCGCTCAACGGGATGACTGGGGAAACGATCCAGATCGCCATCGCCAGCATGATGACGCCGAAGAAGCGCTTTACGGCCTCCATCCATGCGCCCGCCTTGGGCAGCAAGGCACCGGCGGAAGTGCCGATGAGCAGCAGCGGCGCTCCCATGCCCAGCGCCAGCACGAACAACGCCGTTCCGCCCAGAACGGCATCGTGGGTCTTGCTTATATATAGCAGTGCCCCGGCCAGCGGGGCGGCCACGCACGGCCCCATGATGATGGCGGACAGTGCGCCCATGGCGAACACGCCGGAGATATGGCCGCCGTGCAGCTTGTTGCTGGTGTCGGACAGCTTGCTCTGCAACGCGGTGGGCAATTGCAGTTCATACAGGCCGAACATGGCCAGCGACAGCAGAACGAATATCGCGGCAAAACTGCCCAGTACCCACGGCGTCTGCAAGGCATTGGAAATCAGGTTGCCGGAATACCCCGCCGCCACGCCGGCAATGGCATAGGTGATCGCCATGCCCAGCACATAAGCCAGCGACAGGATAAAGGCATGCATATGCGTGATCTTGTGCCCGCGCCCGACGATGATGCCGGACAGGATGGGGATCATCGGGAACACGCAGGGCGTCAGCGAGAGCAGCAGTCCCGCGCCGAAAAAGAAGGACACGATCAGCCAGAAGTTTCCGTTCATGAACAATCTGGCGATCTGGCTGTTTTCGTTGTCCGGCAGTGCCGGCAATGCGGCTTCAACGGCTCAGTGGCGGCGCTGGCTGTTTGTACCAGATCGACGTTAAATGTCTTCTCGATGGGCGGGTAGCACAGTCCGTTGTCGCTGCATCCCTGATAGCTCGCGTTCAATACCAGCGGCTTGCGTCGCGTCCACCTTGTCCAGAACGATCTGGGCCTGGAACGACTGGTGATAGACCTGGAGTACGCCGAAATTGGGGTCGTTCTTGGTTTCCCCTGCCGGCAGATCGACGCGCGACGATTTTGGTTTTGCCGTCGGCAGTCGTGAAACTGATCTTGCCGCGATACAGATAGTAGCTTGGAGTGATTTTGAAACTGGCGATCAATGTGTGCTGATCGACGGCATGCACACTCAGTGCAAAGGCTTTGTCGGCCGGCAGGAAAGTTGGTTTCCGGCTGCCGAAGGAGAACAAGTCTGCATGGGCCAGCGGCACCATGCACAGCAGCAGGATCGATATTGTTAATAGACGACGCATCATTAAGGTTTCCTAGTTTGAGTTTCCTGTACGACCCAGTTCAAATATTCCGGCAAACCGGCGCTGACTGGCAACGCGATAAGTTCCGGTATTTCATACGGATGCAATTTGCGCAACGCATCCTGCAGCCGCGGATAAGCCGCTTTTGTTGTCTTGATGAGCAACGGCACTTCGGTGGTGCGGTTGAGTTTGCCTTCCCAGTGATAGACCGACGTACAGTCGGCCAGCACGTTTACGCAGGCGGCAACGCCTTCTGTGACCAGGGAAGCGGCAATGCGTTCCGCGACATCGCGATCCGGCAGGTTGGTCATGACCAGCAGCACTTCATTCTCGCTCATTGCAATGCCAATTCTGCCCGGTTTGCGGCCGCGGGCGGATTGCCCGGCCTGGCCTGGCCTGCCCGTGCGCAGCGTATGCCAAGTTGCAGCAATTCATCCCATACATCGCCCTGGCGCAGGCCTTTTACCAGCCTGTCGATCTGCGCGGCCTGGCGCAAGGCACGTTCGGCAAAGGTCGGCGTGAAGCGCCGCACCGCGCGCTCCACCAGTTTCTGCCGGACGCCCCACACGCGCGCATCGCGCAATGCACCGGACAGATTGCCGCTCTGCTGCAAGGCGCGCGAGACTTTGGCCAGCGTGCGGATGTCTTCCGCCAGTGCCCACAGGATCAAAACGGTCGCCGTGCCTTCCGCCCGCAGGCCGTCGAGGATGCGCGCATAGCGCTCGGCATCGCCGGCCAGCATGGCCTCGGACAGCTTGAACACGTCGTAGCGCGCCACATCCATCACCGAGTCCTTGACCTGATCGAAAGACAACGGCCCCGCCGGAAACAGCAACGCGAGCTTCTGTATTTCCTGGAAGGCCGCCAGCAGATTGCCTTCCACGCGCTGCGCCAGGAATGCCAGCGTATCTGCATCGGCGGACTGTCCCTGCCGCTTCATGCGCGCGGAGATCCATGCGGGCAACGCGGCGAGCGTGATCTCGTCGGCGCTGATCACCGTGCCATGCTGTTCCAGCGCGGTGAACCATTTGCTTTTCATGGCCGTGCCGTCGAGGCGCGGCAGCGAGATCAGCGTGAGCGTGTCCGGATTCAGGTTGGCGCAATGGTCCTGCAACGCCTGCGCGCCTTCCACGCCGGGCTTGCCGGAAGGAATGCGCAGATCGATCACCTTGAGCGTGGAAAACAGCGACATGCTTTGCGCGCTGTTGCGCAGTTCCGCCCACTTGAAGCCCTGTTCGGCGATCAGCACTTCGCGTTCGCTGTAACCCGCTTCGCGCGCGGCGGCGCGGATCGCGTCGGCGGCTTCGATGGCGAGCAGCATCGCCTCGCCATGAATGACGTACAAAGACCCGAGCCCTTTGGACAAGGTGTTGCGGCAGGTCTTCGCTGGAAATTTTCATTGCATCTTCTCATGGCGTGACGGACTGGGGTTTGGCCCGGTTCAAGCGGCGTATGGCCTGACCCACGGCATCGCTGCGCATGTCTTGGTAGAGCTGGCTTCTTCCTGCGCCTTGGCCAGCACCTGGGCATCGTCATAGGGCAGGATGCGCGTCAGCGAGATTTCTTCCGCAGGCAGCCAGTCGGTCTGGTTGTTGTCGTAAGCGCGCAGGGATACGCTGTAAAACAACTGATATTCCTGCACACGGCCGGCGCCGGTCAGCGACAGGATCTGTTTGGTGGTCTGTTCGGAGACGACTTCCAGCACCAGATCCGCCTGGTCGGACCGAGGCACCAGATTGATCTTGTTGGTGATCAGTGCGCGGCGCAGATCGGCAACGAAGGGCGTTTCCACGGGCGCTTTCAGATACAGGGTCTTGAACGCAAACGTCACGTCGCTGAGCTGGCTGCCGCGCAAGTGGAAGCCGCAGGCAGACAGTGCCAGCGCCGCCAGCAACAGAAGTACACGTATCGCGTTCGTCATCAGATCACCACATTGATCAGGCGGCCCGGCACGACGATGACTTTCTTCGCCGCCCCGCCCGCAAGTTGTTTAACGACCGCCTCGTGCGCCAGCGCGAGCTTCTCCAGCGCCGCCTTGTCGGTATCCTTGGCGACCAGCAGGCTGCCGCGCAATTTGCCGTTCACCTGGATCATCAGCTCGATCTCGTTCTGCACCAGCGCAGCCGGATCGGCCTTGGGGAAGGACTGGTCGATCAGCTTGCTGCCGGGACGCAATTCGCTCCACAAGGCATCCGCGATGTGCGGAGCGATGGGCGAGAGCAGCAGTACTGCATTTTCCAGCACCTCTTGCGCCACGCTGCGCGCAACAGCCGTGTCCTCCTCGAACTTGCCCAAAGAATTGAGCAACTCCATGATGGCCGCGATGGCGGTGTTGAAAGTCTTGCGGCGACCGTAGTCGTCGTCGATCTTCTGGATGGCCTGATGCAATTGCAAGGCGCAATGCTTTGGCATTAGCGCTCAGCTCGCCGCTGCTGTAGGACGCAACAATGCCGCTTTCAACATGATCGTGGACTGCTTTCCATACGCGCTTCAGGAAGCGGAACGAACCTTCCACGCCGGTGTCCGACCATTCCAGTTGCTGGTCGGGCGGCGCGGCGAACATCATGAACACGCGCGCCGTGTCGGCACCGTAGGCATCGATGATGGCTTGCGGGTCGACGCCGTTGTTCTTCGACTTCGACATCTTCTCCGTGCCGCCGATGATGACGGGCTGGCCGTCGGCGATCAGCTTGGCGCCGATGCGGGCGCGCCTTGGCATCGACTTCCACATCCACGTCGGCCGGGTTGATCCACAGCTTCTTGCCGCCTGTCTGCTTCGCGGTAGAACGTCGGTGCGACCACCATGCCCTGGGTCAGCAGATTCTTAAACGGTTCGTTGCCCTGCACCAGACCTTCATCGCGCATCAGCTTGTGGAAGAAGCGCGCATACAGCAGGTGCAAAATCGCATGCTCGATGCCGCCGATATACTGGTCCACCGGCAGCCATTTCTGTGCCGCGGCCTTGTCCACCATGCCCGTGTCGCATTGCGGGCTGGCGTAGCGCGCGTAGTACCAGGACGATTCCACGAAAGTATCCATGGTGTCGGTCTCGCGGCGGGCCTTGCCGCCGCATTGCGGGCAGGTGCACTCGTAGAATTCCGGCATCTTCGCCAGGGGAGAACCGGCGCCGTCCGGCACCACGTTCTCCGGCAGCTTCACCGGCAACTGGTCGTCCGGCACCGACACATCGCCGCAAGTCGGGCAATGGATGATGGGAATCGGGCAACCCCAGTAGCGCTGGCGCGAAATGCCCCAGTCGCGCAGGCGGAACTGCACTTTCTTTTCGCCCAGGCCTTTTGCGCTCAAGTCGGCGGCGATGGCGTCAACGGCTTTTTCGAGATTCAGGCCGTCGTACTTGCCGGAATTCACGCACACGCCGTTCTCTTTGTCCGCATACCACTCCTGCCAGGCTGCATCGCTGAAAGGTCTTGATCCTTCACTGCGATGGATTGCTTGATCGGCAAGTTGTATTTCTTGGCGAAACCGAAATCGCGTTCGTCGTGCGCCGGCACGGCCATCACTGCGCCTTCGCCGTAGCCCATCAGCACATAGTTGCCGACCCACACCGGCACTTGTTCGCCGGTGAGCGGGTGGGTGACTTTGAGGCCGGTGTCCATGCCCTTCTTTTCCATGGTGGCGATGTCCGCTTCGGCCACGCCACCCTGTTTGCATTCTTCGATGAACGCAGCGAGCTTGGGGTTGCCTTGCGCGGCTTGGGTCGCCAGCGGATGTTCGGCGGCCACGGCGACGAAGGTCACGCCCATGATGGTGTCGGCGCGGGTGGTGTACACCCACAATAGTTCCCCTCTCCCTTCGGGGGAGGGGCTAGGGTGGGGACGGCCGTGGGACCAGCGGGAGTTCCCTCACCCTCGATCCCTCTCCCGGAGGGCGAGGGAAGAGTGGTCCCGCCTCCGTCGGGGATCTTGAATGCAAAGCGCACGCCGTAGCTCTTGCCGATCCAGTTGGCCTGCATGGTCTTCACCTGCTCCGGCCAGCCGGACAGCGTGTCGAGGTCCTGCAGCAATTCGTCGGCGTATTGCGTGATGCGGAAGAAATACATCGGGATATCGCGCTTTTCCACCAGCGCGCCGGAGCGCCAGCCGCGCCCGTCGATGACCTGCTCGTTGGCCAGCACGGTGTTGTCCACCGGGTCCCAGTTCACCACCGCAGTCTTCTTGTAGATGACGCCCTTCTTGAACAGGCGCGTGAACAGCCATTGCTCCCAGCGGTAATAGTCGGGCTTGCAGGTGGTCACTTCGCGCGACCAGTCCACGCCCAGGCCCAGCGACTTCAGCTGCTGCTTCATGTATTCGATGTTGGAATAGGTCCAGGCGGCGGGCGGCACGTTGTTGGCCATCGCGGCATTTTCGGCGGGCAGGCCGAACGCGTCCCAGCCCATGGGCTGCATCACGTTGTAACCCTTCATCTGGTGGTAACGGCTGAGCACGTCGCCGATGGTGTAGTTGCGCACATGCCCCATGTGCAGCTTGCCGGAAGGGTAGGGGAACATCGACAGGCAATAGTATTTCGGTTTTGGACTGTCTTCTTTGGCGCGGAATACCTGAGCGGTGTCCCATTGTTGCTGGGCAGCAGCTTCGATGTCTTTGGGTGAATAGTTAGCTTGCATGTTTCGGTGATCGGATGCGCAAATTTGCGGGTTCGGCATTATAGCGGCAACATGGCCCCCTCGCTTATTGAAGGAAAGGGACCTGGAAATGAGCAAACTGATCGGGTCTGATGCTGATGCTGGCCGCGTTTCGGTGCAGGCCGAGCCTGATGCGCATGGTCCAGGCCGTGCAGATGCCGGCCTGGTTGCAGCGTGGCGTCAAACAAGACTCCGGTGCGCGTCGGGTCGGAGCTGCGCAATGGCGATACGCTCATCACCGGCGGCAACGCGCGCATCTATGTCCGCACCGCCGATGGCAGCACGGTGAAACTGGGCGAGAACGCCACTTTGACGCTGGATGGACTGGCGCAACAGCACGCGGAACAGTCGCTGTTTAGCGCCGCGCTGAATGTCGCGAAAGGCGCATTCCGCTTCACCACGGATGCGCTCGCCAAGTTGAAGTCGAGAGAAGTGACCGTCAAGGTCGCCGGTGCAACGGTCGGTATACGCGGCACGGACGTGTGGGGAAAAGACGGCAGCGATCAGGGGGTGGTGTGCCTGATCGAGGGCAAGATTTCGGTCACCGGGCCGGACAGCAAGGATTTCGTCATGGATCAACCCCTGTCCTTTTTCAAGATGCCCAAAGATGCGGCGCCGTTGCCCGTTGCGCCGGTCGATCCCGAACAGTTGAAGAAATGGGCGGCAGAAACCGAAATCGCGCAACCGGCTTCGCAGCTCGGCGGCGTCTGGAAAGTGGATTTGCTCACCGCGCCGGACCAGACAGCTGCCTTTACCGCATATGACCAATGGCGGACGGCCGGCTACGATGTGCGCATGCATCCCGTTGCGAAGGACGGCGGCTGGTCCTATACCTTGCGTATCGTGCAACTGCCCGACCGTGCCGAGGCGCAAAAGCTGGCTGACCGGCTCAAAGGCACGCTTGGGCGCCGAAAATCCGAGCGTCTCGCGTTAGCTGCAGAAACTGGGTTAAAATCGCGGACCAAAAATTATTTATATCATTCAGGAGAGTGGCATATGTCCCGTAAGCACCCAGTAATCGCCGTCACCGGCTCGTCCGGCGCCGGCACCACCACCGTCAAGCGCGCGTTTGAGAATATCTTCCGCCGCGAGAAAATCAGCGCAGCCGTTGTTGAAGGCGACAGCCTGCACAGCCTGAACCGCATGGAGTTTCGTGCGGCGGCGGCCGAAGCTGCCAAGGCCGGTAACCATTCGTTCAGCCATTTCGGTCCCGAAGCCAACAGCTTCGACAAGATCGAAGAGATGTTCAAGACCTACGGCGAAACCGGAATGTGCAAGCGCCGTTACTATGTGCACAGCGATATCGAAGCCGATGAACACAACAAGCACTTCAACCTGACCGATCTCAAAGCCGGCGTATTCACCCCGTGGGAAGACATCGAATCCGGAACCGACCTGCTGTTCTACGAAGGCCTGCACGGCCTGGCGCAGAACGAGAAATACGATGCGGGCCAGTACGTGGACCTGGGCATCGGCGTGGTGCCGGTGGTCAACCTCGAATGGATCCAGAAGATCCACCGCGACAAGGCAGAGCGCGGCTATTCCGCCGAAGCGACCGTGGACACCATCCTGCGCCGCATGCCGGACTACATCAAATACATCACCCCGCAGTTCTCGCGCACGCACATCAACTTCCAGCGCGTGGCGACGGTGGATACCTCCAATCCTTTCATCGCACGCGACATCCCGACGCCGGACGAAAGCTTCGTGGTCATCCGCTTCCGCGATCCGAAGGGCGTGGACTTCCCTTACATGCTCAACATGATCCCGAACTCCTTCATGTCCCGCGCCAATACGCTGGTAACGCCCGGCGGCAAGATGAGCCACGCGATGGAAATCATCCTCGCGCCCATCATGCACGACATGATCCAGAACAAGAAGAAGCAATAAGCAACAACAAGAAGAAGCAGGCAACAGGACGGGGAAGCGGAAACGCTTCCCCGTTTTTTTTGTTGAGAAAAACAAGTTCGTGAAATTGATTTAGTCAGGTTGCTACGCGACAATGAATCCAACTACAAGTGAGCAAGGAGACGGCTGTGGCAGAAACCGATTTTGACCGGATAAGGAAGCAGGTGCGCCAATTCGTCGTCGAGCGCGACTGGGACCAGTTTCATTCCCCCAAGAACCTGTCCATGGCCTTGATTGTCGAGGCAGCGGAGATGGTGGAACACTTCCAGTGGTTGACCGAAGAACAAAGTTGCAGCCTGCCTCCGGAGAAACTCGCCGAGGTCGAACTGGAGCTGGCGGATATCCAGATCTACCTCATCAGCCTGGCGGAAAAGTTGAAGCTGGATATGGTCGCCGCCGTGGACAAGAAGCTGGTGCTGAATGCACAGAAGTACCCGGCGGAAAAAGCGCGCGGCAATTCGAAGAAATATACCGAATACAATTAGCCACGCGAAAGATTGAGGATCTAGTTCGCGGAAATCTGTCTCAGGTTTGTGATGTCTCGCAACGGCGGAGTCCCGAACAAACGGCCGTATTCGCGGCTGAATTGCGATGGGCTTTCATAGCCGACTTGAAAGGCTGCGGTTGAAGCGTCCTGATTCTCGGTCAACATCAGCCGCCGGGCCTCATTCAAACGCAACCATTTCTGGTATTGCAGCGGACTCATGGCGGTCAGCGCGCGGAAATGGTGATGGAAGGTTGACGTGCTCATGTTCACTTGCTTCGCGAGGTCGTCGATACGCAACGGCCGGGTGAAATTGCCTTTCAACCAGTCGACAGCCTGCGCGATCTGATTCCCCTGGCTTCCCGTTGACGCAATTTGCCGCAAACGCGCACCCTGGTCTCCCACCAGCAAGCGGTAAATGATTTCACGCTGAATGAGCGGTGCGAGGATAGGGATGTCCTTCGGCTCGGCAAGCAAGTCGATCAAGCGTTGAAAGGCATGAAAAGCGGCAGCGTCAGCTTCCCCGATAGCCATGCCGCGGCCCGATTGTTGCGCACGCGGCGGGGGGAGATTGCTGTCCACCATCAGCTGTGAAACCTCGCGCAGGTCCAGCTTCAGTCTCAGCCCCAGATAGGGTTTTCTCCGGGCTTGCTTCAATGATCTGGACAACCGTGGGCAGATCCATCGAGGTGATCAGGAAATGGTGTGCGTCATACACATAGGTGTCTTCTCCCAGCAAGATACGCTTGGCCGCCCTGGGTGATCAGGCAGATGCTGGGTTCATACATGCTGCTTATCGGCTCGGTTGGTTCTGTCCTTCGGAACAGCGACAAACGCGGGAATCTGCAGTCTCGTGCTTCTCCCCGTCCTCGGTCAATCGAGCAATGCTCTTGCCCAACTCTTCACGCGCTTGCTCCAAGTCGTCGATTCTCAAAAGCCTTTGTCTTGGCGTTGGTTTACATCATTGCCTCCTGTCGGGTGGTGTGCAAATACTACTTCGCGTTGTAACGATTATCGACAGTCCCGGACGATTAGGCAAGAAATGCGCAGGATTGAACTATCGGCCTTTGACCTCAAAAACGTACGATTTGGTCCATCGAAAAGCGTTGAGCGATTTATCGCTCAACAATCAGTTTCCGATTTCATCAACTTAAGGAGTAACGCGATGAGTATGCACGTACTTGGATATGCAACACAGTCCGCCGAGGAGAAGTTGGGCCCCTTTCGTTTCGAGCGTCGCGAGCCGCGCGCAGACGACGTCGTGATCGAAATCCTCTATTGCGGCGTATGCCACTCCGATTTGCATCAAGCCCGCAATGATTGGGCCAACAGCATCTATCCCATGGTGCCCGGCCACGAAATTATTGGCAGCGTCCTGAGCGTCGGGTCATCTGTCACGCGCTTCAAGCCCGGCGACCCTGTCGGGGTAGGCTGCATGGTCGATTCCTGCCAGCATTGCGAGCCTTGCCGACAAGGGCTGGAACAGTATTGCGAAGAGTTCCCGACCGTGACCTACAACGGCATGGACCGGCGCGACCATACGCCCACCTATGGCGGGTATTCCGAAAAGATCGTCGTTTCGCGACAAATTCGTACTGAAGGTTCCCGCACGGATTGGATGCAGCAGGCGCCGCGCCTTTACTCTGTGCAGGCATCACGACCTGGTCGCCGTTGCGTCACTGGAAGGTCGGCAAGGGCAGCAAAGTGGCGGTCGTCGGTCTGGGCGGCCTCGGCCATATGGCGCTGAAACTCGCCAAGGCGTTGGGGGCCGAGGTCACGCTGTTTACCCGCTCGCCGGGCAAGGAGCAGGATGCCCGCCGACTGGGTGCGGACAAGATCGTGCTCTCCACGAATGAAGGGCAAATGGGCGCGGTCAAGGGTCGCTTCGACCTGATCATCGACACCGTGCCTTATATTCACGACTCAATCCCTATCTGCCCACGCTGGCGATCGACGGCACGCTGGTGCTGGTCGGCTATCTGGGCGGCCTGGAGCCGTTCCTGAACACGATTCCGATGATCATGGGGCGCAAGTCCGTGGCCGGCTCGCTCATTGGCGGCATCGCGGAAACGCAGGAGATGCTGGATTTCTGCGGCGAGCACGGCATCACATCGGATATCGAAGTGATCAAGATTCAGGATATCAACGAAGCATACGAACGCATGCTGAAGAGCGACGTGAAGTACCGCTTCGTGATCGACATGGCCTCGCTCAAAGCCTGACGTCAATCTGCCTTGCCTGTTGAAACGATCAACAAAGGAGTTCTCAAAATGCAAAAACGCAAACTCGGAAACAGCAATCTGGAAGTCTCTGCCATCGGATTGGGCTGCATGGGCATGACCTCCGCCTATGGACCTGCCGGAGACAAGCAGAAAATGATCGAACTCATCCATGGGGCCGTGGATCGTGGCGTGACTTTTTTCGACACGGCCGAAGCCTATGGTCCGTTTGCCAATGAGGAACTGGTCGGCGAGGCGCTCGCGCCGTTACGGGACAAGGTGGTGATCGCCACCAAGTTCGGCTTCGACATCGATCTAAAGACGGGCGAACGCCGAGGCGGCGCGAACAGCCGCCCCGAACATATCAAGGCGGTCGCCGAGGCCTCGCTGAAGCGTCTCGGCATTGATGTCATCGACCTGTTCTACCAGCATCGCGTCGATCCCGCTGTGCCGATTGAGGATGTCGCCGGCGCGGTGAAGGACCTGATCAAGGCGGGCAAGGTCAAGCACTTCGGGCTTTCGGAAGCGGGGGCGCAGACGATCCGCCGCGCTCATGCGGTCCAGCCGGTCACGGCGGTGCAAAGCGAATACTCGCTGTGGTGGCGCGAGCCCGAAGACGGAAATCCTGCCAACGCTGGAAGAACTGGGCATTGGCTTCGTGCCGTTCAGTCCTCTGGGCGCGGGCTTCCTCACGGGCAAGATTGATGAGAACACCAAGTTCGACAGCTCGGATTTCCGCACCATGGTTCCGCGCTTCACGCCGGAGGCGCTGCAAGGCCAACATGGCGCTGGTCGATCTTGCTGCGCAAAGTAGCGGCACGCAAGAAGGCGACGCCGGCCAGATTGCGCTCGCCTGGCTGCTGGCGCAGAAGCCGTGGATCGTGCCCATTCCGGGCACCACAAAACTGCATCGTCTTGAGGAGAACCTTGGAGCAGTCGCCGTCCGAACTCAGCGCCGACGATCTCCGAGGAAATCGATGCGGCCGAATCAAAGATCACGCTGCAGGGGGCGCGGCTGCCTGAAGGAGCACTGAAGATGACGGGGTTGTAAGCCGGAGCTTAGCGAACCCGGAAGTAATTTGTAAGGTGCGCAAGCGCACCCTACTTGAGACTCACGAGCATCAGTTTAGTCCGACTGAGTCAAGACTTCACCGTGCCGGATCAATAACGCGAAAAAAGGAGTCCAGGAAAAATGCAAAAGCGAAAACTTGGAAAAAGCAATCTGGAAGTCTCGGCCATCGGACTCGGCTGCATGGGGATGAGCTTCGGCTACGGTCCGCCTGCTGGACAAGAAAGAGATGATTTCGCTGATCCGCACAGCCGTCGAACGCGGCGTCACGTTCTTCGACACCGCTGAAGTCTACGGCCCGTTCACGAACGAGGAACTGGTGGGCGAAGCGCTCGCGCCGTTCCGCAATCAGGTGGTGATCGCCACCAAATTCGGCTTCAAGATCGAGCAACGGGCAAGCAGGCTGGGCTGGATAGCCGGCCCGAGCACATCAAGCGAGGTCGCCGAAGCCTCGCTCAAGCGGCTCAAGATGATGTCATCGATCTCTTTTATCAGCACCGCGTCGATCCGGAGGTGCCGATCGAAGACGTGGCCGGCAGCGGTGAAAGATCTGATCCAGCAAGGCAAGGTGAAGCACTTCGGCCTTTCCGAAGCGGGCGTGCAAACGATTCGCCGCGCGCATGCGGTGCAGCCGGTCACGGCGCTGCAGAGCGAATATTCGTTGTGGTGGCGGCGAGCCGGAAGAGGAGATGATGCCGACGCTTGAAGAACTCGGCATCGGCTTCGTTCCGTTCAGCCCGCTTGGCAAGGGCTTCCTCACCGGCAAGATCGACGAGAACACGAAATTCGACAAAAACGATTTCCGCAACATCGTTCCCCGCTTCACGCCGGAAGCGCGGAAAGCGAATCAGGCCTTGGTCGATTTGCTGGCAAGATTCGCGCAAGCAGAAGAAGGCGACGCCTGCGCAAATCGCGCTTGCCTGGCTGCTTGCGCAGAAACCGTGGATTGTTCCGATTCCGGGCACGACAAAGCTCAGTCGCCTGGACGAAAACATCGGCTGCAATTGCAGTCGAACTCACGTCCGATGATCTGCGCGAGATCGACAGCGCCGCCTCAAAGATCACGGTGCAAGGCGCCCGGTATCCCGAAGCCCTGGAGAAAAGGACCGGTCTCTGAACAAGAACGCTCGAGACCAATGAATGTCAATCAATCGCAAATGAGCGTAGCCACACAAACTGACGGAGGCACACCATGAAAATTGGCATTCTGGGTTCAGGACTGATGGGCGGCAAGCTCGGAATTATCTTTGCGCGTGCTGGACATGAGGTGGTGTTCAGTTACGCGCGCGGCCAGGAGAAGCTGAAACAGCTGGCCCGCGATGCCGAAGGTAACGCGCGTGCGGGCACCCCGCGAGAGGCGGCGCAGGAAGCAGAAGTCGTATTGCTGGCGGTGCACTGGTCGCGGATAGATGACGTTCTGAAACAGGCGGGTGATCTGTCGGGTAAGGTGATCATAAGCTGTTCGTTGCCGATGAATGCCCAGAATACCGACCTGGTTCTGGGGCTCACCACGTCGGCCGCCGAGGAGCTTGCGAGGAAAGTCCCCAAGGCGCGGATCGTCTGCGCCTTCAACACAGTGCCCAGCGAAGTGCTGTCTGACGTCTTCGAGGCTAGACGCAAATCCGCCAAACCCAGCCTCGTGTATTGCGGGGACGATACGCGCAGCAAAGATATTGCTGCCGAACTGATACGTGATGTGGGTTTCGAACCGGTTGACGCAGGCCCTTTGCGGATTGCCCGTTATACCGAGCCGTTTGCCCTCCTCGTTGGCCAGCTTGCTTATGAGGGAACAGGCGGCCCGGAACTGGCATACCGGTTCGTGCGGTTCAGAGAATAAGCAGGCCGACGCGTCCTGCAGATGTGGGATTCGGGCGACAGACTACAGACGCGGGAACGACCATCAAACGAAAAGGAATTCAAAAAATGGAAATCAAACGCATCGGTACTCAACCCTCCGAAAAAGGGCCCGCAGATTATTTCACCGGCAACGTCCGGGTCGACTATTTGTTTCAACCGAAAGAGCCTGCCCGGGCCTCCGGGGCTTGTGTCACGTTCGAGCCGGGCGCCCGAACCGCATGGCACAGCCATCCGCTAGGCCAGACACTCATCGTGACGGCGGGCTGCGGGCACGTTCAGCGCTGGGGCGGTCCGGTTGAGGAAATTCGTCCGGGTGACGTAGTCGCTATCGCTCCCAACGAAAAGCATTGGCACGGTGCTGCGGCGACCACGGCTATGACTCACATCGCGCTACAGGAACAGCTCGATGGCAAGGCGGCCGACTGGCAGGAGCAGGTCAGCACAGCGCAATATGAGGCTGCACATAGGTAATAGCGCAAGGAGATCGCAATGAAAAATATCATTGTCTTGATCGGTGCCGGAGCTATCGGTCAGGCAATCGCGCGGCGGGTCGGCGCTGGCAGGCATGTCCTGTTGGCCGATCTGAGGCAGGATAACCTTGATGCGGCAGCAAAAGTCCTCAGCGATGCCGGATTCGAGGTAAGCACCGCTATCGTCGATGTCTCCTCGCGCAAGTCGGTACATGCGCTTGTCGAGACCGCCACGGCCATTGGCACGGTAACCGGGGTTATCCACGCCGCCGGTGTCTCCCCCTCACAGGCAGCGCCGGCGGTTATCCTGAAGGTCGACCTGTATGGCACCGCGCTCGTGCTCGAAGAGTTCGGCAATGTGATCGCGCGCGGCGGCGCGGGCGTCGTCATTTCCTCGCAGTCCGGGCATCGCCTCCCGGCGCTGACGCTCGAACAGGACAAGGCGCTGGCGACTACGCCCGCCGACGAGTTGCTCGCGCTGCCCATGCTCCAGCCTGACAAAGTAGCCGACCCGCTCAATGCCTACCAGATCTCCAAGCGCGGGAACTCGTTGCGAGTGATGGCTGAAGCAGTGCGCTGGGGCAAACGGGGTGCGCGGGTCAACACCATCAGCCCCGGCATCATAATCACACCTCTCGCCAACGACGAACTGAACGGCCCGCGTGGTGCCGGGTACCGGCGCATGATTGAGCTGTGCGCCGCCGGACGCGCGGGCACCCCGGACGAGGTGGGAGCCGTGGGCGCACTGCTGATGGGGCCGGACGGCACGTTCATCACCGGCAGCGATTTCCTCATGGATGGCGGGGTCACGGCGGCTTACTGGTATGGAGAACTTGCGCCGCAATAATCGCAAGGCTTACGTCGCCGGCCAGAGGTCGAACTCGATGAGCTGATCAATTTTGGCGAAAGGGTGTGGGATAATCCGCCCATGAATTCTTCCCTGCTTTCCGGTCTCAATCCCGAACAACGTGCCGCCGTCGAACTTCCCGCCCAATCCGCGCTGATCCTGGCCGGCGCGGGCAGCGGCAAGACGCGCGTGCTGACCACGCGCATCGCCTATCTCATCAGCACCGGGCAGGTCTCGCCCTCCGGCATCCTCGCGGTGACCTTCACCAACAAGGCGGCCAAGGAAATGGTGACGCGCCTGTCGGCGATGCTGCCGATCAACACGCGCGGCATGTGGATCGGCACTTTCCACGGCCTGTGCAACCGCATGCTGCGCGCGCATTACCGCGAGGCGAACCTGCCGCAGACTTTCCAGATCCTCGATTCCGGCGACCAGCTTTCCGCCATCAAGCGCCTGATGAAGGCGATGAACGTGGACGACGAGAAATATCCGCCGCGCGAGATGCAGAACTTCATCAGCGGCAGCAAGGAACAGGGGCTGCGGGCGAGTGAGGTGGAAGCCTACGATCCCTACACGCGGCGCAAGGTGGAAGTGTTCGCCGAATATGACGCGCAATGCCAGCGCGAAGGCGTGGTGGATTTTTCCGAATTGCTGCTGCGCTGCTACGAATTGCTGTCGCGCAACCAGCAATTGCGCGAGCATTACCAGGAGCGCTTCAAGCACATCCTGGTGGACGAGTTCCAGGATACCAACCCGCTGCAATATCGCTGGCTGAAGCTGCTGGCGGGGAGCACAGCCCCTCACCTCAATCCTCTCCCGCAAGCGGGCGAGGAGGCGAACGTGCAAGGCAATCTTCAACTTCTGCGCTGTTTGCTGTTGGCGACGACGACCAGTCCATCTACGCTTTCCGCGGCGCGAACGTGGGCAACATGCAGGAGCTGCTGCGCGACTTTCACGTCGAGAACGTCATCAAGCTGGAGCAGAACTACCGCTCGCACGGCAACATCCTCGACGCGGCCAACGCGCTTATCGCAAACAACCGCAACCGGCTCGGCAAGAACCTGTGGACGGCCGAAAGCGGCGGCGAGCAGCTGCGCGTGTATGAGGCCGGCACGGACGTGGACGAGGCGTCGTTCATCGTCGAGGAGATCAAGCAGCTCAATCGCGAAGGAGTCAGGCTGTCCGAGATCGCACTGCTGTACCGCTCCAATGCGCAGTCGCGCGTGCTGGAGCATTCGCTGGTTTCGGCCGGATTGTCGTACCGCGTGTACGGCGGGCTGCGCTTCTTCGAGCGGCAGGAGATCAAGCATGCGCTGGCCTACCTGCGCCTGATGGAAAACACCGACGATGACAATGCGCTGCTGCGCATCATCAACTTTCCCACGCGCGGTATCGGCGCGCGCAGCATCGAGCAGTTGCAGGAAGCGGCGAAGATGAACAACACCACGCTATGGGATGCCGCGGCGCGGGCCGGCGGCAAGGTCACCGCCTTTGTCGGCCTCATCGAATCGCTGCGCAACGCCACGAAAGACCTGACGCTGCCCGAGATCATGGATCATGTGCTGCAGCACAGCGGTCTGGTCGCGCATTACCAGAACGAAACGGGTGCGAAGAAACGCGAGGCGGAAGAGCGGCTGGAGAACCTGAACGAACTGATCAATGCCACAACGCTGTTCGTCTATGAGAACGAAGACGACAGCCTCACCGCCTTCCTGACGCATGCCTCGCTGGAATCGGGCGAACACCAGGCGGGCGACAGCGAGGATGCGCTGCACCTGATGACGGTGCATGCCGCAAAGGGCCTGGAGTTCCACACCGTGTTCATCACCGGGCTGGAAGAGGGCCTGTTCCCGCACCAGAACAGCCAGAACGTGGACGGCGGGCTGGATGAGGAACGGCGCCTGATGTACGTGGCGATCACCCGCGCGCGGCGCCGCCTGTACCTGACCTTTGCGCAGAGCCGCATGCTGCATGGGCAAACGCAGCTACGGCATGGTGTCGAGTTTCCTGCGCGAACTGCCGGAAGAACTGCTGCACTGGATCACCCCCAGAGTGAGTGCGCGCAAGACGTTTGCCACCAGCAGTTATGAAACGAACAGTTACGTCAACGCCTTCGCGGCAAGTCCGGCGCCGCCGAAACCGCATGTTTCGCCCGATTCGATGTGGCGCATCGGCCAGCGCGTGTTTCACCAGAAATTCGGCGAGGGCGTGGTGACGGATACCGAGGGCGGCGGCAACGAAGGCCGCGTGCAAGTGAACTTCAAGCGCGCCGGCAGCAAATGGCTGGCACTGGAATATGCAAAGCTTACCGCCGTCTGACGCCAGTCTGGATAAGCGTTTGCGGCTCATCGTTGAAGCTATCCAAGCGTCTTACCGGCAAGCCTTTGATCGACCATGACTGCGCCATTCGGACGTCGCATCGCGCTGCGCGTTCCGCCGTCTGGAATGCACCGCGCGCCATCGTGGCGCATGGCACCGAGGACGATCCGATCTTCTTCTATGGCAATCGGCTGGCGCTGCAACTGTTCGAAATGAGCTTTCGATGAATTTGCGCGCCTGCCGTCGCGGCTCTCAGCCGAGCCGCTGGCACAGGAAGCCCGTGTGAAACTGCTGGAGAAAGTCACGCGGCAAGGTTATGTGGATGGCTATTCCGGCATGCGCATCGCCAAGAGCGGCAGGCGTTTCATGATCACGGATACCACGGTGTGGAATCTTGTCGACGAGCATGGCGGTTATCACGGACAGGCTGCAGTATTTGTTGCGCAGTAGACACCGAAAACTATCCGCTGTGCAAACGAGGCGGCTTGCGCTTGATCGGTGTTCCGACGGAGCACCTTGTTTCAGGGCGTCGGCCGCGTTTGAAATTGAATCCGGGGGAGTGTCTTTTGGATAAATGCCGAGCCGCTTCACTTGGCAAATGGACTAAATCTTTTCCTTCGGCGAAACATCGTCAGGAGAATCCGCCGGCTTCCGCTTCCCGCTGCCGAAATTTCGCAGCAATATCACGATACCGGCCATCACCAAGCCTCCCAGCAAGATGATCGCCAAAGATAGCAGCATTCCAAGTCCCAGGCTCATGGTCTAATTCCTTCAGATGCGGGAATACTAACACGCGGCGCAGACTGGAGGATGCGGTCCAAGTCATCAAGGATAGAGGAGAAGCGTGATTGCGCGTTCTTCAGGACGCTTTTACTTGCGCGGGTGAATCACAACCCTGCCTCATTTTTCAACTTCATGATTGCAGCGGAAACTTCATTTGACGCATTGGTAAAGTGTGATCCGTCTTCAAGCATGCTTTCCGCTTCAACGTAGTTCTTGGCATTGATTGCTTCTGCCACCCTGGCAGCTTCGCGGTGAAATTTCTCGTGCGACGCGACGCAATCGGAATAGCTGCGCAAGTGGCCGAACTTTGCTTTGGCTGCGCCGTGCAGCCATTTTCCGAGTTCGCAGTAATTCACTTTTGCAATGATGGTCGGATCCATTTCCTGGTGCTGCGACATTGCCGCGCGAAATCGCGTTTTCCATTCCGCATGTTTCTCAATTGAGGGTTCCAAATCCATACCAATCCTCCCGTGACACCGAATTTTCAAAATGTAAAAGCGCTATCGATTTTTCCGATCGTGCATCCGGATTGTAGACCGACAAACGTCAGGTGTGAATCATGTAACACTGTGAAAATAATGTGAAATTCCAAAGACGCGCGGAATGGCGGTAAGATTCGCCAAAGGCATCCGCACGGAACAGGATCAAGCATTTGTTCAAGGACCGAAGCAACTGAAAACATCAGACCGGAACTGCAAAATGCTGACGCAGAATTGGAAAAAACGAATGAGTGAGATGCTGAGCCTTACGCGAGCCGCCAAATTGATTGGCATTGCGCGCGCGGAATTGCAGAAGAAAATCCAGTGCGGCGAATTGGCTTCGCACGACGGGATGGTGAATATCGAAGCGCTGCTGGGCTGCTATCCCGATGCCCAACTGGAAGATAGCGCCGAGTCCAGGCGGGTTGCCCAAATCAAGGAAAGGGCTTTTGGCAAACGCGTATTCGAGAGGGCTTTGCCGGATGTGGAAGTTCTGGCGGCGCGCGTTACCGAGCTCAGCAAGACGCTGGCAAGCAGCCAGGCACAGCTCAAGCAATTTGGCGGGTTATTGGATAAGCTATGGGAAAAGATGGTCGAGATCGAATCCCAGCCCGGTACTGCGCCCGGGAAAACGATAAAAGACCTGAAAATCTGGATCAAGCATGAGGTGGAGTTGGCTATGGAACCTGGGTTCATCAATCCGTTGGCGGTCAAAGATGCCGTCCTCCGCATCACCGCTGCGCAGGTGACGGTCTTGCCCAGCGGGCACGATTTCCTGGTGGAAGGTCACGACTCGCTTCTGGAAGCCGCGATGCGTGCGGGCATTCCGCTCAATTACGGTTGCAGCGGCGGAAATTGCGGCTTGTGCAAAGCCAAAGTGTTGTCGGGAGAAGTCAAGAAAACACGCCACCACGACTTCGTCTTTTCCGAAGCGGAGAAAAACCAGGGCTACGTGCTGCTGTGCAGCAATACGGCAGTCAGCGATGTGGTTATCGAGGCTGAAGTGGCGGGCAGCGTGCAGGACATTCCGTTCCAGCAGGTCAGCGCCAAGGTCAAAACGATGGGAAACATCACCGACGACATGCTCCTGCTGCACGTCCAGACTCCGCGCACCCAGCGCCTGCGTTTTCTGGCCGGGCAGTTTGTGAACGTGCGTGTCGGGCTTTCCTTTAGCGCGGATTTGCCGATCGCCAGCTGTCCCTGTGACGATCGCAATGTGATCTTTCACATCGCAAGACAGGATGGCAACCTGTTTTCGGACTACGTTTTCGACAGGCTGAAACATAACGATGTGGTGGAGATCGAAGGGCCGCACGGCGAATTCATACTGCATGAGACATCCTCGCGCCCCCTGTATTTCATCGCGTTCGACAGCGGGTTCGCCCCGATCAGGAGCCTGATCGAACATGCGCTTTCGCTGGAAGCGGAAACCATACACTTGCATTGGTTCGGGTCGAGCCAGAAAAACATCTATCTGCCGAATGTGGCGAATGCATGGAAGGATGCGCTGGACAATTTCCACTACGAAGAACATATCGCGGGTTTCGATCTGCGTTCCGCAGGCGGAAAACGTGAAGAGACGATGCTGAACAAACTGGAGAGCATTGCCGCGGCAGACCCAAACCTCCTGCAAGGCGACATCTATATCGCAGGCCCGGAAGCTGCGGTGGGCATCGCCGAACAATACTTCCTGGGCAAGGGCCTGCCCAAGACGCGGGTGGCTGTCGCAAACGTCAAATGAGATTTACGACGGCGTGCAACGGAAGCCCGGCTCTATGCAGGCCACACGCACAAATTCAACGCCATTCAAATTATGCAGGACGCGGAAAGCTCGCCGCGAGTTTGTCCGGCACTTCGCGCTTGGCAGCCAATGGAATTGCGCTGGCCTCCAATACCGCCGTGATCAATACCGCGATCAAGGTCGGCATCAGGGCGATACGCGTGAGCGCCGTCCACACAATGCGCCCCATGTCGGGTGTGCTCGCCGTGAGGCTGATCAGCCACGCCAGGAAAATCAGCACGGCCGAAATCGCATAACCGATCATCAGCCATTGTGCGCGCTTGAAAGTGAGTTTCCAGTGCATGTCGACGAACCAGGTGGTGGTTTTTTTGCTGCGCAGGTAGATGAAGGCGATCAGCGTACCGGAACACAGCAGCGGGATAAACAGCCCCAGCATGCCGATCTTCAGCGCAATCACCGCCGGCGTCAGCAACAGGTCGAACATGAACAGGCCCGCGACGAACAGGTTGTGCGGGAACTGCGCCTTTCTGACTTCGGCATCGGTAGTATCTTCAAATTGCATGGTCAGGCCTCCGGATTGTTGGTAACTGGTTCGATCGCGGCAAGTTCATGCGCGAAGGGAAAAATGTTGCGGTAGCTCACATAGAGCGACGTGAAGCCAAGCGGCAGCAGCAAGATCAGGCCGATATTGAACGGCAACAGGCTGAGCACCAGCGCAATGAGCTGCATGATGATGCTGTAAACCGTGTACGGGATAATGTTGCGGAATGAACCGGACAGGCTGGCGCGCAACGCGGCAAGCGGCGTGGCATCGTTGAAAAAAACCAGCATGGGCGCGTATTGCAGCGCCAGCATCAGCACGCATACCAGGGTAAATCCGACCAGCAGGCTGAAGGCCACTCCCGATCCCGCATTCCACATCGCACTCACCAGCAACTCGCGGATCGCTGGCTGGACTCGAAAACTGTCCATCAGCGTCGAAAGCGGATCGCCGCCGAGGAACACCATGACCGTTGAGGCGGCTATCATGCCCAGCATGGAAAGGCCTCCCAGCGCCGCGAGGCGGGCCGTATGTTTCCTGAAACCTTCGAACAGGTGCGCCAGCTCGACTTCCTCTTCTTCTTCCAGAGCGCGGCAGACGCGCATGTAACCCGCCATGACGATCGGCATCAGCATGATGGCCAGCAACGGGCCAAGCACGGGAATCTTGAGCGCGGCGAACATCGCCAATGCGCCGATCAGCGCAAACGAAATGGACATGAGCGGATTGATCATGATGAGCTGGTAACCCTGCCTTACCCAGGTCCAGCCGCGCGCCGGCATTCATTCTTCTGATTTCCATTTAAACCTCAGTTCATAGCCAGACGGGCTTGGCCGTGGCGATGTGATTTTGCAAAATCCGTTTGAATTGATCCGGATTATGCGCGTTGACTATTTCACCTTCGCGCGGAAGATACAGATCGTACAGCCGCGAGATCCAGAAACGCAGTGCCGCCACGCGCAGCGCCATGGGCCAGGCCTCGGCTTCTTTTGCCGTGAACGGGCGCGCCGCATGATACGCATTCAGCAGGGCGCGCGTATGCGCGGTGTCCAGCTTGCCATCCGCGTCCACGCACCAGTCGTTGACCGTGATGGCGACGTCGTACAGCAGCTTGCCGGTGCAAGCGAAATAGAAATCGATCAGGCCGCCGACATGTTCGTCTTCCATCAGCACGTTGTCGCGGAACAGGTCGGCGTGGATGACGCCGCGCGGGATTCCGCTAAGCGGATGCCGCGCGTGGAGTTCGACTTCGCTTTCCAGCAGTGCCGCGTCCTGCAGCGTGAGAAATCGCTTCACTTTGTGCGTTGCTTCGGCACGCCATGCCGCGCCGCGCGGATTCAGCATCTGTTCGCCGAAACTTTGTCCGGCGCTATGCATTTGCCCCAGCATCGCACCCACCGCGGCGCAATGGGCCGTATTGGGCTGCAGCACGGACTTGCCGCTCAATCGGCTGACGATGCAGGCCGGTTTGCCGTTCAGCTGGCCCAGAAAACGATTGTGCTTGTCCGCCACCGGGCTGGGGCAGGGAATGCCGTGCCGCGCAAGGTGCGCCATCAGGTTGAGAAAGAACGGCAGGTCGTCCGCGGTGAGTTTCTCAAACAGCGTCAGCACGAAACGTCCGTTGCTGGTCGTGACGAAATAATTGGTGTTCTCGATGCCGGCGGGAATGCCCTGCAATTCGAGCAATGTTCCCAGGGAATAATTGGACAGCCAGACTGCAATGTCGGCTTCAGAAACACGTGTAAATACAGCCATGCGGAAGGTCTCGTCAGAAGAAAAACATGCGTAGCAATTCGTTCGCCTCCTCGCCCGCTGGGAGAGGATTGCACCCGCAAGGGGTAGGCCGTAGTTGTAAAGCCGACAAGTCGGCAACAACTACGCACAGGTGAGGGAACGGGCATGGCATGTTCATTGATAAGGGCACGGCGCTCAATGCCCGTCAGAATTTCTTGATGATCCAGCGCGGCACGCGGAAACCCGAATCCAGACTTTCCTGGCGCGCAAATTACCGTCGCCGAGGTCATCTACGAGGTAGTACGGGGGGCCGTATTTGGGCGTGACCTTGATCATGTAAAGCTTGCCGCCGATACGGTATTCCTCGATGGTTTGATCAGCCTGTTTGACAATTTTTACCTCAGGCTCGTCGATTCGCTTCACCCGAAGTCGTCGCGGGCGGAGGAGGCGCCTCGCCTTTGGCGGGTGAGGCCGGCTGCGCCGCATGGGCGGGCAGGCACAGGCAGAGGAAAGCTAATAATGAAATGATGCGCATGATGTTATCCAGTTGGAACGATGGGTGGGATTCTACCGGATTTGCACCCAAGTGCCCCAACCATAGCAAGTTCCGAACTAGCTCTGCGCTTGGCTGGTAGTGAAGGTGCGCCACATCTCTATCGGTTATTGTCATTATGAGGTGCTCGTGGACTTTTGGCTTTCCAAGACGAGAATACTCCCCAGCTTCGTCCGCGAGATGAAATCTCAATTTGCTCAGAGAACGAACGTTCTGTATAACTACAGCAGTATCCTGGAGTGTAGGCATTGCTTGTCAGCCTGTGGAGGCGCTATCCCTGCAGCAGGAACCCTCCGCAGTGACTGGGTAGCTTTTGCCTTGTACAGCAAGAATCCCATTCGATCTGGCGTAACGGGAGTATCTCCAGCCTATGGACAATTGAAAAAATTCGTTATGGCACTTCGCAAAGTCACTTATCGAATGTATCCCGGCGCCCGCCAGACGGAAAAGCTGGAGGAATTGCTCGGGTTGCATCAGCGCGTTTACAACACGGCACTGGAAGAGCGCATTCGGGTGTATGACGAAAGCAATAGATCGCTGGGTTTTGCTGCTCAATGCAAGGAACTCACGTCATGGCGTAAGCAGTGCGAAGCACTGGCTGCGGTCAATGCCCAATCCCTGCAGGTAACGCTCAAACGACTCGATCTGGCTTATGCCGCATTCTTCCGCCGTGTAAAGGCCGGTGAAACGGCGGGCTTCCCGCGCTTCAAACCGATTCAACGATTTGCCGGATGGGGCTACAAGACTCATGGTGACGGATTCCGCCTGCACGCCGGTGACAAGATGAGGCACGGACATGTTCGACTGTCGGGGGTTGGCATGGTCAGGCTGCGCGGCAAAGCCCGCACGCCCGGCATCGTCAAAACAGCCGAGGTGCAACACAAAGACGGTCGCTGGTATTTGTCTGTAACGGTTGAATGCACTCCACAACGAGCAAGCGGAATACTGGCAATGGGATTGGATTGGGGACTGGAAACATTCGCCACCGTTTGCTCCAGTGATAAAGAAACACACTCGGTCGCCAATCCGCGTTTCCTGAATAAACCGCAACGTCAAAAACTCAAGGTGTTGCAGCAAGCGGTCTCTCGCAAGAAGGACAAACGCACCAACAATCGCCGTAAAGCCGTTGCTTTGTTGTCGGCCGAGTCACGCAAGATAGCGAATCGCCGCAAAGATTTCTTGCACAAGACTTCCGCTGATCTGGTCAATCAATACGGATTGATCGCCACTGAGCAATTGAGCGTCAGGAACATGACCGCGTCCGGTGGTGCGCACAAAAGAGGATTGAATCGCAGTATTCTGGATACCGCACCGTCAACCTTCCTTAACCTGCTCAAGATCAAAGCGGAAGAAGCTGGGTCGTTGTGGGTGGAAGTGCCGACCCGTCAGGTCAAGCCTAGCCAGACGTGTCACCGGTGCGGTAGCCGGCGCAAGAAACTCCTGTCCGAACGAAATCATCAATGCGATTGCGGCGCAAGCTGCAGTCGTGATGAGAACGCGGCCAGGGTCATGTTAAATTGGGCGTTATTCGGTAATGCCACCGGGCAGGAACTGTCCGAGGTGGGGAGCGGTGGTCGTTTAGCCGTGAAGAACCACGAAACTCCACCTATAGCCGCCTTGGCGGTTTGGGTGGAGTTCATGTTAAAGATTCAGTTGCATCTCAAGTTCGGCTAATCGAGGGCTCGAAACCGCGCGTTTCATAATGTTTGAAAATGGCAGCGACGACCTGTTCCGGCTCGTCGATGACCTGGATCAAATCCATATCGTTGGGCCCGATCATCTGCTCTTCCAGCAGGCTGGTCTTGAACCACTCCACCAGGCCGCCCCAGAACTTGCTGCCGACGAGGATCACCGGCATGCGGCGCGTTTTGCCGGTTTGCACCAGCGTCAGCGCTTCCATCAGCTCGTCCATGGTGCCGAAACCGCCCGGCATCACGACGTAAGCGCTGGCAAACTTCACGAACATCACCTTGCGCGTGAAGAAATGGTGGAAGGTCTGGCTGATGTTCTGGTAAGGGTTATTGTGCTGCTCGTGCGGCAACTGGATGTTCAGGCCGACGCTGGACGACTTGCCGTAAAAAGCGCCCTTGTTGGCCGCTTCCATGATGCCGGGACCGCCGCCGGAAATGACCGAAAATCCGGCGTCCGACAAAAGTCGCGCGATCTCTTCGGTAAGCTTGTAATAGGGATGGTCGTGGGGCGTGCGTGCGCTGCCGAAGATGCTGACCGCAGGGTGGATGTCGCGCAGGCGTTCGGTCGCAGACACGAATTCTGACATAATGCCGAATACCCGCCAGGATTCCTTCGACTGCATCAACTCGGGCGACTGCATGGGTGGGAGTTTCATATCGTTGTTCATCTCGGACCTCAAAGCATGAAGACATTGTTGTTGGTGGACGGCTCGTCCTATCTGTATCGCGCTTTCCATGCCATGCCGGACTTGCGCAGCCCGCAGGGTGAACCGACCGGAGCGATTTACGGCGTGCTCAACATGCTGCGCCGTTTGCGTGCTGATTACCCGGCAGATTATAGCGCTTGCGTGTTCGATGCGAAGGGCAAAACGTTCCGCGACGAGTGGTATCCCGAATACAAGGCACACCGCCCGCCGATGCCGGACGACCTGCGCCTGCAGATCGAACCGCTGCACGAAGTCGTGGCGGCGGCAGGCTGGAACATCCTGATGATAGACGGCGTGGAAGCCGACGATGTCATCGGCACCCTCACGCAACAGGCATCGCGGCAACGGCGCGCGCTGCATCGTTTCCACCGGCGACAAGGACCTCACGCAACTGGTCAATCCGCACGTGACGCTGGTCAACACCATGAGCAACGAAGTGCTGGACGAAGCGGGTGTGCTGGCCAAGTTCGGCGTACCGCCGGAACGCATCGTGGACTATCTGTCGCTGGTGGGCGACGCGGTGGATAACGTGCCCGGCGTGGCCAAATGCGGCCCCAAGACCGCAGTGAAATGGCTCACGCAATACGGCACGCTGGATAACCTGCTGGCGCATGCGGACGAAGTCGGCGGCGCCGTCGGCGAAAACCTGCGCGCCGCACTGCGACTGGCTGCCGCAAGGAAGAAGGCTGGTCACGGTGAAATGCGATGTGGCGCTGGATAAGAAGTTCAACGAACTGGCAGCGCCCGCGGCAGACAACGAGAAGATGAAGGAGTTGTTCGAGCGCTTCGGCTTCAAGAGCTGGCTGCGCGAAGTGGCACGCGCGCGGGAGGCTGCCCGCAAAGAAGGAGCGCGACCAGCGTAACCCCAGTTGGAGCAGCGCCACGCCATTCGAGCAAGCCCCGTTGCCAACGACCACCAACGACACTTCCGGCTACGAAGCCATCCTCACCGAAGCCCAGCTCGATGCCTGGCTGCACAAGCTGATGGCCGCACCGCTGGTCAGCATCGACACCGAAACCACCGGCCTCGACGAAATGACCGCGCAACTGGTCGGCATTTCCTTCAGCATCGAAGCGCATCACGCCGCCTACCTGCCGCTGGCGCACCACTACCCCGGCGCGCCGGATCAGATCAACCGCGAGCATGCGCTGAAAAAACTCAAGCACTGGCTGGAAAGCCCGGCGCACAAGAAACTGGGCCAGAACCTCAAGTACGACCAGCACATCTTCGCCAATCACGGCATCGCGTTCGCGGGCATCGCCGAAGACACGCTGCTGGAATCCTACGTGCTGGAATCGCACAAGCCGCACGAAATGGGCAACCTCGCGCTGCGCCATCTGGGGCTGGCGACGGTCAGCTATGCCGATGTGGTGGGCAAGGGCGCGAAGCAGATCGGCTTCGACCAGGTCGATCTGGAAACGGCCACGCGCTATGCGGCGGAAGATGCCGACATCACCTTGCAGCTGCACCAGACCCTGTCACCTCAGCTGCAAGGCCGTCTGGATGCGGTCTACAGGCAGATCGAATTGCCCGCGCGCGAAGTGCTGTTCAAGATGGAACGCAACGGCGTGCTCATCGACAGCACCATGCTGGGCAGGCAGAGCCATGAGCTCGGCGAGAAGATTGATGGCGATCGAGAAGCAAGCGCATACGAGCTGGCGGACCAGCCGTTCAACCTGAATTCGCCCAAACAGATCCAGGAAATCCTGTTCGACAAACTCGGCCTGCCGGTGAAAAAGAAAACGCCAAGCGGCACGCCCTCCACCGACGAAGAAGTGCTGCAGGAACTGGCGCTGGATTACCCGCTGCCCAAACTGCTGCTGGAATACCGCGGCATGGCGAAACTCAAATCCACCTATACCGACAAGCTGCCGCAGATGGTGAACGCCAAAACCGGCCGCGTGCACACCAGCTACGCGCAGGCGGTGGCGGTCACCGGGCGGCTGGCCTCCAGCGATCCCAACCTGCAGAACATCCCGATCCGCACACCCGAAGGCCGCCGCATCCGCGAAGCCTTCATCGCGCCCGCCGGCTCGCGCATCGTGTCCGCCGACTATTCGCAGATCGAGCTGCGCATCATGGCGCACCTGTCCGGCGACGAAGGCTTGCTGAAAGCGTTCGCCAACGGCGAAGACATCCACCGCGCCACCGCCGCCGAAGTGTTCGGCGTGTCGCAGGATGCGGTGAGCAGCGAACAGCGCCGCTTCGCCAAGGTCACCAACTTCGGCCTCATCTACGGCATGTCCGCCTTCGGTCTGGCCTCGCAACTCAACATCGATCGCAGCGCCGCGCAGCAATACATCGACCTCTATTTCGCGCGCTATCCGGGCGTGAAGCGCTACATGGACAGCACGCGCGAACAGGCCAAGGCGCAGGGATTCGTGGAGACCTGGTTCGGGCGCCGCCTGTGGCTGCCGGAGATCAACGGCGCCAACGGCATGCGCAGGCAGGCTGCCGAACGCGCCGCGATCAATGCGCCGATGCAAGGCACTGCCGCCGACCTGATCAAGCTGGCGATGATCGCGGTGCAGGATTGGCTGGAGAAGGAAAAGCTGGCAACGAAGCTCATCATGCAGGTGCACGATGAACTGGTGCTGGAAGTGCCGCAGGGTGAGCTCTCGCTTGTGAAGGAGAAGGTGCGCGAGTTGATGTGCGGGGTGGCGGAGTTGAAGGTGCCGTTGGAGGTGGGATTGGGTGAGGGGGGGAATTGGGATGAGGCGCATTAGAGTAATTTCCTCTGCAGTTGTCCCTCTCCCTCTGGGAGAGGGCTAGGGTGAGGGAAGGCCCGTTGTATTCTCACTTATCTCAAACCCAACCCCGTCGGGGGTAGCCCGACAGCTAGTCACTTTTTCTTGCTTCGCCGAAGAAAAAGTAACCAAAAAGAAGGCGACCCCGGTGCGCCGCTGCTTCGCAGTTCCCTGCGTTGCTCGACTGGTCAGGCTTCCTCATAAACTCGCACGATCCGCTGCGCGGCCACGTGCTCAAACATATTCGTCAGAATTCCCTGACCAGCCTGCGCTACTCGGCGGCGCACAGGGGAAAGAGGAGCGAGCCCCAAAAATCAAACCATAGAGTGGGCACGTTGTGCCCACTCTCAATAGGCAATCTGTCGAAAATTCTAAGTGTGAAGCGCATGGTCAAACCAATTCAACTCAGGTAAATTGAGGCTTCAATTTGAAGATAGCGCTAACCAATGACTCAGTCTGATAACCGTTAAGCAACCATGATCAAAATCACTCAAGGTAGTATTTTTGAAAACAAGTGCGACCTGCTCGTCATTCCCTGTAGCAGTGGCGGGAGCGTTACCAGTTCGGTGTTTAGCGAACTACAAAGTCGACGCCTACCAACTGAACTTGGCACCATTCCCTATGGTTCCGTTCACTTTCGCAATGTGCAATATGAGAATGCGAGTGTGCTAGCGTATGCTGCATCAGTGTATGGCGGTGGGCGCGGCTCGGATTCCAACACCCTGAGCAATATCGCGAAAGAAATTGTTACTTACTGCCAGAGTAATCAGATAAGCCGCGTGAATATTCCATTACTTGGGACCGGCGCGGGAGGAATGACCCCGGGTGAATCATTTGAGGTCATGAGAAGCCATTTTGAGAAGGATCAATCTACCACCTACGTCTTTTATTGCTTTACATCGGATGTCTTCAGAAATCTAGCCGTAAAAAGAGAAGAAATAGACGAAGTAGAAGAGGATGAACACCCTCGTGTATTTATTAGCTACGCAGGCAACGACAAGGAAAACGCCTTGTGGGTTAAGAAACTCGCAATGGCGCTAAGAGAATGCGGAGTGGATGCACGTCTAGACCAGTATCACCTCAAGCCAGGCTACGATCTTCCTCAGTGGATGACCAACGAAGTCATCATGGCTGACAAGATTCTCTTGGTCTGCGATAGCTTCTATATGGAGAAAGCGGATTTTAGAAAAGGAGGGGTTGGTTGGGAGACAATGATCATTCAAGGAGACATGCTCGCCCAAGGAGATACTAAAACTAAATACATCGCACTTATCCGCGAAGAACAAATTGAGAAAGCTTTGCCGATCTATATGCGTTCAAAATACGCATTGAACTGGGGAAAGAAAGAGCAAATCGATGAGCAAGCCCTCAAGGACCTTGTCCTCCTTCTTTATGATCGAGACAATGAACCCCCACTTGGGAAAGCCCCAACTTATGTTAAAAATTCAAAGAAGATACTTTCAAAGCAATAAAAGTCTGAAGTCTATAGTCGTAGTTTAATTAAGTAGGGTGGGCACAGCGTGCCCACGCTGCGGTTTGGACTTTCGCTCCTCTTTCCCCTGTGCGCCGCCGAGTAGCGCAGGCGGGTCAGGGAATTCTGACGAATATGTTTGAGCACGTGGACGCGCAGCGGATCGTGCGAGTTTATGAGGAGGCCTGACCAGTCGAGCAACGCAGGGAACTGCGAAGCAGCGGCGCACCGGGGTCGCCTTCTTTTTGGTTACTTTTTCTTCGGCGAAGCAAGAAAAAGTGACTAGCTGTCGGGCTACCCCCGACGGTGTTGGTTTTAAAGGCAGAGGGAATGCGACAAGGGTTCCCTCACCCTAACCCTCTCCCGGAGGGAGAGGGAACCAATCACGAACGGCCTTAACTGTTGGGTAACCCCCAACGATGTTGAGCCGGATTCCCGCCTCGGCATGTTTGCAAATATAACTTCCCCACCTTCACGCTTCCTTCACTCTCCGCCGGTAATAATTCAGTAGCATAGACCCTGATCAAAAAGATGCTTTGCAACTTGACCCGGTATTTCAGGACCTGAAGATATGCTGGGGTTTTGGATTTGATCCGCATGGATCGGTCTTTCTTATGGAGCACGCGATCATGGGACATCATGTATTTCTGATTATCATTTTCTTGCTTCTTACCCTTGTGGTTCCGGCTGTGATAGCCATACGGGTATTTGGTACCGCATTCTCCGGATTTCGCCCGGCTTCCTCCGAAGATCGGGCTCCCTCTTCCGACGCGAAGCCTGAAGAAGCTGCAATCGGGAAGCGGCAGGATGCAGGTGAATAAAAAAATTAGGCTGGTGTGCGCACTGCATTTCGGGGAAATATTACAACCCGCACTGGAATTCCGGATTGGTGATCAGGCGACACGGTGGTCAACGACAGTTTCGAACGTTCACGCAGCACGCTGGTTATAACGGACAGGAAGCACTTTGCATGCGCCGAGTTTTGGTTTGGCCCCGTTTTGTCATTGAGCGGTGGACAGCATCGGAAGGGAGATGCAGAATAAACGCCGGGAACAACAAGATTCCCGGTCAGATTTTACGCTTTAAGCGATTTGGCACACTGCAACAGACGCTGGATGCCCGCCCCGACGGGAACAAATCGGGGCGACCAATAATAATTACGCATCGAACAGACAGGCGGTTGTGAGAGATGGAAACCCCGCAAAACCAATCTCGCCTTTTGACCTCCCCGACTTTAATTTTTCTTATAGTCGCGCTCTCGGTTTTTGTCTCCGAAGCATCGGTGATGCTTCTGCTGTATTTTCTTCCGCATCATGGCGTGATCACCGACGCGATTCTCGATGCATCGCTCCTGGTTACGTTGATTTCGCCGGCCCTGTATTTCTTCCTGTTTCGTCCTCTGGTCATACACATCGGCGAACGCAAGCGCATCGAGGACATGCTGCGCAAGAATGAGGAAGAGCAATTCAAGATCATGATCCGGACCTCCCTCGATGCTTTCCGGGTCGCGGATATGCACGGACGCATCCTCGAAGTGAACGATGCCTATTGCAACTTGCTCGGATATAGCCGCGAGGAATTGCTCAACATGAATACGTCGGACATCGAGGTCGCTGAAACCGGGGATGAGATGGCCCGCCATATCGGCACGCTGATTAAACAGGGAAGCGACCGTTTCGAATCCCGCAAGCGCCGCAAGGACGGACAAATCAAGATCGTGGAAGAAAGCTCAAATTACAGCAATCTCCACGGCGGGCGGATTTACTGCTTCATGCGCGATATAACGGAGCGCAAAGAGGTGGAGGAGCATCGCGCCAGGTTGTTGCAGGAACTGGAGAGTGCCAACGAGGAACTCAATAACTTTGCCTATGTCGTTTCACACGATCTCAAGGCACCGCTGCGCGGTATCAGCTCTTTGGCCGATTGGCTATCCACGGATTATGCGGACAAGTTTGACGATAACGGCAAGGAGCAGATGCGCCTGCTTATCAACCGTGTCCACCGCATGGACGGATTGATCGACGGCATATTGCTGTATTCGCGCGTGGGGCGCGTGAAAGAAACCATGGCGCCGGTGGATCTGGCGCGCCTGGTGCCGGAGGTGATCGATTTGCTTGCCCCACCCGCAAACATCGCAGTCACGGTCGAAGATTCCTTGCCGACGGTCATGGCGGAGCCCACGCGCATCCAGCAGGTGTTCCAGAATCTGCTCTCGAACGCGATCAACTACATGGACAAACCTGCCGGCAATATCCGCATCAACTGCAGCGCCGAAGGGAAACATTGGAAATTCAGCGTCTCGGATAACGGACCCGGCATCAAGCAGCAGCATTTCGAAAAAATATTCCAGCTGTTCCAGACGCTAGCGCCGCGCGACCGGGTGGAAAGCTCGGGTGTCGGCCTGGCGCTGGCCAAGAAAATCGTTGAAATGTACGGCGGAAAAATATGGGTGGAGTCGACCGTCGGGGAAGGCAGTACATTTTTCTTCACCCTGCCGCGCAAACCGGCAACCCCGAATCCAGGCAAGGGAGATAAATCATGAGGATCGCAGACAAACCGATATTGCTGGTGGAAGACGATCAGGTGGACGTCATGACGGTCAGGCGTGCCCTGCAGGAGATTCACGTTACCAATCCGGTCCTGAACAGCGAAAACGGCGAGGAAGCGTTGAAGTTCCTGCGCGATCCAGCCAACGACAAGCCGTGCATTATCCTGCTCGATCTCAACATGCCGATCATGAACGGCATCGAATTCCTGCGCGTAATCAAGCAGGACCAGCTGCTGAAACGCATTCCTGTTGTCGTGCTGACCACATCCGAGGAACAACCGGACAAAATTAAGAGCTTCGATCTGGGCGTGGCGGGTTATATGGCCAAACCGGTGGATTATCACCAGTTCGTTGAACTCATGCGCACGCTCGATGCCTACTGGACAATCAGCGAGGTGCCGCAATGAACAAACCGAAAATTCATGTGCTAATAGTCGAAGACGACGTTGTGGACCGCATGGCCTGCCGGCGTTCCTTTGCGCAGGACACCCACGACTACGAGTTCGTGCTGTACGAAGCGGAAACCGCGCGCGACGGTCTGCAGTTGGCCCGTTCCGAGAAGCTGGATTGCGTGCTTCTCGACTACAACTTGCCGGACATGAACGGCCTGGAGTATCTGACTGAGCTGAAAAACGGGACTGGCGAAATCAAGGTGCCGGTCATCATGCTGACCGGATGCCGACAACGCCGCGGTGGCGGTGGAGGCCATCAAGCTCGGTGCGCAGGACTATGTAGTCAAGGACCCAAACCTCCAATACCTGGAGCTGCTGCCCGCGGTCATTGAACGCGTGCTGCGCGAGCAACTGGCGTTGAAGGAAAAACAACTGATGGAGTCTTCCCTCGCGCGCGCCGAAGCGAAGTTCCGTTCCCTGGTGGAGCAAATTCCCGCGATCACTTACTCGACTGCGCTGGATGTAACCGGCAAGTTGATCTATATCAGTCCGCAAATCAGCCAGCTCGGCTATACGCCGGACGAACTGCTGGCCGATCCCGAGGGCTTCCTGAAACTGTTGCATCCGGAAGATCGAACCACCGCATATACCCAGATCGCCCGCTGCTATGAAAGCGGCGAGCCATTGCGCTGCGAATGCCGCCTGCGCACCCGCGACGGGCAAGTGCGCTGGTTTTTGAACGACGCCCTCCTGGTGCGTCAGGGATTGGAAGAGCCCATGTTCCTGCAGGGCATTCTGCTTGATATCACCCATGACAAGGAGGTCGAAGAGGAATTGCAGCAGCATCGCCGGCGCCTGGAGGAACTGGTGGAAAGCCGCACGGTGCAGTTCGAGAAAAAGACAGCGATTCTTGAATCGGCCAATTCCAATCTGGTCAGCAAGCTCGACGAGTGCACGCGGTCCGGAAATGCGCTCAAGAAACACGCCGATCAATATGTGGATTACTACCAAAATGCTCCCTGCGGTTACCATTCGCTGGACCTGGATGGCGTATTCGTCCAGATCAACGATACCGAACTCACGTGGCTTGGTTTTACGCGGGAAGAAGTGATCGGAAAAATCAGGTTCTCCGATCTGCTGACAGCTGCCAGTGAAAAGACATATCGGGAAAACGAGCAGCACTTCCGGGAAAACGGGTGGATACGCAATCTCGAGCTGGAGATAAGGTCCAAGGAAGGGACCACGTTGAGGGCATTGTTGAGTTCAAATGCGTTGAAAGTAAACGGACGCTTTGTGATGAGTCGCTCGATAATCTTTGATATTACCGACCTCACACCTTCAGGGCATTGAACGACGCGGGCACGATTACCGCCGGTACAATGAACGCCTGTCGCGTTGTGCGTCAAATGAGCCTGGAGAGAGGATGCAGTCGTTCTGCTGTTGGGAAGGCGATACCCTGGTGCTGAACATCCTGGGTCGTCCGCGCGCCAAGAAAACCAAAATCGGCAAGGTCATCGGCAAGCAACTGGAGATTCATGTCGCCGAAAATCCGGTGCGCGGCAAAGCGACGGCCCATCTGGTGAAATTTCTGGCTGAGGAGTTTCAGGTGGCGGAAAGTGCGATTACCGTGGTGTTCGGCGTGTACAACGTCAACAAACAGGTGCGCATCGTTGCGCCCGCACGTTTACCTGCCGTCATTGCGAAGCGACTGGGGCACCCTGAACTTCACGCTAAATGAGTTATCCGAAGAATTTTTTCAATGCCATGCCCAGCCAGCCGCCGGCCACTTTGCCTTCAACGCCTTCGAGCCCCAGCATTTTTTTGACGCTTTCCGCATAGTCCGCATCGTCGCCCTTGATGTGGTTGACCAGCCATATCTTCAGCATGGAAAGCAGTTCCGGTGCGACATTCTGTCCCCGGCTGCAGCGCGTGCCTGGAATTCCGCCACGCGCTTGACGAATATCTCATGCACGCGCTTGTGCGCTTTCAGGAAGGGATAGCCGGCTTTTTCCTGCAATTCTTCTTCAAAAGCGAAATGGGTCATGGTGTAATCGACCAGCTCGCTCAGGACGTGGTTTGTTGCCTGGATGTCGCCGTTATCGTTCGCGTCGTTGAGTTCGTTCAGGTAATCGACGATGCGCCGATGCTGTTTGTCGATGACGTCGATCCCTGTATCCAAATCGCTGGACCAGTGCAGGTATGCCATAATTCCTCCTAGGTTAAAGCCAATTTATATTGGTCTGATTTCCGAAGCGGGGGCATTGTTTCTTAGCCACACTTCCGAGTCAATCACAATAAATTTGAGCGATTCCATCCGGTTCCATACATGAGCACTTCCTTACCCGCAAAGTCCTCGCAGCCTGTTGCGCTATTACCTGGTGGCGGGCTATGCCGTGTTCATTATTTATGCCAGTCTGTCGCCGTTCACCGGCTGGCAGGATCAGGGCCTGGATTTCTGGGCAGTGCTCACCTCGCCTCTGGGGCTGACCTATACCGCATTCGATGCGGTGAGCAATGTGCTGGCGTATTTGCCGTTCGGATTGCTGCTGGCACTTACTTTCCGCACCTATTTCGGCAACGCGAGGCAGCGTATTGCTGGCCATGCTTGCGGCGATGTCGCTATCCGTGGCGATGGAATATCTGCAGATGTATCTGCCCATGCGCGACCAGTTCCAATGCGGACATTCTGTCCAATAGCGGCGGGGCGCTGGGTGGCGCGCTGCTGGCGGTGTCCATCGCGCAGCGTGCCTGGTTTCTGCGCGTGACCCGATGGCGGATCGGCCTGTTCCGGCAGGGCAAGGGCGTGGATTTCGGGCTGGCACTGGTGATGTTGTGGATGTTTGCGCAAATCAATCCGTCCCTGCCGATGCTGGGCAACGTGTTCATTACCGAGCCGGCCTACCGCCTGCTCGTCGCCTTGCCGGAAGAACCTTTCAATATCTGGGAAAGCATGGCGGTCGCATTGAACTTGCTCATGGTGGGGGCATTGCTGCTCACCCTGTTGCGCGTACGCCGGCATGTGGTTCTCGGCCTGGTAATCATGCTCGGCCTGGTGGCGTTGACCAAATTCGTCGCGGCGGCGCTGCTGCTAAAATCGTGGGCGCTTGTTGCTGTGGCTGAACAGCGAAGCGATGCTGGGTATCGTGGCCGGCGCTGCTGCTGATTGCCGGCATCGCCTGGCTGCGGCAATCGCGCCTGATTTGGGCAACTGCACTCGGCGCGCTGAGTTACGTGGTGCTGGGGAACTGGGTGCTGGATAGCGGCACGCCATCGGCCGCGATGCGCCTGTATCAATGGCACTACGGGCATCTGCGCAATTACAATGGGCTGTCGCATAACGTTTCGTTGATCTTTCCGTTGCTGCTGGGCGGATATCTGTGGTGGACGCGATCCTCGCATCACCGTGAAGAAGGAAAAAAATGAGTTACTACCATAAGCATGTGTTCTTTTGCGTGAACCAGCGCCCGGCTGGAGAAGACTGCTGCAACAACCACAAGGCGCAGGCGGCACGCGACTACGTCAAGGACCGGGTCAAGATGCTGGACATTTCGACCGACGACAATTTCGATGCGCATCAATTCGGCAGGCTGCCTGGGCCGTTGCGACCTGGGCCCGGTGCTGGTGGTCTATCCCGAAGGCAGTCTGGTACACCTATGTCGACCAGAGCGACCTGGACGAGATCATCGAGGAACACCTCAAGCATGGACGCGTGGTCGAGAGGCTGAAAATCTGATGGCCGTCGTGCTGGAAAAGTTTGAAACGGAAGGTCCCGCGGGAAAGCTGGAAGGCGTCGTGCACATGCCGGAAGACATACCCTGCGGCATTGCCGTGGTGGCACACCCCTTGCCCACCATGGGCGGCACCATGGAAAACAAGGTGGCGGTGATGCTGGCCAAGACCTTTGCCGAGCTCGGTTGCGTGACGCTGCGCTTCAATTTTCGCGGTGTGGGCGCGAGCGCAGGCGAATTCACGGGCGGCGACGGCGAAGAGCAGGACATGCTCGCCATCGTGCGCTATGCCCAGGAGGAATTCGGGCAGGAACTGCCCCTGATTCTTTCGGGATTTTCGTTCGGCGGCTATGTCGCCGCGCGCACCGCACTGCAAGTGCATCCGCAGCACCTGATCCTGGCGGCACCCGCTGTGGGCCGTTTTGCCATGCCGGCCGTGGCGCCGGATACGCTGGTTATCCACGGCGAACATGACGATGTCGTGCCGCTGGCAGATGCGCTGGAATGGGCGCGACCGCAGCAACTTCCCATCGTCGTGCTGCCGCAGGCGGAGCATTTCTTTCACGGACGATTGACACAATTGCGCGATATCGTGAGGCGACATTTCACCGGGGTTGAGTTGTGAAGCAAAAAAGCAATCTGGCCACAGAGATCACAGAGCACACAGAGAAAAGCAAAACACAGGCCTCTCTGTGGACTCTGTGTGTGTTGCTTATTCGCAAATCGGGTTTTCTGAATTATGAGTGTTGTAATTAAAGCAGTTGGTTTGCAAAAATCCTACGGCGGGCAACGTGTTGTGGATGGGCTCGACCTGTCCATCCACAAAGGCGAATGCTTCGGCCTGCTCGGCCCCAATGGCGCGGGCAAAACCACCACGCTGCGCATGCTGTTGGGGCTGATCACGCCGGACGCGGGCACGGCCATGTTGCTCGATCTGCCGGTGCCGCAGGCGGCACGCGAGGCGCGCATCCGCGTCGGCGTGGTGCCGCAGATGGACAATCTCGATCCCGATTTCACCGTGGCGGAGAACCTGCTGGTGTACGGGCGTTACTTCGGTCTGCAGGACAAGGAGATCGAGGCGCGCATTCCTTCCCTGCTCGAATTTGCCAGCCTTACCCACAAGCGCGATGCGAAAGTGCCCACGCTGTCCGGCGGCATGAAGCGGCGTTTGACGCTGGCGCGCGCGCTGGTGAACGATCCCGACGTCATCTTCCTCGACGAACCCACCACCGGACTCGACCCGCAGGCGCGTCACCTGATCTGGCAGCGCCTGCGCGAACTCACGCAGCAGGGCAAGACGCTGTTGCTTACCACGCATTTCATGGACGAGGCCGAGCGCCTGTGCCACCGCCTTGCCGTGCTGGACAACGGCAAACTCATCAGCCAGGGTTCGCCGCGCGAATTGATCGAACAGAACATCGAGCCGCAAGTGGTGGAAGTGTTCGGCGAAACGGCAGGGCAGTGGGCCGGCAAATGTGCTGCAACGTTCTCGCACCGCTTCGAGGTCAGCGGCGAATCGGCGTTCTGCTACGTGCAGGATGCGCAGCCGCTGATTGCCCATCTGCAAACCCAGAACGAGCTGCGCTATCTGCACCGCCCGGCGAATCTGGAAGATGTATTTTTAAAATTGACCGGGCGGGAGATGCGCGAATGAACCTGATCTTCCGCATGCTGTGGGTCATCATCCGTTCCTTTTTCATGGAAAGGATGGAAGGGCACTACACGAGTTCGCTCACGCTGCGCGTGCTGCCCAACGACATCGACATCAACCTGCACATGAACAACGGCCGCTACCTCACCATCTGCGATCTCAACCGGGTCGATGTGTTCGCCCGCAGCGGACTGCTGAAGGCGATGTTCAAGCGCGGCTGGATACCGGTTATCGCCGAGCACACCATGACCTACAAGAAACCGCTGGATATCTTCCATCGCTACGAGGTGAAGCTGGAAGTGCTGCGCTGGGACGAGAAATATTTTTACATGACGCATACCTTCATCTGCAACGGCCGCGTCGCCGCCGAAGGGACTTCCAAAGGCTGCGTGTATGAGCGCGGCGTCGGCGTGGTACCGCCTGATCGCGCGTTTGCGGCGGTGGAGGAGGACAGGAAAAAATGAACGGCCACTACTACGCCCTGCCAAGACTGAGTCTCCGCTTTTTTCCCATCTGGCGCAGGCATTGGCTCGTGTGGAAAAAGATCGCGGCTCCTTCCATCCTCGGCCATCTGGCCGACCCGGTGATCTACATGCTGGGTCTGGGTTACGGCCTGGGCAGCCTGCTGCCGACCATGGGCGGCCTGTCGTATATGGCTTTCCTTGCCGCCGGAACGGTCTGCTACAGCACCATGAACAGCGCCAGTTTCGAGGCGCTGTATTCCGGCTTCGCGCGCATGCACGAGCAGCGCACCTGGGAAGCAATCCTCAACACGCCGGTCTCGCTGGACGATGTGGTGCTGTCCGAGATCCTGTGGGCCGCCACCAAGAGCCTGATGTCGGGTGCGGCGGTGCTGGCCGTCATCTGGATACTCGGCCTGTCGCATTCCCTCATGTCGCTGTGGATGATTCCGCTGGCCCTGCTGATCGGGCTGACCTTTGCCGCGATCGGGCTGATCATGACTGCGCTCGCGCCTGCCTATGATTTTTTCATGTACTACTTCACGCTGGTCATCACCCCGATGATGCTACTATGCGGCGTCTTTTTTCCGGTCAGCCAATTGCCGGAAAGCATGCAAATGGTCGCCGGTGCGTTGCCGCTGACGCATGCGATAAACTTGGCGCGGCCGCTGATGAGCGGCACGATTCCGCCGCAGGCATTGCTGCATATCGGTGTGCTGCTGGCGTATGCGCTGATCGCATTTTATATATCGCTGGTGTTGTTCCGGCGCCGTCTATCGAGGTAATCGTCATGTTGTGGCTGAAAGCATTTCACATCTTCTTTGTCATCAGCTGGTTCGCCGGTCTGTTCTACCTGCCGCGCATTTTCGTCAATCACGCGATGGCGCAAGAACAGGCCGTGCGCGAACGGCTGAAACTGATGGAACGCAAACTGTATCGCTTCGTCACGCCCATCGGCATTCTCGGCCGTCATCACCGGCTTGTGGTTGTGGCTGGGCCATCGCGACATCTTCTTCGGCGGCTGGATACATGCCAAGGTCACGCTGGTGGCCGGACTCGTCGCCTATCATCTCTATTGCGGCCATCTGGTGAAAGTGTTTGCCGAGGACCGCAACACGAAGAGCCATGTCTGGTTCCGCTTCTTCAACGAAGTGCCGGTGCTCGTGCTGCTGGCCGTTGTGATTCTGGTTGTCGTCAAGCCCTTCTGAGATGCCAAATTTCTTCGCCACCTGTCCGCGCGGACTGGAAAAACTTCTCGCCGATGAACTGGCGGCATTCGGTGCGACCGACGTGCAGCACCACCGATGGCGGTGTCGCCTTCGCGGGCGACTGGCCGTTGTGCTATCGCATCAACCTGCAAAGCCGCCTTGCCTCGCGCATCCTGTGGCGCGTGAAAGACGCCACGCCGTTCCGCAACGAGCAGGACGTGTACAAGACCGTTTACGATCTGCCGTGGGCGCGCTGGTTTGATGTGAACGACACCATCCTGGTCAAGGTCACCGCCATCAAGATGCCCGCTCAAGAGCCTGGAATTCATCACGCTCAAGATCAAGGATGCGGTGTGCGACAAGTTCCGCGCCGAGAAGAATGCGCGCCCCAGTGTGGCCAAGCTCGACCCGGACATGCGCATCCATGCCTTCTTCGAGGGCGAGAAGTTCACGCTGTATCTGGATACCTCCGGCGACGCGCTGTACAAACGCGGCGTGCGCATCCACACCAACATCGCGCCGCTGCGCGAAAACCTCGCCGCAGGCATTTTGAAAATGGCGGGCTGGAAGCCCGGCATTCCGCTGCTCGATCCGATGTGCGGCAGCGGCACCTTCCTCATCGAAGCGGCGCAGATGTCGCTCAATATCCAGCCCGGCATCGCGCGCGATTTCGCGTTCCAGAAACTGAAATATTTCGAAAGCGCAAAATGGAATGAAATGCGCGAAGCCGCCATCGCCGCGCAACTGCCGGTAAGCGAATTGCCCATCTACGGCAGCGACCTGTACGGCGACGCGCTCAGGGCCGCGCACCAGAATCTGGAAGATGCAGGCATCCGCGAAACGGTGGATCTGAAACAGTGCAATGTGCTCGAAGCGTCGCCGCCGGAAAAGGAGGGCATCATCGTCGCCAACCTGCCCTACGGCGAACGCATGGGCGACGAAGATGAACTGGCGGAGCTGTATCCCGAACTGGGCGACGTGCTGAAACAGAAATTCGGCGGATGGAATGCCTATCTGTTCACTGCCGATCTGCGCATCGCCAAACTGATGCGGCTGACGCCGTCCAAACGCACACCGCTATACAACGGCGCCATCGAATGCCGCTTGTTCGAGTACAAGATCGTGGCGGGGAGCAACCGGCCGAAGTGACGCGGCCTTGCATCCTGGCTCAATCGGGGATGCGTCTGGTCATAGAGTTGTTTCAATTGCAGAATCTCTTCCCATACGTCATCCGGAAAACCGTCACGGTCCATCCTGCCGCCGCCGCGACCATTGGGCTGCAACAAATCGGCAAAATAAGCTTCCGCGTCGGGCGAGTTCCAGAGTTTGACGATCTTTTCCAGGACATGCGGAAATCTCTCTTCAAGCAATTCCGGGTACTCACTCGCGCTGCATATCAAAGTTTGCATAACGACTTCCCTGCTGATCATCGCCAGTCTCCCTCGTCATCAGGTTTTTTGCAGGTTACACAGAAAGCGCAACCCATCAGCCGGACCGAAGCGTAAAGCGGAGTAGCCGCTTGCGTCAATTAATGTTTGATTGAGGAACGCTGATTGCCGATGCCAATCCTCCAGGAATGAACTTATTTCCTTTGAAGAGCTCGTACATCTTTTAACTTTGTTACCGCGTTATTTCAGGAACGCATGGTAATCATCAGGATGGGCGCAGTTCACCATCAACGGGTCAGGATCGATAGTAAAACGCCAATTTATTTGGTGCAGATGGTCGAAACAACTAAGCCGCAGCCGTATAATTCAACCGAGTATCCAGACCGGAGATCGCATCATGAAAAATATTCGCAACGTGCTCGTCATGCTTTTGCGCTCTATTTCGTTCCTGCCAGTGCCGACCAGATAAACATTGGAATCGATACGCCCGACACCAACATCGGGATCGATCTGTTCGATTATCCCGATCTTGTCGTCGTGCCGGGTTATCCGGTGTATTACGCTCCGCAAATGGATGCGAATTATTTCTTTTACGACGGCGAATATTGGGTCTACGAGGATGACAACTGGTACGAGAGCTCATGGTACAACGGCCCGTGGTGGCTGGTAGATCCGGACGACGTGCCGGAATTCATCCTGCGCATTCCGGTGCATTATTACGTGCGGCCGCCGACATACTTTTTTATCTGGCAGTCGGACGAGCCGCCGCACTGGGGCGAACATTGGGGCCACGATTGGGAACAGCACAGAAGGGGCTGGGACAGATGGAACCGCAACGTTCACGTCAAGCCCGCACCCTTGCCGCTCTACCAGCGCCAGTATTCGGCGGATCGTTATCCCGGCCAAATTGAGCAACAGCGCGAACTGCAGCAAAGGCATTACCGCTATCAGCCGCGAGACCCCCGTGTGCTGCGGCAATACCAGGAACATGCGGTACAGGGCGGGCCGGTTCAGCAGCAAATGATCATCGCCGCCCCAGGCGGGTGGCGCAATGCAGCAGGATAACCGGCATGCCGCACCTCGCCAGCTGCGTAACGGCTCTCCGGGCGTGCCGGCCGTACAACAACCACGCGTGCATTCACAGGATCGGCGAGGGAAAGCCAGCCCCGGAGCGTCGCATCCGGTGCAGGAGCCAGAACAGCAACCAAAACACGAGGCAGTCCGGCGCGAGCAACAAACTGCAGAGACCACAAGAACGGAGAGCCAAGACCGCAGGCAAATGAAACAAGACAGCAAGACCGGGGCGAGATGCGCGACTCAGGCAACGGACAGGGAAGAGATCAGGGCCGCGGCCGGGACAGATGAGCTGTAGTATTCCCACTATGGCGGTTTGCTCAGAAGGCTGTTTGTGCCGCAGACATGTCCGCTTATCTCCAGAACCAGTCGTCGCAGGCCGGTATCTTGGTGAGGCTCAATGGTCGCTGTAACCCATTGCCGTCTGTGACGAGCGTCCGCTATCGAGCAGTCTATTTTCAAGGCTGACCTTCTCTTCTCGACCCAAAAGCTGACCGTCAAATGTATTTCAATGACAGCAAACTTCTCGGCCGGAAGCGGACTTTGTCGGCCTACTGAAATTGTTGTCTGCGCAGGCCGGGTTGATGTCCACTTCCTGCAGAGAAGCGATCAAGACTACCTTTCCCGTCGAACATCCCGCTGTGGCGACTCGCCGAAAAAACGCTTGTATTCACGGCTGAACTGCGAAACGCTTTCGTATCCCACCTGCGCGGAAGCATTGGCAGTATCGGCGGTTTCGTTCAGCATCAACTGTTTGGCCTGCTGCAAGCGTAATTGTTTTTGATATTGCAGCGGGCTGACGCCCGCAATTTGGTGGAAGTGCTGTCGAAAGGTCGTGGGGACTCATGCCCACCTTCGCCGCAAGGGCGTCGATAGCGGTCTTTTCGGCAAAGTGCTGCTTTAGCCAGCGCATCGCACGGGCGATCTTTTGCGCGGGCGAACCCACGGTCAACAACGAGCGCAAGGCCGTGCCGTGCACACCAGTCAGCAACCGCAGGGCAATTTCCTTCTGGATCAGCGGTGCCAGATGGAGCAGTAGATGAGGCTCCTGATGCAATTGCACCAGCCGGGTTACGGCTTGCACCAGCCCGTATTCCGCCGGAGCGATGGAAAGCGAGGCTGGCGCGGCCTTATCCGCAGTTCTCCACTCCTCGGTGTCGTTGGCCACCTGCACCAGCAGCGCACTGTCCAGTTCCAGTAGTAGACCTAGAAATGGCCGCTCCGGGCTAGCCTGAATCAGTTGCGACACCACTGGCAAATCCACTGTAAATACTAGCGAGTCGCCTGCACCGTACTCCAGCTGACGCCGCCCATACACGATTTGCTTCTGGCCTTGCAGGATCACAACCAAACCGCGCGGGTACAGGCAGGGCGCCGGGCCTTCCGGCCGGCTGCGGCGATACAAAGAAAGCTCGGGGATAGCGGTAGCAAAATCGCCGTCCGCTTGAGCGATCAAGCATACAGCGTCGATTAATGCCTGGTAGTCGTGCTCCATATTCCTAAACGTCCAATAATCCGATTAACAGCAGTTTAGCAGCGTCCCCGCGAACCGGCGCCGTCCGGTTGTCCGAATTACCTAATTTCCGTTGAATAAGGCAAGTAAAGAGTTGCTTTAAGCAACGCAGTCAATGCTCTGCCCGCTAGGATGCATACCGGTCACATTGAATCCGGGCGCCTCATCCAGGGCGCGGCATTCTTAACTAAAACCTGCAAGAAAGGTACATGTCATGTCACAGCAAAAATGGCTTATCACTGGCGCATCCGGCGGTTTAGGCATTGAAATCGTCAAGCGCGCTTTGGGCGCAGGGCATACCGTCGTTGCCACCGTTCAGCGTCCCGAATCACTGTTGTCCATAGCGGAGAAATATGGGCAGCAGTTGATCGTTGAAAAACTGGATGTAACCGACATCGGGCAGATCAATGCGATGGCCGCCGCGCATTGCGATGTCGATGTGCTTGTGAACAACGCAGGCGGCGCGGTAATTGGCGCCATGGAAGAACTGAGCGATGCCGAAATCAAGCAGCAGCTTGACCTGAACTTGATTGGCCCAATCAATATCACTCGCGCCTTTTTGCCCGCCCTGCGCTCTAGAAAAAGCGGTTGCATCGTGTACATCACCAGCATTGGCGGGCGCGTGGGGTATGCCGCCGGAGCCATGTACCACGCCGCCAAATTCGGCCTGGAAGGCTTTGCCGAGGCCGTGGCGCAGGAAATAGCCGACTTTGGCATTAAGACCATCATCATCGAGCCGGGCTCAATGAAAACCAATTTCCTGGCCAATGTCCGCTGGACCAGGGAGAGCGAAGCCTATCGAAACACCCCTGTCGGCGCAGTGCGCCGTTACGTTGAGGAGCATGGCGAGGAAGACATCGCGGGCGACCCTGTGAAAATCGCCGATGCTATCTACGGCATCACCCAGCAGCTACAGCCACCTCTACGCACTGCTCTGGGCGTCGATACCTACGCCACGCTGAAGCAGGCTTACTCTGGCAGTCTGAAAGCCCTGGAAGCGCAGAAGGAACTAGCCGAATCCGTGGCCTTCGCAGGCAAGACCGGCTTCATGCCCAACAGCTGATCTCAGCAAGACCGAAAGGAAATCTCACCATGAAAAAACTTAACCAGATTTACATCAACGGCGAATTCGTTACACCACATGGCACCCGCACGCTGGATTTGCTCAGCCCCGTCACCAATGAGAAGGTGGCGCAAGTCACGCTGGGCGATGAAGTCGATACACAAAACGCCATCGTCGCAGCGCAGAACGCGTTCAAGACTTTCTCGCAGACCAGCAAGGAAGAACGTATTGGCTATCTCGAAAAGATGCACGAGATTCTGGAACGCCGTCGGCAGGAATTAATCGATGTGATGATCGATGAATTTGGCTGCCCGCAGTACTTCACTACACTGCTGATCGACCTTGCGGTGGCCGACTTCAAAACCACGGCGCAACTGCTGAAGGACTTTGACCTGGAACCCAAACTCGGCCATTCCAGGGTACGACTGCAGGGTGCAGGTGTGGTGGGTGTCATCATTCCGTGGAACTCCAGCAACGGCTTCATTGCCACCAAGGTTTCGGCCGCCATGGCCGCCGGTTGCACCTGCGTTATCAAACCCAGTGAGCTCAGTGCACAGCAAACACAACTGATGATGGAATGCTTTCACGAAGCGGGACTGCCTAAGGGTGTGGTGAATTTCGTCAACGGTACTGGCGATGTGGTGGGCGCGGAAATGACGCGCAATCCTGGCATCAACAAGATCACCTTTACCGGATCCACCGGGGTGGGCAAGCTCATCGCCAAGGGCGCCGTGGACAGCATGAAGCGTGTGACGCTGGAACTGGGCGGCAAATCGCCCAACATAATCCTGGATGATGCCGATTTCGCCAGCGCCATTCCGCAGGCCATTTTTGCTGCCTACATCAACAGCGGGCAAGCTTGCGTGGCTGCCACGCGTCTGCTGGTGCCCGAAAGTCGTCTGGGGGAAGTTAACGAACTCGCCAAGGCCGCCGTTGCCGGCAAGGTGAAAGTCGGCAACCCGAAGAATGCGGACACCACCATTGGCCCCATGGTCAACCAGAAGCAATTCGAGCGCGTGCAGGACTACATCCGTATCGGCATCGAAGAAGGCGCTACTTTGCTCACTGGTGGCACGGGAAAGCCGGCAGGTCTGGAGGCGGGCAACTTCGTCCACGCCACCATATTTACCAACGTGAAGAACTCCATGCGCATTGCGCAAGAGGAGATTTTTGGCCCCGTGCTGTCAATCATCCCGTATAAAGACGAAGCCGATGCGATTGCGATCGCCAACGACAGCCCCTATGGCTTGGCCGCCTACATCACCGCGGGCGACAAAGCTCGCGCATACCGCATCGCTAACCAGCTTGATGCTGGCCGCGTGTGCATTAATGGCGAGTTCCATGACCCATTAGCCCCGTTCGGTGGCTTCAAGCAGTCGGGTTACGGGCGGGAGTTTGGTGTGTTTGGATTGGAGGCATATCTGGAACCCAAAGCAATTATTGGGTAGCGCCGCCCAGTGCGGTTGCCGCCCGCTTGCTTGGCACCAAAGATTTCCGGTGTGGCGACTAAAGCGGTCGGATCACCATTCCTTGATTCTTCCGCTTTGACCTCGGCCATTGCCATCGTTCAGGCAGAAGCATCTCAACGTCCGGTACTAGCCGCAATGCGGATAATAAAGTAGTTGCTGGCCACATTACGCTTGGCGTGCCATGCAACAAAACCTGAGGAGCTTGCAATGAGAGTGTTGATCGTTGGTGCGTCGGGGATGGTTGGACAGGGTGTACTCCATGAGTGCCTTTGTGCGCCGGATGTAGCTGAAGTGATTGTGTTGGGGCGGTCGAAAATCGAAACGGAGTTCCCCAAACTGCGACAGCTCGTTCAGGGCGACTTATTCGATTTGACCCGACTGGAGCCCGAGTTGCGAGGCATCGACGCCTGTTTCTTCTGCCTGGGCGTGTCCTCGTCCGGAATGAGCGAGGCGGCCTATCGGCACCTCACCTATGACCTCACGCTGGCTGTTGCCACCGTGCTGGCCCGGATCAATCCAGCGATGACGTTCATCTATGTGTCTGGTGCCGGCACCGACAGCACCGAGCTCGGTCGCAGCATGTGGGCGCGGGTCAAGGGGCGGACTGAAAATGCCCTGAAGGCACTACCCTTCGCCGGTGTCTATCTGTTCCGACCGGCCGTCATCCAGCCCTTGCATGGAATCCAATCGAAAACGCCTAGCTATCGACGCTTCTACAAATTGACAAGGCTACTGCTGCCATTGATGAGAAGGCTATTTCCCAACCTTGTGGTAACCACGGAAGAAGTTGGTCAGGCAATGCTCAACGCCGCCCGTCGCGGATCCGGCCGGCTGGTGTTGGAACCTAGGGATATTGCACGTCTTGCGCAGGATGGGGAAGCGGTTTGAAGTCGTAAGGGGAAGTGCTTGCCGTTTGATACATTGAGTTCACCAAGGTCTTCCAATTGACGCTTTGCCGCCATATGGCGCATTGAGCCTCACAACGTCGGCAATGGTCGAACACTGAGCGTCCCCAGCAGCGCCATCGAGCGACGGCTGATGGCACCGACCAGCCTTTCACCCCTTGATACTCACCGCCCTAAAGCCGACAGTGTGTTTATGCTTTAGTGCTAAACAACTGCCCCTTTGTACTTGTGAAGTCTTGTATGGATTGTGCAATGGCAATCGCAGCCTTGGAAGGATACTGACTAATTGTTTTGCCAGAATCTTGGTCTACAAATTTCACAACATCGATTCCTGTCGTTGGGTCTCTCTCGTTTATAGCAGAGAGATTTTGGTTGTATTGACTTAATCCTTCATTTATTTGTTTGACTGCTTGCGCAATTTGTTCGGGCGATGGATTTTGGGCGTTCGCGGGGACGCCCACAGCCCGCGATCCATCGGGTCGAGTTGAACCAGCTGCTCCATTGCTATTCAATGAGCCCTGGTCAACCCCAGTTGCGACTGACGTGGTGGAAATTGAAGATATGTCCATATCTTTCAATCCTTCTCAAATTCGGCTAAAGCGATCTAGTTTTAACTTAATGGCAAACCTCATCAAAAGACAATCGAAGCCGACTGAATATCAGGCTTGGGTATTCACAATTGCCCCGGAAATATTCTGCCCATTGCTTAGATCTTGCAGCAGATTCTGCAGGAATGATTGCAGTGTGGGCGTCGTCGCGGTAGTTGCTGTAGAGGTATTCTGTCCCTGAGCTGTATTTAACGCAGTAATCAGATTTTGAAAACTTGTGGTCAAATCATTCAGCGGATTCGAACTTGTTCCCGTTGAAGTCGTGCTTTGGCTTCCAGATGTTAGTTGCTGCAGGAGGTTTTGAATGCCTGCTGCCAATTTTGAACTTCCGGTGCTACTGGCTCCAGAAGTCCCCGTGCTTCCATCGCTGTCTCCGTCAGAATCACTTCCAGTGTTGCCTGACGAAGTTCCATTGCTCTGTCCGCTGGCTTGATGAATTGCTGCAAAAAGACTGTGCATGAACGCATGTAAGGCAGACTGAAGACTCTGGGTTGAACTGGTCGACGAAGTTGAACTGGTTGAAGCCGTGGTCGACGACGTTGCTGAACTGCCAGTAACGCTTTGGTTCAATGCTTGCAATATAGACTGCACCAGATTGGACAACTTACCAGCCTGTCCAGCGCCGCCGCTTCCGTCATTGTCCCCATCCGAGTCTGCTGCGCCAACCTGGGATGAATTTGACTGGGTGGATGCAGAGGCTATTTGTTGTAACCAAGACAGATTGCTAGATCCGCTGATATTTCCGATTGAACTCATGGCAGTCTCCAATAATTAGGTAAATTGACGATTAACTCTCGTCTTGGAGGCTGTAACGGCAAAACGCCAGATGGGTTTAGTGAAATTTTGTATCGATTTTGTAACAGCCAAGGCGGCTTCGTTTCATAGCAACGCGATTTCTAATGCTATTTTCGTGTTCAGGATATTCTTCGAACTTTTCCCTAAAGTATTCAACGGTACTGCCGATACAGTCTCGACAGCAGATAATTCCATATCTATAGAGGTCGGCCATGACGACAATTTCCAGCTTAGCGTCTACTATTCTGCAAGATACAATGAGCCAGTTGAATCAAAGTTCAGCTTCTTCTACGTCGACTAGTGGTTCGACTCAATCCGCAAATGCATTGGGATATTCACTCTTACAAAGTCTTGCCGGATCCAGCAATACGACTGTCACGTTGGGCAGCAATGCTTCAACGCCTGTGACGTACAGTTCGACGGGAAAGCTGACGCAAGCCCAAGCTGAACAACTGGTGCAAGCCATTGATGCCAACGTTGCCAATACAATAGGTCAGTTGTTCTCTGGTAGCACAACAGATACCAGTAACTCAGGAATTTCAGCTCTGCTTGGATCAACCGGTTCATCCACAACCTCTTCAAGCAGTTCAGACCTGTTATCTCTGTTGAATTCGGTGTACCCGGCAGCGGGGTCAAGTAGCTCCACGACACAGACAATCCAGAGCGCGATTACTGCGTCTCAAAACGCCATAACGAATACTATGGGTTCATTGTAATCGTCAAGGCTCTGAGTTTTCCATATCCGCTTCATCACGCTCTTTACCTGTCTACACCTTGGGCGGGTATCAAATAGTTGTAATCCAAGCCGCGAGTAGTCATTTCAATTACCTTTTGCGCCCCTCCCAATCCACCTTTTTCTCCTGGTAGTAGTGGCATCTGTGCCCAGAAGTTTCCAGAACTTCAATTATCGGCTTTCTCTGACTCTTGAAACCAAGGGCATGGCAGCCATATCTGAAATTGACTTCATGAGTAATAAAGAAGTGCGTGCAGGTGCTGCAATCAGGTTGCGCGGAATTCGATTCTGAAGTGTTATTCAAATTAGCAACCATTGAAAAACGTTGGGGGCGCTGGCCCCCCATTGAATGCAAATTAAATCAAGCGCGAGTACTGATTGTTGATCCACTTGTAGCTTGTACAGTTCCAATATTCTGCATCAAGTTTTGCAAAAAAGTTTGCAATGTTGGTGCGTTGGCTGCAGCTGCACTTTGTCCTTGGGCGGAGTCCAACGAACTTATCAAGTTCTGGAAGCTGGAATTCAGGCTACTAATTGCACTTGAGCCACTGCTGCTATTACTACTGTTGCTATTACTGCCGGACGAAGTGCTTTGGCTACTTGCGCTTAATTGCTGGAGCAAGTTTTGAATACCGGCTGTCATCTCTGCGCCACCTCCATGGTGACCATGATGACCATGAACAGCTCCTGAAGCAGAAATGCTGCCATTGGAATTGGCGGCTGTTGTACTTGATGAGCTTCCAGTTGTCGATGCTCCATTAGTCTGACCTAGGGAGGCAAATAGATTTTGCAGAAATGTTTGCAGCGCAGCGTCTGAACCTTGGGTGGAATTCGAAGCCGTCGTAGAGCTGGTTGACGGCGTTGAACTTGCCGACGATGTGGAGGAAGACGAAGCTGAAGTGCTCGACAAGCTTTGCTCAAGTGCCTGCACAATCGTATTCAGGAAACTTGATTGGCTCGCACCACCCGTCTTACCTGTGCCGCCACTTCCATCATTATCACCGTCAGAATCTGCGCCCCCAACTGTCTGTGTTGAGTTGGACGAATTGGATGTTTGTTGCAACCAGGACAAATAACTTGAATTAGATACGCCGTTTATTGAGCTCATGATGTCTCCTGAATGAATTGAAATTGGGATTGAACGAGGTTGTTATCTCATTGAACGCATATTCGGCAAATCGCAAGCAACCTAAACGACAAACAGAGGGAGAAAACTGGCCTAATTCGGGAAGTATCAGCGAGGTAACAAAGTCAAGTTTTAGAGCTATGGAATATATCAATAAATCATCGTATTACATACGTGCAATACTCTTCGAAGAAAAATTTCATCCGGACAATTACTAAACAATTTGGTACCAATTCGGTTACAAACTGTCTTCAATCTATTACCCGCCGAACACACTCCCGTTACCTGACTCCGCTACATTTCGAATTACGATTTCACCTTGCTTAAGAACTGAAGTCTTGAAGTGACCCTAAAGACAATCTGGACTACGAATCCGCTATCGAGACATTTGACGTTGAATTGATCAATTGACAACTAAATTTGCTATTGCAACCAATGATGCTTACCAGTGCGTTCTGGAATCTTTCCTGAAGGCAGGATGGCAGCTCGACAAGCTTTTTATTTCACCTTCAAACTGGCTGTACGACAACAAGCAGGTAGTTGCGCGGGCATTGGAACTCGGGGCCGTTCTTCCCCCCGTCCTGGGCTAGTAGACCATGGCGCGCGTTTCTCTCGGTGCGGTGCGCTCGCACTCCTACTGTTCTCGCCGTGCCCTCGCTTCCCGTGTCGACACCCCTTGTAGGCGATCGCACAGTCGCTGCGTATATCGCAATCCTACTAGATCCGTCTTGTTATTGTCGATCGTCATCCCGACTAGCCTATCAGAAACCAGTCGATCAATCTTTGTTCGCTCAGATTCTCGCCCTCTTCGATCATACTCCTACTTTCATCTATCTCCTTATCATCTCTTTTCTTTACTCTTTTCTTTATCTTCTCATACACTCATCCTTTTTCCTCTATTTTTTTTTTCCTTTTTTTTCTCCTTTCATCCTTTTTCTTTCTCTCCTTTCCTTCTATCCTATGATTTATCTTCCTCTTTTTTTCTTTTTTTTCTCCCTCTTTTCCTTTCTTCTCTTTTCTTCTTTCTTCTTCTTTATTCCTTTCTTTTACAGGCTATACAATATTCTCCGATTAACAAGCAAGATTTGGCCGATCTTGGTACGCGTGGCTGTTCAACGCTCATTGTTGCTTGTTATCAATGGAAGATTCCAGAATGGTCTGAAGATTTGAAATATGCCGTAAATTTTCATCCCTCTCCACTCCCTGAGGGGCGGGGGCCGTATCCAACGGTACGAGCCATTCTGGAAGCGCGCTCAAGTTGGGGTGTCACTTGCCATCGAATAAACGACAAATTCGATCAGGGGGATATGCTTGATGCAGAATTATTTGCCCTCACGCAGTATGAAAATCATGAGACGTTGAACCTGAAGATTCAGATGGCAACCGCCAGATTAGCTACGCGAATAGCCGTACACCTTGAATCAAAATGGCAATCTGCAGTACCGCAAGGGCCTGGGAGTTATTGGCAGCGATGGTCCGATCAGGATCGAACGATCGACTTCAACCAAACCATCCAGATGATCGACAATAAGATTCGCGCATTCGGGAATCTGGAATGTCTGGCTACAATCAACAACACAACAATATTCATCCATCGTGCAATTGGCTGGCCAGAAAGCCATTCCGTGCTTCCAGGATCTGTCGTTCATTCCAGTAGCTTGTCCATGGTCGTTGCTGCTTCTGATGGTTTTGTTGCCATTACTGAATGGAGCTTTGTTGGGCCAGGTTCTATAACATCAAACCTTAGAAAATGAGCAAGAACCAGCTAGAACATAGCGGACTTACTTGGTTTCTATCGTAATAGGAATATTCCAATGTACAACACCCCTGCGGCGAGGGTATTGGCCGTTTACGTCCTACGACCGTCTTAACTGCGAACGTCTGTTCCCCGTTCACCTTCAGACGCTCGATTATTTTTTCCTCTTCCGCCTCAGCTTAACCCATTCTCACGGCAATGTTAACGGAACGTTGCCTCACTTAGGCGGTCATAGTTTGCGAGTCGTGCAAATTAGGTGGAGGTAACACCATGAAAAAGATATTACTTGTTGCGTTTCTCGCGATTCTATCAACCACTGCGGTTTACGCAGAAGGTGGTCATGGCGGTGGTTGGGGAAGAGGAGGCGGAGAGCGCGGTGGATGGGGCCGAGGCGGCGGATGGGGCGGCGGTTGGATTGCCCCTGTACTCATAGGTGGTGTAATCGCCTATGATCTAGCTAATCCTTATCCCTATTATGCGCAACCTGTTCCAGTCTATGTGCAACCGTATCCTGCGCCAGAAGTAGCTACTCCTCCGGGGCAGTATTGGTATTTCTGTCGCGCAGCCAATGCTTATTATCCGTACGTACCTTCGTGTCCGGGGGGATGGCAAGCTGTACCTATGACTCCGCCAAGATAAATAATCCACGCAGTAATTTTGACGATCTCGTGCAGGAAGTCGCTCATTGCGCTACCGCCTCTCCCCACCAAGCGACAATGCTGCCGTTGTTAAGCCGTCAACAGCTCGCATTGATATTGAATCGAACTAGGGGTAGGATAATCCGGCGACGGGTTTATTCGTCGGCAAGGAGGCATCATGGCTGTCAACGCTATTAGCTCCAGCACCAATTCACTCCAAGCGTACCTGCAAGCCCAACAGGCCCAACAAGCTCTGCTAGATCAACAAGTTCAGCAGGCACTTCAGGCTCAACAGGCACTGCTGGATCAGCAAGCTCAGCAGGCTCTACAAACTAGACAGGTTCAGCAGACACTTCAGTCCCAACAGGTGCTACTGGATCAGCAAGCTCAGCAGTCATTGCAGGCACAGTCACTACTGGCCCAGGCATCGCTGGATCAACAATCTCAACAGGTGCCACAGACGCAACCACCCCCGCAATTTCCGCCGGTGACTCAGGCGCAACCATCACAACAGAATACGGTCGCTGATCAAACTCAGCAAATTCAACAAGCTTTGCAGGCTTTCCTGGCTCAACAGACGTTACAAGGTCAGCTACCCGGCGCAAATATCAACTTGTTGGCTTAATCGCACAATAGGCGACATTTATCAGAATACTGATTCCTGATGTCGTAATGCTGTTCTCGATATACGTGAGTCATTCAGGCTTCAACATAGTGGACGCCCACGGGCCTTCACATACGTAAACAGAGGCATATGTCGTCAAGACAATTGGGCACTACGTCTTAACCTATTCAGTCCAGGGAAGTTCTTTGACTGATGAGTGTTCAAAATCTAATTAACCGTTCATCCCATTCGGCATTGCCGCTAGTCCGGATTAGTCAATATGCAACGTATATCCACATTGTATTTTTGAGCATTCGCGTTGAGAATGGCATGGAATTGTATCCGTGCGAATAAGTCTGATAGGTAAATTTTATGCAGAAAAAATATTGCCTTGCCGCCTTCTTTTTATGTACCGTTGGCACTTCCATTGCAGAAGCAGACCAGAACAATAATCAAACAACCAATATTGGCAAAGGTAGCGCAAACCAGGCAGAGGTTCCCACAACCACCCAAGTAACGGACCAGCCGATGTTCAAATTTGGCGGATTCGGTTCCCTGGGGGTATCCCATTCAAGTCTGGGCTCGGCGGATTACATCGTGGACAGCACGATGCCAAAAGGTGCGGGTCGCAGCAACGATTGGGCGTTCGGCAACAACACTCGGATTACGGCACACGTAGCTGCCACTTTCACCCCCAAGATCTCGGCCATATTGCAAATTGATTCTGAATATCAGTCCGATGGGACATACCGGCCAGATGTGGAATGGCTCAGTGCAACATATGCTTTCACTCCGAATCTCCACGTGAGCGTCGGACGCATTGCGTTGCCCACTTTCATGGATTCCGAAAATCGCGATATTGGCTATAGCTATACATGGGTCAATCCACCAATTGACCTGTATCAACAACTGTCCGTTCCAAGCAGCGATGGAATAGAGATTAAGTATCGCTCCGAGATTGGTGAAGCGGGAAACACCGTCAAAGTCATATCCGGTCAGAACACGACAGAAAGACCCGCCACCGTAACGACCTCAAGAGATATCTTGGGAATTTTCGATACGCTTGAATATGGCCAGACTATATTCCATTTTGGCTACCAACAGCGCCAGTCCGCTACCGAAAATACGCTGACCGAGGTGACAGGGACATGGAAACAAGACAGTGATATTTCTGTGGGTGCCAATTATGATCCAGGCGACTGGTTCCTCATGTCAGAGTGGATACAACGCCGCTCGACCTATAAATCCAGCGCGATGTATGTCAGCACCGGTTACCGTATCAACAAATTTACGCCGTATTTCACGCACAGCCAAAATAGCTCCGGTTCCCTTATTCTGGATTCTTCACCACCAACAGCGTCTGAGCAACAACTGGCCAATAGATCACAGAGTACTAACAGCGTAGGTGTACGCTGGGATTTTGTGAAGAATTTTGATTTCAAGGTTCAGTATGATCGAATAACACTCAGCGATAACTCAAATGGCTACCTCATTAACGTGCCGACGAATCTCATCCTCTATGGAACGACATTCCATGTAATTAATGCAGTTGTCGACTTTGTGTTCTAAACACGTAGAGTTAGATGAAATCGTCGATGGAACCTCGATATAGTTGGACGTTGATACTATTCATTATCTCTTTAACGGTTGTCACAAGTGCAAAGGCGGAAGTGGTAGTTGTTGTATCTTCCAAAAGCTCGGTTACCGGTTTGACCACCGAACAGATAGCAAGAATCTTTCTAGGAAAAGTCGTTAGATTTCCAAATGACGGGACGGCCATTCCTATCGACCAGCCTGAAGGCAGCGAAGTCAGGGATGAGTTTTATTCCAAAGTAGCACATAAGAATTCTGCCCAACTCAGCGCCTACTGGGCAAAAATCATTTTCACTGGAGAAGGCAATCCGCCGATGCTTGTAACAGGCGACGTGGCTGTCCGAAAAGCCTTAGGTGGAAACCCGAATGCAATCGGCTATATCGACAAAAGCGCAGTAAATCACAGCGTCAGGGTTATTTTGGAACCATAGTTCACGATGAAAAACTCAGATCTTGTTGGCAGGGGCCGTATGGGACCAAGATTTCAGGGACTTCTAAAGTAATACGATCTTCAACGATGCGCTCGATCAGCTGATATGGGCCGACTTATGCCTGATCGCCTTTATTAGCATAAACGTCCCTTCTGCTCCTGATAGTTAAGTAATTCAACAAACTCTGCTATTGGTACTGGCCTACCAAACAAATATCCCTGGTAGCGCCTACATCCGTGGGCCAACAGGAAATCTTGCTGCTCTTCCGTTTCTACACCCTCGGCAATGACATCCATTTCAAAACTCTGAGCCATGGAGATGATCGTGCGCACAATGGCTTGATCATTGCTGTCGACTACCAAGTCTCGGATAAAGGTTTGATCAATCTTTATCTGACTGAGTGGCAATCGCTTTAGATATTGTAAAGATGAATATCCAGTACCGAAGTCATCTAACGAAAACTTCACTCCGATCGCATTCAGAGTTTTCATGGTCACAATGGTATCTTCAATATTTTCTAGAAGCATGCTTTCCGTCAACTCAAACTTAAGATGTTTGGGATCGATAGCATAGTGTTTGATGGCCGCACACACCTGGCTGACGAATCCACTTTGACGAAATTGCCTGGCGCTTACGTTGACCGCCAGAACTAAATTACATGTATGTGGGCTTTGCTGCCAAATTTTGAGCTGTGCGCACGTAGCATCTAGTACCCAATTACCGATGGCAAGTATCATTTCTGTTTCTTCGGCCAATGGAATAAATTGCGAGGGTGAGATCCAGCCCCGTTCCGGATGGTGCCAACGAACCAATACCTCTGCTCCCACTGCCAGGTTCGATTCATCCATTTGGATTTGGTAATGCAAAACTAATTGCTCGAGTGCAACAGCTTTACGCAGTTCAATTTCGAGAGATGCACGATTGTTAACATTTTCCTGCATCTGCTGATCGAAAAAGCGAAGTGCGTTCCGGCCTGATTTCTTCGCCTGGTACATGGCGATGTCGGCTTGCTTGAATAAGGTGTCAGTTCCTGACAGGTGATCTTCAAATAGAGCAATTCCTATACTCGAAGTTATTTGATATTCGTGGCCATTGAGGGAATATAAAAGGTTAAGGGCGCCCAGTATTTTTTCACCTATCGCACCTGCTTCCCCTGCCGCTTCCATGGGCACATTGCTGAGATTTTCTAGCAATACTACGAATTCATCACCACCCAATCGAGCCACCGTATCTGCTTCACGCACACACGATTCCAGCCGCCTGGCTGCTTGTTCAAGTAAAAGGTCCCCTATGTCGTGTCCCAACGTGTCGTTGAGCGTCTTGAAGTTGTCCACATCAATAAATAGCAACGCACCTACATTACCGTTGCGCGCTCCGGACGCTAAGGCATGTTGTAGTCGATCCATCAGCAATCGCCGATTGGGTAGTTTCGTTAGTGGATCGTAAAATGCGAGTTGTTCGATCTTTGTGGCCGCAGCTTTACTTGCGGATATGTCGTAATAGGTTCCCACATAATTCGTAACCAAGCCGCTAGGTGCTCGTACAGCTGTAATGCTCAGCAGGGCAGGATAAATGTTGCCGTTTTCGCGCCTATTCCATATTTCACCTTCCCAAGAGCCATGTTGGTTAATTTGCTTCCACATTTCGTCATAAAAAATGACATCTTGATCTTGTCGATTAGAGCTGAATATGCGTGGATTCTTGCCTATAAGGTGAGTTACGGTATAACCAGTAATATCTGTTAATGCCTTGTTTACCTGAAGTATTCTGTTATTGCGATCGGTGATCAGCATTCCCTGTTGCGATTCGAAAGCTGTGGCTGCGATGCGTAACTTGCTCTCGGCCCGTTTCGACTCGCGCCAATAAGCCGCAATGGCCGAACCTGAAAAAATCAACATACTGCCCACGACAATCATTAGCCCGAACAACCAATACTTTTCTGTTCCAAGTCTTATCAGCTCATCCAAAGGACGTGATACGTATATCGTTAAGCCATCTTCGGGCAGTGTCTTGGATACCAAGACAGCTGGCATATCAACTCGGCCGATGCGTACAGCAGCGGGGAAATGCGAGTCGCCCCATGCCGTGATACTCACGGGTTCCAGTATTTCCCGCTTATATTGAAGCCGATTTTGTTCGGCAGTTAACTTCGCAGCCGTAGGTAAAGTCCGCAACTCCAATCGCTTGTCTCGTGCAAGTACAATGACCCCATTTACGTCTGACACGAACGCGTTCGCCTGATTTGTCCAATCAGACAGCTTTGCGATATCCCGCTTTACAACTGCTGTACCCAGAAAGTGCCCATCTACAATGAGAGGATGAGAATAGAACAGGCCAGGAATATTGGTCGTCCGTCCCATGGCATACTGATGCCCCGGTTTACCGGCCTGAGCCAGCACAAAATAGGTCCGATCTACATAGTTCGATCCAATTGTTTCTCCCGTCCGAAAATTGCTAGCTGCAAAGCAGTCTCCCGCCGCATTGACAACATAGATCAAATCGGCGTCCAAATTCTTCGCATCGATAAACAGATCTTCGTTTAGCCGAGCGAACTCTGAATCCCGAGTCCAATGATGGCTACGCACCTTATAAGGCAATGTAGAAGCTTTCACCTTGGTACCAAATCGCCGCATTGCCCTAGCTGACCGTTCGTCCCCGGCGACGACCTGCGCTACTCCTTTAAGCACACGAATATTTGCGTAAATATCATGCGAAATGCCTCCCAACTGCTCTGTCGCAACTTGCAATTCACGTTGATATAGTTCGTTGGCGACACGGCTGTAGTAATAGTCCAAACTGAACCAGGCGATAATGCTCCAGCTAATTATCAACAAACCAATGAGTCTGTATGATCGGCCGACAAATAGGCGAGTGGGATTCTTCATTTAGGTGAGAAAATTATTATAGTGACGCAATTGTAATTCATGTGCCCTGTTCGCCAACTATGGAAAACATGCGCTATGTGCTCGTTCAACACTAAATAATCGTCCTTAGGCTTGCGCGCCTAGCAACTCTGAAAGAGTTCTTGGCCAACAATTTTCGGATTGTCCCGCAATTTCGACGGCATCAATGTTGCCGGGAGCGGACACCCATTTTTTCAATTCGAAGTTCCGCTGATGGCACGTTGTGTGCACTCATCATTACGAACTGCCTGCCGCAGACCGGTCATTGGCGCCAAAAAAATTGAGCTGCCCGATTGCAGACGTAGGTGAACTCACCCAATCGACCCTTATGAATAGCTATACATAAGTCTCGTTATGCATAGTACCCAATTATGAATAGCTGCTGGATAAAACCCTTTCCTAATGCCCGTGAACACAGGCACATGCGTATTTTGCGCTATTCATAATTTGCAGCATTTTAAAAAATGCTAACAGCAAGGTTGGAGCACAATAGCAAGGCATCCTACTTCCTGACTCCCGCTGTATATGGGTAACGTGAGGCAATGAGGCCATAACAGTCTTAATGTAGTGTCATAGTCAACTCGATAATCGTTTCGAATTATGTGAACTCTTCAAATAATGAATCTGCCAAAAAGCCTGCATCCATAAGGACTGTTAGTTCAAGCGGCATGAATACTATTCATAATTGGGTACTATGCATAACGACCCATACCCGCCCCTCGATGTTAAACCTCTGGAGGTCTGCTCTACTGCATGCACAAACCGGACAAAGCTGATAAGGACTTACCGTGCACGATCTTGCAGGATGGCATCAACTTCTCGTTTACCCATCCCACGCAACATTACGATCCTGACCATTTGCTGTTCACGCGGACTGGAATTGCCGGCTTCCCAGTTGTAAATGGTTTGCGCCGATACTCCGAGCAGTGTCGCCATTACCTCAGCGGTCAAACCCAGTCGCTGCCTAAGCGTTTTAAATCCTTTAGCAGTAAACCTTGCCTTAGTTGCTACTTCTGGTTCCGTTTTAACCTCAACGTTCTTCGTGGCACACTTTTCAAGACGAGATACTTTCTTTTCAAGTTCCACTGAACGCCGTTTCAATGCGGCGATTTCTGATCTGTATTGGGCCGACGCCTTCTTGAAGTTTCTCGGTCTCGCTTCGAAGTTTTTTCCGCGCCAATCGGATAATTTCGTCTTTTATTACAGATGCGACATTTGCCAAGTTAATGCTCCTTCAATATTGTTGATTCAATCCGATTAATGACTTTAAGACGAAGATTGCATGACTGCAAGTCATGGCATGCGCTCACCTGCGAATCTGCCCAAGGATCTACTAACGGAGACACCTCAACTGAGATTTGTGCTGCTGGTTCCATGTAGAAGCAGGCTACCCAATCCTCAATGAAGCGCTATTGTTTTATGTCATTCTCAGAAACACCCGCAGGAAACTCATTTAACAAATAAGCGCGACCCACAAAGTGGCGTGGACGCCCCCCGGATTCAATCACCAAGTTTTGTTCATGCTGACTGTAGGTACGTTGACCGGCGTGACTCTCCCCGTCTGATCGGCAATCATTGTATCGAAGTAACTCCCCATCAACTGTCGAAGATCGGGCATGAAAGGCCCATTCCATGTGACCGCGAATACTTTTCCCGCCTTGGATACATATTGCTGTATGCGTGTACCAGTAGGCAATATCGCTTCATTCACAGAATAAGTGCCATTGGGTGAAGGCGTCTGGCGAGGTGATAGGATTGCTTTCATCTGCAGTCGATCCGTTTCAACGCTTCCTGCATCGCCACCCAGTACCGCATTGGCTGGGGCGGTGTATCCTATTGCAACCACGATTGCCAGCACGAGCGGGAAAAAGTTTGCATCTTTGGAAACCAGTTTTCTAGTCATATTGCAATTTGCACTTGAAAATAATGTGTCATCGAATATTTGAAATCGTGGATTCCGCATACGTTGAATTTCAGCTGCCTCAATATATCTACAGTCGTCGCCGTAATCTCCCGTATCAATAGGCAAAATAAGGGCCCAAGCCTCCTGGCGTACTTGCTCCAGAGATCGCAACCGATATCGGCCTTCCAAAAAAGAAGGATAGTCCCCAATCAAAATATCCGACTGCCGGGCCACCAATATTGGCCGCTACAACGTTCGTTGATAGTAGATCGAGGCCCACGATACTGAAACCCAACGCACCACTGGATACCCCGGTTGCTGAAATATTGGTCGCACTCAACGCAACTGGAGATGGTGAAGGGCAATATGCCCAAGTGTTGATCGCACATAATGAAATACTCGCGTCATTGAAAAATAGGCCGTTCGAGCCACTATCGATAAAGCTGCCAGGCATACTTATCCCTTTGTATATGGTATTGAAATTGCCGTATACATCGGTTGCATAGACGGTTGCACCGCCCCAACGCATTATTCGACTGTGTACCTATTCCAAAAATAAGCGAACCCGCTAGCGTGGTAACGCCAGAAGCAGCAACCGCAGGAAGTCGAACCAGCACGCCGCATTATCTTGTGTATTGCGTTACCGGACTTCACTGCCTGGAGGAGATCACCCTGCATATTGGCGCAATTACTACGCTGCAGGAGTAATAGGCGGCGGGTATAGGCTGCGAGAGACAGAGATCGCAGTCATAGGGAAAAAGGCCGACACCCAGAATTCCATTAGCACCAAGAAGGTCCTGAGTGGTTTCAATGGCACCTGTGTTCGAGCAATCTGTGGGCACGGTAGTGATGCCTCCTGGTTGATCACCGATGTCCTGAAATGGAACAGACGTGGCAATCTCTCCTCCGAGATAGATATCAGCAAGACGTACCGCCCCCCAAGTGGTTCCAGTTCCAAAAGGCAAGCACTCGCCAATAGGCTGACTACTAACATTGTTAACTGGAGGCAAATTCAAATTGGAAAATAATACCGACTTAAGCAGGCGCAATCCGGATGACCCTGTATCGAGCGCTACGTGATCAATAGTCTGACACGCAAGCGTTGCTCCAGAGGTACCTGGAGAACAAATCGTTACAGAAACGTACGCGATATTTATTTGTGCACTACCAGGTACGGGGCCGGCGTCAAGCAAGATTGGCACAACATTTCCTGTTGCAACAGGAATAGGAATCAACGTGCCGCTGACTGAATCGAGAACGCAGCTGACACCAATTAAGGTCGCGGCATTTTGGATGACGCCGCTAGCGTTCGAGATGACAGTACAGGTCTCTCCAACAGGTTGACTTGATACCTGAATCCCATACGATGAGCCAATTGAATAAGTCTTGTTGAAGTCAAAGGTGCCATTGGCAGAGACAGTCAGATAGTCACTACCGTTGTTTTGTAGAACTACTGATTTCCCTGCGAGCAACCCGATAACATTCGCACCAATTATGTTTTGGCTTGGAGGTTGGCTGGAGCTACCGCCGCCACATGACACACTCAGCACAGCAGTAACTATCAAAACTGCCAGCGATCTAGCGAAAATAATTGGTTCATATTCACAAGTCATATGCTTAGTTTCTCCACCAAGCTATAAATTTTCAGAATACTGTGCGGTTAGTAATGTCGCTGTTCC